>CAVQEK010000001.1:0-81538 GCA_963711495.1 uncultured Cytophagales bacterium
GCATTCTTTTCGCATATCGATGCCCTGAAATTGTTTAAATCAGACAAATGCCACCCGCTTCCAATAACGATATTTCGTGAATTTACGAAAAATAGTTGATCTCAGGCGCCGATGCCATTTGAGCATGCCGTAGCGAATGTTTCGTAAACCATTGATAAATAACATTTTATTGAAAATATCGATTCTAGAAATTCCATGGCACTATAATTGGAAGACAGCAAGAAATGAATATATGCAATCCCTGTTCATATTCAGGATTTTAAAAGGTATTAGTTTGGCCTTGTTTGTAAAATCCAATTGGGACGGGAAAGTACTTTTAAAGAGGCCAAAATAAACAATGATGTCCAATGCATTCACAAAAAATATGGATCTGTCTGTCACCAACATCAAAAACGCAAGATTGAATATTGATCCATTGAACCGGAATGAAGTGTATTTCACGAGATGCCAGCCGATGAATTAAAGCAAAACAAACGAATCTTCAACCCGTGCACCGGACGAAGTGTATTGCCATTACTTTCCGCATATTGACATAGACGATGGGATTTAAAACAGAGATCATTCCTGATTTAAAATGTTTTGAGACTTTAATATAGTGAAGCTATCCGCCTGTCTCATGCCTGTTGTGCTGCTGACCTGCACGTTATTTGGGAAGCCTGCGAAATCGCAGGTATTTGATCAGTTATGGCTTGAATATCAACCAGGATTAAAGTTTAAAAAGGACTATAAACTGGGCATGAGGGCATCGTACCGGACCGACTTTGAAGTCCCCAGGTGGCGCACGTTCGAAGGACGGCTGATGCCGGGAAAAAAGCTAAACAAGTTTTTGACGTCCTTTTCGCTTTTCAAATCCTTTTTACCGACCAGAACGGAAAATTTACAAGCTTTGAGTTACGTCCGGCTATCGGGGGACGTGTCCATTTTCCCCCGGATAATAGGATCCAGACATTTTTTTTCCCGCGACTTGAGTACCGATTCGTACTTAACCAATTCCACCGGGGGTATGGGTCGACTTGCCCCGGATCAGATTACGCGCCGGAACACAGATGCCCTTCAACAAACCATCGATAAAAGAAGACAATGTCTGGTTTGGTATGTTGGATGCCGAAGCATTTTTATTGAGGAAGAGGACATCCGGGAGACATTTACTAACCGGATCTGGATAAGGCTCTTCCTGGGTTATAAGTTGAATCAGAAGTTTCAGTTTGAAATGGCTTGGAATTTCCAGGATTCGAAAAATACAGTGGAATCCGACGATATAAATTATGACGGTATCATTAGACTTATTGTTAAACACAGCCTCAATTAATAATTAATAGAAATTAATATGATAATGTATCTTAAAAACAGGAGTGTAATTATTATCACTTCCTTAGGACTGGTCCTGTTTTTTATGACTTGCATGCATGATATTGGCACAAGACACCAGCAGCGTAAAAAAATGACATTATCTTACAGCCATCTACCTCATGTTTCCCTATATGAATGGCGAAACGTGCATTGGTGAAAATCTCATTGTGCCTGTAGATGCCACGGCTGGCGACATTTTCGGCAAACTACAGATGGGTGCCATGCTGTACCTGGAGGCAAAAACCGATACATGGGCCATCACCTCCGATTTAGTTTACATGAAACTCAACCAGGACATCACGCCCGTAAGGCATCTGCCATTGTTAACTTTCCTGAATATGATCTTACACCCATTTCATTGAATTAAATTTCAGTGACAAATTAAATACAGCATTTCATGAAGTGCTAAAATGAGTGAAGTGAATTACCTGTCATTTATCTTGTACACCAGGGATGAAAAAGACCGCAGTCATTTCAATATAGCACGGATCAATGAAGGTGGTTGCAGGAAATGTGAACAATACCTTTATTTTTTCAGGAAAACCGAAATTAATTTTTCTGTCATAATTTGCAAATTGGGCATCAATAATATACGAGGCATTTTCAGTTTATTTTCCTGGCACATTCCCGGTTGAATGATCCTTACGGTTTCCCTGTTTTCTACGAACTATTCTTAATCTTTCAATAATATAAATCGGTATTTCTCAACAGATAAATATTTAGTGAAATATACATGACATTCACATCCATATTCTCATACGGTTTTACGGTACCTCCATTACCATCAGATTCGCTGTAGCTTTTTTTGTAAAAATTTGAAAGGTAATACTTGAATTTAAGGTTTGAACCGTAAGGCAATTGGATGCCAACCATTAAAGCATGTTGAATAACGGTCCTCTCGGAAAACCACTTATTGAATTTTGTTTTCTGTTCGTTTATGAATGTTTTTTCTTTATAGTTAATCGGGAACTCGATTTCATAGCCTGCGTAAATAAAAGCTTTGTCCAATTGACCGATTTTTACGCCAAACGGTATACCCAGGTTATATGTGCGCGCTTTGATCCTGGTATTCTCGTCAACATCATAGATAAAACCAACGTTGCGAATAGCCAATCCGGAAAACAAGCCGGTTTTGTCAGAAAGATCAACATTAATATAATCCGAAAGATTAAAGAAAGGAGAAAAACGGACCGGGCCACCCAATTCTTCCCCGTTCATAGTCACATTTGCCCATGACAGTTGAATTTCCAGCATAGAAGTGGAATAAACTTTATTGTCTTGAGCGCATACATGATGTAACCCAGCCAGGGCCACAAAAAGTAAAAAAGTAGAAATTCTTTTCATTTTTTTTAAAATAATTTTTTGAGAGAAAAATGTTAAAATATTCTTTCATACCATAAACCCATTGTATTTTATCTGTTTAATCACTGAAGGTTCTTTTTTGTTGGTAGACAAAACAGTATTCGTACCGGATTTTGGAAAAGTATGAGTTTCATCTTTCTTTGATGATCGAACATGGTTTTTGCTGCCATGGCGTGCGTTGTCAATCACATCAAGATTTTCCGGGATTTTATAATTCCAGCAATTCATTGCAAATTCAAATTTGTCCAGCACTTTGTCCAGTTCTGTCTTTTCGATGCTGTATTGATGCATTTTATGATTTTTTTGTTCGAAGAGGTATTGTACAAGATCAGGCTCTATATCTTCAAAATTCTTAAAATCAAATTTTTTATTACTAGCGTCCGAGTAATTTTGAAATTAGTTAAAAAATGCTATTCGATTCAATTTCAGGGAGGTTTCAACTTGAGTTTTCAAAAGTAGCCCCCATTTCTTTTTCAAATAGATTTAATTCTAGATTTCTAAGATTGTTCAGTGCATTGCTGATTTGAATTTGAGACATTTGCAGGAATTTTATCAAACTTACGGAGCTGGCCGGATTTTTTGCTGCCAGCTTTACCATGGGTAGAATAAATCTTCTGCCTCTTTTGCCATTTTATGAATCACCGTGAAGATCAGGTTTAATATCATGGCCACCCATATTTGAGTTTTGATGCCACTTGGACTGTCTGAAAGGAAATAAGTAAGTTCAAAATTTTGCTTTATCTGCTTGAATAGCGGTTCGATGGTCCACCTGTTTTTATAGAGCAAGCATATGGTCGATGCTTTTAGGTCTATGAGATTAGTGAGAAAAACCAGTTTTTTTCCACTTTCAGCATCTATATATGCCACCATTCTGGCTTCTGTATGTTGAACCGTTCCCGTTTCTTTGCAGATTGTGTTCCAATTCGATACCGGCATCGATTTTGTACACCGTGTTCGCAATTTTCTTCCAGAGACCTTTGTCTCAAAATTTTAAAGGTAGTATTTCTTGTTCATTCGGGTCAGGTAAAATACCCCGTTTTTAGTCCATTCAGCATACTGCCGGAATTTTTGAAAACCCTTATCAAATACGGCAATGGTACCCTTGGCAAGATCCAGGGATGAAAGGAACACCTTTTCGTTGGTGGCCGCCGCCTTCAGGCAAATAAAATTGGGTACCCGTTCGGACAAAGTGATCTTGGTAAAGGCCTTGATACCTCCTTTTTTGCGTCCGTCTTTGGGCAATCGTCCACATGCCTTGAATATCTCCTTAAATAAAGTCACTGTCGTAGAATCGAATACCTCGACCTTTTTCGGGTCCACCTCGCCATTAATCTTTAAACACAAAAAGCTGTCCGACAAATATTTCTTGTAATGGCCATATAGCAGCAGGTATAGATATCCGAAAACTTCAGAATGCCTTCGGGCATTGGCATCAGAGATGCTGCTGCGTTTGGGTACGCTAAATATGCCATCTGTGCACCAGTTTATCGCCCATAAGCATGAAATTCTTGATGATTTCCCGAAGCGTTGAGCTTCCGGTCAATACGCCATAAAACATGAAAACAAACTGATCCCACGTCCTGACCCGCTTATACCATTTGTCAGAGGTATATTCCTGTACACTCTTTTTGAACAAATCTCGAGGTATAAATGATAAAAGCTGTCCGAGAATTGGTTGCGTACAATTATTAAAACTATTTTTACTCATGGCTTCGTTGTTTTGTCGTTATTACAACATTAGCCATGGGACGGGGTTTTTCAAAACTCCGCCCCTAAATTTGTATTATCCTAAGTTCGAAAAATTATTCCCCTCTTTTTTCTCGGACACCAGTAATTTTTATAAAGATCAGACAAAACCGTGAGTGGTTTTGATTTAAATTCTTCATAGCGGATTTCAATTAGTCTTTCAGGGTGTATGATTTCTTTCAAATCCAGGTAGTCGTGTAATAATTTTGAATAAATATCCAGGACCATTTCTGAAATGTCTTTTCTGGTATACACCTCAAGATTGAGGGTAGGGAAGAGCTGTGTGAAAAATTTAACTGAGGATAGATATACTGTGATTGGATTTCTGATCATAAAAATAAATCGGGCTTCAGGGAAAATTTGGATGAGTCTGTTTATTCTTCCTGTATTTACCGGATTTTTGAGAATCATCCTGTTACCTTTGGTATTGATGGCCGCTTTGACCACCATTTTTTTATAGGTTAGTTTCCACTGCTCAATATCTTTAAATGAAAGTGACTCAAAGCGCACAAAATAATTGTAATACTCTTTATAACTGGCGGGGAAATAGAAGAAATGATAAAATGCCATATGGGTCAAATTGCTTAAGGCATATTCATCTTCTTGCGGAAAATTGACGGATAATTTTACCTGATCACCAGGCCTGCGATCGGGCATGAAAATTTTCATGAATGTTTCAAACAACCACTTACTCTTTAGACTGTTTGGAAATACAGCATGATAGGTTGTTACATAACCGGCTACCGGGTCCCTAGTCAATAAGTTGTGCAATAGCGTTGTACCACTCCGCCAATGACCAATTATAAAAACGGGTGGTTCTTTAAATTTAAATTTTCCTGCTTTTTTTTTGAAATAAAGTTGATCGACCCAGTGAAAAATTGAAGCAACCAATAAAATTAAAAATGTGAATGCCACTTTTACATACTGCTGAGGTGGAATTTTCCTTCCTTTCAACACCCTGAAAAAGTTGGGTATGGTTGTACCTATTAGTGGCGAGATCGGAGGTAGTGTAAATTTAGGCATTGTTCTTTATTATTTAATGAGAACGGTTATACCAACTTTCTGGTTAACGATCATATTAAACCTCAATTTGAAAGTATGAGTCAATCATATACGAAAGGGCCATAACCTGCGCCAGATGTAGTGGCAGTGGCGTCGACTTTCATTTGTGTTTTTATGAACACATCTACAAGCATATCCGGATTATCTGAAGTCACAAATCCTTTGGCTGTCATTTCAGTTTTTACAACGTTAAGATACGACTTCTGTTAAGTTGGCCCACAGCTTCCACCAGATTGTCTTCAACGACTGAGTAAGTCTAAAACCTGGTGAAAACTGCCTGACGATCGCAATCGAAAGCCGTTTTTACAGAACTGCATGCAACAATTCCGTTTATGAACATGGGCATTAATTTTTTTGCGCTATAATGATCTTGTCAATTTTTCCATTAAACTTATCGGAAGGTCCGTAATCTGCTACTCTTGTTCCTTCATCCATACCGACATCAGCCAGATCATCAACAGAGAAGATCCCGGGTTGTGTGCGATTGATTCGGCCTTCAGCTACTTTTTTGCCATCCACCGTGATGGTGCCAGTCCCACCTTTGCCTTGTCCTCCGCCATCATAGGTAAAATCATACACTGCTGTATATTTACCAGGCTTTAAGGATTGTGTTGAAATAATGTCGGTGGTTTCCAGGCCCAGGAAATTATAGGTGAAAGCAGGCTTGCCATTTTTTAAATAGAACGATAATCCTCCAAATCGTCCTCCCTGGCATACGAGTACTCCATTGCCATTGTCATCTACTTCAAAATCGGCAGTCATTGTGTATCCCTTATTTCGCAGATCAATAAAAATATCTACGCCCAACCCTTTCATGCCTTCAACATATGTTGCGGAGGTACGCTTGCCCAGCAAGGTAGGCCTGCCAACCATTTCAGCATTTGTTCGTTCCAGCAAACGGTCGTCAATCGGAAGCACGTGGTATTTCTCCGCTTCTTGCATGAAAAGGGCCTGCATTGACGTCAGTTTTTCGGAATTTTCTGAAGCCAAATCATGGGCCAGGCTAAAATCTTCATCGGTATTGTACAATTCCCATACATCATTATCCAAACTATGCTCAGCTTTAAACATCCAAGGAGGACGATGTATCGTTCTGGCCAGCCAGCCGTCCTGATAGACACCGCGATTTCCAAACATTTCAAAGTATTGCACTTTGTGTTGCTCAGGAGCATTGGCATCATTAAAAGAGTAAGCAAGGCTAGTACCTTCTATTGGATCCTGTGGAATGCCATTGACTATTTTTGGTGCAGGAATTCCTGTAATTTCGTATATCGTTGGTGCAATATCAATCACATGGCCAAACTGGGTGCGGATTTCACCTTTTGCTTTAATACCATCAGGCCAGTGGATCACCATACCATTTCGCGTGCCACCAAAGTCGGAAGCTACTTGTTTTGTCCAGGAGAAAGGCGCATCCATGGCCACCGCCCAACCGGCTGCGAAGTGTGGATAGGTGCTTGGTGAACCCCACTCATCATAATGCTTCAACATTTCCGGTACGGTTTCAGGATACTGATTAAAATAGGTCATTTCCTGATACATACCGTTCATCTGACCTTCTGCACTGCCTCCATTGTCGCCGGCGATGTAAATGATAATGGTATTATTGGACACCCCCATTTCTTCAAGGGTAGCAACAAGCCGACCAATTTCATGATCGGTATGTGCAGCAAACCCGGCATATACTTCCATCTGCCGTGCAAACAATTTCTTTTCATCAGCAGACAATGATTCCCAGTCTTTGATGGCCTTTGGTTTGGGCGCCAATTGGGTGTTTTCCGGAACGATGCCCAGTTTTTTCTGCCGGGCTAAAGTTTCTTCCCGGATTTTATCCCATCCTTCGTCAAATTTTCCTTTGTATTTTTCAATCCATTCCTCGGGCACATGATGAGGTGCATGTGTAGCACCCGGAGCATAATACATGAAGAAAGGCTTGTCAGGTTGCAGGGCATGTTGTGTTTGCACCCATGAGATGGCCTGGTTGGTCATGTCGGTGGTGAAGTGATAATTAGGGCCCTTCGGTGTTTCAATCAGGGTAACACCATCGTAAATCAACGGAGCCCATTGATTGGTTTCACCACCCAGAAAGCCATAAAACTTCTCAAAACCAGAATGGGTAGGCCAGCGGTCTTGCGGCCCGTTGTTTGAGATTTCCCAGGGAGGTACTTCATGGCACTTACCAAATTGGGCGGTGTTGTACCCATTCTGCCTCAACACTTCGGCCATTGGTGTGATGGTTTGGGGACGTACACCGGTATACCCTGGAAATGTGGTGGCCGCTTCAGTAATAACGCCCATATTGTTTGAGTGATGATTATAACCGGAAAGCAATGCCATACGTGTAGGTGCGCATAATGCAGTCGTGTGAAAGCGGGTGTAACGCAAACCATTCTCAGCTAAACGGTCAAATGCTGGCATCGCGATCGGTCCTCCAAAGCCATCAGCAACACCATATCCCATGTCATCAATCAACACCACTACAATATTGGGGGCACCTTTCGGCGCTTCGACAACAAAACGCTCCGGAGGAGTGGCATTTCTTACGTCCAGTACCTTATAGGTTGGACGTGTCGGTGCCTTGATGGGTAGTATCGTGCGGTCTATTGCACCGGTTATCAGCGTTTGTGTAGCGTCTTCTTTTGGAGGCTGCTTGTTGCATCCTGCAAGTATTGCAAAAAACAACAATGTGAAAGATAGTTTTTTCATGATTTAACTGATTTAGAATATTGATTTTCGGTTAAATTCAACTTTATTGATTTGATCTTATCACACTTCCCGCCACAATCCGGCCCGGGATTTTGTGCCAAAAATCATTAACATTATAGGTTTCAATGCAGCTGTTCCATTCATTGCCCTTGACCGTGAAACTGAATGAATCATTGACTTAATAATTTTTATGAACGATCCTGTTACTTTTCTATCATTTCATCTTGGAGTTCACCTATAAACGGAAGTCCATCCTGTAATTTCATTTGGATGGCGATCGTGAAATAATTTTCAAGTTGTATGAACTTCGCCGCTTTAAGTGGTGAAATCACTTTCGACATATTTTTAAATGTCTTCTTAGCCAATTTTTGAAGCGCAATATTATTGGCTATTGCTCCATTGATTAATTCAGTGGCTTTTGCATCGGTCAGGGATTCATAATTATCAACATAATTACTGATAATTATGATCCTTTTTTTTCCCAATTCGTTTCTGGCCGCCTCATAGACTTCATACTCTTTCCAAAAGGGAGGCGCTTCCACCGGGGACAAGTTCATATATTCCTGGACAATCTCTCTTTTTTCTTTTCCCCAAAGACTTTGGATTAACGCGATATCATCGGTGGATTGAGCCATCATCTCCAAGGACAAGAGGGAAACACAACATAGCATCAATAATTTTTTCATTTTTTTAACTTACTTGACATATTGTACTGTAAATGAATTAATTAAAATTTAATATAGATCCTTGAATTGCTCCTTATGAACACAAAATCACACACCGGGTGGATTTTGAATGCCTGAGTTCCAAATTGATGATATATTCCAATCCTTGCTGGGGATCAGCGTAATTGCCAAAAATGCCGGACAAAGCAGCCCGGGAAAAATTTATTCTCATTTTCATCCTGGAAGGAATAGAGATTAAAAAATCAAAAAACAGTCAAAATAAATTTGATAAGGTTAGAAAATCTAAACATTCTAACAATTTCCACAAGATAACCAAAAATGAGATTGCCGCGGCACCTGAGGAGTGTTTAACGGTTAATAAACAAATGTCGTTTTTGAATGGAAAATATTGAATCGTCGGAGAAAATGAAGACAGGAAATTACGCCTGGCAAGGTGGCTGCAGTTTTGGTCATCAAGTAGAAAGGCACATCAAAGCTGATGGGTGTAATCCGAAATATTTATTTCGGTAAGTAACAATCCTTTTAAAATAGATTTTTTCAATGCTTCATCCAATAAAAAGGTATCCACAATTATTTTAGCCCTGTTGGGAAAATCAGGAAATAACTCGAGCAATCTGTCTGCTTCTTCACGGGCCTCTTTTTTATGACCGAGTAAACTGCAGATAGAAGTTTTCATCAAAGGATCCCAGATAAAACCTTTCCGGTTTATCAGTTCGGCCCAGTATAGGGCCTCCTTATATTCTTTTATATAAAAGTAATATAGGCAAAAGCCAAAATTTAAATACCACGGGTAATAGGGATTTAACTGGGTCGCTTCTACCATATATTTCATACCCTCTGCATATTCCCCGGCGCAAATATATCCGAATCCGGCTGAACCTGAATAGGCCACATTATTTGGATTAATGGAAATGAGTTTATTTACGGAACGAAGAAATTTTTCTTTATCGTGGTTTAACAGATTTGCCCAGGCCAGGGACATATAGGCATGCTGACAGTTGGGATCAATATCGAGGGCTTTTGAAATCAAGTGCATTCCTTTTTTCAAATAATCATGATCACCCTGAACACCCATGACCTTAAGATTGAGGTACAATTCTCCTTTTAAAGAATAAAGCAGTGCATTATCAGGATTATTCTCCAGCCCGGTCTCTATCGCTTTCATCGATTCCTGCAGTGCATCTTTGGAAAAATACTGATGGTAATGGTTGGACCAGTAAACGGCATACAGGTGATCATAATCTTCCGGTATATGATGGTTCAGGGAATTTCGGTAGATCGATCCAAAATGGCCACAAGTTGAAGAGACAACCTTTCGAATGATGGTTCCGTAATTATTCAGCGTATCATTTTGAAAATCTTCAATATAATATGAATCAGTCCAGATGATTTGATTATTGGGAAGGGAATTCAACTCAAAAGTAATTTTTAACTTTTGACCAATTTGGAAACAACTGCCTGTAATTAAATATTCCGCTCCCAAATGCGCTCCTATCTCTCGCGGATCATTGAATTTATTGGATGCCGCCAATGCAGAATAATTGGATATTACCCCCATTTCATCAAAGTGAGCAAATTCAATAGTGAGATACTCGCATAATACCGAACCGATCACTTTAATACGTTGATTGTCATCGAAATATTTCAAAGGCAAAATGGCTACTACCGGTTTTGAATTTAGATTGAAATTGGCTTTCTGGTTTCTTTTTGAATTTTTGACGTCATGATGATCGTTGATTTCAAAAACGGGTATATATCGTCCTTTCGGAATGGAAATCCTTATCGGATCACCGGACCCAATGTCACTGTAATATACTTCGAGGTGTCCGCGCAATCTTCTGGCATGGATACGGACAATGGCACTGGACTGTGGATTAAAATCAGTCTCTTTCTTCAATACCTGGGTAGCAATAACGTATTCTTTCAATAGATCATCATGACCTTCGAGCGTCTCGGATACGATGAAATTCAAAAACTCTGATAAAATGGAAGAACTTTTAAATTGAGGAGAATTTATAATACGGTTAACCTGCTCTCTGATATTTTTAGGCTCAATATCCAATTTCATGATTGAGGGGGATCATTTAACCGTTAAATAGTACAAGTTAACCTTAAAAATTATCAAAACTATGACACAACAAAAATTTCTTCAAACAGAACGGTGCGGCTAACGGATTTTAAGGAACAGCACTTTGATCTTATAAATATCAAACCCCCTGACTTTCTCAGATTTATCGCCTGCTTTTTTATCATCATTTGGCGTTGAAGTTATTCGTAAACTTGCCGGAGCATCCTATTTTCTTTATAAAAACCAGAAACGTCGGACCAATATTTTAATTGTTTATGGACTTTCCCTCATCATAGGAGTTTTTACCATAAATGATCCTTAATTATTCTTCAAACATCGGTCTTCTGAACTTGCTTTGGTAAGTTCAACCATCTCCTTTTAATTTGATATGACCTGGTACTAAGATTATACTTTAAGTTTAGTTATTTTCAAATTCCACTAAATGGAGTGTCTGTTTTAATTTTTTTGTCACCAATTTCTCGCATCTTTAATGACGATATTTCGTGATTTCACGATATTCTGTAGAACATTCCGATGACATTTTTATGGGGCTCAACCCAATTAAGTCATATATATATCTGGTAATGAATTCATTGACAATAATGCAGGTAGTGCGGTGATGATTGGCATGTTAGTTGGATAATTACCACGACGGATTTCTAACTGAAGGATTAAATGCACTGCCAGGATATTGTTCGCTCAAGACGGTTCTCGACAATATTAAAATCGATTTTATATCAATAATTAAATGAAAAATAAATAATCCTAAATCAACTATCTATTAACTTAAATTTAAGATTAAAAATGAAAACGAAAACAATGTTTTTTATTGCCGGATTTTTACTGGTGATTAATCCCGTATTTTCCCAGACATTAGATGATTACCTGGAAGTAGCTAGGGAAGTGCTCCATACAGAGAAAAAAGCCGCCGTCGCAGAGGCCATGCAACTCCGAGATGACGAAAGTGCCCCTTTCTGGGAATTGTACAATGAATACAATGCTGAGTTGTACAAGGTCTACACAAAACGCGTAGATATTATCAAAGACTTTGCGTCAAATTATGAGTCGATGACCAATGAAAAGGCAGACGAATTATGGACAAGGACCATGGATTTTGAGGGTCAACTTCTAGATCTGCAAAAATCATACTACAAGAAGTTCAAGAAAATTCTACCTGCCAGCAAAGCAGCACTGTATTTCCAAATTGAAAACAAGATCGATGCAATGATCAATGCCCAATTGGCTGAGCAAATTCCTTTGGTTACAACCAAGTAAATTTGAATTAATAGAGCATCATGATATATTTTGTATTTTTCACACCCATAAAGTTGATGGTTGAATGGGTTTGATACAGAAGAAAGTGGTGCTCTGCAGCTTTTCAATTGAATTGATCAAAAAATCAAATCCTATCTACGTGCCTATGCCACCAATATTGCCCGAACAGGATATGGAAATACTATCTCCCTTGCCATATTTCTGTTGAGAAATTTAATTTTTTATTTATCTACTTTTTTCATCAACTGTTTTATTTTCACAGGAAGCAGATAGAGGATCGCTTAGAAAAAATCACATTTCCGATAGTATGATTTGACTTAAGTTGAGTATTAAGTGGTAATCAGAAAATAAGTGAACCATGTCAGAAGTAGTGAGGTATCTAAAAAATGAAGCATTGACTTATGTAGAAGGATTTGGAGGATTGACTTACCATGATGTTAAAAATTCAATTCAACAAGGGCTTTACATCAATAAAAAGTATGGATCGACCAGGGTTTTGAGCGACCACACAAAAGTCGAATCTGTGCCTGAATATGTCGATATTTTTAATTTGGGAACATTAATTGCTCAATTATTAAAAGGACATAGTATTGCTTTAATTTATAGTCCTGAATTTAGAGAGGATTACTGCCTTTTTGAAAAATCAGCAAATGCAAGAGGTTGTAATATAAAACTATTTGAGGACAAGAAACCTGCACTCGAATGGCTTAATTGTTCAGAAGTTGATGTTTAAAACCCCACAGACAAAAAAAAGCCTTTCATAAATTATGAGAAACCATAGAGTGGGCCCGGAAGGGCTTGAATCGGGTTATTTATTCATATAGTACAGAGATGCCCAAGAGGCAATCTGGCATCGATCCTTCTTTGTTGCACCCACTGGTGCCAGGTATGTCCACGTTTTTATCCGTACCTCCAGCTCATCATCAGGAATGTCAGTGAGGGTTGTCCGCCCGCCCAGTTTTTGTGATAATGTTGTTAGCCATACGATGGTACTTATTTGGTGAAGTGATGAATTTTTTGGTAAATCTTTCATTTTTAAATCTATTTTGTATTTCACCATGCTTCTATCCCGGGCGAATGGATGTGGGTACAATTGAGGTAAAAGTAGTGCTCTTTCACATCCTCACCGTAGTTCCCCAGGGAATTGGTCAATCCAAAAAAGCGCTCCTTAGGAATAGGATCTTTGCCATTCCATAGTGCAAACACAAAACAATGATACTGTTTATAATCGCAGATACCGCCGATTCTATCTTCACCCCAGCGATAGGCCCGTGGGAGGGCCTGGTCGTGGGTAAAGAAATTCCATGCATCTCCGTTTTCGCTGTAGTCTTCGCGTACAGTGTCCCACTATCATTCGCTGAGATAGGGCCCTGTTTTATCCAGTGTCGCTTATTTTCATTAGCCCTAGCTGTCTTATCTTTTCCATAATTCTAAAATATAATGATATATGAAGCATTATGTATTTATTTCCTCGTTGGTATTGATCCACCCAACAAACAATTTATACCCTATCGAAAGCACGATTGCTCCGGTAAACAATCCTATAAAACCTGAAAAAATGAACCCGCCGATCACCCCGATAAAGATTACCAGCATCGGGACCGGAGCACCCTTCCCAAGCAGAATTGGCCTCAATACGTTGTCTGATAAACCCACCAAAATCAGTACCGCTGTCCATATGACTGCAGGAACGAGATCAATGGTGGCAAACAAATAGATGATGATAGGCAGGGTAACAAAAACGACCGGGATTTGTAAAACTGCCAGGATGAAGATCAGTAAAGTCCAGATGCCGGCATAAGGAACATCTGCTAACATTAAGACTATGCCGTGTAATAAGGCCAGTATGAGTGCCACGCCAAGAATCCCTTTTACTACATTTCCTATCGTTTTGAGTGTCATATCGGCAAATTCATCTCCACGGTTGCCCGCAAGTTTCCTGAAAAACTTACGGATTGACTCCCCAGTTCCTCCAAATACCAATAATATCCCGGCAATGACAAGTGCAACAAGAATCTGAATGACACCGCCTGCTGCACTGACAATACCTTTCACCAGGTTTTTACCTATATTCAGGAGTTCATCCTGGTATTTCATGACGGTTTGTTCCAGACTTTGGGAAGCCAGATACCAGGTATCAAATAATTTTTCACCAACGAAAGGCCAGTCTTTCACTTTTTCATCTGGTGGAGGTATCACGAGAGAGCCATTTTCATAATTTACTTTGAGCTGCTTTACCTCGGTGAATAATTTACTTATCAGTATTCCTGTTGGTAAAATAATAATGGCAAGGATAGAAAATACAATGACAAAAGAGGAAAGTTTTGTGCTTCCTCCCAACCTTTTTGATAGACTTTTGTGCAACGGGAGCATGGCGAATGCCAGGATGAGACTCCATAAGATAATGCTAATGAAAGGATACATGATCATCAGGCACCACATTACAATTAACAATGTGATAAGGAGTCGAATGGTAATATCATAAATTGAGTTGTCGAATTGATTGTTTTTCATGTTAATAAGGGATTTATGTTTTCATTACCAGCGATTTCACTGGATTAATTAATTACCATTTTATATTCATATTAACCGGGTCAGCTATGGAATATAATATTGATTACCCATCCGTGCTAATAATTTTCTCTCTTATGGCATTTACTTTTTCCCTTAGCTCGTTGAGGACTTCGTCACTTAACAATTCAGAACCACGGTTATTTGCTATTGCATCATTGACATTTAACCGATTGTAAAGGCCAATCAATTCTTCGAATGCCCGATTGTAATAGTAAAAGTTCGGTGTATGCGATGGATCGGCGGCGTCTCCCAATGTACGCAGAAAAGCATAAATGATCTCTAAACTAACCTGTTGGTTCAACACAAATTGGAATAGCGGCACAAGGATTTGATTTTGGAGGTCCTCCGGAAGGGTATCTTTTGGATAGCTTTTTATTATCCCAAGGGCCAGATGGAGCGTTTCAATTTGGTATGCAGCCATCGCCAAACCCAAAACGCGTTTTTTCGAGGTATCCCTGAATCTTTTGATTGATTTCTCATAAAGTTCATTGACCACATTCATTACGGAATCATTCTCACTGATATTTTCATTATACCTGGTGATCAAAAATCCGAGTACATTTTTATCCACACCCAAGGTCTGACTCAATTGTATAGCTGAGGTAAATAGTTCCTTAACCTTATCACTTTTCCCATACATGACACAATAGTTTAAATCAGAAAGATATAAGCCAAGATTAGCAGCAGATTTGATCGAATCACCAACATATTGCAAATAATAGGCAGGTTCGCTCAGTAAGGAACTGTTGAATTCTGCACCTGTCGCCTGTATTTCAGCAGCTGCATTTTTAATTGTCTCCATATTGCCGAAGAAATTATTGCGTTCACTTTCAAATATTTGTGATTCAGCAGTTTCCCGGACTTTATCCTTACCGGACTGGCAAGAAAATAAAAACGACAATAGGCAAATGATAATGAGGTTTTTCATGTTCTAGCTCGTTAAGCCTTACCGTAAAAATTTAAAGTCTTTGTTTATCATATTAAAGGCATGAAATGGCTTCTGATTGCGATATTATAATTGATGTGTCTTTTAAAATATGTCTTTGCTATGGTTCAAATTAATTTTTATAAAATTGCAAATTGTATCCTGCTCTAAAGAATTGTGTGCCTCCTTTCAGATTGAATCGATCCAATACGCCATATCCATACCATCAGGAATGGTCTCCTGAGCCACGGCTGCAGGCATTGCAAATGGAAGGCAATTCATTGACAGGTATATCATCGTTCTTACGACAAATGGAGGAGCTTTTATAGTCTTCATATAATGTCTTCTGATTTAATTTTTAAATTATATTTGCCACTGATATCCCTGGAAATACTCGAAAAAAAGAAACAACTCTGCTGGTTTGGGTCTTTCTGAAACTATTCCGCTCCGCCATAAACGGACTGCCTTTTACGTCTCGTCTTCCAAAGCTCACAACACCTGACGAACCACGGGAAACGCCATCAACACAAATCACTGTCAATCTCTTTATTTTTAAAGTGTTTAGTTATTTAACTGGTCATTCATATCTTTTTTATTCCACCCCAGCGGTACTGGTACACCACAGTGAACGAATCAAAATCCGCACCTATCCGGGTATCAATTCCTGAAGTAAAGTTCAGTTTTAGAGCGTGTTGCCTGGCCACAGGCAGCGCCAGTGTCGCGCCGACGCGGATGTTTTCTTGTGATTCTTTAGGCAGTTCATCCACGGTTGTTCGCCCTCCAAATCCATATCCGCCATCTACAGCAATCCATATTCCTTTTTTGAAAATATAGCAAAGGTGACCAGTGAGCGTAGAGATTGGCTTTTGGGTCATTTTTTTACCCAGAAAATCATGATTGGTCGTAAAAAGCCAAACGCCGGCATAACCTTCAAATACCCAATGGTCAATTCGCTTCGATACGCCAATTTGAGGTTTTAAAGTCCACCTATTTGTACCAAGATTGATGATTTTCTCTCCGGAGTATTGACCTGCCGGCATCAAAATACGAAGGCTCGCCCCAACGATGGTCCTTTCCTGGTATTCTTTAAATTCGTTCAATCTAAGTGAAGGGGAGCCAATAAAATTAACGGAGAGCCGTACGGATGGATCGGTAAAACCAATTCTCGTTGTGCTTGCCTGCTGGCCATTTACAAGCCCTTCCCAATAGCTGTCAAATACAAAAGGTACGATAATATCCACTTTCCCGGATAACCCGAAGACATCAATAGTCCGTGCATATGCAGCAACAGTACTGTTGACATGTGCTGAAGCATCTTTAATCGGTTCTGAAGTATCGAAAAGGATATTACCAACAGAATACCCATAACCAACCAGGATAAAATTCATTCCTATCGGTGCATTGGATAAACTCCGCGGTTCCAGGTCCTGTGATTTGACTGAAAGCGGAAGGAATAATAAGATAATAAAAAGATCTTTCATAATTGCATCCACATTGTCAGTGTGTAATAGGACATTTCGTTATATCATCCTATGTTATCTAACAACTCATTTATAATTGGGGTCTTCTTTCTCCGGAGTAAGACATCCCCCTTGCTTTCACTTTCGAAATAATACAGTTTAGCGATCGTGACCCGTTTGGTGAACCCACTTCCGGCCAAGCTGGCGATAAATGCACCTGTTAACGGACCAATCCAATAGATCCACCATACATCCCACTGCCAGGCAATTACCGCCGGACCAAAACTTCGCGCTGGATTTGTACTGATGCCTGAAATATCCGCTTCAAGGGGGACCATAATGGCATATAAGATCGGGATCATAAATGGAGTAAAACGACGGATTTCCCTGAAACCTATGAATACAATAAGAAGCATGACCAGGAAAAAGGTGGTAATCACTTCTCCTAAAAATGCCTGAAACACGGTATAATCTGCTCCCGGTAATGTAGCCGCAAAATCGATACTTCGGCCGGTTTGTCCCCAGAACAAGAGTGGTACACAACCAAAAACAGCCCCTGTAAGTTGTGCAAAAATATAGGTAAACATCAGGCGCCCTTCAATTTTACCAAAAAGCCAGAAAACCATGTTGACGGCAGGATTGACATGCGCACCGCTTACCTTTCCAAGCGGTGAGAGTGCGATGGATGCTCCAACGGAACCGAACAAAAATCCTGTGATCAATTGACGCAACTTAATATTTGGAATGAGCGCTGACATGGGACTACTTTCGCCAAACATAAAAATGACCAGTGATAAACCTACAGCCAATAAAAAGGCTGTTCCAAAGAATTCGGTCATGAAAAATTTTACACGGTACTTAAAGTATTTCGCATTATACTTATCATTCATATATAGAGTTGTTAAATTTCCGTTTCATAATTCCAGGGTTTTAAATATCAAGTGAAAATTACATTTTTCACGATGGTAGGAGAGGAAACTATTTGCAGTTAAACATCAGAAAATTGAATAATGACTTTGATATCGTCAGGTTTACGGTCCAGCGCCTGTCTGAAATTCTCAGGTTTTTCCCGCCGTGTTATGAGTTTGGCCAGCCACGCGCGATTTGCTCTTGCAAGCGTTTGACCTGCCCTGTACCAATGCCGCTTATTGGCATTTACACTTCCCACGATCACATTATTCCTCAGAACTGCGGAAGCGGCCACATCCGCAACGTAAGCGGAAGTCATTACACCGCCATGACCCACGCCTGTGAGACATACAATGCCATTAGCGCTGACCTTTCGAATCGAGTCTGAAATTACCTGGCCAACACCAGTACATTCTACAATTGCATCCGGTTCGAAATCAAGATCAGCAACACTGCCCGCATGATAAACGCCTCCAAGTTCCCGTACCAGGGCTGGTTTGAAACCTGTTTCAACCTGATCAAGGACGTGAACCTCCAGTCCCCATAATTTCGCACTGAGGGCAGCCAACAGTCCGATCGGACCCGCACCGGTAACTAAAATTGTCCTTGGCTCCCAGAATGACCTTCGACCAATCATTTCTATTTGTTCCAATGCTTTGGTCACTACCGTAGTAGGTTCGAGAAGAACCCCAAGGATACCAACTTCCGGGTCAACTTTGATGGCATATTCCGGTTCGATCCTCCATCTTTCCGACATAAACCCATGAATCTGCTTAATGCCCCGCTCTGTATACAGTCCATTACTGCACATGTCCCATTCACCTACAGCACAGTTTGGGCAGGGGACCGGATCCGGGCGCCTCACTATTCCAACGATCAGGTCACCATTTTTGAATCCTCCGGTCGGCCCAGGATCTATCACTCTTCCGAGGGATTCATGGCCTAATATCAGGCGATGCTGACCCTGCGGGGCCCAGCCATATTTACCTTCCACAATTTCGGTATCAGTACCACAAACGCCCACTGCTATTGCTTCCACCAGGATTGACCCTTCATGCCGGTCCGGTTCAGGAACATCCATTATCCTGGCACTTCCTGCTACCAAAGGCTCTACCGTAATTGCTTTCAAACTTCTTTTTTAAATATTTATAAATAATTGATTTCAAAAATGTGATATGCCCATTGGGACATATCCAGGTACAGGCCTTTCATTGATATCTCATTACCATCCCTTTCAAATGCAGTATAACTCATCATGTCCCTGAAACGAATTGTTCGACCTTCATGGACTGATAATGGCATGCGGACATAACACTGACTGCCATGACCGGCAAAATTAACCACTACCAATGCCCTGTTTTTCTCGTCCATTTCCCAGTAATACGCCAGAAAATCGTTAAAACTTCCATTCCCGTCCCATGCCGGTAAACATTCAAGTAAGGTCCAGCATCCGTTCCTGAAGACAGGTTTTTTTACTACATCCAGGAACTTGTGATAAAATTGCTGTATGCTTTTATTAACAGGTTCTTCAGGGGCCCGTACCAGGTGAGGTGATATATGCCTGGTGCATCCTTCAAACTGTCCCTGATGAAAAAACCGCAATCCAGGGGATAGATAGGTAATAACAGCTGCGGCTTCATGTTTTTCCTGTGGGAATTCTTTTGCCGCACGTGGTTCGTCGTGATTCTCAAGGAACCGGGCAAGCTTATCCTGATAATCGATACCTGCAAAGAAATGTTCATGCACCGGCCTGGCATGACCTTCTATTAACCGATCGTACAGCCGTTTGTCATAGGCATAATTGAATCCCAATTGCTGCATGGTCCATTCCATGTCCCAGTAAACTTCTGCCATAAAACAAAAATCGGGGTATTTCTCACGAATGGTCTTTATTGTATTGGGCCAGAATGGAAGTGCACTTCGACCCCATGTATTCGCAAAAACCTCAGGGAGGACCAGCATCGCCATGTCGCATCGTACGCCGTCACACTTGTTAGAAATTTTAATGAGCTCTTTCGTCATTGCAGTTACAGTGCTCGGATTACTATAATCGAGTTGCAGGGTATCGGGCCATCCTGCAAAATATGGATCACGACCGTATGCAAGAACTGTGCTACCACCCCAGATTTTTACCCTCGCAAATATCTGGGGCCTGTTTTCTAAATCTTTTTCAGTTCCTTCCACAAAATAATTCCTATGTTTTTCCACCCAGGGATGATCCAGCCCCATGTGGTTTGGGACAAAATCAAGCATCAATCTGATGTTGCGTTTTTGTAGCCTTTTCCGAAATGTTTTTAACGCCCCTTCTCCACCTATTTCGGGATTTACGTTGTAAGTTGCAATGGCAAAACCTGAACCTCCAATGTCATCATCCTTCAGATCCGGCAAAGTCTCTTCAAAACTTTTCCGGAAATCCTGATTCTTGAGAGACACTTTCCTGCTTGCTTCTGACGTTTGCCAGACGCTCAGTAACCAGATCCAGTCAAAACCCAACTCGTCAAATTGATCCAGTTCCGCATCAGGAATATCATCGAGGGTTGCCTGCCTGCCCAGTTCGTGGGATAGGTCGGTTAGCCACACCCTGGTATTGATCTGGTACAGTGATGGATATTTGGGTAAAATCTTCATTTTATTATGTTTTGACTTTATTATGACCCTTCACGAAAGCAGCTTTTTTGCCTTCATTGATTAATTGTTTTGGATCAAGCTTACCGTAAAACTCGATCAATTTTGCCACAAGTCCTGTCCATCCTGTTTGATGACTTGCACCTAGTCCAGCCCCAATATCACCGTGAAAATATTCGTAGAAAAGCAGGTAATCTCGCCAATGCGGGTCTTTCTGGAACTTTTCAGTTCCACCATATACGGCTCTATTGCCTTTTTTATCTCGGGTGAATATACCTACAAGCCGGTCAGAGATTTCTTTACTTACATCAAACAAGTTCATCATTTTACCCGATCCGGTCGGGCATTCGATTTTAAAATTATCACCGTAATACTCATAGAATTGCAGTAAGGCACGAATAATCAAAATATTTACAGGCATCCAGATTGGTCCGCGCCAATTGGAATTGCCACCGAACATACCGGTATTTGATTCGGCAGGAAGGTAATCTACCCTGAATTCCTCTCCATTTACATGAAATATATAGGGATTGTTTTCATGGAACCTGGAGATTGACCTGATGCCATAGGGTCCCAGGAACTCATTTTCATCCAGCATTTTTGAAAGGACTTTGGTAAGGCGGTCACGGTCCAATAGTGCAAAAATACCTCTTTCTGCAACACCAAAATTCCCTTTGCCTGTAGGGTGAATGGCTTTAACCAATTCAGGAATTCTTCGTTGTCGTTCCCTTATCAATTCCATGGCTCGAGGTACACAATTACGCTGTTCGGCTTCAATGACAGTTGTTGCACATAGTGGCAGTAAGCCAACCAAAGAACGAACCTTGAGGAGCTGACTGCTTCCATCAGGTAATCTGAGCAGATCATAATAGAATCCGTCTTCTTCATCCCACAAGGAGTCTCCTCCCGGTTTGTTCATGGCTGATGCTATGAAATGGAAATGATCAACAAACTTAACAACCATATCTTCATACGATGGATCAAAAGCTGTTAATTCAATAGCCATCTCAAGCATATTCTGGCTGTAGAGCGCCATCCATGCCGTCCCATCCGCCTGTTCCAGACTACCTCCTGTTGGTAAAGGCGCGCTTCGGTCAAAAACACCAATATTATCCAATCCTAGAAAACCGCCTTCAAATACATTTTTGCCATAACGATCTTTTCTGTTCACCCACCAGGTAAAGTTCAATAACAATTTCTGAAAAATGCTATGTAAAAATTGCAGGTCACCCTTACCTGTCAATGCCTGCTCTGTCCGGTAAAGGAAAATACTTGCCCAGGCATGCACCGGCGGGTTCACATCGCTGAAATTCCACTCGTACGCAGGTATTTGCCCGTTTGGATGTATATATAAACATTGCAGCATCAGCTTCATCTGGTCTTTCGCAAATACAGGATCAGCAATAGAGATCGGCAGTGTATGAAATGCAAGGTCCCACGCTGCATACCAGGGATATTCCCACTTGTCGGGCATGGAAATAACATCCTCGTTGAGCATGTGGTACCATTCGGAATTACGCGAAACGTGGTACCCCGAATGAAGAGGATTGGAATGGTGTTCATCCAGCCAGTTGTCTCCATCAAAGAAAAAGAACTGCTTGCTCCAGAGCATTCCCGCAATTGCCTGCCGCATGACGTTTGCCTCATCTTTGTTTGCTTTAGGAGGCGTAACCGATGCGTAAAATTCATCAGCCTCAGTCTTCCTCTTGTCAAATATGTCGTCAAAGCCCTTCCCGAAAGCATTGTTCAAACCTTCAGAGGAGTTTTTGGTAAGCCGTACATGAAAGATCGATGACTGACCGGATCCTATTTTCACTTTATAATATGCTGAAACTTTTGTCCCCACTTTAGCTGGATTTACGGCTTCTTTGCGCCCATTTACCACAAAATCGTTGATGCCATCCTTGACGAACGGGCTTTCATTTTCATGACCACTGAAAAGCTTTACATGGTTGGTTTCGTTTTCTGTAAATAGTAGAGGGGCATCTCCTTCACAACTGAACATAAATTCTCCCAAGGTCGGATGTTTAGCCATGGCAACAGCCAACCCCTTGGCCGACTTAGCTTTTTTGATATTTGGTTTTTCTTTTGTTCTGTTTGATTCAGCTATCCATGCTGACCAGTCATTTCTGAACCAAAGCGTTGGCAATACGTGTAGTTCTGACGCTTCCGGTCCGCGGTTTATGGCAGTTATTTTCACCAGGATATCTTCCGGCCCTACTTTCGCATATTCCACAAAGACATCAAAATACCGGTCATCATTGAAAACACCTGTATCTAGGAGTTCATATTCCATTTCATCACGTGTCCGGCTGCCATTCACCCGGACAAGATCATCGTATGGGAAAGCAGCCTGCGGGTATTTGTAGAGATACTTCATGTACGAATGGGTAGGGGTGCTATCGAGGTAAAAGTAATACTCTTTTACATCCTCCCCATGATTGCCTTGGGAATTGGTCAATCCAAACAATCGCTCCTTAAGAATGGGATCTTTTCCATTCCATAGTGCCAGGGCAAAACAAAGGTACTGTTTATCATCGGAGATACCCCCGATTCCATCTTCGCCCCAGCGGTAGGCGCGTGACCGGGCATGATCGTGCGTGAAAAAATTCCATGCATCACCATTTTCACTGTAGTCTTCGCGTACGGTTCCCCATTGTCTTTCACTTAAGTATGGCCCCCATTTTTTCCAGGGTCTCTTATTTTCATCAGCTTCAGCTAGTCTCGTCTTTTCCATAGTTTTAAAATATTAGGATATGTGTATCATTAAGTATTTAATTCATTGCCTGTCTTGATCCAGCCAACAAACAATTTATAGCCAATCGACAGCACGATTGCCCCGGTAAACAGTCCGATAAAGCCCGAAAAAATGAAGCCGCCGATCACTCCAATGAAGATCACGATCATCGGCACGGGTGCACCTTTTCCCAACAAAATAGGCCTCAATACATTGTCTGACAATCCCGCCAATATCAAGACAATGGTCCAGGTCATTGCAGGAAAGAAATCCATAGTGGTAAAAAGGTAAACAATCACCGGTAGCGTGATGATGATCACGGGTATTTGCAATACGGCCAGGACAAATATGATTAATGCCCAGATACTGGCATACGGAACGCCTGCTATCATAAATATGACCCCATGAATAATAGCTAATATGAGGGCCACACCAAGAATGCCTTTGACAACATTTGAAATGGTTTTAAGTGAAATATCTGCAAATTCATCTCCCCGGCCTCCGGCCAGCTTCCTGAAAAATTTCCGCATTGATTCTTCGACTCCTTCGACCACAAGCAATACCCCAGCTATGATAAGTGATATTATAATCTGAATAACACCACTAGCGGCAGTAGTTATACCAGCCAAAAGCTTTTTACCCACAGCCAGTATTTTATCCTGGTAATTGGTCACAAACTGTCCAATATTTTGTGACGCATCATGCCAGATATTATAAAATTTTTTGCCAACCACCGGCCAATCTTTTACGCTCTCCGCTGGAGGAGGGATAGTAAGAGTGCCATTTGCATAATTTAATTTGAGCGCTTTTATCTCATGAAATAATTCATTTATCAGTAATCCCGATGGTAGAATGATGATGACCAAGATGGAAAATACAATGATGAAAGAAGTCAGTTTGGGCCTCTCTCTTAGTTTTTTTGACAAGGTCCGGTGTAGGGGCAACAGTGCAAATGTCAGGATCAGACTCCATAATATTATGTTCAGGAATGGATACATGATCATAATGCACCAAGCGACTATAAGGACCACAATGAAAAGCTTGATGGTTATGTCGTAAATCGAATCGTTTGAAGCATCGTTTTTCATATGATTTTGTAAACAATTTTCTCGTTAAACTTAATTCAGCGCAAACTGAATCCTTGTTTGAAAGAATTGTGTGCCTCCTTTCAGATTAAACCGGTCCAATACGCCATATCCATAGGCCAATTCCAACCGAATGGCCTTCGTAAGGTACCAGTTTACCATAGGAGTGATTCTCCATAACCGGCCGCCTTGCAGCGTACCGCCATTAAGATCAAGTGCTGAATACCTGACCAGGACTTCCCAGGCTCCCGGCCCACCTTTGAACACGGGCCTGGATACAGGTGTAAATCCAAATATTGATGTTGATGTATTGTATGGACGTGACTCTCCGGTAATCATATAGCTTACGACTACATCGCCACCGTTGAAAGAAGGATTCTGGGCCTCAAAAGAATGAAACATGTGCCGGTACACTTCCGAGCCAACCATAAGGGCTCCATATTTGTAGTAGACTTCAGCCCCCAATTGGTTTGAATAGTCGCTTGGAAAAGTCCCGGTATCTATAAAAAAAGGTGCTTCATTGACTTCCGGGCGGGACCGTAACTTTATTTCGCCATTTTCAGGCTTGCCATAGCGGTAATTTATCCCGACATGTAAAACTTCCTTTTTCGCCTCATCAAAAACAGGCAACCACCCTGTCCGTACCGCCCATTGCCACTGATAGGTGGAAAATGACTGGGTTTTAGAAAGCCAATCCGCATAAATGCCTGTATTCCAGAATATCCGTTGTTTTGGCAGAAAACCCATCCATTTGATCCCGTCTGCCAGTATTGGGATAACATCAATGGCCATTTGCCGTTCCATAGTCCAACCAGCATATCCGACCATCACCTTATTAAATGAAAAACCTTCCTTTGACCGTCCGATAAAAATATTGCCAAATAACTCCGGAACATTGATCATAACACCTGTCTCCCTGACAAACCATCTATTGCTGGCACCATCGTACATAAATCCGGCTTTCCAACTGATGATCCTTTTAGTCTTAAACTGGCCACTCATGGTGATCCGGAAATCACGAACGGCAAATTCGGGCTGCAGCGAAGTCCCGATCGAATCCATTTGTTGCCTGCTTTTTTCATCCAGGTTATAGCCTGCAAATTCATATAAGAACCCACCCCCCAGCTTGAACGTAGTGATCCGGCCATTAAACAGGCGCCAGCGTTTATCTCCCGGTATAGTATCACCTTTTACCACTTCCAACATTTCTCCTTGAGTGCCATCAGGAATGGTTTCCTGGGCAATGGCTTTAGGTATTGAAAACAGAAGACAATATACCGGCAGGCATATTATAATCAATACTACACGCAGACGAACAGTGGTAGACTTCATAAAATATTTTCCGATCTCTTTCGTAAGCTTATTTTGATATGTTCTGATGATGGTTCCATTTGCTTTCGGATTCCTGAATTCTTCAAGATAGATGACGTTATAATGCTGGCGGTCGATTATTGCAATCAGGGAATTAATTACAAACTCATTTCCTAACCTGGGAATATTGCGCTATTCATGATCATCAAGGAAGCAATGATTCAGTACTTTTGGTTAAAGCTTGTCCAGGTACTTCTTCTTTAAAGCAATAAACTCCGTCTCCGTGATGATTTTTTCATCCAGAAGCTCTTTTAAATGTTTCAAACCACCTATGGCTTTTAATGTATTTATTTCTTCTGTATCCATGGCATCCTTGTCCTTCTTCCATGCCGTTTGCAAACTATCTTGATTGGCCTTCAAAGATGTATTTTCCTTTAGAAGCATGGCAATGCTATCGGATTTCCTTGTTGTATTGGCCGAGGTAAACAGCATTGCCGAGGTCGAATCCCTTACTACCTTAAGTGAATCTATGAGTTGAGCAGCTTTGGCCGGATCAAAGTTATAATGCAGTATTTTTTCCTTTACGGCATCGTATAAACCTAAATATTTGACCAATTCATTTGAAATGGAGTCAAGCTGCACGCTAAGCTTTTGTGAAGTCTGTTTTAGTGAATCGATTTGCAAATCCTTTGGATCTGATTTTGATTTTTTCTGACTAAAGCCTACATAGGAAGCCAGCATAAGTATAAAGGTATATATTAAGGTTCTCACACTATTAGATTTCTGATTCGATTATTTTATGTTTTGTTTCTCCCATGCTCTCACTTTATTCCTGGCTTCATCAAATAACCTGGTATAATTACCCATTCTAATTTTCTCGCTGGCTTCGGGAGTAAGTTCTTTCCACAATGGCTCATACATATCGTATACCGCCAGGTAAAACTTCTGATCCGGAGGAGCCACTACATCCGTTCCGAAAAGAAATCTGTCAGGAAATTTATTAAGCAAACGCGCGGTATTTTGAATAGTTTGAGGCGTTGAGACGATGTATTTTGCCACCTCATCCCAGGAAATATCGAAATATACATTCGATAGTGAAGGGTCATTAAGAATCTCTTCTACAATATCGATATGGGCAGATCTCCTTTCCGGAAAAGGGGATGAACCATAGCCCGCCGGATGAACAATTCGACCAAGACCTGCATGCGCCCAAATGATAGTGGTATGCGGATGTCTTCGGAGTAATGATTTCATTTGCTCGAGATAAACCGGAACTGTTTTATCTTTGGCCATAGGAATGTCCATGTCATTGTGCAAAATGACGATTAAGCCCACCTTACCTGCAAAGTCCAATATTGTGTCGAGCGCAGGGTTAGTAAGACTTGCCACTTCACCCGCGATCTTGGACGAAACAAACTCTTTGTGAATAGAAAATTCGCCAATGCCACTGAAAACACCGGGGAATGTCCGTAAAACGCGTTCAATGTGTCTTGCAGCATACATATCTGTCGGATTGAAACCGGTGATCATTGGATCAAAACGAGCCTGTTGTTCCTTGGTCAGCGACTTATACTGCATTGCAATGTATGCATCGGTAAATGAGTAGTAGTACAAGGGTGCATCGGTTTGCAAATAGTAGGTCGGTGCATAATTTTCCGAAATTTGATATGACCATTGCTGTTGCAGAGGAATACCAAACAATGTTGATCGTCCTACTTTCGTTCCCATAATTTCAAGAAATCTTTCGGCAGTGATTCCTTCCTGGATATAATTAGTCAAATGAAAGTGACTGTCATTGAACAAGTAGGTATCATCAGAAACTTTGGCTTTTTGACCATAAAGCCGTATCGTTGAAAACAACGGAAAGAAACAGACGATTAAAAACAAGATCAATTTGCTATTTGTCCTCATCGCTCTACTATTAAATTCTTACAATAAAATATCCGTTCCAATGGTTAATGTTCCGCCTGTCTGGCCTGCACCATACAATCCAAAGGTTCCACCAGCAGCCGATTTATAGATGTACATACCCTGCACATTGATCCGCCAGCTGCGCGATTTATAAGGATAGATATTTACTCCTCCGCCAAGTTCATAAGGGTTTCGTTTGAATTCGTCAATTAATTTTGTGTGAACTCCGTACACGCAGAGTATTTTAGGAACCAGCATATACATTGCCTGCAACGAATACCCTTTGTCATTGATGGAACTTAGTGGTATGTCTCCATCGGCTTCAATATTCGAGAGGATCCGGTTATAAAATTCCGTATGTAATGCAAATCCTTTATACTTAATTCCAGCATCAAATGAGAACATGCTGTATTGCGCGTTGTCAACAGTGACATTTGGCGCCAATGCCCCTGTCTCAAAGAACAATACGCCGTCTGACATACGTACCTGTGTATTGTCCGGGCTTGGAGTACCGATGTTATTAAACCGGTCTTCCCGGCTATGACATGCGCTAAACCCAAATCGCGTCGCTAATTTATCGTGGTTTTCAAAATCACCATTGCCTCCGCGGGGTCCGAATTCGCCTGTGGTTGGCATCCATGTCAGGGAAGCGCTGGTAGCCATGTAGCGCGTTAATTTGGCAGCCTGTATGCCCAAGCTACTCAGGTTATTACCCACCACGAACCAATAGTTCAGGCGTGGAACAACTTCCCCCTGCACAAAAACCCCATTGGTAAACCCTCCGCGAAGGGCATCTTCCGCCATGGTCCTGTCCGTTGACGAAAAAAATGGAAAAGGTCCCTGAATACTCCTAAGACAAAGGTTAGGCGTGATACCTATCCCGACCCTGACATTCTTGTTAAATGCATATTGAATATTTCCATACACCAGGGTTTGTTGGGTGGTGAACACGGTCCAGACTGTCGCCATGTAAGTAAGTTTGGGCGAACCAACATAACCGGTAAACCAGATCATGGTACGGTGCCAGAAAATGTCATTCCTTCCCAAAAATTCCCGCTCTACGTCCAGATGATCTTCCCAAGTCTGCTTTCCTGGCATTTGGTTGATATACCTGGCCATCGCATAAATGCTGATACTTAAACTGGCAAATTTATTTTTAGCCATTAGGAATCCTTTGCCAGGTGTGAATTCCCCTGCGCTGACTTCATTGGGGTAGACTGGATTCGCCGGATCTGACCGGATAGTATCTATTTGGATATTTTGAGCAAATGTCAGAGAAGCCAGAGAAGAAAGAAGAATAGCTATAACAAGGAAGGCAATTCTTCTTTCCAATCTATGACTACGATAGCTAAACTTCAACATAAAGTTATTATTTTGGCTCAACCAGGTACGGATTTGCTCTTAGTTCCTTAACAATATCGAATATCGTCTTCTGGGCTTTTACACTATTCCCAACGTCGTTTAATGGTGGCGATATTACCGCAATGCCGAATTTGCCCGGACAAACTGCAATAATGCCTCCTCCAACACCACTTTTTCCCGGTAAACCGACTGCATAGAGCCACATTCCGGAATCATCATATAATCCCGCTGTTGCCATTATCGACATGGTGAATCCAGCAGTTTCAGGGGATACGACCTTCACTTTTGTGACCGGATTTGTACCGCCATTGGCAAGCGTGGCGGCCATTACCGCAAGGTCTTTTACATTGACGTTGATGGCACATTGTTTTGTATAAATATCCGTGGCCTGA
Organism: uncultured Cytophagales bacterium; assembly: GCA_963711495.1. Classification (GTDB taxonomy): domain Bacteria; phylum Bacteroidota; class Bacteroidia; order Cytophagales; family Cyclobacteriaceae; genus CAVQEK01. The sequence continues at coordinate 29,547 of CAVQEK010000001.1, forward strand.
ACAGGATCAAAGTACATTCTTCCATAGGCAAATAAAAGATGGGCGATTGCCTGGTTTCTCAGGTTATCTCCCGCTTCACTTATATACACGGGTTGATTCACTTTCAGTGGAGCACCTGCGAAAGCCTCGTGCGTTTCGAGAACGTTTTTCCATTTGGCTGCTGAATCAGCACCGGAAATCAAACTTGTAGCCGCTATGGCACCCGGATTTACAAATGGGTTGATCTCGTGACCTTTTTGAAGTTCGATGGCTACAATAGAATTGAACCGAAGTCCGGTAGCATCCACTCCAATCTTATCCATAACTGCTTTTGGTCCCTGTTCTTCAATGACACGGGCTACAGTAAATACTTTTGATATGGATTGGATAGAAACCCTGGAATCGATGTCACCTTTCGTAAAGATCTGACCATCTGTTGTGACTATGGCGATGCCATAAATATTTGGATCAACATTGGCTAGTTCCTTAATATAATCTGCGTTTTTTCCCTCTTTGAGGTCCTTGTATTTTTCGTAGGCCTGATCAATAGAAGCCTGATATGGCAAAACCGATTTAGAATTAATTTTGTCCTTTTTTGACTGGGCAAAGGTTTTGACCTGAATTGCCGGGACAATAAATACGAGTAATGCCCATACAACAAGCAAACGATTTCTTTTCATGATTTTCATATTATATTAGTTCCTATAAAATGTTTGGGAGAAGTTGTACCTAAATGAGAATTGTATTTTAGTAATAGAAGTATTCCAGCCATCGCTGAAATTGGTTCGATCGCCATATTGAAATTCTACCCCGGCCATGGCATTTTTAGTAGGATAATACAACAAGTTTCCTACGACATAATTCCCATTGCTGAAATCGTCAGGATTCTGTCCATCGGTATTATCAACATCAAGCATAGAATAGCCAACCGATGTACTGAATTTTTCACTCCATGTATGATCCAGAAATGCCACGATCCCCAATAAAGGCACGGCTACACCTTTCTGTCCTTTTATGGCCACATCTACAGGGGCGTCATTCATGTAGTTCTGAACACCCTCCCCATACACTACCTGGCCTTTGAAAACATCATTCTTTCCGATTTTCAGATTTGTGCTTAAGTTGATGCCCCAACCTGTCGCACCACCGCTATAATCAGGACCATTTGGGTTGAGATCTTTCCATTCCATCCTTCTTAATATGCCGGCGATTTCCACATAACCAAAGTTTCCAGCCCTTCTGTATTCAGCCGAAAGATCAGGAAGTGGGAAACGAGCTTTAACATTTTGTAACTCTATACGATCAGAATAGATCCCCTGATCGGCACTTGCTCCAGGCCTTTCCAGGGCAATTGTTAGTCTGGTATCTCCTTTGATTGGCATATAACGGAACTGCATATTTCTAAAAAATACCATCCCATTAGGGCCCCAGTATTCTACCGTGTTAGGAAATACATCAATATCCATAAATGGACTCCAGTATTGGCCAACACCAAATTTCCCCAGTTCTGCATACGCATGCCGCAGTCGGATCGTAGTTTGACCGGCATCCACACCTGTTCCGAACATTTCAAATTCAAATTGGGTGTACAATTCACCAAGCGGTGTTTCAAAATAATTCTTAAAACCCAACCTGGTCTGCCGTACCGAAAAATAGAAATTTCCATCGGTTCCATATTCATTTTTATAGGCAGGCAACTGTGTGGGTCTCACTACATCAAACCACGAGGGATTGATCTGATTTACATTGTACCCGGCGTCCATCATGATGAACCCATAGATTTCCATACTTTTCTGTTTATCATCATCCTGAGCCTGAACAGAAAAGAATGTGGCCATAAGACAAAAGGCCACCATCAGCGTTTTCATATAAGTGTATCTCATTTTTGTGTTTTTAATATTCGATAAAAAGTTTCTGCAATTCCTCCCTACTCCGTTTCTCTTTTTGTGCCAATGCCAGCATTAATAAAATCCGTGCCTTTTGAGGATTAAGTTCATCCGAGGAAACTGTGCCATAATCCGCATCTACAACTTCTCCTTGAACTAATACCGCACCAATCGGTACGCGGGTGGCCCTCACCACGGGTATACCTTTATCCGTTGCTCTTTTGGCTGCTTCAAGCGTGGCACTGGTCATATTCCCATCGCCTACACCGGCTACAACAATTCCTTTTGCCCCTGCCTTAACCATGATATCGATCAGATCGGGAGAAGCATCGGCGCACATGTAAACAATATCAACACGAGGCAATTTTGTTAATCCTGCAACAGAAAACTCACTGTTTGTAGTGTGAATCCCATGCGGTTTGTGGAACCAAAGTATCTGACCAAATATTGCCGTTCCAATAAGCCCTTCCTGGGGTGACTGAAATGTTTGGACTGGTGTGGAAATCATCTTTTTAACATCATGGGCAGCAAGTATTTCATCATTCATCACCACCATCACTCCGTAGCCTTTTGCTTCCGGACTTGCGGCGACCGCCACAGCATTGTACATGTTCAGCGGGCCATCGGCACTTAAGGCTGTTGAAGGCCGCATAGAGCCGGTCAAAACCACTGGTTTGTCACTTTTCACAGTGAGGTTAAGAAAATAGGCTGTTTCTTCCTGTGTGTCGGTACCATGTGTAATGACCACACCATCTACATCGTCCTTGGCCAGCAGTTCATTGATACGGTTGGCCAGATCGATCCAGATTTTAACGCTCATGTCCTGTGAACCCACGTTAGAGATCTGCTCTCCTGTTAAATTGGCGAGTTTTCTGATGTTCGGTACGGCATCGATCATGGCATCAATCGTAACCTTACCGGAAGTATAGGCTGATCCGGTTGCACTTGCGCCGGCGCCTGCGATGGTCCCACCTGTAGCGAGAATCACAATATTGGGTTTCTTCTGGCTGTATACCGCGCTAAAAGCAAAAATCAATATGATTGCCAGTAAATTTCTAAGTTGGAGGCTTGTTTTTTTCATGGTCTTAAAAGTTTATATGTTGAGAATTATTTTTGGCCCGTCATGGCTGCCGGATTGAGCAATTCTTTAATCTGTTCCTCTGTCAATAGTTTTTTCTCACGGATCAATTCAAGTATGCCTTTTCCCGATTCAAGCGCCTCTTTGGCCAGTTCAGTCGTTTTCTCATAACCTAAAACCGGATTGAGCGCAGTTACGATCCCTACGCTGCGTTCTATATAATGGTCTAAAACATCTTTGTTGGCGGTAATGCCATCTATACATTGTTTTTGGAATAATGGCAGGGATTTAAACAGCAAACCCTGAGATTCCATCATGGCAATAGCTTCCACTGGTTCGTAGGCATTCAACTGAAGCAGGCCTGAGTGGGCCGCCAGCGTAACTGTCACATCATTCCCTATCACCTTAAAGCAGATCTCATTCATCAGCTCCGGCATAACGGGATTAACCTTTCCCGGCATAATGGAAGACCCGGGTTGTAAGGCTGGAAGATTGATCTCAAATATTCCTGTTCTTGGACCGGAAGCAAGAAAAATAAGATCGCTGCTTATCTTAGATAAGGCAATTGCAAGGCTTTTGAGTGCCGAAGAGTATACCACAAATCCCTGTTGACTGCTGGTAGCTGCTATCAGGTCCTTGCTCATTACAATGGGTTTGCCCGTAATTTCCGCCAAATGCGTAGCACATTTTTCTGCATACCCCGGAGAGGCGGTTATCCCTGTACCAATTGCAGTGGCGCCCATATTTTCTTCACACAGGAATGATTCTGTCCTTTTGAGTGCTGCAATTTCTGCGTCAAGCTGGTTCCCGAAAGCGTGAAATTCCTGTCCCAGTGTCATTGGGACCGCATCTTGTCCTTCCGTGCGGCCCATCTTCAGGATGTCTTTGAATTCTTCACCCTTCTTGTGGAAAGACTGGGAAAGCGCTTCGGCTACTTTGATCAATTTATCATTTTGCAATAGAAGCGCTACTTTAATAGCCGTGGGATAGGCATCATTGGTTGACTGGCCCATGTTCAGGTCATCATGTGGCTCTATGTATTGGTATTCTCCTTTTTTATGGCCACTCATTTCCAGGGCGATATTGGCCAGCACTTCATTGGCATTCATATTGGCAGAAGTTCCGGCGCCCCCCTGGTAAAGGTCTACCAAAAACTGATCATGATATTTACCATCGATCACGGCCTGGCAGGCTTTTTCGATTGCGGCCAACTTTTCTTTGCTAAGTCTTCCCACGTCAGCATTTGCCCTCGCAGCAGCCAGCTTAACAATTGCGAAAGCCTTCACGTAGTCCGGGTAAAAGTTAGTCATCATACCACTCACCTGAAAATTCTCCAGGGCCCGCATTGTTTGGACACCATAATAGGCATCTGCCGGGATCTGCTTTTCACCAAGCAGGTCTTTTTCCGTTCTGGTTTGTCCGTATGTGGTATATGCAATACTTACCAGGAACAGAACAATAATGTTAGATTTGAATTTTCTCATGGCTATGAATTTTGTTTGATTAGAATAATAGTTTGTATATGAGCAACCCAACCACGACAGAAGAAAAGGTGGTTACTAGGCCGGGTAACATAAAGCTGTGATTCAATACATATTTTCCAATTTTCGTGGTGCCTGTCCGGTCAAATTCAATGGCCGTTAACAAGGTTGGATATCCGGGTATGAAGAAATGGCCGTTGACGGCTGGAAAAATCGCAATGAGATACGCCGGTGGCAGACCCAGTGATAAACCCAAAGGCATAAGCGCTTTGGTGGTTGCCGCCTGGCTGTATAATAACATACTAAGTGTAAAAAGCGCCAGTGCAAACAGCCAGGGATAGGTCGTTACCATTTCACCCAGCTTTTCCTCGATCAATGCGAAATTATTATCCATAAAGGTGCTGCTCATCCACACCACACCAAATACCGCAATAGTAGCCTGACCTGCTGAAGTAAACAGGCTGGCTTTAGTCACCTCACTTGCGGTGGTGTGGCAAAACAGGATGATCACTCCTGCACAAGAGAGCATGACCATCATGATCATGGATGACACCAGTACTTGTCCACTCGCATTCACGGCAAAACTTGCCATAAATCCTTCCTTGCCTGAAAACTCGGGAAGCAACTGGGGGAAAGATCCCAGCATCACAACGGAGAACACCGCAAATCCAAAGATGACCACAGCCCTGATGGCCCCTGGTTTAAGTTTAAATTCTTCTGGTTGTTTGACCCCTTCCAGGTTTTTAACAAAAGCGGGATCTTTCATTCTTTCCAAAAACTCTGGGTCTTCATAAAGTTCTTTCCCGCGTTTCCAAACAAAAAGCACCCCTACAATAACACCGATAAAGGTTGCCGGTATAGTCACCATCAGTATATCGCCTAATTTAATCCCACTACTTGCCAGTACGGTCAACAATGCCGCTGCGGCGGCAGAAACAGGACTGGCGGTGATGGCCATATAGCCTGCTATCACGCTCATACTCATCGCCCGTTCAGGGCGTATCCTGTTTTTGATTGCCACTTCGGCGATAATTGGCAGAATAGAATATGAGATATGGGCAGTGCCTGCAAACATCACAAATAAATATGTGACTATAGGACCTAAAAGGGTGATCTGACCAGGGCGGCTTCTCAAAATTTTACCCGCGACATCAACCAGAAAATCCATGCCTCCCGATGCCTGCAAAGCCGCAGCTGCCGTAACCACGCTTAAAATAATCAACATTACTTCGAGGGGGGGATTCGAAGGTTGCAGCTTGAATACAAAGAGCAGTATAAGCAGACCGACCATGCCCATTACCCCTAGGCCTATCCCTGAAAGCCGCGCACCCAGGAAAATAAAAAATAACACAACCGCTAATTGAAGTAGTATCATATTTCCGAAGGGTTAATATCCAAATAGTTAAGATCAAAGAGTGTCAAATCGGATTTCCTTCCCGACAAGGTTTCTTTATATGCGCCAAGGGTTTTATAGGCGACTTTCAAAAGTTCAAATTCATCGCTTTTTTTAAAGTTTAGAAGTGAACTTTCAGATGACCACAACAAATACAAATGGTATAGATCCGAAATATGCACGTCCAGCGCCAGGCTACGGCCCAGACATTCCGATGGCAGGTGATTGAAAATAAACTGAATCGTTTGCTGAAATTCTTTCCGTTTTTCATCTCTTATAGCACCAGAAATCTTGATAAAGTAAAGGTTTTCGCTATTCATGAATCGGTATTTAGTATGGTGAGGTGAAAGATTGCATACCAATTTGCGTACCAGAATATGATACGTACCAATTTCTTTGTAACGGACAGTTTTTCAGTATGTTATCCAAATTGTGATTTGGAGAAGGTCGGGTAAGGCTTCCTTAAAAAAACGATGTTTCGGGATGCTCACGAAATATCGTCACAGATTATTCATAAAATGAACTAACGCGTAGCAGAGTTGACGAGTTGTCAAAAAAAAGAAGTTGTTGCCTATGTATTATTTTATAATCATTTTCTGTGCCTTGGACCCTAATATAGGCCCTAATTGTATTTTCAATAACGCCAGTTGCATCGAGAACCTTTTTCCAAAATTGTCCTCCCATAGCTTCTCCGTGACTTCTGTATGTAGTTCGAATAGCTTCTTGGCCGTTATGCTCTTTACAATCTGGATTATCCTCGTCGGGCTATACGTCGGTACATTTTGAATCAAAAAATGATCATAGTCTTTATCAGTCACAATTTCTATGAATTTTATCTCATATTGCTTGGAAATCTCTAAACATATTTCTTTCAAATTTTGATCTAACTCTTCTGTGAAAACAACTCGAAGAGATTTTGCCGGAGGACTAACAAAATGATACATTAATACTGTCATATTATGACTTGTATAAATATATTCACCCAAATAGCGAAGTTATCATTTTATTCGAAGCAGGGCTTCTGGGAACTAACCGCTATATAATTAGATTGGAAAGTTATCCGGGAGTAATAGCCCCGGGAGAAATCCTATAAGCAGATAAATTATGGCTGGACGGGAAATTTTTAGTTTTTTCAATTTTGATCGAAGTGTATTGGGATGCATTTCCAACTTTTCTGCCGCCCCGTTATCGCCGTTGATCTTCCATTTGCACTCCCTCAGGATCTTTTCAATGTATTCCTTTTCTACGTTTGATAGGGATGTACTTTGATTGATTTCAGGTGCTTCACGATCACTAACAAACCAATCAAGCTCCAGTTTCAGGGTATCTCCATTGCTTGCCAGTACAGATCTTTCGAGTACGTTTTTTAGTTCGCGAACATTGCCCGGCCAGGTGTGTTCCATGAGACGATGCATGTTTGCTTTTGAAATTTGAAGCAAATTTTTCCCATATTTTTTGGACATGATACTAACGAAATATCTGATAAGGTCTGGCAGGTCTTCATTTCGTTGCCGGAGGGGTGGTATGGTGACCGGAAACACATTCAACCGGTAAAACAAGTCGTCCCTGAAATGGCCATGCCGGATTTCCGTTTTCAGGTTTTTGTTCGTAGCAGCTATGATCCTGACATCTACTTGAATGGTTATTTGGCCGCCTACCCGTTCAAATTGACCATTTTGTAATACACGCAACAACTTAGGTTGCATCTCCAGGGGCAGTTCGCCGATTTCATCCAAAAAAATCGTACCGCCATCAGCCAGCTCGAATCTGCCTTTCCTGGCCGCGATAGCCGAGGTAAAGGCCCCCTTTTCATGTCCGAATAATTCATCCTCAATCAGTTCTTTTGGCAGGGCTCCGCAATTCACTTTAATGAAAGGCTTATCGTTACGGGAGCTGTTACTGTGTATCAGGTCGGCTACCATTTCTTTTCCCACTCCCGTTTCACCCTCTATTAAGATAGGGACGAGTGTGGAAGCAACGGTACCGACTTTGCGGAGCACATACTGGATTTCCGGGCTCTTACCTATGAACCCGCTCATCGCCAGGTCATCAACATTCGCTATTTCCAGGTGTTCTTTTTCGATTTCCAGCTTTAACCTTTCCAGCATTTTATTTTTTTCTTCTTCTTCGGTCATATTTTGTCCGATGCACACCACGGTTTTCGATAGGGTATTGTCAGAATCAACTACATAATTAACCCAATTGACTATAAGTTTTTGATGGTCTTTCGTAAGGATAAAATTTTTGTGGTACGGATTTTCCTGCTTTCCTTCCAAAGTAGCATTAAATACATTTCTGATCCACTTTTGTTCCTCTTCGGGTATGCAATGTTCCAACCAGTTCTTTCCCTTGAGATCATCCAGATCAACATATCCCAGTAGATTTAATCCATATTCATTGATAAAGCGCACGTTTCCTGTATAGTCAAGCTCCAACACTAGAAGTGGCGCTTTTCGCATAAATTCGTTCCAATGCGTATTTCTGGTCAACAGCAATTTTTCCAGTTTTAATTTGTCATAGGTCTTCTCAAATAATCGGATTCCCATGATCAACATAAAGGCTACCGAATTAAAGTGAAAAGGGAAATAAAACTTCAACTCGCCAGTAATGGGGATATAAGAACCAAAAAATTGATGGGAAATGTTTATTATGAATAAAATGGTATATACGGCCATCGAGCCCAGAAGATAATAGGCATCTTTTTTCTTGCCATGTTTCAATTGCCAAAACCCGGAGAATATCCCAAAAACATTAATTATTAAAAATGTAGCCTGTGCGATCCAAAACCAATGGGGGACTTTGGAGTCTATCTTTGTCTGGATCATCATTATGTAACAAACCAAAGTCAATATCAAAAAAAAGCGGAAAAACCATAGCTTTCTATACCCAGAGTAGTGTATGATAAATAATGGCGTTAAACCATAGTATAAAAATACAAAGATACGTTTTATTTCAATTTGAAGAGGATAGGGTGCTTTGTCATAAACAATAAAACCCGTTGGTGGCATGAGAATAAAAATAGCGAGCAACAGACACATTATGCCGAAAATAAAGTATTCCTTTTCTTTATCCTGCAAAAGGCCAAAAGTCAGGATGGATATACCTGTCGCCAACGCAATGCCTGCCATTATCAGGCTGATAATAAAGTAAGTGTTTTGCATGGTGGTTGATGGTAGAGTTTAGTCACTCACTGATTTTATCAATCAGCTATTAAGTGTTGTAACAATCTTAATGTGGAAATATAAATCTATTTTGTTTAATCGCCACTAATTTTTATCATTTTAATATACGATTTAATGAGTATACTTACCTGGATTGATAATATAGATTTGTAACAGAAAGATTAGTAAGGCTTGACAAATTGAATGTGGGATAAAAAATTTTCCATGCATTGTGTTATACTATCTGATAAAAGACATGAAATTTTGGTTTTTGTTATTTGAAGCGATTTAACCCTCTCTTTGTTTTAATTAAAATCGGGTTAATAGAATGTATTACCATCCACCGCCCAGGGCTTTGTACAAACGAACTACCCCGATAAGTTGATTCTGCAAGGCCAGGGATTGCTGGAATTGTGAATCAAACAACTCACGTTCCGCATCAAGCACCTGAAGGAACGAGGTATAGCCGTTGTTATACAATGACTTTGATAGTAGCAACGCTTTTTGATTGGCGGTGACTTGGGTATTTCGCGCCTGGTATTCATTGCGGAAAGTCCTTATTTCTGCCAGGGAATTTTCTACCTCCGCAAACGAAGAAAGCACGGTTTGCTCATAATAATACCCATATTCTTTGGCGACAGCGCGTTCTATCTCCACCCTTCGCTTATTCTGGCCAAAATGAAATAATGGACCGGTAAGCTGTCCGGTCACACTTCCGAGAAAAGCACCCGGTTCAAAAAGCGTCGAGATATCGGGACTCGCTACGCCGAGCAAGCCCGTAAGGCTAAGGGAAGGAAAACGCATGGCCACGGCAACGCCTATTTTTTCGGTTTGAGCAATTAGTTTTTCTTCGGCAAATCTTATGTCCGGCCGTCTTTGCAGTAATTGTGAAGGTAAACCGCTGGGAATGTCGACCGGTAGTTGTTGCTGTTCATTTGACAAACCTCTTGCAACTGGCGTATAGGGTTGTCTGAGAAGGATATCAATGGCGTTTTCAACAGCAATTATTTCCCTTTCCAGCGAATATAACTCGGCTTCTGATGCCGCAGCGATCTGCTCCGCCTGGAGAGCGTCGAGTTCTGCAACCTCTCCTTTTTCAAATCGCAATACAATGATCCGGTGATATTCTTTACGCGATTCATAGGTCTGCTTTGTTATCTCTAATCGCTCATCGAGCCCTCGAAGCTGGAAATATAACTCGGCAACCTGAGCGACCAAACTGATGTACACTGAATTTTTGTCTTCTTCCGAAGCCAGTAATTCAGCGTAAGCGGCACGATTTGCATGACGGAGCTTACCCCAGAGATCTATCTCCCAGGACACATTACCCAACAGGGCAAACGAGTTATTTGAAAAAGCAACACCTGCTTCAGAAGCATTTTCCCTGAAATCCGAGGCGCGCGCGTTCGCCTGATATCCAATGGAAGGTCCCAGATTTGCCTTATTGTAACCCAGTACAGCGCTGGCTTCCTCAACTCGGGCTGCGGCAGCCTGCAAATCGTAATTGGAATCAAGCGCTACCTTTATCAAAGATTGTAAAACTGTATCCTGGTATACTTCCCACCATTTCAAATTGGTTATCGAATCGGTATGCTCAATGGGCTGTGTGTAATTTTCGGGATTTTTGGTTACAGGTCTGGTATATCGCGGTCCTACTACGCAGTGGGATGTCAGTATCAAAATTGTTCCAAATAGAATAAATTTATTCATATCAACTTGTGGATTAAGAAGTTGTTTTGGTTGAGTCAGCTTTCTTCCTTTTCGCCCCAATGCTTTCTATAAACACAAAAAGGGCTGGGACAATGATTACCCCAATGATGGTGGCTATTAAGGTACCGCTAAAAACGGCCATCCCCATTACTTTACGCGCTTCGGCACCAGCACCAGCTGCTGTCAATAACGGCACAACGCCCAGCATAAAAGCAAAGGAAGTCATCAATATAGGCCGCAGGCGAAGTTTGGCCGCCTCCAGCGCTGCATCAAAAAGCGGTTTGCCCTGTTCTTCGTGCGTCATTTTTGCAAATTCCACGATGAGAATTGCATTTTTGGCAGTCAGGCCAATCAGCATAACCAGGCCGATCTGGGCAAAAACATTATTTACATAACTTGTGCTCCACAATCCTCCCAGCCACAGTCCGAGGAAAGCGCCAAAAACTGCTGCAGGTACTCCCAGCAAAACACTGAATGGCAGCTTCCAGCTTTCATATTGAGCAGCAAGGATAAGGAATACGAAAACCAGCGCCATAAGGAACATGGTGCCTCCCGTTCCCTCAGCCGCTTTTTCCTGGTAAGACATATTGCTCCATGCGATGCCAAGTTGTTTTGGCATGGTTGCGGCAACTTCCTCCAAAGCCTTCAATGCAGAAGCGGAACTCACGCCTTCTGCCGGAGTCCCGGAAATCTCTGCCGACCGGTACATATTGAAGCGGTTGGTGTAGGCGGGCCCGGTAATATCTTCTATTTGCAGTAGCGTTGCCAAAGGAACAATCGCACCGGTTTTACTTCTGACATAATATTTATGGATATCATCCGTATTGAGCCTGTCTTCACCTTCTGCCTGTACATATACTTTGTACTGTCTTCCAAACCGGTTGAAATCGTTCACGTAAGCGCTGCCAAGGTAGGTCGAGATGGTGCTGGTGATCTCAGACAAGTCGATTTGCATTTTTTCTGCTTTGTCGTAATCGATGATAATTTTTTTCTGAGGTACATTGGAGCGGTATAATGTGAAGATGCTACCAATCTCAGGTCTCTTTTTCGCTTCTGCAATGAAGTTCCGGGCCTGCTCGTCCAGAAACTGAGGTGAGTTTCCCGATCGGTCCTGCAGTTGCAGGGTAAAACCGGCAGAAGTTCCCAAACCCTCAATGGGAGGCGGACCGAATGCGATGGCAGTAGCTTCTGATACCTCCCTTCTAAAGGCGACGTTGGTTTCATATATGAGCTGTTTAGCTGTTTTTTTGCGTTCATCCCATGGTTTCAAAGAAACAAAAACAAAAGCATTGTTGGTGGAATAAGATTGAGTAAGCAAGCTATAACCCAACACCATAGTAGAATATTGAATCTCTTCAATATTACCCAGAAGGGCTTCTACTTTTTTGGCTACTTCATCAGTTCTTTCAAGTGAAGAAGCGTCCGGCAACTGAACATTGATGAGGTAGTATCCTTCGTCTTCTTCGGGCACAAAGCCTCCGGGAATTCCCTTACCCAATAGCCCTGTCACTACCACGATAATCACGATGATCAAAACAGACCGTATAGATTTTTTGGCCACCACCCCGGCGACCCCGGTATAACCCAAAGTAAAACGATCGAATATCCGGTTAAACCAATTAAAAAACCTTTGAAGCAGCCCCTTTGATTCTTTTTTTGGTTTCAACAGCAAGGCGCTAAGGGCCGGGCTGAGCGTTAATGCATTAAATGCGGAGAAAAGTACGGAGATCGCAATGGTGATAGCAAATTGCTGGTACAATCGTCCGGTAATGCCCCCGGCAAAAGCCACGGGAACGAACACGGCAGCAAGGATGAGCGCTATGGCAATTACGGGTCCGCCGACCTCTTTCATGGCTTTTTGAGTAGCTTCTTTTGGATTCATGCCATGTTCTATATTGTGCATCACTGCCTCTACCACCACAATGGCGTCGTCCACTACCAATCCGATAGCCAATACCAGGCCCAGCAGGGACAAAACATTTACAGAAAATCCCAACAATGGGAATATGATGAATGTACCAATCAGGGAAACGGGTACAGTAAGTAAGGGGATCAATGTTGCCCGCCAATCCTGCAGGAATAGAAAAACGACCAGGATTACCAGGAATACTGCTTCGAAAAGTGTATGAACGATCTCTTTTATACCTACATCAATGGCTCGGGTAGTGTTAAGGGAAATGTCATATACCAGGTCATCCGGAAAATAGTTGACCAGCTCTTTCATGGTGTTTTGAATCTCTGCCGCAACATCAAGGGCATTTGATCCGGGCATTTGATAAACTACTATGGTGGAGGCAGCTTTGGTGTTCAGGCGGCTTGACGAATTGTAATTGTCAAATCCCAACTCGAGCCTTGCAATGTCTTTCAGCCGGATAATTGATCCCTTTTCATCGGACTTTATTATGATGTTCCCAAATTCCTCCTCTGTCACCAGTCGCTCCTGCAGGGTTACCGTGTAGGTATATTCTACTCCTTCCGGTGACGGTGGAGCGCCAAATTTACCACCCGGTGATATGGCATTTTGTTTTTTCACAGCATTTACCACATCATTTACCGTAAGATTGAGCTTGGTGAGCTGCTCCGGGTTGAGCCATATACGCATAGAATAATCCGACCCGCCAAACAGGATCACATCGCCAACCCCTTTGAGTCTTTTGAGCTGGTCAACAATGTTGATATTGGCATAGTTGTTCAGGAATAAAGCATCATAGGTGCTTTTGGGTGATGACAGGGAAACGAGCATCAGGGGAAATACGAGTGATTTTTTGGTTGTTACACCGAAGGCCTTCACTTCATTGGGCATTTTTGCGTTGGCCTGCGAAACCCTGTTTTGGGTAAGCATGTTGGCATTGTCGAGATTGGTGCCAACCTCAAACGACACCTGAAGTGTCAATGACCCGTCTGCTGCGTTGATCGATTTCATGTACAGCATTTCTTCAACCCCATTTACCTGCTGCTCGATCGGAGTGGCTACCGCCTGTTCAACATTTACTGCATTGGCGCCATTGAAGGTGGTAGTCACCTGGATCATCGGTGGGGTAATATCCGGGTATTTTGAAACAGGGATACCCTGCAGGGTGATCAATCCGATGATAATCATCAGAATAGAGATTACCATTGCAACAATTGGCCGTCTGATAAAAAATTCACTCATGGGTCAGGGTCTTTAATTGTTTATCATTTTTTGTTCATTGGTTTTATCCTCAGGCCACTTCATTTCGATCTCCTCTATTTTTGAATTTGGAGAAAGGCTTTGGTTTCCGACGATAGCCACTTTATCACCTGCCTTCAATCCGCTTTGAATAACCCAGGCATCTTCTGCTTTGGGGCCAAGTTTCACAGAAATTGCCTTAATGGTGCTTGAATCGGTAACAACATAAACCTGGGACAGATTCTGCAGTTGCAATACGGCTCTTTGAGGTATCAGCACAGCGTTTGCAATTCGATTCATCAAAACCCTTGTTTTCACGAAAAGTCCTGAGCGCAAAAGACTTTCAGGATTTGGGAAAACAGCTTCGATAGTAATTGTGCCTGTTTGTGGATCTATTTCCCTGTTGGCAAAATTTACGCGCCCTAAATGTTGGTAGACTGTGTTGTCCGGAAGGATAAGCTGCAAATTCCTTTTTGCCGAATTCAATTGCGCGGAGTCAAGGCGGGCAATTCGCAAATACTCACGTTCACTTATCTGAAAACGGACCCTCACACCTTCGATGTTGGAAATTGTGGTAAGGACCGAGGTGCTTCCGTACCTACTCACGTAATCACCAACCCGAAAATTGGAGATGCCCACGATGCCATCAAACGGAGCGTAAACATGGGTGTAGCCAAGTTCTATTTTCGCATTTTCCAAAGAGGCTTCTGCCGCTTTCACTTCTGCTTGCGCGGCTTCAAACGCAGCGGTGGCATTATCGAGGTCTTTTTGACTTAGGGCATTCAATTCTGTGAGAGGCTTTACCCTGCTGAGTTCATTTTGTGATCTGATTAATTCCGTTTTCGCCCTTGCAAGCTCACTGGCCTGACGGTCAACGCGGGTTTTGTATTCAAGGTCATCAATGCTATAAAGCAATGTGCCCTTCTTTACCCTGGAGCCTTCCTTGAAATGAACAGCATTAATCCATCCGTCCACTCTTGCACGGATGTCAACGTCTGATTCGCCAAATACCTGCGATACAAATTCTTCATATATTGGAACATCGCTTTGTACTGCCTTTATGACATTTACTTTTACTGGAGGGGCTTGTTGTTGGGTTTCCTTACCGCAACCTGTTAGTACCATTAATACCGGCAGGATCAGGTATTGGAATTGATTGGTATGAATGAAAAGGATCTTCATATTTTGCTTATTTGATAGTTAGTTTTAAGGGTTTTGGCTGATATGGGAAAAAAATCAAATTATAACTGATGTAAAATTTTTGTTTGCGTTGATCATGAGATTTATGGATGGAAGATAACATATATCTATGAAATTAATGATACGGTAGTTGATTTGTATGACATCGATATTCGGCTATTTTATGTTCATAAAAATATTGTTCGTTCTAATATCTATCTTGTACTTGGTGACCAACATTAATATTCTCACGTATCCCCTTAGTACGTTTTTTCCTTTGGGGTAATTCAGGCTTTATGAATGGCGTTTTTTCATACGGTATTACGCTGAGGAGATGGGCAATGCAATTGAGCCTGGCTTTACGCTTATTATCAGCTTCCACTATGTGCCATGGAGCGTTTTCAGTATGGGTAGCCGTAAGCATTTTTCCGTAAACTTCGGTATATTCCCACCAACGCCGGTAAGATTCCAGGTCCATCGGACTAAGTTTCCAGTGCCTGGCGGGGTCGTGAATTCGCTTGAGAAATCTTCTTTCCTGTTCCTTGATTCCCACGTTGAAGAAATATTTGATCAGGATAATTCCATTGTTTGTAATATAGGATTCAAACCTGGGGCACTCCAATAAAAAAGTTTCATACTGCTGTGGCGTGCAAAAACCCATAACATGTTCCACGCCAAGCCGATTGTACCAACTCCTGTCAAAGATGACCATTTCACCTGCTGCTGGAAAATGAGCAAGGTAACGCTGGATATAGAGTTGGTTTTTCTCCCTGTCGTTGGGTGCGGGCAAAGCTGTCACCCTAAATACTCTGGGGCTGACTCGTTCTGAAATACGTTTGATCACCCCTCCTTTTCCCGCAGCATCCCTTCCTTCAAAAACCACGATTACCTTCAATCCCGTAAATTTGATCCAGTCCTGTAACCGCACTAATTCTTCCTGGAGCCGGGCAATCTCTTTTTCATATTCAGATCGTGAAATTTTACCCTGTTCATTTTCAGATTTCACATCCGCATTATCTTTCTTTTTTTTCTTTTTGCTCATAATTTCCAACTTTATGTCCTCAATAAATGCTCCTTGTGATATTTTCCGATATCTTGGTTTATTCAAACAATTTAAATGAGATAGCAGCAATAAAACCAATCAATGTGCTGATTCCCACGGCGTTTGCCTTACCCAGGTGGACTGCCTCAGGGATCATTGCGGCAGCAATCATGGTCAGCATAGCGCCTGACGCCAGCCCTTCCAGAAATATCAGAGCCGTGTGACTGAGAGACTCAGTCAGGATGAATCCGCAACCGGCGCCGATACCGGTTATGACCATCAGGGAAAACCACATCAAGAATATTTTTTGATTGCTCCATCCCTGTAATTTCATGTTTGCCGAACTCGACAACGCCTCCGGAAAATTTGAAAGAAACAATCCGGCGATAAGCGTGTAGGGTATGACATTCCTCAAAAAAAGCTCATTCCCCATACTCACCTGGATTTTAAGCGATATCAACAGTCCACCGCCAATTACAAGGCTCTCTGGAATACCATCCAGCAAAATACCAAGCCAAATCGCCATTCCAGCATTTTTGTGTTCCTCTTTTGCCAGACGCATGCGAAGGCTGTTAGGCATGGAAATACCTTCCTCCAGGGCCTCTACAGCTTGCTTTTTCCAATCGATAGCACTTTTTGTCTGTTTGGCAATATGATCTTCTAGATAATCGAGGTTTTGAGTGGCCAAATTACGGCAGGCCTCATCAAATTCGGCCGATATTTCGCGTAGCATGCTGAAACCCTCGACCGAAAGCACCATGCCTGAAACAATGGATTCTGCTTCTGCGGTTCCTGGAGAGGGGATGCTGGATATAAGCGGGATCATACCCAAAACATCTCCCGGTTTCATTTCTTTCATTTTCTGACCATCCCGGATGATTTGCACAATCCCTTTGAATATGAAAAACAGGTTGTTAACAGCTACACCTTGTTTGGCTATGGTCTCGTTTTTAGCATAAACCTTAGGTTGTAAAAGGGATATAAGTGTTTCAATATGTTCCGAAGGAAGGTTTTGCAGCAATGGAAAAGTCGACAACTGTTCAACCAGTTTTTTCTTTCTCTTTTTTTCGGCCATACTGAAATAGGCGATGCTGCTGGCTTTTTTACGCAAAAAACCTCCACCAGCATTAACCAGTTGATCTAGTAGGACGAATAGGATCCCACCGAGGATTGCCCCTGTGATCAAACCGTAAAAATCCAAAACAGGGTTTCCATGTCCGTCGATATTTTCAGTCGAACTAATCGCCATGACCGTAGGGGCAACCAGTTCGACAGAAAGCGCTGCAATCAATGCTCCGGATCCAAATGCCGCCAGTAGAGAAATAATAGCAGGCCTGGGTTTGATGCGAAGACCAACCATGGACCCCAATGGGAGGGAGGCAGCGCTTATGGCGCCGAGTAGGACAGCCCATATAAAAAATTTAAAGGAGAATAAATCCATTTTATTTTGATTAATGACTATTTAACAGTATAACCTTTGCCTTCCATGCAAGCCGTAAAAGCCTTTTTAAAATTATCCATCATCTCTTTTTCCTGGGCCTCGGCTGCTTGAGTATTTTGCTGCTGTTCCATTTGATCACCCACTTTTTTTGCCCTACGTCCTCTTAACCCACCTACTACTGCACCAATGGCTGCACCTTCTCCGGCATCTCCAGCTATTGCGCCAATAGCTGCGCCCGCTGCGGCTCCTTTTGCAGCACCAACAACCGCAGAACCATCAGGTGAAGTGTCTGCCTCTTTAACTTCTACCTCTGGTGGATTTGTAGGATCTATACCGGTTTGTTCTTTGGCCCATTTGTAGCAGGCTATTTCATCATTATCCTGTGTCTCTTTACTTTGGTTATTTGAGGCGAAAACATAAAGTCCCAAACCGCCTGCAATGGACGTTTTCCCGGATTGTTGGGCAAAGAGCGTCGTTATGCACGACAAAAAGAAAATAGCTGATAATATTATTTTCATAGGGTTTTATGTTTAAAGATCATTTGGGTTCAGGAATACGTAACCGAGTTGCCGGAGGGCATCAGCTTCATTGTAAAAGGTATAGCTCTTCACAATTTTGCCATTATTAATCTGGTAAATTGTATTTGCCATGATCGTAACGGTACCTTTGTTGTTTTTGTAGGTGATTTCAAGTTCTGCCCAGTTTGAAACCCAGTCTCCCTGGTTATCACCAATGGCAATGGTCACTCCAATGTTCCTGGATTTGTTGTATTTGATCGTTTGGTACAGATTCTCAACATTGTTTTTCCAGTTTTCAATGGCCTGGGATTTTCTAATGGAATCACCAAATGAAGGACCAATGCCAATATAGTTGTCATCCAGATATGTTTCCATTGCCTTGTAATCCAGGGTCTCCACTGCTTTCACGTATCCATTGATCAATTCCACGTTTTTGGTTGTGTGGTCATTTGAACCTGTACATCTGGACAAAAAGAGAACTAACGAAAACAACGCAGTTGCCAAGGTCAGGGCATTTAATTTTTTTATTATTATTTTCATAGTACATGTTATATAGTTGGATCGATGAATTCGACTATCATGATTGGTATATAAATTTATCCAGAAAGAATAATTTTAGAGGCCAATCCTTGACTTGAAAAGCTCAATCATCTGATTTTTCAACTTTTATTTCTTCGTGATATGTAAGCTTGTTATTTACTTGCCGGCTTTAATTGGAAATGGTTTCATGATGGCTTCCGCTACAACAGGCGCCATTTTTTCTCGTTTGTCTGGGTTTTCTTCCACGGTTTTCGTTCCGACACCTTGCCATATCAATTTTTTATCTGCCTTATCAAATACATCAACGACTAAAGTGCCTTCCAAATAGTCATTCTGGTTGTAATGTGTAGTGGATTGACCACCCATGCCATAAGAACCATACCATCCCCATCCGGCGCCGTAACCCCATCCGGCACCATAGTGATCAGTATAGGCCGTCACGCTGGTTTTTTGATCAACAACGAGGTAAAGGGATACCACCATGTCTCCGTTTTCCTTAACCAGTTGAAGGTTCCTTTTTGCAAACTCAGCGGCAAAAGCTTTTTCTATACGTTCTTTGTCAAATTGGTTAAGGATTTTATCGCTTTCTTTCGTCCATCCGTAATATTCGAAAGATTTATATTTGCTAAAGTCAGCTTGCTTGTCGTAATCTGAAGTGACTTGGATTGACGCGCATGCAGAAGCAATTAAAATTAAAATTGGAATTGTAATAAGATTTTTCATAGCGAATTGAATTTATTATGATTAATTTATTTCAACCAGGGGCATTTGCTTGGCAAGTTCAGCAGCAATCATTGCGTCGATTTTATTTTCAATCTGGAAATAGCGGGCTACTTTGGTAGCTGGCAGGATTTTTATGAATTTTTTGTAATAGGTTTTATTCAGGCTTAGCAGATTGCTTTGATAAGTCATCATTTCATTCAACAACTCATCAGCTTTTTCATTAGTAAGTGATTCATAGTTTGCTGCGAAATCCTTAATGATGTTTACACGTTCCGTGTGAACCTTGTATAATTCGGCGTTGTATTCATTGTACAATTCCCAGAAAGGTCCGCTTTCCGTTTCACTCAGTATCATAGCCTCGGCGACGGCGGCTTTTTTCTCTGTATGGAGCACTTCCCTAGCTACTTCCAGGTAATCATCAAATGATTGGGCACATACGGGTTGGATCATCATGACCAAACCGACAATAATTAGTGTTAAATTTCTGTTCATTTTGGTATTGTTACTTTTTATTATTTATGTAAAGTCCTCTTTATAAATTTGAGTTTTTTATAATCCAAACCGATATTGCAGCATGCCAATAAATTGAGTCCTGCTACTCAGAAAGCCATATTCAGCCCTTATCATAAAATGTTTATTTAATTGAAACTGTGAGCCGACTACAAAATTCCATTTGTCTTTCGGGCGTTTGTCAAGCGAGTACTGCACAGTTGAGTTTCCTACGTTTTGCACCGCCTCGTTCGCCGCATTGAGTACATTGCCTGCTGTGGTGAGTGCCCTGTTTGCCGTTTCATATTTTGCCTTGTTGACCGGATTGGCTTGTTGTGGAGGCGTCAGGTTATTCCACCATACGTCTACCTGTTCCTGGGCTTCGCCAACACGATCTATGCCCGAATTAATCTTTTCTTCAAGGCCATCCAATTCCAATACTTCATCCAATGGCAGATTGCCTTCTGTTCTGGTATTTAATTTTAAGCGAAAACCGCCGACCCAGAAATTGAGTGTTTGATCGGGTTTACTCAATTTGAATGATTTTCCCATCCGCGGCCCGAAAATGAAGGCAAATGCGGGTTTCTCCAAAGCAGTTATGTCTGTCCAGGTAAAATTCATATCCAGGGCCAACCAGCCCCCACCTACTCCAATCGTAGGGGTTAGGCCAAAACCCATTGAGGTAGATTCAAAATTTGCCTTTGAAGAAGTCGAAAAGACCTCTTTCCAAGTATCCGTTGAATCGGGTACCCACACGCCGAAATTCACAGCGGTAGACGGGTTTCCTTTGGCAACCACTCCATAGACATTTAAAAAAGGGAAAAGCCATATGTCAGGCCGGAAGTTGTAACCAGATAATTCAGAAGTTGCATTATTAAATCTGATTATTTCATCGAGATTATAAAGTGGTCCATTGTTGAATCCTACCTGGAGATTGTCGATAATCAGGTCGGACTTCTGCCAGATGTAGTTGAAACCCAGACCTGCCGAATAAGGTAGATCGAAGCCTAGTTTGGTTGCCTTATCGCCCCAAATGGGAAGAATGTACGGATATTCAGTTTCTTTGAGACTGTCGATGGCTTCCATATTTTTCTTCCCAACCTCCATATTGGAAAATACCTGACCATATACGACGATTGAGGCGAATAAATGTAGCATGAAAAAGAGAGTAAAAGATATCTTAATCATCCTAAATCCACTGCGATGAAAAGTATGTTGGTCGGTAGGCATCTTGATGTAAAAACTTAGTAAAGTTCCGTATGATATGATTTATATAACAGTCATTCACATCCTCTAATCAATTTATATGCCATCTCTCTAGTGAAGATCTTAATACACTTTATACCAAATAGTTACCCGAAGGATGTATGTATACGCCTCAACGATAAAATAAAAAATATAAACCATATTTCGGGATGGTCACGAAATATCGTTAGCAAAGAATCATTTAAAAAAAATTAAAAATGCCACACCAATTTTTCTATGCATTTCACGAGCAATATTTCAATTCCATACACATCGTTTTCAACTTGAACCGTGGCTATATTTGAAGTTCCCATCATGTGGAATGGCCGCTACCTAACAATTTGAAATAGAGTCAGATAAAGATCACCAAGCAGAAAGTCTTATCCTATTGGAGTCGTTCACACCGGAAAAAGGCAAAAATCGTATCATTTGTGTCGATGAGGGGGCTCCTGAAAGCGTACTCTTCTGGTATAGAATTTGTTTAGCTAAGTCGCCAAGAACATTCTTCCTTATTTTAAATGATTTATTAAAGATTTAAGAAGACCAAAGAGAAATGAAAAACTGACTTACAATAACCATACTCACCCAGGGGTTGCTTATGGGTTGCTATCCCCAGGGACCTGAATACTCTACGGAGCCTGATGTAGTCCTCACAAAATATAAAGATGATTATGATTTTTAAGCTAAGACCACCTATGCCATGCCGAATAAGATAATAAAAATAACCGGCACTTTAAAAGAAAATTAAATTTACCACTATGAAACACCTTTTATTGTTCACCCTGACATTTGGCTTTTTATTACCCGGTTGCAAAGAAAAATCCGGGGAGGAATTGCTGGTCCGCCCCGTCAGAACGCAAACAATTACTTCCGTGGAACAACTCTCAACTGCCAAATTTCCAGGGGTTTCGAAGGAAGTACAAACAGTTGAAATGGCTTTTAGAGTCGCAGGCCCGCTGGTGAAATTGAATGCTATTGAAGGCCAAAGTGTAAAGAGGGGCCAGCTTTTGGCTGAAATTGACTCACGGGATTTTCGGGTTGATCTGTCCGCAAAAGAAGGAAGGTTTATCCAGGCTCGGGCAGAAAAAGAAAGATTTGAGAAATTACTTGTCCGTAACGCTGTCTCTCAAAACGAATATGATCAAAGACTGGCAGCCTATCTGGAAGCTAAGTCTGCTTATGAGGCTTCGCAAAATGCACTTGCAGATACACGCCTTGTAGCTCCATTCGATGCTTTTGTAGATCAGAAAATGGTGGAAAATAATGAAAGGGTTACTGTTGGCCAAACCGTATTAACATTACTTGACCTTTCTGCTATTGAAGTAAAATTCTCTGTACCGGATATGCTTGCCGCAGAATACCGGGATTATGACTACTTCCTGGTAACATTCGATGTATACCCTGATCACCAATTTGAGGCCGATATGAAAGAAGTAGAAAAGAAATCTGTTGGCAGCGCCGGAATACCTGTAACCATTGTTATCCGCCATAAGAATACCACAAATGACCCGTACAAAATCACTGCCGGAATGAGCTGCAATGTTCAGATTGTTTTAAAAGGATCTGAGGATAAATCAACCGCTGAGCCGGAAGATATACTGATACCTCTTACCGCCGTATATGGTGAACCTGAAAACAATGAAAATTATGTGTGGGTAGTCCAAACAGATTCTCTGGTAGTTCATAAAAGGAAAGTTGCCGTGGGCCATCTTGCAGGGGAAGATATGATTGTCATTCAATCGGGTCTATCCAAAGGAGAGACAATAGTTACGGCAGGAGGTAATCTTCTCACAGAAAATCAAAAAATAAAATTACTCACAAATGATCAAACCCAGTAAGCCATGAATATTGCAAAGTACGCTCTGGATAACAAGTATGTTATTCATATGATCCTGATCTTTGTATTTGTTCTTGGGATAATCGGCTACAAAATCCTGGGGAAAAAAGAAGACGCGCCTTTCGTAATTAAAATTGCGGTACTTACAACACAATATCCCGGCGCTACACCAGCTGAGGTTGAAGAACTTGTTACTGAAGTTATTGAAAGGGAGGTTCAGGGATCAAGGGGTGTTGAATTCCTGCGATCAGAATCTTATTACGGCTTATCCAAGATTTATGTGAATATGTATGAAAATTACAAAAACAAAGATATGCCGCAACTCTGGGATGAGCTAAGACGAAAAGTGAAATCAGCCCAATCAAACCTTCCTCCCGGTACATCCGAAATTTCTATAAATGACGATTTCGGGGATGTTTACGGACTCTATTTCGCTGTAGTGGCCGAAGATGGGTATTCCTACTCCGATCTCAGGGATTATGCCAATTATGTCAAGAAGATGCTGGTTCCAATTAACGGTGTTTCTAAAGTGGCACTTTTTGGTGAGCAAGTGGAAGTGGTTAATATCATGATCTCCCAGGAACGCTTGTCTAACCTGGGTATACCGCCGACAAATATTGGTGAAGCACTGCAATCTCAAAATATTCTGATCAACACGGGAGATCTGCAAGCAGGTGATATGCAGTTAAAAATAAAAGCCGAAGGAGATTTCAGAAGTATTGAGGATATAAAAAATGTAATCATTAATGGTCCGTCAGGGCGGCAATTCAGGCTGGGTGATATCGCAAATATTACTAAAGGTTATTTGGACCCACCCGTAACAAAAATGCGATTTAATGGTAAACCGGCCATAGGCATGGGAATATCAACCCCTATTGATGCCAATGTGGTAAAGGTTGGTGCTCTTGTACAGGAACAATTAAAAAAGATCAAAGAGCAAATTCCCGTTGGCGTTGAAATAGAAGGTATTTACTTCGAAGACCAGATTGCCGACGCTGCCAATTCCAACTTTATCCTGAACCTCATCATTTCAATTATAATCGTTGTTGTACTGCTCATGTTGACCATGGGCGTAAGAGCCGGTATTCTTATAGGCACCAGTCTGTTATTCAGTATCCTGGGCACATTGATGATTATGATATTTATCAATGAAAGCCTCCACAGAACCTCGCTGGCAGCATTTATCATTGCCATGGGGATATTGGTGGATAACGCCATTGTTGTGACTGATAACGCCATGGTAGCTATGAAACGGGGTGTTCCTTTGAGAAAGGCTTTAATCGAAGGTGCAACTATTCCTCAATGGGGTTTGCTTGGGGCAACTGTCATCGCAATTGCTTCATTTTTACCATTATACCTGGCAGGAGCCAATGCCGCCGAGGTAATAAAACCACTGTTCATAGTTCTGGCCATATCCTTGTTTTTAAGCTGGATCTTTGCGCTTACTCAAACACCCGTTTATGGAGAATTCCTGATTAAAGTTAAACCGGAGGGAGGTAAAGATCCGTACGACAATAAGTTTTACAATTGGTTTGACGGATTTCTTAAAAAAATACTGGCAAAACCCTTTACAACCATAGGGTTGATCCTCGGTGTTTTTATGCTTTCGCTAATCGCTTTCAGCCATACTAAACGAAGTTTTTTTCCGGCTATCGATAAGCCTTATCTTAAAGTAGATTACTGGCTCCAGACGGGCACTTCTATCAATAAAACAGAGGCTGATATTGAGGTAATAGAAAAGTATCTACTGGCTCGCGAAGATGTAAAACAGGTTTCAGTAACCCTGGGAGCATCTCCATTGAGATATTACCTCGCATCAACAAGTTTTGGACCGTTGCCAAATTTTGCCAATATCCTTGTCGAGACTAAGACACCGGATGACGCCATAAATCTTCAGAAAGAACTCAGTGACTTTATAGAAAAAAACCTTCCCGGAGCAATACCGATTGTGCAGCGGTTTAAGGTATCACCGGTACCGGACGCTGATATTGAAGTAATGTTCAAAGGGCCGGATGCCAATGTGCTGCGGAAATTATGTGAAGAAGCTAAAGCCATTATGCGAAAGGAACCACTGGCCCAGAATGTCAGGGATAGTTGGGGAAATAAAATACCGGTATGGGAGCCCATATATTCCCAGAACAGGGGACAATTGCTCGGAGTAAGTAAGGAAAATATGGCATTCTCGATGCGTACCATAACCAACGGAGTACCGATTGGCGATTACCGCGAAAAAGATAAAAGTATTACAGTTCTACTCAAAGATGAAAACTTTGGAAAAATCGACCTGGCCAACATGGGAAATATTCCTGTTTTTTCAACTACAGGAAAAGCCGTCTTATTGAACCAGGTAACAGAGAAACAGAACTTCGGATGGAGAGATTTTGTGATAAAAAGATTCGACCGCCAAAGAGGTCTATCGGCACAGTGCGATCCCGTCTTGGGTGTAGAATCTCCTGAATTGGAAGCGAAGCTCTTTCCACTCATGGAAAAAATTAAATTGCCCGATGGGTATAGTATGATGTACGATGGCATGTATCGTACTCAAATGCGTACCCAGGGAGCTATTGCAGCGAAAATGCCCATCATGCTATTCATAATTTTGATGGTCCTCACCGTACTTTTCAACAGCTTTAAAAAACCAATACTAATTATACTTACTGTACCATTTATGATAATTGGTATTACCATGGCATTGCTGATCACAGGAGCGCCCTTTGGCTTTTTTGCTATATTAGGTGTACTCGGCCTGATTGGTATGGTTATAAAGAATGCAATTGTTTTGATGGACCAGGTCAATCTCGAACTGGCCGATGGGAGATCAAATTATGATGCTATAAAAATCGCCACACGATCTCGTGTGATGCCTGTATCCATGGCAGCGGGAACAACCATTCTTGGGATGATCCCTTTACTTCCAGACCCGATGTTTGGAGGTATGGCTGCTTCAATTATGGGAGGACTCTTTGCGGCGACATTGATAACCATTATTGCTGTTCCGGCAATGTTTGTCGTTTTTTATAAAGTGAAACCTCCTGAAAAATAATTGCGAACAATATTCAATCCATTAATGCTCGAAATATGAATTATCTAAAGATATTAATCTCAATAATGTTTCTCATTAGTATAAAAGCCATCGGACAAGAGAAATTGACACTTGATGCATGCCGAAAATTGGTCATCGAACGAAATGCAAAAGTAAAGATCGCTGATAACCAAATTAAAAGCTCTGAGGCCAATACCAAAGCCACAGAAAGGGATTTTTATCCTGTAATAGATGCACAGGGCAGTTACAAATTCCTAGCCGATCCGATGTCCATTGACCTGGAGGGTGATAAGTATTTTGGCTCGCAACATTTGTATGACTTAAGTGCTACGTTAACTCAGAATATTTACTCCGGAGGTATGGTACAACTGAATACTAAAAATGCAAAGTACCAGGAAAAAATGGCCGGGAGTAATTTTGCACTGACTTCGGATGAATTGTTATATCAAACAGAATTGAGATACTGGCAGGCATCATGGGCTAAAGAGGCAAATAATATTGCCATTCAATACAAAACATTGCTTGACGAACTAGTAAAAGTGATCAGTGATAAAGTTCAAACGGGTCTTGTACCAAGAAACGACCTGCTGATGACTGAGGTAAAACAAAACGAAGCAGAATTATTAATTTATAAGACACGTACGCAGAATGAAGTTGCCCTGATGGAATTAAACAGAATTATAGGCAACGATATCAAACAGATAATTAGTGTAGCAAGTTCGGATATATATAAAGATTACAGTCTGCCTGACATGCAGACCATCGAACAGGTGTTGGTTGACAGGCCGGAAGTCTCCATGCAACAGGATAAAATCAATATCGATCAAAATAATATTAACCTCGTAAAATCAAAGTACTTACCTCGCGTTTTTCTGAATTTAAAACCCATTTGGGGCGCTCCCAACACAGACTTACTAAACCCGGATCCCATTTTTAATGCAGCTGTATATGCAAGCGTTTCCATGCCGATAATTCAATTTGGCAAAAAGCATTTTGAGGTAAATGAAAAGCAATTTGGATATGAATCTTCGCTACTCGAGATGAAAGATTTGCAGGATCAGATATCACTTGAGGTAAATACCGCTTATTACAAACTCGAAGAATCTATAGAGAGGATTAAACTTACGGAGGCATCCTTAGAGAAGGCCAAGGAAAATACCGATTTAATAGAAGACAGATACCTCGAAGGACTATCACCAATCATCGAATTGCTCGATGCTCAGTACAGTTGGTTATTAGCAAACAATGCCGTGCTGGACTCCAGGTTGAATTACTTCACAGCTCTGGCCGAATATAAACGCGTCATAGGACAAATTTAGATTCATATAATAATGGCCATTTAGTTAGCGACAAAAACCTGGGTTTAAGTATATAAAAGGCATAAAAAGAAGCCACCAAAGTAAGCACTTTTGAGTGCGTTATAACAAAATTTCTTAACCAAATTTGGTCCATAATGCACAATAAGTACTGATAATAATCTATGGCTTAAAAAATGAATGGTATGCAACATGTTTTTTCTTTGCCGGAATCATTGATGTGGTATTGGTGGTTTGATAGATGTTGAGTACTTCTTTAATTGGCCATGATGATTTTCTGATGCATACTTTTTTTGTTTCGGTGATGAACAACGCAGATTGTATTTTTTGGGTGTTCATGATCCTAACGATATTTTTCCAGTCATATGTTGGTGGCTTCTCGGTTTTTCTTTGAGTAAAAATCTAAGGGTGTTGATTAACTGATAGGCCAAAATGGCCAGATAAATGTGCGAGACAACCTGCTTACCCTGCTGGATTCGAACCAGCGACCCTCTGCCCCGAAAGCTTTCGGGGGAGTCAGATGCTCTAACCCTTATATTGGTTCTTTAGCTTTTCAATCAGTTCCGGGTATTTTTTCAAGTTCCTG
This sequence comes from uncultured Cytophagales bacterium, assembly GCA_963711495.1. Lineage (GTDB taxonomy): Bacteria > Bacteroidota > Bacteroidia > Cytophagales > Cyclobacteriaceae > CAVQEK01. The sequence goes on from CAVQEK010000001.1 coordinate 57,345, forward strand.
ATATAATTGCTGCTTTTCATCCTCTTGATGTGGAGTTCTATTCTGCGGGCTATGCTAAAAGTTTCACATTCGATCGATAAAAATAATCACCAGTCATTTGCTTTAGCCGTAAAGCGATGATTGCCGTAAGAATGATCGTTGTGTTTTTGGATTCTGGAATACAGATCATCATGGCAGGCGCCGATATAAAACCGGTCAAGTTTTTTGCTAAAAATGATGTAGCAATAGTTCATTAAAAGGTAAAATTATTAAAATTAAAATAAAAAAGGCTTCGATATTTTTCGAAGCCTTTTGTGGGCCCACCAGGGCTCGAACCTGGGACCCTCTGATTATGAGTCAGATGCTCTAACCAACTGAGCTATGGGCCCGATTATTAATTTAACTTCGAGAATCGGGACTCGAACCTGGGACCCTCTGCCCTGAAAGCTTTCGGGAGAGTCAGATGCTCTAACCTCCCGCCCGTCCGAAAGCCTTCGGGGCTATCGGGAATCGGGATGCGCTAAGGGCCATCAGGAGTTTGGTGATTTTAATTTCATTCCCCTTGAATTTGGGAGTGCAATATTAGATATTTGCCGCCACATATTCAAACGTTAATATTAAAATTGAAACCAAACCGAAAGGGTACCATTATCTTTGACCTTGGTGGTGTAATTCTCAACCTCGACATTCCCCGTTCTTTTCAGAAATTCGAAAAACTCACCGGGATCCCTGCTGTGAAAACAGAGGCAATGTTGCATCGGCAATCTTTTTTCCTCGATTATGAACTTGGAATGATCGATGACAGAGAATTCAGGCAATCGATCCGGGAAATGGCCGGAAAGCCACTCAAAGAAGAGGATATTGATGAAGCCTGGAATGCCATGTTATTGGATGTGCCCCAGCAAAGACTCGATTGGATTATGCCCTTAACAAAACAATATCAGCTGGTTTTGTTGAGTAATACCAACAGTCTACACATCAACCGTCTAACCGAAATCTTTAAGCGGGACACCTGTTTTAAGGGGCCTGAAGAAGTTTTTGATCGATTGTATTATTCTTTCCGGTTAAATATGCGAAAGCCCAATGAGGATATCTTTCATTATGTGTTGAAGGACCTTGACCTCTTGCCATCAGAGGCGGTCTTGATTGATGATAATGAGTTAAACATCGCAGCCGCAAAATCCCTGGGTTTGCGAACAATATTCGTTAACCACAATCAATTAACCAAAGAACAACTTCCGCATGGAGCTAACTAACAAAAAAAGAAGACCCATTCATCTGATCTTATTTATCATTACCATTATTACGACTACGCTGGCAGGCTCAGAATGGATGTTTGCTAAAAGTTTGTTTTTCGGAGATGAAACGTTGACTTTCGGCGAAGTGATGTCGGGTTTATATTTTTCTATTCCATTTTTAGGCATTCTCACAGTCCATGAATTCGGGCATTACATTACCGCAAGGCTTTATCGGGTAAGTGTGACTTTACCTTACTACATACCCCTTTGGCTGGGTTTTCTGGGATTGCCGTCCATCGGTACCATGGGGGCATTTATTCGCATCACCGGTCTGATCAAATCCCGCAAGGAATATTTCGATATTGGGGTAGCAGGTCCTCTGGCAGGTTTTGTGGTGGCCATCGCGGTATTATTTTACGGATTTACCCATTTGCCACCGGCGGATTATATATTTGAAATTCACCCGGAATACAAGCAGTATGGTTTGAATTATGACAAGTTCGTCTATGCTGACAATCCATTCAACATTGCCTTGGGCAGCAATCTGGTTTTTGATTTCTTTGAGGCGTATGTAGCCGATCCTGCCAGGGTGCCGAACAAGTATGAAATGTATCATTATCCCTGGATATTTGCCGGTTATCTTGCGTTGTTTTTCACGGCCCTCAATCTTATTCCTATTGGACAACTTGACGGCGGACATGCAGTTTATGGACTGTTTGGAAGTAAGTATAGCCGGTATGTAAGTCGATTTTTGTTTCTGGTGATGGTAACGATTTCCGGGATTGGAATGGTGCCGTTGGGTCAGTTCAACTGGTTATTTCTTTCAAGCTTATTATTTTATTTCTTTTTATTGATGGTCACCCTGCATCATTTTGAACACAACATAAGACAACGATTGATGTGGGCGATCTGGATTTTGATCGTTCAGATATTTGTTTCCAAATACTTCCCCGCTTCCGGAGATTACGAATTTTATTTGATGTTTGCCCTGCTGATCGGGCGTTTTCTGGGTGTGGATCATCCCCAGGCGCTGGAGGACCGACCGTTGAGTCCGGCCAGAAAAGTGATTGGCTGGCTCACATTATTGGTATTTGTTGTTTCTTTTACACCGAGACCTTTGTATGTTGATGACATAAAAAAGGCCCGGGAAGAATTACAACCCAAGCCTAAAGAAAATCAACAATCAGTGCCTTCAGAAGTCGTTGCAAGGCGGATGATACAAATTTTTTAGATCATCTTTTATTTTAATGCGGGTATCGCCATGCTCTTCCCAATAAACGCAAACACAATTGGCCCGTTCCCGATCAAAACAGTCAGATTTAGAATGCTTGTTAAATTCATTTTTAAGATTATCCGTGACGCCAACAAATAACAAGGCGTGATCAATGGAGGCATCTGCCCTGATGATTCTATGGGTCACCACATACACGGCTTCTTTTTCCTTCTTATCAAAACTCATGTTGAGCGGATAGACATTGAAGGTGTACCTGTGACCCGAGATACCGGTGAAATCTAATGTTCCTATTTTTGGCATTATACTCTGTTTTATTAAGGTGAAAAAAATCTATTGGTCGCTTCAATACCGCCGATGCAGTATCATTTCTGTGCGTTTTTAATTTATAATATTTTTCGATTAAATGGCTCGTAAAGCATACTTTTTTTTAACGTGGAAGTCAGTTTTCTGGCTACGGCAATTTTTAACTTTTCTCTACAAACCGGTATATCACCTGCGCCATGATTCCGGCACCTTTGGCATCCGGATGAATTTTATCGGGAAACAGCGTTTCTTTCCCGGATAAAGGGTGATATAGATCAATCAATGTCACGCCTGTATCTCGCGAGATGCGTCTTACTTGTGGAATGACTTCATTTTTGATCACATTTTCACTGATTTCCCAACGCGTGCCGTAGGCCGGAACAGGCAAACAAATATAAATTTTAGGATGAGTTGGTAATTTTTTAAAACTATTGATCAAAGTCACATAGTCGGCGAAGTAATTCCTGCTGTATTTCCAATTTTGTGGTTTTGTATCGTTAGTCCCTAATTTAATGATCACCACATTGGGATTAAAGGAAAGGGCCTCTATGTATGCTGGCTGATCCCAATAAGGTTTGTCACCTTTTTTCAGCAAAGTGGCCCCGTTCACACCGAAATTACGCACATCCCAGGTCGGTCCCAACAACTCACTGAGTTGGTAGGGATAGCTATGATGTTCCCGGTCTTCGATACCCGCCCCATAGGTGATACTGTCGCCGATACACGCCACCCGGATTTTAAGTGGTGCCGGAGCAGCATGAACAAAAAGCAGTAAAACGACGATTAGTTCAGAAAAAAGGACTGGTCTTCGACTGAATTTTCTGAAAAACGATTGATTCATTGATATTAAATTTTAATTAATTGCTTCAATATTAATAAAAAGTCCAGAAATAATTCTGCTGTAAAAAATGATCCCCCAGCGTATTCAATTGTTTGCAAAATGGCGTATAAAAGACAAAATGTTCAATCAATGCTGTTCTATGTTAATTGAAAACCGGTCAAAATTGTTTTGGTTGGGGTAGATTTCTTTCAGGCAGTTACGGTCTATGGTTGCTCGACTGTCCATTTTCCGCACAATTTTAATCTTAAATTAAAATAACCCAAGTTTATCCGGTTTTTTTATTGATTGAAAACTGCCTATCTTTTTGGTGAATTATTACCAATCAGGATCAACAGTCATGATTGCTGATGATCGCGAACAAATTACCAGCCAAATAAAGACGATATGGTTCCATTTTCCAGACTACAACAGATATTCATAGTGATGGTCAGTTTTTTAGGTGCCGGAAATCTGATGGCACAAAATGAACTCTCAACCAACATCAGGAAGGCGGCCATCACCTTTATTGCCGGTTTATCCACTCAACAACAGGATTCCTGCATGTTTTCTTTTGAAGATCGCAATCGTACCAATTGGAATTATTTGCCAGGCATGCGCAAAGGACTCGCCATGAAAAACATCAATGATGTCCAAAAAAAGGAGTTAATGTCAATGCTGGATGTATTGCTGAGTGAACAGGGTTTGCAGAAGACCGAGAACATCATGGCACTGGAAGCGGTATTGCGATCAGTAGAAGGAAGGCCGGAAAGTGATACCTACCGCGATCCTGGAAAATATGCCATCGCGTTTTATGGGAAGCCATCAGAAACCCAGCCATGGTTTTTCAGGTTTGAGGGACATCACGTGTCGCTTAATTTCACCATCAATGGGAATTCGGTGGATTTTACCCCCAATTTTTTTGGAGCAAATCCAGCCATTGTTCCGTCGGGTCCGCATAAAGAATGGGAAGTCCTGAAAGATGAACAGGATATGGCCAGGGCACTGATCCGAAATCTAAGTGCGGAACAACAAAATAAAGCCATTATTTCCAGGGAAGCACCTTACGATATCATTACAGCGCGGGACAGGAAGATCACCATCCACAAGTTTGAAGGGATACCTGCTTATGCCTTGACACCGGAACAGAGAAAAATGCTGTTCAACCTCATCGATCTTTATCTGAACAGAATGGATGAATCTCTGGCTGAAAAAGAACGCCGGGAAATCATGAACTGGGGTTTGGACAATATTTACTTTGCCTGGGCGGGAGGTATTGAAAAAGGAGAGAAGCATTATTATAAGATTCAGTCGCCGGCCTTGCTCATTGAATATGACAATTCTCAGAACGGGGGAAATCATATTCATACCGTTATTCGTGATAGTAATAGTGATTTCGGCGAAGATATTTTATCGGACCATTATAAAATGGAAGATCATCATGAATAGGATTTGGATTTTTTTATGGGTCGTTCCAATATTTATTTTTTATGGGTGCAAACACACCAGGAACGGGGAGGAGGGAAAGGTTTTGAAAAATTCTGAAACAATATTAAATCCCGAAAATCGGGATGAAAACGATCTGAGTCCTCAGGATTTGAATGAGGGGTGGAAGCTGCTTTTCGATGGTAAAACCACTGCGGGATGGCATTCTTTTAAAAAAGATACAGTCACCGGCTGGTATGTGGAAGATGGAGCACTTACAACCAATGGGGGTAATAATGATCTACTGACCAACGATGAGTATGAAAATTTCATCCTTTCCCTTGATTGGAAAATTGCCAAAGGCGGGAATAGTGGCATCATGTATCATGTAGGTGAATCCGATAAATATAAAACCACCTACGAGACCGGGCCGGAGTATCAACTCATCGATGATGTAAATTACCCGGAACCTTTGCATGACACACAACATACTGGTGCCAATTATGCCTTGCAACCTCCTTCAAAAATAGCTTCTAATCCAGCCGGGGAATACAACCATTCCCGGATTGTAGTTGATCACGGACGCGTTCAGCACTGGCTGAATGATGTGATGGTGGTGGAGTATGAACTCCGGACTGATCATTGGCGGGAATCGGTCAATCGGTCGAAGTTCAAGGACATGCCCGATTATGGTATGGACAAAACAGGTCATATTGCCTTACAGGATAATGGTGATCGGGTGTGGTTTAAAAATATTAAACTAAAAATTATATAGACGTAATTTTTAGGAGGTTATGATCGGTTGTATTATTGAATAAAAACCAATGTTTATGAAAAATAAAAACATCGCCATGCTGGGCACTGGATTTATTAGTGATTTTTACACCAGCACCCTTCATAGTCAAAGGACCGGAGACCGGGTTATCATGATCTATTCCCGTTCGGAAGAAAAAGCCAAAAAATTTGCACAAAAATGGGGAATCCAGAATTGGTCCACCAACCTGGAAATGGCGATAAGCCATGACACGGTTGATACGGTGGTGGTTGGATTACCAAATATGCTTCATCTTCATGCCGTCAAAGCTGCAGCTAAAGCCGGGAAGGCAGTGTTGTGTACCAAGCCATTGGGAAGGACTGCGGAAGAGACCAGGGAAATGCTGGAGGCCGTAGAAAAAGCCGGAGTATTTCATGGATATCTCGAAGATCTTGTTTATACGCATAAAACGCTGAAAGCAATGCAATCTGTAAAAAACGGAGCTTTGGGCGACATATTGTGGGTACGTTCCCGGGAAACTCACCCTGGTCCGCACAGCGATTGGTTCTGGACTAAAGAAATGTCCGGAGGCGGAGCGATTGTCGATATGGGGTGTCATTGCATTGAGATTGCCCGCAATTTCATCGGAAAAGATATACGTCCAGTTGAGGTGATGTGCTGGGCCGACACCCAGGTAAAACCGATTGAAGCCGAGGATCATGGCATTGGATTGGTGAAATATGAAAACGGTGCCATTGGCCAGTTTGAAGTAAGCTGGACATTCCGTGGCGGTATGGATCTGCGGGATGAAGTGAGTGGGGTGGAAGGCACCATCCGGCTTGATCATTTTCTGCGAACCGGTTTTGAAACGTTTACCGCAGTGGGAGAAGGCGGTTATGTGGCGGAAAAGGCAGAAACTGAAAAAGGCTGGCTGTTCCCTGTCGGTGATGAAGTTGGCGCATTGGGTTACGACAACATGTTTATTGACATGTTCAATCCCATGGATGAAGACAGAGCGCCAATGGAGACATTTTATGATGGCTATATTGTCAATGCTATTATCGATGCTTGTTATTTGTCGGCTAAAACCAAGAAATGGGAACCGGTGAAACTCGATATCTGGCGTGGTAAGGCTACCACAAAAAAAATCAGCAACCTGAAAGAATATCGATTCGGACCATTTTCTGGTAAAGGAGGAGCGTTTGCCAAATGGCACCAAAAAGATCATTTTAAAAGAGAAAGCAACCGGAAAGATCATCGAACGGGAGGTTTGAATAAATTGGTTTTATGAGCAAAAAAGACATTGAAAAATTCCCGGATATCACCGGAAAACACACGGATTCTTTTGCCCATTTTACCATACATCAACGATTACCTATAATCCTAGATCAGATCATTGAGCAAAATGATTTTAATCCTCAAATAAATTTAAAACTCAATAATTTAAAGTTTGAAGTTGAGCACGATGTCATAAAATTATTCGATACGACTTTTCCGGACCATGATCTTTGGTCCGGATTTTTTGAATTGAACACAGGCAAACATTGGGAGGAAGTTCAATTTTATGGCATCGAAGCATATTTTTACCGGAGGATCGTGGAGATAACGGGTTTTTTCCGGGAAAATGATCGTGATCCATTTCAGGTGACCAAATCTTCCGATATTGCTGACAACAACGAATTTTTTAAAAAAGCATTGAACGACCAGCAGTCGATGCTCCATAACCCGAATGGAGAGAAAGACTTAAAGGATTTGTTATTGCTGAATTTATGGGGAAATAAGTCAGACCTTAGCCAGATACAAAATACCAGAAGCAGCACATTATCCTCCTTAAACCAGTTCTCAACAGATCACCTTCTAATCGATCATTGCGATGAATTAGTAGCTGATCTAATTCAATCAGTTGACAGGGTAGACGTCATTTTAGACAATGCAGGGGTAGAATTATTCACTGATCTTTTACTGGCTGATTATTTGCTGGCCAACAGTTTGGTTAGGCAAATACACTTTCACGCCAAATTCCATCCAACTTTCGTTTCTGATGCCACAACCAATGATATTCGAATATTACTGGATTTTTTATCAAAATCGGGACAGACTATTGTTCTTGAATTTATCCGTAGGATAGAAGACGCTCAAAAAGACGGAAAGTTGTTTTTTCACCAATACCTTTTCTGGAATTCACCCCGTCATTTTTATGATATGCCAGCCGGAATCAAACACGAGCTGCAACGCTCGGATCTGATTGTTTTTAAGGGCGATGCCAATTATCGAAGACTGCTGGGTGACAGGGATTTGCCGGTTGATCAATCCATCAGGAAATTAATTGATTATTTACCAGCTCCAGGGTTGACTATCCGCACATTGAAATCCGAATTAATCATTGGACTGGAAAAAGAACAGGTCAGGATTTTGGACCAAGCCGATAAGGACTGGAGAATTTCCGGGGAATACGGTATGATTCAAATAATATGATCTCCCTTAAAATGCTTCATCCATTCCCGTGTGCCGGGAAAACGACAGGAAAAAGAAGCCACTTCCGCAGCATTTTCCAGGGCAAGCGTAAAGTCACCCAGTTGTAAAAAGTAGTAACAGAATGCTCCGTGGAAAATATCTCCTGCGCCCAGCGTGTCAATGTTTTCCCTGCTGTTGATGGGTATTTCGCCATATTTCTGCTGATTGATAAAATATATCGGTTCGTGACCACGCGTTACCGCTGCCTTTTTTACGCCTTTGTCGGTGAGGTATTCCAGCACTTCCATTTCACTGGCGGTGCCAGGGGGATGAAAATTGGAAGAACAAATAGCGATATCCACATACTCCAGTAACTTATCGGTGTCCTTTTTCCAGCTTCCTCCATCGAAAACAACCGGTATCTTGGATTGATGATAATGCCGGGAAGCTGCTTTGGCGTAATTCATATGAAAACCGTCAACAAGCAGTATGTCACAACGGGGAAGGTTTGCAATGTGTTCCTTGATAAATGTTGGTTCATCGGGATGAAAAGAAAAAATGGTCCTGTCTCCTGTTTTTGTATTGGTGATTACCGAAGCAAAGGTAGGAAAGGAAGCAACTTCCGGACTGAGGTCTATGGTGTATACGCCGGAATGTTTGTTGGCATCATTGATCATCCGGTTAAAAGGACTCTCGCCGATGGTTGTAGCCAAATATGTTTTTCCGCCCAGAAAAGCGTAAGTGGCAGCAGCATTGGTTGCCGGTCCTCCGATGAGCATGTCAAAATCACCAGCCTTGCATTTGCTGTTCTCTTCAGGAAATTGATCCACAAAAAATTGCAGATCTATCGTAAGTAATCCCAAAAAAAGTCCGCTTTTACTTCTTTTTGCCGACATATTGATTGGAGTATTGCGACGCTAGAATATCGTAGATTAGATCGTTGCCGACTGTTGTACGTTGCTGATCGGCAATGGCATTTTTTGCCATCCGGAAAACAAAAGGATCCGCGGTTTGAAGTTGTTGTTTCAAAGTTTCAATGGTCTCTTCCAGTACATCCGGTTCTGCCACGGTAGTTAATAATCCGTATTCGTTGGCTTTGGCAGCATCGAATGGCTGACCCAATAATATGATTTCCTTGGCGCGGGCCTCACCTGTCAATCTTCTGATCCTGGTCAATCCACCCCAACCGGGCACCCAGCCGTGGTGCACTTCGGGCATGCCAAACACGGATTTTGTGGTGGCGATCCGGAAATCACAGGAAAGCGCCAATTCCAGTCCGCCGCCCATCGCAAATCCATTGATGACAGCGATCGTGGGAATTGAAAGCCGTTCGATTCGATTGAATAGCTCATTTCCCAGACCAATCCACTCCGTGATGCCTTCCCGGTCCAGGGCTGTAAATTCTTTTAAATTGCCTCCGGTAGAAAAAGCCCTGTCGCCGGCACTACGGATGAGCAGGATCTTTAAATCTTTACCGTTTTCGATTTCGGTGAGTATTTCGGCCAAATCCCTGAGCATGTCCATTCCTATGCAATTCAGTTTTTCAGGATTATTGATGGTAATGGTCGCGACTGTTCCGGAAACCCGATAAATAATTTTTTCTGTCATTGATTATGTTTTTTCAAATTGAGCGGTGTTCTTTTAAAAATACGTATATCCATGGTTTTGAGGTTGGGACTTATGAAGGGTTGAAAATCCATCAACGCCAGAATGTCTTTTTCCAGATCAACTCCAGGAGCGATTTCTATCAACCTTATACCTTCATCGTTCAGCGAAAAAACAGCGCGCTCCGTGACATACAATACGGATTGTTTCTTTTGGCTGGCATATTGACCGTTGAAAGTGATTTGTTCTACCTGGGAAATGAATTTCTTGAATTTTCCCGGTGATTTAATGTTCAGCTCATTTTCATATACTTCAATATCCGCCTTAGCAGCAAATGCTCCGCAAAAGACCACTTTCCTGGTATGCTGGGAAATATCGATAAATCCACCACATCCGGTAAAAATCGGTCCGAACCTGCTGGCATTCACATTTCCATATCGATCGATCTGGCCAAAACCCAGAAAACAGATATCGAGTCCGCCGCCATGAAAAAAATCAAATTGATATCCGTCATCTGTAATGCAGGCCGGATTGTACATGGCGCCAAAATTGAGACCGGTGGAGATCACTCCTCCGGTTTGGCCCTGTTCGATCATAAAGGTAAGTTGTTTCAGAATTCCTTCCTGATCAGCCACGATGGGCACACCATCGGGTATGCCGTAACCGAGATTGACAAAACCTTGTTCCGGCAGTTCCAGCGCGGCGCGTCTGGAAATAACGCGTTTTATGCCTTCAAGTGTCAGGCCGGAACGCTCATAATTGGCGGTGCGGTCAATAAAGGCCGGTTCATAGTCTGTAATAAAAGTCATGGTCTGAGCCGGTTCAATGACTACATAATCGATGAAAACGCCAGGTACTTTTACCTGACTGGGTTTTGCGAAATCCTGTCGTTGTTCCTTCACCTGGGCGATCACCATACCGTGATTGTTCTTTGCAGCCTGAGCAATGGAAAGCATGGCAAAAGTGCCTACCTCATTTTCCATGGTGAGATTTCCCTCCAGGTCAATGGATGAACCGCGAATGAATGCCACATCAATGGGAATTGTTTTAAAATATAAAAACTCCTCATGGTCAAGAGAAACCAGTTGCACCAGATCTTCAGTAGTCTTCCGGTTTACTTTTCCTCCCTCATGGCGGGGATCGACAAAAGTGTTCAAGCCCGTTTTAGTTAGCAAACCTTTTTCCCCGCCGGCAGTTGCCCGTACTAGGTGACTCAAAACACCCTGTGGAAAATTATATCCCTTCACTTTGCCTTCCAGGCCGAGTTTAGCCATTTTAGGCGCATTGCCCCAAAAGCCGCCAATCACGGTATCCACAAGACCCTCATGGGCCAGGTGATTGAGGCCTCTGCGATCATTTTCACCAATGCCACAGGGGTGGAGAATGGTTAATTTTTGAGGATGATCATCTTGCAGGTACCGCTGTCCAAGCGCCTCCAGCAATGTATCGGGCACAGCATGTCCGGCACCTCCGCCACCGATGCATAACGTAATACCATCTTTGATCAGACCAATTGCTTTTTCTGCTGAACTAATTTGAGGCATCATATCGAGTCTATACCATTTAAAAAATGATTTGATTCTTCCGGACGGACATTCTTCTAGTCAATTGCATTAAAAACGAAATTATAAAATCCCGGGAAACACAGACCGGTTTGAACATAATTTATTCCACCGGGATTTCCCCTTTTTTTATGCGAACTGGTTTTTCCATTTCATCGTTCATTTGCGACGGAAGCATAAAGACATGTCCGTGAATATCCGAAAAATACAGATGGGAAACAGATGGCTTTCGGCCATTTCCATCGGCCCAGAATGCGCAAAAATGCTTATTGAATTGCGGCGGCTTTCTGATGTATGTATGGTTGTATGGACTTTCTTGGGTCATGGTCTTTGCCAATTTCCAGGATGTCCCCTCATCTTTACTGACCCACATGCCGACTTCACCTCCTGGGTTAAAGGGCTGGGGACCACGAATGGCGGGAGCGATGAGCATCCATTTTTTCGATCGGAGGAAATACAGGGAACCCATGTCGTAGTTATTGTCAGATTGGGTAATGACATGAATTTCCCATTGACTGCCAGTCCAGCGGGCTATGCGCCAGGTAACCAGATTGTCTGGCCCGGGTTCGTAGGTGCTGCTGGTGATAAATACAATAATGGGACGCCCTTGTTCATCATACCGGATATCTTTCAGATAAACCAGCAAACCTTCTTTTTCATAATCTTTGATCAAGGCCTTGTTGTCAATTTTATCCAATGGCAATTCCACACTTTCTCCTTCTACAGTATGCCAGCTCTTGCCAAAGTCATCAGTTTCAATATAGTAGAGGTTGGTACGCCAGTTCAAGCCGTTGTGACCATCGGGTCGGTTGTCAGGATGGTAATTAAAAGCAGAACCTGACTTGCCATAATAGCTGGTGCTGATCTGATAGTGTCCCTGGCCAAATGCAGCTAACCGTTGGATTGGAGACCAATTGATGCCGTCAGCACTGGTCATAAAACAAAGGGTGCGGGCAACAGGGTATTGATATTTGGTAAAATAGGCCACAAAACCAGCAGAAGGATCATGCCATATCTGGAAATATGAAAAATTATCGAATGCTTTATGCTGGTCACCATCGATGAATACCGGATCAATCTTATCAAAAGCAGAGATGTCATAGGGTTTACTACTTCGATGAATATAGGAAGGCCTCGACAGACCGTGAGAGGTTGAAAATATCCAGATATACCCTTGGTCGTCCATGGAAATTACCGGGTTATCGTGTGCATCGGAAGTCATTTTATCCAGTAAAATGGTTGGCTTTGGCACTTTTCCTGTTTTATGGTCATAATAGGAAACCATGTGTAATAGCATTCCGGGAACAGTATCGCGATCGTAACTTTTTCGTCCGTCGCCCAGTCTTTGGTAGGAATCTTGAGCAGTACCTCCATAACAGAAAAATGTTTTGTTGACTTCCGGTGCATATACCGCAAAAGGGCGATGTTTGGCACAGTAGGTGGCCATTCCACCGCTGTACTTAAAATTATATTCGCTATTGACCGGTGTGTTCATATACCAAATGCCCCGATAACCGTCTGCTTTTGGCAAAGGCCCAGCATCCTGGGCTAAGACGATTGAAGGGAGAAGCAAGATCAGTAGTAAATAATAAAAAAATTTCCATCTCAATTTGCAGGCGCCACTATTCATGTCGAATTATTGTTTGTTGTTGTCAATATATGTTAAAATTACCTTTTAGGCAGAAATAGCCTTTTTCTTCCACGGACAAATCGATTTTTGAATAACGACGTTTTTCAGGGACATATCAATATTTGATCGCATTAAAACAAAAACGGCAAGCGAATATTGTCATTAAATTATTAACTTGAGCCGGATCATCTTCGAAAATTTGATGATAGGAAGGATTTTTAAAAAGAGAATTTTCTGGATAATTTTTTCGATTGTCATCCTCATTGTCATAATAATACTGCTGAGTGAAAGGATTGATAAAACGTTCCTGATCATTGAGGAAGTAAAAGTGGATTCTCCCAATGACATCATTCCAATAGAAGACAGTCTGGTGGCACCCATCATTTATCATGAAGTGAGTGCCCTGGAAAAAATGGATCTGGAGACCAGAAAGAAACGGTTTGTCGATGTGATGCTGCCGGCTATTCTGGTGGTGCGGCACAATTTGCGCCAGACGAGTCAGCGGGTTGGTATTTTGTTGAATAAAAAACGCTATCGCATCGAATGGACCAAAGAGGATAGTTTGTTTTACAACGAACAGACGAATAAATACAAAACCGCTGATCTGAAAGAAATCCAATTGAGGCTCGATACCCATCCGGTAAGTATCGTATTGGCGCAGGCCGCATTGGAAAGTGGCTGGGGCACATCGCGTTTTTTTGAAGATGCCAATAATGTATTTGGCGTGTGGTCTTTCGATCCCAATGAAAACCGCATTATGGCGTCGCAGGCCAGGAGTGGCAAAGCCATTTATCTCAAAAAATATGATAACATCATGGGGTCGGTCGATGACTATTTTCGAATTCTGGCCACAGGCACTGTCTATGATGATTTTCGCGAGGTCAGGAATCACAGCGATAATGTATTCGAATTGATCTGGTATCTGAAAAATTATTCGGAAAAAAGAAACGAATATGTGGTGATGTTACGTAATGTAATTGTGGCCAATGATCTGGTAAAATATGATCATTACCAGATAGACCCCGATTATTTTGATTATCCACCGGATAAAAATGCACTTTTCTAATGTTCAGATATATCAGCGCGATCCTTGTTTTCTTTGCCGTATTGCTCGAAAGTTGCATCTTTTCCTCTGATGGTAAAAATGAATACCTGCCGGGAAACACGGCATCGGGACTTTCTTTTCCTGCCAGCAAGAAGGAGGTTGTCTGTTTCGTATATCACCGTTTTGGCGACGACCGCTATCCTTCCACCAATATTTCCGTGAAAAACTTTGAGGCCCATTTAAACTATCTGAAATCGAACGGATTTGAGGTGATGAACCTGGGTGGGGCTGTTGATTATCTCACAGACAACAGCAAGCCGATATTGCCAAAAGTGGCTGTGATCACTGTAGATGATGGGTTCAAAACCTTCAAGACCGGGGCCATGCCATTGCTCAAAAAATTCGGATATTCTGCCACCCTCTTCATCAATACGGAAACGGTAGGCGGGAATAGCTATTTGGATTGGGAAGATCTGAAATCCGTAAAGGCCGCGGGCATCGAAATAGGAAATCACACGCATTCACATCCTTATTTTCTAAATACACCCAAAAACCAGCGATATGACCAGTTCAGGGAAGAAATTAATCTGGCCCAGAAACTCATCAAAGAACATCTCGATGTACAGCCCGATCTTTTTGCTTATACCTACGGCGAATTCGATTCGGAGATGGAGCATATGGTAAAAAACTTAGGTTTTAAAGCAGCGACTGCACAAAACTCGGGTGTAATCTGGAGCGGCAGCGATCCCTTTGCTCTTCCCCGATTTCCTATGGCCGGCCCGTATGCCAATATTGACGGATTCACCGAAAAAGCCAATATGAGAGCACTGCCAGTAGTAGAAGAAACGCCGCTTTCTTTTGTACTTAATGGTAAGAACCCGCCCACCTTGTCCGTTGTCGTCGATGATCAGGGACTTGCTTTAAAAGGGCTGCAGTGTTTTGTGCAAGGTGGTGAATGCGTAATAAATATTCAAAAAAATGGTAAAACAACCATTGAGATTCATGCTACAAAAGCATTAACCCGGAGGAGGACATTATATACGCTTACCGTTCCATCTGCGGATTATAAGAGTTGGCATTGGTATAGCCATTTGTGGGTCCAGCCAGACATCCCCGAATAATTCATCCCATTTTAAATTTGCATTTTATCCACAGTATTTACCGCTGAAATTCCCTGAGGGGCGGTTGTCAAATTGCCCAATCCCATGCTTCTTAATTTATTAATATTGGGTGTATATTTATTATTTTAAGGGTCAAAACAAGATACTGGTTATGAGTCACTTCATAAAAAAATTACGGTTGACGATCGGTTTAAATGTACTGTTCGTCATTCAACTGATCGCTCAGGATGTTCCCACAATCAAGCCGGATGCGCTTATGTTACGGTTTCCGGATGTGAGTAGGGATAACATTACTTTTGTATATGCAGAAGATGTTTGGGTTGTTTCAAAATCTGGAGGTATAGCCAAAAGAATCACTTCTGCCAAGGGGTTGGAATCGTTCCCGAAGTTCTCACCTGATGGTGCCAAAATTGCCTTCAGCGCCAACTACGATGGCAATACCGATATTTATGTGATTCCAAGTATTGGTGGCAGGATCGATCGGTTGACACATCACCCGGATACCGAAACCATGATAGACTGGTATCCCGATGGTTCGGATATTTTATTTGCCTCGCGCATGGAGAGTTATTCCCAGCGGTTCAACCAGTTCTATAAATTATCTGTACATGGCGGACTACCGGATAAGTTGCCTTTGGCTTATGCTGAATTTGGTTGTTTAAGTCCTGACGGTACCCAATTAGCTTATCAGTATCTCAACCGGCAATTTCGTAACTGGAAGCGTTATCAGGGTGGGACGGCCAGTGATATTTGGATCCATGATTTTGCCAAAGATCAATCTACGAAAATCACGGAATATCCGGGAACTGACGCGATGCCTATGTGGCACGATAACAAGATTTTTTTCATCTCGGATCGTGGCGCTGAAATGCGTTTGAATTTGTGGTCATATGATCTCACTTCACGGCAATTCAAGCAGGAAACGAATTTTACGGACTACGATGTCAAATTTCCCAGCCTGGGGCCGGATGATATTGTTTTTTCCAATGGCGGTAAATTATACCTGTTTGCATTTGCGGATGGTAAAACGACCGAAGTTAAGATAGAAGTGCCTTCAGAATTGCTGAATGCCAGGGCACAATTCAAAAAATTAAATGGAAATATTTATAATTTTTCCCTCTCGCCATCCGGTAAGCGCGCCTTGTTCGAAGCACGGGGTGAGGTGATGACTGTCCCCGCTGAGAATGGACCCAATTATGACCTCACCAATTCTTCAGGTGCTGCGGAACGAAGCCCTTCCTGGAGTCCTGACGGGAAATATATTGCATATTTCTCAGACGAAACGGGAGAGTATGAACTGTACATAAAATCGGCACAGGATTTCAACAAAATTCTGAAGATCACCAACGATGGTTCCATGTTTCGATACGGAATAGTATGGTCGCCTGACAGCAAATCGATGGCCTTTGCCGACAATCAAGGAGCAATCTATATTATTGATGCCGTTTCAGGAGTTCAGCAAAATGTGGATATGGATGAATATGCCAATTTTGTGACCGATTATCACTGGTCGCCTGATAGCCGGTGGTTGGTTTACGGCAAACATAAAAGTTTATTGAACAACCAGTTGTATGTATATGATACCAGCACCAAACAAAAGCATGAATTGACCAGTGGCTTCTACAATGACAATAACCCGGTTTTTAGTCCTGATGGAAAATATCTTTATTTTCTGTCTAACAGGCACTTCAGGCCTATTTATAGCGATGTTGATGCTACCTGGGTTTATCCGAATGCGACAATGCTCTTTGTCGCCCCTCTGAAATCCGATGTGAAATCACCCGTTGCACCAGAGAATGACGAAGAAAAAATCAATGGGGAAGACAAGAAAAAAGATGAGGATACCACAGATGATAAAAAAGATAAAAAATCCAAAAAGAATCAATCAAAAGAGAAATCCGATGAAGACAAGAAAAAAGAGGAAGTGAAAGTCGATATCGATTTTGAAAATTTTGAATTCAGGGCCACGGAGATGCCGGTAGAACCAGGCAATCTTGCTGCTATTTCTGTCGTAGAAGATAAAGTAATCTATTTGCGCAATCCATTGGCAGGAACCGGCAAACAGGGTAAACCAGAGAGCACCCTGGTTTATTACGATTTTAAAGATAAAAAAGAACAAACCATCATCGATGGCATCGACGCGTATGATATTTCGGCAGATGGCAAAAAAGTTATTTATAGAAGTTCCTCCACTTATGGGATCATCGATGTAGCTAAAGATAAAAAAGTGGGCGATGGCAAGCTCAATATGTCTGATTTTCGGGCATTTATTGATCCGCAGCAGGAGTGGAAGCAGATATTCAATGAAGCATGGCGTTTTGAGCGGGACTTTTTCTACGATCCGGATATGCATGGAATCGATTGGAAAGCGCAGCGGGAGCGATATGCCAAATTACTGCCCTATGCCACATCGAGGGGCGATCTCAATTATATTATTGGCCAGATGTTGGGTGAATTGAATGTTGGCCACGCTTATGTTGGAGGAGGTGATCTGGAAAATGGCGATCAAATGGGTGTAGGAATGCTGGGTGTGGATTTTAAGTTTGACAGTACCAATAATGCTTATCAGATTGCCAAAATTTACCATGGTGCTGACTGGGACGTTACTACCCGTTCTCCGCTTGATGATCCGGGAGTAAATGTAAAAGAGGGAGATTACCTCCTTGCCGTCAATCGCGAACGCATTGATGCAAGCCAGGACCCCTGGGCTGCTTTCCAGGGGCTTGACAATAAAACCGTTGTGCTGACAGTCAACAAAAGTCCGGGCTTCAGCGATGCCCGGGATGTGGTGGTAAAAACATTATCCAGTGAATCGAGCCTGCGCAATACAGCCTGGATAGAAAATAATCGTGAGAAAGTCTTTAAAGCCACCAATGGCCGGATCGGATATATTTATGTTCCCAATACCGGTATTCAGGGTCAGAGTGAACTGGTGCGTATGTTTCAGGGTCAGTATGACATGGATGGCCTGATCGTTGATGAAAGGTTCAACAGCGGGGGCCAGGTGCCGGACCGTTTTATTGAACTGCTCAATCGACCTGTGCTGAACTATTGGAATCGCCGCAACCGGAAAAATTCTACAACACCCAGCGTCACCAACGATGGACCCAAGGTGATGTTAACCAATGAATGGGCCGGTTCCGGAGGTGATGCTTTTCCTTATTATTTTAAGGAAACCAAAGTAGGTCCGGTAGTCGGAAAACGCACCTGGGGCGGATTGGTAGGTTATTCCGGTTTACCGCCATTGATCGATGGCGGCTTTCTGACAGCGCCAAATTTTGCATTTTATAACCTGAATGGGAAATGGGATGTGGAAGGATATGGCGTTGATCCGGATTATGTGGTGGAAAATCCTCCCGATGTAGTTGGACGGGGAGAAGACCCTCAACTTGAAAAGGCCATAGAACTTGTGAATAAAGCCCTGGAAACCTGGCCAAAGAAACAACCTACGCCGCCGTATCCTAAAAAATTAGGTTTGGGAAATAATTAATAGCGAAAAATTATATATCAAAACCCCAGGGATTGTTCAATGATCTTTCTCCGGGTTTTTTTATTTCCTGAATGCATATCATAGCAAGAACGGTTGATCGGTTGCCAGAACCGTCAGACTTCAACTTATTTTAATTATTTCGAACAAATCAGCGCTGGATTTGATTCTAATATAGAAAATCCAGACAAACATGAAGTTATATGAACAGCTGCTCCAGGTACTGAAGCAATTAGGTGTCAAACACATTTTTGGCGTACCAGGAGATGCCATTAATCCTTTGGTGGAAGCCCTCAGAAAACAAAATTATATCAAATTCATCCATGTCGCCCATGAAGAGGCCGGCGCCATGGCCGCCAGTGCACAGGCCAAATTAACGGGTAGGCTGGCTGTGTGTGCAGGAACGGTTGGTCCCGGGGCGATTCACTTACTCAATGGTTTGTATGATGCAAAAAAGGATCACGCCCCGGTATTGGCCATTACCGGCCAGGTGCCTTCTGTTGAACAGGGATTCAGTTACCACCAGGAGGTGGACCTGCAACGGCTGTTCAGCGATGTAGCAGTTTTCAGGGCTGCCGTGGAAAATCCGAAGCAAATGCCACGGATTGCTATAGAAGCCTGTAATTCAGCCATTTTTAATCGTGGTGTCGCTGTACTTACTATTCCCCATGACATTGGTAATCAGGATGTACCGGACACATCATTTAAATTAACCCCGGCCGAAAATTATCACATTATCCCAACGGAAAATCGATTTCGCCAAGCATTGGAATTGATCAATAAGGCCACTAAAGTCTCCATTTTATACGGGGAAGGTTGCCGTGGCATTTCCGGCCGATTGCTTGAATTGTCCGATAAATTGAAGGCGCCTCTGATCTATTCGTTAAAAGCAAAGGATCAGATACCATATGACAATCCTATGGTGGCCGGTGGCTTGGGATTGTTGGGTACAAGGGGTGGGTTGAAGGCTTCGGAGAATTGTGATTTGCTGCTTGGTACTCGGATCAGATTTTCCGTACCGCGACTGGTATCCCAACGATATTCCCATCATTCGGGTGGATCGGGAAGGATGTGTCATTGGTAGAAGAACACCTAATGAATTTGGAATGATCGGCGATTGCAAATCGGTGATTGACAAATTATTGCAACTGGTCAACCCAAAAAATGATGATGCCCACCTCAAGGAAGTGCAACAAGCCAAAGCGCTATGGGATAAGATCATGAACAAAAAGTCCGAATTGACCAGGAGTAAGGATACCATCCACCCGCAAACCGTGGCTAAAGTGCTGAGCAATCTTTGCTGCCGATGATGCCATTTTTACCTGTGATACCGGAGCAGTCACCGTTTGGGGAGCAAGGCATCTGCACTTAAAAGATGGTCAGCGATTGATATTGTCTTTTAACCTGGCGACCATGGCATTTGCCATGCCGGCAGCCATCGGTGTGCAATTGGCAAATCCCGGACGGCAGGTGATTTCTCTTTCCGGTGATGGTGGTTTCAATATGCTAATGGGCGATTTCCTGACGGCTGTAAAATACAAATTGCCGATTACCGTGGTAATTTTTAACAATGGCAAACTGGGGTTAATTAAAATGGAGCAGGAAGTGGAGGGATATCCTGAACATGAAACAGATCTCTACAACCCGGATTACACCAGGCTTGCGGAGAGTTTTGGCGCAGAGGGCATTAGTGTTACAAACCCCGGTGACCTTGAACCGGCACTTAGAAAGGCGCTTTCTTCTGACAAGCCGTTTATAGTGGATGTGCATGTTTATCCGGATGAATTGACCATGCCGCCAAAAATTGAACTCGGCCAGGCCTGGGGATTTTCTAAAGCCAAGATCAGGGAATTTTTCGAAATAGAAGATTAATTAATTCATCAACATGAGAAACCTTTTTATTTCCACAACCATTGGATTGTTATTGGGAGTGTATGCCTTAACCTTTTGGTGGCACGGGGCCTGGTGGCTTTATTTGTTTTTTGGCCCTGTTTTTCTTCTTGGGTTGTATGATACTTTCCAAAGGAAACATACGATTCTGCGTAATTATCCGGTTGTCGGACATTTTCGCTATATGCTGGAAACTATCGGGCCGGAGATCCATCAGTATTTTGTAGAATCCGATACCGATGGTAAACCCATCGATCGCAATCATCGCGCCTACATTTACGAAAGAGCAAAATTGCAAAATGAAACCCATCCCTTCGGGACGGAACTGGATGTTTATCAATCGGGATTTGAATGGATGCATCATTCGATCTATCCGGCACCTGAAATGAAAGAACCACCCCGGATCACAGTCGGTGGGAAAGATTGCAAAAAGCCTTATTCCGCCAGTATTTTCAACATCTCAGCAATGAGCTTTGGGGCCCTGAGTAAAAATGCTGTAACTGCCCTGAATATAGCTGCGCGGGAAGGTAATTTCTATCACGATACGGGGGAAGGGGCTATATCACCCTATCACCTGCAGGGTGGTGACCTGGTGTATGAAGTTGGGACGGGCTATTTTGGCTGCCGCGCGGAAGATGGCAATTTCTCTCCGGAAAAGTTTGCCGGGCAGGCAAAAAGACCCGAAGTGAAAATGATAGAAATAAAATTGTCTCAGGGTGCAAAGCCTGGTCATGGCGGGGTTTTACCGGCAGTAAAGAATAACCAGGAAATCGCCAATATTCGCGGAGTGAAGCCGCATACAATCGTTTTATCCCCTCCCGGTCACAAGGCATTTAGCGATGCACGCGGTTTGCTGGAATTAATCAAAACAATGCGGGAGTTGTCGGAGGGGAAACCCATTGGTTTTAAACTGTGTATTGGAGACCGGAACGAGTTTATCGAGATCTGCGAAAAAATGGTGGAAACGGGTATTAAACCGGATTTCATTACGGTTGATGGCGCTGAGGGGGGAACCGGGGCTGCGCCGATCGATTTTTCCAATTATGTCGGTATGCCGATAGAAGAAGGACTTGTTTTCGTGACGGACACCTTGCGGGGCTACAATCTGAGAAAAGACATCAGGATTATTGTGGCCACCAAGATTTTCACCGCTTTCGATATTTTCCGGGCGATGTGTTTGGGGGCTGATATTTGTAATTCCGCCAGGGGTATGATGTTGGCACTGGGCTGCATCCAGGCTTTGAAATGTGACACCAACAATTGCCCAACAGGAGTGACCACCAACAAACCCAAACTGATGCGCGGCTTGGTGGTTTCAGAAAAATGGAAGCGGGTAAAAAACTACCAGCACGAAACCCTGAAAGATTTTCTTTCGCTGCTGGCCGGAGCGGGTGTCAGGGATTTGAGTGAACTGAACCGCGATAAAATATATAAACGCGTCAGCAACAAAGAGATCCTGTCATTCGAAGATCTGTATCCATCGGTGGAGGAGGGGAGCAGGCTGAAGAAGAAGCGGAAAAATTGAAGTTATGGTTTAGAAGTGATCATTTTGGACTGACCCGAACAGCGCCCTGCTGTCCATAACAATCACAGCCTTGTCTGCCGAAGCATGATATCGTCCGCCTGTAGGATGATGCTTCCTGAGATAGTTTAGAGAATTAGGAACTTTTGATAATTGTCAAATGTAATATTATTATATACAGATACTTTTTAAAACCTAAACCTTAATCCCATGAAAAACAATCCTTTTTTATTACTAATCTTATTGTTAGCCTCAGGGATTTTTTTTGGTTCTTGTAATGACGACATCCCCATGAATGGACAGGATGTATTAGCCATGAAGTCTGTTAAACCAGGTAGTGGCCTTTCTTCAATGGAACAGCTTGGTAAGGAAATATTTTTTGATAAGATTTCTGATCCAGGCTGGGTATCGTGTGCTTCTTGCCATGCTCCTGAAGTTGGATTTACCGGGCCAGTTCCTGGCATCAACAACTCGGGTGCTGTTTACCGTGGCGCCATTCCGCAGCGATTCGGGAATAGAAAACCACCCAGTTCCGCCTATGCCACGCTTAGCCCTGTTTTTCATTACGATGAAGAAGAGGGACTTTTTGTCGGAGGCAATTTCTGGGATGGACGCGCAACCGGAGAGCACCTTGGCAATCCCGCTGCAGACCAGGCTTTAGGTCCGTTTTTAAATCCGGTGGAGCAAAATAATGCCAGTAAAGAAGCTGTTCTTATGATAATTGCAGATTCTAAATATGCTGATTTGTGGGAAGAAGTTTGGGGAGAACCAATTAATTTTGGTACTCCTCAAGACATAGATAAAAATTATGATAGGGTGGGATTAGCTATCGCTGCTTATGAAAGTTCCGTCGAAGTAAATCAATTCTCTTCGAAATATGATGCATTTCTGGCTGGCATTGTTGATCTAACAGAAGAAGAAACGTGGGGCCTGCAATTATTTAACGGAAAAGGAATGTGTAATCTTTGCCATTCAAGCGAACCTGGACCAAATGGCGAGCCTCCCTTATTCACAGACTTTACCTTTGACAACTTAGGAGTTCCCAAAAATCCCGACAATCCTTTTTATGGTATGGACAAAGTATTGCTGGATGATGGTTCTCCGATAAATCCGACAGGAGCAGCCTGGGTAGATCCCGGTCTTGGAGGATTTCTGATGACAATACCCGAATATGAAGGTATGGCAGTGGAAAATCTGGGTAAACATAAAGTGCCTACCTTGCGCAATGTAGCCAAAGCAGAAGGCTTGAATATGCCCAAGGCATATACGCATAATGGTGTATTTAAGTCATTGAAAGACGTTGTTCACTTTTATAATACCAGGGATGTTGGATCCTGGCCGGAACCGGAAGTTGCGGAAAATATAAATCATGATGAACTGGGAAATCTCGGGCTAACCGAAGAAGAGGAGGATGCCATTGTCGCCTTCATGAGAACTTTATCCGATGGGTACATATTGAAAATGGAAAAATAACCGAATTTAACTAAACCTTCAGCACATTGTGCTGAAGGTTTACTATCCTAAGTGTATCCATAAAATCATTTTAGTATATGAACCTCGGTGCCGGTTTGCACGAAGGCATACAGTTCATTAAGTCTTCATTCTATAGGGAAATTCATCCCAATGTCCAGCCCGTCTGGCGCAAGTCTTTTGTTGTGTGCGCTGGCGTGTGCGGGACTTGTGCCATATTACACATACGTCAGTTCAATCAATCTCTTTCTATTACAATAGTGGTCGCCCGCGCTGCTCTATATCCAATCTTCTGCTTTTTCAACAAAGCCCGCTCGTACCGGGTTTTCGTGCAAGTAATCCATTTTTGCTGTAAAAACATCCCCCCAGTTAACAACTGAATGCGTAACAAAATAACAGCCATCAGGATTGCGCAATTTATATTTGGTACTCATTCCTTAAATGTACTTGTTTGTACAAACCGGCACAAGTCTCGCGCTTTCCCCCCAGCACTTCCGAAGACTTGCGCCAGTAAGGGCCGGTGTCAGGGAATTGAGTGAACTGAACCGCGATAAAATATATAAACCGTCAGCAACAAAGAGATCCTGACATTCGAAGATCTGTATCCATCGGTGGAGGAGGGGAGTTATTTGGAGAAAATGGGAAAGGGATCATGGTT
>CAVQEK010000002.1:0-113541 GCA_963711495.1 uncultured Cytophagales bacterium
TTTTCAGCATTTCCATTTGTCAGGGGGTGGGCTGCATCATCAAAAACGGGTGTATTGCTTTTTCCGGCATCTACCGATCTGTGAAGCTTTTTGTACTGAACAGAAAAACCAGGCACATTTTTACATGCCTTTTCAATGATGGTGTTACTTTTTTTTCATAGCTTAATCTTTATGTTTTGTATTTAATCATCCTCCTAAGTCAGAAACTTTCCAAATCTTCCGACGAAGGAGGATTTGTTCAATACAATGTAAATGTTGGAAAATTCTTTCAACACCAATACCAAAGTATTCCGGAAGTTGCTGAGTGGGGCCGTACGTGGATGTCGCAACAGTTGTTTTTATTAAAACAACATTCTGTTTCAATGATTACGGATTCGGCAACCGACAGGTATCTTTCTTTACAAAAATAAAAACCACAGATTTTGAAAGAAGCGGCAATCAAATACATTGCCTCTTATCTTTGAATTACCGACACTTCACTAAGCAGAATTTGAAAAGAAGTAACAAAAGTGTAATTTATTTTTTGACAATTCATGTACTGTCCTATGGCAAGTTGGGTTCATCAACCCTAAAATAGTTTTGTGAAATAAAACGAATTGATAGTTAAAAAGAAAAAAAGATGAGAAAAGTAATTGCTGCAATCAATATGACACTTGATGGAGTTTGCGACCACACGGTAGGACTTGTTGATGAGGAACTTCATCAACATTATTCTGAACTTATAAATAATGCAGGGGTGATTTTATATGGTCGGACAACCTACCAACTCATGCAATTTTGGCAAACATTATTGAAAAAACCCTCTGGTGAAAAATCAATGGACGACTTTGCAATTTCAATAGACAAAATTCCAAAACTTGTTTTCTCCAACACACTAAAAGACACAAAATGGAACAGTGCAAAACTTGCAACTGGACCTCTTGACAAAAAAGTTTTGGAACTCAAACAACAATCAGGAAAGGATATTTTGGTTGGAAGCCGGAGTTTGATTATTCAACTCTTAAATTGTAATCTTATTGACGAATTTCAATTATGTATTCATCCTATCATTGAAGGAAAAGGTCTGCCATTGTTTGACCAGATAAAGGACAGGACCGTTTTCAAACTCATTAAGACAAAATCCCTAATTTCGGGTGCAACAGTATTTTTTTATGAACCGTCATCGGAAAAAACAACCAACCGCTAACAATATAGGATTTAAGGCTCAGTTGAGCCAAAAAAAGAGGCGGTGAATCTCAGATATACTATATATTGAATTATGCAATTGAAATTAAATCTTTAAATTTTATTTGCAAAAGCTTTGGGAAAACCACTGCTGATAACAGCGTCAGTATTACTTCTTTTAGAGTAATGGATTTCACGGCACTTAAAAAGCGATTCTTCATAACGGTTTTATTTAGGTTTACAATTTTATAGCACTTAGAGAAATACAATTGATTGCTTATTGATATCATTTTTTGTAAAAACCGCTTAATTAGCTCAATAAATCAAGATTTTGAAAGCTTATCTGTGTTTATCGGGATAAGCGCGATGTTTTTTAATACCCGGAGTCTGGTAATGGGTCTTTTGGCATATTTCCCGCACAGCCGAAACCCCAAGGTGGGAGCCTTTACCTCCGGCCCCTTCGAACAGGTAGTGTTGAGGTTTATAGATTTCCGATACCCGGGTGCCGGTGGAATAGATAAACATGATCACGGTACGATGCTTAAAGTTTTTGATCACGGCCAGCACATCGCGTACTTCTTCCCTGGGCAAGACCAGGGGAAGGGTTTTGGCTATTTTAGGGGTAGGCAGGTATTCTGCAGCCCAGTCTTTACGATAGATCTGGGTGAACAGGAATTTGAGGGCGTAATACCCCATTTTAACACTGCCGGGCTTATGATTGCCATCGGTGAGCATCGATTGAAAATAGGAGCCGTAATTCTTCAATACCGGTTTGTTCAGGGTCTTTGCCATGAAAGTTTTGATAATCATTGATATGTCACCAGTAGCTTTCCCTGGTGCGTGCACTTAAATTGCGAAGCGTGGCTTCTTGTTCAAACCTTTTTTTAAAAATTAGTCATAATTATTTATTTAAACCGTTAGCTGCAACCATTGCACTCCGAACAAAGAATAGCGTTAACTTGAAATCAGCTTTAAAATGAAAAATAAAATTCAGGGCGAAAACAAAGGGGTAAAACCGGATTTGCCAATTCTGACATTCACCTCTACTGAAGAGTTCACTTCATGGTTGGCAAAACAGCATAAAGTGTCATTAGGCATTTGGATACGGATTTTCAAAATAAAATCCGGAGTACCTACAATCACATATGCGGAGGCACTCGATGTAGCATTATGTTATGGTTGGATTGATGGACAAAAAAAAGCTTATGATACAGAATCATGGCTTCAAAAATTCACACCAAGAAGACACAAAAGCATATGGTCTAAAAGAAATCGAGAGCATGTTGAACGACTTGACAAATTAGGAATGATGGAAGCAGCAGGAATTGAAGAAGTAGAAGCAGCAAAAGCAGATGGGAGATGGGAGCAAGCGTATGAATCGTCAGGCAACATGATTGTACCTACGGACTTTCTAAATGAATTGGCTAAGGATAAAAAGGCAGAAGCGTTTTTCAAAACATTTAACAAAACAAATATCTACTCAATTGTGTGGCGACTGCAAACCGCCAAAAAACCTGAAACAAGAAATAAAAGAATGAAAGCAATTCTTGAGATGTTAATGAAAGGAGAAAAATTTCATCCATAAATTAAAACAGTGTGAAAAGTTATTGACAACATTTAGAAAAGTGGATGACAACTGACAGACACAACAATAATGTAAATCATTTCGGACAGACATCAAGGCAGCAGCTAACAATATAGGATTTAAGGCTCAGTTGAGCCAAAAAAAGAGGAGTGAATATTGGTATTAAACGTGCCTGGGTAAATGTCCGGGGATTGTCGGCATCATGCTCAATTGAGTTTTAATCCCGATTGCTATCGGGGGTTGGGCTAAACCCTGAATAATTTTGACAAAATAAATTGACGAATGATTTCCTGAATTGGATTTAAAAAGTTCATAGACTGGTTATAATAAATATGGCAAAGGAGTAAAACGTAAATTAAGATTTGGCAAATCAGGAGATAAAACAATTGAGGATAGATATGCGACACATTATGTTGATAAAAATAGAATGATAGAAATTAAACTTAACTTACCAGTCGTAAATAGCATTTGATGGATAAAATCTTTACTTGTAAAAAATTAAATACGAAGTAATGAATTTCATACCATTTGCAATTGGCATTCTAATTGGATTGATTTCAATCATGATAATCTTTTTACCAGCCACGCAAATCGAACAAAATCTTTGGAGCATCCTTCGAATCAGGAAACTTCATCATTGGGTGACAAAGCATAAAACGGTAAAATCGAGCTTCAAAAAGGACGATTACAACTTAATATAGATTTCGCAAAGAAATGTCGTTTGGCATGTAATACTGACTTTTATTTTTTCTTTCTTAATGATTAGAGCCCAGTACACAAATGATATAGTCCAATCAATATCTCATATTTTATTGGTTCCGATATTAGCCTTTTTTCCAGGAAGCATCATTCAACGGCAAAAAATAGTTGTGCTTATGAATCGAAAAAACTCTTTGACAAATACAACGCAGATACCCAATAATTTTTCCACCTCTATACAAACTGATCCTGTAAAACCATGATTTCTATTTCCTATTTGACACAACAAGATGGGGTGCGCTATTTTTGGTTTACACCTGGGACTTGTGTGACATGGGAGCCCTGAAAAAGAAGAAAAAACGAGAATTGGGAATTTAGACTTCAAGGTTTAACCTGAGTTCTTTAGTGCCTCACCATACAATCGACTTATCCTTCCTGTTTCAATCGAAGTGTCACTGTCTGGTCTTTTTTCAACATACATTGCAATTCGTCGTCGCCACGCCTTTCCATTTTAATATTTGACTCAAAGTCTTTTCCCCGAAACGGATTTTTTAGGCGGAGCAATTGGTCAACGGTTGCTGTTACTGATACCCGAATTGTCTGGTCACCTACCCTTTCAGCATCTACCAAAAATCCCCCTTCCGCACGCCACTGATGAAAAGAGGCGTTCTTCCATTTTGATGGTATCGCCGGAAATATCCGCAGCCGGCCACCCCAACTTTGCAACAGCATTTCATGGACCGCTTGTGCAGCGGCAAAGTTGCCTTCCAGGGTAAAAGCACGCATTTTAAATCCAGGCAAATCTTTCCTTTTCTGCGGACCGTTTAAATGAAACCCGTTGCGTGAAGTGCAATCCATATAATCATGCAGGTATTCCAGTGCTCTTTCACTTTGTCCGGCGCGTGCACGCATACAAGCCATCCACGAATAGCTGTATCCACACCAGTTCTGCGAACCTAATGAATCGATCTGTTTCAGGGAAGCATCAATAATTTTACGATCCCGATCGCTTCCATCAGTATTAAGAATACCCAGCGGATAAATCGCCATTAAGTGCGAGAAATGTCTGTGCGATTCCTTCAGCGGTTCGCCTGGAGCAAGTAACAATGCGCCATCGGTTCCTGCTACCGCCAGATCATCCATTTGGGAAAGCAAATTTTTCCAGCGTGTAGCATCTTGTATTATACCCAGGTCCTTGGCCATTTCAGCATTAACTCCAAACAACCATCGAATCAGCGACAGATCGAAGTTGCTGTTTGGCGTCAGCCAGGCCCGTTGGGTATTGTTATGAATTTCAGGTGAAGAAGAGAGTGGTAATTTCAGTTTTCCGTTTTTGTCAGGTGTCATCAAACCTACGATGGCATCGGCTATTTCCGTGCAATACGGATAGGCCCTATTCTTTAAAAAGTCCTTATCCATAGAATAACGCCAGTGCCAGTAAAACGCCTGCGCTACCCAGGCACCCATCGTGGGAGAAAGGGAATATTGATACCACACCCCCATTGGTTTACCATCCAAGGACATTACCCCGGGGACAATCATGCCTGATGTTCCATAGAATTTACGGGCAAATTCCTCGTGGGCAGGTTTCAATGACCACATGAAATCCAGAAAACTCCGGCCCTGGCTCAAATGGTTTGATGTCAGGTATGCCCAGTACGTCAACTGGGTGTTAAGGTCGTTGTGATAGTCACCATGCCAGGGAGGTAGTGTTCCGGCGTCGGCCGTCCAAACACCCTGAAGGGGTATTGGAGGTGCGCCGTCACGCGATGCCGCACCATAAAAATATTGTACAATGTTGTATTGTTGCTTAATGACAGAATCTGGAATGTTCACAGAAGATCGGGCCCAGAAATCAGTCCACCATTGCTCATGCTCGGCAAGCAATTTGTCGTATCCGGCGGACAGCGCATTCTGGACAAGCCTGCGTGCCTCATCAACCGGATCAGCATTATCCTTGTTGGTGGTTGTCGTGATCGCAAGCAGGGTATAGTCTTTTAATTGTTTTTTACTCACATAGAAGACATAACGGAGGTCAGGCAATGCTTCCTGGACCAACCACGTACTGTTTTCATTCTGCTCAATTTGAGCATGTTGATTGCCAAGTTTTGTTACAGCCTGGTTGGCCACCAGATGAATACCCTTCAACGATCCCGGTATTTTTACCAGTGCATAAGGTTTAACGGCACTGAAAAAACACTCCATATTATTCTGTCCTAAGCTTACCGAACCCACACCGGTTTTCATATCCAGGTGAAACGATTGTGCCTTCATGTGATCAGGCAAGGTGATAACTAATCGACAACCCGGAAGTTTGGTTGGATAATCGCTTGCCCTGGCATATTTCTTATTAAGATCCTCTGTCTGGCCGGATTGTGCCATTTGGCGCACAGTTTCATAGGAAAAGTCAGTTACCGTGAAACCTGGGTGTGGCCTGAGGTCCCATAAGTCTCCCCGATCCAGTGAAAGGCGTATTTCGCTCCCTTCGCCCCACAGCAGTCCGCCGGTCAACCCATTTCCAAGAGGAATGGCTTCATCCCATTTGTTGATGGGAGCAGTCAAGTCCAGCCTGAAAGAAGGATCAGGCGTTTCTTTGATCATGGAATTGTTTGTGCATCCCGAAGCAAAAAATAAGGCCACAAATACAAAAACTGGTAATTCGATTTTCAGGTCCTTCATAGTGCTTGGCAGTTGAATAATAGTTGTTTCGTCAATAACATTCTACCGGTTTAAAATGAGTAAAAAAACCTTATACACCAACTAAAATTGAAATACTTCATGCAATTTCTATCATGTTGAAAAAAAAATAAAAGTATTGACATCCATAATAAAATGGGACATCATTCTAACGGCCTGGGTAATCAGGAATATCAATTAGCTGATCCGGCACACAGCCGCCGGTTCTATCGCTTTATTTCTGTAGCTGATAGGTGAAACACGGAAAATTCTTTGATTTCCGGTATTTCAATGAACTCACTGACTAAAAGCCTTACCTGAGATACTTCAACCGGGTCAAATGCAGCAATGTATTTATGCCCGATACAACTCCCATCTGCCAGTTTCCTCCAGCCATTTGTGGTCCTTCCTTCCACCACAAACTTTCTGACCCGTTCGCCTTTGGCTATATCTTCCGAGAGAACAATTTGATTGATTGTTGGTCTCCCGGATAATTTCAATGTTATCTTCGATCCTGATCCTGTAGTTGTAGCAAGTGGATCGGAAAATCTTCTCTTAATTTCATTACCCCATTCTTTCAATCTTTTTACATCCGGCTCAGGTAAAAGGCCTTCCGCATTTGGCGTCAACCCCATAATTAAGGTCGAATTTCTCCCCACGGATTTGCAGTACATGTCCATCAGGTTTTTTAAAGGAAAGATGTGTTCATCATCACCAGGTTCCCAAAACCACTCATGTCTGCCATAATAACCCCGCAGCGGAGCATCCGACATGGCAGGCACCCAATATTTCCCATTAAGGTCACCTGTTTTGAGTAAATGAAAATTGTTCAGGGCAATATCTTTCCCGGCGGATTCACCAGCGCCGGTTGAACAATAAGGAAAAGTTGACCAACAAGGGTAATCCACCGTTCCGTTTTCAGAACCACCCCACCGTGCTTCCGCCAATTGCTTGTTGTGATAGAATAAACAGTTCGGCTGGTATTGCTGAACAATCGGCAATACATCGGGTGCCCCATTTACGGGCGAATCGGCACCACCATCGAACCATATCTCGAAAAGGTCGCCATATTTTGTGCAGAGTTCCTTCACCATCCCTTCTACCATATGATTGTACCATTCCTGGCGGTTATCGCGGAATTCCCCGGTTCCATTTACTTTAAAATTGTGAACGCCCAACAATGAATTCCAGCGGATACCCACATAAATGCCTGGCTTAATGTTGTATTTGTGGCACGAGTTCACAAAATCGCGTACCAGGTCGCCTTTACTATCCTGGAATTTTAATGCTTTCATGCAGTATGGATTTACATCCGACTGGTACAAGGCAAATCCGGTTTCATGTGTTACCGTGAGAATAGCAAAGGTAAAACCCGCATCTTTAATGGCTTTTATCCACTGGTCCGTATTCAATTTCTGAGGGTTGAAAATTTGATAATCGGCAATAGGCGTAATCCGGTTTTCGCTCTGAACATACCTCTTCCCATCGAAAACATGCAAGTCATACGAAATTAAAGCCCCTATTTCGGCATCCTGCCAGGCGAGTTGCCGTTTATTGGGCAAGGGCATTTTATTTTCTTTCACCTGGACAAATACAATGTACGACTCGTCTCCTTTTTTTACCGCCATGCTCAGCACTTTGGGCTCTCCGTCTTCCTGGTAAACAAAAGGCCGTTCCAGCCGGTCGGGAACCAGGGAATCACCATCAGACATTGGAAGTTTCTTGGGCGTTAACACAGACTCAGTGGCTTTCTTCCAGTTTACTCCATCCGGCGAACTTACCATTCCTATGAAAGTATGTGCATGGAATACGGCATAAAAATAATCACGTCCGGAATCGTACCACATCGACATGTCCTCCGTATCGAGGTAATCGATTACTGGTTTGGGTTGTATGATAAAAGGCCCAGTCGGTGAGTCGGAAATGGCGATGGCCTGATTCCGGATAAACCGGGTTTCATCAGGCTTGTCACCTTTCACGATGAGGTAATATTTCCCATCCTTGCCCTGGGTGATGGCAGGATTTACAGTGATGGTGGTAATGGGACCGGATGGCTCAATCAGCGGTTTTTCCATTCTTATCCAGGGGCCATTAATGGAACTGGCTACGGCTACCCCTGTACGCTGATAGGAGCGCAGTATTGTCCAGTTGGGGTGGCTATATCCGGTCCTGGTCGTTTCAATTAAATCCTTCTCTGTGTACTTTTTGTCACCCATATTGGTAGCGCAATAGTAGAGATAATATTTGTTGCCGAAATGCTTAATTTTCGGGTTATGCGCGGTGATGGCATCCCAATGATCTTTGCCTCTGCCAGTAAGTACGGTTTCCTTATATTTCCAGGGACCTGCCGGATTATCTGAAACGGCGTGGGCTACTTCGGAAAAAAGCAGCCATCCTGTAAAACTATATTCCTTTTTCCAGCGCGAATAAAACAAGTGATATTTGCCATCGTCGCCTTTAATGATGGAAGATCCCCAGTTGTAATATCCATCGGTTTTGAAAATATTCTCCCTGGAAAGTGGCTGAAGACGATCTTTAAAAAATAAAATGTCAGGTTTGTCCTGACCATAAACGGATAAGCCACAACCCAATAAAATCAATAACATAAAATGTATGCTTCTCAAGATAAATTTTGCTGAAATGAACCGCATAATCTATTCTTTAAATTTTAATACATAACTCACCGGACTTCCACCTCCAAAAAAATTGTATCCCGATGCAGTATAAAAATAGGCTGGCCGACTATCGATCAGCAGGAGTTGCGGACGTTCGAATTTTATAATATTACCGGCATAATAATTAATCGCATTTTTCAACCTTTCAGCACCAAGGTATTTCTCCGCAATATAAAATCCATGCTCTTTGTCATTGAAATGGATCCCATCGTCTGACTTCCACAGGATACCACCACCCTTTTCAATCAGGCCGTGGTTATCGGTAGTTAATAAACAATATTTATTGTTATACATGAAAGCATATCCATCCTCAATGGCCTGATCATTTCGGGTAACCGGAAAAGGCATCTGCACATAAGGGCCTTCCAACTGTTCGGCAACTGCCAGACCCATCTTCCCTCCTACAGATTTAAAATAAAGAAAAAATCCTCCGTCAGGATTTTCAAGAAATGCAGGATTGGTAACCCCACTTTTTGACCGGTAATCCCAATATTTCGGATCATTAGGTGGCGAAAGTATTTTACCATCTTTTCCCACTTTTTTCCAGGGGCCAAACAGGCTCTTCGAAACGGCCATACCGATATTCTGGTTGGCCGGATGTGGTGGCTGATGACCATTGTCATTGCCAATATAAAGCAACACATATTGATCGCCAACCTGATGGATTGTCGGATTGTGCACGGAAACGTGGTCCCAGGCATCTGTATCAGCAGGGCCTAGGGCAACCTCTGAAAAACGAAAAGGCCCTACGGGGCTATCACCAACATAATGGGCAATTTCACCATGCGTGCGCCATCCCGGTTCTACCGTTTTTCCGGGCCAGCGTGCCACAAACAAATGAGTTTTTCCGCTGGGACCAATGATCGGTGAAGTACCCCAGATCACATACCCCGGCTCTTCAATGGCCACTCCCACAAATTCCCAGTGATCGGCAAAGTTTTGGGACTGAACATAGCCTGAAAGAAAAATAAAAAAAATAAGAATGGCTTTTACATTTTGTTTCATTTACGATTAAAGTTTGTGATTCATATTTTAAAAACCTTCATGATAGACGGATTACTAATGTAATAGCCATAATGATGAAAATACAAATTGCCATAACTTTTATTGCAAAGAAGCAACAACAAGTACAGCCATAATGGCAAATGGATGGAATGTGTAAAATCCTATATTGAATTTAATTCAACCTTTATGCACATCACTTTATATCCACAAATGGCCATCCAACTGGGAGTGCTTCATATCATTTCAACACCAGGTTGTACCGATAAATGGAATTATTACCAGATCACCCTCGCCTTTTTTCTATTATGTTGTACAATACACTTCCATATGAAGGGTCCATCAGGATTACATCAATAAAAGTTCTCGGGCGATTTTATGTTAATCCCGCCAAATATTATTTCTTAAATGACGTGTAATGGTGCTTTCCCATTTTAGCTTTGGTAATAAGTTACATGGAAACCACGGTATAATTACACTGATTATTTTGTTGCAGCGCATACAGTGCCAGCATTTATGTTGTTTCCAAATCAGACTCTAAATCACTCAGCCTTTGGAATTACCTGGCGCTTAGCTTTTGAGGCTTTGTTCAATAATGGTCTACAGGCAAAGAAGGTACCAGTAATACCGGACAATGAAAGTGCGTAGCAAAATTTTCCTTGTGCAGTTCAAAATTTTCCTCAAGCTTTCCCTGTATACTTTCCGGCAGTATTAAAAGATCAATATCAAGTGTCTTAATGGCAGAAGATATTCGTTCATCGGCAAAACCCACTTCTACCACAAACCGGTAGTTAATCTTGGCAAATCCGGGATGGGCTTTTCTGAGTTTTTGAAATTTTTTAAAGGCTATATTCTCCTGTTCTTTCTTGATTGAGACCCCGTTCATGCTTTCCCGCCCGCTGTCACTGGAAATCAAACGATAAGTATAAAAAATAATCATTTCACTTTGGTGGGAACTTGCAACATCCAAGGCAAACGAAAGCGATCGATTGGAGGATTCAGAAAAATCGGTGGGATAAATAATTCGTTTAAACATGATCCAATTCAATAATAGAAATACGTCCTGGTTTTTTTTATTAAAATAACGAACAATCCAATGGAGGAAGACGGACACCCATCATGCATTTTACTGATTTTTGTCATATTTTTAGACCTCAAAAATTTTATAGCAAATCTTGAACGGAGAAAAAACCAACACATACGAGGCGATTTTTGAAGCTTGCCAGGAAGGCATTCTTGTAGTTGATAAAAATGGAACCATTGTGATCGCCAATAAAGCATGCCAGGATATATTCGGTTACCGAGGTCAGGAAATGATTGGCATGGCTGTGGATTCACTGGTTCCCCCGCCACTTCGAAAATTTCATTTCAAGGACCGTGAAAAGTATGAAAAGAAACCTGCTCCCCGGCAAATGGGTAAAGGGCGGGACCTTTCAGGTTTGAGGAAAAACGGCAACCAGTTTCCGGTGGAAATAAGCCTAAACCGCGTGCAAATTGATAGTGTGGATCACACTATAGCTTTTATCATTGACATCACGGAGCGGAAAAAAATTGAAGCAGCGCTCAAAAGAAGTGAGGAACAGCTTATCGTATATGCCACCGAATTGGAAAAAAGAGTAACAAAACGCACGCGGGATCTTGACCGTACCATCATAGCCTTGGAAAAGGCGAATGTAAAACTTGAAGAACAAGTGAGTGTGCGAAAAAAAGCAGAGGAAGAAACTATGGCAGCATTAAATCGCGAACGAGAACTCAACGAACTAAAATCAAGATTTGTATCCATGGCGTCACACGAATTCAGAACTCCATTGAGCACAATATTATCTTCCGCATCCCTCATTGAAAAATATACACAGCCCGGAACCGAAGAAAAACGCAAGAAGCATGTTGACAAAATAAAATCATCAATCGATAACCTGACAGATATTCTTAATGACTTTCTTTCAGTATCCAAACTGGAAGAAGGCAAAATAGAGCTGAACAAAGAAAAAATTGAGGTTAGGAATTTATTAAACGATGTTAGTGAAGAAATGAGGTCAATCACAAAAAATGGACAAAAAATAAATTTTATCCCCAATCCAGCAGTCTGCTATATCAACACAGACAAAAAGATATTGACTAATATCATCATCAACCTACTCAGTAATGCCATCAAGTACTCCGGACCAGACACTGTGGTCACGATAAGCCTGCTGGAAAAAGACGATTATATCTCCTTGCGGGTTGCCGATCAGGGCATGGGAATACCTGAAGAAGAACAAAAACATTTATTCGAAAGATTTTTTCGGGCAAGCAATGCACTCAATATCGCGGGTACTGGTTTAGGGTTGAATATTGTGAAGAAATATGTGGATATGCTGCAGGGAGAAATTGCCTTTGAAAGCAAGACAAACCAAGGAACCATTTTTACCATTGACCTCCCTAAATAATTGCGTAAGGCTTGTATTTTTCGGGATAGTCATTAACAATTAATTAAAATTAACAAAATGAAAAAGATACTCGTCATAGAAGACAATAATGAAATACGGGAAAATATTCTGGAAATACTTGAACTGGACGGCTATGACACTGTGGAGGCGGCTAACGGCGTGGAAGGGGTACAGCAAGC
The DNA here is from genome assembly GCA_963711495.1 of uncultured Cytophagales bacterium. Lineage (GTDB taxonomy): Bacteria > Bacteroidota > Bacteroidia > Cytophagales > Cyclobacteriaceae > CAVQEK01. The sequence goes on from CAVQEK010000002.1 coordinate 12,410, forward strand.
GTTGAAAGAAATTCCGGACCTGATCATTTGTGACATAATGATGCCAGAGTTGGATGGTTATGGGGTACTGCATATTTTGAGCAAAAAGGAAACTACTGCAGGCATACCATTTATTTTCCTCACTGCGAAAGCAGAACGTTCTGATATGCGTAAAGGTATGAACCTTGGCGCAGATGACTACCTGACCAAGCCTTTTGATGATACCGAACTACTTGACGCGATTCAGATCCGACTGCAAAAAGTGGCCGCCCTGAAAAAAGATTATCATTTGAATGCCAAAGGTTTAAATGAATTTATCAGTGATGTAAAAAATGTTCACGATTTGGATCATCTCCATGCTGATAAAAAACCCAGGCGCTACAAAAAAAAGCAGGAAATTTTCATGGAAGGTGAACATGCGGGTTTTGTATATTTTGTAGCCTCAGGAAAAGTAAAAGCATTTCGTACCAATGAAGATGGCAAAGAATTCATTACCTCCATCTATACCACAGGAGACTTTTTTGGTTATGAACCCCTTTTCGAACACAAAGACCATACAAACAACACCGAAACATTGGAGGATTCGGAAATTATAAAAATATCCAGGGAAGAATTCTTTGATTTGGTATATACCAATCGTGAAGTCTCCCGCAAGTTCATAGAAATGTTGTCTAACAAAGTATCGGAAAAAAGTCAAAAATTACTCAACCTGGCTTACAATTCGGTACGTCAGCGCACCGCAGAAGCACTGATCACTGTTTCCGAAAAATTTATCCCCCAGGGAGCACACAACATTTTACTTGGCATATCACGTGAGGACCTGGCCAATATGGTGGGCACCGCCACAGAATCGGTGATCCGGGTAATATCCGAATTTAAGGAAGAGGGTATTCTCGAAACACAATCAGGCAAAATAGTGATTTTGGATATGAGAAAGCTCCAGCAAATCAAGAAATGGAATGTGACCAGATGAGAGGCTTGCGCAAAGCAATTTTTCCATTTCACAGGAAACATCGATAGTGAAAACCTGTCTTTTCTCCAGCATGATCAATACCTTCTTAATAGCTTAAAAAAAAGCGTGAATTCCAATCAGAAAATACACTTAAAACTAAATTCAATGCCACTTCAAGTATTTCGTTATCAGCTAATTTTTTGCTTTGGATAATGCCTCGAACAAAACAGCCGCCACCTTATTATTCTGTTTTGATAAAGTGCCGGTGATGACAAAGAGGAACAAATGTCGCACATGCCCCTCCCCCCTCACCAAGTTGACCCTGCGTTCGATAGGCAGGGTCGCTGAATTTTTCTATACTTTCTTTATTGGCGTGAAAATAATTTTTATGGCTAAAAAATAGACCGCAGGATCTCCCGGTAGCCGGTGCACGCACCCAAAATAAATTACAGGCATGTCCCTGCTTTTCCAAACCGGTGCTGACTTTTCACACATCTAACAAAAGTCTCGTCTGTAATTCATCGGAGCGTAAAAATGACACAAAGAATTGACTGATATCTCGTTAGTATGGCTATTTGGTCTTACGGACAGAAAGACATACCTGCCATTCACGGACGAAAGGAGCATATGATGTCGAATGACATATATGAACGGCTTTTATAATTAAGCGCAAGCACATACTGCGTCTGGCTTTCGCATTATTTTTTCAATGTATCATCAAACAGTTGATAAATCCGCCGGTATTCGTTGGTCCAGCTACTGGCCTCGACAAAACCATGAGATTCCATGGGAAAAACGGCCAAATCCCAGTTGTTCTTGCCAAGTTCGATGAGCCGTTGCGAGAGCCTTACAATATCCTGAAATTCCACGTTGTTGTCGACCATACCGTGGAGCATCAACAATCTGCCCTTAAGGCCATTGGCATAATAGATCGGCGAACTTCTGGCATACGCAATGCTGTCATCTACCGGTGTATTGAGAATGTCGGAAGTATACTCATGATTGTAATGTGCCCAATCGGTTACTGATCGCAAAGCTGCCCCGCATCGAAAGGTTTCTGGTGTTTTAAACATGGCCATAAGTGTCATGAATCCTCCATAGGATCCGCCGTATATACCAATTCTGTTCACATCGACACCCTGGGTTTTTACCAGATAATTGGCGCCATCCTCCTGGTCAGCTAAGTCTTTACCGCCCATCCAGCGGTAAATGGCCGTTCTCCAGTCTCGTCCGTAGCCATCACTTCCGCGATAATCAATATCCAGTACCGTATAGCCATTATCGGTCAGAAGATTGTTGAACATGTATTCCCTGAAATATTCACTCCACCACTGGTGGACATTGTGAAGATAGCCTGCGCCATGAACAAATATTATCCCGGCACCATTAGGACTTTTGGGTTGGTAAAGTCTTGCGGGCACATTCACCCCGTCACTCGCCTTAAACCACACAATATCAGGAATGCGCCAATCGTATGCTTCAAACTCTTTTGTGGTGGAGGAGGTGAGTTGTTGCATAGGCGCCCCGGCTTCATTTTTCATGAAATAGAGTTCCCAGGGTTTGTTGCTGTATGAATACCGGATGGCAAGAAATTTTTCGTCCGGAGAAATGGTCACCTTATTGCTGCCCTCCCGACTGGTAATCTGGACCATCTTTCCCCCGTTTACCGGCATTTTATAAAAATGATTGACAAATGGTGAAACTGCATTGCTCTGGATATAAAAATATTTTTTATCGTTTGATAACCGGGCATCCCTGATCTCAAATTTTCCCGCTGTCAATGCCTTTTTCTTCATCGACTCGATGTTAAAGGAATACAAATGAGAATAGCCGGTCGCTTCGGACTGAAACCAGACCGTTTCATTGTCAGACAGCCAACCCATGTTGCCAACAGACTCATCCCAGTTACCAATTCCCGGGCCGCCAATCCATGCCTCATCGTCCTGTCGATCGAGCAGTTTTAAATGATTGGTGGCCTCGTCAAGCAACATGATCCACCGGTCTTTATGATCGAGTGAGCGGATTTCCAGTAGGGCCTTTCCATCTTCCGAATAAAGCGGACCATGAAACACTACCTCCCGGGGCTTATCATATTTGGGATTGAAATTGCCTTTTGCATAATCTTTTAGAAATTCAGGTTTATCATAGATCCCCGGGATTTGTTTTGTATCCACGTAGTAGGCGGTGTCATTGGTTATGTCATAAATTCCCAAGTCATAGCTGTCCTGAGGCGAGCCAACTTTTGGCCTGCCAGAAGTATGTTTGACATAGCCGGATTCTGTGACGTATTCCGGAATTTCAGTGTCCTTTCTTTTTGCCTTTTTCCGCAGTGAATATGAAATAAATTTTCCATTCGGGTTTAACCTGATATTGCTGACTTGCTTGTCACCCACAAAAATTTTTAAAGGACGTTTCAAACGCAATGAATCCACTTTTTCTTTTGAAAGTTTATCTTCTCTGTATCGCTCATATATAACTTCAAAATTCCTCAATTGCTCGTTGCGCAACCATTGTTGGTCGTCAGGCAATTTTTCTTCTTCTTTCTTGCCTTTTTGAAAATCCGTTAGTTGCCGGGTAGAGCCGGTTTCAATATTCCAGGCATACAGATTATTGTTGGAGGTATAGACTACCGCTTTTTCATCACCAGAGAATTTTGGCGTATTTTCATCTGTAACCGTACTGGTGATTTGAGTCTTTTTCCCGGTTTTAACATCATAAAGAAAAATATCGCCGGATTTTGAATAGACCAAAAGGTCATGTCTTTTATTGTAGGTCCCGATCTCTGGCTTGTTTCGTTGTTCCCGGTAACTCACTTTGGAAATCTCCTTTGTTTTAATATTCACCTTGTATTCGCTTCTCAGCGTATCGAGATTCGGATTCCAGGTAAAGTAGATGTATTGTCCATCCGGACTCCACTGAATTGCTTTTGGTGAATAACCCACAAAATCTTCTCCCTGCATGATCTGTTCAACAGTGAGTTTCGATTTGTTTTGAGCATAGGTATTAAGTGACAGAAAGGTTACAAGTGCCGTGACTAAATATTTCATAATATGGCTAATGAAAATAATTTCCAAAAATACTGAATTTTGAAATATGACCCTGGTCCGATCACTTTACAGAAGTTTTTTTCTTTCGCCTTTGAGATTTTTTAATCGGCAAGGCAACAAATATGGATGAACAACCACCGGCTTTACACATTATCCGCTTAGATGATAATGAACTTTACTTGGGCCACGCCACTACTGGTAAGCCTTTCAATGCCATTTAGACCACCTGTGATTTATGTCCTTTGCTGCCAGCAGGAAAAAGAATATAAGAACTACTTAATAACACAAGGAGGTCATTCTGAAAATCTTATATTATTTTCCCATTCAAAAAACTTTTAGTTATCTAATGAATGGTTTTGCCCGGCTTAGCCAAGTCAATTCTTTTCCATTATTACCAATGTTTCTGAAAGCAAATCATGATGGCCACTCTTTGAGTGAAGAAATGATAAATATTCAATGGGTATAGTTCTGAAAATGGTTCGTCTTAAAATTTTTGTGAAATTTGGTTTTGTCCCATCTCGGTTAACAACTTTCGTCCTGGTAACGTATTTCCCGATTGTTCTTTGTGTAGTTGATTCCATAATTACATAATAGCAAAAGAACGAAGTAAACACAAGGAAATCGACTAACAACTCAAGTTCCTCTACAGAAATATTTATTTCCATTAAGGTGAAAATGCTTCCTGTAATCACCATCAGAATTACTGAAATGATTATGCAAATGATGCCATCTAATAAAAAAGTTATCAACCTTCTGTAGATGCCTGCTCGTTTCAATTCTGAAAGTTAATAGTCGATTTATTAGTGAGGTTAATTTTGTCGGCCATTGGAATTCTTGTTTAAAGATTGTTGCACACAATAAACGTAATACTGTTTTTCCATCCTAATGATTCTATTTTGAAGCAAGGCTAAGGTAATGATTGCTTCTTTAGTTGTAGAGTTCGCAAAAGCAATCTCGTCCCACGTTGCTACTTTCCCAGGCGACTTTGCCATATATGGATTATCTTTAGGGTCACCAATAACTTTTTCAGCTTGAAATCCCCGTGCAAGTAATGTTTCACTATAATTATTCATTTTGTCAAAGATAGAATCAAGATTATAGGAATCATTCAAAAAATTAATAATATCATCTGAATAATGTCTGTCCTTATTAATATTGAAATGCATTCTCAATGATATCTTTAATGAGTCGAGGTAATCAAGCTTATCACTGGTGACTTTTCTAAATTCTTTGGCAATTATTTTAAGAGAGTCCTGTTGGATCAGATTACATATATCCAAATTGTCCTTCAAATCCTCACTGTTTTTGTATTCTATGACTCTATAAAAAAAAATATTTCCTGTTGTCACCCTCTTGGTTTACATGACAGGAGACAAACATCAACAGTAAAAAACAATATCTAATTCTCGAGTTTCAATATTTTAGATCATATTATGAAATAAATCTTTCTTCTATTATTTCCAACATTTTGCCAAAAATCTTGAAGGTATCCGGGAATACCAAGTAAAGGGAATCCCTATATGTTTGTTTAGTGCGGAAAGTTTGATGTGATATTGTACTAATGGCCAGTACAGGATGCTTTATGATTTTCCTTTAATCACATCGCTTCCATGATATAGCGCCGCCAGCAATTTATGAAAAAACTAATTATTGCTGCGGAATAACAGCCTCCGCTTGCAGAAGTGATATCGATGAATGTGGAATGAATGGCGATGTCTGTGAAATTGATATCGATCTCTGTGAAACACTTATCTATGGGTGTGAAACGGGCATCGATCTTCGTGAAACTGGCGTCGTTGTGTGTGAAACTAATGTCGATGTCGGTGGGACCAGTGGCCCTACAGCCTTTGAAAAAAATCAGCCCCATTTTGCCAATCCGGAACCGCATTTTCATTATGTTATCCGATTGTTGATTTATATAATTTTTTATATTGTCATACTTTTTACCCGGTCAGCATTTTTTGAATGGGACTGACGTGGCGAAGCTTTGAGCGGGGTCTGCGGGTTGTCGGTTGCGGGATATGCAGATTGCGGGGTTGTGGGTTGAGTAATCGCTTGATGGAAATATACGCCCGTTCAGCGGAAACTTAGTCAGAATTCTGAAAAAGATGCCCTTATGACGATTTGAAAGCCTGAAAGTATAGATTGACAAATGAACTCAATTGCATTCATTGATACGGAAATTGAGCCAAAGAGCCGAAAGATTCTTGACATCGGAAGTGTTAAGGATAATGGAAGTTCTTTTCACAAAACTTCGGTGGCAGAATTCATACTGTTTCTTAACGGGACGCAATTCATTTGCGGGCACAATATTTTCAATCACGACATAATTTATATCGGTAATGCACTTAATGATGCAGGAATAAATCCAGAAAATATCATTGATACATTATTTCTTTCCCCCCTGCTATTCCCTGCTAAACCGTATCATGCGTTATTAAAAGACGACAAACTTCAATCGGAAGATACCAATAATCCATTGAATGACTCTATTAAAGCGAAAGATTTATTCAATGATGAGGTTACAGCTTTCAAACAAACCGATGAAGAACTGAAGCAAGTTTTCTATTTGCTATTGAACGACAAAAAGGAGTTCCACTCTTTTTTTCATTTTATCGCCTACACAAGTCCAGATACAAACATTGAAAAGCTTATTCGTCAAAAATTTCATAACGAAATTTGCGAAAATAAAGACCTGACAAAAATAATTTCAGAACATGCAATAGAACTTGCTTATTGTTTATCTCTCATCAATGCAAACAACCGTTATTCAATTACTCCTCCCTGGGTGTTGAAAAACTACCCTGAAGTTGAACGGATAATGTTTCACTTACGAAACAAACCTTGCATAAGCGGTTGTGTATATTGCAACAAGGTGTTGGATATTCACAAGGGATTGAAAAGGTTTTTTGGTTTCGAGTCATTCAGAACTTACGGCGGTGAGCCATTACAGGAAAAAGCAGTTAAAGCTGCGATTGACAACAAATCAATACTTGCTGTTTTTCCGACTGGTGGAGGAAAATCGATCACCTTTCAGGTTCCAGCTCTAATGAGCGGTGAAAGTTCAAAAGGATTGACGGTAGTAATTTCTCCATTGCAATCACTGATGAAAGACCAGGTTGACAATCTTGAGAAAGTTGGAATTACTGAAGCAGTTACCATAAATGGGTTACTTGACCCGATTGAAAGGGCAAAATCATTTGAGCGGGTTGAAGATGGTTCGGCCTCCATTCTTTACATCTCACCTGAATCATTGCGTTCCCGAACAATTGAACGCTTAATTTTAGGAAGAAAGATTGCTCGCTTTGTTATTGATGAGGCACACTGCTTTTCTTCATGGGGACAGGATTTCAGGGTTGATTATTTATACATCGGTGATTTCATTAAGTCTGTTCAGGATAAGAAAAATCTTCAAGATGGAATTCCGGTTTCTTGTTTCACCGCAACAGCTAAACAGAAAGTGATTGAAGATATTCGGGACTACTTCAAAGAAAAACTTTCACTTGACCTTGAACTGTTTACTTCTAAAGCATCAAGAACAAATCTGCAATACAAAGTTTTTGAAAAAGGAAACGAAGAAGAAAAGTATCAGGCGGTAAGAAATTTGATTGAAGAGAAGAACTGCCCGACTATCATTTATGTTTCAAGAACTCGAAAGGCTTATTTGCTTGCAGAAAGGTTAACTGAAGATGGTTTCAATGCAAAACCATATCACGGCAAAATGGATGTGCAAGAAAAAACAGCCAATCAAAATGCATTTATCTCTGGCGAAGTTCCAATAATGGTTGCGACTTCTGCTTTCGGGATGGGAGTCGACAAGAAAGATGTTGGCATGGTCATTCATTATGAAATTTCCGACTCATTGGAAAATTACATTCAGGAAGCCGGCAGGGCTGGAAGAGACGAAAGCATCGTAGCAGATTGCTTCGTGTTATTTAATGAAGAAGACCTTAGCAAACATTTCATTTTGCTGAATCAAACGAAGCTTTCCATCAAAGAGATTCAGCAAGTCTGGAAAGCAATAAAGGAGATAACAGGATTTCGTTCAACAGTGTCAAATTCCGCATTGGAAATTGCACGGAAATCCGGTTGGGACGATAATGTTGTTGAGATTGAAACAAGAGTAACAACCGCCATTGCAGCGTTGGAAGATGCTGGTTATTTGAAGCGGGGACAAAACATGCCTAGAGTTTTTGCGAATAGCATTCTCTCAAAGAATGCACAAGAAGCCATTGACAAAATCAATGCATCAGAAAGGTTTGAGGAGAAGCAAAAGGAAAAAGGAATCCGAATCATCAAGAAACTTTTTTCAAGCAAAAGCAGAAAGCAATCAAACGAAGAATCTGCCGAATCAAGAATTGATTATATCAGCGATCATTTGGGAATAGTTAAAGAGGAGGTAATAAATATTGTAAATCTTCTACGCGAGGAAAAAATTTTGGCGGATGCCAAAGACTTGACCGCATTCATCAAGAAAGGAGAAAACAAAAACCGCTCACTTAATATAGTTGAAGCTTTCAGCAAGATTGAAAACTTTTTACTCTCGGTATTTGAAGAACAGGAAAAGATATTTCATATCAAGGAACTGAACGAAGAAGCCGAGGCAAGAGGTTGTGAAGGTGTGAACACACACAAGATTAAAACCATCATCAACTTTTGGGCAATCAAGAATTGGATAAAGCGGCAAAATTCAGGGTATTCAAAGAATCATATTGTGGTGCTTTGCATTCACCGGAAAGAAACTTTGCAAGAAAAATTGGAAAAACGGCATGAGTTGGCAAGATTCCTTGTTGAATTCCTTTATGACAAAAGTAATCTGAATGTTTCTGCAGACGATGCGGGGAAAGAAGAAGTGTTGGTTGAGTTTTCCGTTCACGAGTTAAAAACGGCCTATGAAAATAGTCAAAATCTCTTTAAGCTAAACATCTGCATCGATGATATCGAAGACACACTATTTTATCTGTCAAGAATTGAGGCCATCAAAATTGAAGGAGGTTTTCTTGTTGTGTATAACCGATTGACCATTGAGCGAGTTGAACAAGACAACAAAAAACGTTATACAAAAGATGATTATCAGAAGCTGAATCAATTCTACGAAAATAAGGTTCAGCAAATTCATATTGTTGGCGAGTATGCAAAAAAGATGATAAGCGACTACAAAGATGCTTTGCAGTTTGTAGAAGATTATTTCCAGCTAAACTATACTTCTTTTCTTAAAAGATATTTCCCGGGAAGCAAGGCAGACAACCTCAAGTTAAAGATGACTCCTGCTAAATTCAGGCAGCTATTTGGAGAATTATCACCAAGGCAATTGAAAATTATAAATGACAATGAATCGAAATATATAGTTGTTGCGGCGGGACCCGGAAGCGGAAAGACAAGAGTGTTGGTTCACAAACTTGCTTCCCTGCTTTTAATGGAAGACGTAAAGCATGAGCAACTGCTTATGGTTACATTTTCAAGAGCAGCGGCAACGGAATTTAAAAAGCGTTTACTCAAACTCATTGGCAATGCGGCCAATTACATTGAGATAAAGACTTTCCACTCTTACTGTTTTGATTTATTAGGTAAGGTTGGCAGTTTGGAAAAGTCAGATGTGATTTTGAAAAAGACGATTGAAAAAATCAGGAACAAAGAAGTTGAAGCGAGCAGAATTACCAAAACTGTTTTGGTAATTGACGAAGCACAGGACATGGATGAAGATGAGTTCAACCTGATAAATGCTTTGATGGAACAGAACGAAGAAATGAGAATGATTGCAGTTGGAGATGACGACCAGAATATTTTCGAATTCAGAGGTGCGAGTTCAAAATATCTTGAACAGTTTATTGAAGTGAACAAAGCGGAAAAGCATGAATTGATTGAGAATTTTAGAAGCAAAAGCAATCTTGTTGACTTCACGAATCAATTTGTAAAGAAGATTTATCGCCGATTAAAAGAGACTCCGATTATTGCCAGGCAAACTGACAAAGGAAAAATAAAATTGGTTCGCTACCAAAGTGATAATCTTATTACTCCGCTTGTGCATGACATACTTACAACTGGGCTTTCAGGAACTACATGTGTTCTAACAAAAACCAATGAGGAAGCATTGCAAATCACAGGACTACTCTTGAAAAATGGAATGCAAGCGAAATTGATTCAGACAAATGACGGTTTCAGTTTGTATAATCTTTTAGAAGTCCGATTCTTTTTAAGCCGGTTGAATTTGGCTGATGATGTTTTCATAATCAGCGATGATGTTTGGGCAGGCGCGAAAAGAGAATTGATGAACAGGTTTCGCAACAGCACAATGTTGGAAATCTGTCACAACATCATTAGTGATTTTGAAGAGACCAACTCAAAGAGGAAATACAAATCCGATTTGGAAGTTTTAATTCGTGAATCTAAGTTAGAAGATTTCTTCAATGAGAAAGGAGAAACAATTTTTGTTTCCACCATTCATAAAGCGAAAGGAAAAGAGTTTGACAATGTTTTCCTGATGCTTGAAAACTTCAACCCAGCAACAGACGAAGCCAAACGACAGTTATATGTTGCTATGACAAGAGCAAAACAAAATTTGACTGTCCATTTGAATTCAAATTACCTTGACAACATCATAGTAGAAAATTTGGAACGAGTAGAAGAAAGAGAAATTTATTCACCGCCAAACGAATTGGCAGTACACTTGACTCACAAAGATATTTGGTTGGACTACTTCATAAACAAACAGCAGTTGGTTTCTCAATTTGTAAGTGGAGATACTTTAACTTTGAATGGGGAAGAATGTTTGAATTCGAAAGGACAATCAGTTTTGAAATTCTCAAGACAGTTTGTCGGACAAATTGAAAACATGAAAGAAAGAAATTACAAATTGAAGAGTGCGAAAGTGAACTGCATTGTTTACTGGCTGAAAGAAGGAACCGAACAGGAAGTGAAAATTATTTTGCCTGTGCTTTATTTTGAGAAACATCATATTGAAGATTGATAAACGATAAAAACCACGCCGGACAACAATTAAGCAATAGCAAACGTAGGCTGACTGCTTAAAAATGAAAATATTGCAGCTAAAAAACAGCAGAATAGTTCAACAAAAAAACGGCCCTCACCTGGCCTCACCTGGTGCAAGTCTTCTGGAAGTGAGCGGAAGAAACGCAAGACTAGTGCCGGGACTGTATAACCAAGCACATTTAATAATAGGATTGATTGAGGTGGTTTATGTGAAACATAGCAAAAGTCCTATGCAGGAACTTCAATAATTAAGATCAAATATTGCCCTTTTTGTGGAACTAAATTAAAAAGACCATAGAATTATATGAACTTAGAATACCCGCACTGGTCGTAGGTTAAGCGTAGCGGTCCTACGACCAAATGAGTCCTGCAATGATTAACATTTAGACGAAAACAAAAAAAAATCAACTAAAAACCAGGAACGCATGAAACCTAGAATCACCTTATTGACATTGGGCGTAAATGACTTGGAAAAAGCCGTTGAATTTTATAGAGACGGACTCGGATTACCGACAAAAGGGATTATTGGAAAAGAATTTGAATACGGGGCCGTTGCTTTCTTCGATTTGCAACATGGGGTAAAACTTGCCCTGTGGCCCAGGAAAAGCATTTCGCACGATGCCAAGCTACCGCAAAAAGAACCCGCTGCCACAGATTTTACCATTGCGCACAATACGGCAAGTAAGGCAGAAGTAGATGAGGTAATGGAGCAGGCAAAAAAAGCCGGAGCAAAAATTGTGAAACCGGCACAGGACACGTTTTATGGAGGTTATGCGGGATATTTTCAGGACCTTGACGAGCATTTATGGGAAATCGCCTGGAACCCGGCTTTTGAAGTGGACGAATGATCCACCCATGGCGCAAGTCTTTTAGACTTGTGCCAGCCATATCAGAGCATAACTCCATCATAAATCGACATTATTTTTAATGGACTTTCCAGTCCGGCATAATTCCTGGCACTCCAATAGAAATACTCCTCCGGTTCATTTACCCATCCGGCTTCTACTGGATTTTGATGAATGTATTCAGGCTTTTCATCCAGCCTTTTGCCCTCCAGCAAGATTGGATGATTATCCTGCTGCCAAAACTGGTATTTCGTATTGTTCCCCTTCTTCTTTCCTGCACGCTCCAGCATCCAAAGTATCCATTCCCGTCTGCTCTCCTGTGGATTTTCTTTTATAGACTCAATTATTTTCATGGCTGTAAACTTCTTAAAGTCACGTAGGGTTTCCGGGAAAGTATTTTCAGTTGACGAATTACCAATGATCTAATGGATGTGATTGCTCATGATCACATAGGCATAAACTACCAGCCCTTTTTTACTTACGCAATGCTTTATACTATGAATCAATATGTCTTTATAGTCTCTCCGGGTAAATATGTCTATCCAATAAACCACAGCCGTGGATATGAAATAAATGCCTTCAGGATCAGAAAATTTATACTTTGTACTCATTGTTCAATTTCTTTCATTTTCCGTTCCCTTCATTATCACACAAGTGAAAAACACTTGCGCGTTAAAAGGGGGAGCAGATAAGGAACCGCGACATCCGCAGGTGGAGGCGGCAAGGTAAGCTGGATTCTGAGCCTATTTCGGGTTATCAGTCCAAATATGACCTCTTGCCCATTCCGTATGTGGAAATCGACAACAACAGCGCGATGGATCCTGGAGATCAAAACGACGGATGTTAGCAACTTCGTAGTTCAATATTAGTTTTAAAAAATCCCGCCAAGGCGGGATTTTTTTTTGGTTGGGGGCCTATGGTAGAAGTGTTGTAATTGGCCAACGAAAGTTTTTATCCATTGGTAAAATTTGGTATCTTTTGGTCTTGTAGGCCAAATCCCTGAAGGAGTCTATTATTTTAATTCACCCATAAAAAACCGCTATGAAACCTATCATGAAAATGCCTTTTTTCAAGGCCGCTCCAAAAGAGTTGTCGTCAGAAGGAAATGAAAAACTAGGGTCAACTGTAACCGTCCGCGAGAACCGACGAAACTTTCTGAAAAAGACCGCACTTGGTGGCCTCTCGCTCGGTGCGCTCACATTTGGCCCGATCGAAGAGACTTTGGCTTATGCCTCCCAAAAAGTTAACCGTAATTCCGCACCGTCAGATCTCAAGATCACCGACATGCGCATAGCCGATTTTGAAATTTGCCCCATCCTTAAAATTTATACAAACCAAGGAATCACCGGCTTAGGTGACGTGCGGGATGGCGCGGACAAACGCTACGCACTCATGTTGAAAAGCCGCATGCTTGGGCAGAACCCATGCAATGTGGAGATGATTTTCAAAATGATAAAACAATTTGGAGGTCCAAGCCGTCAGGCCGGTGGCGTATGCGCCGTTGAAATGGCCCTCTGGGATATTATTGGCAAAGCTTATGGGGTGCCCATTTATCAAATGCTTGGCGGCAAATACCGAGATAAAATCCGGATTTACTGCGATACCACTGCCGAGGTTAAAACGCCAGAAGCCTACGCCCAACGTATGAAGGAAAGACTGGCCATGGGGTTTACCTGGCTGAAAATGGACATGGGGATCGAGTTGGTGGAAGACGTGCCAGGAGCACTGGTGAACAAGGAATTTTGGGAACAAAATGGCGAACTGAAACAGTGGGACAGGAAGTTCGGCACTTATGGAATGACCAAACATCCGTTTACCCGCATTCAGATCACCCCCAAAGGTATTGACAAAATGGTGGAATTTGCGGCCGACGTACGGCAAAGCGTTAGTTATGAAGTTCCTTTGTGTACCGACCACTGGGGCCACTTTGGCCTGAACGAGGCGATCAAGCTCGCCAAGGCCATGGAGCCTTATGACCTGGCTTGGATGGAAGACCTTTTGCCGTGGCAATACACCGAACAATACCGCACCCTGTCAGACGCAACGACCACCCCAATACTGACCGGCGAGGACATTTATTTACTGGATGGTTTCAAACCCCTGATCGATGCGCGCGCGGTAGACATGGTACACCCCGACATCAATTCGGCTGGGGGGATCCTCGAAACCAAAAAAATAGGCGACTACGCCGAAGAACATGGCGTGGCCATGGCATTGCACCATTATGCCACCCCGGTGTCGTACATGGCAAGCGTGCACAGCGCTGCCGCCACACAAAATTTCACGGCGTTGGAAGACAACGGAATTTATTATGATTATTGGGACGACCTGGTCACCGGCATCGACAAGCCGATCATTGACAAGGGATATGTAAAAGTGCCAGAAAAACCAGGCTTGGGAGTGGAACTCAACGAAGAAGTGATTAAACAACATTTGGTGAAAGACGGTGGGTTTTTTGAACCTACCCCCGAATGGGACAAAGCCAAGTCTTGGGACAGGGCCTGGAGTTAGGTTCATAATAACAATACTTTGACATTCTTCTTGTTTGAAAAACTGGATTGCCGTTAATTGGGTATCATTCGCCCTTGACATATTATTTCACGTTACCTTAAAAATTTCATCATGACAGAAAAATCAAAAAAAAACCAGGTGTCCCGCAGGGATTTCATTCGCAATGGTTCCCTGGCCGCGGCGGGCTTTTACATTGTGCCCCGCCATGTGCTAGGAGGGAAAGGCTTTGTTGCCCCCAGCGATAAACTGGTCATTGCCGGTGTGGGTGCCGGAGGCCAGGGAGGTTACGATATCCGTGAATTTGCCAAAAGCCCAAATGCCGTCATTGGATATCTCTGCGATGTGGATGAACGCCAGTGTGTGGAGAACCGAAAGCAGTTTCCCAAGGCCAAATACTACAAAGACTGGCGGGAACTGATGGACAAGGAAAGTAAAAGTTTCGATGCCGTTTCCGTGGGCATCCCCGATCATAACCACGCCATTGTGGCCATCAACGCCATGCAGCGGGGCAAACACGTATACGTGGAAAAACCGCTGACCCACGACATTTACGAAGCCCGTAAACTCACCGAAGCCGCTGACAAATACAAAGTGATCACGCAAATGGGCGACCAAGGCGCCTCCACCGATGGTGTGCGGCAATTGATGGAATGGTACGATGCGGACGTCATCGGCGACGTGCATACGGTATATTGCTGGACCAACCGCCCGGTATGGCCGCAAGGAGTTCCCTGGCCAGATACCAGCGATCCCATTCCAAAGGAACTTGATTTTAATGTTTGGCAAGGCACCGCCCAAGAAGACAACTACTTCACCAAGTTGTTGCCTTTCAATTGGCGCGGATGGTGGGCCTACGGTACCGGGGCGCTCGGCGACATGGGCTGCCACATTGTGGGGCCGGTCTTTAAGGTACTGGAACTCAGCTATCCAACTGAAGTGACTTGTAGTGTCAGCACCATCTATGACGGTGTGTTCAAGGAAGCCTTTTACCCCAAAAGCGGGCCGGTTTCTTCATCGGTACACTTTAAGTATAAAGGAAAAAAAGGGAACGACATCAGCCTTCACTGGATGGATGGCGGCATTCAGCCCCTAAGGCCAAAAGAATTGGGTCCAAACGACATAATGGGCGGCAAGAACGAATCTGGAAACGGGGTAATCTTTGAAGGAACCAAAGGCAAAATGATGTGCGGCGTCTATGGAATGGATCCAAATCTATTGCCCCTCAGCCGTACCAGCGAAGTGAACGTGCCGCAAAAATATCCCCGGATACCAGGCGGTGCAGATGGGCACCGGGTACAGTGGGTCGATGCCTGCATAGCGGGTTATGGAAAAGGCAAGGTGGATTCCCCATTTGTGGGGTACGCCGGCCCGTTGACAGAATGTGTGTTGATGGGCAACCTGGCTATCCGTAGTTTCAACTACCGCGAACCAAACAAAAATGGCAAAGGCTTCCATTATCCAGGTCGTGGCATCACCTTGGAATGGAAAGGAGACGACATGAAAGTCACCAATTTTGATCCGGCCAACGAGTTTGTAAAAAGGACATACCGACAAGGATTTACCAATCAAGAACTGTCGTAACAGGCATAAACAACAGCATCTAAAACGCCTTGCCCAAATTTCCAAAATTGGCAAGGCCCTTTTTTTAAGCCCGAATAATTCAATATAGGCTGATTGAGGCATTTTGATGAGACCGGGTCAAATGGCGGAAAACGTTCTTCAGATATGCAAAACCTAAACCGGCAAAACGAATCATCAAATATTTCCCCTCCTCCTTACTCCAGGTGCAAATCCCTGAGCCGCACTTCTATGTGCTCATTCTGCTGGTTGATGATGGACTTGAACAAGCGCACATGTTTTGAACCTTCCTGGTTCTCATGGCACAAATATGGGTAAATCAATTTGGGCTTGATTTCCAGTACCTCGCTGGCCGATCTGTGTATGTCTATTTTGTGTGAAGTATTCAAACATACAAAAGTAATGTCAATGTGCTTCAAGGCACGTTCTTTTGGAAAAATTTCCGTGTCGCCCGAAATATAAATCCGTTTGTTGCGAATGCTCAACAAGTAGCCATTGCCAGTTTCGTTAACCGATAGCCCACCACCTTCCGTTTGTCGGTAGGTCGGCATTACCCCGAATTTTTACCCCATGCAGTTTCACCGATTCACCATGGCCTAAAACCCTGGAGGCTTTTATTTTTGGAATCCTGCTTAGTGCATCGATGACGGCCTGCGGGGCCACTATGTCGGCGTGGCTCAAATCAATCTGGCCCGAGGTTTCTTTATCGAAATATTCCCCTGGCACGTCCGTGATGAGAACAAGGTCGGGTGGTGGATAATGCGCAAAAATCTGTGGGCCACCATTGGGATCTATGTTGATCATTTTCCCCCCATGACGCAAGTCTTTTTGACTTGTGCCAACCATATCAGAGCATAACTTCATCATAAATCGACATTACTTTTAATGGACTTTCCAGTCCGGCATAATTCCTGGCACTCCAATAGAAATACTCCTCCGGTTCATTTACCCATCCGGCCTCTACTGGATTTTGATGAATGTATTCAATCTTTTCATCCAGCCATTTGCCCTCCAGCGAGATCGGATGATTATCCTGCTGCCAAAACTGGTATTTCGTATTGTTCCCCTTCTTCTTTCCTGCACGCTCCAGCATCCAAAGTATCCATTTCCGTCTGCTCTCCTGTGGATTTTCTTTTATAGACTTAATTATTTTCATGGCCGTAAACTTCTTAAAGTCACGTAGGGTATCCGAAAAAGTATTTTCAGTTGACGAATTACCAATGATCAAATGGATGTGATTGCTCATGATCACATAGGCATAAACTACCAGCCCTTTTCTACTTACACAATGCTTTATACTATTGATCAATATGTCTTTATAGTCTCTCCGGGTAAATATGTCTATCCAATAAACCACAGCCGTGTATATGAAATAAATGCCTTCAGGATCAGAAAATTTATACTTTGTACTCATTGTTCAATTTCTTTCATTTACCGTTCCCTTCATTATCACACAAGTGAAAAACACTTGCGCGATAAAGGGGATAGCCTGCCCGAAGCGGGACGCTTCTTCATCTTACTACTGTCGAAAATAAAAAGGCTCAAGGATAGTCAATACCATACGCCACTTGCTGCGGCAAAAAGGCATCTTCCACGACTGGCGAAACATCCTGCGTATTATGTCCACACAAACCATTCAGACCCTGGAGATGCCCACCGACAAGAAGAACATTCATCTCAGGAAACCCGCAAAGCCAATCCAGGAAGTTCAGCAGATATACAAAGCCACCGGCTGTACCGACAATCAAAAACCAACTAAAAAATATGTAGTGTACCACTGAAACATTTTACTGCCTGACTACCAGTTGTTTAACGGCATTTTTACCAAGTTGGGTTAACATTTTTACCTCCAAATGGCAATGTTGTGGAAATAATATTGCCATAGGAATCTTTATTTTCAGTATTAAAATACGAATCTCTTCTACTCCAACCTAGCTGTGACCTAAATCGATTTACCAAATCTACTGTTTCGCCTGTAGCATTAGGATTGTAGCGTGGATCTTTTGGATCTGTTATTGGATCACCAAATGGGTCTGTTCGAGTTGTGCTTGCCCCTTCTAATGAATAAACTCCGGTCCATGTATGAAGCGATTCATGGAGAAAAGTCATGCCAAATCCCATTGTTTCACCAACTGAATTCAAGCGGTCATTTATCTTTCCAGTATTAAGTTCAATAGCACCACCTGATGAACCATTAGATAATTTTTCATCACTTATGGATTTTACTGTTATTACCCCTTCTGATGAAATTAAGTTATCCACATAAGTGGCTGCATCTTCACTTTTTTTCTGAGCTTCTTTATTTTCACCATGGTTTACAAGAACTCCATTCTCAACACCTATATTATTACCTGTTATTTCACTTAAGCTCCAAACCAAATTTACCATAGTATAAACATCCAATCCACCAACCCTAACGGTATCCCCTAAAGGATCTGAATAAAAAATTGGGCTATTACCCATACCTACGTAAGGACTTTCTTTTTCCGAAGTTTTTGGATCAATTTGTAACCATCTAGCTATTGCCGGATCATAACTTCTAAACTCAGCTATATCCCAATTTAAGCCCAATTCAGTATCTCTTTCTATCCCGTTAAAAAGAAACCTGTTCGTCAGTGCTCCGTCCAGCACACTGGTATTGAAGGTAAGTCCGAATGGATAGTAGTCATCGGTCCTTATGATCGGGCCCGAGGTGTGGGTTACAGCCATGTCGTCGAAGTAGACATTCAGGTCTTCACTAGTCTGATTGGCGGTGTAGATCATCATATAGCCTTCTTCTTCGGGGACATAATCCAGCGTGAGTTCCTCAAAGTTCCCTAAAGCATCTTCGGTCACTTGCTGGAATCCTCCACTCTTGTAGTTCATGTCTTTGTCGAAGAACAGGTAGTTCAGATAGGCTTTTGGAATGGTCTCGTCTTTAGCAAATGCGAATGCATGGCTATGCCACAATCCCGCCTGTCCTGTAGCCAGAGCTTCCTTGACAGCATTGGCCACCTGCGGTGCTTCTCCGGCTTCGGTCACCCCGAAGGCTGCGCCTACGATGGACGCCATATTGGTTATCGCATCTTTCGTCTTGGCTTTTTCCAGATACTTGGCATATACTTCCATCTTTACCGTATCTCCCGGCATTACATGCAGGCTCATCGATGGGCCCATTATTTTTCCCTCTGCTGCGTTCAGCCTGGCACTGCTGTTTCCGCCGGGAGTATGATTGTAGATCTTGTTTGTTTGCCTTGTGGTTTCAAAGTTTTGAAAGTTGAACTTTCTAAACTGAACTATCTGACCTTATTTATTATCTTCTACGCTTCCTATCTTGCAATGCAATTGCTCTCGTCCGATTCTTCCTAGTCACTGACTAGGAAGAGATGGGGCAAACCCTATTTAACAATAGATATTTTATTTTCCAATATCAGTTCATAACACATTTTGGGCCAGTTAATTGTATCTCCTATCTTTTCAGAATGTTTTTGGATAAGCGAATCAGCAATCTGAGCATTCATTTTAAATTTATTCCTGTTATACCAGTTACTCCAATTCACGACATCCTTCATAAAAAGTTGGTCATTAGGATATATGTAAGGAATATCTCCATACTTTAAAATGGAAGAGTTTATCTGAGTAACTGCATTTAAGCACTCAACAGCATTATAAACAACATCCAAATCTATACCAAATCCAGATCTTCTATATGCAATTATCTGAATACAATTATTAAAGTTCAGTTCAAATTTGATGTCCACATCATTATTCCTTGTCTTGTCATCTCCACTTATACACCCAGATGTATAAAAGATCACAAAAATTATTGTTATTGTATTATAAATCTTAATCATTAACTTTTTCAATTATTAAAACTTTTTTACTTCCCAATCCGATTGTTCTAAATTTCACTTCTGAACCATTCTGCAATTTATATGTTGTTATCCAACCTTTTCCATCATATGTGTCCTTGTCCTGTCTCTCATTCTGATTAACATCGTTTTCCCAAGAAATTGCCCTTAAATGATTACTTAAATAACCATCTGCATCTCCACGTTTTCTTCCATCCAACGCTTTTCCAAATTGCTCTCTGATTTCATGAATTATTTTTCCCCCTCGAGATGGCCCCTTTTGTTCATTTGCATTTTGATTAAATTCCGGATATTGCTCAATATCGGCCATATCAAGTCTATTATATTGATAATCCCCAGGCGACGCTTTATCTGATCCATTATATATACTCATTTCAACCTTTACTTTGTGGTCGACAACTTGTTTGAATCCCTTATAAAAGGCTTACGCTCCTTTCGAAAGTTTACTTAAGTCTCCCCCATTTTCTGTTTTTGTAATTCCTACCTTATATGTTCCGCTTATTGCATTACCCTTATCATCTTTTACCTGCGTAAAAGTAAGTTGGAATTGATGGTTAAACATTTTATTTATTTCATTGATAAATTTAGTATTTGATCCTGAACCGATAAAAGTAACAATCAATTCTTCTCCATTAGGATCAACATATAAAATTGGATTATTACCTGCATAATTATAAGGTGATGCTGAGGGATACTTTTCACCTTTCAGATCAACAACTCCCCACCTTCCTAATTCTGGCATATACATCCTGGCTCCGTAATCATACCAATCTGTCAATTCCTGCTTTTCTTTCCCATTGTAGAGGTACTTATTCGTCAGCGCCCCATCCAGTACACTAGTATTAAACGTCATCCCAAATGGATAGTAATCATCGGTCCTGATGATAGGGCCGGAAGTATGGGTTACGGCCATGTCATCGAAGTAGACATTGAGGTTTTCTGAGGTCTGGTTGGCTGTGTAGATCATCATGTAGCCCTCCTCTTCCGGCACATAGTCCAACTTGAGGTCTTCAAAGTTTCCTAAGGCATCTTCGGTCACCTGCTGGAAGCCTCCGCTCTTGTAGTTCATGTCCTTGTCGAAGAACAGGTAGTTCAGATAGGCTTTTGGAATGGTCTCATCTTTAGCAAATGCGAATGCATGGCTATGCCACAACCCCGCCTGTCCTGTAGCCAAAGCTTCCTTGACAGCATTGGCCACCTGGGGTGCTTCCCCGGCTTTTGTTACACCGAAGCCTGCGCCCACTATCGATGCCATGCTGGTTATCGTATCTTTTGTTTTGGCCTTTTCCAGGTATTTGGCGTATACTTTCATTCTTACCGTGTCTCCCGGCATTATCCCGACTGACCAATGGGCCTTTCTTTCGGAACTGGCAGTGGGAATGGCCAGCCGGGACAGGCTATGAAGGCTCATTGAGGGACCCATTACTTTTCCCTCTGCGGCATTTAACCTGGCGCTGTTGCTTCCACCAGGTGTGTGGTTGAACAGCTTGTCGGTCTGCCTGGTGCTTTCTACATTGTTAAAAGTCGAGTCTTCCAAAGCGCTTACCTCTGTCTCCATCGTAGCCAGGTATACAGAGGTACTCGATGCCGGGGCCATCCGGTCTACTGTTGCAAACGTTACCCGTACATTGCCCAGGTGGTTCCCGCCGTCGCGGGATCTCCGCTGCGCTCCGACTTTCAGGTTGTATTGGTATTCTTCCTTGGTCGTTCCACCTTCTTTCAGCACGATCCTCCCTTCCTCGGTATTCAGGAACTCGTTGTTTGTTCCTTCATACACCAGTGCACCTGCGTAGTCCGTCGTGGTGGTAGTGCCGCTCTCTGTCACTTTCTTTTCCAGTTTTGTGCCTGCAGCATCGTAAACATATTGGATGCTGTTCCCTTTACTAAAGATCTGTTTGCGTCATTTGGTCGTAGGACCGCTGCGCTTAGAATATGACCGGTGGAAGTTTCCTATTTTATCGTCACATCCTTCTTTCGCAGAGTCCCTTCCAGGAGACTCTGCGGAGAATAAAAGGGGTTAGTTATTCAAATGTTCCAAAAATTGAAATAAAGCTATAGCACTTTTTATTTTCATCTTTTCAGACTTCGTTAAATAGTTATAATCTGTAATAGCTCCGACTTGATCTGACAGTTCAAGGTGTTGGTTTTGAGTTTTCTTTAGGTATACCACTCCCAAAATGGTGATAAGCAAGGGGCAAATAAAGCCCCTCGCCATTTCGGTCGGCAAGGTTATTCCTGGCAGGTTGGTCTCCACCAGAGCCTGCTTCCGCTTCACCTTGCGGTAATAAAGGTACGAAATTTTCATTCTGCCGATCCAACAATTTTTCTTTCGCCAGATGTAAGGATTCTTCCCAGGTTTGTATTGGTGTTTTCCCAAAGCAGTATTTGCCTGAATGGGGCCGGTCATGGTTGTATTGATCAATCCAAACATCCAGATCCTGCTGAAGTTCTTCAATATTGTGGTAGATCTTCTTTCTAAAAGCCACCGCATAGAATTCGTCTTGTATGGTACGATGGAAGCGCTCACAAATGCCGTTGGTTTGAGGACTTTTGGCTTTTGTCTTACTATGGTCTATATCCTCAATGGCCAAATAAAGCTGATATTCATGATGCTCCCTGGAGCCACAATATTCAGTGCCTCGATCAGTTAAAATTCGAAGTAACGGGATGTCATATTTTTCATAGAAAGGGATCACCCGATCGTTCAGTATATCTGCCGCTACTAATGCATTTTTCCTGTCATACAACTTAACATGGGCTGTTTTGGCATATGTATCGATAAATGTCTGCTGATAAATCCTGCCAACGCCCTTAATGGTTCCAACATAATAGGTGTCCTGGGCACCCAGGTAGCCCGGATGAAGTGTCTCTATCTCGCCCTGAGCCCGCTTCTCTTCCTTAGCCTTTTCCATGGCGGTAATTTGAGATTCAGTCAGTATCAATCCTTCTTGGGCAACTTTAGCCTCCAGAGCTTTGAGTCGCTTTCTGAAGGTCTCCAGATCATGTCGCAGCCAAACACAGCGCACACCACAGGGAGATATGAATACCCCTTCTTTCTTAAGTTCATTGGAGGCTCTTAATTGGCCATATGCAGGATATTCATATGCAATGGATACGACACGTTCTTCTATGGCTGGCTCAATGCGATTTTTGTGATTCGGTTGGCGGCGGCTAAGTTCAGCCAATGCCATCTCTCCGCCTTGATCGTACAACTCTTTGTAGCGGTAAAAGCTATCTCGACTATATCCAAATATTTTACAGGCTTGGGATACATTGCCTAATTGTTCGGCTAAGTTGAGTAGTCCTAACTTAGTTTTGATTACTTTTGTCTCTGTATTCATTTCTGACAGTTTATGGGGTTAATGATTAAATTCCTCATTTAAATTTAATCCCTAACTGTCAGATTAAGTCGTAACTACCACATATAATCATATTGTGGTGCCTCATATTCGAACTTTATATTTCCATTGAGGCTAATAATACATCCAGACACGGAACCTTCACTTCCCGGATTTAAACAAGCCTCTCTGAAACTTCCATTTTCAGTATCCACAATTAGACTAACCACCAGCTCCTTCTGATCTTTAGGTAAAAGAATTTGTGAATTTCTTGAAATATCATATATTTTGATGTTTTCCTCATCTTTTTCCAAATATATAGCTGATTTGTATCCTTCCCGGCCCAGAAGATATCTAAAATAAAGTAATTTAATGTCATTATTGATAAGTGAATCCTTTGCAATTCGGCTATAATAGGATTCAAGTTTAGTATTTCTTACTAAATTTTCTAAATCTGTCTTTTCCTTAAATATTTTACACTTATAATCTTGACCAATAACATTTTTCGAAAAAAGAAAAATTATGATAATGATATAAAAGGTTATTCTCATTTTGATTTCCTCCTAAATAATTTTATTCTATATCTCATTGGATTTACTCCATAAAACTCATGAATATCGTGTTTTTGATAATAATTGTAAGAATCATTTTTCAAATCATAATAATTTACGCCTTGTTTATAACCCTGATATTTATCTCTTAATGGCACATTCAATTCCGACCGAATCATATTCTCAATTGTTGATGCTCCTTTTTCGGACGCAGGTCTTCGAACGGTATTCTCGTAATTAAAAAGCTTTGTTAAATTCGTATTTAAAGAAATCTTCATTTTGGGTGGGTCTAATTTAAATGCATCTCTCCAAGAATGTGCCATTTCATGACCCAAACTAACCATATTATTGACATCTTGAGAAGAACCCTCTAAACCCGGCAATGGGTCTCCATTAATATTAAAGATTATATTACTATTGCCATTATCATCAGTGTTAGACGAACTTTGATTATCATCCGTCTGTGTTACAACAGTAATTGTATGGGTATTATCGTCCCTTCTTAAATCCTTAATAACATCTTTTGCTGTACTAGATCTTCTTTTCAGTTCTCTAAATTCATACTTTGCTTGTTTTTTTGCCTCTCTAAATTCTGCCTTTGTCATTTGATTTTTTTGGTCATCACTTAAATTCTTATATTTAGCCCACCTTAAGTCCATCCCGTTTGGATCAATCATATTTACTGGATTATTTGCAACGAAACCAAATGGACATAAATTTGGATATTTTTCAACGTGTTCATCTATTGCAAGAAATCTTCCCAACGCCGCATCATACATCCTTGCCCCGTAATCATACCAATCCGTTAACTCCTGTTTTTCCTTGCCGTTGTAAAGGTATTTATTCGTCAATGCCCCGTCCAGTACACTGGTGTTGAACGTCATCCCGAAGGGATAGTAATCATCTGTTCTTATAATTGGGCCGCTAACATGGGTCACGGCCATGTCGTCGAAGTAGACATTCAGGTTTTCTGAGGTCTGGTTGGCGGTGTAGATCATCATGTAGCCTTCTTCTTCGGGAACATAATCCAGCTTGAGGTCCTCAAAGTTTCCTAAGGCATCTTCGGTCACCTGCTGGAATCCTCCGCTCTTGTAGTTCATGTCCTTGTCGAAGAACAGGTAGTTCAGATAGGCTTTTGGAATAGTCTCATCTTTGGCAAACAACCCCGCCTGTCCTGTGGCCAAAGCTTCCTTGACAGCATTGGCCACCTGTGGCGCTTCCCCGGCATCGGTCACCCCGAAGGCTGCGCCTACGATGGAAGCCATATTGGTTACCGCATCTTTTGTCTTGGCCTTTTCCAGATACTTGGCATATACTTCCATCTTTACGGTATCCCCGGGCATTACATGCAGGCTCATCGATGGGCCCATCACTTTGCCTTCGGCGGCATTCAGTCTCGCACTGCTGTTCCCGCCCGGCGTGTGGTTGTAGATCTTGTCTGTTTGCCGGGTGGTTTCCAGGTTGCTGAACGTCGAGTCTTCTGCCAAAGGCATGGATTCCCACAGGCTGCTTACCTGCGGCTCCATAGTGGCCAGGTAGGTGCTGGTCATCTGCTGGGATGAAGCGGTCGTAAAGGTCACCCGAACATTGCCCAGGTGGTCTTTTGCCAAAGGCACGCATTCGCGCAGATTGTACTGGTATTCTTCTTTGGCCGTGCCACCTTCTTTGAGCACTACCCTTCCTTCTTCGGTGTTCAGGAACATATCATTGGTGCCTACATACACCATCGGGCCCACATAATCAGTGGTGGTGGTAACACTGTTCTCGGTGACTTGTTTTTCCAGTTTCCTTCGCAATGTTTTTATTTTTAAGCGGTCGAAGGGAACCGCCTCTTTGACCTTTTTCACACCACAGGCTGAATTTAATAATATGTTATGAATATTTTATTGCATGGCGGTTTCATGCCGGAGGCATCATAGACGTATTGAATGCTGTTCCCATTACTAAACGTGATCTGCTCCGGTAAATTTAAATAATTATAGCTTATGTTCGATATCCCTTTGTTCAGGTCTTCGGTCATATTGCCGTTCTCATCATAGCCGTAGTCCGTGCCATTATGACCATCTTTAAATCCCAGATCTCCGTCTGCACCGGTTGCCGCGTCATAAACGGCAGTAAGTTGATTCCCATTGTAAGTGTAAGTCAGGTTATCTATATTGCTCGTACTGGTGCCATTTCCTTTGCGTGTCAGAATTATGATGTTGCCATTGAAGTCATACCCTCCAATATTCTCGTTGTAGAAGTTCTTATGGGTATTGTACGAGGTAGTCTCCGCATAGGTGGAGGTTTTCAGCCGGTTCAGCTTATCGTATTGAAAGCCATAAGCCTTCCTGTTAGCAACGGGGCTGTCTGCCGTGTTCCAGTGGATCTCACTGATATTGCCATTGTACTGGGCAACGCTGCTCAGGCCGGATGTAGACGCAGGATCGTCATATTTTAACGACATGCCAAAGTAATCTCCTGAAGTGGAAACGTTATCAGGATCGTTGATTTGTTGTAACCAGCCACGAATGTTGTATCCGTAATCGACACTCTGTTTGTAGCCGCTCCCCTGGTCTTCACTGTGCAGTTTCTTAGTGATCAGTTCGCCAATCTCATTATAGTCGCTGTGCGAGAGCAATACCTCTCCCGTGTTGTTCACGTTATATTTTACATCGGTCAGCCGGTTGCCGTGATCATACAGATATTCATTCTTCTCTGAAAATCATTCATAACTCACAGTAAACCAACAAAAAAAGCGACATTTAGTCGCTTTTAGATATTATTAGATATTATAAAAAGTAGCCCCGCCAGGAATCGAACCTGGATCTTAGGTTCCGGAAACCCACATACTATCCGTTGTACTACAGGGCCATCAATTTCTTGCAAATATAAAATTTCCTGTCAAACATTGTTGAATTCTCCAAAATTCGTTGCATTTTAAAAATTGACCATTGCCACAATGCACACCACAACCACTATTTCGACGTTGAAGCATCCATTTCATTTAATTTTGTTACATTTTCCCACTTCAACAACAAATCTCCCAAAAGCCCTTTATGTGAGTCCCTGGATATGGTGGGGTTTTATCGCCTTGATTATAATCTTACTGATTGCTGATCTTAAATTGGTGATGAATAAGCCCCACAAAATCACCGTGAAAGAGGCTGCCATTTACAGTGCCGTCTGGATCACCATCGGGCTTAGTTTTAGCGGGGTGATGGCGCTATGGCACGGTGGAAGCGCGGCATCGGAATACATCACGGCCTACCTGATTGAAAAATCCCTTTAAATGGACAATGTATTTTTGTGGGCAGTGCTTTTTACATATTTCAAAGTGCCTTCCAAATATCAGCATGAAGTACTGTTCTGGGGAATTTTCGGGGCGTTGATGATGCGGGCCGGATTTATTTTTGCCGGAATCGCCTTGCTGCAATCACTCAACTGGATAATCTATATTTTCGGCGTTCTGTTGTTATTCACCGCTTGGCGTATTTATCATTCCGGTCCGGAGGAAACCGATCCCGAAAAGAATTCCATTTTTAGGTTCGTCCATAAAATTCTACCACAAACCCAGACTTATCGTGAAGATCGTTTTTTCGTGAAGGAGCAGGGCAAAACCCTGGCAACACCACTACTTACTGTTTTGGTGATCATTGAATTGTCTGATATTCTTTTTGCTGTGGACTCCATTCCGGCGATACTTGCGATAACCCTCAATCAGTTTATTGCCTTCAGTTCCAATGCTTTCGCGATCCTGGGTTTAAGGGCATTATATTTTTTACTGGCCGATCTGAAAGACCGTTTTGTTTATTTGGAAAAAGGACTGGCCGTCATTTTGTCTTTTGTCGGCATCAAATTCCTGATCAGCAACTGGCTGGAGATTCCCACCTGGACCTCGCTTGTTTTCATTTTGATCGTATTAGGGCTGACAATCATGATTTCATTAAGAGCAACCAAACACAATGAATCTAAGAAATAAAATATTGCATGAATTGAAGTCTTTATCGTAAACACATCTAATTATTTTTAGTTCATGCTTATGATAATAAGCAATATGTCGCGATTATTTCTGAATAAAAATATACTATATTCACTCTATGTCTATGCTACAATATATACTCAACGACCAACTCATCAATCAGGACGACGCATTTGTGCACGTCAGTGATCTTGCCTTATTGCGCGGTTATGGTGTTTTTGACTTTTTCCGGCTGGAAGATCGTGTCCCGTTGTTTATTGACGATCACATCGATCGTTTTTTCAATTCTGCCAAAAAACTGCGGTTGGCTTCTCCACTGACCAAAGAAGAATTGAAAGAAAAGATCCTGAGCATGTTATCTGTCAATAAGATGGCCAATTCCGGTGTACGCATGGTGTTGACCGGCGGTGAGTCGCCCAACGGATATGCTATCGGAGACCCTACCCTTTTTGTCATCAACGAGCCAATCAATCCCTTACCACCAAGTCAGTTAAAAGATGGCATTAAACTGATCAGTTGGGAATATAAACGCGAACTACCCGAAGTAAAGTCAATCAACTATTTGATGGCCGTATTCCTGCAACCCGAACTTATCCGTGCCGGAGCAACCGATATACTGTATTATTTCAATGGAAAAATTAGCGAATTGACCAGAAGCAATTTCTACATCGTGGACAAGGACAACAACATTGTAACTCCCGATATGGGCATACTCCGGGGAATTACCCGTAAAAAGATCCTTGACATTGCTCGTGACTATAAAAACATTGAAGAACGTGCTTTGTATCTCGATGAATTGAAGACAGCCCGCGAAGCCTTTATCACCGGAACGACCAAAAAAGTGATGCCCGTAGTCCAGATCGATAATCAAATTATTGGTGATGGTATTCCGGGTAGTGTAACCAAACAATTACAGCGGCTGTTCGAAAAACACGTAATGCAGTATTGTAAAGAGCATGAAAGAATTGCTGTGAAGTCAGCGAAATAAACCTGTTTGAGCGGGCATTATTCTTTTTTATACACCCGCACATAATCAATTAACATCTGTTGAGAAAAAATGGTATCGTCAATACCATAACGACCACCCCAGTCTCCACCAATCGCTATGTTGAGTAAGAGGTATTGTGGTTTATCAAATGGCCAAACTGCATCGCCTGTTCCTTCATTTGTGAAGGTGAAATATTTATAATCATCTACGTAAAAATCAATTTTCTTTTCACTCCACTCGATGGCATAAATATGGTAATCAGCATACGGTTTTGAAATCAAAATGGCAGCTCCCTTGTTGGTCTTTTTTACGTGGTTATAAGCTCCCGTATGAATGTTGCCGTGAATGGCATCCGGATCAAAGCCAACATTTTCCATGATATCGATCTCGCCGCATTTCGGCCAGCCCACTTCTTTGTGATTTGTGCCCAACATCCAGATGGCAGGCCACATGCCAAATCCGGTGGGTAATTTGGCGCGCACTTCAACACGACCATATGTCCATGTTGCTTTACCCAAGGTATTGATACTTGCTGAAGTATATTCGTGGTCATCAAAAGAATCCCTTCGCGCTTCTAAAATGAGATGCCCGTTTTCTACCCGCGCATTCTCACTTCGTGCACTGGTATAATATTGTTTTTCATGATTGCGAATATATCCTTCCTCATAGCCCCACTTACTTGAATCCGGCAAGCCGTTGTAATTAAATTCATCGAACCAAACAAGTTGCCAATGCTGAGCACCGGCAGATGTAGAAAACATGGCGATCACCAAAAAAAGTATGGCCGTAAATTTCATGATAACTAAGTTTAGACTTATCTAAAAATTGAACATTAATATATTATTAATCAGATGTTTGAACTACATTAATTTAAGTCATTATTCAAATCAATTGCTGATCAAAATACCAACCAATCGAAACACCATCAAAAACAAAAAATTCACTTGTGGAAGTTAATTTATTTAACCTTAATTCCATAAAAAATCAGCATGGAACATTACGCGCCTGACGAAGTGCATAAAAACAAATCGCTCTTAATATGACGAAAAATAAAAGAATGAGATCGTAAAATTATGCGGCATGTCAATACACGACTTTACCCCTATTGGAAATTTCAAAAACAAGATTTTTAGCAAATGGTCAAAAGATGCAGATGGGCTAAAAATGTGAATTGAAATATTAGTGTACTTCAGATATTGGATCTTCTGAGGTTGTGGATTGCTTGAAAGAACCACCGGATGAATTGGACATCGAATTAATCCCGGAACTACTCAGTAATTTTTCAAATTCATTATTGGCAAAATCTCCGACAACAGAAACGGCATCAATGTTAATCTTCCCGGGGTCCCGGCCAAGGTCAAATACCAAAGTAGCAGTATAATCTGCTGCTTCACTCCCGAACGTAAAAGGCCCGTATTGCAGTTGACCGGGCAACAACAAAACTTCCTCTTTCCAGTAATCCTGAAAATCGCTGGAAATACTGATTTCGATCACCATTGGCTCCATAACTTTGGCCTGGAATTTTAGACTATATTTCGTACGACCCTCCACCGGCATATCCTGGAAAAGTTTTATGGCCGAAGCTTTGTTATCCGTTGTAAAAATATTGATCAACGCACTGTTTTCACCATTGAGTCTGCTTGCACTGTCTATGGTCAATATGGCCGAGGCGCCATTAAATTTACCTAAAACCCAGTTCGTGGTTCCGTCACTAAAATCACCGTTCCTGATCAAATTATGTCCATCAGAAAAATGGTCAATGCCCAGAACAGAAATAGGCTTTGGGATGTTTGGCCCATCCGCAATTGCATCATCTTTCGCCAGTATTGTATTACTATACAAAAACGCGGCAAATAAAACCATAAAAATCAAGCGAATCATTTTCAAATCTGGAGTGGTAAAACTTTGATATTTTCGACTCAAAATACATGCCGCTTTTTGAGGTTCCCCGGGAAAAAGAAGAAGACGGCAAAACTTTCTTTAAACTGTCGCCATTGCACCATTCTACAGCCATAAAAAAGGCCATCTACTGTTGTAAATGGCCCTGACTATTTTTATTTGAATTTTGATTATTTCACCATAAAACTATACTCGCCAGAAGGCACCTCGAAGACAATTGAATTATTATCTTCCTCTATAAATTTCAATCCCGTTCCATTTTCGGAAGTCACGGCATTGCCATAAATGTTCTTACCATCCAGGGTAATGACAGGGCTTTTAAAATCCAGTTTGGGAAATTTGACCAATCCTGTAGTATTTGGCGGTATCGTAACATCCACGGACAAGGTTTCATTTTCCAGTTTCCAACTGTCTGATAATTTCCCGTAGTGGGTCAAAACAGAAGCTCTGGCAGCAGTGAGATCACCTACTGGCATTGGAGCGATAATGCTTCTTTTCCAGCCCGGATGTTCGTCATCTGGTCTCAGTCCGCCAAGATAGCCGTAATACCATTCGCCAATGCCCCCCAGTGCAAAGTGGTTCCGGCTATTCATTCGGTCTGGTGGCTCCGTGTTGCTATTCCACAATTCCCACATGGTAGTTGCCCCATTTTTCACCATATATCCCCAAGATGGGTAGGTGGTTTGTGTCATCAATTTGTAGGCTAGCTCGTGATAACCATTATCGGACAACACATTTAAGATATATCCCGTACCGAGGAATCCAGTAGTCAGATGATCGTCATGTGCTTTTACATCCTCGGCTATGTTCTGCGCAATCCGGGCCTTCATGTTGTCTGGCGTAATACCAAATTCCAAAGGAAGAATATTGGCCGTTTGTGTTTCTCCTTCATAATTCTTTTTATCCGGGTCATAATAACGAGCCTGGTAAGCTTTGGCAATATCATTGGCCAATGTTGCATATTGTTGTTCATCGTCGGTTCTGCCAATCACACCGGCCATCTGAGACAGCAGTTTGGTGGAGTAATAATAGTAGGAAACACTAATTGGCTTTTGCGGTGATTTTACCGGTGCAATCCAGTCGGCATAACCAAAAAATGTACTATCCGGATTGGACCAGATATACAAATTGTTGCGCGCTTTACTGCGCATAAATTCAACCCAGGCTTTCATGCCTTCATAATTGTCCTCGATAATTCTTTTATCTCCTGAAAACTTGTACGTGATCCAGGGCACCACTACTACTGCATCGCCCCAAGCTGGTTTGGCCGGTCCACCAACAACGATGGCCGGATTAACATCATATACAAAACCACTGGGGTCCTGGCTGTCGGTGATATCTTTCAGCCATTTCTCAAAGAACCGGGTAAGATCCATATTATAAAAAGCAGTGGGTGAAAACATCTGGGCGTCACCCATCCAGCCCAATCGTTCGTCGCGTTGAGGACAATCCGTCGGTACACTCATCAGATTACCCTTTTCTCCCCAGATGACCAGATGGTGGATCTGATTGATCAATTCATTCGAACATTCAAAATCACCAATCCAGGGCGCATCAGAATGGAAGACCATCCCGGTGAGGGCATCTTCCGGGGGCTCTCCCGGATAGCCAACCATTTCTACATAGCGGAAGCCTGAATAAGTAAATAAAGGCTCCCAGGTTTCATTGCCGGTCCCCTTCAAAATATAAGTGTCTGTTCCTTTGGCTGAACGAAGATTTTCCTGGGCTACAGAACCATCATCATGCAACAGCTCAGCATATTTCAACTCCACTTTAGTGCCGGCATCACCTTGCACTTTCAGTTTTCCCCAGCCAACCATATTCTGGCCAAAATCAAACACATAATGTCCATTGTCCAGCTTGGTGACCTTGACCGGTTTCAGTTCATCAGTAATCCGGATCGGTGGTCCCTGCTGATGGACCAGCATGGCTGTAATATCTTTGGTTGTCTCTGCCGCTTGCCATTGTTGATCATCAAAACCGGCCTTGTCCCAGCCTGGTTGTTCAAGTCGTGCATCACAATAAACACCATCATATAAAGAGTTCTTGATGACCGGTGAATCGCTCCATTTCCAGCTTTCATCCGTCGTGATCACCTTGGTAGTGCCATCGGAAAACTGAACCTCCAACCGGGCCAATAGTTTCATAGGACCATTGCTATACCTGGCCCGGTCTTCGGGAGTTTTGCCCCAACCCAGGCCGCCACTCCACCAGGCATTGCCAAGCATTGCACCCACAGCATTTTCTCCCTGGTTTAACAGATCTGTTACATCGTAAGCCTGATATTGAATCCGTTTAGGGTAATCGGTCCACCCCGGAGTCAGGATATCATGTCCCACCTTTTCACCATTGATATAAAAAACATACGTGCCTAAACCTGTTACATACAATCGCGCTTTGGTTGGTTTTGAATCCAAATCAAATGCTTTACGCATTAAGGTTGAACGATTTGGATCCTCTTTAGAATTTTTTTCTATCCATTGGGCCTGCCAGTCATCCGGTTGTAACATTCCGGTTTCAAAGGTTGCCGATTCACTGTAATCAGTTTCAGTGCCCTGCTCATCCCATATCTTTACTTTCCAGAAATATGCAGTTTTAGATTTAAGCTGAATTCCCGAAAACGTCACGTAATCAGATTGGTCCGAGTCAACTTTGCCGGAATCCCAAATGTCTCCCTGGTTATTACCGAGTTTTTCCGCCGCTGAGGCAATCAATATCTGATAGGCAGACTGCGCCTCTCCCCTTCTGATTTGTGTCATTTTCCAGGAGAACCGAGGATTTGCCATATCCAAACCAATCGGATTTGACTGTAACTCTGTACGGAGGTCTACTGGCGCCGGAAGCTGCTCAGCAGGCGGACTACAAGCAAATAGAATCATAAAAAGCATGGCCATTACCGGCAGCATTTTAAATTGGGTGTACTGGTAAAAAATAAGTTTCTTCATTGGATTAAAAGTTGATTTTTTGTTGGGATTGAATTTATTGAAATTTATGACCCGGTGAAACCAACTTGGAGAAAACTTCAGCAAATATTTAAAATTCGGTTGATGTGGCAGATAAACAAATATGATCGGGGCTTGTTAATTAAAATGAATCCCCTGACTATTGGTTTAGTGAAATCAAATTCAAAATGACATCACAATCAGTCCGTCTGCTTTGAAATGGCAAGGATGATTCTGGACATTTAAAACCCCTGGTTTTCCGGGTTCTCCTGACACTAACTAATCAATGATCAGGAAAATAAAAGAACGCTAAACGACAACAATATTTATGGTGTTAAACCTATCAAAAAACACTTTTATGAAAGCAGCAAAAATTACCGCATTTCTAATTATTGCATTGATCGCAGGAATTGTTTGTATTCATCCTTTACACGCCCAGGGGTTCTATGTTGGAGGAAGCATTGGGCCATCGTTTGTCAATAAATCTTTGCAAGATGTGCAAGGAAATCCATTTGATATCAATAAAAACTCCTTTGGTTACAAGATATTTACCGGTTACAGCTTTAATGTGCTGGGACTGGAGGCCGGTTATCACAATCTGGGTCAGGTGAAAACTACCGAAAACCAGACTGCCGTCGAATCAAAATCCAGTGGTTGGGACATCTGTGTACGCGGCCATGGCAATGTTGGTCCGTTAATACTTTTTGCCAAAGCGGGTGGTTTTTTCTCGAAATCAAAAAATTCCATTGACGCTTTTGATTTCAAAAACAACAATAGCAGTTTCATGTGGGGATTGGGCGCGGCCCTGAAATTGAGCCAATTATTAATGGTCAGGGCCGAGTGGGAAGCGCTGGACATGAAAAGCGAAAACAAACTCTCATCATTAACATTGGGCGCCGCATTTCACATCGGCGGCAACGAAAAGAATTAGCGGGTAATTGCGTTTTAAGCTGAACAGTCCGGTGCATTATATTGCAAACCAAAATAATGGCGTTCATATCATCTCATCTTCCTGGTTTGGAAGTGAAAATCCAGCATGAAAGATGGTCCAGGATCTATACCCGATTGCGAATGGCCCGACCAGTCTGCGATCCAAATACCAACAATTCATGCTCCCATAATATTACTTTTTCCTTTTCCGCTCATGGCATATTATCGTTTTTCACGCCAATAATTTCTTATAACATTATTTATCAGTTCATTTTGAACTTTTTACTAATTATTTTAGTTTTTACTATAATATTTAGTAATAATTATTTAATTTAGTTCCGTGAAAAGGAAAGTGACATGGTGGAACAAAGAGCAATATTGCACCTGGATCTGGACACCTTTTTTGTGTCCTGTGAGCGGCTTTTGGATGGAAGGCTCAATAACAAACCCATTCTCATCGGTGGCGTCACCGACCGGGGTGTCGTAGCTTCCTGCAGTTACGAAGCGCGCAGGTTTGGCGTACACTCTGCCATGCCAATGAAATTAGCAAGAGAACTATGCCCCGAAGCCATTGTGATCCGTGGCAACACCACTACCTACACCCAAAAGTCACAAGAAGTAACGGAGATCATCCAGGAAAGCGTTCCCCTCTACGAGAAATCTTCCATCGACGAGTTTTACGCCGATCTCACCGGCATGGACCGCTTTTTCAACAACCTTAAAATTGCTTCCGAATTGCGGCAGAAGGTCACCAGGGAAACCGGCCTGCCTATTTCTTTCGGGCTTTCTGAAAACAAGACCGTATCTAAAGTGGCCACCGGCGAGGCCAAGCCCAACAACCAGCTAAAGATCGATTATGGCCAGGAGAAAGTCTTTCTGGCGCCTCTCTCGGTAAGCAAAATTCCCATGATCGGTGAGAAGACCTACCAGTCATTGCGCAACCTGGGCATCCGGAAAGTGCAGACCATCCAGCAGATGCCGGTGGAATTGATGGAAAAGGCCTTTGGGAAAAATGGCATTGTGATGTGGGAAAAAGCCAACGGCATCGACAAATCGCCGGTGATCGCCTACAGCGACAGGAAATCCATTTCCACAGAACGCACATTCGACCGCGACACCATCGATGTAGCCAAGCTGAAAAGCATTCTGCTGGCCATGGCCGAGAACCTGGCCTTTCAACTGCGCCGGGGCAACAAGCTCACGGCCTGCGTTACCGTAAAAATCCGTTATTCGGATTTCAACACTTATACCCTGCAATCGCGGGTCCCCTACACCGCCGCAGACCACATGCTCATTCCCAAAGTACTGGAATTGTTCGACAAGTTATACAACAAACGGCTGCTGGTGCGCCTGATTGGTGTGCGCCTCAGCCACCTGGTTGGTGGCGGCCACCAGATCAACTTATTTGAGGACACCACCGAGCTGATCAGTCTCTACCAGGCCATGGACTACATTCGCGACAAGCACGGCGACCGGATCCTCATGCGGGCTGCAGGCATGGAGGCAAGGACCATCAGCCGGTTCAATCCTTTTACGGGAGAACCCCCACCCCTGCTGGCCAACCGCCGGCAATAATGGTTCTCTGATAAAAAATCAATTTTAACCCATGTACATCAACACGCACACTTACTATAGTTTTAAATTTGGCACCATGAGCGCCCGGGAATTGCTGGAAGAAGCGCAGAAAAACGGTGTCGATACCCTGGCACTCACCGATATCAACTCCACGGCAGCCAGTCTCAACTTTGTGCGGCTGGCACAGAAATTTCAAATTAAACCGGTGCTGGGCATCGACTTTCGCAACGGTGTCCAGCCTCTTTTTGTGGGTATCGCCCGCGACAACGAAGGCTTCAAAGAATTGAATGACCACCTCTCTAAATACCTGCACAGTAAAGAACCCATTCCGCCGGAAGCGCCTTTCTTTGACCAC
This sequence comes from uncultured Cytophagales bacterium, assembly GCA_963711495.1. Taxonomy (GTDB): domain Bacteria; phylum Bacteroidota; class Bacteroidia; order Cytophagales; family Cyclobacteriaceae; genus CAVQEK01. The sequence continues at coordinate 48,702 of CAVQEK010000002.1, forward strand.
GCCTGCGTGGTCTATCCTTTTTCAACCTATGCCGGACAACCCCTGAAGCCCAATGAATACCTCGGCATCCGGCCAGAAGACCTGGGTAAATTGCGGTTTTCACGGTGGGCCGGCCGGCAGGACAAACTGGTGGCTTTGCAAACCGTCACTTTCCGCAGCAAGCGCGACTTTAATGCCCACCGGCTGCTGCGCGCCATCGACAACAACACCCTGCTCAGCAAACTGCCCAAATCGGAGGAGGGCCGGCCCACACACCGCATGTGGCCTGTTGATGTCCTGGTCCAACACTACAAGGAATTCCCGGCCATTGTTGCCAATACCCGGCGCCTGCTCGAAGCATGTCAGATCTATTTCGAATTTGGCGATCAATACTCGCACAAAAACCAAAAGACCTATACCGGTTCGGAAGCGGAAGATTACCAGTTGATCAAAAAACTGTGTGATGAAGGAGTGCGCTACCGCTATGAAAAACCCGGTGAGAAGATCTGCCGCAGGCTGGAAAGTGAATTGGAGATCATCCGGAAAAAAGGGTTTATCTCCTATTTCCTCATCAACTGGAATATTGTCCGCTACGCCCGCAGGAAAAACTATTTTTATGTGGGCCGGGGCAGCGGCGCCAACAGCATTGTGGCCTATCTGCTCAACATCACCGATGTGGACCCCATTGAACTCGACCTTTACTTTGAACGTTTCATCAACCTTTACCGCAAAAATCCCCCCGATTTTGATATCGACTTCTCCTGGCAGGACCGCGAAGACATCACCCGCTATATTTTCGATACATTTAAAAATACCGCCCTGCTGGCTACGTACAATACTTTCCAGTACCGGGCCGTGATCCGCGAACTGGGTAAAGTGTTTGGCCTGCCTCCCCATGAGATTGATGGCCTCTCGGAAGGAAATTTCAAAGGGGCAGACCAACTGGCCGTGCTGGTATTGCGCTATGGCAAACTGATCGAGAATTTTCCCAGTCACCTCAGCATCCATGCCGGCGGTATCCTCATTGCGGAGAAACCCATCCACTACTACACCGCCACCGACCTGCCCCCCAAAGGCTTTCCAACCACCCACTTCGACATGATTATCGCCGAAGATGTGGGGCTCTACAAATTTGATATCCTCAGTCAACGCGGATTGGGCAAGATCAAGGACAGCCTGGCCATCATCACCAAAAACCGTCCCGAAGCACCGCCCATCGATATCCACGACATGAAACACTTCAAAAAGGACGAGGCGGTGAAGGCCCTGTTGCGTACCGGGCAAGCCATCGGCTGTTTTTATATCGAATCACCAGCCATGCGTATGCTGCTGAAAAAACTGAAGGTGGACGATTATCTGGGTTTGGTAGCTGCCAGCTCGATTATCCGTCCGGGTGTCGCCAAGTCGGGCATGATGCGCGAATACATCCTGCGTTTCCGCAATCCCGAACGGCAGCATGACGCCCACCCCGTCATGCTGGACATCATGCCCGATACTTTCGGCGTGATGGTATACCAGGAAGATGTGATCAAGGTGGCACATTATTTTGCAGGACTTTCTCTGGCAGAATCCGATATGCTGCGCCGCGGCATGTCGGGGAAATTCCGGTCGCGGGAAGAATTCCAAAAAGTGCGCGATAAATATTTCATCAGTTGCCGGGAAAAAGGCTATTCCCAGGATCTGGCGTCAGAGATCTGGCGACAGATCGAAAGTTTTGCCGGGTATGCCTTCTCCAAAGGACATTCCGCTTCCTACGCTGTAGAAAGTTATCAGAGCCTTTTTCTCAAGGCATATTATCCGCTGGAATATATGGTGAGCGTGCTCAACAACGGCGGCGGGTTTTACCGTCCGGAACTTTACGTACACGAAGCCCGCATGCGGGGCGCCACCATTGAGGCCCCATGCGTGAACAAAAGTGAATACCTCTGCCTTATTGAAGAGAAGTCCATTTACCTGGGTTTCGGTTTTGTGAAAGACCTGGAGCAGAAACTCGCCGGCGATCTGCTGATCGAGCGAATGCGTTCCGGACCCTACCAGGACCTGACCAACTTTGCAGACCGCGTGAGTGTATCGCTGGACCAACTCAACCAGTTGATCCGCATCGGTGCATTCCGGTTCACGGGAAAATCAAAGAAAGCGCTGGCCTGGGAAGCCCACTTATTGCTGGGAAATCAGAAAAAAAGCCATCCCACCAGGCACCTTTTCGAAGTAAAACCGCGTACTTTCATCCTGCCTCCGCTGTATTCCGATCCAAAAGAAGATGCTTTTGATGAGATGGAACTGCTCGGCTTCCCACTCTGCGATCCTTTTTCACTCCTGCGCCACGACGATGACCAGTCATTGCTAACAGCACGCAAATTACCCGATCATTTGGGGCGGCCGGTAAATATCCTCGGCTATCTGATCACCACCAAAGTGACGCGCACAGTACAGGATAAATACATGTACTTCGGCACTTTCCTGGACCGTGAAGGATATTTCATCGATACCACGCATTTTCCTCCGGTCGCTGAAAAATTTCCCTTTCGGGGAAAAGGAATATACCGTATCACCGGTAAGGTGGTGGAAGAATTCGGATTCTATAGCCTGGAAGTGACTGCCCTGGAGAAACTGCCATTTATTGACGATCCGCGTTATGTCGAACCACAAACGGCACTTCCAATACCTGCAAACTGATCTTTAATGAAAAATCAAAATATTTTTTGACTAAAAACCAGCTCTGCAATAAATATTGAAAACAATGCGATCAATGCAGATGCCATTTATTCAGTGATCAGTGATTAAGAATCAGATTGGCAACATTTCTGCAACACGGGAAGCTAAAAATCAAATAAACAATTACATATTGAAATGTCCGGATTCAAAGCCATTAAAAAATATTTCAATGTCACCAAAACCACCGGCGTCATGTTTGTCCAAAACGATTCGTTCAATTACAGCGCCGGTATTGCCTTCTATACCATTTTTTCCTTACCGGCCATCCTGTTGATTGTAACAGTAGTTGCCGGGATTATTTATAAACAAGATGTGGTACATACCGAACTGATGCACCAGATCAGCTTTCTGATCGGACCCAATGGTGCCGAGGAAATCAACAGGATTATTCAAAATACCAGCATTTCCAACGCCAGTTCTCTGGCCAAAATGATCGGGATCGGCACCTTGATATTCAGTGCCACTACTGTTTTTGTTTCTTTACAAAACAGCCTGAATAATATCTGGCATATCAAGCCAAAGCCAAAAAGGGAAATTCTGAAATTCCTGTTAAACCGATTGATGTCGCTGGCCATGGTGATTTGTATCGGGTTTTTGCTTTTGGTTTCTCTGGTGATCGATACGCTGTTGGTTTTTTTGAATGACTCCATTGCCGATCTGTTGTCCATAGACACCTATGTTTTGATAAAAATTTTGAATTACTCCATTTCGTTCGCGGTTATTACCCTGGTATTTGCACTTATTTTCAAAGTGTTGCCCGATGCCAAAATACGATGGAAGGATGTGTGGATCGGTGCTTTGGTGACCGCTTTTCTTTTTATCGTCGGTAAATTCCTGATTGGGTTTTATCTGGGTAACAGCAATATTGGCAATGCTTATGGAGCGGCAGGTTCAACAGTGATTGTATTGATCTGGGTATATTATTCCGTACTTATTGTATTGTTTGGCGCACAATTTACCTACGTGTACTCCAATGAAATAGGCCGGAAAATCAGGCCTTACAGCAATGCAGTGAAAGTTGAAATTCGGGAAATCGAAAAGAAGAAGTGACCATTATCAATTGATGCGGAAGTCATTATTTCATTTTTGGTTTGCATTTTGATCATTAAATGCCGGCTTAAAAATCTAATAACTATGCTTTCAGATCCTCCCGAAAGATCATTTACGAATAAACATTATCACAAAAAACGCCGGTCAATCCATTTTAAAACCTGGTGGAAAAAGAAGTTTAACTGGATCAATTATCCCTTTGTGGCGACTTACCGGGGTTTTGGCAATCACTATTTTTTGCATATCCAGGGTCACGTATTTCGCTCCATTTATCTGAATTCGGAAAGGAACAAACGAAATATTTTTAACAATGCCCTGAAGATGCTGAAGCGTTTTATGGTAAAAACCATGTCCAAAGCCTGCTTAAAACTGACAATCAATGGCCAGGAACATTTTACGACCAGCGATGAATCAGGTCATTTCCAGTTCAATGTACCCAATCCGGGACTGGATGTCGGCTGGCACACTTTTTCAGTTGAGCTTTTACTGGACGACGACGCCATCGATGAACCTATTGTGGTACGGGAAGAAGTTCTCATTCCTCATAAAACTGAATACGCCTATATTTCAGATATTGACGACACTTTTTTAATCTCTCGTTCGTCCGATTTTTTTAAGAAATTATATCTGCTCCTCACCAAAGATGAAAATACGAGAAAGCCTTTTGTGGGGGTTGTGGAGCACTATCAGCGTCTACAGCGCGGTGTTGATGCTTCCTTGCCCAATCCTTTCTTTTATGTTTCGAGCAGTGAATGGAATTTGTATGATTTTATTGTGGATTTCTGCGAATTGAATGCATTGCCTAAAGGCATTTTTTTGCTTCGGGACCTTAAAACAAAAATAAATGATTTCCTGCATCCGGAAGGAAATGACCATCAGCACAAGCTTAAAAAAATAACCAAAATACTGGATACGTTTCCCCAAATCCAATTTGTACTGCTCGGTGATAACAGCCAGCAGGATCCTGATATCTATTATCAAATAGCCCACAAATACCCGGACCAGATCAAGGCCATCTACATCCGTGATATAAAAAAGAAAAGGGCAAACAAGGTTCGGAGTATTGGTGAACAACTGAAACGTGAAGACATCGATGTTATCCTGTTCAACCATAGCCAGGTTGCACTGGCGCATTCTGAAGAGCGGCTTTTCGCTGAACTTTAAGTTGGTTATGACCCGCAACTATCATAGTTCAATCGTGGGAAACAAAGCATATTTAATCCACATCTTGTAGAATTTTTTTCACAATCAACAAAGCTCAGCTTTACCTTATCCAATAAAATTTACATCGTCACATGATTAGATTAAAGTTATCAATAAAATAACCTATTTGAGTTTGATCAGCACTTTCCATACACTGTTCTGTTTTCAATTTGTTTTATTTCCCCCGGAAGCGTTTCAGTAAAGTGTTAAAACTATTTTGAGAACCTATCAGCCACATCACTTATTAATATGCCGTCGGAAATTGAAATTAATACAGTCAATGAATGGAATGAAATTGGCCTTGCTATGTGTATTAAAAACATAATTTTTCAGCAAAGACCTCAAATTGTTATTGAATCATTATTGAAAAGAGCCTGAATGAAGTTACCCATTATTGAAAAAGTTAAAGGAGAAATCAGAAAATTAAAACTAGCTGTAACTGCCATACTCATGACCCAACTCTTAATTCTTCTCATTGTGGTCCTTGTTTTGGTTATACTAATCAGTCAATAGAACAGTCCCGTGAACCTCATTCGGCCAAACAATTCACATTTTAGGAAAATAATTAAAGTGTTCCTGATCATCATCACGAGTGTACTCCTGGTGATCATGATGCTTTTTGCGGCATTGAATACCTCCAAATTCCAGAATTTTTTGGCGGATAAAATAGTCAGCACCATCAGCACAAAAATCGGAACCCCCCTACAATTGGGTCATGTCCGCATAGCATTTCCGGGATCGATCGTTTTGGAAAAAGTGTATTTGCAGGACCAGAAAGCCGATACCTTACTATATGTTGATGAGTTGAATGTTAACCCAAGTTTTTTGGCGTTGCTCCATCATACCGTGAACATCGAGGATCTGGATTTGTCAGGAACGATCTTAAACTTGTCGAAACAGGATGATAAATTCAATTTTCAATTTATCATCGATTCCCTGGTGGCTTCGGGTAATAAGTCAAAGCAAGGAACGCGGTGGAATTTTGCTGCCAGGGATATCAACTTAAACCATATCCGGTTTGTATTGAGCGATTCCACCGGTGGGCAATTTATTCATGTCAAATTGAAAAAGCTTGCATTGCAGATCAATCGATTACAATTGGATTCACTTCATTTCGGAATTAATAGGGCTTTGGCAGATGGTTCTAATACAGAAATCATTGAATTAAATGAAAACACAAGCTCCAGCGTTCGCGATTCTTCGAAAACCCCAGACGTACAGGTTAAGATCGAAAAATTGGTGGTGACCAATAGCAAAGCCTCCTACAACAATAAATTTTCAGGACAAATAGCCAGGCTGGATTTAGATCAATTTGCACTGGATAAAGGACAGTTTTTTTTGTTGAAACAATACCTGCAAGCCGATAACATTAAGATGTCGAATTCCAAGGCAAGGTATACCATCATGGATGAAAAGGGCAATAAATCCAGTGCGGGGAATTCCACGGAAATGTCAAAACCGTGGCGTATTACCCTGAAAAAAGTGCAGTTTTCCCGGAATGAACTGCAATATGATGACAACCGTTTCCCTACCCAAAATCAGCATTTTGATCCAAGGCACATCCAAATTAGTCAGCTCAATATGGAAGGCGAAAATTTACAATATGACCAGGGTATTTCAGGTGACCTGAATTCGATGCAATTCCAGTCTTCAGATGGTTTTCAGGTGCATCGGGTTTCTTCCAATTTCACCTATCAAGGCGATCACTTTGTTATTAAAAATGGTCATATACAAACCAATAATTCGAGCATTGATCTAAATGCTGCAGTTCATTTATCATCAAAAAATCCCTTACAATCCACCGGCACCCTGGATGTTGATGCCAATATTGACCCTGGGGACTTGTTCTATTTTGTGCCTCAGCTTGAAAAAAAATTTCCCGATAAAGGAAAAATTCGCCTAAAAGCCGATTTGATCAGGAATAATGACACTTTAAAAATCAACACACTTGAAGCAGGCATTTTGGACAATCACATCTTTATGGAAGGAAAGATCGGGCATCCTGGCGATTCCGTTGACATGGCTTTTGATATTCCAAAAATTCAATTGTCAGCCTCAGGCAAAACTTTGATCACTTTAATGCCTCCAAACACATTACCTGAAAAACTCCGGTTGCCACAGCACTTCGAGATTAATGCTTCCATTCATGGGTCACTTGATGCATTGAAAAACCGGTTAAAAGTTGAGTCTGATTATGGCAACCTGAATGCAAATGTTGTCTTGCATAAAAAACCCTCCAACGCAATACAACTGGAAGGAAAATTCAGTCCCGATCATTTTAATGTGGGAAAATTGCTTACAAACCAGAAACTCGGTCCGTTGGATGGCAATTTCAATTTTTCCGGTTCCTTTAAAGATGTGAAGGAAGCAAATTTACAATGGCAGGGAGTAGTCAATCATCTGGTTTATCGGCAATATAATTATCAGGACCTCCATGTTTCGGGAAATTATGATCAGCAAAAAATCAAGGCTTCGTTAATTACCGATCAGAAAGATTTAAGTTTCAAAGTGAAAGGGTCCGCTAATTTATCTGCGGGTCTGTCGGCAATAAATGTGGATCTGGATCTTAAAAATGCCAACCTCAAGGCATTGCATTTCACCAACAACCTGGTGGCAGTACAAGGGCAGTTTAAAGCCAATCTCGATACCATCAGCCGCCATAATATCAATGGCACGATACGCGTCCTGAATGTGAATGTAATTAAGAATGGCAAATTATACCACATGGATTCTTTGCGCTTGGAATCGATGGATAAGCAGCATCAAAAATTGATCGAAATCCAATCCGATGTACTTCAGGCGCAAATCAACAGTAATATTGGCGTGCCAGCATTGCCCCGTTTAATGAGCAACTTTTTCCGCAGTTATCTCCATGGCACACCGTCACAAAATACAAAACAGGAATACGATTCCGCACAATTCGATTTTTCGCTATCGCTAAAAAAACCTGAATTATTAACCGAGGTAATCATGCCAAAACTCAACCGTATTTCGGTTACAAAATTCAAGGGCCATTTCAATGGTGTTAAAAAGGAATTAAACCTGGATATGATTATACCCACATTGTCCTATGGTACTTTCAATATTGATAGCTTAACCCTGAAAGTCGATACAAATACCAAAGGAATTGATGGTAACCTGATTTTGCAAAAACTTCAAATGCGTGGAATGAATTTGGCCAACCTGCAACTCACCGCTAAAACAGATACAGGTCAGGTAACATTGGTTTGCCGGATTCCCAGAGATAAAAAACCATTTTTCCGGTTAGCGACCAATGTATCAAAAGAAAAAGGGCGTTATCAGATCCATATCAATCCCGACAGTCTTCTTTTGAATGGAAATGAATGGCAGGTCAAAAAAGATAATCTGCTTTTGCTGGGCAGCAATATTTGGGCAAAAAATTTCATATTACAATACAACGGGCAGAAAATCAACATAACACCAAAGATCGAAAGTAGCGGAGATACCGTTGGTCAGATCAATTTCCAACAATTTCAACTGGCCTCCATTGGCAGCATTATTCAGGGCAAAAATCCTTTGATGGCCGGAAGTGTTAATGGCCATATAGATTGGCAGGAAGCTACCGTGGAAGGTAATCTTGATATCCAACATTTGATTTTTCGCGACGATACTGTAGGCAATCTCAGTTTTCAGGCAAAGAAAAAGAATAATCGAATTAACCTGGATCTCAATCTTCAGCAAAACTCCGGAAAATTAATAATTGACGGCTCCTACGCTTACCATGACAAATCACCCCTCGACCTTAGGGCCCGATTTAACCGATTTGCCATTGCAGGAGCACAACCATTTGTTCAAAATATATTCCGGCATCTTCATGGATACCTGAACGGCGCCCTTCAAATTGAAGGCAGCACCACTAAACCGAATGTCACCGGAAAGCTCGAAATGGACAGTCTGCATGTTTTTCCCAATTATTTAAATACCTGGTTTGACGCAGATGGACAAAATATAAGTTTTGAGTCTGGCAAAATTAATTTTGATCATTTTGAGATTACAGATGCCGAAGGAAACAAAGCATCTTTGGAAGGAACGGTGAACACCAATTTTCTCGGCCAATACAAAATGGACCTGCAATTTCACTCCGATAACTTCCGGATTTTTAATACGTCGGCAAAAAACAATGATTTGTATTATGGCAAAGCTCTGGTAAGCACCGACACTAAGATCACCGGTGATTTTTCTCTATTGCATATAAAAACCAATCTGACACTGAATGAAGGCAGTGAAATTTCGGTGATCGTTCCCCAAAGCAATAGTGTGGTTATACAACGTGAAGGCCTTTTACAATTCATCGATCAGGACAAAAAAATTACACCATTCGAGCAAGAATACAAAAAAGTACATCGTGATACGACTACCCAACAAATCACCGGCATTGATTTGCAGGCCAATATTGCGGTACATGATCAGAGTCTTTTGCGCATTATTATTGATCCGGACACAGAAGAGCGATTAGAAGTTCAGGGCAATGCCAACCTGGCTTATAACCTCAATCCAAATGGAGCAATGATGCTGAGTGGAAAATATGAGATCACCAGGGGTGATTATTATCTCAATTTTCATCAGCTCGTCAAACGGGATTTCAACATCCTGAAGGGTAGTTATATTCAATGGTCGGGTAATCCAAAAGAGGCCTTGCTGAATGTAAAAGCACGCTATACGGTAGAAACACAACCTCCCACCGGTGATATTGCCAAAAGGCTGCCGTTTTATGTTGACCTGAATATAACCGGTAAAATGCTATCGCCGGATTTACATTTTGATATCTCAATGCCCGAAAACCAGCAACAGGAGTATCCTCAGTTATATTCCTATGTGCAACAGGTAAATGGTGAAGAAACCGAGCTCAACAAGCAGATTCTCACGTTGGTCATGTTCAAGACTTTCATGTCAGGAAATAGTGGCGGCATTGGCAGTGAAGCACTCACGAATACAGCACGTTCCAGTCTCAGCAAATTTCTCACGCAACAGATCAACCGGTTGTCCAATAAAATCAATGGACTCAATCTGAACTTTGATTTGCAGTCCTACGAAGTGCAAAATGAAGGCAAAAACCAGGGCATTACCGATTTGGAAGTAGGCTTATCTCAGTCGTTGTTCAATGACCGATTCACCATTACTATTTCCGGGAATGTCAACATCGAAGGTCAGCAACAAAAACCTGAAAATTTACTGGATTACGCAGATAATGTTAGCCTGGAATATGAATTGAGTCCGAAAGGCCAGTTCCGGTTGCTTGGATTCCGAAAGAATGATTACGATGGATTATCGCAGGGCACCATTACCAAAACAGGCGTGGGAATTATATATGTCAAGGATTATAACCATATCCAGGAATTGTTTCATAACCAAAACAAGGAAAAAACCAGTAGATGATTCGCTGGTACGCACATATCATTATTTTGGCTTTTGCTGGTTTATGGCTGACAAAATGTACCGGTACCCGTTTCATACCGCAAGGAAAGAAATTATATACCGGTGCAGAAATAAAAGTACAAGGCAAAACCAGAATGGAAGGCAAAAAAGAAGTAGAGCGATCCTTGAAGCAACTTCTACATCCTGAACCAAACACGACGGTGTTGGGGCAACGCCCTGCTTTATGGCTTTATCATATTGCTGGTAAAACGAACAAAAAGAAAGGCTTCAAATACTGGTTAAAATACAAACTTGGTGAGCCACCGGTTTATATGAGTGATGTTGATCCTGAAAGGACAACTCAACTTTTACAGACAAGACTACAAAATAAGGGATTTTTCCAAGGACGGGTAAATTATAAAATCCTGGAGAAAAAACAGCAGGCTTCCATTATTTATCGGTTTAATCCCGGTCTTGCTTATCATTATGATAGCATTCATTTTCCCGACAGTACCAGTGCCGTTAACTCAGCCATTGCCTCGACAGAAAAAAAATCACCCTTAAAAAAAGGACGCCGGTTCGATCTGGAAGTAATGTCACAGGAACGCACCCGCATCAACAAGGTGATACGCGATCTCGGCTTTTATTATTTCAACGAATCATACCTGACCTATAAAGCAGACAGTACGGTTGGGAAACACCATGTGGAATTGTTTCTGAAAACCAGGAAAGACATCAATCCCAAAGCCACAAAGACGTACCATATCGAAAACATCAGCATTGTTCCGGAATATTCAATCAATGCGCACAACATAAAATATGACACCTTAATGGTTGATCACATGTTTTATATGCTCAATCCGGCAATAATTCGTCCCAAGCCAATCCTTCGTTCCATCAAACTACAGCCCCATAAATTATATTCCAAAGAAGATGAAGATATTACCATCCAAAGACTCGTAAATCTCGATATTTTCCGGTATGTAAATATAGACTACCAGGAAGATACAGTAACAAATAATCTGAATGCCACCATACATCTCATTCCCAGTAAGCGAAAATCTTTGCGACTGGAATTGCAGGCTGTGTCAAAGTCGAACAATTATGTGGGTCCATTTCTTAGCGCCACCTACCAGAATCGCAATATTTTTGGTGGCGCCGAGCTGTTCCAGTTAACGGTGAATTCCGGTATTGAAACGCAACTTAACAAACAGCAAAATGGCGCGCTCAATTCTTATGAACTGGGTTTGGAAGCATCGTTGAAAGTGCCAAGAATGATCGCCCCATTTAAAATAGATGAATCACAAAGTAAATTTGACTTTAATACCAAATTCAGCGCAGGAATCAGGTCATTGCGACGGGTAGGCTATTTTAATCTGAGGTCATTGGACCTGGGATTTGGGTATCATTGGAACAGGAACATCCACCACCGTTTTGAAATATTTCCTGTCGACGTGAGTTTTCTGCAATTACCCAAGACCACGGCTAAATTTGATGAACTGCTGAAAAATAATGAGCTATTGCAGAAAAGTTACCAGGAACAATTTATTCTGGGCGGTCGTTATGCCTATTTTTTCAATGCAGCCCTTCCCGGACAACATCTGGAACACCGGGATAATTTTTATCTGAATGCCAACTTATATCTCTCTGGCAATTTAATGCACCTCGCGCAATCGACATTAAACCGGTTTTCAGACAATCCCGTTTCACCCAATAAAATTGCCGGATATCCTTATGCACAGTTTGCCAAAACCGATGTCGATTTCCGGTATTATCTCAAATTTGATTCACGCAATACCTTGGCAACCAGGGTAATTGCCGGTATTGGTGTCCCTTTTGGAAACTCACAAAGTCTCCCCTATATTCATCAGTTTGCCATTGGTGGTTCCAGTAGTTTGCGGGCTTTCCGCGCGCGGTCTGTCGGACCTGGTTCCTATGCCATTCCGGATTCAATACAATCGAGCGATGCATTGATCGATCAAACAGCAGATATCAAATTGGAATGGAACCTGGAATATCGATTTGATATCCTGAAAGCATTAAAAGGTGCCGTGTTCATGGATGCTGGTAACATCTGGACCATCAACAATGATGCAAACAGACCAGGCTCCCAATTTCAGTTCAATCAATTTTTAAAAGAAATGGCTGTGGGCGCTGGCGTCGGATTGCGGTATGATGCTGATTTTCTGGTTTTCCGTGTAGATCTCGCGACCCCGCTTCGTATCCCCTCACTCCCTGAGGGTCATCGATGGGTAATCAAGGACCTGGCCATCAACAAAAGCGATTGGAGAAAGAAGAACCTTGTATTAAACATTGCGATCGGATATCCATTTTAACCCGGACATGGGTGAAATTTCAATGGTCCGCAATCACCTTATCATAACATCCAATGTTTTAAAAAATATTAAAATTGATATCAAAATGAATTCAAAATCAATAAATTTGGTTTTTGATTTTTTAAAATTTTCAGGCCTGATGATCGTCTTATTTTCATTAACATCTGCCTCTTTATGTCGCAGACGCCATTAAAAGTGAAATATATACTATTGATAAACATATTTAATGTGTTCAACTAACTAGTCATTTTAATCTTTCATCATTATGGATAATTCAAGAAGAGATTTTCTAAAGAAAAGTGCACTGACCCTGGCCACTGCTGCTGTGTTGCCTCGAACACTTTTCGCAGGGGTGAAGAAAAAAGGATTCCTGAGTGTGCAGCTCTATTCCGTTCGGGATGATATGAAAAACGACCCCTTGGGTACTTTGAAACAAATTGCTGCCATGGGTTATAAAAACGTCGAACATGCCAACTACGTCGACCACAAATTTTACGGTTATACGCCCAAGGAATTTAAAAAAGTCCTCGATGACCTTTCCCTCAAAATGCTCAGCGGACATACCGTATTGGGCAAGCAACATTGGGACGCCGGCAAAAAAGAATTCACTGACGATTGGAAACAAACCGTGGAAGACGCCGCATTTATGGGCCAGAAATATGTGATCAGCCCCTGGTTTGACGAAGAACTCAGGAAAACATATGACGGCATGCTGCAATTCCTTGAAGTTTTCAACAAAAGCGGAGCGCTCTGTCAAAAACATGGAATGAAATTCGGCTATCACAATCATGATTTTGAATTCTCTTCCGAACTCAATGGCCAGAATGTTTTTGACATCATTATGAAAAACACCGATCCCAAACTGGTGACACTGCAACTCGATATGGGCAATATGTACCATGCCGGAGCGCATGCAGAAGATATTCTAAAAAAATATCCCGGGAGATTCGATTCGGTTCATGTGAAGGATGAGATCAAAGATGCCGATGGCAAGTATGAAAGCACGATACTCGGAAAAGGCATTGTAGGCACAAAAGAAGTCACCGACCTTGCCCGGAAAATGGGTGGCACGAGCCTTTTTGTTATTGAACAGGAATCATATCAGGATAAAACACCCATCGAATGCGTTAAAGAAGATTATGCCATTATGAAGAAATGGGGATATTAATGTTGCCCTGAACAATATAGGAAAAGCCAGACAGATGGTCCTTTTTTGACCTCAACTGCCTGGCTTTTTGATGATTTTTACCGTCAATTAATTCAATTCCTTGGTTACGGCAATGGCGGCAATTGTGCCATCAGCGACTGCCGTGGTGATTTGCCGGTATTTCTTACTGATCACATCTCCAACAGCAAAAACATCGGGCAGATTGGTACGTCGGTCTTCGTTGGTTTTAATATAACCCCACTGATCCAAATCCAAATCATTTCTAAATAAATCGATATTTGGTTTCATGCCAATAAAAATAAAAAGGCCATCGGTTACCAACTCTTTTCTTTTCCCGGTATTCAGATCCTCCACTTCGACCACCATTTTGTCTCCAACTTTGGTAAAAGACCTGGGTTCGTGTTCAAATAAGGGATGTACTTTTGGATTATTCAGGATTTTTTCCTGTGCCTGTTTGTTGGCTGTAAATTCAACAAACTGGTGTACGATCATCACTTTGCTGGCAAATCGGGCAATAAAATCGGTCTCTTCTACCGCAGAGTTTCCACCGCCAATCACTACCACCTCTTTGTTAACATAATATTTCGCATCACAGGTGGCGCAATACGATATACCCTTACCTTTATATTCCTTTTCTCCGGGAATACCCATCTGATTGGGCGATGTGCCCGTGGCAATAATTATTTTTTTTGCCCTGATTGTTTCATATTCGTCAATAACAATCTCCTTTTTGTGCAGATCAACTTTGGTGATATCGACGGCCACTTTGTATTTGGTCCCACAGATCTTGGTTTGCTCCGACATGTTGTGTGAAAGGAGGTATCCTGGCTGTGGATCGATAAATCCGGGATAATTGGAAACTTCGTGGGTGGTGGAAACATGCCCACCGGGAAGTGCAATATCTACCAATACGGTATTAACCCTGGCCTGGCACAGGTATAAACCGGCGGTGAGGCCACCGGGACCGGCGCCAAGGATAATTGCATCGAATTCGGAGACAATGGGTTTTATTGTCCTTTGCAATTGTGCAACCCTGTCCGGTGAAAGCATTGAATTCAGGTTTTCGATAATTTCACTTCTCTTGATCCCGCCGGTTAACCGCTCTCCCACTTCATTGTTATGATCAAAAAATAACAATGTCGGCGATGACTTTACCTCAAGTTTTTCGGCCAGTTCACGATTTTGCTGCCGAAATATCTTTAAAAATTTGACGTCCTTTCCGTACAAGCCGGACAAGCCCTCAAATTTTGGCGCCACAGCTTCACATGGTGGACATTCTGTGGAGTAAAAATCGAGTACTACTTTTCCATTGCTGAGTACTTCCTGTTCGAATTCTGATGTGGTGATCTCTTTCATTATGAATTCATTTGAATGTATTGTGAAAAACCAAGTTCTAATAATTCCTTTATTGGCCGGCAATCCGGGCTGCATAT
Organism: uncultured Cytophagales bacterium; assembly: GCA_963711495.1. Classification (GTDB taxonomy): domain Bacteria; phylum Bacteroidota; class Bacteroidia; order Cytophagales; family Cyclobacteriaceae; genus CAVQEK01. The sequence continues at coordinate 63,962 of CAVQEK010000002.1, forward strand.
ATTGCCGGTATTGTTTTTTGCCACTGATCCGCAGCCACCACCGCAAGCCAGTTGTAAATTGCAAGCGTGGCATGCTTCAATCTCGGTGACATCACGTATTTCCCATGCCCTCACTTTTTCCTGATCTAAGGATACTTCAGGAAAAAAAGTTCCCAGTGATTCGCCTTCTTTTCCCACCGTGGCAGTGCAGGAAAAAATGTGCCCGGTATAATCAAATGCCCATTCGGTTTTGCATGCGGGACATGAATCAAACAACGGCGCAGGCAATTCATCATTTTCCCAGAGAAATTTGGAAATGGAGTATGCCGGTTTATAAAATTCCAGAATATGTGGATGTTCTTTGATCAAGGCATAAATTTCCTGATACAAGGAGATCCTGGAAAAAAGTTTTTCCGGTGAAGACTGGCAATGATGCAACTCGTAGTTACGCCCTATCTGCGTTTTGAAAAAAGGGCTTTTTGTCCAGCCTTTGTCGATGGCAAATTGTGCCAATGCTGGTAAATTCGTGATATTTTCCTGGTCAACCACCATTCTCAGGTTGATGGTGATGCGATGTTCAAGACAGGCATCAATCCCCTCAACGATCTTTTCGAAAGTCCCCTTTCCGCCTTTAAGGAACCGCCGCCTGTTGTGGATTTCCGCCGTACCATCCAGGGTTACCTGGATCTCCCTGATTCGGGCATTATGCAAAATATCAATATATTCAGCCAGGGTATATCCGTTGGTAACGAAACTCAAATCGATGTCCGATTCCAGGGATTTTTCAATAATATAAGTGATAATTTCTTTTTGATGGGGAGATGGCAACAGCGGTTCACCGCCAAAGACAGTAATGTATTTCTTTCTTCCGGCAAATTCCCTGTTAATGTATTGAAAGAACGCATCGATCAATTCATGTCCGGCTTTATGGTGAGGCTGGACCTGAACGTATTCATCCTGGTAACAATAAGAACAGGCAAAATTGCAACTGTAGTTCGTTACGAAAAAGAGCTGAATTTCATCCTTTTCACGATTATCGAGAAAATCCAGGTATTTATGGCGGTATGTTTTCTTTTCAGCCTCCCGGTCAACCACATAACCCTTATTCACCAATTCATCCAACAAGTCGGATTCCGGAGGGCCATTTTCAATGATCTGTGATAATGCTCTGGCTTCTGAAGGAGATAAAATATCGGCATTGCCCGACAACAGATTGACAATAAAAGAATTCTCCGAATTCTTTACGCCTGAAAAAATATTGTATTTGGAAAAATACATCGGATGCTGCAATTCATGTGAAAAAAGTCCGGATCACACTGCCCTGCAATCCAGTTCCCGGCAATCCGGACTTTTTGATTTCAGTGTTAATCGTGACAGCCGGCTACATTTTGCGAAATCTTCGCACAGCACTGTGCCACTTTTTTTGGAGTATTTTGCACGAACTCCTTCTTCTTAACTACACTTTTCATACTAAAAAATTAATTGGTAAAAATTCAATTAATGACAATTACAAGCCGGTTTAAACCCGGCAATGGTAAAACTAACGACTTCAATTTTGCCTTTTGGATAGGGCACCGATTCTTCCAATACATTCACATTTACAAACCCTGCTTTTTCCAGCGTTTCCATGTATTCCTCACGTGTTACGGACCCTGCCCAGCATTCCGATACAGCCACCGGATCATTACGATATTCGGCTGGCACCGGACTTGTTGCATAAATATCACTCACAATAAATCGCCCGTTTCCCTTCAAAATACGGTATATTTCATTCCAAACTGCCTGTTTGTTTTCTGCGTGATTGATGGTGCAGTTTGAAATCACCAGATGCACGGTCTTGGTTGGAATTTCCATTTTTTCCAGTTCGCTGCGGAGGAATTTTACATTGCCCACACTAAATTTCTCAGCATTCAATCGGGCTTTCTCTATCATTCCCTCCGAGATATCGATACCATAAACAAAACCGGTTTCTCCGACCTCATCGGCCAAACGTAACACATCAGTACCTCTGCCACTTCCCAAGTCCACACAAACCTCACCCAGTTGAGCCCCGGCGTATTCGATGGCGCTGCCACAAGACAAGCAACAATCTGACGATGCCAACTCTGTATACCGCTTATTAATTTCCACAATTGCCATGTTAAAAAATCTGTTAAAGTATTAAAAAGTTATTTCTGGACAACGAATCCCAATAAACTACCCATAAGAACACTACCATACGGACTGGACGTAATCGGGCAGGTTCCGGAAACACATCCAACAAAGTGGTAATATAAATAACCCGCGGCCCCGCCTATTAATATACCCAATATTGGCTTCAAAAAGTTCCGGTTTTTTATTAAACTCCTGAAATACCGGGTATTAAATTTTGATTTATATGAATCGTCCATGTTTGATCTCAAGTCTGCGTACAGAATCCGGAAGCAAATATAAATCAATTCCAATATTAAATCGCAATAGTATCACCTAAATCTTTTTAGTATCACTACTATTTTTTAAATTCGATGTTTAAAGTTTAAATGCCCGATAAAATGATTCCCATATTTATAGGTGATCTGGATGAAAAAAAATTGGATGAGCTTTTTCAAAGTGATGAAAAATGTCTGGGATTTTTGTCGCAACTGAAATGGTCAGATGGCTTTATATGCCGTAAATGCGGTCATACCAATTCCTGTCCGGGCAAATCACCATTTTCCAGGCGTTGCACCAAATGCAAATCAGAAGAATCCGTAACTACCGGCACCATTTTCCATAATTGTAAATTCCCGATCAGTAAGGCTTTCTACATCGCATATACGGTATGCCGTGGGCAGCAAGATATTTCAACCTATGAATATGCCAAGCGATTGTCTTTGCGCCAGATGACGTGCTGGAAATTCAAGGATAAATTGTTGAAAAAGGTGGAGAGTATGGGTGAGCATCCGGAAAAATGGTCGGACCTTTTCAATCGATAAGTCGCGCAGGTTTTTTTAGGTTCAAAACGCACTCTGTTTTTCTAATGTTCTCAAAATATGATCTTAGTGTTGTCTTTTTTGAATTGGAGGTAAAGTGCCCGATTATTTTTTTTAAATTGGGCCATGCTAACTAATAAAATCATGCGCCGTTACAATCTTTTTCTTCATTTATGTTTGGTTTCTTCTCTATGGCTTGCCTCATCCTGCAACAAGTCAACCAATGAAACCATCAACCAACAACTGCTGCAACAACTCGAAAGCAAAAGGACCGTATTGCCCAATGGCTGGGCACTTACACCACCGGATTATTCGATACAACTCGGCGATCTGCCTTTGAATATCACCGTTTCTCCATCAGGCAAATTGCTTGCGGTATTGAACAGCGGTTATGGAGAGCAATCGATTATGCTGATCGATGCAGTTGGAAAAAAAATGCTGAGTAAAATCGTGATCCCGAAATCTTGGTACGGCCTCAAATTCAGCAACGATGAAAAACATCTTTACGCTTCCGGAGGTAACGATAACCGGATCCTGATCTATAGTATCACCAATGATAATCTCGTCCTGTCCGATTTGATTATTTTGGGTAAACCCTGGCCAAATAAGATCAGTCCAACCGGGATTGATATAGATTTTAATAAAAACACCCTCTACACCGTCACCAAGGAAGATAGTGCATTGTATGAAGTCGATCTGAGCACCAATAAAGTCAGCAGCAAATACAAACTGCCCAGTGAAGGTTACGCTTGCCTCCTCGATAATAACAGAAAGAAATTATATATTTCTCTTTGGGGCATTGGTGAAGTCGGGATTTTTGATATGGAAAGTCAAACCCTTGTCAATACCATTAAAGTGCACAGTCATCCAAATGCCATGTTACTTTCAAATGACGGGAATAAACTGTTCGTAGCCAATGCCAATTCTAATACCGTTTCCATTATCAATCTGGACCAAAGTAAAGTGGTGGAATCTTTATCCACGGCGCTATATCCCGATGCGCCGGCAGGCAGCACGCCCAATGCCCTGGCATTGTCAAAAGATAATGGCACCTTGTACGTTGCCAATGCCGACAACAATTGCCTGGCTGTTTTCGATGTGTCACACCCGGGTGACAGTAAATCGATGGGATTTATTCCAACCGGTTGGTATCCTACCGCTGTGGCTGTTGATGGCAAATCAATATTTGTGGCTAACGGCAAAGGTGAATCTTCCCAGGCCAATCCAAAAGGGCCGAATCCTTATGTGAGAAAAACCGCAGATACCCAATACATTGGTGGTTTATTCAAAGGTACACTTTCTGTCATTCCGGTTCCGGAATCTGCCGATCTGAACACCTATACGCAAGTGGTATATGAAAATACCCGGTACAGCAAAGAAATCGAAGCCCAGCCAAAAGGTGAGGAGGATAACCCCATTCCCTATAAACCGGATCAAACCTCTCCCATAAAATATGTCTTTTATATTATCAAAGAAAATCGCACCTACGACCAGGTTTTTGGTGATCTTCCCCAAGGCAATGGCGATTCAACCCTTTGCCTTTTCCCGGAGCATGTCTCACCCAACCATCACGCCCTGGTAAGCAACTATGTGCTGTTCGACAATTTTTATGTGGATTCCGAAGTCAGTGCAGACGGCCATAACTGGTCAATGGCGGCCTATGCCACTGACTATGTCGAAAAAAACTGGCCGACCAGCTACAGCGGACGCGGAGGCACCTATGATTACGAAGGGACCAGGTCTATTGCCTCTCCTGAAAAAGGCTATATCTGGGATTATTGTCAAAGGGCCGGGATTTCTTACCGCAGTTATGGTGAGTTTATCAGTGGCAGCAGGGCTAATTTAAAATCGCTTGATGGTCATTTCGATCCCGATTTTCCCGGTTTCAACCTCTCCGTGATGGACACCATCCGTTATGCCCACTGGGAACAGGATTTCGATTCATTGCTGGCCATCGATGCCGTGCCGCAATTCAGCACCATTCGGATCTGTAACGACCATACCAGTGGTGCCTCACTGGGAAAGCGCACGCCCAGGGCTTACGTTGCCGACAATGACCTGGGAGTAGGGCGGTTTGTGGATCACCTGTCCCACAGCAAGATCTGGAATGAATCCGTTGTGTTTATTCTGGAAGACGACGCGCAAAACGGCCCTGACCACGTAGATGCGCACCGGTCGGTACTGATGGCCATCGGGCCGTATGTAAAAAGAAATTTTGTTGACCACACCATGTACTCCACTTCCTCGGTGCTGCGGACCATCGAGCTGATCCTGGGACTTCCACCGATGAGCCAGTATGACGCTTCGGCCACTCCCCTTTTCCATGCGTTCACCATGGCGGTTGACACTTCTTCTTACGAGTGTATTCCCAATAAATACCCGCTGGGCGAATACAACACAAAAAACAACGCCCTGGCGAAAATATCCGCAAGTTTTGACCTGGATGTGGAAGATGCCGCTCCCGACATTGCCTTTAGTGAAGTGATCTGGAAAGCGGTGAAAGGAATCGACTCCCAAATGCCCGCGCCGGTACGCAGCGCTTTTGTGCGGAACATTGAAACGGATGCGGATTGAGTGTATTGATGGCTGTTGAAATACTTTATTAAACTTAATCACCGTATGTTGTATAAAAGGAATAAAATGGCATCCGGGAAAAAGATCAAGATTGGTTTATGGGCCACCAGGCCACTTTCAGCCATATTGATTATTTTACCAGCATAAACTAATATAAGGAATTACTCCTAATAGGAAGTAGTTGGCTGTAATTGAACAAACATGACTACACAGTATCAAACATTCGATTATTTTTCTAAAAATCTTTTAGACCCACAATTTGAAGTCTTTGAGGTTTTGGATAATAATAATCATCCTGAGCATGAAAGATTATTGTATGATTTAAATAATATTGAAAAGATTGATTTAGAAAAGTATGTGATTGAAAGTCACGTAGACTTTTATCTTGATAGAGTTGAAAACAAAGATATTGGCAGGAGAGCTTATTATCTTGTTGACAAACTTCATAAAAATATTGCTCGTGTTAGAATTGAGAAGTTACTAGACAAAAATGAAAGACCAGCTCCATATAATTCAAATAATTTAAGCGAGCTAAGCATAGACAAAAATTATCTTGCTTCCATTGACCAATTTAAAATTGATAATTATGGATTTGAAAAGGGAAAATTAGTTTATACACTTTGCCCTATTTTGGAGCAATCAAATTCTAGTTACTGGATTTTTATTGCAATTTTAAAATTCGCAAAAGACAAAAAAATAAATTTTAAAATTAGATTAGACCCATTTATTGAAATTCCATTGAATTATTACCAGCCAATGTTTTATAAGATGCTTGTTCATGGCAAACCTCTTGATTGGCAAAAATTACTTAGTTTAAGAAATGATGATTTTGGACAATGGTTTAATGAGAAAGAATATATTCGCAATGGTTTCACGGACTATGTCTGGTCACCAAAGAATAATGAAGTTCATTTTACATGTGAAGAAATTCCAAAATCTGATTTTAAAGGGATAAAGTCCAGTAGATATTTCCATGCTATATTTAATAAAGTTACAGGAGGAATTAAGCATTGTGATGGAGCCATAAGAATTTATTCTGATGATGAACTTAACAATAGACTTAATTATCATGTAAAAGACACTGAAGCTCGTAAAGTTGGAAAAAGAATAAAGATATTTCAATATGAAAGCAATGAAAATATGGATAGAGAAATTGACCAAGATACATTTTGTCAATTAGCAACAAACTTTTTTGTATGGAATGATGATGTACAATTATATTTTAATTAAATAATCAACTACAGCCAACACGCGGTCATAAAACATAGCGGTTTTAGTGGTATTTCAAGCGTAGTAGCCCGCATCAAAGTTCGTAACGGGTGATAGGCTCGCAGCTCCGAAATCCGCTACGTTTCATATCGCAAACCGTTATGTGTCAGCTCCAAACTACCCGGCAGACTTTCAAGCACTTGTTTCTAAATTTGGAAACTTTTTATATCTTTATGGCGTTCAATGATAACAAGAATTAGTGAGGTATTTTGAAACAGGGTTTTTGGAAGAAGCAAATGAATTTATAGCAAGACTTGACTCTAAAACGGCTAAAAAAATCTTCTATAACATTGACCTTGCCGAACAAACCAACGATCCGAAACTTTTCAAAAAGCTTAAAGGCGACATTTGGGAGTTCCGGACAAAGTTTGCAGGACTTCAAATTCGACTTCTTGCTTTTTGGGACAAGACTGATAATAAAGAAACCTTGGTCATTGCGACTCATGGGTTCATTAAAAAGGTGGATAAAGTTCCAGGAAAGGAAATTGAAAGAGCTATCAGACTTATGGTAAAGTATTTTGAGAGCTAGTAAAAATGGAAAATGATATGGCAACTAAAAAAATGAAAACCTATACACTTGCCGAGATGAAGGATAAGTATATCGGCAAAATTGGTACAAAAGATCGTGACGAATATGAATATGAACTTAGTATGGATGTTTTAGGTAAAATGATCAGGGCAGCCAGACAAGAACGCCATCTGACTCAAGAAGAATTGGGAAAGTTAATTGGTGTAAAAAAAGCACAAATTTCTAAACTTGAAAGTAGTGCCAACAGTGCGACAATTGACACCATCATAAAGGTTTTCAAAGCATTAAAAGCGGAGATAAACTTCAACGTGAAACTTGAGGACAATTTTGTACAACTTACCTAAAAGAAAAAGTCGAATACCCACACAATGTGGAAAAAATAAAAGTCGCACAATGCTAACTCTCAACCAAAACTACAATTTTTCCACGGAACGTTGGCACACATTTCAATGAATAAGTTCATCCTCTTCGGTATTTTTATAAGTTTTTTAAATTCTGTAAATGCACAGGAATTATTAAATCGTATTGACAAGAAGGGATTGAAACAAGGGACTTGGCACATAATGTATCCAAACTCTGATAAAATCGAATGACGATATAATTATAATCATGATCAACTTGATAGCTTTCAACTTTGCTATCATAAAAACGGAAAAATCGAGTCTCGTCAACTTTATAAAGAAGGCGAACAGATTGGCCTTTTTGAAATACATATTAAGAATGGTCAATTAAAAGAGCAATTCTGCATCGAGGACAGAAAACTTGAAGGTCTCTATAAATTCTACCGGGAATCAGGGGCTCTTTTTCGCGCGGGAACATTTTTAGATGATGAGGATCACGGAAAATCAATAAGTTACCATGAGAATGGAAATATCTGGATTGAAGAAAACTATGAACATGGGAAACTGAACGGCACTGTTCGCAAATACAACTCAAAAGGAAAGATGTTAAAAGAATTTGAATATAAAAATGGTAAAAAAATAAAATAACGTGTGCCAGTCCAGGGGAATTTCACCCCCAACTTCTCACAGAACCGTACATGAAACCGTATCAGTGGTCTGTGGCGCCACAGGCCACGATTCCAGCATGTGCTAACTTAATCGGCATAATGGCCGTAATGGCCTCCATATGCCACCTTGATCCTGGCTCAGCACGCTTGAGCTGCCCTTCGTCAATACAGACACCGCAACCTGGCTTACTTCAGTTCCAAGCTCACGGTTGACCACCTTGACACTTGATTGGCTTCCGGGCATCACCCCGCCGCTTAAGGGACTTTTCCCATGGGGATCGCATTGTGGCACCCCTTGGAACATTCAACTTCATGAGCTATATTCACCATTCAAGGCGACACAGCAAGCTGCCCGCAAGTCGGGTTTCGGTGCTTCGTTGACAGAAAATTTGTATTTTGAAAAGCAATTCTCAGTTAGAAGTTCATCGGGAAACTCCCGCCCTACGGGTAGTTGGGGGACGTTCTCGGCAAGCTTAAGAACTACCATACCGATAATTTCGTTATATCTAAAAAATTTAAAATTGATGATTGATTCTGCACAAAAAGATAAACTTATAGACAAAATCCGACAAATCGAGGATCCGGAGATCTTCAATGAAATCCAGCGATTGCTTGAAATTGAGTTTGACGATAAGCCGTTTATGACTAACAAGGAGCAAAAAGAAGCTATTCAACGAGCAAGGCAACAAATAAGAAAAGGCGAAATTATTGATGAAGAACAGGCCAATAATCAAATTGATAAATGGCTAAACGAGTAATCTGGACTAAAAATGCTCAACAGGAAAGAATGGGAATCCTTGAATACTGGCTTGAACGGAATAAATCCAAGACTTATAGCATTAAACTGGATAATCTTTTCAAAGAATCAATTAACTTACTAAAAATACGACCGGATATTGGAAAGAAAACCGATATTGAAAATGTTCGGATTAAAATAGTCAGGGAGTACCTGATTTTCTATGAATCAACACCTGACCTAATCTAAATACTCTCAATTTGGGATAGTCGTCAGGATCCAAATAAACTGAACATAAAGAAAGCCAGCCGGTAACAGATATTTGGCATGTCGGGCTAGGCTGCAAGTCTTGCGGTCATTCTGTATCTTAGTTTTATCTCAACAGAGACAGATGTTATTTAAACTCCGCCACGACACATATCATCGAAATGTTGTGGGTAATTATTTTTGGACAATGACGGACACTGAATTCAATATAGAACTTAACCCAACTTGGTAAAAAATGCCATTAAACCACTGGTAGTCAGGCAGTAAAATATTTCAGTGGTACACTACATATTTTTTAGTTGGTTTTTGAGTGTCGATCACCCTGTGTGTTGAATTTATAATCCATTAACGCGTTTAACCATGCTATATAAACCAGTCACTTTTAATAAGATCCTTTTCAAAGGTTTCCGTCATCCTGCTTTGTTCCTGTCCATATTGCGGATATGGCTACTCTCATTAATCTTTTTCGGATTTACAAACACCAATTCCATAAAAATCCCCAGCGCCGGAAAAATATGGGTTGGAACCTGGAATGCTGCGCCTCAGCTCGTGGAACCACGCAATATGCCTCCTGCTCCAGGATTGAGCAACAACACATTGCGGCAGGTGGTCTGCGTTTCAATAGGCGGAAAAAATATACGGATACGATTCTCCAATGAATTTGGCACAAGTCCCGTTACCATGAAGGAAGTACAAATTGCCGTTTCTCAGGGAGGAAGTACTGTTGATGAATCTACTGTTAAGGCATTGAAATTTCAAGGCAAGTCGGAGGTCACAATAGATCCTGGTGTTGCAGTCACTTCAGATCCATTTTCTTTTGATCTGGAACCGAGAATGAAGTTAGCGATCACCATCTGCTTTGGTCAAACATCTCCGGATGTGACCGGCCATCCCGGGTCCCGCACCACTTCATATCTGCTTGCCGGCGACAAGACTTCGGCAATTGATTTTGCAGGCGCTGCCCAGGCAGATCGATGGTACATCATCAACGGGATCGACGTAAAGGCGCCGAAATCCGCTGCTGCCGTGGCCATTCTCGGTAACTCCATTACCGATGGACGTGGTTCAGGCACAAACAAGCAGGACCGATGGCCCGATATATTAGCAGAGCGCCTTCTGAAAAACCCCGGTACCCGGCATGTCGCTGTGCTCAATCAAGGAATTGGCGGTAATTGTGTGCTTCGATTTTGTCTGGGGCCTTCCGCCCTTGACCGGTTTGAACGCGATGTGGTTAAACAACACGGCGTGCACTGGTTAATCGTCATGGAAGGGATCAATGATATTGGTCAGGCGCCGGATAGTACGGCGGCATCTCAGGTGGCTGACGATCTGATTGCTGCCTACCAACAGATGATCGATAGGGCCCATGCTCACAATATTATGGTTTACGGTGCCACGCTGTTGCCCTTTGGCAAATCATTTTATTATACCGACTATCGTGAAACGGCCCGGAATACCGTCAATAAATGGATTCGTACCAGGGGCCACTTTGATGCGGTGATTGATTTTGATAAGGTGTTGAGAAATCCCCAGGACATTTTAACCCTCTTGCCCACAGCCCAATCAGGTGATTTTCTTCACCCCAATGAAAAAGGATACCAAATGATGGGAAATGCTATTGATCTGACCTTGTTCAAGTGAGATTTCACTACCACCATCGCTATCCAAACAAAACCAAAATTATTACGGCATTCACAATTTCTGTTGGTAGGGTATTTCATTGAATCAATCTCCCTGTAAATGAATGGATGATAATATCATAAAGATTGAAAATCAAGCATATAGTAATTTTTTGGATGAATAACAATATTTTACATATCTTGATATATTGATATATTTTCTTTATTTTAGAATAATATCGAAAAGAGGATACAAATTTTACCTTAACACAACAAATCATGAAAAGGCTACTAATTCCGATATTGTGTTTGATATTTTCACAATATCTGGTGCAAGCACAAAATTGTACTCAGCCTTCTATTGCAGCAACAAGCGGAGAAGGTATGTACTGCCTGGGGGATACCATAACCCTCAAGATTACCGGGCAACTAAATGACGCCCAGGAATGGCAATGGTCCACTGGTAGTTGTGGCAGTGAGGTTATCGCAGACGCGAAAAAAGACACCTTGGTTATCGCGGTGAAAAAAACAATGTCCTATTTTGTGAGAGGAGTCGGCGGTTGTGTAGAAAACGCCGCAAGCTGTACTGAAATAAAAATACAGCTTGATACGATACCACCAGAAGTCAATTGTCTTGACGACATTACCGTTCAAAACGACGAAGGTTTATGTAGTGCCGAAGTAACCTATGAACCACCAACCGCAACAGATAATTGCCCCGGAGAAGTAAAAGTGGAATTAACGGACGGATTGGGAAGTGGTGAAACTTTTCCGGTTGGGGTTACTACAGAAACTTACCTTGTTACAGATTCACTGGGCAATTCCACGAAATGTAGTTTTAATGTTAATGTCAAAGACGCTGAATCTCCGGTCATTTCCTGTCCTGCTGATATCGAAGTTGAAAATGATCCGGGTGAATGTGGTGCCATAGTCACATATGAAATGCCGTCTGCAACAGACAATTGTGGCGTTAAAGCAGTTACAATGATGGAAGGTCTTGAAAGTGGGTCCATGTTCCCTGTGGGAACGACAACACAGACATATGTCGCTACCGACGAAGCTGGAAATAAAGCCAGTTGCTCATTTAACATTACAGTTTTAGATACGGAACCACCGGTTATTATACTCAAAAACAATTTAAAGACCAAATGGCCTCCTAATCACAAACATTTTGAAGTGATGATCGATGACTATATTGAATCGGTAACGGACAATTGCCCGGGTGTATCGATTGATGATGTGATCATTGACGAAATAAGCAGCGATGAAGCGCTGAATAGTAATGGCGACGGGAACACTGAAGATGATATTGTTATGGGTGATGACTGCAAAACGGTAAGCCTGATGGCAGAACGCCAGGGTAGCGGAAACGGACGGGTTTATATGGTGCATATCGCCGTGGTGGATGCCCATGGAAATATAGGCAAAGAAACCATCATGTCAGAAATACCAAAAAGTAATGGGAAAAATGGAGCTGCTGTTGATGACGGGCCTGTTTATGTTGTAAACGGATGTGATATTGAGTTACCGGAAGATGTAGCCGAAGCGCAATCAGGTGCAACAGTAGAACAAAACACGGGAGAAGAAAACGGAGATGGTAATCGTCTGTCAACAGATTTAAATGATGGTGGCCTCTTGACCTATCCCAACCCCTATGAAAACGCCTTTTCTATTAAATTTAAACCTGCTGACAATGATCAAATATCAATTGAACTCTACAATCCTACCGGAATTAAAATAAAACAAGTATTCGAAGGAAATGTGGAAAAATCGAGACTCTACACCTGGTCAGTCCAGTTAGATAACCTGAAGGACCAGGTTTTGATCCTGGTCATCAAAGGCAAGAAAAATTATGCTTTGAGAAAGGTAATTAAGATGTAAATCCGATAACCTGATTAAAAAACCAGAACAATTCATCCGGCACTATCTCTTAATTAGGAGGAGGTGGTGCCGGATTTTTTTGTTTCATGAGCCATAACAACATCATCTTTATTTACATTGATGGTCAGTATTTCAAATTCACAATCATTAGTTTCCAAAGTTTCCAAAACACGGTTGTAAATTATTCGTTACATGTTACGTGATGTGTTACATTTGTCTGGTGATTGAGAGTATAAAGCATAAAGGATTAAGACTATATTGGGAGAAAAACGATGCTTCCAGGTTACCTGCATCCCAGATCACGAAGTTACGTTTGATTTTAACTCAACTGCACGGTGCTAAAGAAATTGGAGATATGAACTTCCCGGGATCGGACCTGCATCTACTTAAAGGCGATTTGAAAGGTCTCTGGGCTGTAAAAGCAAGTGGCAACTATCGCGTTGTTTTTAGATTTGAAGATGGTGAAGCTTACGATATAGATTACATGGATTATCACTAAAGAAAAAGATGAAAAAAAACACGAAAGTTAAACAAGGCATGCCACCTGTACATCCAGGCGAAGTATTAAAGGGGCTTTATCTTGATCCTATGGAAATTACCATTACAGAGGCCGCAAGCAGGTTGGGAATAACACGCAAAACCTTATCCCAGCTTATAAACGGGCATATGGGAATAAGCGCAGAAATGTCCTTGAGGTTATCGAAGGCATTGAAAACCACTCCCGAATTATGGCTTAATATGCAGCAAAACTACGACCTGTGGTTTGCCGCTCAAAAGATGAAATCCGTGAAGGTTAAAGAAATCGTATAGGGGAATAATAAGTCTGCTATTAATATTTATTTGCTCCAAAATTTACGCATAACCATAAAAAACCTTGTGATCGTTTAACCTACCATGGTTTTTTTTCAATCTCAGAACACTGGAGGACAATGGTTGCGTAAATTGAATTATACGGACCTTATTAGGCATATATTTGAAGGTATAAATTGAATGTTTATCAATACAAAATTGATGATTAAACTTGATAATTAATTGATTGATAAAGCTAAAGTCTTAGAAAATCATTGTAATCCTCTTTTTTAAATGTTTTTGTTTTTTTGCACCTTTCAATCCTAATAGTCAAAATAATATTTGGTATTCATCTAAACCGATGATGATTTTTCGTTTATTATGTCTGATAATTTTTATATCTCATTCGATTTGTGCACAAGATGCGACAAGCACAATTATCCATGGCAAAAAATATAAGGGGATCATCTTTCCTAAAGATTATGAAATGTCAGATTTAGGAATTTCGAATAGTGAAAGCAGATTCACACCATCAATAATAGAGATAATTGAATTGGAAAAATACTTACAATTTGATATTAAATCTATAAATGAAGAAAGGCCCAATCAAGGTAAATATTTCGGTCCTATCATTGAGAGGAATTTAAAAAAATATGTTCGCCAATATTACGGGTACATTAACAAAAATGGTGAAAGAATAATCCATGTCAATTTCTTATGGGACCGTAGTAGTTTACGAGAATCCATCGGTGGATATACAAAACCAAGTGAGGGATGGGAAGAAGATTGGAAAAGTGTATTGGATGGTGGAAGCCGATTTTGGGAAATCAAATACAATCTAAACAAATTCGAATTTTTTGATTTTTTGGTAAATGGTATCGCCTGATTAGGTTATTCTTTTCCTGTCGGCTAAAATCGAAGAAAAAAAATGGACGACCATCAAATATTGACAAATCGTCCTTTCAAGTAGCGGGGGTAGGACTCGAACCTACGTCCGCCGACTGGCGGATATGAGCCCTTCATGCGACTTGATATTAGCTTGGGCCATTAAATTTTTCACGGATCAAATTCCAGATAAATTGCCTCCCCTTAGCTGATTTGAGTTGTTTCTCTCGTACCATAGCCTCTGTTTTGGTTTGGTATTCTTCTGTGTGGGCAACTGTCCATGGCCGGAAATTTTTGGTATAGCCTTTCCTTCCCAATTCATTGTGTGAGGCCAAACGGGCTTCCAGCGAACTGGTATATCCGACATAGATCTTGTCGAATTTCTGGCTGTATAGAACGTAAACTGTGTACATGAAAAAAGCCCTGGAAACCCAGGGCCTTTGTTAATCTCTGTAGCGGGGGTAGGACTCGAACCTACGTCCGCCGACTGGCGGATATGAGCCCGTCGTGCGGCTTGATATTAGCTTGGGCCATTAAATTTTTCACGGATCAAATTCCAGATAAATTGCCTCCCCTTAGCTGATTTGAGTTGTTTCTCTCGTACCATAGCCTCTGTTTTGGTTTGGTATTCTTCTGTGTGGGCAACTGTCCATGGCCGGAAATTTTTGGTATAGCCTTTCCTTCCCAATTCATTGTGTGAGGCCAAACGGGCTTCCAGCGAACTGGTATATCCGACATAGATCTTGTCGAATTTCTGGCTGTATAGAACGTAAACTGTGTACATGAAAAAAGCCCTGGAAACCCAGGGCCTTTGTTAATCTCTGTAGCGGGGGTAGGACTCGAACCTACGTCCGCCGACTGGCGGATATGAGCCCGTCGTGCGGCTTGATATTAGCTTGGGCCATTAAATTTTTCACGGATCAAATTCCAGATAAATTGCCTCCCCTTAGCTGATTTGAGTTGTTTCTCTCGTACCATAGCCTCTGTTTTGGTTTGGTATTCTTCTGTGTGGGCAACTGTCCATGGCCGGAAATTTTTGGTATAGCCTTTCCTTCCCAATTCATTGTGTGAGGCCAAACGGGCTTCCAGCGAACTGGTATATCCGACATAGATCTTGTCGAATTTCTGGCTGTATAGAACGTAAACTGTGTACATGAAAAAAGCCCTGGAAACCCAGGGCCTTTGTTAATCTCTGTAGCGGGGGTAGGACTCGAACCTACGACCTACGGGTTATGAGCCCGTCGAGCTACCAACTGCTCCACCCCGCGATGATGTTGTGCTTTTTTTGCAAAGCGAGTGCAAATATAGGAAACACTGAGTACAATGCAAATGGGGCAGCCAAACAAATTTATTTTATTGCTGAACCACCAGCTTTTGACGGTCCCGGCTTTCAGCTTTCCGGAAGTCAAAAATATAATTCAATCCACCAAATGGCAAAGTCAGTCTATAAAATCGTCCCGGTAAATATTTGAAAAATACCTTTCCCCGTACCTGCTCACCAGGTTGGAGTGAGGTCGCAGGTAATATTTCACCGGACAAATAATACAGATCTTCCGATTCTCTTTGAGCATTGGCGACATTCACTTTGCTTATAGCATCGGCAGTAGCCAGGCCGGTAAACACTGCCGCTTTCCGGTTATTGACCTGCCGCACTTTTGATCCAGTCCAATACATTTCACGATTATCTTTCGCATCTTGCGTTGCATCATAGACGATGAGCCCGGCACACAATATCCCCAGAATTACGTTGTTGGTTTTTTGTGTTTTAATCTGTTTGCGAATGCTTGAAGCCACTTCAAATTCCATCAACGCATAATGTCTGTCAAACACATTGGAATCTGTCCCGGACCTATCGGTAGATTTATTTGAATATGGGTTGGGGTTGACACAATAATACATGTCCTGCGGTTCTACTGCCAATGTATCGTCAGAATGGTTTTCCGCAATAACATCAAAAATGAGAAATGAGTTGTTGTACTTGATGTTTTCAACACGAACCAACGCCTGTTCGGTGCTGGCTTCAGATGCTTTGGAGTTGTCCGTCTCAGGTTTAAACCAAACCGGCACCAGATATCGTTGACAAGATGATAACAAAACGATAAAGCAAATAGCCGGGTAAAAAATCGAACGTTTCATGACTAAAGAATTAATCAATCAATCTCAATCTTCATGCCACTCACACTATAATTTCGAAGAAAATTCGGTTAACTTTATGCCGTGAAAAATGAACAAAAACCCACGCACAAGGCTGGATTTGTAAGCATTATCGGAAAACCCAATGTGGGTAAGTCCACCCTGATGAACCAATTGGTTGGCGAAAAACTTTCCATCATTACGTCAAAAGCCCAAACCACCCGGCACCGTATCCTGGGTATCCTCAGTGGAGAAAACTTCCAGATCATCTATTCCGATACTCCGGGTATTCTCAATCCCAAATACGAACTGCACCAATCGATGATGAATTTTGTGAGCAGCTCACTGGAAGACGCCGACCTGATCTTATTCGTTACCGACCTCTATGAAAAATTCGAAGACGAATCGTATATCAAAAAAGTCTCCCAATCAAAAACGCCAAAGATCCTGATCATGAACAAAATCGACCTGGCCAAAGGATCGCAGGCCGAAGATAAGCTGGCTTACTGGGAGCCCATCATTAACCCCGCGGAGACAATCAGCGTGTCTGCCCTGAACGGCATCAACATCTCCTCCTTGTTTGATAAAATATTGGCACATATTCCGGAACACCCTCCCTTCTACCCCAAAGATACCCTCACTGACCGAACCGAACGATTTTTTGCCGCCGAAATTGTACGGGAAAAAATATTCAACAACTACAAAAAAGAAGTCCCCTACAGCACTGAAGTTGTCATCACAGAGTTTAAAGAAGCAGAAGACATCATTCGTATGCGGGCTGAAATTTATGTAGAACGCGTCACGCAGCGCGCCATTTTATTGGGCCACAAGGGAGAAAGGATTAAAAAAGTGGGCATTGAAGCCAGAAAAGATATGGAAGCCTTTTTCGGGAAACAGGTATATTTGGAACAATATATCAAAGTAGAAGCTGCCTGGCGCACCAAATCGGCGAAATTGAACCGGTTTGGCTATAATAAATAGGCAATTTATATTTTTGGATTTTTAAGCGAAGCGTGAACATTTATGAACTGGATACATCTGCTCAACCCCGGTCGCCCAAGGGAACAAAATACAACCATAAGCAATGATCCGCTAAGGAGCCGATTCGAGCAGGATTACGATCGCATCATTTTCTCCTATCCTTTTAGATCCCTGCAAGATAAAACCCAGGTATTTCCACTGCCCAAACAAGATTTCGTTCATACACGCCTCACCCACAGCCTGGAAGTAGCGAGTGTCGGCAGGTCATTGGGTAAATTGGCCGGCCGGGAAATCCTCGATAAACATCCGGATCTGCTTAAGGAAGGCATCACGGCCGTGGATTTTGGCGCCATTGCAGCGGCGGCATCTTTGATGCACGATATCGGCAATCCGCCTTTTGGCCATGCAGGAGAAAGCGCCATTGCCGGTTATTTTGTCAGTCATAACCCAGGCTTCGACCTTCAGGCCAACCTCACCAGCAAACAATGGGCAGACCTCACCAAATTTGAAGGAAATGCCCAGGGGTTCCGGCTGGTTAATAAGCCCAATTTCCAGGGGTTGAAGCTTACTTTTGCAACACTCGGCGCTTTCAGCAAATATCCGCGTGAATCGGACATCAGTAATGTTGACAAACAGCGTAAAAGCCAGAAAAAATACGGTTTTTTTCAGAGTAACAAGGCAGTCTTTGCTGAACTTGCCAGTGCAACCGGTTTGATCAGGTTGAGTAAAAACGATGACCTGGTCTGGTGTCGTCATCCACTCACCTTTCTGGTTGAAGCGGCCGATGACATTTGTTACAACATCATCGATCTGGAAGATGGCACCAATTTGGGATTGGTGCCCTTTGAAACCTCCCGGGAAATGCTTGCGGAAATTCTGGGAAATAAATACAAGCCGGAAAAGTTGAATATGATCCAAAGCCTCAAAGAAAAGACAGGCCTTTTGAGGGCTTTGTCGATTCAGGAACTCATTCAGCAATGTGTGGATGTTTTTATCGATCACGAAAGAGAACTGCTTGATGGCACTTTTGACCTGGCGCTCACCGATATCATTCCGGCAGCCCGGATGCTGTCGGAAATTGGGAAGATGTCATTTGAAAAAATCTATAAATCCCAGCCGGTAATCGAGCGTGAAATCGCCGGATTCGAGGTATTGCATGGATTGCTGGAAGCTTTTTGCCCCCCGGTGGTTCAGTGGACTGCCAATCAAAAACTGAACTGGCACCAGTCGACAACTTTCCGGTTATTGCCCGAAGAACTCCGGGATGAAATAAGAGAAGCTACAGATCTTTATGAGAATGTACTAAAGCTCCTTGATTTCATTTCGGGGCTGACCGATTCAAGAGCTTTGGCTTTATACCGGAACATTAAAGGAATTTCGCTTCCCGGGATTGATTGAATCAACTAAGTTGGATCAACGACATTAGTTAAAAATTAAGCCCGCCGGTTTCAAATTTCGTATATTGGGGTGAAAGAATTTATTAGTATAATGAAGAAAATGCAATTAATAGAGACCTTCAAGCAAAGCCAGAGGAATTTTCTATAGAAGGATTAATTGAAAAGTTGCTAATCATACAAAAAATTGAAGAAGGTCAACAACAAATTCGAGACGGGCATTTTTACACTGATAAGGAAGCCAAAAAGAAACTAAAAAAATGACAAAAGTAATATGGGCCGAACGTGCAATAGTCGATCTGACCAATATTGCGGAATAGAGTAGCAGATATTCCAAAAAATATGCTTCCTCCATTATATCTAGACTGTTTAATAAAGTAAATATTTTGAAGAATGCCAAAGGTCGGGCGGATAGTAGTAAAGAAAAATAATGAAAATATCAGGGTATTAATGGAAGGAAATTACCGTATTATTTACGTACCCGGAGATTCAGAAAGAATCGAAGTGCAATGGTTCATCATTCTTCCCGGCCTTAAATTAATATTTAAAGATTTTCACTTCGTTCAACGATGATTAAGAACCACCTTCCGCGAGTTCATTCTTTCTTTTTATTTTTGGCATTGTCATTCCATTTCTTTGGGTGTAAATCAACAAAAAATCCCGATCAAAAAGACACTCCCCTATTTGACAACATCGTCATGATCATTGGAGATGATCACAGCACCAATGTCATTGGATGTTATGGCAATGATATCATTCGCACCCCCAATCTGGACCGTTTGGCTTCTCAGGCAGTGATGTTTACCGAAGCTTTCGCCAATGCACCGTTGTGCAGCGCTTCCAGACAATCTCTATTAACCGGCAAATATCCCCACGCCACTGGTGTAACTTTGCTTTTTACGTCATTCACGGCAGACCAGGAAACGCTTGCTGAACATCTCAAAAAATTCGGTTTCAAAACCGGTTTTGTCGGTAAAATGCATTTTAACAACAACCTGCCCCATGGATTCGATTATCGGATAGAATCCAGTGACTGGAAAAAATATTTTAGTTCAGTTCAGCAACCGCCCTTGCCTGATACACTACAATATCGCGGACCGTGGAAACCTTTCCGTGACCCCATCCGGATTTGGATGAATGCGGATATGCTTCCTGCGCCGGTATATGATCGTTTTGATGAGGGTACCTGGTTTGCCGGCAAGGCCAATGAATTTATTGAAGCCAACAAAAATAACCGTTTCTGCCTTTGGATAGGATTTCATGAGCCCCATTCTCCCTTTAATTTTCCCATCGAATATGCAGGACGACATAAGCCCGATGAGGTGCCATTGCCGGCAGGTAGTCCGGAGGACGATCGCTGGATACCAAAGATCTTTAAAGATCTTTCCGAGTCAGATCGCAGGGGCATTATCACCTCCTATTACAATTCTGTGGAATACCTCGACAAAAATGTTGGTAGCATTATTCATACGCTCGATTCGCTGGGTTTGCGCAAAAAAACGCTGATCATTTATATTGGAGATCAGGGATATTTGCTGAATGATCACAAACGTTTTGAAAAACATATGATGTGGGAACCAGCAGAACGCTCACCCCTGATCATAACTGGTGGCGATGCGTTCGATCCCGGAAGGAATTCAAAAGCACTTACCGAATATGTGGATCTGGTGCCCACAATTAATGATGCCCTGGGCGTTTCCCAAATGAAGGGGATTCAGGGTGTGAGTTTAATGCCTGTTTTGGAAGAAAAAACGGACCACCACAAGGACTTTGTTTTTGCTGAATATCTGGCAGACAATAAAGCCATGATCCGCACAGAACATTTTAAATACATATTTACCTCCGGGAAACACGATCTCGCCCAAGGTTATGAAACCGGACTTGGTGCACCTGGCATTTCCTCCCGCCTTTACGATCTGGATCAGGATCCCAATGAAACCACAAACCTGGCCAACAAACCTGAATACGCGGGTAAGATGCAAGAATTACAACTACTTATGTTGAATAAATTCAAATCAACCCATCCAAAGGCGCATGAATTACCGGAAGGGTTGTCCGTTGAGGAACAGTTGGTCTGGTTTTGCGAACCCCCAGATCTCAATGCAAACCTGGATGCAAAGTGAGGGCCGCATCGATCTGTTGGTTAACAATGCCGGGATCTCTGTTGAAACACGTGTAGATATGTTGGGAATTCAGGAAGAAGGTCTGGACAGACTAATGAACGTCAACCTGAAAGGTCCCTATTTTCTGACCCAATCCATTTCCCGTCTAATGATTGATCTGCAATCGAAAGAATTGCCGGGATACCAGCCTAAAATTGTGAATATCTACTCACTTACCTCCTATGCCAATGCGGCTACACTGGCTGAATATGCGCTGTCCAAGGTAGTAGTCAGTATGATGACCCGGCTTTTTGCTGCCAGATTGGCAAAACACCATATCAATGTTTATGAGGTCCGGCCAGGCATTATTCGCACTGATATGACCCGGCTAGCAACGGCCAAATATGATCGATTCATCGACCAGGGTGGGTTGCCCATACCACACTGGGGATTGCCTGAAGATGTGGCCAAAGCGGTCGCTGCCCTGGCTTTGGGTTATTTGCCTTACTCCACAGGAGAAATCATCAATGTAGATGGCGGTTTTCATTAACACCGACTGCGATAGTTATATTATCATATACAGCCAAAATTCCTATTTACGGCTTAAAAAAGTAAATTGAGTTCCACCTGATATTTTATGGAAATCAATATCTTTGATCCTTTCACTAAGGAAGTATCGAACGATGTCTGAAAGTTTTATCCGCCACATTTTTGAGCATTCAATGCAATACGGAGAGGAAAGTGCGCTAACTTATCCCGATGCAACCAGCCATGACTGGAAAACAATCAGTTGGAAACAATTCGGTGATCAAATTAAAAAGGTGTCAAAAGCGCTATTGCAACTAGACGTGCACAAGGGGGAAAACATTGGCATCTTTTCTGAAAACAAACCCGAATGGTCGATAGCGGATCTGGGTATCATGAATATTGGTGCTGTTACTGTTCCAATCTATGCCACCAACAGTACTTCTCAGGCCAAATATATTATTGAAGAAGCTGAAATTAGGATCCTGTTCGTCGGGGATGACCTGCAATATCAAATAGCGCTTGAGTTATATGCACAAGCTAATTGTCCCCTGGAAAAAATTGTTATCTTCAATCCGGACATCAAGCCTTCCATACAAGCGGCAATCTCATTCGAAGAATTTGTCCTCTCCGGCTTTGAAATTTCGGATGATCGCACCGATCAATTGGCCAAAAGCATTGCATCCGGGGATTTAGCAACCATCATCTACACATCAGGAACGACTGGAGAACCTAAGGGTGTCATGTTAACCCACGCTAATTTCATACAGGCTTTTAAAATTCATGATGTAAGGCTACGGGTAGATCACAACGACCATTCTTTGTGTTTTCTGCCATTAAGTCATGTTTTTGAGCGCGCCTGGTCATTATATGCTCTATACAAAGGATTGAAAATCTCCTATCTTGACGATCCAAAAAAAATTATTGAAACGCTGGCTGTAGTAAAACCGACAGTGATGTGTTCGGTACCCCGGTTGTATCAGAAGGCATATCACAAAATTTTGGCTAAAGTGAATGAATCATCCGGCATCAAAAAATGGCTTTTTTACCAGGCTACCCAAACCGGACTTAAAAAATATGAATATAACAGGATGGGCAAAAAGATCCCGGTCGGCCTGGACATAAAACACTGGCTGTTGGATTCGGTGGTATCAAAAAAAATCAGACGTGTTTTTGGCGGTAAGCTTCGGCTGATGCCTTGCGCCGGCGCTCCACTCTCCGGGGAGATCACTCAATTCTTCCATGCCCTGGGGATGCCTATTCTCATAGGTTACGGCCTAACCGAAACATGTGCTACGGTATCGGTCTTTCCCGAAAAATGTTTTCAGTTTGGTACGGTCGGTGTGGCTATGCCTGAAGTTGAGATTATGATTGGAGATGATGATGAAATTCTGGTCAGGGGCGACACCATTATGAAAGGGTATTATAAAAAACCAGAAGCAACAGCCAAGGTTTTTAGCAATGGGTGGTTAAAAACTGGGGATGCCGGATTTATTAATAAAGACGGTCAACTCATCATTACCGACCGGATCAAAGATCTGATGAAAACTGCCGGCGGAAAATACGTTGCTCCACAACCAATTGAAGCACTGCTCACCAATGACAATTACATAGACCAGGCCATCATCATAGGTGATGACAAGCCTTATGTAACAGCCTTACTGGTGCCTAATTTTGAGGCTTTGAAAGAATATGCCAGGTCACTGAATATAAATTATCACTCTATAGAAGAATTAATTGATACCCACCGGATCAAAGCATTTTATGAAGAAAAGCTTGAAAATCTGCAGCACAGTCTGGCTAATTTTGAAAGAGTAAAAAGATTCCACCTATTGCCACATGACTTCAATATGCATCTGGGAGAACTCACACCTACGCTCAAAATTCGCAGGCAGATCGTCATTGATCATTTCAGTACGGTGATCGAAGCCATGTATAGATTGGCTTGAAAAAGTATATTATAATTTACTGATGTTTTGCACTCTTACTCCGATGGGTCTATATCAATATTCTTCTCAGCCTCAGCAGCAAATTCTTTCAACACATCATCTGGCAATTTCGCCATTTCCGTCCACAAATTATCTCCATAAACACCATATTCAGAATAATCAAACGGATCAAAATTGATTTTATGAACGACTTTTTTTGTACGAAACCTGAAATCACCCTGTTCAGGATTTCGGAATTTCGGATCTGCCAATAAACTGTGCTGATCGTGTTGTTGGTTTTTTTGCCATTCCTGCAGACTTTTACCTAAAAAAATTGCTTTTGCCGGAGGACATGCAAAATAGATATTACTGTCCATTTCAATTTGTACTTTGTCCCATGGTCCCTGCAATAAAACACCGTGATCAAAAACCACTATATTATGCTTAAAGGTAAAAGAAAGATGTTTTTCCACCCTGGTACATTGCAATTGGTATTTTGAGGCAAAAGCAAAAATATTGTTTTCCAATATGTTTTCCTTACCATAATGCTGGTGAAAACCACCTGTTTTAGTCCTGTAAACCAGATTATTTTCCAATTTGATGTTTGACGATCCTTCATCTGTATACAATCCCCAACCTCCGTAAGAATAGGCATACACATCATGTACGAGATTATGGCTAACTTCTGTGCCTTCCGAAGACCCCAAAGTATAAACGCCGGCCATGTCACTGAGCAATGCCCAGCCGATGTGATGTATGTGATTGTATACGATCTTATTGTTTTTGGCTGGGCTGTAATCATATCCCCAGACCCATCCCACAGAAACCCCGCTATACCGGAAATTGCCGATATCATTGTGTGCAATCTCATTATTGCCACTTTGACCAATCCAAACCCCCACAGCGCACGGAAAATTATAACCTCCGGATTGAATAATAGAATTGTTTACGGTGATGTTGTTGGTTTGAAGGGATGGTTTTTCCTGAATTTCAGTTTCACCGATTCGTATTCCACCGGCACCAAGATCATAAATATGACATTTTTCCAGGCGATTGTTGTGACATCCCCGGCGAAACCAAATGCCATATTGGCCAACGTGACTGACTTCACATTGGGTGAAAGTCACATTTTCAGCGCCATCGATCATCACGGCGGCATCTACAGTAGATGCGGCCTGAGCAGGTTCAAAGCCATCGGCAGGCAATGGATAATTTGAATAGGAAAAAGTCAGTCCTTTAATTTGAATGTTGCGTACCAATGCTTCGTTTTGAGGATCACCATTTATTTGTAAAAGTCCGGTTAAGACCGGCAAAACCACCTGGACCTTACCAATTTCTTCCCCTTTTCTGGGGATGTAGTTGAGTTTGTTATTGTCATCAATAAACCACTCTCCGGGAGCATCCAAAAATTTTTCCGATCCTTCCAGGAAAAACCTGGTCCCATTTTTCATGGCATTCCACGGCTTCATTCCCTCTCCCGTAGTGAAAAATTCGCGGGTCGAATCACTATATCCGCCCAGATAACGAATGGTATTGTCCCATTTATGGTAGGCGTCAAAACGAATATTTTTTAGCTCAGCCAGGGGAAGACTTGTCAACTGCACGGTGACTTCCGATGGAAATTTTATGTATTGTGCAGCTTTCTCAGGAGCCCGGCCATTGCCTTTGATCAACACTTCTTCACGCACGGATTCGAAGGTGAGCAAATCAGTGTTGGGCATCCTGGCGCGAACGGCCCTTTTCCCATTTACATACAGATCAAAAGGATGGCTATCTGCCCATGATCCAACATCTCCCTGCCACCGTCCTCCTGAAATTTCCTTCATTTTCAATGGTACTCCCGCAACAAATTGCGGCTTGGCATTTTTAGCGGCCTCCACTACAATTGGCATTTGTTCTGTTCCGCTCATTGCAGGACTAATCATCACTGGTTTTTTGAGGTAATATATGCCATCCCCCACTTCAATGCGTATGATAGAAACTTCACGGTCCTGTTTCAATTTTGGGATCTGGTCCAGGGCCGCCTGCAATGTTGCCAGGGGTTGGTCCTGAGTGCCTGAATTTTGATCATTTCCATTTACCGACACATATAATGTGACTTCTTTGGCATATGCAACACTGACAGCAGTACAACAAAATAATAGAAAAATGATAAATCGCCTCATAGTAAAAAAGAGTGATATTCGTTGATTTAAAAAATAATGTTTGCGCCAATAAATGTACTGATCAATTCAGGAAGAAGAAATGTTTCTCTGTTGATTTTAAATAAAAAAACCGGACCCTCATCGGACCGGTTTTTTATCTAAGTTCTTAAAATGTTTACACCGCTCCTGGAACTACATATCCATCGCGGTAATTACGCGTCAACAACTTATCGGCTTCACTATCATTCACAAATTTTTCTTTGGATCCATCAAAAGTTAACGAACGACCGGTCCGATAGGCGATGTTGGACAATAAAGGTAAAGAAGTGGACATGAAACCTTCTTCGATATCACAGGTCAGGTCCTTGCGCTTTCCTGAACGCAGCGCTGTTATAAAATTCTTAAAATGGCCACCACCACCTGGTGCGGCAAGATATGTCCCGGTTTTGGCTTCATCTTCTTTAGCAGATTCTGATCCTGGGCCCGGTTCATTTATACGGCCCATGTAGGTTTGCCATTTACTACCATCAATTTCCATCCAACCTTCCGTGCCATAAAACAGGTTACCGATTTTCACATCATAATCTGCCTCTCCGCCGGTATACAATCCGCGCACTTCAAACTGAAGGATCTTCCCATCGGCATACTCCAACTGGGCCATTTGCGTATTGGCGGTTTCCTGATCACAGTCCTTCCATTTATAATAACCGCCATGAGAAGAAATTTTGACGGGATGCTCATGTTTATTCATTCCCCAGCGGGCGATATCAAACTGATGCGGACCCTGGTTGCCAATATCACCATTCCCGGTATTCCAGAACCAGTGCCAGTTGTAGTGGAATTTCTTTTCGTTGTAGGGATAATATTCTGCAGGGCCAATCCAAATATCGTAATGTACGCCTTCAGGCACCGGACTGTTTTCCGCTCTTCCAAAAGAATCCCTGGGTTTGAAGCATAATCCGCGGGCCATATAAACATCTCCTATCCCGCCATCATGCAAAAATTGAATGGCTTTGCGCACATTCTCTATAGAACGATTTTGGAAACCTACCTGCACCAGTTTGTTGTATTTACGGGCAGCATCTACCATCTTTCTTCCTTCCCAAAGATTGTGTGCACATGGTTTTTCTGAATATACATCTTTGCCGGCCTGTACTGCCCAGATAGTGGCCAGGGCATGCCAGTGATTGGGCGTAGCAATCGAAACGGCATCGATATCTTTATCGTCATAGACTTTCCTCAAGTCATACGCCGTACCCGGTTTGGAACCCTGATTTTTTTCTGCCTCTTCCAGTCTTTCTGGATAGAGCCGTTCATCGATATCACAAAGTGTTTTTACCAAAATATTCTCATCCTTAGCCATTTTGGTCCATTCGCGAATATGGTCAAAACCACGGCCCCGGATACCGATCACTGCCATGTTGATGCGGTCATTGGCGCCCCTTATTGCGTTGTAACTTTTTGCACTAAATGCAAGCGACGACGCACCCAGTGTAATTCCAGTGGTACCCAACGCCGCCTTTTTAATGAATTCTCTCCTTGATTTTTCCATTTTAGGGTGAATTTAGATCAACAAATTTTCCTAACAATTTGGCCAATTTCGCGGGAAGATCAAAACATTCCAAAAAAATTTGCAAACGTTTGCATACATTTTTGCGCTTCCCCATCGCGGAACATTTCAAATCGAGTTTTTAATAAATGGTATCATAAAACATGAACAACACATTAAAAAAATCTTATAACACATGAAATCAATGAATGAAATTTTGCAGTTTAGGTCATAATTATTGATTTCATGCCGGTAGTTCTCATGATTTATATCAACTTTTAATAATGTCGGAAACCCTTAAATTGCATCTCTATCCGATGGAAGTTTTGCAATATTTAATAAAATAAATTATGGCGCCACAGGCAATCAAGGAAGGTCAGTCGCTTAACGAACTTCTGGAAATAGCGGTCAGGTCAATGTGGGAGGAACCCTTTTTGGCAGATTATAAGGGAATGTCGTATTCCGGAAAAGATATCGCTGAACAGATGGAAAAGATCCAGCTTGCCTTTAAAATCTGCGGCGTATCCAAAGGCGATAAAGTAGCGCTGGTAGGGAAAAACTCTGTTCATTGGGCGATTGTCTACCTGGCTGTAATCAGTTATGGTGCGGTCATCGTTCCCATTTTACCGGATTTCAAAGCAGAAGACACACATCATATTATCAATCATTCCGATGCCGTGGTCTTATTTATCAGCGACCAGCTTTTTGAAAATATCGACCAGGATAAGATCAGCAATATCAGGGGAATTTTTAAACTTCAGGATTTTTCTGCGCTCTATTGCCAGGATGAGCAGATCGATAAACACTGGAATGAAGCTCAGGAAGTTTTCAAACAAAATTATCCGCAAGGAATGACACCGGACGATGTACAATATGCGCGCCTCGAACCAGATGATTTGACGGTATTGTCATACACCTCCGGAACGACCGGTTTTTCCAAAGGCGTCATGCTGCCTTATCGAAGTCTGCAGGAAAATGTTCTTTTTGCCAGGCATAATATGCCGCTTGACAAAAGCAGTAAAATCGTATCCTTCCTGCCTCTGGCACATGCTTATGGCTGTGCTTTCGAATTTTTATTTCCATTTACCCTGGGTTGTTTCATCACCTTTCTGGGCAAAACCCCTACCCCAAATATCATAATCCAGGCTTTTGGTGAGATGAAACCAAAATTGATTCTTTCGGTACCGCTGGTTATAGAAAAGATTTACAGAAAACAGATCTTACCCCAAATGGAAAATCCCAGAGTAAAATTTTTATTATCCATACCAAGGATTAAAAATTTGGTCTATAAAAAGATTAGAAGTAAAATATCTGAGGCATTCGGAGGAAATTTTGTTGAAATTATTATTGGGGGTGCTGCATTAAACAGAGAAACGGAAATATTCTTCCACAAGATCAAATTTCCCTATACTGTGGGGTATGGTATGACCGAATGCGGGCCACTTATTTCCTATGCATCCTGGGATACGACTAAATTGAGCGGAGCAGGCAGGCCGGTTGATGCACTTGAAGTAACCATTGATTCCATGGACCCTCATCAGGAGGTTGGTGAAATACTGGTTAAAGGAAGCCATGTAATGCTTGGTTATTATAAAAATCCGGAAGCGACCAAACAGATGATCGATGACAATGGCTGGCTGCATACCGGCGATCTGGGTATCATGGATGATGAAAATAATATTTTTATTAAAGGGAGAAAGAAAACCATGATCCTGGGAGCTTCTGGTCAAAATATATATCCCGAGGAAATTGAAGCCCTGCTAAACAACCTGCCTTATGTGAGCGAGTCGCTGGTAGTAGAGCGAAATAATAAGTTGCTGGCGTTGATCTATCCGGACTATGAAGAAGCGGACAGTCAGAACCTGGTGAAATCCCAATTGGAAGAGATCTTTGCCAGCCACATAAAATTATTGAATAAAAGATTGCCTGGGTATATGAATTTATCCGCTTTTCATATACACGGTGAAGAATTTGAAAAAACACCGAAAAGAAGTATTAAACGGTTCCTTTACCAATACTAATACCGGTTTTATTTTAGTGAACAAGCACCATATTCACCGTGCCCTTTTTCCAACCGTCTCTGGTTAAAAACCATTCATTAGCTTCTTGATTGAAGGACGTTACATGGGCCATATCGACTAATTTTTCAACTGATGGCCAATCATACTTCAGGGCTTTATTATAGTAGGCAATAAAGTGACTTTGCGATTCCTGATCGATCTGATAAACTTTTACCCAGATCTTAGCAGATCCATCATCGGAAATGACATATTTCAAGACTTGATAGAGGCCGGAAGTAAAAGATTTTATTTCGTATTTGTGCATACCCGGCATTCTATCTTTGGATTGCAAAATACCCTTATCCACCACTTGCATCGCCTGATAAATCTTCCTTAATCTGTCTGATCCATTGGTATAGGGAACCTGACTGATATCATGACAACTTTTAAGCAGGGACCTTTCCGCTGGTGTGCTGTAAGCATTCACAAAATTCAACTTTTTGTAAAACTCCTGGATTTCTTGTGGCATTGTTTGCTGTGCCAGACTAACGAGCGGTAATACGATCAATAAAAACAACGGGGCCAAATGATTCAAATTCTTCATGATCATTGATTTTCAATTGGGAAACTTAATTCTTAATAACTACATAATTTAAAAATTTAACCGTCCAAATACAAAAATATATTGTGGCATTTCTATGAACGTAAAATGCAATAATTTCGTGATTTCATTTCAGGCAAACGATACACGAAATTCCATTTTTCTCACGACCACCATCATACCCAGAGCGCTGATAATGGATAAAAAACCAGCTCCCCACCAGAGGGTCGAAAAATCATAATGCGCAATGATCTTTGTGCCTAAAAAGGGTGCCAGCACATGAGCTGTTGAAAAGGCCAGGGCATACAAACCCATATAGGATCCCCGGTTTTGTGCGGTGGAACGGCTCACCACCACCGTGGCCATAAAAGGCATCGCCATGATTTCTGAGATACTTAACACAAACATCGCTAGCATCAATATGTGAAAGCCGGTAAATAGATTCAGCATTACAAATGAAAGGCCATTGAGCAAACAGCCTATGAAAATCACTTTCCAAAGAGGCAGGCGATACCCGAGCATATAAACCAGTATCATTTCGAGAGAAAATACCACAATCCCATTCAAAGCCAGCAAAGCGCCAATAGTCGATTCTGATAAAGTATAAACATCGTGATAATACAACGGCAACGTCATGAATAATTGAAAGAAAACCACGGCAAAAGAAGTACACAGCATCACAAAAGCCAGAAATAGCCCATCCCGGTATGGCGATAACGATTTTATTTCCGATGATATCGGTTTTTTATCTTGTGGCTCATTCCCCTTTTTCTCCTTGAAATAAATGTAAAAAAACAGGGCCGCAGCCAAACAGGTAATGCCATCGGCCATAAACAATAAGCGATAAGACAATACTGCAAGCAATCCACCAAGTGCCGGACCAATTGAAAATCCCAGGTTGATGGCCATTCGGTTCAAAGAAAATGCCCGGGTTATATTCTCCGGTTTTGCATAATGTGCCACCGAAGAAGCATTGGCGGGCCGGAGACTTTCTGATACCACACTCAGTATATAAATCCCGATCGCCAGAGATTCAAAACTTTCGAACCAGGACAATATAAAAAACAATATTCCTCCGAATGCCAGACTCATCACCTGAACCCTGAAATGTCCTATTTTATCGGTAAGCCAACCCCCGAGATAGGCGCCAGTCATGGACCCCAGACCAAACAAACTCAAAATAATGCCCGCCTGATCCAGGCTAAAATGCAAGGCATCGGTCAGATATATGCTTAGAAAAGGCACAACCATCGTCCCACTGCGGTTGATCAACATCACTAAAGCCAGCATCCAGGCAGGTTTCGACAAACCACCATACGCATTTCGATATAGTGCTAAAATTCTTTTCAAAGGAAATATTATTGAAATTCGATGATGTTATTAAACCTTGAAACAGAGCTGACTTCAAAAATCTCTATTCATTTCAAATCCGCAACAATTGATTGGAAAAATATTGATTGTGCAAATACTGAAGTCAAGTTCCGTTAAGTTCGAAAAAATCATGTTGATTCCTTTCTCATGGCACAATAATTTTTGGATATGGAAAAAACACCTTTGACATGGCGTGTTATAAAAATACATTTATTTCAGGGCAGCCATCACATTCTCCATTTCGTGTTTTGCATAGTCATATCCGATTTTAAAAATGTCATCGGCCCGGGAAAATTCGAATGCACCAATATTTTTCATGGCTGGAGGTTCCAAAAAAATGTCACAGGAACTTTTCTTCATTCGGGCGTTGGAATATATCGCCATCAGCAGGCAACGTTCCAAAACAGACCTGAAATTACCAATCTGGTAATTATCATCAACAGGATTACAATGAAAACCAATGACCTTATCGCAGTGGCCAATCAAAGGTTCTACGGGCAAATTGTTCATGATTCCACCATCTACATAATATTCCCCGTGTATTTCGACAGGATGAAAAATGACAGGAACAGCCGATGAAGCCATGATGGGTTTGATGAGTTCGCCTTCATAAAAAAAAGTTGATTTCCCTTGTTTTAGATTAATAGTGGAAATAACCAGCGGTTTTTTCAGTGAATTGAAATTATCTTCAGGAAAATACCTGGTATAGATCTTTTGCATTGCTGCCATGTTGAGCAGACCGGACCTGCTCATGGCCAACCGCATCAGGCGAAAGACCCGGGTCGTCTTAACAAAATCCATGATCTCATCCGGAGTATATCCGTGGCAATAGAATGCGCCTACAATCGCTCCGGCGCTGGTTCCGGTGACCATGTTAAAAGTGATTCCCGCCTCTTCGAAAGCTTTCAGCATACCGATGTGGGCAATACCCCTCGCTCCGCCACCGGATAACGCAAGGCCGATTTTCATTGCTAAATAATTTCCGACAATTTAAATGTTTTATCCAACCTGATCCCTTTTTCTGTTTCTTTCAAGGTGCAGCATTCATGTGCAGCATCATGTTCGAAGAAAATGATATATTCCCGTTTCACAGCTTCCTGGAGAAATAAAGCTTTTTCTTCCAATGTAATCAACGGCCTGGTATCGTAACCCATCACATAAGGTAACGGAATGTGTCCGGTGGAAGGAAGCAGATCGGCAGCAAATACAATTGTTCTATCTTTATAATGAATTTGTGGGATCATCTGCTTTTCTGTATGTCCATCGATAAAGCACAAATCGAATAGAGGAAAAGGACATGATTCATCCGGGTTTATAAATTGCAGATGTCCGCTTTCCTGCATGGGCCACAGATTCTCATTCAGGAAGCTTGCTTTCTCCCGTGCATTTGGTTCCGTCGCCCATTTCCAGTGTGCTTTGTTGGTCCAATAAATAGCATGCTTAAATTGTAATTCCCCGATCTTTTTTTCACGATTTTTCCAGACAACCCCGCCACCACAATGATCGAAGTGCAGATGGGTAAGAAACATGTCCGTAACATCATCCGGAGAAAATCCGGCCTTTTTCAGGGAATCAAGAAGCGAATATGGCCCGTGAAGGTAAAAATACCTGAAAAATTTTTCATCCTGCTTATCTCCTATCCCATTGTCAATTAAAATCAGTCGATTGCCATCTTCGATGAGCAGGCAACGCATGGCCCAGGTACACATGTTGTTTTCATCGGCAGGATTGGTCTTTTGCCAGATCGATTTGGGTACAACACCGAACATCGCACCTCCATCGAGTTTAAAAAGTCCTGCATGAATGATATGTAATTTCATAAGTGTTTAAAAATGTTTTTTATAAAACAAAAACCACCTGAACTAATGAATACAGTCCAGGTGGCTCGTTCCAATCAATGTTGTCTTTAACCCTGGACCACACCCATTTTACAAAATTTGTCTATGCGCTCTGCAATCAATTTTTCGACTGGTTTCTTTCGCAAAGCTTCACTGGTTTTCAGAATAATTTTCTTGATTTCGGCTGACATCCATTTGAGGTCGGTGTGTGCTCCCCCAAGTGGCTCCCTAATGATATCATCCACCAAACCAAAGCCCTTCATGTCCTCGGCAGTTACCTTCATGGCTTCGGCAGCCTGCTCTTTATAATCCCAGCTCCGCCAAAGAATGGCCGAGCAATTTTCCGGTGAAATAACTGAATACCAAGTATTTTCGAGCATTAGTACTTTATCACCTATGCCAATTCCGATGGCACCGCCAGAAGCGCCCTCACCTATCACAATGCAAATTATAGGCACCTTTATCTGGAACATTTCCTTCAGGTTTCTTGCGATGGCTTCGGCCTGACCGCGAGATTCAGCTTCCAGTCCGGGATAAGCACCTGGTGTATCAATGAATGTTATTATGGGTTTATTGAATTTTTCAGCCAATCGAAACAACCGCAGTGCTTTTCGATAACCTTCAGGATTGGCCATACCAAAATTACGCATTTGCCTCAGTTTGGTATTGCGCCCTTTTTGCTGGCCTACAAACATAAATGTCTGCCCGTCAACGGTACCCAAACCACCAACCATTGCTTTGTCATCACCCGAATTACGGTCACCGTGTAATTCAACAAAGTCATCCGTAATTTCATAAATATAATCGAGTGTATAAGGCCTGTCGGGATGCCTCGAAAGCTGTACACGTTGCCAGCGGGTAAGATCGCTGAATATTTCTTTTTTTAGTCTTATTAGTTTTTCTTCAAGTGATTTCACTGCATCAGTTACGTCAACCCCGCTTTGCTGGGCCAATGCCTTCATGTCGGCAATTTTGGCTTCAAGTTCAACTATAGGTTTTTCAAAGTCCAAGAGCATTTATTAAGAAATTTACGAAGCAAATCTAAAACTTTATTTATTCATAGCAATAAAATTAACCGGCGGGATGAAAAAGCCCGGAGTTATAAACTTTGGCATGTGTACCCATGAATCCTTAGGAATCCTGTATTCAGCACACATAAAATCATTTTTTCGACAATACACAATTTATCAAAACAATTATGGTTTGATGCCCGTTACCCTGAAAGTCCAGGCATATTGACAAGGCAACTCTGACGGATTTATTGCCGGCACCTGAACTTCAATATTTTTACCAACCTGTTTCCATTTTAATTGTCCAGTGTTCCCTAACATAGAAATGGCCGTTTTTCCGGTAGATTGTACATCTTTTATGATCATTTTGCCTGCTGGATATTTTGGGCAAATACAATAAAGCGTATCAGATTTTACTGTAAAAAAAATATCTTTAACAGCCATTCCGGGGTCCGGGTCAATCGTAAGTTTCATGATTTCATATTTGGTTTTATACTCCCCGCGCTCGGCATCTTCAATTTTACCTTTTGACCACTGACAGGTATTTTTCCAGGTTTTCGATGCATAAATAGCCGCTCCATTTACATCCAGCCATTTCCCCATATCGAGCAATCGTTCCTGCATGATCACCGGAATGCGCCCGTCAGCCGTTGGGCCGATGTCCAGCAGAAAATTGCCACCGCGGCTCACAATGTCGATGAGCATATAAAGGAGCTTTTGACTTGAATTATAATCCTCTATGTTTTCAGTACGACTGTAACCATAGGAATAGGCCATTCCGCGGTTTTCTTCCCAGGGATGGCTGGCATCGGGCATACCCGAACCATATTCAGTGGTATAATAGCCACCGTGAAGATGCCGGGTGTTTTTTCCCCAACGATCGTTGACCACCACGTCGTTTTTACAGGGTGATTCATTGTACAACCACGCCAGTAATTGCTGACTTTTCCAGGTGGTATCGGCATGGTCCCACTCGCCATCAGAAAATATAACCGATGGAGCATATTTGGTGACGACATCTTTGAATTGAGGAACCATGTGATCTTTAACATACAACGGCACATTGGATTGGTACAGTGGGTTATACCATTCATACAGCGAATAATAAATTCCCATTTTTAAGCCTTCTTTTCTGACTGCTGCGGACAAATCGCCTAACAGATCTCTACCCGGACCAGCATCCACACTATTCCACGGACGGCCCCAGGATTGGTTGGCCTGCTCATTTTGCCAAAGACAGAAACCTTCGTGGTGCTTGGAGGTAAGCACCACATATTTGGCTCCGGAATGTTTGAAAACATTCGCCCATTGATCAGGGTCAAATAATTCACATTTAAATTTTGGAATAAAGTCCGCATAGCTGAACAATGGACCGAAATTCTTATTATGAAAATCGACGTATTCCTTCTTGCCACTTCGAAGACTGTGCCAATACCATTCGGCATATTCACCAACCTTGGAAAATGCCGGAACAGAATATACACCCCAATGAATAAAAATACCAAATTTGGCGTCCGTCCACCATTGTGGTACCGGCCGTGCATCCAGGTCGGACCATTCCGGCTTATACGGGTGATTATCGGATTGAGCTACGAGGTTGGCCGTAATGATCAAAGAAAATAGAAATACAAGGATAATGTGTTTCATTCGTGTGGTTTTTTTATGAATTGATATTCAATCTAATGTTTTTGCCTGGGAATCAACCAATTTCCAAACTTCATTGGATTTTTCCCACAATTTACGGCCCTCCTCAGGAATATATACCTTGTAGTCCATTTTTTTAGGATTGAACATATGTAAATATTCGTTGGTTCCTTTAGCATAGTCTGGAGAAATGGCCATATAAACCACTGCTCTGGCGGCTTTTTTCGGAGATTTAAAAATGAGAAAGAAAATTATCCGCAGTGTTTTCCTTAAAAGCCATGGCGCTTCTTTGACAATTTCCGTATTCACCGGTCCAGGACAAATAGCATTGACGATCACATCTAAATGATCCTGATTAATTCGCCTGGATAATTCCGTAGCATAGGTATTGAGCACCAATTTATAATAACTATAATAAGAAATCCCCTTTGATACGCCATAATCGATGTATTGACCAAATTCGTCATAATCAATAAAAGAAGATTCCTGATGAGAATCGGAAGAAATGAAAATCACCCGTGGCACCCAATCGGACTCACTGGTTTTTTTGCCATATTTTTGATTGGGAATAATATTTTCATGTAGTAATCGACTTAATAAAATGAAATTGGCTAAATAATTCACCAAAAACATCTCTTCCAATCCTGATTTGGTTTTCCGTGCCCTGGGCAATGCTACGCCAGCATTCAATATGACGATGTCAAGTGTGATATGATCTCTTTTCAAATTGCCCACAAATTCATGGATCGTTTCAATCTTGCTGAGATCAACATAACGCGTGGCCACAAGTTCAGAACCACTAAGCTTTTTAACTTTTTCACCCGCTTCAGGGATTTGCCGGCGACAAGCCATGATCACATTCCCACCCCTTTGGGCTAGATCTGTGGCCAGTGCAAAACCCAATCCGGAGTTTGCACCCGTTACCAGACATGTTTTACCATCAATTCTGTCTTGATCGGTTAATTTATCAGAAAGTTTTTGTTTCCCTAAAAAATCCCAGAATCCTGCCAATGCA
Source organism: uncultured Cytophagales bacterium (assembly GCA_963711495.1). GTDB lineage: Bacteria > Bacteroidota > Bacteroidia > Cytophagales > Cyclobacteriaceae > CAVQEK01. The sequence continues at coordinate 100,685 of CAVQEK010000002.1, forward strand.
GCAATTACAGGGTTGTCAAAACGCCCGTGTGCCATAAATAAAAGAAAGGTTCAATGTTTAAAAATTTATGCTTAATACTTGGGATAAGTTATAATTGATAAGTAGTATATACAACTCCTGAACATTGTTTGTGCTATTGATAAAAGTATTGGGTCGATTTTTAGTTGTAAATCGAATAAATCAATAATAATTCATTTTGGCACTTCTCTGGAAAATAGTATAATGGTTGAAGTGTAGCAGATTTACAGATCGTTTATTAATAAATGATCAAATTTATTGAAGTGAGTTATTGCAAATAATGATCTAAGCCTATACATTTGCACTTCGAATTTTGCGGGTGATCAATTAACAAAAGTGTTAATAGAGGTTAAAATCTCCCCTGCAAGCTGGTCCACGGTTGAAATTGTCCACTGGATAATTACTTAACGCCGCGTCCGGTCTGGTAGTTCAGCTTGGTTAGAATGCCTGCCTGTCACGCAGGAGGTCGCGGGTTCGAGTCCCGTCCAGACCGCTTGAAAATCAAAGAGTTACGAAGAAATTTGTAACTCTTTTTTGTATTAATTCTATCAGGGGTCACATGGGGGTCACATAGTGAGTTTTTATGGACTGCCTACTTACCAAATATTCTGATCAATGTCTACTGATTATAATTAACATATAAAATACAGACTAACATAATTACAGACCATGGAATATGTGAGTTTAACATTATCAATATTTTCAATAATCTTTTCTGCCATAGCCCTTTGGTATAAAAGAAAATCATTTATACTGAATGAAAATAAATTTGTATTAGATAAAGAAAACTATGAGGCTGAAAAACGCAGAAAGGTCATTGATATTCGTCCAGAATTTGAAAAAATGTCTAATTATAAAACCATAGGACTAGATTATGTTTCATTCAGTCTTAAAAATGTTGGAGAAGAAGCACGAAACTTAAAAGCCAAACTAGATACTGAATTAGACTATTTAAAACTGAAAAAACCTAAAATAAATAAAGTAAAGAAAAATAAAGATATTTCATTTGTAATAGAATCTGTACCTGGTCTTAAATGGGGAGATTATGAATTTAATTTAATATTTTCATTCTCTGATTCCCAAGAATTGCAATACTATGAACAAGAAATAATTTGTAACAGATCCAATGATATATCACTCACCGAAATAAAAGAATTGCATACCTAATTTGAATTAAGATAAAAAAACCCGGCCACTACTGTTCTTCATGGCCGGGAAAGTAAAATGGATGTAAACGAGAGATATTAAGTTCCTGCAGGTGCCGGGATGATTCCGTTAATCACGCTAAAATGTGCGGGCTGTGCAAGCTGGATATCAGCCCTTAAGTAAGCCCGGACCCATACTTGCAATTGTTCCCAGGCTGAACTATCCCAACTCCCTGAACCATCAGAATGAGATCCTACGCGGGTTACTTCCAATTTCAAGCTAGTACGTATACCAATCAGCATTTTAGTAAAGTCCCCTAAGAAAGCAAGTGAAGCATCATCAGAACCGCCCTTTGTAATGTCAATAGGTATTTGGTTAGTAATTAACTTTTGGATGTTCTGAAAGCTCATAGGGGCCACAAGGGGCTGATTCGTGGTGTCCTTCAGTGTGTCCAGTGTGTACCATGTCCTGGGTGCAAATATCGCGGCATTAGGTTCCCCGTTGTTTTCCAAGATTTCACGGTATGCCTGGCTGAAATAATCGAAATTGGTCAAATACGTTCCATCGGTTCCGAGATCGATTTCATTTACATTTGTCTGAACTCCCGTTCCGGTTTTATAAATACCTGCGGGTTCGGAACTTGATCCGCTACCAAGAAGGGCGGCCCGATCCAATTCAAGCCCAATAGCTTGTGCCAGCGAATTTGCGATAACCTCAGACGCATTGGGTGCATCCTCCGAAAGCTCAACGCTCATTTTCACAGAACCCACAAGGGTTTTTGATGTAAATGTAACCGCCTCAGTGCAGACAGAACTAGGGGTGTGTATGGCATTTTCAGCCTTCCAGGTCAATGAAGGATCTGAGGTAATCCGGGCAATGGTCAAGGTTTTACTTGACATTGGGACAGTCAGAGCGCCTGGCCCGGAATACAACACTTTTATTCCTTGCCAAGTCAATCACCTGACCGGCCAATGGAGCCGGGACAAGCGAACTATCGCCCGTGGTGGACATAACATCATTTTTAAAACCAGGTTTCGCGGTGAATCCTGCAATCCGGTCTTTCATATAATCCCGCCAATTATACCCATCAGTATTATTGAAGCCTAATTCCCTTGATAAACTGGCTTTATTAGAAAGTACCTTGATTTTTTCACCCTTGCCGCCATCGTCAACACGTTCCCAGGTTTCGACATTTGAGGGCTTTGTTTTCCCGTTGTTGCCTAATGTACTCCCAATGATTGAGGACATAACATTTTCATCCTCTTGTGAATCCTGATTGTTTAAGAATGCTTTCAATTTTGCCTCCTCCCCTTGATACTTTTTTTGAAGGTCCAGATATCCGGCCGTTTCCTCCGGCGTCATTTCTCTTTCTTCATCTTCGGCCTTATTCAATATTTTCTCCATTTTCGTAAGCACTTCGCCTAAATTTTCGCGCAAATTCTTTTCAAACACGTTCATTTCATTAATCTTTTGATACATTCAAGTTTACGTATTTAGCAGCCGTTTTTTGCGTAACAAAGTTTCATTTCTCAAATATCGTTTTCGGATCATCCTGAAACTATCATAACTTGAATACCTTCTTGTTCCGAACATTTTTTGATGCTCATTTTCGAGTAATTCGTAAGATTTTGTTAACCCAAATTCGGGAATTAGATCATAATAAATCTGCACAAAACAGGCGGTTTTCAATTCGCACATTGCAGGCGACCCCGGTATTATTAGTCTCTCTCTTTTCATCCACCTAAAAGTTTAGTTAGTTATTCCTTGCCAGCCTTCTTTCTTTTTGAATATTGATTTTCATCCCGGCCTCTTCGGCTTTTGCATAAATGAAATATGTCAAATAATCATCCAGGGACATTTCTAGACCTTCGGCTGCCGCTTGAAAGAACTCGTAATGTTCCTTTAGAATTTCGACCTTAATTTTTTTTGTAGGCTTATGTTTAATGTCCTCAACAGTTTTTTGAGCAACAGCCACCATAAATTTAATTTCATTCTCTTTCATTTTTTTACTTTAAATTTTGAATAAATTTTGTCTATCTCTTCGCCAATTTTTCTCGATAGGCAATTCAGAAACTGATTTTTTGATATAGCTGAAAAACGGCACGATGTCATAAAAACCCCGATCATCCCTAAAATATTTTTGGGTTTTGAGCTGTGAAATTTCGTAAAGCACCCAATATTTTTGCCGCAAAAATCCGGTCATAAATTCAGGTTCATTTTCCGGTAATCCAGATCCGGTATTTTGAAGGAATAAGTCAACTAATTCAGTTTGCGAATACTGGATATTTGCCTCAATGCCAATTTCAGCCAACCACAAGGCTTCATTTGCCAAATCAACGGCATGATCCTGCCAGGTCCATTCCGCAAATTCTGGCCAATGATAACGTGTATCAAAATCTGCGATTGATATCATGTTGAACCCGTCCCACAGATGGGCGTTTTTTTGCTCAGGCTTTTGACGAAATCCCGGATGTTCGGCAAAAATGTTCTTAGCCTGTTTATGGTATTTAAAATCATTTGATTGAGCAAACTTTTTCCCCAATTCAATCAAAATAACTTTGATATCCGGCTTTTTTTTGGGCTGAATACGATTTTCTAAATTTTTAATTTCCAGCTTCATTGTCTCTTTCTTTTAGCGCTTTTTCCAATTTTTTTATTCGTCGGTCAATGTCTCCGACTTCCAAAATTTTAATGTGATTACCAATCAGCCTCGAAATCGCGTAACTGGCTTGAACTCGATTTGAATCCTTGTCGGAATTCTCCAAAATGTGCTCTAAAATTTGGATATAACGGGTATTTTTTATCTTTAAATCCCTTAAATTCAATGTCTTTTTTTCCATAATTGCCTGATATTCAGTTATTTAATAATAATACCCCCCCTATGGGCAAATAGCCATTTCGGGAAAGGAAAAAAGGGACAATAACGATTGCATAGAGATGCATTTTCGGCCACAATACCGGGGGGTTATGATATATCGACATTCCTTTTAATATTATGTATCACCTTCTTTATCCAATCAAGCTGAACAGTGTTTCTTCCTCGATGTAAGACACTCGTTGAACTTGCGCTGTAGATCAAAACAGTTTGTTTCTTCAAAGCATTAAGTTGATTTAAAACGGATCTGGCTAATTGAGAATCTTCTTTTCTTTCCTTCGACACATCTTTGTGTGTTAAAATCCCTAAAAGACTTATTAATCCCGAAACATCTTTGAGGAGGCTTTCATATTCAGCCATTGTGATCCAGTTTCTTTCTCCCGCTATTTCTTTTACTCCGATAGTCAGTTTATCAAGCGCCGGGTATAGATCCCGTTTAAGAATCAGTTTTAAATCAGATTCAGTTATTTGTTGTGGCCTGGTCCTTCTTGCTGGCCGTGTGTTTTTCTTGCGTGGCATTTTGTAAACGTTTTATCTGTTGTCGATATAATTCCGGTAAATTTTTGAATCCCATTCGTTGATAATGGTCGGCTTTATCTGCTAACCAACTGATCAATATTTCAAATTTTTTCTGGCTCATTATTTAATTCTCTCAAAATTGTTATGATACTTTCCTCATCGGTTCCATTTGTACGTAAGTATTTTGCAATCTCAAAGGGGGTGAATCCTTGACGCTGCAGTGCTCTACTTACTGAAAAACCAGGTAAACAAGAACCTTCTATTAGGTCCAGGTAGCTTTGTATATCAGATTGAGTCACCTTTTTGCGTTTCATCTGTGTTATGTTTTTAAAACTTCCAGCAAGCGATCATAATAACCGCTAACCTGTAAATCGTTATGGTAATTTAGATGTGCCGCCTCCGGGAAATCCTTTATTCTTAAAAACGTCTCAGATTGTTTTGGAATTTCTTGTTTGCTTTGCCGGAAATCTCTCCAATCCAATTTTATCAGATAATCCGCAAGGTCGTAGCCTTTGATTTTATCAATTTCAGGGGCATATTGTTCCAAGAAATCAGATACTTTCATCCGGGTTCCCGGTAACTGGCTTTCAATTTCTTTTGCCTGGTCGCTCCATAATTTAAAAGCTCTACCGTCCTTGCTTAAATCGGGAAATAAAATAACGTCACGACCTGCCAGGGATTTGCATTTTTCACGATTTAAACTGCTTAGGTTGTAAACAGCTAACCATAGAAAATTTTCTGGTTTGTCCGGGAATCCAAAGTATAAGGTTCCGTAAATCGCGGTCTTTGGTGCCTCTACAAGTGCAACCGGATTGTATTTGAACTTTGTTAATAGGTGTTCACCAAATAAACAAGAGACTTTCAAATCATTCTGCTTATAGGATCGAATCCAATCACCCTGAATTAAGGCATGAATGAAACTTGTCTTTTTTGTGTGATTTTTTTCGTCAAACCATTTTACTTGAATTGCCCTAATCTTTTTTTCAATATCAATAAAAGGAAAGGTAATGGCCTCTTTATAGGTTCCCAGATAGTAAAGCGAAATTACTTTTTCAACATCTTTTACCTCTAATGGGTATGGAATTCGTTTTAAAAGATTCTGGATAAAAGTATTTTCTTCATATCCCTGTAGCGTATCCAAGAGAACTTCACCGGGAACAAAAACAGGTTCCTTTTTAGGACGCTCTGAAAAAAAATGTTTTTCTGGGACGTTCATATTTTTCATAACTTTCATAGAATCGCCCTTAAATCCGTCAGAATAGGGATTTTTGAAATATGCGCAATTCATTTCCCGATCACACCTGCCAAATTCTTCCGGCAGATAGTCGCCTGTTTCCACATCGATGAACCGGACAAACGTTCTTTTGCCACATTGCGGGCAAATATGCTTTTTGCTTTTCTTGTCTAATGTCCATTTAAACGCCGTCAGCATGGTTTTATGAATTTTATGAATTTTATGAAGCTCCCAGAAAAACTTTTTTTTATCGTGACTGATCCAAGTATGCGATGTTGCCATACATATTTCTTTCAATGACAATTCCCAATCCCTGCAACTGCTTAATGAAATTGCGCTTATTAAATGGCTTCATCCCATCTTCCAAGCAATAACCTTTATAGAGCGGGTATATGTCCTTTATCAAAATCCAATTGCTTGAACTTGGCTTATATCCGTTTTCATCTAAAAACAATTTGATCGAATTACTTTCGATTTTGTATTGCTCCAAGGCTGCTCTGGCTGCTTCACAATCGGAAAATTTTTTCTGATCCAATAGCCTATTAAGTTCTTTCAATACCCAATTGAAAACACCAGATAATTCATTCTCAATAATTTTAGTGTGTAGGTTCTTGTCCTGCTCTGCCTCTGGTATGGTCACATCGAACGGAATTATTAAGAACCGCCGGAAGTAGGCATTCGTGTGCTCCACATCCTTTGGTAACTCATTGCAATTGAAAATTAGCTTTGAATATTGTCGCAGCATGAACGGGTTCCCGTATGGCAGCCGGGCTTCAACGGGTTCACCGGAAACAAGTTGCTTGAATATTGAAGCTTCCAGGTTTCCGTTTATCTCGGAGGCATAATTTACCAACTTGTTTCCAAGTTTCGCCCTGAAGTATCCATTGTCGTTGGTTAAGCTTTGAAGTGAAAAACTACTTACATTTTCATTTCCTAACAGAGCATTGACAATTTCAAAAAACACTGATTTTCCATTGGCCCCGGTTCCATATAGGATTAAAGCTTTTTCTTCTTTCAGTGTTTTACTACCATGCTTTATGAAGATATAACCCATAAATTCAGCAAGAACATTTTGCCGTTCTGGATCAGGTATAACCCTGTTTAGATACTTGTCAAACATGGGTGCTGTTGCTAATGGATCATATTCAAATGGTAGTTGATATGTCAGAAAGTCTGAACGGTCAAAGGGCCGCAATTGTGTTCCTTGCGGACTTATCTCAAAGGTTCCGTTTTTTAAATTTATCAAAACGGTTTCTTTGTTGATGTAGGGTGTTGGAAGGTATGCCGTTGCAAGAAACTGCTTGAAAAGTTGTTCACTAAATTGGTAATATCTGGCATCAAATTTTTTAACACCCATTTTTTCCGAAGCTTCGCCAAGAAATTTTTGAAATTTTTCCTTGTCAACTTCGTCCCAGAATGAGGAATTATACAGATAAATAAAATCGTTGTTTTTGCACAATCCCCAGCGGTTTTTATGCGCAAAATCCAGAAGGTTTTCAATGCTAATTATTAGGTAATGTTTTGTTGTCAATTTGAATGATTTGATCTGATCCCTCAATTTTTCAGCTTCTTTAGAATCCGGGGGAATTCCCTCAAGTCGGTTTCTCAACTCAACAACTTCAGGAAATGCCAATGCTACAAAATCCAAAGGTTCAAATTCATCCAACAAATCTCCCAAAATTTGACTATGCGAAATCGCATCGATTTTTTTTAATTCATTTACATGATCCAGAATTAATTCTGTATCAAAAATTGGCTTCAGCTTTATTTCCATTTCCAGATACATCCATTCTTATTCATTATTTAGCTACTTCTTCGCGGCTTGCCAACCAGTCACTAATATCAGATTCACGCCATCCAACAGCAGTTTTTCCAAGCCGGATTTTTGGAGGGAGATCATTGTTATTTTCGAGCCTCCATAGTGTTGTGATGCTTATGCCCAACATCGCTGACAATTGTTTCGGTCTTATGATTTTCATGTTTTCGCTTTTTTGTTCAAACATTTTCAAAACTATGCAGATAAAACAAAAAGCGATAAAAACGAATCATATAACGCTGGTTATCAGTATGTTACATTTTAAGGGGTGAATGAAAGGTGAATGAAACTAAAAAAAAGGTGAATGTATTTTAAAGGTTTTGCCCCAGGGGAAGTAATGATTTTTTCAACCATGTAAAATCTGCAAGAGCATTTTTTACGGAAGGTCGTTTTTTCCACATTTCCTTAATATTTGTATTGTACCGTGCTTCGACAAATTTCCGTAGCTCCGGCGGTTTTAATGGTTTCAAAAAAAATCCATATTCTTTTAGCACTAGAATCAATGAAACCAAAGATTTCTTTTCATTGCCCCAAGAATAATTATCTTTCAAATAACCACGGCTATGCAATTCATTTTCAATCTCCAAATATTTTTCATGTAAATCAGATGAAATATAACCGTCCAAACCTTCAGGATTGGGAGTAAATGGGAATCTTATTGCTGGAAGGAATTTTTTATAAAGGTGTTTATTTTTGATTGCATCATTGGGAAAATAATTATTAAGTAGCTCTAGAAGGCAACTTATGGCATTATCAAATGTATAACCAACTTCTAGCGTATTGTAAAATTGACTTGATTCGTCATTTCTGGCAATCTGCATTACTTCAACCTTATCTTTTATGTCATTTTCCAACCTCGGCAGAATTTGCAGAATTTCTTTTAAATTTGAAAAAATCTGCCTTTTACCTATTTCAGGATTAACAGTTACAGTTTTTTCTATGTCTTTTGTGAGATTAACCAAATGATTTTTAAGGGTCATTATATCCTCGTTTGACGGATAATTTTTCCCTATTAAGCGCCGCAATTTTATTATAAACTCACTATCCATTTTTCCTTAGTAAAAAAGCCTCTGTTTTTCCCTGTAAAATTTCTTGTAAATAATTATGCCACTTCTCCATAGCTTCCCGCTTTTCAGAGGCATAAGTAAACCTGTCATAAATCGCAATGATTGATCGATCACCTGACAACCCTTTATGATTTAGAACCTTACCAATCACAACCCGATCAACTTTCAGCTTTGCCATGTATGTAGCAACCGTCCGGCGAAGGTCATGCAATTTGAAATCTTCAATGCCTGTTTTATCCCTGACATTTAGCTGCGCCCTACCCAGCCATGAAATTGCATTCCCATAATTTACAGGTGAAGCAAATACATATTCACTCCTTCCTGTCCAGGGTCGTAATTTTTCTATGAGTTCCAATGAAAATTTTGTCAATGGCACATCATGTGCCCTATTGCTTTTTGAATCAAATGACGGAATGGTCCAGGTATCGCCTTCAATATCTTTCCACTTCATCCGTGTCGTTTCTGTTTTCCGCTGGCCTAACAGCATGAGCATTTTTATAATTGAGGCTGCCGGTTCGTTCAGCTCATCAAATGCCTGCCAAAGTTTTTTAATTTCAACCTCCGTGTAAAACCTTTCACCGCGTTGCTCTCCCTCCCGTTTTGGTTTAATGCTCGTTACTGGATTGAAATCAATCAATCCCCTTTCAATGGCAAAATTGAAAAGAGTATGTAAGCGGGATCTGATCCGGTTTGCCTGGGTAGGTTTTTTGCGCTTTATAGATATTTCATCCAACAAACTGATAAGCTGATTTCGTGTTATCTCTTTGATAGGGTAATTGCCAAATTTTGGGATAAGTTCTTTATCAATTATCCGTGTATGTTCGGCTCTGGTTTTCGTGCGAAGCTGTGGTAAATACTTGTCCTTAAATTCTTCACAAAGTTCCTTGAAAGTCTCAGGATCAGGGGCGCGCTTTATGATTTGTCTCTCCTTTTGCGGATCGATCCCTGACAGGATTTGCGACTTCAATCGTATAACTTCTGATCTGGCTTTTGCAAGAGTAACGTTTGGGAATTGCCCAATCGTGAATCGTTTTGTAAAGCTTCCAGACCTATATCTATAAGAAAAAGTTTTCGCGCCTTTTTCTGTTACTCGTAACACTAACCCCGGCGTGATTGTATCATAAAAATCAAGGCGCTTTTCAGCTGTCAATGATGTAAGCGTTTGATGATCAAATTTCAACTTAGGCATAACATTTATCCTTTTGTAAAAGCAGTGTGTCGCTCTGGGGGTCACACGGGGGTCACACAATATTGTGTACCCATGAAAACCCCTGAAAACAAATGTAAATAAAAAACATTGATTTTCAAGTATTTATAAGGAAAAATGATAATAAATGAAAACCCCTGAAAATGCTATAAAACTGCCTGTCACGCAGGAGGTCGCGGGTTCGAGTCCCGTCCAGACCGCTTATTTTATTGATAATCAATGGGTTACGAATATTCATTGACAAAATCATTGACAAAAACCTCTGCCAATGTTTGGGAGAGGTTTTTTTATGCCCATGTACCTTCAATTTCAGAAAATTAAATTCCATAAGCACATTGATAATAAAATGAAATCACCTCTTAAAAATTAAGTTTTTGTGAAATTGTTGTTGGAGCACAATGAATTTTATGAATTATCTTTTCCATGAGAAATTAAACATAATCTCAATATTCATTTATTTGTCAGGACCCGCCTTCCCATGAAAATTTTGGTCTTTCATAGGCCATTCCCAAAATAATTAATGAGAGAAGTTTAAGAACTTGTGAAGACATTTATTCTTTATTATTATTAAAGATATGTTAAATAGTGTATAATTTATTTATTTTTTTATATTGTATTACTTTTTAACTGGTCAGCAATTTTTTAAATGGGACTGACGTGGCGAAGCTTTGACAGGCCCGGAGTAACTATCCGGATCATTCATTGGTATTTTTGAACAGACTATGGATTTTATCATCCATATAGCGCTGGTATGTGACCAGCACGATTTTTTCATTTTCTTCCAACCCGTAGCCATATTCAAAAATAAAGTAATACAATGAGCCGCTCTTTGTGCGGTAGATGTGTGTGAAAAAATTAAAGTCGAAGCCCAGGTTTTCCAGCAACGTCCTCCTGACAGTGGTTTTACCTATGGGATTGAGTGACTTTAATATGGACCTGTTTTTTCTTAAAATGCGATTGATATTTTGAATGGCCACTTCGTGTTGCCTTTTCTTTTTGTTGTTGTACTAATACCGGCACTGGTCGCTGCAGAATTTTTTGTCTAACCTTCCGATAATTTGACTGCCACATTCCAAACATACATTACTCGTGATCATTCCATTTCAAGCGTGTTGTTAAACGTGTATAAACGGATATACTTGTTTATTACCCCGGTTAAAATAAAGAATTTTGCAAGATTGACCCGGCAATCTGAAAAAGGAATGAATCCGGTCATCTATCTGAACAAAACATTTATCTCGGAGCAACCATATTGTAAGCTCATCTTGAAAAATGAAACCAGGGAACTTAAGGAGCGCCTTGTGAACTGTAAGGTTCTGAGTCGTGATCCGTCTTCAAACCACTATATCATGCCCTGTAGTGATCATAACATCAGGCTGTTGACGGACCAGATGAGCGATATCGCCCTGGTAAATACCAGGTATTTACACGGTAAGGCCATTAAAACAGTGCCGGTATCCATTGACAGGCATCAATCAACGGTAATTTATAAGCATCAATACAGACCCGGCATCACACTGAGGCCATTGCAACACGATAACAAGCTGTTTGTAGTGATGACTATAACCGTCAACTTGAGAAATAAAATTAATAATATATTAGCTCCAAAGGAGCGCGATAATTAGCTCAGGGTCACACCCTGAGCCTTTTCGGATTTTTTGAAGAAAGCCCCAAAGGGGCGTAATAAATTGCACTATGCCACAATCATTAGCTAAAAATTATATTCATATCATCTATTCAACAAAAAACAGACAACCTTTCATTGATGAAGAAATTAGCAATGAATTATATGCCTATATCGGTGGCATATGCCAAAATTTAGAGTGCAATCCGGTTATCATTGGAAGATATAAATAAAGATCACATTCATATCCTTTGTCTTTTATCCAGGAAAATGGCCTTGATGAAACTTGTGGAAGAGATCAAAGCCCATTCCTCCAAATGGATTAAAACGAAAGGAATACAGTATGCCAATTTTTATTGGCAAAATGGATATGGTGCATTTTCCGTTAATCCAACGGAAATAGAAGTAGTTAAAAATTACATTGGTAACCAGGAAGAACACCATTCAAGAAAAACTTTCCGGAAAGAATATCGACTGTTTTTAAGAAAATATAATGTTGAATATGATGAAAGATTTGTTTGCGATTGAATTGCTTCAATTTTATAACGCCCTTTCAGGGCTTGATCATTGAAATGTATTCATATCGCGGGGCTATACCCCTCGCTATGGATGTCGCTCCTTTGGAGCTTCAATTTGTAGCATTGTTGTCTAACCAGATCTTATAAGTTTGCTTGTGGTATTTACAACCGATTAAAATCGTTGCCTTACGTTAAATTCTCAAAGACCTACAAAAAGTTCGTCACCCACCTGGACGAAATGCATTTGAGGAAACTGTTGTATGACCTGGCGCCCTGGTATCACATCAGCCTGGGCAGCAATATCAAGGTGAATGATATGGCATTGCTGAAAGCATTCTGGGAGCAATCTTACCTGAATGGACAATACATTAACTATTTCAGGGAAGTGTTGCAGCGGCCGCTTACACCCGGACCTGATCGAAAAGCCCAAAAATTCCAGAACATTGCCCAAGGTGCTGACAGCCACCCAACTCACCGATGCCCTCAGGCAGATCAAAAACCTCAAACACCGGTCGATGATACTGCTGACCTATTCGTCGGGGATCCGGATGGGTGAACTGCTCAGCCTCAAACCGGAAGACCTGGACTTCGAGCGGGGCATGGTGCACATCCGTGGGGCCAAGGGAAGAAAGGACCGGTATACGATATTGTCGCAGGTGATTGTGGAGATGCTGAGGGAGTATATCAGAACTTACCGGCCAAAAGTATTTTTATTTGAAGGGCAATACGGAGGGCTTTATTCAGGCAGCAGCGTGCAGAAAGTCTGGAAAAGGGCGCGCGAAGGTGCGGGTATATCCTCGCAATTTAATTTCCATTGTCTGAGACACTCCTTT
>CAVQEK010000003.1:0-702965 GCA_963711495.1 uncultured Cytophagales bacterium
GAGGTTATTATTTGATTAAATGGAGCTTTAATACTGAAAACTATCAATGGCTACTTTTTCACCCAAGAAAAAAGATTAAACATCCTATCAAACAAAACAGGGTAATTGATAATAATCCCGATTGAAATAATCTTTTGAGTCTCATAGGTTTATTCATAAGTGATTTTTTATTTATCACCCAATTTATTAAAACTAATAAAGTCATTGAAAAAAGTCCCAAACACCAAAAAAATCCGAAACGTATGATAAATGACCATGGCAATTCATGGACTAATTCTTTATGCTGTTCCTCGGTCCCCAAGAAAAACCCAAAACAAAGATATCCAAGTCCTAATGATAGGATAATCACGAGAACAGTGTTGATATATGCAATTGGGTTTTGTTTCATATAAAACTTATGCCGGATGATCAGATTCCTGTTTTATTTATGATTTAATTTGGCTTGGGTCAATGTTGCACCAAAGCTCTGCAAAGCTTAATTTTTTTATTGCCAAGGACACTTCGTTAACTAAACTGCGTCGTCATTTATCAAAAAGACAATCCTTCACTATAAATCATCCGAAGATGGAACCAATTGTGCTTTGAGGTCAGGATCTTTCATATCTTGATCGAAGGGGATCATGGGCCTTTGAATGCGTTTGTAGTCCAGACGCAGGAGGTCCTGATCAACCCCGCCGGGCGTAAGGGCCATTAACCAGTCCGCCTGCATATTATATAATTCAGGCACCAGGTAACCGATCTTCACCACAACAATGTCTGTTTTCCGGGGATTGAGGTCCAGGTCAGTGAAGTCTTTTTCATAATGGTACGGCTTACGCTTTTTCGTCACGATGACATGTACGCTGCCAATGCGCACCACGACTTCCGTTTCTGCATCGATATCGCCCTGCTTGATGGCTTCCACCGTTCCGGATAGCCGAACTGGAGGCGCATAACGGGCATCAACAGCAGCGCCCGCGTAAGCGGCGACTTTTCCACCGATACCTGCTTCAACGGCTTTTTGCACCAATTCCGGTCCGGGGATGGAGGCATAAATGAGCGACGGGCCTTTTTCAGATTTAAATTCAGGGCGCTCCAGTATTTTTGTTAAAGTCCAGGTCACATCACCGGCACCTCCGGCAGTTGGATTATCCCCCGAATCACTGATAAAGAATGGATGTTTGTTGCTCGCAATCGCTTTGTCGAGGCATTCTTTGAGCGAACCCGTCGGGGCCACAAAAGCAAAGTCCGATCTCACCTTCCAAAAGCTGCGGGCCAGTTGCTCGGCGGTGCTGGTTACTTTCTCTTTATCGTCACCAGTCACCATCACTACCGCATGATTTCGTGGTTCATCCGCCCAGGCGTAACCGATCCAGATTGCCGCATCGGTGATACCCTGTTGGTCTGCCGCCGGGGCAACTTGCGCGTACAAACTCTTTCCCGGTTCCACCCTGGTGCTGGTCTTTTCGCCGGGCAATAAAATGGGTACGGGGATATATGCTTTATAGGCTGGTTTCCCTTTGCCACTCTCAATCCTGTCCAACAGGTTTTCCAACGCCCGTTTTTTTGATTGCATGGCGTCTTCATGCGGTGCCAGCCGGTAACAGGTGATCAAATCAGTATTTTCAGCCAGGCGCCAGGAAACGTTGCCGTGGAGATCCATTGAGGTGGAAATAATTGGTTTCTTACCAATCACTTTGCGGATCCTGACAATGAAATCACCCTCCGGATCATTGAGGCCTACTACACTCATCGCGCCATGAATATCGAAAAAGAGGCCATCATAAGGGCCATTCTTCTTGAGCATGTCTAATATCTGGTTTACCAATGATTCATACGCTTCCCTGGTCACGGCACCGCCCGGTAAAGCATGGCCCGTCAATGTTGGGACCCATATGGCACGGCCACGGTCTACGGAATCCGGTGACATAAAGGGATAGGAGGAGAAAATTTCATCACCCCATCTGGCGTGGAAAGCTTCTTCAGTGGTAAGGGCTGGAGAAAATGTACTGGATTCGATGGCCAATCCGGCGATGGCAATTCGTGGGAGCGCCTTTGACGACAGGTCTTTCACAGAGTTTGCACTTTGTTCACCGTTTGACATTGTCCCTTTTTTCGATCCGGGAGAACAAGCGGAGAAAATGATGAAGAAAATACTGATGGTCAGATAAAATACAGATTTCATGTATAGCATTTTTAATCGATGATTTTCAGGATTATTGTTGGTAAAGTTATAAAGAGGACGGTAAAAGTGTACCATGTCAGCCTGTATTTATCATAGAATTCCGGACCCGAAAATTATATGGATAAATAGCATTTAACATGCTCTTTCAGGGCATATTCACTACGAAATATCCTGCAAATGATATTGTCAGTGTGGCGATAATTCATACAATTAGTTTGGGGGTTGATTTGATATTCGGGATCTTTTTATTAAATATGTTGATCCTAAATTACTGTGCGAAGACTTATAGCTTTATTCTTAATCCTCCTCATACTGAATTATATCGCAGGATATTACGTCATATTCTGGGTATTGAAACGTCATGCGGATACCGAATTGACCCAACGGTTGAATACGGGAAAGTATTCGGAAAACCAGACTGTTACATTTAAATTTCCTTTCTCGCTTCCCTATAATAATGACTGGAGTACTTTCGAACGTGTAGATGGTTCTTTTCAACTCCAGGGTGAATTTTTCAAACTGGTAAAGCAAAAACTGGAACGCGACACCTTGTATATCGTTTGTATTCCGGATTATTCCCAAAAGACCATCTCTATGATGATGGCTGATTTTGTGAAATTGTCTAATGGGATGAATACAGACTCCAAGATCATTAAGTCGGTGACCAGTTTGTCTAAAGATTATCAGTTGTCAAAATTAAACTGGAATTTAAATGATCTTGATGACTTGCTTATTAAATATTCGAAATACCAGCCATTCATTTTATTGAATACGCACATCGATATCCCGCATCCACCTCCTAAAGCCTGATATTTTTCACAACCATCCATTGAATTTCGATTGAACTTTGCATTAACCCATTTGTAGTGCTGCATCCATGGTGTTGTTGGTACTGCAATGTTCCTGCATACTCGGAATTGTCCTTTTATTCATGCTGCTGATTTATACCTGTGGAAATACAGGGTAAAAAAGCAACGACGAGTAAGTGGATTGCTGATCTGCGGCTTCACGCCGCTATGTTCAAACCAAGTAATTATACATCATGCCTCATATAAAATTAGAAGGCTATTTGCCTGGCATCACAGGCTTATTAGAATATCGCCAGGATTCGGCGGCGCCTGTCAGGGCTTTAACCCAGGTTTTACTTCGCGGACCATCTACCCTGACAGAAGGAGAACGCGAACTCATCGCCACAGTGGTATCACATGGCAATCAGTGCAGGTTTTGCACTTCAGCACACACTGCCACAGCGGATAAATTGCTGGGCGGAAGCGATATTTCCGACCAGGTGAAACAGGATATCTCCTCTGCTTCGGTGAGCGAAAAGATGAAAGCTTTGCTGACCATCGCTCGTGAGACTGGTAAAAGCGGTAAAAATGTGACACCTGATCTAATTGAAAAAGCCAAAATGGCGGGAGCCACCGATATAGAGATCCACGACACCGTGCTGATCGCCGCTTTGTTTAGCTTTTACAACCGCTATGTGGATGGCCTCAATACTGTGACACCTGAAGAACCGGAATTTTATCAGCGTCTGGCTGACAGGCTCGTCAACAATGGTTATCGGCGGCCGCCCCAATAGTAATTTTGATCAAACCAATAATTAAAAATTAACAATATGAAACCAATTATACTTACCATAATAATGATGATTCCCGGTGTGCTTCTATTTGCAGAAGACAGCTTGATCACGGGCAATGTGAAAGATTCGGAGACCAGTGACCCACTTGTTGGGGTCAATATTTCGGTTACAGGTAAAATGGTCGGGACAGTCACCGATGTGAATGGTAATTTTGAATTAAAACTGTCCATTCAGCCTCCCTTTAATATCCTGATCTCTGAAGTAGGTTACCAGAAACAGGAAATAGAAGTTAAAGATCCGCAACAGGTTATCTCAATCGGCTTGACGCCAAGAGTAGAAGTGATGAATGAAGTAGTGATTGCGCCAACACGTGTTGAGGAAAATATGCTTCAATCACCAGTGAGCATTGAAAAACTGGATCAACAGGCCATTCGCAGTACAGCCTCCGTCAATTATTATGATGCCTTGCAAAACCTGAAAGGTGTGGACATGGTGACCAGCGCCATTACCTATAAGCAGATTAACACCAGGGGATTCAATGATACCGGGAATGCACGATTTCTTCAGCTCGTAGATGGGGTTGACAACCAAACACCAGGACTCAATTTTGCTGTAGGGAATCTTTTTGGCGCCTCCGATCTGGATGTGGAGAGTGTGGAATTGATCCCCGGGGCTGCTTCGGCATTATACGGACCAGTAGCTTTTAATGGTGTTTTGATGATCCGGACGAAAGATCCGTTCAAATACCAGGGCCTCAGTGCCGAATTGAAGACGGGGATCAACCATATCAACGAGCAGTATGCCGATCCGCACGGGTTGTACGATTTTTCCATGCGCTATGCCAAGGTGGTCAACAACAAGTTTGCCTTCAAGATCACCGGATCCTACTTTTCCGCCATCGATTGGTATGCCACCAACTATACTGACGTGGACGAACAAACGCCTCCGGACCAGCGGGGAGAAGATAATCCGGCACGTGATGCCCTGAATATTTACGGGGACGAAGTTGCGGTCACTATTCCCGATATCGGGAGGGTTTCGAGGACTGGTTATGAAGAACGGCAACTCATGCAATACGATGTGCATTCTTTAAAACTGACCGGTTCACTGAATTACCGCATCAATGATAATATGGAGTTGATGTACCAATACAATTTTGGAAATGGTACCGCACCGTATACGGGGAGCAACCGGTTTTGCCTGAACAATTTCATTTTACAACAGCACAAAGTAGAACTAAAAGGCAGCAATTATTTTTTACGGGCATATGCCATGATCGAGAATTCACAGGATTCCTATAATGCACGTGCCCTGGGCCAGCAGATCAATCGCACCTGGGTGCAGGATTTGGAAGGAAATGTCGTCGGTCCCGGACAGGCTGATGGCATGTGGTTTACCCGTTATGAAGAGGCTTTCAATGGCAATATTTCAGGTGTTGCGTCAGGAGATCATCAGGCGGCAAGGGCATTTGCGGACCAGGGCAGATATCTTCCGGGCTCGGAAGACTTCGGACAAGAAAAAGACCGTCTGATCAATACGGATGGACTGGCTGGAGCCGGTATCTTCAGCAACAGCAAATTTTATCACCTCGAGGGCCTTTATGATTTTAGCAACAAAATAAAATTTGTCGACCTACAGGTTGGCGGAAATTTCAGACTCTACAGCATGTTTACCAATGGTACGTTGTTCGATGATCTGAATGACCGGGTAAAAGTGAAAGAAGGTGGAGGTTTTGTTCAGTTGTCCAAAAAGTTGATCAATGACCGGTTGAAGATCACCCTGTCTGATCGATACGATAAAAACCAGAATTTCGAAGGAAGAATGACCCCGAGAATTTCGGCCGTAATGAAGGCTGGGGAAGATCATTATTTTCGGGCTTCTTATCAAACTGGTTTCCGTAATCCGACTATTGGAGACCAATACATTAAGCTGAATGCCGGACCAATTACCATACTCGGCGGCGTTCCGGACAACAGCAAGGGAATGAACGTGTATGAAAATTCCTTTGAAGCCGCCTCGGTTGGCGCATTCGGCGCTGCATTTGGCGCTGCGGTTCAGGGTGGCGCACCACCAGACCAGGCGATCATGGAAAATAAAGACCTGTTAATCAAATCGGATGTCCCCTATATCAAACCTGAGCAGATCAAAACATTCGAGATTGGATATAAGAGCTTGCTGGCCAACAAATTATATCTTGATATGAATTACTACTACAGCACCTACACCGATTTTATACTGAATACAGTGGTGATCCAGCCACAGTCGCCCGTGCTTGACGACGATGGCACCATCAATCCGGAAGCAGCCGCTGATATACTCAACGGAGATATTCACGCATTCCAGTTGTATACCAACGCCAGTGACAAAGTTTCGTCGCAAGGGGCCACACTTGGGCTCACCTATTTATTCCCCCACGGATATTTGCTCACAGCCAACGGAACCTGGGCTTCCTTTGAACTGAAGGAAGCAGACCCCAATAAGATCCCGCCATTCAATACGCCTAAATATCGAACTACGCTGATGTTTGGGAACAATGCCGTAAATCACAAAATAGGCTTCAATGTGGCCTGGCGATGGCACGATGCTTTTGACTGGATCGGCACATTTAACGAGCTGCGACCAGGAAGAATAGACGCCAGCTCCATTGTGGATGCTCAGGTTAGTTATAAGGTGCCGGCAATCAGTTCGATGGTGAAATTGGGCGCGAGTAATCTGTTCAACAACCAGGTTTATCAGGCGTACGGGTCCCCGTCAATTGGGGCCATATATTATGTGTCTGTATTATTTGATCCTTCGCTGAGATAATGATAAGTACGCTTAAAATAGCCGATCCCGGCAGTGAAGTCGCCAACAAGATCGGCACTTCGCTCTGGATCGTATTTGTGATTACATTCCTGAGCAATATGATGGCCGGAAATGTTTCTACGCTGATGGCAGTATACCTGCCAGTGGTGGTGACAGATTTGCTGGGAAACAGCAATGCGGATTATATGAATGAGGTGAGTGCTTATATCAGCGCACTGTATTTGTTTGGCTGGACTATCGGAGGATTTTTCTGGGGACTTATCAGTGATCGCATCGGGAGAGTAAGATCGTTTATTCTGTCTTTCGGCATTGTGGGCATATTTACCTCACTAACTGGGCTGATGACATCCTGGGAGCTTGTGGTAGCCTTAAGATTTATGACCGGGTTTTGTGTGGGTGGCGTATTGGTGATCACCAATACCTATATGACTGAGATATGGCCGGAGAAAACAAGAGCGATATTCATTGGCTGGCTTTCAATTGGTTTTCCCATTGGCATTGTTTCCGCCGGTATTACCAATTATCTATTCAAAAGCTGGAACAATGGTTTCTTCATTGGATTGATCCCTGTAATACTGGCTTTCGTCTCCATTTGGCTGTTAAGGGAATCCGACAAGGCTGGCTCCGGCGCATTGGATGCAGCTCTTCAGCCGAGGCTTAAGCAGGTCTTTAACGACAACCACACCAATTTGATCAAAGGATCGATCATATTCGGGTCGATGCTGATCGGGATGTGGGCGGTATTTTCATGGCTGCCAACCTGGACCCAAACCCTGCTGAAAAACTCCGACGGGCAAAGAGAGCGGAGTTTGTGTATGATGCTGATGGGACTCGGAGGGCTTTCCGGAGGTTTCTTTTCCGGATGGATTGCCCGGGGAATTGGTCTTAGAAAATCCATGCTGATCTGTTTTGCAGGCTGCTTGATCACCGCTTTCGTGATGTTCAGTACCAATCAGACCTTTTCCGTGTTGATTTATGTGGAAACAGGAATACTGGCGATCTTTTTTGGGATCAGCCAGGGCGCACTCGGCACGTATATTCCGCAACTGTTCCTTTCCCGCATCCGGGGAACCGCTACGGGTTTTTGTTACAATATTGGCAGGATAGTCACTGCGCTGACGGTGTTTTTTGTCGGTACGCTGGTGACGGTACTTGGAGGATACAGCAATTCTCTGATGGTGTTTTCCCTGGTATTTCTGTTCGGACTGATCACGATATATTTCTCAATGGATTTAAAACTTAAAACTAAAACTAAAACTTAAAGATTATGGCTTATATACCAGTAGAAGAAGGCGTTCCGGGAATACGAAGTCTCGTGCTTTTCAGGCCGGAAACCGGTAAACACTTATATGAATTGGCCCAGGTGCTGCTGCGTGGCGAATCGCCCATTCCCGAAGCGGAAAGGGAATTGATCGCTGCTTATGTGTCTTCGCGTAATGATTGCCAGTTTTGTACGATGAGCCATGCTGCAGCATCGAGGGAGTTGTTTGGCCCAGAAAGGGATCTGGTGGATTGTGTGATCGAAGATATCGATCAGGTTGACCTGGCGCCAAAGTTAAGATCACTGTTGAATATCGCTGTCAAAGTGGCCAAAAATGGAAAAGCGGTGACTTCGGAAGATGTGGAAGCTGCAAGAAAAGCAGGGGCCAATGACCGGGAAATTCATGATACGGTGCTGATCGCTGCTACTTTCTGTATGTACAACCGGTATGTGGACGGGCTGGCAAGTTTTACGCCCACCGACCCCAAAGCATATGATGAAATGGGAAAAAGACTTGCAACCCAGGGATATGTTCCACCTCAAAAAAATTAATAAATATGGCTTACATCAAATTAAATGAAGATTTACCAGGGATTCGCGGTCCGATGGCCTTCAGGCCGGAAACGGCTAAGCCACTCAATGCCCTGGCCGAAGCCCTGTTGCGCAGTGAAAATTCGCTGACGCGGGGCGAACGGGAATTAATTGCCACCTATGTGTCATATCTAAACGATTGTTTTTTCTGTCAAAATGCGCATGGTGGTTTGGCCCAATATTATCTGAAATGTGATATGCCGTTCATTGATGGGGTGAAAGCCGATTATAAGGGGGCGGAGATTTCGGAGAAATTAAAAGCATTGTTGTCGATCGCGGCCAGTGTTCAAAAAAGTGGTAAGGCAGTGACTACGGATCAGATTGAAAATGCACGTCAGCAGGGTGCTACGGATAAAGAGATCCACGACACAGTTTTAATTGCCGCCGCGTTTTGTATGTTTAACCGGTATGTGGATGGACTGGGTACCTGGGCACCGCAAGACCGGCAATTTTACGTGGACCGGGCAGAGCGGCGTGCAGCAGAAGGCTATGCCAATTATGATCCAACGCATTGATCTTGATGGCTTCGGCATTTGCGAAAACAGTCTATCAATGGAAAAATTGTTGCCTGTTTCTGGAATATTTGGGGAAAATGCATAAAACAAATACCCATCACCAAGGTTTGATGGACAAAGTTTTGCCGTTTTGAGCATTGTAAAATGGTCTTGAAAGCAGAATCTAAACATTCGAATTCCCTGGGTTTTTTTGAATTCACGGGCGCTTTCGATAACTTCAATCTTTAAAGTATTTAATACCTGAACTGTTATTTAACCGATTACTGACGTGAAAAAGGACTTATTAACCAAGGTTTTGTTGGCGGTCGCTTTCGTGTTATTACTTTGCAGTCCGATCCTTTTAAAGCCGGACCGGCAGAAGGGGATCAAACCGGATGAGAAATTAAAGACACAAGCCATTAAGAATTACGGATTCTATCTGCAGGAAATTGCCCAACAGGCAGGGGTGGATTTCAGGCACCAATCACCAATTCTTGACAAGAAGATCAAACATATATTGCCACAAATAGCTTCAATGGGGGCCTCTGCTTCAGTGTGTGATTATGATAATGATGGATGGAGCGATATCTATTTTACCAATAGCCGGACCGGTTCGCAAAATGCCCTGTATCATAACAATAAAGACGGTACTTTCACAGATGTGGCCGGTGAATTGGGTGTTGCCGATGTAAATCGAAAAAATACCGGGGTGTCTATGGGCGCTGTTTGGGGAGATTACAATAATGATGGCTTTGAAGACCTGTTTGTGTACAAATGGGGTAAATCGGAGTTATTTAGAAACAACGGTGGAAAGGGATTTGAAGAGGTTACCCAACAATGTGATTTACCGGGTTGGGCCAATGCCAACACCGCCATTTGGCTCGATGTGGATAATGACGGATTTCTCGATCTTTTCGTCGGTGGATATTACCGTGAAAATATCGACCTGTGGAATTTGAAAGATACCAAAATTATGCCGGAAAGTTATGAATATGCCAATAATGGGGGCCGAAACTATCTGCTCAAAAACATGGGTGACGGCACCTTTAAGGATGTGACGTTCGACTATGGACTGGCTTCCACCAAGTGGACATTGGCTGCAGGAGCGGCGGACATGAATGGTGATAATTATCCGGAGTTGATCATAGCCAATGATTACAGCATCGATGAATATTATATGAATATCGGAGGAAAAAAATTCAGGGAAGTAAGTAAAGATGTGGGCATTGGTTTTACTCCAAAAAGCGGCATGAACATTTCCTTTGGCGATGTCGATAATACCGGCCATCTGGCGATTTATATTTCGAACATTACCGAAATGGGGATTCTGTTACAGGGTAATAATCTCTGGTTCCCTGAATACAGCGATAAAGGCATTACTTACAAAAATGTCGCCCGCCTGAAAGGAGTGGAGTTGGGGGGCTGGAGCTATGGCGCTCAGTTCGGAGATCTCAATAATGACGGTTTACTCGACCTCTATGAAGCCAACGGGTATATTTCCGGCAGAAAGGGCGTTTCTTACTGGTACGATTACTCCAAGGTCAGTGGTGGTAATAAGGCCATTATTTCCGATGCAGCCAACTGGCCGGATATGGAAGGGAAGAGCCAGTCGGGATACCAGCAAAATATGATCTGGGTAAACCGTGGTGGTGTTTTTGAAGATGCTTCCACCAAGGTTTGTGGGGAGATGTCGTTGGACAGCAGATCTGTGGTTTATGCCGACCTTTGGAATCGCGGTGTGCTCGATGTGATTGTGGCCGATCAAAACAATGTACCGCTCATTTATAAAAACTATGTTGATCCTGCCAATCACTGGATCGATTTTGATTTAAAAGGCACAAAAAGCAATCGCAGTGCCATTGGAAGCAGGGTAGAATTGCAGTGGGACGGCCATAAACAATTGCAGGTATTGAACGGAGGTATTGGATTTTGTGGGCAAAATCAACATAAACTTCATTTTGGCATTGGTAAAAATATTATAGTCGATAAGGCCATCATCTACTGGCCTTCCGGTGAAAAAAGTGTCCTTGAACATCCGGCTGTCGACCAGGTACACCAAGTAGTTGAAGATCAGCAAAATATTTAGCGTAGTATTCAATAATGACAGAGGTAAGCAAAATAGCATCAGGAGCAATCTCCTTGAAAAAGTGGAACGAGGTGTATTTTCGATATGTTCCACCCGTATTCATTACCCTTATTTTACTTGTTGGTCACTTTACCTTTGGAATGCTCGATAGTTTCCGCAATGTAATGGTTTCCATAGGCACCAGCATGCTGGTTGAGATTATTTTGGCACGGATAGTTTTGAAAAGCTGGAAAAACCTCTCCAGTGCCTATATATCGGGGATCAGTGTTGGCATTTTAATCAGATCTACCATGATCTGGCCTTATATCATTACGGCAGCCATTTCAATCATGACCAAGTATGTACTGCGCTATAAAGGCCGGCACATCTGGAATCCATCTAATTTTGGCGTGTCATGGATGTTGTTTATGGCGCCTTTCAGTGTTGCCGGCTTGAGCATACAATGGGGCAATAACCTCGTTGCGCTTGTGGTGATATGGATGCTCGGCATGATCATCGTGTGGAGAGCGAAACGATTACACATTACATTGACCTACGTTCTGAGTTTTGTGTTCTTTGCATTCCTGCGCAGTTTGATCACCGATGACAACTTCTTTGCGGAATTGGCGCCGTTAACCGGTCCGATGTATCAACTGTTCATTTTCTTCATGATAACTGATCCCCCAACCAATGTGCGCAGTAAAAAAGGGCAAATTCTTGTAGCATTCCTGGTGGCATTTGTCGAATTTATTTTGCGTATGAATCAGTTTATTTATGCGCCATTTTATGCCCTGTTCATTGTGGGCCCGATTGCCAAATTCATCGATCTCAAATTATCTTCAGCGACCATGAATCTTCAAAAATCCAGTGCCTAATGGGAAAACGAAAAAAATATAGCTTCCGGAAAGCAATTTTCACCCGGTAAATTATACCCTAGATTTCACGCAAGACATCCACAGGATTGGTGCGTGCTGCTTTGAATGATTGATAACTGATGGTAATCCAGGCTATGAGCAAGGAAACAGTTCCTGCCAAAATGTAGATTCCAACCCCAAGTGACACTTTATAGGCAAAAGAATCCAGCCATTTGTTCATGGCATAGATAGAAATGGGGATGGAAAGCAGGAAGGCCAACGCAATCAGCAGGGAGAGTTCACGGGAAACCATAACCAATATATTATCAACACTTGCACCGAATGCTTTTCGTATTCCAATCTCCCGGAATCGTTTCTCCGCATAGTACATTGACATGGCATATAAGCCAAGGCAACTGATCAGCAGTGAAATGAAAGCAAAATACTTGATGAGGTCGAATGTGTTAAAATCACTTTTGTACTGCAGCATCAAGTGGTCATTCAAAGTATAGTAGTCAAAAGGTGTATCTGGCACCACTTCTTTCCATTCTGTTTTTAAGGCGGACAGCAGTTCCTGGAAATTGTCAAAATTGGCATTAATAACCATATACTGGTATTTTTTGCCATTACCGATCGTAAACATAACTGGCTCGATGGTCTCATGCAGTGACAATTGATGAAAATCATTCACTACACCTACAATTTCGTATTGGTATGTTTTGCCTTCCCAGTCGAAGTATACAATTTGTCCGGGGCACCGGTCGGGAGTCCAGCCCAGGGATTTGGCAGCGGTTTCCGAAATCAGGATTTTATCCATGAGAGTATCTTTGTTGTAGGTCAAAAAATAAGTACCACTAAGCGGTTTCAATCCCATTATCTGAGCATATTCCAAATCTACGTTGTTGTTGTAAATATGAATGGCATCGTCCATGGTCTGTCCTTTTTTGTAAACAAGGAGGTCATTGGTCACCGGCGATCCCGGTATGTTGTTGGCCCCGGAAACACCACTGACCATGGATAAACTGCTGAATTTTTGTTTTAAGACTTCATATTTACCGGAAGATTCCTGTGTATTCAATGGAATGATCAGCTTGCTGTTGGGGTTGAAGCCGAGATCTTTATCTTTAATAAAATCCACTTGTTTGGTAATAATGATAATAGCACTGATCAAAACGATTGAAATCACAAATTGAAATACGACCAGCCCTTTTCGCAGCAGTGAGGAACCACCCCGGTCACTTCTTTTTCCTTTCAGGACAGCATTGGGCTGGAATGATGAAAGATAAAAAGCAGGGTAAAAACCAGCAACAATACCTGTGATAATCAAAAAGCCTAATAGATACAGGGCCAGCATACGGTAATTGTCAGGAGTAAAGATCAACGGACGATCGAGGAGTTGATTAAAGTATGGGAGAAAAAAACTGGCAATTAGCAAACTTAACATCAGGGAAAATAAGACAATTAAAAAAGATTCTGCCAAAAATTGAATGATCAGTCCTTTAGGCGTGACGCCCATTACTTTTCTTATACCCACTTCAAGGCTTCTCTTTCCGGCCTGCGCTGTAGATAAATTGATATAATTTACACAGGCAAGAATAAGAATTAAAATACCAATAGTGATCAAGACATAGATAAAAGTGAGATTGGTTGTGCCGGGAATATTGACCATGTAGCCTTGTGTAGTATGAATTGACTGTACCGGTTGCAATGCCATGGTTTTGTTCAAACCCATAGCCTTCATCATTTCACCACCATTTTTTAGTAAAAGATCGTTTATTTTCTTTTCCACGGCCTGTGGGTCGGAACCCGGGATCAATTTTGCGTAAGTGAAAACCATGTTATTGCCAACCCAATTGGTCATTTCTTTATTGAAATAGTTGTTCCACATGTGGTGATCCATGGACACGAAGTAGTTGGGCACCAGATGTGTATTATGCGCTTTGCCGTCGTAAACCGCTGTAACTTCGAAATCTGATTTGCCAAACGTCATGCTGATCTTAACCATTTTTCCAATCGGATCTTCATCACCAAATATGGTTTGTGCCCAGTGTTTTTCCAGAACAATAGCATTGGGGTGGGCCAGTGGATGCTTTTGATTACCTTTAATAATATCGTATTTGAGGATGTCAAAAATGGCAGTATCTACGATATATCCGTTTGATATATACCAGGAATCTTCCTTGTAGTTGATCATACTCTTTCCTCCGAACAAATCACTGCTCGTGGCACGTGCAGTATAGGCTATTTCTGGAACTTCTTCATTAATGGTACGAGCAACGGGAACCGAAGATGTAGCCAGATCGAAGACTTGCCCGTCTTTTTGACTGATCAGGGAAGTGAGGCGATATACCGATCCATCATGATAATTATCGTAACTCAATTCTCGTGTGGTGTAGAAAAACAAGAGGATACAACAAGCCAGGCTCACCGACAAACCAATAATATTGATCGCCGTAAAAAGTCTGTTTCTCATCATATTTCGGAAGGTGATCTTGAGATAGTTTTTAAACATGGCAAAAAAATATTTTCATTTTTATTTCAATGGGCATGCCACAAAATTAATTTACTGATTTACAGTTGAATAGAAGAAATTGAATGGATAATTCCAACGAGTAAGTGATCACTAATGAATAGAAAGGTGTCCTAAACCGGACATAAATTTTAAAAATGAATTGCTGGTGGGGTAATGATCTAATCATCATATTTCAAGCCCAATTGCGCTCAATGATATCTTGTTAAGACCTGGGGTTGAGTTATGGTCTGAATTGTAGTGATCAATCGGTGATTGATGATTTACGAATTTAACCCGGAAAGTCGATTTTCACATCAATTGTCGGAATGTACCGAATTTATACACCGTAGTCGAATGAAAAGTTTCTCCGGGCTGGAGCACGGTAGATGGAAAGTTGGGGTGGTGTGGGGAGTCGGGGAAATGCTGGGTTTCCAGGCATACCGCAGATCTCGGTCCATAGGAGTGGCCGCCTTTTCCAATATCGGTGCCTTTGCCGGTGAGTGAATTGGCGGTATAAACTTGTAATCCGGGTTCCGTGGTATACACCTCCAGTACCCGCCCTGTTGCTGCGTCGGTTAAGCTGGCCGCAAAAGCCAGATCTACGGAATCCTTATTCAGCACAAAATTGTGGTCATATCCACCAACATTTTTGAGTTGCTGATTGTCTTCATCGATACGCTCGCCCAGCATGTGTGGCGTAGTAAAATCGAAAGGTGTACCCTTTACAGCCAGCAATTCACCCGTTGGTATAGCCTGGTCATTGACGGGGGTAAATTTATTGGCGTTTACCCAGAGGGCCTGGTTGAGTACATCTCCATTGCCTTCGCCATTGAGATTAAAAAAAGCATGATTCGTTAGATTCAACACAGTTGGCTTGTCCGAAGTTGCCTTGTAATCCAATCTGAGTTCATTCTTCTCTGTGACAGAATAAGTGACCTTCACCTGTAAATTCCCGGGATAACCCTCCTCACCGTCCTTGGAAAAATAGGACAACTCCAGGGTGTGATCATCGATTTGATGGGCATCCCAAACCACCAGCCGGAATCCTTTACTGCCGCCGTGAATGGAATTTTCTCCATTATTTTTGGCAAGATGATAAGTGCTGTCTCCGAGGTTGAATTCTGCCCCTGCAATGCGATTGGCAAAACGTCCGATGGTGGCGCCCAGAGAAGCTGATCCATTAAAATATGCCTCGGCAGATTCATAACCCAAACAGACATCCCCCAATTTCCCTTCTCGATCAGGCACGATAATGGAGACAATTTTACCACCAAAATTGGTGATTTGTACGGTCATGCCTTCATTGTTTTTGAGCGTATAAAGATCTACCTGTTTACCATCACGGGCAGTTTGAAAATTTTTACGTTCCACTGGTATATAATTGATTTTCTTTGTTCCGCATGCCGAAAGCACAACAACAGTCATTATTAAAAAAGTCCGGCTGAAATTCTTCATTATTTAAAAAATTATGGTTTAATGTACTAAAATATAAAATTGATCAATTAATTCACCTTTTCCCAATATGCCATTTTATAATCATGGAAATTAAAATGGGGAAAATCAACCATGAAATATACGAATGTACACTGGTTAATACTTATTTCATATCTTAGACTATCAATTAGGACCCCGATACCATTTCATGAAGAATCTGCTTAAACAACTATCCACCTCGCTCAGGAAACTTTTAAGTGAACACCTGGAACGGCAATTTAATGCACAACTGGAAGAGTTGGACCAATTTGGTCATGTAGTGGAAAAACGCGTGTCGGATTTAAAAAAGGCTTTAGAGGCTAAAATGAGTAATGAAAAGACCAGCCTTGACCTTTTCCAAATTGTGGAGCAATATCAGCGTGATATGCTTCAAATAATGCAGCAACAATACCACGAAAAAGGCCAGGATTTTTATCGTAAAATTAGCCTGGATTATCAGCAGGCGTCTACTGAACTTTTAGATTCACTGCCAAAGAAGATAACTCAGGAACAACCTCGGGAACGTTTTATTTTCATTAAAAGTGATAATTTTTGGATACGCGCAGCCAAATTTTTTAAACGCATATTTTTTTACCTGGATACTACTCCGCGGCGTTTTCTTAACCTGTTCAGACGAATGTTCCGCAAACCTGCGCTTCCTGTTTCGTATTGGAATTATCATATTCCCTTTAGGAACCTTGCTATTTATTATTATGATTTTCACTTCAGGCGCGAACTTCAGGATGTTATCTGCGAGGTTTCAAAGCAATGTGTACAGGTTGTCAAAAACATATTAAAAAAGGAGGAAGAGGTTGATACGGTTTTGACAGATTTGCGGAAAGAAGGCAACAGCCCTGTTGCCATTCCTTCCGATTTATTGCAGCTCAATTTGACTGAAGAGCAGGCGATTATCAATAAGCTCAAAACTGATTTTCCAGGTCAGATCAAACAGACATTAAAAAAAATTGATCAGTCGTTCGCTATTCAGTCGGAACGGGCAGGGACCATAGAATTGCCTGCATTTTTATTTCGAAATGCGAAGATCAAACGCGCACGTAATCGGATGGATAAGTTCTATCAAAGGCAAGGCAAAGGTTGGGGAAATACCCTGTTTGCAATGTTCGATGATTGGAAGCTTGATCAGGAATTGTATTATGTAGTATTGCTCAGTAAGGCTGAAAAAAAGGAAATTGACCGTATTTTCAACGAGAAAATCGAAGAACAATTAACGCATCTTTCGGAGATTGAAAAAGCCATTTCCATCTTAAAAGCCAATCTCTCCAAAAAGGAAAATCAAAAGGAGGTTTTGCGCAAAAAACTGGTTCAGCAGAAATACCTTGCCCACAAACAACTGACAACCTTGATACCCAATACAGTTGAATTTTTTATTGATCAGAATTTTCCCGCCGTAGCCAACAGGTTGGATGTAACCATTGAAAATCTGGTAAAGGACATTGCACAAAAGAGATGGTTGACCAAACAAATATCGTACGATGTGCCTTTAAAAAGCAGCGACCTGGATCCATTTTCACCCTATGAATTGATTAGCTTTGAGTCTATCCCTGCTCTCACCGGTAAAACCTTCCAGATAAAGTCGCAGGTGTTGAAACAATCTGAAAAGATACTCGCAGATATTGATGCAATAGATAAAATTATTGAGTTTAACATTGATTCAGCCATCAATACGCTGGATACGGAAGATATTTCTGTTGAGGAGATTGGAAATATTGCCAACGAAGGCATCAATCGGGCTGCCCACAAACTACAGGAAATCCAGGAGACACTAAAACGTTTAAAGCAAAATCACCAGTCAAAAATGGACGAGGCGCTGGAGGAATTCTGCCAGTCGTTGATCGATTTGACTATAAACGAAAATGCTTTTAATCTTCGGATGCGGGTGACCACGGCGAAAACATTGCGCAAGACCAAGGATATTAAAAATATCGTTTTTGAACGTCTTAAAAATTATGCCCTCAAAGCCTGGGACAAAGGACAGGTGTTTTACCAAAAATTTGCGGAATATGTTGAACCATTACGTCGGAAAGTGGGGCTGCACAAAGGTGATGAAGCCATCGATACCGCTCTTTCTGACTTTTTAAACAATTCCCAGCACATCATCAAAGGACTTCCTGTGGTGTACCAGCGATTATATAAAATACAGCCACTGAGTGAAATGAGTTTGTTTGTAGGCCGGGAGCAGGAAATCGATATACTCAAAAGAGCTTATGAAAATTGGCAGAAAGAGCGCTATGCATCATCGGTGATTGTCGGCGAACGTTGGTCTGGAATGACCACCCTTATCCAGTATTTCATGGCGAAGATATGCTCCCATAAAAATGTGATCAGGTTAAATCCGGAGTTAAATCTTTATCATCCGAAGGATTTTTTTGATCTCTGGCAAAAGGCGCTCAAAAATGATCAGATTACCAGTGTTCAGGAAATTATCGACGCTTTGAATTCAACAAACGACAAACAAATCATTATCCTGGAAAATCTTCAAAATCTGTACCTGAGGACCATTCACGGATTTGAATGCCTGAAAATGCTTTGTGAAATTATTTCCAAAACTTATAAACAGAATTTTTGGCTCTGCAGTTGCAGTTTATATTCCTGGCATTATCTCGATCAAACCATCCAGTTAAGCAGCTACTTTGGATACATTGCGCTAATGGACGAACTCAGTCATTCGCATATCCGCGAGATCATCATTCGCAGAAATAATATTAGTGGTTATATGGTCCGGTTTGAACCGTCGGTTAAGAATCTGCGAAACAATAAATATATCAAACTCGATGATCAGGATCGGCAGGAATACCTCAAGGATCAGTTTTTTACCAGTCTGAATTCTTTTGCGAGAGGCAACATTTCTCTGGCACTCATTTTCTGGCTGTTGTCCACCAAGCATATTACGGAGGATGCCATAGAGATCAGTAATTTTGAGGAACCCGATTTTTCTTTCATGAATTCGCTTTCCAATGAAAAGGTGCTCGCTTTGTTTATGCTGGTTGTGCATGATGGCTTGACCCTGGAGTTGTTTACGGAGGTATTTAATAAACCACCGGAACAATCAAAATTGTTATTACTGATGTTGATGGAAGATGGAATTTTGGTGAATCGTGACGAGGTTTATATTGTTAATCCATTACTTTATCGTCAAACGGTCAGTTTACTCAAGTCACGCAACTTTATTTATTGAAAATGAAGCATATTGTATTTTTCCTCATCACATTTTGCATGTTCGTTGGCATCACTTTTGTCTTTGGACAAGCCACCGGGAAAGATTCGCACCTGCAAACCAAGTTGGATAGCATTTCAGCCGTAGTATCCGGCCAAGGAAATGCTAAAAACGATTCAACAAAAAGTATCCATAAAAATAATAATAAAACCAGGACTGCAGATAATGGGGGAAAACTTGAACCAATTTATCAGTACCTCTCAACACAAAAGTTCATAGGAGCCATTTTCATTATCCTGATCACCTATTTTCTTATTCGGATCATCAATCGGTTGTTGCAACTCATTGCTGAAAAAAGTGCGCGATATCGCATCACCGTAAAGGGACTCATGCCTCTTGTGCGTATCATTGGCTGGTTGATCGCTCTTATGATCATTGTATTAGGTATTTTCAAGCCGGAATTGGCAACGTTGATCGCGGTGTCTGCATCGATTGGTGTGGCCGTTGGTTTTGCCGCTCAGGATATCCTCAAGAATATCTTTGGAGGCATTGTCATTATATTTGATCAACCGTTTAAGGTGGGAGATAAAATTGAGATTGGCAGTTACTATGGCGAAGTGGTTGAAATTGGCTTGCGTTCCACCCGGTTGGTGACTGCGGACGATTCTACCGTCAGTGTGCCCAATGGTGAGATCATGAGCAAATCCGTCTCCAATGCCAATTCGGGGGAACCCAATTGTCAGGTGGTGGCGGAAGTGTATCTCCCCATCAACATCGACACGGAAAATGTGCGCAAGATTGCTACAGAAGCAGCACAAGTTTCCAAATATGTCTATCTTAAAAAGCCTATCGCGGTATTATTTTCTCAGGAATTGAAAGAACGCCGCAACTATATGAAGATGCGATTAAAGGCGTATGTGCTGGATATTCGCTACGAATTTGCATTTAAAAGCGAAATGACCGAACGGGTGATAAACGCATTGATCAAAGAAGGCATCATGCCTGAAAACTAAGCATTTCCCCGGTATCAGGTCCTTCTTGAATGTTTTCTGTCAATTCCGTTTTTTGCTGAAAAAATCCTTGATGGATTTAAACAATCCTTTCTTTTCCTGTTTGTTTGAAAGTGGAATGTGTCTTTCGACTTCTCTTTTTTTGCCAAAGATCATTTCGAAGAAATTCATGTCTTCTTTGAAAGGATCGCAATCGAGTTCCCGAAGCACATAATCCGGTGGTACAGGGAATCTTGCATTGGCAATATGGCGGTATTTCCCATCTTTATTCAATTGCATGATTAACTGGGCATAAATAGGCAGCGCTGTATTTGCGCCCTGTCCCAAACTGGTGGTCCTGAAATGAACGGCAGGATATTCTCCGCCGACCCAGGTGCCAACCACAAGACGCGGCATCATGCCAATAAACCAACCATCTGCGTTATTTTGTGTGGTGCCTGTTTTGCCGGCAATGTCATTGCTCAGTTGGTACGTGCTTCGGATCCTCACCGCGGTACCATGGTTAACGACATTTTTTAGCATTTCCAGCATCATCTGACTGGTCTCTACGGTCATAACGTTTCTTGTTTTACGTTTTGGCCTTTTCCAGATGACCTGTCCCGCACTATTTTCGATGCGGGTGATGCAATAGGGCTGGATGGCATTGCCCCGGTTGACAAAGGCACAATAGGCTGTTACCATTTCCATCAATGAAATACTCGGCGTACCCAGTGCAATCGAGGGAACGGCAGGAATTTCGCTGGTAATACCCATATTTTCAGCAAGATCGATCACATTATCGATGCCGGCTTGCTCCAGTATTTTCACCGACACAGTATTTACAGACTCTGTCAGGGCACCTTCCAGAGAATATTTTCCCTCGTAGTCACTGTTGGCGTTGGCAGGTTTCCACTCCTTGTCTTTTTCCTGATAGGTTTGTTGTTCCGCTTTAATATACTGGCAGGGAGATATATCGTGATCAAGCGCAGCGGCGTATACAATGGGTTTGAATGTGGAACCCACCTGGCGTTTGGAGTTCACACTCACATGGTCATATTTGAAGTATTTGAAATTGATACCACCCACCCAGGCGATGATTTGACCGGTGGGGGGATCAATGGCCAATAAGCCGGCATTTAAGAATTGAAGATAGTATTTGACAGAATCCAACGGTGAATAATTAACTGTTTTCGGACCGTCCCAGGAAAATACCTCCATTGAATGGGAAGTGTTCATCCATGCTTTCAGGGAATCCTGAGAAACTCCGTTATGAATCATTTGTTTGAATTGTGGCACCTGGTTTAGAGCCAGTTTTATTAGCGAAGCATCATTTTCCCAGGGTTTTGCCCGGCCTTTCCAGTGGTCGTCAAACGATTGCTGTAATTTGGCCATTTGAACATTCACGGCATTTTCAGCATATTGTTGAAGTGTGGCATTCAGCGTGGTGTAGATTTTCAGTCCGTCGGTGTATAAATTATAATTAATACCCAGGCTGTCGGAAATCACCGGCAACAGGTCACTGAGTTTTTGTCGCATATATTCCCTGAAATATGTTGCCGGCCCTTCATTGTCCGTGACATTTCTATAGTCAATCTTTAGCGGCAATTTTTTAAGAGAATCACCATCAATTTCCGATAAATAGCTTGCCTTTACCATTTGACCAATGACCACATTTCTTCTTACCAAGGAGTGATCCGGCGATAGCCTTGGATTGTAGTAGGTAGTTGCTTTCAGCATGCCCACCAAAACTGCCGCTTCCTGTGCATTGAGATCTTTGGCATCTTTTTGAAAATATCTTTCGCCGGCACTTTCAATGCCGAAAACATTTTCGCCAAACGGAATTGTGTTGAGATACAAAGTAATGATGTCTTCCTTGGAATAGAATTGTTCCAGACGGGTGGCAATAATCATTTCCCGGATCTTATTAATCGGAAGTGACAGGTAACGATAATTTTTTCTGGGAAATAGATTTTTAGCCAACTGCTGGGTGATGGTGCTGCCACCCCCGGAACTCTCATCACCGAGCAGAACGCTTTTAAAGAAAACACGGAACATACTGGGCCAGTCGATGCCATGGTGCTCGTAAAAACGCACATCTTCTGTAGCCACCAGAGCCTTGATCACCCATGGGGCAATATCTTTGTATTCAACGATTTTTCTATCCTGCACATAGTATTTACCCAGCAGTTTTCCATCTCCGCTATAGATTTCAGAGGCCTGAATATTGTCGATGCTCCTGAGGTCTTTTTCCCGGGGTAAGTGTCCGAAATATCCCCATTTCACCAATAAGATCAATCCTCCACTCACCAGGATTGCAAAGAGTATTCCTGCGATGATGGATTTTAAAATGAATTTTCTGGTGTGGTTTTTATGTTTTTTCTTTCTGCCCTTTTTTTTAGCCGTCACCGATATAAATTATTTTTATTCCCAAAATCTGGCTGCAATATTACTACGTATTACCAATCTATTAATGATACACTGCATAAATTATTATATAAAAGGCTTCAAAGTGTTCGTACAATTTTTAGATTTACATCACCATTATGCAAAAATTTGGCATTGTGGGTGACCTAATTTTTAAACACTGTATAATTATGAAAAAGAACAAATTTTCAATTTTTTGGATTTTACCAGTCACATTGCTTTTCCTTTTTTCTTGTGGCAAAAAGGAAAAATCTACAGCTTCTTCTGAAGAACAATCAGCAGTAAAGGCAGCTACCACACCGGAAGATCTCGGTTGGAAAATTGGCGCTCAAACCTATACGTTCCGGGAATTCACCCTGGCCCAGGCATTTGATAAGATCGATAGTCTGGGGTTGCAATACGCCGAATTATATGCCGGTCAGGACATTGGTGGCGGAATCGATGGTAAAGTGGGGTTAGACATGACTCCGGAGCAGCGCCAGCAAGTATTGGATTTGGCCAGGGACAAAGGCATTACCATCGTGAATTTTGGGGTGATGACACCTCACGATGAAGCGGATTGGAAGAAATTGTTTGACTTTGCCAAAGCCATGGGAATTCAAACACTCACATCGGAGCCAGCCAGAGAAGACCTGGATCTGGTAGAAAAACTCGCCGATGAATATGAGATCAATGTGGCATTCCATAATCATCCCGCGCCGTCTCCATATTATTCTCCCGACTCCGTGCTGGCGGCTGTAGAAGGGAGGAGCCATCGGCTGGGATCATGTGCCGATGTAGGACATTGGGTGCGTTCGGGTTTGGACCCCATCGAGTGCCTTAAAAAACTTGAAGGACGAATCATTACCTTTCATATTAAAGATGTTTCCGAGAAATCACCTCACGCTGAAGATGTTGTTTGGGGTACCGGAGTCTGTGATATTCCTGGTATTGTGGATGAAATGAAACGCCAGAACTGGAAAGGAGTATGGTCTATTGAATATGAAGCACATCCGGAAAACAATATGTCTTTGATCAGGCAATCGCTCAATAATTTCTACCAATACGTGGCCGGTTCCTGATCTTCAGTGAAGCATGAAGATTTTCGCCTTCTGCCAGAAAATTTGTATCATTGGGTTTGTACAATTTTCTGACAGGGGCTTTTTTTATGATTTAACAATTTGACAAATGCGATACAGAATACTTGGAAAAACCGGCATTGAAGTTTCGGAAATCGGTTTCGGTGCCTGGGCAATTGGTTCCGGTTGGGGTGACCAACCTGAAAATGAATCGATAGCAGCCTTGAATCGCGCTATTGATCTGGGAGTCAACTTTATTGATACGGCTTTGGCCTACGGACAGGGCCGCAGCGAATCGATCATTGCTAAGGTGTTGAAAAACAGAAGAGAAGAAGTAACCGTGGCCACCAAAATTCCACCTGCGCCCGGACCATGGCCACCAACTCCGTATTGCGATGATCAGGAGCGGTTTTCAGAAAAATATATCCGTGATTCGGTGGAGCAATGCCGTAATAACCTGCAGACAGATTGCATTGATATTATTCAGCTTCACACCTGGACAAGGGCCTGGAATAAAAATCCCAGACCCCTTGATGTGCTCAACAAACTGAAGCAGGAAGGAAAAATAAAATATATCGGTATTTCAACCCCTGAGCATGATCAGAATGCACTGATCGAACTGATGCGCAAGGGATATCTGGATGTGATTCAATTGATTTACAATATTTTTGAGCAGGAACCAGCTTCCGAATTATTTCCGGTGGCCAATGAAGAAAATGTGGGCGTGATCGTTCGAGTGGTTTTTGATGAAGGGGTGTTAACCGGAAAATATAAGGCAGATCATCAATTTCCATCAAATGATTTCAGGAGCCGGTATTTCGCTGGTGACAGGTTAAAAAGAGCGGTTGAGCGTGTGGAAAAGATAAAAAAGGAAATTGGAGGAAGTGGTTTTACCATGGCACAGACCGCCATAAAATTTGCTTTGGCCAAGAAAACCGTCGGTACCGTGATCACAGGGATACGCAATATTGATCAAGCCGAAATGAATGTCGATGTATCCGAATTACCTGAGCTTCCCGATGAATTGCTGTTAAAATTGAGGGACCACGCCTGGCTGAGAGGATTCTGGTACGCGGGCAAATGAGTAATTTTTGAGAAGACAATACGCATTGTTTTTCAGCAGTCTAAAATTTGTAAATTAAGCCTTAACGCCCATGTCGACTTTAGAACTTTTTCTGATCACAGCAGCAGCCATTGGGATGTTGTTCCTGTTGGTTATACAATTTAAGATCCATGCCTTTATCGCTTTGTTGATCACCAGTGTTTTGGTAGGAATATTCACGGGCATGCCATTGATGAACATTATCAAGAGCATTCAGGATGGCATGGGAAACATATTGGGGTTTATTGCCATCGTGGTGGGCATTGGAGCAATATTTGGCGAAATATTGCAAGTGTCAGGTGGTGCTGAATCGCTTTCCCGTTCCATGCTTCAAAAATTTGGCGAATCGAGGTCTTCCTGGGCCATGATGACCACAGGATTCATTATTGCCATACCGGTTTTTCTGGATGTTGGTTTTATAATTTTAGTGCCCATGGCCTATGCCTTGGCAAGAAAGACCAAAAAGTCATTGTTGTTTTATGCCATACCTTTGTTGGCCGGATTGGCAGTAACCCATGCATTTGTTCCGCCTACCCCTGGACCAATTGCTGTGGCAGAGATCATAAAAGTACCACTGGGTTGGGTGATCTTATTTGGTTTTATAGTTGGATTTCCCACAGCAATTATTGCCGGGCCTTATTTTGGACGATACATTGCTAAAAAGATCTATGTGGCTCCGCCGAATGTAGAAGAAGTAGCACCTGGCGAAAAGTCGCGGCAGGATAACTTGCCTTCTTTTTCCTGGGTAATATTTCTGATTGCCTTACCGCTTGGGTTAATATTAATGAGTACCGTAGCCGACATGGCCGTCAAAAGTCATTGGGTGGAGGATGCCTTGTGGCTGCAGATCATCCAGTTCACCGGCCATCCATTTATTGCTTTGTTGCTGGCCACCATGTTGGC
Source organism: uncultured Cytophagales bacterium (assembly GCA_963711495.1). Taxonomy (GTDB): domain Bacteria; phylum Bacteroidota; class Bacteroidia; order Cytophagales; family Cyclobacteriaceae; genus CAVQEK01. The sequence goes on from CAVQEK010000003.1 coordinate 25,453, forward strand.
AGCTTATTTTCTGGGCGTGCGCCATGGTTTTACCTCAAGGCAATTGCAGCAAGTTGCCAACAGATCGTTAGCTCCTGCAGGGCTTATTATTCTGGTCACTGGTGCAGGAGGCGTTTTCAAACAAATACTGGTTGACAGTGGAGTGGGTGAAGCGCTGGCCAGGAGTATTTCAGATTACAACATGGCCCCAGTAGTGTTGGCCTACATTTTGGCGGTGATCATAAGACTTACCCAGGGATCTGCAACCGTAGCGATGATCACTGCTGCAGGTATGGTGGCACCAGTAATTCCCTATTTTCATGTTGGAGATATGGGAAAAGCATTGATCGTTTTATCGATTGCCGCCGGCTCAACTTTTCTTTCTCATGTTAATGACAGTGGATTTTGGTTGGTGGGTAAATATCTTTATATGAGTGAAAAGGAAACATTGCGATCGTGGAGTGTAATGGAAACCATTATTTCCGTGGTGGGCTTTATACTTGTATTCATCCTGAGTTTTTTCATAAATTGAGAGACTGAACCTAAAACCAATTGCCATGAGACATTTATCTTCAACAATTTTGTTACTTGTCGTCGTTGTCTGGACCATGTCATGCCAGCAGAAAAAAACATCTAATGAGGCTGTGATGGAGCCGGGTAGCAATGAGGAGAATCCGCCAGCCCGGGGCTTTGACTGGGAATATTCGGATGAACAAGCCATAAGTATTGCTGATTCGGTGATGAAAGCCATGGGAGGGAGAAAGAATTGGGACAACACACATTACATAGAATGGAATTTTTTCGGACACCGCAAGCTGCTTTGGGATAAGTGGGACAATAAAGTTCGCATAAAAATGCTGGAACCGGACAGCACCAGAATGTTGCTGGATTTGAAAACCATGAAGGGTAAAGTGATGAAAAACGGCGAGGAACTTACAAATCCCGATTCAGTAAAGAAATATCTTGATCGGGCAAAACGCATCTGGATCAACGACAGTTATTGGCTGGTCATGCCTTATAAACTCAAAGATTCCGGTGTGACCATAAAATATCTGGGCGAGGACACTACGAAAACAGGCATTAAATGTGACTTGTTGCAATTGACCTTTGAAAAAGTAGGGGTTACGCCGCAAAATAAATATCACATTTGGGCCGACCAGAAAGATCATCTGGTCAGGCAGTGGGCTTATTACAAAGAAGCCAGTCAAACGGAACCTAATTTTGTTTTGCCATGGCTTAACTATCAAAAACACGGCAACATACTCCTTTCTGGTGACCGGGGAGAAAGGAAATTAACTGACATAAAGGTATTGGACAAAGTGCCGGATCACACTTTTGACGAATTCGATGCCATGTCTTTATGATTGGAAAACGAGTAATATTTTTTAATTGTAGTACTTATTTACATCCCATAAGTTTTTTTAACTGCCAATATCATGATGAAGACAATATTTTTTAGCCTCATTTTTATCACAATGCTGCTCTGTCAATGTCAGACTGAACAACGGCATGATCATCGCTTTTTACAACTCTGGTATCGACAGCCAGCCAAAGTATGGACTGAAGCACTTCCCGTTGGAAATGGCCGGTTGGGTGCCATGGTGTTTGGCCAGACAGATACTGCCGTAGTCCAGTTGAACGAGGAAAGTATTTGGGCGGGTATGCCGCTGAACAATAACAATCCGAAAGCACTGGAAAGTCTTCCTAAAATAAGGGAATTGCTATTTGACGAAAAAAATAGAGAGGCATTGCAACTGGCACAACAAACAATACTGGGTACACCACCCAGGATCAGGTCCTATCAAACACTGGGGGACCTCTTCATTGTGTTCAAAGACAGTGCAAGTAACATTTCAAATTATATAAGATCTCTTGATCTTTCTACGGGTATAGTAAGTGTGACATACGAAAAAAATGGACAGAATTACCGGCAACAATACTTTGTATCTGCCCCTGATAATGTGATCATTGTCAGGTTGGAAACCGATGATCCGGAAGGAATTTATGGAAGTATTTTTCTCAAAAGAAGTCAGGATGCGGTAGTGAAGGCTACCGGAAATCATGCCATAACGATGGTCGGCCAGATTGTCGACAAGCCTGATCCGCTGAGTGGACCTGGCGGTGAACACATGCGTTTTGAAGGAAAGCTGGAAGTACGAAATGAGGATGGAACCGTGACTGCTGCTGCTGACCATCTGGAAATGAATGGAGTAAAATCGGCCACGCTCATTTTAACAGCAGCAACCGATTATAACCAGGATTTATTGAGCTTTGACCGCGACATTAATCCCTGGGAAATTTGCGATAATATTCTGCAAAAAATCGAGCATAAGGATTATGAAGCAATACAAAAGGATCACATTGAAGATCATCGTCGATTGTTTGACCGGGTCGACCTGCAATTGACCGGCATGGTGGCCGATACAATTCCAACTGATCGGCGTCTTGAAAGCGTCAGGGCAGGAGGGGGAGACATGCACCTGACAGAACTTTATTATCAGTATGGAAGATATTTGCTAATGGGAAGTTCACGAGAGCCCGGAATTTTGCCTGCCAATCTTCAAGGTGTATGGAATAAAGATATCAATGCGCCGTGGAATTCTGATTTTCATACGAACATCAATTTACAGATGAATTATTGGCCGGCCGAGGCTTGCAATTTATCGGAAACCGTATTGCCATTAGCTCATTTCTTTGATAAGATCAGAAAGCCCGGCCATGTGACGGCTGAATCAATGTATGGCGCTGATGGTTGGACAATGCATCATTTAACCGATCCATTCGGTCGCACGGGTGTAATGGATGGCATTCAGTGGGGAATGTTTCCCATGGGTGGTCCCTGGATGTGCTTCCCGATCTGGAGGCATTTTGAATACACCCAGGATACCAGCTATTTGAAAAATGAGGCTTGGCCAATTTTAAAAGGATCGGCTGAGTTTGTGCTGGGATTCCTCACAAAAAGTCCGGAAGGATATCTGGTCACAGCACCATCTTATTCTCCGGAAAATGCCTTTTATTTGCCTGGGACCAAACAGGCCATGCAACTCACTTATGCCCCAACCATTGATGTGGAGATCATAAATGAGCTCTTCAATTATTGTAAAAAGGCCGCTGCGATTGTTGGTGGAGAACAAGATTTTGAGCAGATTATTGATGCAGCGCAAAAACGACTACCGCCGATCCGGATTGGTGCTAATGGGAACATCATGGAGTGGATCAAAGATTATGAAGAAGTAGAGCCGGGTCATCGGCATATGTCACATTTATTGGCTTTACACCCTGGCTCGCAGATTACCCCGCAAACGCCGGAACTTTTTGCAGCAGCTAAAAAAACCATCGAACGAAGACTGCAAAATGGTGGCGGCCACACAGGCTGGAGCAGGGCCTGGATCATTAATTTTTACGCACGGCTGCTCGATGGCGAAAAGGCCCATGAACACCTTCAGGCTTTGTTGTCCAAATCGACTTTGAGTAATTTGTTCGATACGCATCCGCCGTTTCAGATCGACGGGAATTTTGGCGGGACATCCGGCATTACGGAAATGCTCCTGCAAAGTCAGAATGACCAATTGAGGATATTGCCGGCACTTCCGGCAGCTTGGCCTGCCGGTCATGTGACTGGCCTCAAAGCCCGTGGAAATTTTGAGGTAGATATCTTTTGGAAGGATCACAAACTGGAAAAACTGCAGATAAAATCGGGTTCTGGCCTGCCATGCAAGGTGATCTATGGTGATCGAACCATAACTTTCGATACTAAATCCGGGAATATTTATTCATTTGATGCAGCTCTCAAAGCGCTTTAAGGATCAAATGAACTTTTTACGTTAAAATTATTATTAAGATATTTCATCCTGATCTAATAAAATTATGGTGCGAAGCGCATTAATAATTGTGGCATTACTTGCTTTAGTTTCCTGTTCAAAAGTTAGAAATGCAGGCAAATCCCGCAATGGGCAATCCGCCAATTATATAAATAACCGGATACCTTTGGTACAAAAACCTTTTATTAGTTTGCCCCTGGGCACCATAAAACCAAAAGGCTGGCTGCTTCAGCAGTTGGAGATCATGCGTGATGGCCTTACCGGTAATCTTGATAAACGGTACCCTTCGGTAGTTGGACCAAGAAACGGATGGCTTGGCGGTGATGGCGATGGTTGGGAACGAGGTCCCTATTGGATCGATGGCTTGTTGCCATTGGCGTATATTTTGGATGATGATAAGCTTAAAGCTAAAGTAAAACCATGGATTGAGTGGTCATTGACATACCAGGCTGACAGTGGATATTTTGGGCCTATTCCCTTCAGGGAACAACCCACGCCGGAACCGGGAATACAGAAAGGACCGAGAGAAGACTGGTGGCCAAAAATGGTCATGTTGAAGGTACTCAAGCAATATTATGAAGCAACCAGGGACCAGCGGGTTATTGAACTGTTAACAAAATATTTTAAATATCAATTAAAAACTCTGCCTCAAAAGCCCCTGGATAATTGGTCATTTTGGGCCAACCGTAGGGGAGGAGACAACCTTCTGGTTGTTTACTGGCTATATAATATCACAGGAGACAAGTTCCTGTTGGATCTGGCTGAATTGATACACAAGCAAACATTTCCGTATACTGAAGTATTTCTCAACCAGGTATTTGACAACAGCAACGATCTTTCCCAATTGTATCCTAACAACACAGGAAATAAATATCCATTCAATCAGGAATTGATCAAACGGTTATCGGTCAATCAATTGCAAAGTTTTCACTGTGTGAATTTTGCCCAGGGCATCAAAGAGCCATTGATCTATTATCAGCAACATCCGGATTATGTATATGTCAGGGCAGTGACAAAGGCACTGGAAGATATACGGATTTTCCATGGTCAACCGCAGGGGATGTATGGAGGCGATGAACCATTGCACGGAAGAGTTCCCACCCAGGGTATAGAATTTTGTTCGGTAGTAGAATTGATGTATTCACTCGAAAATATGATTACCATTCTTGGCGATGTGCAAATGGCTGATCACCTGGAAAAGATCGCCTACAATGCATTGCCCACTCATGCCAACGACGATTTCACCATGCGCCAGTATTTTCAAACGGCCAATCAGGTTTTGATCACACGACATCGCCGGAATTCTTACGAAGAAGATTACCACCACGGCACCGATCTTTGTTATGGGCTGTTAACCGGCTATCCTTGCTGCACCTGTAATATGCATCAGGGTTGGCCCAAATTTACCCAAAACCTGTGGTATGCCTCCGATGATCATGGCGTGGCTACGATAATTTATGCGCCATCTGAAGTGCATCTGAAAGTGGCCGATGGAAAAAACATCAAAATTGAGGAGAAAACCAATTACCCGTTTGATAACAAAATATCCTTTGTGGTGCACGGTGAACAAGCATTGGATTTTCCATTTTATCTCAGAATTCCGGGCTGGTGTTCGGAAGCTACAGTGCTTATAAATGGCAACGTTTATAACAATTATAAAGGCAATCAGATCGTGAAGATCTCACGGGAATGGGAAAATAAAGATGTGCTGGAATTGCAACTGCCGATGCATATAGAAATAACCAGATGGTTTGAGAATTCGGTAGCGGTGCAACGTGGTCCGTTGGTATATGCACTTAAAATTGGTGAAGAATGGAAATTTGTGAAAAACGATGACAAATATGGTGATTATTATGAGATTTATCCTCAGTCGCCCTGGAATTACGGACTGCTGGAGGATGCCATTGAGCATCCTGAAACTGGTTTCCAGGTGATTGAAAATAGTAAGCAGGAAGGTAAGTATCCCTGGAACCTTGAAAATGCGCCACTGTATTTAAAAACGGCAGGAAAAAGAATGCCGGAATGGACATTGTATAATCAATTGGCCGGGCCATTGCCACACAGCAGACCATGGTTGTATTTACAAGATCAACCGGCGGATTCCATCGTTTTGGTACCTTATGGTTGCACCACCCTTAGAATCACAGAATTTCCAGTGGTACGATGAAAATTTTAAGTTAATCTTTGTGAAGAATTAAACCATGAATCCAGCGAATATTTGCCTGGTCCCAGAATTGAAATGGTAAAAAATCCAATGAAGTAGAGCGTAGCGAGTTCCTTTCTGGCCCACGGACTATCAAAATTCGCAACATAGCCGGCAACGATCATGGTAAAAGCAACAGGGAGCGCCGTCCAGCGGGCTTTCAATCCTAAAACCACCAGTAAACTGCAACCCGCTTCTGCCAGAGTTGCGAGGGCCATGGAAATACCGGGACCTAATCCTAAAAAATCAAAAAAATGAATTTCCTTACCAGAAAAGAGTGTGGACACTTTGCTTAATCCATGAGGCAGCATAGACAGGCCCATTCCCATACGTAAGATCAATAATCCGAGATCTTGCATCCTGTTGTTCATGATGAAGTGTTTTTGGTTTACAGGTAAAATTGGCATTTTTAGGTAAAAAACCCAAGATTATCTGTCACCAGATGCGAGGAAATTAGCTGTGAACGATGATTGATACAAGGGCCTGTGTGGCTTTTCTTAACGTTTTTGCTGAAACCGTTGACTGTCGTGATCTCTTCGCATTTCCCGTTCATGCAGTGATGGTCTGAATACCAGATTCCTGATCATTTGTGCGAACTGCTTTTTTTGATCATCATTAAAATGCTTCATGACCTGTTGAAAATGATTGAAGTTCAGCAATTCAATTTCTTTTTGCTTTTCACCAATAACATTAGCCAGCGAATCCACTGCCTGCTGGTTATCCGTGCTCCCTAATTTACTGAGCAACAATTCCCTGTTTTGATTCATTTCATCGGTTAATTGCATCATTCTACGTTGATGTTTGGCCCTCAATGAATCAAACTCTGCCTGCTGTTCCGGAGTGAGGTTCAATGTCCGGGCCAGAAAATGTTCGTGTTGTCTTTCATCTCCAGCCCGTTGAAAAGGCCTGTGTCCTTGCCGGAACCAAAGGGCGCCAAGTGAAGATAAATTTAAGATCGCCAGAAAAATGATGATGGCCCACAGGATGTTCTTATTGTTCAATGCTGCCATGACTTATTGATTTGAGGTTGGTAACATGCTTATTAAATCCGTTTGTTCGGGATAATAGTCCTGAATAAAAGTTTGACTTTCAGTTGTTGTGGTGCTGGTTGCCGTGTTCGACAAGCGAGTAAGGGCAAAAATATTAATAATGGTCAGGAATACCACAATGGTCACAAATGCTCGGACCAATACCGGAGAAAGAGCAATTTTTTGCTTGGGGGCGACAGTTTGGCTTTCCAATTTTGCTTGCAATCTGGTGTAGAAAAATGGCTTTGGAGCAGCTTTTTCCATTTGGTCCAGGACAGAGATGGTTTGTTGGATTTCCTTTTCGATATCTTTTTTTACTTTTTTCATGCTCTTAATATTTTAGATGCTGCTTGCATAATTTTCTTGCGCCATGCGACTATAAATTATAGTAATAATCATGTAAATATTCCTGCAACCTGATTTTAGCCCGGTGCATGATCGATTCTATGGAAGACAACGACTTATTCATAATTTCACCGATGGCCTCATAACTCAGACCCTCGATTTTATGAAGCGTAAAGGCTGTTTTCTGGCTTTCCGGTAATTTATCGATGGCAGACATCAGGATATTTGCTCGCTCTTTATTTTCAGCCAGGATCCCGGGGTGTTCAAATTCCGGGATCTCCAACATGGTTTTGGGTTCATCAGTGAATAAACTCCGCAATAAACCAAATCGTTTCCTGCGTTTGGATTTTCGCAAAAATTCCAGTGATTTGGTTACGGCAATGCGATAGATCCATGTTGATAATTTTGCGTCACCACGAAAAGTATTAATTGACTTGAATACTTCTATGAATACTTCCTGGGCCAAATCATCTGCATCTTCTCCATTTTTTGCGAATCCCAGGCATGTATTGTACACTTTCCCCTGGTACTGTTCCACCAGTTGCCGGAAAGATTCTTCACTTCCGGTTTTTAGATCATCGATATTTATTGCCTGGGCCTGCGCCATCCCAACGTATTAATTTATTTGGAATTTACTTAATTTTCAGATCGATGGATGCGTGATTTTCACATATTATTGTATTAATATCCAAAGTTGGTATCCATTTCTGAACCATTGCTGGTTTGAGATCTTTCCTGTTTTTTATAGTTATTGATCCTGAAACTTAAAGAAAGATTAAATACCTGAGATTCCCTTGAAAAATTGTATTCATCTAAGAATCCTTCGCCTTCTGAGGTAAAATGGAAACTGCCCGTCTTAAAGATATCCTGAACGCGCAATGTGGCCGTCAGTTTTTGATTAAAGAAGTCCTGCTTTACGGCCGCATTGGTCATAAAAAATTCTTGCCGGCTTCCTTGGGCTGTGACCGACGGCCCCTGGTAAAAGCCCTGAATTTGCAGTTGTGTGGTTTTGGTAAGTTTAAAATTGTTGTCCATTCTGAAATCAAAATTATTACTACTGGCAGTCATTTCCTGATCTGTCCCGTTTCCAATGAGTTGGTAGTGATAGAGGTTGGTGCTGGCACTAAAGCCATACCACTTCGTCACGATGAAGTTGAGCATCAACTCGGCTCCAGCGGAGCTTTCCTGATCCATGTTTTCGATGGTATGCACCCTGGTGCCATCTTCCTGCAGTTTCAATATCCGGGTCATTTTATCGTGGGTCAGACGATAATATGTCTCCAGGCTTATGAAGGACTTACCCAAACCTTTCTGATAACTCAGCTCATATGAATCCACATACTCCGGGGACAATTGCGGATTCCCAATGCGAACATTCTTTGAGTCCATATATCCCGGGAAAGGGTCAAGATCCCAGCCCCGGGGTCTGTTAATTCGGCGGCTGTAACTCAACAAAGCCTGGTCCTGTTTCCCAATTTCTTTTGACAAATGTAGCGTAGGGAATAAATCGAGCCTGTCGATCACAGCCGGTTGATCCGAAAGTAAATGTTCAATGGTTCTATTGGTATATTCTGTGCGCAATCCAAGCATGTATCCAAATCCCAGCCATTCATTCGACAACGTGGCATAGGCGGCATTTATACTTCTTCTGAAGATCATGTTGTTGTTGTTTTCCGGATTGTCAATCCAATCTCCGCTGGCATTATCATATTGCAGGAAGGTGTAAGTCTCATTTTCCCAGTCATACCTAAACTGGTAACCGGTCTCCAATTTTCCCTTTTCCCCCAGTGGTTTGGTGAAATCCAATTGATAACGCAATTCTTTGGATTTACTGTCTTCGATCGTCCGGATTTTGAATGGATCGGAATCAGATATCACCCCATCCGGTGTAGTGTACCACTGACTTTGATTGTCCTGGTTTCCGCCTTGCTCTCCGGAATAATACAAATAGGAGGTCAACTGGTGTTGCACATTTTCAAAGATCTTCTGGTAATTGAGGGTGATGCCATAAAAATCCTCTGACCGATTGCCATTACTTTGTGAGGTATAATACAGATCGCCAGTGGAAGGTACATTATATTCATAAAAGTTGTCAGAAATAGATCGGTTACCGCCATGTTGCCCAACATTTCCTTCCAGGGAAATCGAGTTTTTATCGTTTAAATTGTACGTTATTCCGGTTTTAAAAGTGTATCCGTTGTGACCAAAGGAACCACCGCCATCACTGGTCCGGTAATTGGTGGTGTCCGACAAGGTGGTGATCGAAGTTCTTTTGAGGCTGCCACTGCGTGTTTCGTCATTGAAATCTGCGCCGGCAAATATCGAAATCTTGTCACTTTTGTAGGTTAATAATCCATCGCCACGGTATTTGTCTCCCGTGCCAACTGAGGTGTTTACAATACCGCTGATGCCGTTGAGGGCCTGCTTTTTAGTGACGATATTGACAATGCCTGCCAGACCATCCGGATCATATTTGGCGGATGGATTGGTGATGATCTCCACATTTTCAACAGCGCTTGCCGGAATTTGCTGAAGGGCATCGCTTCCTTTGAGTGGACTCGGCTTTCCATCGATCAACACCGTATAGTTGGTGCTTCCGCGCAAAGATACGGTGCCTTCCACATCCACGGTGATGGAGGGAACATTTTCAAGGGCACGTGCCACGCTGCTTCCGGTAGAATTGATATTTTCACTGACATGCACCACCTTTCTATCCATGAGATACTCCACCGTTGGTCGGTCGGCAGTAATTTGTATTTCCTGTAATTCCTGTGACGCCGGTTCTATTTTTACATTTCCAAGGTCAATAGTTTCGTTGCCAGTCTTCAGTTGGATATTGGATAATACCTTTTTATTATACCCAATGAATTTGATTTCGAGGTAAAAATTGCCTGCGGGTACTTTTGAAAGGATAAAGTGTCCATCGTCTTGCGCAATGGCCCCGGTTATCAATGTGGAATCGGTCTGGTTGTAAAGCACCACATTGGAATAGGGCAGAGGTTCGGTTGTCATTTCATCCAATACCCTTCCCCGAATCGTGCTATTTCCGGGGGTTACCCCTGATTTTTCAATATCTCCCGCTGGTTGAGCATAGAGATTGGATGAAAAGATTATGGTCAAAAATAAAATACTGTATAAAAGTGAATTGGAGTTTTTCATACTGGTAACATGAACAGTTTAATTGTTTTTGTGGAATATCATTGATTGAATTGCCGGCCCCATGTAGGAGCCGGCATATCATCCTTGGGATGTCATCTTATCGGATGATGGGCATGAGGTTGATCAGGCGAATGCATATCGCGTGCTGTGCGCTGGTTGAAAAGCACTTTTTGTTCATCGGTAAGCAGATCTCTAATTTCCAGATTTGTTTTGATCCGCTCTTTTTGGATCGAAGCGCGCAATTGGCTGATGTCGTCGACCAGTGCATTGATCTTTTTCATATCTGCCTTGTCCTGTGTAATGGCCGTGTGCAATTGTGCTTCTTTTTCACCGATCTGATTTTTGGTTTGAAGCGTTTGTTTTTGGAAGTTCAGATTCAGTTTTTCAATTTGTGTTTTTTGTGCGTCGGTCAGGTCTTGAAATGGAAATTGCCTGAAATGTTGCGGACGTTCGTCTCTTTGTTCATGTCTTGGACCCTCTTGGCCATCCGGTTGTGAAAATGCCTTAAAACCAAAAAGACACAGCGCCACCATCAATAAGAGCACCGATTGTTTTACTTTGTTCGAGTTCATTTTTTATGTTTTTAAGTTGAAATTTTATCCTTTAGATGTGCAGCAGATAGAAAACTTGCGGTGAAAGGAAATTTTTTTTGAAATGCGCGAACTAAAACAATGGGAAGAATTTTCAAGGACGACCAAACAGATCTTGACTAAAGTGATTTTTCTGTGACTTTGAAAAATTTATGGATGGAACGCAAGTTTATTCGAAATAAAGCATCTAAATCTCTATAATTCTTAAAAGAGATCAAATTTGGCATTTCCATTGTTTTAGTTCGATCTACTTTCAAAGTTGGCTATACTAGTGACATAGGATTAGCATATATTTAAATTTGGGAAGGCCGGTCATTGAAGTGACTGTTTTTTTTTATTTTTAATTGCCACCATTAATAATTGCCACCAATAATTGTAATGATATGTTTCTGTCAGTAAATAAGTTACTGGTTTTTTAGCCAAAATCAACAGTGGATCAAAATCAAAGGTGACAATTAATTTGGGACCATTTCCAATTTTCAGACATGTGAAATCGAAAAATTTGAACAACCCTGCTTTTAAAAATTAATGCGATAAAAATGAGGCGGCCCTTAAAAAAACCTGATCAAATCCGGCATTGATCCGGTCTGTAAAACGCGTCAGTTTAGCATCGAATGGACTTTCATGGGAATAAGGATAATCGAAATCCAACATTTCGAACTGGGCGGCTGATTTTGTTGAGAATCCTTTAACGGTGTTGTAGATTTCCCTGGGAGGGATGACAAAATCTTTTTTAAGCCCGATTGCTTTGATTTGAGATGAAAATCTTTGTATTGCTTTTTCACGTATTGAACGAAACCTTTCCGGAGCTATCATGGCACGAAAAGCACGGCCAAATCCGGTAAGTGTCAGGATCTCGCGATAGGCAGGTGAAATGGCCGTTTCATTTTCAAGTTCATGGAGGTAATAGTGATTAATGCGTTGTTGTGCACTTTTATTCAGAATGAACTTAGAGGTTGCATCCATGCCGGAAAAAATCGCTCCACCACAGAAAAAAAAGAATTTGGATTGATCTATCAAATGATCAGGATTGGCAATCATCAGAACTTCGGTGAGAAATGCGCCTATGGAATAGGCAAAAAAATCAATGGTAAGGTCCGGATCAAAACCACCATATTGATTGCTTTTGAGATTTGTCAATAGTCTTGTGACATCGTTGATACTTTGGTAACCGGAGAGAAAAAATCGCGCCGGGGATTCATTTAATCGTTCACTCAGGGCGTAATTGGCAATGGTGGTGAGTTCGTCGAGTTGAACATCAGCCATTTTTCGTTTCACCAGGGGCAATAGAATTCTGGGATTACTCCAGCTTTCGGGAGCACGGTTCATATGAAAGGAAATGGGGAACAGGATCACCGGGGCACCAGTATGTTCGGTTAAATAGGCCGCCCAGGGTAAATATTTGGCCCACTTGCGTTCGTTGAGGCCATGTAACATGACTATCGCTTTTTTGTGGGGGACCACCGCATTGCTTTTCTGAATGATGCTGAAACGGAAAGTTTTGTTTTCAGTAATTTGATCATCCGGGACATGAAACAATATGGGCGATTCTGGTCTTTTCTTAGTATTCCGGTTAGCAGGTGAGAAGGAATGTTCCGAGGTAAAAGTGTGATTGCGAATGGTCAGATTAAGATTGTCGACAAATATTTCAGGGTCCTTAAAATTGAAATGTTGATTGAGCAAACGAAACATTAACGAATAATCCATGACCGTAATGAACCTTTTTTTAGCAAAGGAATAGGACCGGGAGAATTCCATCAAAAAAATGGTTCTCAAGTCGACAAATTGGGATTAAACGCAATATACAGTGGCGAATATTGAAATAGCGGGGTGAAACTTTCGTGGGTTTCGAAAAAGTTAATCATCGTGAACTAAAAACCGGATAAATATGTAATGAATGTGAATCCGGAATGAATCATCATATTTTATGGAAATCTGGGATCGTTATATTCCTGTTTATCTCACTGATAAGGGCAACATTATACGCACTATTTTATTTACCGCGTTGTTCGCGCTGCTGTTCATCAATATCTATGCGCCATTTGGAGTTGATACCTGGTTTGATGTGACACGCCTGGAATTATTGTTTTATTCCAGTATAGTTATTCTCACCGGCGTGCTGGTGGTGGTTTTAAGCAGATTGTTGATGTACTATTTTGCAAGGACAAAAAAGATCCGTTATTGGCAGTATTCGATTTGGATTTTCCTGGAAATTGTTTGTATGGCATCGGTATATGTGATGATTGAAAAACTATTTATTCACGATACAAGGAAATTTGTCGATGCCTTTAGCATTTCCCTTCAAAATACGGCCTTGATCATTTTATTACCCTATGTTGTCTTGTGGCTATATTTTTCATGGCGTGATAAAACTCAAAAATTGCGCAGAATGATAGAACTGAATTTGCAAACAGAGCCGGGACACAAAATGATTCCCTTTTATGATGAAAGAAATGTGCTCCGGTTTTCGATTAAGTCTGACGATGTCTATTATCTGGAAGCGGCTGACAACTATGTTACGATCCACTATCAGGGCAAAGACAAAATTGCTCGTTTTCTGGTGAGGACAACACTGAAACGGCTTGAAGAAAGTCTCAAAAACGCGCCTTTGGTTCGCTGTCATCGATCGTATATGATCAACAGCGACAAAGTAAAGATTATCAGAAAAGAAAAAGATGGTTTCTATCTTCAATTGGGTCTGCCTGATGAACGATCAATACCGTTGTCAAAAACATATTCGGTCAGTTTTCTGCGTGAATTTGCAAATGTGGATGATCTGTGATATGCCGGATATTGATATGGCATGCCAGCCATATCAGCGACAGGTAAAGTATTTCTTTACCAGTGGCCTCATCAATTGATGAAAGTGCCTGTTCCAGCGCAAACCGGGCATTTTCAAGATATCCGGAACCTTAGGCATTAACTGCTTCACCCAGCTTTGCATTAATTTCCTGAGTATCGATGCCATAAAAAACTGGATTCGTGAATAAGAAATTCAATTTCAATTTCTGCTTTTTAACTTGACGTCAATATGCAGATTTAAGGGTCTTTCTTAAATTCATGAACATTTAAAAGTCAAATTTGCTTTTAGTCTTATGTGGAAATCAACATTCTATGAAGGCAGTCGTTTAATTTTTACAAACTATAGTTGTTAAAGTTCTTTTACATTTTTGATTAGCAAATCATACAAATGACAAACCTATGAAAGCAATGCTTTTGAAAGAAATTTGCGATCTCTCCAAAACGAACAAACCACTTGTTTTATTCAAGGTTGATCCCCCAAAACCTGCCGATCATGAAGTGTTGATCAAGGTGCACGTTTGTGGTGTTTGCCATACTGAACTGGATGAAATCGAAGGTCGGACAGCACCGCCAACATTGCCCGTAATACCAGGCCATCAGGTAATTGGCATCGTGACAGCAAAGGGTTCCCGGGTAAGTAAGCTTCAAATCGGTGACCGGGTAGGTGTGGCTTGGATCTTTTCTTCTTGTGGAAAATGTGAATATTGTCTGGAAGGCAATGAAAATCTTTGTGCGGAATTTACAGCGACTGGCCGGGATGTGAATGGTGGTTATGCTGAATATATGACGGTAGGAGAAGATTTCGCCCATCCAATACCGGAAAAATTGGAAGATGCCAATGCCGCACCCCTGCTTTGTGCCGGAGCTATCGGGTTTCGCTCGGTAAAATTATCGGGGATTACCAACAACAAGCTGCTGGGATTGACAGGATTCGGTGCTTCCGGTCATCTGATGATCAAATTAATAAAACATCTATTTCCCCAGACGGAAATTTTTGTTTTTGCCAGAAGTCAAGGAGAAAGGGAATTTGCCAAGTCCCTCGGTGCCGCCTGGACTGGAGAAACCAATGATTTCACGCCAGAGTTGCTCGATGCCATTATAGATACAACGCCAGTCTGGAAACCGGTTGTCGAGGCCATGAAAAATCTTAAACCTGAAGGCCGGCTGGTTATTAATGCCATCAGAAAAGAAAATCATGATATCGACTATTTAACAAGAATTAATTACGAGGAACATTTATGGATGGAAAAAGAAATTAAGACTGTGGCCAATGTGGCCATCAATGATGTGCGTGATTTTCTTACCATTGCTGCAGACGTTCCCATCGTTCCGGAGGTACAATTATTTCCTTTGGAAAAAGCCAATACGGCATTGATGGAACTTAAAAACAGTAAAATAAAAGGCGCTAAAGTTTTACAAATAAGTTGATTGCCAATTCATGCTTTAATTGGCACGACGAGTACCGGGATTTTTGATTTTTTTACCACATCATCGCAAACACTTCCCACAAGCATTTCATGCCAGATGCCATGACCGTGTGAACCAATTATGATCAGATCACAACTTAATTTTTTCGATTCGTCGAGAATTGTTTTACTCGTCGGTCCCTGGACCAGCAATGGATCACATTCAATGCTGTCGTGGTTTAGTGTTTGAGAAAGATCATGGAGTTTTTGGTGTTCTTCCTTGAGGTTTTCAGCGCGGTTGTCGCGAATATATTGGGGTCCAACATCATAACCGACAAAATCAGGGTCTGGTGCTGCAACGTGAATGAGCCATACTTTAGCGTGAAATGCTTTGGCCTGGTTTTTAGCCATATTCAGTATTTTATCAGTTGCTTCGGAAAAGTCAATAGGTACCAGAATATTTTGCATTGACGACAAGGATTATAGATTTAATACTATTCCAAAAATAATTGGGTTCCACACGAGTTCAAACTGCTCCAGGGAGAGCGAATATTGTTTAATGGTTTTAAACAATTTTTTATAGATCGCACACGCTCTCAGTGCATTGAGTGAAGAGCCACCCGGTTTCCTTCGGTATCATTGAAAATTGCAAAATACCCCAATTCCGGTGTGATCTGGGTTTTCTGTTGAAGTATCTTGCCGCCCGCCTTTTCTATGTGAATCAATACATTTTGAAGATCATCACCTCCGTTGAGATAAATGAATGATCCCTTGTCGGAGGGAACATATCCATCACCTTGAACAATTGCACCGCCTATATGATGTGGCTGTACCGGGAAAAAACCCATTGTAACTTTTCCCATATTTGTTTCGGGCATTTCAAATTGATAGATGGTACTATAAAACTTTTTGGCCCGCTGAAAATCCACGACCGGTATCTCGAACCAATTGAGAGAGTTATTGATGACTTCCATGGATGAAATTAGTTTGATGGTTGATTCAGTGAAGGTACAAAAAAAGTTTTTTTGGCGGAATAAATAATTTTCTGATCATTAAACAGCCATGCTGCCTAATACGGACACTTTTTTCAGATAAATGGTAAACGTGCTTCCTTCAGATATTTTGCTGTCAACGGAAATGGCACCGCCTATTTTCTCAATAAATTCTTTGCAAAGCAGCAGCCCCAATCCGGTTCCTTTTTCATTTTGTGTGCCGCGTGTGCTGTAGTGTTTATCTTCACTAAAGAGTTTCAATTTGTTTTCTTCCTGAATGCCAACACCGGAATCCTTTACGTAAATCTGGTCATCACTGTCGGAATGATTTATACCAACTTCAATTTTCCCACCAACCGGAGTGAATTTAATGGCATTGGAAATCAGGTTGCGCAATACCAGTTGCAAAATGTTCTTTTCAGCAAAAAGTATGGTATGTTTTTCTATGTTGGATAAAAGATTAATTTTCTTGGTGGTGGTTTGTAATCTAAATAGTTCGAATAATTCTGTGACCAGTTCATCCAATTGAAAGATGGATGGTTGTTGGATAAAATGGTCCTTTTGGTGAGCCCAGGCCAGTATATTTTCAAGAAGGTCTCGTGTGCTGTTCAGCGCAAGATCGATGTTTTTAAGTGCATTATTCTTTTCGTCTTCTTTCAATGACTTACTGTGCAGAAGGGTGACTAGCCCATTGAGCGTGGATAGCGGGCTTTTCAGATCATGTCCAATCACGGAGAATACTTTGTTTTTAAAATTGTTGGCACTTTTTAATTCTTCACGTTGTTGCTGTAAAATATTGATAGACTGTTCAAGATCGCGTGTTTTTTCATTTACGCGCATTTCAAGCATTTTATTCTGGTTGGTGGTCAATTTTTGATTTTCAATGGCGGTTTTCAGCGCTATGGCTTGGGCCTCATTTCTTTTTTCGATATAAATGCTGATTTTACGACCCAGGGCGAATGACATGGTGATGATGGTTAAGGTGGAGCCAACCTGCAGAATTTTTTCTGTAAATATGTTGATGGGAATTAAAGTGGCGTCTTTGAGCAGAAAAATCACGAATGATACTACAAAAAAACTCCATGCAAATAAAAAATATTTGGCAGGTTCAAATCCGATCTTCCAAACTGAAATGGCAATGATCATTAAAAATAGCAATGTGGTGAGCGTGTTGATCTTGAACAGGTTTATGGCTAATGAAAATTCCCCGATAAGGGTTAACAGCATGGTTAACAAATACATGCCAATCAGCGCGAGTAACCAGATATGCATTTTGGGTGTATTGATTCTGGATTTCAAAAAGCTGGCTGAGAATAAGGCAATAAAAACCCCCGCCGAACCACAAAGCAATGTAAAATATTGGTTTACCCAGGGTAAGTTCGACCAGAGGTATTCCAGTGTATAACCATTGATAAGCGCAAATATAAAGCCGATACATGCTGAAAACATACCGAAGTAAAAGTGTGCCGGCTCTTTGAGTACAATGAATAAAAAGACATTGTAGATGACGATGAAGAGTATAAAACCAAAGTATAAGCCCTGTATGATGGTGTTGGTATGGTTTTTTTCGAAATAATTTCTCAAAGGTGCAACTGACAGAGAAAATTGCATGGTTTTACCAGGGCAATTCATTCTGAGCAGATATGTTCTTGTTTGATGCGGTTTTAAATGTAGATCGAGAAAAAAATTGTTATGCTTTATGGTACGTTTGGAAAATGGAAAATAACATCCTGTTTCCTGTACTGAACTTACTTTCATCAGATCATCAAGCGCATAAAGACGAATACTGTCCATTGCGGGATTGTCGATTTCCAGGTAAAGATCTTCTGCAGTTGTATTCCCGATACTAAATTTACACCAGATGGTTGAGTTTATCTCACCAAAATTCGGTGTTCCCCTGGTGAAAGTATTGAATTCAGATTGATAAGAAGGCTGAAGGACATCATCGATATTTAAATCCGATGATTTATCGATGTAGAATTGCGATTGATGATCAATAATATGGATTGCATCACCAGAGGAGATTACTATTTCATTTACTGAATATCCTTTCTCACAAAAAATTAAAAGCAAAAAGAATATCAAAATGATGCTAAAAAAATATTTTCTATCTGCCAAAATATCCTAACGAATAATTCACTCAACCAACATCTATTCAAAAGATGATTGCTAAACTAATCAACCATTTTAAACTTTGAATTTTTTATAAAATGATTTAATTACTTATGTATAAATTTCAAGTTAAATTAAATCAGTTGGACAGTTTTTGGAGAAAAAGAATTTTTTGGGGCATGCTATCTTTGTTTGGAATATGGTATGCTTTTTATGCCATTCCGACCAAACTTTTTCATACACCTTATTCAACTTTACTATTAGATAGAAATGGAAAACTTTTAGGAGCTTCTATTGCCACAGATGGTCAGTGGAGATTTCCTGAGATGGATTCGGTGCCGGTCAAGTTTGAAAAAGCATTGTTATCTTTCGAGGATCAATACTTCTATTATCATCCCGGGTTCAATCCGGCTGCCCTTTTACGGGCGTTATACCTCAACTTAAAAAATGGTCGTATTGTCAGTGGCGGCAGCACCATTACCATGCAGGTGGTGCGACTTTCCGCACGTAAGGAAAGAACGGTTTGGGAAAAGATATTGGAAATATTGAAAGCAACCAGGCTGGAGTTAAAATATTCCAAGTCACAGATATTGTTGCTTTATGCTTCTCATGCTCCTTTTGGAGGCAATGTTGTTGGTCTTGAAGCAGCTTCCTGGCGTTATTTTGCACGGCCTCCGGAAACATTATCGTGGGCTGAATCTGCCTTGCTCGCAGTCTTGCCCAATAGTCCGGCTTTGATTTATCCGGGAAAGAACCATCATCAGCTCATAATAAAAAGGAATCGCCTGCTGGACAAACTGTATCATAACGGTGACATTGATTCGCTCACCAATGTTTTAGCAAAACAAGAACCAGTGCCGGGATTACCTCAGAGATTACCATCTGTTACGCCTCATTTACTGGAACGCGCAAAAAGGGAAGGTCAGGCTGGGACAAGAATTGCTTCGGGCATTGATGGGGGAATGCAAAGCAAAGCCAATCGATTGGTGCAGGATTATTACCGTCAATACAAATACAATGGAATTAATAATATAGGTTTAGTGGTGATCAAAGTAGAAACTGGCGAGGCACTTGTCTATGTTGGCAACACCATTACTGATGATCATTCAGGTGACCAGGTAGATATGATTGAAGCGCCACGCAGTACAGGGAGCATTTTAAAACCGTTATTATATGCCGCCATGTTACAGGAAGGTCAGATTTTACCGGGAACCCTGGTCCCGGACATTCCAACTTATTTGGATGGATTTGCCCCTAAGAATTTTAATAAATCTTATGATGGGGCCGTTCCGGCCAATGTAGCACTGGCACATTCACTAAATATTCCAGCAGTTCACATGCTTCAGAATTATGGGTATGAAAAATTCCATTTTCTGCTGAATAAATTGGGATTGACTACCATCACCAGACCGCCGTCCAACTACGGACTTTCACTCATTCTTGGAGGTGCCGAAGCAACCTTGTGGGACTTGACTGGCGTGTATGCAGGAATGGCGCGTACACTGAATCATTTCCATACACTGGCGGCGCCAAAAAGATATCAAATGCACGATTACCATCCGAATAGTTACCTGAAGAAAAAGATGGTCACGCGCACATTAAAGCATGGTGATCTCACAAATTCCATTTATAATGCCGGATCACTTTGGTTTACGTTCCGCGCGATGCTGGAAGTAAACCGGCCGGAAGAAGAAGCTTCATGGCGTGCCTTCGCTTCTTCCCGAAAAATCGCCTGGAAAACAGGGACAAGTTATGGCTTCAGAGATGCCTGGGCCATTGGTGTTACACCAGAATATGTAGTAGGAGTATGGGTTGGGAATGCCGACGGCGAGGGAAGGCCAGGCTTGACTGGCATTCAGGCCGCCGCACCTATTCTTTTCGATATGTTCAACTATTTACCACCGACGTCATGGTTCATTAAACCGGTTAGTGTTGTCCATAATATTCCATTGTGTAAGTTTAGTGGTGAACGGGCAGGTGAAAATTGCCCTGAAATTGAATACGGAGAAATTCCTGAGGAAGGATTGCACACACCGATTTGCCACTATTGCAAAACCATCAATCTCGATGTAAAAGGACATTTCAGGGTGACCAGTGACTGCGAAGAAGTAGGTCAAATACGTCAGGAAAAATGGTTTATTCTTCCCCCGGTGGAAGAATGGTATTATCGGCATAAAAATCCGGAGTACAAAAGGGTTCCGCCTTTCAGAAAAGACTGTATCTCAGTGGACCCGGCATTGCCATCTATGGAATTTATTTATCCGAAAGCCAGATCCAGAATATATGTTCCATTACAGTTAGATGGCACCATGGGTAAAACTGTTTTTGAAGTGGCGCATCGGCGTCCGGAAACGCTTATCTATTGGCATCTTGACGATCAATATTTGGGTTCGACCCGGAATTTGCATCAAATGGCACTTTCCCCTGCTGAAGGTTGGCATAAAATTACCCTGGTTGATGAAAATGGGGAAGTATTGGAAGAAAATTTCGATATCATTGGAACAAAGCGGCAGTGAAACACGCTTGAGTTATATATTTTGTGATGTCTCGAAAGCCAGATTGCGAATATTATCTGATCATCCGTTATAACGGATGCTCGGGTTTTCAGACGTGGGTCCCATTTGAGATTGTTATGCTTTTTTGTTTATGAAAGAAGTGAAAGGAATAAATTTTAAACCATTAAAACCATACTTAAAAAAAGCCTATAATTTAAATTTTTCGCCTTTTCTTATTAATATTGACTTCACAACTTTCACTTGCCCTGTGAACATTTTAATGGTATTTTACATTGGACCTGGGGCAATTTTTCTTTTAAGACTTAAAATTAATGTGTATTCAATAAACCAAGTTTTTTTAACCCTAAAAACACCTTTTAAATATGAGTAGAAAATTAAGAATGGGAATGATAGGCGGAGGTCGCGGCGCCTTTATTGGTGGCGTCCATAGAATTGCCGCGGGAATTGACGGTCACATTGAACTGGTTTGTGGAGCATTGCATGTCGACCCCGAGATTGCCGTATTATCTGGCCAGGACCTTTATCTAGCCCCCGAAAGGACCTACCGTACTTACCGGGAAATGTTTGAAAAGGAAAGTAAGCTTCCGGAAACTGAACGAATGGATTTTGTCAGCATCGTTACACCAAATCATGTGCATTTTGAACCGGCAAAACTGGCGCTGGAACATGGCTTTCATGTAGTATGTGAGAAGCCTGTGTCCTTTTCTCTTAACGAGGCCATGCAGTTACAGAAGTTGGTTAAAGATACAGGGCTGGTATTCGCATTGACCCATACCTATACCGGTTATCCCATGATCAAACAAGCGCGGGAAATGTTGCAATCTGGTGTTTTTGGAAAAATCCGCAAAGTAGTAGTGGAATATCCTCAGGGTTGGTTGTCAACACCAGTGGAACAGAGTGGCAATCAACAGGCTTCCTGGAGAACCGACCCCAAAAAATCCGGAAAGGCGGGATCTGTGGGTGATATCGGGACTCATGCCGAAAATCTGGCAGAAACGATCACAGGTTTGCATATTACCGAACTCAGTGCTGATGTAACCACGTTCGTTCCAGGCAGGTTACTCGATGACGATGCAAACGTATTGTTGCGATTTGATAATGGCGCTAAGGGCGTTTTACATTGCAGTCAGATCAGTGCCGGTGAGGAAAATGCCATAAATATCCGCGTTTATGGTGAAAAGGGAGGAATTCAATGGCATCAGCATGATCCGAATACGATGTATGTAAAGTGGTTGGATAAACCCATGGAAGTGTATCGTACCGGAATGGGATATATGGGTAAAATGGCTGTAGCCAATACAAGAACACCGGCAGGACACCCCGAAGGTTATCTGGAAGCTTTCGCCAACATATATCGTAATTTCACCAAAGTGGTACAGGCCAGGGTCGACGGCATTGAACCAGACCCGGTGAATCTCGATTTTCCAACGGTAGAGGATGGCGTTCGGGGCATGAAATTTATCGATGCAGTAATCGAATCAGGGCATAATAATGCCGCCTGGACAAAACTTGATTGACAAAGAAAGATTATCCTAATAATTATTTAAAGTCCATGTAAATCAACCTGAACAAAAATGGGTTTACATGGACATTTCATCTGAACTTAAACATTAAATTTTGACTGAAATGAAAGGACCCGCAATTTTTTTAGCCCAGTTCATGGGTGACAATCCACCATTTAATAATCTGGATAATATATGTAAATACATGGCCGGTATCGGTTATAAAGGCATACAGATCCCAACATGGGACAGCCGGTGTGTAGATCTGAAAAAACTGGCTGAAAGCAAAAATTACGCCGATGAGATCAAGGGTGTCGTAGCCCAAAATGGACTGGAAATCACCGAACTTGCTTCACACTTGCAAGGTCAATTAGTGGCTGTACACCCAGCCTACGACGCCATGTTCGATGGTTTTGCAGCACCGGATGTGAGGAATAATCCCAAAGCCCGTACAGCGTGGGCCGTAGAACAAATGAAGCTCAATGCACGGGCAAGCAAGAATCTCGGGCTTACATCGCATCCTTCATTTTCAGGGGCATTGTTGTGGCCATTTGTGTATCCTTGGCCTCAGAGGCCTGCAGGTCTGGTGGATTCTGGATTTAAAGAACTTGGTAAGAGATGGAAACCCATTCTGGATGTGTTTGATGAAAATGGAGTTGATGTATGCTATGAACTGCATCCCGGTGAAGATCTCCATGATGGACTCACTTTCGAAATGTTCCTGGAAGCGACTGATAATCATCCGCGGGCCAACATTAATTACGATCCCAGTCATTTTGTGCTACAACAACTGGATTATTTGCAATTCATTGATTTTTATCACGAACGTATCAAGGCTTTTCATGTTAAAGACGCCGAATTCAATCCATCAGGAAAAGCAGGAGTCTACGGCGCATATCAGGGATGGGTTGACCGTCCCGGTCGTTTTAGGAGTTTAGGTGATGGTCAGGTGGATTTTAAAGGCATTTTCAGTAAAATGGCACAGTATAATTATGATGGTTGGGCGGTGCTGGAATGGGAGTGCTGCTTAAAAAATCCGGAAGATGGCGCTAAAGAAGGAGCACCATTTATCAAGGAACATATGATCAAAAAGACTGAAAAGGCTTTTGATGATTTTGCCGATTCCGGGGTAGATGACGCCGGTAATAAGAAGATTTTGGGCATTTAAACTATGAATTGGGGAACGATGAAAAGTAATAGAAGTATTTTTACCAGGGGAGCGTTGGTCATTGGCTTGCTGCTGTTGGTATTTGGATTTAAGGTTATTCATGCGAAAAAAGAAGGCGCATGGACCATGTTGTTTGACGGATCAAACCTCAATGCCTGGCGCGGTTGGAAAATGAATGAGGTGCCAACACAATGGAAAATTGAAGATGGAGCCATTGTTCTCGATGGAAAAGGTGGTGTCGATTTGATCACAAAAAATGAATATGGTAATTTTATTCTGGAGCTGGACTGGAAAATTTCGAAGTGTGGCAACAGTGGTATCATTTATCATAGTGTAGAGGCGGATTCCCTGCACGCTACTTACCAATCCGGACCGGAAATGCAAATCTTGGACAACGATTGTCATCCTGATGGTAAAATCAAAACACATCGGGCAGGTGATAATTATGACATGCAATCCTGTACAGTGGAGACTGTGAAACCAGTGGGTGAGTGGAATCATGTAAAACTGGTGGTCAATGGAAATCATGTGGAGCAATGGCTCAATGGTACTAAAGTCGTTGAATTTGACCAGGGGTCACCGGAATGGAAAGCACAATTGGCAAAGTCAAAATTTGCCAAATGGCCGTTGTATGCCAAAGCTAAAAAAGGCCATATTTCCTTGCAAAATCATGGTAATAAAGTTTGGTTCAAAGATATTCGAATCAAAGAATTATAATATTTAGCATTAAATTTATTATTCCAGAAAAACGGGTTACTGCTTGGTGACCCGTTTTCTTTTTTTATTATTGCAAAATTGTTCTGTTTAGAACTGACCAAAAACTTATTAATTGAACTTTAACCTTTTAACACCTGAATTCCAATGATTAGGAGTGGAAACTTATGCTTGATTTTTTTGCTGGGGGTTTTATTAACCTTTTTCTCTTGTAGTTCCGAGAAACAAAAGCGTGTTCTCATTTTCACCAAAACGCTGGGATTCCGACACAGTTCGATTCCCAAAGGGAAAGAAGTACTGATGAAGTTGTGCCGGGATAACCATATCATCGCAGACACCACTGAAAATGCCGATTATTTTGTTACAGACAGTTTAAAAAAATACATTGCTGTCATTTTTTTAAATACGACCGGCAATGTACTCAATCATGTTCAACAGGCTCATTTCGAACGCTATATTCAAGCCGGCGGTGGCTATATGGGAGTTCATTCTGCCACAGATACCGAATATAAATGGCCCTGGTATAACAGGCTGGTTGGCGCTTATTTTGAGAGTCATCCCAAACAACAAGAGGCCGTTATTGATGTAGTAGACAAATCACATCCGGCTGGTGCCCCACTCCCGGAAAAATGGAAGCGGTTTGATGAATGGTACAATTTTAAAAGCATTCAGCCAGATATTCATGTGTTGGCGAAGCTCGATGAATCAACCTACGAAGGAGGCAAAAATGGCAGGGATCACCCCTTTGCATGGTATCACGAATTTGATGGTGGAAGAGCATTCTACACCGAAGGCGGCCATACTAATGCGAGTTATGATGAACCGCTTTTTCAAAAACATTTATTAGGCGGACTTCAGTATGCTATTGGAGACAATCATCTGGACTATGATAAAGCGTACACTCCGTTAGTGCCTGAGGAAAACAGGTTTGTGAAGAAAGTGCTGATCCGTGACCTCAATGAACCCGAGGAGTTGGAAGTGTTCAAAGATGGCAAGGTCTTGTTTACCGAGCGAAAAGGAGCCTTGAAATTATATGATCCTAAGACCGATACCGTAAAATTGGTTGCCCAACTCAATGTAGAAACAAAATTTGAAGATGGTTTAATGGGCCTGGCGCTCGACCCGGATTATTATCATAATCACTGGATTTACCTCTATTATTCTAAACCCGGAGACGACTGGATGCAAAATTTATCCCGGTTTGTCTTTATTGCGGACAGCCTTTTGCTGAATACCGAAAAAGTATTGCTCCAGGTGCATGTGCAGCGGCTCACGTGTTGCCACACTGGTGGTTCGATAGAATTTGGCCCTGGCGGTTTGCTCTACCTGTCTACCGGTGATGATTCCAGTCCTTTTAACACCAAAGAATTGAAATATAATTCAGATGGAGAAGGACCGATGAATGAAATGCCGGGCTGGTTCCCATACGATGCGCAAAAGTCATCAGCAAATACCAATGATCTTCGAGGCAAAGTGTTGCGCATTAAGCCGGAACCAGATGGCACTTATTCTATCCCCGATGGAAACTTGTTCCCGAAAGATGGCACTCAGGGAAGGCCTGAAATTTATGTGATGGGGTGTCGCAATCCCTACAGGATCGGTGTGGATCAGAAAACAGGCATATTGTATTATGGCGATGTGGGACCCGATGCCGGGGAAGACACCGAAAGGGGACCTCGAGGCTATGATGAAGTAAACCAGGTGAAAAAGGCCGGGTTTTTTGGCTGGCCATATTTTATTGGAAATAACAGACCCTATCATAAGTATAATTATGCTACCGGAGAGATTGGACCTTATTTCGATCCGCAAAGGCCTGTGAACACGTCACCAAATAACACCGGAGCCAAAATATTGCCTCCCGCCCAGCCTGCCATGATCTACTATCCTTACGTCGAGTCCAGGGAATTTGAAGGCTTGGGTAAAGGAGGGCGAACAGCCATGGCAGGTCCGGTTTATTATTATGATAATTATCCGCCTAACTCCCATAAATTGCCCAGAAATTATGATGGGAAATTCTTTTTCTATGACTGGATCCGCGACTGGATTATGGCAGCTACTTTTGATAAAAATAACAACCTGGTGGATTATGAGCCATTTTTGCCATCATTTGATTTTTCCAACATCATGGATATGACCATAGCACCTGATGGCACCATGTATATTTTAGAGTATGGAATGAATTGGTTTTCGCAAAACATGGATGCCACTTTGTCGCGAATTGACTACGCAGAAGGAAACCGGGTTCCTGTTGCCAAAATTGCTGCCGACAAAACTGTAGGGGCCGCGCCTTTTAAGGTAATGTTCTCAGCAGAGAAATCGTTTGACTATGACAAAAAAGACCAATTGACATACGAATGGTCGTTTACCGGACCGGATGAAAAACAGGCGGAAGGAAAAACGTCAGCATACACGTTTGAAAAGCCCGGAATTTATAATGCTTCGGTCAAAGTAGTTGATCTGTCAGGAGATTATTCCATTGCGAGTTTGCAAATAAAAGTCGGCAATGACATGCCCAAAGTCGATATCGACATAGCAGGAAATAACACTTTTTATTGGGACGATGAACCGGTGAAATATGCTGTTAAGTTGAATGATACAGAAGATGGGCAATATCCCGGAAATATAAGCAAGGATGCCATTGCGTTATCAATTGACTATATGCCGGTAGGTTTCGATGAAACCGTGATCGCCCAGGGACACCAGCAAAAAAGTGATCTGTTGGACGGCGCCGCCCTTGTTAAAGGCAGCGATTGCTTTTCCTGTCATAAAATCAATGAAAAATCCATTGGACCCCAATATCTGTCTGTCGCTGATCGCTATGACGATACGGATGAAAATATCGCCAAACTGGCACAGAAAGTAATAAAAGGTGGTAATGGCGTTTGGGGAGAACAAAATATGTCGGCACATCCACAACTCTCTTTAGATGAGGCCAAAGCGATGGTGAAATATGTTTTGTCACTGAATGATCTGGAAACCAAACCGAGCTATGCACTTGAAGGCTCGTTTATGCCAAAGGACCAGGAGATGCCGGGTACCATTGGTTACTATGTATTCAATACAACGTACACCGATCGAGGAGGCAATGTGATCGGACCTTTAAAAGTGACAAAAACAGTCCGGTTGCGGAATGCCAAACTGGAAGCGGAAAGTTATGATGATTCCAAAAACGTGAATAGAGATCGGTCCGGAGGCAATAATATTGTATTTATTAGAAGCCAGGGTAAAAATTCATACCTTGAATTCAATGATATTGATCTGGCCGGGATTCAATCGTTCAAAGTTCGGGGGGGCGCTACTGTCAATAATTTTAACGTACAAATAAGACAAGATTCAGTTGGAGGCAATTTGGTTTCTGAATTCAGCTTGCCTGAGGTAACGGATCAAGCACATTTTCGTGAGGTTTCAGTGCCGGTTGTTAAATATAATGACGGCAAGCACGCTCTTTTTTTCGTGTTGCAATATTCGGGATCACGCGATGGCGTTTATGGTGGTATCGATTGGATTCTGTTTGAAAATGACCTGAAATCGCTGGCGAAAAAGTAAATCCTGGGATCAAACTTAAAAAAGCACTTCAGATTGTATGTCGTGTTTTTATTTTACAGATCAATGGATATTGAATTGAAATTGGCGATTAGTAATAAGGGTCATCTTTTTGTTCGTTGGAAATATCGTGTTGGCAGTTAAGCGTGTTGGCAATTAAATTAGTATGAGATATTACTACAATTTTCTGTATGAATCTAAAAAGCAAAAAATGACAAAATCCAAAAACAACACAAAAGGAAAGACAAAAAATGCATTCGTAGCCTGGCCGTTTATGGGTTTAAAAGAATTGAGAAAGCCCAATTATTTCCAAAATTTTCGTCAACTTTTAATTCTGTTTCCACTTAAAATCGATTTTTTACGCATACAACCCATAAAAAGAAACGTCTAAAATATTTTAATTTATGCCCTGCTGGTTTTTTAATAAATAGTGATCGATGTTAATTATATTTGTGCGGTTACCAGGTCATTTTTTGACTCCTTTAAAAAAGATAATTTGAATTATGGCTGTTCAATTACATTATGACTTTAGAGGCCCGAAGAATGTGGATAATTTAGAGCAAATATAAACGGACAAGATTATTTAAAATGGACTTTTCTGATAAATCGCGGGGGTATGTTTTAGAAAATAATTGGACGGAAAGAAGGTTGATAATGGTCATTCACTGCTCGAAAGCATTGATTCGAAAATAAGGATTGAATGACACGTTACAAGTGATCAAAAACTTCTGGACATCAATCAAATTGCTTTCATTTAAGAAAATGCAATGGAATTGATCCATTTTATATTTTGAACAACGGGATTTAAAAATCTAAAAAAAGAATTCAAGTTTAAACATGTAATATGAACATGATCATTTTTAGAAAAGCTTTTTGGCTATTAATGCTGCTGGCAATTTTTTCAGCATGTCATAATAAAGATCAGAACAATGGAACCGCAGCCACAGATAAAATGCAGATTGAAGTTTATATTGTGAAGGAAATTCCTTTGAACAATATTATTAAAACTTCAGGAAGTATTTTACCCAACGAAAAAATTCAATTGCGGAGTGAGGTATCGGGTCGTGTTCAAACCATCAATTTTAAGGAAGGCACACATGTTAACAAAGGAATGTTACTGATCCAGGTAGATGATGCAGAACTTCGCGCTCAAATGAAAAAATTCGAAGCACAACTTAGAATAGCCAAAGAAGATGAGAACCGCAAAAAGCAATTGTTGGCGATCAATGGAGTTTCTCAGGAAGTTTATGACGCAGCCCTTACAAAGGTGGAAGAATTGCAGGCAGATATTGATCTTACCCATGCTCAAATCAGGAATTCCAGGATAGAGGCGCCATTTGATGGTATTATCGGATTAAGAGAAGTGAGCCAGGGTGCATATGTTTCACCTGGAGATATCATATCAACGCTGGTACAATTGGATCCGGTGAAACTTGAGTTTAATGTTCCGGAACGTTACGCGATTTATATTCACAGAGGGATGGAAGTGGAATTTACTATATCGGGGTCTGCAAAAACTTTTAAGGCTTCCGTGTATGCTACCGATCCGGAAATTGATCCGAACACGCGGTCTTTAAAGATCAGGGCACTGACACCAAACAAAGAAGGTATTTTGATCCCCGGGGCATTTACGGACCTTTCCATCAATCTTGAGCGGATCGACAATGCTTTAATGATCCCAACTTTGGCAATGGTGCCACTGTTAAATAGCCAAAATGTATATGTTGTGAAAAATGGGGCCGTGAAACTGGTGGAAGTAGAAACGGGCATAAGAACTGAAGAAATGGTACAGGTCACCAAGGGATTGGAACTTGGAGATTCGGTGGCCACCACCGGTTTGCTGGCATTGCGGGACCAAATGCCTGTTGGTATCAGGAAGGTTGCTGAACAGGATAAAAAAGAAAACGAATGAACATATCCTCCGTCTGTATCGAAAGGCCGGTGATGACCACCGTTTTTTCGATTGTAATCATTTTATTTGGGTTCATTGGCTTTACCTTTTTGGGAGTCCGTGAATTTCCCAGTGTAGACCCGCCTATTGTTACTGTAACGACCAATTTTACCGGCGCCAATGCAGAAGTGATTGAATCTCAGATCACGGAACCTTTAGAGGAAGCTATCAGTGGTATAGCCGGTATTCGTACATTGACATCCACCAGCAGTGATGGGAGAAGTACAGTTGTTGTGGAGTTCAATCTGGGAGTGAACATGGAAGCGGCGGCCAATGATGTCAGGGACAAAGTTTCCGGCGCCGTACGAAATTTGCCTCCGGATGCCGATCCTCCGGTGGTCAACAAATCTGATGCTGATGCGCAGACTATCTTGTCTATTACTGTTCAAAGTGATCGCCGTAACCTGTTGGAATTAACTGAATTGGCCATTAATGATTTCAAAGAACGGTTACAAACCATCGATGGAGTGAGCCAGATAAGGATTTGGGGAGAACAGAAATATTCCATGAAATTGGAATTTGAACCTTTAAAACTTGCAGCCTATGATCTGACACCCCTGGATGTTCGGAATGCTTTGTTGCGAGAAAATGTTGAGATACCTTCTGGCAGGATCGAAGGAACCACCAATGAACTGACCATTCGTACTTTCGGCAGATTAACTACAGAAGACGATTTCAATAACCTTATTATTGCTGATCGCAATGGTACATTGATCAGGATGAAGGATATTGGTCATGCCCGGCTGGCACCGGAAAACGAACGAACCCTGTTACGGGGGGATGGGGGCATCCCAATGGTTGGGGTGGCACTCACACCTCAGCCAGGAGCCAACTATATCGATATTGTAGATGAAGCCTTCCGGCGTGTCGATCAAATTAAAAAAGACCTTCCATCTGATATCAGAACCGGTGTTGCACTGGATACCACCAAGACGATCAGAAAAGGAATTACAGAAGTTGAGGAAACGGTAATAGTCGCTTTTTTATTGGTAGTATTGGTAATTTTTATGTTTTTGCGAGACTGGCGTACTACCATCATCCCGATCATTGCCATACCCATATCGCTGATCGGTGCATTTTTTATCATGTATGCGGCAGATTTTTCAATCAATATTCTCACGTTGCTGGGCATCGTACTGGCTACAGGTATTGTTGTTGATGACGCCATAGTGGTGATGGAAAATATTTATTCCAAAGTTGAAAATGGCATGAAACCTTTTGAAGCTGCTCATAAAGGGTCCAAAGAAATTGTCTTTGCTATTATTTCTACTACCATTACGCTGGCGGCGGTATTTCTGCCGATCATTTTCCTGCAAGGCCTTACCGGAAGATTGTTCCGGGAATTTGGTATTGTGGTGGCTGGCGCTGTGCTTATTTCGGCCTTCGTCTCGCTTACCCTGACGCCCATGATGAGTTCCAGGGTGTTGAAACTCAGGGAACGGCCTAATTGGCTATTTAGAAAAACAGAACCATTTTTCAGGGGACTCATCGGTGGTTATCACCAGTCTTTGACTCAGTTTATGACACGTCCCTGGATTGCATTGATCATTATGGTGATCTCCGGATTTATGATCTATTTTTTCGGATCAAAGCTTCCATCTGAATTGGCGCCTTTGGAAGATAAAAGCCGGTTGCGCATCATGTCAACTGCCCCCGAAGGAACTTCCTTTGATAAAATGGACAGTTATATTGGGGAAATTATCCAGCGGGTAGACACCATACCTGAATTGGAATCTTTACTCACAGTAACCTCTCCAGGCTTTGGATCTTCATTATCGACCAATACGGGTTTCGTGCGTATGACACTGGTGTCACCAAATAAACGAAAGAGGAGTCAGGCAGATCTGGCAAAGGAACTGTCTGATGAGATGAAACAGCTCAATTTTGCTCGTTCATTTGTGGTGCAGGAGCAGACCATTGCCACAAGCCGGGGCAGTTCATTGCCTGTACAATATGTGATCCAGGCGCCAAATTTTGAGGCGCTGAAACGCGTTGTCCCAACGTTTTTACAAAAAGCACAAAATGATCCGGCATTCGACGTGGTTGACATAGACTTGAAATTTAACAAGCCAGAATTGCGGGTGGACATTGATCGCAACAAAGCAAGGGAAATGGGTGTGTCGGTCCGCGATATTGCTGAAACCTTGCAATTGTATTTCAGCGGACAGCGATTTGGTTATTTTATTTTAAATGGAAAACAGTATTATGTTATTGGTCAGGCGGATCGTCAAAATCGCGATGAACCCATCGATTTGAAATCGGTGGCGGTGAGGAATAGCAATGGGGAAGCAGTACAAATTGACAACCTTGTAAAAGTAGAATATCAAAGTTCCCCACCCCAGTTATACCGATACAATCGATATGTCTCGGCAACTATTTCAGCCAGCACGGCAGAAGGACTTACCATTGGGAAAGGAATTGAAGAAATGGACAAAATTGCCAGTGAGGTGCTTGATGATTCTTTCAGTACCAGCCTTGCCGGTGTTTCAAAAGAATTCTCAGAAAGTTCCAATAGTTTAATATTCGCTTTCCTGCTCGCATTGGTTCTGATCTATCTGGTGCTTTCAGCCCAGTTTGAGAGTTTCTCAGATCCGCTCATCATTATGCTGACTGTCCCTTTGGCCGTGGCCGGCGCAGTGCTTACACTCTGGATGTTTGGACATACCTTGAATATTTTCAGTGAAATTGGGGTAATCGTGTTGATTGGAATTGTCACCAAAAATGGCATTCTAATCGTGGAATTTGCAAATCAGCGAAAATCAGATGGCATGAACGTGAAAGATGCGGTGATCGATGCTGCAAGCAAGCGATTCAGGCCAATTCTGATGACCAGTCTGGCGACTGTACTCGGATCATTGCCAATTGCGCTGGCTTTAGGAGGTGCCGCTACCAGCCGTATTCCTATGGGAGTGGCAATTATTGGTGGATTAACTTTTTCATTGGTGTTGACATTATATGTTATACCTGCATTGTATATTTATTTAACTTCCAAAAAAGGTGTTAAGAAGTTATGAGCAATAAGTTGACTGTATTTTTTACCTTATTCATAAATGTTGTATTAACCGGTACCGTGAAAGCTCAAACAACCGATACACTTGGTTTTGAGGATCTGTTGGCGATCACCCTGGAGAAAAATTACGACATTCAACTTACCAGAAATGATGCCGTCATTGCCGACCAGAATAATACGCTGGGAAATGCAGGTTTTTTACCTACACTGGATCTGAGTATGACAGGAAGTAAAGCGATAACAAACAGCAAACAACAATTTTATGATGGCCGCACCAGGGAAGCCAGTAATGCCAGCAACAATTCATTGAATGCACTCGCGGAGCTCAATTGGACAGTTTTTGATGGTATGAAAATGTGGGTTAGCAAGAAGAGCCTGGAAGAACTGGAACGTCAGGGCATGTTAAATGTCAGGCTGCAGGTGGAAAACACCTATCTGGCACTCGCAACCTTGTATTATGAACTGGTTCAACAACAGAAATTGCTGGAAGTGTTGAAAATTTCTATGCAGGTAAGTCGCAGCAGATCAAATCTGGCCCAGCGTAAATTTCAACTTGGCTCCGCGTCGGAAGTTGATCTTATTCAGGCCAGGGTAGATATGAGCGCTGACAGCACTTTGCTCATAAAACAGTATGTAGTGATCAAAAATCTCAAGGCAGATATCAATACCGTTTTAGGCAGATCACCAAGTTTAGATTTTGCCGCGCGGAGAGATATTCAGCTTGATGAAAATGTTGATTATATTTCTATGCAGGAAGCCACGGAGAATCAAAATATAGCGTTAATGCTGGCCAGAAGTCAAATGAAAATCAATGAGCTTCAGGTTGAAGAAAATAAAGCCTATTTTTATCCCTGGGCCTCTGTCTACGGCAATTACAGCTATACCCGTTCGAAAAGTGAAGTGGGCTTGTTGGAATCAAATCAAAGCAACGGCCCTTCTTTTGGTTTCCGCATTAACTATAATTTATTCAATGGAATGAATGATAAGCGAATATTGGAAAATAGCAAAATAGAATATCAGTCTTCCGGACTGCGGGTTGACCAGGTAATGAACAATAATGAGAGTGACCTTTATAAAGCTTATAACCGCTATACCGGTGCTATTCAGGAAGTACTACTCGAGCGTACTACGGTTCAGGACACCCGCCAAAACCTCAAAATAGCCATTGAATTATATAAAGCGGGTTCTATCAATGAAATTGATTTCAGAGAAATACAGCGAACCGCGCTGGATGCTGAAAATCGCCTGCTCACAGCAGAGTACCTCGCTAAGATTGCAGAACTGGAAATGAAGCAGATCAGTGGTCAGTTGCAAATATAATATTTAGAAATTATGGATAGTTTGTGGCATACGATAAAGACAAAACCACTCGATAAGATTAGAAAAGATAGATAAACCCGCCTTGGTCGATGAGCATTTTTTAGTATTTTTATAAACTATCAACTCACGTCCATTGAATGCACCTATGTTTTATTTAAAATCCAGTGAAATGTTGAAACGGAAGTTTCTCATTTTAACCATTTTTTTGGGGTTAATATTGACTTTCACAGAGGTTCTCGGCCAGGAGACCGGGAATCGTGATCTTTTAACGGGTGGGCTGTCATCAGAACAATTGGAGAAGATGCTGATGGATGTAAAAACGTGGCATCCTTTTGCTCAATACGATGAACGAAACAAATGGCAACAATTACCGGACGAAGAAAGGGACTCGTTGGTTAAAACGGGTGAAGAAGCACTAAAATACCAGTGGCCTGTTTTGCCCGCATCACTTTACCTGGAATTTTCGCGCAATGGAAACCGCAGTCATTATGAAGCCATATATTTTGAACGGCGAAGAAAACTGGCAGCGCTGGCGCTGGCTGAATTGGTGGAAGGAAAGGGACGTTTTATTGATCAGATAATCAATGGGGTGTGGGCTATATGTGAAGAGACTTCCTGGTGTATTCCGGCACATATTTCATTACAGAAAGCAGGATTTACTCCGCTTCCCCGGTATGATGACACCGCAGTTGATTTGTTTACTGCTGAAACAAGTGCAACACTCTCCTGGACGTATTATTTTTTCAAAGACGAGTTCGACAAAGTTACGCCGGAGATCAGTCGCAGAATTGAATATGAAATTAACAGACGCATTATAGCACCCACTTTAGAACGCAGTGATTTCTGGTGGATGGGATTTGGCGATCGTAAAAATCTCAACAACTGGACGCCCTGGATCGTTTCTAACTGGCTTACGACTTCCTTGATTATGGAAAAAAACCCGGACAGAAGGGCTAAAAGTGTGTTCAGGGCGATGCAATGCCTGGATAATTTTTTGAATATTTATCCCGCTGATGGCGGATGTGATGAAGGACCGGGTTACTGGAGTGTGGCAGGAGGTTCCTTGTTTGATTGCCTGGAATTGTTGTTTAACGCAAGTGCTGGTAAAATTAATTTGTACCAGAATGCCCTAATTCATAATATCGGCAGCTACATTGATAAAGTATACATTTCAGATCCGTACTACATTAATTTTGCTGATGCCTCTGCCAAGATCCATCCCAACGCCGATATCATATATCGTTTTGGAGATAGGGTTTCGGATGAAACCATGAAAGAATTTGCCGCCTATGTTGCTTCGAAGGAAAATTTCAATGGCTATTCCGGTGGCAATTCACTAGGTCGTATGCTCAATGCGGTCTTTTCCTATGAAAAAGTAAAAAATTACCAGGCCAAAGAACCACTTATCGATGGGTTCTGGTTACCGGATATCGAAGTATTCGGGGCACGTTCACAGGCAGGCACAGTGAAGGGGCTATATTTGGCAGGAAAAGGCGGGAACAATGCTGAAAGTCATAATCATAATGATGTAGGGAACTTCATAGTTTATTACAATGGGCAACCGGTTATCATAGATGTGGGGGTGGAAGAATACAGGAAAGAAACTTTTAGCAAAGATCGCTATAAGATCTGGACTATGCAGTCCCAATACCATACATTGCCCACCATTAATGATGTGATGCAGGAAGCAGGCGGTGAATTCAAAGCGCAAAATGTACAATATAAAGCCGGCAAAAGTCGGGTTGAATTTTCTCTTGATATAGCTAAAGCATATCCTGAAAGTGCCGGTGTAATACATTGGTACAGAAATTTGGATTTCAGACGCGGGAAATCCATTCATGTTTCTGAGGATTATGTTTTGAAAAAAGTTGAAGGTGAAATTTATTTGTCATTTATGACGCCATGCAAAGTCGTTGTCGAAAATGGGAGGATTTTATTTCAACATATTGGACAAGAGGATCATTTCGATATAGCCCTTAATTTTAATCCTCAGCAATTTAACATTGAAACTGATGATATCACCATCGATGACCGTCGACTCGAACCGGTTTGGGGAGAACATCTTACCCGCATCCGGTTGATCCTCAAAAATCCGGCGCTCACCGACAAGCTCAACTATGAGATTAAAGCAGTGGATTAAATGTTTATCTGGTGATTTTAGTATTTTTGAAGTCGGTTATTGGTATAAATAGAATGCATAAAGTAAGTCACATTAACTTTAGTCTTTAAAATTTCATGGCGCTCGCGATGATTTCGATTTAGAAATTATGCCTGAAAAAACCACTGCATCGATTAGATCAAAACAAATACTTAATAACATGCCAAAAAAGTATTTACCATTTTTGAATGGTCGATACACCACAGCGCCGGGACTTCGCCAAATGCAAAGAGGCAATACACCAGAAGACCAACTTATTTTTCAGATTGACAACGAATACGACTTACATATTCAAAATAAACAGCGCTGTCGTAAAGAAAATATTCGGAAATATTATTGCGAACAGGATATGAAGCCAGAGACCATTATTGCGGTTAACCGGTTTATTGTCAATCAATTGATTAAAGAACATCCGGATGTTTTTCAACTAAAGGCAGTAAATAATTTCGATTTGAAAAATCACAAAACAGGAGCATCAGTCAGTTGGAACAAATACTGGATTTTAAATGATTTTTCGAGCTATACATCGTTGTTTGACGCATTGTGTTGTCAGGTTCAGGAAGATCTGGCTATTTGGCAATTGAATGATAAACAGGATTGGCTGGCGGCCATACATCTTTGTGCCCCCAATCATTGGGCTGCAGCGGATAAGATCGGTAAACCGTTTCATCTCGTACACCAGCCAGTCCCTGAAATGGAAAGAACCATGCGTAATTATCGAAAGCTGCTGGAATCAATGATTACACAAATTCCGGTAACCCGATTTGGCTGGGGAATAAGTACGGACAAAAGATTGAATCATCATCCGGAAGCTCCCTGCGATAAGCAAGCAAAAATCTGGCAGGGCAGGAGAGCATATAAGAAGCAGCCTCAATTTTTCATTCGGGTCGAGCGACAAAATTTTGTTGGTTTTCCAGATGTCAATGCTTTTTTATTCACCATTCGAACTTATTTTTATAATGTGAAAGCGTTTGATTGTAATGAAAAAGAGGCATTAAAATTGGCTGTACTTAGCATGTCTGATGCTACGCTGCGTTATAAAGGTTTAATGACCCTGAAGCCCGTTTTACTTAAAACTTTAGAGAACTGATCGCACCAGATCCGAATTTTAACGGCAGTGCTTATTTCCGAAAATTTGGCTTTAAAATAAAATATCTGTTCACAGATCGATTTATCTTTTTTTGATATTGGAATTTTCTCCAGTGGCCTGTTTTCAAAAGTTATAGTAATACATTAGAATTACATTCCTGATTTAAAATATTTAATCAATAGTTTATGGCCAACGGCATTGCGATAAGTGCTGCTCAAAGCAGTGTGGCAAAAAGTTCTTCCAATCGCCCAATTATCATTATAGGGGCTTTATTTTTTGTTTTCGGATTTGTGACCTGGTTGGGTTCCGTGTTAATTCCATACCTCAGGATATCTTGTGAATTGAATAATTTCCAATCCTATTTGGTAGCCTTTGCTTTTTATATTTCTTATTTTTTCATGGCCATCCCATCTGCATGGGTTTTGAAAAAAACTGGTTTTAAGAATGGCATGTCAGTTGGGCTTTTGATCATGGCGACGGGGGCGTTGTTATTCATACCTGCTGCTTTGATCCGTACCTATAGTGTATTTTTACTGGGACTTTTTGTGCAGGGCACAGGACTGGCCATTTTGCAAACGGCATCCAATCCTTATATCACCATTCTCGGTCCACGCGAAAGTGCCGCAAAAAGAATTAGTATAATGGGCATTTGCAATGGCATTGCAGGCGCTATAGCACCAATCATTCTTGGGGCCGTTACCTTAAAAGATGCCGACGCAGTGAAAAGCAGGTTACTGACTATGGATACATTACAAAAAGCCCGGGAACTCGATACATTGGCACACCGGGTAATTTTTCCATATCTCATTATGGTTAGCATATTAGTGGTCCTGGCAGGCTTGGTTTATTTTTCCGGTTTGCCCGAAGTCGATGCGCCTGACGATGATGAAAACATAGAAGAACAGCAAACCAGGAAGACCAGTATTTTTCAATTTCCACATTTGATGCTGGGTGTTATGACACTTTTTCTATATGTAGGTGTGGAGGTAATCGCAGGAGATACCATCATTGGATATGGAGCATCTCAGGGCATTGCTATGTCGACCGCTAAATATTTTACCAGCGGCACATTGGTTTGTATGCTGGTAGGTTACATGATCGGAATTATCAGTATTCCCAGGTTTATTTCACAGCAAAAGGCACTAAAAATTTCTTCGCTCGTTGGGATCGTTTTTGCAATTACTGCCTTATCTACAAAAGGGTACCTATCCATTACTTTTATTGCTTTGCTGGGGTTGGCAAATTCGCTGATGTGGCCCTCAATATGGCCTCTGGCCATTGCTGACCTGGGACGTTTTACCAAGATTGGTTCTTCGCTGCTGATCATGGCTATTGGTGGTGGAGCTATTCTACCCCTGGTCTATGGCAGACTGGCAGACCTGTTTACTCCCCACAATGCCTACTGGATATTGATCCCTTGTTACCTTTGGATTTGGTACTACGCTTTCGCGGGACATAAAATTCGTAATTACCAGGTCAGGATCAATAAAAATTGATTTCAAGATGATCGTGTCACACGGCTGATAATACTTCTTCAGATAGCAGATTTCCTTTTGCCACCGGATCAGCAAGTTGTTGGCGGATTGGTGGTGAGAAATGAAAATTTTCTACTTTATAAATTTTCCATGATTGAATCGTATTTGATCTTCGATAAAAGTTCAGTATTTCAGTGCGTTCAAGATTTCGGAAACTATAATATGCAAGGGATTTGGAAAATTTATAATTGATATTTACAGCGTAACATATGAACAATGTACAAACATTGTTTTAAATTTTGTATATTCATTATTTTCCAATGTTGACTTATCTAAGATGGTTACTAATCCCAATCTTTTGCATTAACCATAGCTGATTGTTGGCCTTGGCGACAAGGATCAATGTATCATTTTGCAATAGCGATTATTAAGTAAAACAGGAAAAATAAAATACTCAAAATAAAAATTACCATGACCATGCGACATTTTATCACTTTCATTTTCATTTTAATGTTTACACACAATACCCAGGCGCAATTTGAAAATTTTGGTAAAAAGCTGGGTGAAAAGTTAAAACGGCGTACTGAACGAAAAGTGGATGAGACGGTAGATAAATCACTTGACAAAGCGGAAGACGGACTCGAGGATGCCGCAAAAGGTGACAAAAAAGACTCAAACAGTAAGAATACTTCTGATAAAACCAGCAGCACGGAACCTTCTGTAAACAAAAATGGCGATCAATCTGAAATGGCCCGTGAAACTGCTTTTTATACTAAATTTGATTTTGTTTCCGGAGATGACATTATTTTCTATGATGATTATTCCAGGGACAATCTGGGAGACTTCCCGGCAAAATGGAACACCAATGGTTCAGGAGAAATAGCCGCTGATAACACCGGTTCACTGTTTTTCAAAGTGGCCAACAAATCACTGTATATTCCCACCACCAAAAAAGCACTGCCTGAAAATTTTACCTGTGAATTTGATATGGTTACCAACGGGCTCCATGGCCAGGTCAGTTCAGTGGCCAAAATTTACTTTCTGGTGGACGATAATTCAGGGTTAAATCCGGGGAAAACTTTCTCCAGTATTGAGGTCAGTTTTTGTCAGTATACACCCATAGGGATCAAAATTAAAAAAATCGTGCAGGGATCCGAAGTTTTCAGTAATACAGTTGGCACGGATACACGGGAATTGGTTAAAAATGCCAGGATTTCAATGGCAGTAAATAAAAGACGATTCCGGCTTTGGATGAATGAACAGAAGGTTGTGGATATGCCCACACTCGTCACGGAAGGACCACATTATCTGAAAATCGGTCTTGATGGATTTGTCAATGATTTCAATGGAGTAGATGTATATCTGGGGAATATAAAAATAGCCGCCAGCGGGGAGGACCTGCGAAGCAAATTGTTGGCTGAAGGAAGAGTTTCCAGCAATGGCATTTATTTTGACACCGGTTCCGATCATTTAAGGCCGGAATCTTTTGGCGTGATTCGTGAAATTGCCCAGGTTTTACAACAAGAGGAGGGATTAAAAATCAACATCGTTGGACATACGGATAGTGATGGCGACAACAACAGTAATCTGGAACTTTCCAAACGCCGTGCAGAAGCTGTAAAGCAAGCCTTGAATAAGGAATTTAATATCAAATCCAGCAGGCTGGAAGTCGATGGCAAAGGCGAAGAGGAGCCGATAGCCACCAATGATTCACCCGAAGGTAAGGCTGCCAATCGACGTGTAGAATTTATCAAGATGTAATTCAAGAAGAAAGCCCATCTGATCAGATGGGCTTTCTTTAATTATCAAACTTTTATTACAATTAATTCAAGAACTGAGTGCTTCTTTTACCCTTTCAGCGGCATCTTTCAACAATACTGCAGAAAACACTTTCAGTCCGCTTTCGTCGATGATGCGTGCGCCTTCAACGGCATTTGTACCTTGCAAACGCACAATGATGGGTAC
This sequence comes from uncultured Cytophagales bacterium, assembly GCA_963711495.1. Classification (GTDB taxonomy): domain Bacteria; phylum Bacteroidota; class Bacteroidia; order Cytophagales; family Cyclobacteriaceae; genus CAVQEK01. The sequence goes on from CAVQEK010000003.1 coordinate 66,302, forward strand.
ATTGATCTCGCCAATATTTTTATAAGCCTCTACGACTCCCTGAGCTACTCTGTCGCAGCGAACAATACCGCCGAAAACATTAATCAGTATTGCTCTAACATTTGGATCTTTAAGAATTATCCTGAAACCGGCTTCTACGGTTTTGGCATTGGCGCCACCACCGACATCCAAAAAATTGGCTGGTTCACCACCTGACAGTTTAATGATATCCATTGTTGCCATGGCTAATCCAGCACCGTTCACCATACAGCCTACATTGCCATCCAGTTTTACATAATTGAGTCCTGATTCACCAGCTTCCACTTCGAGAGGGTCTTCTTCCGTGATATCACGCATATCGGCTAATTCCTGATGCCGGAATAAAGCATTGTCATCGAGATTCACCTTGGCATCGACGGCCAGGATTTTATCATCTGATGTTTTTAGTACCGGGTTAATTTCAAATAGCGAGGCATCTGCACCTACATATGCTTTATACAAAGCCATAATGAATTTAACCATTTCTTTAAAGGCTTTTCCTTCAAGACCGAGTTTGAAAGCCACTTTTCTGGCCTGAAATCCCTGAAGACCAACCCCCGGATCAATCCATTCTTTAATGATCTTTTCGGGGGTTTTAGACGCCACTTGTTCTATATCCATGCCACCCTCTGTAGAGGCCATGATCACATGGCAACTTTTTGCGCGATCCAGTAAAATACTCAGGTAAAATTCTTTTGGTTCCGAATCGCCTGGATAATAGACATCTTCGGCGATCAATACCTTGTGCACTTTTTTGCCTTCAGGTCCAGTCTGATGTGTCACCAATTGCATTCCGAGGATCTTTTTAGAGAGTTCCTCAACTTCATCCAGGTTTTTCGCCAATTTTACACCACCACCTTTGCCACGGCCTCCGGCATGAATTTGTGCCTTCACAACAAACCATTTTGTGCCGGTTTCGTGATTCAGTTTTTTTGCTGATTCCACGGCTTTGACTGGTGTATCGGCTACAATACCTTCCTGGATCTTTACTCCAAAACTTTTTAATATGTTTTTAGCCTGATATTCGTGTATATTCATGGCGCGAATTTTTGGCGAAACTAAACTTTTTAGACTTATTAACCAAGGCGAAAACTGCTTTGATTCTGAATTCTTATTCTTTTTAAAATTTAAGATTACAACATTATCAGTAATTTGTTATGTTTGGCTTTTAAACAATGTCTTTAAAATACGCTAAGTGATTCTGGAGTGTAAAAATATAACCAAGTCGTTCGGTGATCTGCGTGTACTGAAGGGGATCGATCTGGAAATCCAGAAAGGGGAGATCGTTTCCATTGTAGGGGCCTCAGGTGCCGGGAAAAGTACACTTTTACACATACTGGGTACACTCGATAAGCCGGATTCCGGAGTGGTGCAGATTAAAAACAAGGAATTGTTAAAATTGAGCAACAAGCAGTTGGCTCGTTTCCGAAACCTGAATATTGGGTTCGTTTTTCAGTTCCATAACCTGCTTCCTGAATTTTCGGCTTTGGAAAATGTGTGCATCCCCGGCTTTATCAGCAATTACAACGATCAGGATGTACATAAGCGTGCCATCGAGATCATGACACTATTGGGAATGCAACACCGGTTGGATAACAAGCCTTCGGCGCTTTCCGGTGGTGAACAGCAAAGAACAGCGGTTGCACGTGCCCTTATCAATGATCCTGAAATTATTTTTGCTGACGAACCAAGCGGAAATCTCGATTCTAAAAACGCAAATGAATTGCATGAACTTTTTTTTAAACTGCGTCAGGAACTCGATCAGACTTTCGTGATTGTGACACACAACGAGCAACTCGCTCAAATGGCCGACCGGATACTCGAGATTAAAGATGGCATGATTGTAGGTTCGGAACGGGCTATGGCCGGAAAGACCCGGAAGATTTGATTTTTGACATCATTTCTTTAATGTGCCTGGGACCATCGAAAAAATTCTGATAAACCCCCACGATTTTGTGCTGATCATCCAATAGGTAGGTCAGACGTTTGGTAACTTTCAACCATGGTACTTTGGCATCGTATAGCCTGGTTACCCGGCCATCGCTATCCGAAAGCAATTCAAATGGCAGGTTATTCCTTTTCCGGAATTCATGATGCATGTCCAATGAATCCATGCTGATGCCGATAACATCAATATTCAGATTTCGAAAATCATTGAATTTGTCCCTGAATGCACAGGCTTCTGCCGTACAGCCGGTTGTAAAGTCCTTCGGATAAAAATACAGAATACAAGCTTTTCCTGCCATATTTTTTGATAGGGTAAATGGACCGTTCGTTCCATTCAATGTGAAATCTGGTGCTAAAGTGTCTTTACTTAATGCCATAATTTGTTTTGATATTGCTGCCATGCGTCTGCCGAATTATTCTTACATCAATGAATAAAGCTCCAAATGTCCAATGATCGGCATCTCTGTTGTATCTCCAATAAAACATGTAAAGTAATATATGGTTTTAATTGCACATTCCTGAAAAATTGGAATTCTGTATTTACGGTTGAACCGGATAAAACAAATGATCGACACAAATGAACGAACAAATCATCAATAAAGAAGCGCAAACAGATTTAGATATTCACATACTGATAAAAAAACGGTGGAGCCCCAGAGCATTTCGTGATGAAGTGCCTGAGAAAAAGAAAATACTAAAAATTCTGGAGGCGGCTCAATGGGCCGCATCTTCTCGCAACGAACAACCCTGGCGATTTATCATCGGGGTGGGCCGTGAAGACGGGACTTATATAAAACTATTAAATTGCCTGAATAAGCGCAATCAATTGTGGGCAGGTAAAGCCCCGGTTTTGCTTTTAGCTTGTGCCAGGAAATCATTTTCAGGCAACGACAGTCCCAATCGACATTATATGTATGACACTGGCCAGGCGCTGGCCACTATGGCGCTGCAGGCAACGGCTGATGGATTATTCCTACATCAAATGGCAGGTTTTAATCCGGTAGAAGCCATAGAATTATTTGAGATTCCCAAAGAATTTGAGGTGGTGACTATGGCGGCTATTGGTTATCTGGGTGTTTTTGAAGATCTTGATGAGCAATTCCAGTCATCAGAAACCAGACTTAGGACGAGAAAACCAATGAGTGAAGTGGTGTTTATCGAAGAGTGGGGTAATCCTTTTCATTGAGCGCTGTTTGGATTTACAGCATTTTTTTTAACGTTTAACTGACCTAACATGTCAAAGGGAGTGGGCTTTATGCTCTTGGCTACTTTTTTCTTTTCCGTCATGAATGTTTGTGTTAAACTATTACCACATATTCCTCCGGCAGAAATTGTATTTTTCAGGTCAGTGATTTCTTTTGTGATCAGTCTTTCCATTTTAAAAGTGGGGAAAGTTCCTATTTGGGGGAACAATAAAAAAATTCTGATTTTGAGGGGCTTGGTAGGCTCCTTGTCACTTATCCTTTATTTTCAACTTATTCAGGATATCCCCTTAGCCAGTGCAACAACCATCCTTTTTTTGGCACCCATTTTTACAACCATTATCGGGATATTTTTTGTAAAGGAAAAAGTTTATGGTTTACAATGGATTTTTATTACGTTGGCTTTTGCAGGTATTCTGGTTATAAAAGGATTTGACATGCGTATTGGCATGTTGTATCTGGTTCTTGGAATTGCAGCTTCCTTATTTTCAGGACTAGCCCACAATTGTATCCGGAAACTGAATACTTCCGAACATCCGCTGGTTATTATCTTTTATTTTCCGCTGATCACTTTACCTTTTACAGGGATCTGGTCTGTTTTTAAATGGGTTCAACCACACCAATGGGACTGGCTGTATTTACTACTCGTGGGATTGTTAACCCAGGCTGCTCAATACTTCATGACCAGATCTTATCAGTTTGAAGAGATCTCTAAAGTGGCTGGCTTACGATACCTGGGGATAATATATGCCATTACATTTGGATATTTCGTTTTTGATGAAACATATGGAATTTGGGTATATATTGGTATGACGCTTACCATTTTGGGTGTTGTTCTGAATATCTGGTATAAACACGCAAGACTGCATAGTGACCGGGAAATTTATACGGGTAAACTCATGAATTAAATTTAAACAGACATCAATTTTATCAGGGGAAATCTTTAATTTTGTTATAAAATCAAAGAATAATTCATATGTCAGGACACAGTAAATGGTCAACCATCAAGCGAAAAAAGGGGGCTCTCGATGCCAAGCGGGGGAAATTGTTCACCAAGCTTATCAAGGAAATTTCTATAGCCGCGAGAGAAGGAGGAGGTGATCCTTTGGCAAACCCCAGATTGCGCTTGGCCATTGCAAATGCGAAAGCCAACAACATGCCTAAAGACAACATCGAACGTGCTATTAAAAAAGCTGTGGGCGCAGATGCGGATGAATATGTGGAAACCACTTATGAAGGCTATGGGCCGCATGGAGTGGCTATTTATGTAGAGTGCACCACCGATAACACCAACCGTACAGTTTCTTCCGTACGATCGGCGTTCACCAAACATGGTGGGAATTTGGGCACCAATGGTTCCCTGGAGTTTTTATTCGATCGTAAAGGCGTATTTAATATTCAGGTTCCGGGCGAAATGAATGAAGATGAATTTACCCTTGAAATAATCGATGCCGGTGCTGAAGATGTGGAAATTGAAGACGAAATGATGACCATCACTTGTGATATGGCTGATTTTGGAAAAGTTCAAAAGAAACTCGAAGAGATGGAAATAGAAACGGAAAATGCCGAACTTCAGCGCATACCGAAAAATTCTGTTTCATTGAATGATGATGATTTCATGAAAGTGATGAAACTGGTGGAGATTTTGGAGGACAATGATGATGTTCAAAAAGTCTTTCACAACCTCGATATCACAGAACAACAAATGGAATTGATTGACTAAAATTTTATGATTGGTGTGATGAATGAATCACACATTTTTGTTTTGTTGCCTTTCTTCGACTTTCTCAGCACTTTATATTAACTACTTTACCATTCATGAGTGCAGTCAATTATATTTATCGCGGATCGCTGGCATTGCTCACCGACCTTTATCAGATCACCATGGCGTATGCCTATTGGAAATCGGGTATATCAGACCGTCGGGCTGTCTTTCATCTTTTTTTTAGGGACAAACCTTTTGATGGTGGGTATGCCATTGCCAGCGGTCTCGAGTTTGCAATTGACTATCTTCAAAGATTTAAATTTATCCAGTCAGATATCAATTATTTGGCTTCCCTCACAGGAAATGATGGCACACCGTTGCTTGATGAAGCATTTCTTGATTATCTGCTTAAAATGAAGTTTTCCTGTGATGTAGAGGCCATTCCCGAAGGGACGGCCGTTTTTTCTCAGGAGCCATTAATAAGGGTAAAAGGGCCTATTCTCCAAGCCCAGCTTATAGAAACGCCACTACTCAACATTATAAATTTCCAAACCTTGGTCGCCACAAAAGCAGCCCGGATAGCCCAGGCAGCGGGAAATTCGCCAGTACTCGAATTTGGCTTGCGCCGGGCACAAGGTTTCGACGGTGCAATTTCGGCCAGCAGAGCGGCCTTTATTGGGGGTTGTAAGGCTACTTCGAATGTGCTTGCCGGAAAATTATTTGATATTCCAGTAAGCGGGACACACGCGCACAGTTGGGTAATGGCTTTCGAACAAGAGCTTGAGGCTTTTCGTGAGTATGCCAGGGCTATGCCAAACAATTGTATTTTGTTGGTTGATACTTATGATACGGTCAACGGAATAAAGAATGCGATTGCCATTGGGAACATGCTTAAAGATGAAGGAAAAAACCTGTATGGTATCCGAATAGACTCGGGAGACCTGGCTTATCTGAGTCAGGTTGGACGGACAATGCTTGATGAGGCCGGATTGGAAAATACTAAAATTGTAGCAAGCAATGATATTGACGAATACATTCTGGAAAGTCTGGAGGATCAGGATGCCAAGATTGACTTATTGGGTATTGGAACCAAATTGGTAACGGCTTTTGACCAGCCGGCCTTAGGCGGGGTGTACAAGCTTTCTGCGCTGCAAGATGAAAATGGCAACTGGAACAACAAGATAAAACTATCGGAACAATCAGCGAAAGTGAACAATCCTGGCATACAGCAGGTTATGCGATTTAAACACCATGATCTTTTTGTAGCAGACATGATTTATGATGAGCGCAAGACTCCCGGTGACCAGGTGATCATTGTGGATCCAATTGACAATACGCGCCGGAAAAAAATTGTTACTGCCGATTTTCAATCAGAAAACCTGCTCCAGCCGGTATTTCGATCGGGTAAATTGGTCTATACATTGCCAAAGCTGCCGGAAATACAACAACGTACCATGGAACAAATGAGTCATCTGCACAACAGCATAAAAAGATTCATTAATCCCCATGCCTATGTTACCGGTCTGGAAAAAAGCCTTTTTGATGAAAAGAACCGTTTGATCATGGAATTAAGACATTTTTCAAATGGAAATTAAATTAAACCAACTATGAAAGCTTTAATTATCGTCGATCTGCAAAATGATTTCTTGCCAGGCGGTGCATTGCCGGTGCCTGAAGGGGATCAGATTGTTCCGGTCATCAATCATTTAAAACCAAAATTTAAATTGGTGGTATCCACTCAGGACTGGCATCCTGCCGATCATGGGAGTTTTGCTTCAAATCATAAACATAAAAAACCTGGTGATACTGTATTATTAAATGGTTTGAATCAAATATTATGGCCAGATCATTGTGTGCAAAATTCCTGGGGAGCTTCTTTTGTTTCGAACCTGAATATTAGCAAAATAGAAAAGGTATTTCAGAAAGGCACTGACGCAGATATTGACTCGTACAGCGGCTTTTTTGACAATGGTCATAAACGGGATACCGGTATGAATGATTTTCTCAAAGGCAAAGGGGTTGATGAAATATTTGTGGCTGGTTTGGCTGCCGATTATTGTGTAAAATATACGGCCCTTGATGGTGTGAGATGTGGTTTTAAAACCAACGTGATATTAGATGCGACCAAAGCCGTAAACATGCACGAAGATGATTTTGAAAACGCAGTGGAGGCCATGGAAAATGCAGGTGTTAAGATGGCATACAGTAAGAATATTATATAGTGGATCAATAGATCCATTTATCGAATGCCTGCATGTTGATAAAGGTAGTGAAGAGATGCTGGTATTTTTATGATTTTGAGTGTTGTTAATCGACTTTGGAATTTAACTGGCGATAACGCCTATCCATCAATTTGAATTGACGCCATCGGTGAATAACAGCTAGGATGCAGCTTATCAATATAAAAATGACTAATTTTTTCAGTGTAATATTTTTGATATTGAAATTCACATTAAAGAATGTGATAAAGACGCCAACTGGTAAACCAAAATAAAATATTCCGCCGAATAGAATAAAGTTCCATTTCCTGAACCGTCGTTTTTCCCAATATCGCATAAATCTCAATTCCTTTTCACTCATAACGCAAAGCCTTCACAGGATTGCTGTTGGCTGCTTTAATGGTTTGATAGCTTACGGTGAGCGCTGAAATGAACAGGATAAGACATGCCGCAATGACAAAAACCCACCATTCAATATCAATTTTGTAGGCAAAATGCTGAAGCCATTGGTGCATTGACCAATAAATAACCGGAAAGGCCATTACAAAACTTAATAAAATCCATTTGGCGAAATCGCTGGAAATAAGCCAGATAATCTCGATGATATTGGCTCCCATTACTTTTCGTATGCCGATCTCCTTGGTGCGCTGCAAAGTAGTAAAAGTAGATAAACCAAATAATCCCAGACAAGCAATTACAATAGCCAGCGAGGTGAATAAGGTGAAAATATTTCCAAACCTTTGATCAGATTGGTACTGGTTGTTGAAGAAATCATCCAGAAAAAAATAATCAAATGGGGCCATCGGGAATAATTCCTGCCACTTGCTTTTGATATATTTCACCACCTGCGGCATGTTTTTGGTATTGATTTTTACCGTGTAGTAACCAAATAAATAGTTGTAATTATGAATGAAAATCATGGGTTCGATGCTATGCTGCAAACCTTCATGATGATAATCGTGAATGACGCCAATTATGGAAAAATTGTGGTTTCCGATAGTTATTTGTTCATTGATGGCTGCTTCCGGACGATTAAACCCCAATTGTTTTAATGCAGCTTCGTTAATAAGGACGGCGTTTCGGTCACTGAAATAATCCTCTTTGAAATTTCGACCGGCTATTAATTTGAGCCCAAAACAATCCAAAAATTGATAGGAAACATCCGCCACTGCAAAAGAAACTTCATTCTGGACATCTCTACCCATTACTTTCACCGACTCGTTTCTCAGAATGATCTCTTCTCCAGGCAGTACATCAGAAGCTGCAACATGAACAATGTCATTGTAACCGGACAACATGGTTTCAAATTTTCTGAACCAGGTAGATCTCGTTGTATCCAGATTGAGTGTTTTTGGTGTGTATAGTACCAGCATTTGTTCCTTATCGAAACCGAGTTGCTGGTGGCGCATGAAGCTTATTTGACGGTAAATGATAAGAGCGCCGGCGATCAAAGCAATTGAAACGGCATACTGAAAAATTACCAGCACCCTTCTCAGGTTTATACGCTGTCGATTGCCATACATCTTACCTTTTAAAACCATGATCGGTTTGAACGAGGAAAGCATAAAAGCTGGATAAAAACCAGATAAGAGTATACCTGCCACAAAAATCATTGCAATCCAAAGAATTAGATTTGTTTGCCACCAATATTCAAATTCAAGGGGTTTTCCGGTGAGTTGTGCAAAATTGTGCCGCACCAAAATTACCACGGCAATGGAAAAGACCAAGGCCATGACATTGACGATCACCGACTCTAATAAAAATTGGGTAACCAATTGATGCTTCAATGCGCCAATGGTTTTTCGAATGCCAACTTCTTTTGATCTGTTCATAGATAAAGCCGTAGACAGGTTGATAAAATTGATCCAGGCCATGATCAGGATCAATAAAGCCAGAAGTAGTAGTGCATAAACAGAAGTTCTATCACCACCAGGTTCCATTTCTCCGTCGAGGTGACTATCCAGATGGATGGCAGTGATTGGCGTTAGGAGAAATTGATATTGGGTATTTGTTTCTTCAAGATTGGGCATGTACTTCTTGATCAATTTTGGGATCTTTGCTTCCACCAGTTTAGGATCGGCATCCTTTTGTAATAAAATATAGGTATAAACCCAGTCGGCATGCCAGTCTCCGGATTCTGATGCCCAGCCCATATCGAATCCTGTAGAAAGTGACATCAAGAAGTCCAATTTAAGATGACTGTTGGGAGGGAGGTCTTTAAAAACACCGGTCACTGTAAAATGAAGCCCTTCATTCAATACTACTGATTTCCCCAACGGATTGTCACTACCAAAATATACCCTGGCCTGTTTTTCGGAAAGTACTGTAGTGAAAGGTTCGGTCAGGGCTTTGTCTGCATCGCCTTGGATCAACTCGATCGGGAATAACTTCAAAAAGCTTTTATCCACCCAAAAAACGCGTTGATCATTTATTTTAATATCATTATAATAGATGAGACATTCTTCTATTCCACCCCGTGACATTCCGATCACTTCCGGTATTTCTTTTAGCATGGTTGGTCCGATGGCAGTGTTAGTACGTGCACTTTGAAGCATGGATTTGCCTTGCTGAATGCGGTTAAATTGGAGTCGGTATAACCGTGTATTGTTCTTGAAAAAATGGTCGAAGCTCAATTCATATCCTACGTCCTGCAGGATTAGCAAACATGCTGTAATCGCTATCACCAGTCCGGTAATGTTGATTATGGTAAATACCCTGTTTTTCCAAAGGTGGCGGAAGATCACTTTAATATAACTCAATAACATCGCTGAAAAAGTTAGTGGGTCAACATTGGTAACGCACAAAAAAATTACTTCGCAACGTGAGATAAAAAACTGATTTTCAGTAAGAAATCTTTGGCAAATTTACGAAAATGGTAAGCAGCAATTCAATGGAAATGGTAAAAAAATTGTGGCAATATATGGTTGGAATTTCTTTGTGTCTGCATTTCAGTCAGTTTTAGAATTTTGAAATTGTAGGAAAGAATAACACTTGCAATTCACCTCCAGGTGTGAAATTCAAATCAAGATTTACCGTGATTGTATGAATTGTAGAATGCTTTTTTATTTATATCAGGAAGTCAAACGCCGGATTAGAGTTCATCATTATTATTTTCCAAATCATAATTGATTTTTTCCACAACATTGCCCGATTTATTATAAAATAACCAAACACCTGCCAGTTTATCATTGTCGTAAGATCCTTCCGATTCCGTGTCGCCATTTTTAAAGAAGTATTTCCAGTAACCATCCTTTTTGCCATCCTTATAATTTCCGGAAGCGGATTCATCGCCGTTGTCATAATACAGGGTAGCAGGACCATTTTTAACACCGTCATTATAAGTATACTCCTCTTTCACTTTGTCTTTGTCATAATATTCCCGGATTATGCCTTTCCCATCCTTAAAATCTTTTTGGGGTATCGTGTCACCATAAATAGTAATATAATTGGTAATATTCCAGAGTTTACCGGAACTCCAGATTTCTTCTCTTTTAAGCTGACCGTTTTCATGAAAAGTTCCCCAACGCCCAACTTCTTTTCCGTGTTCATAACTGCCAATGGTTTTTAACATGCCATTGTCATGATAGAAAAACCATTGTCCTGTTTCTTCGCCTTCATCAAAATGACCTTCGGCAATGAGTGTACCTTTGTCATTGAAATATTTCCAATTACCTGTTTTTTTGTCTGCCTCGTATGCTCCGATTGAATAGAGTATGCCATTCTCGTAAAAATTATTCCAAATGCCGATACGGAGTCCATCCTTATATTGGCCGGTCACACTTTTAATGCCGTTGGGATGGTATTCCACATAAGTGCTGTCCTGTAAGCCATTTTTGAAATATATTTCTTTTTTGAGCGATGTATTGGGATAGTAATATGACCATTTTCCTGCCGGCAATCCATCTTTATAAGTTTCTTCCCCTTTTACCATGCCATTTTCATAGTACTCCTTCCATTTGCCAATGGGCTTATCATCAAGATAAACGCCGCTGCGCTTCAATTGTCCATTTTCATAATAAGACTCATATTTACCATATTTCAGGCCTTCTTTGTATTCAGCGTTCAGAAGTAATATACCGTAGGTGGGGCCATATTCACGGTATATCCCGTCTAAGACTCCGTTTTTATATTGGGCCTCAGATTTGAGTTGTCCACTAAAATAATATTCTTTCCAGGTGCCAATTTTTTGCCCCTCTTTGTAACTACCCTGAATCTTTATTTGTCCGCTTTCAAAATATTCCTGATAGAACCCATCATTCACATTATTGGTTACTTCACTTTCATATTTCAGCTTCATTCCCGGATAGTATCCTTTTACCACGCCTTTGGAAATGTCGTCAACATACGGAACTTCTAATATGATGTTACCATCCTTGTCATACCCACGCCAGGTACCGGTACGTTTGCCTTTATCAAAATGACCAGTTTGGATGAGTACGCTATCCTGATTAAAATAATTCCAGTTGCCTTGTTTTTCGTTATTTGAATCTACTAAGCCTTTTGAGATGATAGTGCTGTCGGCGTTGTATTCCACCACCATTTTCATTTGAGCATTTGCCCAGAATGGCAAACCTGCGCAAAAAACAAACAAAAGATTTATTATTGATTTGTGCATAAAAAATTACTCTTTGATGTTTGGATTAAAAATAATTCCATTTACCGATGAAAGGTAGTCATAAAATAAAAACAATTGTTGACATTGAAAACAGATATTTGACCGTCTTTGAAGTCAATACGATAAAAACCCCAATTTATTTAAAGTGATATGAATATAATGAAAAAATCAAAAGTTCACAGGCTACAATGTTGAGCCGTACTTATCAATAATTTCATTTCGGACCTTGGGCATGCCTTCCCCGGCTTTTTCTTCCAATAAATAAAAATTGTCGCCTGGTGTAAGATGGGCAGGCATGTTGGGATCTATGATGTATTTCGGAACATTTTTCGAGACATATTCAAGTAAGCCGGCAGCAGGATAAACCTGAAGCGATGTCCCTACAACAATGAAAATATCAGCAGATAATGTTTCATAAATAGCACGGTCCATTTCGGGAACCAATTCACCAAACCAAACAATGTGGGGTCGAAGCTGAGATCCTTTTTCGCACAGATCACCTAATTTTAGTTCCCATCCCTTGATGTCATAAATAAGATTTGGATCCACGGTGCTTCTGGATTTGAACAGATCGCCATGAAGATGAATCACATGCGTTGACCCGGCTTTTTCGTGAAGATTATCAACATTTTGGGTGATCACTGTAACACCAAAGTATTTTTCCAGATCAGCAATGGCCAGATGCCCGGCATTGGGTTTGGCATTCACGGCAAATTTTCTGCGTTCATTATAAAAATTCAGGACTAATAAACGATCTTTTTCCCAGCCCTCCAGGGAGGCTACATCCATAACATTGTATCCTTCCCACAATCCACCGGAATCCCGGAAGGTTTTCAAACCACTTTCAGCACTGATGCCTGCACCCGAAAGCACAACCACTTTTTTCATTATTACTGGAATAAAGCTATTTTTTCTTTTTTCTTGACCGTTTACCTTTCGAATTAGCCGGAGCTTCCTTAATAATTTCCTGGCATTCGACAAAGGTCAGGGCCGCCGGATCTTTCCCCTTGGGAATTTTATAATTTTTATTTTCAGCTTTCAAATAAGGGCCCCATTTTCCTTTCAAAATTTGAAAATCACCATTTTCAGAGAACGTTTTGATGACCCTGGATGCATCCTCTTTTCTCTTTTCCTCAATAACTTCCAGGGCTCTGTTTAAGGAAATAGTCAGTGGATCATCATCTTTTGGAATGGAATAAAATTTGTTTTTATGTCGCAAATAGGGGCCAAAGCGGCCGATATTAGCTTCTATCTCTTCCCCTTCAAACTCTCCTATATTTCTGGGAAGTTTGAATAATTCCATGGCATCGCCCAAAGTAATGGTTTCAATAAGTTGTCCTTTTCTCAGGCTGGAAAATTTAGGCTTTTCTTCGTCATTATTGTCGCCTATCTGAACAACCGGTCCAAATCTGGCCAATCGGGCAAATACCTTGCGGCCGGATACCGGATCTACACCCAACTCACGTGAAGTGCCAATTTCGGACCGGTCAATGTTTTCTGAGGTTTTTACATCGGAGTGGAATTTACTATAAAAATTATCAATCATTTTTTCCCATTCCTTATTTCCACGCGCAATATCATCAAGTTCTTCTTCTACATTTGCCGTAAAGGAATAATCTATGATATTCGGGAACTGTCCAACCAGAAAATCATTGACGATCATGGCCATGTTAGTGGGAAAAAGTTTGTTTTTTTCCTGCCCGGTAATTTCTGTTTGTTTTTGTTCTTTTATCGCATTGGATGTCAATACCACTTCTTCGTACTGTCGTTCTTTGCCTTCGCGAAATTCCTTGTTGATATATCCTCTTTTTTGAATAGTGGTTATCGTTGGCGCAAAAGTAGAAGGCCGGCCGATACCCATTTCCTCCAATTTTTTAACAAGACTAGCTTCTGTATATCTTGCAGGAGGCCGGGTGAAACCTTGCCGGGCCATCATATGATTGAGTTCAAGCATTTGGCCGATGGTTAACGGAGGCAGCATTGTCTTGCTTTCCCCATCCTGGTCTTCGTCGTCACTGGATTCGATGTAAACTTTCAGGAAACCTTCAAATTTGATGACTTCACCTTGTGCAGTCAGTTTTTCGTCAGTGGTTGATATGGCAATTGTTGCTATTGTGCGCTCGATTTGGGCGTCCGCCATTTGAGAAGCAATAGCCCTTTTCCAAATCAAGTCATACAGCCTTCTTTCATTACCGTTTTCACCTGCTTCCTGCAAAGAAAAATTAGTCGGTCGGATAGCTTCATGGGCTTCCTGGGCATTTTTTGATTTACTTTTATAGTGTCTTATTTGTACAAAATCGCCACCAAAGGAGTTCTTTATTTCGTCCCTGGCACCCGCAATTGCTTCATCAGACAAGTTTACAGAATCGGTACGCATATAAGAGATCTTTCCCGATTCGTAAAGCTTTTGTGCCAAGGTCATGGTTTGAGACACGGAGAAACTGAGTTTTCTACTTGCTTCTTGTTGAAGGGTGGATGTTGTAAATGGAGGCGCCGGACTTTTTTTACCTGGTTTTTTTTCCAGGTTTTCTATCGAATATTCTGCATTGATGCATTTTCGAAGAAAATCCAACGCTTCTTCCCTGGAATCAAAACGGTTTGGCAATTCAGCTTTTAATGATTTGCCTTTTTCCAGGTTGAAAATGGCAGTTAATTTATAAAATGATTGAATATCAAATTTTTCAATTTCCCTTTCCCGTTCTACGACAAGACGTACAGCCACTGACTGAACACGCCCGGCGGATAAACCTGATTTAATTTTTTTCCAGAGCACTGGAGAAATTTCAAAACCTACCAGTCTGTCGAGTACCCGGCGTGCTTGTTGTGCATTGATCAAATCCAGGTCGAGATCTCTCGGATTCTGGATGGCATTGAGAATGGCATTTTTGGTAATTTCATGAAAAACGATGCGACGAGTCATCGTATCATCAAGTTTTAATGCTTCTTTGAGGTGCCATGAAATGGCTTCACCTTCACGGTCATCATCACTGGCCAAATAGATAATTTCCGCATCTTTGGCCAGTTTCTTTAATGTTTGAATCACTTCTTTTTTGTCAGGAGGAATCTCATAAGTTGGCCTGAAACCATTTTTAATATCTACCGCCAGATCATCTTTGGGTAAATCACGCACGTGCCCATAACTTGAAACGACTTTGTAATCTTTACCCAAATATCCTTCAATGGTTTTTGCTTTCGCTGGTGATTCAACAATCACTAGATTCTTCGACATAACAAAATTAGATTTTAATGTAAGTGCCAAATATCTGTAAATTTTTATTAAAATAGCAAATTCGTGGCCCAAGTGCCCGATTAAGTATATAAAAATGAATGTAGATTTTTAATAAAAAAATTGTGAAAAAAGAACTAATCTTCATCAGACACGGGAAATCGAAAGAAAAAGAAGCGGGGGAGAAAGATATTGATCGCATGCTCGAGGGAAGCGGCATGCGTGAGATCTCCCGTTTGGGCCGATACCTAAAATTGAACGATATCATACCGGATATGATCCTGTTTAGTCCTGCGCTTAGAGCAAGGCAAAGTGCTGAACTTATTGGCGACCAAATCGAAATCCCACCGGATAAATTGGTAGAGCATGAAGATCTGTTTGATGCTTCCGTACGCGTGATCTTGCACATCATCAACGAATTGGCAGACGAATTGAATAGAGTTTATGTGGTAGGGCATAATCCCGGATTGCTGTATTTTGCCGAGTTTATAAGTGGCGAGTCCTTAGGACAACTCCCTGCCGGAGGATTAGTCCGTATCGTATTTGAGGTGAATAATTGGGCATCAATTACAGAAAAAACCGGCAGAATTGTAGGGACTATTTTTCCAGGTGAATTTGAAGTATGACCATGCGGGCATTGGGCAGACATGTCATAGTAGAATTATACAATTGTAATATCGATCTGATTGAGGATGTTGTATATGTCGAAAAAGCCATGGTTAAGGCAGCTCAAACATCGGGTGCCACGGTCATTAATAGTACCTTTCATCATTTCTCCCCTTATGGAGTTTCTGGAGTTGTAGTAATACAAGAAAGCCATATGTCAATCCACTGTTGGCCGGAATATTGTTTTGCTTCTGTTGATCTTTTTACCTGTGGAGATGTTGTAAATCCCTGGAAAGCTTATGATGTATTAAAAGAATCATTAAAAGCAGAACATGGATCAGCCGTGGAGATGAGCCGGGGACAAGTTAATTTACTTGGTAAAAAGCATCATTTATCCCATGAAAAGCGTGATTCTTCCAGTCATGAACAACAGGAATACAGTAGAACCCGCGACGTATGGTTTACTGAGCGCAATACCGATATCGCATTATCATTGAAGCATACTGGGAAAAAATTGTTCGAATGTCAGTCAGCGTTTCAAAAAGTTGAAATTTATGATTCGATGGCACTGGGTAAAATATTGGTCCTCGATGGCAACATTACCTGTGCAGAAAAAGACGAATATGTGTATCATGAGATGATTGCTCACGTGCCAGCATTTGTCCACCCTAATCCTGAGAAAATACTGATAATTGGTGGCGGGGATGGCGGAACAGTGCGTGAACTCGTCAAACATAAAATGGTCAAACAAATCGATCTGGTCGAAATCGATAAAACAGTTATAGAAGCAACCAGTGAATTTATGCCGGAAGTTTCAGTGGCATTGCAGCATCCGAAATTGAATATAACAATTGATGATGGCGTGAAATATGTGAAAAAAAACAAACACCGAAAATATGATTTGATTATTGTTGATTCTAATGATCCCGTTGGACCGGGCACCGGATTATTTACCAGTGAATTTTATCTGGATGTCTATGATTTGCTGGATGAAAATGGAATTCTCATAACGCAGAGTGAATCTCCGCGATTCAATGAAAAAGTATTTCAAAAAATTTACCATGGATATTATGATATTTTTGGCAGAAACAATGTCCATTGCTACTTAATATATTTGCCTTCCTATCCGACAGGAATGTGGAGCTTTTCTTTTAGTTCAAAAGGAAAAATTCATCCTGTTGATGATCTTAAAATGGAAAGATTAAATGATTTTTTTAAAACATACCAAATGAAATATTATAATTCACAAGTACATATTGGGGCATTTTCTTTGCCAAATTTTGTTTTGGAATTACTGTCATGAGCCAATCAATATATGGATATAATAATCTCATTATAAGTAAATTAAAATTCATTGTATTGTTTATTAAAATAATATATTATTTGACTTTCTTTAGCGCAAATAATCTTTTGATTTTTTAAAATATAACAAGTGAATTGCATTGTTTATGTAATTGTTGAATTAATAAATTCATTATTGGTAATTTTTAGAAAAAATATTACGTTCATATGTGACAGCAGCGCAACATTTTTGGACTTCAAGTTTATCATAATATAATAAGCGGTAATTTTTTGATTATCAATAAAGTATATAAAATAATAAAGGCAAAAACATGACGGCTTAAACAAGTATAATTTACCGTATTATACTACACACTTTCTGTTTGCATGTTATCTGATTAGTTTGTCAAGTTCTTATTTAATCAATTTGTAGTGTCTTGATCAAAACAGAAACAGTAGGACAAACATGAGATTTACGGTATTCAATTTTTTAGCTTTACAGATTATTGCCTGGTTATTATTTTTTAATGGGGGTAAACAGGCTACTGAATATGCCCATCTTACTGATACCTGGGAAGTTGTCAATATTGATCAGCAGAACGATGACAATGTTATTTTGCATTATCCAACGTTTAATCAGCTCACATTAAATGCAGATGGTACATTTGAAAGATTGAAATTAGACGGCTCTGTGGAAAATGGACAATGGTTCGTTGATAAAAATAACGCTCAACTTACCCTGTCATCACCAACAGAGAATGAGGAATATCAGATCATACAATTGCCTACTGAAAAAAGAAATCTTTTTATCATTAAAGAATTTAAAGACAAATCGCCAGAGAACAGTGAACAAGAATACCGACTAACTCGTCTGTGATTTGCTCTCCATAATTGTTTTTATTTCCGCATTTGCTTATAAGTATTGATAAGATTGTTGGTGGAGCAATCATGGGCATCAACTGCTTGGTCATTTCGTAATTCAGGTAGAATTTTATTGGCAAGTTGCTTGCCAAGTTCCACACCCCATTGGTCAAAACTAAATATATTCCAGATGACACCTTGGACAAAAATCTTGTGTTCATACATCGCAATCAGGCTGCCCAATATTTCGGGAGTAAGTTTTTTGAACAAGATAGAATTTGTAGGTTTATTCCCCTGAAATATTTTATAGGGCAGGAGTGATTCGATTTCTTCTTTTGTTTTCCCCGCATTTTTCAATTCTTCCCGTACTTCTTGTTCATCTTTTCCTTTCATTAAAGCTTCGGTCTGGGCAAAGAAATTGGCGAGTAATTTCATATGATGATCACCAATTGGATTTTGACTGATGGCCGGCGCCAAAAAATCACAAGGAATAAGTTTTGTTCCCTGATGGATGAGCTGATAAAACGCATGCTGACCATTTGTACCTGGTTCTCCCCAAATGATAGGGCCCGTCTGATAATGGACAACCTCACCGGATCTATCTACATATTTCCCGTTACTTTCCATATTTCCTTGTTGAAAATAGGCGGCGAAACGATGCATGTACTGATCGTATGGTAGAATCGTCTCGGTAGATGCATGATGAAAATTGTTGTACCATATGCCAATGAGCGCCAGCACTACTGGAATATTTTTTTCCAGTGGGGCAGTACGGAAATGCTGATCCATTTTATAGGCACCTTTCAACATGGCTTCGAAGTTCTCATAACCGATAGTGCAGGCTATGGAAAGTCCGATGGCCGACCACAGAGAATATCGTCCTCCCACCCAGTCCCAGAATTCGAACATATTTTGCGTGTCGATTCCGAATTCTTCTACGGCTTTTTCGTTGGTTGAAAGTGCTGCAAAATGTTTTTTAATATGCACTTTATCCTTGGCAGTTTCGATGAACCAATCTCTGGCAGTATGCGCATTGGTCATGGTTTCCTGGGTGGTGAATGTTTTGGAGGCAATCAGAAATAAGGTAGTTTCCGGGCTGAGCTTTTTCAATGTTTCTGCAATATGAGTGCCGTCTACATTGGACACAAAATGAACATTGATATGCGGTTTTTTGTAGGGTTTGAGGGCCTCTGTAACCATCAGGGGCCCAAGGTCAGAGCCGCCGATGCCAATATTGACAATATCTGTAATGCGTTTTCCTGTATAACTTAACCATTCGCCATTGACAACACCATTGGAAAATTTCTTCATTTTTTCCAGGACCCGGCGAACTTCGGGCATCACATTCTCTCCATCGGCATATACCGGGTCATTATCCTGTTTTCTAAGGGCCGTGTGTAACACCGCCCTGTTTTCAGTTTCATTTATTTTTTCTCCTGAGAACATTGAGGCAATACTATCTTTTACCGCAGTTTCCTGTGCCAGTTCGAACAATAATTTCAATGTCTCTTCTGTGATGATATTTTTAGAACAGTCAACCACAATATCATCCCATTGATATGTGTATTTTTTAAAGCGTTCAGGATCGTCGTGGAATAGTTCTTTCATTGATATATCTGAGATCCTATTATAATGATCTTCAAGTTTTTTCCAGGCTTTGGTTTGTGTGGGATTTAGTTTATGTAACATAATCATCTCATTTAAGATGGAACATTTTTTAATGGGCCCAAAATAACGAATAATATGCTGGCACATCAAGCAATGCAGCAAGAGATTATCTAAAGGAATGTTTTACAGGATATGATCGATTTCCACGATGACCATTACCGCGTTTTGGGTAGTGGCGGTAGCGTCAAATTGAATTTTATTTCCCTGGCAGGAGAAGGAGATGGCCGAATTGTCGAGATAGGAATGGAACTGGTTTTGTATATTGTCTATTAGCGAATTGCTAAAATGCATCAATTTGTTCATCTCACTATTAATATTAATTGGCGTTTTAGATAGGATAATGCATAAATAATCTTTACCCGGTTCGCCGGTGAGTCGGATGAAATTATTTTCGTCTGGTAATGCTATTTGTGTAGAACTGTTAGGAAGCGCTGCGCTTACCGTATTATTATAAGGAAAAATGGGATAATATTCATTCGTTAGATCTGTGCCGAAAGTATACACAAATGCCGGGTGATCATTGTGCATTAATATTTGGAAATTAGTGCCATTTTTAAAGGCTCCGGTAGTTTTGAAAAAACCGTTTTTCACATATTCTATGGGCATTGAAGAATGGTCGTCGAGCATAAGCTCAATAATACCGGAAATCTTATAATTTTCTTTATCGTCTTCAGCCTTGATCAGTTCATAGGCATATCTGGTAAATCGGGCAAAATCACCATACCTTATCCACATAAAACCACCATTTCCCCAGTCGGTGCCCCAACTGTTCATGACTTCGACAGCGCCTCCAAATTTGTCATCGTCGTAGCCCATAACGCACAGTGCCTGAGCAGGAAAATGATCACTGATTTTTTCTCTGGGTTGCCAGAACTCCTTTGCTGTTTGAAAAGAAGGTGGACAAACCATACCAACAACCACCGGTCGATTTTCAGAAAGTACTTTTTTTATACTATTAATCTTGTTTTCAGTTGACTCGTCAATATCAAATAGTCGTACAAAATCAGTAATGTGATCACCGTTTGGCTGCACATTTACGGCCGAGGCCAAATCTTTAGGGCAAAATTCCTGAAAATCTTTATATTTTACCGTTCCCTGGTTTTTGAGGGCATTAAGGGCGTCAAAAAGTGTGGACCCTTTTAAGCACGCTCTGTCGCTTTCAGGTTTTACTAATGTGTAGGTATAAACGGGGGAGTAGGCATTCCTGGTAATGTCGTATCGATCTGACCAATTTTTCAATTGCGCCTCAATAATGGTGTATGCACTCCATGATACGGCCCAGGCGGCACTTGTATTCATTTGTAACTGATTGCCTGGTTTTGGACAATACTTTTTCAGTGATATATGATCTGGCAGATCAATAAAATCCCTCGAAGATATCAACACTTTTTTCGGAGCTTTTTCATATTGTTCATCGTCATACTTCAGACCCATATTGTAAAACTGTGCCTGAATAGAAGATACAATCATAAAGGACGCAATAAGTAGAAGATACCTCATATTTATTCTGCCACAAAAATAAAATCACTTCCCGGTTCATTGTTCCCAAATTCACCATATCTGGGTTCGGGATTAATTTTTTCAAGAAAAGCCTTCAATTCACCCAGCGTAAGGATCCCATCACTGCCACCATCCGTTCTCAATGCTTCAAGGAATTTTCTGACAAATGGCGAATGACTCCCTGGCTTACCATCTGGCACGTATTCTTTACCGCCGCTGGTGAGAAACATGCGTGTTTTAAATTTTAATTTACGGTTAATGTATTCGTAATGATCAAGTTCTCGATACAATCCGTCCCCATCGCCACGGAGATTTGAAGAACTGATCAAAGGATCAAATGCACCACCGAAACAGGCATCGATGGCCAGGAAAATGTGTTCGTTAGACATATTGTTGACGATTTCACGCAAATTGCTGTAGGATATATAGCTGATTTTTTCCTCATCATTTTTCTTAGTGTCTTTACAAACAATATAACCTTGGTTGAAAAGATTATCATAATTGCCGTGGCCAGCAAAAAATATAAATAACTGGTCATTGGGCAAAAAGCTTTTCTTCGAATATTTTCTCAAGGTTTGCAAGACTTCTTTTTTGGTAGGATTTTTAACAAGTTCTATCTGGAATCCATAAGTGTTTTTGAGTTCGTCAGCAATGGCTTCTGCATCCTGGATGGGATTGATGAGCCTGCCCCATTCGTCATAATCATCACTGGCAAAGAGCAGCGCATAATCAGTGCGATTAGTAGCCTTTTCAACCAATTCGTTCACATCAAGGGTAATATTCCTGATAGAACTTACCATTCCTCCATCTTCGTTTTTCGCTGTGACCATTAATTTGTTATCACCTGGTCTCAGCAGGATCTCAGAATCGATGGATCGATTGTAACTATAAACGTCGGAGGATTTTACGATTGAAAATCCACGCTGCATGGATAGCGGATAATCGTTAATATAAACCTCAATGGTTTTTAAATTGGAATTGGAGTTGATATTCAGTTTGAGCTGAAAACTCCGTGATTTAACTGTTATTGTTTTATCAACAGGATTTTCCCAGTCAATCACCGGTAAGACCTCTTTGTCATCTGATTTACTGAGATCCAGATTAAAATCCGTTGTTGTGCCGGTGATTTCGACATTCTGACTATACGCCCTGATAAACAGGATAGTCATTAAAAATATTGCGATTGTAAAAGTTCTCATTGCTGTGTTTTTTTCGACCGTTAAAAGTTATTCCTTTAATATCCGTCCCTGCTGCATGTATGTTTGTTTTCCGTTTATGACTGTAAGTTCATATAAATAAATTCCTTTAGATGTTTCGTGCCCTGTCTGGTCCCGGCCCTTCCACACAATTTGCTCGCTTCCAGCTCCAAGATTATAACTATTCAAATTAAAAATCCTTTGTCCCATCATATTGAATATTTTGAGTTTGGCCTTGTACATCATGTTAGATGCTGGCAGATTAACAGGAAAGGTTAACTGGCCATTAAATGGATTTGGATATGGGGCGCCAAAAGCGATCCGAATATTTTCTAAGGTCATCCTGATAAAACTGTCATCGCCATAGATGACTTTAAAATTGTTTTCCTGTTTCGGTAGAAAACGATAGCTGTTTTCAGTGTTCATATCCGTTGCTATTCCGGTAGTCACGTCATAGAGCACCAGGTGAGATGAACTGTTTCCAAAATGGCTGTTATCCCAGTGAATGACGGTTTCTGAGGAGTTATTTTCCTGATTGATGGTGAATGTCCAAATGTGATTATTACTGGTAGTTACTACATCACGGCTGAAAAATGGATAGAAGTATTCTTCATGAGGGAAGAAATAATCGAACACGGCCCCAAAATGAGGCAGAAGCATTTCATCATATTTGTCTTCAGAATCACTGGCATCCTGTCGCATTCCAAATCCACCTAGATTATATTGAAGGTTTCCGGAAGTGAGTTGAAGGTCAACCTGCCAGTTATCCGAATCGATCTGATTGTCTGAATCACTTCCTGCGATTCTCGCTCCGTTAGTTGGGTTGGCATCAATCAATGGAATTTTGATGGATTGAGTATCTTCAGAAAACACAAAACCACCGCCATAGGCTGGAATGGTCATTCCCACTTTGAATGCCCCTTTTTCGAAAAGATAAACTTTTCCAGCCTGACCGGTTAAACCATTAGCCGCCACAACATCATTCCAACTGATATCAAAAGGGTAGGGGTTGCCGATTTCATTCCATTGTTTGCTCAGTGTAATTCTATATGGGTTATTGGGTGTATTCTTGGGTGTTTTAACAGTTCCAAGATTTACAGACACAGGAGATTTGCTGGTATTGAACCAATAACCCTGGCCTTGAGATAAGTTACTGAAAGCCTTGGGATATTCATCATATTTTTGATTGTTGGGATTCCATTGCAGCAGACGCCATACATCGGGATTCCAGGGCCCGAGATTGTCTGGATCTTCCAGTACATCACGAACATTTGAAACGAGATCAACAGGAAGCGATATGATTTTATACGTGCTGGTTGTTCCGTTAAACTGAGCGCCTTCCAGGGTCTTTAATGACTGATTGAACCGGATTCGATAAATGTAACTGGTATCGGTTTGATCAATATTTTTATTAACATCTTTGATTTCAATCCAATACATCATACCCATCTCATCGAACATTGCCGGACTGATGGAAGTGGAATAATTTTGAAGGTTCAGTTGATGACCCGAACTTCCTTCAAATTCAAATCCTTTTGGCGGGCTCCACTCGGTTTGGCCTATTCCTTTATAGTGAAGAATAACCGTGTCAATACCTTCATTGTCCCCAACCTTGATATCCATTGATTTTTGTGAAACAGTGTCTGGATAATATTCATAAAATGCCAGCGAATTACTAATCATTTGTGGTGGTTCCCGGTCAATGGGTTTGATAACATGGAAGGCAATTTGTTGTTCTTTGTACAAACTGCCACTGTCAACTGACCTTACATTGAATACGATTATATTTTTTGTGGTATCTGCTGCATTATAGACAAACGTCTTGCGGGCTATCACCTTTCCGGTTAGATCAACCTGTACGTCGTATGTTTGACTGGTCTCATAATAATTGTGATTATCCCCGGCGTCATTGTCCGGATCAACAGTGAACAAACGGCCGACTTCTGTTCCCGGATCCAAACCGGCTTCAACCTGTGGCGTGTCCATATATATGGAATCGGGCGGTTCATTCACATCATTGATTTTTACCAACACCGGAGAAACGAAAATATTATTGACCTTATCCGTTACTTTGAGTCGAATCAGGAAAAATGACTTTTCTTCATAATTGAATTGAATGGTCGGCTTAAGCTGGTTGCCGTTGACAACAGTAAATAAAGCATTGTCAGTATCTCCCTCACCTGCTACCAGGGAGAATATATGGGTATCGTTTACATCAGGATCCTCAGCAAGGATTTTTGTAGAATTGTTTTGTGGTAAAACATTTTCATCAAAGCCGTTTTCCAGGCTTATGCCGGTGGGGGGTTCATTGACATCTCCTATTGTGATGTTCAGATTTTCTGAAGATGAAGCGCCATGATTATCAGTGACCTTGATGCCCACGGTTAATTGTGGTGTTTGTTCGTGATCGAATGATGCTTTACTAATTAGGTTTGTTCCGGAAATTTCGAAATTGTTGCCACCGGAAACAATTGCAAAACTGTAGGTGTCGCCGGCATCTTCATCGGTAGCGGATAAACCGCCCACAACGGTGCCGGATGGTAAATTTTCATCGATCTTGCTATTCGTCAATCTAATATTGCAAGGCTTGTCATTGATATCTTTCACGGTTACGGTAAATATCTTATCAACATAATCGCCTCCGTTGTCTGTACTTCTTATTTCAATATTCATACTGGCCAGTTTCTCATAATTAAATGGCCGTTTTGATTTCAACTGATTGCCTGCGATGGTGAGGTATTCGCCGTAATTACCGGCAGTAGTCGTATCTATGAGCGAATAGGTAAATGAATCGCCAGGATCATAATCGCTGGAACTAAGGTTTCCAATAACAGTTCCAGCTACCTGATTTTCATTGATGTTCAGGTTACTGATGGTTATGGCAGTGGGCGTATTATTCACTAACCTGCGAATTTGGGTTTCAGCATCATGCGTTGCATGGTTGATCCATCCGGAGATAAATTGATTGTTGGCGCTGTTATAGGCGAGCGCTAAATTTCTGAGGTATATATTATGATCTATTGAGGTGCCTTTTTCTTCTGCGATCAGCAAGCTTTTGGGATCAACCAGCGTATGATCGTCTGCATTTACCCGGCTGCCATAAATGTTATACAGATCCGAACCACTGGTAGGTTTGACACCATAATAGGTTGTGAAATATTCATTTTGAATGCTGTTGTAGAGGACTATGGGTTTTTTCACCTGATCTTCAGAACATATGGTGCATCCTGAGGCGGGAATGCTGTTTATTTGAAGATGATTGGTTAATATTTTAGTGTTAGAGCTAAGATCGATGGCTTGACCATATATATAATTGCTCAAGGCATAGGAATTTCCCGTATTATTCACATTTTCGTAAACAACAAACAACTCATCATTTGAAGTTGATATGGTGGCTGAGGGATTATGAAAACTTCCAGTGGCAATTCCAGCGCTTGGGCTAATCTGATATGGACTTCCTATCTTACTTTGATTCTCCAGGTCGATGTTCACCCCCCAAATTTCTGATCCGGCATCAAAATTACACTGTGTTACTATTATACCTTTGTGATTATCATCATCCACGACAATTCTGGAATACTCCACACCAGTACCTGAATTCAGAAAATCCGACTTGCCAACAACAACAGACCCACTAACTGTCTCAGAAGGAATGCTGACAAATTTTAGATCGAATTCGGAGCCCGGGGCTGAATATTTGTGATATCCGATTAAGTACTGATTGTTCGCGGCATCGTAAGCAACTGATGAATTTCTAAAAGGATTGAAAAGGTCTGAGGCGATCACTATCTGATTGGAGGTGATTGGAGTACCTGATTCGTCGATACGCAAGCCCTTGACTTTTCCACTGCCATTTTCAACGACTATATATCCCAGAAAATATTCCTTGTCGTCGGCGTTGAAGGTCAGGGAGATATCAATGAATTTATAATTGCTTGCAGGGCAATCCGTGGAAGAGGAGAGGATTAAAAAATCAGTACCGATTTTATTACCAGTAGTGGCATCGATTCGCTGGCCCCGGATCTCGGATTTATAGTTACAATTGAC
Source organism: uncultured Cytophagales bacterium (assembly GCA_963711495.1). Classification (GTDB taxonomy): domain Bacteria; phylum Bacteroidota; class Bacteroidia; order Cytophagales; family Cyclobacteriaceae; genus CAVQEK01. The sequence goes on from CAVQEK010000003.1 coordinate 92,393, forward strand.
CGGAGTAAATACAAAGACAGCCAGATATTCATTTTTTCCAGTGTTGTAAGCAATAGCGGTTGAAACTGAATCAGCCTGCGTTTTAATGAGCAGTTGTTGACAAGCAATCTGATCACTGCTACTAAAAGCCAAGGTATTTTCAGCACCCAGCCAAAAAATGTGGAGAGACAATAATGCTATCGATATGTTGAATAACCTTGTCATGCTGGACTATCTAAGATTTGGAGGACTAGGTGGATCTTCGATATCGGGACCTGGTGTATTTTGGCCGAGCATGAAACCGCCCGCCACGGCTACGCCAACTACTGGAATGATTTTCAACGACAAAGGCCAACTTCTTCGGATCGTGAACATTTCAGACATTTCAGCCTTCATCGGATTTCCCGGATTACTGATTTTAGCCTGATATCCTTTTCCGGCTTTTAAATCATTTGGAATATTTAAAATATAGGCGCCTGTATTTGGTATTTTTTGAATTTCCGTGACAGGCACGTTAAATCGATAAATCTGAATATCGATCTTGTCGATATCAGAGGCAGTTGTCCAGTGCAATTCGAAATCTTTACCGCGGGTTAAGTGAAATTTGCCGGGTATATTTTCGAATTTGACCAAAGGGATATATTTTTCACCTTTTATCTTGAGACTGATGTCGCCCTTGAAAGTGCCAAGTTCTTTTACTGCGGCCCATTTTACAAGTTTGTTGCTCCCGGTTCTCACGTGTTTCCCAATATCACCGGAAACATTTTTGAGGGGTGTTTTGAAATTGTCTAAGGAACTGTAGAGATAAAATTCATAGTCTGTATTGCTGGCGCCTTTTAAAAAATCGTACTGTACATAAACGGTATCATTTTCTAAATGATAGGAAACATTCTCCAATTCCTGAGCATACAAAAAATACCACGAATTGATTGAAACAATCAGTATCAAAAAGTACTTTTTCCCCATAAAAAAATTACCCGTTTTTGGTAAGATATTAACTAATTTATCAAGTCATTTAACGACTTGAAAGAATACCATTTAAACCTCCAATAGTTCAATCATCACTTTAATGTGAATGATTACTTAAATATATATGGTTTTTTGTATTAACAATCAAGCGATTAGGTCAATTGGAATTTGAAAATTACGATGTAATGTTTTGGGGAAAAGTTAATGAAAAGCAAAAAAATATTTCATATGAGTTCTTGCTTAAATCCAATTTTGGAGTTTAAGTAAATTTTAGGTGGGTAGAGTAAAAGCCTTGATATGCAAATATTTATTCCAGATCTCTCAAATCTACCGGAACTACGCGGGATACTCCCTGTTCGATCATTGTTATGCCATAAATAACGTCCGTACTGGCCATTGTACGCTTATTATGTGTCACGATTATAAATTGAGAGTCTTCAGAGAATTTGCGGACGATGAAATTGAATTTATCGATATTGGCATCGTCCAATGGAGCATCTACTTCATCGAAAATGCAGAATGGCGCTGGTTTCAAAAGGTAAATGGCGAAAAGTAAGGAAGTAGCCGTAAGTGTTTTTTCACCACCAGAAAGCTGACTTATCGTAAGCGGTTTCTTACCTTTGGGCTTGGCAATAATTTCAATAGAAGAGTCCAGTGGGCTGTCGGGATCGAGCAGTTTCAGATCACAATCATCTTCGTCCGTAAACAATGAACGAAAGACTTTAATGAAATTTTCTTTAATTTTTGTGAAGGCATTAAGAAAGGTTTCCCTGGCTACAAGATCAATTTCTTCAATAGTGGTCAACAGCGATTCCTTAGCGCTCAGCAAATCTTGTTTTTGCCCGCTTATGAATTCGTGACGTTGCCTGATCTCTTCGTAGGCTTCCATGGCCATGGGATTGATTGGACCAATTTTATCTAACTTGTCCTTACTCTGTTTTACCTGTTCCGATAATTCCTCAGCGGCAAGGTTTTGGATAGCTTCGTCATTTACTTCAGGAAGATGGTCAATATCGACTTCAAACTCTACGGACAGTCGCTCCTTTACAGAACTCATTTCGAGCTTCAATTCATTTCTTTTATTCTGTAATTCCAGCAATAAATTGTCAATGGTTTCCCGCTTCCTATGTAAATCCCTGATTTCAATGTCGATTTGGTCAATGTTTCCACGTGCCGCATAATAATCACGCTCAGCTTCATTGACGCCTTTTTCGATCTGTTCTTTTTCCTGGTACATTGTCACCAGTTCATCCTCTTCAATTTCATTGCTCTCAAGGAGCTTTTTGATCTCCTCTTCATTTTTTTGTAATTCCTCCTGGTTCTTTTTAATCCGCTCTTTACTGCTGTCAAAGGCACTTTCTTTGAAATTAATTTCCTGTTCCAGGCTGTTGAGTTTATTCTGCTGCTGGTGAAAACGAATATTTTCTTCGTTGAATCCCCTCGATTTTATTTCAAGTAATTCTTTATAGCCACTCAGTTCATGACTGATATTCTGAATTTTAAGAGAATTCGTTTCAAGCTCAGATTCGATTTTTTCTGCATCCGGTTTCAACCGATTGAGTTCATCTTCCATCACATTGATCTGCTCCTGGATATCCTCACGTTTTGTCGTGTTACTTGAGAGTAAACCCGATACTTGCTCTTGCCGTGTTTGGAAAGAGACCAATTCCTGATTCAGTAGATTAATCTCTGTCTGTAATTCATCAATGGATTCATTTTTTGTTTTTCCTTTCAGCGATTCCAATTCCGATTGGGCCTCCGACAAGTTTTGATCAATTTCATCCAATTTGGCCTGAAGCTTTTTTATTTCTGCCTGAAGTTTTTCCAGATTTTTTACACGTCCTATACGCTTGCCTTCAAACAAACCCACCGAACCACCTGAAATGCTGTAACGCCTTTTGGTGATTTTGCCGTTTTGGGTAATGAAAATGTAATCGTCGTCATGAGGTATACTGTTTTCCGATCCGGGAACAATGTAGACGCCGTCGAGAATGTGGGCGATCAGTTTTCTGTATTTCGAATCGTATTCGATGATTTCTGTGGCGGGAATGGCATTATCATAAATTTTTGGATCTTTAGAATGATATTTTTCAAATTTATTTAAAATGAAAAAATGGGCCTTTCCCTTGGTGGCATCATTCAAAATATTTATTGCCTGGTACGCTTCATTTTCATCGTCAACCACATAATAATTCATTAATGGCTCCAGATAATTCTCAATGGTCACACGGTACTTGTCCTCGCAACTGATGATATCAGAAAGGAGTGGGGCTTTTTTATTCCAGTTAGCTTTCTTCTTTAAAAATTTGATGGCTTCAGGAAAGCCTTCGAGATTATCTACCAGTGATTTGGTGAGGTTATATTCATTTTGTTTGGCATCGAGTTTCCGGCCGGTCTGAACCCGCTCTTCACGAATCACCTCAATGGTTTTGGTGGTGGATTCAATGCGGTTTTTGTTTTTATTTTCAAATTGTTGAAGATCTTTTAATTTTTGATTTTTATCCAGAATGTTTTCGTTGAGTAATTTGATCTTTTGCTCAAATTCAATCAGACTGGCAGATTTTTCGGAAGTATCGGATGAAGTCTTTTCAAGTTCCTGTTTGTACGAATTGATCTGTACTTGTTTTATTTCGATTTCTTTCCTGATCTGGTAAACTTCATCTTTTTCATTTCTATGGATCTGATCGAGGGTATTGTACTCGTTCTGTAGCCCGTCGGTTTTAAGCTTTTGTTCTTCAACTTCCTGTTTTAATAATTTGAGTTTCTCTTCTATTTCCTGCAATAATTTTTTTGCCGCGAGCTGCTCCTGCCCCAAGCTTTTGATGGAAAATTCCGCCCTTTGATTGCTTTGTTTATCTTGATCCAGTTGTTCGCGTAATGTATCGCTTTTATCATTCAAATACCTCAGCCGTTCATGCTTTATCTTTTTCTCGCTTTCGTAATGCCTTATTTTGGCCACATGTTCGTTAAGACTTTTTTGCCGGGCACCGAGGAGCTTTTCTTTGCCGATCAGATCGGATTTTGATTTGGCCATATGGGCCTCTTTTTCCGCTATTTGTTTATTGATGCTGGTTTTTTGGTCATTTTCCTGTTCCAGTTGTTTATTGATGTGCTGGAGGGACTGTTGTTTCAGTTCAACGCTTTTTCGCGCCATTTCCACGCTGAGTCGTTTATATTCCTCCTTGATCTTGAAATATCGCTCGGTTTGTTTGGCTTGTCTTTCCAGCGAACGCATGTTTTTTTCAATTTCAAAGAGCAAGTCTTCCACCCGTTCGAGGTCCGTATCCGTATCTTTTAATTTTTTAAGGGTTTCCTTTTTTCTAACCCTGAATTTTGAAATACCTGCGGCTTCTTCGAAAAGTGCCCGCCTGGAGTTTTCCTTGTCATTCAAAATATCATCGACCATCCCCAATTCGATGATGGCATAGCTATTGGAAGCGATGCCTGTATCTAAAAAAAGATTGGTGATGTCTTTAAGCCGGCAATTTACGCCATTGAGCAGATATTCACTGTCGCCGGAACGGTAGAACCGTCGAGTGATGGTCACTTGATTGTATTCAACCGGGAGCAGGTTTTTGGTATTGATAAAACTGAGTGAAACCTCAGCCATTTGGGTTGCTTTGCGCTTTTTTGTTCCATTGAAAACAATATTTTCCAATTTTTCAGAACGCAGGTTGCTGATCTTTTGCTCACCCAGCACCCATCTTATCGCATCTACAATATTTGACTTTCCACAACCATTCGGTCCCACTATACCGGTTATGCCCGCATCGAAATTTATGGTAACCTTATCGCCAAAACTTTTGAATCCCTTGATCTCTAACTTGGTGAGTTGCATTTACCTTGTTTATCGCTGTTGAAAGTCTGCAAAATTAAAATTAATTTCTATATTTGAACCAATATGGAACATTTAGATTTATACATCTATTTAATACTTGGGGGACTCTATATTTTATCCAGAATATTAAAAGGATCGAATAAAACCCTCCCACCAAAGTTGCCCTCAAAACCATCGTCAAATACTCCGGATGATGCGCAAACCAGTCAAAATCCACGTCCTGACAGACCTTTTTCATTCGAAGATCTTTTTAAGGAATTTGAAGATCGGCTGGGAGAGCAACAACCAAAAAAACAGCCCGTACCCGTACAAGAAGAAATAAAACCGGTTAAACAGAAACAGGATGAGTTGACCCGGCAAATTGAGACGCCATCTACTTATCCGACGTATGAGGGTTCATCCCTGGAAGATATTTTCCCCATGTATCCTTCAGGTTCATTAATGACGGAGAAGTTTGAGCGTGATACACATTATGCCAGAAGGGAAGAAATTATTAGTGATTACATTAAGATGCTCCGCGAACCACATGGCATACGCAAAGCCATTGTGCTCAGTGAAATAATCAACAGGAAATATTTTTAATAGCTGTAAACTCAAAATTTTTCATCAATTAAATTGTCCATTCTAAAATTTTGTGATTAATTTTGTCGTCCTAAAAAATAAAATCATTGTATTCACTACGCAATTTTCTTCACATTTTCGAACCATTCAGGTGGAGGCCCTAACCGGGCTGAAATACTAACCAGATTGCTTATGCGGCAGTCACAATTTTTCTATTTGTTTCCTGTTATCACAATATTGACGTTTATTTGATTTATTAAATGTTTGTAAAAAACAAATGACTGAGTTTGATATATTAGTCGCTGATACGCGACATACAAAATATGCTGATGAAATTTGTGCGTTAATGGCTGACTCGGCAAAAAAGCGGGGTACCGGTATCGCCAAACGATCACCGGAATATATAGCCCAAAAAATGCGTGAAGGTAAAGCCATTATAGCCTTGTCACGTAAAGGTGAATTTGCAGGTTTTTGTTATATCGAATCGTGGGGAGAAAAGAGATTTGCCGCAAATTCCGGCTTGATCGTGGCTGAGCAATTTAGAAATATGGGCTTGGCAATGCGGGTAAAACGAACTGCCTTCGAATTATCCAGAAAAAAATTTCCCAATGCCAAATTATTCGGGCTTACCACGAGCCTGGCAGTTATGAAAATTAATTCGGAACTCGGTTACCGGCCGGTGACATTTTCAGAACTCACCACGGATGAAGAATTCTGGAAGGGTTGTCAGAGTTGTGTCAACTACGATATACTCACCAGGACCAACCGTCGCCATTGCCTGTGCACCGGAATGTTGTTTGATCCCAATGAAAAAAGCAAACACCAACGAAAGAAGTTTAAGGACTATCAGGAAAAATACCGGCAATGGCTCAAGGCTAAAAAAGAGTTCATTTTTGCTAAATTCAGAAAAGAATTTGTAAGTATTTGGTTATTATTTTTTTAAACTATGAATAAGAAAAAAGTTGTTTTGGCCTATAGCGGTGGTCTCGATACCTCGTTTTGTGTTAAATATTTATGCAAGGAAAAAAATTGCGAAGTTCATTCCGTCCTGGTCGATACCGGGGGATTCAGTAAAGAGGAATTAAAAAAGGTAGAAGAAAAGGCATACAATATGGGGGTCGCACACCATGAGACCATCCTTTCGACTGATGATTTTTACCAGCAGTGCATTCGCTATCTGATTTATGGGAATGTTTTGCGCAATAATACCTATCCCTTATCTGTGAGTGCCGAGCGTGTATTTCAAGCGAGGAATATTGCAGAATACGCCAGGAAAATCGGTGCGGATGCTGTAGCACATGGCAGTACTGGTGCCGGGAATGATCAGGTACGGTTTGATTTGATTTTTCATATTATGATACCGGGTGTAGAGATCATCACACCGATCCGGGATTTGAAACTCTCCAGGGAAGACGAAATCAAATATCTCAGAGAGAAAGGTGTGGAAATGGACTGGACAAAAACCCGTTATTCCATCAATCAGGGTATTTGGGGAACTTCAGTGGGAGGCAGAGAGACATTGACTTCTGATCAAACTTTGCCGGAAGAAGCTTTTCCAAGTCAGCTCACGAAACATGATCCGGAAAATATTAAGCTGCATTTTGAAAAAGGCGAGTTGAAGGGCGTCAATGAAGTGCATTTTGAAAATCCCACGGAGGCCATTCACGCTTTGAAAAGTATTGCCGCTCCCTTCGCCATCGGTCGTGATATCCATGTTGGTGATACCATCATCGGAATTAAAGGCCGGGTAGGTTTTGAGGCTGCGGCGCCACTGCTCATTATAAAAGCGCATCATGCCCTCGAAAAACATGTACTCACGAAATGGCAACAATATTGGAAAGAGCAGCTGGCCAATTGGTATGGCATGTTGGTTCATGAGGGACAATTTATGGAGCCAATAATGCGTAACATTGAAGTTTTTCTGGAAAGCACACAGTCGCATGTGACAGGCTCCGTATTTATACAACTGCATCCCTATCGATTCGCCATTTCCGGGATTAAATCAGATTTTGATCTGATGTCGTCCAAGTTTGGTGCCTACGGAGAAATGAACCTGGGATGGGATGGTGAAGATGTGAAAGGATTTTCCAAAATCTTGTCAAATCAGGTGATGATCTACAATCAAATTTCAAAGGATCATGAAGAAAATTAAAGCGGGCATCATTGGCGGTGCGGGCTATACCGGTGGTGAGTTGATCCGTATTTTGCTCAATCATCCGGATACAGAAATGGTTTTTGCACACAGTAAAAGCAATGCAGGCAGCCCCTTTTATGCAGTTCACAAAGATCTCTTGGGAGATACGGATTTGGAGTTTACCGCTGTTTTTGACGATACCAACATCGATGTTCTTTTTCTGTGTTCCGGGCATGGACAATCGAAGCAATTTTTTGAAGAGAACCCAATAAAGGACAACCTGAAAATCATTGATTTAAGTCAGGATTTTCGCATTTTGGAAGATACACAGTTTCGGGAATTTACCTATGGACTGGTGGAGGCGGAACGGGAATACATTCGTCTGGCACAAAATGTGGCCAATCCTGGTTGTTTTGCCACTTGTATACAGCTTGGGATTTTACCACTTGCGTTAAAGGGTCTTTTAAATAGTGAAATTCATATAAATGCTACCACAGGCTCTACGGGAGCCGGACAATCGATGTCGCTTACATCCCACTTTTCCTGGAGAAATAACAATCTTTCGGTCTACAAGGCCTTTGAACATCAGCATTTGCGGGAAATCCATCAAAGTCTGAGAAGATGGCAAAGTGGTTTCAATCAAAAATTGAACTTTATCCCAATGCGAGGCAATTTCACCCGAGGTATTTTATCCGCCACCTATTTTGATCTTGACATGGGATTGGAGGAATTACGTGCAATTTATCAGGATTATTACCAGGATTCGCCTTTTGTGGTGATTTCAGATTCCAATATCGATCTGAAACAGGTAGTGAATACGAACAAATGTATTTTGTATTTGGAAAAACATGGCGAAAAAGTTTTGATCATCAGTATCATTGACAATTTAGTCAAAGGCGCTTCCGGACAGGCCGTGCAGAATATGAATCTGATGTTTGGCCTGGATGAAACCACTGGATTAAATATGAAATCTATCGCTTTCTGATGAAAAATTTATACAAAATTACTCGTAAATATTTTTAGTGCCGACCAAGTATTTTTATGAAAAATTTTCTTTCTGTTCAAGACGTAGATGATGTTCAGGGACTGATCCATTTAGCACGTGATTGCAAAGAATATCCACTGGCTTACAAACTTTTAGGGAAAAACAAAACACTGGGGTTAATCTTCATGAACCCGAGTTTAAGGACCCGGTTAAGCACACAAAAGGCAGCAATCAACTTAGGGATGGATGTGATGGCTATGAATTTCAACAGTGATGGCTGGGCATTGGAGACTGAGGATGGAATAATTATGGAAGGAGAAAAATCGGAGCACATCAAAGAAGCCGCTGCCGTGGTAGGTCAGTATTGTGACATCATTGGTTTGCGATCATTTCCCAGCTTAATTGATCGGGAGAAAGATTATAGCGAGCATATTCTGAATGCCTTTGTTAAATATTCTGGCAAACCAGTGATCAACATGGAATCAGCCACCTTACACCCCTTGCAATCGCTTGCAGACATGCTGACCATTGAGGAGCAAATGCCTCATTTAAAGCCTAAAGTGGTGTTGACCTGGGCACCTCACCCCAAAACTTTGCCTCAATCAGTCCCCAATTCGTTTGCGCAATGGGCCAATAAAATGAAATTTAATTTTGTAATTGCTAATCCCGAAGGTTACGATCTCCATCCTGATTTTGTTGGTAAAGCGCAGGTTGTCCACAATCCGGAAGAGGCGTATAAAAATGCTGATTTCATTTACGCCAAAAACTGGTCTTCATATGAACAGTATGGTAAAATTCTTCTTCGCGATACACGTTGGACCGTAGATAAGGCTAAAATGAAATTAACAAAACAGGCTAAATTTATGCATTGTTTACCTGTCAGGAGAAATGTGGTCGTAACGGACGAGGTGATTGACAGTGAAAATTCAATTATTATCCAGCAATCGAACAACCGCATTTTCGCTGCTCAGGCTGTATTGAAGGAAATTCTGTCTAATATCATCTGATGGAATCTTTGCGAATTTTTAAAATTGGAGGTAAAGTTGTTGAAAATGCTCAGCAACTTGATCGGTTTCTGAGTGAATTTAGCCAAATAAAAGGTCCGAAAATCCTGGTACACGGCGGAGGAAAATGGGTCACCGAAATGAGCCAAAAATTAGGCATTTCGGTCAAAATGCTGGATGGCAGACGCATCACGGATGCCGAAACGCTCGAGGTGGTCAAAATGATGCTCGCCGGAGTGGCAAACAAAAATGTAGTCAGTTTATTGCAAAAGTATGGCTGTAATGCCATCGGTTTAACCGGTGCTGATGCCAACAGTATCCTGGCTACCAGGCGCCCGGTCAAAAATGGTATTGATTATGGTTTTGTGGGTGATGTGGTCAGGGTCAATGCTTCAATGATCCAAAATTTATTAGGGTCACATCTGGTTCCGGTATTTGCCGCGATGACCCACGATGGACAAGGAAACATGCTGAACACCAACGCAGATACCATTGCCGCTTCACTGGCTGTTGGATTAGCTACACTATATGCGGTAGAACTTGTGTATTGTTTTGAGTTGAATGGTGTCCTTGGAAATCTAGAAGATCCTGACAGTGTGATCAACTTCATCGATGCCGGTAATTATAAGTCTCTAAAGTCGGAAAAGATCATTAACGAAGGCATGATACCAAAAATTGACAATGCTTTTGACGCCCTGACAAAAGGAGTAAAGACCGTGAGAATCTGTAGTGCTTCCGCAATGCAGGCCTTGGCAAACGGTGATAAAAATGTTGGAACTGTGATAAAAATGTAAATTTTGAATAGAGCAAATACAGAGGCGATAAAGTTACTTTCGGAATTGATTAAAATTCCATCGTTCAGCAGAGAGGAAGACGGCACTGCCGGCCTTTTGGCAGAATTTTTCCAACGTCATGATGTAAAAACGAAACGTTTCAAAAATAATCTTTACGCATTGAATCAACATTTCGATCCTTCACGCCCAACCGTTTTGCTCAACTCTCATCATGATACGGTAAGACCCAATAAATCATGGACGAAAGATCCCTTTGGAGCTGAGATTGAAGACGGCAAGTTATTTGGCCTAGGCAGCAATGATGCAGGTGGGGCACTGGTTGCGTTGATCTTCGTATTTCTCCATTTTTATAAAAGGGGAGATTTGAAATTCAATGTCATATTTGCGGCTTCTGCCGAAGAAGAGATTACCGGACATGATGGCATTGAATTATTGATTAAATCACTTCCTGAAATTGCTTTTGCCATGGTAGGGGAACCCACACAAATGCAGTTGGCCATTGCTGAGAAAGGGTTGATGGTATTGGATTGTTGTGCGCACGGTAAATCTGGTCATGCGGCCCGTGAGGAGGGGATCAATGCAATTTATTTAGCGTTGGAGGATATAAATTGGATTAAAAATTATCAATTTCCCAGTATTTCTCCAATGTTAGGTCCGGTCAAAATGACCACCACCATGATAGAATCGGGTTCGCAACACAATGTAGTTCCTGACAAATGTCATTTCACCATAGACGTGCGCAGTACGGATACATACTCCAACGAAGATATTCTGAAAATAATCCACGAGAATGTTCGGTCGGAAGTGGTTCCGAGATCTACCCGGCTACAACCATCCGGAGTTGGCTTGGATCATCCGATTGTTCGGGCTGCACAAAGTATGGGCATTTCATGTTTTGGTTCACCGACTTGTTCAGATCAGGCATTAATGCGGTTTCCTTCGGTAAAAATAGGACCAGGAGATTCTGCCCGCTCGCATACGGCAGATGAATATATTTACATAAAAGAGATAGAAGAAGGGATTAAGACATATATTCGTTTACTGGAATTGGTTGTAAATTAATAGCACAAAAATAAATTCAGATTAATGCCGGACAAACAGACCAAACTTTGGCAGAAGAACGTTGATGTCAACAAGGAAATCGAAGCATTTACCGTGGGCAAAGATCGGGAGCTCGACCTTTTACTCGCCCAATTCGATGTGATTGGATCTGCCGCGCACATCAAAATGCTGGAAAAAGTGGGATTATTGTCATCTGGTGATTTGAAGCTTTTATTGCCCGCCTTATCCGAAATATACCAATCAGTTTATGCTAAAAAATTTATTATTGAAGAATCAGTGGAAGATGTACACTCGCAAGTGGAGTTAATGTTGAGCAGAAAGTTGGGGGATGTGGGTAAGAAGATTCATGCCGGACGTTCGCGAAATGATCAGGTGTTACTGGATTTGAAGCTTTTTATGCGGGAACAAATCCGGCAAATTGTGGAAAATATCAATCGGCTATTTGACCAGCTAATACGATTAAGTGAAAAATACAAAAATATATATTTACCGGGATATACCCATCTACAGGTTGCCATGCCCTCTTCTTTCGGTTTGTGGTTTGGCGCCTACGCAGAAAGCCTGGCCGATGATCTCCACATACTCAAATCAGCCTTTGATTTAGTGAATCGAAATCCATTGGGCTCGGCGGCGGGTTATGGATCATCTTTTCCGTTGGACCGCCAGATGACCACCGATCTATTGGGATTTGAGTCTATGAATTACAATGTGGTTTATGCTCAAATGGGCCGTGGAAAAGCGGAAAAAATATTGAGCAGTGCCATGGCAAATATTGCGGATACTTTGGGAAAATTTGCCATGGATGTGTGTCTTTACCTTGGACAAAATCACGGGTTTATTAGTTTTCCTGTAGAATATACTACCGGGAGCAGCATCATGCCGCATAAAAAGAATCCCGATGTATTCGAACTAATCAGAGCGCGTTGTAACAAACTCAAAGCTTTACCGGGAGAAATTGCCATGATTACCACGAACCTTCCCTCAGGTTATCATCGCGATTTGCAGCTTATCAAAGAAGACTTTTTGCCAGCCTTTGGTGAACTCAATTCATGTTTGTACATGACCTGGTTCATGCTTCAAAAAGTTTCCATCAGGGAAGATATACTCAGAGAAGATAAATACAAATATCTTTTTAGTGTTGAGGCCGTCAATGAGCTGGTTTTACAAGGAATTCCATTCAGAGATGCCTATAAAAAGGTGGGCATGATGATTGAAAATGAAGAATTTGAGCCGCCGCGAGCAATAAGGCATACCCACGAAGGCAGTATAGGCAATTTATGCAATGACAAGATCATAGAAAGAAAAAACAATATCAGCTCAGATTTCGAAAAAATATTTCATGCCATCGACGTCAAATTGCATGCGTTATTCAATTAATTTTTATTAAATTAGATAGATGTGTAAAACGTTTATCAATTTTTATTTAACGCCATATCCTTAGGAAGAAAAAATAGAACATCGGAGCGCGGTAGTTTTATAAAATATTGAATTTCAAACATTTAAATATTTCCGAATTATGAAAGAGATGTTTGAAGATATTCAACAAAAATTCCTGCTTCAAATCAAATCAAAGGTACCTGTCAATTATTCATTTGCCGAAGTTCTTTCCGATGATCTTGGTATCAGCACTGACAGCGCATACCGGCGTATTCGTGGAGAAACGGAACTTTCCTTTGACGAATTGAGGAAATTGTGTGTAAAATACGGCGTTTCGCTCGATGCAATTATTTCGGCAAGTCAGAATACTGTTTTATTTAACTATAGGGCCGTCGATCCTAATAATTTCAGCTTTGATAATTATTTGAACTCCATCGCTGAAAATCTTGCCACAATGAACAGCTTCAAGGTAAAGGAACTTACTTATGCCGCTAAGGATATTCCACTATTTTATTATTATATTTTCCCGAGACTTTCGGCGTTTAAGATATTTTTCTGGCTGAAGAATATTTTTAAGTTCCCGGATTTTAAAGAAAAAAAATTCGCTTTAGACGAAATTCCTCAATCCACCCTGGTTTTTGGGCGTAAAATATGGAAACAATACATTACCATACCCAGTGTTGAAATTTGGAGTGATGAGTGCATTAATGTTACACTAAAACAAATTGAGTTTTACCGGGATTGTGGAGTATTTCAAAATGAAGATGAATTGATATACTTGTTGGATGACGTGCTGAAACTCATTAAACATGTGCAGATGCAGGCTGAAAAAGGCTATAAATTTGATATTGATGATGATCGGGAATTAGGGCAAAATGAATATAAACTTTATTATAACGAAATACTGATTATGGATAATACGGTATTTTTCATTATGGATGATCTAAAAGTTACTCACCTTGGAAACAATGTGATCAATATTCTTACCACCACCGATCCTCAATTCTGCGATCATACGGAGAAAACAGTTCAGAATGTTATTAAGAATTCCACTTTAATATCTGTAGCTGCCGAAAAAGTGCGTAACCAGTTTTTTAATTCAATGCGAAATAAAGTAGAACGTATTTTGAACAAAAATAAGGAAGTCTTCTGATCAGGTCTGTTTTTTGAATTTTACCATGTGCGATTGCGGAGGAAATTATCCAGTTCCTCGCGGCTCATAGGTAATTGGTCCGGATGCTGGTCGATCCATTTGAGAAAGTCATTCTTGATTGCTTCTGACCATTGACCGTCAATTTGTCCCGGAGTATATTTTCCTTCCTTCAGTCGCTGATGACCAAATTGATCTTTCAGGCCAATGAATTCTGAGGTAATAACCACTTTTTCCAGTAAGTGGGCAGGAATAAAAATCACCCCTTCTTTTTTTGCCAATACCGCATCACCTGGAAATACAGTCACTTGTCCGACACGAATGGGTACGTTGATGCCCATCAGCATCGTTTCCCTCAGATAAGAGGGATCAAAATCACGCACGAATGCATTAAATCCATTGATCGCCTCCAGGCCTTCCAGATCTCGTGCTCCGCCATCAAAAACAACGCCTGTCTTGGATTTAGCATAAATTGCATTGCCGAGATTATCGCCTATCAGCGTGCCATCCACAATTTTTCCAAAACAATCTGCCACGTATACATCTCCCGGTTGAAGCATGTCAATTGGCCAGGAATTTGATGCGCCGATCCTGCCCTCGTTGTGGCCTTTGTCCAACAATCTTTTATTGAAATCAGGACGCAACGGCATGTAAACCGCTGTTAGAGCACGACCAACAAATGGTTCATCTGGATGGATCATCTTCCACCCACTTTCAAATTGATTGTTATAGCCTTCATTTCTCAAAATACCCCAGGCTTCTTCTATGGAAATATTCTTTAATCTTTGGAGCAAATTGTCAGAAACTTTCGGACGTCCGTCATCATAGCGGTCCCCTTGCCATTCGGCTGTATAAAAAAGCATCAGATCTTTGGGTAAAGTGATCTGGGCAATGGTTAAAACCGGAAATAATATACTGACGAGCAGTGTACCAATAATAATTCGTTTCATAGCTGATAAATTTATATCATTCATAATTAGATCTTTTCTTTTTTGGTTGTTTTACCCCGCCACCAGGTTGCCAGGGACGATCCGGTAATATTCATCATTGGGCCAAATACCGCGGGTGCCAGACCAACCGTCGCCACTTTGCCCATTTGCAGTGCAATGCCCGAGGCCAGTCCTCCGTTTTGCATCCCCACTTCCAAAGCAATAGTCCGGCATGATTTTTCATCCATCTTTAATAGTTTGCAGGTCCAGTAACCAAGGAAATATCCCAGCGAATTGTGCAAAAGACAGGCAAAAATGAGCAGGAATCCAATCTCGAGAAGGCTGTCCCGACCTGCAGCAGTGATTATGGTGATGATGATACCAATGCCCAGCATCGATATAAAAGCAAGGGCTTTGTCAAGCCACACCTTGCTTCCTTTTGCCCATATTTTAAAGAGCAGGCCTCCAAAAATAGGAAGTACCAGAAACCAGAATAAGTTGTTGAAAAACCGGGTCAGCGCAATCAGGGGGGTGATTTCACTGGTGTTGAATGCAATGAGATTTTTTGTTGCTATAATGACCAGGAATATTATTGATTGAACCAAAATATCTATTCTCTTTTCTTTACCGTAGGATATGGCGTTAAAAATCAATCCGCCAATGATTGGAAGTATCACCATATCAGTGATTCCCAACATCATGTTCCAAAAATCGATTGGGACAAATTGACCTGCCAAATACTTCATTAATGTTGGTGTGAGAATGGGAGCGAGCAAAGTAGCAATTGCTGTTAATGTTACCGAAAGTGCCAGGTTGGCTTTGGCAATGAAAGACATTACGTTCGAAGCCAGACCACTGGGTGAGGAACCTACCAGCACGATGCCGGCGGCTATCTCAGCCGGAAACCCGAAGGTAGTCGCTATGGTAATTCCAATGATCGGCATAATTGTAAACTGACTGATCAAGCCGACAATCACTCCTTTGGGCATTCTTATCACAGCAGCAAAATCTTTCAGGCTCATTTGGGAACCCATCCCAAACATGATGATTTGCAACAAAGGGACAATAAGCTTTTTTAATTCAAAGTTTCCCAATTTCTGAAAATACTGTGGGTAGTACATCGATATTGTAACTGCAGCAAATATCCAGATTGTATAAGAGAAACTAGAAAATCTCGAAAATCCATGAATGCCAATGGCAAATAATATGAAAAACAGGACTAGGAAGGGGCCGGAGGGCAAATTAATTTTAAAAAGGAGAATAAAAATAAAGGTCGATAAGCACAAAACTGCCAGAGAAAGTAGCACATTGTAAAGAGATTGGCTATTTTTCATTGGGTGATTAGTTAAAAAAAATTGTCTTCAAACTATAAAGACAAATAATCGACATAAAATCCCTATGTCAGGGCAAATAAGTTAGGCATAAATATCAGAATTTTTTTAAAAATAAATTGCGAAGTTACGAACCTAAAACCCAAACACAGCATGAAATTTCAATTTACAAGTTCAAAGAATGAAAACAGTGAACATCAAAATTCCAGACGAGCATTTATTCAAAAAGCCGGTTTGGGAGGATTGGCGCTTGGCTATATCTTCAATGGTAATATTGATAAGGAATTGGAATTTACTACACAAAAAGTAAACCGCAATTCCAGCCCCTCTGATTTAAAAATCACCGACCTCAGAATTGCTTACACCACCAAATCACCCATTATAAAAATTGATACCAATCAGGGTATTTACGGGCTGGGGGAAGTTCGTGATCAGGGGAGCCCCAAATATGCATTATTTCTTAAAAGCAGGTTATTGGGCAAGAACCCGTGCAATGTCGAACAATTATTTAAAGTGATCAAACAGTTTGGCGGCAATGGTCGACAGGGTGGTGGGGTCAGCGGAGTTGAAATGGCTTTGTGGGACCTTACCGGAAAAGCGTACGGAGTACCGGTGTATCAGTTGCTTGGTGGAAAATATCGGGATAAAATCAGGATTTACGCAGATACTCCATCTTCAACTGATCCGGAAGTATATGCCAAAAGAATGCGGAGCCGTATGGATAATGGATTTACTTTTTTAAAAATGGACTTTGGCATCAACCTGATTAAGGATATTCCCGGAGCATTGAATGGTGCAAATGTATGGGATTTGAATAAACAATGGACAGAAGAATTGGGAAGTTATGGAGAGACCAAACATCCATTTACAAGAATTCAAATTACAGACCTTGGTCTGGAAAAAATGTTGGAATATGTGGATGTCGTACGGAATATTGTCGGTTATGAAATTCCATTGGCGGCTGATCATTTTGGTCATTTCGGGGTAAATACCGCCATTAAATTGGGTGAGGCCGTTGAAAAATACCGGTTAGCCTGGTTGGAAGATCTAATTCCCTGGTTTTATACCGAACAGTGGAAAGAAATTACCACAGCCATTGATACGCCGACTTTGACCGGAGAAGATATTTATTTAAAAGAAGGTTTTAAAAAGCTGATCGAAAATCACGCAGTTGATATGGTTCATCCTGACCTCGCCACTGCTGGAGGAATACTGGAAACGAAGAAAATCGGAGATTTTGCCGAAGAGCATGGTATAGCCATGGCCATGCATTTTGCAGGTTCGCCAATCTCTTTTCTCGCCAATGTGCACTGCGCGGCAGCCACCGAAAATTTCGTGGCCCTGGAACATCACGATGTTGACAATCCATGGTGGGAAGATTTGGTGAAAGACATTGAAAAGCCGATTTTTAATAACGGATTTGTAAAAGTACCGGAAAGCCCAGGACTTGGACTTGACCTCAATGAAGCGGTGATTAAAGAGCATCTTAAGGAAGGTGAAAAATATTTTGCCCCTACACCGGAATGGAATGAAGATCAATCCTGGGACAGAACCTGGAGTTAATATTTTAAACCTGAGTTTTAATTAGATGCAACGCAGAGAATTTCTAAAAACGACCGCAGCCAGTACAGTGGGAGCCACAGTTTTCCCCGGATTTATATT
Source organism: uncultured Cytophagales bacterium (assembly GCA_963711495.1). Lineage (GTDB taxonomy): Bacteria > Bacteroidota > Bacteroidia > Cytophagales > Cyclobacteriaceae > CAVQEK01. The sequence goes on from CAVQEK010000003.1 coordinate 110,168, forward strand.
CAATGAATCCGGAAAGATATATACCACTGCCTTGATCGGCACAGGATGGTGGGGGATGAATATTATGCATGAGGCTATTGCTACCGGCAGGTCAAAGGTAGTGGCCTTATGTGATGTTGACAGGAACCAACTAAAACCCGCAGCCGATGAGGTGCAAAAACTTACTGGAAAAAGACCCAAATTATATGATGATTATCGGGAAATGCTCGTCGGCGAAAAACCGGAAATTACGATAATTGCTACGCCCGACCATTGGCATGCGCTTCCTGCCATTATGGCTTTGAAGATGGGTTCCAATGTTTATTTGGAAAAACCCATCAGCCATACCATCGATGAAGGGAAGGCAATTGTTGCTGCTCAGAAAAAATATGGGGGAACCATGCAGGTAGATCTCCATAGGCACATTTCTCCACATAATATTTCTGGAATGAAGTTTCTTAAATCTGGCAAAGCCGGAGATATTAAATTGGTGAAGGCTTTTGTAAATTATGGTACCCGTCAAAACAATTTCATTCCCGATGAAGATCCACCCAAGGGACTTGATTGGAATTTCTGGTGTGGTCCGGCCCCATACAGACCTTTTAACAAAAAGATCCATCCCAAGGGTTTCAGGGACTATTTGGATTATTCCAATGGCATGATCGCAGACTGGGGTGTGCACTGGTTTGACCAGATTTTGTGGTGGTCGGAAGAAAAACAACCAAAGACTATTTATTCCACAGGAGGCTTACTATATCCGGACAGTCAGGGTGATGCCCCGGATTACCAGGTGGCAACTTTCGAATTTGAGTCATTTACGGCCATGTGGGAACATCGCAGGCTGGCTGGTTCTGCCATTGAAAACCATAATATTGGAGTATATTTTTATGGCACCAAAGGTATTTTCCACATGGGATGGCTCGATGGCTGGACTTTTTACCCAAATCAAAAGGGTGACAGTGACATTCATCAGGATCCGGTGTTGCATAAACCAGACGACCAGAACATCAGGGAGCTTTGGGCCGATTTTATTGATGCCATCGATAAAAAACGCCTGCCTGTAGCTAATATTGAAAACAGTTATTACGCCACCAATATGAGTTTGCTTGCAATGATCTCTTACAAACATGGCAAAAGCATTGCCTGGGATAGAGACAAGCAAGTGATAATCGAGGATCCACTGGCAAATAAATTAATGCGGCGAACATACAGACAGCCATGGGAATACCCGGAAATGCAGTAGAAAAGGTGCTTTAAAGCTCCTCAATTTTGATATTTTTCCATTTTACCCTAATGCCTCCGCCAGCATGAATTTGCAATGCGATGGAACCGTTGGAATCGCCGATTTTCTGATCATTCAATTCCACCATTTTTACACCATTGAGCCATGTGGTTACCTGTGGTCCAACTACCCGCACCGTCATGGTATTCCATTTTCCCATTTTCAATACATTATCTTTTGATGGATCCGGTTTAATAAGCCAGCCCCGGCCGTAGGATTCATAAATTCCGCCGGTATTGTGACCCGGAGGAGCGATTTCTGCCTGCCATCCGGCAATTTTAGTTCCTTCAATTGTTGAATGAAAGAATAACCCACTATTGCCGTCGGCTTCTTGTTTAAATTCAAGGGTAATTTCAAAATTCTTGTAATGCTTTTTGGTAGCAAGGTAACCATATTGCTTATCAGGGCCACTTTCACAAACCAGGAGACCATGATCAACATACCATTTTTCGGTGCCATAAATTTGCCATCCGTCCAGGTTTTTACCGTTAAAAATAGATTTTTTTTGTGCATAGCAATTGCTGAATGACAATAGGGAAAATAAGAAGATCGAAGTCTTCAACCAATGATGTGCATATTTCTTCATCTTTTGAGCGATTAAATTATTCAATTCAGACTGTGCTCTAAAGTATCACATAATTATAAACCTGAAAATCAATTGCTGGTTTTTTTATCGATAACACTGAAATTGAGACTATATTATTGGGAAGCGGGCGTCAACCCTATTCGGAAGTGTTTTCAGTAACTTTTCTGAATTCAATTCCGGGTTCGCAATCGATGTAAACATTTGATGATAATGGTTGATCGTAAGTCATCGAATCAATAGTTGGGTTCAACTGATTGATATTGTTGTGTTTATTGTTTTGGGAATATAGCCCAAATATTAAAGCAGAAAAGAGTACGGTTAGCCGTACAAGGACGACCAAAACAGTTTGACTGAAACTGATCTTAATAAATTCTACCAACAGTATAATGATTTTGAAACAATGAAAATATAAGACCTTGAATGATTTTAAATACGATGTCCTTGGACTAAGTAACCAAATATAATTAAATTATATATTGTTTAAGTGCAATTATACATTGACATTTTGAGGCGATGGAGTTAATTTATATTTCATTTCTTTTTGCAAAAACCAATATGTAACAACAGCCGACATCAGATCAGCAATAGGGAAGGAATACCATATACCATTCACATCAAAGAAATTCGGAAGAATTAAAACTAGTGGAATCAGGAAAAAGCCTTGTTTGGTCATGGTAAGTAAAAGTGCGGGAAGGGCTTTTCCAATGGCCTGAAAGTAACCTGCTCCGATCATCTGTATGGCAATTACAGGAGCAGCAAGGAACACAATGACCAAAGCAGCGCTACTTTCATTGATCAGAGCATGATCAACCGTAAAGGCACGAACGATCTGTGAAGAGAAAAATAGGATTAATACCAGAATAATGGCAGCCAGGATTGTACCAAATTTTATGGAAGTATTGATACTCAATTTCACCCTGTTTGGTTGTTTGGCTCCATAATTATACCCAGCAATGGGCAGAAATCCCTGGACAATTCCAATTATAGGGAATAGTCCGAACATCATGACGCGGTTGACGATTCCATATGCCGCAATTCCAGTTTCTCCGGCATATCGATATAAAGTGTGATTGAGTACCACGGTGAGAAGACTTACAGATCCTTGTCTGGCGAATGTTATGAGACCAATGGAAAATATCTCGCGAACAATAGTAAATCGAAGTTTCAAATATTTAAAGACAAGGGAAATTTCAGAATCACCTCTGACAAAGAAATATAAAGCATATAAAGCACTCATTATATAAGAAATGGTCGTGGCCCAGGCAGCGCCAGCCATACCCATCTTAAGCCAGATGATGAAGATGGGATCAAGGATAATGTTTGCCAAAGCAGGAATGATCATGATGTACATTGCTACCCGGGGTCTGCCTTGTGCGCGGATCACATTATTCGACATCATCGCCCAAGCCAGAAACGGTACGCCATAAAGAATCACCCTAAAATACTCCTTGGCGTACACCATGATGTCTCCTTTCGAACCAAATAATGTGAGGATCGATTCTTCAAAAATATATCCTAAAACCATAAATACCAGGGCGAGATGCAGGGTAAGATTGATCTGGTTGCCAAAGGTTATTTTGGCCTTCTTGATGTCTTCAGCACCCAATGCCCTTGAAATTATAGAAGCCCCACCAACACCAATTGCCATACCCACTGATGAAATTAAAAAGGAGATTGGCATCACTACTGTAACCGCGCCAATAGCCATAGGTCCAATAAAACGTCCCACATAAATGGTATCGACTATGCTGTAAATCGACATGATCAGAAATCCGATCGATGCCGGTACAGCTTGTTTGATGAGTACCTTGCTAATGTCTCCGGAACCCAGCTCTTCAGATTTTACAGTGTTTTTTGGTGTTGACCTCAAAATAAATTGTGCCAAAAATTAGACTTGGAATTTCGATGTCATTAAACAAAGAAAATATTCATGATATATCATGCCTTAATGTTCGGGCTAAATAAAAATTCTATCTTTTAAACGCTCAATTGGGAAGTTTAATTGAAATCGACATTTTTTTCGGACCGTTGCTTATAGACACGGCACGAAACTTAATAAAAACGTTTTAAAAAAATGATTGTTTCCGCTACATTTAAATTCGTATTAGTTTGATTTCCTTTATTGGATTGCAGATTAAAAATACTTTAAACCCCGGATTATGAATGACACAAAATTAGTTTTTTTGATTGTACACCTTTCCTTACTGCTACTCATTGTTTCATGTGGTGGGAATAAAAACAAGGATAATGCAGCTTCTGAGAAAAAGTTTCAAATTGCGGTTATTCCAAAAGGCACTGCTTTTGATTTTTGGAAAAGCATTCATGTTGGTGCTAAAATGGCAGAACACGATTTTGGAGTGCAAATTTTCTGGCAGGGACCGGAAAGAGAAGATGACCGCCAAATGCAAATACAGGTGGTCCAAAATTTTATCAGTAGAAAAGTGGATGCCATTGTGCTATCTCCGCTTGATTCCAGGGCATTAATTTCACCGGTTAAAGCTGCAAAAAACAGAAATATTCCTGTAATCATTATGGATTCGGGATTAGATTCTGATATTATGGATTCATTCGTTGCCACCAATAATACGGAAGGCGGTAAGGTTTGTGCCAGACAAATGAATGAATTATTGAATGGTAAAGGAAAAGTAATTTTGCTGCGGTTTGTGGAAGGATCTTCCAGTACTGAGAAACGTTCCGAAGCTTTCATTGAGGAAATTGGTAAGATCGCACCGGGTATAGAACTCATTTCTTCCAATCAATATGCGGGTTCTACTATGGAAAAAGCCTTCCAAACCGCTCAAAATTTATTGAACCGTTATGGCCAGGTTGACGGAATTTTTTGTGTCAACAACATATCATCAATGGGCATGCTTAGGGCATTAGAAACAAGCGGACTGGCTAGAAAGATAAAATTTGTGGGTTTCGATACCAATGAAGTTTTAATTGAAGCATTAAAAAATGGAAAAATTCAAGGTCTTGCAGCTCAGGACCCGGTTAAGATCGGTTATGAATCTGTCCACCAGGCAGTGAAGATTCTTAATCATGCGTCTATTGAAAAGCGCATTGATACAGGCATCACTATGATTACGATAAACAATATTGAAGACTCATCTGTTCAGAAATTAATTCATCCCGATTTTAAAAAATGGTTAGGGGAGTAAGTGCCGGTTATGGGTGATCTGCTATTACAATTAAAAGGAATTTGTAAATCATTCGGCGCCAACAAGGCGCTTGATCACGTCGACCTGGAAATTAAATCCGGAGAGGTGCATGCATTGGTCGGTGAAAATGGTGCCGGCAAAAGTACGCTCATGAAAATATTGAGTGGGGTAATTCCACCAGATGAGGGCACCATGTTTTTTCATGGAAACCCTTATTTGCCCAAAAGTACCCATGATGCCCGCATGAAAGGTATAAGCATGATATATCAGGAACTCAATATTGCTCCCCATCTTACGGTGGAAGAAAACATGACCCTTGGTTTGGAAACCAACATGTTTGGCTTGGTGGTCAAACAAAGCGAAATTGTTTCTGAAGTCCTGAGCCAGCTAGGACATGCTGAAATCGATCCATCTGTAAAAACAGGTGCATTAAAATTGGCGAAACAGCAAATCGTAGAAATTGCGAGATCCTTAATGATAGAAACGGAAGTGGTGATCATGGATGAACCGACCAGTTCCATTTCTTTGGAAGACAAAAGAGCGCTTTTCGGCATTGTTAAACAATTAACCGAAAAAGGCATAGCAGTCATCTACATCAGTCATTTTCTTGAAGAGATCCAGGAGATAGCGGATCGCTATACGGTTTTGAGAGATGGAAGAACGGTGGATACCGGAGAAATTGAAAATACAACGTTGAAGAACATCATTCAAAAGATGGTCGGACGCGAGGTAACTGAACTTTATCCCACAAAGAAGTATAATTTGGGTGAAGTTGTCCTGGACGTTAATGATGTCAGTTCTTCGATTCAACCAACAGGTAAAGCTTCATTTATGGTGCGCCGGGGAGAGATCCTTGGAGTTGCAGGTTTGATTGGTGCGGGCCGTACAGAAGCTATTAAAGCGATTTTCGGAATAGATAAAGCAATTTCCGGTGAAGTGACCATTAACTCAAAACCCTCAATAAAAGCGTACTTAATGCATCCGGCTTTGGCATTGACTTCTGGGGTTGATTATTTAAGTGAAGACCGTAAAGAAGAGGGATTGGCTTTAAATTTGTCGGTAGGGGACAATATCACCCTTTCCACATTAGCCAAATATGCCCGATGGGGATTTATACAACAAAGCATTGAAAACCAGAGCATTTGGAAATGGATACATAAACTTAATATTAAGAGTGGCACGCCGGAAAATAAGGTAAATAATTTATCCGGTGGAAACCAGCAGAAATTATGCATAGCCCGGTTGCTAAATCACGATAGCGACATTTTATTTCTCGATGAACCAACAAAAGGGGTGGATGTTGGCAGTAAATCCGAAATTTATAGAATCATCAGCCAACTGGCAGATCAGGGGAAGGCCATTGTTTTAATCAGTTCTTATTTGCCGGAACTATTCGGAATTTGTAATTCCTTGGCGGTAATGTACAAAGGAACGCTTTCAATGAAAAAGAAAATAAATCAATGGACTGAAGAAGAGGTCATGTTATTCGCCACATCTGGGAAAATGAATATATTTGATGAAGATCGTAAGTAAAAATATCATAGGTCAGATAGGCCCGCTCATCGGATTGGTCTTTGTGATTGTACTTTTTATGATCATATCACCAGCAGAATTCCATTCTTTTTATAATATAAAAACCATTCTCACTCAAAGTGTGATTATTGGTATAGCAGCGTTGGGTATGACCATCATCATCATTTCCGGCGGTATTGACCTGAGTGTGGGATCACAAATTGCATTGGGAACAATTGTGACGGCTACGCTGCTCATATATTTTGGTGGAGAATCAGATGCTGTAGGTAATGGCGCCGTAATTGTGTCGGCTTTGTTAGGAATTGTTGCTTGTGTGGTTTGCGGATGGTTGATTGGCGTGATTATCTCAAAATTCAAACTGGCACCGTTTATTGTTACGTTAGGCATGATGCAAATTGCCCGTGGTGTGGCTAAATGGATAGGATCAGAAAAAATCGTTACCACACCAGAAAACAATTTGTGGAAATTTATGCTGGTTGATCCGGAACCAAAATGGATGATTTTTGCCCCTGGTGTCTGGATCATGATCATTTTATTGATTCTGACAACGATCATGTTGAAAAAGACGGTCCTCGGGAGATATATTTTTGCCATTGGCTCCAATGAACAAACAGCCATTTTATGTGGTGTGAATGTGAAAAAAGTAAAAGTGATTATTTATGCCCTGGGTAGCCTTTTTGTTGGAATAGCGGCCATTATGCAATACGGCAATCTGACCGTAGGAGATCCGACTGCAGCAATCGGTATGGAGTTGGACATCATTGCGGCCGTGGTCATTGGTGGGGGTTCGCTCAATGGTGGAGAAGGAAGCGCAACCGGGTCAATTATTGGCGCTCTGATCATGGCAGTGCTGCGTAATGGATGCAATATGCTGGGTGTGCCCAATTATATTCAGGAAATCATTATTGGAGCAATCATCGTAGGCGCTGTCCTCATCGACCGATTGAAACACGGCATTAGCAAAGCATAAAAAATTCATGGCGAACAGGCACTAAATATTGACAAAATCAATCTATAGCCACATTAATTTCCTTTTGGGTCAATATTTTAAACGAAGAATGATTCATGCCAAAATATAAGATTTACATGTTAAAATAATAATTATGGTAAATAGCGGTATTTTTTCATGAAGTCTGTAAATTGAAAGCGATTTTTTTAAATAACACCACATTTTATGAATCCGAGTTTAATAGAAAACAACAACAATCCTGGCAATAAAAATTTTGTTTTTGGACTTACACTGGTGGCAACATTGGGAGGCTTGCTTTTTGGTTACGATACCGCAGTAATTTCTGGTGCTGTAGGTTCATTGCAACATTTTTTTATCGATTCATTGCACCTCAACATTGATATCGCGAAAAATGTAATCGTCGAATACCGGTTTACGGTCGTGGTTGTCATCTATATTATCATATTTGCTGTGACGGGAGTTATGGTAAAACTCTTTGGCCGCAACAGGGGCTGGTTATTTAGTGTTATTTTAATGATTATTGCCGGAATTGTTTTGTTTAGAATATTCAATGTCGAACCCTTGCTTGATGAAGAAACGGCGAATTCATTAAAGGGATTTACGATTTCCAGTGCATTGGTCGGATGCATCATTGGAGGTACTGTCGGCGGGTTTGTTAGCCGGGTTTTGGGCCGAAAGAACGGATTGATTTTAGCAGCCATCTTATTTTCCATTTCTGCTATTGGTTCGGCAATCCCTGAGAAAATGAACATTTTTGGAGTAGAAACACTGATCTCATTCATCATTTATCGCATAATTGGCGGAGTGGGTGTCGGGATTGCCTCGATGCTTTCTCCCATGTATATTGCAGAAATAGCCCCTTCGAAAATTCGTGGCAGATTGGTAAGTTGGAACCAGTTTGCCATTATATTTGGAATGTTGGTGATTTATTTTGTGAATTACTTTATTTCCAGACAAGGCGATGATGCCTGGCTTAATTCAACAGGCTGGAGATGGATGTTTGCCTCAGAAATGATTCCCGCAGTGCTCTTTTTGTTTCTGTTATTATTGGTGCCTGAAACGCCGCGATACCTGGTCATGCAAAATCAGGAAGACCAGGCCCTGAAAATTTTACAAAAATTAAGTGGAAAACAAACGGCTTCGCGGGTGCTGGAGGAAATCAAGGAAAGTTTGAGAATTAAAGATGCTCCTTGGTTGTCTTATGGGGGCTTGCTCATCATTGTGGGTATTTTGTTATCCGTCTTTCAACAGTTTGTCGGCATTAATGTAGTCCTGTATTACGCACCTGAAATATTCAGAAATATGGGAAGTCAGACTGATGTATCGCTACTTCAGACCATCATTGTTGGTGCCGTTAATTTGGCGTTTACCGTGGTAGCCATTGCCACTGTAGATCGATTTGGAAGGAAACCTTTGCAAATTATCGGCGCTTTGGGTATGGCAGTGAGTATGTTTGCCCTTGGAATGACCTTTTATCTGCAAAGCGTTGGGATAGGGGCATTGATTTTTATGTTGCTTTATACAGCATCCTTTGCCGTTTCCTGGGGACCGGTAACCTGGGTTTTGTTGTCTGAAATATTTCCCAATAAGATTCGTGGGGCCATGTCGATTGCTGTCGCTGCACAGTGGATAGCTAATCTGATCATTTCCTGGACTTTCCCAATGATGAATGACAACACCTGGCTCACCAATGAATTTAACCACGGATTTGCTTATTGGCTCTATGGTTTGATGGGAATTTTGGCCGCTTTATTTGTTTGGAAATTTGTACCGGAGACCAAAGGAAAGAGCCTGGAAGAGATTGAGAATATATGGAATTAGGATGATGGAAAGTTAATTAAATGGTATTCTGATCGTTGAACAATTAGAATTAACAGGAATAATACAAATCCCAGGGTAGTTAAAATATTTGTGAGTTTGAATACTTTCACGGAAAAGTGTCATTTTGAATAAATAGAATTGCCAGAATCATGAGAAAAGCTTTGTTAATTTTCGCAACACTCGTCATTGTCAGCGCCTGCCAGAACAAGAAAAAAAATACTTCGGAAGAAATGAATAATCCGGCATTGTCTTTTGCGCAAACATCATTCGGTCATATGCCGGATGGACGTGAAGTGAGCCTTTATACATTAACCAATACTAAAGGTATGGAGGTGAAGATCACCAATTATGGGGGCATCATTGTTTCTATCAAGGTACCTGATAAAGCTGGAAACATAGGCGATGTTGTACTCGGTTTTGATAATCTTGAAAATTATATCAAGGAGTCACCATATTTTGGGGCGATCATCGGGCGATATGGTAATCGCATAGCTAGAGGTAAATTTGAGTTGAACGGGAAAGAATACCAACTTGCAATCAATAATGGAGTAAATCATTTACATGGAGGAATAAAAGGATTTGATAAAGTGCTGTGGACTGCCGAGGAAGTCCGTTCCGATGAAGAGGTGGGACTGAAACTTTCCTATCTCAGCCCTGATATGGAAGAGGGCTATCCCGGAAATTTGAAAGTTACAGTGGAATATACATTGGATAATGAAAACAATCTGGAAGTGAACTATTCTGCTACGACAGATAAACCAACCATTGTAAATCTCACCAATCACAGTTACTTCAATCTGACTGCTGATCCCAATAATAACATTTTGGGACAGATGTTATACATTAACGCTGATTTCTTTCTTCCTGTGGATTCTACCTTAATTCCAACGGGCAATAAGAAACCTGTGGCGGGATCTCCTTTTGATTTCACAGAATCTCAGCAAATTGGAACAAGGATCAATGATGAGAATCAACAATTGAAATATGCCGGTGGTTATGACCATTGCTGGGTTTTAAACAAAAATGACCATGAATTGAGTCTGGCTGCCCGGGTCATTGATCCCGAAAGTGGCAGAACACTGGAAGTTTATACCACTGAACCGGGTATTCAGTTTTATACGGGAAATTTCCTGGATGGCAGCCTTACTGGAAAAAATGGCATTCCCTATCGACACAGGTCAGCCCTATGTCTGGAACCCGAACATTTTCCCAATTCTCCCAATGAGCCGGATTTCCCATCTGTGGTGCTCAATCCGGGATCTGAATATCATTCAAAAACTGTGTATAGTTTCTCGGTGGAAACCCCATGAGAGCCGTATTTTGAGGCTGTGCGGGGAATTGGAAAATTTTATTTTCTTGAATAATAATACAGAAACTGTTTTTGATTGTTCACTTTTTCACCAATGGTATAGAATCCGGAACCATCTGGCTTCCAGGCGATCGCTTCACCTTGCGGTTCTGGTGAATATCTGATCAATTGATGATCCTGTAGCAAGGTTTCAAAGATTGATTTTTGAGGATCCCGTTTCCAGTAAAAGATCGCCAGGTAATTTTTAACAAGGATTTCCTTTCCATCGCTGGTAATATCTGCGGCGTTGATCAAATGAAATGGCAGCTTTCCCAGGAATTCCAGTTGTATAGGAATCTGAGTGGAAACCGGATTTGGGGCCCTGTAAACGTTCACATGTTGTTCTCGTTTTGAAATGATATAAATATCTTGAGTTATTGGATCCACCATTAAGGCTTCGGCATCCCGGGCGCTATCCGGATAATGCAGGTTGATTTGATCATATCCTGAGATCATGCTATCTTTTTGTACGATAGAGGGTTCAGGGAACCGATATATTTGAATATCCGGTCGAACAGCGGCATTGTCTCCAATATCACTAACATACATATAATTTGCTTCACCTCCGGGGCCGGGTCCTATGGCAATGTCTTCCCAATCAATATTCAAGGCATTTTTCAGATAAAAGATTCTTTTAATTGCTCCGAGGGTATCAATCAGAAAAATACGTGGCTGGTTTCCACTGTCATTGTGGACCCAAAGCAACCCTTCATTTTTTCTACTCGCTACCATGCCCGATGCTTCATGCAGCCGCAGGTCCTGAATTTCAGCTATTGGACGACCATAACTGAATTGATGTGAAAATGGATCAACAGGTTTGCTGTTGTTGGCTGAAGTTTTGTTCGGGCCATGTATAGATAGTAGCAGTAAAAGTGAATAAAGTAGGCTCACAGCACAGAATTGAATTATTGGCAGCAAAAATTGAATTTAATTTTTAAACCAGCAACATTTTTATGTTGAATATGTACCTGTAGTTTAACAGTAGTAGTTGTAATTGGCTTTCATTCTTTGAAATATTGAGATTGGTCCCACATTGCGTCAATCACAATTCCGTTAACCAGGAAAGAATTTTTTGTGTTACTTCACTTTCTTGAGCGACACTGGTCTGAAAATTCATTTTTAAATTATTCTTTGTATAAATGTCTTTAGCAGGATTATAGCAATTTTCAATCTGTTGCGAATCCAGCGGATCACTGTGGCCATCAACCGGATTAATGATCAGTACTTTTCTTGGTTCTATGGCCATTAAAAGATCTGGCAGGTCGTAAGTTTGGAGGGCACCAGGAACCACCGCGGGTACCCAATTCGGATCATACATGCGCATCTCCACGATTGATTGGTAACTGGCCAATGGTTCAAACAAAATCAATGATTGTACAGCAGTTTCTAATGCCGTAAAATGCATGGCCAAAGGCGTAAGATAATTTTTGGCAATGATATTTATTGCGGTCGAAGCATTAGGAAAGGTCCTTTTGCAAAAATTGACAATGGATGCAAGGTCTTCCATTTGCACACCTGCAATGCTTTTGCCGGTTAAAATACCAGCAAACCATTGATTATAGGACACGCCATCGATGTATGCATCGCCCTTTAAATAGCCGGGGCCAAGTTCACCAATACCGGAAAGATCTGGTAAAATCACCGTAAAATGGAGATCGGTAAGCGCTTTAACAAAAGCGGAGTCGGCCATGGCGGCCTTTTTTCCCTGAGGATGTAAATAAATCATTATTTTCCCAGACTTCTCATTCTCTGTACAAACAGTCACAAGTGGAATTGGTTTTCCATCGTCTTTAACGATCAAATAACGCTCCACGGTCAGTTCATTCCACTGTTCCCGGCCTGAAAAAAGAATATTTTCCTGGTGGTTTGGGTTTACATATCCACTCCAAAGCTTTACGGCATCCCTGAGGATTTTAGGATCCTTTGGGTTGCTTTCTCTTGCATTGATGATTTTTTTAAGTTGTGCTTTATTCAGATCGAATACAGATTTTGAATCAGGAAATTCGGTCCTGACCTGTCCACTTCGGGTTATTTGTAATGCTTCCTGGGTAAAAGGTGTGATTTCTTCGTCGATGGGTTCACCTTTCATATTAAATTGGTGCATAAAAAAGCTGTACGTTGCTTCACGATTTTTCTCTGTCGATTCATGTCCCGCATCGTCCTCCACCATGCTCAGGTTTTCCGGTCTGTCCATGATCTGATAAGCTTGTTTCGCTTCATTGAACATTTTTCGCGTTCCGGCAATACTAAACATATCGCGGGTGGTACTGACGATAAGCATTGGTTTTGGCGCACGTACTTCAATCAGGTCAGTCTCATCCAAACCGAGGGCCTGGGCATGGAAAAAATTTTGTTCCGCATCCTGAGGCCCTTTTGACTTCAACAATTGTTCAAAGGAAGTGAGGTAATTTTCCGGTGCGGCAACCTGAATGCGCTGATCAAAGGCGGCAATATAGGCACTTTGCGTACCGCCTCCAGATCGCCCTGTAATGCCTATCCGATCGTGATCTACTTCTTTTCTTGTCAAGAGATAATCCACGGCCCGAATTCCATCCCAGATCATGTAATTTGCCAGTGTTTGGCCGGCAATAAAGCATTGCGCCCCGGGAAAGGAATGCTGATTGGTGGATTGCGTGGGTTTTAGAAAAGGAGCATCGGTTTCATCATATTCAATTCTTTCGCCCTGGCCAATGGGGTCGAACGCAAAAACGATAAACCCCTTTTTTACCAGGTTAAGTATGACATGCTGGTATACCGGGGACCGAAAGGATAAATAGGTATGTCCGCTGCAATAAATAATAGCCGGAGACTTCTTCGACTTCTTTTGGGGTAGAAATAGTGCGGCAGTGACATAAAATCCAGGCTGGGACTGGAATACAATTTTTTCAACCCGAACGTCTTTTCGGTTGATCACACCGGTAATTTCCGGATTCAGGGGAGTTTTTTTTGGAAATTCACCAATAGATTTTATTAAGCGCTCACGGACATCGAATTGGTATTTTGTCCAGTCTTCACTCGTTTTCAACAAATTGATGCTTTCATTTCTTTGTTGAAGCTGTTTTTCTGCGCTAGACACGAAATGTTTGTACAGGGAGTTTGATGCATCGGAGTAGTATTGCCAATAATTAAATAGATCTGTATTTGGTTGTGCTTGCAGAGGGTTTATTAAAACTGAATAAAATATAAACAGGTTGATGATCTTTTGTGTCATAAGATGACGAGTTGTATGTAAAATTAATATTGCTTAATACCGACCGATGAAGTTGGCGTAAAAAACTGTTGAAATCAAATTGGACTTGGAATTAACTCTTCAAAACAATAAGCTGAAATATCAAAATATCATTTCATATTTACACACCACGGCATAATTTACGATATTGCTACCACAAAATTATGTGTCTATGGAATCGACGATCAATAGTCTGCGTGACGTAAATCTGGAGGAATATTTTGAAACCTTTCGGAAAGAGATCATTGGGATTGATGCCAAATTTGAATCGCCATATGGCGTTAAACCTTTGATTTATGCCGACTGGATTGCCAGTGGCCGATTGTTTGCACCGATTGAAGAAAAGATCAGGAAGGAATTCGGACCAATGGTGGGCAATACTCATTCGGAATCCAGTGAAACCGGCAGCACCATGACCAATGCCTATCATTATGCCCATAGTATCATAAAGCAACATGTAAATGCAGATGAAAATGATGTGATTATTACCACAGGTTTTGGGATGACTTCAGCGCTGGCCAAATTTCAACGTATACTCGGGCTTAAAATACCGGAACAACTCACTAAATATTGCGAATTGCCGATAGAAGAGAAACCAGTAGTATTCCTGACCCACATGGAACATCATTCCAATCATACGCCCTGGCTGGAATCGCTTGCCGATGTGGTGGTTCTGGAACCTGATGATCACCTGATGGTAAATCCGGAATTTTTACGACGAGAAATAATTAAATATCAGAATCGCAAAATGAAAATCGGATCGTTTTCAGCCTGCTCCAATGTTACCGGGATTATGACGCCATATTACGAGTTGGCGGAGATCATGCATGAAAATGGTGGTTATTGTTTCGTGGATTTTGCGGCTTCAGCACCCTATGTTGATATCGACATGCATCCTGAAAATCCATTGCAGAAGCTTGATGCTATTTTCTTTTCTCCCCATAAATTTCTGGGCGGGCCGGGCAGTTCCGGGGTTTTGATCTTCTGCAAAAAACTTTATAAAAACAGGATCCCTGATCATCCTGGTGGTGGCACGGTTATGTGGACCAATCCCTGGGGTGAACATGCTTATATTGATGATATAGAGATCCGGGAGGATGGAGGCACTCCGGGATTTTTACAGGCCATTCGCGCAGCATTGAGTATTCGACTTAAAGAAAAAATGGGCGTTCAGCAGATCAGGGAACGGGAAAAAACATTAATTGACCAGGCTTTTAAGGGATTAAATAAAATTGATGAACTCATCATATTGGCGCCGGAAAATAAGGAAAGGCTGGGAGTGATCTCATTTTACATTAGAGGTATACATCACAATCTCATTGTCAAACTGCTCAATGACCGGTTTGGCATACAAATGCGCGGAGGTTGTTCTTGTGCGGGCACCTACGGACATTATTTGCTTCATGTAGATCGGGAAATGTCTAAAAGGATTACCATTAAGATCAACCAGGGAGACCTGTCTGAAAAGCCAGGTTGGGTTCGAATGTCATTGCACCCCACCATAACGAATAAAGAATTATCATATATTATTGATTCTTTGAATGAAATTACCTCGAATGCCAACGATTGGAAAGTGGATTATCGGTACAACGTGCATACCGGGGAATTTGAACATATCGCTGCTTTATCCGCTCAGGAGAAGGTAAAGGGCTGGTTTGATTTGTAATTTGTTGTCTATTAATGCTTGAAACAGAATTATTTGATTTTTTCCAGTTCCTTCAAAACACGTTTGCCTCGTGATTGAAAACCTGCCGATCCAAAAGGCATCTGGTCTTCAATTTAATTTTTCAATTCTTCTTTCAGTTCAGGATAGTGTTGAACAATTTTCAACAGCACTGTCATTGAAAAAGCTTTAACGGCCACTGGTTCTTTGGCGGAACTCAGGTAACCAAAACAAAGGTCCGCAACTTTGCCCATCTGATCATCGGGGATTTCAATTTCTTGTAGAAGGCCTATCGTGTTGCGTTTCACGGCATCGTGAACAGGATGATTGAGATTGTCAATAACATCTTCCAGAAAAGGGTCAATCAACCAGGGGTGATTCATTACGCATGCTCGAACGATCCGGGCGGACCGCTGGGTAATACGATAATTTCCGTGCAAAAACAATTCGATCAACTCTTTGAAAAGCAACTGGTCACTACCGATATATTCAGCAATCCGTTTTGTATTGGCTTTGGAATGTTACAAAAGTATTTCTTTTTTCAGGTCCATTTAAAACAAGAATTTTCGAATGGTGAAAACTTTACTCGAAAAATAAATCAGCTTGTGGTACGGAACAATACTTGTCAGGATTTTTGTGGTTAGTAGTTTTATATAACCTCGGGGTATTAAATCTGATGTATTGATCAAAGAAAATAGTCGAAAACCTAAGTATTGGTTAGCTCTTCATAAAATTTACCAGTTTTCGATAGTTATGATGAAGGTTTGTTACCTAAATTGTGAACCGAAAAAAGGAGAAGGACCTGAGTGTGATTAAAATCATTTTTTAAATTTTAACAGAGATCATGAAAGCAGCAGTTCTTACGCAATACAAGCATTTCGACTGGATGGAAGTACCCATGCCAAAGATTGGCCCTGATGATGTATTACTAAAAACAACGTATGCCAGTATTTGTGGCAGTGATCAGCACATATTTTTAGGCGAATTCCATCCAAGGACACATTTGCCATTTATTCCCGGTCATGAATTTGCCGGTGAAATAGTCAAAGTTGGAGAGCGAGTTGAAAAGATTAAACCCGGAGAGCATATTACGGTGGATCCTATTATTTGGTGCGGTGAGTGTGCCGCATGTCGCAGAGGGCATTATCCGGCCTGTACGTCCTTGAAACTGGTCGGTGTCGATCAGGATGGCGGATTTGGAGAATATCTTGCAGTCCCTCAGAGCATGGTTTATAAAGTGCCCGACAGTATAACCAGGGAACATGCTGCCTTAATTGAAGTGCTTTCCATAGGTTTTCATGCTTGTAATCGCGCCGGTTTGCAATCCGGAGATACAGCGGTAGTTTGGGGCAGCGGTAAAGTTGGTCAATGTGTGATGCAAGCCATTAAAACCAAAACTTCCAATAAAATATTTATGGTGGATATCGTGGAAGAGCGCTTGAAAAATGCCAAAAATACCTATTCTGATGTAATCACGATCAATGCGCTCAATCAAGATCCCGTGAAGGTTATTAGGGAAGAAACAGGAGGAGATGGAGTAGATGTTGCTTTTGAAGTGGTAGGACATGTCATGAAAGAGGACCAAACAATCAATCCTGTTCGAGGATGCATTCAAAGTATTCGCGGTGCCGGTACCGTTTGTGTATTGGGATTATCCAAACATCCTGCCCCCGTGGTATTTCAGGAATTGATCTGGAAAGAAGCCAAAATCATTGCTTCCAGGGTTACCCATGGCGAGTTTGAAGAAACCATCCGAAATTTGGCCCAGGGAAAATTGAAACCTCAGAATCTGATTTCTGAGATTACATCACCGGAAAAAATTCAACGGGCTTTTGAAAATCTGGAAGAATATCCCGGAAAATATTTGAAAATATTGCTGGATTTTAATTAAGCAACTAATCGAGGTGACATTGATCTTAAATAATTTTGTTATATTAAAGCAGAATTATTTGAGGTCAATGCACATGTATAAGATTTTAATAACCATATTATTTCTTACACTGGTTACCGAAGGTTTCGGACAAATCATCTTTGTACATGATACAACTGGTTTTTCAGACTATCGCTGGAAGAACAAAAAATTGCTGAGCCAGTATCGGCATATGGTTTTTGGAGATGATGGCAACATGGGAAAGAAATTGTTCACTGTTCATGACACAGGAGGTTCCTTCAATAAGATATACCTTTTAAATGATAAAGGCGAAGTAATATCAACTGACTTTGTCCCGGCACATTTTTTTTCACCCAATGATAATTTTTTAGTGGTAGGCGGCAGTAGTTTGCTTTTGCCCGACAGCTTCAATCCATACGGAGCTATCGACATTGGTCAGGCACTATTTGTGGGAGCCATCAACCGGTTTATTTCCGAGATTAAGAATAATAAGCAAACCAGGTAATTCCTTAAAGAAAGCAGCCTATTTAAATTGTGTGAACTCCATATTCACTTATTCAATCATGGGCATGCTGTCTGTCATTTTTCTTTTTTAACATCATGTCACCACTTTACAGAAGATTTTAGATCTTGTTCATGAAAACAATATGGGCTCTTCAATGGCCTATGAAACACTTCTTGCTCGTTTTAAATGATACGGTTGTAATATTTTGTGAAAAAATTGATCTGAATTAAGAATAGAATGCCCTAAAATTGAACCCGGAAATGAAACCTTCATTTCCATTGGAAAATTTGTAATTTTTTATAGTGCTTGATCTGACAAATTGAAGAAAAGGAAATGGATATGCGATTGACGGACCGTTATTTTCATATGAAGGTGGTATTAATATTTCTTATGACCTTCTTTTGGACTGATTTTGTCCGGGCTCAAAATGACAACACCAATAAAATCATAAACAAAGCTGACAAATTTTATCAGGTACACAACTATACTGAAGCCAGCAAATTGTATGAGACCGCGGTTCAGGCTGGTGTTTCGGACGCCATGATTTTATACAAATTGGGAAAATCATATTTTGAATCTGAACAGACCAACGACAAGATTAAAGCCATCCTTTATTTCGAGAAGGCTGTCTCCGGCAATCTTGATCCGTTACCTTTTCAGTTTTATCTTGACTTAGGTGATGCGTATTTCCTGAACGAGCAGGAGGATCAGGCATTGGTGGCCTACAATAAACAATTGGCCCTGGTGGACCGGGATGCGCGTGCTAAAAAAGAAGTTGAAGAGCGAATAAGAAGGGCAAAAATTGCAGCAGGTTATATCAATGAACCTAAAAATGTTAAAATATTTCGACTTGGCGGATCGATCAATACCGAGTATACGGAATACAATCCTGTGGTTTCGGCGGATGAAAGTGTGTTGGCCTATACCGCACTGCGGCCAAATACCAGTACCTCCCGTACCATGGACAAGAATGTAGAGGAAATCGAAATATCCTATAATGAAACCGGGAATTGGAGCACCCCACAGAAAGTTGAAGTGCAAACTTTAAATAACTATGGAACTGCCGGAATATCAGCAGATGGACAGGAAATGATGATTTTTATTGGGGACCATACCACGGGTAGTTTATATAACATCAGAAAAGAAGGTGACGATTGGTCAAGACCTGCGCCTTTAGGAACCACCATTTCTTCCAAATATCTGGAAAGTACAGCCAGCATAACGCCGGACGGAAAAACACTTTATTTTGCCAGTAACAGACCAGGTGGTTATGGGGGTATGGATCTCTACAAAGCAGTGCGCAATGCCGATGGTTCCTGGGGAAAAGTTCAAAATCTCGGTCCGACAGTGAATTCAAAAGCTGACGAAGACGCACCTTTTATCCATCCAAATATGAATATGTTGTTTTTTATGTCAAATGGGCATAATAGCATGGGTGGCTATGACATATTTAAATCAACCCTGGAAAATGGACAGTGGTCCAAGCCTGAAAATATGGGTTATCCTATTAACACACCCTCCAATGACAGTTATTTCACTTTGATCGCTGACGGATCACGCGGATACTTTTCTTCTGATCGAAAAGGGGGTGCCGGTGGCCAGGACATTTATATGATGGACATGCCGGAAGATTTTGAAACCATACCCCTTACCATGATCAAAGGAAGGATCCTGAATGCTGAAACCGGAAATCCTTTGCAAACTAAAATATCTGTGATTGATAATCAGACCAACAAGAAACTGGATTTTGTCTATCATCCCAATGAAGCCAGCGGCGACTATCTTGTGATTTTACCTCCGAACAAAAGTTATGACATGATCATCGAATCTGATGGATATTTACCGTACACCCTGAATATTGATGTTCCCAATCAAACGTATTTTTATGAGTTATATCAAAAAATTTATCTGAACACCATTAAACATTTTGACGTAGTGGTAGGCCAGGAGGTTGAAGTTCGGAATGCTTTTTATAACACGCAACAGGATCAGGTCAATGATTTGAGAAAAGAACATGAAGCAGCCTTAATTCAAAGTGATAGCATTGATGTATATGAATTGATGGGTAATTTAATGGATGCCGCAGATCAACAGGGTATTGATTATTTATTGAGTCTGATCATGATGAAAGATCCGATAGACGATGTCAATTTTGATCCTAAAAATGAAAAGATCCAAACGGCTAAAAGAACCTACTATTACGATGAAAGTGATGAGAGCAAATTTGAAAAGAAAAATGTAGGTAATGAAGTAATTTATTCCTTACCAACGATGTATGTCACTAAAGAGGCCGAAGAACAAAAACATAAACCGGAAATATCAACGGTCAGGTACGATCCCGACCTCTTGGCTTCAAGCCTGAAAATATATTTTGACGCTGGAAAAAGTGACCTCGATGCCAAATATCACACCAATCTAGATGGTATTTTGACAACGTTGAATAAATATTCTGAATTGGGTGTGGAAATCTCCGGATTTGCTTCGCCGGAAGGTGATGAGGCATATAATGAGAAACTCTCAAATAAACGTGCGATTTCCGTACTTGATTACATCAATCATCACGGAATAGTGCGCAGAAGGATAATTGCCAGGGGCTATGGTGCTACAAAAAATGAAAATGTCAGCAAAGAGGAAAGCCGGCGGGTGGAAGTAAAAATTGTGGATATAAATCGAATGCCTCAATAATATCAAAAATTTCAACTATTCACGACCCGGGTACTTTGTCCCGGGTTTTTTTTATTTATTTTTGCCAGCAGTTGTCGTCTGGGCATCATCATGTTTTTTTCAAGGAATATTATTTTTTAATAACTGGTGAAAAAATATACTTTAATTACAGGAGCCAGCCATGGTATCGGCAGATCGATGGCTTTTGAATGTGCCCTTCTGGGGCAAAATCTACTATTGATTGCGCTGCCGGATCAATTGCTCAAGGATACTGCAGAAACTTTAAAAAGCCAATTTGAGGTGGATATTCGTTCTTTGGCCATTGACCTTTGTCAGGAACAAGCACCTTTGGATGTTTATAATTTTTGTATAAATAATGATCTCAAGGTAAATATATTGATCAACAACGCCGGAATTGGTGACAGCAGCTTGTTCGAACTCATTCCACTCATCCGTTACTGGCAAATGATCAATTTGAATGTTAGGGCACTTACCAGCCTGACCTATTATTTTTTACCTATGCTGCGTGGTTTTAAGGATGCCCGAATTTTGAATATGAGCAGTATGGAAGCTACATTGCCTTTGCCATATAAAGCCGTATATACCGGAACCAAAAACTATATTTATGCATTTTCCCTGGCATTAAGGGAGGAATTAAAACATGACAATTGTAATGTAAAAGTCTGCGTGGTTTGTCCCGGGCCGGTTTTGACCAATGAAGGGGGATTGAAACGGATAAAATCACACGGAAGTCGTGGGGGTCTATTGATGATGATGCCCGATGATGTTGCCCGGATTACCATCTCTAAGATGCTCGCAGGTCAAACGGTGATCAACCCCGGTAAAATGAACTGGACCATAGTGAAAATTATGAAGTTTTTTCCAACAGCTTTGAAAATGAAGATTTTGGAAAAACTTTTCAGGGTATACAAATATTTTTATGTTAACCCGGAAAAATAATCTTCAACGTGGCAGAGTTCTACACAGATACCCCAAAGTTTACGTGCGTCATCCAGATCATAGGATGCCTTTGAGGAAGGTTTCGATTTGCATTTATCCCAATATTTGCCACTGATACCCTCTACTTCACTGGAAGAAGCAAGGTAAATGGATGTCTGAGCACCTTCTGCCGGCGAAACCCCGCTCATTCGACGAATTCTCCAGGCCAAACTATGAAAAGAAATGGTATGCTTCACTCCAATATCTGTTTTTACCAGGCCTGGTTGCACGGCATTTACGGTGATTGGCAAGTTCCTTTTTTTCAATCCCCGATCAAGTTCATAAGTAAATAGCACATTGGCGAGTTTCGACTGCGCGTATGCTCGCAAACCATGATAATTTTTGGTAAGATTAAGATCATCGAAATGGATTTTGCCATGAAAATGTGAATCAGAGGAAATGTTGATAATGCGGCCATGTTTAGATTTTACCAGGGCTGGCAACAATAATTGAGTTAAAAGAAAATATGCCAGGTGATTGACGGCAAATTGGGTTTCAATGCCATCCTGAGTTAGCATCATTTTGGAAAACCAGGTTCCGGCATTATTCACCAGCACATCAATTTTCTGGTGATTTTTTAATATTTCAGCCGCCGCCTCTCTAATTTGATTTTGCTTGCTGAGGTCAGCCAGTACAAAGGTGATATTGCCAGAACTTGTACTTTTCCTGATGGATTCTACGGAAGCATGCACTTTTTCGGGGTTGCGGCCTATTATAATAACCCGGGCGCCTTGCGCGGTAAGCGCTTTGGCTGTTTCAAAACCTATTCCGGAAGAACCTCCGGTTACGATACACGTTTTATTGTTCATGGAATAAATGTCAATTTTTTATATTCCTTTGCAAATTGAAATAATAGAAAGGTTTTTCAAAGAAAATCGAATATTGAAACATTACGATTTCCAAAATTGATTTAAGAGAAACAAAATTCAATATTTTGCCAGGGACGATTCTATGTGGAAGAAAGTATTTTTGGTTTTAAAAAAGTTTAATAGTTGCAAGGAATTTTTTTTACCTGGAAATTGCCGCATAAAACCATTTATGCCGTTTCGGAATATTCTATTTTATTTTTTCTTTTTTGGGTTAATTTCCGCCGTTCAAGCTCAAAAAGCAGTTATTAGAACCGTAGTGCAATATTATAAGCTCAATTATAGTAATTTTCAATGCGTCAGGTTTTATGAGGATACATTCAAAAATTATACGTTAAAACAGATTATTTTGGTGCGTCATGGAAAACCAATGATCTCAAAAAAAGGTTGGGTTAATCGCAATGGCGCCGTTCAATACATACATCGTTACGATTCGGTGCCCGTGTATCCCTTTGATACCAGTCCGGTTTGTTTGGATGAAGACGAATTGACGAGGGTTTACAGTAGTATGTTGACCAGATCAATATCTACCGCTGATCAAATGTTTGATCACCAAATTCCAATCGAACATTTAAAACGTTTCAACGAATTTCAATTGAAACCGATTTGTTTACCCAACATTAAGTTACCGCTTCGCATTTGGCCGGTGACATCCAGGATATGCTGGATGCTGGGACTCAATGACAAAGGAATTGAATCTTTCGGAGAAGCCAAGATCAGGGCACATGGAGGGGCTTATTTTCTGGAATTTAAGGCAGAACAAAATAATAAGGTGGTGCTGGTTGCACATGCATTTCTCAATCGATACATCAAAAAAACACTCCGGCACCAGGGCTGGCATGTACTCAATTTCAACGCCATGAATTATTTGGGCACCTATGTTTTGTTTAAAATAGAACCAACAAATGCAGAAAGTGAATAGAATGAACCTGCAGGCAAAAGAAAGATCAAGGGCCCAGGAATCCAGGGCTGCGATAGAACGGATGTATATCATTATGAGACATCTTTTCATACGCGGTAATTATAAACCATTGGGCGTTTCCGGAGAATCCCTGATCAGGGCATTATTAACACTGAAACCAGAAATTTATGGTACTATAACGGACCCCGATCGGGCAGAGCTGGAAGGTTTGGTTTACGTGATGGACCGGTTACCCAAAGGGATTGAAGAATGCCGGCAAATTAATCTGATTTCAAGGGAGGGATTGGAAGATGCTGGTTTTGAGGTTATCATTCCATTGAAAAGGCGAAGGAATTGTTATCGGGTAGATGAAGATCAGATGTATATTGAAGTGACCCGGGGAAGGAGTGATATCTATGACATTCTTACTCACCTCACTTTTTTGTACATCGAATCCGAAAAAATAAAAAAACATGCCTTAGGTCCTAAAAATCAAAAAACACTGGCTTGGAAAAAGCTGGAAGAATATGTGAATAAGGGGGAATTTAAAGATGAAGCATCCAAGAAACGCGCCTATGCTTATTTGGCAACAATCCTGGGTCGCACATTCAGTGAAGCTGAATCCGCCTGTACAAAATTTGAGGTATCGTCATTCAGAAATAATTTATTCCATGTGATTTATTGGTTGGGTAAGCAGGCCATTGAAGAATTTGAAAATCAGTTGGACCGTGAAATTACTTTTTCATCGATGTTGCGTGAACGGGTGGGGCACCATTTGTACGGGGAATCGTGGGCAAACAACCTTAAAAGATTCATTTATGAAAACAAGTTGATGGACCGGCCACTGCATATCATTAGTGCAAACATGCATAGCGTGATGAATGTTTTGTATGGTTATTCGGTGTTAAAATCAAAAAAATTCCAGAAAATACAACCCATCGCTGAATATTTGAGCAATCTTGAAAATTCGGCAAAACAGGAGAAAGTAAGAAGTTATGCCAACAAACACGGTCTTTATGAAATACCTGATGAATCAGGAACCAACATAACGGTCCAAATCATTGACACTGCGCACGTAACGACTGAAGATCTTTCTCCTGAGGTTGAATTTTCACCAGAAGTATTAATAAAAGACAAACCGGTAATTCTCGTGATGGATTACGCCTTCGGCGAGCAAGCTTTCGAGGCAATGGACGAACTCTTGAAGCCCTACGATCTGAAGTATGAGCGGATCAGATTGAATATTTCATCAATATCGATCATGGGCAAGGCAGGAATTTTGGAAGGACAAAAAGGAGATCTGATGATCCCAACCGCATATGTTTTCGAAGGGACTACGGATAATTATCCCATAGAAAATGAATTTAATAAAAACAATTTTGCAGGTTATGGTCTTAATGTCTACGAAGGGCCGATGATTACAGTGTTGGGAACTTCACTGCAAAACAAGGATGTTTTGAGGTATTTCCTGAAATCTTCATGGAAAGCCATAGGGCTGGAAATGGAGGGTGCTCATTACCAAAAGGCCATTCAGTCAGCATTGAAAATTAGGCATAATTTAGCCAGTTCTGTGAAATTACGATATGCATATTACGCTTCTGATAATCCTTTAATTACCGGGAAAACGCTTGCATCCGGGAGTTTGGGGGTTGAAGGGGTGAAACCAACATATCTGATCACCAGGTTGATTCTGAATAAGATTTTGGGTAGTGAATGAGCCGGATTTTTGTGATTTATCAAACATCGTTGCACCGGAAATACCGGGAAGGTAAATCATGAAATGATTGGGCAATTATGATCTTTCTGTCTATCTAATTAACTTTGAAGAATCATCAAATTACCAGATCGTCTATGGAATATATTGATGGTCAATATAATTCCTATTCACCCATCGACTTATAATCATCTGAATTAGAATCAAAAAAAACTGAGGTCCCTATGGACTGCAGATTTGTTTTAAAATAGTTTTTGCAAATTCCAAACAGTTAAACCATAACGAATCAAAAAATGAATGAAGTAAAATTGAATGACAAGGTCAGAGTTCATTACACCGGCATGTTGGATAATGGGAATATATTTGACTCATCCAAAGATCGTGCTCCTCTAGAATTTAAAGTAGGAGAAGGTCGGGTGATCAGGGGTTTTGAAAATGCTGTAATGGGTATGAAAGTCAATGAATCGAAAAAAATAAATATTCCGTCCGAACAAGCTTACGGTCCGCGACATGAAGAATTGATCCAGGATATTCCAAAAAGTACCATTCCTTCAGATATCGATTTGTACGAAGGCCTCGAACTGGTTTCCAAACAAACTGATGGCAGTGAGATTGCTGTGCGAGTTGTTGGATTGGACGATGACAGTGTAAAAATCGATGCTAATCATCCGCTTGCCGGTCAAGACCTGATCTTTGAGATAGAACTGGTCGAAATCGCATAATCAATGCTTAAGGTAAATGCTGTAATTGCCTCAGCATTTCTATGTTTATTGAAGTTTTATAATATATGACGCAGGATATTATTCTGCGTTTTTTAAGGAATCAGAAAAGTTATACAAATGGGAAATATGACAATCCGACTTTTCAACCTCAAGGATGACCCGTTGGAATTGAAGAATATTGTCATGGAGTTTCCTGATCTCACAACTCAAATAGCGAACATTATGAAAGTTGCGCATCAGACAGCAGTGATCGAAAAATATAAAATGGAAGCACTTGAAAGTGACCTGGAGTGAAGAATAGTGAATAGAATAATTGTTTTTTTTGAGTAAATATTGAACAAACTTCACGATCTTTCTACCGAATTGTCAGTTCACTTCTTATGCTGGATAAACTGTTTGACCGCTTGTTTCCGCCCAAAACCCCCGTTGCAGTACATCAATTATTGAGGAGATCGGAAAAAGAAACAGAAGATTATGAGGATTGGCTGAGTGCCAAAACATACAATCGAATGGTTGAATACGTTGCTTCAGAAATTAAAAGCAATGCTGCCCAGGCGGATGTACTCAATTTTTCACAAACGGCAACCAATGGTATTGTTATATATTTTGGTGAATGGACTACCGAGCGCGATTTTCGGCATTTCTTATTTTATATGGCTTATAAGATTAGCACCCTCGGATATATTCAGGTGCATGCCGATAAATATATGAAGGAACAAGGTGCTGAAGTTGAGTCAAAAGCCAGAATCTACCTGAAATCGCGGTCCAGAAAGTCGCCAGTAGATCAACTCTATGGCAATATATTATTGGAATTGGTGCGCAATAATAATATATCCAGTTATATAAAATTACAAGCCAACACCTATTCAGACAGGAATTTCCTGGATCCCAAACCATTTGAAGAACTGTTGGATCATTTATTGCAAATTGACGAGCGATAAAATTTAATCTAACCTCTAAGTTTCCAGCTACATTTTTTTACAATTCTTGAAGCTATTGAAAAATAGGGTAGAGCAAGTGTCAATTTGACCTGCTATACGCTGAGCGCCACCATGCATTGATTTTCCGGGGTGACGGCAGAGTTGAGTTAATAGGCAACTCTGCCTATAACCTTAGCTTAATTCTAAAAGTTTCTTTTCCACTTTAATCCATTTTAAAAAATAACTATTCAGGGTTGTATTGGCTTTTAAAACCAAGATAGCAATTTTAAATGCAACTAAAAGGTTGCGTAATTAGAATAATTTAGGCAACTTTATGGTTGCGTATATTGTATGGAAAAAGAACAACAAATATTTCGGGCTTTGGCAGACAGTACGAGGCGTGCTGTTTTTGATTTGTTGATGGAAGCAGGGATATCCATCACGATCAGTCATTTGGGGGAACAGTTTGCTATGACCAGGCAGGCGATTACCAAGCATATCGTTATTTTACAGGAAGCCGGTTTGATTGATGTCGTAGTGAAAGGACGCGAGCGTTTTTGCTATGCTAATCCAAAAGCTTTAAAATTTGCCGGTGAATGGATCAACAAGTACCAGAAATACTGGAATTTGGACCTTTCTTCATTGAAACCGAAGAAAAAATAATCTTATATTCGCGCAGAACTATTCATATGACCATACAACCTTCCGTAATCCTTGTGACTGGCGCCAAAGGCCAGTTAGGTTCAGAATTTAAACGACTCTCGTCGTCATCCAATCATCAATTCCTTTTCACAGATGTTGATGAACTGGACATCACGAATAATGACGTTCTTGAAAGTTTCTTTGGCGAAAAAAGGCCGCAATTTGTCATCAACTGCGCTGCCTTCACTGCGGTGGACAAAGCGGAATCTGAAATAAACCTGGCCAGAAAGATCAATGTGGATGCGGTAGAGATTCTGGCGCAAAAATGCCAAAAATACCAGTCAATTTTTATACACATTTCTACAGATTTTGTTTTCGACGGTAAAGCATTTCTACCAATATCCGAAGATGAACAGCCGAAGCCGTTGAGTGTATACGGTCAAACGAAATATGAGGGTGAATTTAAAGCTTTAGATAGTTGTCATAGAACATTGATTATCAGGACATCATGGCTTTATTCATCGTTTGGAAATAACTTTGTGAAAACCATGCTTCGACTTGCTAAAGATCGCCACGAATTGAATGTGATTTTCGACCAGATTGGCACACCTACTTATGCCAGGGACCTGGCGGAGGCCATATTGACGATCGTGGATAGTCAATCAAATTCCGGACAAATCAATACAGCCGATTATGGGATATATCATTACAGCAATGAGGGGGTGGCCAGTTGGTATGATTTTGCCCATGCCATTTTCAACATCAAATCAATCCCCATTAATTTGAGACCAATCAAAACTGAAGCGTATCCAACTCCGGCCAAAAGGCCACATTACAGCGTACTTGATAAATCAAAAATTAAATCTGTTTTCAATCTCACCATCCCACATTGGCGTGATAGTTTGGAACAGTGTCTCAATGCGCTAAAAACAGATTGATTCAAACTGATATTGAATAGGTTTTGAGCAGGTAGACTCAATAATTTATTCGCTAGGATGTTTTCGATTTTGACCAGATTTTCAATACATCAATAGCTTTCCAAAGTACCCCGGCTGATCCTCTGAATGCACCGGAACCTTTGGGATTGTTGTGAATATCGTACCATTCGTAAAATCCGTGATTTTTTATGACCCGGTCTAACATTGGACGAGCCTGCTCGTAAGCTTCATTGATAAATCCATTTATGGCGAGTTGTTGAATCATTCTACCGCCAAACCAGGTCCAGTCGCCACCATTTTGATAACTATAGGGACCCATCCCTTTATTTTTGAAAAATCCCTCGGGGTAAGGAGGATAAACGGTAAGGCCAATTGATGCGGCCCCGGCAGCCTTTACATCGCTGATCATTTGCTGCAACGCTTCAGCAATTTCTTTTTTGCTCAATAATCCGGCCTCAATGGCTATGGCCGTTCCTCCAAAATACAAAATTTTGTTTTCATCAAAATTGTTTGGGAAGGGGGAACCGTTGAGATAGATGTGGGGAATGAACTTTTGTTTTTCATCATCCCATAGATATTTCCGGATATTACCTTCGATTTTTTGCTGTATCTCAGACCATTTACCGGCCTTCCCAGGTGCCATTTTAATGAAGTCTTTCAGGGCGATGATCAGCATGGCATTGTCATAAATATCAATCGCATAGTGCGTGCTGTCTGTCAGATAAACTCCCCATTCGTGTTCGGGCTGAACATCGCCCCAATCTACCGTAGTAGCGCCCCAGATCAAACCGTAATCTTCACTGTATCGATGATTCATCAAAAAGTTTAAGGCATCTTCCATTCTATCGCCAATGGATCGGCCGCCAACCTCTTCATTCAAAAATTGATTGTCACTGGTGGCGGTAATGTATTTAAAGACGGCCTGTATTAATGAAGTTTCCTGGTCTGTCTCAACCGTATTTTTATGACCGGCATACCGTGGTTCAAGTTCGCTGTAAATGTAGTCGTACCCCGCCTGCGCTTTTTGCCGGGGGATAAAACCATCAATGATATTTCCATCTTCTCCCTGCATTCGAAAAAATACCCGCAGATTTTCTTTGATGGTTTCCTTGTCGAACACTTGGCAGGAAGCTTCGATGAAGGTATTATAATCCCGGATCCAAACTTCGCCATATCCATCACCGGCATTGAAACCGGATTTGATGATATTCAAAGCCATAGCCTGAATAGTGTCCAATTGAGTATCATTTCGAATATTTTTGGCCAGTTTTATATCATTATATTTTGGATTGCCGCATCCGGAAATAAGCCAAAATCCCAGGAAAAAGGAAAAAATAAAAATTCGTGAAATGTTCATTATAAGGTATTTATGTTAATTCATTTAAAGTGTCTGCATATTTATCATTGTGCAACATCACTCATGGAAGGTGGAGGATTGTCCACGGCCCGGTTTTTATTGGGTTGGGGTCCCATTGTTAATGTTAATTTACCACCTATTGTAATCCTTGATCTGGGAACCCAGCATGTATTCAATATTTGTCCATTGATCTTTGCAGATTGTATATAGTAGTTTTCTGGTTTCTGATTTAAAGTTTCTATAACAAATGCAGAACCTGAATAGTAGTCTGGATCAAGATGTATGGTAATCTTATCAAAAAGCGGACTGCCCAATTGCATAGTGGGTTGGATAGCCGTTCCCCCTTGTACATCAAAAATGCCCATTGCCGCCAGCACATACCAGGCACCCAACTGGCCCTGATCTTCATCCTGACCAAAACCATAGCCATGCAGCGCAGTGTTGCCATAAAACACATTACAGATTTCGCGGGTCCAGTATTGTGTCAGCCAGGGTCTGCCGGAATAATTGTACAGCCAGGAAATGTGCAGGCTGGGCTGATTGCCATGATTATATAATTTTTCCAGACCAGAAAAACTGTCGATTTCCTGGCCGCCACCAAATTGACTCTTTTTAGCTTCCATAAACATGGTATCCAAACGATCGTTAAAGTGAGCCTTCCCGATGAGTTGCATTAATCCGGCTACATCCTGGGGGACATACCAGGTATATTGGTAGCTATTCCCTTCCTGAAATCCCTTCCAGGCAATCAATGGATTAAAATCTTTCATAAAACTTCCATCTTTTTCTTTTGGCCTGATGAAACGCGTGACAGGATCAAACAAGTTTTTATAGTTAGATGCCATCGGGATGAGTTTGTTATAATCAGTTTCATTACCCAGTGATTTAGCCAGTTGTGCTACTGCATAACTGCTAAAGCTGTATTCCATGGTATGCGATGCGCCAAAATTGAAGACCCATCCGTTTGAGATAGTGATCTCCTGTAGCGGAATAAAACCACGATTGATAAAATCAATAAGATCATATTTTCCAACACCAAAGGGCCGGTTTGTATAGTCCAGTTCATTTTTACGTGCAGCCTGATAAGCCGTTTTTATATTGAAGTCACGTATTCCGGCTTGCCAGGCGGCATCGATGATCAGGCCTGTGAAATTAGAAGGTACGCCATTGGCATAGGCACCGGCGGCAATACCATCGTGAAGCCATTCGGCATCTTTGTAGTTATCGAGATTTGACTGGATAAATTCACTGAAATATCGAGGATATACCAGTGACCACAATTGGGTTAAATTCCAGAAAGCACCCCAAATTCCGTCTGTGTTGTAGTGGTGATACAGCGGAACACCATCTTTATCAGCCGGAATTTGTCCGATGGTACCATCATTGGCAGGATATTGTCCGTTGTAGTCACTAGCTATGCCGCGACCCAGTAAGGCGTGATATAGCCCGGTATAAAACTTAACACGATCCTCTTTCATTCCTCCTTCAATTTCTATTTTACCCAATTGCTGATTCCAGGCATCCTGTGCTTTTATTTTAGCTTCATCAAAAGACAAACCTGAGCTTTCGGCATCGAGATTTTTGCGGGCGTTGGCCAGGCTTGTGTAAGAAAGACCTACCTGTAATTCAATATCCGGATTATCATGTGTATTGAACGTTACGTACATCCCTGAACCTATACCTTCCACCGATGTATTCCCTTGATTTACAAGCGAATCTTTAAAGGTGCCAGTATGTGTTGGTGATTGGTTCATACGTGCCACAAAATACATCTTCACATGTCGACCGGGTTGGCAAAATTGAATATAAACGGGATAGGAGGTGACGCTCCCTTCAATCTCCCGGTCATTCACAAGTTTCACGGAAGCATCAATTATTTTGCCGCTTTCACCCTGGCGATGACCGATATCAAAAATGATATTCGCTGAATCGGTTGGCGGGAAATGATATCGATGAAATCCCACCCGGTCGGTAGCCGTCAATTCTGCCTTAATATTGTAATCCTTCAATACAACACTGTAATATCCGGGTTGGGCGATTTCATCTTTTTTATCGAACCTTGACCGGTATCCACCATCCGGGTCATCGAGCGTACCGGGAACAGTTTTTATTTTGCCCATTGTTGGCATCGTCACTACACCGCCAATCTGAAATTCATGAAAATGGCCAAACCCTTCGATGGAATGCTGCCGGTCATCATAACCACAAGGCAACCAACCGCCCGCACTGCCATAAGCATTGGTATGCGGAGCAAGCTTGGCCATTCCAAAGGGCATGGAAGCGGGAGTAAAGAAAAACCACCGCCCATGGACCGATCCAATATTAGGATTTACATAATCAATAGGATGAACTAAAGCAATATGGTGCTGGGTCTTTTGACAACTGATAAAAGTTGATAAAATGATCAAGAGCCCTACTAATTTGATGAAATTTTTTTTTGTGCATGCATTGTAATAAATGCTGATGCACCTTTTCAATTGTTTTTGGGGGAAGATCAATCGATCCGCGTTGAAGTTTTTATGTTTCACTTTAATAAAAAATATTTATATATTTAAAAATCAGTGTTTTATATAATTGAAATCAACGTTCTGTTTCAACAATAAAAATGTGATTGTTGCGCCAAAAAAAATTATGATTACAGCCACTGTAAATTAATACTATTGTGGTAAATTTTATTTCTATTAGCGAATAAATTGAGGCAATTCCGCATTTACAATTATTTGAAAAAAATCACCGGTTAAACGATGGTTTGACAGCATATGCATGTCTCAATATAACGCTGAGTCCAAATGATCACATCAAGATCTTCATGCCGACATTTTTCCATGATTAAATAGTAAGTTCAATTCGGTTATTTTCAGGATCGAGCAATACGCTTTCATAGAAACCATCACCAGTCATTCTTGGCTCTCCAATAATTTTATAGCCGTCCTTTTTTAACCTTTCAGTAAGTTCATCAACAGCAGATTTGGAGCCAACCTGAATGGCAAAATGGGCAAGGCCAAAATATTCCTTTGTTTTATCATTTTGGTTTACAGGAACATCAGATTGATGCATCAATTCAATTTTACATCCATCATTGAATTGGATGAAATAGGAAGAAAAATATTTTATTGGATTGATATATTTTTCTCCTGCTGATACATCAAAATATTTTAAGTAAAATGATTTCATTTTTTCCAGATCTTTTACCCAAATGGCGATGTGGTGGATATTCATTTCTAGAGTTTAAATAAGTTAGTCCATGGTTATTTATATTTTCCCTAAAGATGATCTAACTCAAGGTATCAACCACTGTGGAAGAAGCAATGAAATTTCAGGTATCAGATTAACCAATAGCAAAACCAATAAACTCACCATTAAAAAGGGCAATCCGGCTTTGCTCACTTTGCCGACCGATGTTTCACCGATGCTTGAAGCGACGAACAAGCAAACACCCACGGGAGGAGTATTCAGACCAATGATTAGATTGAGTACCGCTATAACAGCAAATTGTATAGGATCGATACCCACGGTAACGGCTACTTTCAGCAAAATCGGAAATAGAATAAGCAATGCCGCAATAGTCTCCATGAAAGTACCAACCACAATCAACAACAGGTTGATCAGTAATAATAACAGCCATTTGTTATGGGTGAATCCTAGCATAGATGCTGCAATAGATTGTGGAATCTGTTCGCTGACCAAAATCCAGCCAAAAAGATTTGCAAATCCAACGAGTACCATGAGGGATGCAGTCGTGATAGCAGATTTGATCACAATTTGTGGTAAATGTTTGAACGACAATTTTCTGTAAATAAAGAAACCAACCAATAATGCATAGAGTACGGCTACGATGGATGCCTCAGTAGGTGTGAAAACACCTCCGACGATGCCAAACAATATCAACAAAGTCATCACGATGGCCCAGAAGGCATCGAAAAATCCTTTGGCGATCATTTTTAGAGAAGATCTGTCTTGTTTGGGATGCCGTTGTTTTATAGAAATGCTATATGAAACGACCATTAAACCAATGGCCAGCAGAATTCCGGGAATGGCTCCGGCAAGGAATAATTTACCAATTGAAAGACCCGTAAGTGAACCGGCGATGATCATGGGCAGGCTGGGCGGGATGATGGGACCAATGGTGGATGAAGATGAGGTAATGGCACAGGAATAATCAGTATCATATCCTTCTTTTTTCATAGCCGGGATCATAATGGTACCGATACTGGCGGTATCGGCAACAGCAGTGCCTGAAATACCTGCAAAGATCATTGATGCCCCAATGTTGGCTAAAGCCAGTCCTCCGCGAATGTGACCAACAAGGTGGTTGCTGAATCGAATGATCCGGTCGGTCATGCCACTGCCATTCATAATATTACCGGCAAGGATAAAACCGGGTATACTCAAAAGCACGAACTGATCAATGCCGGAATACATTTTTAAAGGAATTATGACCAATGGAATGTCGGCAGCCAAAATATAACTCAAAGCCCCAAGAGCTAACGCAAAAGCGATGGGAAAACCCAATAGGAGCGTAATAAAAAAAATGACGAACATCAGCCAGATCATGGTTATTGTTTTGAATGATGGATAATGGAGATGAGTTCTAGAATAGTATACCAGGCAATTAAGATTGACATGATCAACAAGCTGGAAAATACCCAGGACATTTTGACGCCCATGGAAGGTGATGTTTCCCTGCTTCCTATAAATATAAACTGAATCGAATAAACAAACATGATTGTGGCGAGAATCAGAATGATCAAATATATGATCAAATTCAGATGGCGTTGCCGGGGGACAGGCAATTTTTCAATGAATGTATTGAGATTAACATAGCCATGGTCACGAATAGCCAGACCTGCACCAAAGCCTACACTAAAAATAAAGAAGATGCGGGCCAATTCTTCTGTCCAGTCCGGGGCACTCGGAAGAAAAAACCTGGCAAAAACCTGTACGCAAACCGTTGCAGCCATTCCTCCGATGCTCAAGAATAAGGCCGTTTCAGTAGTTTTGTTCACAATCTTTTTGAGGATGTTATACATAATCTGGAATTATTGAATCGATTCGATTTTATAATAGATCTCTTGCAATGCCGGCGATAAACTTTCAAGGACCGCACTGCGGGCTTTTTGTTGAAACGCCTCTTTATCCACCTCAATAAAGGTCATCCCTTTATTTTGCAGGGTTTGTTTTAATTGCTGTTCTTCCTGCTGAAATAATTGTTGATGGTAGTATTGCATCTCTTTACCGGCCTCAAGAATATCTACCTGATATTGTTCGGGAAGAGACTCAAACTTTTTCTCGCCGATCACCACATATACCCAGCCGATCACATGTTGAGTGAGGTCCACATATTTTTGAACTTCATAAAATCCGGCGCTATTGATGAGTGCAAATGGGTTTTCCTGCGCTTCCACAGTGCCCTGTTGTAATGCAGTAAATACCTCGGAAAAAGTCATTGGGGTAGGTTTTGCTCCCAAAGCCTGCCAGGTCTTTACGAAAATGGGCACATTGGGTACTCTGAGAATGATCCCCTTCAAATCTTTGGGTTCTCGTATGGGCCGGTTTGAAGTCAAATTACGAGCACCGCGCTCAAAATAGGCAATAGGCCGCAAACCGATTTTTTGAATCATCTGAGCGGCAATTGCGTCACCCACTTCTCCTTCCACAACTTTTTTTAAATGTTCCGAATTACGGATCAGATAGGGTATGGCACAAAATGCTGTAATGGGGGCCCAGTTTTGCATGGTTTCGCCAGTAGTTGTCATATCGGCAATACCTGCTTCGATTGAACGAATCATTTCTCGTTCTTTACCCAATTGTTCCGCTGGATATACCTGAACCTCAACTTTACCGTTGGTTTTTTCCTCCACGCTTTGAGCAAAATACAGGGCTGACTTATGCCAGATATCACCTTCATTCACCTGATGACCAAATTTTAGAATATAATCCGGAGTTTGTTTTTTTGATGAATGGCAGTCTGTCAAAGACCAAAGAATGATTAAAAAATAAAGAAGTCGGATTACCCAAAACCTGATCATAAAGAAAAAGCTACAGATGTGATTCAAAATCTACAAAAAAAATAATTTATACCCCCTGTTCATTGGAATATAGTTCAATAATTCTCGAAATTGAATATGTAATTTTTTATTAGATGGTGAATTCTTTGTCGATAACTTCATCCTCATGAAAGAAAAAATATTTATTCCTGGCCTGGATTTTGAATATAAATTGTGGAAGAACAGGATTCATTTTTATCAGCAGGAAACCCACATATTTCTAACGCGTTTACGCTCAATAAAAGAGGAGATTGGTGCGGAGGCGGATGTATTTATTGAAAGACTGAGGAATTACATCAATGAGGCACAACTTTTAGAAAATGATATCAGAGTGCGTGAAGAGGAGATTTCATATTTTTCAAAAGACTATCCCATATCAAAAAATCATGAACACTTTGTAGACCACGAAAAATTAAGGTCGAGGATGCAAAAAATTTCAAAAGATCATCTTGACCTGGTTGTGGAGATTACCAGGAGGTTTGGAGCGTATCTTTATGTTTAATAGCCTTATTTGGAAGGTTTTAAGAGATTGCCTTTTTCTATGGCCTGAGCGATTGAAATTGCCATGGCGCCAGCCAGCGCCTCATTGGAATCTGCATTTTTCATCTTCGATTCCGTTTCATAAACTTCTTTGCCCGTTGCAGCGTCGTACAATTTGCTCTCAATAATCACAGTTTTGTCTAACTGATAATTCCAGTTGTATAAGGCATTGTAGGTATCCAGATAATTATAGAAATTATAAGGATTGTATGGATCGGAAAGATAACGACTCGATCTGGTATAAGAACTCTTTTTCTGAATGTCTTTCAATTTCATGGTGATAAGCCCATCAAACCCGCTTTCTTTAATGATTTGTTTAACTTCATCGACACTATACATTTTTTTGCGGTTCGGTTCCAGGCTTACACTTGGCTTTGCCTTGAAGTAATATTCGCCCAAACGATACGCCAGTTCTTTTTCAAATGTTGCTCGAATATCATATTGGTTGGTGAGAGCAATGATGAGTACGTTTTCATATTGCTTGCCTGGTTTTTCATTCATTTTAACAGCAGTTTTTACAGCGGTGCAAGACATGAAAAACAAAAAAACCAATAGTACGCCAAAGAAGGTTTTACGACTTGATATGATCATTGATTTGTTTCAATTAATTTTATTTTTCGAAATAATAGAATTTTTTTTGTATTTACCTATTATTCGCAATTGAAAGCGTTCTCATTAGTTCCTTTTTTTGGCATTCATCATCATGAAGAAATAAAAGATATCATCGATTGAATATTGAGATGATTAATCAATCGTTGTCCTGATCATGTACTGTGGCTTTAATTATGTATCGATCTGTTAAAATATTTTTTCGACTAACTTTATTTTTGACTATCGGCGGGTCACTCTTCATTGCCAATTCCCTGTACGCCCAGGAGTTGTTTTATTGTGAAGATGGAATAGTGTCATTTAAGTCGGATGCACCCCTGGAAATAATACAAGCCACCTCTAAAAAACTGCGTGGAATTCTGAATCCGCTTACCAACGAATTTGCTTTCAGCGTTGATATAAAAACCTTGGTGGGATTTAACAGCGTTTTGCAGCACACCCATTTCGACGAAAACTATATGGAAACAAGCAAATATCCCACGGCAACTTTTGAAGGAAAAATCATTGATAAAATAGATTACTCAAAACCAGGCACTTATGAGATTCGATCAAAAGGTATATTATATATACATGGTGTAAAGTCAGAACGAATAATACCATGTAGCCTTACCATTGACGATCATACGATTCAAGTAAGTTCAGAATTTTTTGTATTGCTGAGTGATCATGATATCACGGTACCGAAAGTAGTACGACAAAAAATTGCAGAGCAAATTAAAGTCGATGTAAAGGCAGTCCTGAAATTAAAACAGCCATGAACACGTTCATGCATAAACATAACAGAAAAGTAGTGTCGGCGTTTTCGAAAGTTTACACTGTGTTCATACTGTTTTTAGCTTCCGAGATAAATTTACCGGCACAAACACCTGTTTTCAAGAATTACACTCTGAGCGAAAATTATGAAAACCTGGTGACAAACGTGATTTTTCAGGATTCAGTTGGTTTCATGTATTTTGGAACATCGGAAGGACTTTTCATTTTTAATGGGTTTGATTTCAAACGATATACACTTCCTGGTGACAGCAACAAAAATGTGGTAACTGCCATCTATCAGGCCAAAAACGGGGATATTTGGGTAGGTTATCAGAGTGGAATACTTGCTGTTTATTATCAGGAAAGCCTCAATCCGGTAAATCCTGAAGATACAGTTCTGCAAAAACCAATTTCCGGAATAGTGGAAGATTTGCAGGGAAAATTGTGGTTTTCCACTTATGGAAATGGGTTATTTCGACTTGAAAATAATCACTTCATCAAGGTGGTTGAAGGAAATGGTTTTGTCAGTGACGATATTTATGTAATGACTATGGACAAAGATGGTCGAATCTGGGTGGGTTCCGATTATGGATTGTGTATTTGTCAGCAAAGGAATGGAAACCTGGAGAGCAGGCATATTTCTCTGGATGACGGACTTCCGGATAATATTGTGAGAGCGCTTTATCAGGACCAACAAGGAAATATGTGGATTGGCATGTACAACCATGGTGTTTGCCGGTATGATTTCAATACCAGTAGATTGATATACAGTAAAACCATGAAGGATTGGAATTATGGCCCGGTGAATTGCATTATGGGTGTTGGCGATGGCGAGATGTGGATCGGTACAGAGTATAGTGGTCTTGTCGATTATCACTTTGAAAACAAAGAATATATCGTCCCCATGGAAAAACATCATGCTGACATGCGGGTGAAGATCCTGGATATCAAAGTTGACCGGGAAGGCAATGCCTGGGTTTCAGACAATTTTGACGGCATCCATTCGGCCAACCTCAATATTGAACAGCTAACCTTGCCCGATTACCTGAAAGATCGAAATATTCAGTCTATTTTGGCAGATGACGACAACAATCTCTGGTTTGGTACCGATGATGGGTTGTATCAATATTTTTTGTCTGGTGAACAATATGGAAAAATAGCACAACACCTCCAATCAGGCCCGAACAAGTACAATATTCTCAGCATTTATCAGGATGTGAATGGCTACATTTGGCTAGGAACTTTTGGCAGTGGGGTTATCCGGTATTTTCCCGGGGAGAACCATTTTACCCTGATGACCGAAAAAGATGGTCTGGCCAACAACAACGTATTGTCAATCACCGGTATTGGGAAAGATATATGGTTTGCGACATTGGGAGGCGTTTCACGATGCACTGTTCAAGGTGTTATTGAAAAGGATAAACCGCATTTTGATAATTTCAGTCAACAGGATGGATTGGGCACCAACTATATTTACCGGGCTTTTATTGATTCACAAGGAGATGTTTGGTTTGCTACTGATGGCAAGGGACTCACCGAATACAAAAATGGAAAATTCACCAATTATGCTGAAAAACAGGGTTTGAAGAGCAGGATCATCTATTCACTGACAGAAGATCATGATGGCAATATTTGGTTGAGCAGTGCCAAAGACGGAATCTACAAATTCGATGGTCATACATTTACCAATTATACACGCGACAATGGCCTTACCAATCACAACATTTCTGGACTCGCGGTAACTTCTTCGAATGAGATATTGATCATTCACCAGAATGGGATCGATATTTTTGATCCGAAAACCGAGACTTTCCGGTATTACTCAAGAGAAACCGGCATTGGAAATATCGACGCCGACCTCAATGCCCTGAGTACCGACGACGCAGGTAACATTTGGATGGGAACAGATAATGGCATCATAAAATTTGCATCAAGAAATCGCCGAAAGATCCAACAACCGGAAATTCATATCAATGACATATTTATTTACTTGCAACCCCTCAATGATTTAAAGATCAATAAATTTACGTATGATCAAAATCATATTTCCTTCAGTTATATCGGCTTGTGGTTTCTCAGTCCACAGGAAGTTACCTATCAGCATAAATTGGTAGGTTTCGATCTTGATTGGATCACTTCCAAAGACCAGATGGCCATATATCCTAATCTTGCGCCTGGAAAATATACCTTCGAAGTGCGGGCAGGTCTACGGAATAACTTTGAACATTCCAGTATCGTTCAATACGGCTTCAACATTGCGCCTCCATTCTGGAAAACTCAATGGTTTATCGTTACAATGGTGTTGGTATTTATAACCACCCTAGTCGCTTTGATTAAAACCAGGGAACACCGGTTTAAGGAATGGGCCCGACTGGAACGAGAAAAGATATCTTTTCAATTCGAATCCCTTAAAAGCCAGATCAACCCCCATTTTCTTTTCAATAGTTTCAATACCCTGATCACGGTGATTGAAGAGGATCCGCAGACGGCGACAGAATATGTGGAAAAAATGTCGGACTTCTTCAGAAGTATTCTGGCTTACCGCGATCTGGAAGTAATCAATTTGAAGGAGGAATTAATATTGCTGTTGGATTATTTTTATTTACAAAAAAAACGCTACGGAGAAAATTTTTCTTTGAAGATCGATGTTAAAAATAATGTCAGAAATATCAGGATACCGCCATTGACCTTGCAAATGTTGGCTGAAAATGCATTGAAGCATAATATGGTTTCCAAAGAACATCCATTGCTATTTGAGGTTTTTCAGGATGCAGACTATTTATATGCGCGGAACAACGTTCAATTGAAAATGCAATCGGAACCCACTACAAAATATGGATTGCACAATATCGTAACCAGATATCAAATATTGACCAAAGAGAAAGTAGAAGTAATTAACGACGAGAAATTTTTTACCGTGAAAATGCCTTTGTTAAATAATGGAAATAAAAGTACTGATCATAGAAGATGAAGTGGCCGCCGCGCGTCGGCTGGAAAAAATGCTGTTAAACCTTGAACCGAATATGACAATTTGTGATATTCTCCAAAGCAATGCGAGTTCCATTGCCTGGCTAAAGGAAAATCCTCATCCCAATCTTATTTTGATGGATATCCATCTGGAAGACGGATTGAGCTTCGATATATTTAATCATGTCGACGTGAAAACACCGGTTATTTTTATTACAGCATATGATCAATATGCCATTCGGGCATTCAAAGTCAATAGCATAGATTATCTGTTGAAACCCATTAAGGAACAAGAGTTGATCGAGGCTATCAAGAAATTTAAGGAGTTGATCGGGCATGACCGGAAAGTTGAAATTGATTATCAGCAGTTGGCGGCGATAATGGAACAGCAATTGAATCCTCATCATCACCGGTTTGTAGTGCAAATTGGGCAGCAAATGAAAGTCATTCCAGTATCTGATTCCGCCTATTTTTATACCAAAGAAAAAATTGTTTTTGTCTGTACCAAAGAAGGCAGAAATTATCCCTTAGACTACAATCTCGATCAACTGGATCATATGCTGGGTCCCAGGCAGTTTTTCAGGGTTAATCGCCAGTTTATTGTAGGGATAACATCCATCCATAAAATGCATAATTATTCCAGGTCACGTGTTAAACTGGAACTTAATCCCCAAAGTAGTGAAGAGGTGATCGTCAGCACAGAACGAGCAAGTGACTTCAAAAATTGGCTCTCAGGTCAAATGCCATCCGGTAAAAACACCTATTAGCCTCCTCGATTTCGGAAGTATCTTGCACGAGTTCGGCAATGCCTTATGCGTGTTCAGTAAAATAAATTTTTGGTTGTAGGCCAATGCGCCTAATTTTATCGTTAAATCAGTAATTCAAGATATTCTGACGGCAATTAGTCAGTACCAAATATCAAAGCAATGAAAAAATACATTTTTATCGTTATCCTGATTGCTCTTGTTCTAGGTGTGGTTTATGGTTTTATGCTCTACAATAAACCCCATCGCGATATCGCGGCGGAAAAACCAACTTTCAATATGTCGGCCGATGAATTACTGACGGCATTTTCAGGAGATGAAAAACAAGCTTTGGAAAAATTCAACGGGCAGGTGATCGCTATTCATGGAAATTTGGGGGAAGTGACTACCAGCAATGAAGGTATTCATTATGCGATCATTAAAGGGCAAGATGGACTTCTGAATTGTGAATTGGATGGCGATGCGTTTGGCGTGATACAAAATCTGGATAAAAATACAACAGTCACCCTTAAGGGCCTTTTTGTGGGGTATGATGAACTTTTGGGAGAAATACAGTTTAAAAAATGTACTTTAACCAAATAACCTTCGATTTTTTATGAACAGCAACAATTTTATGAAATCTTTTTTCAGACAAAAAAGCATTTATTCCAGCGTGATGTCCATTTTATCACTCATCGGTCTTCTGGGCTTTTATTCTTGCGTTCATGAGCCCATCACCACCAGTACTGGTGGTAATACTGAAAATGGCGGAAGTTTCAATCCCGTTGATACAGTTGACATACCGATCAATACGGTTTCCTGTAATCCCGATTCCATTTATTTCAGTAATCAGGTGCTGCCGATTTTCATTGCCAATTGTGCAATAAGCGGCTGTCATGATGCGTCGTATGGCAGTGAAGGGGTAGTACTCACGAGCTATAATTCCATCATGCGCGGAATTCGGGCAGGTGATCCGAATCACAGCAGGAACTATCTCGTACTAATTTCTTCCGGCGAATCATTGATGCCTCGAAATCCCGGTTCGGAACGCGGATATTCTTTGCCCGGTGAACAAATCAATCTGATTAAAAAATGGATCCAACAGGGAGCCAGAAATAACTTTTGCAATGAATGTGATACCACATTATATACTTTTAGTGGAAGGATAAAGTCGATCATTGATGTGAATTGTGCAACTTCCACCGGTTGCCATGCTGCCGGAAGCGCATACGGTAATTTTACGAATTACAGTGGGGTTAAAATTGAAGTAGACAACGGTTTATTTGAAAGTAATGTTTTGATTGGAAAAACGATGCCTCCCGGAAGTCCTTTGCCGGCTTGTGAACGGGCTGTGATTAAGAAATGGCTGGATGGAGGAGCATTAAATAATTAATAGAATGAAGAAAATTGCAATTGCAGTGATCGTTTGTGTGATGGGGATTATTGGATTAAATGGATGCTATTATGACAATGAAGAATCACTTTACCCAGATGGGGCAAACTGTGATGTCAGCAACGTCACTTTTGCACAAACCATCAAACCTATTGTGGATACATATTGTGCCACGGCTGGTTGCCATGTGTCAGGGACAGGGCGTGTCGATCTGACTACTTACAGTGGTGTCAAAGGTATTGCGGATGACGGCAGGTTCAGACAATACGTGTTTGTGCAGAAAGATATGCCCCCCTCAAGTCCGCTATCTACTTGTGATTTAGCGCGAATAGATACCTGGCTAAATGACGGAGCACCAAATAACTAAAAACAGAAATAAAGCCAAAAACGATAAGCTCATGAAAATTAACATTTTAACCACCCTCGCAGGTCTTTTAATGGTAAGTTCGGTATACGGACAGGGTAAATATTTTACGCGTACTGGTGAAATAACCTTTTATTCGGAAACTCCTGTAGAAAATATTAAAGGTGTGAATAACCAGGCTTCTTGCATTTTCGATACCGACAAAGGAGAAATGGCGCTTTTTGTATTGATGAAAGGTTTTGAATTTGAAAAAGCGTTGATGCAGGACCACTTTAATGAGAATTACGTAGAATCAGACAAATTTCCTAAGGCCACCTTTAAAGGAAAAATATTGAACTATAAAGGTTTGGACCTTAAAAGCTCAGATCCACAGGAACTGGAGGTTGAAGGTGACCTCAATGTGCATGGTGTCACCAGGCATATCAAAACAACAGCAACCGTACAGCCCAAAGGTGGCAAATTAATAGGACATGCCAATTTCCCCATTAAGATCGGTGATTTTGACATAAAAATTCCAAAGGCTGTCATCAATAATATCAATGAAGAAGTACAAGTGACGGTCAATCTGGAGTTGGAACCTTATAATATGTAGGGTGACCGGGAACATGTTTGTTATTACTGCGATTTGCGTTTTGGCTCCCGAATAAGTCGTCAAATTTCACCAAGCCACGCAATAATAAGGGGTTGGTCTTAATTAAGTACTATGAAAAAAATACTATGTATTATTATTACTACAGTGTGGATCCTGAATTTGATCCCGGTTGGAGTTCAAGCTCAGGATGATCTGTTGAAAATGCTTGAACAGGAATCGGCGAAACAAAAAACTACCGATTATGCCTATGCGACCTTTAAAGGAACGCATCTCATTAACGGACAATCCGTGGAAACTACAGCTGGCGGGGTACTCAATGTCATTTTCAGTCATAGATTTGGAAAAATAAACGATGGGGCCTATCAGTTTTTCGGATTAGACCAGGCCACTGTTCGGCTGGGTATGGAATATGGATTGACCGACTGGCTGAATGTAGGTATTGGTCGCAGTTCTTATCAGAAGACCGTGGATGGATATGTGAAAATGAGATTGATGAGACAGTCGTCAGGATTGAAAAGGTTTCCGTTCACGGTGGTTTATTATGGGAACCTGGCTATTAACGGTCTGAAATGGGCCAATCCCGAAAGGATAAATTATTTTTCCTCACGGTTGTATTTTGCCAACCAGATCATGATCGCACGTAAATTCAACAATAACTTTTCATTGCAATTGTCGCCGACAGTCGTCCATAAAAATTTGGTAGTCAATGCGACAGATCCCAATGATATCTTTGCTGTCGGTATTGGCGGACGTTATAAAATCACCAACCGCATGTCGCTTACCGGGGAATATTACTATCAGTTGCCAGTAGCCAATGCGACCAATCTAAATTATAACTCCCTGGCTTTTGGCATTGATATTGAAACTGGCGGGCACGTTTTTCAAATACAGGTTACCAACGCCCAGAGTATGATTGAACAATATTTCATACCTGAAACGATGGGTAATTTCTTTAACGGTGATTTATATTTTGGATTTAACATAAGCAGGGTATTCACCATAAAAAATAAAAAATAGCATTTTCTGGTTTAGCCTTATTCGATTCAAAAAAAGCAATGTTTTCTTCGGAAGGCATTGTTTTTTTGTGTTA
Source organism: uncultured Cytophagales bacterium (assembly GCA_963711495.1). Classification (GTDB taxonomy): domain Bacteria; phylum Bacteroidota; class Bacteroidia; order Cytophagales; family Cyclobacteriaceae; genus CAVQEK01. The sequence continues at coordinate 154,957 of CAVQEK010000003.1, forward strand.
AATATTTGGGGGCAGATTGTTACTATCGATTTGTTATGTTATCATTGAAAGCTCAGGATATGGCTGAATTTAAACCAGGCATGTATAATTAATATTCGCTTATAGCGAAGGAAAAAGGGATTTTAAGAAAAAATTTCATCGTAAATTGAGGTTTCAGATTTTTACCGATTAACTTCCCGATAATTTGAATTCCCCGATGTCCGAAAATCTCTTTTCCCATATTTTAATGCCCATTGCCATCGCCCTGATCATGTTTGGGATAGGCATTAATCTGAAATTCAGGGATTTTGGCCAGATCTTCATAAAGCCCAAAGCAGTATTGACAGGTTTATTTGCCCAGATGGTTGTGCTTCCACTTTTTGCTTTTGGCCTCAATTATTTCTGGGATATTTCTCCAGTACTGAAAGTGGGATTTATCCTGATCGCCGCATGTCCGGGAGGAACTACTTCCAACATGGTCACCTTATTTTTACGGGGAAGATTGGCCCTCTCAGTCACACTCACCGCTTTCAACAGTTTTTTGATATTGTTCACCATTCCGGCCATCGTCAACCTGGCCTTGCTCGTTTATCTGGGCCACCAGGAACAGATCCAGTTACCTTTTGATACCACGATAAAAGAAATATTTTTGGCGGTCTTGTTGCCAACCATTTTGGGTATGTTGATGAAAGAATTCAAACCTGCCTGGAGTACCAAATTGCGCACTCCTTTGAACTATGCCATGACATTGTTTCTTTTATTGGTTTTTTTGGGCATTGTTTTTTTTGAAAATAATGGCAGTGACAAGAATATCTTACATTACACCAACCTGTTTTTGCCCGCTTTTGTATTGAATGTTACCACCATGTTTGCCGGTTATCTGGTTTCCCGTTTTGTTGGAATCACCAATCGGGGCAGGTTTACCATCGCCATCCAGGTGGGTTTACAAAACAGCGCACTCGCCATTTATGTAGCCAGTAAGTTACTCGATCAGAATGAAATGGCCATGGTGGCGGTAGTATACGGTTCTTTCACTTTATTCAGTACGGCTTTCTGGGCTTGGATTATGAAGAAATATTTGTAATGGATATCGTCTGGATAATTCTTGGAACCATACTCATTATTGCCGGCCTGATCGGCTGTATTTTACCAATAATTCCAGGGCCGCCTTTGAGTTATTTTGGATTGTTGGTTCTTCAGTTTAAGTCCGATCCTCCTTTTAACGCGAGATTTTTAATTATTTGGGCCTTGATTGTACTGGTCGTAACCGTACTTGACTATGTGATCCCTTCCATTGGAGTTCAACGATACGGTGGGAGTCGCAAAGGCATTTGGGGTGCCTCAATCGGTGTGTTGGCCGGTTTATTTATTTTCCCACCTTTCGGTATTGTTGCCGGGCCAGTAATTGGTGCTGTAATAGGGGAATTGCTGGCTGGAAAAAATACTAATAATGCATTCAAAGCAGCTGTAGGATCGTTGATGGGTTTGCTCACGGGAGTCTTGCTGAAATTGATTGTGTCGTCAATAATGACTTATCATTTTTTTGCCGGCATATCTTCCTGATAATTTACAATTGATCCAGTTCGGCAATTAGGATTTGAACCAGGTCTTTTGATTTAGCAGGGCTGGTGACATTATTTAGATTGTACCAGACGCCTTCTCCGGGGTCCAGATATTTCCCCGGATTTTTCGGCTGGTTTTTTTGAGCTTTTTCCAATTCATAATCCAAAACGTAGATATTGCGTAGTAATTTTTTGCCTTTTTCCCAGGATAACAATTGCTCCGTATCATTCACGACGCATTTAATTATTCTCGGAGCAAATTCAAAGGTCAAATCAACATGGCGTTTTGGAGCATCTTCTGTATTCAAATATTGAATAAATAAGGGTAATTCCTTACCGCTTAACTCATAAATGGCCTGGATAACTTCCTGCAAAAATTCAGACCATATGCTCACCTGATCAGGTCGCAACATTATCGTTTGATTGTTCTGATCTGTTACCTCAATTTCCAGCGTTTCCAAGCTATTGAGTTCTGGCTTCGATTTATTGGTCCAATTAGTTTTTAGGAGTTTATCCAGGACAACTTGGTTCCAGATGGGTGGCAGTGTACCCTTCCAGGAGTAATCGTCGTTTGGTGTGAATCCCTCCTCCAGAATTTCTATTTCCGTGATGTCGTCCCGATCATAATATTCAATAGAATAATCAACCCGAGGTTGACCGGCATCTGAATAAAACTTTAATATATATCGGTGACAAAAGGGGGGCGGAACGGCGTTGGTATCATAGAAAAATGTAATATTTTGTGCTTTTTGCAGGGCTTCGATCATTGCGGATTATTTGGAGAGGATTTTAATTGCTGTTGCAAATATAATTTATCCACGGTCAATTTTCGTTGTATTTTATTGGTTTCGGTATACTCGAATTGCACCATAAAATAAATTGACTTTGGAACCTGGTATTTTGGCAGTTTTTCTTTCAAAAGGCAGAGAATTTTTTCGGCCTGATCAAATGGTTTACCTTCGATCACCAATGTCAGTTCCTCACCAAAAATTTTATTTGGAAAACCCCAAAGAAAAAATGGATTGTCGATGCCATTATCACTTAAGATTTGTGCAATTCGCGGTTCAAGACTTTCCGGATAGATCTTTACTCCACCACTGTTGATCACATGATCGGCACGACCCAGCCAGTAAAAATGCTTTTCATCTATGATTTCTACCATATCGTTGGTGATGATCGTCTTGTGTCTGGTTACCGGGCCTCTCACACACAGGCAGCCACGATCGTCCGTGGAGATTCGGTTATTTTCCAGCACACGAAAATAGATTGATCTATCCGGTCCGTTGATTCTGCGCAGGGCAAAATGGGATACGGTCTCAGTCATGGCAAAAGTGGCATAAACAGGTGCATTGACTGATTGCACCATGGTTTCCAGTGAACCGTCAACAGGGCCACCGCCCAGCAGTATTCCTTTCATGTAGTTCAGCTTAAGACTGGATTTACCACCTTCTTTGAGTACTGTTTTCAATTGATAAGGTACCAAAGCAGTGAAATCGATCTTTATGGCTTCGGTAAGTTTTCTCAACGGGTTGGCAGTTGGTGTTACGGCAACGAGTGTCATATTCGCTTCCAGCGCACGCACGATCATCATTTTTCCGGCAATATACATCGGATTCAAACACAACAAAGCCGTATCTCCTTCGTGCAGGTCCAGCGCCTTAAGGGTCATCGCTGCACTTAGTTTCATTTGTTCCCGCGTAATGGCAATCGGTTTTGGTTTTCCCGTGGATCCGGATGTGGTGATGGTAAACGTTTGTTGTCCAGAAAGCCAATTATGCGTAAATTTTAATATTTCCCCTTCAAACTCATCACCCGGATCAATTTCCTTAAAATCACGCAAAACCTGATCAATAAGAAATGTTTTTCCATTAATGATCAATTTATCCATGGTTCCAATGATTTATCAGGGAAATTTCGGGAATTTATCAAAATCGGGTTTGCGTTTTTCCATGAAGGCGTTCTTGCCTTCCTTGGCTTCTTCTGAAAGATAATACAACAACGTTGCATTACCCGCTAACTCCTGGATACCCGCCTGACCATCAAGTTCGGCGTTGAAGGCTGATTTCAGCATGCGTATGGCGATCGGACTTTTCTCCATGATCTTTTCCGCCCAGCCAACATAGGTTTCCTCCAGTTGATCCAGCGATACCACTTTGTTGACCAGACCCATTTCCCTGGCTTCCTGTGCATCATATTGATCGCAGAGAAACCAGATTTCCCGGGCTTTTTTCTGACCAACAATACGTGCCAGATAAGATGCTCCGAATCCACCATCGAAACTGCCGACTTTCGGACCTGTTTGTCCGAAGCGGGCGTTATCCGCAGCTATGGTCAAATCGCACACTACATGCAACACATGACCACCGCCAATGGCCCATCCGGCTACCGCGGCTATCACTGCTTTAGGAATACTTCGGATCTGTTTTTGCAGATCGAGCACATTCAACCGGGGTACCTGGTCCTGACCGACATAGCCGCCATGACCGCGTACACTTTGATCGCCACCACTGCAAAAGGCTTTTCCTCCCTCTCCCGTAAATACGATCACTTTGATCTTGGTATCTTCACGGCAAATGTTCATGGCGTCGATCATTTCCGAGACTGTTTTCGGCGTGAATGCATTGTGCACATGAGGCCGGTTAATACTTATTCTGGCGATGCCATTATAAAATTGAAACAATATCTCACTGTATTCTTTGATGGTTTTCCAGGAATATTTAAGCTCCATAATGTGATCTGATTTTTGTTTTGTATGCTTCGAAAATCTGTTTGTTTAACTTGTTATCTGTTTCTATTTCCAGAATTTTAGCTTTTTCACCTTTCCGGAAAAATTCAGGCAAAAGTGCTTCTAATTCATTTTGGTTTCGGCAGATGTGATATTCCAATCCAAAGTCTTTCGCAGTATTGGCAGCATTCAGCGGCTGCTGGGTCTCAAAGTATTCTTCCAGTTCCGGCAGACGGTCCGGCCCTGGTATGATCCTGAATATTCCGCCACCGTGATTGTTCATAATAATGATTCGCAGGTTGGAAGGGATGGATGAATGCCAAAGACCATTGCGATCATAAAAAAAGGCCATATCTCCAGTAATGAGCGTATTTATCTTTTCACTGGTTAAAGCAATTCCCACCGCCGTGCTGGTGCATCCGTCAATGCCGCTGGTGCCCCGATTTGCGAATACCCGGATGTCTTTTTGTTTGGACGTCAATGTCACATAATTGGCATATCGTACCGGCATACTGTTGGCCAGGTGCAATATACTGTTGGAAGGCAATTGTTGAAGCACCTGATAGGTGGCCTTAAACTCGCCGAAGGCAGTCTGATCCAAAAAAGATCGATGGAATGTTTTCGCTTCAAGTTCTGTCTTAACCCATTTATTATAAATTATTGACTGTGAGGTTTTAATGTTTTTTAACTTCGAATTCAGGAGTGCCTCTAAGAACGATTTTTCATCCACATCCCAAAGTTGACTCAGATGTTGAAAGGTATCCTTGATACTGGTATCCCCGGCAATCTGCCAATGATGGATGCCGGGAGATTTTCGCAAAAAGGTTTTGAGATTTTTGGCAATAATTGATTTCCCAAAACTGATCACCAGGTCTGGCTGAAGGTCCTGGTGGAAATAATGATTTTTACTGAATAGAAAACCATCGTGATGCCGGATCACATGGTTACAGCCGTGCATGTTTGAGATAACATCCCCGGCCACCGGAATTTTCAATGAAGCGGAAATCTCATCCAAAAATTCGCCGAACTCAGCGTCATGATCATGTTGACCAATCAGCATGATGATTTTGTGATAGGGGGTCAGAGCATCTTCCAACCGTTCAATTTCCCGGGCAGAAATATTTTTTTTACCCTCAGCATGCTGAATGATGGGGATTTTCTGGTCAAAATCCATTTTTTCACTCACATCAGGATAAAATGGTTCCCGTACAGGTACATTCACTTGTACCGGACCGGATGGATATTTTTCGGCAGTGATAATAGCTTCATTAATCATCCTGCCGGCATGCCAGATCTCATCGGGATGGTTGAATGACGCTGGAAAACAGAAGCTTTTTTTGATGTGGTTGGCGTAAAGATTTTGCTGGCGAATGGTCTGTCCGTCATACTGATCGATCCATTCGGGCGGGCGGTCTGCTGTGAAGGCGATCAGGGGAATCTGTTGGTAAAAAGCTTCGGTGAGGGCGGGAGCGAGGTTTAATGCGGCGGTTCCCGAAGTACACACAACGCCTACTGTTTTCGTAGTACCCATGGCCAAACCCAGCGCTATAAATCCGGCAGATCGCTCATCCGGCACCACTTTAACTTCAATATCGGGATGTCTGACAAAGGCGAGCGTGATCAATGCCGAACGCGAACCTGGAGATATTACTACATTCCGGATGCCATGTCTGGCACAGATCTCTGCAATATTGACAATAGGCTGAACGATCATATTGTATAAATGACCAACCGGTTGTATTGTGAAAATGTTGGCCGTTGCAATAATTTACGGCAAGGTTAATAAATCGTCCGGTAATATGGTAAAATCTGTGAAAAAACTTAGTTGCGGAATAAGCCGGATTGGTTTTTTGTGAATATTCTGGTAATTGATGAATTTTGAGTACAGGTCCCTTCAGTGTGAGCATAACATTGGTGAATGAGGGATATGAAGCAACGCGCGTCGCAAACGTGCTAGTAAGAATAAATATCGGATTTTTTAAAGAATAAGCGATTTGGCATATGCGAAGTGACGAAATTCAGAATGGCAACTAGAATGAAACGTCTTCTGTTTGATATATTTTGTTCTAAAGAAGACCGAATGGGGAATTATTGATAAACTTAACCCATTTTGCAGTTACCCGGGTTTAAATGACTGATAATTGCTTCATTGTGGCAACTTCTTTCCTTTACTTTTGCTCTAAAGTCTTAATTTGCGTTCCTTTGCAAATTCAACTAAAAAAGATCTAATCATAGGTCCAATGATCTATGTTCCAACAAATTGTCAACAAATGAAAATTGAAAAAAACACGGTAACATCACTCACTTACGCCTTAGAGGTAGAAGGCGAATTATTGGAAGAAACAGATAAAAACAGACCACTAACTTTCCTGGTGGGCAAGGGGTCTATGATTCCTGGTTTTGAACGACAACTAATGGGCAAAGCCACCGGGGATGAATATGATATTACGATCGATCCTGAAGAAGGGTACGGAGAAATCGATCCCAGCGCCATAGTGGATTTATCAAAGGAAATTTTTAAGGTGGATGGCAAATGGCGGGATGATTTGATGCAGGAAGGCAAATCTGTGCCAATGCAGGATCAAAACGGCCATCCACTGGAAGGGTTAATTTTAGAAATTGGCGATGACACGGTGAAAATGGATTTTAACCACCAGCTTGCCGGGAAAACACTTCATTTTACCGGGGAAATCCTCGAAGTGAGAAAAGCCAGTCCTGAGGAAATTGAACATGGTCATGTGCATGGTCCCGACGGACATCATCATTAGATAAAAAGTCGACTTCATGACATCACTTCATGAAATCAAAAGATGCTATAAAAAAAAGGCTGCAAATATCGTCTGCAGCCTTTTTTATTCCATTTTAGGTCAGCGTATTTCATCTCGTTTTTAATAGAAAGCATATTAACAAGTCTCCAGTAAACGTTCAACGAACACCGATTGTTTGGCATCAAAAATCAGTCACCGTGCATTAAATAATGATGGGCAAGTTTTAAGACCTCAAAGTTCGGAATGTTCAAATCTTTTGGAATTTTATAAACCCTCCTATCTTTCTTGTCAAAGGGACATGCAACTTTAGATTTAAAAAGGAAGGGGATCAGTGTCTTGGAACAACTCAAGGCAATACGGTCGATATTTCCGAAATTGAAATATACCTGCAATCGTTGATTGATGTTTTCAAAAAAATTAACGGTATTAGCCAGCCTCACTCTGGATCCTGCTTTGGATTTACCCCTGGTTTTAAGATATTTAATCTGACTTATTCCCTGTGTGCCTCTAACCATATATGCTTTTATCACCTTGTGGTCGAACATTTTTTCTCCCTCAAAATAGCCGACCGCTGCATGACCTGATTGTATGAGTACAAGAATATACCGTATTGTGGTTATGGGAGAATCAATTTCAAGATTAAATATTGGGAACGTAATGGGTAAACGAAAGTAAATTGAGGTGTCTGCATCTGAAAAATATAACCGGTGTTTGGAATAATCATAGGATATGTTCATTCCGGATTTCTTAATGATTCGGATCAGTTGGAGAGACTGTGTTGTTGAAATAAGCCTGTTTATCAAAGACTCAATTTTCTATTGCATCTTGGGCAAAGGTAATATAAAGCCTGGTGTTTTTTATATGTGGATATGGCCGATTTTCAGCGTATTTTTACGTTCTTTAATAAAAAAAAGTTATGGATGAAGCTGCCATTGACAAGATAGTAGCCCAAATTGAAGATAATTTGGAAAGCGAAGCCTTTCGGTATTCCGATCAATTGGCGAAAATAGGCAATGAATATGTAATACGGAGAATGATTGAATTGTTGTATTCAGACAATCCGGAAACCAAATATTTAGCAGCGCGGACGCTGGGCAAAATAGAAAATAATTCTCCGGCGCTTGAACCATTGTTCGAAGCCATCAACGACAAAAGAAATCAGCATTACAATGGCGGAATGGTAGAGGCCCTGGAAGGATTTGATGTCAGTGAAAAATTTGTGGAGATATTTAAACTTTATCTTTTCGGTGGATTAAAAGTCTCTGCCATGGCTAAAATGTTGCTCGATTACAAAGAATTTGACATAACGCCCAGGGTTATTAGAAAAGCAGAAAAGCACTGGAACCATTACATCCACAATAGCAAACACGATGAGGCCTTCGACATGAAAAAACTGGAAGTGGAAAGCTTGCTGTCTGAATTGAAAGCACTTCTTGAAGAATAAAATGTAATACCTTCCAACTGGAGATTTGATTTTATGAGATAAGCGTGCTACCGCAAAACTGGTAATTTTCTTATTTTCTCCACCAGGACGGCTCTTGTGTCGTGGGAACGCCCAAAGGAGACTCCAAACACGATAAACATTTTGCCGGAGGCCAGTTGGGATTACGATCTACCAGGCATTCGCGGCGAAGCCAGTCTAATACAAAATAAGATAAATCATCTTTGTTAAAATACCAGCGCTTTGCTTGTTCATGCACCACCCCAAAATATCCGGAAACAGTTTTATCAGTGTTGACACCTTCGTAATTTGTTAAAAGGTTGAAAGGAGGTGCATCAAAAAGGCCACCTTTTTGACTTTGTTCCTGCAACTCTTTCCAAAATCTGTAATAATCCTCAGTCATGGAGAATTGGGTGATCAAAACCGACATGTCCTCAAAAATTCGTGGGTTCTGATAGGTATCTAAAAAAAATAATCCTGTTTTGTAGCCTCCGGCCTTGTCTTCCTGCAAGGCATAATCGGCGAGATAATAAGGATTTGTGATCCAGCATTTTTTATCAGGCTGTGTGACTTTCGCCAATGGAGCAATGTAAATCCAGGTTGGAGTAAATTTCCAGCGGTAATAGATGGGATGCCCCGAATTATTAGGTGGAACATCAACACAAACATTGATACCATCAATGGTGTTTAATTCTTTTTTACCGGCAACATAGGTGTACATTTGCTTTTGTATTTCGTCAAAACAAATTTCACCCATAGGCGCGGCAGGAGGGGCCATACTTTCCCAGCCTGATTGATAGCTTTCACCATCCGCTAATGTAATCTGTAGCTGATATTCCAGACCTGTTTCGGCATGAAAGTCGTCATTCTTCAGCAGGTAGGTGCCAGGGGTTGCATCAGATTCCGTATAATTCCAACTATCTCCTGACTGGGTCACCAGTCTTACCGATGCATTACCGGCTACTTTATCGCGTAAATTGTCGACATCATTGGTATAACTTAATTTTATTTGAAAATATCGTCCGTCGGAAGGATAATCTTTTGTGTCATTGTATGAAACATCAGATATATCGCCTTCAATAACCAGGGTAGGTGTATCATTTTTTATGACAAAATTATAAGGATCTACACACCCTGTGATCATGATCAATAAGAATATAGAACGGATAATAGTACGCATTACTTAATGTTAAAATTATAAGTAATAGAAGGGAAAATGCTTCCGAGTATGGATATTTTTTCAGCATTGCCATACCGGTCAAAAAAGATCGTGTAGGCATTTTTTCTTCCGTAAAGGTTATAAATAGAAAAAATCCATTCTCCCCAATAATGCTGGTTTTGCCAGGTCCTGTCTTTGATGGTGAGGGAAACATCCAGTCTGTGGTAATCCGGGATTCGATATGCATTTCTCGATGAATAATTCAAAACGGAGAGGTAGGCATCATAACTGAATTTTGATATTGGAATGGTGATGGGTCTGCCAGTACTGTAACTAAAATTAGCCGATAGGGTCATTCTGGATTTTAGTTTATAATTCAAGATCACCGATAGGTTGTGAGGTTGATCGTAAACAGATGGGTAATAATCGCCATTGTTTATCATTTTTAACGGTATTTCAGAATTGAAACGTCTTAAACTGCGTGAATAAGTGTATGAAATCCAGCCATAAATTTTTCCTGTATTTTTCTTGGCGTATACTTCCAGGCCATAGGCCAATCCTGTGCCTTGCGCCAGGCTTGCTTCAAGGTTAGGATTCAACACAACATCAGCGCCTTCAATATAGTCTACGGTATTGGCAACTGTCTTATAGAAACCTTCAAGGGACAATTCATATTTATTATTCAGAAGATTTTTGAAATAACCCAGAGAAAATTGATCTCCTATTTCAGGTTTAATATTGGGACTACTGGCGATCCAATAATCCTGTGGAGTAGGGGATGTGGTATTGGACATCAGATGAATATATTGATAGGTCCGGTAAAAACTGGCCTTAACAGAAGTATTGTCATCAATCAAATACCTCAATGAGACCCTTGGTTCCAGTCCCATATAATGGGTCATTATTGCGCCATTTTCATATACCGCAGAATCGGCAATTGTCGGATAACGTCCCTGGATGTTATCATAATCATAGGTATAGCTCTTATCTGGACCAAATCGTAAGAATCCTGAGGCACGCAATCCAGCCGACAAGGCCCACGAATCAGACAAGTTAGTTTCTACCTGCCCAAAAATTGCATCCTCTGAAATCAGGTGGTCATTCAAATCTTCAGTCAATATATTTCCTCCGGTCGTATCTGGTGACAAACTGCCGGGTTCAATGTGGGATCCACTCAACTCCAGGCCAAAATTATACGTGGTCTTTTCAGTTTCATTTATGTTAATATCGTATTTCAGCGTAAGATTGTTGATGCCATTTTGATACTTAAAACCATTGATGGGCTGAATATTGTTGATGGCACTGTTGTAGTTGCTGCTGGCCAATGTGAGTGTAGACAGTATTTTATCATTAAAATTATGGTCCCATTGAAGGGAGAGATTTTTTGTGCTCCAGCTAAATGTTGAATCCGAACCAAGCTTAAAATCATCGTAACTCCAATAACCTGACAGTGTTAAATAATTTTGTGCGTTGAATCGATGGAAGATCTTTCCGGTAAGGTCATAAAAATTGGCAGCACTGTTTTTAAGTTTTATATTTTCAATCTGATGGATAAGCCAGTTGCTGTATGAAACACGTCCGCCGATCATAAAGGAAGTTTTATCCCGAATGATCGGACCCTGAACTGCCACATGGCTCGACACCAGACCTGCTCCTCCTGAAATTTCATGATTTGTGAGCGCGCCATTTTTCAGTGTTATGTTTAGTGCTGATGCCACCCTTCCGCCATATTGCGCCGGTCCGCCCCCTTTATACAAAGTAACATCATTGACCATATCTGGATTGAAAGCAGAAAAAAATCCAAAGAGGTGGGTAGGATTATAGATGACGGCACCATCTTGCAGGATCAGGTTTTGGCCATTTTCACCTCCCCGAACATTAAACCCGGAAGACAATTCGCCCACCGTGCTAACCCCGGGTAAGGTGGTCAGGCTTCGTATTGGATCTACTTCTCCCATGAAAGTGGGTAATTCCTTGATGGTTTCGATGCCAAGTCTTTGAACTCCAGTAATTTGGCTGGTAATATTTTGGTCTTTGCCAGTGGCGGTGATCGTCACATTTTCCAACTCGGTAGAAGAAGGGTACAGGGCAATTTTCATGGCAGAAGAAGTGCCATATTTACTGAATGCAACCATTAAAGAAGTCGATTCATAACCAGTATAGCGTATATTCATTTCATAAACCCTTCTTGGAACGTGCATTTCAAACTGTCCATTGACATCGCTGAGTACACCCAGGTCAATTTGTGGTAAATATATTTCTGCACCAATTACGGGTTCATCGTTACTCCAATCCTCTATTTGACCTTTAAGATCAATTCTTTGATCGTTAGTGTTTTTAATAATAACATAGTTTTCTTTGATCCTGCCGTATTTTTCACTCAATGACTTATCTATGATCAAAAGTATTTGGTCCGTTATTTTTAAGGCATCGAAATTAGTCAGGAAAACTTTCAAAAAATCTGAGATGTTGTACGTCTTTTCAACCCCGGTGATGGTATATGCTTCAATACTCCCGGGATTATAAATAAAATCTACTTGATATTGCTTTTCGAGATTTTTCAGAAATTCAACTAGGTGTTTGCCATTGGCGGCAGTGTCTACCCTGATATCACGCAACCCTTGACCTGTAACGGAAGAAAAAGGAAGGACTAAAATTACCAATGATAAAAAAATTCGCAAAATCAAGTGTTTACTCGTTCACACGAAATAAATGCAATAATAGTATAAAACCTTTTTATGCTTTGCATGATAAAATAAAAATGTTTTTGAATGCTGATAGTTGATAATCGAAAATAAAGCTGAATTGCATGAAAATGGCTTTGGTAGATTGAGCATAACATGAGCTAGATCATATCTGGATAAACCATTTCAAACCTGTTTGTCCTGATGTTTAAGATTTAACCAATTTTAATTACTGAAATGAAAATAATGAATCAAAACGATTTATACAGACTCATAAAATCAAAATCCTGATTCATGGGACATCAAATACGAAACAAGGCATTGTACATGGAGTATTTACTTTAATAAGAGGTTTGCCGGATATAGCCCAGCGATTCATAAAATTATGGAAAGTGACTTTAGATAATTTCGCAGCATAGCAGCTAGGATGAATTTCTGAAAAAATATAATTCATGTTGACCCGGGAAAACCAGTAAATGGTGAAAAATGGTGTAATGATTGTTTGAGCGGAAAAGAATTACCAGCGAATTGGTTGAGATGATTTCATTGAAGATCAAGAAAGATGATTTGCCTGCTTCATGTGCAATTGAATGCAGACACCAAATAAAAATAATTGACTTGGTTTCTTATTGTCATTAATTCAGGCATCCGCAAATGCGGCTGTGATTTGCGGATGCCATAATAATTAAGATTTACTTGGTGACACCAGGCCAATAAAACCACCGGCAATGGCACTCATCACAGTAAAGACCACAATATCAACTAAGGATCCGGTGAGATTCATGATGTTACTGGTGTCATACATCACCAAATCATAACCAAGCGCCATAAGTAAACCGATCAGCGCCCCGGAACGGGCACCAGTGGCAAAGGTCGAGATGTTGGCCCATTTCTGAAAAATGTAAGTAAACAAAGCGCCCGTTGCCAGATTTCCTAAAATTAAAGGCCAGTATGCCATGTTGGTTTTTGCTACGCCAGTGGCTGAACCTGCATTGGCAACAAAAAAGCTGTCCAGTAAAATAGCATAGAAAAGAAATCCGAGGAAGAAAAACACGACTCCACCGGTAATGGTGCCGATCAAAAATTTTTGAGTATTCATTGTTGTTGGAATTAAGGTGGTTAATTTGTTTAAGGTTCTATCAATTTAAGGATTTTTAACAAAAATTTGATGCCTAATCCACTGAATGACTGTGATTTTATTGAATATATTTTATTGATCAATAATAGTTAACCCAAATTACTTAGGGACCAAAATGGCCAATCCCGGATCGGGAGAATTTTGAAGGCCGAATTAAATTCATTTCATGAGAAATAATTCTCTTTTTGATAAATTGTGCCTTGATCAGAAAAATTTAATATAAATGCCCATGAAAAAGTTACCCTATATTTCGATTTTTGTATTACTTGGATTTTCAGCGACCACGCTTTGTGCTCAAACAGGCAAGGTGTATGATGCACTTACGATGAAAAGTGACTTGTTAAAGAGTGAACGAAAATATGCGATATACCTTCCTCCGGGATATGAAACTTCTCAACGAAGCTATCCGGTTTTGTATCTTTTGCACGGTGCCGGTGATGATCAGACGGGCTGGGTACAATTCGGAGAAGTATTACATATCACAGACAAAGCGATTAACGACGGAATTTCCACTCCAATGATCATTGTGATGCCGGATGCCAATACGGGCCAACGCGGCTATTTTAATAGTCCAAAAGGGGACTGGCGATATGAGGATTTCTTTTTCGATGAATTTATGCCTTATATTGAAAAGACCTATCGCATCAAAGCAGAAAAACGATACCGGGCAGTAGCTGGTTTATCGATGGGAGGTGGGGGTACCTTCATCTATGCGCTGCACCATCCTGAATTGTTTTCGTCTGCCTGTCCGCTGAGTGCCAGCACAGGTCCGCTTTCTTTGGATGATACCCGGCAGTGGCTCGAACGAAGGAGTGGAGACCAAAAATTCTCTGATGCGGAGATATCTGATTATTTTAAAAAATATAGCGTTCTGGAGTTGATCGATACTATGCCGGTTGATCAAATCAAATCGATAAGATGGTTTATGGACATTGGCGATGACGATTTTCTGTATGAAGGCAATTCATTGGTGCATATTGCCTTGCGCAAAAAGGAAATTCCCCATGAATATCGTGTGCGTGATGGTGCCCATAACTGGACTTATTGGCGGGCTTCACTACCAAATGTTCTTGAATTTGTTTCTATGGCATTTCATCAGTATTGATCTTATTGAAAATGAGTCGATAGGAGTGATCGATAGAATAACTCCTTCAGTGTTAGATATAAAAAATGGCCTGGAAAGTCAGGCCATTTTTGTTTCTTCTATATGGACGTATTTATATTGAATTGATCTATTGCACTTTTATGTCAATGATCTTTTAGTTTACGACTATCTGGGCACTCAGCTCATGCATGTTGCCAGCCGGTGGATTGGAATAACCGCGCACCAGGATCGTATAATACCAGCCGGGTTGAATATTGATGTCGGGCACATTTAAAACCATATTGTCATTTTCAGAAGTGTTCACTTCAAAATCATAATCTTTTGCTGATACTTCCATAAAATCAGATGATTCTTTAAATGACTGGTCCGTGAACATCGGGTTTGAATCTCCCGTGGATATGAGATCGAGGGCTGGGGTATCTGGTGATAAATTAATAAACCGAACCATGGCATTTCCGGTAGCCGGTTCCGGAGAGTTATCATCAAGCTTGATCGCTTCAATATTCGGGTATTCATCGACTATAAATACGGAATATGCCATATTATCTTCAAAATTAAAGGTCGTGTCGATGGCCACATTGTTGGCGTCATATGGCCCAAACTTTAGATTACGATCACCGGTGTAAAACCTCAAATATCCTGTGTTTTCGGCATAATCAAACGGATATGTATTGATTTGCCGGTTGTCCACGGAAATGTCCAATTCAGGAGCATCCGGTGAAGCCTGGTAGAGCGACACGTAGGCAACAGCCTGAGGTGGAGTAACTTCGTTATTTTTTTCACAAGACACGAACAGGAATAGGGTAAATACAAATCCCAAAATCCATGTCAACTTGGTGTTCAGTATTTTTTTCAGATTTAAATTCATAATTCATCTACTTTTTAATTCTAAACTCACTTTCCGGAAATACACTAAATGCCTATTAACTTATTGTATTGTCCGCGATGTTTATTGTCCGCAATGTATAACTACATTTTCCATGCAATAATTCAATGGAGCAAGTTCATGAAAGCATCACAAATCCTGAAAAGGCTTTTTTTAAAGACTATTATGGGAAAATTGCTGTTTTTTAAAAAAAATGTATAGTCGATGAAAATGTCTTGGTCTGTGAAAATTTCTTGACATCTGTAGAAAAATCTTCTCGTGGCATTTCGAATTAAAATATTGATTATGAATTAGAAATGAAGTACAGGGCAATCAATTCTATAGGACTGTTTAACCTCTGGCTATTTATGCTGCTTGTTTATCTGTTTTTCTCCAGGCACCCAGAATAAAACCAGCCAGCGTCAATGCAACCATATCATAACCGCCGGTAATCCAGGACAGGACGTAAGGATTTTGAGCAAACATATCGGAGGTCATCCTCGAAAGAAAAACAAATGAAAAGGAGATTAAGAGTCCAATTCCCGCTCCATGAAGACCTGACCGGACATTGAGTTTGGTAAACAGCCAGGCCAGGACATAAAGCGGCACCACCGTGGCAATAACATTTGTGATCCAGATTCCTGCCCCCGGTGGATTGGCGTTGATCGTGGCCTCATCCAGTCCGACCATTTTCATCCAGGGGGTACCGAAAAGGGGACCGTACCATAAAAATCCCAGGGCAGTTAAAACAACAAAACTGGCCAATATGGCCCAGTGATTGATTTTTAAGGAAGCATTCATGATTGTGTTAGGTTTTGTTTAACAAAAGATAGCAATTTTTTCAGGGCATACGCGGAGTAATGACAAAAAATTGATGCGCATAGGAAAGTCAGCTCGGTGATAATGTTTTGGTTTTTAAGCCATTATTTGGTAATGGACACGATACGGAGTTAATCCGACACCTGTCCGGTTTTTACAAAAGTTTTGATAATATCAACATGCATTCGATCTGTTAAACGTTTGGAGTAATGCACCTTTTTAACCAACAGACCCTTGTCGACCAGAAATTCTGCCGGCATGGTCGTCAGTGATTCACTTTCTGCAGGTGGGCGGGCAATTTATTTTTATATACCTGATAAGATGTTTGAACAAAAGAAGTTAGGTGGCTGACAACAAATCCGGAATCAACACCGAGGTATCGTCTCACCAAATCACCCCAAAATCCTATTATCCAGACTATATTTCCCGGGTCCGGCTGCTAAAATTGCCAAAAAGCTCCCCAGGTAGGCGTAAACCAGTTCGGCATGGCCGTCGGCAAAAGAAAAGCCGTGCAAAACGGTAAATACCACCAAAAGATTGAAGGCAACAATAAGGGCCGCCGGACGGGTAGCCAGCCCAATAATGATAAGGATGGTGCAAATGCCATCGGATAATGTCGCATACATTAAGCTCGGCGTTGCGCCAATATGCAAAGGATTTGGAAAGTGGGTTTGCATTTGGGAAAAGGTGAATAGTTTTTCTATGCCATGCTTGTAAAATAAGCTGAATCCCAGCCACACGCGCAGCAGCAACAGTCCAAAGTCAACATTCAGGGGAAGAAAGCTAAGTTTTAAGATCTTTTTCATTTTTATGATGGGTCGGTTTTTCATAAAGTCGGAAAAAATGCCAATAAATCCAAGTGTGCGAAACCTCTGCCTTGTTGTTGTAATTCAGACATTGCATTTCCAACACATCAGAGTCCTCTGCGAGAGACATCTGATGGGAATTTGTAGTTATTTGGTTTTTAGAACAGGACGATATGTGGAGTAAAAAGAGCGCTGGCAGCCGATCTCCGCACAACTGAAAAAATACTAACTTTTGATAGGTGGAAAGACTCTTCGCTCCATTCCATTCCGCTCAGGGTGACGATTTATTTTGGACCAGCATGTGACTGAAAAATAATGCCTTTGGAGCATTTAACTCAATATTGCGTTTTATAATTAATAAATTAGTTGTATAACTCAAAAGTAAGTTATAAATTTGATTTATGGAAAGTTTAACAAAAAGAGAGGAACGAATACTGCAAGTCCTCTGGAAGATTAAAAAAGGTTTTGTCAATGATGTCATTGATCAAATACCATCCCCAAAACCGCCTTACACCACGGTGTCATCCATCATCCGCATACTGGAAAACAAGGGATACGTAAAGCATAAAGCTTACGGAAAAACGCATGAATATTATCCCGCGATGTCCAAACTGGCCTATAAAAAGTTCGCTCTGAAGAACTTCATGGCTGATTATTTCGAAGGCTCCCTGGAAAATGTAGTTTCTTTTATGGTGCAGGAGAAGGAACTTTCGGATGAAGAATTGACTGAGATATCTCAATACATTGACCATCTCAAATCTAAAAAACAATGAAAGAGTTCCTGATTTATTTGTTGGAAGTTTCGGTTTGCCAAGCGGGGTTTTACCTGTTGTATCGCTTATTTTACACCAATCTGCCGTATTTCCAGGTGAACAGATTTTATCTGATTGGTACAACAATGTTGAGCTTTGTGATCCCTCTGCTGAGTATTGGTATTTACTATGCGAATGATGACAACAACGTCGTTTCTCCGTTGGCTGCATGGTTAGATTTCAGGGCCGCCCTTTCATCGAGTGATTTGGTCAATAATACGCCAGTACTGAATGCACCTACATTTTCGTGGAATTTAATCCTTTCTTCCGGACTCTTACTGATCTATGTGGTCGGTTGTCTTTTGCTGACTTTTAAATTGTGCCAGGGCGTGTGGAAAGTTATTCATTTGGTCAGGAACAACAACATTCAGGACCGGGCTAATTGTAAAGTCGTCACCATCGATCGGGGACCGGCCTTTTTCTCTTTCTCACGATTCATATTCATCAATCGAAATGCATGTCAATTGGACGATGATGAAGTTTCGAGTGTTCTGCTCCACGAAAGCGTTCACATTCGGCAAAAGCATTCCTATGATCTGATTTTCATGGAAATTGCCAGCATTGCTTGTTGGTTCAATCCGTTCATTTACAAAATTCGCACGGCCATCGGCGAAGTTCACGAGTATCTGGCTGACCGAGAAGTTATACATCACCACTACAACATCGACAATTATTCGTCCCTCATATTAAAATTATCAAAGACAAAAAATCCCATGCACCTGGTCCATCAGTTTTCGATGATCAGCATGAAAAAGCGCATGGGGATGTTGTATCTTAAAAAACCAAAAAAAATGCATGCACTGAAATTCTTATTCATTCTTCCAGCCCTGGCTTTATTGATAGCCATATTTTCCTGCACGGACAAAACCGAACCGGCCAGTCCGAAAAATAATGCCACGGCTCAAACCGAGGGACGACCATTGATTATTAACCATATTTCCTGGAGCGGCAATACACTCTATTCATCCGAATTCCTGACAAAAAAGCTTGGCATCCAGGTGGGTGATGTCTATAGTAAGCAAAAAATAGAAGATAAGCTCAACTATAAGCCTGACGGCAGTAATCTTGGCGCGCTCTATATGGATAAAGGATATATGTATTTCACTTTGAAACCCAAGGAATCATTTGTGGGCAGTAACAAGGTAGATCTTAACTTTAAAATATATGAAGGGCCAATAGTCAAAGTTGATAAGATCCTCGTTCAGGGAAATCATAAAACATCCACTTCCAAGATCAGTAAAATGATTGAGTTAAAGCACGGTCAGGTTTTTAGCAGGGAAAAGCTTATTCAATCCCAGAAAAATCTGGCAGCAAGCGGACTATTTGTTCCGACTGATATAGCCATGAATCCACTTCCCCATGCCGAAGACAACCAACTTGTAGATATCGAATTTGTATTGCAGGAAAAATAAGACAATTTTCTTGTTTTGATTTGGTATCCAAATTGTTTGAATCAAATATTCCGTATACTGAATCTTGGTCCGTTCCTAAACTATGTAGTGGAAAGTTAAAGCGTCACCAAGAAAGCATTCTTTCTATTTCCTCTTTCTCTAATAAAGCATATTCCTACAGCGTAATGCTGTACCGCAGTCATACAGATTTCTGGTTATCTATATATTTGATTATTTCAGGCCGGTTAATTCCAGGCTTAAATCCCAAAGTCGTTTTCTGGCTTGCTGGTCATATGCCTGGGGTTCTGCTTTGGCCTCGGCTTTTACATTGAAGTATTTTCCTGTAACACCATCGAGCGATGGGGAAACTGCCAGATACATTTCAGCATCGGCGCCGCTTTCAGGCTCTCCCCACGGCTTGATTCCCGAATTTCTAACCATATTGGTATCCAAATATGTCCCGGGATGCAAACTGTTGACGGTTATTTTTTCATCTTTTAATTGTTCTGCCAGGTCGAACGTAAACATAATCAATGCCAGCTTGCTTTGACAATATGCCCTGGTGGAATCAAAATTCTTTTCGAGCATAATATCTTCGAAATTGATGGCTTGCTGTCCGGCAGAGCTTACATTTACGATCCTGGATGAAGCAGCTTTTTTTAGGGCCGGCACCAACAACTGCGTCAGAAGAAAAGGGGCAAGGTAATTGACTGCGAAACGTAGTTCATAACCATCCTGGCTGTTTCGCGGATCTGCCATGCCGACACCGGCATTATTGATCAACACATCGAGGCTTGGATATTGATCAAGGATTTCCTCCGCCATTTGACGTACTTCTTTTAATGCCGAGAAATCTGCTGTTACGCCTTCTATTTGATCATTGCCGGACTTGGTTTTTAATTCATTGATCACGCTATCTAATTTTTCTTTATTTCGTCCGTGGATTACCACATGGGCATTTTGTTTGGCCAGTTGCAATGCAGTTAACTTACCGATGCCATCGGTTGATCCTGTAATGAAGATGGTTTGATCGTTCATGAGTTTTAATTTTTTTAAAGTAACGACTACCTTTAAAGTAAGTGCATTTTAGAACAATAATAATAGCAATATGTTCAGGTTTTATAACTGCCTGGTATGGTACCGAAACTCACCATCAACCGGTTCCAGCCATTGATTTGCGCAATCACCAGTGAAAGACTGGCGATTTGTGCTTTAGAAAAGAAGCGGTTCAATTGCTTAAAAACAACCGGTAATTGGTTTTCCTGCATATTGGTCAGGATTTCTGTAAATGACAGCACAATTTTTTCTTCTTCAGTAAAGCAAGGCGCTTCCTGCCAGGCTGCAATCAAATTGAGACGATAATGATCCTCACCCGATTTTAGGGCTTCTTTGAAGTGCATATCGAGACAGTAACCACAGCCATTGATTTGCGATGCCCTGATTTTCATCAAATGCATTAATGATTTTTTTAATCCGCTTTGTGCGAGAAATTTTTCAGAAACCAACATTCCGTCAAGGATCCCTTTGGGTAAATCATGATGTGCAATTCTTTCCATAAATTTTAATTGGTCAAGATGAAACATGCTCCGGTAGTCAACAACATGTTGGTTCTTACCGGATCTTTACCCAAAGAAGACCGTTTTACATTTTTTTTCGTGACGAAGATCTCAATTTTTTTTAAGGTGATTTAGTTTTTCCGGATTGACCATAATAAAAATTTGATCAATTTGGTTTTCTTTAATTTTAAAGATCATGCAGCGATAGGTCTTGCCAGACCGGATGAAAATCAGTGCCGATAAATGGTTTACAATGCTGATCTGTATTTGAGTATCAGGATAAGTGAATTTTTTCAAAATGCCCTGTAACATCTTAATGCCCCGCAATTTTCCTGAAATAATATTTCTGGACGCAGAAATATACGGACCGCCATCGGAATAGATCTTGACATCTTCCGCCAATAATTGTTCCAGACGATCGAGGTTGGCATTGCCGATAGCTTCTGAAAGATCATTGACAAAAACCTGGTCTGCAGATGATATTTTCATTTGAAAGGCTGGTGCATCCTGAAGCTTGGTTTTTGCTCTTTTCAATAATTGACGAGAATGTACTGTAGTAATGGACAGGATTCCTGAGATTTCTTCGTGCGAATAGTTAAAACTTTCTTTTAGAATAAAAACAGCTCTTTCAGTAGGATTGAGTTTTTCCAATAAAACCAACAGGGTATATTCCAATATTTGTTTCCTATCGACCTGATTGTAAACTGATGATTCGGTAATAATGGGTTCCGGAAGCCACCTGCCCGGATAAGTTTCATTTTTTACCCTCAGCAGTTGTTTGTAACTGATCGAATTATTGATCACTGAACGGATAAGATACGCTTTTTCATTTTGCACATGGTTCTGATTGGTGGTGGTATATTTGATCAGCACGTCCTGGATAATATCTTCAGCTTGCATTGCATCGCCTAAAATATTATAAGCATAAGGAAAAAGGAGGGATTGATAGGAAACTAAATTAACCTGGTCATTTATAGATAATTTTTCCATAATCGAATTCAAAATTTGTCAAACAAACAATTTAAAACTAAAGGTCATAACAATAAGGAGTGTTTTGGTACCGTGTTCGTGACAACATTTAAATTTTTTTTCTTCGCATCCATGGTTTTATATTTCCGCGAATTAACTGGTCAATTTCGAAATCTCATTGGTCAAGAAAATGATGGATTTTCTTGATAAGAAAGATTTTTAAAAATACTGAACTGCTCAAAAAGCACTTTTGTTATCTGTAAGAATAATACATTTTTTAATCCAAAGATCTTTTAGATGAGCAAGCGTGCACAGCGGATACTTTTTTTAGTTGTATTTGTCCTGATATTGGCTGTATTTTTTGTATTCATAAAACCAAAATACATTCATATTCCATCGACGATCTCTCCATCAGAATTAACCGAACTTGATACCCTGGGGGGGTATGCAGGATCGAGGAGTTGCAGGGAATGTCACGAACGGTTTTATCAATTATGGTCACCATCACATCACGGCAAGGCGATGCAACCCATGGCCGATGTTATTCATGGTCAGGAATTGGCGCAGCAGCAGGATGCTATTAAAGTCGGCGATTCTTGGTTTCAGGTATCGATTGAAGGAGACAAGCTTTTCATGCTTGAAAAAAAACAAAGCCAACCTGAAAAGGTATTGAAAAAATATGAGGCCGTCTGGGCTTTAGGAGGCCGCAATATATTTTATTTCCTCACACCGTTTGAAGGCGGTCGACTGCAAACTTTGCCTTTGGCTTACGACATCAATAAACACGAATGGTATGGCAACCCACAAAGTGCCGTTCGTCATTTCGTAGATGAATATGCCCATAACGAAGCACTCGAATGGACCAATCCGCTTTATACATTCAATACCACTTGCCATAGCTGTCACGTGAGTCAGTTGAGCAAAAATTATGATAACAGAACCAATACCTACCATACCACCTGGAAAGAACCCGGAATAAATTGTGAAACTTGCCATGGCCCCTGTGAAGAACATGTGCGTGCATGCAGACAGGCTGCTCTGAATAATGAGGAACCCACTGATCTTAAGATTATCAAACAGAGTCAATTTACAGCAGAACAACACAATGCATCATGTGCTGCATGTCACGCCAAGGGTATGTTGCTAACCAATACGTATACTCCGGGGGAACCATTTTTCCAGCACTTCGACCTGGTCACCCTGGAAAATCCTGATTTCTATCCCGATGGCAGAGATTTAGGTGAAGATTATACCATGACCAGTTGGATGCAAAGCAAATGTGCTTTAAACAGCGATCTTCATTGTGTTTCTTGTCACACCTCCAGTGGCCGTTATCGGTTTAAAGGACATGATAACGACGCCTGTATGCAATGTCACGAGAAAAAAGTAAATCAATTTGAAGCCCATTCCAGACATCAGGTCAAAGACAGTCTTACTTGTATTTCTTGTCACTTGCCTAAAACTTCATTTGCCCGCATGACGCGGAGTGACCATTCCATGCGGCCTCCGATGCCGGCAGCTACCATCAAATACCAGTCGCCAAATGCCTGCAATCTTTGCCATCAGGATAAAGATGCACAGTGGGCCAACAAGTATGTGACGAAATGGCATGGTGATTATCAGGATGAAACACTCAATCAGGCGCGTTTAATTTATGAAGGCCGCAATGGCAATTTTAAACACGCAGATCAAATGCTGACTATGGTAGATGATCCGGAAGTAAATGTGATTTTCCGCAATTCAATGATTCGTATCCTGATGAATTTTAACGGCGCGCAAAAGGAAAGGCATTTATTGAAGGCGTTTGAAGATAGATCTCCTTTAATTCGAGCTTCTGTAGTTCAGGCACTTCAGGCAATCATCAGCAATGATTCAAAGGCCGTATTATTACGCGCAGCGCGCGATAGTTTTAGGATTGTACGGATCAGGGCCTCGATGGCATTGGCTTTATTCCCGGATAATATGTTCACGCCCCAGGAAAAAGCCATTGTGGAGAGCAATTACAAAGAATACACCGAGTATCTTACTTCCTATCCGGATAACTGGTCGGCCTATTATAACCTGGGTAATTTTTATCATGGCCGGGGTATGTATCAGGATGCAATAAAAAGTTTTGATAAAGCAGAAGAACTGGACAATAGTGTTATTTCACCATTGGTCAATGCCAGTGTCACCTATAGCATGCTCAATGACAATACTGCTGCTGAACAAAAATTAAAAAGAGCCCTGGAAATTGAACCAAAGAATGCAGCAGGCAATCTTAATTATGGTTTACTGCTGGCACAGATGCAGCGGTATGAGGAGGCAGTATATCACTTAAAAATTGCAATGGAGCAGGATTCTATCGATGGGACAGCAGCTTATAATTTGGCGGTGATGTCGGCACAATCAGCAGATCAGGACCAAGCCTTAAAATATAGTTTGAGGGCCTACCGGATTAATCCTGAAAATCCTAAATACGGATATACATATGCTTATTATCTCAATGAATCAGGCCAGGTTTTAAAGGCTATTTCTGTCTTAAATGAGGTGTTGGGTCGGCATGCTGATTATGTTGATGGTTATTTGTTTTTGGCCAGTATTTATGAAAGCAATCATAATTTACAGGCTGCGGTCAATACATATATCGAAGTGTCAAAAATTGAATCTTTACCAGTAGAATACCGGCAGAACATCCTCGACCGGGCTAATGTCCTGAAACAGGCCATTCAATAAATATGGAGTATTAAAAATCCACCAGACAAACAGGCTTATTCCTTTGTTTTCCCAGAAAGGGAAGGTTGTAAATTGGTCAGATCATTTAGTTTGGTCAGAGATTGGCTAATTTGTTTTAATTCTGTTTCACTCATACTGATGTCCAATAGTTCCGGGCGATTCAGGTAACTTTTTATAATGAGCAACATGGATTTAGCCAATTCAATCATGGACATGATTTCTACAAAGTCTTCATTACCATCGATCTGTTGATCGTCTGCAATTCTTTCACACAGGTTATTGATCTGATCCCAAAATTCCGCATCCAAGCAGTAGCTCATTTTAAAAAATATCCTCCATGTATTTTTAGTATACCACCGTTCAAAAAAACAACATAATCAACCATTATATGGTTCGTCTGAGGTATGCTAAAATAACAGGATTAGCTTAGCAAATAATAATTTGTGAAAACATGAATGAATTTTACTTCATTAAAGCAGCGCATTAAGTTTATTTTGTATGAAACTGATCAAATGTTTACCATTATTTTTGTCATATCAGAAATTTAATGGGGCACTCAAGTCATTAAATTATGTAGCAAACCATGCTAGTGTCAAGTCAATCGTCAAAAGTCGGATAAAGCCTTGATAGTTTTATTCTGGCATCTTCTGTAGTGAACCGCCAATTAATCTTTGCATTCTTTTTGTCTCTGGCGGTTTGCCATGCCATTACTTCTTTTTCAACTTTTTTTATTGTGTCTATTCTTCTGTTTAAGCATTGTTTCATTAATACGTTGAGTTCAATTTCAGCCATATTGAGCCAACTACCATGCTTTGGGGTATACACGAAGTCAAATCTATCCCATAGTTGTTTTGCCTCTTCCGGCTTATAGGTTTCATATAGTGTGCCTGGCTTATGTGTCCCTAAATTATCCATTACCAAAGTAATCCTTTCGGCATCCTTATAATTTTCCGTTATTTCATTTAGGTATTCAGCCCAATCCTTTTTGGTTTTGCTTAAAGTCACTTTCACATACCGCTTCCCAGCCAATGGTTCGCTGGCCATAAATATATTGCAGACTCCGCATCGCTCGTACTCATAATCATATTTTTCTTCGCTGCCCGGTTTTGCTTTTATGGGCATTTTTGTCTCCTTTATTAACTGTTTAGGCGATTCATCCATACAAACAACCGGATATCTGGGGTCATAGGGCATTTTATACACTTCCAATACTTTTTCCATGTTGGCCACAAAATCACCGTTTTGAAGCGGTGGTATTACCCATCCTTTTTTCTTCCAGGGTTTTAACTCGTTTTTTTAAAAGTCGACGTACTGTCTCGTGAGAAATATTGTCTATGTATTCTAACTCTATTGCTCTGTCTGCCAACAATCTCAAGGACCATCTGGAAAAACCATCCGGGGGTTCACTGCAACTCAGGGCTATCAGATGGGCTTCTAAATCCCCATCCACTTTCTTTTTATAAACCCGCTCTCCTTTGTGGCCCAGTAAGGCGACCTCTATGCCTTCCTCTACGAATCTCTTTTTCACCCGGTCAATTTTTTTCATGCTGATCTGCAAAACTGAAGAGATATCCTCATTCTTGACTTTCTGTTCCTGATGTTCCCCCTGATCACAATTTAACAGGATTAGTGCATTCAACACCTTTTGTGATTTGTGAGAACCTTTCCTTGTAATCTCCTGTAGTTCCTCTCGCTCTTCCAGCGTTAAAGTTACTTTGTATTTTATCATGGCAGTTTCTTGCCAATATAATACATTTATACGACATTATAAAGTTGACATTACACTACAGTAAAATCATGAGATCGTAAAATAGTCGTTTTTTATAGATTGACTCATAAATTTTTTAATAAAATCTTCGGCATTTGGTTTTTGCCAGAACCAAATGCCGAAAAGGCTATTAACTGTCGTAATACAGATAGAATTCATAGGGATGCGGACGCAACGCCATTTCATGAAGTTCATTCTCTGTTTTATAATCAATCCAGGTTTGTATCAGATCTTCCGTAAAAACGCCACCTTTGAGGAGAAATTTGTGATCTTTCTTCAAGGAATTAAGGGCACTTTCAAGAGAACTTGGAACAGTTGGCGTTTTAGCCAGTTCTTTTGGTGTTAATTCATAAATATCCCGGTCAAGTGGTTTGCCCGGGTCTATTTTATGCTCAATACCATCCAAAACAGCCATCAACATAGCAGTAAACATTAAATATCCATTGGTGCTAGGATCAGGACAACGGAATTCAAAACGTTTAGCTTTCGGATTGTCAAAATACATGGGGATTCTGACGGAAGCTGATCGGTTCCGCTGAGAATAGACAAGATTAACAGGGGCCTCAAA
This sequence comes from uncultured Cytophagales bacterium, assembly GCA_963711495.1. Classification (GTDB taxonomy): domain Bacteria; phylum Bacteroidota; class Bacteroidia; order Cytophagales; family Cyclobacteriaceae; genus CAVQEK01. The sequence continues at coordinate 181,787 of CAVQEK010000003.1, forward strand.
TCCCGGCACCAATCGTCGGTAAGAATTAGTTGTTGGGGCGGCGAAAGCCAATACTGCTGCAGCATGTTTCAACAATCCTCCGATACTATACATGGCCATTTGGCTTAAATGGGCATAGCCATCACCGGCAAATAGTGGTTTATTGCCTTTCCATAGTGAAAAGTGTGTGTGCATTCCGCTTCCATTGTCAGAAAATATAGGTTTGGGCATAAAAGTGACTGTTTTCCCATTTCTTTTGGCAACATTTTTAATAATGTATTTATACCACATGAATTGATCACCCATTGTCAGCAGATCTGTGTATTTCATGTCAATCTCGCCCTGACCACCAGTGCCAACCTCATGATGGTGGGCTTCTACTACGATACCCAGGCTTCTCATCACATTAACCATTTCACCACGTAAATCATGGTAGGTATCGGTAGGACTTACAGGGAAATAACCGCCTTTATAACTGGGTTTATATCCTAAATTCGGTTCTTCCAATCGATCGGTGTTCCAGGCCCCTTCTATAGAATCGATTTCATAAAAACCTGTGTTTTGCCGCTGATCATACCTGATTTCATCGAAAATGAAAAATTCAGGCTCTGGCCCGATATAACAATTATCAGCTATTCCACTTTTTTTCAAATAATCAATCCCCTTTACGGCAACGTATCTTGGGTCCTTTGAATAAGCTTCTTTAGTTACCGGATCCCAGATATCTGCCAGAACACTTACGGTAGGCTCTTTAAAAAATGGATCAATTTTGGTTGTGGTGGGATCCGGAATAGCTAACATGTCGGACATATGGATATCCTGCCATCCTCTTATAGAGGAACCATCAAATCCAATGCCTTCCTTAAAGGTATTGTCATCCCATGTCTCGACAGGAAACGAACAATGCTGCCATGTGCCCAGCAAATCAGTAAATTTTAAGTCTATCATTTCAGCATTGTGTTGCCTGGCAAATGCGAAGAAATCTTTCGCAGTAATCGATTTGTCATTCATGGTTTGTGCTGGTTTAGTGTGTGAATAAAGATTATAAAAGTGATTAATATGATTTTAATCCAAATGAATGGTTCTTGGTTTACACATATAATTTAATTAATAATTCGGGTTCTTAAAAAGAAAAATAAGCGATGCGTGCTATGTTAAATTTTAAATTGAGCATATCCCCCTCTTTTCTATTAATATTTAGTATATTTTTGTGTGCATCAATCCGTTGGATCTTATGGCTTTCAATGAAAAATTAGCAGGTCAGGTGCGAATGGCCCTGACCAAATTACCTGTGGTTGAGGAAAAGAAAATGATGGGTGGTCTTACCTTCATGGTAGATCATAAAATGTGTATTGGCATTATGGGAGAAGAATTAATGTGCCGAATAGACCCGAACGATTATGCTGCCGCCCTCATAAAAGCCGGGTGCCGGCAAATGGATTTTACAGGCCGTCCCATGAAAGGATTCGTATTGGTTAATGAAAAAGGCTATAGAAATCAGGAAGATTTCAATTATTGCATCAAATTGTCACTGACTTATAATAAAATAGCAAAGCCCTCCAAGAAAAGATTGAAAACAAAGCCAAAACAATAAAACTTGTTACCATCAATAGACGAAACTTTTCGTGTCTTACGATGGATAACAGTTATTTTTTTAAATTCATTTTGTGGTTTGATTTTCAACCGCAAATTAAAAATCGAATAATTGCACTTTAACACATTGGGGGTTGTGAAGCAGGTATGCTGTAACAACCAGTATTTTCGATGCTTTTTTAATTGAAATAATTTGATGGCTCGATTCGGAATTTTCGTGTTGATAATACTGCTGAATGCTTCTCAAGGAGCTTTTTCGCAAAATTATCAATTTCTACAGTACAGGGTTGGAGATGGATTAAAAACTGATATCATCAAATCCATCGAACAGGATTCTCTTGGATTTATCTGGATTGGTTCCGATGAAGGATTAATGCAATACAACGGGAACAGGTTTATTCATTATGCCAATGCCACACAGAGTCAATTCGTTAAAAATCTACTCAAATTGCGCAATGGACGGTTGTTAGTCCTGAATGACCTCGGTCTCAACGAAATTATAAATCAAGTTGATACGGTAATTTTCAGACAAATACTACCAGGCACCAGGTCTCCTACAGATTCTTCGATTTGGTATCCAAAATCAATTTTCGAAGACAGCAAAGGAAATTTTTGGATCGGCGAACCGCAATCTGTGGTAAAATACAACTTCAAAAAAATACAAAGAATTGCGTTTGGCCCGGAGCACAATTCATCCAGTTTCATACGGTCATTTAATTTCGTGGAGTTGCCAGATGGTAAAATATTGATTTCTGGTTTCAATGGCAGTTTTTTCCTTTATGATAATACAACCGACAGCCTGGAATATTTGAAGACGAATGATTTCCGGGGCGAGATCAACCACATGGTTTTCTGGAACAGAACGGTATATTTTGTCTGTAACAACGGTTTTTACAAAGTCACATCTATAGATGATGGCTTGGTAGAAACTGAACAAATATTGAAAGACCTGAACTTGTCCTATTTGCTGCCCATCAGTGAGACAGAACTCATGGTCAATTCATTCAATAATTCAACCTTTATCTATCACCCTGATGAAACTTTCAGCAGATTGCCATTCAAATTGACCGTAGTTAATCAGTCTTTCAAATCAGATGATGGAAATATTTGGCTCTCAACCGAAAAAGGTGTTATTCTACTGAAACCCGAAATTTTCAATAAAATAAAAACGGAAAGTGAAAATATTTATGTTGAATCCATAGCAATGAAAGCGGATGGTAGCGAAATTTATTTTTGCAGTAAAGAACATTTACGCATGTACAAAACAGGGGAGGAGCGTGCCAAGATGTTCGATATCCGTTTGAGGGGTTATTTTTTGAGTCTTCAACTATCTCATGATCTTTTGTGGGCCTCCAATGCAACGAATTTACTGTTATATAAAACATCAGGTGAGTTGGTTTCTACATGGAATTTTTCGGATCAGGGAAGATTTATTTTTGATTTGGCCCTGGATAAAAATGATAAAATATGGTTTACACAGGAAGCATGTAAGGGTCTGAAAAATATTGACAAACAAGGTCATGTCCGTATTTATAATGAAAATGCCGGTTTGCCAGAGGAAATAACGGTGGTTAAAACAGACCAGAAAGGTATCTATGCCGGTTCAAATAGTGAAAAAAGCTATTTATATTTTAAATCATTCGATGATTCTGTTTTCCATAATATGAGTAAACCAGTTACTTTCGAGCGTCAGGGCAATTTACATGTTATCGATATCGCCCTGGAAAATGATACGATATGGCTGGCCACCTCCATTGGTCTTTGCCGGCAAATTGGCGAAAGTCTGGAAAAATTGCATTTGGAACCACGGTTTGATGATATGCTGGTTAAAACAATCCGATACCAGAAAAACACCCCTTATGTCTGGTTTTCCAATGCTTATGGTTTAATTCAATATAACATCAAAACCAGAGAATATAATATCTATGATGAATCACATGGGCTTCCTTCCAATACCATTAACACCCGAGGGCTTATCATTCGTGATGATGTGATTTGGGTTGGCACAGCAAGTGGCCTTGCCTATTCTCATTTCAATTTTCTTAACTTAAAAAAGACGCCAAAACCATATATTGTACGTTTTTCGGCTGACAACAAAATATACAAACCTTCAGATCTTTCCATGATCATGCTTCCTGCCAATCTTTATTTGGAGATGGCGGTATCGTCTCCGGCCTATCCCAGCAAAAAAATAAGATACCAGTATAAACTCAACAATCGATCAGACCAATGGATCGATTTCCAGGACGATCATTTGGTAACTTTTTCCAAACTTAACAGTGGAAGTTACAACTTGTCGATAAGAGCAAAAAAAATCGATAACTATGATTGGAGCGATGCAAACAATTATAAGTTTAAAATAAAAAAGGCATTTTACGAAACGTGGTATTTTAAATTGTCAGTTTTATTGGTGGGAATTTTTCTGATTATAATAACACGATTTATCACCTCGCGGATATTGAGAAAAAGACAATTGGGATTGGAGAAACTGGTGATGAAACGGACCATGGAACTGGCCAAAGCCAATGAAAACCTTGTGGCGAGAAATCAAGAATTAGACCAATTTGTTTACAGCACCTCCCATGACCTTTCCGCTCCATTAAAATCTATTCGCGGACTCATCAATATTGCCAGTTATGAAACCAGGATTGACACGCTCAAAACATTGCTTCTCCGGATGAATGACAGCGTAATGAAGTTGGAAAAATTCATAAAAGACGTAATCAGCTATTCGCGCAATGCCCGGCTTGAATTAAAACATGGCCCGATACCACTCAAAGAACTGGTCCAAGAAGTCCTGGATTATTTATCAAACCTGGATCGTTTTGATCAAATCAAATTTAACATTGATATCGATGAAAATGTGATCATCGGATCGGACGAAACAAGGATTAAGATTATTTTAAATAATTTAATTTCCAATGCCGTAAAGTTTCAGAAAATAGATCCTGATCATGACCCGGAGATAACAATTTCCTATCTAAATCACAATCAACAGCACATATTGGTTGTAAAAGATAATGGACAGGGTATACCTTCTGCTTATTCAGATAAGATCTTCGAAATGTTCTACCGCGCCAATGTTTCCTCCGATGGATCAGGTTTGGGACTGTATATTTTACGAGAAACAGTGTTTAAGTTGGGTGGGGAAGTGGATGTTCACAGCGAAGAAGGAAAAGGGAGTGAATTTATTGTGCGTTTCCCGGATCATGTCCAAACCGATATTTAGATTTGCTACAATATTTTTGAGACTTGATTATTTGTTCGGCATGTAAAGATTTGTTGGCTACATGCTTAACTGCCAAAGCAAGTCGAAAATTATGTAGCAGAACGCATTGATTGGTTTTATCATCAATTGCTGTTTAAAAAATGGACCTTGCTCAGAAAATCAAAACATCATCATATTACAACTGCAAAACACACTGGATTTGTCTTATTTGACTATATTTGCCATTCAAAATTTTCTAAAAGCAAAACATACTTACCATAGACTTATTGATGTTTTTGGTGATGAGAATAGACGAAATGTCAAAGAAAGAATGTGATGAGGGAGATATTTTTTTGTTTGACCAATCGTTGTAGATTTAATTGACTAATAATTGTTACCCTCAATAGTCTAAAGGCATCTTAGGACAGTAATTTAGTATGTGAGCTTTTTGGAGGAGACACAAATTTAAAGATCAAATGTGGTTCGCATTACATAATCTTAAATTGTGTGACTTTTAATTATTTGTGAGTTAATATTATGGGGGCAGTAACCATTTGCAAATCATTCGTACACCAGACAATCAATTTTTTAGTTCATGTCAATTAATAAAAAATTTACGATAGGGATTTTTTTTGCCGTACTTATTTCAGCGGTTGTAGTGGCCTATTTTTATCGGTATTTACCTGTGCCTGTTTTACGAGAAGGGCAATTTGAGGTTTCAGCGGTTGACCGGGGACCCGTAATAGAAACGGTGCCTGCCCAAGGTGTTGTCGAGCCACAAAATGAAGTCTTACTTCTAAGTCCGGCTTCGAGTATAGTTCAAAAAATCGTGAACGATGTCGGGAGTAAGGTCCATGCTGGCGACGTGATCATGAGACTCGATACAAAGTCCATCATGGGTGAAATTGAAGATATGCAGGACCAGTTGGAAGTGAAGCAGAATAACCTGGATAAAACACTCCTCAATTCCAGGAATATCCGTGTTGATCTGGACTATAATGTTGAAGTAAAAAAGTTGGCGATTGCTTCATTGAAATCTCAGTTGGCCGATGAAGAACAATTGCTGGATGTGGGGGGTATTTCCCCGGCAAAAATAGATAAAACCAAACAGGAATTGACGCTCGCTGAAAAAGATCTGGAAACATTGAAGCAAAAAAATGCCATACGTTTGGAACAACTCAATGCTGAAGAAAAAGGCCTCCGTCTTCAGATCACAATTCAAATGAAAGAACTGGAAGAACGGAAAAGCTTATTAAATAAAATGATCATCAAAGCACCGTCCGATGGAATAATCCTTGAAATCAATGGAAAAGAGGGTGAAAAGGTTGACCGGGATCGCTTATTGGTCAGGATGTCGGACCTTTCCACATTTAAAATAAGGGCGTCCATTGAAGATAAAATGGATTCGTATGTGAAGACCGGCGAGAAAGTTTTTGTGATCATTGACAGTGTGCATCTCAAAGGTAAAATTGGTACCATCAGCCCTGTGGTCAGGGACCGGAAAATTGAATTTGATGTCTTTCTGGACCAAAACAGTTATTCTAAATTGAGGCCTAATCTCAATGTGGATCTCCAGGTGGTCAGCGCACAACGAGATAGTGTATTGCGCGTCAAAAAGGGACCAGCGTTCACCAATGAACAAAACCAGGATATTTATGAAGTCGAAAATAATATGGCGGTAATGAAGAATATCAAAACTGGATTGAGAGGAAATCAATACATCGAGTTACTATCCGGAGCCGAAGTTGGTGATCAGTTGATCACTTCTGATATCACTTCGTTACGCAAACAAAAGGAAATTGAAATTCAAAAATAAATCAGAGGAGGTGTCAATGGACTGGAAATATTCAGGGGTTTGTATCTTTATTTTTTTAATTCTTATAAGCCACCTTTCATTCGCCCAGGATGATCATCAAAAAACAGACTTAACATTAGAAAAAGTGGTGGAACTTGCGGTGAGTCAATCTTCATCCATCAAGAATGTTCAAAATCAAAATGAGAATTCATTCTGGCGCTGGAAGAATTTTCAGGCGAGATTTAGGCCACAGCTTACCATCGCGGGCGATTTACCGGATTACGAACAAACAAACACACCAGTTGTTCAGCCCGATGGAAGTATTGAGTTTCGTCAAATTGCACAGATGCAAACCAATGCCCGACTCGCCTTATCGCAAGTAGTACCACAAACCGGCACGTCCATTTATGCAGCATCGTCTTTATATCGAGTACAGGATTATAATAAAAATACGCTTAACTTTTCCGGTAGTCCGGTCTACTTAGGATTCACTCAACCACTTTTTGCTTACAACTGGATGAAATGGTCAAGAAAGACCGAACCTTTGATCTACGAGGAATCGCAAAAGCAATATGCAGAATCTATTGAAAATATATCACTGAATGCAACCCGCAGGTTTTTCACTTACTTACAGATCCAAACCAATTACAACCTTGCCACAAGTAGTTTAAAAAATAGTAAGGATAATCTAAAAATAGCGGAGGTGAAGAGAAAATTGGGAAGAATATCAGAAAATGATTATTCCAGAATAGAACTTTCTGTTCTCAACGCAAAAAAGGCGGTCAATAAATCGAGTATTGACCTTAAAAATGCTGACTTTGAATTGAAATCCTATATTGGTCTGGACCAGTCATTGGATATTAACCTGGTCGTTCCCCTGGATATGACCTTGTTTTATGTAGATCCTAAAAAGGCGTTGCAGGAAACACTTGACAATCGAAAAGAGACTCCGGAATATAAAAGAAGATTGCTTGAAGCAGAAAGAGATCTTACCTACGCCAAACGCAGTACTGGTTTGAGCACCACACTCACCGGAAGTTTTGGGCTTTCCAATAGTGCGGAAAGTGTAAGTGGCGTTTTTGATAATCCTGAAAAACAACGATTACTCAAACTTTCTTTAAGTATACCCATTCTGGATTGGGGTAAATCAGCCTCAGCTGTAAAGCTGGCGGAATCGCGCCGGGACCTTGTGACATTTGCCGTCGAGAAAGACCGCACTGATTTTGAGCGTGAAGTGGTTGTTCAGGTGGAGCAGTTTAACTTATTGAAAGACCAAATGTTAACAGCAAAAGAAGCAGATAAGGTAGCGGAGAATGGGTATAAGATCGCTCTTAAAAAGTTCCAGAATGGGGAGATCAGCATAACGGATCTGAATATTTCACTTTCTGAACGTGAATCTGCCAAACGCGACTATATCGCATCTATTGAAAGCTACTGGGAATCCTACTACGAGATCAGGATTCTGACGCTTTATGATTTTATCGACAATAAAAAATTAACTTACCATAATCCGATCCTCAATCAATAAATGATTATAAAACACCCGGAAGAATCGATTTTGTTTATTCAATTATTCCTTATTAACGGTTTTTAAAACGATTTCGCCACTTCATGGTTAATCTGAAAATACAGATGTTTTTTTACGACGCAAAAAAATGAATATAAGTAGTTACTCACCGGTCAGCCCAGATTTTGAAGAAATAATTCAGCAAGAACTTCAAAAAAAGCAAAAAGTAAGAATCCATTATTTTGATCAAAATGATGAATGGGAAATGACAGATGGTCAACCAGAAACATTATTGAAAGATAACCAATCGATTTTTCTGGTCCTTGATACAGGTATTCGGGTCAGGATCGACAGGATCATCACTATTCATGGAAAACCCGGCCCAAAATATGATGAGTTTGAGACCTTTGGCAATGCCTGCCTCGATTGCAATGTCAGGGTTTGACAATCCTTCACCAAATAGCATCACAAACCAAGTCTGGTTCACGCTTTTCTAACGACATTATAATTTTACGTGGAAGTGGCAGGCTGGATTTCTCAATTATTTTAATAATGATAAATGTGAATGCTTGTTATGCCAGGCAGTTGCTGGTATTTTAGCCATTATTTAGACGCACATATTATGAATGATCTCGAATTTTCAGAAATGGATATTAACAAGTTATCCATTCATTTTGTGGGGAATCGGGTTCAACAGGAAGATTTAATTCTCTCCGGAAAGGAAGCGCCACTCAATGAAGAAATAAAATCACTGTTAAAAAATTATTTTACCAGACCTTTCAAAGAGGTCCCTTTTTATACCTTTTATCATCAGTCGGACCTGCATTTGAATGAAACATATACTTACTGTATGGCGATTTTTGATGACCCGTCCAAAACACATTTTCAATCGATCAATTTAGCCAAACATTTATACAGTTCCTCCAGTCATCCGAATATTAAAAGTGGGGAATTTTATGTGGCATATCTGACCGATTGCCTCGTAGACGGTGAATATACTGATGCTATCGGTATTTTTAAATCAGAGAACAAAGATGCATTTATCAAAGTCACCAATACCGGTGTGACCTTCGAAGTGGAGAAGGAAGTTGGCATCAACAGTAACAAACTGGACAAAGGCTGTCTGATCTTCAACTTAGATAAAGAAAACGGATACCGGCTGGTAATTGTCGATCACACCAATAGAGGCGATGACGCACAATATTGGAAGGAACATTTTCTGCAAGCCAAACCACGTCAGGATGATTTTTACCATACACGTAACTACTTGCAAATGTGTCGCGATTTTGCGGTTGAAGTATTCCCGGAGGCTGATAAGATCGATAAATTGGCGCTGATGAGCGAATCCGCAAAATTTTTTCAGGAGAATGAAGTCTTCGACAAGCATTCATTTCAGGAAAAAGTGCTCCGGGAACCAGAAATCATTGAGGCTTTTGAGGATTACAAATCCCAATACCGTACAAAAAATGAACTTGAAACGTTCGACGAATTCGATATCAATCCAGCGGCTTTAAAACAATTGAAAAGGGTGTTTAAGAGTGTGATCAAACTGGATAAAAATTTCCATATTTATGTGCATGGAAACCGGGACCTGATTCGTAAAGGATTTGATCAGGATAGTGGCATGCACTTTTACCAGATCTATTTCAAAGAGGAAACCTAACCATATAAAATATAGCCACAATGAAGATTGGAAGCCTTGCATCCATTTTGAAGTTATGTACAGCCAGTAGTTACAATGCCATTGACGGAAGTGGCAATTCAATTACTTTTGAGCCTTGGTCCTGAATAGATTTTTTAATTTCCTCCAATTGTTTACCGGCTTCTTCAGGGCTGTTGTAGATATAAATTTTTACCTGGTCTATTTGATTCAGACCACCCGGATACTGTTTTAATAGAGCCGCTTCAAATTTTGATTTGACGTCCTTTTCGGCGCTAAGAATTCCTGCCTCGTTGTCAATGGTTACCCGGCTTATGGTAGTGAGAATTGCCTTGTTTTTTTCGTGGATCATGGCTGGGAAAGCCGCTTTGCAGTGGGCCGTTACAAAACTGTATTTGGTGAATTGCTGCGCATCTACAAAATGAACACACCATATAAAAACCAGCATTGCCAGGAAATTTTTTATCATGATCAAGATATATTATCATTATTATAAATGGAAAATATCACCTTTTAGTTCATGATAGAAACCAATTTATATTCCTGTATTCCGGGTTATTTGCTGTTTGAATTATTTCTGATCAATAACATTCCCTTTCGATTTGCATTTTCATTTGCTGTTGAATCTGTCAGGGTGTTTGGGGAAAGATAAAAATTGCTTTTGGGGATCGGGTCTTCCAGAATAATTTTAGTTTCCATAGTTAATTCACCACGCTGATACCCAACATTTACTTTACGCCCCGGTTTGCTCTGAAATATTTCTACCAAATAACCAAGACTTAAATCGGTAGACATGTGGCCATTGATGGAGACAATTTGGTCCCCTTCTTGCAAGCCAGCTTGTGATGCAGGAGAATCCTGACGAATTTTTGTGATTTGGAAAAAGGGCAATCCTGGTAATGGCGTAATTACCTCCATTCCACTCAGATTGTATTTGAAAGGATTTTTGTAGTTTCCGTTTGGTTTCAGGATCATTTCACCTTTGAGGTAATCAAATGTTACTCTAAATCGCTTCAGAATATCGGCGCCTAAACTCCCATTTCGATCAATATTTTCCAGGGCAATTTTATACCCACTTTCATCCGGATAGGTGACCAACGGTTCATTCAAAGGAATTTTACCAATATCCAGTTCAGTAATGCGTGAAATGCTCCCGTAAATTTCACCATTTAATCCAAGACCAATAAAAGTGTACAATGCATTCGAAGGAACATGTATTCGCGGATCTGTAGATGCGAAAACAGACATGGCGTGGCTGGCACCTGAATCTATCAACAACTTAAGTCGTGCAGTATTTCCATTGTTGTCTTTTACAACAGAAGTAATATAGGGTTTGCTACGAATAACCTCCAAAGGGATGACTTCACCGTGCCGCACCCTTTTTTTTCGGATCTTACGTCTATAATAGTCATAATTATACAAAGTCATGATCTGATTTTGATAATCCATTTCCACCGCAAAACTATCAAAGAGATCACATCCAATTAACCCATTGATTTCCATTCCAAGACCTTGCGACAGGTTATCCAGCTCTTCTTTTAGAATAATGACATTGTGATTATAGCCGATTACACCCGGTAACTCTATGGTGTTCCCAAAGGAATGAAAGGCTTTAATTTCTTCTCCTTCCCCAAGGCCATACAGGGTAATTTCCCGGGCATAGCTGAAGGAAAGATTTTTAATATCTCGTACGCTGGTAACCATGGTATTACTTACACCAGTGTCTACAATAAAATTCATGGTGTCGGACCCATTGATAGAAGCTGGAATAATGATCAGGTTATGGACCAGTTTGAAAGGTATATTGATGCGCTCCTTATTAGGATTCTGGAACCTTAAGTGTATATAATTCTGGGCTTTAACCGAAGATCCGGAAAGCCAAAAAACCAGCACCAAAAGGAATGGAATTACATTCCAGGGTGATCTGAATATTGTGACGGGTTTTAATGGCGCTTTCATAATTTTAATTATCAATGGTTCAATCAATCTGTATTTTCCATAACAACCGTGCTGTTTGGCACGATACCGCAAGCCATTATTTCAGATTATCCCAATTAAGATTCATTCTGAAACAAGCAATTTGACCTTTGTTTGAAACTCCTTCTATGACAAATTGCATCTTTTTATCTGTTTTGGGCACACTGAACTGCAATGTGGCCTTACCTTCACTGTTGGTCTCAAATTTTGGAATCCAGTCGATATTATGATCGACATTAACATTAAATGCATCTTGATATTCTGCTTTTCCTGATATACTGCTATTTCGATCAGATAAATCTTGTTGGTCAATTCCCGGCGAGCTGCCTACAACTACTTCAGCAACCATTGGATTTGCCGCTCCTTTTACGACATTGATATTACTTTTTGCCAATATCAATGAGTCAGGTGCTTCATTCTTCATTTCGGAAAAATGGATGATATATGGTTTTTGATGATCAATGTGTGATTGTGTGATCAAATAGTCATCAATTGCTTTTGCTTCGGTGGGTTGGTCGATATTGAAATACTGGTTAAAAGGCACTTTTTCCAGTTCTGAATTGATCAATAAATAAGAACAGATATTATTTTTAGATCGGTTTATTTTTTGTGTAATGGCGTATACTGAACACAAAAATTGCCCTTCAACCGGAAAACCTTCATTGTCAATTATATTTATTTCAGCTTGTAATTTTCCCTTTCTTCCATTCAGGATCTTCATGTGGGTTACGGAAACATTCAAACGGTTGCCATGATTAATGAATATTTTTCTCATACCCAGCAATTGTGCTTCCTGATCAAAGAGATAAAGTGAAAACAGACCTTCTGGTAAATTGATGGAAGGTATTTCCATGGTTTGGGCCATCTGGTCCAGACTTATATCGAGCAAATAATAAATCTTGCCATGAGAAGTTCCGGCCAGATATACTTTACGATGAATGTGTGTATTGTTGTATAACGCTATACGTAAATTCTGTGATGAACTTTGTTCAACTGAAAAAGTTAATCCATCTTCTAATGGAGGCCTAAAGGGCGTTGTGTAACTGGTACCATTGACATTAACTATAAGGGAAGTATTTTCCGCTGTTGCCGGGGTATAACCTAAGGTGGCATACCCATTTTTATCCAGTTGAAATTCAGAAATCAACTGATCGTTTCGTATGAGGTATCCGGTTATTTCCGAATTGATATGTTGTTGGTTCTTAAGATACACCCCCATTCTTATGGGAATGTTTTTCAAAATGGCCCCGCTTTCCGGTATAAAGACAAGGTCACCAACGGGTGTTTGCTGTACATTATTGATGGTAATATCATTAAAATTATTTGGGTGTAAACCATCCAATAGAATCGATTGTGTATAAACGTAACTGTTCGGTAAATTAGTTGTAGCACAAAGCCGATAATTTCCGGCGGGGAGTGTTTTCGCCAGATTTAACGTACCGGTAGCCACACCATGTCTGATCTCGAAAGATTGTGTAGTGAGTTTATTTGATTGATTACCCAGTTCCACCCGCAGTACACTTCCTAATACTGAAGGCTTGTGATCTTCACAATTCAATACAAATGCCGTGAAATGAACATCCTGGCCTGGTACGTAGGTTGATTGATTGGTTTTAAGGTAAATATTTTCCTGTTTGGGGGTAGTGTTTGTGTTGAGAATGTCAGTAATTTTTTTGGAAGTGGCGTCATTCACGAGTTTGGGAACAAAAGCGATCTGATTATAACTGTTCAAAAAGACCATGGCAAAAGCATCATTTTTTTCAAAATCCCGCACTAAATTTTCTTCAAGCGGAGTACGCTTTACAATAGGGTTCTCCTCCCAGAAAGCAGGATTGTAACCGGCCTCATTGATGGCTGATATATCGGCAGTTTGCATCGGCAAATCGCCACCGAGTTTCTTTTCTTTTGGTGGATTGTAGTATTCGTAAAACGAGAGGAGGGAAGAGGTCTGAATGTGTCCGTTAAATTGTTGATTGTTGTAATAATCAAACGAGTGACTTATTCTGATATAGTCTAATTGTAATTTGTTGGCTTCTGGTGTTTTATTAAAAACGATATCAAAACTAAGCAGGTAATTTTTCCATGTACTACTGCGATCGTTGAATTTAATGATATCCAGGGCAGGGTCGTTGAAGGTGCCGGTAATTTTATATATCTCATATGTCTTTGTGTCAATATAAATCTCTCCGGAAGCAGCCGGTGCATTCGTGGTTGATTTTGGCTTGTATTCGATCACAGCAATTTTATGGTCGTGATGATCGATGATCTCTTTAAGCCGGAGGTCGAACAGCATCTTTACATCAGGATTTACCGGCAGCAACAACTCGTCGGTTTGAGGTTGCACAACCGGAATAATTCTGGAAAGAAGGGTGAAATTTCGATTGTATACAAAGATATCCTCGTGTTCATCATTTTGAAATGCATAACGCCCCTGTTGCAATGCCCAATTTTGAATGCCTGCTGACGTATATTTTACATCGAAGAAAATCTCAAATATTTCCGTGTAGTGATCATCTTTTTCAGACAACTGACGGTAAAATGCTTTGCCGTATTGATCATGATTCTTTTGATTGTTGATTTTATCATAGGCCTTAATCACCATGTTGTAATAGGCGTTTTCATTTTTTCTGCCAAAAACCGTCACCTGACGCAGTGTCTTGACCGCTGGCAAAAGACTGATGCCGAGGACAGTATCTTCTGGTGAAATTTGTATTATTTTCCGTTCATAGTTAATATGAGAGAAAACAAGTTCAGCGGGAAGGGAATCAAGGGTAAGAATAAAGCCACCCTGTTCATTGCTGGATGTTCCCCGGCTGGTTCCGGATATCCCCACACTCGCAAAAGCGACCGGGTCAGCAGAGCCGGCTTCAACTATTCTGCCATGGATGGTCAATGGTTCCGGATGTTGCCTGGGTATCAATACATACTGATTGCCAATGATCCTGAACAAAATATGATTTTGATCCAGTATTTTTTGAATCGAAGCCATCAGAGGTTGATTGACATATTGAATGGTTATTTTTTCAGTAACCGGCACATTGGTGTCTGCATAATAAAATTTTATACCATAGTGGTGGGATATGTCATTTAGGATGACTTTAATGGAGGTGTTTTGGTAATCAAGTGTAACCAGCGTATCCGGGGCAATATTTTGCTGTGCTTTCAGCAAACTGCCAATTGCCACGAAAAATATTAACCATATGACAGACTTTCGCCAGTTCATTTCATTGATCATTGATTATTACATCCATTTCCGTATAAAATATAAACGCCATTGTCAAGGCGGTAATGTAATCCAGTAGCCTGCGTAATCACAACCAATGCTTTTTCCAGGGGCATGTCTTTAAAATCACCGGTAAAATGACAATTCAGAATGGACGGATTTTCCATTTTTATGACTACCGTGTAATATCGATTCAACGTGGTGATCATTGTCTGCATCGGAGCGTTGTCAAAGATGAGATGATTGGTTTTCCAGGCCAGTAAATTCTTATCCGCCAAACCTAAAACAATATCTTTATGCCTGTTCCTGCCCAATGTGGCCATAGCTCCGGGCTGTACAATAACAGCGTGCGGATCTTTCTGGTCTTTTAATGAAAATGAAACCTTTCCGGTAACAACAGTCAACTGGATATCAGGTTCGCCATCATAGGCGCGTAGGTTGAAAGAAGTACCGAGAACTTCCGTTTTCGCCGGCCCACTGAAAATAATGAATGGTTTTTCCCTGTTGGGCTCAACATCGAAATAGGCTTCACCGGAGAGATATACAATTCGTTGGTCCCCGTCAAAAGTGTTGGGATAAAGCAATTTGCTGTTTTTGTTGAGCCACACAGTAGAATGATCCGGGAGGACGATATAGTCCTTTTGTTTTGATTTTGTTTGAAAGACCTGCATTTCTTTCTGATTGTAGTTATCAGATGTCGTTTGCCGGTTGAAGACTACAATGAAGCTGATGATCAATACAACTGCAGCAGCAATTCGGAGGAAATTTCTAAAAGATATCAACCGGGTTGCAGGCCTGTTAAATTTTTCTATTGTTTCTTCCATCATCCCGGAAACGCTGACCCAATCTAGCTGCGCATTAAAATCTCTGAATGCTTCCGGGAATTCAGTGGCATTATAAAGTTTTTGAAAGTCATTATATATAGATTGATTTTCGGGGTTTGCATCAACCCATTCCAAAAGTATTGTTCTTTCCTTTTCAGAGGATTTTCCCTGAAATACTTTATTGGCCAGTTCCCAATATTTAGCGATATCTTGCTCCATGATATTATTGTTCTGATTATATGACACCACCATGGAGATTTACCGCCATTCATTTCCTGATTTATTTTCAGTTAAAAAAGGAGCTATTTAATCGCGGCTCTTAGCAGGCGAAGGGCTTTGCCAATATGCTTTTCTACCGTATTGACAGAGATATTCAGGTGCTGTGCAATTTCACGATACGACATTTCTTCATATCGGCTCAACAGAAAAACTTCACGACATACCGGTGGCATTCGGTTGATGACTTCATCGATTTTCTGATCGAGTTCCTGACGATAGATTCTTTCTTCGGATTCACGGCTTTTTTCTGCCTGCTTCTGCCGGGCCTCCTGAAAATAAGTATCCCTCCTGGTTTTGCGAGCATTGGATTTGAGGTAATTCAATGACTGATTGATGCAGGATTTATAGAGGTAGGCATCATAGGAATCTGTAATGTTTAATGTAGTACGCCTTCTCCATATTCTCATAAAAACATCCTGGACAATATCCTTGGCAATATCGGTGTCACCGATAATGTGAGCCGCTTTTTTACAAAGCCCTTCATAATGTTTAAAAAAGAGCTTTTCAAAAAGCGATTGATCCAGTTCTTGGTGTTCCGACATATAATGTGGGCCCAGGTGATTGTTTGATCCAGATTGAGTTAAATTAAGGAAAATACTGCGATTATACCAATAACTCAATAAATAGGATGAGCAGGCTTGTTTTACTCATGCAGGGTTCTCGCTGTTTTATCGATAACCGGTCGCGTTTCCCGGTTAGCGAGTTCCCAGGCTGTGTAAAATACCAATTGAGCGCGTTTTTGCAACATGGGAAAGTCAATTTTATCAATGGTATCGGTAGGCCGGTGATAATCGGCATGGGTGCCGTTGAAATAAAATATAATGGGGATCCCGTGTTTGGCAAAATTGTAATGGTCCGAGCGGTAGTAGAAATGGTTCGGATCACTTTCTTTGTTATAGGTATAGTCCAGCTCTAAATGCGTGTATTTCTCATTGGTGCTTTCACTGATCTGGTTGAGTTCAGATGATAGTTTGTCTGCGCCTATCAGGTAGACATAACTGGAATCACCAGCATGAGCAGGATCAATGCGACCAACCATATCAATATTCAGATCTACGATTGTGTTTTCGATTGGAACTACCGGGTTTTCAGTATAATATTCTGATCCCAGCAAACCTTCTTCCTCACCGGATACGGTCATAAAAATCATGCTTCTCCGTGGTCCGTAGCCTGCCTTTTTGGCTTCGGAGAAGACTTTTGCCAATTCCATAACCGCAGCAGTTCCGGAGCCATCGTCATCCGCTCCATTGTTGATCACCTTGCCCCGACGACCAAGGTGGTCATAATGTGCAGTGACAAAAATATATTCATTTTTTTTATCGCTGCCTTCTATATAACCTAAAACATTTTCTGCGGTAAGGCTATCGTAATTTTGTTTTGTGAAAAAAGTGATGGTAGCGGATTTCTTCCATTTTGCGGCATATTCCGGATTTTTCTGCATGTTTTCATTGGCCTTAATGAGATCTTTGGTTTTTGCATGGAACATATCCGCCGCCAAATTATTTGGCATGATAAAATATTCATTATTTTGGGTATAACTGCTGGAAGGCAAAACCAACCGCGTTCCGCCGTAATATAATGCGGATTGACGCATATAATTTTGGAAATCCGTTTTTGGGTTGTTATAAATGATGATGGCAAGTTCGGCACCCGCATCGATCGATCGTTTGACAAAAGCCTGCTGGCCGGTGAATGAATTTTTGACGATGCCCGCGACGGCTTTTCCACGTATATCAATTTGTTTTAAAATGGCTGTAGAACCAGGGCCAACAAATACAACTGGAAGCGTTTTCAGTTTATCGCGATCGACGTTGCCATGGTATATCACTGATTCCATATGTTGATATTGCTTGCCGTTAATCTTAATCCATGCTTCTGCGGGATTGATTTTCAACAATGTAAAATGTTGAAAATATCCGGGCTTATCACAACCTGGAACAATGGCTTTTAATCCATTATCCATAAATGTTTGCCGGATAAGTGCCGCTGCCATTTTCTGACCTCGCATACCTGTTTCACGTCCTTCGAGGGCATCGGAAGCAAGTATTGTAAGATAATCCCGGAGATCTTCCTGTTTGATCTTTTCTGCGAACTGCCTGGCAGGATCATTTTGTCCGAATGCCAGGATGCTGGTAAAAAACAAATACAAGCCAGCAAATATCGATGGTTTTCTGAACTTGATATTCATGATAGAACAGCTTTGAGAAATATAACGTCAGATTTAATGTTTAACCTATTGGGCAATACATTTTTTGAGTTTGGCAATTGGGCATCAATATGGAAATCAACGGATCATTAAACGGTTTTTAAAGGAAAATAAGTATATCATAAAATCCAAGTGACTTGTAAAAATCAATATTCTTTTCTGTTATGGTAAAGCAGGTAAAGTTTCTACCACCTTGTTTAAGGCCGAAACTTTGCGTGCATTTTTTTTCCGAAATATGTTGAAAAAAATCGTGGTTAAAATTATTTTTCTCCGGGAAATGCAAAAATAGATGCATCTATCTCCACATTTGGTTCTATTGAATTGAATTGGAATTTTTGCATGGTTTGTCCTTTGTAGAGCACTTCGATCATATACGGAAATGAAAGCCCATTGCTTTCCCTGAAATCACGCTGATGACGTTCCACGGCGATGGTGTCACCAGGACTTTCTTCCACAAATGTGCGTACCATGATCGGTTGGTACTTCTCCGTATCGAAGAAATGATATTCAACTTCGCCATTGCTCTTGGTGAGTTTTATTTGAAAAGCCTCCATGCCATCAATGGTCTCATTATCTACACGTGTTATTTGATGTCCTTTTTCTTTGTAATTGATGAAATCACTTTCGAATTCATTGTTTTTCATTGATTCCGCCATTTCATCAGGCATGATCTGGGCCGTGGTGTCTCCTGTTTGAAAAGGGTTGATCATCCAGGCATCTTTTCCATCGAAGGCTTGTACAATGGTCTGCCCTTGCACGCTGATCTCAGAACGTTGGCTACTGGGCGGCATTTCATAAATCGTAGCTGAAAATGCCATTTGTCCCATATCCATCGTCGCCTGGATTTTCACGGATTTTAATGCTTTCCAATTTTCAAGGCCACCTGATTTTATCAGATAGGTGTTGATGATATCTTCCGCTGATTGGCCATATACCAATGTTCCAAGACACAGGAAGCATAATAATAGACTTTTAATTTTCATTTTATTAAGATGTTGTAATCAATAATATTTCTTCAAATTCAGCCAATGACACTCCTGAACATTTTTTTGCGGCAGGCAAAGATTGAATTAGTTGTCGGCCCCTCCAAATTCTGTTGAGTATGATGGTCAGTTAATGATGGCAAGATGAGAGGTGGAAGATCCTGATACTGGATTATAAATGAAAGCCATTTTCCGGAGCCCTTAAATCTTCATTCTTGAGGGTCGAAGAAACGCAAAATTTATATTTTAATCAAGATTTATTTTTATCAGCGTACTGGTGGTTCATGGTAGAAATAACACACGGCAATTAAATTGTTTCAATACTATTTCGTCAAGACTATAATACCATAAAAATAGTACTGAACTTCTTCTAACGGGTTAGTTCATGTCAATTATGAGTTCTTTTTCTTTATAAAAGGGGTATTGCAATGTGCCGCTATTGTGATTATCCAATGCATTTTCTAATCCAGGATCTAAATGATCAACATGGTAAAGATTAACCTGCAATGATTCACTTTGTAAATCTTGGGTATCGTCCGGTGTATGGATGATTTGAATGATATTAGCACCGGCATTTCGCGCAATCATTTTGGCTTTTTCAATGATCTTCATTTGTTCTTCCAGATTATAATTCTTTTTTCTGATTTCCAGAAAACCAATTTTAAAAGCATTATCCGGTACTATATCCTGAGTTCTTAACACAAAAATATAATCATTTTGACCCAGGGGTTTGAGATTTTCTTCTACGGTGGTTTTTATCTCTGGCTGACAGGAAAGAAAAAAAATGAAAAATAGGAAGCTCAGGAGATGTACGACTAATTTTGTCATATTTTTCAGGTGGTTTGGTTGCCAAATATACTTGATTTTCTCCCGCACTGATCCACTTTTATTTCAAATTCAAGGTGATGCTGTTATTATAATTTATGATTTATCAATTTATTCGAAATACCTGCGTAAAAATCCATCATATACTAATTTTTTGCTGTCGAAAAACATCAAAAGAATTACATGGGCTTTTCAAAATAAAAGCACTAATTTTTTCCCGTATCATTGTTTATTTATAATATTTTCCAGAAAAACATGGACTAAATTTTGTAAATGCTTTGTTTCCGCTCGTTCGAGGTAAAAAAGCCTTTTGAACTTTTTGTGATTATTACTAAAATGGACAAGAAACTGATTTAATTTGTACATCAATTTCATACTTATATTTTCGGTTCGGAACCAATCCTGTTTTAATCAAATTCAGTTTGGTGTCTTAAATAGGTTCTTTAACTCTTCTATACTTTAAGACCAACATTGAGCAGATTGTGGAGCATATACCTTAATTTTTTATTGCTGGAATGACAGGAATTAATTAAACAATTTGAATATGTATATAATAAGAAAAGCTTACCCGATCGTGTTTATCATTTTTTTGATAATGCAGAGTTGTGTCTTTAACCAGAAAGAAATAGCGAAACGACCAAATATTATTTATATAATGAGTGACGATCATTCCTATCAAACCATCAGCGCTTATGATCATCGGTTTATAGAAACACCTAATATCGACCGGCTGGCAGATCAGGGTGTTGTTTTTAGAAACAGTTTTGTGACCAATTCCATTTGTGCTCCGAGCCGGGCAGTCATGCTCACTGGTAAATTCAGTCATTTAAATGGTTTGAAGGACAATACCGTCGCTTTTGACAGTAGTCAGCAAACATTCCCGAAATTACTGCAACAAGCCGGATATCAAACGGCTATGATTGGGAAATGGCATCTCAAAAGCACACCAACGGGTTTTGATTACTGGAATATACTGCCGGGACAGGGCAACTATTACAATCCTGATTTTATTGTCATGGGCAAAAGAAAACACGTTGAAGGTTACGTTACCAACCTCATTACTGACTTTGGCATCGACTGGTTGAATAAATCGGGAAAAATCAAAACCATTTTGTTTATTGCTGCATCATAAAGCCACCCACAGGATCTGGATGCCCGATACCACTTATCTCGATCTTTTTGCCGATAAGGTATTCCCACTACCTGAAAATTTCTTTGATGATTACGATGGGCGTCAGGCAGCAGCCGAACAACGAATGCAAATCAGTGCTGTTGATATGGATGTGGTTTATGACCTTAAAATGGCCGATAAGGAGGGAAGTCTCAAAACACGGTTAAGTGATGTTTATCGAAATCGTTTTTATTCCAGACTTAACCAAGCTCAAAAAGCTCGATGGGATGCCCATTATGATCCAATTATTGAGGATTTTAAAAAACGTAACCTTGAAGGCAGGGAATTGGCAGAATGGAAATACCAGCGTTACATGCGTGATTATCTGCGTTGCGTCAAATCACTGGACGATAATATGGGACGGCTGATCGACTTTCTGCAGCAACAGGGACTGATGGATAATACCATTATTATGTATACTTCAGATCAGGGTTTTTATATGGGAGAACATGGCTGGTTTGACAAAAGATTTATGTATGAGGAATCATTCAGAACGCCATTGCTGATGCACCTGCCTGATGGTTTTAAAAGGAGAGGGGATATCAATGAACTGGTGCAAAATATCGATTATGCGCCAACCATTCTCGATCTGGCAGGTGTTTCAATTCCGGTTGATATGCAGGGTCGCTCTTTGGTTCCTTTACTTACTGGAGAACAAGTGAACAATTGGAGAAATGCCCTATATTATCATTATTATGAATTTCCCAATGAACATATGGCCAAGCGGCACTACGGTATCCGGACATCGCGCTACAAACTGATTCATTTTTATAATGATATCGATGAATGGGAATTGTTTGATTTACAGAATGATCCCCACGAAATGTACAATCTTTACAACAATCCTGAATACCAGCCATTGATAAAAGAACTGAAAGACCAGTTGACAGGCCTGCAAGTACAATATGGCGATACAGTGATGAGCACTTATTGAATACGCTTTAAATGACTTGCTATAAGTAATTGGTTTATAAAGTATTTATGAAGCAATTAATTCAACTATATTTTTTTCCTGTTTTTTATGCAAAGACCCACCATGTATTCACCACGCCATCGCCATAAACAATAATATCAAAAATGGCATGGGCGAGGATGGGAACAACGCAACTTTTGGAATATTCCTTTAATAATCCCAAAATGATACCCACCAGCAAGGTCCAGATGGTGAGGAAAGATAAATTCATGTCAGAACCTAACGAAAGGAATAATACCAATTTGTAAAGTGCATGGGCTACTGCTGCAAACAGGATCGAAAATTCGATGCCGATCTTTCTGGATTGCGTTTGAATATAACCCCGAAATATCAATTCTTCCGTGGCACCGATGGCAGCGGCGGTAAAAGTGAAAAGTAAAAAACGTTCCGGGTAAAGGGAAAAAGACAATTCAAAAAAAGACGATAAATTATCCCCCAAAACAATCCTGTTAAAACTCCGACGAGCAAGAAAGAACCAGTTTTCAACGTCAGGGAACTAGAGGCGAAAGTCTCCAGAAAATCACCGAATGTTCTGATTCCTGCGGCTTACAACAATGCTGAAAAGCAAGTCCACTCAGAGAGAATAAAAAAGGCACATGTTTTAGGTGGACTAGTACTGTAAATGCCAAAATCCCTGCCAAGGAAAAAATAAAACATCTGTTAATACCTTGATTTTGACAGTGGCAATTTTAAGCATGCTTTCTTATGCTGGACATTTTATACCTTATTACGATAAGAAGAAAGAAATATTATCAATAGCGACCGGCAAAAAAAGCAAGAGCCAACCGGAACCCAGGCAAAAGCCTGTATTGGGAACAATAATGGTGTTTGGGAATTTGGTTTTTAATGTGGCCCATGTTACCGAATCTTCAACCATTTTTTGGGGCAATGACAAATGTTGAAGGTTTTTTAACTTATATATAGATTCCAAATTGGCTGTATCTCCAGTTATTGTTAAACTGGTTAAATGCTTCAATTCCTTCAATGGACTTAGATCAAGCAAATTTTTATTTCCATTGAACTGAAGTATTTCCACTTTGGGATGCCCGGCAATAAACTGCTCTAATTCGGATTGTTTTATCGAACTCGGCAACGTTACCCAAATGAGTGATTTCACATCATCAAGGACATCGAGATTTGAGATGCTGTCGCCAATCAAATTGAGTACACTCAGGTCTTTAATTTCTTTCAGAAAGCTCAGGTTAGATTTCGGATCAAACAGGAGGCTCATTTCCTTCAACCCGTGAAAGTCTTTAATAAAATCAGTCTTTTCGTCTTCGACGCAGATAAATCCCAGAGATTCAATTTGATCATTTTCAACATGGCTAACGGAACCTTCTGGTTTATCCATAACGCACCACATTAAATGCTTTAGTTTCGGAAGTTTTAATAATTGTATGAAATAAACAGAATCCAGATCAATTTCCGGGCATACTAATAGTTCAAGGCTTAGCAATTTTGGTATATTTGACTTGATTAATGAATCATCCATATAATCAATAAACAACCAGGTAGGTTCAATCGATTTGGTAAATATGCTTAAATCGATATCCTCTGAATCAATAACCAATCCAATGTCATGGTTCAAGGATCCTATTCTTTTTAATAGAGGCAAGTATTTTTCAGGCAACTTGTCTGATATATAAATAGAATTAAGATGATCAATTTTGTCGTCTTCTGCATTGACCAACCAATGATAAATCTCATCATTGTCTTCTAAAATGATAGAAACAATGTGATTATTGAGTTTAATAAAGTTTCCATCCAAACTGAAACTGAGAATTTTTCCATCCGAAATAGAATATTTGTATATAATGGAGATAACATCAATTTCACAAGCCAGGAGGTCGTTATTGCTTAAAGGAATGGCGGATATGCTATCCGGATTTGAATTATATTCTGTAAGGATGAATGATTTGGAGTAATTAGTATACGAATTAATATTTTTCAAAAAGACAAGCTGATAAAATGGTTTTCTGTTGGACCGATAGTAATATTCTATCACCGCTGCCAGTATTAACAGAACAATCGCGGTAATGGTGTACTTTTTCATTGGTTTGAGTGAGATATGGGCCTTTAATTTAATTGATGGTTATGTTAAAAGGGGCGACAACCGGAAGGCTGCAAAGGGCAACATAGCGAACCTGTTTATTTTCAGGAATAAAAAAGTGAACCTGATTATAAACCCAAAGCATAAAATAATGCCATATAAAGGTGTCATCTGCGTAAAAAAATCCAATAAAAGTTACTGCATCAAAACGACATTATCAATGAAATACGGCGATATCTTGAGGCATTAAAAATCATTCGGAATGGTTTGCCATCCGGGAAATCTTTTACACTTCGGTCATTTAGTCTTGTCTTTAGCTCTGCCACTGCCTTTCATCTAAGTTAATTGGTCGTTCCCAAAAAAATATAAATTATCCATCATGATTTATATTGACCGGACTCCCAATTTCTGTTTTCTCCCCTTAATTATATGATGGGAAATCAAAATCATTAATTTTGACCCGATCGAACATAAAGACCAACCATCAAATGCAGGAAATAGGATTAGGATTTATCGGAGCCGGTGGTATTGCACGGGCCCATGTTTACGGATTGAATTCGCTCAAATTTTATTATGACCAGGTACCGGATCTGAATTTCGAATCGGTCACTTCATTTACAAAGTCGAGCCGGGATCGGTTTGCAAAAAAATACCATTTTCACCGTTCAGAAGATATTGATGTGTTTAAGAAAAATGACCACATCAATGCGGTATTTATTCTCGGTCCGAACAATGTGCACTGCGAACATCTCAAGATGGCTTTGGAGATGCCTTCCGTCAAATTCATTTATCTGGAAAAACCGGTATGTGCATCGCAGGAAGAAGAAGATGAAATGTGGGCATTATTGCAGACCATCGATCCACAGATAACCATCCAGGTGGGTTTTCAATATTTGCAAACCGCATCTGTACGGGAAGCATTGAAATTTCATAGATCCGGGGCGTTGGGTAAACCCATCCATTTCGATCTGAAATATTATCATGGGGACTATCTGCAATCTGCTTACCGCGCAAAGCGCAAAACCCGATTAACTCCGGCGCCTGATGGCGGCGCTATGGCGGATCTTGGTTCACACGGAGTCAGCCTGCTGATGGCCTTTTTTGGGGATGATCTGCAAATCGTGCATGCTTTGCAAGGCGGAAGTTTTGAAGATGTACCGGAAGGATCCGATCTGTTCAGTAGCATTGCCCTGGTGGACCCAAAAACCAAAACTGTTGGTAACTTATCTGCCAGTCGTATAAGCGCTGGTACAGGAGATCTGGTATTTTTAGAGATTTTTGGAGACAAAGGCACATTACGCTATTCTTCACATCACACTGGCTATTTTGAGTATTTTCTCGAAAAAGATCAACAATGGGTCCGTCAGGAGGTGGGAAGTAAATATCAACCCTTAACCAGCTTTCCTTCCGGACATGTTCCGCCCGGCTGGCTGCGGTCCATGGTGCATGCTCATTATGTTTTTCTCACCAACAATGATCCGGAGGCCTATATTCCTGATCTAAAGCATGGATTGGCCGTTCAACGTATTGTGCGTGAAACTGCCGACTACATGCGGTATTTCCGTGTAAACCTCAATAAAATCGAAGAGATGCGTAATGAATAGTTACATTATTTTTGTCAATAAGTTTTCCACAGGCGAATAAGTGCTGCTCCATGAGCGGGGATGCCAGCCTGAAATTGGTGTTCAGCATTTTTGAGATCCATTTGTCGCCACAAGTCCCGCACCCTGTATTTTCCAGTGATGCCCAGGTCTGGCCAGCTTACTGCAATGTCGGCAGAAGTGTTTTCAAGATTGAACAAGCCAACCACTATGGAGCCATCTTCCATCGTTTTTGCCAGTACGAAGTCCTTGTCTGCCTTTCTGATGATTTTTGCCTGTTTGCCCAGCGGATCCTGGTCGACGTCGATCACCTCATTGTTGCACAATACGTTGAGGGTGAATTTATCCAGTTTGGCCATATCTCCGCTGAAAATGAGTGGTGCAGCCATCAGGGACCACATAGACATGTAGGAATACTGCTCATTGGGCGTGAGGTTGGTGGGTGTGCCTTCTCCCATTTGATGGGCATTTCCAACCCACCCGATCAGGATATAATCGGGATCATTCCATCCACCGGGACCGGCATATTGCCAATGCCGGGCATTGCCGAAACCAATATGATAGAAACCGGGCAAATCATCGCCATGTTCCAGGCCAAGATCTCCGGTGGTGCGCCAGCAGTTTCCCACCTGGTTGCCCCATTCCCACACATTACCCATCCCATACTGACATAGATTCAACACGATGTCCCGGTCTTGTTTTTGCAGTTCACTCCACATCAGTTGATAAGGCCGCATGTAATCCTGCCGTGTTTTGCCACCGGCATATTTTCCATAACTGCACCAGTCATATTTGAGAAAATCAAATCCCCAATCGGAAAAAGTGCGGGCGTCCTGGCTTTCATGACCATAACTGCCTTCGTAACCGGCACATGTTTTTGGTCCGGGCGATGTATAAATACCAGCTTTTAGTCCTTTGGAGTGAATATATTCCGTCATGCCGGGCATGTCGGGAAAGCGTTTGTTGGTCAGCAGGTGTCCATTTTTGTCCCGGGTTGGGCCACCGACAACCGGATCATCCGAAACGACCTTCACCGGCCAGCAATCGTCGATGTTCACATATTGATATCCATAATCGGCCATACCCGTGGCAATCATCTGATCGGCGGCTTCCCGCATCACTTTATCACTGACCCGGTCGTAGTGTATATACCAACTGTTCCAGCCCATAGGAGGGGTGAGTGCAAGTTGATCGCCGACCAAGATCTTAAAGGTCCTTTGGTCATTTCCATGTTTATTTTTGGCATGGAACAGAGCGGTATATTCCCCTTTCTGGCCGATCTTTCCTGTAATGATCCCGGTATTTTTATCCAGCGATAAACCAGCCGGCAGGTGATCCACAGAAAAAACAACAGGGCGTTCTCCGGTACAGGGGATCCGGTAAATGAAGGGTGCATTGGGTCGGACACCGTAAATTTTTGGCCCGTTGATCCGGGGAGCTTCTGGTGGAGCAGGAGTGAGGATGAAGGCGTCATAATTGTTTTGCGCACGGACGGATGCGGACCATAAAATAAAACCAACCAGGAACAGTTTGATGACCAGAAGGCCATTGAACTGCTGTATTTTATTCCAGAATATTTTCATACTGACAACGTAAAAAAGTGATACACAAACAACGACTGAAATTGAAGCTAAAATACCAAATATCCAAGGTTCAATGCTGAATGTTGTTATGAAGCAGTCCAGGCCGTTGTTCTATACTTCATGATTATATGTTCAATAAAAAATATCCATGATTACGGCGTGAATTATCAAAATTTAAACGATTATGGCCAAAGAGAGGAGTGTGGATACTTTGCTAAAAAATGGGATGGCCTTTAATGGTTTTGGGCAATTATATTGAATTGGGATGTGTAAATGCCATGAGTGGCGTTAATCTGAACATTGAATGGTCATTGTATAAAGACACCGCTACATCACAATAACTTCATTTCTAGTAATACCAGGTAGACAAAAAAGTGAAAGAATATTTTGCGCAAACGATCGATTTCATATATATTTGCAATCAATCATTTGCGCATAATTATGAGGCGAGATCCATTTCATGCGATAGCAGACCCAACAAGAAGAGCAATATTGGTATTGATTGCTGCACAAGCACTGACTCCAAATGCCATTGCCGACCATTTTGATACCACGCGACAGGCTGTATCTAATCACATTAAGATTCTAACCGAATGTGAGCTGCTGAAGCAGGAAAAAAGTGGCCGGGAATTATATTATTACTTGAACCACGATAAAATGAAAGAAATAGATCTCTGGTTGGAACAATTCCGAAAGATCTGGGAAGGTCGGTTTAACCAACTTGATGACGTACTTAAAAACTTAAAATCGAAATAATAAAAATCAAATGAATATGGAATTTAAAGTTGACAAAGAAAAAAGCACAGTTCATGTAAGATGTGAATTTGACGCTCCACAATCCGATGTTTGGGCTGCATGGACCGAGCCTGATATCCTTGACCAATGGTGGGCCCCTAAACCATGGAGATCAGTTACCAAAACCATGGAGTTTAAAGAAGGTGGAAGACGCTTATACGCAATGGTTGGACCAAACGGGGAAGAACACTGGTCATTTGCTGATTACACATCAATCACTCCTAAAACAAATTTTAAGTTATTGGATGGTTTTTGTGACGGCCAGGGAAATATAAACCAAAATATGCCACGGTCGGAGTGGAATGTAGATTTTTCTGAATCCAATGGAACGACCACTGTACAAGTCCAAATCAAGCACAAAACACCAGCTGATTTGGAAATGCTTATGAAAATGGGCTTCAAAGAAGGATTTACAGCCACCCTGGAAGGATTGGCAGAACTATTAGATACAATGAACAAATAATAAAAAAGACAAAACAATTACTCGCATAAAAACAATTTCAGAAAGCCGCCTATGGATGGCAGGAATAATGAGCGGAACCGCTATCCTGTTAATACTAATGAACAGTATTATGAAATTTGTCCAACCTCCTACAGTGGTAGAAACCACTGTTTCCCTTGGCTTTGCTGAGCATCATATTCTTCTTATCGGAATTCTTGGGTTACTTTCAACGCTTCTGTATGCCTTTCCGAGAACGTCAATTTAGGGTGTGGTATTGCTGACGGGCTACTAACCTTTAAAATAATTAGAAAATGGAATTCAACCCAAACAACAATATTGTTAAACTCTGTCTTCAGGGTATGGGCATGGAAGAAAATGGCAAACCTGAAGAAGCAAGTAAACTATTTCTTCAAGCTTGGAACGAAGCGACAAACGACTTTGAAAAATTTATTGCAGCTCATTATGTGTCCCGGCATCAAAAAAATGTTCCCGACAAATTAAAATGGCTGGAAACGACTTTGAAGCATGCATTAAAAGTGAATGACGACACTGTTATGAGTGCTTTCCCCTCTCTTTATTTAAAGATTTCCAACTGCTATGATGACTTAGGCGACCCAGCCAAGGCAAAAAAGAATCATGAATTAGCAACTTCGTTTAAGGATAAGCCTTCTGACAAAGGACCTTTTTATCATGGAACAAAAGCAGATTTGAAGGTTGGCGATTTGCTGGAAGCAGGGGGCCGTTCTAATTACAAAGCTGAACTTAAAATGAATCATATTTATTTCACCGCCTTGGTTAATGGGGCGGGACTTGCTGCTGCATTGGCAAAAGGCCATGGACGTGAACGTGTTTATATGGTTGAACCAACAGGGAGTTTTGAAAATGACCCGAATGTTACAGACAAAAAATTTCCAGGCAACCCGACCCGCTCATACCGCTCCCAAGCTCCATTAAAAATCGTTGGCGAAGTAACAGATTGGGTGAGACAAACACCAGAGGAACTCCAAAAGTGGCGCGAAAAATTGGCAAATAACAAAGGAGAGATTATTAATTAAATTCCACTTTCAAGCCACAGGAAGTAATCCGTGGATTTGTTGGAACTGGGAACGGACTTGACAAATACCTTTCTGACTTGAAAAAATTTGACACTGTAATAATGGGTAAAAATACATATGAATTTGGTTACAAATTTGGACTGCAACCTGAACAAACTCACTATCCGCATATGTTTAATTACATTTTTTCCAATAATTTGAAATTTGAAAATGCATCCCCTAACGTACTGATTAAAAGAATAAATCTTGAAGAAATTGAAAAAATACAAAATCAATCGAGTCCAGACATTTTATTTATGTGGTGGTGGACAGTTTGCGGGATGGTTGCTTGACAATCAAAAAATTGACATTCTTAAATTAAAATTAAATCCTTTGAATTTAGGACAAGGAGTTAAACTTTTTGGAGATTCAATAAAAAGGTATAACCCTGAATTAATTGACACTGAACTTTACGATAATGGACTACAATTTATGACTTATAAAATTAAATACTAATGAAACCCGAACCGCCAATCGAATAGATGGTCCCGAAAGCGATAACTGACGGGATGCACCGTTCACACCACCCAGCGTACGGTTCGCTTACCGGACGGTTCATCAAGCCTAGCATAGCCGCTCCTTACACCAACTATTCCTTTCCGCTACTTTTAAGACATAAGACAGGGCTAAAGGTTGGCGGACATAAAGGAACTTAAAAATATAATAAGAGAGACAATCATCGACTTATCCACTTAGCCTAACCATTTGGAATTTAAAGCTCAGTTGAGCCAAAAAAGAGGGGTGAATAGCCAATAATGCTGTAAAGTTCTTCATTGATCACCGGATGAGATTTCTCTCAAAAAAATTCTGGATGTCCATTTCACTTCGCGGTGAAGAATTCAGGGTAAGGTGCTGGCATCAACGGCTTGATAAATGTTATGCTTCAATTTTTGCGAAATTCCAACCATTAAGGCCAGGACCTCTGCTCACTGTGGATTGACTATTCGTAACGCAACGCTTTGACAGGATTTCCATTGGCAGCGGCAAATAATTTCCAGCCTGAAGCTACCAGCAACATGGTGAGTGCCAATACTCCACCCATGAAAAAAATGGCAGGGCCTAAGGTGATGTGCCTTGGAAATACCGATAAATAACCTTTGGCCGCCAGTAGCAATACCGGACAGGCGATACAAAAAGCCAACAGCAATTTAAAGATAAATCCCTTGGCCAAACCCCACAGGATTTGGGGGATAGTAGCTCCGCACACTTTACGGATACCCACTTCCTTGTTACGCCGTTCTGCCACAAACAAAGAAAGTCCGAAAAGTCCCATCATGGCATTGACAATGATAATGATGGTGAACACATTGGTCATGGTACCGGTAGCATAGTATGTTTTGGCCAGTTCGGCGGTGTAGTCATTATAATATTGGATGTCCACGGGGTACTCCGGATTAATTTTGCTGAGCACTTTATTAATTTGCAGGTGCGCTTCAGCCCTTTTATCCGGATTGACATGAATCACCAAATATTCTTCTTGGTTGCCAGCACGATTAATGATCAGTGGCATATCATCAAAAATAGGAGGGACTGCCTGATAGTTGTCCACCACCCCAATGATATTGTATTGTTTTTCATTCAACAGCATATGCTGACCTATGGGGTTTTCGTTGGTCAATCCCAAAGAATGAACTGTAATAGGATTAATGACCACTCCATCTTTTCCAAGACTTTCCTGGTCATGAGAAAAAAACTGACCCTTCTCCATTTTAATATCAAATACCTTCAGGTAATCGTCTTCATAAAAAAAACGAAGGGCCATTTCCTGGTTATCTTTCCCTTTCCAATCGACGATCATATTCAAACCGACCCTCGGGATCTGATTGCCCCAGGAAACCGATACAATTGAAGGATCCCGTAGCAGTTCACCTTTAACGGTATTCAGATCACCCCATTCACGTCCGTTCATGCAAATGACATTATTGCCATTAAACCCGATGTTTCGTTGGTCGCCCATATATCGGCCTTGTTTTTGGGAGATCAGCAGGAATTGAAGCAGCATAATGGCGACCAGAAACTGAACGGTGATCAGTGTATTCATTAAGCGGTTTTTGCCTTTGGCAGCACCCTGACTGGTCCGGATCAACCATAAAGGTTTGGATTGGGATAAAACCAAAGCCGGATAAAACCCGGAAAGTAGCACCGTAAACACAAATACCAGTGCGATCATCCCTCCTGTTTCAAGATCTGGTTTTAGGGTGATTTCTGTACTGAACAAGCCGTTGAATGATGGCAAAATCGCTTGAATGAGAAGAACTGCCAAGGCGAAACCCAGCACCGCTGTGACAAAAGTGTCGGTAATGAATTGGTTAAAAATGGCCATTTTACCAGCGCCGAATGTTTTCTTAACCCCGACTTCCCGGGTTCTGGTGGAGAACAGGATCGTGTTTAGGTTGATGTAGTTGAAACAGGCTACCAACATAGCTACAATGCCGCCAATAAGGATCAGCCACAGGTTGCCTAAACTATTTTCACTGATGTTTTCATATAGATGTAAATGCTTGATCGGCACCAGACCAAGATTGACATTTTCCAGAGGCACAGGTATTTTAAATTGGGTTATTTTATTGTTCAATTTCTTGTAATCTGTATTGGGGTAGGTCATCGCGTACACCGTATAATTGGTGCCACCGTACTCTGAGGTTTTCCAGCCAAGTTGTGGTGATAATTCAAAAGGAATAATGAACTGGGTTTTCAGATGTGTATTGGAAGGCAAATCGGCAAAAACCCCACTTACTTTAAATTCCCTCTTTTGATCATATAATTTTATGGTCAGCGATTTACCCACTGCATCATTTTTATTAAAATATTTCCTTGCCATTTTTTCAGAGATGGCAATACTATTGGGCCCTGATGGCTGTGTGCCCTCTTCAAAATGGAAACTGAATATAGAGAACATGGAGGTATCCGCCACAGCAATTTCATCTTCCTTGATGGGTGTATTTTCTTTAAAGACGATCCCGGGAATAGCTCTCAGCCGGGAAGTCGTTTCAATTTCGGGATAGTCCGATTGCAATGTGGTGCTGATCGGACTAAAGGTGTAAGGTATTTTTTCAAGGCTGCCAAAATGGCCATAAGTATAAATTTGGTAAACGCGATCCGCATTGGCATGGCAACTCTCGTAGGTCAGTTCGTGCTTGCTGTAAAGGATGGCCAGTACGGCACTAGCCAGACCAATGGCCAGCCCAGCGATATTGATGATCGAAAAAATGCGATTCTTTTTGAGATTTCGCCAGGAGGATGTGAGATAAAAACGTAACATGTTTTAATGGTTTTACTGTTATCCGGGTCACTGTTGGAAACTTCGATTTATTTACAAAGCCACTTGAATGCATCATGCATAAACTCCTGGCACTGGTAGTCACTAATGCCTTTCCAATTTGTCATGTATAATGAGGTCATGCCATCGCCCATAGCAATAATTTTTCCGCCGTTCTTCAGTGCCACATACTTGCCAAAAGGATACGGATCACTTTCATTTTTAAAACAAAAAGGAGTGCCACCATCGACAATTCGCCCTCCCTGATAGGTGATTTTCAAAGCCGTATTGGATATAATTCCGGCCTTTGTATACCCTCCGACCAAGGTGTCCGGACTTTGGCCTTCGTACTTCAATCCAAATGGATTGATAATGTCGTTGACATTAGTTTGTTCCAATGTTGCCCAATAATCTTCATCCATCACCACGAACAGCGCCCCTCCGTGTTGAAGATACTGTATAATGGCTTTAATCTCGGCAGGGCTATATTTAGAGGAGGGTATGTGAATAAATAATAAATCGCAGTTGGTCAGATCGCCGGGCTTTATTTCCCCTTTCTGGTACACCAATTCAGCATTTACCGAGGAGGCGGTTTTCACAAATTGGTCAGTCATATATTTGACTCTTCCGATCTGATTCGGATCTTTTCCCTCCATATCGGCGGGATCATTCCAGAATATCTGGCCGTGCGCAATATCCATTAAGATCCGATATTTGGGAGTGGAAGCCGGTGTGCCTTGGGCATTGACAAACCCGCCAAGGGACAGGCAAGCGAGCATAATAAAAAGTTTGAACGATCTCATGATTGAAGTATTTTTTATTGTTTGATTGTTAAAAATATTTGAGAGTCTTATTCATACCGCAAAGTTTGAAAGGGGTTTTTGTGACTGTCTTATCCTTAAATGCCATGAAGGAAACTTCGAAGCTTCGATCCGCTTTGGTAGAATACTTTGTCTTTTTCTCATTTAGTCAATTAAAATTTTCTGTCAACCAGCCTTTGTTTGGTTCTCCCTACAGAGAATCAGAGGGTAAAACAAAGACTGATTATTCATACCTCAGTGCTTCAACAGGGTTCCTTCTTGCTGCTTTCCAACTTTGCCAACTCACCGTCAGCAAAGCAATCTCCAGTGCCAGCAAACCGGCCAGGGCAAAGATCCACCAACTCAGGTTGGTTTTGTAGGCAAAATTCTCGAGCCATTTATTCATGGCGTAGTACGCAACGGGGCAGGCGATTACAAAAGCGATCACCACCCACTTTACAAAGTCTTTGTTGAGCATCGTCAGTATTTCGGATACTTTGGCACCGTTTACTTTGCGGATGCCAATTTCCTTGGTTTTTTCCGTAACAATGTTTAATGCCATACCCAAAAGCCCAAAGCAGGAAATCAGTATGGCAACCAGACTGGAAATGCCCACAGTTCTTTTCATTGCTTGTTCCTTGTTATACAGGTTTGCTATCTTGTCATCAAAAAATGAATAGTCAAAATACTCCTCTCCCGATATCTTTTTCCAGACCAGCTTCACACCCGCTATAAATTTATTTCTGTCTGAGGTAGTGCTTTTAATTTCTATGTATCCCCACCAGTTGTCTTGTTTGTCAGGACACAATAAAAGTGGTTCCACACTATAATGTAAAGATTGGAAATTGAAATTATCGACAACTCCAATCACCTGATATTTTTTGGAAGGGTCATCGATCCTTTGGAAAATTTCACCAATAGGGTCAGTTAGGCTAAATTTTTTAACGGCTGCTTCATTTAATATAATCGCATGCTCATCATCCCCGAATTCTTTCGAAAACCACCGTCCTTTGGTCAGTTTAATGTCAAATACCTGCTGAAAACCAAAGTCTGTCCGGAAATATTGAAAAGGATAAGGAGTGTCATCCGACGCATTAGCATGAGCATAACTGGTCGTCGACATCCAGTTGAAAGGATAGGAATTGGAGCAGGATACCTCTTTTATGAAAGGAAATTTTTTCAATTCGGTCTTAAAGACTTCATAATGATCATGAATGCTTTTTGCATGGTTTATGATAAGGATATTTTTAGTGTCTAATCCCAAATTGTAAAAAGACATAAATTTGATCTGTCTGTATATGCCTATAATCCCTGCCAAAAGTATAATTGATGCGGCCATTTGCGACACCACCATGATACGGTTTAGCCAGAAGCCTGAAAAAGAGATCGTTTTGCTGTATTTGTTTCTCAAGCTTATCCTGTTGAAAAACAGTCCAAGGAATAGGCCTGAAATAATGGCGATAGCAATGGAAAATACAAACAATAATACGACCGGAAAAAGGTAGCCAATCCATGGAACATCCACCTAATCACCCGTCAGGTGAGGATTACTCTTCCATATCGCCAGGCTAATCAATAGGGATAAAATGAATGCAATAGAGGTGTAACTCAAGTTTTCGTAAATGAAGGAACGAATGACTTCTATTTTAGAGATCCCCAGGCAACGTTTAATAGACAGTTGGTGCTGATGTTTTTTGCCTTTGGATATTGAAAATCCCGTGAGATTAAAATAAGCAATAAGCAATAATATCAGCACAATGGCCAAATTGGTGTAGATTGCAGTGGGATCACTCCCTTTTTCAAAGCTGGATATGAACCCACCTTTCAAGTGAATATCGGCCACCGGGATCAGTCTGAGTTTAAATGAGTTTTCTTTGTTGAAAACATAGTTTAAGTGATAGTTTTTTTCTACCCAAGGGATCCAATAGCCTTTTACAAGGTCTTTAAACTTATTTTCAAGTATTTGCGGATCAGCGCCCTTTTTTAATTTGACATAGGTAAGATATTCAAAACTATCAAAGGTGTGGTTGTCATCATTTGGGGTCCGGTTCTGCAGCGAGACCAATACCGAAAACTTCTGATGGGAATTGATTGGATAATCCTTGAATATGCCGGCAACCAGGTAATCATTTCCATCAATTTCTATATTGTGCCCCGCGGAATTCAGATTGCCGAACATTTTCAAGGAGAGGGTTTCGGAAATATAAGCATCACTCGGTTTATTTAGGAAAGATGCTTTATTCCCGGCTAAAAATTTGAGATAAAATATGTCTTTAAATGAAGGATCCACCCACAGAACATCTTCTTTAAACGTGTCATTATTTCCAGAGGAAATTAATACTTCGGAAACATCCTTCGTGCGCGTCATGCTTTCAACTTCCGGGTATAGTTCGCTGATGTATGCGCCAAATCCCAGGGGTAATTCACCATAAATGTCTTTGGTCCCCCTGTAAATTTCATCGGCATAAACATTATAGATCCTTTCATAGTCCCGATGAAACCGGTCGAAGGACTGGTGGAATTTCATATTGCAGACCATTGGAATGGCAACCATGAAAGCCAATGACAAACCGGATATGATCAAAATTGAAAAGGTTTTGTCATTTCTGATCTTTCTTAAGATGATTTTGAAGTCGTTGATCATATCTTTTCTGTTTTAGTAATTTTGATATGGTTATACATCCTGTTCATCCTTCCATCACGTAAATCCTGATTCGGACATTTACTCATACCGCAACGCCTCAACCGGATTCCTTCTTGCCGCTTTCCAACTCTGCCAACTCACTGTCAGTAATGCAATCCCCAGTGCCAGTAAACCGGCCATGGCAAATACCCACCAACTCAGCGCGGTTTTGTAGGCAAATTGTTCCAGCCAGCGCTGCATTAAATACCAGGCAATGGGTACAGACAGCATAAAAGCAACCAGGATCAGCCTGCCATATTCACTGGTTAAAAGCCCAATGATCTGGCGCATTGAAGCACCCAATATCTTGCGAATTCCAATCTCTTTAGTCCGCTGGCCTACAGAAAGTGTTACCACACCGAGTAATCCAAGACAAGACAGCAAAATAGCCAGCCCGGCAAAACTGCCAATGATCCTTGAAGTCTGCACCTCTGAAGTATAACTCTCATTATATTTGTCGATCACGAAGTAATAATCGAAAGGCATTTCCGGGATCACCTGTTTCCATTCTTGTTTCAAAGCATTGATCGCTTCCTGCTGATGTGATACATCCACTCGAAAAGATAAATATTGGGCTTTCCAATCCTCAGCATAGCGATAAATTTGTGGCTCAATGGCATACTGCAATGACTGTTCGTGAAAATCATCAATTACACCAATGATCGTGTATGGTCCTTCGCCGTGCTTGAAATTGATCGATTCACCCACAGGATCGGAGTATCCAAGCAGGGCGGCTGCAGTACGGTTGATCAGCACTGTGTTGTACCGATCGTTTTCGGAAACACCGTCGAAATTGCGGCCTTCTAGCAACTTAATTCCGTAGGTCGTGAGAAATTGATCATCGGCAGAAGTAACGGTCATTTCGAGGGAATTATCTGCACTTCCGTGTGGTGGTATAACGGCAAACCGGTTTTGATAGCCGCTCCCCGGTATGTTTTCAGTTACGGTTGTGGATCTAATACCAAGACGCATTTTGTTTTGATTGATGTATTCGCGGAGCATCTCGATTTTGCGGTAATGATCCGAAATGTCCCAGGATGATATGGGAAGTACCATGATATGCTCAGGGTGAAAACCCAGATCATAGTTCCGCATAAAACGGATCTGCTTATGCATGAGCACCAGCGCCGTAACCAGGATAATAGCCGCTGTGAACTGGGCAATGATCAATATTTTCTTTAGTCCCAGAGTCTTATTTTCTGTAGGTCTGAATGCTTTCCGAAAAGCCGTTGCTGAGGAAGCAAAGGCAAAGTAGAAAGACGGATAGATGCCAGCCATCAATGTGGTAAATATGAGGATGGTGAAAAGGGTTACCAGTGAAGGCCATGCAAAAAATACGTGTGGTTCAAAGCTGCGGCCGGTGAATATGTTGAATTGTGGTAAAAGAATAGTCGCTATACCCAGCCCTGCGATAATGGAAAGTGTAACCAAGCCAAAAGTTTCGCTTAATAATTGCACGAATAGTTTAAATCTCCCGGCGCCAATGGCCTTGCGAATACCCATTTCTTTTAGGCGTTCATTAAAGCGGGCAATCGACAGGTTGGTAAAATTAAAGCAGGCAATAAAAAGAATCATTAAAGCAATAATGGTAAGCATTGTCAGCCGGCGGGGAGAAACTGTATCATGCATGGCGTAAAAATGCAATTGCGGATTGAGGTGAATGGATAGCAAGGGTTCCATTCTCAATTCGAAGCGCCCCTTCATAAAATCAGGATAATATTTACTGATAATCTTCGGCAGTTGTTTTTGCAATAGGTTAGGTGGAAACCTGTCGTCACATTGCACGAAAGTGAGGCTGCCGGATGACCACCAACGCTTGTCCGCTTCAGGATCCATTAACCGAAGGCCATCCATGAATATGATCAGGTCGAATTGAAGGGTAGAATTGTCAGGCGTGGATTGCAGGACACCACGCACCGTGTATTCAAATTTGTCTCTTATAGTGATTGTTGCTCCCAGAGGATTCTTATCTCCAAAAAATTTTCGAGCTACTTTTTGCGAGATCACTATGGATTTAGGATCGTCGAAAAGCGTTTGCTTGTTCCCTTTTTGTAAAAGAAAGGTGAACATATCGAAAATGCCCGTATCGGTGACCGTTATCCTTTCCGTACTTAGGGTATTGTTGATTTTTAGTGGTAATTCGGTAGATTGGAAACGCACAATGTTTTTCAGGTCGGGATAATCGGTTTGCAGCGCTGTTGCCAATGGATCTGGCGTTCTCGATTCGATTTTGATGCCATTCTGTTCATTTGCCATACTATAAAGAAGATAGATATCTTTGGAATGGACATGAAAGCTATCAAAGCTGTGTTCATGCCAGATATATAACAAGAGTAAACTCACCGCACTAATGCCGGCAGACAATCCGAAAATATTGATGAATGACGAAAGTCTGTTTTTAGTGAAGTGGCGCCAGAATATGGTCAGATAGTGTTGGAGCATTATGATGAAGTTTGGTAAAAAGCCGACAATTGTGATTTTATAAACGCAATAGTCTCCCTGTCAATATCAACAAGAATTCTCAATTGGGAAGTTCCGACATGCGGATCTGGTAAATATTTGTGAAGTCCACAAGAACGATTATTTTGCAGAGCCTCCGTTGTCATGTCTGCACATTAAAACGTTATAAAATATTCGCCAAGCCCAATCTGATCTACCAAGTCAGCCTATATAGAAAACTGTGCCAACTGCGAAAATGCGCGTTATGGCCGATAATCAGGGAAACCAAAGGGAAGCTGGCAATATCCGACGTGCGTTCTCGGACAATTTTGACCGGATCCGGTCAGGAGGGAGGGCAACCAATTTGTCTTTATGGCAGCGGGTTTTATTACTGGTTCTCGTATCCCATATGAGGTTCGTGCAGACAGCAGTAAGGCACAACATTTGTACTGAGGCAAAGATGGATATTTAAAACTTTGCATATCCATTGCCATCCCTTTTAAGGCCTGGATACAAGAACTCCAATTTTGGCTTTAGCCTCCAAGAATATCATACAAGAAAATCCAGGATCTTTAACTTTTCAAACAATAAAGGCTTCCCTGAAGGAAGCCTTTAACTCAATGGTTTTTAAGTGTTTATCATCATGGTTCGATCAATCCACGATCCTTCAGTATGGGTTTGATATCCGGGGCATGACCGCGGAAATCCATGAACATTTTATTGTAATCTTCGGTATTTCCCCGCGATAAGATCATATCGCGGAATCGCTGCCCGTTGGCCCTGGTAAGCCCACCATTTTCCTCGAACCAGGCATAGGCGTCGTCATCCAGCATTTCTGTCCATAAATAAGCGTAATAACCAGCGGCATACCCGTTGCCCCAAATGTGCAGGAAGTAACTGGAGCGATATCGCGGTGGAACCTGTGGTATATCGAGGTTGGTCCTTTCCAAGGCATTGGCCTCAAAACTATCAACCGATTTCACACTATCCTCGGCAGAAATGGTATGCCATTCCATATCCAGGTCGGCTGCGCCCAATATTTCCGTCAGCTTATAACCCTGATTGAACGTAGTAGACCTTTTTATCTTATCTATCAATTCCTGAGGCATTGGCTTCCCGGTTTTATAGTGTATTGCGTAATGATGCAACACTTTCGGGTCAAGTGCCCAGTGTTCATTAAACTGAGAGGGCAACTCTACGAAGTCGCGCGCTACATTAGTGCCAGACAGGCTGGGGTAGGTCTGATCGGCAAAAAAACCGTGCAGGGCGTGGCCAAACTCATGGAACATGGTAGTAACATCATCATAACTGATCAGGGCAGGTTCTCCGGGTGCAGGCTTGGTGAAGTTGCACACATTATAGATCACTGGTTTGGTCCCTAATAATTTTGACTGCTCCACCACATTGCTCATCCAGGCACCGCCCGATTTATTATCGCGTTTGAAGTAGTCCACATAAAATAATCCGAGTTCACTGCTGTCCTGATCATACAATTCGTAGACCCGCATATCCGGCTGATATACCGGTATGTCTGTTCTGCGTTTGAAAGTGAGACCGTAGAGTTGATTGGCGGCATAAAATACTCCGTTTTCCAACACATTGAACAATTCAAAATAAGGCTTGATCTGGTTTTCATCCAGATCATATCGCGCTTTGCGCACTTTTTCCGAATAGTAATTCCAATCCCAGGGTTCAAGTTGGACACTCTTTTTTTCGTGATCGATTACCTGTTGCAGATCGCCGGCTTCTTTCCTGGCTTTGGCTGTAGCCGGAGGCACTAATTTTTTTAAAAAGTTCTGTACAGTTTGTGGCGTTTTGGCCATTTGATCCTGTAAATTCCAGGCGGCATAGTTCGGGAATCCAAGCAACTTGGCTTTTTCTGCCCGAATGGCAGCTATACGCTTAATCGTTTCCCTGGTGTCATTTTTATCGCCCTTTTCTGCCCGAGTCCAGGACGCTTCGAATAATCGGTGGCGTGTACCTCTGTTTTCCAACGATTGCAAAGCCGGTTGTTGGGTAGTATTTTGTAGCGGGATGAGCCATTTATCATCCTTTCCGTTGGCCGCTGCATCCTGAGCGGCTGCCTTCATGTCACCTTCAGAAAATCCTTTGAGAGCCTCTTTATTGTCAACCACCAAAGCGCCAGCCTTTGCCACCGCCAGCAACATGTTGGTGAACTTGGCACTCAGAGAGGCTTCCTCTTCATTCAGTTTTTTTAGTTTTGTCTTGTCATCCGCCGAAAGATTGGCTCCCGCACGCACGAATTCTTTTTCATAGTAATCCAGTAACCGGGCGGACTCTGCATTCAGGTTGAGGGCATTCTTTTTTTGGTAAAGGGTCTTGATGCGCTCAAAAAGCTTGGTGTTGAGATAAATGGCATCTTGCTGGGCAGCTAACCTGGGGGCTATTTTTTCCTGGAGGTTTTGCAATACTGAATCGGTATTGGCACCAGACAGCATATTGAAGACATGGTTAACCCGATGTAGCAGTTGTCCGCTTTCCTCCAATGCCACCAGGGTATTTTCAAAGGTCGGTGCTTCCGCATTATTGGCAATATTTTCCACTTCTTCCAATTGACGTTTTATACCCTCATCAAACGCCGGCTCAAAGTCGCTGTCTTTTATTTTGGTAAAATCTGGCGCTTGAAAAGGGAGTGTACTGGGTTCCATGAAAGGATTTGAGGCTAGCGCTGTATTATTTTCCATAGCTTGTTCTTGTCGCTTGTTTTGATGGCACGACGCTATCACCAGCATCAAGATGCCGGCAGCAAAAATTGTTATTCTCTTCATATTTATAATGGTCAGGGATAAAATATTAGATGAACTTTACAGGTCAAAACAATACTTCGTGACTCGTAGTTCCATCTTTTAAACGGGACGAAAGTA
The DNA here is from genome assembly GCA_963711495.1 of uncultured Cytophagales bacterium. Classification (GTDB taxonomy): domain Bacteria; phylum Bacteroidota; class Bacteroidia; order Cytophagales; family Cyclobacteriaceae; genus CAVQEK01. The sequence continues at coordinate 223,621 of CAVQEK010000003.1, forward strand.
AAATTTATTGGTGGTAAGTGCAATGGAAATAAACAGACTTTTCAACGCACATAAACTCATTGGGATATGAACATATGAAAATATTAAAATTTGCTCTCGATAGGATTAATGGTGAATAAAGGGTAGCTTTGTGGCTCAATAATCAAAGTGGCCATCCTTAGTGCGATCGATCACGGTTTCATTTTGGATTTTTTCATCTCGTTGATTAATATAAAGAAATAAAATATAGTTAAAGATTATAGCGTTAGAAAAGACAGTGGGCAATGTCCCATTAAAGTTGTTATTAAAGTATGAATCACCGGAATGTCTTTAGTATTTCTGGTATTTTCCCACAATGTGCAAACAGATGATCAAGTGCTTATAAACCAATTTCGTTTGAAGAATTGAAAGAAAGAATTAATTCCATCCTTATGATTTGTAAGGGCTTGTAAAAAAGCTCAAAACTAAAATATCACTAATATCAAATATCCTAAATTTTCGAAAGCAACAGATTCGGATTTTGCCAAAACATTGAAAGGCAGAGTCAACGATTATTTTAATCGGAATAATCTGAGTAGGTACGGCAACAAAAGTATGGTGTTGAAGACCATTTTTATGTTTGGTGTATTTCTTATCCCATTGGTCTTTATCAATTCAGGAATCATTACGAATCCATGGTTGTTATTTGCTTTATATATGCTCAGCGGACTAGGGATCGCGGGTATCGGAATGGGCGTGATGCACGACGCCAACCATGGCACCTATTCCGGAAACCGGAAAGTAAACAAGTATCTTGGATATACCATGAATCTTATCGGGGCTAATGACACGGTCTGGAAGATTCAGCACAACGTACTTCACCATACCTATACTAATATTGATGAGGCCGATGGCGATATCAATCCTCCGTTGATACTGAGATTTTCTCCACATGCTAAAAGGTACTGGCTGCACCGGTTCCAGCATCTTTATGTGTGGTTTTTCTATGGAATTTCTACCTTTTCATGGGTAACCATGATGGATTTTATCCGCATCAAACGTTACCGGAAAATGGGGTTTTTCAGCAGAAAAGGAGAATACAGCAAGGAAATGATCAGGATCATTGCCTGGAAGCTATTGTATTATTCCTATTCCCTTATATTGCCGCTGGTAATGGTGCCTTTAGCTCCATGGATTGTTATTTTGGCTTTTTTAAGCATGCACTTTATCTCCGGACTGAGTTTGAGTATTGTTTTCCAAACAGCCCATGTGATGCCCAATACGGATTTCCCATTGCCGAACGAAAATGGGCTGATCGCAAACGACTGGACAATTCATCAAATGGCGACAACCAGTAATTTTGCGCCCAATAGCAGGTTGTTCTCCTGGCTGATCGGAGGGTTGAATTATCAGGTGGAACATCATTTATTTCCCAATATTTGCCATATACATTATAAAAAGATATCACGCATTGTAGCAGAGACGGCCCAGGAATATGGCATACCCTACCTGACCAAAAAAACTTTCATTGCGGCTGTGAGTGACCATATTAAAATGCTGCGTCAACTGGGTAAAATGGAGATGACATCCGCATAAAACTAAACCACAAGAACTGCGGAGATCCCGCAAACATTAATCATTGAAAAAACATTATGAATTATATAAAAACGAAAAATAAGGAGAACAGCAGGTTCTTAGGAAACAATGGTCCCGGACGTTTCTCTCAGCGGGGAAAAAGCAGGAATAAAATGGCCATTTCCACGATCGATCCAAACAGATTGATCAAGAAAGCGTTTGGTGAGGAGGAAGAAGCATTTTCGCCCTCTCGGACATTTGAACAAATGCCCATACACCGGAAATTGAAGATCAATCTGGCGAAGAAAGGATTTATTCATCCCACACAAATCCAGGAGAAAACCCTGGAACATTTGTTAGTCGGTCGTGATCTTTTAGGCGTAGCGAATACGGGAACCGGGAAAACAGGGGCCTTTCTGATCCCGATAATCGAACGATTGCTCCATACTTCACAACCCTTCAGTTCATTGATTGTGGTGCCTACACGGGAGCTGGCACTGCAAGTGGAAGAAGAATGGAAAAGTCTGACCCTGGGTCTTGGACTATATGGGGCCAGCTTTATCGGCGGCACCAGCGTGGGACGTGACCTTGGCCAGCTTCGTCGACAAAATCATATCATCATTGGTACACCGGGCAGATTAATGGATCTTACCAGTCGCGGTGCGCTGCGGTTACAGGATATTTCTGTGCTGGTGCTGGATGAATTTGACCGCATGCTGGATATGGGCTTTATCAACGATATTAAGAAAATTGTGCGTTTGATGCACAACAGAAAGCATACGATGTTGTTTTCCGCCACCATGGATCAAACTCAAAAGTCATTGATCAGCACGCTGTTACGCGATCCTGTTGAAGTAAAGGTGAACGCGGGCACGGCACCAAGCGATCAGATCGAGCAAGACATCATCAGAGTACCTCAGGACGGCGATAAATTTAAAATGTTGCTAAACCTGATCGATAACAAAGAATTTGAGAAGGTACTGATTTTTGCCGAAACAAAAAGATTGGTGGATAAAGTCAGTAAAAAGCTGATTCAATCGGGCATACGGGCCGCATTGATTCACGGCAATAAGTCGCAAAATTACAGAAATAATGCCCTGAATCAGTTTAAAAAAGGACATGTACAGGTACTCGTGGCCACTGATGTTGCTGCACGGGGAATTGATGTGTCCGATATAACTCATGTGATTAATTACCAGCTACCGATGAATTTCGAGAGCTATATACATAGAATAGGACGTACTGGTCGTGCCGGAAAAAGAGGAAAAGCCATCACTTTTGTAGATTGAGCTTGTTCGCTTTGATCGGACCATGATTTGGTGATCTCTATATAAATTAATTTAGTTAAAACAATTGTTAAATTTTATTCATTAAAAGTAATGCCGCAAGGAACAGTTAAATTCTTTAATAATGCCAAAGGTTTTGGCTTTATTAAACCATCAGATTCAAGTGCCGATGTATTCGTACATCAAAGTGGTCTCGTCGATGAAATTCGTGAGAATGACAAGGTAAAGTATGATGTGGAAAGAGGTAAAAAAGGATTGAGTGCCGTCAATGTTGAATTGATAGACTAAAATTTATTTTTCCCCTTTTATGAAGCCATTGTCATCAATGGCTTTTTTTATGGGTCAATGGGTGAGAGGTTTTAGAACAAGTTTGATTTTAAAATATGAATCCATAACTGAATGTGAATTGTTTTTATGGGCACATCATTTTTTATGATAATTTTATGTTGAACTTTTTAAGCTCATGAATCCGAAACAAAGAATCCAAAATATTCTGGACAGAAAGCCGGTCGACAGAATGCCGGTGGATCTATGGCATACCTCTGAGGTGGAACAGGCGTTGATAACGCATACTGGTGCTGCAGATGATTTTGAAATGTGGAAGGCACTGGGATTGGATAAAATTGTGTGGGTATTTATGGAGTATTTAACAGAAGGTGGGGGAAGAGCCGGATCACAAGTTGGGGCACAAACAGCAGGCGTACGCACTATGTGGGGCGTACCATTAAAAAAGGTCGTTTCGGGGGAGTCCCACTACGAGGAATTTGGTCAGGCGCCTATGTTAGGTTATGAGACGCCGTTGGATGTGGAGCAATATCCTTTCTGGCCTGATCCCGACAAATTTGATTATAAGACGGCCATTGAACTGGCTAAAAGGGCGTCGAAAGACTTTGCGGTGATTGGCCCGTGGGTGTCATTTTTTGAGATTTATTGCCAACTGCGCGGCATCGAGCAGGCGTTGCTGGATGTGCTGATGTATCCGGACCTGGTGCAGGCCACGCTGGACAGGGTGGAGGACATTCAGACCCGGATGATGAAACGATTTCTGGATCAGGCGTCTACATATCTCGATCTGGTATTTATAAGCGATGATATTGGAGGACAAGACAACCTGCTGATTTCACCCGAATCATGGTCACTATTGCTGCAACCTCGACTGCGCAGGTGGTGTGACCTGATACATTCCTATGATTTGAAGGTATTTTACCACACCGACGGTGCTGCTGAGATGCTAATCGGGTCATTGATAGATTGTGGGATTGACGTACTGAATCCAATACAGCATGCATGCCAGGGTATGGAAACCGATAAGCTCAAAAAAAAATATGGCAATGCGGTGATTTTTCATGGGGGCATTGATAACCAAACCGTGTTGCCCTTCGGCACACCGGATGATGTGCGCAAAGAAACATTGCATTGTCTGGAAACCCTGGGGGCAGGTCGCGAAGGATTTATATGCAGCTCGTGTCACAATGTACAGGCCGGAACATCCGTAGAGAACATACTGGCGATGATCGAAACGGTAAAAGCGTGGTAGTACCCTGATGATTTCCAGGGCAGTCTGAAGGTTTTGCCGGATAATTATACAATAGCAAAATAATGAAAGTAACAGGGAAATTGGTCGTATTTCTGTTTGTCATTTCCTTTGGACAGGGGATAGCGCAAGAAGCAATAATTCATGAGGTGCAAAAACAACAATTGATCATCCGGAACAAAGACAAAAGCCTGATCGTGTTGGCTGATTACGGTAAAGGTTGCGAGATAAGCTCGTTGAAAGTGCTTGGATATGAGGTATTATCTCATGAGCACGGTGTGCGGGGCAGCCTGAAGCAGGATGGCCAGTGGTACAAGGCTACAGGTCCGGTTGATCGTAAAAATATTACCATAACGGGTGATCAGGTCGTCATCGATAGCATTAACATCCCGACCAAATCTGGTAGGATAATCGAGCAGTGGACATTTGAACCGGGCACAGATTATATTGACTGGACCATCGAGTGCAACTATGGTGGAAACGTGTCTTTTGAGGATATGGGTTTTCCCGAATGGTCATTTGACAAGATGGATACATGGACTGGGGCATTACTTGGCACTGGCGGTGTGGCATGGTGTAAATTGTTTGACCACGACAATGCATCCTATGCCAATCATACTTCTAAGGTGATCTGTTGGAACCAACAGCGCGATATTGGATTGAAAATTGACCTCATTGACCATAAAAATTATGAGGCGGCGGTACGGTTTAGCAGGCAGCCGGATGGCCGATGGACATTGAACCAATCGATCTCCGAGGAAAGACTGCGCACCAGGCATTATCTGTGCCGGTTTATCATAGACCGGCAGGATATATGGAATACTGCAGATGCACGTGGAAAAGTGCGGGTTACGTATCGTTTAAGTGCATTCAAATATAACAATGTTTACCAAAGAGGAAATTTTAAAGGTATAGATGAGGAAAAGGTAAGGAAGGTAATGAATACCATCGCCCGGGTGGGGGTGATCGATGATAAATTGATGGGATCGAACAACTGGCATATAAACATGGGTTATGTGTGCTTGCATGAGCCATGGATTGCACAGATGGGCATGGCCATTGACGATCCATTGTACATTGACAACTATAGGCGCACGTTGGATTACTACCGGGATAATGCCGTTATGCCGGATGGAAACGTGAAGGATCGCTGGGGTTATCGTATCTGGGATTCACAAAAGGGGACCTTTTCAAAGGGATTTTATGATACACAATGGGGCAATTTGCTCGATGCCAATACAGATTACATCATTAACATAGCTGAATTGTATGATCTGAATGGCGATACGGAATGGGTGAGGACCCACAAGCGACAATGCGAATTGGTCCTTGAATATTTATTGAAACGCGATACCGATCATGACGGATTATATGAAATGTTTACACAATCGTGCCGGGATCAAAAGGGAAGCGACTGGGTGGATATCATTTGGGCATCGTGGGAAAATGGTTTCGTGAATGCCAAACTTTACGAGGCTCTGCGGCTATGGGCAGAAGTGGAAAATGTGTTGGGTGATCCTGTTCGGGCAAATAATTACAGGGTACTTGCTGAGAAGATCAAAAAACGTTTCAATGAAACGATAGACAATGGCGGCTTGTGGAATCCCAAAAAAAACTGGTATGTCTATTGGCGTGATAAGGACAATACGATTCATGGGAACAACCTGTTTTTACCCGTCAACTTTATGGCGATCGCTTATGGAATATGTGATGACCCGGAAAGGCATAAGGCTATACTCGATCAGACAGAGCAACTGATGCAACGCGAAGGCTTGTTCTTCTGGCCGCTCAATTTTTACACCTTTCAGAAGACCGAGGGCAAGGACACAAATTTTCCTTTTCCAAGTTATGAAAACGGAGATATTTTTCTAGCTTGGGGAGAGCTGGGGATTCGGGCGTACAAAAATTATGACCCGGCCATTCCGCTGAAATATATCAAGAACCTATTGGACAAGTACGAGGAAGACGGGCTGGCCTACCAAAGATACACGCGGCGGGAACAGAAAGGGGCAGGTCAAGACATCCTGGCTAATAACTGCATGCCGGTCGTGGGTTTGTACAGGGATATTTTTGGCATACAACCCAAATACAACCGTCTATACCTGGATCCACACATTACCACCGAAATGAGCGGAACGCAGATTAACTACAACCTTAGAGGCGATGAATATCATATTGTGTTAAAAACGGGAGCATACAATGTCACTTGCAACGGTTTGTCGATCAGCGCTTCTACACCTTATGGAATCTGTGCAGAAGCAGGTACTTTGACCTATTTTCATGCACAGCTAAATACTCCTTCTTTGGTGGTGAAGGGAGATAAAAACGTACCAATGGCACTTGAAATCGGAACATGGGTTGATACAAGACAATGGAAACTCACTTCTACACAGTCTGTGAAGAATGTGTTGCAGGTGGTGAAGGACCTGGAAACGAATACGAATTATGAAGTGATTGTTGATGATAACCCCACCCAGCATATAACCAGCAATGCTTCAGGAGAAATCACCTTGGCAGGCCTGCCACTTAAGGACTCCCAAAATAGTATGACTATAGTGATAAAAAAGCGATAGGCGATGCAAGGAATGCATACTATTTGACTTTCGTCTTCGACGTCATTCAGCAGGAGCGAAGCGACCGAAGAATCTTTTTAGACGTATTACAATTTTAAACGATAAACTTTCTTGAAAAAAAAGAGGAAGATCAATGTCTTCCTCTGCTTTGATCACTTGAACCACTTGATCGCCCGGCACTACTTGTTCCGGAAGATCGCTGAACACCAGAACTGCCTGAAGATCTGCCAGATGATCGTTGAACGTTAGAACTGCCTGAAGACCGTTGCACATTCGGACTTGAATAAGTGCGTTGACTGCTTCCGGAAGAACTGTTATAGGAACGTCCGGTGCTTGGCGTTGCAGCTGATTTCCTGTAATTTGAACTTCCTGAAGATCCTGAAGACCGTTGCACATTCGGACTTGAATAAGTGCGTTGACTTCTTCCGGAAGAACTGCTATTGGAACGTCCGTTATTTGGAGTTACTGATGGTCTTCCAATACCACGATTTTCAGACTGTTTTCCCGTGGAACGTTTTACATTCGGACTAGCCAAAGTCCTTTGATTGTTTCCTGAAGAACTGTTATAAGAACGTCCGTTGCCAGGCGTAACCGACGATCTGCTGTTGTTTGGATTTTCAGACGTTCTTCCCGTGGAACGTTGCACATTTGAACCAGAATATGACCGCTGACTGTTTCCTGAAGAATTGCTGTATGATCGTACATTGCCTGAATTGATTGATGATCTTCCATTGACTTCCGTGTCACGTTGTTGGGTCCGGATGTTGGTTGATGACCTGCTTGTATTCGTACGTTGATCTGAACTGATTCTTCCATTGGCGTCATATTGAACAGAAGCAATGGCCTGACGAGCATTGGTTCGATCACTGCTAGATCGAAATCGTCCATTGGAATCAATACGCGTTGATCTGTAATGTTCAATTCGCGGGTTGTATCTGTTATGAACAATAACAGAAGTAGTTCTATGTGTTCTGTATAAGTGCTCTGCATAAACCACCCGATGGGTATAGCATACACTATAGTATGCATGGTAAGGACGCCAGTATGGATAATATGCATAGTAGGCTATGGGCCTCCATGGATGCCACCAATAAGGTCGGTAACCCCATCCCCAAGGAGAAGCCCAAACAGAATAATATGGTCCGTAAACGTATTGAACAAAAGGCCATGCCCACACATTGACCACTACCCGCGACGAGTAAGATCCTCCATACGTGCGTACTTCTCTGGTGGGCTCAATGATTGTTTCGACACCATATATATCTTCATCGCCAATGATTTGCAGGACGGCTTTGCCATTGGCCAATTTTTCCAATGTAATGACCGCTATATCCTGACTTTGATTTTCAGACACCACCGCCTGTAAAATAAAAGCATGCACATTGCCTTCGTTACGGTCGATCACCCTGATATAGTCAATATACCCGTCACCATTCAGGTCCAGGTTGTTGACCTTTGATTCCGGATCATTTAACATCCGTTCAAATTCTTCTGGCGAGCCGGCCTTTTTAAATAACGTTAAGGCTCCCTCCAAGCTGAAATTATCTCCCGGAACTTCCGCCTGGTTCTGCGCTTGTACGGTTATCCATCCTGTCATTAAGAATAATAACCATATAATTCGATATAATCCGTGCGTTTTCATGATCTTTCTTTTATAGTTGTTAAGTATAGAACAAATAATAGGCCAAAAATTAAAAACCGCCTTAGGATGGCTTTTAGGCCATTTTTATACAATCAAGACGTTACGCTGCATTACATTCCGCTCTGAGTGACATATTTGTTTTATCCGTTATTCAGAAGGAGCGAAGCGACGGAAGAATCTGAATTATCTTGGGGTATAAGATTTGTAAATCGTTCAAATAGAACAACATACAACTTAGTGAAGCTCACTTGCCCGGCCAGGTGCTTTGGCTTGAGGCCCATCTTATCAAATTAAAAATCAAGATTGAGCATGCTGATTAAGATTTCGGTTGGCCAGATGCAATAGTTGAATCTCCCCCCGGTTCAACTCAACCATGCCTTTTTTCTCAAAGTCTTTAAGTAGCCTGGACACAACCACGCGCGTGGTCCCCAATTCATTGGCCAGTTTTTGATGGGTCAACTGTATTTTTTCCTTTCCCTGACGATGGTAATACTGGATAAGATAGTTGTAAAGCCGCTCATCAATGTTCTTAAAACTCAAATCGTTGAGTGTATTCAGTAGCTCCGTATACCGGTTTAAAAATGTCTGAATAATGAAATTATTCCATTTGGGAAATTTAATCTGCCATTCCCGCACTTTATCAGTCGGTATCAGCAACAATTCCGATTTACATACCGTGACGGCGTGGACTTTACTGGCTGTGTGGGCAAAACTTGCCACCAGTGACATCATGCAGGTTTCTCCCGAAGAGATGTAATATAATAAGATCTCACGGTCCAGATTATAGTCAATCCGAAAGACACGTATGGACCCATTTAACACTAATGGGATTACCTTAATATATTTTCCGGCTTCGGCGAGCACTTTGTTTTCATCAACATCAATAATTTGACAATTGGAATAAATGATAGACTTTAAATCCCTTTCTAAAAGAAGATTCTCCAGTTTCATGGAAAACAGATCAAGTTTTGGTTTTACTTCAAACAGAGAAAATTTTGATTTCTAACTGTAAAAATAAAAGAAATTCAACATATTACACCATATAATATTCCCAGGATATGCGGTCGGGGTCTTTGAAAGCTATGTAATCCTTGTCGAGGAGTTCATCATGCTTGATGCCTGTATTTTCGATATGATGTTGGTCTAACGCAATAGCCAATGCTTTCAGAAATTCGATGTTTTCGCAGCCCAGAGCCAAATGATCAAGGCCTACACGAAAAGGATTGAACTCATCATTGGGCGGCATTTGTCCATCGGGACCTCTCAACGCTATCGGCGTTTTTCCCGCCAGAAATACCAGTAGGTTGTCTACTTCCACAATAATTTGGAAACCCAATTTTTTAGTGTAGAAATCTTTTGATCCCTTAAAATTACTCACCCTCAGTGCCAGGTGATGAATTCCAGGTGTTTGAATGTTCATGGTATACTCGGGTTTTATAATGATACATTGAAATTGATTTGACCAAAAATAACTAAGAAACGATGATAAAAACGGTATCTTTTGATACAGATATTCAAATTTACAAAAAAGATCAACCTGATACTGCAACCTTCACATCGCCGCAATCAGGTCATAAATTAGATATTTACAATTTAGACTCTTCGCTTCTCGGCGGTCCGCTCTGCGTGGCGGTTGCTTATAGTTGTTGGTTGGTTCCTTTCGTCATTCAGAGAACCAAAGCGACCGAAGAACCTTAATTCACATTATAATAAAGGATGTAACACTGACTTTTGCTTCGAACACTTCATTCCTTAGCAACTGACATTTGTGGGATTTGGAGTATTATGATTTAGGACGAGACAAGACCAAAAAAAACGCTGGTTCGACAAAACAACAAGTCGCTGCTTGAATTTCTCCTATTTGATGAAATAATCCTTATTTTAATGGCATGAAGCTATCGCCACAAGTACGGAGGAACATCGTTCGGATCATTCCATTTGGGGTGATCTGGTTATTGACGGGGTGGGTATTTGATTGGACAATTGAACCCTTACGATGCCTTTGGATTTAAATCAATAGGACAAACCAGCCTGAAAGGAAGATCAGAACCCATGGAATTGTATGCGGTGAATTTGTTGGAAAAAAGATGATTTTTATACACACTTCATTATTAATCCACTATTAATCTGTTTTATGACCTAAGCTTGTCGCAATGTGTTCCAGAAAAGATTTCCTGTCCACCAGACCCTTGAATTCACCTTTATCATTAACTAAAGCAATATATGGTGAATTGCGTCGCAAAACTGCCCTGTTGCGCTCTATGGCAGATTTATCTGGTGAATCCACCAATTGAGACATTTCACGATCATAGAAGGCCGTTCTTATATCTCTGTTTAATCGGTCCAGGGTCAGCCATTTGGTGTGTTCCCAGATTTCCTGGGTCCCCAACTGCTGCCATTCCTCCTGGTCCATCGGATCTTCTTTTCGCTGAATCTTGTCGTTACTCATAAAACCATTGACGATGGATTCCGCAATGCCCTTTGGGAGCGGTTCAATTGGAATGGGGACTTTTTGGTCTGACCACGATTTAACGATCGCCTCATCCAACCATGGATACTTTTTAGCCAATATGATTCGGACATCCTCTGGCCGGGCAATGCCGAGGAGTCTTCTGCGGTATTCACCTTGTGTTTCCACAAATACCAGGCATTTCAGGTTGAGCATGTATCGCAAAATTACAGTAAAAAGAAAAAGTCGTGAAATTAGCCATCGTTGTCCGGTCTCAATATCGACCACCAGATATTGCCAGGTTGGAATATCACGGATATGCTGAAAAAGTTCCATAACCGTAGTACTGGTAACATATCCGCCGATCAAGTTGGAGCTATCATATATGGTTGGATCTGACCAGGGAACCGGAGGACTTGGCAATGTCGCGAATTCGATAGAAACATCGAAAGCCGAAAATTTTGTGGCGCGCTTTCCAAGTTCTCCAATGAAAAGCGACAAGGGCTTACGCAAAATAAATAGCCCAATGATTACAACCAATGGCCATGCTATGGCATTGATGATGTCGACAAGTATTTTGAATGCTATGGCCATGTTTTTAATATTGAGTGGTTTTAAATTAGCGATGGATAGACACGTAGAAGGTGATTCGTCTTTTTATCCAATAAATTTAAAAAATAAATAATGTACAAAAAATAGCCAAAAGCGCTAACCTGGCAAAATAAGCCACTACGCTTCATTCCATTCCACGCTGAATGACAATTATTCATGGATGTCAGTTGGTTTTGTTCGTCATTCAGTGGGAGCGAAGTGACTGAAGAATCTGAATTACCACTGGGCAAAGAATCTGTAAAAACAGATATTAGCTGCCAAGACGCTTCGTTCCACTGCCTTCCGCTCTTAGTGGCGCCTGTAGGCAGGGGCTTCATTTTGTCTGGATTTTTACTTATTTTTCATAAAAAGTGCCTGATTAAACCTTTTTGCATCAAAAATCATGGAAACAAATAATGAAGATCCCAGGGGTGTCAATACGAATCTTTCTTATTTCACCCTCCGAAAAGTAATTGGTTGGTGTGGGATGTTATTGCCTTGGGTCACATGGGGGGTCGCCTGGTCGTATGAAAATTCACTCAGCGCTTATTACTACACCCGGTCAAATATCATTCTTACCAGCATACTGGTACTTTGTGGCGTTTTTTTGATATCCTACAGGGGCTATGAGCAAAAAGATGAGAAATTAAGCGACAATATCATTACCTGGATCGCGGGAATACTCATCCTCATTGTCACCGCAGTTCCGGCGCAGTATAACGGTGCTATCGGTGACTGTCCGACACCCATTTGTCATAAGAGTCTCCTGCTGGGATCGATCCATTTCGGTTGCGCTGCTATATTCCTGGTGGCCATGGGCTATTTAGCCCTTTTTAACTTCACCCGAGGTGAAAAGCCGTTTTCCGATGATAAAATTAAAAGGAATCGCATATATAAGATCTGTGGTATTGGCATGTGGGGAACGCTGGGTATTGCCGGGATCATGATTTTTATTTTTCACCTGGACGACAGATGGCGTCACCTGATCCTTTGGGTCGAGATAATCGATCTGATCTTCTTTGGCGTGAGTTGGCTGGTGAAAGGTAAAGCTTTAGCGGCTTTAGGTATTCTGGAGGATGATTGAACCATCAACAACAACTCCTCGATTGTTATATAATGTCCTGCATTATGTCCGGCCCGGTCATAGCATCGGGATTAATGGAGCATTGGGTCGAGTGTAAAAAAAATGAAATTTTAAAGGGCATTTCCATGGATATTTGGAATACAGTGTATTGATTATTACAATGGAGGTTCTTGATTCGACATAAATTTCTATCAGAAACAAACCGTTTAAGTCAAAAAATATGGAACCACATTTTTATAACGTTGACATCAGTTGGAACACAGAACGAAAAGGAGTGATGTGTTCACCGGAACTGATCCGGGATGCCGGAAGTTGCATCGAAGTGGCCACACCGCCGCAGTTTTCCAAAGGAGTACCGGGCATATGGTCCCCTGAACACTTATTTACAGCTTCGGTGAGCAGTTGTTTGATGACCACATTTCTGGCCATTGCCGAAAACTCCAAACTGACCTTTTCCAATTTCCACTGTAATTCAAAAGGAAAGTTGGAACAAGTGGATGGAAAATTTCTGATGACTGAAATTATCCTTGAACCCACCGTCACCATTGTGGACGAAAAAGACCGCGAAAAAACCGAGCGGATATTGAAAAAATCAGAGGCGGCATGTCTGATATCCAATTCGGTGAAATCAAAAATTACGATGATTCCCACCATTCAAGTGAAATAATGTAAAATAGCGGAGACAATAGGGATAAAATGATATTTAATCAGGTATCGACTATGAAGCCTTTTCCAATAGATCAATTCCCAACTCCTGATCCGTCATTTTATATGTTTTAGAATGATCAATTTTACGGAATGGGCTTAGAATCAATTTCATTACATCGCTGAATCTCATGAACCTTCCAAACCTCCTAACTAGTTTAAAAGTACGGATAGGATGATGCAATATGAGGTGTTTAAATAATATCTTATACCCTTTTTTTCTGGCATTATGTACAACGTCAGCAGGCAAAACTGTTGGATCCACCTCAGAACATCGGAACCACCTGTCCCAATCCTTTTCGTCATCTATTAATCCTCGCTTCAGGTATTCTTCCCATAAAGGTGTTCCCCGATATACACACAACCGATTAAAACCAAAAGAATCTAATTGTAATTTTGAGGCAAAACGGAAACTTTCCAGAATATCTTCTTCTGTTTCATCAGGACATCCAACCACAAAGAATCCATGAACCTTTTCAATTCCTTGTCTTTTGGCTTCATCAATGGCAAATTTTATTTGCTCAAGGCTTTGATCTTTTACCAGACGGTCCAGTATTTTTTGAGTTCCGGATTCAACGCCAAAGGCCAGAAAATTACAATTTGCTTTTGATAGGAGAGGAAGCATGCTTACACCGACAGAGTCAACCCTGCCTTCACATCCCCACTTAAATTGTAGTTTTCTATCTATGATGCCATTACAAATTGCCTCGATCCTTTTGTTTTTCAATAAAAAGTGATCATCCGTCAGGAATATGGATTTATATCCCTGGTCACTAAGCTCCTGCATTTCACCCAATACATGTTCCGGTGATCGGAATCTCCATTTACCCTGATTTAAATTTGGTATATCGCAATAAATACATTTATAGGGACAGCCTCGTGATGTTTGAATCGTACAAAAACGATCCAGAGACAAGACTGCCGGCATATCAAGTGGCAGGGATTCTATATATTCAATTGGAAGGCTTTGACGGTCAGGATACGGAAACTGATCAAGATCTCGTATCATTGGTCTTAACGGATTCTCAATGATCCGCTCTCCATGTCTCCAAACAATTCCATTTACAACACTCAGATCATTTAAATTATCTAAAAAATCAGGCAATAACTCTTCGCCTTCTCCGATTCCGACACAATCAATAGATTGGCAGTCACGTATGATGTGCATAGCATTTTCAGTAGCAAACGGACCACCAACAATAATGGGCACATTTGGATCAGTGGCCTTTAACTTGCCAGCCATACTTTTCAATAGTCGATACGACGTAGTAGAGAGGAACGAAAGTGCAATTACATCTGGTTTTTCTTCTCTTACAGCCTGCGCAATATGGTCCTGCTTCATTTCCGGATGACACGTATCAAACATGTGAACCTCGTGTCCGTGTTTTCGGAGCACCGGCGCCAATGTTTGTATTCCCAACGGAGGGAAAGCCATGACTTTCACTTTGCCATCATCTTTATTCTTATTGAGCTTTTCCGGAAGAATATGATAATAATCTTCATCTCGTACATAGACAAGAAATACGTTCATTGTTTTAAAAATTTTGGGTCAATGAAAAATACAATGTAGATAATATTATGATGAAATGTGTAAGAGATTAGAAAAACAAATGGTTTCAAATGACTGTTTACCTTTTTAACAACCTCTGATTTATTAAATTCGTCACGCTATCTCTATAATTGCGGCTGATGGGCAATGACTTGGTTCCAACCTTGAGATTGTTACCCTCTACAGATTCTATTTTGGAACGGTTTACAAGAAAGGACTGATGTATTTTAATAAAATCAACCGGAGAAAGCTGACTTTCGAGGCTCTTCATCGTGAGGTAGGCCACAATCGCTTTACGGTCAGTATGGATTGTAATATAATTTCCGAGCACTTCCGCATACAGTATTTCGCTCAGTTCAACTTTCTCAATTCGTTTTTCACTTTTGATAAAAATATAAGACGGCTGTTGCGCGCTGCCAGACTGCATCTTCATTTCGTAGAAATCCTTTGCCTTTTGTACGGCTTTAAGAAAACGGTGTAAAGCAAAAGGCTTTAACAGATAATCGATGATATCGAGTTCGTATCCATCCAGAGCATATTGTGGGAATGCCGTGGTCACGATGACTAACGACTCAACGTGAATTCGCTTGAGCATTTGCAAGCCTGAAACTTTCGGCATTTCGATATCCAGGAAAATAATGTCGGGCTGATTACTGCTGAGAAACTCCTCAGCTTTCATGGCGCTTTCAAATTTTCCTACCAAATCAAGATAAGGAAGCTGCCCGGTAAACTCTTGCAGAATTTTTCTGGCGATGGGTTCATCATCAATGATTATGCAGCTGAGTTTTTTCATAATGTAATTATTAAATGCACCTGGTAGATATTATATTCATTCTTTATAACCAACTGGTAACGGTCCCTGTATAACAGATCAAGTCTTCGCGTTGCGTTTATGAGGCCAATTCCACCTGTCGAAGATTCGTTTTCATCGTATGTATTTTCACAGACAAAATCAATGTGTTCCGGCTTCTGATTCAGCGAGATGATGATTCTGTTGATAGCCTGATCATCCCGCGAAACATATTTGAATGCATTCTCTACAAAGGCCATGAAAATCAATGGAGCAATCTTAACGTTTCCATCAGCGTAATTGATGTTCAGCGTAACCTCCATGTTGTCATTGCTGCGAGCCTTTTGCAACGCCACATAATTCCTGAGATGCTTGATCTCTTTTTCAATGGAAATCATATCAACATCCGCTTCGTACAAATTATACCGTAAGAGATCCGAAAATTGGACCAACATATTTCTCGCAAGGCTGTTGCCCATATCAATGGAACCATATACCGAGTTGAGGCCATTAAAGAGGAAGTGAGGATTGATTTGTGCCCGCAGGTATTTTAATTCAGTTTGCAATTGGTTGATGTGACTGTTCTTAACCTGTTCCTGCTGCTCTGCCCACTTCTGTGTCACATACAACATAGAGGTAATGACCGTGCAACACATCCCGTATACGAAGTTGTCCCAAAACCCGGAACTCGTCTCAATCACCTTATCATGAAAAACCGTAACATGAAGAAAAGTATTGTAGTGACTCATGGCAAACGTGTACAAAAAGAGTAAACCAATCAATGACAAGGCGTACGCGCCAAACAATTTTTTCTCTAACAGATTGGGAATTAAGAATGAATTGTTGGCCAGGATCAGGAGTCCAAAGAGAAAAAGATGGGTGAATACCGTGCCCATATAAGAGAAGCATTCGATCACACCTCCGCCAGGGTAAACGGGCTTTTCGAATACCAGGGCGCCGACGTAAGCGGCACAAAACAATAGATAGCCAGTGCGTTTTTTTGCGAACATTTTTGTCTTCCAACCATAAAGATATTCTATTATATTGATAAGCGAAAACCAGTTTTTTGGAGCAAAACCAAATTTCTAGTGGTCTTGACTAGTTATCATGGAGAATATGTATTCTGTCCTAAAACTTTGATTGGGATTTTCTCATAATCAACCCGGCTAAAGACAAAAGGCTTCTTAAAAGCGTCTTTTCAGATTTCACGGGAACACTGCACGTTTTGTAGAATATTCGCCAATGTATCACAGAAAGTTTTTAATTGCTTGCGTATGCTTTACTTTTATTCATACAAATTGTGCTATGCATTTTGTTCGAGCATTAAAATATTTATCCTACTCATAAACATGAAAAACATAATACAGTTTGGCGAGCAAGTACCGGGTTATGATATCACCGTGCTAAACGAGCGAGAGATAAGAGCGGCGGCGGGAATATTGTTTTTGTTGATTTACACGTCACTGATGCTCATTATATTTAACGGTGATTTTCGACTGGTTAAATATTCCATCGCCATATTCTTTGCCGACTTTATCATACGCGTTTTCATCAATCCTAAATTTTCTCCTTCCCTGATTATCGGTCGCCTGATCGTTAGGAATCAGGTTCCGGAATATGTGGGAGCGAAGCAAAAGAAATTTGCCTGGATCGTCGGTATTTTGTTATCCGGCACCATGTTTATCTTGTTCATCGTAGTCAATGCGTACAGTCCTGTTACCGGTGTGATCTGTCTGTTGTGTCTCATCTTTTTATTCTTTGAGGCAGCGTTTGGCATCTGCCTGGCGTGTAAATTTTACCAGTTGGTGTATGGAGAGAAAGCGCAATATTGTCCGGGGGAAGTCTGCGATGTAAAATCAAAACAACCGATTCAGCATACATCACGTGCACAATGGGCGATTGTATTTGCGTTCATCGTTGGCATTTTTCTGATGGTGCGGTTCTTCGCTCCGGTGATCAATGTACCGCCGCACAACTTGTTCGAAGATCGTTCGGAGAAGACTGCGTGGCAATGATTACCAACGATTCATTTCTCCCGGCTTGAAACGATTGCGACAGTAGAGATCATTTGTTCCGCACTGACCCAATGATACAGTTGAACAAACCATCCAAAGCGCCCCCAAAGGCGTCTCCTTTTTAGATTGCATCTTCTTATCAACTCATCAGCACAACTTGTTCCGAGAGGAACGAATTCGCCAACATGTCGCCATCTTCTTCCAGGAAGACGGTATTTGCATCCCAGAACGCCCAATTTTTCAGCAGGGAGGCCATGTCCCCGCCGGGAAGTTCAAATTTTTGCCCGGAGTTTCAGTATTCTGGTTTGGTTTTACATAGTATGGCTTTGGATTGGCTTTATTCATACTTTAGTCGTATTCTTGGTTGATATGGAAGAATTGATCAAAGACAAGCTCTCGGAAATCGAAAGGGAATATGCAATTAGAATGCTGTACGCCTGCGAATCGGGTTCAAGGGCATGGGGATTTCCGTCGGCGGACAGTGACTACGATGTCAGGTTTATTTATGCCCACGATCTGGATTGGCATTTATCCTTAAAAGAGGAAAAAGAAACAATAGTGGTTGACTTCTGTGATGATGCTGTATTCATTTCAAACGTGATCACACCAAATGGAGATTCCTATAACGAAAATTTTGAGTTGATGGGCATCGACAATGAGAATTGCATTGTAAGTATTTATGGACGTCACGGAATTTTAAAATATCAGTCAAGAGCGTACCAGAATGATTGGAATGGGGCCGGCCTTCCCAGCGGAGTATATTACTATCATGTTTTCGATTTGAGATCTCAGCGATCGTTTGAAGGTTGGCTCCATATACTTTATTAAGGGAGCTCTGAAATTGAATATTTAATCCCATATCAATGTTGTTTAATTAATCGAAGGTCAGGGATTTAGCCAATGAGTTATATAATGGGCTGCGTTATGTTAATATAGCTTCGGTAAGAGGGCAGGATTAATAGTTTGGGGCAAAGGCCAATCTCATCAATCAGAAGCAATCACTTCAATTATTGGCAATAACGAGCACTCTTTTGCCACTCGTCACAAGCGAGAAATTACCTTGCCGCGGAGAGGAACGTTGGCTAGCTGGGCAGGAGAGTGACAAATGTGTGCGGGTTATTTGTAGTATTTACTCTTTTTATAGCCAACATGATATGAAGATCTATTTTGCTCAGTACAAACCGGGCAGTTTGTTTTAGGCTTTCTATGTAGAAATTGTGGTGACGAATTTTCAATATTTTTTAGGGACAATTGAATGAAATTCTGGTTTTTGGGATAATCAATACTCTCTCCGGTACTCTGCTTTAATAGTTCTGTGAACACTAATACGGCAGCTATGGGTGATAGAAAGGGAAGTATTCCCAATTTTTCTTCCTCATTATTATTGCCATCTGAAGAGCTTGAACAGACAGGCGTGTATTCATAATTTTTAATTCCGAATCTACATACAATGCACCATTCATCAAATGGAATATGTCTTCCAAAATTGACACCCCAATTACTGGATGTTGTAGCATGTAATACCATTGGAGGATCGTTGTATTGAATGGTAGACCAAACATTTTTTTCATTTGCGAAGCAAAGTATTAGGTCTGGATAATTGTTGTCAAGATCTATTTCGCTCATAAACTTGCTATAATCTTTATTGGTAATAGGCTCGACTGATAAACTGTGGTTAGAATCTAATGCATGCTTGCAAGCAGAAACTTTCTTAATGTTATCTTGAGCATTCATTGCAGAAAAAACTAGAGAACTACTCGTGTTATGAATTTCAACTTCATCGTAATCAATTATATGAATGGAACCTGAAACTGGAAATAATGATAATATGAAATCGAATGAAGATCCGACTGCCCCAGCTCCAATTTGCCAGATGTTACCGATATCAAGATTCATAGGTATGACAGGATTTTTCAGTCCATTCTTTCGATGGGACGTCTCAAAATCTAATAACGATATCCATTTATGAAAATTTACTAGCTCAGTCTTATTGATATAGTATGAAAAAACAGCCGAATTAATGATAGAAGAGGCGTAAATAGCACCAACGATGTTATTATCAAAAGTCTCTGTTTTATTTACATTTTCACCATGAGAAGGTCCATATCCAAAGCCAGCTACCCAGCCTTCAGAATCAATCCAAAACTCTTTTTCATTAGTTGTACTGCCTATAGATATTTTTATGTTTGTCTCAATAAAATCATCAATGGGTTTATTTGAAAACTCACCGTGGGGATCGGAAGCATTTGTTATTTTCAAAATGACCTCATGTAGTTTCATTCCATCCCATTTTTTGAATTGACATGGAATATCTTCAGGGATATAAAATGTTATCCTTCGACACCAGCGAGACAAAATATTGGCAGTACAAATAGTCATAGCTTGATCACTCAATGTCAAGTATTTCCGGACTATCACTGAGATGATTTTCGCATTTGAATCCAAGAGAATATTATCTATTCTATTCGTTCTATCGTTTCTTAATTTATACCATTTAGCTGCTTCCATCTGATATTTTCTTTATTCCTCAAATCGGTGAAATGGCCATCACCTTCAATGATTTTAAAATGTCGATTAATGTATTTATTGCTAAGTCTGATGAATTGACCACTTTGATATCTATGTATTCCATTTACCTTAAATGGAAGCAACCCATTGTCACAATATTTTGGAACGACTAGTGAAATCAGTCCATCTCTTTTAAAAGGTGCCCATTCATCATCACCTCCTGAGTGATCCACCCATTTACCTGGATGTGTGTGTACTTGTCCAATATGAATTACTTTATTATTCGATAAAGTTTTTACAACATGGTAGATCGATGAATGAGGAACAGTAACTCGCCCCTCGGATGATTCTGTCTCTGGAGCAATTACATGAGTGACATTAAAGATGTTATCTAATATATTTCCTGCCCAAAAAACAAGCCCTTCATGTGGAATCTGTCCATATTTTCGGAGAACAATATCAGTTACCTTTATTACTCCTGAATGTACTCTATAAATCAAATCATCTTTAGGGGTAAGCCTCTTTCGCTCGTAGAATCCGAAATAACTAAGCCATTCTTCCATGATACTTGTTTTTATTGCTTATTCTGGAATAGATCGCTCGTAGTATTGAGTCGACATTTTTTAATGTTGCAACCTTTGGATTCTCTTTCCATCCAATCATTTGCCAATCTTGATGGGGACCGGATGAAATGAATGCCTTATAGGATTTCCTCGAACAAGGGTTGCATATACACGGTGCAGGATGAAAGAAACTGTCATCGTTTTTTGGAAATGCACTTTTAGTTCCTTTATTACCAGAAACCGGATCAATAAAATCTAAGATGAGAGGAAGTTCTGGATAGTCGCTAAAACAGATTTCAAGAATATACTTTTCCTGATCAATAGGGGACGTCATGGTAACCGTAAAGGATTGGTTAAGCTCATCTATTTCTGAGATGAGCTAACCACACCTCTCGCCATACTCTCTACATCTATCTAGCTCTTGCTGAACTTTGCTCAATGAGATGCTAGCTGTTACACTCATACCGCTTGCCCGAAATCAATGAATACAAGCTTATCACCATCTTTGATACCAAAACTTATAAGTGGCCTTTGTGGAGCCAACTCGACATCAGGATCGCTATCAAGCTTTAACTCATATTGTCCATTTGATGCAAAACCAAATTGTTGAACTACAGCAGCAATTACTTCCGAAATTTTAGCAGTCTTGGGGAAAGTACTTTCCCAAGGTTCGGTTTGTGTTGGTACAACAATTAATAACGTTATTTCATTGTCATTACTCTTTTGACTCTTGTCTTTTTTTTCTGAATTTTTTTCCATTTTTATTTTTATTATAATTAACTGAAAAACACTACCTTATGGTAGTTACTTTAGTAAGCTGCCAACTAAGGCTTTTTTACATTCTTAAATATTTTTTTTTGATTTTGTGAAAAACACCTTTTTGTCAGCTTACATAGGTGTAGCGCTATTGAAAATGACCGAAGAATTCTTAGAGGAAATATCGAAGCAAGATTGGCAGTCCCTGGGCAAGAGAATGAAGGGTATGGCTATATATTGGCTTAAGCAGACCTTTGGTGATCCTAACCCTAGACTTCCAATGGAATATAGTATTGAAGACATTACTCAAGATGCGCTGAGGAGAGCAATGAATAGGGAATGGAATGAGGAATTTGACCAAAAGAAGTTTGAGAATTACTTGTTCGGGGCTATTAGAAGTATTGTATCGAACCTAGCCGACCTTTCAGATAATAAAGAAGTTGATAGAGAGTACTTTAACAAAGTAACACAATCAGATAATGGAGAAATAACAAGACTGATTGATCAGATGCCTGAAACAGACGGGTCTGAGATTTATGATAAGATTGATATTGATATCGCTTTCGATAAGTTGGAAAAAGAAATCGAAGGGAAACAAGAATTAGAGTCAGTACTTACAGCAATGAGGCTTGGTTTGAAGCCGAGAGAAATAGCAGAGGACATGGGAAAGGACTCTAAAGAAATTTACAAATTGCAGAGGCAGCTAATAACAATAGCTGAGAAAATTGGAAAATCACTCCTTTATGAAAAATAACATAAATGAAGAGTCCTTGAATTTTATAAAATCATTGGAGGCTCTTTTACAAAATGATGAGGGGTTTGCTGAAGAATATCTTAGTCTAAATGGTTACGACCCCAAGGTCGTGGCACATGAATTTGAGTCTTTTGCTCAAAAATTGATTCTTCAAAAGAAAGCAGAATTTGCCAAACAAAAACTGATTTCTAAACTGGAAAGAGCAAAGGCTATTTTTAATGAGATAGTTTCGTCAACTGGAGAGCGGGTGGGAAAGATTCAAGAACTATTGAATCCTGAATTAGCTAAAAAATACTCTTTAAACTTTAGAGACTTAAAGGAAATGAAAGAGTCTGAAGCTGTTAAGATTTTGACTGATATTGAGATTCTTGAAATTCTCGAAAAGGAATATGGTAATGATGATACCAAAAACGAGAGCTAATTCATTTCTTAATGAGTTAAAAATAAAAGATTTACGAGGGGTTGAAATTGAGGATTTGATCGCTTTAAAAGGTATATTTTTTGAAGAGTCAGATTTTTCTTTTTGTCAGGCAAATATTCTCTCAACTAAAAAATTTTCCAAAATATCCATTAATTCAGGACTGAATAATTACAGCCAAAGAAGGTTCGCATTGGCTCATGAATTAGGGCATTATATAATGCATAGGGGAGAAGGAAATAAGTTCTTTTCTGATAACGAAGATGACTTTGTTAAATACCATCAAAAAGGAGATCAAGAAGTTGAGGCAAATGAATTTGCAGCAGAGCTATTAATGCCTCGAAATCAATTCACTGGATTTATTTCAGGCGCAATATTCAATACTGAGTTAATTATTAAAACAGCAAACCATTTTGAATCAAGCATCACAAGCACATCAATAAAATATGCAGATGTCGGTCATGAGCCAATTGCGATGATTTATATGTGGTAGTTACGACTTAATCTGACAGTTAGGGATTAAATTTAAATGAGGAATTTAATCATTAACCCCATAAACTGTCAGAAATGAATACAGAGACAAAAGTAATCAAAACTAAGTTAGGACTACTCAACTTAGCCGAACAATTAGGCAATGTATCCCAAGCCTGTAAAATATTTGGATATAGTCGAGATAGCTTTTACCGCTACAAAGAGTTGTACGATCAAGGCGGAGAGATGGCATTGGCTGAACTTAGCCGCCGCCAACCGAATCACAAAAATCGCATTGAGCCAGCCATAGAAGAACGTGTCGTATCCATTGCATATGAATATCCTGCATATGGCCAATTAAGAGCCTCCAATGAACTTAAGAAAGAAGGGGTATTCATATCTCCCTGTGGTGTGCGCTGTGTTTGGCTGCGACATGATCTGGAGACCTTCAGAAAGCGACTCAAAGCTCTGGAGGCTAAAGTTGCCCAAGAAGGATTGATACTGACTGAATCTCAAATTACCGCCATGGAAAAGGCTAAGGAAGAGAAGCGGGCTCAGGGTGGCTAATTCGGTTCGATTTGTGCCAGTGATTTCGGAGTAATAGTGCCAGTGATTTCGGTTCAAACTGTGCCACAAACGTATTAAGGATTTTGCTTAAAACGTTTCGTTTTGTGCCACTTTGAAAGATCAAGTTTAAAAAGCGGCTATTTCGCCTTAAAAAGCGATATGGCAAACACACTTGATCTTATGGACATAAAACAAATCATCACCTTGCAAACAGACGGTCTGAGCAACCGTAAAATTGCCGGGGCCCTGGGTATTTCCCGCAATACGGTTAATTCTTACATGAAGCTTTTCAGGGCTTGCGACTATAGTTTTGAAGAGCTTCTCGGCTTGGACAATGCTTTTCTTACAGAACTGTTCCCATCCCATACGACAATCAATAATGATCGGTTCGATGAGCTGATGGGCTATTTCGAACAGATCAACCAATCACGCAACCACCCAGGCTTCACCTTTTTGTACCATTACAACGAGTATCGACAGCAAGTCGAAACACCCTACGGCTACACTCAATTCATGGAGCATTACAGGCGCAAGTATGCCAAACTGAAGGGCTCTATGAAGCTGGAACATGAGGCAGGCAAAGAGATGTTCATTGATTTTGCCGGCGCCAAACTTTACATTACCCATAAGCAGACCGGAGAACTGATCGGTGTAGAAGTGTTTGTTTCCATCCTGCCAAACAGCCAATACACCTATGTAGAGGCCTGCATGAGCCAAAAAAGAGCAGACCTGATCGGATGCATAAGCAATGCTTTGTCTTTTTATGGCGGAGTGCCCAAAGCCATCGTATCGGACAATTTAAAATCTGCTGTGACCAGAGCTCATAGATACGAGCCGGATATCAACCGTTCGCTCAAGGACATGGCAAACCATTACAGCTGTGTGATCAACCCCACCCGAAGCTATTCGCCCCAAGACAAGGCTCTGGTTGAAAATGCTGTTCAACTCGCCTATCAGAGGATCTATTACCCTATCAGGTCCATGACCTTCTTTTCCCTTGGCGAGCTGAATGCTGAGATCCGCAGGCTTTTGGAGAGTTACAACAATCTGCTTTTTCAACGCAAGGAAGCCAGTAGAAAAGAACTCTTCCAATCTGTGGAAAGAGCCTACCTCAAACCACTTCCACAGGCTGCTTACCAACTCAAAGATTACAGAAGGGCCAAAGTGCAGAAAATAGGATATGTTTACTTCTCTGCGGACAAAAGCTATTATAGCGTTCCTTATCGATATATCGGTAAATCAACCTTGATCCATTATACCAAATCTTTGGTAGAAATATACCACTACCATGAACGTATCGCCCTGCACATACGCAACCCTTCAAAAGGGATTTATATCACCAATAAAAGCCATCTGAGCAGTACGCAGAAAGAATATACGGACTGGAGCCCTGATTTTTTTAAGAGAATGGCCGCCAGGCATGGCAGCGATGTAGTGGCCTGTATCGAGGGCTTGTTCATAGAATGCGACTACCCCGAAACGGCCTACAAGCGGGCCATGGGCATCATTCAGCTTCACCGGATTTATGGATCAGAAAGACTTAACAATGCCTGTTGCCGTGCTGTCTATGCCAAAGCAGTTTCCTATCAACGCATCAAAAATATCCTGGAAAACAAATTGGATGGTGTGCCTTTGGATGACTGGGAAAAAGACCATAAGCAATCACATATCCCACCTCATGACAACATCCGGGGGGCGAAATCTTATCAATAATTTAATCACATAAATACAATCAAATGAATAACAATGAAACCATTGAAAAACTGAAACACATGCGGCTAAGCGCCATGGCCGAGTTGCATGGCCAACATGTAAAGAGCAATCAGTTTAACGACATAACACCCGATGAATACCTGGCATTGCTGGCCGATCACGAGTGGGAAGACAGACAAAACAAGAAGATGGACCGATTGATCCATCAGGCTCAATTCCGTCAGAAAGCCACTGTGGAAGAGATCAATTATGCTGAATCCAGAAACCTGGACAAAAATATGTTTCACCGCCTGAGTACCCTGAATTTTATGGCAAAAAAAGAAAATATTATCCTCACCGGGGCTTCAGGAGTGGGCAAGAGCTACCTGGCCCAGTCATTGGGTCAGCAAGCTTGTATGATGGGAAAAAGAGTCTATTATGCCAATACTGCCCGATTACTGGCCAAACTGAAACTCTCAAAAGTAGATGGAACCTATATCAGAGAACTTAAAAAATTATCAAAAATTGACCTGCTCATTCTGGATGATTTTGGCCTTCAGGCCTTTGACAACCACGCCAGAGAAGCACTCATCGATATTATCGATGACCGGCATAAACAATCATCAACCATTGTATCCTCTCAAATACCTGTTTCAGCTTGGTATGATATCATTGGGGAAGGAACAATTGCTGATGCAATATTAGACAGGCTTGTCAACTCCTCACATAGAATAGACCTAAAAGGTGAATCATTGAGAAAAGGAATATTAAAAAATGAATAAATTATATTTTTAACTACTTTACAGCATCTTTCAAAGTGGCACCATTTGACCGATATACCTGGCATGGTCCGACCGATATAGCCACAGGGCGAGATAGAGACACTTCATCCGGGCTACCTGGGTGCCCAGGACACCTATTATGTTGGAACCATTAAGGGCGTTGGCAGGATTTATCAGCAGACATTTATCGATACATATGCCAAAACAGCCCATGTTAAGTTGTATGACAGGAAAAATGCATTAGTAGCGGCAGATATACTGAACGATCGGGTGATCCCTTTCTATGAAAAATATGACATCCCGTTACTTCGAATTTTAACTGATCGAGGCACTGAATATTGTGGCTCCAGGGAGCATCATGAATATCAGCTTTATTTGGCCATTGAGGATATAGACCATAGTAAGACAAAAGCCAAAAGTCCTCAAACCAACGGCATTTGTGAGCGCTTCCATCGTACCATACAAGACGAATTCTATGCGGTGGCTTTTAGAAAGAAGATCTACCACAATATTGAAGAACTTCAGCAGGATCTGGATGTTTGGATTGATCAATACAACCATGACCGGCCCCATTCAGGCAAATACTGCTTTGGGAAAACACCAATACAAACCTGGGAAGAATCCTTACATCTGGCGAAAGAAAAATTGTTGGATCGGCAGAATGAAAATTTCGTACCTTTATTACCGCAAGGTGAAGCGGAAGCAGGCTCTGGTGGAGACCAACCTGCCAGGAATAACCTTGCCGACCGAAATGGCCAGGGGCTTTATTTGCCCCTTGCTTATCACCATTTTGGGAGTGGTATACCTAAAGAAAACTCAAAACCAACACCTTGAACTGTCAGATCAAGTCGGAGCTATTACAATTTATACAAAAAATGGAGTTGTTAAATGGAAAAGGATCCACGATTCTTTTCCATTTACATTCATTCGAAACGGTCGACCAGTTCCTGTTTATTCTTCTGTTTCAGATTATTATAAGAACGGAACTAAATCCAATAGTCCAGTGACCGTGGATGCATTCAATTGGTTTTATGAGGACTATGAAATAGATAAATACCCACAAGCAAAGTTAATAGAGCAAGTGTTTTACATAGACAGTCTAAATTCTGCAATTGTATATCTATCAATTAAAAGGTTGTAAAGTATTATGTTAAATAGAATCTCATTTACATCCGGGCGGGCTGGCAAGGCAAAATACCGGGGGTGCGGTTGGCTGTGTGTTGGGAGTGATTATTTTGCCTAGATTTTTTGTTTACTTTTTTATCAATGAAAAAAGTAAAAGCCTAGCGGCTTGAGCGACTTATGAAATAAACAGAAATGGATCATTTAAGAGGAGATATTGTAAGAGCTACTCGAAGAAGAAGACGTGAGGGATTTCACTATATTATAGTTTGGAATGATTTTGATGAAGGTAGTGACTTCACTGGAGTTATGCTAACAAGAGCTTCTCAATATCCGGATAACATACTAATGTCTCAAAATCACTTTGTCCAAGGAACAGAATTGGCTTATCACAGATCACAGCATTTCGTAAATCGCCTATTTATGAAATTTGCAGCTTGGGGTCCATTCACGAAAGTTGGAGAGCTGACTGAAACAGGTGCTCAATTTATTGGAGAAAATTTGCAGGACATAGAACCTGTACCATTTGAAGAATACTTGGCTGTTTGTTCGGGTAATGAAAAATAGAACGATACACTTTGCCTGGAAATCTCTTGCATTTGGGTTGGTCATCAGGCCTTAGCCTGAAAGCGGGCAGGTAAAACTATTAATAGCCGTTTGGACAGGGCAAGCCGTGCGGATGGATCAGCACGCTGGCCGAGCGGCTATTTAATATAACGACTAATTATATAACAACGAACCTAGATGCACAGACCGTTCAGAAATTTCTTCATCATGGAGGGTCAGCTAGTGCGATCTATTTACTTGGCTGGCGAGAGCCAAGCAAGTGAAGTACGAACGCAGACATAATAGCAATTATATAAAAAGCATGGGTGTAGGCTGGGCGCAAATTCCTTAACATAAAATCGTAGACGTAATCGTACTGCATCCGATAACTCATTTTATGTGTAAATACTCGTTCCTCGTATTACGGAATTTGCTATGATTGTTATATAATTTACATTATGTTAAATAGAAGTAATCCAAAGACTGGACTACCAATAAACAATCCTTTATGACATCCCCTCTTTGATGGGTGTAATTATTTATTTTCCAGGAATAATTCAGATTGCCATTTTCAAATTGGTTTATACAACTTTTATCTTCCGATAATGGTTAAACCAAATACCAACACTTTTTTCTAAACACTTAAAATAAGGAGGTTTCCATGCCAGTAAAAAAACTCAAAGAATATCTGGATAAGAATAATATTCAGTATATCACCATTACCCACTCGCAGGCGTTCACCGCTCAGCAGGTGGCTGCTTCGGCGCACATTTCCGGCTGGAATATGGCTAAAACCGTGATCGTACTGGTGAATGGTAAAATGGCCATGGCCGTCTTACCGGCATCTACGCATATCAGGATGTCCGCCTTGAAGGAAGTCACCGGTACCGAAGATGTAAAACTGGCGACAGAATCGGAATTTTCGGGTTTGTTTCCGGAATGTGAAATTGGCGCCATGCCGCCTTTTGGCAATTTGTATGATATGGAAGTGTATGTGGCTCAGCCACTTACCAAAGATGAACAGATTGTTTTTAATGCCGGTACTCACACCGAGATCATCAAAATGGCGTATCAGGATTTTGAAAGACTGGTAAAGCCCAAGGTGCTGGCATTTACGTATGCTTCTACCGTGTAGTTAGTTGATTTGTTTAAACTTAGCGTCCGGCTGCATGTGTGGCCGGATTTTTTTTGCCACTCCCCTGGTTTTCAAACTAAATTTTTAGGTCTTAAGGTTTCACTTACCCCCTCTAACATCAATGACACGTGCTCGAAGACGTTAGTTAGGTGACAACATGACTTGTGCCTAAGAATGAAAGTCACGCGTGATCTGCGCCTAGTCTGGCACACAACACGCGCGCCAGGACAGATTTTTCCTCCAGACTTTTCGGTTTGGTATGATCTTGCTTCTCGTCGTGACACCCTCCTTTGTCCTCCCTCAAGGGAGGAAATTCTAAAGCAGGAATGACGGGGTAATAAAAGAGCGGTGGCACGGCAAAACATGAGGTTTCATTTACCCCCTCTAACATCAATGACACGTGCTCGAAGACGTTAGTTAGGTGACAACATGACTTGTGCCTAAGAATGAAATTCACGCGTGATCTGCGCCCAGTCTGGCACACAACACGCGCGCCAGGACAGAATGATTAGAAAATGACCAGGATGAATTAGATGATATTAAAACACTGATTATTAATGTTTTATTGGCAATTACATGGATGCTTACTTAAAACCAGAGAATCAAGTGGTTCCTTTTGATCATCTAGACCAATTCTCAGGCCGACCAGACGTCGCGGCTTGTTTTTGGGCTGTATCCAAAGGCTGTCTTGCGGGGACAACCGCGCTCTGATGACTGCGGCGTTGCTGTGTGTCCATTGGCTGCTGTCGCGCCAGATGAAAACAGCCACATTGTTTTTGATAAACGATAATCCATTTTGGGCGCAATTGGATGCCCAGTGAAAAGCCGTGTCGGCGCAGTATCGTTTTGAATATTGGTCAATCGTTGCTTTATCGGCAGATTGGTCAAAGACACCATTTTTGGCCACTTCGTACGCCATGGCCCATTCCGGGGACCATCCGTTGGCTACTTTCTGGCCCAACAAATAAACGGGCACTTTCCGTAGCGAATCCATAAAAACGGTCCGCTGTTCACGGATGGCGGAAGTATCGGCAGCCGGGATGCCCACATAGCTTTTTTTCTCCAGTAAGTGCTCGATCAGCAACAACTCCTCTCCCGATATGCTGTCGTTTTTGGTGATCTCATCCCGCGTAAAATCGAGCTCATTTTCATAAAAAGTAATGTGATTCACCTCGTTGCCCAGCAGCAGCGAGAAAAATTCCTTGAGACTGGCTTTGGCATTGTCAGTGGCCAGGGTGAGGATATCGTGTTCAAATGCCTTGCGCTTCAGTTCGTCGAGGCACATTTGTTTCACCTGTTTCACCACGTTGTAATCGCGCCGTACTTTGCGCTGAACCACCAGAAATTCGAAACCCTCCACTCCTTTTTCCGGAATAAACCACGGGTTGATGGTGGCCGACAGGATCTGCGGTTTCAGCCCGATCAGATAGATGTTGCGATTGCCGGCATCGTAATGAAAGTTGTTTTCATTGAATTCCCCAAAATCAAAACCGGCTTTTACCCAACCGCGGCCCAGCATCACCAGATTCGATTTTTTGAACTTTTTGCGCTGGTCCTTTTGCATATCATCCTTAAAGGTATCGAATAAGGGTTTCAGATAATTATCATTGTCCGGAATCGTGGTACGGCCTTCTACTATCCGGTTCACCACCAGTTCTTCCCGGTTGCCGCTGAGGTCATTGTCCAGGTCATTCCGGTTGTAGTTTTTCTTCTTCACCTGGTTTATAAACAAAAAATACATGTATTGCCCATAATAAGGATCGTTGCGCAAGGCGCCCATTAGTGCTTTGTAGCGGTCAAATACATCCCGTTTTTTGATCTCTTTGGTTTTCAGGTCATTCGCAATCTCACTGGTCACCAATACAAACTGATCGTTGATGTTCTGTACGGTTTTCTCCATGGTATTCAACTCCTCCTCTCCTTCTTCCACTGCCTGATGCGCATACGACCGCACCACTTCACCGTAATATTCTGCGGTGATCAACTGGCCGATGCTTTTGATGCTCTGCACATCCACGGGCGTGTCTTTGAGCTTCATCTTGGTGGGCAGCATAATGCCGAAAGGATCGAAATAAGTAAATGCCACTACGGCGGCCACCACCAGCAAGATCTGGAACAAAAAGGGAATCGCTTTTAGTATCTTGGTAAAAAACATATTACTGTTCGTCCTCCAGCTTTACAGGTTCAAAAAGTTGCTTAGTCTCGGCAAAGTCTATGTAAACGACCTGAAATCCCAGGTTTTTCAACAGCCCTTCCATCAATAGGCGCGTTTTGTTCTGGGTGGCTTCCACAATGCCAGTATACATGAGATTATCACGTATATCGAGCTCTGCCCGACGGTAAAATTCTTCGTAGTCGATCACGTCGAAACGGTTGAGCCAGGAGTCGTCGAGAATGGTGCTGTCTACCACAAAGTTCTGGAAAGGATACTGAAAATCAAGCACTTCTACCGGCGGCAGTTTAACGGTGATCTCCTTGCCATCGATGGTTACATCCTCCTTTTTGAGTTTTTGCAGGTCGATGCCGGTCTTGACGGTGGCTTCGGTGTAAGCCACAAAATTGGCTTCATTCAGGCGTATCAGCCCCAAAATGCTTTTGGTTTTGGTGCCCACCACGGTCTTGTCGATGATGGTCTCGGTTGTAGCCAGCTTAGCCACCGACTTGATCTTACTGATGACAAAAGGCCGGTCCTTCTTTTTGCAGGAAGTAAAGGTCACCAGGAATACCAGAAATAGGAGTAAAATCCTCATTATCCTTGTGCATTAGCATCTTCAAATTCAGGAGACCCCTCCCCTTTTCCGGATACATTACCGGGACCTCCCTGGTTCAGGACTTTTTTCAGTTCACCGGATTGGTTGGTCACGGCCGGGGGAAGCGTGGTTGCCGTGACATTTTGCCCGCTTTGACTGCCGGTCTGGGTTGTTTTGCCGGTATTCATTATTTCTGAAGGACCAGAAAACTTCTTGAAAGTTTCAATGGATTTATTGCCAAAATAAAAGGCGATCATCATCAGAAAGGCTGTTTTAAAAAAGTCGAAAGTGTCCACAAATATTTCATTAGGGGGCAAGGTGTTTTGTTTGCCAAGCGAGGCGATCAGCATGGCCAGGGCGCCAATGGCCAGGCTCAGTGCCAGTGTGCCGCGGATGGTGCCCTCGGGGAGCCCCAGGGTATTTTTGCTGTTGGGGTTTTCAAGGCGTTCTTCGACATCTTCACCCCTCGCCTTTTTTTCACGGATCTCGGCCCAGTCTTCATTGGTAAGCCCCAGGTTGATATTGTGAAAATAGACTGCCCAGGTATAATAGCCAATGAGGACCCCAATCCAAATCAACACAATATCCACTGCAATAATATTGTACACTTCAAAGGATTTGGCAGACTTCAGTTCCGGGCTAAAGAGACTGACATAAAGAATGAGCAAAAGCAAAAGCAATTCGACCAATCCGATTAAGAATACCAATAGCCAGTTATACCACTTGGTTTTCAGCCGACTTGAGTTCAATCGATTTTCTTGAGTTTCCTGTTTCATGATCTTTATGTTGTTAAATGGTCAAACCACGATTCGTCACGGATGATCAGGCGAACCCTGGTGCCCTTATCTAAAGTTTCTTTTAAATATTGATATAATTGTTTGAAAGTTGTCTGGGAGTTCGTAAAGAAGGTATTGTTTGCATCGATGGTCAGTCGATTTGAAACCAGTAAGCATCCGCTGGTATCGTTGTGGTCACCCCCGCTGTGGATGTAAACGCCCTGGAATCCAGGCACATTCATGATCTCCAGGTGATAGGTAAACCAATCCGGAAAATGATTCCTGTATTTCAAGGTCAGGGGCGTATCGGCGCGATTAAAATCTACAGAAAATGTGCCCGCCGGTATGCGGGTATTGTCAGCGATTTTTTGGGCGTGATAGGTATCTTCCAGGGTATAGCAATAGAAGTGTCCATTGAGATAGAGTAGCCCAACAGTGGTTGCGCCATCGTCGGAGAAACGCAATACCGTTATGGTTGCGCCATCGAATTTATCTTCGTGTACAGTTTCCGGAATGGTTGTTACACCATGTGTTGTGGTTGCCTGGCTTGCTGCTGCCATGTTTTGCCGGGCTGCTGTAGCTGCTGGTGTTTCAGGTACAAGCGCCGGGTCTTTGCGCATAAAATTGAAGAGATTTTTCAAACCCTGAATGATCAAACCCGCCAGTCCGACCAGCCACAGCCAGATATCACTGAGCACATCGGGGCGTTGCGTAAAGAATACGAGCGCAAAAACGACAAGTCCTATAAACAGCAATATGGCGATCCGGTTCCAGTTCATTCGCCAGGCGATATAAATTCTTTACTTACCCAACCTTCTATTTGTGTACGCACGCGATACCAACCCGCTTTCTCCTCCAAAATATCTACAGGGTTCCCGACGGTTAATGGTTTGGCTACTTTTTCAAAATTGCTTCCCGCACCGGCTCGGATGTTCAGCAAGCTGGCTGTTACCAATCCTGATGTTGGAATTCCAGCGCTACCGAGTGGATCTGACCGGTCTGTTAAAACTCTGTTGCGCAGTTCGTCCATGGGAAAGGCCGGGCCCGGGTCCTGTTTGCGTTTCGGAGCAATCTGGTCATGGCCCAGTATTTCTTTAATGGCGTAAGTCTGGTACAATAATGTACAGATTTCCATTACGGTGGTAATTTGGGCGTCGGTGTATTTTTGCCAGTATTCATACCGCACGTTGGGATTGAAGTGGTGAGCATGCACCACATCATCTTCCTGCAGTTTATATCCATTGGCGAGGAGCAGCGCGCGTGAATAGGTTCCGTCCGGGTATTTTTCGAGCCATCCCACATTGTCAATTTCAATGCCCACGGCCAGACTGTTGTAGCCTGAGCGGCCATTATACTCGCTTTCGCCGGCATGCCAGGTCCGTTGGTTAAAGCTGGCCATTTGTGTAATTTCTCCTTTTTTACCAATCACCAAATGGGCCGAAGCATTTCCTCCATTGGGATTTTTTGTGGTGAGCACCTTGACTGCACCCGCAGCCGTCGTCATGGCGGTATAGTGAATAATAATAGAATCAGGAAGCCCGGTTGAAGTTCTGAATGGCGGGTTGTAAAAATTGGGTGTCTGTTTGAAAGTGATGTTGTCCCCCTGTAGGAGATGGTTGGTAATTTTCATGTTCAAATGGCGTTAGGTCGATTTAACCGTTAATATAACAAAAAGATCTTTATTTATTCATACTAAAGGTTTTGTTTTGTCTCCCTCGATCTCTGTTGATCCCGAAATAATTTTCAGGATTGGTATTCCTGGCATTTTGAAACATTTCTATTCGAATGTTTGTCTGATTGATAATATACTACGTTCAATATTTGATGGAAATGCGTTGTTTCACTAATTTTAATCAAGTCCTGACACATGCTCAAAGAATTTAAAACCATCCTCAAGATCCTTGCTTCCTTCATTCTGCTGGTGCTGGTGATCTTTTTGGTCAACGAGATCCTGGCATTTTATCACAATCTGGCCGCCGTGAATCCGTGGTTGGGATTGTTTGGAGCCGGATTACTGGCAATTATTACACTGGGATTATTGTTGGCCCCGGTCTATCTCTACCTAAAATTGCCTCCGCCCCTGATCTTCCCCGATGAGCCGGAAGAATTTGTACCCTATCACCATCAGTTGCGCAAGCGTTTGGAAAGTCATCCAATGGTGAAAAAACAAAAATTAGATCCGCACAAAGATGCTGATTATCAAACCATTCAAAATATGTTCAAAACCCAGGCTGACGGAGTGATCAACGAAACGGCCACGGCAGTATTTTTATCCACGGCAATCTCACAAAACGGCAAGCTCGATGCATTTACTGTATTTGCGGCCCAAATCAGGTTGATTTGGAAAGTGGCTCATATATACTGGCAGCGCCCTTCCATGCGCAATCTTTTGCAATTATATACCAATGTGGCCGTGAATACACTGGCTGCTACCGGCATTGAGCAACTCGATCTATCAAGGCAACTCGAACCTATTTTGAATGCCATGCTCAAAAGTCCGGGTAGAAATATTCCCATCGTTGGCGATGCTGCCCACATGGTCACCGATTCAATCCTGGAAGGCTCCATCAATGCCTTTTTATCTTTGCGTGTTGGTGTATTGACGCGCAATTATTGCTTCCCTGACCAGTTGGTGCTGCAAGACATCCGGCGAAATTCTTTTGTGGAAGCATCTTCTTTACTCACCAAACTCGTGATCAGGACCTCCTCGCAAGTGGTGGAAAGTTTATTCAAAGCAGGAAAAAATATCTCTGTACGCACCATAAAAACCGGCTACGGGTCCATGGAAAGAGCCGTCATCAAAGGGAGCAGCAGTATTTCATCTTTATTTCAATCCAAAAAAACGAATAAACCTACAGAAGAACACTAACCCCATAAAAAAACTGCAATAACCATTTTTAAACCAATGAATACCAATGAGTTAAAAGCCGTTCAGGCACCATTGAAAGACAAATATCGCCAGGAACCCGAAGCGGCCCTGGTAACGCTCAAGGCAGAGGGGAACCTGGGTGAAGGGATCACCTGCAGCGTGCAAACCGGAAAGGCGTTGCGTGAAGCGGGTCTGCATCCCGCTACCGGCGGTGATGGTCTGTCGCTTTGTTCCGGAGATATGTTGCTGGAGGCTTTGGCGGCATGTGCCGGCGTTACCCTGCGGGCTGTGTCCACGTCACTGGGCATTCCGGTCAGGGATGGTGTGGTCAAAGCGGAAGGCGATATCGATTTCCGGGGAACCCTGGCTGTTTCCAAAGAAGCCATGGTGGGATTCAGGGATATCCGGCTCAGTTTCCACCTGGATACCGATGCCGATGAGGATCAGTTAAAAACTTTGCTCAAGCTGACAGAGCGCTATTGTGTGGTGTTTCAAACACTTTCCAACAAGCCTGGATTGTCGACATCAATCTTCAAAATTGAATAACAATATCTGTTAAAATAATTCATTCGAACCATTTACTTATTGAATCAAATAAGTTGATGGTTTGGAGAATTTATAAACAAAAAAAGACCGGGTTTACCGGCCTTTTGATTGATTTTTTATGGTATATTTCTTATTGACCACCAGTCTCTGTAGAATCACCCTTGTCTACATCGCCTCCAAGCGCCTTTATTTTCTTTTCGAGTACTTCAGCTTTGTCATTCATTTTTAGCCGGATGTAGACACCCTCAAGTGTTTCAAGCAATTGAAGATCGTCCTTTGGCATCACCTGAGACGCTTTTTCGAGGTACGGTAATGCCTGTTCGAAAAACTTCACAGCCCTGTTATAATATTCATCTTCTTTTTTCCTGTATTCATCCAGGGGTAAATTATTCAGTTCTTTCAGGATCTGGGCCGCTTTATTATAGTAAACCACACCGGCGTTGTAATTTGCTTCATAGTGATTCGGGTCAACTTTTAAAGCTTGTTTGTAATAATCCAGCGCTTCATCGGGTTTGTCCTGGTAGTCATATAAATAACCCAGTTCATAATACAACAGTGGATTGCTGGGTTCTTTCGCAATGGCATTTTTTAATTCGTTTTGCGCTTCATCGGTCTTTTTCAAATTGATCAGTGTGGTGATCTTTTCCTGAGCAAAATCCTTGTTATCCGGGAATTTCTCCAATGCCTTATTAACGACTCCTAAAACTTTATCTAAATCCTGCTTTTCATTCCGGTATAGGAAAATCAATGTCTTATATACATCTATGTTGTCGGTGCCAACATCGATCAGTTTGTTATAAGCATCAATGGCTTTATCAGTCATATCGGCTTGCTGAGCAGCCGTTCCACCATAAAGCAAGGCGATGGTGTCCCCGGGAGAAACCTTGAGAGCTTCCATGAATGCGTCATAGGCAGCTTCAAAATTATTGTTATTGTAATCGGCAGCCCCCTTATTGACTATTACGCCATACAATTGATTCATTTCTTGCTCACTAAAAACAGCATAAGTTGAATTTTCCTTTTCAAGTTCCTTTACTTTCTTGTATGATTCCACGGCTTTGTCAAGGGCATCCGGTGCGATATCATGATAAGTGGTGGTATCCATGTAAATGGCTTTGTAGATTTTTCCACGGATATACCAGTTTTTGCCATCGGTCGTCACTTTACCTTTTTCATTGTCAGCGAAAGCTTTGTCGATTTCTGCCTTGGCAATATCCAGTTTACCTTGATTGAGGGCATTTTCAGCTTTGGAAACTTTACCTTTGGGTTCATATTGTTTTTGGGCAAACACCATCGAACTGATGGCGAAAAATATTAATACAAAAAATAATCGTTTCATCTTATTAATAGTTGAGTTTACAATGATTTTATTTTCTTGTTTTTTTATTTATATATGAATTTAACAAATTATTCCTTGTTTTCGTTTTGTTCTTCATTGTCAACATCTTCATTTTCAATGTTTTCGTCAAGATCATCGGAGATCTTTTTGATGGTTGCCACAGAAGAGATCTCGTCATTCTCGTTCAGTTTAATCAACCGGACACCTTGAGTGGCCCTACCCATAACGCGCAAATTGCTGATGCCCAGGCGTATGATAATACCCGACCGATTGATAATCATCAGATCGTCTGTATCAATGACCTCTTTTATAGCAACAAGCGGGCCAGTTTTGTCGGTAATATTGATGGTTTTCACTCCTTTACCTCCACGATGGGTAATCCTGTATTCCGATACCGCGGACCTTTTGCCGTAGCCTTTTTGGGAAACGACCAGTAGATCGGCGTCTTCTCTTTCAATGCAAACCATGCCTACTACACTGTCTTTTGCACCATTCAGACTAATACCGCGCACGCCGGCGGCAACCCGTCCCATAGGGCGTACTTGTGATTCATGAAAATTGATGGCCCTGCCCAACTGCACTGCGATAATGATATGATTGTTGCCATTGGTAAGCGACACATCCAATAGCTGATCGCCTTCATTGATGGTGATGGCATTAATGCCGTTTTGACGTGGACGAGAATAGGCCTCCAATGAGGTCTTTTTGATGGTCCCTTTTTTGGTACACATCACAATATAATTATTGTTGATGTAATCGGCGTCATCCAGGGTCTTCACGTTGATGACAGATCTTACAGAATCGGCGGGTTCAATGCTGATTAAATTCTGAAGGGGTCGCCCTTTGGCTGTTTTGCCGCCTTCCGGCACTTCATACACTTTCAACCAAAACAATTTCCCAAAATGTGTGAAAATAAGCAGGTAATTGTGAGCGGTAGCTACGAACATATGTTCGGTGAAGTCATCATCTTTGGAAGTAGCGCCCCGGCTTCCCACGCCTCCCCTGCCCTGGGTTCGGAATTCAACCAGCGGCGTTCTCTTGATGTAACCCTGATGAGAAATGGTGATGACCATCTCATCATCCGGAATAATGTCTTCTATATTAATATCATCAGCGCTATGAACAATTTCCGTGCGCCGGTCGTCGCCATAGCGTTCTTTAATCAGGGCCAATTCGTCTTTAATGATTTGCATCCGAAGTTCAACTTTTTCCAGGATTTCCTTCAGATGTTCGATAAGCACCATGACCTCTTCGTATTCCTTCTGGATTTTTTCCCTTTCCAGACCAGTCAGGCGTTGTAATCGCATATCCAGGATTGCGCGTGCCTGGATCTCAGATAATTCAAAGCGAGACATCAATCCTTCCCTGGCAATTTCAGGGTCTCTCGAATTGCGGATCAAGGTGATCACTTCATCAAGATTATCCAATGCGATCAGATATCCCTGAAGAATATGGGCTCTTTTTTCAGCTTCCGATAATTCGAACTGGGTCCGGCGTACCACCACTTCATGACGATGTTCGACGTAGTGACGAATGAGATCTTTGAGGTTTAAAGTATGAGGCCGTCCTTTTACCAGGGCCACATTGTTTACACCAAAAGATGATTGAAGCTGGGTGTATTTGAATAAATTATTGAGGACGATATTAGGAATAGCATCTTTTTTCAGATCATAAACAATTCGTAAACCCTGACGGTCAGATTCATCCCTGATATCGGTGATTCCTTCAATTTTCTTGTCATTGACCAAAGCCGCAGTTTTTTCGATCATTGAGGCTTTGTTAACCATATAGGGGATCTCGGTAATAATAATTTGCTCTTTGCCTGTCTTAGTTGTTTCAAAATGCGATTTCGCCCGCATTACGATACGCCCCCGGCCTGTTTCAAAAGCGTTTTTCACTCCCTGATAACCATAAATGATTCCACCGGTAGGAAAATCAGGTGCCTTGATGAATTCCATCAGTTCAGCAATGGTAATATCCCTGTTATCGACGTAGGCAACAATGCCGTCAATCACTTCACGTAAGTTATGGGGAGGCATATTGGTAGCCATCCCAACGGCTATACCACTGGCGCCGTTCAGCAATAAGTTCGGTAAACTTGCCGGTAAAACGGTTGGTTCTTGTAGTGAATCGTCAAAGTTTGGCTGGAAATCAACGGTATTTTTGTTGATATCATTCAGCATCTCTTCCGAGATTCTTTTTAACCTCGCTTCAGTATACCGCATGGCGGCTGGAGAATCACCATCTATGGATCCGAAGTTCCCCTGACCATCAACCAAGGGATAGCGCAATGACCATGGTTGTGCCATGCGCACCATGGTATCATAAACTGAAGCATCGCCGTGGGGATGATATTTACCCAATACTTCTCCTACAATTCTCGCACTCTTTTTATAAGGACGGTTATACGTTACTCCTAATTCCATCATACCAAACATTACCCTTCGATGTACTGGTTTTAGACCATCTCTTACATCAGGTAATGCCCTTGCTATAATTACCGACATCGAATAATCGATGTAGGCACTACGCATTTCATCCTCAATATTGATTGGAATTATATTTTCTCTAGTGCCTTCGGCCATAAAAAAATTCTCGTCTGTGGTTCAAAATTCGCGGCAATTTAGTGAATAAAATCCAACTTTCGAATGGCGGCAATCAATTTTAAGATCAATGAAAAATTAAAAAATGAACCTTGTGGTTAAAATTACTTTAAATGATCTGAATATCAATAAGATAACATTAATATCCGCCATTTAGTTTTCTCTTATTTTGATCTTTATATTTATACAATTTGGGGTAAAGTTCACCGATTTTTGGATTTTGTTTTTTGTAGAACGGCTGCCCGCGGTATTCCTTATTGAAATGTACATGTTTCATTTGTGTATGACACGATTTAATGGGACATCGCGGGATTTCAGGATATTTGATGCGGATACCGAGGTTAATATAAAAAGCAGGTTGTTTGTGTTGAACAGAAGCCGGCAAGCCAGCCTCGGAGCCGGGTAAATTGATTGTATAGTTTTTGAAATCAAAAGAAGGTCGCACAAAAAACCAGAAATATTCTGAAAATTCATATTCAATCGGAACTCCCAAATTAAAATAAACGCCATTTTGCAAAGCCGTCTTATCGTAAGTCTTACCATAGATCACTTTGCCAATCTCAATATCCAAATTATACATCCAGCCCTTTAAATTGTATATCTCACTGGACATGGTAAAAAAGAAACGTTTGAAGCTTGTGGAGCTAAAATTTGGTTCATATGGCAGCTTGCCAATTTCCAGGGGTTGCAATGGTTTCACACTGTGCAATTCATAGATAAATCCTCCCCCAATTCTGAATCGGTTAATATCAAAAGTGAGGGTTAGCCTCAGCGGAAGACTATTGCCAATACCGGAATAACCAATAGCGGCACTGTCACGCGAAAGCAATTGATAGGTCGTATCATATCGGGCGGCGCCCTGGACAACTTCAGGAGCATTTAACCAATTGATGATGCCCGTGTAATGTACTGAATCCGGGGTGATGGAATAATTTCCAACAATCACTGGCCCGTTTGGGGTTTCCAGTACGTTTGATGAAAGATCGTGACTGTAAAAAGTGCGACCATATCCCGTGGATACCGTAAGAGAAAATTTGTTGAGAAAGGCCCTGATCGGACTGCGTTTAATATTGTTGCCATCCCATCCCTGATAATCGTGCTGATAAGGATTGAAGAATTGTCCCTTGACTTGAGGTGCCAGGAATAACAACAATAAACCGATTAAATAAAAAGGGGCCTTCGAAATCAAGTTTCTGTACTATGTTTGATGACTATTGTGCAATTTTGCAGTTCCGTGCAATTACGATGTTTTAATGCTAAAAATTTTGTCCATTTTGACAAAAAAATTACTTAAAACATACAATTTGTTCGATTTGATAGGATTTGATGTCCAAAATCGAACATTCATGAGTATTAGAAATATCAGGAAATATCGATAGTACAACGATTGGGTTGATTTTTAATTTTGGCACGATAATTAATTTATTGATTGAGAACCGCATTAATTTATGATCAAACTCTCAAACATCCATAAGTCTTATCAGGTAGGAACACATGCGTTACAAGTTCTCAAAGGAATAGATTTGCACATCGATGCCGGCGAGTTGGTGTCGATTATGGGTTCTTCCGGCTCCGGAAAGTCAACTTTATTGAATATTTTGGGCATTCTGGATGATTACGATCATGGGGATTATTTGCTTGATAATACCCTCATCAAAAATTTAACGGAGAAAAAAGCAGCCTTTTACCGCAATCGTTTCATAGGATTTGTTTTTCAATCTTTCAATTTATTGTCCTTCAAGAATGCCCTTGAAAATGTTGCCCTGCCACTTTATTATCAGCAGGTAAGTCGGAAAAAACGCAATATCAAGGCCATGGAATATCTCGATATGGTTGGGTTGAGAGAATGGGCGGAACATATGCCCAATGAACTTTCCGGAGGACAAAAACAACGAATAGCCATTGCCCGCGCACTGATCAGTAATCCAAAGGTAATATTGGCCGATGAACCAACCGGTGCATTGGATTCACAAACTTCCCGTGAAGTGATGAATATTTTTAAAGAAGTAAATAAATCGGGGATGACCGTGATGATCGTGACCCATGAAAATGACATAGCCCAAATGACTGACCGGGTGATCCGGTTACGGGATGGTTTGATCATTGGCAAAGAAAAAGCTGTAGCATAAGGATACTCATATGTTTGACATCGATAAGTGGCAAGAAATATACTTTACCATCAGGAAAAACAAGTTGAGGACATTTCTCACGGCATTCAGTGTTTCCTGGGGAATTTTTATTTTGATGGTCCTGCTCGGCTTTGGAACGGGCATGCAACACGGGGTTGAATATAATTTCAAAGACGATGCCGTCAATAGTATCTGGATCAGAACCGGTCAGACAAGTATCCCCTACAAAGGGATGAAACCAGGACGCAATATTCGATTAAAAAACGAAGATACCAGACAAATTGGCCAAACCGTGAGTGGCATAGATCACCTCGCTTCGCGGTTTTATTGCTGGGGTGAATTTACGGTTCGTTACAAGAATAAATTTTCTTCCTTCGAAGTGCTTGGTATTACACCGGACAATCTATTTGTCGAAAACCAAAAACCTTTCAAAGGTCGCTACATCAACGAGTTTGATATCCGTGACAAAAGAAAGGTGGCCATCATCGGCACGAAGGTGGTTGAAGGACTATTCGATAAAGACGAGGATCCTATTGGCAAATGGATCGATGTTCGTGGCATTAAGTACAAAATTGTCGGTATATACGAGGATCAGGGTAGAAATGAAGGTGAACTGCGCAGAATATTAATTCCACTTACAACTGCCCAATTAGCCTATAACGGCACCAACGAAGTTCATCAAATTATGTTTACCGCAGGCAATGCTTCGGTGAAAGAAAGCAAGGAAATGGTAGAACAGGCCAGAGACCTCCTGGCAAAAAAATATATTTTCGACCCTAAAGATACCAGAGCACTGTTTATCTGGAATAATGTGGAAAATTTCCAGCGTTTTGTCAATCTGTTCCTGTGGATAAAGATTTTTC
Source organism: uncultured Cytophagales bacterium (assembly GCA_963711495.1). Classification (GTDB taxonomy): domain Bacteria; phylum Bacteroidota; class Bacteroidia; order Cytophagales; family Cyclobacteriaceae; genus CAVQEK01. Next base: position 266,561 of record CAVQEK010000003.1, read on the forward strand.
TATGGATTGTAGGTATTGGAACCATTGTCGCTGGCATAGTTGGGGTAAGCAACATTATGTTGATTATCGTGAAAGAAAGAACCCGGGAGATTGGGGTGAGAAAAGCCCTCGGGGCCACTGCAAATTCTATTGTTGCGCTTTTCTTGCAGGAATCAATACTCATTACCACTGTTGCCGGATATATCGGATTGGTATTTGGCATTGGCCTCATCGAATTGATCAAATGGGCGTTGATAAATTTCAACGTGGAAGCACCGTTTTTCCGTAATCCCGATATTGACCTGGGTACAGCTATTGGCGCTACATTGTTGTTGGTCCTGGCCGGAACAATGGCCGGATATTTTCCAGCCAGAAAGGCTGCCAAAGTGAATCCAATTGTCGCCTTAAGGGATGAATAAAAAATAATAGAAATGTTCGATTACGATAAATGGCAGGAAATCCTGAGTACTATTCGGAAAAATAAACTCCGTACGTTTCTCACCATGTTCGGTGTTTTTTGGGGCATTTTTATGCTGTTGATCCTAATGGGCTCGGGCAATGGCCTAAAAAATGGCGTTACTGAGGATTTTAATGGTTGGGCCACCAATAGTGGTTTTGTATGGAGCAATCGTACGACAATGCCGTACAAAGGATTGAAACCTGGCCGGTATATCCGTTTTGACAATGAAGATCGCGAAGCCTTGATAGCCAGAGTAGATGGATTGGAGTATTTAGCGCCGAGAAACAATCTTCATGACTGGAATAGTGGCAATAATATTTCGCATAAGGATAAATCTGGTTCCTTCCGGGTATTTGGCGATTATCCGGAATACCAACATGTTCAAATTGTTGATCTGCCAAAAGGAAGAAATATTAATAATCTTGACATCAGGGATAATCGAAAAGTGGCGGTTATTGGTAATTATGTTTATAAAGTCTTGTTTAAGCCAGATGAAGATCCGATTGGAGATTATGTAAAAATCAATGGCATTTATTTTCAGATCGTGGGTGTTTTCAAGTCAAAACGCAAGGGCGATCAGGCAGAATTTGATGAACAATCGATTATTGTTCCTTTTTCCACCTTTCAACAGGCATTCAACTTTGGCAATACCATTGGTTGGTTTGCTTTTAGCGCCAAACCCGGCATCAAAGTGAGCCAGGTGGAAGAAGATATTAAAAAAGTGTTGGCAGATCGTCATAAAATTAATCCGGAAGATGAGAATGCATTGGGCTCCGAAAATTTGGAAAAGGAATTTGGCCAGGTGTACAATCTCTTTAAGGGGATCAGTGTATTTGTGTGGATCGTCGGTATTGGTACACTTCTGGCCGGTGTAATCGGTGTCAGCAATATCATGCTAATCATCGTAAAGGAACGCACAAAGGAAATTGGTATTCGAAAATCATTGGGTGCCACTCCCGGATCAATCATTAATCTTATCATGCAGGAATCCATCGTGATCACCGCTGTAGCAGGCTATCTCGGACTTGTCATGGGCAATCTTATTTTGATAGGCGTTTCTTATGCCCTTGAGGCCAACGGAGGCGTTCAAATGTTTAAAAATCCGGAAATTGACTTATTCACAGCAGTAACATCATTAATTATATTAATCGCATGTGGTGCATTGGCCGGATTAATACCGGCGACAAAAGCAGCCAAGGTTAATCCCATTGAGGCATTACATGCAGAATAATGAATAAAAACAAGAACAAATTTATTTATAGAATTATGAAAAGGGCTTTTGCAATACTTATCGTACTGATTCTGATCGCCAGTTTTTTTGGCACTGGGTTTTTCCTATATCAGAAATCACAAAAACCAGATGTTGTGTATGAAACAGAAAATCCATTTTTTTCTGATATAATCAAAAAGACCGTGGCTACGGGGTCCATCACTCCCCGGAAAGAAATACAGCTTAAATCCAGGGTATCCGGAGTGGTAGAGAATATTTATGTGGAAGCGGGACAAATTGTGAATACTGGTGAACCGATAGCCAAGATCAAGATCATTCCGGATGTGGTTCGCCTGAATGAAGCACAAATGAGACTGAAGTCAGCCAAAATAAATTTATCCAATGCGGAAAAAGAATTTACACGTCAGAAACAACTGTTTAAAGAGAAAGTCATTTCAGAAGTTGATTTCAACCAGTACCAACTAGAGTACAATTTACGGAAACAGGAAGCCGAAGCTGCTGAAAACAACCTTGAACTGATTCGGGAAGGAGCTTCTAAAAATACCGGCACCGAATCCAATCTTGTACATGCCACCGCCTCAGGTATGGTGCTGGATGTGCCCGTTAAAGAAGGGTATTTTGTGATTGAATCAAATACATTTAATGAAGGTACTACCATTGCCAGCATTGCCAATATGAGTGACTTGATATTTGAGGGTAAGGTGGATGAATCGGAAGTGGGTAAAATTAAGGAAGGAATGGGACTCAACCTTAAAATAGGTGCCCTGGAAACTGAGGATATTCATGCAAAACTGGAATACATCTCTCCTAAAGGGGTTGAAGAAGATGGGGCCATACAGTTCGAAATCAGGGCAGCCATTCAAAATGAGAGCCGTTTGTTTCTTCGTGCCGGCTATAGTGCCAATGCGGATATCGTTTTGGACCAAAAAGACAGTGTGCTTTCTATCCAGGAAAGTAATTTGATTTTTGAAAAGGAGAAAACATTTGTGGATGTAGAAGTCGGTGAACAACAGTTCCAGCGGCGTGAAGTAAAAACAGGCCTCTCTGACGGTATCAACATTGAAATTGTATCAGGTTTGAAACCTGAAGAAAAGATCAAGAAGTTATAAAAAAAAAGGCCTTTGGAGAAAGGCCTTTTTTTTATATGTGTCTGACTGATTTATTTGCATTTTGCCGTGATTGCGTCATATCGCGCCTTTAGGCTGGCGTCGCTTGTCAATTTTGTTTTAATTTCTTTATATTTTGTGGATCCTACAGAATTCATGGCCAAAAGTTTGAATACATCTTCTGCCGCTTGTTTCTTTTTTTCGATTTGTTTATTCACCACATCCATAAATTGTTTTTCCCAGTCTTTTGCAGGTTCACCAGTTCCTTTTTGAAGTTCCTGGAATCGTTGTCCCGTCATACCTTCTTGTTTTTCGATCAATTCATTCACTTCCGGACTAATTTGAGACGTAATACTTTCTACTGCCATCTCCATAATTGCATAGTTCTTTAAATCTTCATCTGTAATGTCCTGTGCCTTCACCTGAGTGAAACCAAAGCCCACTAAAAACAAAGTGAGCAATAATGTACTTTTCATTCCTTTCATGTTCTTTTCGTTTTCTTTAAAATTTTAGTTTTAATTATTTAAGCTACTAATCAATAAGATATTTATGATTTTTTCAAGTTAAAATTGTATTATTTGCAATTATTGCACCGAAATTTGAATTTTTAATCTATGGTTAAATACGTACAACCCCTATTTAATACTCAAAACGTTGTGATTGATCTTTTTCTTTCAAAAGGATGTTTTTTTATTAAACCTTCAAGATAAACATCGAAGTATTAGTGGTATGCAATTCGAAATCAAATAAATACAGAAAATTTTTAAAAAGCAAAAAGGATTTGTGTCCGACAAAATGGCCACTACGGATTTGTCCCCATTCACTTTATCCAACAATTTATATTTTCAATGTTTTTGAATGGTGTTAGGATCACACTTTTACCCAATAGCACTGACATTAATCTTTTCAAAAATCCATGGTCATTCGAATATTAAAAAACCGTGCGGATAGTGTGTTGGGCACAGCATAATAGTTGTTGTTCACATCTTTAACCCAGTAATAAGAAATGACATTTTGGTGTCCGGTTAGGTTTAATATTTCCAATCCCAACCATAATGACTTTATCCAGGGCGACGACTCACGCTTTACATTTTTGAAATCAATCATTTTTGAAAACCCAATATCAACCCGTTGGTAAGGATTGCTTCGGAAACTGTTCCTTAATTCGGGATTTCCCGGTGGTGAAAATGGTAATCCCGTTGCATAGAAAAAGTTCAGGTGAATCTTATAGGTGGGATTGTTGGGCAGATGATCCTGGAAAAATATATTCAAATTTACCAGTTGGTCCGATGGTCTGGGAATAAAGCCTTTTTCATCATTATTCAGGTTTTCTTTGGTCTTCAAAATTCCCAGACTAAACCATGATTCGTCCCCGGCGATGAATTCTCCACTCAGTCTAAAATCCAACCCGGTAGCATAGGCTATGGCCATATTTTGGGCATAGTAACGTATTCTCACATTGTCAATATTATAAGGCACAACATTCCATAAATATTTGTAGTAGGCTTCTGTGGTAAACTTGAAAGGCCTCCCCCACTTAATAAAATTCCAATCTAAGCCAGTAATGGCGTGTACGGAGGATTGGGCTTTAAGTGATTTATTTAAGTGACCATCAAAATCACGTAATTCGCGATAAAATGGCGGTTGTTGATACAGGCCGGCAGCAAAACGTAACACAACATCTTGGCGCCAACGCGGCTTTATGGAATACTGCATTCTCGGACTGATCAGAAACTGCCGGTTCAAGTCCATATAAAATAATCGTGCGCCGGCATTGAACCACTGATTGTCTGCTATTTTGTAGTTGAACTGTACATATCCCTGCAACCGGTTTGTTTGGAGATTATTGTCGGCTTTAACTGCTTCATCGACAGTCACATAATCCGATGAATCAGTAAAACTGTATTCGCTCACGTGGTCTTCGACGGTTTGAAAAGTGTATCCCGCTCCATATTCGATGGTCAGTTTGGGATTAATATCGATGCTGTTTCTATTTTCAATATTGCTGATAGACGCATCCAGACGGTTTCGTCCTGAACGGTATTGCGTACCGATACCAATATTTGTCAGACATTTGTCAAAAGTCGAAGACCCTGGATTTAGATCAATATTACAGAGTAAATAGCCAGCTTCAACATCGAAATATTCCCGTTCCTGGGTGAAGGTCTGTGAAATGATCAATGTCGACTTGAAATGATCATTAAACCAGTGATGGAGGCTGATCCCTCCCTGATATGTATCATATTGGGTGCGTTCGCGGCCATCGAATGCAACATAAAGTCTCAACTGTTCATTGAAAGTCCCGAAGGTTGTTTCCCGGTTTTCTGGCTCTACCAGATACCGGTTACGTGCATAAGACAGCAAAATTCCCAGTTCTGTTTTTCGACTGGATTTTGGATCTTTTGTCAGATCAAGATTAAAAAAGCCCTGAAAATCGCTGAATGAAGGTTTATATTCCCCTTTGGTTTCCAAAGTATTGAGCAAATATTCCGACCTTTTGTTTCTCGCGCCAAGAATAAAGTTAAATTTCCGGTCTTTCGACGCGCCTTCCAGATGTGCCGATCCTCCAAGAAGTCCTAATGTAGCTGATCCGGAAAATTGGACAGGTTTTTTATAATGGATGTTTAACACAGACGAAAGTCCATCGCCATATTTAGCTTGCCAGCCACCAGAGGAAAAATCAATATTATCCACCAGGTCGGTGTTTACAAAACTGAGTCCTTCCTGCTGACCTGCCCGGATTAAAAATGGACGGTAAACCGGCATATTATTGACATAAACGAGATTTTCATCAAAATTTCCACCCCGAACATTGTAGGCATTTGACAACTCATTGTTGCCAATAACGCCAGGTAAAGTGGCCAAAATGCTGCTGATATCCTGCGACGCCGATGGCAGGGACCTAGAATCGATGGGATTGATATTAAAGCTGCTCGCTTCGTTACGAATGTTGATGGTATTGCCCTCCTGAATAATCACCTGTTCCAGTACTTGCTGGTTTTCATTCAGAATTATTTTTATGGAGTTGTTGAAAAATTCATGAAGTAAAAATGTTTTTTGAAATGAAAGGTAGCTGAGATGGGTCACTTTGATGGTAATCGAATCCAGGCGGTCGATCAGAATATCAAAATGACCGCGGCTGTCGGTAGAGCCGCCCTGGCCAGTCTGTAATATCACAATATTGACTCCTTCGATGGGTTGATCCTTGGTATCGACGATCAATCCGGTCAAATGGATCTTTTGGGCTAAGGAGGAGAGAGAAAAGAAAAGTAAAATAACAAAAATTAACCTTTTCACCAGGCCCAGGCATTTGATGAATGAAAGGCAGTGCGTTGTTTAAGTTCTTTGATCGTTTCCAGTGGATTTTCAGATTTAAAAATAAAACTACCGACAACTAAGGCATCGACCCCGCTTTCACAGAGTTGCCGGGCATTATCCAGCGTAACACCTCCATCAACCTCAATGAGTGTATTTAATTGATGATCACCGATATAGTTCTTCAGCTTTTCCACTCTTCCATACGTATCTTCAATAAATTCCTGTCCTCCAAATCCCGGAAACACGGACATCACCAGGATCATATCAACGTCAGCCGCATAATCATAGATATTTTCTACGGGCGTATCTGGCTTTATGGTGACCGCCACTTTACAACCTTCGTCCCGGATCTGATTAATCACTGCACGTAAATTCCCCGGGCAGGCTTCATAATGCACATTAATAGTATCTGCTCCCGCCTTTTTGAATGCCTTAATGTATTTTTCGGGATGAACGATCATCAAATGGACATCCAGGGGTCGCTGCGTTATTTTTTTAACTGCCTGAACCACTGGAATCCCGAAAGAAATATTTGGGACGAAAACACCATCCATGACGTCAAGATGGATCCAGTCTGTTTCACTGGAATTAAGCATTTTTATGGAGTCTCCCAGGTTTAAAAAATCAGCATTGAGGATGGATGGTGATAAAATGGCCATGGCAAATCGTTATAATACAATTAATTTAGCTTTTCTGGTTTGCTCTTGCGACTGGCAAACAAGAATATAAGTTCCTGGTTTCAAATAAGATATATCTAATTCTACTGGATTTCCGGAATCTTTGATCTGAATATCTGTGCTATTGAGATGGCTGCCTTTAATGTCAAAGAAATCAATGAGCACATTGTCTCCTTTGATAAAAAAATTATCGTCATAAATATAAATGATCCTGCGGTCATCTACAGGATTTGGAAAAATAACAAACCGGCTTTGAATGTCGCCTTCATTGATCTTCACTTTGTTGAAAGCCCTTTGAAAATTGGGAATTCCCCAGCCCAACAAAGTATCAGGCATATCGGACTGACTGGCCGTTAATTTTAAATACTGGATCACTTCCTGGCCGGTGAGGTCAGGAAAAGCCTGCCAGAAACCCGCCACCAACCCGGTAATCAGCGGGGTAGAAAATGAAGTGCCATTGGAAATAGAAACCATATCTTGATTGACCACACTGGTCCATACACCCATCGCTGAAAGATCAGGTTTAATCCGGCCATCACTGGTGGGTCCATAGGAACTGAAATTGGCATGCATCGCATCAGAATTTACGGCGCCTACGGAAATAATACTGTCGGCATCAGCCGGAGCATTCAGATATTTCCAACTGTTGTTGCCTTCGTTGCCATTACTCACAACGACAATCATTCCTTTATTGGCCGCAATTCTTGCTGCCCTGGTGATAATGGCTGTTTTTCCATCCATTTGGTCATAGGTATAATCCATTTTCGGATCATCGAAATAAGAATAGCCCACGGACGAATTGATTACATCCACACCGAGACTGTCGGCATATTCAGCAGCAAAAAGCCAGTTGTATTCTTCCACGCGAAATTCACTGCTGATATTTTCGGTAACGCAAAGCACAAAGTTGGCGTCGAACGCGGTACCCTCAAATCCAGCGGGCTTATAGCCGGCGATGCAGGAAAAGACCTTGGATCCATGCGTGTCGAACTGAAAGACATTCTTTGAATGATATACGAAATCGCGTGTTGCAACAATCTGGTTATTTTGGAAAATATCAGTAAAATAAGCGGATTGATCGACGCCTGAAAATCCGGAATCAAAAATACCGATCATCATGCCCTGACCGGTATACCCTTCTTCATGCATCATATCTACACCCAACATATTATTTTGCGTGGCAGTGGCTAGCGTTGCCGTGGATTCCCAGGTTTTTTCTGCCATTCCTGTATAGTTCTTCACCCCTTTTTTTCTGCCACTGCGAGCGCCTGATTTTAAAGGGGAAGCCAGTTGAATATCTTTTACAAATTCGAGCCCCTGGATAATGGGTAAGTCCTGATCATCGGCATCCACAAGTGCACCATTGAGCCATTTTGTACTAAAAAGCACTTTAAAACCAAGATCTTTTAATTGATTTATATAAGCAGGATTTACAGGCAGATCTTGTTCTGTAATAAAAATATTTTGCTTTAACCGGCGATTGACCGCCCTTTGGCTCAAAAAGGCTGATGGTTGATCAATGGTATACGGAGTTCCCGATTTGTCCTTGAAAAAAACGATATAATGGTTGACCTCGGCATAGGCCTGAAATGCCGTTAATAATAATGTAAATGCCAGTATGTACTTAATTTTGACCATAATCAACTAACCTCATCCTAAAATCCCTGCCTGTTTCAATAATTTGTTCTCCTTGACAACTTATATCCGTACAATAATTCAAAATAACAGATTCTTTATAAATCAAGCCTATATTTTTTCCATATATTTCTTTTCGCTCATCCTTTTTTATAATGCCGTCATTGAAATCTTCCTGCACTACAGTTACCGTTTGATTGTAGTTGCTGGTTTGGTCTGTATATGGCAAATCCACGTTTTCCAGGCTATACAGGTCTTCATCTCTGTCATTGAATCCGTTAGCATCCCAGGTTTTTCCTTCCTCCGCCGGGAACACCATTTTGATGATGGGTATATTGTTTTCTGTCTGAACAACAATGTGGGTATCCTTGCGGTCCGTCCATACTGAATCCTGCTGCCATTCGCTGGTACCTTTTAATTTTTTTTGTCTGTTTAAGATATAGGAAATGGTACCCTCCAGATTGATTATGCTATCCGTAATGGTTTCTTTCAATTGATACCCAATCGTATCGATTTTATCAGGGAAAGTGTATTCGATGTCCTGGACGTTATAAACACGGAAGGTGCCTACTTTCAGAGGGAAATAGTCACTTCCAATGGAAGAAAGGTTATTTTCAACATGTTCTGTCTGACAACCCATCAACACAGAAAGAATAATCGATGGCCATAAACTAAACTTTCGCCACATGTTGCTTAAAACTTGAATGAATCCATCCTCCGCCAATGACATCATCGCCTTCATAAAATACCGCAGCCTGTCCGGGTGCAATGGCATGTACTCCCTTGCCAAAAAATACTTTCATGGTGTCCCCTGCCTGCTCAATAATGGCTGGGGTACCAGGGTCATTGTAGCGTACTTTGGTCACAGTATCCAATCGCCGGCCTTCCAGATTGTCGTATTTGCTCAACGTCAGTTTTTTTACGTACATGCCATCCCTGGCCAGTTCATCAAAATCACCCAGCACAACCCGATTTTTATCTTTCTGAATTTCAACTACATAAACCGGATAACCTAAAGCAATTCCCAAGCCTTTACGCTGTCCCACCGTATAAAATGGATAACCTTCATGATAACCGACCACTGTACCATCTTCCATTACGAATTCACCTCCTTTTACTTCCTCTTCAAGTCCTGAGACACGACGCTTGAGAAAACCCCGATAGTCATTGTCCGGCACGAAACAGATCTCATAGGACTCCGATTTCCTAACGAGTTCCTTGAACCCGCGATCTGTAGCCATATCACGAATTTCAGTTTTGGTGAGATTTCCAAGAGGGAATATAGTTCTGCTCAGGCTTTGCTGCGAAACACCCCAAAGTGCATATGACTGGTCTTTTCTCTGATCGATGCCTTTGGAGATGATATATTTTCCATTTTCAGTTCTCAGACGGGCGTAATGACCGGTTGCAATAAAATCACAACCCAATTTATCGGCCCTTTTCAGCAGTGCATCCCATTTGATATGCGTATTGCATAAGACGCACGGATTTGGGGTTCTTCCTGATATATATTCATCCGTGAAATAGTCAATTACGTAATCACCAAATTCTCCCCTGATATCCAGAATATAATGTGGAAAACCCAGCGATACAGCAATATTCCGTGCATCATTGATGCTGTCCAGGCTGCAACACCCGGTTTCTTTTTTACTGGAACCTGAAGACGCATAATCCCAGGTTTTCATGGTCATTCCAATTACTTCATATCCTTGTTCATGCAATAAAACTGCGGCCAGGGAACTATCTATACCGCCACTCATCGCCACTAAAACTCTTCCTTTTTTGCTCATAAGTGCCTCCTTTCATCAGGTTCAAAGCCTGACTTTAAGACGTGTTAATAAAATTGTTATAAAATTATGGATCTCCCTTTCAGGAAATGCTCAATTAAGAAATGCAAAATTACATTGAAATGTTCAGAGTAAAAAACTCACTGTCATTATGACTGGCAAAATCACAATTCTAAAATGGTTTAAGAAACATTTTTCATGAATAGAAGACCCAAAAAATGAACTATCATGGCCAAATAAAGACATTGAGTTGCTTACTAGATATTAGTCACATGCACCAAAACGCCGGCAATGGTTCCGGTGAGCATAGTAGCGAGTGTGCCGGCCAGTAATGCCCTCAAACCCAGCTTTGATATATCGCCCTGGCGATTTGGGGCCATGCCCCCTATACCACCGATCTGGATCGCGATGCTGCTGAAATTGGCAAATCCACACAACGCAAAAGTTGATATCACCACGGCTTTGGGGCTAAGCAGGTGCGCATCATGCATTTTTGCCAGATCCAGATATGCCACAAATTCATTCACCACGGTTTTGGTGCCCAGTAAGCTTCCTACCTGAAGGGTTTCATGCCAATCAACGCCAATGGCATATGCAAAAATGCGGAATACATTGCCCATTAAATATTGTAAGGAAAAGCCATCGAATACGCCATCGGTAGATTGCCTGATCACTTCATTTAAACCGGTAAGATCACCGATCACATCTTTTAGAAAATAATTGATTGCTGCGATAACCGCGATAAAAGCCAAAAGCATAGCGCCTACATTCAGGGCCAGTTTTAAACCGTCAGAAGCACCTCTCGCCAGTGCGTCTATCAGGTTAACACCTACTTTTTCCTTGCTGAGGACCAGGTCCTGCTGGATCTGATCATAATGTTGCTCAGGTATGATCATTTTAGCCATGACGATGGCGGCAGGTGCGTTCATAACGGAAGCGGCGAGTAGAAAGGAGGCGTATTTTTGCTGTGCTACCGGATCGGAACCGCCAAGAAAAGCCACATATGTCGCCAATACACTGCCCGCAATGGTTGCCATTCCACCGGTCATTAAACACATCAGCTCCGATTTAGTCATGGCGCCGATAAATGGGCGTACCATTAAGGGCGCCTCTGTTTGTCCTAAAAACACATTACCCGCTGCTGACAGACTTTCGGCGCCTGACAGACGCATTGTTCGTGACATCACCCAGGCAAAGCTGTATACAATTTTTTGAAGTAGCCCGAGATAATGTAGCCCGGCAGATAGTGTAGAGAAAAAGATAATGGTGGGCAACGCTTTGAAAACAAAGGTATTCCCATAAGAATCCATCATATTATCACCAAAAAGGAACCTGGTGCCTTGTTCGGTGAATGCAATGATCTTCACAAAAAAGCGACTTAATCCAGTGAATGCCAATTCAACCGGAGGTACCCAGTTAATTAAAACACCGAGTGTCAATTGTAAAATGAGCCCTCCTGCCACCAAGCGCCAGTTGATGGCATTTCTATCACGAGAGGCTATCCAGGCAATAAAGAGGAGAAATAACATGCCTGCCAGCGCCCTGAGATAATCCATGATTTACAGCCTGTATTAATTCCTTCTATTTATTTCATCCCTGATCTTGGCAGCTCTTTCATAGTCTTCTTTCTCAATGGCGTCATCCAGAAGTTTTTTGAGCTTGTCTACTGAGAAGTCTTTTAATCGTTCAGGCTCCGCTTTTGAAGTTTTGCTTTCGGGTTTACTCATTTCTTTTTGAAATTCCTGTTCTTCTTCGGACTCTTCAGTCAACACGATGCCGGCTTCTCCAAGGATGGTTTCATAGGTGAATATTGGTGCGTTAAACCGTAAACCAATGGCAATGGCATCAGAAGGCCGTGAGTCTATTTCTATTGTACGGGTTTCGTCTTCGCATACAATTTTAGCAAAGAAAACACCCTCTTTTAAATCAGAAATTATGATTTCTTTGATCATGAAATTGAAATTGTGAGCAAATGATTTAAACAGATCATGGGTCATGGGTCTGTTTGGAATAATTTTTTCAATTTCTATGGCTATAGCCTGTGCTTCAAACATGCCAATAATAATGGGCAAACGTCTATTACCTGGTGATTCGCCCAACACCAAAGCAAAAGAGCCCGATTGTGACTGACTTGAAGAAAGGCCTAAAATTTCTAATTTGATTTTTTCCACAAAAAAATTAGTTTTTTAATGATTTAACTGCCGCTGTCAATTTTGGAACAATATCAAAAGCGTCACCAACAATACCGTAATCGGCAGCTTTGAAGAAGGGTGCTTCAGGATCCTTGTTGATGGCTACCAATATTTTAGATGAATTTACACCCGCCAAATGCTGGATCGCTCCCGAAATTCCGACGGCAATATAAAGGTTTGGACTCACTTTTACACCTGTTTGACCAACATGTTCATGATGTGGTCTCCATCCCATATCTGAAACCGGTTTGCTGCAACCGGTAGCGGCACCCAAAGCTTTTGCCAGATCTTCGATCATACCCCAATTTTCCGGGCCTTTTAAACCCCTGCCTCCCGATACCACAATCTCAGCCTCAGACAACAATACATCCCCCGTTGCTTTTTTTTCGTCCGTTTTCACGGCAATGAAATCCTTTTCCGTGAAATCAACACTCAATTTTTCTACACTTGCTTCTTCACCATCCTCACGAATGGGTACTATATTTTTGGTAATGCCTATGACCAGGTTTTCCGAATTAATACCCACATTGGCAAACGCTTTGCCGGTATAAATGCTCTTTTTAATTTTCAATTGATCACCAGAAAATTCCGGTAAGGCGCATACATTGGTAATGATACCGGCACCGGCTTTCACGGCAACCCGCGCAGCCACAATATCACTCAACGATGATTTGGCCAGGATCAAGTATTTGGCATTTTCATGTTTCATAGCTGCTGCGATGGCCGTAGCAAAAGCCATGATATTATCATCCTCCAAGCGTTCATCTTCGATTTGCAATACTTTTGATGCGCCATTTTTACCCAGGCTTTTCAATGCATTTTCCTGGAGATCACCAAATACCAGGGCAGTTGTGGAACCTCCGGTTTTATCTGCCATTTTTGATGCAAAGGAAACGGCTTCTCTGGACGATTTTTTAATTTCTTTATCAGCAGATTCTACAAATACGAGTATCGACATTTTTTTGTGTTTTGTTTAGTTGAAAAAATTCAGATTACTTTTGCTTCTGTGTGCAACAAAGCGATGAGTTCCTCTGGTTGATCGGGATCAATCAGTTTCACCTGACCTTTAGGCGCTGGCAAATCATAACTTTCCGTACTTGTTTGTGATTCGACTGCTATTGGTTCAATTACTTTCAGTGGTTTTGTTCTCGCTGTCATGATTCCACGCATATTAGGGATCTTCCATTCAGCAATTGGTTCCTGACAACCTGCAACAAATGGGAGTGGGAGTTCCATGAATTCCTTGCCCCCTTCTATTTCTCTGGCGATCTTTGCTTTATTGTCATCTATATCCAGTTGCATTACCGGTGATATGGATGGCCAATCCAGGAGCGCCCCAACCATTCCATGCACTACGCCGCTGTTAAAATCAATAGATTCCCGTCCCATCAGAATGAGATCATAATTATTGGATTTGGCATGCTCTGCTATTTGACAAGCTACAAAATATGAATCTGCGGGTTCCGCATTGATACGGACAGCGTCATCTGCTCCAATGGCCAACGCTTTTCTTATGGTAGGTTCCGTTTCTGCCAGACCCACATTTAGCACGGTGACCGAGGCCTGCATCGTTTCCTTTAATTCTACCGCCCTTGCCAGCGCGTAGTCATCATAAGGTCCAATAATAAACTGAATGCCGGATTTGTCAAATTTGGTGTTGTCGTCGGTGAAGGCTATTTTGGAAGTAGTATCCGGAACATGGGTAATACAAACAAGTATTTTCATATTATGCGAAAAATTTTAGTAACATTATAACCTGTAAACCGGCGTTAAGTTAAGACTTAATTGAAAAAATCAAAATCACATGAACCATGAATGATGACCGTCTGAAAAAGCTTTTTGACTTTTTAAAAGACGACCCTGAAGATCCTTTCATTTTATACGCTATCGCCACGGAATACAAAAAGGTTGATCCACACAAAGCCCGATATTATTTTGAAATGTTACTGAAAGATTTCCCGGAATATTTAGGTACTTATTACCATGTGGCACACTTATATCTGGAATTGGGAGATAAATTCCTGGCAGAAGAAACATTTAAAAAGGGGATTGAATTGGCTAAAACCCAGCAAAATCAAAATGCCTTGCGGGAATTGCAAAATGCCTACAATGAGTATTTACTGGATGAAGATTGATTTTTCTACAATCTAACGGTTCCTACCATATGATTCATGGCTGGAAACCCAATCAGAGGATGAAATAGCACTACCCAGGGAGATCTCACCAGCCAGGGCTACAGCACCAATGATCTCAGCCAGTTTGTTCACTTTACCTTTTCCATAGCAATCCATAATCTCCAGGCACTCTCTTTGTGTCGGCAATCCTGTTCCGCCACCATAGGTGGCTACTATCAATGAAGGTATGGTCAGAGAGATGTACAGGTCCTTTTCGGGGGTAAGTTCAGTATAGAGTATACCTGAAGACGATTCTGAAACATTGGCCACATCCTGACCTGTGGCGATGAACATGGCGGTAATGGCGTTGGGTGAATGTGCACCATTATTGTTGGCACCGCTAATAAATGCACCGATATTGGCCACATTGGCATGATAATTCAATTTTTCCGGTTCCACGCGCATATGTTGGATGAGTACATCTCTGGGCAAGACCACTTCGGCAATGACCCGCTTTCCCCGGCTGTGCATAACATTGATTTGTGATGCTTTCTTATCTGTGGCCAGGTTTGACTCCAAATAAAAATTTTTAATAACATCCTTCTCATAATGGTCAATAATCCAGCTACATGCGGCAAATGTTGCCCGGCCAACCATATTCTGGCCTGCAGCGTCTCCGGTAGAATAATTAAACCTGAGGTAAGCGAATTTATTCGATAAGTACGGATCGATATACTGTAGTTTGGCCACATTGGAGGTGGCCTCAGCTTCTTCGCGGATCTTGGTCATTTCCTTGTTGACCCAGAATACGAATTTCCTGGCCTCCCTGGCATTTGCAAAAACAAAAACCGGAGCGCGTTGCATGGCATCTGCAACCACCGTAACCAGAACACCTCCACTGAGGTTGACCACTTTGATGCCCCGGTTATAAGACGCCACCAGGGTGCCCTCCGTTGTGGCCATTGGAATAAGAAATTCTCCGTTGGCATGTTCCCCATTGACCTTGATCGGTCCGGCCAGCCCCAAAGGTACCTGGACTACCCCAGTAAGGTTTTCAATATTACCCTTGGCGAGTTGTGGATCGAAAGAATATTTGAATACATGATCTAATTTCTTGTGCGAAAACGCCGATAAAAAATGCTGTCTTTTGCGGATGATTTCCGGTAAGTAATCATCGTCATCAGATCGTGGAATTCGAATAATATGGGTCGTATCCGGGGTGATGGCATCTTCTGCCTTTATTTCCAGATTTCCGAAGGGTTCCACACGAAAAGCAATATATATCTGGTGTTTTTCCATAGAAAGATGTGGAAAATCCAGGTTTACATGGAGTACCTTTCGCAAAGGAAATTCAATGGCATTTTTTTTATCAATTTCACCAGCCAATATTTGATTCCCATCCCCAAAATTAAAGACCACTTTGTCCAACATTACATTTGTATCATCGATGCTGATCTTTTCCACCTTCACAACCCTGGCATCGGCTAGTCGGTTTTTAAGGGAAAATTGTACTCCTGGTTCATTATTTTTGAGACTTCCGCGGGTATATAGCTGTTTTAAAACGAGTTGGGGTATGAACATGGCAGGTTTATAATTTAATGTTGAACTTATTATAAATTTAAAAATTAAATTGAAGTTGGAGTAAAAATTATTGATATCTCAATAAATAAAAAACACGTGGAATCTTTGTGCCAATCCACAAGTAATTCAGTTAATTGGAAAAAACGTAAATGCACTCGTTGGTTGATTCTCATTCATTAACCTTCAATGCCTCTCCATTTCTAAAACCCACCCTGGCGATGATTGATTTTTGCTTCTGAAAATGGTGATTCGTTCCATTTTGAAACTGGAATTAATCAGTTCACGGGCAGTATATTTTCATTTTTGAAACGGTAATTTTTTTGTTTCTTATTTCCTAATTATCAACTTGCAGCAAGTTGATTGGTATTCGGTCAAATGCTGTTGATGTAGTTTTTTTAACCTTCATTGAAAAAGTTTTTGGAAATGTCAATATGAAAGAATTCTGGCAAACATTTTTTAATAACCTCCCCTATCTCACCATTCCGTTTGTCAGTGCATTTGTGGGATGGATCACCAATGTTATTGCCATAAAAATGACTTTTTTTCCAATCAATTATATTGGCATCAAGCCCTTTGGATGGCAGGGCATTATCCCTTCCAAAGCCACAAAAATGGCTGAAAAGGCTGTCGATCTCTGGACGAGTAAATTGATCGATCTCAGCGAAGAATTTGCCCGTATTAAACCGGAACGCCTTGCAGAAGAAATGGCCCCATCCATAGAGATCCTTTCAAAACAGATCATCGATGAAGTGATGGAAGCGCAATTGCCTAAAATATGGAGAAAAACCCCGGAGCCTGTCAGGAAAACTATCTACGAAAAAGTGAGTAATGATCTGCCGGGCATGGTTGAGCAAATGATGATAGATCTCAAAAGCAATTTTAATGAAATGTTGGACCTTAAATATTTGTCGGTCAGCACTTTAACACAAAATAAAAAATTATTAAATCAAATCTTCCTGAAGTGTGGCGAACAGGAATTTAAATTCATTGAACGATCGGGATTGTACTTTGGCTTTTTGTTTGGCTTGGTGCAAATGCTGGTTTGGTATTTCTACAGTTCCTGGTGGATATTACCATTTTTTGGGCTGCTTGTTGGATATTTCACCAATTATCTGGCATTACAGCTCATTTTCAGACCACTCAATCCCATAAAAATCGGTCCGTGGCAAATACAGGGTATGTTTATAAAAAGGCAACAGGAAGTTTCCCGGGAATATTCAAAAATGGTGGCTTCCAAGGTTATCACCATTGAGAATATATTTGAATATATGGTACGTGGTCCGGGCTCTTCCAGATTGATCAAAATCGTGCAAAAACAGATTGAACGTACCATTAATGAAACCGCTGGTCTTTTTCGACCTTTGGCGGAAATGGCCACGGGAACTAAAATGTTTGTCTATATCCGGAATATTGCCAGTTTTCGATTTATGCAGGAATTACCCATGAACATCAGAAATGTGTTTGGTTACGCCGAGAATGCCCTGGACCTGGAAAAAGTATTGCGCGAAAAAATGTCTTCATTAACACCGGTGGAATTTGAAGCATTTTTGCGACCAGTTTTTAAAGAAGATGAAATGACCCTGATCCTGGTGGGTGCAGCACTTGGAGGAATAGCTGGGTTATTGCAATATTTTCTGCTATTTTATTGATTCCTGTTTCGGCCGCTTCGAAAATCGTTGATGACCAGGATAATGCCAAAAAATAAAGCGACAATCCAGCACAGCCAACTGAAATATGGAATACCGAGCAGTTTATGAACACCAGTATTGATTGAACCGCTATAAGCAATGGCCGAAGCAATGACCAACGCCCCGATAATCAACGCAAAAACAACACGATTGGTGGCAAAGTCAAGTTGACGTTGAAGATGGTCAAAACCCTGAATACGCATGTTAAAAGCGATACGTCCTCTTCTTACTTGCTTGATAATATCGCGTATTTCGAGTGGCAGGTTATAAAAAAGAGTGAAAGCCTGGGTTAATGAATAGGTCACTTCATTCGTTATATTTTTTAGCGAATACTGTTCCGTCAACAACTTCTGACCAAAAGGTTTTATATTTTCGAGCACATCAAAATCCGGGTCCAATGATCGGGCAATGCCTTCCAGCAGTGCCAGTGCCCTTAAAATTAAAAAGATAGTCCCCGGGATCTTCAGTTTATATTTATAGGCTAGTTTTTGCAAGCGACCGGTAAACTCCCTTACGCCCATGGCATCTGGTTCCAGCAATACATAATCCTGAATGAGGTCGTTCAAATCGTATTCAAACGCCCTCATATCGTCGATTTCATGGTCAATGGAAAGTCGACGGAGATTGGTAGCCATGCTCTTGGCGTCTTTATTGGCCAATGCAATGAACACTCCGGCAAAAGCAAATTTTTGTGACTGGATCAATTTGCCCACGTTGCCAAAATCAATCAGGGCAATGGAGCCATTGGGCTTGATCAAAATATTGCCGGGATGTGGATCAGCATGAAAAATTCCGTAATCGAAGATCTGGGTCAAGTAAATATTCAGACCGTCGTTTGCTATTCCCCGTGGTTCCAACCCCCAGGATTTGAATGTTTCCTTATCATTGACCTTACACCCGCTGATAAATTCTATGACAATAACTTTATTGGTGGTAAATTCCCGATATACCTTGGGAATGTAGAGCCGGTCAAGGTTTTTGTATAGAGATTTGAATTGTTCAAGATTACGGGCCTCATTGGTATAGTCCAATTCCTGCATCAGACTCTTGCTAAAGGCCTCCACAATTTCCAGGGGATTTAATATCCCTGACCGCATAAAATAATTTTCAGTGAATTTTACAAACTCCCGTATTAACAACAGATCGGAAATGATCTGCCGGCGGGCATTGGGCCTCCGCACTTTGACCACGACATCTTCTCCCGTAATCAATCGTGCCCGATGAACTTGTCCTATCGAGGCGGAGCCAAAAGATTTTTCATCGAAATAAATAAAAATATCCCGGATTGGTTTGCCAAGTTCAGTTTCTATAATCGTTTTGGCCACTGAAACGTTGAAAGGAGGCACCTCATCCTGTAATTTCTCAAATTCCTTGATAAGTTGTTCAGGCAGGATGTCGGGTCGATTACTGAGTAACTGGCCAAGTTTGATATAAGTAGGGCCCAATTCTTCCATCACCAGCCGTATGCGTTCCCAGCGAGATTGCATAAACCGCTTCTCTTCTTCAATCAGGATGCTCGCTTTCTTTTTGGGAGACAGGATTTTGCGCAACCGGGTATTATTGACCACATCATCAAATCCATACTTGATGAGCACTTCGATAAGCTTGCGTAACCGGGCAAGGTTACTAAAAGTTTTGTCAAATACCATATATCGTCAAAGGGTAAAAATCACCGTTAGATCGTTTCAAAATTAACAAAACATTGCGGTTTTCCTGCTGGAGAAAAAAATAAATGCCAAACCCAACACAGAGCCTGGCATTGTCCCTTTTTTTAAAGGCTGGTTTGATTTAAGCTTTTGCAGTTTCTTCTTTTTTTGTCGGAGGTTTTGGTGTTGGTTTCGATTCAGCTTTTGCGCCATTGTGTTTGGCTTCGAGTACTTCAACTCGTTTTTTGAGATCTTTCAATTCATGAGCAGTGGCAAAATCAAAGCTGCGTACAACCCTTTCGGTGATGCTTTTCAGTTGCGATTCGAATTCTTCTTTTTTGGTACTGGTATTTTTGATAAACTCATCAACGAGTTTTTTTCCTTCCTCCGTGGAAATTTTATTTTCGCTAACCAGTTTATCAATGGTTTTTTGCATTTTTTCTGCGGTTAGGGCAACCAAACCTACACCGGTGTACAAGAATTTTTTAAACAGATCTTCCATATTGGTATTGTTTCAGGGTTTATAAAACTTTGCATTTACTTAAAAACAATCAGGTCATGAAATTGATTCCAAAAAAAGCTGAATTTCAGATGAATAAATGAACTCAATTCTTATAGAGTCAATAAGAGTTATACCCTCTATCTTAGGTCATTCGCAATCAATCCTTCATCATCTCTTTTTTATGGAGTCTGTCCACTTCAAATTGTTCTATAATATAAGCAATGATTTTTCCGATGGCTTCTTTGGCTTCAGGCATCCCGCCAAACATATGCCACCAATGTATTAAACCACGCCACGTCTGAAATGTTACTTCCACTCCCGCTTCACGTGCTTTTCTTACCAGCTTCCTTGAATCATCAAACAATACCTCACTTTTGCTGGATTGTACCAACATTGGCGACAATCCACTCATTTCTCCATATAGTGGCGAAATCAAAGGATTTTTCAAATCGTGGTTATTCGCATACAAGTCAGCCCACTTGCGCATTTCGAACACATCGAGAAATCGGTCATTTTTTGCATTCTTTTCTATCGATTTGCTGGAAGCTGTCAAATCCACATAGGGAGAAAGCAATACCACGGCCCTGGGTAATTTTAGCTTTTTTTCCCTGAGCATATATTGTACGGCCATGGCAAGTCCACCACCTGCCGAATCACCTGCTATAACGATGTTTTCTGACAAATAACCGGTTTTGAGCAGATAAGTGTAGGCGTTGTAAGCGTCTTGTACGGCAGCCGGATAAGGATTTTCTGGCGCCTTCCTGTAATTGATAAGCAAACAGTGCATGCTGGTTCCTTTGGCAATTTTTCCGGCCAATGATCGATGCGTGTGCGCTGAGCCGATCACGTATCCGCCACCATGGAGATAAAGGATTACCCGACTCTCAATGGCATTTTTAGGGGTCAGCCATTCAGCGGTGTAATTTTCAAATTCCAGTACTGTAAAGGTCACCCCCCAGGGCAAGGTAGCCATCATTGTTGATCCTTCCAATATGCTTCTGAGATGGTTGATGGGCGGTAATTTCCAATACATTGGAAGACTCAGTGTATTGAGGACAGACTTTAAAAAATCGTGTTTGAAAGAAGGCATAGGTAAAAATATTATGCTGCTACCATTTCAATAACTCTACTAAATCACAACACATTATGAATGATTATGTCTTTTTTTAGATAGTTTTATTCCTTGTATCAAAATTGGTATCCACCCAAGAAAAGGGATAAAATACCAAATATTAAATGGCCTCTGAATCAGTATGCGCCAAAATGATAAAAAACCCAGTCGTAAACATACTTTACCATCAACACTTTTATTCCAAACCCGATTAAATTCCGAAAATATCAACGGCCAGCCAAATGGCCATGAATATGGGAATTTTTTATATTTTTTGACTGTAACACGTAAAAACTCCCCCATTTGGTATGGACTTTTGCCATATTGATGTACGGCCTCATTGAGTTGCTGTTGCATATTCTGTTGCACTTCATCACGAATCGCTAATATCTCGGGCCTGCTGATATCCTGAATAGATCTCTTCGTCATTTCATAAGGTCTGATGGTCTTGCCCAGCACATAGGTGAGTTTTGCAGGTAAGGCAGAGTAAAAGACCCAGGGTTGAAAAGGAAGCAACATCGAAACAGGGCCGATTGGTAAATATGGAACGCCTATTTTATTTACCAGTTTATTCAACCAACCAATGCGGTAAGCCAGGGGATTTATATATTCTCCGTTTACGGTGAGAATGGGAACTATATCCGTGTGGTACTTTATTGACATTGTGAGAAAAGAAGTTGAAAATGGCTGTAGATGATAGCGATGGTTAAATCCTTTGCCAATGCCCGGAACACCTTCGGGATAAATTAACAGGTTGTGTTCTTTCTGATGCATCATGGTCTCGAAATTAAGAAAAGAGGCATCAACGGACCCCACGATTTTCCACAAATTATGATACATAAACGGATTCATCAATGTAGATTCCGACAGCATCGGTGAAGTGAGTGGACGAAATGATTTTTCGGTATAATTGAACATTTTGTAAATACCAGAAACCAACATAATACCATCCCAGGGGAAGGCCATACCAGAATGATTGCTGGCAAATATCAATGGAATATCAGGATTGTTGCGTTCAGGATAGTTTTCGAAACCAATGAATTCCGGTCTAAAAAAGCACTTATTCAGACACATCAATACGTTTTCAATGATCTGCCGGGTAAATTCCAGGTCAAAATATTCATGAATGATGTATTTGTTATTCTGCACCTGATCAGAAAGATCTGTATACCAGTTCTGATCTTGCCGGGCCAAATCAGTTTTTTCTTTCATGGGTGCTCAACCATCCGTTTTTTTAGTCACTTTTATATTAATGGTAATTTATCAATTTGGTCAGACATTGACCGTAACAGAACTGGAAAATAATTGAATTTCAACTATACCAGACGTCGTTTATTTTATATATTGTTATTCATGATGCCGGATGTGCGAAATGTTACGTTCTAAAGCACCCGGTTATTTTATTTTGGTCATTGAATTCGGAGAATTAATTGATAGATAACCGTTGGATTATACTAAAGAGACATATGACTACATCGTAATCGGTTCAGGCTTCGGCGGAAGTGTCTCTGCCATGCGTTTGGCAGAAAAAGGCTATTCCGTGTTGGTGCTGGAAAAAGGGAAACGTTTTGGAACAGATGATTTTCCGAAATCAGACTGGAATCTACCGAAATTTTTATGGCAGCCAACGCTCCGATGGTTCGGTTTTCAGAACATCACTTTTTTTCGCAAAGTATCCATCCTTAGTGGTGTTGGCGTGGGTGGAGGAAGTATTGTTTATGGCAATACACACATGGTGCCACCAGATGAGTTTTTTCAAAATAAGGTTTGGGCGCAATTTCGTGACTGGAAAAAGACGTTGACGCCTTTTTATGAGAAAGCCAAATTCATGCTGGGAACAGTACCCAATACAAAATTGGGGGAAGAAGATCGTTTATTAAAAGAATTGGCGAAGGAATATGGCAATGAAGACTCTTTCAACGGTGTCAATGTCGGTGTATATTTCGGAGATCCTGATAAGGCCGTTGACCCTTATTTTAAAGGTGAGGGCCCCTTGCGGAATGGTTGCAGAGAATGTGCCGGATGCATGACTGGTTGTCGTTATAATGCCAAAAACACCCTGGACAAAAACTATTTATTTTTTGCTGAAAAATATGGCGCCGCCGTTATACCAGAAACATTGGCTACCAAGATTGAATATAACGGCAGCATCTACCATATACACACACGATCGATACGATCGTGGAAAAGTAAAAATCAAATGGAATTGAAATCAAAAGGATTGGTGATAAGTGGTGGAGTATTGGGCACGATGGATATTTTATTAAAACAAAAATATCGATATCATACATTATCGGCACTTTCTGACAGGCTTGGCGACAATATCATGACTAATTCCGAATCACTTTGCGGAGTGAGTCACGCGGATCGTAAATTAAACAACGGTATAGCCATCAGTTCCTTTTTCAACCCCGATAAGCACACCCATATTGAGGTAGTAAAATACAATGACGCCTCAGGGGCTATGGGCAGATTGGGTACGTTGGCAGTGGGTAAAGGGAACGGATTTGTGCGAACGGCAAAATGGCTGGCCAGCGCCATTACTCACCCCTGGAAATTTTTGAAAATAACTTTTACGTTCAAAAATTGGGGTAGGAATTCAATCATTTTTCTTGTCATGCAATCGCTGGATAATTCCATGCGGATGATCTGGAAAAAAGGTATTTTTGGCGGGCGTATCAGTATAAAAAATGATAAGGAGGTAAAAGTACCGGCTTATATAGAGGTTGGACAACAGGTCATGAAGGCATATGCTAAAAAAGTCAATGGGATTGCTCAGAATGTGTGGCCTGAGATCGTATTAAACATGCCCATGACAGCCCATATTTTGGGTGGCTGCCCCATGGGAACCAATGCTGATGAAGGTGTCGTTGATGATCAGTTTAGGGTACACAATTATCCAAACATGTATATTTTGGATGGATCAATTATACCTTGCAATCTCGGTGTTAATCCAAGTCTTACGATTACCACATTAACAGAATATGCCATGAGTAAAATACCTGACAAGGGACCAATACAAAACCAATTTGAAAAGTAAAATGCCATTAAAAATCCAGCGTTATCCGTTTTAAATTTTGAAACCTGAATGGAGAAATTATGATTTTTTAAAGAATGGAATAAAAAATTTTGTAAAAATCAGAGTGTCCCGTGTATTAATATGTTTGAATATTTTAAATTGATTGAAGATTTCTTTTTGATTTTTTAAAACTTAAGAATTTCTCAATTCATTTTTATGATATTTTTATTTTGTGCTAGACTGTTTTAGTTTTCTTATTTACTTTTTATTAATGATGAGTATATCAACTTTTAAAATTTTATACATATGAAAAATAGGATTACTTTATTGATGATCTTCCTACTTGCTTCAGTGTATGCCTATGGTTCAGGATACCAGGTATTGCTGCAAGGAAATCGTATCACAGGTATGGGAAACCTGAGTGTGGCATTAAAACCCGATGCCTCAAGCATTTTTTTTAACCCGGGCGCTACCGCCTTCATGAACAAAAACGGGATCATGGTAGGTGCCAATTTTATTTATTCACACAATGCCTTCTGGAATTCTACGGTTGAAAATAGCACATATACAGCTAATTCGGACAATCCTGTGGGCACGCCATTTCATGCCTACGTTGTGTGGGGCCCTGAAGGCAGTAAATTCAAATTCGGTGTGAGTGCGGTAACTCCATTTGGAAGTGGGGTGAACTGGGGCGACACATGGATGGGCCGTGACTTGCTCAATGATATTAAATTGGAAGCCATACAGGTACAGCCGACTGTCAGTTATAAGTTGAATGATAACCTTTCTGTGGGGGCTGGTTTGATCATTGGTTTTGGTAGTGTTAATTTAAAACGAACACTATTATATGACGGCGTTGACGGGAATGGCAGTGTGGAATTAGATGGCAGCGCAAAAACGGCCTTTGGATTTAATGTTGGTATTTTTTATTCACCCAGTGAAATGGTCGATTTGGGTGTCAATTACCGAAGTAAAGTGGAGATGACCCTGGAGAATGGCGATGCTACATTTTCTTTGCCTTCAAGTTTATACACCCTCATCCCTCAGACCAATAAATTTGATGCAAGTCTGCCGCTGCCCTCAGTATTTGGAGTAGGGATCACTTTACATCCAACAGAGCAATTTGATATTGGCACCGAATTTAATTATGTCGGATGGAGCGCCTACAAATCACTGGATTTTGATTTCAAGAATCCCGGTCCGGATGACACGAGTTCGCCAAGAAATTACAAAGATTCCTGGGTTCTGCATTTGGGTGCAGAATATCGACTGATGCAAAAATTACAGTTACGGGCAGGCATATATTATGACAAGACCCCGGTCGAGAAAGGTTATATGACAGCAGAAACTCCCGATGCCAATAGAGTTGGCCTTACGGCTGGCGTCGGATATTCCATCAGTGAACACCTTCAACTCGATGCATCTTTTTTGTTTGTTAACGGAATGAAACGCGAACAAACGGTGCAGGAGGCCATTTCAGCAAACACCTACGATCCCGCAGCCGGCACAAGGGATGTAATGCCAGGCACATACCGGTTAAATGCTTTTATTCCCGGCCTAACCATTTCTTATAATTTTTAATATTAAATGATTGAGTGATGAAGAAATTACAATATAAAAATATATGGTTGACAGGACTTATAGCACTCGTATTTGCCGCTTGTCAGCCCGAACTTGATGTACCAGCGCCAACCAAAGGGAGCGTGGATTTTTCCAAGTATGTGGCAGTTGGTAATTCGCTCACGGCAGGTTATGCAGATGGAGGATTATATGCGGACGCGCAAAGTCAGTCTTTCCCGGCACAAATTGCCATGCAGTTGCAACAAATTACCCCAAGTGAATTTAAACAACCCGACGTTCCCGGAAATGGTTCAGGTTATATATATTTGAAAAATTTAGACCTTACCGTTTTTCCACCAGTGATTGATTTTGGTCAAAAGCCTCCTGATAATGGTTTTTTGACTAAAATACCGGGTGAATACAACAACCTGGGGATCCCGGGAATTCGGGTGAGTTCCATTGAAATACCGGGCTACGGAGCATCTGCAACGCAAGGTAACCCTTATTTTTATCGGATACTGGCAGAAAGTGAAGCAACCAAAACATATTTACAGGTAGTCACAGAGAGCCAGCCTACATTTTTTACCTGCTGGATTGGCAACAACGATGTGTTGGATTATGCCAGTTCTGGCGGTGCTTACAGTGTTAATGGCATGCCGGGAACAGGAATTGGAGGTCTCACGCCCATCAATGTATTTGAAAGCAACTATGCAGATCTAATGGATGCTCTAACCAACAACGACGCTAAGGGAGTCCTCGGTACGATACCGGACATCACATTAACGCCATTTTTTACACAAATTACTTATAATAGCCTTGATTTAACTGCTGATAATGCTGCCCTGGCCAATGCCACTTATTCGGCTATTCTTGATACTGCGATCGAACATAAAGTAAAAGAAAGTGTAATTCAATTGGTAGTGACGGAACAGGCGGTTTCTCAAAATGTTGTTCCAAGTGTCGCAACGGGTTATGTATTTAACAATGCGTTCCAATACGCTAAGACCCAGTTAGGCATGAACGACAGCGATGCCCAGCAATATGCCCAGGATTATGTAAGCAGTACGGATGGGCAGGCTGCTATTGCTCAGACGGAAGATGCCCTCAATGCTAATTTACAAGACCATTTAAAGGGAGATCATGCGAATCATCAGGACCTTGAACCACTCTATGCTGTAATCGATAACGAACTAGCGACAAACACCGCGTTACAACAAGGCATTGCACAAAATACAGCCCAAACCATCGTGGCTTATGACAATAACCAATTACCACCCGATCAGCAGGCAATGCTCGAGGCGGCCATTGCACAAAATACCAGCGATCAGATCGCAGGTCTAAAAGCAGCCGGGATTTATCCGGTTTTTGTAGCGGGTCCAAATCCGTTTGTTATTCAAGTGCCGGTAGGCCCCAGCAATCCATTGGGCATTCGCCAAATGAAACCCGATGAACTTATACTGCTCACTGCCCTTTCAGATGGATTACTTACCACAGCAACCGCAGCACTGCCAATGCCCGATCAGTACATTTTGACAGAATCTGAAATAGACAATATTAAAACGTACACCGAAGCGTACAATAACATTATAAAAGGTTATGAATCTTCCAACATTGGCATATTTGATTCAAATGCTGCTTTACATGAAGTTGAGCAAGGCATATTCGAAGATGGTGTTACTGTTACTTCAATGTTTATTCTTGGTGGTGCTTTTTCTTTGGATGGTGTTCATCTCACTCCAAGAGGATATTCCATTGTCGCCAATGATATTATTGCGGTGGCTAATTCAAAATTTGGAGCAACTATCCCACCGGTAAATATAAACGATCACCGAGCAGTGATTTTACCTTAAATCACTTAAAAATACGAATACAATAGCCTGGAAAATGTTCCGGGCTTTTTTTTACCTTTAGCACAAAACGGATTTATGCGTATCATTTTATTCACCGGGAAAGGTGGGGTTGGTAAAACAACCATTGCGGCAGCTACGGCAAATCTTGCTGCTAAAATGGGACATAAAACATTAATAATTTCTACGGATCCTGCCCATTCGTTATCCGATGCCATGGATGTTCAACTCGGACCGGAACCAGTAGAAGTGAAAAAGAATCTGTTTGCCCAGGAACTGGATGTGTATTATTCCATGCAGAAATACTGGAGTAATATCCGGGAACTTATGCTTACGGTATTCAGATGGCAGGGCGTAGAGCATGTTTTGGCTGAAGAAATGTCGGCGCTTCCGGGCATGGAAGAAGCTTCGGCCTTTCTTTGGATTGAAAAATATTATTCCGAAAATACCTATGACCTGATCATTATCGATAGTGCGCCAACCGGTGAAACGTTAACTTTATTGACTTTACCCCAAGCTACCAAATGGTGGGTAACCAAAGCTTTTCCGTTACAACGATTTGCTATCCGAAACATTGGCAAAGTAACGCGATATACCACGGGAATACCATTGGACCGCGGCTACGCAGAACTTGAAAACATTTTCGATAAGCTGGAAAAAATACAGAAAATCTTTAGCGATACCAGTATTTGTTCTATTAGACTGGTGACCAACCCTGAGCGAATGGTGCTCAACGAATCGAAAAGGGCATTCACTTATCTCAATCTCTACGGTTACAATGTAGATGCCATCATAGTGAACAGGGTAATATCAGATGTTCAGAAAAATGGGGTTTTTGGCAGTTATTATAAGCATCAGCAAAAATATTTGATGGATATCCAAGAAAGTTTTGCGGATATACCAATTTTCAAAGTTGATCATTTTGGAGAAGAGGTTTTCGGGTTTAAATCACTGGAAAGAATCGGAAATCTTATTTATGATAATCAGGATCCCTTTTTGGTGCTCCACCAGGAAGAACCTTATATTTTTGAAGAAAAGGATTCAGGATATCAGTTAAAAATTAAAATACCGCTTACCGGCGAAAAAGATTTTAAACTTTATAAATATGGTGATGAAATAGTAATTCAAATTGCGAACCGACGAAAGAATATATTTTTACCCAGGTTCGTCAACTTCTATGAACTTGATGGCTACCACTATGAAGCCCCCTGGCTTACCGTTCATTTGAAGAAATAGCAGGATTTTTCAGTATGGAGGCCAGATCCGGTGGAGAATATTTCACTGATTTCAATGTTTTATTATCCGCCGTTCTGTAGACAAGGTAATGTCCGTCGACTTCTTTATAATAACTTTCTACGCCTCGTTCTTCACTGTAATATTTGACCGTTTCTTCAGCTTCGTTCCTGGTTTTACAACTCTTACTCATATTGGATCGCTGTACTTCATCGAAGAGTGCACGAAATTTTACACCCAGTCCAAATTCCAATACCGCTCCGCTCAATACATATTGAATGTCACAAAGTGCATCAGCAATTTCTATGAGATCGTTATCCTCAATGGCATGTTCCAATTCCTTCAATTCTTCTCTGATCAATTCAACACGTAATGCACAACGCTTTTTTGACGGAATGGTCGGCTCTTTTTCTATGGGATGTTTAAAAGTCCTGTGAAATTCTGCTACCTGATTTAAAGCGTCGAGTTTATCCATCAGCTACGATTTATGGTGAAATAGTTTATATTATAATGCTCATGTATATTTTCTATTCAAATCTGCATCAAGTATTGATTTTTTTTCCTTTTTTTGAACTGAATTTCAATTATAACACTTTATTCGTATTTTCATAAACCACAAATTAAGATCATTTCTAAATCTAAAAATATGAGCTTCAAATTAAGATCATCGCTGAGTTTAAAAAGTATTTTTATAGTCGGTGCTATGTTTTTACTGATCGGTAAAACTTATGCCCAGAAACCTGAGGCTGAAATTGACAAATTCGTAAGGGATTTCGCCAAGGCATATGAAAATATCACCAAAACAAGAGACAAGGAAAGTGTATTGAAATATTTTTCAAAAGACATGTTTTCAACTATTGTCAAATCCAATGTGGTGGACAATTTTGGATTGATCCAGAGCAGCTACAGCGATTTTGAAAGCTATCTCGATCAGTTACTTCGCACGGACGGGATGAACATTAAATACCAGGTTAATGATATTCTTCGTTCAAAAGTCAGAGGAAAGACCGGCGTGGTTGTCTGTGATATTTCAGTACAAGTGAGCAGTAAAGGAGAAGTTTGGAGCAAAGGCACTGAAATTACCACATTCACCCTAAAGAAATTCAAAGATGGCTGGAAGATACTTTATTTCAATGTGATCAGTCTGGATGAAGAACAAAATAAAGGGACTTGTCTGGTTCAAATTTATACTTCAAATAATAACAATTATGTCGCCAAGACCATCGTCCCCGATGGAAGCTCTTATCAGACTAACCTGAATACTTTTGAATTTAACAAGGGTTCAGGTCTTATTTATATTAATTTGGACAACGAATCTACTTATTCATGGATGCGTGAAGGACCTGTTACTAAACTGGCAGAAGGTAATACGCCCGAAAAATCTTTAGGTCCCGCTGTAGATGAATATGAGGCAGTGCTCACCATTATTAAAGATGTTTACAGTGACCATTGTACCGATTTCAGAAGAAAATAGGATATAAATTTCAGATATAAAAAACCCGGGTTATTACATTTAAATGGCCCGGGTTTTTCTTTATATCAACGTGAGCTTCTGATTGATCTCCATCGCCATTGCCTCCTGCTTCAATTCCTTTTTCATAGCTTTGACATACTCAACCACTTCATCCAGGAATTTTTTAAGATCGGATGTGTTGGCATAGGTATGAACTTTGTAGAGTTTCTCTCCTACCAATCCAATTTCATTACTATTCCATATTCCCCGAGCTTCCTCACTTGTTGCTCCTCCAAAGCGTTCACCGAGAAAGGACAATGTTTTATCAATATAAGGGGTAGTATCAAAAGATTTATTGATCTCATAGGTCGTTGGAATAAAAATTCCCAGATGATTGTTTCGCTGAAGTCGATCAATACACGTTTCTACTACCTGGTAAAAATGTTTTTCAATGGCGCTTTCTTCCGTATTAAGTTGGTAATTGGTTGTTTCTGATGAAAATATAACCTCAAAGTCAGGACGTGGTAAATCAGCCATATCAATGGTGTTTTGATCTGGTTGTATCAAAACGGTAAAAATTTTAACGTTTTTATCTTTTAATTCATTTTTAATCAACCGATGCTTTGCCGTAATTTTTTTCCAGTGATCTTTATTATTGGAGCCAACCAATATAATCTGATCGGTATGTTCAAGAATAAGTCCTATATTTTCTTCCAGGTCTTCATTTAAATAAAAGACGATATTTTCGTAATTATTCAGCAAATTATCGACTAACAAAGATAGTTTTGCATAGTCGTGTTCTTGATGCTTAGCACGTGCTACGAACAAATCAACACCGCTTGAGTGTTTCAGAATTTCCCGATGTTGACCGGCAAAATGCATGATTTGGTTTTGCCCATTGATTTGAAAATTCTTTAGCATATTTTGCGAGTGAGGATATTCAAAGAATATGGTCTTTTCGTCCTTATTTTGTTGCAATTTTTTAGCAAATGACCAGGCTAATTGCCAGGTACCACCAATCTGAAATTGATCAAAAACCAGGACCACATTGCGCTCTTTATTGCCCCGTGACAATCGCTTGTTGGTGTCTGTGAGATAATGCCCCAGTAATTTTGCCAGCGATATGGTGACTTTAGGATATCGGTTTAGAATTTCCATGAAATCTGCATGACTGAAAACCAGTAATTCCACATCACTCAATGCAGCTACCGTGGCCGATCGGGGTTTGTTTTCCAAAATACCGACTTCACCAAACGTATTCCCAGGAAGCAGATAAGCCAGAATTTGATCAGGGCCGGTGCTCACTACTCTTTTCACTTCAACGATACCATTAACAATTACAAACAGTGAATCGCTGGGTTCACCTTCCCGCACAATGATTTCTTTCTTTTTGTAGGTCCGATACAATGATTTTTGTGCAATGTGTTTTAATACCGATCCATGCAAACCAGTAAAGATGACCGATTGCTCCAAACCCCGAATAATCTTGCTATGTTGATTATTTTCCAATTTTAAATAACACTTATTTAGACAATGAACACAATAAACTCCTTTTCTCATTCACCTCCAGCACTTTCCACAAAACATTTGGGATTTTCAGTAGTGTTGATTCGGGAATCTTATAAATCGCCGAACCTTTTTTCAGGAGGATGTCATAATTTTTTCTGTTTATTTGAATATCTTTTAGAATGCCGCCAAAGTGGTCATTTTTTTGCAACACGAATATTCCTTTTCCTTCATAACTGATTACGCCTTCACCCTTTTCAATCACAAATAAATCGGTCAATTCATGAACTTTCCAATTCATATTTTCAGTGATTTCTTCTCTAACCATCGTCGAGCGGATCCTATTCAGCACGGCATATGAAACTGTCTTACCAATTAAAGGCACTTTTAAAAGAAAAGAAATTTCTTTCAATCGAATGTCTACCCCTTGATCTATCTGAAGTTCTTTTATGTAATTATTCATCCATGTTTCATCAATGACAAGAACGTTTACATAAGAGAATGCAATATAAGTTTGGGGAATGACCCACCTGACGTATATATCCGAATTACCGATAATAGAACCGGCAGGGATTTGTTCGTTTAACTGGTCATTTTGATCACCGCTAACAATACCTGTGAGTATCAAACATAGTCGCTTTGGTTTCTGGTTTTTATCTAATATTTGATCACCCGGAGCAAATTTCAAAATAGGTAGATCGAGAAATGGTTGCAGTTGGGATTCAGACAAATCGCTTAAATAACTTTGCAGATATGAAATGATCCTGGATGCGAAAAATGAATCTTTCATATGTTTGATCAGAATATCAAATTCACCAAACCGCCTGGTTTGATGTCTTCTGGCTTCAGGAATGTCATTCAAAAATTCGGTATGAGATAAAACGATTTTAGCAGATTTATCAATATCAAAATCGGAAAGGCTCCCGTGTATTGCTCCTCCCCCAACATCAACTTTTTTCAGATCGGCATACGCCGTATAATTCTCCTTTAAAGTTTTCGCATCTTCACTGGTAAAAAGGCCATTCTTGTCATTATTAATAATCTTTTCAAATTCACTGATGGCGATTACATCGGCAATGTGAGCGAATATCTTCTCACTTCCAGGTTTCCCGGCCTTGAAAAAAAATGCATTGGTTTCTACCGGATGAGGAGAAAAAACAGGTTTTACTTGCAAACCTGATAAGTTATTCCACTGGTTTATAGCCAAATCCTTGCAATCAAAAACATAGTGAAAGGCTTTCTCGGGAAAATTCATGAGTGCCGCCAACTTTTTTTGGGCAGTTTCTCTCACCATCCTTGACGAATAAAAATTAAATCGTTTGTCTGCTTTGATAAGTTCGGTTAAACCGGCAAAATGGTCATCATGAATATGGGTCAAAAAAATACCGTCGATTTCATAGGCGCTGATGCCCAAATGATTTAGATTGTTCAAAATATTCGGACCCGCATCGATGATATGAATTTTATCCTCATAAATCACAATGCTGGCCATACATGGTCTTTCTGTATCCCATCCATTGCCTTCCCCACTGTGAATTACGGTGAAATAATCTCTGGGAATATCGATATTGGGCAAATGAAATGATGGCTGGTAATGTTCAAAGGTAGCTAAGTTGAGATCAACTATTTCCGATTCGTTTTTGTACTGAATTTTATATTTGTTAAAGGAAAGCCGTTCGATGAAAACACCATTTTTGATTTCAATGGGTGAATTTTTTACAATGCATTGCGTGAATAGATCATCGGGAGAAGATATACTGCCATTGCTAAAGAACTCCTTAATGGCATAAATCTTTTCGGCCATCTCTTCTCCTACCCCTGCGTCAATGATTTCTTTCAAAGAGATCAGCCCATAATTTCCGCGATATATATACAGCATCTGAGAACGAATATGCTCTTCTAATCCAATCAGGATCGGTTTTATTGCCGGTGTATCTTTATGCATGTTTGAATGCATGCCTTGCAAGTACAACATCTGCATTATGGGAAATTCCGTAAGATTGGCAACCTGACCATTTTGCAGCAATGCATCGGATAATAAAAGCGCATTTGGCCCGGTTTCCAGCATTCCTTTTTCGGTTTTTATCTTTTTAATGACGCCAGCTTTTTTTAAATGCTTCACCGTATCTGCCGGACAGCCACAACAGATGGAAAGACTGGCATCAGGAATGTCAATCCAGGTGATGCCGGTGGATATATTTTGCTTTTCAATCAGGCTCATGCACGGAATTCATTATAGAGACCACAAATTAATAATTTATTATGGTATGTTTTTAAATGCGCTGGCCCTTTAAAGGGATGCTGTAAGTTTTGTTGATTTTCAATAAAAAATGAATGATCATTTCAACTTGAATATTGCTTTACCGAGACTTCTGTTGGACTGGTTTTATGATAATTACTTATATTGTTTGAAAATATTTAAAATGCGAATAGAATCTTTTGAATCATTCGATTAATTAGCATCCCATAAATTTATTTCATCGCAACCTAAAAACAGTTCAACCATGAAAAAAATCCTGATTGTTACGTTCCTTTTTGTTGGCATCCATCAGATTACTTATGCACAATGTTCAAATCCTTTCTATGAATTTAAAGAAGGCACCAAAATCGTGGTCGACGGCTACAATGACAAAGACAAACCTACGGTAAAAACCATCAGCGATTTTAAAAATGTGGAGAAAAATCCAGAAGGATACAGAGCCACTGTGCACTATGAGATCTATGATAAAAAAGAGAAATTAATATCGGAAGGTGATTATGATATGACTTGTAAAAACGGGATTATTGAGATTGACATGTCTGCCATGTTGCCCTCGGAAGCACTGGCGCCATTAAAAAATTATGAAATGGAAATTAAAATGGATGAATTGGAAATGCCGGATAAACTTTCAGTAGGTCAAAAACTGAAAGACGCCTCCATCCATATTAGTGCTAAAAACAGTCCCATTCCAATGAATGTAGAATTGAATATCACCAACCGGGAGGTTACCGGCAAAGAATCCGTGACTACCCCGGCTGGCACATTCGACTGCTACAAACTCACCTATGATTCTCATGTGAAGATGATGATGATCAACAACAACATCAAGAATGAACAATATATTGCTGACAAAGTAGGTACAGTCAAGACGGTATCATATAAAGACAATGGGAAAATGATTGGCTATACTGTTTTAACCACCTATGAACCTTAAAATGATGAAGTGGTGCCGATTGATTCACTTAAAATATCAAGGATTCTGAGTTTTTTGATTCATTCTAATCGCACTTAACATTTGTTGATACTGGGCGTTGTTGGGGTCAATGGCAATGAGTTTTTGAATAAACTGCTCTGCTTCTTTAAAATTCTTTTGTTGAAATTTCAAATAACCCAGGGCGTATAGATTAGCAACTGAATTGGGGTTGATCTGCAATCCTTTTTTGAAAGCTTTTTCTGCTTCCTGGTTTTTACCCAGATTTTGAAGCACAAGGCCATAATTGTAAGCGACCCGGTCATTGTAGTCGATCTTTGCTACTGCCTGTTTTAAATACTTGGCGGCATCTTCCATTTTATTTTGTTCGGCCAGCAACAAACCCAGTGAATAGTATGCTTGTCCGTAATCGGGTTCCTGTTCAATGACTTTTTCAAACAAAGCTTGTGCTTCCGGAAATCTTTTCTGGTTATAATAAAGACTGGCAAGGTTGATCCTCGCTGGATTGTAATAGTTGTCTTTTTCAATGGCTTTTTTATATGCTTTTTCGGCCATATCTATCTGACCAAGTTTTTCGTAATATTGCGCCAATTCCATTTGTCCGCCTGGAAAGTCGGCCCGAACGTGCATACCGGTTATAAATTCATCCCTGGCTTTGGCAAAATATTCCCTGGTGTTTTCATGCATTAGGTTCGACGGAACACCAATGAGCGATTTTGCGGCTGCAATTCTCACCGTTCGTACAGAATCATTTAACAATGGCGATAGTTCACTAACTTTTTCAGAAGGAGGAAGATTGTCTAATAATCGGGCAGATGTATAACGCACCAGCGGCTCCTTGTCAATGAGCAGTCCTTCTATGGCCATAAGTGCCTGCTGATCGACTGTTTGGCTCAAATACCATATGGCCGTCGAACGGGCAATGGCTGGTTGT
Source organism: uncultured Cytophagales bacterium (assembly GCA_963711495.1). Lineage (GTDB taxonomy): Bacteria > Bacteroidota > Bacteroidia > Cytophagales > Cyclobacteriaceae > CAVQEK01. Next base: position 302,331 of record CAVQEK010000003.1, read on the forward strand.
TCCTGATCTTTGGCCAGAGCTATTAACGGAGGTATTGCCTCTTCTTCTCTCGTTCTGCCAAATGCAAGTATCTCTGAGAAATGTTTTGGGCGTTTTGTTCCATACCACTTGTCAACAGCATCAGCAGACCATTGGTCACTTTTATCTTTGTGACAATTGTTGCATGCATTTGGCGTGCCGTATTTTACGCTGAGATCAGGTCTGGGTATTCTGAAACTGTGGTCCCGCCGATAGTCATTGACCATGTAAAAGCGACCAGGCATGTGACAATTAATACACTGAGCCCCGTCGGTATTTATCGTATGAAAATGATGACTGGTGGTGTCGTATTTTTTTGCTTCATGGCATTGCAGGCATAAAGTATTCCCCTTAAACTTCAGTTCCAAACTATGGACATTGTGGCAATTTGAACATGTCACATTATTCTTATACATTTTACTCTGTATAAAAGAGCCATAAACGTAATCCTCTCCCTGTATTTGTCCATCGGCAAAATAAACGCCATCGCGAAGCAGGTCCGGGCTATAATGATCCATATAGTCGCCGGTATAGTCATATAATTTGGTGAATTGAGTCCTCAATGAATGGCATCGCGCACATTTATCCACCAGTTTATGTGGAGTAATGGAAGATTTCATAAATAAGGTGTGATCGGGAAGCAGAGAGTCCTCTGTATATTTGTAAGCTTTAGAGGAAACAAATTCAATGTGTTTTTTACCCGGCCCATGGCATGCTTCACAACTCACATTGATCAAGGCATACGTTGTGTGGTAAGCATCGCTGTCTTCAACATAATTTTTCTTGACAAGCGTCGAATGACAATCGGCACACATGATGTTCCAGCGCAGGCCCCCGTTTGTCCAGTACAACCACTCTTCATGCACGATTTTCATGTTTGGATAAAGATCGAACCACTTGTTTTTCTCGGTATCCCAGGCTGTGCGCAGACATTGGTATTTTCCTTTTGGAAACTCAACTATATATTGCTGAAGGGGCCTGATGCCAAAGGTATAAGTTATTTCAAAATCCCGATAATTTCCGTCAGGTCCCGCGGTATTCACATAAAATTTCCCGTCTTGTTTAAAAAATTTCGAAGTAACCGCTTGGCTTTTAAAGGTAACATCATCAAAGTCTCCCAAAACAGAACTGTCTCCTGCTACCATCATGGCCCGCTCATGGTCCGAACCCTTCCAGTCATGAAATTCTTTTTCATGACAAGACTGACAAGCCTTGCTGCCAACAAAGCTGGATTCATTGGTGAGGTATTCTGGATTGTTATAAACGCCCCCGTTGATTGGAAGTGCTTGTGAATTGTTCTTATCAGAAGTGCAGCTTTGGAAAATGGCCATTGAAAGCCAAATTAAAGCAAAACAAACCGTGAACAGTACTAAGAATTTTTTACTGGAGAATTTTAAAAATGACATTTCTAATAATCAATGATTTCATTCAGGACGTGCAAAATAGTTTTTATTTTTTTGTTACAATCTAAATACTCAAAAAATTAGAAAGCTTTTTACTGTAAGGGATTTTTAAAAATTTATAATAATTCTATTATCCAGTTATTAGGCTTTAGTATTATACTAATCATATTAACAATTATTGTATTATTTCTAAAATAGTTAGTAAATATTGCCAATTTTGAATATTAGCACCTTTTTTAATTAAATAATTTACATTGTAATAATTTTGCATTATTTAAATTTAATATGTAATTTTATCTATAAATCATACTAGACCTCATAATCTACCTCATAGCTGTTTAAATATTTTTAACTTAAAAAGTTATATTATGAGAAATTTGCAAAACCTTTTCAAACTCACCCTTTTATTGTCCTTTATGCTCCTTATTGTACAGGGATGTAATGAAGGTGATATGAAAGGGGTATCTGAAGATTTAAGTAATTCCCTATCAACCAAAATGCCAGATAATTATGGTTGGAATTACATGGAAATTGATGAAGCGGATATTCCTGAATTATGTAATGAGGAGACTGTCTGTCTCATTGCAGGTCAACATGATTATGTAGGAAGTGTAACTGTTGGTAATGATGCTGACGGAAATTTATTTGTAACCTACCAGACTATTGATGGATACAAACTCACGGAAATCCACCTGGCAGTAGCTGCCTCCGAAGAAGGCATACCACAAAATAATCCTGGAAATCCACAGGTGGGACATTTTGCCTACAACATGGAATTTCAGGGAGATTATCCTACCACACACACCATTAAAATTACAGATCCTGATCTTGATGGAAACGGATGTGCGATTATAGCGGCACATGCAGTTGTTTCAGGAATGGATGGCAATCAAACTGCTTGGGGCGGACCATGTGAAGATGGTGAATATACTGAAGGTGCCATGGAATTCACACCGGGAAAAAATGGCAGTTGGGCCAGGTATTTCCAATATTGTGAGGGATTTAATTGTGAAAAAAAGGTAGACTTTACTTTCGCCTGGGAAGATTTGCGCATTACTGGGAATGATGCTGATTACAATGACTTCATTGCTCAGGCCAAAATGGTGAAAACAGCGGAAAGTCTCAAAATCATGTTTAATGCAACTGCACGAGGCGCTGCTTATGATCACGAGTTTAAATTTTCTATTCCACAAACAGGAATCACATCAGTTGATGGGGCTGACGCCGTGGATGATGATGGCAACGGTAACTGGATTGTCACTGTTTTCTCTAGTACTAAAGTAGCATTACCAGAAGAGGGTGTTAGTCCTTATGATTTTTCGGCAAATACTGTAGACAGAGGCGGTTCATGCATTGAAACACCCTATGCAAAAGATACGATCACAATCCATATAGACAATGCCTTTACCTTTGATGAAAACCAACCTTTCGACCCATTTATTACTGTTTATCCATCACAAACAGCAGGAGTTGGTGATCACTATGATCTACATATCTGGGAATGGACTGGCACAGATACCTGGACTGATGGAGAAGATAATGAATATCCCAATGGCTTAATAATTCCGTCAGATTGGAAATGGCCTTTGGAAAGAGTGCCAATTACGGATGCATATGAGGACTTTATGCCGATTGCGAGTTGGAATACAAATTGGGCAGATAATTTAAGTGATCCTACAAAAGTTTTTGATCTTCCAGAATGTCCATAATTTAGATTAAAAGTTTTCCTAAATCATAAAGAGACCATATTTAGATGGTCTCTTTTTTATTGCTCATTTATTTATGGAGTAAATAAATTAATATCCATTAAATTTACAGGCAATTGTAAAAGTTTTGTTGCCAATAATTTATTTCTATGAATTCCAAGTCCATAGTACTCACCATATTTATTGTATTTGCTTTATTTCCCTTTGTTTTTGCTCAAAAACTTGATACCACCAAAGTGTATGAACTGGACCCGGTGGTGATTACGGGCACCCGGATAGAACGATTGAAAAGTGAGATACCCGCAAGTATTTCGGTTCTTTCACAAAAGGAAATTCAACAAAGTGGATATGCCAACGTGCTTCGTGCATTGGCAGACCGGGTCCCAGGTTTCTTTTTAAATAGCCGGACCACCGTAGGTTTTGGAATTGGTCCTGGTTCTGGAGGTAATATCAGCATTCGTGGTGTGAGTGGTGACCCCAACTCACAGATCTTAATGCTGATTGACGGCCAACCGCAATTCATGGGCATTTTTGGTCACCCCATCAATGATTCGTACATGTCCAGTGATATACAACGGGTAGAAGTTATCCGCGGTCCTGCTTCCATTTTATATGGTTCCAACGCCATGGGCGGCGCCATCAATATTATTACCAAAGAACCAACGGAAGGATTGCATATGGCAGCATCTGCGGCTTATGGATCCTATAACACCAGTGTGCTTTCCGGTGATATGGGATATCGGGAAAAGGCCTTTAGTGTATTTACCTCTGTCAATAATGAACATACGGATGGCCCCAGAGATGATGGAAATGATGAATTCCGAAATACCACAGGCTATCTCAAATTGGGATACCAAATTAGTGACGCATTAAATTTGACTTGGGATGGAAGTCTGATTGATGCCGAATATAATAATCCCGGAACCATTCAGATGCCTACTTTTTCAGATAACCGGAAATATACGCGGGGTCGAACTGCCATTTCCCTGGAAAACAACGCTGACAAACTTGAAGGCGCCTTTAAATTCTTTTATAATTTCGGGAAACACAATTTTTCAGATGGTTTCCATTCCAACGATTATAACCGGGGGTTAACCTTTTATCAGAATATAAAGTGGAACAAAAATAGTGTACTGACCTTAGGGCTCGACTATAAGAATTTTGGTGGTAAACCCAGTAATCAGGAACAACCGACACCTGGTTTTGGAACTGAGTATACAATTGATGAAACCGATGCATACTTGTTAATGCAACAGACATTTTTTCATAAACTAACTGCCAACATTGGTTACCGGCTGAACAATAATTCGCAATATGGTATTGAAAACATTCCCACTTTCGGGTTGGCATACAAAGTTTGTAAAAATACGGTTTTGAAGACAGCCGTAACTAAAGGTTTCAGGAGTCCTTCGATCATTGATCTTTATTTATTCCCGGTTGCCAATGCCGAATTGGAACCGGAGAGTTTATGGAATTATGAATTCACAATTGGACAAACCATCATTGATAAAAAACTAAATTTTGAGATTACCGGATTTATTATTGATGGAAAAAATATGATAGAACCCGTTGTAATTTCTGCTCCCCCTCCAACAAAGATCAATACCGGAACTTTTACGAATCGGGGTATCGAGTTCACAACTAACTTCAATCCAACCAAAGCTTTGTCTGCTTCTTTGAATTACACTTTTCTTCATACTTCCAAGGATTTGAAATATGCACCCAAACATGAACTGAATGTCAATGCTGACTACCAAATTAAATTTCTGACTTTCGGTATGAATTTAAAATATGTCAATGGATTAATAACTCAGACAGAGCCGAAAACAGAGAATGATTATGCTTTGCTCAACTTACGTATAGAAGCGAATGTCAACAAATGGCTTAATATTTTTGTTTCCGGCAACAATTTGTTCGATTCTCAGTATCAAATCGATTACGGTTATCCGATGCCTGGTGTGAATTACATGGCAGGCGTGAAATTACATCATTGATTTACTGAATTGCCAAATATGGCAGAATGTCTGGTCTATGAGGGTAAAAATTCAATAAATGCCAGAAGAGGCTAACTGTTAGAAAATAATTTTATCGAGCGTACTTCTCTTGTTAAATCGACGTATTCAGGATTTGAAATTATTATAATTGATCATAAAGACTAATAGTTTAGTCTGGCGAAAAAGCTACGAATACTTTTTGGATTTTTTCTTTTTGGATTTTTTGTCCTTTTTCTTCGTGTCGTCCTGGTTTACGCGGATATCCCTTCCATCCAAGATCAGCCCTCTGAAACTATGACTGATCCTGTGCGATTCCGATTTATCCACCTCAAAAAATGAATGCCTCTTTTGTAATTCAATTTCGCCGATATGTTCTTTTTTTAACCCGGTCTGATCACAAATGAACCGCAACAGACCTGCTTTATTAATATCATCCATGGTACCCACATTGATGAAAAAGCGGTTTGTATTCTTTGGTCCTTTAAAGGCTTCTTTTTCAGAAGAATGATCATTCAGATCTTTATTGCTCGCATCAAAAACACCCAGAGCCATCAATTCCTGGGCCATCAGTCGATTGATGAGTTCGTTTTTATCCAGCGATGCCAAAATGTTCATGATATCATCGGACAATTCGGACGAAATAGGGTGACTGATATCGGTTTCAACAATTCCTCTGGCCCAGGCGATCATTCGCTTTTGGGCAATTTCCGTTACACTCGGAACCTGGTTTTGCTGAAAGCTAATCTTGAGTTTTCTTTCCAGCATGCGCAATTTATTCAGATCGCCCTTACTAATTAATGCCAAAGAAATGCCCGTTTTTCCAGCCCTGGCCGTACGACCACTTCTATGGGTATAGTAGTCGCTATTTTCGGGTAAGTCAAAATGAATGACATGGGTGAGATTGTTGACATCTATGCCTCTTGCTGCTACATCTGTTGCAATGATCAATTTGAGGGTATGCGCTTTGAAGCGACGCATAACCTGATCGCGCTGATTCTGATTGAGATCACCATGCAAAGCATCGACGGCATATTTTTGCTTTATTAATTCGGCTGCCAGATTTTGTGTCTCAATTTTGGTTCGACAAAATACTATACCCTGCATATCGGCATGCATATCAAGAAAACGCTTGAGGGCTTCTATTTTATCTGATCTTTTTACAAGTGTATAGTGGTGTTCAATGTTTTGATTAATTTCATTGCCTGATCCAATTTTAATCTCAACGGGGTTGATCATATATTGACTGACAATGTCTCTGATCTCTTTGGGCATGGTAGCCGAAAATAACCAGGTGGATTTTTCGACCGGTGTATGGGATAATATTTGGTCAATTTCTTCTTTAAAACCCATGCTGAGCATTTCATCTGCTTCATCCAGTACCACGAAATTTACCGCTTCTATATTTACTGCTTTTCGTTTGATCAGATCAATCAATCGACCTGGCGTTGCAATCACAATGTGTGTCGGTTTTTTCAGTGCCTTGATTTGATTGATAATCGAGGCGCCGCCATAAACCACTTCCACATGAATTGCAGGAAGGTATTTGGCATAGGAAGAGATCTGCTGACCTATTTGTTGACCCAATTCTCTGGTGGGTGCAAGGATCAGGGCTTGTGGATATGGAATTTCGGGTGCAATGGCTTCAAGGAGTGGCAATCCGAAAGCGGCGGTTTTACCGGTTCCTGTTTGAGCTAGTCCTATAAAATCACGATCTTTTTCTATAAGCACCGGAATCGCCTCTCGCTGTATATGGGTGGGATTTAAAATGCCTAATTCAGGGAGGACTTTGAGCAGGGACGGTGATAGCCCCAGATCAGAAAAATTATTCAAAACGATAGAGTTAAAATGAGCCGCAAAGGTAAATGAAAATTCCGGATTTAAATAATACTTAAACGTTTAAACACTGGAGCTTTCAATGAACCGGTGCCATTTTCATGTCATACAAAAACATGCCATATCCGGCCCCGGCTTCATCGTTCGATTTGCCAATTTGAAAACACATCCACAGACCATCATCGCTAATGACACCCTGTGATGCTTTATACCCGTTATAATCCGTAAAATAAGTTAAACGTTGCAGATCGCCGCTACCATCGAGTGCCAGTTTATATAAATCGATCAAAGGCCATGCGTTACCTGAACTTGGCGCGGCTTCTACACAGGTAAATCTTCCATTAGGAAATACGCCTTCCACTTCATTGTACCAATCGGGTTGATTAGAAACATTTTGATACTGGAATTTATTTAAATCAAGTACGAAAGTTTCTGTATTGTTTGAATTGTTTTTTAAATAAACGGTAAACGTTAATTTGTTTTCATCAGGAGGAATGAAGTTCTGGGTTTCCAGCGAATGCATTTTAAACGGCATATTCCGGCTGTCTAATACCAATTCTTGTTTAGAAAGATAAGGCACATCATCCTCATCATATAAAATGTCAGCAACATATATCTGAGATTCTCCTTCCTTCAGCTTCTCCGGATATTGACGCCAGGTATGTGTAAAGGCTATTTTCATAGTTCTTCTTGATACAGCCGGGCCTTCACTCACCAAGGTCCCTATAGACACTGGCGAACGATTTAAATTTTTGTTCAAAACCATGAGGGTACAGTGATTTCTGGCATCATTGCGTTCCTGATCATTTGTAATGTCAAACGGTTTCATCGGCCCAGCCAATAGAATGTCGCCGTTGGCCAGATAAAGGGCCCTGGTAAAACCATAATTTTTAAAGTGAATGGTTACCGGGGAGATATTGCCCGATTCTATTTCATATTCGAAAACGTCCCCAAAAGTCTTTTCCAAAAATAATATACGCTTTCCATCCAAAGACCAATCCGGACGTTCGCCGAACCAGGTGATCTGATGAATGTAGGATGGAAGATGATCTGCCGGATTACCAACTCGACCGGTCGCATCGGAATTCTGGGCATAGACGCTGATGTCGGGCATGTAAAAAATACCAAACAAATGACAGATCGAAAGAATAAAAATGGTTTTTGCAGACATTTTCTTGAATTTTAAAGTATGCACAGGTTCAGATACAAATTCCTGAAATTAAAGCGATTATCATAATTGAAACAAAAATCTTAGAAGATTTAAATCGAAGAAATTACAAAATAAGTACTATTTAACACATCCCTTACATGGTATAAAAGCCCCGATTGTTCATTTTCCTTAAGCCATGAGAACAACTAATTTTATTATTCATAGAATAAATTGAATAATTCAATAAATACCAATTCAGTTTGTTCGGAATAAATGGAGGATAACATAATTGAAGTTTATGAATAGCGGCATGAAAGTATGGATAATTGATTCCAATGAAATCGATTTATACATTTTTTCGAAGACTATGTTTAATATCGGATTTCAGGGAGATATTGAAAATTTTTCGGAAATACAGCGCGCATGTGATCAACTAGACCATATTATGGATATTCGACATTATCCTGATATCATATTTCTAGAAACGGACTTTCAGCAGGACATGGCGTTTTATTTTTTGGAAAAGCTTAATAGAAGAAGATCAATTATTAATAGCAGTTGCCGGGTAGTGATCTTAGCTGCCTATGTTGATGAAAGACTCAAACGTATATTGAAGAATTTTGATTTTGTAGATCATGTCTGGACAAAACCCATTACAGAAGTAAAACTTGGGCAAATTCAAATATTCAACAGTGCGTTTATTAATGAATTCAGCTCCACAAAAGAACGCTAAGTTGGATAACTTGCATTAGATTTAAGAATACCTGGTTTTTGAATATAAATGGTGAACCGGGTAAACTTGTTTAAAATACTTTCTACTTCTACCCTTCCGCCCAGCGATTCTGCTTGAATACGCACCAAATATAAACCAAGCCCTCTCCCATTGATATGCTCATGAAATCTCATATACATTTGAAATAATTTTTCACCAAAAAGTTTCAAATCTATACCAATGCCGTTATCGTGGACAACCAGAATATAGTATTCATCATTTTCAGCAGTTTCTATTTTGATCAAGGATTTTCGGTCGTTGGCGTGAAATTTAATCGCATTGCTGACCAGGTGGAATAAGATGCTGTTAATCTTGGCCCTATTGGAATGTATAACCGTTTGAGATTCATATTTTTCTTCGAATTCAATCGTATTGTCCAAAATTTCCCGCTTCAGAACCTCTTTTATGTTATTGATGACATCTGGTATTTGGATGGACTCATTAATGCTGTATAAATTAGTTCGAAGATTTAATATATCGTGTAGATCTCGATATGTATAAGTGAGTTGATCTACGGTTCGATCAAAATGATGATGGATTTCCCGATTGTTAGTATTCAAATCCTTATAGTCTATCAGATTGAGCAAACCCATCAGACTGGCCACCGGTCCTTTCAGGTTGTGGGCGAGCACATAAGAAAATTCACGAAGTTCATTGTATTGCAGTGATAATTCCCTGCTGGCCTCAAGCAGATCTTTCGTTTTCTCCTGAATTTGGAATTCGAGTTGATCGCGGTGCTGTTCGATTATCTGATTGGCTTTTCGAAGTTTTTCATTGCTTATTTTGAGTTGATCAGATTGTGCCAAGATTTCATCCCGTTGTAGAATAACCTGGTCCGATAGCGTTTTCAAAGCCTCATTTTGTTCATTAAGTTATTGGTTGCTGCGTTTTACAGAATCTTCTAATTTATCGGAAAGTGTTCGAATAGAATAAATGAAGCCTACTAATCCAAGATAAGCAATACTGGAAACCACAGTTGTCATAAAATAACTGTCATCCCGAAATCCCACTTGATAAAAACCCACGCCAAAGAAATTATGAATGGGGTCAAAGAAAAAGATTCCGATAAAGCTGGGTAATAGACCAATGAGTATGTTTTTTCTGTCGTTGGCCGGAAAAATGAGTAAAGGAAATATGGCTGAAATGAGTATGATAAAACGGAATGTAAAATAATCATTGATCGGATTATAGTTGGCGAAAATTATTTTATTGACGAGAGAAAGTGTCAGGCATTATAGGGTTGGCAAATAACACAACAACTAACGAGAAGCATTTAGAAGTTTCAATTGATTAATCCCCGGAATTGAAAGGAATGCAACCACGCTGCTCATCAATATCCATCGATTTATTGTAAGGTATAAACCAAACGATACATTAAAAATAATGACAAAGAGCAGTGAAATAGCAGCGGCAATAATTGCTGTACGATTGGTATAAATAATATATCTCGCATTGTTTTCGTCTGGATTTTTGTCAACACCAATTCTAGAAAACGAATTCCATAGGTTCAATAAGTTCATGTTAAATATAATATGGGACCAAGGATTTGAAAGTCAAAAATAAACCCTAAATGATTAATTTTAAACGATTTACAAAATTAGGATTACTGCATTGACTTTTGCCGAAATCTCTGTTTTTTTTTCCATATAGCCACTTCCGATGCAAGAAAATTGCAGACAAAGCAAAAGAAAATAATTTTTTTTTATTCGAGAGGGTTACCCCGCTTCGATTCTTTCATTAAAAACTGAAAATGAATTGACACCTTAAAATCACTATCATGGCCACCGTAAAAGATCAATTGTTGATTGTAGACCAGGAATCCAGTGGAAAAAGGTATACTGAACTTAGTTTTTCTGTTGATTTTTCAAATCGTGAGGTCAATGAAAATATCAATTTCGGACTTTATCTGGCACTCATGGAACGTGACGAAGAATTTGAAAAATATCATTCTAATCCTAATGGTGTATTTTATTTTAATTTTCCCTGGTTCAATACATCGCAATGTGGAAGTGATGTGTATTGGATCGAAACAAGAAATTTTCAGCCTAATGGAAGCAAAACAAAATATTTTCAAATAAAAAAATCAATTACTGAACATTTGGATCACTCATCTGACAGCAAATACCGGGCATTCATATTTGTCGTACCTGATATTACATGTGGACAAGCTTTTGCCGAAGATATTTGTGTCAATTACCGATAAACCACCAAACAATCAATCTTCCTTCCTAATTTACCCATCCTCCATAATATCGGAAGAACCCTGGGAATCCTCTCCCGGGGTTTCTTTTTTTAGTATTGACTCAGGTTCGCATAATTCGGTGGAATTCATAATCTCAAGAAAAGTTTTTCATCAATTATTCTTAATATTCATTTTGGCATACCCCAGTTTGATTATAATTTGCCAATGTTTATGATCTGTGATCATTTTGAGGATGGGCCCACATATTTTACGCAACAGTATATTTTGGTGGTATTTGATGATTTACCTCATTGCATGTCAACCCAGAAAGCAAATGCAGCAAACTCAGGAAATCTCAAAACCCGCTACACATCAGCCGGTTAAGGCAGAAAAACTGCCTTTGCTTGAAGCCGCCGATTCATTACTGAAAATTAAGGAAACAACTCAGGCCATATTGCTTTACGATTCTGCCGAGAGATTATATTTAGCCCAACAACGTTGGCAAGCCTATCTTCAGGCTGTTAACAAAATGGCTGCAGTGAGAATTTCAAGCCGAGATTTCAATGGAGCCTTAGATATTCTTTTAAAAGGGAAATTTAATTTAAAAGATTCCTTACCGCCCTGCATACCGCTAGAGGTTTTTTATACGAAGTTGGGTAATTGTTATTTTTTCATGAGTGATGTTGACTCTGCTCAATACTACTATCAACATGCTTTAAAAATAAATCAGACAAATGGAGATGAAGACTTATTCAATGTAATTAACATTTACGAAGGTTTAGGAAATATAGAACGTTATTCCAATCATGACTACACCGGGGCATTGAAATATTACGAAAAAATAAATGCCCTACTCGATCAGATGATAGAAAGTAAAGAAAAGAAAATTGTTGAATTCCATTGCTATTATAATTTGGCTACCACCAACCGGGTATTAAAAAATGTTGAGAAAGCCCTTTTTTACGGCAGTGAGGCGGTTAGTTTGGCTCAGGAAATTGGTGATCAATTAAATTTGCAATTGGCCAGGGACATGTTATCGAATATTTACAAGGATCAAGGACAGTATGATAAGTCGATCAATATTTCCAAAAGCATTGTTCTCACATACGAAGACACCTCATTGTTTGATATAGCTCATAATAAATACTACAAAAAACAGTACTTTTCCACCCTGCGAAACCTCGGACTCGCTTATATTCAAACAAATCAACTGGCCAACTCACTTGAGATTTATCAAAAGGTTTTAACCCATCAACCTTTGGAACTCGATTTTTTAATGGACATCTACAGTGCCTTGGGTTATGTTTACAAGGAAAAAAAAGAATATTCAAAAGCAGCTTATTATTTTGATCAAAATTTGGAAATCGCTAAAAAATTATATGGACCTAAACATCAAATTACCGCTAAAGCCTATGCCTACCTCTCTGGATTGTACAGTAATCAATATGCCAACAATATAAGTGAAGCACTCAATTATAGTCAACTTGCTTTGACGAGCGCCATTGATGATTTCAATAACCCTGATATTCTTGCAAATCCAAAGATAAATCCAAATGAAAGTAATTATTTAATTTATTCTGAGCTTTTAGACAAATCACACTTTTTATATCTGAAATACCTGAGCGATTCTGTTCAGGATTTGTCCTTGATCAAGACTTCACTTGAAACCTATCTGTTAGCAAATAAAGTAATAAGCAATAAACGAAATAATGAAATTCTCGAATCGGATGAATTAGGGTTGGCTCGTAGTGAACAGGATTATAGTATAATAGCATTAAATGACATTTATATTTTGATGGCAGCCAATCAGGATAATAGGTTATATAAAAAAATATTCTTTCTGATGAATCAAAATAAGGCCAGAATATTGTTAAAGACATTGCATGAAGTGGAAGCCTTACATGATACAGGTGTCCCTGATAGTTTGATTGCCAAAAGAAATGATCTGAATCAACAGTTGGCCTATTGGCAAAATCAATTGGAAAATCAGGATAAAAATCCTTCAGATCAAGACAATGTTCACGAAAAAATTTTTGATATCATTGAAGCTCAAAATCGGCTTAACAGAAATTTTGAGGAGCATTATCCGGCTTACTATAATTCTAAATATAGGCAGGACACTATTTCATTGAAACAAATGGAACAACTATCTGAAAAGAAAAATGCCCTGATTGTACAATATGCTTCCTACGACAGTCTTGTTTATGCCCTGGCAATCTGGAAAAAAGAAAATTATTTTTTTAGAATAAAGGTTGACAATAGTTTCTCGAATGCAATAATCAATTATCAAAATAGTCTGGAAAATCCTGAATATTTTTCTCAAACACAATATAAGGCATTCACCCAATCTGCTTACTTTCTTTATCAGAAATTATTGGCTCCTGCAATGCTTCACATGAAAATTCCTAACCAAAAAAACAATGCCTTGATTATTATTCCGGACGGACCTTTAAATGCATTTCCTTTTGAATCATTAATAACATTTCTTCCAGGCAACCAGGAAATTAATTATCGGGATTTAGATTATTTAGTGAAGAATCATAATGTTCTTTACAGTTATTCTGCCGAATTCCTTTTTCATAATCACCATGCAGCAGGTTCAAAGGATCTTCATTTAGGGGGATGGGGATATGATCATTTAAAAAGTAAAAATGACATGGACAGATCGAATCGATTGAATGCCACAAAACATGAATTGACTTCGATTGCGAAAGGTTTTAACAGTACCATTTTTTGGGGTGACGAATCTACAGAAACATCTTTTAAAGAGCACCTTGATGAATTCAATATTTTGCATCTTAGCATTCATGGTATAGCCAACAATGAATATGACAAGGCTGCATTGTTTTTTAATCCTGATAAAAATAATGATGGCATTCTTCATCCCTATGAACTATATAAATTTCGCACAACCGCTGATTTAGCTGTATTAAGTGCCTGTGAAACTGGTAAAGGCAACTATAAGTCCGGAGAAGGTATTTACAGCATTGCAAGGGCTTTTTTCTATATCGGTTGCCCCACTGTGATTATGAGTTTATGGAATGTAAAAGACCAATCGGTACAAAAAATTATGGATTGGTTTTATCAAAATCTTATTAACGGTGATGATATAGATCAAAGCCTGCGTCTGGCTAAATTAAAATTCATCCAGCAATCTGACGAAATCACTGCACATCCTTCGTCTTGGGCCACACTGGTCGTACTCGGTCAATCTTATGCCTTCATTCAACCTGGTGAGCGTACATTTGTTTATATCAAATATATTACGCTATTTATTCTGCTAATTTGTGGTATCTATCTTGGTAATAAATACTTTATTGCTGTTCCTAACCACAATTACAGGCACAAAAAAAGATCTGGTAAATTACCCAAATTGTAAGGGCAATTCCCCCAATCCCAGCGGACATATAAGCAAATCGTTGTATAGGTGGTAATGGCTGGTCTTTCGAATCAGGGTTTACAACTGATTGAGCCATAGCTGTTTTTGGTGGTATAGGCTGATCTTTGGAACCTGGATTGGTTTCTCCGTCTGGCATGGATTTAGTTTTTAAGTTTAAACTGTTTATTCATAGCAAATTAATCAATTTTACTTAATAATTCAGAAGCTTTTGATTTATAAGAGCTCTTGCCCTCAGCCAGTTGTTGTAATGTTTGCTTTGCCAGACTGGTTTTATTCTGTTCAAGATAACACAAACTGAGATACCAATTGACCTGGTCCTGAAGTTCCCCACCTCGTTGTTGTAATTCAATATATATCTTTTCTGCTTCATCGAAACTGCTTTTTGCCTGATAGGCGTTGGCCAGATAAAATTGTATGATATATTCATTTTTGTCAATAGGAAGCGTTTTCAATATTTCAATGCTCTTATCAAAATTACCCGCTTCAAAATTATTCATTGCTTCGTCTAAATCACTGTGGTTCTGATTTATAGAGCGCGTTGAAGAACCAATGGTGGTGGGATACGGATTGAAATATGCCTGAGCGAGTTGCCGAGAAGAAGGTTCTGGCAAGCGAAATATAAGGATAAGGCTTACCAAAATAATGGCAAGGCTGGCTGCAATGTAATAGAACCGCCTGGGGATCAAGCGCACTGTCTTTGTTTTGTTCGATTTTTCCGAAAATTCCTCTTCGATTGCTTTAAGTTTATTGAGCAATTGATGCCGACCTGAATATTTGATGCCGGCCACCAACAATTTATAGTCTTCCAAACTTTGTTTCAAATCAGGATCATTTTGAAGTTGTTGTTCAAAATTGCTCAATTCCTGAGAACTTAGCTTTCCCATCACATAATCTTCCATTATTGCATGATTACTTTTGTGGGCATTCATGATAACCCTCCTTCCATTTGATTGTTGTTTTCCAAAAAAATCTTTTTTAACCTTTGCAGGCACTTATATTTTAAATTTTTCACTGTATCTGAATTTTTATAATCCATTTCACCGGCAATTTCATGGTTTGATTTTTGGTGATAGTAAAACTTTTCCAAAATTCGTTTGCATGGATCTCCCAATTGCGACAATGACTGTTCTACCATCTGCAATAATTCTTCTTTTTCTTCATACTCGCGCATCAAATCATCGGGTCGATCGGAGATTTCAAAATCCGGAATTGTATCATGTTTTTTTTGAGCTCTCATCAATTCGTAAAATTTATTTTTACCAATCGCAAACAGATAAGTCTTTATCTGGCTGTTGAGATGCGTTAGCTTTCCAGACAACACATTTTCGTAGAGAATTATAATTACCTGTTGGTAGATATCTTGTATATCTTCATCGGTACAATTGAAGTTACGTAACGCCCACGATCTAAATTCTCCACGGTAATTACGATAAATAGCTTCAATTTCTGATTCTCCGTTATCCTTAATTTTATGGATGAGCGATTTTTCGGTCATCTGTTTTTTAATGATTAGTTGGTATATAAGTAACCCGTTCCATAATATTATTTGAAAAAATTAGTGATTTTCCAAATCAAAAAATCAAAGGATGGACATTTAGGACAAATGTAGCAAATCATACAAAAAATATTCAAGTTTAAGAAGCCTTTAGTACTTAACCGACCCATGAGGTTATAATTCAATTGAATGGAATTTCATAATATTTTCGCTTACGATTTACATATACCACCGCACACTTTACAGCGAAAATGATATAATAATTTGTATACGCAAGGTTTTACTATTAAATTTAGCAAACACCAAAATAATTAGTAATTTATGATTCGTTCCGGAACGGCTGATTTACCACTGCACTACGGGAAAGTTCCTTCCTGGCTTTATGAACGCATGACGCACCTTGGAGGTGCCATAGTTGAGGCCATTGTTGCTGAATTTGGTACAGATACCTTCTTGCAAAAACTCAGCGACCCTTTCTGGTTCCAGTCGATGGGTTGTGTGCTAGGAATGGACTGGCATTCTTCAGGAATAACCACCTCGATACTGGGCGCCTTGAAAAATTATGTGAATCCCAGGGCTCGGGAATTAGGAATTTTTTTCTGTGGAGGTCGTGGAAAACATTCCCGGAAAACGCCAGACGAATTGATCAGGATAGCCAGCCAAACCGGGCTGAATGGAGCTGAATTGGTCCGGTGTAGCAAACTCAGTGCGAAAATTGACAATACCGCCATTCAGGATGGATTTCAATTGTACCTTCATTCCTTTGTTGTTTCCAAAACCGGAGCATGGACTGTCGTTCAGCAGGGAATGAATGATATTACCGGTACGGCCCGGCGTTATCATTGGCATTCGAAATATATCAAATCCTTCGTGGAAGAGCCACATACGGCGGTCTGCGGACAAAATATGGGTCCTATTTTGAATTTGACAGATAAAAATGCCTTAACTACCAGAAACGGCATTTTGAATATTGCCCGGGAAGAACCCACCCGAATGATCAAAGAAATCACCAAACTCGTGATGCCAAATCATCATGATGTGCGAGCAGAAAATGTTGACATTAAAAGATTAGGGAGCACCCTTGCGCTGGCACAAAATATAGATTTGGGCAAGTTCGAGGAATTGCTATTGCTCAAAGGACTGGGCCCAAGAACCCTGCAGTCACTGGTAATGGTGAGTGAGATCATATACGGAACGCCATCAAGTTTCAACGATCCAGCCCGTTTTTCATTTGCCCATGGCGGAAAAGACGGCCACCCCTTCCCTGTTCCCACAAAAGTGTATGATCAATCCATCGGTTTTTTGAATAGTGCTGTTGAAAAAGCCAAAATCGGGCTAAGTGACAAACAAAAAGCACTTAAAAAATTAAGTCAATTATCCTGGGAACTGGAAAGACATTTTGTCGCAAATAATGATATAGATGCAGTCATTGAACACGAAAAAGCTCAATCTCAAATTTATGGAGGGAAAACAGTTTTCGACGAAATTCCAAAACGAACAAAACGCCAGCAAAATGGTCAACTGAGATTGTTTGGTTAGAATAATCTATCCTAGCCTCAATTCAATGATGGCAACGTCACCCTGAAAATCGTACCTTTATCGAATTCGGATTCCACATCAATTTTACCGTGTAATTTGTCCACAGTTTCTTTTACAATGAATAAACCCAATCCGGAACCTTGGCTGCCTTCTTCCGCCCGGTAAAACATTTCAAAGATCCTTTCCAAATGTTCCTTCTTAATACCTTTTCCATTGTCCATAACTGAGATCTCGGCTTGCTTAAGTTCATTTAAGGAAACATTTACCTTTATAAATGGATGTTCTTTTTTGAGATTATGATATCGAACTGCATTGGATAAAAGATTATTGAGGATCACACTCAGCCTTCGTTTATCAGAAATAAAAGGCGTATGATTTTCAATGGATATGGCTTTTTCAATCCGATCATTTTTATCGAGAAATCTTATTTCTGTCAAAGCTTCATTTATCAGTTGTTCAAAATTTATTGTTTCCTTTTTAATTTCAATGCGTTGATTTCTTGAATAATCCATGATGTCTTTTATGAAACTATCCAGTTTTTTTACTGAAGAATCTATTAATTGCAAACATTCATCTTTTGCATTGCTGGTCTTTTCTCTTATCGCAATATCCACCAAACCCATTACTGAGGTCAGCGGTGCCCTAAGATCATGGGAGGTACTGTAAACAAACCGATCCAGTTCGGCATTTAATTTTCGCAGTTCCACATTCATTTTCTCCACATTGTGTGTTCGCCAGATCACAAATCCCCAAACAGACAGGCCTACTAAAACCGCGATCAACAAATAAAACCAAATGGTCTGGTAAAAATATGGTTTTATCATAAAATGGATCGATGCCGGTTGTTCATTCCATATGCCGTCATTATTGGAGGCAATAACTTCAAAGGTGAAGCGACCCGCCGGTAGATTGGTATACCGGGCTTCTCTTCCTTCCGGAATTACCCAATCTTTATCTACCCCTTGAAGTTTATATCTAAATTGCATTTTATTCGGGGCAAACAAACTCAGTCCGGTGAATCTGAAATTGAATCTCATAAACCCCGGTTCCATCACAATAGGTAGCGCATCAATGGGAATGTCCTTGTAATCAGCACTTAATCCAGTGATATAGATCTGTGGTAGTTGTCTGTTTACACGAATATTATCCGGGTCAAGGACAGCAACTCCGCCCAATGTAGGCACCCACAGTTTGCCATCCGAAGAAATGGTTGACCGCGTAGCTCCCGTACATTCCTTGGAAGCCATTCCATCGTTATTATCATATAACTTCACTTTTACCAGATCAATATCTCCACGAAAAAAATCATCCATTTCCGATTTGGCTACCTGAAATAAACCAATATTTGAAGTAAGCCAGAAAGAATTCTGATCATCTTTGAGAATATCAAAAAATGTTTCGGTTTTAAATCGTTTGTCAAATGCAACTTTTTCAAATTTCCCATGGAAAAACCGAAAGATGCCTACATTGGTGGCCAGCCAATACACCTCTGGAGACTCCGGTAAAATATTAAAAATTAACATTCCGGAATTGGTGGGTTCGAAACTAAAAGTTTCAATTTGGTCTTCCGGCGTAATGACGGATAGTCCACCGCTATGTGTACCCACTAAAATGTTTCCTGCCTGATCTTCTTCTACCGCCAATATATAGTTGGATAAAAGTCGATCCGGGGCATTGTAAATTTCGTATTCGTGATCACCCTTCATTTTTGCCAATCCGCCCGATCTGGTGCCCAACCAAATTTCTCCGCGACTGTCCAGGAATATGCGTCTTACATCGTTTGATGGCAAGCCATCTTTAATATCCAACATCTTTTCATTTCCGTCTTGTAATTTCAACACCCCCCGATAAGATGATACCAGCAAGGTGTGGTCATTCACGAAACATATATCCCGTATGCCGGTATTTCTAAGATTTGTTTTAAACGGAATGCGACTAAAATTGCCATTATCAATGATATTCACCTGGCCATCATCTGAACCGACATAAAATTTACCCTGATGCTCTGCAATGATGTTGACATTATCAGAGGATAGGCCGTCATCCTTGGTAAAATTGGTAAAATTGCCATCTTTGAATCGAATTAGACCTGCTTTTTTGGTACTGGCCCAGAGGCTGTTTTCATGGTCAAAACATATTGAGGATATTTGACTGGCAGGGAGACCATCTTTCTCAGAAAAAAAATCGTAAATGCCCAGTGAGTCATTGATCTTACCCAAACCTTGTTCAGTTCCAGCCCAGATGGTACCATAATCATCAACCACGATGTCATTGATTTCTACTCCCCTGAAATAAGAGGCTTTGTGAATGCGACCCTTTTCAAAATAATCCAAACCGTAGGCGGTTCCAATATATAGTCGCTGTTGCTTATCGAGATAAAGAATATTAACAATGTCGGAAGATAAGCCTTGCTCTAAACCATAATGTGTATATATGCTATCATGAAAAACCACGATTCCGTTGCCGTTGGTTGCTATACAAATGCTGCCATCGGGTAACTCCTCCAGATCCATGATGTTGGTTTTGTGGAGCAACGGCTGATCAACATTTTCAAAACCATGGCCATTATTGACAAAAAGACCACCATTGTTCGATCCGGCCCAGATCCGATTTTTGCTATCGGTGAGAATACACCGAATTGAAGGTGAAATGGAATCATTTCCAGGCATTACTGCAAACTTACCCGCATCGTAGGTGATTACCCCGGAACCCTGTGTACAAAACCACAATTTGCCGTCTTTATCTTCAATAGACTTGTAAATGCCGTTAGATCTTAAAAATGGGAGTATTTCCTTATCATAAAGTTCGAATTGAATGCCATCAAAACGCATAACACCATTAAATGAAGTAACCCAAATAAATCCTGTAGAAGCCTGCATGACTGAGGTTAAGTTGTTGGATATCATACCGTCTTCACCAGACCATTGATCGATCACAAGATTTTTTATGGGTTTCCGGGGGTTGATGCCCTCTTTTTCATTTGCATTAGAATGAAATGAAACTGAAAGAAGAAACAAAAAAATGACGAGTGAACCAGTTTGAACGCTGAACCTGAACATATAAATTAATCCTCCAAAATATTAAATGCTTTCTTTTTGAAAAGCCCGGTTTTTTCCATTGGATATGGAAAAAAATCATGCAATTGCATTGGCAATTCAAAAAAAGAAATACTCAACCATTTGCTGCTTGACGCATATTATTCTGACAATCCAATGCTTAAAAATTGTAGTCTTTTATTTTCTGATAAAATTGGCATGAATTTAATCGATTTTTTTGATTAATTATTGCGCGGCCTGGAATTTTCAAAATTTGGTTGGCTATCCAAGAGATTAATATTCCCCTCTTTTCATACAAAACAGTGTTCATTAAATGTACTGTGTTTTTACTTTACATATGAGAAACTTCACTAATCATAGGAATTTAGAATTTGTATGAACATCATAGCTGTTCATTATTTGCCAGGGGAATACTGGTATTCAGGCAATATTTTCTTCTCAAATACACCATCAGGATCTCCTGAACTAATTAGCTCATCCCAGATTTCAACAGGTACTCTTGAAAACAAATGATTTTTACCATCGTGACGAATGATCAGAAAACCGGATTTGTTATCGCAAGAATAAAAATAACCTGCTTGTAATCCAGAATTGCGGCGTATATTGAAATGTTGATCAAATCTGAATTTGCTTTGGCGGATAAGATCCATCGCTTCCGTTTCATCGATATCTTTCAAATTCAAACTGTCGCAATTGGTGTTTTGGGGTCCTACTGTATAATTGTGACTTACCTGAGCCCAGGCAGGACTACAGGTTATAACCCAAAAACACAGAATTAATAAATGCTTCATGTAGAACTTTACCATAATTCAATAAAAATACCTGTACTTCCCACAAAAAGCAATCGATCACAAAGTGTTTAATCTAAATACTTTATGCAGCAAAGCCATATCTCTAAGTTGATATGAAGAAGATCAAGAAATGGTACGCGGTGCGATATTTATTTATGATTTCCTTCAGATGATATCAGAACCTGTGATTTTCAAAGGTCTATTGAACTCTACTTTGAAAAATCATGTTAGTTCTTTGGAAAACACGAATATAGCAGGCTTTTTCATTTAGAAATATCGTAATATATAAAACACGTGAATTAATTTAAAATTACCAGAAGATGACATCACACGAAATTGACTACGACATTAAAGGTACAGATGTACAATTGGTAGAAATTGAACTGGATCCAGGTGAAACGGTAATTGCCGAAGCAGGCGCAATGCTTTATATGGAGGAAGGTATTCAATTTGAGACCCGTTTGGGAGATGGATCAACTCCGGACCAGGGATTTCTTGGAAAGCTTTTATCTGCAGGTTCAAGAATGATTACCGGCGAATCGTTGTTCATTACCCACTTTACGCATCGAGGCAGAAACAAAGGACATGTGGCATTTTCCGCGCCCTATCCGGGCACGATCATTCCACTGGATATAAAAGAATTGGGCGGTTCGGTCATCGTGCAAAAGGATGCTTTCCTTTGTGCAGCGTTGGGCACAAAATTGTCCATATTTTTTAACAAACGCTTTGGATCAGGAATGTTTGGTGGAGAAGGATTCATTCTTCAACGACTCGATGGAGATGGCAAAGCTTTTATTCATGCCGGAGGTACCGTCATTGAAAAACAATTAAAAAATGAAACGCTGCGCGTAGATACAGGATGTGTTGTCGGCTTTGAAACCTCCATTGAATTTGACATCCAACAAGCGGGAAACCTCCGTTCTATGTTTTTTGGCGGGGAAGGTTTATTCCTGGCCACCTTAAGCGGGACAGGAAAAATCTGGCTTCAATCTATGCCAATCAAAAAATTAATTCGTGCCTTGATGCCGGAGGGTAAGAATAGTAACAAAGAAAGCAGTGGATTTCTGGGTAATCTGCTCGATTCCTAGTTGAGATGATAACCGATAATTAATTCGTATTCAATATTTTATAATATTTCAAATCATTCAAACTTCTTTTCTGTAGGTTCTGTGCCGGTATCCAAAACAAAACGCCACTGGCCATCTGGTTGTTTTTTCCAAACGGTAACATAATTGCCAAAGCTAGTTTTGGTCGTTCCATCATCTTCGAAAATCGACAATTCGAAATTTCCATAGGTATATCCCAAATTACCCGAACTTTCGGCTTTCACTGGTTCCCAGGTTAATTTAAAAGCTGAATCATTGATTTTATCATAGTATGCCCTTAAGGATTGAATTCCCTTAATGGGAGCATTTCTATTTCGCAGCACCACAATGTCGGAATCAGCATAACTTAAAAAAGCTTTTTTCATGCCGATTTCCTCCGACAGTTTGGAAAACCGGACATCCGTATCAATCAATGCTTGTATGTCATCTTTGTTATTGTTTGACGTATCACAGGAAGTAAATACACAAATTAAAATGAAACCTGCTAAAATTTGATTTTTCATGGATTCATTAATTTAATGATGGTGTTTCAAATTTAGTATTTTCCCAAAAATGTCATGTCGTCCTGGTTTTTCTAAAAACGACCAGCAAGATTACAGAAGCGATAATGACCATGCAAATAATAAGCAAATAGGCCAGTGACCAGTGAATAACATTTTTCGCCGTTAATAATTTTGAAGTTATTCCATAAAAAGCCCAAATCACAACCAGACCAACAATAAAATCCTTGAAACGAACCAAAAAATACAAGGCAAGTCCGGCACCGATCATGATCATAAGAAATGTCCAAAAAGTCTCAGCAAGCCCAAAACCCCTCCAGCCAACATCAACTAAAACAGCAGTCACATTGGCAATGGTAGCGATACAGATCCAACCCAAATAGAGGCTAAACGGTACAGATACACTTACTTTAAACCAATTATTTTTTTCTGACCGATTTACAATATCATTTTGTTCAAGCGCCTTCACACGCAAATATATTGCGATTAATGTCAGCAACAACATAATCATTACCACCAGTGAATAAAGCACCATTTCAAAATGCCACACCAATATCCAGGCACAATTCAAAAAAGACGAGAGAATAAATAAAGTACCAAAGGCATCCGTAATTAATATTTCATCCCGGAAAGTTTTGATCAATTGATAGATCGTGAAAAATATCAGGAATAAATAAATGACTCCCCAAACAGCAAAGGTGAAGCCTGCCGGAACAAATAAATTGGGGTATTGGTCTGAAATCTCACCGGTTGTTTTACCGTTGATTGGAAGTGCATTGGCTAATCCGTTGACCACCAATACCATCAGCAGACTGATTAGGTTGAGTAATGCTAACAGACGGGAACTTTTCATGCTTAATTAATATTTTAAACTGGACTAAATGATCAGAAATATTTCATTCAACGCCTGAGAATTTAGTGTTTTTTCCATTAAATACATAATATCGCCTTATTTCAAAGTAAGGCTGATCTTAGCTTGTTTTGTACAAAACAAGCAAAGGTGATTGAGAAATTAGATCGATGTGTTTTCTTGTATTCTGCTGGTTAAACAGAATAAATTTTAATATTACTTTGAATATTTTACAGATTTCAGCGATATTTCTCCGGCTTAAATTATCTTACAATCCATAAACCAATTTAATACATGAAGACAGCACTTAGAATAACAGTACTCCTGTTTTGTGTTGCCGCACTCTTTGTGCAGGGCAAAATGATCAAAAAAAATGTTGGTGAAGATGACGATTCCGCGACGTTAAAATATCCAAAAAAAGTAAAAGAAGTAATCGACAGTCGTTGTTACGGTTGTCATAGTCCAGAAGGAAAATCAGACAAAGCTAAGAAAAAACTCATGTGGGACGATCTTCCAGGTATGTCAAAGTCCGATGCTGTTGCGAAACTGGATGACATCATTGAAGTATTGGAAAAGGGTAAAATGCCACCGGAAAAATTCCTGGCGATGAAGCCAGATGCCAAGCCTACTGAAAAAGAAGTGAAAATCCTGAAAGACTGGGCAGATAAAACGGCTGATCACCTGATGAAGTAATTTGGTCAAATCCTATTTTTTAGATGGAATTAATATGAAAATTTTTAAAGTTATCATTGTTGTCTTGTTTGTTGCATTGATTATCATACAATTTCTGCCTAAAGATTTACCCGAAATTATTTCAAAAAATGAAGGTGACATCCTTGCCAAAGTTTCCATGGCACCCGAAGTATCCCAAATACTTAAGGCATCATGCTATGATTGCCATTCCAATGAGACCAAATATCCGTGGTATTCCTATGTCGCTCCGGTTTCCTGGTTGGTCGGTAATGATGTGAAAGAAGGACGGGATGAATTGAATTTCTCTGAGTGGACTGCCTACCCAAAACGAAGAATGGTGAAAAAACTTGAGGATATAAAAGAAGAAGTGGGCAAAGGTGATATGCCGCTGCCAATTTATACCCTTATTCACACCAAGACCAAACTCAGTGTCCAGCAAAGGGATCTGATCACCAAATGGACCGAGGAGATGACAAATAGTTTAATGAATGAATAATTTGTCTGAATTATGTGACTATCACAAATGACTTAATATGAAACGTCGTAAATTTATAGAAAATGCAGTTCTTAGCGGGGCTGCATTTTCGGTTTTAGGACCAGCCGGAGCGATTGATAATTTCAGGACAAAAAAGACCAATACGCCCCTATCGCCTAAAAATTATGCTTTCGAATTTGAAGAATATACGTTACGACAACTTCATGATGGATTGAAATCCGGGGCATTCACTTCCCAATACCTCACGGAACAATATATCAATAGAATTCAAACTATAGATCAGGATGGTCCCGGCATTCATGCAATACTGAAATTAAATCCGGATGCCATTGGTCTTGCCCAAAAAATGGATGATGAGCTTAAAACCGGTAAAATGAGAGGCATTTTACATGGGGTCCCAATCTTGATCAAAGATAATATTGACACACACGATCAAATGCCATGCACCGCTGGCTCGCTGGCGCTGGCCAATAATTTTCCGGAAAGAGATGCATTTATCATACAAAAACTGAGGGCCGCAGGCGCTATTATTCTGGGAAAAACAAACCTAAGTGAATGGGCCAATTTCCGCTCTTCCAGGTCTTCCAGTGGATGGAGCGCTGTTGGAGGTCAAACCCATAACCCCTACATTTTGGATCGAAGTCCTTGTGGCTCGAGTTCCGGTTCAGGGGCCGCCGTTTCCGCCAACTTATGCGCTGTTGCTTTGGGAACGGAGACAGATGGTTCGGTTGTGTGTCCCTCATCTATCAACGGTATTGTGGGTTTAAAACCAACCATCGGTTTGGTCAGCCGCATTGGGATTGTACCCATATCGCACACACAGGATACTGCCGGACCCATGGCCAGAAATGTGGAGGATGTTGCCATTTTACTCAGTGCCTTGTCCGATATTGATCCGGAAGACCCTTTCACAATCAATCATGAGCACATTGGAATTCAGGATTATAGCATATTTCTCAAAACAGATGGATTGTCAAATGCGAGAATTGGAGTTGCCAGGGATTTCTTCGGTTTTCACGACAAAGTGGACACTTTAATTAATGATTCACTCAAGGCGCTAACAACGGGTGGCGCTACCCTGGTGGATATTCAATTAATGCCTAAAGGCCAGGAAGCAGGCGATGCTGAATTTCAGGTGTTGCTCTATGAATTTAAAGCTGATCTCAACAAATATTTATCAAAAACCTCTAACCAGGTATCCGTAAAAAGCCTAAAAGATCTCATTGCATTTAATAATGCACATCAGGAAATTGAAATGCCTTATTTTGGACAAGAATTGTTTCAATCGGCGCAAAGTAAAGGTGATCTTAAAAGTGCTGAATATATACAAGCCCTGGAAAAATCATTGAAATTGTCGAGGGAAGGCATCGATAAGGCACTCACTGACAATCAACTCGACGCTATTGTTGCGCCAACAGAATCACCGGCCTGGCCAATAGATCTGATCGACGGCGATCATTATATTGGAGGAAGTTCATCACCGGCAGCCCAATCGGGATACCCCAATATCACAGTTCCAGCAGGTTTTATTGAAGGACTGCCGGTAGGCATTTCCTTTTTCGGAGCAGCATTTTCAGAACCAGTTTTATTAAAATTGGCATATACTTTCGAGCAAATTACCAAGTCGAGAAAATCTCCGCAATTTATCCCTACCTTTAAATATTGAATTGTGCAATGGTTGATGGCTGGGGAAATTTTTAATTTTAACATTGTTTTGCCGTAAAATTACTCCTGCAAATGTTTTATGAAATGATACTTCCACGATGAACATATCGAATGATCTCTCGTCAGCACTATTGACCGGCAAGGCTTTTCTATATCCCGCCAGAGACCATCATTTGTTTTATTTCAAAATCCTCACTAAGGAAGATCGGGAAGAGATTCAGCGCGGTTTTACAAAACTTTCAAAAAGTTCTGTCTACAATCGTTTTTTCAGTTATCTCAAAGAATTATCAGAAGATCAGCTAGAACGCTTTACAAATATTGACCAGATCAATCAAGTAGCCTGGGTGGTCATAGACGCTCAACAAAAAGATCGTCCCGGAGTAGGTGTTGGTCGTTACGTCCGATCAGAAGAAGATCCCCGGGAGGCTGAATTTGCGCTCACCGTAATTGATGATTATCAAAATAAAGGTATCGGGACCATTTTACTGGCCATCATATATTATATCGCTTCCAACTCAGATATTGCCTTCTTCACCGGCACAGCACTCGTAAACAACCTCTCCCTGGTGTTACGCCTGAAGGCCTTGGGTGCCACCATTACCAGGAATAAAAATGAATACAGCATCAAATTGCCGGTCTATCGTGATGTAGTGCAATTACCAGACACCCGCTACGCCTCAATTGTACGTGAAATGATCTGTTATCTCAAGGGACATCATCTTTGCCTGTGAATTGAATTACATTTTTACTTGCTGTGTGTCTGACAAATCCATTAATTTATACTTTTAAAAACATTGAAACCATGATCAGAATATTACTTTCAATTGTTGCACTCAGCATTTTCGGAAACCATATCGTCCATGCACAATCCGGCGAAAAATCTATGTACACCAAAGAATTTATTTATGTGGGGACTTTCAGCGAGCGCGGAAGCCTTGGAATCTATGTTTTTCAGTTTAACCATGCAGATGGCACACTCACGGCCATACAGACTGCCCCCGGCAAAAAAAGCCCTTCTTTTCTGGCGATCCATCCTTCGGGAAAATATCTCTATGCAGTTCAGCGGGAAGGAATTGATCCTTCCAAAGATTGGGGGTCGGTGGCATCGTATAAAATCGAACCGAACAACGGGAAACTGGTTTTTATGAACGAACAACCTTCCTACGGGGAAGATCCATGCCATGTGAGCGTAAACCCGGCTGGCAATTTGATTTTCGTTTCTAATTACAATGGCGGTAATCTCGCTGTCTATCCCATTGTCCCCGATGGTAAAATTGGCAAATCTACTGACCTTATCCAGCATGAAGGAAGCAGCGTCAACCAGAACAGGCAGGAAAAAGCGCACGTCCATTCCGCCATTCCTTCGGCTGATGGTAAATTCCTTTATGTCTCGGACCTGGGCACTGACCAGATATTTATTTATTCGATACAAAACAGTGGGAAATTGCTGCCCGCCTCTACCCCCTTCGTCAAGGTGAAACCCGGCTCAGGACCGCGGCATCTGGAATTCAGCCCGGATAACAATTTTGCCATTTCATCAGAAGAGTTGACTTCAACCGTGAGCATGTACTCTTGTGACCACTCCACCGGAGCGCTGACATTCATTCAGCGGTATTCTTCGATACCAGCAGATTTCAAAGGCACCAACACCGGCGCCGACGTGCATTTTGATCCATCGGAGAAATTTGCCTACGCATCAAACCGGGGAAATAATACACTGGCCATTTATCATTTCAACAAGGAAGATGGTACACTTTCCGATATGCGTAATGCTTCGGTTGTAGGTGACTGGCCCCGAAATTTTTTTATGGACCCGGAAGGACAATATATTTTCGTTGCCAACCGCAATTCTGACAACGTGATCGTGTTTAAAAGGGACCCGGAAACGGGTGGGATCATGTTTCATGGTGTAGAAGCGCATGTACCAGGGGCGGTATGTATCAAGATGCTTCAGGTTAAATAGTGGGCTGAGCTCCCTACTGTATCAGATTAGCTCCCTTCTCTGCCAGGAAGGCTCCCTTCTTTGTCAAATGAGGGTACAACATTATCAAATAATCTCCCTTCTATGTCAGACATAGTCCCTTCTGTTTCAAATAGGAACACTTCTTTGTCGGACAAACTCCCTTCTCTGTCAAATGAGTGTACAACTTTGTCAAATGAGTACCCTTCTATGTCAGACATAGTCCCTTCTGTTTCAAATAGGAACACTTCTTTGTCGGACAAACTCCCTTCTCTGTCAAATGAGTGTACAACTTTGTCAAATGAGTACCCTTCTTTGTCAGATAAAGTCCCTGCTCTTGTCAGATTGATGCCTATTTCTATCAATGGTTGGGAGCCATTTTTTCATGTTATGATCTTCGGTGACTCCGCTGAATGACGTTTTAGAGTAACTTTATGGTGAATAGGGTTTATTAAAATTTTAAGCTTGAAGGGGCATTACCTGACCTCCTTTAAAATAAACTCAGCCATATCTTCAATGACTTTTTCAGAGATATGGCCGGCGGTTTCGTATTCTTTGGGCGTGGATTTTCCGGTTCCGGACATAAATAAATGATTCAACTCAGGATAATATTTGAATGTCACTTTGTGCTTTTTATTCAGGGCCTGTTGCCACAGTTCGTAGTCCTTCGAAGTAACCTGGTAGTCCCTCCAGCCCTGCAGGATCAACATGGGAATCTTGAGGTTTTTCGCAGTCTCCACCTGATCATACCGGGCAAGGTCTGCCCAATAACTTACCGGTAAACCCAGGGGCAAATCCAAATTGCTTATCAAGGCGTGGGTGCGGAGTTTACGAACATTGTCTGATTCCATTTTCAGTTTATCCATTATTTTCTGGTCCTGGTCATCCCATCCATCCAAACCGAGCAAATAGTGATACTGATCTATGATCACATCTTCAAGCGGTCGCGCATTGGCCGCCATCATAATGATCGCTTTAATATCATGATCCTGCGCAGCAATACGCGGGGCCAGCATCCCCCCTAAGCTATGTCCCAGTATTACGATCTTTTTAGGATTTACATCCGATTGCTGCAAGGCCAAATTCACAGCCGATATGGCGTCATCGATGGTTTCCTCCAAAACAGTAACACTATCAATGGCTTCTGCCATTTTTTCCTTATACACAAAAGTCCTTTTGTCATAACGGATGGAAGCGATGCCCTTTTTGGCCAATCCATGAGCGATATCCCGAAAAGGTGTGTTCGGGCCAATTGTTTCATCGCGATCGGAAGGTCCGGAACCCTGCACCATGATGACTACCGGAAAATGATGCGTATTTTTTGGAATGGTAAAGAAACCAGGTAAGAGATATGAGCCGGTAATGACCTCAATGGGTTTTTCCACAAAAAAATCGTTATCAACCGGTTTAAATACGTTTACTCTTTTTTTTTACCTGGTGGCGAAAAGAACATTCCGGCAATTTTGCCTTGTTCATCAAAAGTCAGTCTGAAATCCATTAATGTTTCTCCAAACTGGCACGCCTGTACAACAATTTTGTACGCGGGAACCTCTTCGACCCAAATATCCTTTACTCCTTTCAAAGCCCCATACTTGTCGGCAATGCCTTTCCAGATGCTCGACAAATTATTGGGTTTCATCGCATCCTGCATTTTGGCGTCGAACAATGCGTACACTTTTTCAGCCTGATTGTTTTGCAACAAATTTACAACATCAGTGGCGATCGATTTTATTTTTACGGTATCCTGGGCCTGTGTATAAATTTGATTAGCAGCAAAAAAGAGTAAGAATAGCAAGACTGTTTTCATCTCGTTGGTGGTTTGCTTTTTGAAATTAAAGGGTCCCGGGCTGCGAGTGGCACATTACTATAAACCATCCGCAGCACCTAAGTTTCCCGCTCACAACAAGTAACGTTTTCTTCGTTGAAAATAATAACTTTTAGTCAATTTAATGGCTGGTATTTGTTAAATTCCCAGGTTTCTTTGTTGTCATTTTTTAATTACTAAAATCATCATGAAAAAAACCAATAGACGAATCTTTTTGAAAGCCACCGGACTTACTATGGCCGGGGCCGCTGCTTTTCCACTCATGTCCAGTGCCGGAAAAGTAAATAAATCTACCAGCAATCTCAAACTGGGTCTGGCTTCCTATACTTTCCGGAAATTTAACCTGGATGATACCTTAAATTATTGCACCCGGGTAGGTTTGAAATATATCTGTCTTAAAAGTATGCATTTACCACTGGACAGTACTCCGGAAAAAATCAACGAAGTCAGGGATTTGATCAAATCAAAAGGAATTACGCTGTATGGTGGCGGGGTCATTTATATGTCCAGCAAAGATCAGGTGGACCAGGCATTTGAATATGCTAAAAATGCCGGAATGAGCGTGATGGTCGGCGTACCCGATTATGATCTACTGGACTATTCGGAAGAAAAAGTAAAGAAATACGATATAAAGCTGGCCATTCACAATCATGGCCCGAATGACAAGCACTATCCTGGTCCGGGGAGCGTGTACGAACGCGTTAAAGATCGCGACAAAAGAATGGGACTGTGTATGGATATTGGTCATACTGCCAGAATGGGCCTTGATCCGGCTACAGAAGCCAAGAAGTATTTCGACCGATTATTTGATTGTCATCTTAAAGATGTCACCAGCGCCACCAATGAAGGACAAAGTCTGGAAGTTGGCCGTGGCGTGATCGACATTCCCAAGTTCCTTGGATTTATGCAGAAAAATAACTTTCAGGGCGTGCTGAGTTTCGAACATGAAAAAGATGGTGACGATCCAATGCCAGGGCTCTGTGAATCTGTCGGATACGCCAGAGGGGTATTGGCAACACTGGCATAAGAATTTGAAAATACGGCATTCTAAACATAAAAAATGAGTCCATGGTTTAGACAGACAGTGGGGGTCTGTTTTAAGAATACTGCAAAAACCGGAATTCAATATATGCCGATATTACAGTCTGGGTAATTGTGATATTGGTATTCCCGGATCCTGCAAAATAAAATAACCAAAAAGTACTTTTTAGCGTTTTGGCTTAAAGTATCTCTTTTCACTTAGCTACCATTTATGGAATTAAACCTTGACCGCGCTGATAAAAAGCATCATCGCAAAGCGTCACTGCGATATGTTGTTAAAGAATTAATCTTACCCCGGAAATGGCTCCTGCTGCTGGGGTTGTTGCTAATCATCATCAATCGCCTGGCCGGATTGGTATTACCAGGATCGAGTAAATATCTCATTGACAATGTGATCGGGAAATCCGATTTGCAGATGTTCAAATGGTTGTTGATCGTTGTGGCCGGGGCCGTATTGGTCCAGTCCACGACCTCTTTTTTCCTGACCCGGTTGTTGAGTGTTGAAGCTCAATATCTGATCTCCGTATTGCGATCCCAGATTCAACAACGGATAGTACAACTCCCGATACGTTTTTTTGACAATAATAAGACCGGGGCTTTGGTCAGCCGGATTATGAGTGATGTGGAAGGGGTCCGCAATCTGGTGGGAACAGGTTTGGTGCAATTGTTTGGCGGAGTGCTCACCTCGGTGATTGCATTAGTTTTACTGATACGCATCAGCCCAACCATGACTTTGTATGTGATGGTCCCGGTAGTGGTTTTCGGGTTGATCTCTTTAAAAGCTTTCGGTTATATCCGGCCAATTTTTAGAAAACGCGGCGAGATCAATGCCGATGTTACAGGAAGGCTCACGGAATCATTAAATGGCATTCGCGTGATCAAAGGTTTCAATGCTGAACGGCAGGAGATCCGTACTTTTGAAAGCGGGGTAGACCGGCTTTTTAAAAACGTAAAATCTTCGCTTACCACCACCAGTCTGATGACCAGTTCCGCCACCTTATTGCTCGGTTTGGCCACCGTTGGAATTATGGGTCTGGGTGGTAAGATGATCATCAACAATCACCTTACCATTGGCGATTTCTTTGCATTCACACTGTACCTCGGTTTCATGATCGCCCCGATTGTGCAGATGAGCAATATTGGCAGCCAAATTACCGAGGCGTTTGCGGGATTGGATCGCATGCAGGAAGTGATGGACTTGCATCGCGAACAGGATGATCCCAAGAGGACCATTCAATTGAATCGCATCAAAGGTGAAATAAGATTTGACCGTGTTTCTTTTGCCTACGAAAAAGGTAATCGGGTATTGAACGATATCACTTTCGTGGCCAAACCCGGCACGGTAACTGCACTTGTTGGCAGCTCGGGTTCTGGCAAAACAACCGTAGCAGGTTTGGCGGCATCGTTCCTAACGCCTGAAAATGGTACCATTACTGTGGACGGAATCGATCTTTCCCAAGTAGTGCTTGACAGTTACCGCAGTCAATTGGGGGTGGTTTTGCAAGATGACTTTTTATTTGAAGGCACCATTCGGGAAAACATTCTTT
This sequence comes from uncultured Cytophagales bacterium, assembly GCA_963711495.1. Classification (GTDB taxonomy): domain Bacteria; phylum Bacteroidota; class Bacteroidia; order Cytophagales; family Cyclobacteriaceae; genus CAVQEK01. Next base: position 335,353 of record CAVQEK010000003.1, read on the forward strand.
ATCCCAGGCCCGATTCCGCGGAAGCGCAGCTTTGGGAAGCGGCGGAAGCAGCGCACGTCACCGAATTTTCTGACCGTTTTGAGAATGGTTTGGATACTACCATAGGAGAACGAGGTGTGAAATTATCCGGAGGACAACGACAGCGTATTGCTATTGCCAGGGCCATTCTGGCAGATCCCCGAATTCTCATTCTCGATGAAGCCACTTCCAATCTGGACACCGAGAGTGAGTTTTACATCCAGGAAAGCCTGGCACGACTCATGAAAGGGCGCACCACCTTTGTGATTGCACACCGCCTCAGTACTATTCGCAAGGCAGATCAGATCTTGGTTCTGGAAAATGGACGAATTGTTGAACATGGAGATCATCAGGCGCTGATTGGGGAAGAAGGGCGATATTACCAACTGTACACCTATCAGGCCAGAATTTAACATCAACTTCACAGTAACCCTGGTTAAATAACAATTTATTATTGCCGAAAAAGCAGCCAGTTTTTAAATGAACGATACCTTTGCTTCCACAAAAGTACGCTATTCATACTTTCAATTAAAGGTTAGAAATATGCAAAGTCCCCTGTCAAAGCAGGGGATTTTTTGTTGTTGATTTGTATCGAACGCCACAAAATGTTTTCGCCAAATTGTTGTTCGAAGATTCATCCCTGACAATTTAACTCCATAAAATTTTGGGCTATAACCACGAAGCCGGTTGTCATCACATCTGCATTATTTCAAAAACCGTAACAAAAGCTTTACACACTGTTCATCACTGGTTCTCATTAAATCCTGATATTTGTACAGTCACCCACCTTTATCGTGTGTACGTTAGCTCCTGAATACCAGCCCGCTCAAAGGCTGGTTTTTTTTGTTATTTATCCTGTCAGATACCAGAGATAGATGTTTCTGCTGATCATAGCGACTAAATGCGTGCATTAATGCTGCTCGTACGTTGGTTCCGGCATTTTTTCCCAAACCAACTCCCCGACCACTGCTCCTCCGCCACCCCATAATGTCGGGGGTGTGGTAACCACAATTTCGTTGTCAGTAAAAGCGACCAGGCGGGTAAGCTCCTGATCCTCCCAGTTGGGAAAGAGCGAGCCCTCTACATGATGAATTACCCGGTGTTCTTCAGGATGAAATGTGTAATGGCCAAAATACGAAATCACCCCTTTGTAATTCAATTCCTGTTCTTCCTGCGTACCTTTCATTTGATCTCCTGAGGTAAAATGAGGGCGATCCCTTCGCATTAGTTGGGCTGAGAAGTGACCGGAAGGAGTGTACATCATGTAGCCAATAGCATCCTTGCCAAAAGGAAAAATAACACTTCCATCGGATCGTTTGATCTGGAAAGCTTTTAATTTCCAGGTGCCGGTAATCGATTTGTTTATGAGTTCCATATAATTCGGCGTTTTGGATGTTTTCTAAACAATTGGGATAATGAACTATTCTATTTTGAGCAGTGATTTAATCATCGACTTAAAAAAAATGAATTGTTCAATCTCCCAAAAGTCTATAGCGATAAAACACTGGTAGCTTATCTAAAAGTTTCCAACCTGGATTTTAAACCAAAAATTGACAAAGTCATCAATCGATAATCTGTAATCCCTTCAATGCTTGCATTGTAATTTCTGTCCTGATCTTGGCAAACATATCCATGTTGAAGGCTTCTTCCGGTTCGATGTTCGTGGCAAAAAAATATGCCTTGCTTTTGGTTTCCAAAAAACCGACAAACCAGCCGTTGTTGTTGCCATTTCGGATCGACCAGCCTGTTTTGCCGCTTAATTTGAATTTTGGGTTTTCCTCAATGACCATCATGCGTTTTATGATCTGTTCCGTTCTGGCCTGAATGGGAAGTTGTGAATTGTAAAGCCTGGTCAGAAAATCAATTTGCTCCATCTGGTTTATGGTCGATTTTCCTTCAAGCCAGAACAGATCAATGTTGGTGGAATCGACCACCATATGGCCATAATTCAATTTTTTCAGATAGGTGTTCATTCTGTCTACGCCAATCCTCCTGGCCACATCCTGGTAACAAGGCACACACGAAAGCCGAAATGCGTCTTTGAAAATCAGGTCCTGTTCCCAAATTGCCATGCTTCTTTTTTCTCCATTCCATTTAAACAAGGTGCTGTCGTTCGCTACCACACCGGTTTCCAGTGCTATGATGGAATTGGGGATCTTAAAAGTAGAAGCAGGAAGGTGGCCCTGGTTGCACCATCCAAAATCATTGGAATAATACATGTTTGATTGCGGATCGAACACCAACACAGCGCCTGAAACGTGGGCTGAATCAATGATTTGCTGCAATTCCCGCCATACGATTTTCTGAGGTGCGGTTTCAAGGATTTCCGTTGATTTACGGCCGTCATTTGACGAACAGGCCAGAAATGCACAGACAAAAAGCATAAAAAATATTCGGGTGATCATCGCTCAGGAAATAATGGATTAGCCAAAAAATATTCAGCCATAAATTGGATTAAAAATCGGTCTGAATCCAGCAAAAGCCAGTATCTTTTTGGGGCCATTCAAATTTTATAGCCTGCTTTTTTCATCAGTGCCATCAGCCTTTTTTCTTCCGGTGTCCATTCGATGATACGCCTTAGATATTTATCTTCTCACTTGATCTCAAAGTAATAATCCCCAGCCATTACTTTGTAAACCACTTTTCCACCATTTTGCGATACTAAAGTTATCTGACCTGTGGAAGATAGCAGCTTTTGACCACTTTCATACACCTGCTGCTTTTCACTCACCGGCAAATAGATCGTAGCGGTTGAATTAGCCGGAATGGTTAGATGTACCCGGGCGCCTTTCCTGGTCTTTTCCCAATCCGATACAATCGTTCCATACACGGACTGGTGACTGGCCTGAACATTATTCAAGCCTGGAACAATGCCTGGTTTAATGATGATATTTTTAAAACCGGGATGCTCCGGATCGGGATTGATCCCCGCCAGGGCCTTGAACATCCAGGCCACGATCTCCCCATACATGATGTGGTTGCGCGAAGGGCCCAGGTCCCAGCTTTCCTGAAAAGTGGTTTCTCCCTGTAGCAGCCACCATCCCCAGGAAGGCTTGGTCTCTTGTGATGCCACGCGATACGCCAGTTCGGTATCGCCGGCTTCAGTGAGTGCATTCAACAGGTATTTGCTCCCCAGCAGTCCCACATCGAGGTGGTCATCATTGGCATGTACGGCTACTTCAAGTTTTTCACCTACGGTCTCTAATTTTCCTCCAGGAACAACACCCTGGTAAAGGGCGGCACTCAAAGCCGTTTGACTGCCATTGGCATAAGTGTCATTTGAAGAATTGAGAAATTTTTGATTAATGGCTGTTTTGATATTTTCGGCCAATTGTGTGTAATAAAGTTCATCTGCGGCATGACCAGTTATCCTGGCAAATTTAGCAAGCAGGTGGGTATCGATATAATAATAGCAACTGGAGGTCAGTTCGACGGGAGTTTCTGTTTTATACGGCTGCCAATCCCCCAGCCCGATATCCACCAGATTGTCATGCGATCTGAAAGTGAGGTAATCAACATATCGCTTGAAGTTTTCGTAATACGTCGTGATCAGATATTCATCACCATAATGGAGATATAGATAATACGGGATCAGGATCAAGCCACTGTCCCAGGCCGGACCATTGCCCCAATGGTATCCCCACCCTGAAGTTGGAATAATGCCCGGTAATTCGCCGCTACCGCGCTGGGCATCCCGAAAATCGCGGATCCATTTTTCATAAAGCAAAATACCATCATAATTGAACAATCCCGTCTCTGCACCAATATGCCCATCACCGGTCCAGCCATTTTTTTCGCGGTGCGGACAATCGGTAGGGATCCCTTCAAGGTTAGAGACATAGGACAAAAGTCCGGCCTCATAGATCCGGTTCATCAATGGATTGGAGCAGGAAAAATGCCCTACCCGTTCAATATCCGTATGAAATTGGTAACCTTTCAGACTGTTGATGGTCAGTTGAACCGGCTTACTGCTGGTCACTTCCACATACCTAAAACCATGGTAGGTAAATCTGGGCATATAAACCTCGGTACCCTCTCCTTTCAGGATATACCGGTCGGTTTGTGCCACTTCTGTTGAATCTTCGAAACGATAATGCACACTAATATTTTTATTATCCAGGCGACCATCGGGGTATAGAGCTTCACCATGTTTTAAGGTAATCATCGTGCCGTGCTGTCCGGAAACCGTAAGTTGACTAAGCCCGGCAAAATTGATCCCCATGTGATAGACATATGTGGTGTCGTTGATCTTCACCATTTTTACCGGTTTGACCACTTTGGTGATGCGGATCGGTGGCATCGATTGCGCTAAGAGTTTACCGGATTGGGCATGCGCCAGTTTGGCATTTTCCCAATTGTGGTCGTCAAAATTCGCCGTATTCCAACCCGCATGTTCCAATCGGGCATCGTAATACTCCCCACTATAAATATTATTGAAAATGATGGGGCCGGAAGAAGTTTTCCAACTGGTATCGCTGGTGATCAGGTCTTCCTGACCATTCTCATATTTAATATAGATATTGAGGATAAATTTGGGCCTTTCCCTCCAGGGTGCCTTGTCGAAATACCAGACAGCCTTTGATTGCTCATTGTACCAGCCATTGCCGAGGACCACACCGATAGCATTTTCATTGCTGTTTAAATAACCGGTGATATCAAAAGTCTGATAGAGTACAGTTTTATCAAAACTGGTATACCCCGGGTCCAGCAAATGGTCACCGACCTTATTGCCATTCAGGCTCAGCTCAAAATAGCCCAACCCACAGATGTAGGCACGGGCGCTGGCGATTTTACCTTTAATGTTGAAGGTCTTGCGAAAATACGGTGCTGGTTTGTAATCAATATCTTTGCCATCGCTGATCCACGCCCCTTTCCACTCGCGTAAGCCGTGGAGAAAACCAGTTTCAAAAGTGGCAATTGCCGAAGGTGCCGATTGAATTTGCTGCAGGTCCCAAACGATCACCCGCCAGTAATATTTGGTTCTTGATGCCAGTTGATCTCCGTCATATTGGATATTTGCCGACTGGCCGGAAGTTAATTTTCCCGTATCCCAGATGTTGGCCTGGCCGTTGGCCAAAGCCATGGAATCCGATGCTACCTGGATCCGGTAGGCGGTTTGATTTGCGCCTCGACGCAGATCTTCCATATGCCAGGAAAGCCGGGGATTTTCACGATCAATACCCAGGGGATTATGATGAAATTCACATTTAAGATCTACAGGCATGCAGCCTGTTTGGCCAAAAGAACTTGAGATATAAGTGAAAATTAAAATGAACAGCAACCAAAACTTAAACAAATGATGCATGATATCCGGATTTATGTTCAAAAAAATAAAATATTACTTTTTGCATTTCATTGGGCAAAATACGGCCTGTAAAAATTCTATTCAAATCTATTCAAACTGTTTTGTTTTTTAGACGCTTTAAAGAAAAATATACGATCCTGGCGAATCACCTGCTTGAAATACCTATAACTGCGGTTAATTTAAAAGGCAGCATGGATGATTCACATTTAACCTTTGAGGAGAGATGGTTTCAGTACGGGATGAATTCATCATTTGATCTCAACAAGCCGAAAATAGCGTAATAAAACTTTGTTAATTTGTTGATTAATATCGATTAACGATAGCATCTTTGAAAAATTTTGAACTTATAATACCGGATAGTTTTTGTTCGTATTCGGACAAATGAATCATAACCTTCAAAAATATATTACGAAATTAGCCTTTAGAGTAATTTATGATTTTTGGCAGAACTATTGCGCAAAAAACAGAATCAGGCAAAATCGTGTTGATTACCATGATGCTATTGGATAAATTGATCGCCTGGGTTTTTTAAGAAATTCCACTAAATGCCTTTCACATGGACATGATCAAAAATTACCTTGCTTCATTTTGGCGATTCATAACCCACAATGCTTTCTATTCTTTTCTCAACATCCTCGGCCTGGTTATCGGAATGACGACTTTTCTGCTGCTGACGCAGTTTGTGCTTCATGAATACAGCTACGACAGTTTTCTGGATAAAGGTGACCGTATCTTTCGGATTGAACAAGACCGGTATGATAGAGGTGAACTTTCGACTCAATGGGCTTCCGGGTGCTCGGCCATTGGGGTCGACCTGAAAGCAAATTTTTCTGAGGTGGAGGATTGGGTGAGGTTGAGAAAGGAAAATGCCATTCTGTCCAATGGTGACCGGTACTTCCGTGAGGAAAATCTTTTTTATGCTGGTCGTGACTTTTTTAAAATATTTTCCATTCCGCTGTTGCGCGGAGTAGATTCCTTGGTGTTAAAAGAACCCTGGTCACTGGTAATATCACAATCCATGGCCAAGAAATATTTCGGTGATGAAGATCCCATTGGAAAAACCCTTACGGCAAATCGCGACAGAGAAGTAAAAATTACCGGCGTATTTAAAGATCTTCCTGAAAATACTCATATGAAATTCGATGCGTTGATATCCTTTTCTACGTTCGAATCATTTTTCAAAGATCTCAATGACCTGAATAGATGGGATTGGGACGGTTATATGACGTATATCCTGTTAAATAAAAATACGGACCCCAAAGTATTTGAAGCCAAACTGCCTGCATTTGTCGATAAGCAATACGGCGAAGAACTCAAAAGGTATAATTCCAACATGGTGTTCCATCTTCAACCTGTGCACAGTATTCATCTGGATTCTAATTATATGTTTGAATTTCAGCCAAACGGGAACCGGAATACCGTGCGCTACCTGAGCATCATTGCTGCGCTGATCATCTTCATTGCCTGGATCAATTATGTCAACCTGTCTACTGCAAGATCAATAGAACGGGCACGTGAAGTGGGCATCCGCAAAGTAATGGGCGGTCTGCGCAGTGAACTGATCAGGCAGTTTATGATGGAATCATTATTGATGAACGTGATCACCGTGATCCTTGCCCTGGGCCTTACTGCCTTGCTCACCCCTTCCTTTAGCCGACTGAGTGGCCGCGAACTGCATTATTTCCTTTTCCACCAACCTTTATTCTGGGTTGGACTGCTGGTCATGATTATAATAGGTGCTTTACTTTCCGGATTATACCCCGCTTTTGTATTGTCTTCCCACAAACCGATCGCGGTATTGAAAGGCAAGATAAAAAATTCATTTCAGGGCATCATGCTTAGGAAAGGCTTGGTAACACTGCAGTTTGTTGTTTCGATCGCCCTGATTACAGGGACATTCGTGGTATACCATCAGGTTCATTTTTTACAAAATCAATCCCTGGGCGTGAATATCGATAAGACCCTGGTCCTAAGATCTCCTGGAATAGTCGATTCGACATATCGTCAAAAATACGGCGTCTTCAAAGATCGTCTCCTGAAATATGCTGAAGTGACTTCTGTTTCGGCTTCTACGGAAGTTCCGGGATCACAACCCCAGTGGAATGCGGGAGGCATCCGAAGGCTCAGTCAGCCGATTGATGAGGCAAACCAGTACAGGGTAATCATGATGGACGAAGATTTCATTCCCGCTTATGGATTGAAGATGGTAACTGGTCGCCCGTTTAGCGCTGAGATACCCCATGAGGAAGGAAATGTACTGATGAACGAAGCAGCAAGCAAACTGATGGGTTTTGAAAAACCGGAAGATGCCATCAATGACCAAATATATTTCTGGGGTGATACCTTCAGGATTGTTGGAGTAGTAAAAAATTACGGACAGGAATCCCTGAAAAAAGCTTTCGATCCAACAGTATACCGGTATAACCACGCCCCGGGAGGATATTATTCCATAAAATTCAATACTGCTAATGTTAAATCATCCATGACAAAGTTCGAGAATGACTGGAAAGCATTGTTTCCCGGAAACCCATTCGAATATTTTTTCCTCGATGATCATTATTACGCCCAGTATAAAGCAGACCAGCAATTCGGGACCGTATTTGGGCTATTCTCCTCGCTTGCCATCTTTATTGCCTGCCTTGGATTGATCGGATTATCATCCCTGTCGGTGACTCAGAGAACCAAGGAAATTGGCATAAGAAAAGTACTGGGGGCAGGAGTTTTAAATATCATTAGTCTGATGGGAAGAGAATATTTCATACTACTGGGAATAGCCATGGTAATGGCCATCCCGGTCGCCTTATGGACGCTGAATCGCTGGCTACAGTCATTTGCTCACAGAATTGAACTTTCCTGGTGGATTTTTGCCATTCCTTGTGTCATCGTGATATTGACTGCTTCACTGGCAATTAGTTTTCATACTTTTAAGGCCATTCGTACTGATCCTTCAGAAACGTTACGGTATGAATGAAACTTACAATGCAGTTGCCGGATTTTTTAAATTAAAGGGTTGAAAAAATTGATGAAAATGTACCTGACTTTGGACTTTCAATGAAATCAGTAAATTACCAGCCATACATTTGCCCAGATTTATTAAAGGTTAAAAATATCATCCGGACCTTCGGTATTGTTTACCTGACCACAAAAGCATAACTTACCCGGAAAATCATTATTTAAAACCAAGATATTTTTTGATTATGAAAACACTGACTATTTCTGCGCTGATGGGCGCGTTTTTATTGATTTTCGGTTGCAACCCTAAAATGGAGATCCCCCCAACCCATCATCCCGATTCGCAACACTGGCCGGACCTGTTCAATGCCGCTCTTTCCAATGCCGTTTTTCCCGACAGTGTTTGGACTGTGGATGACGGGGTGCTTACAGCTTCCAAAGATCAGGTGATCTGGTCGGATAAAGATTATGACAATTTCGTCCTGGACCTGGAATTTAAAACCGATCCGGGTACCAACAGCGGTGTGATCGTGTATTGCTCCAATACCGAAGACTGGATACCGAATTCCGTTGAGATCCAGATCGCGGATGATTATGCCGAAGAATGGGCCAACAGCCCGAAATCCTGGCAATGCGGTGCCGCATTTGGCCATCAACCACCCACCAAATCGATGGTGAAAAAGCCTGGAGAATGGAATAAATACACTATCACTTGCGTGGACAATATGATCTATGTTTTATTGAATGGTGAACAAGTCAACGCCATCGATCTGACCAAATTCACTGACGCCAAGATCAATCCCGATGGTACGGAAGCGCCGGAATGGCTGAGTAATCCCATGGCCTCATTGCCCACCCACGGCAAGATCGGCTTACAGGGCAAACATGCAGGCGCACCTATTTATTTCAGGAACATCAAGATTAAAACACTGTAGGAGATATTGCATAAATCGGGCCGGTGAGATTATACGCTCACCGGCTGTTTGTTATAAATATTTTTTCGTTTGTTATCCACCTTTCTGATTTAATCACCACACATTAAGCCTAATTACCAGAGGTTGACCATGCCTGCTGCCAGCAAGTCCAACACCCGCTCCAATGAACCGGAGCCTAACTTCACTGCATTGGAGCTTAATTTTTGCTGCCGGTTCTTATTTATTTGTTTTTATGAATTCGATAGCTTTATCTAATTGCGAAATATCAAAGTATCGCTCTTCATATCCTTTTTGTAATCTTTCAAAGAAAAAATTATCAATTGGTACCAGAGCTTTTATGATGTTGGTATGTGCCACAATAGCAAGATTGCCCAGATGCTTATAATTTCTTAAAACCCATATCATGTCTTCCATGAATGCCTTTATGCTGCTATGACTTATTTTCATTTCATCAAGTTTTATCAGCACATTGATTTGGTCATTCCCTTCATCAATTTTCTCCTTAAACAACTTTTGAGCTAGTTTTTCATCGGTTTCTGTAAAATCATCTATTACTTCAATGGCAAGAGCATTACTTTTAAATGTTTTGATTTGTTCTATCATGATTTTTTAATATATGTATTATTTAAATTGACACAACACTATAGTGTTGTATAAAAACTTTTACTGAAGATAGGCATGAGACATCAGAAAGGAAAGAGACCTGTTAAAGACGATGAGTTGACTAACTCAGAGAAAGGGAAATTTTTTATACAACGAGCTGAACGATACCGGTCTATGAGAACGGCCCCTGCTTCTCATTCTTCCTTTTTAGTCAAACTAAAAGTGCGATACTATGGCATATTCACCAGCAGGTACCGCAAAGAAAATATCTCCATCACCAGAGCATGTCTGTGCGATGAGGGCCTGTTGCACAGGCAGAAAGCCTTTGAAGATGGAACTAAACGATGGGAACAAAACCCGCTCTGGCCTGAAATCCTCAACATCTTCCGGTCCGTGCAAATACACGATTGTCCGCATTGCTGAAAAGGCCGGTTACGGTTTGCCGGAATTGTGCCTCCGGATGAATAATTTGCGCCCGGGTAAGCCCCTGCGTTAGCACTACGTTCTTTGACCTATTGAATCCGTATATTCAACGGCTCATCGGTGCTCTTTAAGCCGAACAGGAATACTATGCCCTGCCCTCAGCAATAAAACAGCAGTTTATCGATCAAAAGCACTTTAAAGCATCCAAACGCTATGGCCTTTGCCTATTTGAGTTCCTCAAAAAACATCCTCTAGAATTACCTTAACCCGTTTTTCAGCCAAATATCCACACTCCTCACTTCGGCCATAATCGTTTGAATTCTGATACACCGGATGGTTATCCAAGAAAATAAATTGATGGGATGGAGTGTGTGGTATTACTTGTTATTTGATAACAACCGATACAATGCCATGAGGGTGAACGGTTACTCTTCGGCCGATCAAATTGGAAGTATGAACTATGGTTCCTTATTCCAGAAAGCCCCTGAAGGTAAAAGTGCAGGGCAGGCTGCACATATGACCAATCTAGTCGAAAACACCGATACGATTCGCAGGAAAGTCAAATCTCAACGCTGGGAATTTGTGAAATGGGTAGTGATCGCTTTTGTGATTGCCTGTCCCATTGCGTACTATGTCATGAATAAATGGCTGGAGAATTTTGCCTACAAAACCACGCTCAGTTGGTGGGTTTTTGCGCTGGCTGGTTTGCTGGCACTGGGGATTGCGTTGCTGACGTTGAGTTGGCAGAGTTGGAAAGTGGCGAGGAAGAACCCTGTTGAAGCTTTGCGCTATGAATAAGTATACATCAATATTTTAAGCCAAAACATGATGTGCATTATGATTGCAAAATATTTTTTGATGCCTGTTTCAGTCAGAGTGTGATTTGATTTGTACTTTTTTCCATTTTGAACAATTTAAGTAACCAATATAGGAAGGTTTAAATCTTCTTCTAAATATGAGGTAAAATATTTCCATAGCCCGTTTTAATTAATATTTCTGTTACAAAGGAATTGGATCAAGAAAAATACATGGATAAAATATTAACAAGATGTACGTTTGAATTATATAAGTCAAATAAATAGTTTTCCACGCCGAATAAGAATTACCGGCCAAAGTTGAGACCGGTATATGAACAATAGAACAAATATTTTGAAACAATACTACATGGTTTTGGCCGGACAATGTTGCTAATTTTATTTAGCCGTAAACCGAAAACATTTTAGACCATGCTAAAAGCAAGACCAACAACCATTTTAAGCCTTATCATATTTCTAATTTTCTTTGTAGAGGCTTATGCACAGGATGAATTTCCTACAGAAGAATTTAAAGCCCGGCGCGAAAAATTGTTTAAAAAAATCGGCGATAACGTCGGTATTGTGTCGGGTACTTAGCAGCAGCCTGCTATGCGGTTAAGTTAAGACAATCACCGGATTTTTATTATCTCACCGGCATAGAAGAACCCAATGCCATTTTAGTCTTACTGGGTAAAAGCAAAAAATCATTGGTTTTTTTAGATAAACCTGCCGAGAATATGCAAAGATGGATTGGCCACAATATTTGGAAGGAACCCAACTTTAAGGATAAATATGGGATTGATGGTCTGTTCCCGTTTAATGATTTTTGGATCTATCTATCATTCAATGCACATGGTGCTCCAAAGGTTTATGTGCCATTAACCTCACCGGATTATGAAGACTGAGCCAGAAATGAAGAAAATTACTATGAAATGAATTTGCAGAATTATCCCATCAATAATTATATGCCCTTATGGATGCAAGGGGTAAAAAAAATCAGGGAAACTTTGCCGTTTGTAGAATTGGACGACATCAATCCTTTGATTATAAACTCCGGTGGATTAAATCTCCCTATGAAATTGAGCAATTAAAGACTGCTGGCAAAATTGGAGCGGAAGGAGTGCTCGAAGCCATAAAAATTACGAAATCGGGAATTTTCGAATATGAACTCGAGGCCGTGGCCACCTACTATTACGTGAAGCGCGGGGCACGGGGGGACGCGTTTCAGCCCATTGTAGCATCCGGCCCTTAATACCTACACTATTCACTATGAACATAATGACCGTCAGATGCACAAAGGAGATATTGTACTGATGGATTATGGATGTGACTACAATTACTATAATTCCGACATCACCCGTGTTTGGCCGGTATCGGGACAATTCACCCCGAAAGAGGAAAAAATGTATCGATGTATACTGGAAGTAAGGGATTCAATTATTGGTGCAATGAAGCCTGGCGCCACATTGAACGAATTGAAAAACCTGGCCTATAACATTTATAAAAAACACGGCTTTGGAAACAAAAAGTTATCGTGGAATGGCTACATAGGTCACTTCGTGGGAATAAGCGTCCACGATGCTTCACCGTTTGGCATTGATGAGACTTTAAAGGCCGGTGTGGTTTTCAATGTGGAACTTGTAATAGATGATCCCGAAAACAAAATTCATATGCGCATAGAAGATACTGTACTAGTAACTGATGATGGCGCTATCAACCTAACTTCAAGTGTACCAGCCGGATTGGAAAAAATATATGGCCTCGTTAATTCAAAAAGTTTGAGCAAAAAGTGAGATCTATGGATTAGCAAATCGTTAAACTTTATTTAAAACTACGATAATGAAGAAAAGAGTCATATTGATCGTCCTTCTTTTTCTTTTTCGCTGTTTCTTTTCCAGCGCGCAAAATATTCATCTGGACTCCCTTGATCTTTTTATTAGACGGATGATGGTAGATTTCGATGTTCCGGGACTTGCAGTAGGTATTGTCCGAAATGATTCAATACTTTTTTCGAAAGGCTATGGAACAAGAGAGATCCATAAACAATTTCCCGTTGATGCAAATACCATATTTGGAATAGGGTCTATTTCCAAGTCATTTACCGCTTTAACGCTGGGTATGTTGGTAAGCGAAGGCAAAATCAACTGGGATGACCAGGTAAAGAATTATCTTCCTTATTTTGAACTTTATGACCCTTACGTAACAGAAAATTTCAAGGTCAGAGATTTGTTAACACATCGAAGTGGCTTGAATGAGGTGAGTGGAGGAACGCTATGGTATCATTCCGATTTAACCCGCACTGACGTTATTCAACGACTGAAATATATAAAGCCGGTGTCCGGATTCAGAGAGAAACCGGCTTACCAAAATGTGATGTACGTGGTTGCAGGAGAAATTGTGAGTAAAGTCTGCGGGATGCCCTGGGATGAGTTCCTGCAAAAAAGAGTGTTTGATAAACTCGATATGAAAAACAGTACTTCAATTTCTGAGGTCAGGGAATCAAATAAGAATTTGGCACAACCACACATTCGGGATGAAAATTTTCAAAATACGACCATCATACAAGAGAAAGGCGATAATCTCGCAGAAGCCGGGTTCATATATTCATCAGTCAATGATATGGCAAATTACATAAGATTTTTGCTAAATGATGGCGTGTTTAAAGGCGATACCCTTATTAGCAGACAAGCCATAGGTGAAATATTTAAACCACAAATAATCTATCCATTGTTTAGCCCACCAATTCATAATGAATTTACATCGTATGGTTTTGGCTGGTGGCTCACCCCAAAAGATGGTCATAAAATTATTGAACACAGCGGAGGGATAGATGGTATGTAAGCCGATGTCATTATGATTGACGACATGGATTTTGGCTTAATTGTAATGGCAAACGCTGATGGATTGGCTACATTATTATTGGCTTTTAATGTACTTGGAAAAGCTTTAAAGGACGAAGCATTTGACTTTTATGAAAAAGCTCGAACGTACCAGAATAGTTTAATTAATCAGAAAAAGGAAAAATGGGCCAGTCTTGAAAAATCACGGGAAAATACCTCGAAACCACATTGGCTTACCTGATTATTGTGGGACTTATCACGACAAAATGTAAGCAGAAAGCTTCATTAAAAAACGGGATAAACGGAGTTGGTGATATCATTTTACCATACGCAGTGTTTCAGGGCAAGCTAAAACACTGGCAGTACGATACGTTCTTAATTGACTTAGATTCATATTAGGATCCCCGACGGTTTTTTGACATTTAACTTTGACTCAAAACACCAAATAACCGGAATAAGACTGGATCAGGAAAATTTGCTGGATGTTGATTTTGATGAGCTGGATATTAAGCGGGTAAAAACTGTACATTAAAAAAGGTTTATATCATGTCAAAATATGTTCTTTTATTATTTTATCTACTGTCATGTTCGGTTGCAGTGGCACAGTATTTACACGATTCACTGAAAGTAGATAAAAGTTTCATTCATTATTATGTAAAAGGCAAAGGCCAACCTTTTGTGCTCTTGCAAGGAGGGCCCGGCCTCTCAAGTTATTACATGAGGGCTATTGGAGATTCTTTAAATACATATAAAAATATTCTTATTGACTATCAGGGAACCGGACGATCTCATCATAGGAAAGTGGATTCTACCTGGGCGACCCCTGACCATGTTGTTAAGGACATTGAACTGATTAGAAAGCATCTCGTTATTGACACATGGATAATAATAGGACATAGTTATGGTACTCTCTTTGCCTTGTGTTATGCCATCAAATCCCCTCAACACACATCTAAAATAATATTACTGGCCACTGTAGGCACTGACAATAGGTTTCAAAAATATTTCGGTGACAATTATTCAACTTAGACTAACGGAAGACGATATAGCCGCTCTTCAGGCTGTTTCAAATGACACTTCAACAACGCCGTTAGATGGCTTCAAAATCGCAATCAATGGATATTTTTATGACAGGACTAAATCATCTTTATTCTTTGATTCAATCCCTCAAGATGAAACAACCGTATTTCTATGATTTCAATTTTTTAGTGCGTTTGCAATAATACGGACTATAGAACATTTGACATTGCAAAAGAAACATATGCATTGGAACAACCAATTAGAATAATACAGGGTCGTCAAGATCCAGTAAACGGTGGTGCGCAAGAACGATTGAATGAGCAATTAAAAAATTCAAAAATCTTCTACATTGAAAGATCCGGTCACTTTCCGTGGTTGGAAAGGCCAAATGAATTTTTTTCCAGGCTTAGGGATTGCCTGAATAACTAAAAATTACCGGCATTGAACTCATTCAACAATAAAAAAAGCGCTAATACAAAGGAAAATATCATTAAAGTAAGATCATTTGTAAACCAAAAATTTATTAGCTGAAACGCTAAGATCGAATTGTAAAAAAATCACAATAAACCTAAACCTGCCAACTATGACAAACCCCTTAATAATCATACTGCTGGCTTTCCTTGAATTCACGATCGTTAACTTGTACGCCCAGGAAACTCGCTTTTTCATGCCTTCGGAAATTAAACAAGCCTATGAAAAAGGAACAAGATCCTACGATGGGCGGTGGATACTCTGAGTAGTCGTTCAATTTTATTAACATTGTTCACCTTCAATTTCCGTACAACCTGCGTCCAGCGTATCTCCATAAATCCATTTTTGATTCCCACGATACTGTAGAATATTTTAAACCGTTGATTGATAGCACTATAAAAGTTTCTATCTATTAAAAATATACTGATTTCTACAACAAAACAATTGACAAATAATCTTGATATATGTAAATTAATAAAAATCTTTATCACAACTGGCATTAACCATGAAACACTGGTTGTTCCTAATGAAAATCGAGATCGTGAATTTTGCCAATCATTTTAATCAGATCCCCGTTATACGCACAAGACAGTGAAATCCAATTGGATGATTTGTTTTTAAAGAATGGGTTTGTAAATTCAATTATGTATCAAAGCAAAGAAGGTGATCAAAGCTGGAACGGATACTACCGCCTGACCCAGTTGATGACTAGAAGCAGCGAAAGACCTGGTGGTTGGTCCGGCAAAAAAAAACCATCGATCCAAATCTTAATTTAAATAGAGACTCGATAAGATTTAAGCGATACCGGCCAAAAGAATATTCAAATGATAAAAACGGAATTCCATCCATAACTAGTACATATATATTAAGTTTATTCGAAGATAAAAATGATACACTCTGGATTGGGAGCCGATATAATGGCTTGGAATGGCTAAATCAATTAACAGGCATATTTAAACATTCTCCGTACAATAAATCGAACATTCATGGTATTAGCAATAATGCTGTTAATACAATTTTAAGAGATTACGAAAACAATTTATGGTTAGGCACCGCTTTTGGCATCAATATCTATAAACCCAAAACAATTCCCTACATACAATATGAATATAGTACAACTGATGGCAGCATAATAGATAATCGAATAAATAATATTTTAGTTGATAAATCAGGCAATATCTGGGTAGGAACTCGAGATGGTGTGAGTTATCTGGATACAATTAACCACGAATTTATATCGCCTGTACTGAATCAAGGAAGACATTCAATCAAAATCCGGAACTCTCACTGTATTTGAGGATAATATAGGTGGGATCTGGATTGGTATGTATGGACAGGGCATAAACTTATTCAATCATAAAACAAAAAAATTATCTTATTACCTTTCCAATGCCAACAACCGTGGATTTGTGTTTGTTATTTATCAAGATCAGCAGGGTTCAATTTGGGCCGGAACAGCCGGAGGTATAAACCTTTTAGACAAGAAAACAAATAAATTTATTACCCCTATGACCCTGAGAATGAAAATAGCTTAGTCGCAAGCAGTGTAACCGCGATTCATGAGGATACTACAGGTTTTTTTTGGGTCGGAATAGCTCAATATGGACTGGCTCAATTCGATAGAGTATCTAAAAAATATAGATTTTTTAGCCACAGTCCTAATGATGCTACAAGCCTTAGCAACAATTGGGTCTATGAGATCAATGAAGACAGTTATGGTTCGTTATGGGTCAGTACCCAATCTGGCCTCAATAAATTTGAAATATGAAACTGAAACATTTAAGGAGGTTCGATGAAAAGGATGGACTAATCGGAAAAGAAATTTTATGTTATCACGAAGATTCATCAAATAGAATCTGGTTTGGAACCAAGGCGGGACTCAACCAATATTACCCCAAAAAAGACCGTTTTTACTGCTACTCAATTAATCAGGGATCACCGGCAAAAGGGGTGTATCAAATTATTGAAGATAATGAAGGGAATTTATGGTTAAGTACCAAAGGCGGGATATCGTGTTTTAATCCGGAAAAGAAAACGTTTAGAAATTATACAGTTGAGGATGGATTGCCGGCAAATTTTCTTTACCCGGGTGTTTTCAATAAGTTTAACCGAAAATTATATTACGGCACCGAACACGATGGCCTTATTTTTTTTGACCCAAACCGATAAGAATCAAGAATTCCTCCCAATGTGGCTATCTGAATTAACAGTCTATGATATCAATGGAAACGAAAGGACAATAGATGCCATATCAGCAAAAAATAATTTATCTTTATCATATAAAAACAATACCCTTAAATTTAATCTGGCATCATTAAGTTATCAAAAGTCCAATAAAAACAAATATGCTTATCGAATACCAGAAATTAATGATTTTTGGATCAACTTGGATAAAAATAGGGAATTAACTTTAACCAACTTAAAGCCAGGAAACTATTCATTTATATATAAAGGCTCCAATGGCGACGGATTTGGAGTGAACCGGGGGAACTCAAGATCAGGATCACCCCTCCTTTTGGGAAACCTGGTGGGCGCATTCGTTGTATGGCCTCTTTTTCGCAGGGATGCTTTACACCTTCTATCGCTTCCAACTGGATCGGAAACTGGAAAAAGCAGAAGCCACGCGCCTTCAGGAGCTTGATACCTTCAAATCCGGTTTTATACCAACATTACCCACGAATTCCGGAACACCGCTCACAGTGATCCTGGGCATGGTCCAACAGATGAAAGCAGACCAAAAGAAGTGGTTTGAGAAGGGCACCAAAATGATCAAACGCAATGCCAACAATCTCCTTCATCTGGTCAATCAAATGCTGGACCTCTCCAAACTGGAAGCCGGTATGCTGACTGTGAATTTGGAACAAGCTGACATTGTAAATACCGAAGATACATCGTTGAATCTTTTCATTCATTGGCCCAGCAAAAGAAGATCACCATCCACTTGCTCAATGACATCGACCAATTAGTGATGGATTATGATCCGGAAAAGATTCGCAATATCATTTCCAACCTGCTGTCCAATGCCATCAAATTCACTCGGAGAATGGTAATATTTATCTGTTCACTGAATTGACGGAACTCGAACATCAACCCACTTTAATGCTCAGGATGAAAAATACTGGCATTGGCATGGCCCCGAGCAATTGCCCCACATCTTTGACCGTTTTTACCAGGCCGATAATTCCACCACCCGCAAAGGAGAAGGAACCGGCATCGGGCTGGCGCTCACCCTGGAATTGGTAAAACTGATGAGCGGAACCATCAATGGAAAAGTGTGCCGAAAAAAGGCACGGAGTTCACCATAATATTGCCGATCACCAAAGAAGCACCGGTGAAACAAGAGGAAAATATCCATGAACCAGAAGAAGACATTCCATTGGACATAGATACCACAGCCGAGGAAGCGGTAGGCAAAGTCCATCGAAATACCGTATCTTCCAGCGATAAACCCGTCGCCCTCGTTGTGGAAGACAATAATGATGTGATAGATTATTTAGTAGGCCTGTCTGGAAGGCAGATACAAATAACGTGGCGAATAATGGGTTAGAAGGCATCGAAAAAGCGACCACTTCCTGCCGGATATCACATCAGCGACGTGATGATGCCAGAAAAAAATGGTTATGAACTGTGTGACAATTTGAAAAATGATGTGCAAACCAGCCACATTCCCTTTATACCGCTGAGGCAAAAGCCAGCGAGGAAGATAAGATCGAAGGACTGGAAGTTGGCGCCGACGCCTATTTGACCAAGCCCTTTAATGCCAGGGAATTAATGTTGCGGATCAATAACCCGATCACCAGACGCGAGGGCTTTGGAAGCACTATACTGAATCGTTGGTCGTAAAGCCGCGGGAATTGAAGGTGAATTCTACGATGAAAAATTCCTGACGAAAGCACTGGAGATCCTGGAAGATAAAAGGTCAGACCCAGCTTTTGGCACCGAGGCATTCCTGAAGGAACTGGGCGTAAGCCGAACCCGGCTGCATGTCAAACTGAAAGCCCTGACCGGCAATCGACCAGCGAGTTTATCCGAACCTATCGACTCAAATACGCCGCACAGTTGATCCACCAGAATTTTGGCAATGTTTCCGAAATAGCCTACGAAGCCGGGTTCAACGATCAAAGCTATTTCACCAAGTGTTTTAAGGTACAATTTGGTGTGGCACCTTCGGAATATGCGGGATCTGCTACAGCGTAATTGCAAAGGGCTATATCCAACCCGATATTTTAAATGCCACACAATGCACCATAAATCAAGATTTTATGTCCTTATGTATTGAAATTTCCTTATACTTCCGAGATTCCTGAACATAAGCACAAGATTTCTCAACAAAATGCCCGGGCATTGAACAGATTTACCAATCTATTAAACATACCTCCACGATAAATTTCCGGATCCCAGGTTACTTAGCTCTCACATTAGGTGTAAACAATGCCCGTTTAAATAGGGTACATTATTAAGATTAAGGTGGGCCCACCTGATTGAAACTTCTAATGAAGTACCGAAAACAATCAGTCACCTTAAACACTATTAACCATGAAACGATTAGTCATAATAATCCTAACCCTGGCCGTGATATGCTCCAGGGTTCATCAGAAAATTTACGCAAAAATTAAAAACGGCTATGAAGAGAAATTAAAAATAGCCGAAACAACCATCAACAATCTCCATAAAATTGCAAATGAAGCCGAAACATCGGAGCAACAGCAAAGACTAAAGAAATGCCTGGAAACAGCCAGAGCCACCAAAAAATATTCGTGAAAATTATATGAAAACGCAGAATTTAAGAGAAAAACTAAAATCCATTGATCCGAAATTATATTATAGGATTGATACGATCAAGGACTGTGAAGGAAATGATACCTATGTATATATTAAAGTGGTAAATGATTTAGGTCCAGGTACTTTGGCTGTTACCAATTTAAACAACAGTGTGCGAGATCCAAATGTATATACTTCGTATTATGGAGACAATACAGTGAGTGTTCGGATAACTTATCCAAATCAAAAAATGGCTCTGAGACTTATGGTTCACGAACTGGGGCATGTAGCGTATCAGGTTCCCCATTTGGCTTCTTACACCAAGTTTTACAGGGAGGTTTACCAAGATCAATATTTCGAGGGTAAAAAAGTCGGACATATAGACTATGACCCTAGTCACAAATCTGTGGTCAAAACTTTGAAAGCATTTAATTCATCCTGGAAGGAATATAGAAAAGTATCGAAACTGGCGGCAAAAAATGATGCCCTTGAACTGATTACAACTACCAAGGAAAACCAGGAAAGGTTATTACACCAATAGCAGTTATTGATATATTTTTAGTTGCGAATGACATAGCCATCGTACTGAACATATGTCATAACAATATGAACGATGCTACCAGCATTTTACCGGCAATTGCATTTACATGAGGAATTAATTTCAACAACTTTAAAACTTAAATGCCATAACCACTTCAACTAAAACAAGGATACTCCTGATAATCTGCGCATTCGCTTTCACAGGGCTTTATTCTCAAGCCTGGGCACAAGAACAGGAAAAGGAAAAAATCATTAAAACACTTAATGATCAATTGAAAAGCTTTTTACAAAAAGACTACGATAAATGGGCAACCTATTGGCCGCATACGGATTATCTTAAAAGATTTGAGATTTCGGCATATTCTTATCAGGAAATATCAGGGTGGGATTCGGTAAATGCTATGATGAAAAATTATTTTACAGCCAACACGCCTAATCAAAATATTGAGAAAAATAATTTTGATATCAGGATAAACAAATACGTAGCCATCATTCATGTGAACTAAAAACATACTGTTCCAAATTTTGATCCATATGCCTCTCGCCAGATACTTCTTATGGAAAAAGAAAATAACGCATGGAAGATTACCGAAATGATCAACATTTACCCATCAACATACAATAACAGTGATCAGAACATTGAGGCAAATTTGAATATGCAGGGATACAATTTACTGCAAAAAAACAAGGTAAAAGAAGCCATCAAAGTAGTTGCACTTAATACTGAATTGTTCCCTGAAGGCTGGAACACATGGGACAGCCTGGCAGAAGGATATATGAAACTGGGAGATGATGATAAAGCCATCGAATATTATCAGAAATCGCAGGAATTGAATCCAAAGAATGAAAATGCTAAAAAATATTTGGCGAAACTTAGACCATAAATCAGTAAATAAATTTTTTTTCAGGAGGCTACACTTTCGAAGTGATTCATATTTAAATTAATGTTGGCATTTTGCAATGGCAACCCCATACAACTGAAACAGGCATTAATACTCCAATATAATAAAGGTATTTGATGATGTGCATACTGCAATAGATCCCAACAAGGCATCTTTTAGGCTTTTCCTAAAATTATACAATTCTTTATTTATTGATAACCCATCCTGGGAAGTGCATTTTTTCTCTGATTTATCCGGGAAATATCTCAGCAGTTGACATTTATATGAGAGGTCAAAGAGTTGACCGATTCACTAAAATATTGTAGAAGATTTGAGAAAAGTTTGAATGAATAAAACCAGAGATATCATTAAAAACTTCTTGGGTGATCATAACCCGGTATTTTATTAGACTTCGGTTCGGTACGGGTATTGTGCCAAAGATGTTGTTTAGTATAAATTGGTCAAACCTTTTGATATAGGATCCTATCTTCTGGTATTAGCAAACATCATCTCCTTAGATTTTATTACCGCTTCGGCTTTCCGCTCATATAAAATGTCAGCCTCCCTCCTTTCATGATCTCTTCATAAGTGATGAATTGCCGGTCCAGTGCTTTGCCATTCAGTTCTACTTTTTTCACATAGACATTCTTATCACTTTGATTTTCAGCCACTACCATGAATATTTTGCCATTTTCCAGCCGGATCGATGCACTATTTACGGCCGGGCTACCCAGCATATACTGACCGGAGGCTGGCGCTACAGGGTAAAATCCCAGTGCGCTGAATAAGTACCAGGCGCTCATCTGGCCAAAGTCGTCATTTCCTCCCAATCCATCCGGGGCTGGTTTATACATGATTTTCAGTATCATCCTGATCTTATCCTGTGCTTTCCAGGGTTGATCCGTCCAGTCATATAAATATACCACATGGTGCGAAGGCTCGTTGCCATGCACATAGTTGCCGATAATGCCATCCCTGGTAATGTCTTCCGTATGTTCAAAATACTTATCGGGTAGTTCCATGGTGAAAAGGGAATCCAGATGCTGCACAAATCTGTTTTTACCGCCCATCATTTTAATCATTGTTTGCGGGTCCTGCGGAACATAGAGGCTGTAGTTCCAGGAATTACCCTCAATAAAGCCCTGGTCGTGGGTATCCAATGGATCAAAACCTTTTTTCCAACGGCCATCAGATAGCTTGGGCCGCATAAAACCGGTATGCGGATCGAACACATTTTTGTAATTTTCGGATCGCTTTATGAAAGTTTTATAAATATCTTCTTTTCCCAATTTCTTAGCGATTTGCGCGATGCACCAGTCATCAAAGGCATATTCCAACGTCTGGGAAACGGAAGAACTGCTTTTTTCATCCGGCACGTAACCTTTGTCAATATAATCACCCAAATCGCCATAGTATCGCGTATTTGCAGTTTGTACACAAGCCTCCAGGGCCCGTTCCTGGTCGAAATCGGCATTGCCGTTGACGATAGCGTCGGCGATAACCGGCACACTGTGATAACCGATCATACACCAGTTTTCATTGGCATAGTGCGACCAAACCGGCAACATTTTATGAACACTTTGATCGTAATGTGCCAGCATGGATCGGATCATATCCTGATTTCGCCTGGGCTGCAGTATATTAAAAAGCGGGTGCAAAGCGCGATAGGTATCCCAAAGTGAAAAACTGGTATAGTTGGTGAATCCATCCGACTTGTGCACGTTTTGGTCCAGTCCTTTATACAGACCATCCACATCCATATATACTGTCGGCCCAAGGAAAGCGTGGTACATCGCCGTATAAAAGGTGGTCTTATCGCCTTCACTCTCCATATCCACTACGATTTTGCACAATTCTTTATTCCACTGTTCTTGTGTTTGTGCCTTTACCTTTTCGAAATCCCACCCGGGGATCTCGG
The DNA here is from genome assembly GCA_963711495.1 of uncultured Cytophagales bacterium. GTDB lineage: Bacteria > Bacteroidota > Bacteroidia > Cytophagales > Cyclobacteriaceae > CAVQEK01. Next base: position 358,814 of record CAVQEK010000003.1, read on the forward strand.
CCAACATATTATTGAGTGCGCCTTTTGTGCTCACCGGCGATAAAGCAAATTTAATTTTGATCTTCTCCCCTGCCGTTGTTTCAAAGTCGAAGTGGGCCCTTATTTTTTCATTGGCCCTTTCAGGAAAATTGTCTTCCTGGTCAAATTTTCGCCAAAACCCCTTGTATACATGTTCTTCATAAGGTTTTATGCCATACGCTTTGAAAGGCTTGCTAAACGCCATCGCAAAATAAACCGTGCGGGTCCTGGCCCACCCGTCGGTCTGACGAAAACCTGTGATCAATGTGTCGTTTTCGATCCTGATAAATGACCAGACATTTTTATCCTCATAATTATAAATACCATATATCATGTCGAGAATGATATGCGCATCCTTGGATTCAGGGAAAGTATATTGATGCATTCCTACCCGCGTAGTGGTGGTGAGTTCTGCAAGAATATCGTAATCTGCCAATTTCACCTTGTAGTAACCCGGTACTGCGGTTTCATCGTGATGGGAAAAAGCCGAACGGTATCCGTTTTCCGGATGATCTGCCGTACCGGGATTTAATTGCAATTTTCCCGTAGTAGGCATGATCAGAAAATCACCGAGATCAGAATGCCCGGTTCCACTGAAGTGGGTGTGACTAAATCCAACTATGGTGGGATCGTTATACTGGTAACCGGCACAATACTTATACACATTAGGGTTATATTTGCCATTTACCGCGTAAGGTATGGTATCCGTATCAGGACTTAACTGTACCATGCCGAAAGGCGCCGTAGCCCCGGGATAGGTATGCCCCATCCGGGCAGTGCCGATCATAGGATTGACATATTTGATAAGATCAGGATCTCCGGTATTCTGCGCTTTAACGGCAATTATAGATAATGTAAACAGGATGCAGCAAATGATTAATCTTTTTACCATGAAATGATTTTTCAGTGATTTTAAAACTCGTTTGTCCCGTTAAAGATGATAAAACTTCTCGTACAATGTTTAAAAGAGGATCTCCTAATTTTTCATTATAAATAAATGTATTTATTCACTTCACCATCAGTTCTTTGCCCGCCTGCGACCATCATCGTCCACAATCGAACATGAAGTCATTTGACCCATGTCCCAGAAAGCTTATTTTTTGGTCTTTACACGATCTTTATACAATGTGGCTCAATTTTTATTAAACTTTTACTATATTTTTAATTGACCTAAACCATCACACCATGATAAAACAGTACCTGATCCTGGCATTGCGCAACATGATGCGCAACAAGTTGTTTACTTTCATTAACTTACTCAGCCTTTCTACTGGCATTTTGTTCTGTCTGCTCATTTATATTTTCCTCAAAAATGAATTGAACTTCGACCGGTTTCACCAAAAAGCCGACAGGATATTCCGGGTTGTCGGATATTATTCCGATCCTTCCGGAGACAACCGCTATACCACATTGCATGACCACAAATTCGTTCAGATCTTTACCGAACATGTACCGTCGGTGAAGCAAGCTTCCGCCTTCCAAATCACTTATAGGGCCTGGATCAGGCACGGCGAAGATATTTTTCAGGAACAGGTCGGTTTTGTCGATTCCACGTTCTTGCGAATGTTCAGTTTTCCCTGGCTGGCGGGCAATCAAAATACAGCGCTCGATAATTTGAATAATGTGGTGATCACCAAAGATGTGGCTAACAAATTCTTTGGTAAACCAAAAACAGGATATGATGAATTCCTGGGCAAAATGCTTGTTTTCCCCAAGGGTAAGGAACGGAACTTCGTGGTTACCGGTATTTTGGGATCGCTACCAAAAAACTCCAGCCTTCACTTTGATGTATTGGTGCCATATATCAATAATGAGCCATATCCCGAAAGCAACAATTATTTCGGCAACTGTTCCATTTATGTCGAAATGCAGCCGGGAACATCATTGCCTGTGGCAACAAAAGCCGCCAATGGTCTGGTAGAAACCTTCCTTAAGGATAAACTGGAACAAGCCCGAAAATACTTCAAAGAAGGGCAAAAAGCATTCTTCGAGTTTCAGTTCCAGCCGTTAACAGATATCTATCTGAACCACGATATCGACAGTCCATACGAGGCTTCGGGAAACAGAAAATACATTTATGTGCTCAGTTCCATTGCCATGCTTGTATTGGTGATCTCATGCATCAATTACATTATGCTAACCACAGGCCGGTCATTTCAACGAATTAAAGAAGTGGGTATGCGCAAAGTGCTGGGTGCCAGCAATGTAAAAATTGCAAGGCAATTTGTTGCCGAAGCGTTGGTGAGTACCGTTTTTGCCGCAATTGTCGGAATCGTGTTTGCCAAACTGCTTCTGCCGGTCTTTAACCAACTGATTCAGCGTCAGTTGACATTCGACATTTTTCATTGGGATGTCATTTTATTCATAGGGTGTCTAATGTGTTTGATCAGTTTTATCGTAGGCATTGCTCCTGCACTTAGTGTCAATAAACTAAATCCCACCCAGGTGTTCCGGCAGCGGATCAGCCTTCGCGGTCATGGCCGCTATTCCAAAGTATTTGTGGTTGTGCAGTACGCGCTTTCCATTATGCTGATCGTTTCAACACTGGTTATCATCCGGCAACTCCATTTCCTGCGAGCCAGTGATCCGGGTTTCAATAAACAGAACATCGCAGTTATTGACTTGCCTGATGATTTGCGCAAAGCTGACATCAACAGCCTTCGCAATGAAATGGTCAGCAATTCCAATATCATCAGTGTTACCGGCAGTGACCGCAACTTTCTATGGGGAAGCAGTTCTTTTTCCCTAAAAAATGTAGATAATGAAAATATTGAGGTAAGATTTTTACGGATTGATCCGGAGTATATTGAAACGCTGGGCATCCCATTGGTTGAAGGCCGGAATTTGTCGGCCAATAATCCTTCAGATACGGCAATGGCTGTGCTGGTCAATGAAACGTTTGTAAAAACCATGGGTTGGAAAGACCCTATCGGACGAACGATTCCGGATGAGGATATGGAGCCGGATAAAAGGCCAATAGTGGTGGGTGTGGTCAGGGATTTTCATTTTGATTCCATGCGCGATAAAATTGAACCATTGGTCATGCACATGAACCCTAATTTCAATTCTTTGTGGAATTTATTTGTGCGCATCAACCCACAAAACCGCGAACAATCTGTTGCCGCCATAAAGTCCGCCTGGAAAACAGTGCTTCCTGACCGGCCTTTGAACTATTCATTCTTAGCTGAAAATTTGGTTAACCAGTATGACAATGAAGAACGCTGGAGTAAGATTGTCGGTTATTCTGCCTTATTGGCTATTGTCATTTCTTCCATGGGGCTGTTCGGATTGACATTGCTCATCATCACCAGAAGAACCAAAGAAATTGGCATCCGCAAGGTAAATGGCGCCTCATCCACCAATATCACTGTGATGATCATGCGACAATTTTCGCTGTGGGTCTTTGCAGCTTTTGTATTGGCCGCCCCCATCGCGTTCTATGCTATGGATAAGTGGCTGCAAAACTTTGCCTACAAAACCGAAATCGCCTGGTGGATATTCGCCGGCGCCGGGCTTTTGGCATTTGTTGTTGCTTTGTCAACAGTGAGTTATCAAACGATTAAGGCCGCTTTGAAAAACCCTGTCGAAGCCTTGCGGTATGAGTAAGGACGAAGTTTTTAAAATGTATCATTCAAATCCTGATGTTTAAAAATTATTTTATAACCGCCATTCGCAGCATTCAAAAAAAGAAATTCTTTGCATTCATCAATGTAATCGGGCTATCCATCGGCATTTGCTGCTTTTGTTTATTGTCATTATATATCGCCAACGAGAAAAGTTTCGACACATTCAACGAGAACGCTTCTGATATTTACCGGCCTTATATATGGTCTGAGTCATTAAGGGGCCAGCCTTCGATCGCGTATACGGATTATTCGGGCCCAACCGATATTACCTTGGGGGAAGCTATGAAACAGAATTTATCTGGCGTCGAGGATTATGTCCGATTACAACTTCCCAATGGTGAAAGTCTCATGAGGGTGAATGGCAACGTACATCGTATAAAGATGACATTCGCCGACCCTTCTCTTTTTTCTATTTTCAATTTTCCGATCCAATATGGTGATGCTCATACAGCATTAGCCGAACCAAATGATGTAGTAATAACTACATCAATGGCCAAAGAGTTATTTAGCAAGAGCGATGTAGTCGGGAACCTGGTAGAAATAAAAATCGGCAAGACTTTTCAAACCTTCAAGGTCTCTGCTGTGACAAAGGACGTCCCGGAGAATTCCACTATTCGTTTTGAGGTATTGGGCAATTTCAGGTATGCTCTGGCGAACAACGATCACCTTATTATCGGCCACAACTGGCATCCAACCATCAGGATGACCTACGTCCAGTTAACACCAGGAAGTACACTGCCAGGAGATAAAAACCGTCTGGCGAATTTTCTGCAAACCTTTAATCCTAATTTCATAAATGACCTGAAAAGTGCAGGATATTCCTGGCAGGGGAAAGGCCTACCGGTTACCTTAAGAATGCAACCCCTGTTGTCAATTCATACTGATATTAATTTTGTAGGATGGGGATTTGTCGATTATCAAAAAATTGACCCTAAAACCATCTGGATCTTATTGGCCATTGCCAGCGGAATACTGTTGATTGCCTGTATCAACTTTACAACCCTTGCCATAGCCAGGTCCGCCGGAAGAAGCCGGGAAGTTGGTATAAGGAAAGTAACCGGGGCTAATAAACGTCAACTGGTCTTGCAATTTCTTGCCGAAGCTATATTATTTTCATCAATTTCAACTATTTTGGGTTTGACCCTGTCCAATTTTGGCCTGCCCTGGTTCAACCAACTGGCGGCGAGACATATACACTTTTATTCCTCATCATTCCTTAAACTTGGTGTATTTTTGATGGGTGTTATTCTATTCGTTGGGTTGCTGGCCGGGGGTTATCCTGCATTTGTATTATCTAATTTTAAGCCTATTGAAGTCCTGAAAAATAAAATCAGGATCGGAGGGTCCAACCTACTTACCAAGTCCTTAATCACATTTCAATTTGTACTGTCTGTTGGTTTAATCACATCAACAATGATTATCCTTCGGCAAACAAATTTTATGATGAATAAGAACCCGGGCTTCAACAGTGAAAATGTTGTTGTCCTTGATGCTTCCGAGGTCGATCCCGGCATTGTTTTCCCAAGGTTTAAACAAGCGTTGGAGGATCAAACTTCTATTGGTGGTGTTGCCAGCGCTGCTGCCGGCCTGGGGGCGGGAGAGAATTTCCTGGGATATTCAGATGCGGCCAATGACCTGTTCGCTTCCATTAATATTATTGACACAAGCTATATCCAGGTTCTTGGAATGAAATTGATTGCAGGAAGGAATTTTGATGAAGTGGCGATAAGAGACACCATCAGGCCAATGATCATCAATGAGACAATGATGCATGCTTTCGGCTGGAATAGTCAGAATGCTATAGGTAAAGAAATAGAAAACTTTCAGGGAAGAAAAGCCATTGTAATTGGTGTTGTAAAAAATTTCTATTTCAATTCATTAAGTAAAAATATTGTGAACCAGGCATTTATAACCTCAAAAGATAAAGGATACGTTCATTTTTACATTAGAACAAAAGCAAACAAAATCGTACCGGCACTGGCAGCAATAAAAAAAGCATGGAACAATGCCGCACCTGAAGTTCCCATAAAATTCAGTTTTCTTGATGAAGATCTTAACAGCTACTACCAAGAAGAACAAAGATGGAGTAGTATTGTGGCGTGGTCGAGTGCTATTTCTATTTTTCTTTCGTGCCTGGGGTTACTGGGATTGGCTGGCCTCACGGCAGTTAACCGCACCAAGGAAATCGGGGTAAGAAAAGTTTTTGGGGCGTCGGTTTCCGGTATAGTTGGCCTGCTATCAAAGGATTACATTAGACTGGTGATTATATCTTCTTGTATTGCTGCTCCTATTACCTGGTATTTTATGAACGAATGGTTGCAACACTATGCTGAACATATACAGGTTCACTGGTGGATATTCGGGTTGGCAGGAATATTGGCAATCTTTATTGCATTTTTCACCATTGCTTTCCAGACATTTAAAGCTGCATCCATTAACCCGGTCGAAAGTTTGAGATCAGAGTAGTATTGATTAATCAAAGTAGGTTATCATTAATGGAAGACAGCGAAGAAAAATCCTGTCGACACCTTGCGGTATGAATAGCCCAGTAACGCATTAAAAAAAGACCAGGAGTCTTCAATAGAAACACTATATTTCAATAATTGGATTTCATTGTGCTGATGAATCATGGGTGGTATAAACATGAATTCAACTCACCGCTTCACATCCACTTTTAATGACAGTGGAGATCATTTTGAACTTCAGTGCCTTATTCTACAATAATGTTATATTTTTCAAATTTGATTTCATGATTATACGTGTTTAATTTTCAGATTTTTAAAATGTAATGAGGTGACTTTAAGATCTTGGCATGTTTAACTGAATTTATATTTATTGAAATAAAGTTGCGATTATACAATAACTTAGGTGTTACTTAACTTTGGAATCAAGTACATGATTCACACATGAGATAGATCTTGAGAGAATATGGCTTTTGTCAATAAAATCCATTAAAAGATTTATCCCGCCTTATCAGGAATGATACTTTCATCAGCTAAAATATTTCAAATCACATTCATGGCTTCTGGCGGTAAGGATTCTTTTCAGAAATTATTTACCAATGGGGCTACTGCGTATCTCATCAAAAAAAGGGGTTCTTTTTTCTTCAACACATTTGGCGGCATACAGGTAGAGCGCGGCGCTCCAGGTTTGCCAATCTTGTCCCATCGGTTTGCCGTCCTGAGCTTTGATCCATTCATTAAACCCAAAATCAAGCCCTTTCCCTCTGGAAATTCTAATGCTTTGGGTAAGCACAGAAAGTTTTTTTCGGGCGAGTTTGTGTCTTCCTGCCGCCACCAAGGCCGCAATATAAAACCCTGCTATGAAAGGCCATATACCACCATTATGGTATTCTCCAGGATTATTATAGATGGAATAGCGGCCATGCCAGTCAGGATCATCGGGTTTAACAAAGGGAAAGAAATTAGGTGGCAAGTCTATTGCCAGGTCTCCGCTTACTTTCATGCCTGCGCACTCTTCCTCTATCCATGAGATCATGGTCTCAGCGCGCGATGGGGATGCTATACCGGAAAGAATAGCCAGACTATTACCCAGTAGGTCAAACCGTTCGCTGCTGTGGATTTTATAGGACCATAATGCGTAATAAGGTTTATGTCTTACTACCAAGCCTTCGTGGACATGTTGATGCATTATGCCTCCGGTGACGGTAAACCGTCCCATATCGTGACTTATATGATCTGCCCTTTCGTTTCTACCCAGGAGTCTTAGATAACTATAGACGATTGTATTCACAAACAAACCATATCCCGTTACCCATTGTTCATCGCGCCAATCGCTTGTGGGCTGCTGGGCAACCAAATATCTATCTGATGGACTTTGATATTCCATCCAGGTCAGGGCCTTTTCAACGGCGTCATGGAGAAAGTTTGGTTCAGCAGATACTTTTCGATAAATGCCAACGCCCAGTAAAAACATTGGTGTAGTGTCGCTGGAACCACGGTCTTCTTTGTCATGCACCAATGAAGGAATATGGCCTCCTTGAGTCTGATTCATTGCCAATGTTTCTAACACGATCCGGATGCTTTCCCTCAGCTTCTCGTTTTCAGAGACCGCAATTCCAAAAATGGAAAACATCAGGTCTCTGGTGTAGGGTTCCGGATATCCCCAACCTGCGGTCCGTGGAAGTCCATGGTAAGGTCCATGTGCATTATGAAGCAGTACCTCAATGGCTGCCTGTTTTGCCGTTTCTATTTCTCGCCGGTTGACGGCTTGTTCGGTTTTAATTTTCAAATTATTTTATTCCCAATTTATCATTTAATATCTGCATAAATCTTTTTGCCACAACGTGGTAGTCAAAATGTTCTACGACACGCTTTCTGCCTGCTTTGCCCATTTTTTCCCGCAATGATGCGTCCCTCATGAGTAGCATTAAATATCTGGCTATATCATGAACATTGGCCCGGTAGTCTACCGTACGAGGTGTTTTAAAGACCACCTTGTGTTTATCTTCAAAGCCCGATTCATCCCCGAGTATTACTTCGTCTACAGCGATTCTCCGGGCTACTTTTGCCAGGTAGGCTGTTTCACCATCAATGAGTGTATCCAGCATTCCCATAGCCTTAATACTTATAACCGGTTTTTCACAGGCTCCTGCTTCCACCTGAGGCATGCCAAAGCCCTCAAGACGGGAAGGAGCCGCGTATATATCACATGCTCCCATCAGGTAGGGCATGAAACTACGTGATATGGTATTGGTGGCATAGGTAACATTTTTTTCAATTCCCAGGTGCGTTGCCATTTCCAGATCGGCGAGATTTTGAAGCTTGGTCCTGGGCTGTGGCCATACCTTGCAGACATATTTCCAATCTGGCGCCTTCGCATCAATGATGGCCAGTGCCTGCATAACTTCCTGTGCCCCTTTCGATGCAGCATCACCGCCAACGGTAAGGATCATTATCTGATCTGGTGAAATACCCAGTGCTTCACGGACGGCTAAAATTTTTGTATCGTCCTTTTTATGAGGAACAAAAGCAGTCGTATCGCATCCAACTGGTAATACTTCAATTTTATCGCCATTGATACCATCCCGGACATACATCTCCTTTACCCAATTCGATGTGACAAGTATGAGTGGCAGTGCATTCAAAACCTCCTGATAGTTGGCGATATAACCGTCGGCAACCAGCCAGGGTACCGGTTGCATTCCATACCGCTGAGGATGAAGTACTAATTGTGGCGTGTGCCCCCAATATCCTACACCTACAACAACATCTGGCTCAAACCATCGATAGTACCATTCCTTCTCCTGAGCAGATTCGAAATGAACCGCATGGGCGTCAATGCCCATTTCAAGAAGTCCGCGATATAACAAATCTCCTTGAGTTGCAAGCCCTCCGGGTGAAGGAGGGTAATCATATAACACCAATACTTTCATAGAAATAAATGCTCGTTTTTAAGTTGATTTTCTATTGCATAGTCAGATATGTTCTGGATGCTATATTTTACATTTTAGAGCCGCCTCTCCATGTTTCATGTCGGGCTATCCATTCCATTTCCTCACCTTTGTCTGATGGCCTGACCCTTCGCTAATGAACTTCTGACGTTTTTTCTCGGCCGGATTCCGAGATAATATAATGTGTTTGTTCAGCCATGATCTATTCTGCTTGATGGGAAAACTGCTCCTTATTAAGCCATTTATTAGCATCAAATGAATTGGTAAATTGCCAGAATGATTCGGCGTGGGGTGTTGTTTGTGCTTCCCAACTATTTTTTTCAAACCCGTAAGTTGCCGTCATAATACCATATTTTCTTAGCCAAATCTCTTTGGAGAGTTTTTGGTAAATCGCGGCCGATTCGACCGGCTTGGGATAATATGCCTTATTGCCATCTTGATAAGCGAAAGTCCACAGTTTTTTGATGGGTATTTTACCAGTATGCCAAAGCTTAATAACTGCTTTACCGGTTTCCTCGTGTCTGATGTGTCGGGTATATTCTCCGGTCGGATTATGTGAAATAATGAGATCGAAATTCTTTGAAGGCAATAAATCGAGTATGGCATACTCCACGGTTTTGTCATCCAACGGCTTTTGTTCGGGACCATCGTCAAGGTCGCCCATTATTCCTTCCGATTTAAGAACACCCAATGCCTTATAAAACCTTGGAGCCCGGTCCGTATCACTAGCCCGGCAAAGACAAACAACAAAGCATTGCCATGATGGGTGGCTCAATATTGTTCCACCGGCCCAGAGTGTTTCGTCATCAGGGTGAGCAACGATCAGGGCAACAGTTTTTTTATGTGTTTGTTTGATCATTTAAATTTATTAAATCCTTCGACGTGTTTTGAATACCAAAAACCTTTTAACTAAGCATGAACAGGGTTTATTGGTACTAACAAAGGAGTACGCAACGGATCTATCGGTTCCGAAAATTTAGTTTTTTGACATTTGTTTGCGGCCATCCAATACCTCATTTTGTGAGGTATTTCGGTTTAACGGCAGTATTCCTGCCATGTCTCCAATAATATTTACCAATTCTGTTCCTGTGGGAATGACAATTTTTGCATTCTGTCCGAGTGATGCTTCCAGCGCCTCCAGTTTCCTTAATAGTTGAGCGTTTCCCACAAAATATTTATCGGCAGCTTCATTGACCAGTTTAATGGCTTCGGCTTCTCCTTCGGCATGCAATATTTTTGATTGCTTATATCCTTCCGCTTCCTTGATCTTGGCACGTTTTACCCCATCAGCAACCGTCTCTGCCGCTGTAGCCGAATCAATGGCGGCAATTTTTTCGTTCTCGGCTTTTACCACTTTATTCATTGTTTCCTGCACATCTTTAGGTGGATCGATTTCCTTCAACTCGGTCCGTACGATTTCAATTCCCCACCCCTGTGTTTCATTGTGTAGGGTTCTGTAGAGTTCTGCATTGATTTTCCCCCGTTCGCTGTTGGCTGATTTAAGCGTTAGGGTTCCGATAATATTACGCAATGTGGTGCGGGCAAGATTGACGATCTGCCACTTGTAATTGTTGACATTATAGGTAGATCCCTTGACGCTTTCTTCATCAGATTTGACCCTGAAGTAGACCTGGGCATCAACACTTGCATTTAAATTATCGTTGGTTATTATTTCCTGTGGCTCCGCATCGACCATCTGTTCGGTGACGTTGACAAGATACATTCTGTCGATCACCGGAATAATCCAGTGAAATCCCGGAGTGGCTAAAAAATGGTACTTTCCAAGCCGCTCGATTAACCCTCTTTGAGTTGGTCGTACAATTCTGATCCCTATGAAAAACAGGATTACAACGGGTATTATTAAATACAGATAGTTCATCTCAATTTCCTTTCTTTTTATGAATTTTTATGTTACTAGGTGACAACTCAATGTCGCCAGACTTCATTTCACTGCTTTTAATCGGATAATCCTTGAATTTCATCATAGCCCATCCTCTGCATTTTCTGGTGACATGTATGCGTCGGGTTTATCACTTTTTTGACAATTGGGTATTAAATGATAGACGCAAGAGTATAATCAGTACTGCAATTCCAAGCAGTATATGCACAAGGCCAGTTGAATTGAACCCTATAAAAATAATAGCCCAGATCACGATCAGTAATCCGGCGATGACATACAATAAATTTTTCATGATATTTATTTTTTTAACAACATGAACAGTCAATAATTTAATGTAAAGTACCACTACAATGAATGGAAAGTATTACACATTTCAAAAAAAGAATTACATCTTTCACACATATTGTAATGCATCGCGTCCGCCATGGATCAATGGCCATGCAAATAAACTGTCTGTGATTTTTGATCACTGGTGGAATTAATACATTTTTCTGGTTGCAGGCGTTTTCGCATATAATTTCGTACATAAGTATTGGGTAGTCTTTCTGAATGCTTATACTTCTCTACACGGTTAATGTAATGATGGTTTAGCCACATCAATGGGTTGTTCGCCTACATGCTCCGCTTTCTTGCCTTTTTGCAGTCAGCTTCCATACCTATGCAAATCTGACTGATGGTAGCCTAAATTTTTTCTATCGATAAGGTTGTGTCCAAAACGCTATTTGCACTACCTCTAAATGATCCCGTTATGGGCATGGTATTTTGATAATGTGCGCTGGAACAGATAGGGATATGGGAGCTTCCTGCCATTATCCCGTTGCTAGGATCGAATCCCACCCACCCAGCTCCCGGCAAGTAAACCTCTACCCAACCGTGAAGTTCATGCGCGGAACTTTCTGACTCAACAAAAAAATAACCACTTACGAATCTGGCAGCAATCCCCAGGTGCCTCAGTAACTGAATCTGCATCCATGAAAGGTCCCGGCATGAACCTTTTTTAAGATTGAATGTTTTGTCTGCTTCGAATGGCTCACCCTCCAGACGTGATTCCTTTTTGAAATCAACATGTATCTGGCTGGTTAACTTGTTGATAAAATTTAGCGTTTTGAAAGTTGAACTTTCTAGAATTCGGTTACCAAACTCAATCAACGGTTCCTCAATTTTTGTGCAGTGTAAAGCTGCATAAAGGATGTCTTTCAATTGTGAAGAATAGTGGAATGGCAGGTCAAAATAGCCACTTGGAAATACAATGAAGTTAAATGGATTATTTTCTAGTAGTACCACAACTGATTCCGAGTGCACACTAAGCTTTATATGCATGCCGTCAAACCAGCAGAAATATACCAGATTGTTTTCTGTATCACTTTGTTCTGACAAACCTATTGGGGTCGGGAATATTCTGAAATTTGTACTTTCGAGCTTGTTATAAGGTGTGACTCGGGGTTTAAATCTTAAGTAATGAGGTTCGATGAATACTTGGTCATTGAACTCATAAACTGTTTCATGCACAATCTTTATTTTGGTTTCCATTTCGTTCACTAAATGCGTTATTGAATTTGAATCGTAATTTCTACATACCCATTTTTGATGACCATAGAGATCATTTTGAACCCCAAATTGGCCTTTATAATATTACAGAAATGGACTGGGATAATTATAGCCTCCCCTGTCAATTAGGTGGGTTTAAACATCAATGATGACTTCAGCCTTTCCTTCTATCACTTGTACAGAGGTGTCAAGTGGAGAGGTTTTTTGTGTTAAGGCTTCTCACGAATCAGACGATGATACCGTTACATTTCCGGTCGTTTTTTTTAATGATCGTTTATTTCACCACCGGGTTCATGAAATATTCAATGATCTGCACAATGATAAACGTTACGCCTTCTGTTGTTGAGTATTTTTCGCTTTGTTGAGGTTGGATCGTTAACCTTCGATTCTCTTTTCTTTGCGTTTTGCTTCCTTAGCCGCACGCTTTTCTTTTAATGTTTTGGTTGCAGCTGTTTTATCCGATTTGACTTTTCCATCTTTCTCTTTAGACATGATTTCTTATTTATAGATTCGACTTCAATTTTAAGTCATTTGTTTTTCCACGTTTTGCAAAGGTCGGAACAATTGATCTTATAAGTGTTACAAAAGCATGGTATTATTTTATATAGATCACAGGTTTTTGCTCAGAACATTCTAACGTTATGCTCTTCCTTTGTTTTTTTTCTGCAACGCAATTATTTTTCCGGCCAGAAATATCCAGAGTGGACTGATAATAAGCGTGATTGAAATAGTAGAAATAATTAGTTGATAGGGGTATTCCGAAATCAACCCGATAAAGTAGGCCGAAGCGCCTAGTATAAAACTAAATTCCCCAATCTGTGCTAATATAGCACCGGTAAACAAGCTTTCGGGCCAACTTTCACCTAAAAAGCGGACGATCATTGCATTAATGAAATTATTGGTGATAAAAATGAGCAAAACCATAATGGATACAACCCCCAAATTTTCCATCACAAAATTCTGGTCAATCAACATACCAACCGATACAAAAAACAATGCCACAAATACGATTCTGAATGTGTGCAGGCTGCGATGCACCCAGGTCGTTTCCTCGGCCTTAGAAACGATCATTCCTGCAACAAAAGCACCTAAAGCCGAGGAAAGACCAAAAAATGCTGTGAGAAGGGAAAAACCAAAGCAAAATGCAAATGCAATAAATACCTGGATTTCATGATCTTTTCTGATGTGGCTCCCAAACGGCAGTCGGATTTCTTTTTTCTTCAAGGCCCAAATTGTAATTCCAAGAATCAAGAATCCTCCGATAATCTGCTTCGTTATGTCGAGAGCAGAAAGTGTTGTTCCTGATAAATAGTTGAGTATGATCAGCATGGGCACAACCAGTATATCTTGTACCAGCAAAATACCTAAGACGTTTTGACCTACCTTGGAATCTATTAATCCTTTGTCTTGAAGAAAACTGATGACAATAGCGGAGCTACTAAGACTAATTACAAAACCAAGTACAATGATGCGATTAAGCTCCCAATGGAAAAAGGAACCTGCTAACCAAACAACACCTAAACTAAAAATTACCTGAATTAGAGTACCCAAAATCGGAATGCGCCAATTTGCAAGAAGTTTAGGAAGAGAAATCTCCATTCCAATGAAAAACATCAAAAGTACCAGGCCAAATGAACCTAGATTGGAAATTAGCGATTCATCTGTGATAAGTTGCAAACCATGAGGACCCATCAAGACCCCCACAAGGATATAAGCAATGACATAGGGCTGCTTCAACAACTTGAAAACAAAACTGATGATTATAATCCCCACAGAGAGCACGACCAGAATGGAAAGGATTGGATCGACCTGAATGGCTGTAAGAATGATTTTCAGACTGGAACTTTTCATATCATTTTCAAATCAATATTCTATACCTCATAACCAAATTCTTAGATATTCAGTGCTAAGCACAATCATTTACAGATAAAATACGATGGGTAAAAAGTTTTTTTCATACAGGATTTCAGGTATTTTTCTTATTGATATTCCTACCTAAAATTCAATCTATAATCAATAAAGATCAATTTGCAACAAATAAAATTATGGAAAGATTGGTAAAAAAAAGAAGTACCTCTTTATACCAAGTGCTTAAAAAAATTGCCAATTTTGATTTGTTTGAATTTTTTGAGATAGGCTGTCGTATTTTCACTTTTATACCCAAAACCACGCTAAAAACAGTAAATAATTTTAATGATATTTTGGTTTACTTGCTATTTATTTCTTAGAATAAATCTGGCTCATTTCAAATTCCGGTCAACGATCATTCATTTTTGTGAGCAAATCTGGTGCAAATAAATAAAGCAGTTACCTGGATTGCTTAACTGCTTTATAATTCGTGATAGATTTCACATTAACCCTGTTGTTTTATTTATTGGCACCAAAAATTGTCCAGCCCAAGAAAATCTGTATCATTTTGTTTTTGACCTCAGTATCGTTTTCAAGATTACTGACATTTGTAAATCCCCAAACATATCTCAATCCGCCATTAAGGCCAATTGGAGAATGTAGAGTAGCTCCAACTGCTAATCCGAAATCACTCTTGTTGAACTCATCCTTTAATGAATCACCGGCCTTATTTTTTGCATCTAAAAGTGCCGAAAACTGTGGGCCTGCTTCAATACTTAGAAAACTGAGTGGTTTCCAACGTAAAAGTAAAGGTATAGACAAATAGTTAAACTCATTTAATTCATCATAATCAGGCAACTCGGCACCTTGAGAAGAGAACAAAACTTCCGGTTGAATACCCAAACTTTCAGAAAATGCGAATACGAAATAAGCTCCTCCTTGAAAACCCGTTCTACTGTTGGTGTTTATATTGGTTATGGATTGATTGGCAAAATTGACGCCACCCTTTAATCCGAAACCCACTCCCTGGGCGATGACCAGGGAAGATATTGACATAAGCGATTATAAAGCAATGAATAGAATGATTGTTTTCATGATTTATAGTTTTTTATTAATTATTGTGCATCTATGACTAAATTCTATATCAAAGTTGGGCAGGTAAGCGCCCATCTATGTTATATTATTTTAAAATAAGTTACAATATTCACACTTCTAAGCTTTTGGTATTCATTACTTAAACGGCATGAATGCGCTGGTTTTACTACTTTTTTGATAATTGGCTTTTAAAGATATCCGGACGAGTATTATCAGTAATGCAATGCCAAGCAGTATGTGGACAAGGCCAGTGGAGTTAAACCCGATAAAAACAATAACCCAGATTACGATTTGTAAACCCGTGATGACGTAAAGCATATTTTTCATGATTTTTATATTTTCACCTGCACGAACAGTCGATAATTTAATGTAAAGTACCACTATCGCGAATGGAAAGTATTACACATTTCCAGAAAAGAAGTATATCTCTTCACACATATTCAGAGGGTTCAGGTCTTTTTGCCCGACAGAAAATGCTTTGACAGATAACAAATTTAAAGTTGAGAAAGTAATATTTAATTCACCGTTAAATAGCGTGATTATAGTATTTGAGGGCTTCCGGCATAAATTGTTTTAGCTTTCTTATCCTTGTTTCGTCAGAAGGGTGTGTGCTAAGAAATTCGGGTGGATTTGCTTCACCTGCTGCAGACATTCTCTGCCAAAAAGGAATTGCTTCCCGCGGATCATAACCAGCCATGGCTGCAAATATCAAACCGTATTGATCGGCTTCTGTTTCCTGCTGCCGCGACCAGGGTAATAAGGCGCCGACCTGGCTTCCAATACCATAAGCCTGCATGAATAGATCTTGTGTTTCCTGCGGTTTTTGAGCTAAAGCAACCTCTAATGCCATACCTCCAAGTTGCTGAACCATTGCTTGACTCATTCTTTCATTTCCATGTTTTGCAACGGAATGGGCAATTTCATGTCCCATAACAATAGCAAGTGCTGTTTCGTTTTCCGTTACAGACAGTAATCCGGTGTAAACAACCACCTTTCCACCGGGCATACACCAGGCATTCACCTCTTTGCTATCAACAGCGTTAAATTCCCAATGATACCCTTCCAGAATTGATTGTTTTCCCTGGCTGTCATAATACTTCGTAATTGCATTAGCAATTCGCGCTCCCACGCGGTCTACCATTGCAGCATCTTTGTTCCTACCAGAGTTCAATATCTTATTTTCTGTTAAGAAAGTATCGTATTGGCCTTTTGCCATCAACTGCAAATCTGATTCCTGTACTAAACTTAGTTGTTTTCGGCCGGTTACGAGATTTAACACACATCCGGCTAAAAAACAGACAACAAGTAATAATATAATATTTTTCATACTTCTTAAAAATTAGTGAGTACACATCAATTTTTTTTCACTTATATATCCACTTAGCGGATATGTTGGAATTCTCTCTATTCAATGTCACCGTCTGACACAGCAAATCTAAGTGCTGCTATCTCAATCTGTGTTACATAAATTTTAAAAAGAATTACATGATTCCCACAACTTCGGGTGTTGTTGATAATAGTGAAATGACTTTTCAGCTGGCTTAATATGTGAATGATGTAACTCTTTTGGAGAGTTGTGTAATATTTAAATACTTAAATGAGCCTACCTTTTACATCAGAAAACTTTACATATATAAAAACTATGATGATGAAAAAATCAAGTAAAAATTTAATGCTCGTTTTAAGTGCAGCATTGATGCTATCAGGATGTGCTTCAATGAACAAAACTCAAAAAGGAGCCGTTGTCGGAACCGCAGCAGGCGGTACAATGGGTGCAGTGATCGGCAGGGCTTCGGGCAATACAGCTCTGGGTGCCATTATCGGAGCCGCTGTAGGTGGTGCAACAGGTGCTGTTATTGGCCGTCATATGGACAAACAAGCTGAAGAAATAAAGAAAACTGTTCCCGATGCCAAAGTAGAACGCGTGGGTGAAGGAATCGTTGTAGAATTCAACAGTAACGTCTTGTTTGCATTTGACAAATCGAATCTTTCAAGTGATGCTAAAACCAGTTTGAACAAGCTTGTTACAGTTCTGAACAATTATCCTGATACGGATATTGAATTGCAAGGACATACTGACAGTAAGGGAAGTGTAGCATATAATCAGACCTTATCTGAAAAAAGGGCTTCAGGCGTTTCTGATTATCTGGCTGATAGCGGTATATCCACCAACCGTTTAACAATTAAAGGATTTGGCGAATCCGTCCCAAAATATGAAAATGGAACAGCAGAAGGTCGCACTCAAAATCGTAGAGTTGAGTTTTTGATCACCGCCAATGAAAAGATGAAAGCTGAAGCTGAAAAAGTTGCAGTCAATTAATTTAATTATCAGAATCTAATAAAAAAATAAAATGAAAACCAGAATTATTTCTTTCATATTGATACTAATGTTTTCTGCCACTTTGGCGATGGCTCAAAGTATGGATAAAGCAAAAACCTCCTTTGCCATCCTCGGTGGCATCAATGTCCAGAATCTGAACGGGAAAGATATGGATGGCAACAAACTAAAAAATGACCTGATCTTTGGTTATCACTTGGGAATGAATGTTCAGATACCAATTGCTCAACAGTTCTTTTTTCAACCAGGATTACTATTTTCCACAAAAGGAGCAAAAGACAACAATGGCTCATTAACGAACACATACAAGCTTTCTTACATTGAATTACCCTTGAATGTGGTTTATAAAGCTTTGCTGGGAAAAGGAAGTTTTATGCTCGGATTTGGACCCTATATTGGTTATGCGATTGGGGGTAAGGTGATCACTGAAGGCGGCTCTGAAAGGCTCGAAACAAACATTGAATTCAAAAATGTCGTGGAAGAGAATGATCCATTTACAGTAACCTATTTTAAATCATTTGATGCTGGTGGTAACGTTTTTGTGGGATATGAATTGGTAAGTGGGATATTTTTTCAGCTGAATACACAATTTGGTATGGTTAAAATCAATCCTGAAGATAGACGAATTTCGAATGATAATTCATCCATTAAAAATACGGGTTATGGTCTTTCACTTGGATATCGGTTTTAATATTTAATCACAGTTGTCGGAATCAAAAATTGATTGTTTGTAATTAAAAACCTGGCTGCCTTTTGGATTGATCCCGGACATCAGGTGCCTGTTGGAGCCGTCCTTACGGGCTGCATCCATCTCCTGAAAAATAAGCAAAATCGAATAATGGTTTGAAGCATAATGAAATATTGCAGCCTGCTTTCAAACCCTGTTCGATTGCCTGGAAAGTCGATGCTGAATTTCAGATTAATGTTCCCCCTTTATGCACAGTTTTATCCATTCTTCATTTAAAAGAATGCATTTCTGTCCTTCTCATAAGAGGTTCCGGGATTTCGGTTTATTTATTATTTTTCTCTGGTTTGGATTTATTGGACTTAGGCGTGACTTAGGGCCTATCTTTCTTTAGCTCCTTTTCTGCCTGCAACCAGTCCCGGTCCGCAAAGCCTTCACGATGACCATGCTGTTCCTACAAGTCATAAGCTTGTTTGGCAATCTGTGGCTTCGATTTAAATAGCTTTTTGGCTTTAATGTGATCAAAAACCCTATATGCAAGGAGTTTCACACGATCACTAACTATGAACCATATAAGTGCATAGCCCCAAACTAACAGTGCCCAACTCCAGCCGAGGGGTGGCATAAGGAAACCATATACTGCTATCAACGTAGCTCCGATTTGTGTGCTAAGCACGGCCATCCACAAAATCCTTGCGGGACGAATAGACCAGAATGGACCGCGTGTGCGGGTCAAGAAAATCGTTAAATGTCCGGCAACGGAAAGCATCAGATACATCATTGGTTGCAGATGTGAATGATCAAGGTGAAAAACGCGGTCGCCAAGAAAGAATAATCCGAATGCGGCAATAGGTCCGACAATGCCAAGTACCGTAGCAATGCCCAGTACTTCTCTCATATTCCAGGCCTCAGGCTGATTTTTGTAATGAACGTTATCATATGCAATAGACAAGATGGCACCGTCATTGAGCAATGCCAGCATTACTATCATTACCGCCGTCAAGGGATAAAAGTTAAATATCAAGATCGACAGCGTCATGAATAAAAGCACACGCAATGTCTCAGCTATTCTGTAGATTGCATAGCTGTTCATTCTTTGGAAAATCTTCCTGCTCTCCTTGATTGCGTCAATAATTACTGACAAACCTGGCATCATTAGCACAATGGATGCCGCTGCACGCGCTGCATCCGTTGCATCCGCAACAGCTATGCCGCAGTCGGCTTTTTTCAGTGCCGGAGCATCATTCACTCCGTCACCCGTCATCCCGACCAAGTGGCCTCGTTTTTGCAGAACATCTACAATGTGGTACTTGTGTTCAGGAAACACCTGAGCGAAACCATCGGCATTTTCGATGGACTCGGAAACTTCCGTTGTCTCCTTCTTTTTCGAGTCGCCCAGGCTAGCGGCATCAAAAAAATTAGCGCCCATGCCCAACTTTTGGGCGGTTTCTTTGGCTATTGCAAGTGCATCGCCCGTAACCATCTTGATCTTTACACCCATATTCAGTGCGGTCTTGATTGTTGCCTTTGCATCTTCGCGTGGAGGATCAAACAAGGGCAGCACACCAACAAACTGCCATTGCCCATCGCCCTCGGCACTCGCAACACCTAATGATCGAAAACCTCGTGCTGCGAATTCGTTTACGGCTTTGTCGACAGTGGACTTTATCTTACTTGCATTCGAAGACAATTCTAAAATCACCTGCGGCGCTCCCTTGGATACCCTGAATGTTTTTCCGTCTTTGGATCTGACAGTGGCTTCGGTACGTTTATGTACAGGATCGAACGGCATAAAATGAATCACTTTATAAGCCTTTAACGAGTCCTTGTCTTTCAATCCGCCCAACACAGCAAGATCAATGGTGTCGTTGTTTTCAGCACGTGACGCCAGCGCACCGTAAAGGATGACTTGATCAGCGGGGATATTGTTCACACTGAAAGGATCACCTAAAGTCAGCTTATTCTGGGTCAGGGTACCGGTCTTGTCAGCACACAGTACATCAACGCCCGCTAATTCTTCGATAGATACCAACTTGCTTACAATCGCTTTTTTCTTGGCCAATAATCGTGCACCTACTGCCATCGTAATTGACAACACCGTCGGCATTGCAACAGGAATCGCGGCTACAGTAAGCACAAGGGCAAACTGTAATGTTGTGAGTATCGGGTCGCCACGGAAAATAGCTACAGTAACAATCACTGCTACCAGAGCCACCGCGAGGATGATGAGGTAATTACCGATCTTTAAAACCGCCTTTTGAAAATGACTGACCGTATGCGCCTCCTGTACGAGTTGCGCCGTCTTACCGAAGTAGGTATTCTTAGCCGTGGCATAAACCAGTGCGCTGATTTCACCTCGGCGAATGATCGAACCGGAAAACACCGCCGCACCGGGTTTGCGCTCGGCCGGCAACGACTCTCCGGTCAGTGCGGACTGATCAACCTCCACAGGGTCACCATCCAGTAAACGTGCGTCCGCAGGCACAATGTCACCCAATCGCAACCGAATGACATCACCCGGCACCAGCTCACGTGCGGCTGGGGTGATCCATTTACCATCGCGCTTCACCCGTGCCTTAACCGCCAGTTTAGCCTTCAATGCCTCGATGGCGTTTCCGGCTTCGCGTTCTTCCCAGAATCCAACTACAGCATTGGCAGCAAGCAGAAGGAGGATGATGAAAAAATCCGGCCAATGCCGTGCCACAGCCGAAAGGATAACAGCTACTTCGATCATCCACGGAATGGGGCCCCAAAAATATGTTAGGAATTTCAGGAACATATTGGTTTTCTTTTCTTCAAGCTCATTTGGCCCATATTGGACCAATCGTTTATCCGCCTCAGCCTGAGAGAGACCTTCCGGAGATGACTCCAGTTTTTTCTGGAGTTCTTCTATGGGAATAGATTTTAGGTTGTCCTTCCCATTAGGCTTCATTTCCGACTTCGATTCCGTAGCCTTGGGCAGACTTGTGTTGGTTGTCATGATTGAAATTCTTCTTTCTTTAATAGGATAGATAAGATTTATGATTTTATCACTATTCGATAAATTTTATGTGTTTCAAAATGCTCGTTGTTAGGCATATGTCAATTCCATTTCTGAGTTATATTCACCACTTCTGGCAGCGCGATTGCACAAAGCCCGACGATTTAAAGCTTGTTGTGCTGCCAATACGTTGGATGCTTCGCCCAGCCAGATGTCCAAAGCCGGTTGCTGGATGGCTCGCGCAAACGAAAACGCCAATGCCCACGGTAGTTGCGACTTGAATCGGACGTTCATTTCGTTCAAATGTGCAGATGCCAACTCGGCAGATTGACCACCAGACAAAAAAGCAATCCCAGGAACAGCAGAGGGGACTGTTCGCAAGAGACACTTCACTGTGGCGTCAGCAACTTCGTGTAGCGTTGCTTGCTTAGGGCATGTCAATCCCGGTAGCACCATATTGGGTTTCAGGATCATACCCTCTAGCGCCACTCGTTGCATATAAAGCTGGTTGAAGACTGATCGCAGGACTTCTTCTGTTACATCGAAGCATTGCTCCAGGGTATGATTACCGTCCATGAGCACCTCAGGTTCAACAACAGGAACCATTCCCACCTCCTGACACAAGGCGGCATAACGGGCTAATGCATGAGCGTTGGCCTCAATGCATCCCCGGCTCGGAATGCCCTCCCCTATGGAAATTACAGCACGCCACTTGGCAAAACGAGCACCCATCTTAAAATATTCTTTTAGACGTTCTCGCAAGCCGTCCAGACCTTCGGTAATTTTTTCTCCCGGATGACCTGCCATGTCCTTTGCACCAGTGTCGACTTTGATTCCGGGAATGATCCCAGCATCAATGATGATTTTAATAAATGGAATGTCGTCTTTTTTATGTTGTCGGATAGTCTCGTCATAGAGGATAACACCACTTATGGATTCACGGAGACCTGGTGTGGTAATAATCAATTCACGATAACATCGTCGGGCTTCTTCAGTTTGGGGAATTCCCAATTTGGCAAAACGTTTGTTGCAGGTTGGATTACTTTCATCCATCGCTAAAATCCCTTTGTTGTTGGCAACAAGCATCTTTGCAGTATTTATTAGCGTTTGTATATTCATTTGGGGATATTCCATTTCCAGTTTCTGATTTCCGGCATGTCCTGACCGTATTTGTCGATGTATTGCTTGTGCTCAACAAGTTTGTTCTGCACAAGCTGATTCAGTTTAGCACCTCTGTCCCCCAACTGTGGTAATCGATTGACTACATCCTGCACCAGGTGAAACCGGTCAAGATCGTTTAAAACGGTCATATCGAAGTAAGTGGTAATGGTACCTTCTTCCTTATAGCCCCGGACATGCATGTTTTCATGGTTGGTCCGGCGATATGTCAACCGGTTCACCAGCCAGGGGTATCCGTGAAACGCAAATACGATCGGCTTGTCTTTTGTGAATAAAGCATCGAAGTCTTGTTCACTCAATCCATGCGGATGTTCTGTTTCCGGTTCCAGTTTCATCAAATCAACAACGTTAATAACCCGGATTTTCAGATCGGGAAGCTGTTTACGAAGGATGGAAACAGCAGCAAGGGTTTCGAGTGTGGGCACATCACCACAGCAGGCCATCACCACATCCGGTTCCAAACCCTGATCGCTGCTGGCCCATTGCCATACACCAATTCCTTTAGTGCAATGTTCAACTGCAGCGTCCATGGTCAGCCACTGTGGTGCCTGATATTTTCCTGCGATAACAACGTTGACGTAATCCCGGCTCCTCAGACAATGGTCCCACACTGATAGCAAGCAGTTGGCATCGGGCGGAAGGTACACGCGCACAATGGAGGCCTTCTTGTTTACCACATGATCGATAAACCCCGGATCCTGATGAGTAAAGCCATTATGCGCCTGCTGCCAAACATGTGAAGCAAGCAGATAGTTTAACGATGCTATCTTCTTTCGCCATGGCAATCCGGCGGTAACTTTCAACCATTTGGCATGCTGGTTAAACATGGAATCAATAATGTGAATAAAAGCTTCATAACAGTTAAATAATCCGTGCCTTCCGGTGAGCAGATACCCCTCGAGCCAGCCCTCGCATTGATGTTCACTCAACATCTCCATCACTCTGCCTTCGGATGCAAGAAATTCATCGTTATCTACTGTTCCCGCTTCCCATTGGCGGTTTGTGGCCTCAAAAACAGCGTTCAGGCGGTTTGAAAGCGTTTCATCGGGACCGAATATCCGGAAATTTCGTTGCTCCCGGTTGAGAACTACTACATCGCGAAGGAACTTTCCCAGTTCGTGTGTATCGGCAGCCTGAACGGATCCTGGCGATGGCACATTTACAGCGTAATCTCTAAAATTAGGCATTATGAGATCGTGCAACAGCAAGCCACCATTTGCATGTGGATTAGCGCCCATTCTTCGTATACCCTTGGGTGCCAGTTCAGCCAGCTCAGGTAAAAGACGACCGCTATCATCGAAGAGTTCCTCGGGTTTATAACTTTTCATCCAGTTTTCAAGGAGCTTTAAATGCTTTGGATGCTCAGAATCTGCCAGAAGAGGAATCTGGTGGGCCCGGAAGGTACCCTCGATTTGTAGCCCATCGACAACTTTCGGTCCGGTCCAACCTTTGGGCGAATTAAATATGATCATTGGCCAACGTGGCCTGATATCATCGTTTTTCTTCCGTGCATTGATTTGAATCTGCTTTATGTTTTCGATTACCTTGTCCAATGTATCAGCCATGAGTTGGTGCATCTTTTCCGGCTCATCACCTACCACGAAGTAAGGCATCCAGCCACAACCACGCAGAAATTGCTCCAGTTCCTCCTTTGAGATTCGCGCCAGAACAGTTGGGTTGGCTATTTTATATCCGTTGAGATGAAGGATTGGCAGCACAGCCCCGTCCGTGATTGGGTTGAGAAACTTATTGGAATGCCAGGCTGTAGCTAGCGGTCCCGTTTCCGCTTCTCCATCTCCAACAACACAAGCAACGATCAGTTCCGGATTGTCGAAAACAGCTCCGAAAGCATGGCTTAGTGAATACCCAAGTTCTCCACCTTCGTGGATTGATCCAGGACATTCGGGGGAAACATGGCTGGGAATCCCACCGGGAAATGAGAACTGGGTAAAGAGTTTTTTCAGTCCCGCCTCATCCTGGGTAATGTTTGGATATACTTCACTGTAAGTGCCTTCGAGATAAGTATTGCCCACCAGTGCAGGTCCGCCATGGCCTGGACCGGAAATGTAGATCATATCCAGGTTGTACTTATTGATGATTCGGTTCAAATGTACATAAATGAAGTTCTGGCCAGGGGTGGTTCCCCAATGTCCCAGGAGCATCGACTTTACATGTGACTGCTTCAGCGGTTCTCGCATCAATGGGTTGTCGTGCAAATAGAGCTGTCCGACCGAGAGATAGTTTGCAGCACGCCAATAGGCGTTCATTTTTTGCAAAAGCTTATGTGGTAATGGCTTATCCTTCATATCCATATTATGTTTTCTTGAGACAATTTCCTTGCCCAATTTTTCGTTTGCTTCATTAACTGCTTTCATATCAGTCATTTTTTGTGTATTTATGAACTTGTTTAATTTTACCTTTATTTTGGATCATTTGGCTTACTATTTTAGCTATCATCCATTCCTCGTCTGTATGAATAACACGAACTGTGATCTGCCCGTTTTCTGTTGATACAATCTGAGCATTTGCGATGTTTCGTTTTTCATCAAGCTCGATTCCAAGAAATCCCAGTCCTTCACAAATTCGGGATCGAATAACCGGGCTTTTTTCACCAATACCGCCTGCAAAAACCAACGTATCTAATCCACCAAGTGCAGCAGCAAAAGCCCCTATCCACTTCTTCACCTGATAACAAAATAAGGTTACCGCCTCGGCTGCCCGAATGTCATCGGTTTCCCGCTCAAGTAAATCCTGCATGTCTGAACTTGTCTCGGAAATGCCGAGGAGACCGGAATCGTGATTGATAAGATCGTTGAATTGTTTGGGTGTGAGATTTTCTGACCGCATTAAATACCACGCAACGCCAGGATCCAAATCACCTGGTCGGGTACCCATTGTCAACCCGGCAGCAGGGGTAAAACCCATACTGGTATCAATGCATTTACCGTCGAGAATGGCAGCCAGGCTAGCACCACTACCCAGATGAGCCAGAATCACACGGCCGCAAGCAGCTGTCTTGCCGTCGACACGGGCAAGTTGTTCCATCAAATAAGCGTAAGACAAACCATGGAACCCGTATCGCTGTATTCCTGATTTATCGAAACGGCGTGGTATTGGTAATATTCGAGCGACACGCGGCATTGTTTGGTGAAACGTCGTATCGAAACAAGCTACCTGTAGAATTGTAGGATAACGTTGATGCAAGGCCTCCATCAGTTCAATTTCAGCGGGGAGATGATCCGTATCGTACGGAATGATGCGATGTAATTCATGGAGCAGTGCCTGAGAGATTATCTCAGGTTCCTGGAGTTTCATGCCAAATACCACCCGATGGCCAATGCCTTTAATCAACGAAAAATCAATCTTTTTTTTGAGCCAGTCAATCAGAAAATTGGATACCGATCGGGTGTCGGAGGTATCAAGACTGAGACTGCCTTTTTTGTTTCCTGTTGCGTCGGTGAAAGTTAATTTAGTCCCAGGTAGACTGATACGGTCAACGCTACCATGAAAACTTAGTTCCAATGATTCTTCTGACCTATACATTGCGAACTTAATGCTCGACGAGCCACCGTTGATCGTCAGAATGTTTGTGTTATTAGAATCTTGAATATCTTTTTTCATTTTTCAATACTCAATCCAAATGAAGCTAATTTTACACAAGTGGACTTGTAATCCATATGAAGTATGCTTCTTATTCCCAATCCTTCGGCAATATTGACGAACATTGGCGTGTTTTCTATATATACTACCTGATTGGCAGGTGCCTGCACGATGTCCATTGCGAGTCGAAAAATGTCGGCATCTGGCTTCCGAAACCGGACGTAGCAGGAAGAAATGAAAGCATCCACAAAGTCATCCAGATTGAATTTTCGGATGCGATATGCATTCAGTTCACGTCCTTCATTGCTGACTACCGTAATTTTCAATCCATATTGTTCCTTTAGCTTGCGCATCAACCCGATCATTTTGGGGTATGCCGCAGACTGGGAGAAGATGAAATCCTTAAACTGGTCCGGAGTAAATGGCCGGTGCTCGTAAAAGACCACCCTGTTCAGGTATTCCTCCATAGTGAGTTTGTCCAACTCGTGGGTTTCGAAAGCCTGACTATGCCTGTTTTCGAGATCTTCCCAATTCAGATCGAACTTTTCAGCCGCCTTTTGGCGTGATTCGTGACCCCATCCATCGGTGAGTAAAACACCGCCAATATCTACAAACAAATGTGTAGTTTCATTTTTTTCTTTCATTTTACCTACTTTTCCATAATACTTTTCAATCGCAATCCTATATTTGTCATTGAAGTTATTCTTTTTTGCTGACCGTACTTTCCTTCACTTTATTTGCTTTTTCCTGGCCGATTCCCATAGTTAAAGCTGTCAATCCTGCCATACTTCCAAGCTGCATTGTGTCTATGGCTGAACTAGGTACAATTACAATCGTTGAGTTTTGCTTCAACCCTTCGTAAAGCATATTCATCGCCCTTAAATGCAATGCCACAGGATTGTCCGTATAGGTCCTGGCTGCTTCTTCAAATTTTTCAGCCACTTGTTTTTCTGAATCTCCCAGAATCACACGTGCCTGACGTTCTCTTTCTGCCTGGGCCTGCATCGACATTGCATCTTCCAAAGCCGAAGGAATTAATACATCCTTGACTTCTACCGAAATGACATTAATGCCCCATGGTTCGGTGCGCAAATCGATGATTTTTTGTAACTCATTACTAATCTTTCCCCTACCTTCCAGCATGTCAGAAAGCATGGTCTTACCAATGACATCGCGCAAAGCCGTTTGAGAAGCCCAGCTTATGGCGACTTTATAATCGGCTACATCCAGTGCTGCTTTTTTTGGATCTATTACTTTCCAGAATAGTACCGCATCTACATCCACGGGTACCGTATCTTTGGTAAGCGTCTTCTCTGCCTTGAAGGTAACTGTGATCACGCGGGTGTCAATCCAGTAAGGTATCGCATCGATGACCGGTATTATTAAAAATAGTCCAGGTCCCTTGAGTGAGCGGAATTTACCCAATCGCAATACGACCGCCTTTTCCCACTGATCTGCCACCTTAATTGAGAGAGAAACAATTAGGGCAACAACAAATGCGATAATTCCAACCCAAATGCTTTCCTGACTAGGCGAAGTTCTATACATGACAAATGCCATTCCTACACCAATGCCAAAAATTATCATGAAGATTAATGATGCAAAAGAACTGCTTTTTCTCATTTTGATTAATTTTATTAATTAGATATATAAAATTGATTACTGTCACTTATTATACGTTGAACTTGCCTTCAAATCACTATAAAAAATATCTTTACTGTCGCCAAAGTATTTGACCAGTTTCAAGTGGAACGGCAACGCCCTCATGTTTTGGTATCACGCGTGGAGTATAATCAGAAGCAGACCGGCTAGCAGATAATTTTAAAGTGTAAACAAATCCTCTTCCATCACCATCCAGTGGATTTCCTTGCTTCATCGCTTGTCGTACCGGTTCACCGCCATTCACTCCATCGGCATATAGTTCAACCTGTACCGATTTGGGGTCCATATCATTGAAATACACCTGAACTTCAAACAGGTGCTGCTTGTCTCGAGTTTCTACCTTCACTTCACCAAAATGGAGCGAAGTCCATTGCTGACGGAGTCGGTGTTGCCAATCAACTATCTGTTTGCCTATTAAACCTTTTTTAGCAGCACGTTCCCGATATGTGATGGAAGCAGGCAAGTAGTGTTGTTCGGTGTATTCCTGCACCGTCCTGTTGACAGAAAAACGCGGTGTCAACGATGCCATGCTTTCACGCATCCTCTTCACCCAGGCAACGGGAATACCACGCTTGTCCCGGTCATAGAACTCTGGGATTACCTCTTCCTCCAGCAAGTGGTACAATGCATTGGCTTCACTGGCATCCCAGGCAGGATCTTCACCATGCTCCATACCATCCCCCAATGCCCATCCTACCTCCGGTTTGTAGGCTTCCGCCCACCAACCGTCCAACTCTGAAAGATTAATGCCCCCATTGACCAGTACTTTCATGCCACTGGTTCCACTGGCCTCCCAGGGCCTCCGTGGAGTATTGATCCAAACATCCACTCCCTGGACCAGGTGTTCTGTTAAAAGCATGTCATAGTCGCTCAGAAAAATCACATGAGGGCGGACCTCAGGTCGCCGTATGAAATTTGTCCATTCCTGAATCAGGGCTTGCCCAGACTTGTCTTCAGGATGGGCTTTGCCAGCAAAGATGAGTTGCACTTTACGTTCCGGATTGGTTAACAATCGAAGTAGTCGTTCAGGATCGTGCAGGAGCAAGTTCGGTCTTTTATAGGTTGCAAAGCGTCGTGCAAAGCCCAATGTCAAAGCATGCGGATCAAATAAATTTTTAGCTCCGTCAACAATCTCCTGCGACTCCCCGGAAATGGCTAATTGCAATGACAATCGCTCACGTGTGTATTCCACAAAAGTCTTACTCGCGGCAATTCTAAAATTCCAGAGTTTGATGTCGGAGACATTTCGAATGTCCTTTTCCAAACTGACAATATTACCAAGCCAGCGTTCCTTTCCACAAGTTTCCGTCCAAAGATCATCGGCTTCCGCAGAGTCCCAACTTGGCATATGCACGCCATTAGTCACATGCCCGACAGGCACTTCTACTGCAGGCCATTCAGGAAACAACGGGGTAAATAGATACCGGCTTACTTGCCCATGCAATCGACTGACGCCGTTCACTGCGCCAGAACCCCGAATTGCCAGATAAGCCATGTTGAATTTTTCCGTGGAATCATTCGAATTCTGTCTTCCCAACGCCAGCAAATCGTGACGCGATATGCCCAGTTTTTGTTCGGCATAACCACTGAGGTATTGTTCAATGAGGGCGGGATCGAACCGATCAAAGCCGGCAGCTACAGCTGTGTGGGTGGTGAATAGATTTCCCGCCCGGGTAATGGCCAGGGCAACTTCAAAAGGTTGTCCGCTTGCCTGCATGAAATCAGCAGCACGTTCCAACACTGCAAAGGCTGCGTGCCCTTCATTAAGATGACAGACTTCCGGATGAATGTCGAGTGCTTTGAGCAGCCGCCAACCACCGATCCCGAGGAGTAGTTCTTGTTTGAGACGTAACTCCGGCCCACCGCCATACAACTCACTGGTAATCCCACGATGAACGGGGAAATTCGCCGCATCATTACTATCCAGTAAATATAGCTTCACTTTACCAACCTGGACCTGCCAAGCCCGCAACCATACCGAGTAACCCGGTAGTGCGACTTCTAACCTCAACCACTCACCATTCTTCTGACGCAGCGGTGTGATTGGCAACTGCCCAGGGTCGTTGTATGGAAAGAGAGCCTGTTGCGCTCCGTTTTTGTCGATTACCTGACGAAAATAACCTTGTTGGTAAAGCAGTCCTACCCCAATTACCGGTATACCCAGATCATTGGCAGCTTTAAGTTGATCACCAGCTACATTACCCAATCCGCCCGAATAAATGGGCAGTGCCTCACTCAGCATAAATTCCATACTAAAATAAGCGATACAGTTAAGGGGGGCCTGAGGATGATTCCGTTGAAACCATGCCGCCTCCTCTGTGGCCTGTCGCCTGTTCTGAACCAGATCATCCACATCTTTTTTAAAAACGGGATCTTTTAATACGCGCTCGATCTGGTCGCGGGAGACGGTCTGCAGGACAATCCACGGGCTATGCGTGATTTTCCACAGTTCGGGATCAAGTTGCCGCCACACTTTGTCTGTGGCATGATTCCACGACCAACGCATATCGAGGGCCAACTCCTTTAGGGAATCAAAACCCTCAAGATTTGATGATGGGTTACTATAAACAGGTTTATTCAGATCGGCTTTTTCTTTCATGTGAAAACAATTTGTTTATTAAGGTTTTATGGGATTCGTAAGGAAGGAATTTTCATCTTTATTGGTGGAAGTCTGTTTCCAAGCTTGTTCCATGATATTATTGTTGATTTTCTTTAGTCATATGTATTTAAGTCACTGCTTTTGCGACAATTTGCTGTGCTTCTTCCAGTATTTTATTCAGATGGTCTTTCCCCTTGAAACTTTCAGCATAAATCTTATAAATATTTTCAGTTCCCGAAGGACGTATTGCGAACCATCCATTATCTGCTATCATTTTTATCCCACCAATTGGTGCACCATTTCCCGGTGCGTGCGTAAGGATATTCCGGACTTTTTCACCGGCTAACTCCAGAATCTTGATCTGTTTCGCTGAGAGTTTTGCCAATAATTCCTTTTGCTCAGGGGTGGCGGGAGACTCAACCCGGTCATAGACTGGCACGCCAAATTCATACGTGAGTTGCTGGTAGATTTCACCTGGATCGCGTCCCATTCGGGCTGTGATTTCCGCCGATAACAAAGCCGGGATAATCCCATCTTTGTCTGTTGTCCAAACAGTGCTGTCAAAACGTAAAAAAGAGGCACCGGCACTTTCTTCTCCACCAAAGCCCAGCGAACCATCAAATAACCCCTTGGCAAACCATTTAAATCCGACAGGAACTTCATAAAGTCGTCTATTTAATATTCCAGCAACACGGTCAATCATTTGACTGCTAACCAGTGTCTTGCCTATGGCTGCCTCCCTGCCCCACATAGACCGGTGTTGAAATAAATAATAGATGGCAACAGTCAGGTAGTGGTTAGGAGGCAACAGCCCATAGCTTTTTGTGACAATCCCGTGCCTGTCGTGGTCCGGATCACACGCAAAAGCAATGTCAAAATGATCTTTTAATTTGATTAAACCCTGCATGGCGTAAGGAGAAGACGGATCCATGCGGATTTGTCCATCCCAATCTACGGTCATAAAGCGGAAGGAAGGATCTACTGTCTTATTGACTACCTTAAGTTTTAATTTATAATGTTCCCCAATGGGTTCCCAGTAATGAACCCCCGCGCCACCCAGCGGATCAACCCCAAGTTCAATGCTTGAATTACGAATTACATCGACATCAATAACATTGGAAAGATCATTGATGTAGTTATTCAGGTAATCATGACGATGTGTGTTAGATGCTTTTAGGGCTTGTTCGTAAGGTGTTCTTTTCACCCCCTGAAGTTTATTTTTTAAAATTTCATTCGCCTTGGTTTCAATCCAATTCGTTATCTCGGTTTCTGCAGGCCCGCCATTGGGAGGGTTATATTTAAATCCTCCGTCGGCAGGAGGATTGTGGGAAGGTGTAATGACAATACCATCGGCAAATCCGTTGTGACGGTCTTTGTTGTACTTCAGAATGGCATGCGAAATGACAGGAGTTGGTGTATATTCCTCTTTTCCTGCAATCATAACTTCAACACCATTAGCAGCCAATACTTCCAAAGCAGTGGTCAAAGCAGGAATTGAAAGGGCGTGTGTATCCATACCGAGGAATAAGGGGCCGTCTATTTTTCGTTGCTTTCGATACAGACATATGGCCTGGGTAATGGACAGAACATGTTTCTCATTAAAAGAATTTTTAAAGGCTGAGCCACGATGCCCTGAGGTTCCAAAGGACACTCTTTGCTCCGGCATGGAAAGATCGGGGTCTTCAGTATAATAAGCTGTGATCAGTCGAGGTACATTAATCAGCATTGACGGATCGGCAATCTTTCCTGCATATTTGCTTATTTCCATACCCTTTATACGGTATTGTTCATATTTCTATTGAAAACCATCCAATATATTTAACCAATTTTCGAGAACAGAAATTCATTTCCGGCCCTTTCTCACCAAATATCTGTTTTGATGAAACGCACCAAGTAAAGATGACTTATCGGCGTGGTAACAATAAAAGATCTTCTTTCGCTCTTACAGGTTTTTTCTATACCATAGTTTCATTTTATTTAATCTCTGAACGGCTCTTATGCTTATCAGATTTAATAATCTGATAGCCAATAATTCCGGCGATGTCTCATATTACCAGTAATTTTGGTTCGCGCATTGCTTATTCTACAAATGGTCGCCCGGAAACAAGGTCGCTAGGAATTAATTGATTTAAACGCGCCTATTCATGTACTCGGTTTTTCGGTTTGACTGACCAGATAATTTTCCATGCCCATTTGTTCAATCTGTGCCCGTTGAATTTCTGCCCAATCGACGTGTCCTTCCTCCATTTTAAGAATTCTGCTAAGTAAATCAACAGTGCCCTGGTCCTCCACTTCACGGGCTAGCTTTATGGCATCATTATACAAGCGTACAGCGTCAACTTCATCATCATTGTCGTTATCAATCATTTCTAAAACGGTTTTACCAACCTTTACAGAATTGAGTTTGGATACAGTGGGCGTACCATCCAAAAAGATGATTCTTTCAATAAGCCACTCAGCATGGTGCATTTCGTCCATCGCCTGTTTTCTGATTGCCAGATGCAGTCTACTATAACCCCAATTTTCGCACATTTCAGCATGTACCATATACTGGTTTATGGCTGTCAATTCATCTGCCAGCAATGAATTCAGGACATTCAGTAATTTTGTATCCCCTTTCATAATTATTATTTATTGATAGTAATATTTTAACTGATTTTCCCCTGGCCCTTTGCCAAGGGGATTTTTAGTCTTCACGTCTTTCTCATCCTTAATTCACAGCATTAACGATTCTTTTCAGTCAACTGTGACTAATAGAAATTTTATATGTGGGTATTCCCATGGCTCTACAGCACTTATTCTCCTACGGTTGGAAATGGTCATATCCCACATAATTTGATTATTAAATTTTGCTGATATCACCAGTATTTTAAGGCTTCTTTTTTATGGCTATCATAAACCTCCTGGATGGAAGGGCATAACGGTCATCCCAAAAGATTAATTTTCTTTTCGGTCCCGTGTTCCCCTTTCGGATGGTCAGGTCCGTAATGGTGCTGTTTTCGTTCCCATTCATTGCTGAATCTTTTAGGGAATAAAGTTGCGTACCTATCACCGAAAAATTGTTATAAATATTTTATAAAGAGTTACATAAATCACATATTTGTAAAAGACCCGGAAACCAATTTTTGCAAACCTGGAATATGAAAAGTTTACCTGTTCCATCCGTTAAGGTGATTTGAAAACGGGCTAACTCAAAAACATCGAGCTAATGCAAGACCCTTCACGAGAATTAAATCCGAATCAAATCGGTATTTCTTTTTCCATTTTCATGAGTGACGGCAAAATGCGCAACCATGGTATTTAACGGTTGTGTCACTTTTTGAAATCTGAAATATCAATAACAGACAACAGGCATTTGTTTTCATATTCAATAACAATTCCTTCCATATACATCTGGCATAAAGGATTATTGTCATAACCGAGCATCACTTCACAAGATTCTTTGGTGTTACTGGCAAAAACTTTAGTTAAAAAATCGTTGAACACACTGAGTGAATCTTTAGAGACAAATAGCTTAAAGTTGCTGTTTACCAGGCTAAAACGTCTTTCGCCAAGCATATCGGCGCCAGAGAAGTTTAGATCCAAAATACTGCCTTCACTATTGAGTGTAAAATAACCCACCGGGGCCATATCGAATAACAAAGTGTATTTTTTTAATGCTGTCTCAGCCAGATCATATGCCTGGCGCAATTCTTCATTTTGCATTTCCAATTCTATCTGGTGTACCTGCAATTCATGAAGAAGTTTTTTTATGTCGATCTCCTGAATAGGCTCTTCCATTTGTTTTTCCTTCCTTTTCAGTTTTTCCTCGGCTTTTTTACGCAGCATTTCGGCGTTTGTAAGATTCTGTTCTTCGTTAATCATGGCATGTTTATGTTTTTAGCGCTAAAATAATTCCTTCTGAATTCTTCTGGTTATTGAATAAAATTTTAATAGTCCATTCTGCTATCATACTGTTTTCTGCTGTCTTTACCCGCATTTTGAACCTACCATCCTGTCTTGTATTCAGTAACTCATTCAGATCTTTCTCCGTCTTTTTCTGAGCTGGTTCAGGAATAAACATCTGAATAAAATTTTGATTTAAAACCTGCTCTCGTTTTTTGCTGAAATATTTTTCAGCTTCCAGATTAAATTCCAGTATTTTCCAGTCCGCAGATAATTGTAATTATGACATCTGAGGATGAATTTAAGAGAAAGGAATTGATCTGTTCTGCGACCTGTAATTCCAATTCCACCTGCTTTAGATCGGAGATGTTGATAAAAGTAATAACCAGGCCGTCTATTCTATCATCGAAAGTGCGATAGGGCATAATGCGAATAGAAAACCATCGCCCGTCATTGGCGGGAATTGGTTTTTGTATAAATACAAGTGTCCTTAAAACTTCCAGAGCATCGGCAGTCAATTCCGGGTATATGAGATCGGAAACCAGGTCGGTAAATGGCCGTCCTATGTCGCTTTTTATGAGTTTGAAAATTTTAGTTGCCTGATTGGTATAGCGGCGGATATTCAATTCTTTATCGAGAAATAATGTAGCGATATCTGTGCTATTGAGCAGGTTCTTCATATCATTGTCTACCCGTGAAAAATCATCTACCTTCGACTGCAATTCAGCGTTCACCGTTTGAAGTTCTTCATTCAGGCTTTGCATTTCTTCTTTGGAACTCGTGAGTTCTTCGTTTGTAGATTGCAGTTCTTCATTGGTAGATTGTAATTCCTCGTTTGTGGATTTCAGTTCTTCCTGCGAAGTCTGCATTTCTTCGAGAGTGTTCTGCATCTCTTCACGCGTATCCTGTAACTCTTTCTCCAATTCCGATTGTCTGATACTTTTTAAAGTTTTGGCACCTTTTTTTCCCTTGGAATTGATATCAATCATTTCTGGTACATCCGTAAAAATGATCATAACCATGCCGTTTAAAGGTTCCGGTTTATCAATCCATTGAATGTTAACATTTAAGGTTTGTGTACCACCGTTTGTACCCACTTTGATATTGAGATAATACCACAACTTCTTTTTTCATTACGGCTTTGCGGAAGGCAAGCGGAAATTCATTGCGTAAGCCGTCGCGTAACATGGCAAAAATATTCAGATTTGCTTTACCTACCGCCGGCTCCAGATATTTTCCCGTGCGTCCACTGATGTATATGATATCGCCATTTTCATTCACCAAAACACCGACAGGTGAAAAATGTTGCAATAACAATTGATCGGCAAGCGCTTGAATATTTGGGATCGATTTGGCAGACATTTGCTTTTCAATATTAATTGGTTTTGTATGGGCATATGAAGAAGGAAAATCGAATAATTCAGGATTTAGGGCGGTGGATGAGCGATTGAAAATTTTCAATTTAGAATCGACTGGGGTAAAAAGATGACCCTGCGTTCCCAGCGTTTCGGAACTACCAAGTAACAAAATTCCTTCCGGATTCAAACTATAATAAAAAAGACCTAGTAATTTTCTTTGCAATTCCGGATCCATGTATATGAGCAAATTGCGACACGATAGGATATCGATTTTGGTAAATGGCGGATGCATGATGATATTGTGTTGGGCAAATACAACCATTTCCCTGATTTCGGTATTTATGCGATAACCGTCCTCTGTTTCAACAAAAAAGTGCTTCAGACGATCCAGGTGATACATCGCTGGCAATATTGGCAGGAAATATTCCTTTTCTGGCGGTTTTAATTGCATCATTGTCGAGATCGGTAGCAAATATTTGTAATGAAAAACCCGCTTTCGGGAATAATTTTTTCAATCACTTCTTTAAACACAATAGCCAATGAATATGCCTCTTCACCGGTAGAACACCCTGCTATCCAGGCCCGTAATATTGTACCGGGTGTCAGAATTGATTATGATATTTGGAATAACCGTCTCTTTCAGCTTATCCCATACGGCAGTATCACGAAAAAAATTAGTTACACCAATCATTAATTCTTTAAAAAGGATATCCATTTCCTTTGTGTTTTCCTGCAAAAAAGGGACGTAGGCGGCTATCTTATCAATTTTGTGGATACCCATCCGTCTTTCAATACGTCGATATATGGTGTTTTTTTTATACAACGAAAAGTCGTTTCCGGTATAATTACGCAGTAGAATAATAATTTTATTCGAGCGCACTTTGGTCTTTAATTTCTAGGTTGATGTGTGATTTGACGACAGGGACCTGTTTAAGAAAATTGAAGAGCTTTTCAGGTAACTTGTTTGCCGGTGCCACGATATCTACCATTACTGAATCGATAGCACTCAAGGGCATACTGTCATATTTTGCGGTTGCCGGTTCTTGCACCATTACTATTCCATTTTTCTCTTTGATAGAACGAATCCCCAGACTACCATCGGAACCCATGCCTGAAAAAATGACAGCTATGGCTAGCTCCTTTCGGTCGTCAGCAAGGGAGTGGAAAAAAAAATCGATCGGAAGGCGCAGTCCCCTTATTTCTATCGGCTCAAAAAGATATAGCACACCCTTGAATATAGACATGCTTTTGTTTGGTGGAATGACATAAATACAGTCCGGTTTAACAACCGTACGGTCCGTTACCTGAAATACTTTAATTTTGGAAATCCGCTGCAATAATTCAGGCAACATTCCTTTTTGGGTAGGATCAAGATGTTGTACCACCACATAAGCCATCCCGCTATTTTCAGGCACATTACTAAGAAATTGCTCAAAAGCTTCCAGACCTCCGGCTGATGCACCGATACCGACTATTGGAAACTGACTGGCATGTACACCAGAGGATTTTAATTTAGGTGATACGGTCTGTTTCAGCTTCTTGGTCTTCACTGGTATCAATTTTAAATAATTTTTTGACTCGTAAAACTTTCACCATTCATCTTTTTGTGACGGAGCTACCGGAAATGTTTCACGCGTGGTACTTATCTATCGTCCATAAATAATGAATACTTTTATGTAATGTTCCTAATGTTTACACCTTACACTATCGACTAAATATTCCGTATTTCCGTTCCAGAATGCTCCCCCATTTTTTTGCTGATAATGGACGATCACTATTTTTTCCAGTATTGGATCAAGCTGTTTCCCAGGTTGGTGTTAGTAACCGAAAAGTTAAATTTTTCGGATGCAATGGATACTTCTCCCCTTTCAAGATCATGGATCTCTGCTCAATCATTACAAGGACTATTTACTGTATTTTCAGGATCTGACCCATTTCTTTTGCACCATGATCAATAGCTGTTTTTATTGCCTAAACTATATACCATTCTGAAGTGATAGCCATATACGGCGAACGTCATCGCATCCATAAATAAGCCAGGACGCCGTAACAGAGTCCATAGAAAGAATTTCCAATATTCACGTCTTCCTTTATTGACGATTCCGATGATGAAGATTGATTCGATGAAACCTCCAAGCTGGGAAATTTTTATGCTTTTTGGGCGGACATGACGTTTTTTATAGTTTAACAGGAATTCACGAACTCTTTTATAGTAGGGTTTCACCGAATAAATATTTTGAAGGATCTTTTGATATCCGTCCAACAATTCCTGGTAGTTCATTTTTGGAACAAAATTCATGGAGAAATCGGTGTTGCTACCAGTCGCCTCGGTGGTCAGTCTACTTTCTTTCTCAAGTCGTGTATATAATCTGGTGTTTTTCGGCGCATTCAATAAACCTACCATTGCGGAAACGATTCCACTTTTCTGGATGAAATCTATTTGCTGTTGAAAAACAGACGGTGAATCACTATCGAAACCAACTATGAAACCACCGGATACCTGCATTCCTGCTTTTTGTATTTTCTTCACGCTATGCAACAGATCCCTGTTTTTATTTTGAACTTTATGACATTCCTGAAGCGATTCTTCCGCGGGTGTTTCTATGCCAATGAATGTAGAACTAAATCCTGTTTGCGTCATGAGCGACAATAGTTCTTCATCGTCAGCAAGATTAATGGACGTCTGAGTGTTAAATGAAAATGGGAATTTATGCGACTGCATCCATTCAAACATGGCTGGGAGCAAGTGGTTTTTTATTTCCTTTTTGTTGCCTATAAAATTATCGTCAACAATTGTCACAGATCCGCGCCATTTGAGTTGGTACAGTGTTTCAAGCTCCTGTAATATCTGACCTGTACTTTTCATTCTCACCTTGTGCCCCAATAGTGAAGTGATCTCACAAAAGTCACAGGCATACGGACAACCGCGAGAAATCTGAATGTTCATAAAAGCGTATGCATCTCTTGAAAGGAGATGATAATCGGGCACAGGAATCAAAGTCAGATCTGCATATTCATCGGATTGATAAATTCGCTTTGGACATCCCGAATCTAGGTCCTGTAAAAATAGCGGTAAGGTGATCTCTGCTTCATTCAATATAAGGTGGTCAATCTGGGGATAGTTTTTGTATTCCTGTGTAAATAGTGGCCCTCCTGCCACGATTTTTACCTGATGCTTCAGGCACATATCTATAATGTTATTGACTGATTCCTTTTGTATATACATGGCGCTAATAAAAACATAATCCGCCCATTGCAAATCAGTGGTTTGTAATGCAGATACATTCAAATCCACCAGTCTTTTTTGCCATGTTCCGGGTAGCATTGCCGATACGGTAATTATACCGAGTGGTGGTCCGGCAGCCTTTTTTTTAATGAATCGTAAGGCATGTTTAAAACTCCAAAAGGAGTCGGGATAATGCGGATATACCAGTAATACATTCATGATCCAATATTTCATTTAATGAACAGCATTGGTTTTTGATAATAATGCTCAATGAATGCAGAAAGGCTAAGATTTCTTAAAGGACTTCCACAAAACAACTCCGCCTACTCCAATGATGGCAACACCAATCCATGGCGACCAATTGAAGTGATGAGGTTTGTTCGCACTTATTTCAATTTTTCCGATATCCACGACTTTCTCTTTGGTAAAAAAATCAAATGCTATAAAAAAGGTAAGTGCCAAACCCAGTATTATTATGAAAAAACCAGCTATTCGCATTTTTATTGAAATTTAAACAATGCAAAATTTAGGTAGAAATAGCCAGCGCTGTGTTACACAATTCCAGAAAAGATTTACATTTTTTACAGATATTGTTTGAGGTGATGTTGCAACCACTGTGATTTCTTCAATCGATACAATCAATGCTTTAATAGCTCAGAAAACCTTCCAGATGCCCTTTTGCAGATCTTAACTTACGTTAGATAATTTGTTGAATAGATGCGATTTCTGTGTTTGGTACGTACTCTGGAGTGATTATTCAAATGAACATCCATCGGACTGTTTGCAATAATGTATTGCCCGACCGTAAGTCGTGCCATCAAATAACTAACCGTTGATTCAGCGCCCTGATTAAGATTTATATTTGATTCCTCCAGCCCGTCGTAACAGCCACCGGTACAGGGGTTATAGATGATTTGATGTAACCGGTTGTTCCCTAAAAACCAATTAAATGCTGTTTCTATTTTCAAGCGGTAGTCGGCATCTTTAAATTCATCGTAAAATTTACTTAATGTCATGATGGTATAAGCAACATCAATGGGTTGTTCACCAAAATGACCAGCCTCCTGACCCTTTTGCAGCCAGTTTTTATTAGAGATGACTTCAATACCATTTTCATTAAAAATTTGCTCCAATAAAAAATTAAACGATGATAATGCAATGTCCCTGTATATTGTTTCTCCGGTTAATAACCAGGCATATAACATGGATTCAGGCACTATACTATTGGCATAGGTGAGATAACCTTCAAACCATTTCCAATTTTTGTCCGATTCATGTTTAAACATCTGGACTAAACGATTACTAAATATTTTTACCAGTGCCAGATTTTGGGGAGAATTTATCACACGATGATAAAAGTATAACCCTTTAATCGCAAATGCCATTGCACGTGTAGAATGTACAGTAACCATATGTAGCAATGCTTTTTCCATTATGGTTTCCGCCTCTGATATGATTTCCGGAGGTAACAATCCTTTCAATGACACTAAAAATCCCAAGGCCCAGACAGCCCTTCCATTGGCATCATCTAAATTAACAGCATAATTTTGATCGGTAAATTTGTTCTCCTGATCTACATAATTTAAAAAGTCTCCCGATGGTTGCTGACAATATTTTATAAAATGAAGGTATTGATGGATATAATGCAGATCGTCATTTTCTCCCGTTAATCGGTAGTGCATACACATGGCTATCAGCGCCCGGGCGTTATCATCCAAAGTATACCCGGTTTCTATATCGGGTTGATTGATTTTTGAAAACTGAACGATCCCGGTATGGGTAGTCATTTGTTTCAGGTGATTCAGGTTTAAAGGCGGAAGATTGTATCGAATTGGGATTTTATCGCCGGCAATTTTTTCAAATAACATCACGTGCGCAATGGCAGCATTTTCCCAGGCTGTAGAGACTATTTTTTGTAAGGTATTGGTGCTGATATTCTTTCGAAATGGTTCATCATTGAGCAATCTGATTACGCCCTCTGATAATTGTTGTGCATTGCGAAAATCAAAAATAATTCCGGTATCGTCAGTCAATACTTCCCTGGCATGAGGTATGGGTGTGGAAATGATGGGGCAGGCACAACTCATAGCATAAGCAAAAGTTCCGCTAACTGCCTGGTTTGGATCGTTGGTGGTAAACAGGTAAATATCGGTAAGTTGTAAATATTCAAGCAGATCCGGCAATGCCAAAAAGCTGTTGATAAATTTTACATGGTCGGTTAGCTTATACCGCCTTACCATAACTTCAAGACTTTCCCGGTACGCTTCTCCGTCTGTTTTCACGACTTCAGGATGTGTCTTGCCAATTACCAGAAATACCACATCAGGGCATTGTTTAACTATGGCCGGCAATGCTTTTAAGGTGGTTTCAATACTCTTTCCTGCACTTAACAGGCCGAAGGTAGTAAGGACTTTCCGGTCTTTTAACCCATGTTTATTTTTCAGGAATTCCTTACTTAAATGAAGCACCAAATGGGTGCCATGTGGTATTACCGATATCTTTTCTTCTTGCAAATCGTAATCATGTGTTAGAATTCCGGCTGAATTATGAGTCATAACGACGATCGATGCGCATGCTGCTGCAATATTTCTAATTTCCGATTTTAATACTTTATCAGGATGTGGAAGTACGGTATGAAACACAATAACAACCGGCTTTATCAGGGCGTTAATAAATTGCAGAAATGGTCCTTCCTGCGCTTTAAAAAAACCAAACTCATGCTGTATCAATACAATTTTAATGTGTCTGTCCTGATTTATTGCCAGGGCTAACTTGTAATAGTCCAGAGCCATTGAAGTGTCAAGGGTGAATTTTACTTCATCAGTGTAATTGTAGCCCAGGTCTCCAGACTCCAGTGCACAAACCTTCATAGATAAAGAATTGCTGAACTTATTATTAAGCGCCTTGATCAAATCCTGTGAATAAGTTGCTATCCCGCATACCCTTGGGGGATATGAAGTGATAAACAAGATTTCAGCCAACTCTTTGGTGTAATCTTTTGTGACATTTCCTTTATATTCCATCGGAATAACCATGGAACAGGCCATATTCTCCGGACCAAGCAATGCCTCATTGTGATTTCTACCATCTTCAA
This sequence comes from uncultured Cytophagales bacterium, assembly GCA_963711495.1. GTDB lineage: Bacteria > Bacteroidota > Bacteroidia > Cytophagales > Cyclobacteriaceae > CAVQEK01. The sequence continues at coordinate 400,868 of CAVQEK010000003.1, forward strand.
TCTGCGTGGAAACATTTGTGCTTTTCATGTGCTTATAATTTTATTTAAGCGGCCATATGGACCTTAATGTGATTAAATAATCATTCCCCTTTGTGGACTAATGAATCTTTATTGATGGATTTTTCATCATTTATGGGATAAGTTAATAGTTCATCCACCAACTCTGATAAATTCACAGAAGCACAGGCAATAACTGAGTCAGCAGCGCCATAATATATAAATAAAGTTCCTCCAAATAGTGCTGTCCCGGTGGGGAAAACAACATTATTGACAGCTCCACTTAATTCCCATTTGTGTTCAGGAGAAAACAATGCATAAGGCAATTTTGCAATCACTTTCAAAGGATTATTTAAATCCAGTAGGGCTGCACAGGCAGAATATACAAGTCCTTTATCCGTTTTTTCCACGCCGTGGTAAATCAGCAACCATCCTTGTTCTGTTTCAATGGGTGGACAACCACTACCTATATAGTTTGACTCATGTGCATACTCAGGATCCATCACGATATGGTCGTGCAAGTTGATAAAATAATATTCCCAGAAACGTTTGGTAAGTTCTTCTAAATTCTTGATTGCTACCAGTTGGATGCCAGGGCGTATCCGGTGAAGGAACATCAATTGCCCTTTAATTCTTCGGGGGAAAAAGACGACATTCTTGTCCCATAATGTTATTTTTCTTTCAGGATCTGCTTCCTGGTAATAGAACTTATGATTGTGGTAATAATTTTCATTCACTTTTCCGGCAGATTCCACCAGGAATACAAATTCTGAATAGGTGATGGGAGGAACAATGATTCCCTGTTTTTCAAAATGTTCCAGATCTTTCGAAGTTGCTAATGCACCCCGCGCATTTGTTCCATCAAAACCAGTGTAGCTCAGATAAAACAAGTCATCAATCTTCACCACTCGCGCATCTTCTACACCCTGTGACTCGAAGTCGAATTCCGGAACCATTAAAGGCTTTTCCCACCGTTCGGCAACATTCAGGGGGCCGTCTAACCTGCAATAGCCGATACTTGAATAATTACCATCCTGCACGGCCCGGTAAAAAAGGTGAACGCTGTCACCCTGGCGTATGACTGCCGGATTTAGGACACCTTGGTTTTCAAATCTCAAATCAGTACTTGTTAATAATATGCCTTCTTTTTTTACTTGTATCATGTTGATTTATTTATTACATGTTATAATGAGGTGTGGTAAATACCAATAAAAATCCTCCGGATTTTACGCGTTCGATATCTCATAATTTAGTTTTAATCATAGCTTTTTAGCAATCATTTGTAATGGCTAAAAATATAGCCAAAGGTTAACTACCTGAATTATCTCAATGCACCGTGTCATGAAACAGCAAAATTCTTTTGACCAAATCGTGAGACACTTCTATTAGGGATTGGTTCCATTTTTTCCCTATATTCGGCCTGGATGATATTATGAAAACCTCATTTGCCGGTCACCCGGAACCGGTTGAAAGGGTTGAAAGAAGCGCTGTTTCTTCCAGGGTTGTCAGGCTATACTTTATGTTTTCATGAATTGTCAGCAATTGACCTTTTTCAAGCGATACAGATTCTTTGGGTGTTTGAATCTTTACTTTTCCTTCAATAATCTGAAAGGCAATTGAACCATTTGACCGGGACGATTTAATTACTGTACCTTAAAGCAACCTGGTGAGTATAATCTGCTTATCATGGCTTTTCACAAGCCTCACCACATTAAGTCCACCATTTTTTCCAGTATGGCTATGTCTTATCTTTTCGATTAACGCTGGAAATCGAAAAGGCGCAATGAAACATTATATGGTTTGTTGTCTCTATCAAGAGACGGCCTGGATTTTAACATTTCTGTTTGCAGGAAATTCATACATACTTTTGATGATGTTTAAACTAATTCGAAAAGATTTCAATTCGGCTTGGTTTTAATAGCTTTATCGCTTTCCTCTGATTTCACCTTCGCTTGATTTGGAAAATCGGAAATCTCCACTTTCACCAATTCCAATTTTTCGGAGATGTTGTCCAGAACGTCCGTGAGCCTTTTTTTTAACGAATTCCCATAGTCCTCTCCCTTTTTTGATATTTTCTTTCTGGTATCCGAACCTTTTTCTGGGGAAAATAAAACCCCAAACAATACACCAGCGGCGAGGCCAGTCATTATGCCTAAAAATACTTTTCCTGAAATCATAATTTTATTTTAAATAATTAACTCACTTTGAAAAGTCCGGGCCGAGGTCCCTTCTTGCTCGAAGCGTTAGCTATTTCGCAATGACTTTTCGCAGTGGGCTTAATGGTTATAATCAAGCGATGTGTTTAAAGGATGCTTCTCCCTTGAATAACTCTGAATATTATTGCAATAATTGCAATAACAAGAAGAATGTGTATGATACCTCCGGAACTATAGGCAAAAAATCCAATTGCCCATGCGATGACCAGAATTACAGCGATTAAATAAAGTAGATTGCCCATGATATTTGATTTTTAGTTTTCAAACTATTTTACGTTGTTCACTGCTATATCACTAAATGCTTTACCAAGCTCATTCATGTCATGGTTGAATTCCGAATTGAATGTTTCCCAACTGTCATTTCCAGTTTCTTTATAATCCTCAAGCTTCTTTTTCAAATCGCTGTTTCGTTGCTCTAACAATGCCAATTTCTGTTCATAAGCGGCCCTGTCTTCCCTTTTTTGCGCATCAACCTTCATCTTCAACTTAGCCATACTTTCCTCATTAGCTTTGATTTTTTTTGCATATAAGTTTTTGTATTGCTGAATAGAATCATTCAAGTCCTGATTTAAATCTTGTTTGACCTCAAGCACATTATTTTTTGCCTCCTTAAAATTGTCCTGGGTAGTTTCTTTCTGTTTATCCATCCATTGACAACCTGTTAACATTGTTCCTACCATAAACGCCGTTATAGTCAGGATAAAAACTGAATTTTTCATTTTTAATATTATTTAAAGGGTTTATATTTTTGATTGATTAAAAAAGCTACCGTTTCGAGAGAAAGTCTTATGATGGCAACTTTTACGGCATGACATGACTTAGAGCGATGTCAATATCTTGTGTAACTCCTCTTTTGATTTACCCAATTTTATTTGAAGTTTTCCCAACATCTCATCTCTCTTGCCTTCTTCAAACATCAGGTCATCGTCCGTTAAAACGGCAAATTTTTGTTTGAGCTTACCTTTTTGTTCTTTCCAGGTTCCTTTTGCTTCTGTGGTGTTCATTTTTTTATTTTTATTTGTAAATAATTTTTTTACTATACAAAGGTGGCCTACTTAACACCCTTAAGTGTTACACATCATTGAGAATAAGTTACATCATTCACATATTGACTTCACGTTATCAATGATACCAGTTTTTGTATCAGATGATATTTATCTTAATGGAATGCTACTCCCACCGTGAAAAAATCAAAGGAGACATGTGATAAATGGATTGTGAAATACCAGTTGTAACGAATTGTGATTACACTTGATGGTTTATGATGCACCACGGTTTCTGATAAAATCGAAGGGGAAGTGAAACTAAAATTAGCCCTGCCTTTTTGATGTTTCAGCAGGGCTATCAATTAACATATAGTAATTATCCTGTCAGACGCTGCGGTCTAATTTTCCTCTGACCTCAAAAAGTTGCCTTCAGAATCAAAGAATAAATTCGTTCCTTTGATTGCTGTTTCAAATGTTACGGTGCCATCAGTGTCAGTGATTTTAGACGCTTCTTTTACCTCATCTTCATTATAGTTTTTCTGTACATACACCATCACAGAGGCAGGAAGTGCAGACACTACAATTTCCTCGTCTTTTCCAATAAGCATTCCTGAAACATCATAGGTAACTGATTTGTTCAAGTCGTTCTCGCCATACGCTGCTGCATAGTTATTTCCATCTTTGCTCCAATCAACATCTTTAATGGTTGGGTAACCATGGTAAAATGCATCGGTAACGATTACCGGGACATCCTTTACGTTCATTTTCTGTGCTTGTGCCTGGGTAATGAAACCGACAATCGCGATTAATAGAATAAGCTTTTTCATTTTCTTTAATTTTTATTTGTGAATAAATTATCACGATACAAAGCTGAGTCCATTAATTTCGGGAACTATTACACATGGTTGGAATTAAGTTACATCATTCACACATTTAACCTCAACAGGCCTGGGAAGTCCATGCTTTTGCTTTCTATCGGTTGACGTATTCCCTGATGGTCAACATTATTCTGAAACGTCCTTTGTATATCAAAATGTTTAAGGTAGATGCGAAGAAAATGATTGGCATTCGGGAATCCGTTCAGATTGGTTTTTTACTGGATAAGATCTCAGCCCTGTCATCAATAGTTTTAATAAAAGGGCTGTTGAGAATTATTTTTTTAATTCAGGCTTTAACCGTATTAAATGAAATCGCACTAATGTTGCCCATTGTTTTTTTATCGTGGTTTTGATAAAAACAGAATCAGGATTATTTTCCATAATCTCGATGATCGTTTCGGTTCGGTTTGTTTTAAATTTGGCGATCTCTTTCATGATTTTTTTGATATGGATGCGTATTAAATTTCATATGTCCAAATTGGGCGAACAGGGGCTCGTAATTGTTACAGATTTGCAGGAATAAGTTGCATCATTCACAGATTCAGGTTTGACAGAGTATCATTTTTTGAGAAAAGGGATGGTGCAACTCAGATTAATACCTGGTAAACATGCCATTGCCATACTTTGACAATTCCAATTGCAAAGCTGTATTACTTCACCGATAATTTTCAATGTTTAAGCACAGTGAAATTTTCAAACACCCATAAGTATGTTTGACATACCATCAGAAACCCCGTCATTCTTGGAATGTGATCACTCAGGTTTGTGCGAAAATGTGAGAATCCTGTAAACTAATATGATATTTATATAATTGATTATATTAGAAATCATGACAAATTACGGGCAATAAAAACCGGTTAAAACCTCCATAAATCGGTTACGTAAGATGACCAGTAAGATCGTAAAAACGAAAATTATAGATGACATTTGGGTGCAAAAGAAACTGACAAATGAAATATTGTCAGTTCCGATGATCATTCAAAAAAATTTCCGGAACGCTACGAACTTTTGGGTGAAACACCTTTGTTTCTTTCCAATCAAATAAATGATATCGGTTCATCTGACTTTCAACGATACCTTGAATCCCTCAAAATGCAATTGGCGGCATTTGAAAAATTTAATAAAGAGATATTTCAAATCAGTAAACAGATTCGGATAAGCTAATGGTATCATAGAAAACCTGACCATCCCGGACGATTTACCTGTTGTTTCAAAATTAATATGACAGTAGTATCGTTCAATAGATAGCGTCATTTCTAGTCTGTTTTATTTAGTCTCATACCGGAAGTTATAGAATTCGGTATTTTCACAACAAAAGCGGTCCCCCGGTTGATTTTGGACTCCATAAATATTTGCCCGCCTAATTGTACCGTGAGTTGCTTCACGATTGACAGGCCTATACCGTGTCCCTCCTGCGGGGAATTTTTATCCCTCACCCCGATCATGAAAACCTTGTCAGACAATTCTTTTTTAATACCTAGTCCATTATCAGAAACAGTGATGACTATTCCTTGGGGAGCATCTGTAACCATTATAATTACAACATGACCAGAATTGTCTTGTTTTTTATATTTAACAGCGTTTTCGATCAGATTTTGCATAATGGAATAAATAGCATTGTAATCTGAAATAAATGGATTCTTATAATTTATATGGATCTCAAATGCTATGTCTGAAAAGCCATCCATATGTTTCAGGGAGGACATTATTTCCTTTAATATTCCATTAAAGTCGATCTGGCTTACATTGGATTTGTCATCACTATGGACTCGGTGCATGGTTTCTTTAATCCGGGTCAACAGAAGTTGACGGGATTTTTCAATGAGCCTTAAATAATTTTTCACAGTATCGTTTTGTATTTCAGGAGCCGCGATCTCCAAAAAACATTGAATGGAATTTAGTGGTTCTTTTAAACCCTCTGCCAGCATCTCCAGATCAGTAAATCCGGAATTATTCGAATTCTTTTCGCGCCAAACCCGATTTAACACATTCCAAATAACATTTAATAGGGTTCCTTTAGTATTTTCTAAAAAAAACGTTCTTTTTGTTCGACCCCAAAAGCCTGTAGCACCGAAATTGTTTTCGTTTTGGAATACCGGGCTATTACCCTCAAAAGCCTGATGTTGCTTAGACAATACAATTGAAGTATCAATTCCGGAAATACTGATATTGTTTAAAAAATCATTTATCCTGGAAAAAATCAATTGACGATATTGCTCAATTTGATAAAAATACTGTTTGTCGTCCTCATTCTGAACTTCGAGGGTAGCGATATGCAATAAGCCTTTAATGGAATTCAACGGGCCTTTCAGATCATGGGCGAGCTTTGCTGAATCGAAGATTTGTGACCCATCTCTTTTTGCTGGCTGTTCAGTCAGCCGTTGTTCCGTTGAATTCATAATTAATGCTGTTTTTGAGAAAACCTGTGAAGGGATAGTGTCAATGCTAACCAGCTTTCATGGATCCATTTTAACCTACTATGGAGATGCCGGTCCAAAGTCCGATCAACACCTTTCTTTAATTCATTGAATTTTTATTCGTTTTCGATGAATAGCGTATTCTCACGCCTGTATATGAAATCCTGTATTCTTTGCAGGAAACCAGATAATATGTACCTGTTTCTTTGTCGTTGAAAATTTTCTCAAAAGATCAAGTCGCCTTCCTTCCATATAAGAAAACGCCACCGCCGATAACCATCACTGCGATTCCTACAATCGGCGACCAGGACATAAAATGATTTTTATTCTGGGTAATTTCCAGACTTCCCACATCTACGACCTTCTCTTTTGTTACATAGTTGAATCCCGTGATTGTGGTGATTAACAACCCAACTGCCAGTATAATGATGCCTATCGTTTTCATGTATATTTTTTAAGTAGTCTTAATCGAATATTGCTAGTGTCATGTCAACTTTGTAATGTCGTATAAATACGCTATATTGGTAAAAAACTACCATGATCAAATACAAAGTGACCTTAACTCAGGAAGAGCGAGAGGAACTGTTGGAGATTACAAGCAAAGGTTCCCATAAATCGCAAAAAGTTTTAAATGCCTTAATTCTGTTGAATTGTGATGAGGGAAAATTTCAGGACCAAAAAGTCAAGAATGAGGATATATCTAAGATTCTACAAATCAGCATGAAAAAAATAGACCGGGTGAAAAAGAGGTTTGTGGAAGAAGGCAAAGACGTAGCTTTGGTGGGCCACAAAGGAGAGAGAGTTTATAAAAAGAAGGTAGACGGGGATTTAGAAGCCCATTTGATTGCCCTGAGTTGTAGCGAACCTCCGGAAGGTTTTTCCAGATGGTCATTGAGATTGTTGGCAGACAAGGCAGTGGAGTTAGAATACATCGACAATATTTCTCATGAAACGGTTCGTCGCCTTTTAAAAAAACGAGTTAAAACCCTGGAAGAAAAAAGGATGGGTTATACCCCCTCTTCAAAACGGTGATTTTGTGGCCAGTATGGAAAAAGTTTTGGAGGTATATAAAAGGCCTTATAATCCCAAATACCCGGTTATCTGTATGGATGAATCACCTAAACAGTTAATAAAGGAGACAAAAATGCCCATAAAAGCGAAACCGGGCAGCGAGGAAAAATATGATTATGAATATGAAAGGTGCGGAGTTTGTAACATATTCATGGCCAATGAACCATTGGCTGGGAAGCGATATGTAAAGGTCACTCTGACCAAAACCAAAAAGGACTGGGCGGAATATTTACATGAAATTGCAGAGGTATATAAAGATGCAGAAAAGATTACTTTGGTAATGGATAACTTAGGGACTCATAAACCCGGTGCACTATATGAGGCCTATGCGCCAGAAAAGGCAAAACGGTTATGGGATAGGTTCGACTTCATATACACGCCAAAACATGGAAGTTGGCTAAATATGGCTGAAATTGAATTGAATGTATTGATGGGGCAATGCTTAAAAAGAAGACTTGACTCCATCGAAAAAGTAAAAAAAGAAGCAATGGCCTGGCAATCTGCAAGAAATAATAAGAAGGCAAAGATAAATTGGCAGTTCAATACAGAAGATGCCAGAATAAAATTAACTCGACTTTATCCGACACTTTATGTATGACATGACACTAGTGATTTTATGCTTTTATCATCATATCTAAAGCAAAAGAATTAATAAAAGAATGATGATGATAATTGCCCCGACGGAGAGATATACCCCAGAACCAATTTTTTCGAGACGTTGTTTTGTGGCGCGTACTTCTTTCCGTAACTCTTTCTTCTCAGCTACTTTCAGGGTTGACTTATCCATCTTATTAATTTCGTCTAACCGGTTGAGTAAAGCTGTAGCTTCTGCTGCTTCAGCGGTTTTCGTTGAAGCGGGGCTAGTTTCAGCCATTGCATTCGATTGAACAGGAAAAATTGTAAATAACAGGATTGCCGTTAAAATACTTACCATTAATTTTTTCATTGTGATGGAGGTTTAATTTTGATAATTTATTGAACTGGATAATTTTTCTAAGATAAAAATGCGCAAAATGACCAACAGAAATGTTACATGTAAATGACAAAATATTACATAATTCACAGGTTATCGCGGCCCTATTTTTTGGTTATTGATTGTTGAAACAAAGGGAAAGCACACTATACCTTCGATAACAACAGATTCATTTTCCGCAAAATGCCCTGCATAAATTCAGCAAAAAAATGCTTTGACTTGATGACTTCTGTGCAACAGAAAATTCTAAAATCTATCCGTTGAAAGAATAATCTCCCTGTTCGGATATTGAACAGTTGGATTGTCTTCGGCAGTAATAAATATTTTATCCGGTTTGGATGATGATAAAGCCTCCAAAGATCCAGTCAGGTTTTTTGACATGAAGCCTTTTGAACTATTCAATTGCCCAATATTTTTCGTGGTTTCATTATCGGTAACAATCCAGACCACATAAGTAGCTTTCGGAGGATCCAGTCTTTGTGGTTCTGCTAAATCGGATATTTGTAATTTAATCTCGTAATTTTTGTTTTTGTCCGTTTTTACTGTTACCGTACCGCGTGCTGCCGGTACAACTGTTGATGTCAAAAAACTGGTTTTCCTGGAGCAGGACTCACATGAAAACACTATCGCCATCGTAAACATGCCTAAAAGCATATTTTTCGTTAGGGTTCTTAATCTTATTGCTTTCATTATTTTTTTATTTATATCAATGTGGATTGTAATAGAATTTTTTCCATAAAATGATCATTATCTGTAAACTGAAGATTGGAGCTCTGAAATAATATCATAAAGTAGTTCTTCATTGCTTTTACCAATTTTCATCTTTACCTCCATTAACATTTCATCCATTTGTGATGATGTGTAATATAATGCAACATCGTGTGAGGTCAATAATATTGCTTTGAACTCTCCTTTTTGTTGGTCCCAGTTGTTTTCAATAGGGATCATACCAGCTTCTGAACTGTAAAATGTATCCATCTTTTATATTGAATCTGCATTACTAATATTTCACTGTAAAGATGGATGCCAAGGCTGGAAAATGTGTTACATAACTTCATTAATAAGTTACATGATTCACAGATTTGGCAGGTAAAGGGTTGTTGCGTACTTCTGTATCCCGTTATGCACAGAGCGATATAGCTGGTAAGTCATGTGGCAAGCGGATGCGATTTAATACCATAAAGGTGGTCTTTACGCCCTTTTGTAGTAGGGCTTGCTGAATAACTCCATTCAGTGTTTTTAAGGGAAACCAGAATGTTTTTCCTTCAGTTTTACAAGGGTCAAATGCATCGATTTTTAGATGCCCCCCAAAAAAGCTTGCACCTAAATACCTCTAAGTGAAGAAACAGAAAGTTAATGAACCCAAGGTGCAACAGCTACTCTTTTGTTACAACCGCACAGACAGTTTCTTGATTGTTACTTTCTTTTGCTTGATGAAAATAAAGTAACCAAAGAAAAATCAAGACAAAACAATGCTTCCACGCACTAGCCCACCGCACACCCGCTGTTTTGTCTGACCAGCACTCTTTTTTTTAAAACCTGAATTTTTCGTGGTTTAAAAGTTTTAAAGCAGACCCTAAGTAAGGAGATTTGCAACAGACGGCGAGTAAGACAGGCCAGGGTGCAGTCTTATTTTTTTCATTGTTATGGCACTCCTCCAGTGTTGACACCCATAAATCCTCCCCAATAGGAAGAAGACTTATCGAATTCATGGGAGTTGGTTTCCGGCCAATGATCTTTGTCAAAACCCGGTGCATCTTTAAACTTTTCAGGGGCTTGGTCTATAATGAATGTTTCATTTCTGGTATTGACTTTCAGCAATGAAAAAGGAATAGCAAAATACCGCTCACCCATGCCAAGAAAACCGCCAACTTCAATCACGAAATACTCTATATTCCCAGAGTCCAGATCAATCATAATATCCTTGATTGCACCCAGGTGGTTACCATTAGGATTAAAAACTTTATCTCCAATTATTGAAGAAGCGGTTAAGAATTTCAAAGGACTGTTGGGATGAGGTCCTTCCTGATTTTTTCCCAAAGCATTGTCTTTATCAAAGTTGCTCATAATGGTAATTTTTTATGTTTAAAATACATTTCTGATTCTTCAATTATGTTTTTAATGTTTTTCGTTCAATCAGATCATTTGCCCCCGGTTACTGACCGTGTTTAAAAACAAAGTATGCCCTGTTTATTTTGGAACGGGTTTACCTGATTGCACAATTCCGAAGATGATTCGTATTATGACGTGTCTCAAGTGATCATTTTGAATAAGCCTTTTCTTCTTTTTTGGTATGGTGTGCGATAAGCTCTCTTTCAAAATAGACAAATTCTTTTCTGTCAGGGTCTTCCTTAACCTTGCAGTAATAGATCCTGTCCACATAACGCCTGATCACCAATTTGAGGGAAGGGTCTTCTTTGGCATAGACTTCTTCGCCTTCTTTATACATATTTTCCATGACTGTGAATTTAGATTTTACTCACTATCCAGTAGCTACATTGTTAAGCTTCAATTCCACTTTCCAATGAAAGTGCGCAGAAGTGCAATAATTGAAAGAAAAAAGGGCAGTTATTCCTCGATATACAATCGTGGCTGCCCTTTTCATCGCCTTTTAAATGTATTCGTACTATCTATTAAATACTACGCCTTCCATTTAATCAGGACAATATACTATCTCCCGACTGCCTTTAGTGGTTGATATCACGCACCTCGGGGTTAAGCACGTTGGTGCTTACCGGTACCCTGAGGAGCACTTTTTGGTTTTGGCAGTCAGGAACATAAGGTCGATGCCGATCAGCTGCACCAATATTTTATAGTATTTTTTGACCGAAGGCTCCAATTCCCTATGATCTTTAATATTTCGTTGTTTAAAACAGGATTTATGTCCACGTTTATTTTGATTTCATCCGATTGATCAATAAAGGTGGGATAATTGAAACGCTAAAGCATTACACATTTATGAGAAAATCTTATATATATCACAGATTTTCCAGGTTGACCTTGCGTTTCTTTTTCAATTGCTTGTAAAAAGAGGGCGAGAGGCCCGTTATTTTCTTGAACTGATTGGATAAGTGCGCTACACTACTGTAATGAAGTTTATAAGAAATTTCCGAAAGGTTGAGTTCATCATACAAAAGCAATTCTTTAACCTTTTCTATTTTATGAATGATGATAAATTGCTGTATGGTGATGCCTTTCACTTCCGAAAAAATGTTGGAAAGGTATGTATAATCATAATTTAATTTTTCGCTGATATAATCTGAATAATTTGTTTTAGGCAGTTCATCGGTATAATGAATCATTTCCAGGATAACATTTTTTATTTTCTCAATGAGAATGCTCTTTTTATCGTCCAGCAATTCCAACCCTGATTTGAGCAAATTTGCCTTCAACTGCGTATGTTGTTCCTCTGTGATGTCTTCCCGAATTTCAACTGTTCCGAGATCAATTGATACATCGTGTAATCCCAGTTTTTTCAGTTCTTCCCGCACCATCATTTTGCACCTTAAACTGACCATATATTTGATATATAGTTTCATTGTCTTTATAAAATATTTGGCCCCAATATCCTTTTTTATCTAATTTAAGTATTTATAATCAATATGGGTTATTAATTCTGTCTTTTCACAATTTGTGTATGAACAGTTATTATTGATTTTAATATTAAACGATTCCCCTCAAAGAAGTTGGGTTTCTGATTTGAAATATGCCTATAATCGAATTAACCTGATTATTGAATTCCATATTATTTGATAAGGTTCATGGTATGTCAAAAGACCTTCATTCTTAATTCTAAAAAACAATACGCAGCACATTCCATTACCTTATCCTCATTGTAGTTCGGCCTTTATTTCACTCATATTTAAGAAAAGTACCATATGTATGTTTTCTTAGAGGAGGTGCCAGCAGTTGAAAAGTACATTGAGTAATTTTGGCTTTTTACCAGTGATGAGAACATTTTTAAAAGTCCTAAAAATCGCTTTACTGACATTTTTTGTTGCTATTGTGGCTTTAGCTGTGGTTGGCTGGCTGATGCAAGACCGGATTGCCAGGCTCGCTATAGAAAAAGTGGGTGAGACAGTTAAAGCTCCACTTGGAATGGAAAGTGTCACCTTTTCTCTCATAAGGAATTTCCCATTGGCAACCATTCGATTCAATGGTTTGTGGCTTGGCGTCCTAAAATCATCCCGCGATTCAGCACATTCTCCGTCATTAGACACCTTGGCAAGATTTGGAAAATTGTATGTTTCAGTAGAGTCCAAACCACTGCTGGACAATATCTTCAATATCCAGAAAGTCGAGATAAAAGATGGATTTCTTAAATATTTTGTAAATACAAATGGCGCCTCATGCTATGACTTTTTATTACAAACCGATAGTTCGTCCGTAGCCAATACACAAGATTCCACATCCATTGACAAATTGCTGAACCTTGCGCTGGACGATTTGACTTTAAAGAGCATTACCTGTTTCTACCGGGACGATAAACTAAAAACTGCAGCCAGGATTTACATTCCCGAAATCAAGGGCGCGGCCAAAATCGACAGTTTAACGACGATTATCGACGCAAATGGTAGCCTAAAACTAACCGAATGCAAATTTGACCAGTCCAATTTGGACAAGTTGCAGCAAGCCGACATTCAGTTTGATCTCCAATACGGAGCGGATACCCTGGTCATCGAGGCAATGAATTTAAAAACAGAAGGAGCATCTCTTGATACATCAGGGAAATTAACCGTGGGTGAAGTGATCGGAACGGACCTATCCATTTCAGCGTCTGGGCTCAACCTGGCAGAACTCAGTAAATACATTCGTTCAGAAAAACTTGATACATTTAAAATAAACCAAATATCAGGAGTTTTAGATCTGCAGGCAAGCGTCAAAGGAGTCGTCTCAGATTCTGTGATGCCACATTATGATGCCAAATTTAATTTGTCCAATGGCGCAGTTAAATGGCGGGATTATCCCATACTAAACGACATTTCGATAAGCGGATCAGCCACCAATGGAATCTCAAACAATAATGTCACTACTGCTATTAATATCGATACTTTACGCCTGAAATTCAGTGGTAATACGCTGGTTCTGAAGGGTGATTTTAATAACCTCGATCAACTCCATTACGATTTGAAAACAAACATGGAAATCGATCTGGGCGCATCACGGGCTTTTATTCCCGACACCTTAGTCCAGGGTATTAAAGGTCAGATCAGTGCCAGTATTGAAACAAAAGGTATACTTCCGGATTCAATTGATGATAGCTTTCCGGACTATCTATTAAAAACAAGTATGGTAAATTGTCGATTTAAAAATATTGATATCAATCTGGATTCCACTTTAACACTTAGCCAACTTTCGGGTCAACTGCGGTACAAAAACAAAAAAATGGAGTTGGATAGTTTTAATATGTATATGCCCAAATATGATTTCCACTTGGTCAATAATACGTTGCAGGCGCAATTGGAAGGCAATGTATCAAATATTGATGCCGCAGGTATAAATTTAACATCATTTCATCTTGCTACCCAGAGAAGTACTATAAATGGGAGTGCGAAAATTGAAAATCTCAACCATCCATCCTTTTCTCTCCAAAGCAAATTGGATATTGATCTTGCCGAAACCAAACGATTTATTCCTGATACTTTGGTGAAAAACATCTCAGGAATAGTTGAAGCCAATATCCATTCGGAAGGCATGATCAATCCCGACTCCTTATCCAAACAAATTGAAGCACTGATATACGACCATAGTACGCTCAAACTGTATTTGAAAAATATCTCACTGGACATGCCTGATACACTTCTTAATGTTCGGAAAGTCACCGGACATGTAGATATGACTCCGCAATTGACGGCCATTCAAAAACTTAACGGGGTGTATCATGGTATTGATTTTCAGATAGACACAACCATCGTCAGGAATTTATATAGCACGATATTCAGGGACCAACCAGGCCGGCTTCACGTTGAAGGGGTTTTCAGAGTCAGTGATCTGGACTATGGCATGTTGGGGGCCTTTATGAATACTGACAGCACCAATACTGAAATTACCAATGCTAAAAATACAAAGAGTGATCCTGGAAAATGGGATTACGAAATTAAGGGGAAGCTTTATGTGAATAGTCTAAAATATAACAAAGCATTGATTTCAGACATTTCTACGCTATTTAATATCAAGGATTCCATTTACACGTTTGACCAATTCAAATTCAAGGCTTTTGATGGAAATTTGAATTCATCAATTAACGTAACCCTTAAATCCAACGGCTTGACGGAATTTGAAATGAGAAATCAGATAGATGGTATGAACATTAGAAAGATGCTCCATGATCTCGATAATTTTGATCAAAAAGAAATTTCTTATGAAAATATAAACGGAATCCTTTCTACAGACGAATTTTTCACGCGTCTTATACTAATCGGTGACTCGATTGTCTATCCCGATTTACGAATGTCAGGAGATATTACCCTGGAGAAAGGAGGAGTATTTAATTATGGACCGGTGCAGGCGCTAGCTCCGTCAATACCAGGGGTCAACAATTTGGATACCTTGGAATTAAAGACGGTGAATAGCCACATATTTATTTTCAAAAATGCCGTTTATGTTCCTAAAACCTACGTCGTGAGTAACGCATTTGATATTTCGGCATATGGCATGCAAAGTTTTGGTGAAGATTATCAATACCATTTGGGGGTCCATTTAGGTCAGATATTACTGAGTAAATCGAAAAAGCGACTTGAAAAACAAGACGCTATGGGAGATGTAGTAACAGAAAACGATAAGGGCTCGCTTTTTGTAAAATCCTATAGTCAAAATGGCAAGGATAAAAGCGGATTGGACAATAAACATGATCGGACTTTGATGCAGGTGAAGGTGAAAACCCAGGAAACAATGCTGGACCTGATCTTTCATCCCAAGTTGGTCAGTTTTGATACAAAAGTAGACGAAAATCTAACACATTAGCTCTAATGTAAGGGATGTAGAAAAGTACACGGGAAAAAATGGGTATCATCACTATATTTAAATGTTTTTAGTTTTAAACTTCGATTTTTTGAATAAAATATAAAAATGAAATTAAGTATGAAAAAGGGTAAAATATTTGGAATGCTATGTGCGCTGGGATTTATTCAATTTACATTGGTCAATTGCGAACAAGTGCCTGTAGAATCATGCTCACAAGAAGAGATATGTACCGCAAAGAATGTAACAGCGTGTTGTACTGAATCCACATGTGTATACAAATTTGATGGAAAGGATTACCCTGCAGATTCTTTGGATCAATTAGCAGATGACCTTGGATGTGCCGGCACAGGTGCCAGGGTTGCATCTAATGAAAGAACCCAATTAATTGACAGGTTACAAGCTTTACTTTTAGAGGCTAAGGCAGGTGTCCAATAGTGCTGGAACCTAATTCTGAAAAAACCAGATAAAATCAAAAAAGGGATTATTTTTCTTTCTGAATTTCTTCAATTCTCTTTCCAGGGCCCCACCTCGTGGATTGACGGCAATGATATCGCCATCACCATCAATCAGGTAACTTTGCGGAATACTGGCTATGTGATATAATCTGGCCGCCTTATTTTCCCAGCCTTTCAGGTCGCTCACATGATATTCCCATGTCAGATTGTCGCTGGTTATGGCTTTTTCCCAGGCAGTTCGCTTGCTGTCCAGGGAAACACTAAATACGGTGAAACCATCGCCGTTTTTAAATGCCTTATCTCTGAAGTCCTGGTAGGCTTTCACTATTTCTGGATTCTCTTTCCGGCAAGGCTTGCACCATGACGCCCAAAAATCGATCAAAACCACTTTCCCTTTCAATGAAGATAATTTTACCTCATTTCCATGTATATCCTTCATGGTGATTTCAGGGGCCTTATCTCCTATTTTCAGGTCCTGACCAGATGTTTTAACGGCAAAAAAAGTAAGCAATAAGAATAAATATTTCATAATTGACTCATTCGCTAAATAATTCTCTAATTCTGAATATTCTGAATAATATATATTCAAAAACTTTAAAGGACTACTTTCTATTCTTTATCAATTGGCATCTATGATTTGTCCTGAAAGAATTAAATACATTCTATACTTTACACAAATCATTCCATAAAATTTTTGGAAAGGGTCACTTTCAAACATAGAACAATAATAATAAATATGACCTGTTGTAGATTACCATGTTTGCCAATTACAAGGTATGTGTCAGAAATAAATAAAAAAAGCAGGATTTTATTGAGATTTTCAGCCGAATAATCTAAAAATGAAATTGACCTGGAAATACCAATAAAACATTACAAATTACGGGATAAAACCACAAATCAGAGCGCTCAAGGCCATTCTTCAAATATTGTGGCGGATTAAATCCCATTCCTACACCTGAAGCCGGCTACGTGCTGCATGACCCTTGTTTCCTCAACGTAAGATGCCCTTTTGCCAATGATTACAGCTAATTCCACTTCCCAGTAGGTCTTTTGACTATTGCTGGGAATGAATTTTCTAAGTTTACTCCCCAAAATAAAGCGAATTTAAAAAGTTATCAACTAAACTTTTTGTCGCCTTATATCATGGGAGGTCAATTTGTCTTTTCTTGGTATCCCCTACAGGTGCTAAAAAAAATGGGTTAGGTTCTCATAATGTTATAATGAATCAACTTTCAATACCAAATTCTATGTTCAGGCATTATTTAAATTCAATTACTTTTCTATAATCCTTGTTTCCTCCCGCCCAAAATAAGATGGTTTCATTCCACCCAAATCCACTACGATTTTATCGATCACTACACCCGGATCCACCATGGTAATTTTCAGGCTGTGCTTTCCAGTCTCGGGTATGTTCATTCGGCATTCCGGGATTATCGCGGCACGAAGTACATTGGTTTGCCACTCGCTGTTGTTTTCATCCATTGCTTTTTCCAGGGTTGCATTGACAATGACCGGTTTTGCCCCATCAATAGAGACCGCAAACCGAAGCTGATAATTGGCATTGATCGGTTGGTTGGGGAGACAATAAAAATACAGGGTGGCATCTCCGCTTGTAGCAGCGTAAAAGTCATAGCTCAACGAAGGAGCCTCGCTCAAATCATCGGGATTGAAAGGCGGTGCCGTCACTGGAAAAGTTCCCATGACATCGCCCATGCGGCCGAGCCCTTGAATCTGCTTCCAACCTGCATTGGCTTTTTGGTTGGCTTGTGAAAAATGTTCGGCCTGTATGGAGATGATACCATTATCTTCCACAAACGATTTTTCATACAAATTCGGCCAGTCGGACTTAATCGCTTTGACCATAACTGGATATTCTTCACCATTCACCTTGAACAGAATGGTGCTTTGAAGGGTGTCTTTGGAAGAAATCTGATTCCAATTCACAGAAACCCAGATTCGTTTTTGGGTCGAAGTTTTTCCCGATACTTCCGATAGTTTCACCCACAGCTGATCGGCTTCCGCTTTCCAATCCGCAGGTTCACTTCCAGCATTGAACACATCCACAAAATAGTTGCGAGCAATTAAGCCATTGAAAACAGGCAGCGACGCATTTTTAGAATTGGGATTGACCGGTTCCGAATAGCCTTCCGGCACCACGCCACCGGCAACCTTTTGTTGTGGATCAACATGTCCAGTGTCCGGCATACCAAATACCGGCAGTTCACGCGGTTGCCATGAAATTACATGATTCCATTTGCCGCCGGCAATCTCCTGGTTATATTTTTCTGTTTCTGATTGGATATTTTCAAAAGCCTGTTTGGCCTGATTGGCATACTGGTTGGCAATCACCCGGTCTTGTTTGGCATATTGGCGGCTTTTGTAGGCATACAACAGTTTTTTGTTCATGTTTGACGTGCCGATTACTTTGTATGCCACCAGCTCGAAGAAAGCATCTTTCAACTGATCAGGCAATTTTGTATAAAGACTTTCGGCCTGTTGCTCCAGATTATCGTAGGCGTCAATACGTTTTTGTACTTCATCACCATCATTATATAATGAAAGCGCCGGATCCTGGATCGGTGTATTTGGATAGGTCTTGCCCCAGCCCATGTGTTCCGGCTTGCGTGAAAAACCAAGTTGAAAATACATCTTTAGAAGATCACCAATTTCGTCTGCATATTCTTCCCCAAACTGCTTTTCTGCAAAATGATAATACCAGGAATCGAGGTTGTCTGTGGAATACTGGTCGGGGTTCCAGGCCATTTCCAGGAAAAAATTCATCCCGATTTCGTTGGCCTTGATATCGCCCACATTCACGATCCAAACTCGTTTGGCATTGGTTTCATAGGCTTTGTGCATTTCTTCCCAGATCAGGGAAACCGGGGTTGACTCTATCCAAAGGTAGTCGTGAGGCCGTCCCCAATAAGAGATATGGTAATACACGCCTGCACCGCCCGAACGCTGGCGTTCAGCGGAATCAGACAACTGCCGGATGTAGCCATTGTTGTCGTCAGCCCACATGATGGCCGCATAGTCCGGCACCTTGGCTCCCATCCGGTAAAGTTTCAACACTTCTTTGTAGGGGCAAAAAATCTGCGGAATCTGGCTGACATCCTTCTTCCCGGTTTCATTCTCTAAAATTTTACGTTGTGCCGCAAACACATGATCAAGAATTTGTACTTTATCGTCCAGTGTCTTTCCTCCGGGCATGCCGCTGTCGTGAACACCCCGCATGCCAATCGTGTAAATAACATCATGATTTAGCGTTGAATTTACCCGCTGCCGCCAATATTCTTTAAGTTGCTCAGGATTGGTCACAAAGTTCCAGTCGCCACGTTTTCCTTCGGTGGGTTCCCAGCGGTGCCACTCGTCCACATTATTGCGCAACATCGGCTCTGCGTGAGAAGAACCGACGAAAATACCATACTTATCGGCCATCTTGATATCATCGGGATAGGTGAAAAAAGCACGGGTGCAGGGATGCATCGCCGGCCAAATGGTGTTGGCTTTTAGGCGAAGAAGCAGCTCAAAGACTTTCGCGTAGGTTTTTGGCCCAATATCGCCTGTTTCCGGTTCAAATGTTTTCGCGGCCCAGGGCTGCAGGCCCCAATCTTCATCGTTGATAAAAATGCCCCTGAACTGGACTTTCGGCCCATCCTGCAACAACAAGTCACATGGCAAAGTCAATGTCGTTTTCTTTTGCGGGTGAACGTCATTCCACCAGTACCAGGGCGAAACGCCAATCCGCTGACTCAGTTCCATCAAACCATAAGCAGTTCCTCGTGGCTGGCTGCCAACAACGTATAAAATTTGATTGTCGTTATGCTGAATCACTTTTACGATATAGGCTTCCCACTTGCCTTTCAGGCTGTCAATGGCGATCCCATTGGCGGCACACTCCTGATCAAATTCAGAATTTATTCCCAACGTCCCAACCTTAATCTGATACGGAGAATCACTGTTTGCTTTGATTTCAGATTTCTGTCCAGACACCGAAAGGACATCGTTGGCAAACAAATCAACCGCTGTGTGGACGAATTCTTTTTCGTTAGTTTGAACGACGATTTCGACTGTATTTTGAGGAGAAGAAACAACAAATGCACCTTCTTCTTTGGCACTGGCACAGGAACTACAAATGACCAGCATCAAAAAAAGTGTTGCCCAGATTGGGTGTGATAATTTAAATATCCATTTTATCATTGAGACTGACTTAAAATTCCTATTTCGCTATTATAATCTTATCTACAGACACATAATTTCCTGAGCTTCCGAATTTCGTTCCCATTTTATTGTACCAGTTACCATGCTCTCCCACAACAATCACCAAGAGTTTATAATGCTTTGTTGTCGAACTCACGTTAATATTGTCATGCATATTTTTGTTCCTATTTTATCTTGCCATCTCTATTCAGAAATTTTGACCTTTACATTGCCTTTCAACGGTAAATCCGAATCAGCAATGGCCTTTGCAAGTGCTTCCGCCATAACAGTTGCTCCAAAATCGCTGAAATGTGTATCATCGGTGATGCCATCGGGATAATTTGGACATTCTTGGGGAGTACAGTGCAGAAAAAGTTTGGTGGACTCTTCTTTTCCGTACTGAACCAGGATGGCCATACTTATGGTATGCATATCAATCAATGTCGCATCGGTTTCCTTTGCAACCTGTCGCGTGAGCGCTGCATATCGACCATGGGTATCAAAAAAATTCCCGTCCTCATCAAAACGGCGACGGCACACGGGTGTTAGCAATACCGGATGGGCCCCTTTTGAGCGTGTGTCCGAAATGAAATGTTTTAGGTTCGCTTTAAAATCTTCCGGCGCAGTGTAACTGGCTTTCGTTTTCACTTCATCATTGTGCGCAAACTCGATAAAGACGTAATCGCCACTGCGCAATTCTGAATAAACTGAGTCCCAACGGTTTTCTTCAATAAAAGTGCGCGTGCTCCTACCGTTTTTGGCATAATTTTTCACAACAACGTTTGGGTCAAAGAACTGCTCAAACTTCTCTCCCCATCCTGTTTCCGGGCGCCTGTTCTCAGCTTTATGGGCACAAGTACTGTCGCCAATCAGCCTCAATGTAATCTGATGTTGCTGGGTTTTACAGGTAAAGAAGAGGAAGAGTGGTAAAATTATAATAGAGATTTTTAGCTTCATTTTATTTGGTTTTTGCGTTTATGATTTAGATAAAAGGTTTTTAAAGGCGAATAACCGGTGATCTAACCAGGGTTGACGATTGAAGTTAGCAGTATAGGCGGTGCTCCTTTCTTCCGGGTTTCGCCGATGAACTTTTTAAGGTTATCCCGATAAGTTGTGGCTGGGTTGGTTTGCAGGAATACGTCGGTTTTCTCATCGTTATGTCCAAACTTTTCTTAAAAGCCTCAATGTTAAAAATGAATAACCTCCCCTGGTTAGAAAAATCTGGGGAGGCTATTCATACTTAAATAGATTTTAGGTATTCATCTATGGACTTTCCCTAAGAATTAGATTCACTAGAATTTCTATTTCTATCACAGAACAAAATCGCTCAATACCCGGGATTTTGCATTGCTTGCTTTTCGTCTGCATTTAAAGGTTTTCCATCTTTATAGATTCCATCAAGGAATGTTTGCGGAATCGGGCGCAGATTGTGATAATCCTGAATATTTGGAGCGGCATCAGGATTGTAAGCCCTAACCCTGGCCACCAATGTTTTAGTCCGGCTCAAATCTTCCCACCGGAGCCATTCACCACAAAGTTCCCTGGTGCGTTCATCCAATACCAGGCACAACATTCTGTCGTATTCGCTTGAATACCCTAATTTGGCTATTACAGCTTCATCTTCTGCCGGCAAGTCCGAAGTACTGGTAATCGTCAAATCAGTGGCAACTGTTGTTTCCGGAATGTTGTTCGATTCATAATATGAATTTTCGTGCATATATGAATTGTCACTCTGAGGCTGGGAATAATCAGAAGTAGGATAGGACTCGGCACCATCCACATAGTACGAGCGGTCTTCCCCATCTTTGTATGCCCCCCGGTTACGAACTGCATTGATGTAAGGCAGCGCATCGGCATAAGAACCTGAGCCTAAAGCAGCCAAGCGTATTTTTGCTTCAGCAGCCATTAAATAGGTTTCTGCAGAACGTGCCAAAATTTCATCACGCATGCCTCTATTGTCATTGATGGATGTCCTATCGGCTTCAAAATGCTTTGACAAAGAGGGGAACCTTGGGTTTTTCAAAAGGCCAACGTCATCTGCAGCATGCGCCACATACACGCTTGGGATGGTATTTCCCGTTTTGCTATACAAAATGTCAGGATTGTTGTTATTTATAGTATTGGCAAATCGGTTATCATCAACAGCGTTGATAATATACTCAATACCCAGATCTACTCCTGGCGTATATTCTATACCACCAAAAACACCGCCCTTGTTTACCATGTGCTTGGTCCTGAATACTTTCCAGAAACGGGAATCATTGATATGGTCAAACACATCGTAGGTGAAATAAGTAGGCGCCAGACGGCTGTATGGGCGCATTCCCGTAAGGTCGCGTTTCATCATTGGCATATCATCGTAACGAGCCGTGTAAACGACATGACTAAAATTGGAGGTTGCCAGGACAGGATCACGGCTAAAGGAGGCCGATAAAATTAATTCAGGCAGGAATTCATTGGGTCCGTCAGGTTGGGTATAGTCCCAAAGCTCCTGATAATTGTCAGCCAGCGGATGGTGAGCAATTACTTCGTCGGATAAAGTCACCACTTTTTGCAGGTCATCGCTCTTTGTACTTGAGTTCCACGAATCATTAATTTCACTGGCACGTGTTAAATAGGCTTTTGCCAGGAAATGGGCGGCTGCATCCTTAGTGATTTTGTTTGGTGCTGGTCCGGTATTGTCCAACAAGTTATAGGCCTGGGTAAAATCATCGATGACCTGTGCCAGCACTTCTTCCGGCGTAGCACGGGTAAACTCCAATTCAACGACAGTACTTGGTATCAATTTTAAAGGAACACTACCATATTGCCGTACCAATTTTAAATAGTTAAAGGCGCGCATAAAATACCCTTCGCCCAAGGCCGTTTTTTTGATCGCATCGTTTGTCGATTCGATATTGGTTGCCGACTCTATTAACTGGTTGGTCAATCCAATACCAATATAGGCATTGTCCCACGGTTCCTGGGCTGTGGTCCTGATGGTTGTTATTATGGAACCAAACCGGCTGTCATAATTATTCCATTGGCTATTGGTATCGTCACCGCCAACATGAAACTCGTCGGTGCCATAATTGGTGGTACCAAATTGATATTCAGAAGCCATTGGCGATGAAAAAATCCGATAATAAGCACCCACGGCCAATTCCTGAATACCTTCTTCCGTATTGTAAAATGAAAAGTCCCTTTCTGTTTCCAATTTCTCGTCCAGAATGTCTTGGGAACAGGACATTACACCAGCTATCAGTGCAAAAAGAGCGAATAGATGGGTATAGATTTTTATATGATTTTTCATAAACTTTAATTTTTTGATTTGACAGTTATTAGAATTGCGCACTGAGCCCCATTACAAAACCTCTGTTTGAAGCATGATCTCTTACATCCATGTCAAGCCAAGGAATGTTGTTGAAAACAAAACCAGGGTTTGATGCCTGTACATAAAACCGCAATTTGGAAATCCCAAGTTTACTGGTAACTTGATCAGGTATGCTATAACCCAAAGAAATATTTCGAATCTTTAAGAAAGAGCCGTTTTTATAGCCCAGCGATTGATAATATTGATCACCGTAGCCAGCAGAATAGATTGGTTTCTGATAATCGGAGTTTGGGTTTTCGGGAGTCCAATAATTCACCTCTCTTTGATTATAGCGTCCAACTTCGCCTTCACCTCCGGTATCATAAATATAATCCATACGGCCATATAAAAATATTGATAGCTCAAAGCTCTTGTAGTCAAAGGTATTAACTAAGCCAACAATAAATTTAGGAATCGTACTACCGATGATCATACGGTCGTTGTTCGCATCAATTTTATAATCACCGTTCTGGTCAACCGGTCTCACATTACCTGCAGTAAATGTATGGCCATTGGCATTGAATTTTGCCATTTCGTCGGCATCAGATTCCTGCCAGATTCCGGCAGCCTGATAGTCATAGTTTACACTTTGGGACTGGCCGATAAACCATCCATTATCCAAATCGTCTTCTTTACCATTAGCCAAAGAAACAATTTTGTTATTTTGGTATGAACCGTTAAAGGTTGTTGACCATTCAAAGTCATGGGTAATTATGTTTATCGTGTTTAAGGTCAAATCAACACCATTGGATTTAGTTTCTCCGATGTTGGCATAGGTGTTATAAAAACCTGTAACAGTAGGAATTGATTTTTGAAGTAATAAGTCATTGGTATGGGAAGTGTAAACATCTAAACTTCCATAAATTCTTGATTTAAATACTGAGAAATCCAGACCAATGTTATACTGTGTGGTTCTTTCCCATCCCAAATCTTGATTGGCCATGGTTGAAACATTTTGTTGACCGGCTGTAGATGTGGCACCAAATGGATAAAACAAGGCATCCAACCGCCCTTTCGTAGAATATGGGTCAATGGCGGCGTTACCGGTTACCCCAACACCCAAACGTAATTTTAATTGGTTTACCCAGCTTACATCGCTCAAAAAGGCTTCCTGGTCCATGCGCCATCCAATCGCAGCACTTGGGAAAAATGACCATTTATGCCCCTCTGCTAATTGGGATGCCCCATCGTAACGTCCTGAAACAGTTAACAGGTATTTATCTGTAAAGCTGTAATTTAAACGCGCCATATACGATAATAATGCTTGTTTGGTGATTCCCGAACTCCAACTTTTCAATGAACTAACAGCACCCAGAGCATTCCATTTTTGGCTTGAAAATGGAATATTATCGGCTGACATTAAACTGGATTCTGTTTCAAACTGCGTTTGACTCTGCAGCAAAGTCAAACCAAACGTGTGTTTGTCAAAGGTCCTGTCATAGTACAGCAGGTTGTCAAGTGTGTAAGAAAAGCGTTGTCTTTTATCTAAAGAAGCATAGGCAGAGCCGTTTCTGATTACGGATTTACCATCAATATAGATACCATCGCGCCAGGTTTCGATATCCGGGCCAAAATTGGTACGAAATCTTATTCCTTTCAACACTGGTGACATTTCCCCAAAATCCAGCTGGCCATAAAAACTACCAAAAGCACGCAAGCTAACCCGTTGGTCTTGCGAATATTTATCTTCATCAATAATGGTCTTAACGGCAATGTCGCCACCAGGATATTCGATCCGGTTGCCATCGGCATCATACGGTAGCGCATATTGAAAAATGGTCCGGGCACTTTCATACAACCCACTTCTAACCGATACCCCAACATTACCCGCAGTAGACTGGCCAAATTCCTGGATACTATATGAACTGTTAAGGCTTCCACCGAATGAGAACCATTTTGCTGGTGTAATATCTACATTTACATTCGCACTATAACGTTTATAGCCTTGCCCTTTTACCACCCCTTTATTATCAGTATATCCAAAAGAGCCGTATGCTTTCATTTTGTCTGTACCCCCACTTGCACTCAGCGTATTTTGTGTGGTGATACCCGTGCGGGTTATAAATTTGGTCCAATCTGTACTGGTTAATTTTGACCCATCCCAGGTACCGCCGGCCCAGCCTTTTTCTATATTGGCCCAAGCTACGTCATCACCGGTAAAAATTAATGCATCGTTTGCTTCTGTTGGCTCATCACCTCTCGGGTAAACTCCCGGGGACAGAGGATCGTAATGTTTTGCCCAACGACGGTATTCAACATAATCGCCTGCATTAAACAATGGCGCATATTCATGGATCTTCTCTATAGTCACTGAGGTATCAAAATTCAGCGTAAACTTTCCGGCCTTCCCCTTTTTGGTGGTAATCAAAACAACACCGTTCGCGCCACGTGAACCATAAATAGCGGTGGCCGATGCATCTTTTAAAATATCAATAGACTCAATGTCGTTTGGGTTCAGGTTGTCAATTCCGCCAAGCGTCACTTTGTTTGATGGAACACCTTCTGAATCGTTACTTCCGCTTACACCGATAGTTCCGGTTACTAAAGGAATACCATCAACCACATAAAGCGGAGAGTTTGATGCAGTGAGCGAACGTAAGCCGCGAATGGTGATATCCCCAACCGTTCCGGGACGTTCATTTGAAGTTACATCAACCCCGGCTGCCCTTCCCTGCATCGCTTCAACAGCATTGTTCACCGGGCGTGAAGTCAATTCTTCCGAACTTACACTTGTAATGGCACCTGTTACATCCGACTTCTTTTGCACACCATAACCAATTACAACAATTTCATTTAGAGCCTGAATATCCGGCGTTAAAGAAATGTCAATTACGTTCCGCTCACCTACTGTCACTTCTTCACGAATAAACCCTACCGAACTGAAGACAAGAACTGTCTCAGCAGAAGGCACATCAATCTTATAATCTCCATTAACATCGGTTACAGTACCTTGCGTTGTTCCTTTGACGATCACATTCACCCCGGGAAGCCCCTCGTTATCTTCAGACGAGATAACCTTACCAGTCACAGTAATGGTTTGAATAACCACTTCAATGGCTTTATCTTTTTGCTCTGTGTCTTTTATATTAACATTGATGAGATCATTGACCTGTCTGAATTTTAAATTGGATACTTTAGATATTTCGAGAAGCAAATCGGCTACCGTAGCTCTCTTTTTGTTGAAATTGATCCTAACTTCCTGATTCAAGTCGACCTTATCATAAGCGAACTTGAACGAAGTGTTGCGTTCAATAATTAGAAATGCATCGTGGAGACGGACATCATTCAATTTTACATTCCATAATACTTTCCGGATGCTTTCAATCTTTTGTGCATGAATTTCTCCTGCCATGATTGCAGTGTAGAAGATAATTTGCAGGAGCGCTCCATAAAAGGAAAATTTGAGCGTCATGAGCAATAGCTTTAGTAGTTTACTTTTCATAAGTTTGAGTAGTTTAAATTAATACATTATAAAAGGCAGGTGCGGAAAAGTTTCAAGGCGTTTCGCCCTGCTTTTTACTTTTATTGTTGGATTTTCTGTCTTAATTACAATTTGTTTAGCTTAATTTTCATAGTGGTTAATTTTTAAAGTGAATAATAATTTTATTATCAGGTTGAATAGTATATTTAAAGTCTTTGGTAAAAGACATACTTTGCAAAACTTCCTTTAAGTAAAAATTCCTGAATGTTGCCGTATAATTCCATGGCTTATTTTTATAGTTCTCAACCACAAAATCAACTCCGTACCACCGACTTAGCTTACTCAAAACTTCATGGAAGGAAGCATTTTCAAAATACAACACTCCTTCGCGCCAATTAAATGCCTCATCAGGTTTCACTAAGGCCTGAACATAAGTTTGGTCCTTTAAGTTATAATCAATGCCATTTCCAGGTTCAAGAATCACCTGATCCACTGTGTGATTGTTTTTCCTCATCTTAACTAAAACACGTCCATATTCCAATGCCACGGATACATTATCATCAGAATGATATGATCGGACTGAAAACGCAGTACCCAAAGCAATAATTTCCAATCCGTCCAATTCAACTATAAATGGTCGTAAAGGGTCCTTTTCCACTTCAAAATATGCCTCTCCTTCAAGGGATACTAGCCGCATGGTATCCGAAAAAAATTCGGAATATGTAATCTTGGATTCTCCATTGAGCCATGCCACACTACCATCCGGAAGAAATGTTTTTAATTTTTGTCCCCGCATCGCTGCTTTGTCAACCAGATTTGTTGTTAAAATTCTTTCAGGCTCCTGATTATACAATGCATGCCATACCCCTAGACCAATAACTACAATGATAACTATCGATGCCGCACGTACATAGGGAGGTAACCTAAACCACACTGATGATGACAGTGATTTGGATTTTGATACTGAAAAATGGATTTTGTCGGAGATTTCATCATAGACCTGATCGGGATTAGTGTTCTTGAATTCAACCTTGGTTTCTGTCCAAACCGATTTGTGAAATTGAAATAATTGACGATTTCCGGGTGAATCAGATATCCATGCCAGCAGAATCTTATCTTCTTCGTGACTATTTTCGCCACTTAAGTGTTTTATAATTAATTTTTCCGCTTGATATTCATTCATCTGGTAAACGATTTTGAATAGTACAACCCCATAAATTTAAAATACCCTATTTCGAAAAATAAAAATTGAGAATTCAACATGAAAAATGAATGATTCTGGGTCCTTAAAAAAAGGGGAAAATAGTTTTAGGTGGCATGTGTTTTAAGCCATTTGAGATTTCAATGCCATAAATCCTCCAATATCCCAATATGATCAAATGATTTAAAGGAAGAACATAAATCCCTTTTTTTTGTGATAATCATAAACCGCAAAATCTTCATCTTTAATATAAGGATATATTTCCTTGCGTATAGTCAACATAGCTTTCGAAACCTGTGCTTCTACTGCTTTTATGCTGATATCCAAAATTTCGGCTACTTCTTTGTATTTCAAACCATCATCCTTAACCATTTCAAAAATCAACTTGCATCTTGGAGGCAAACTATTAATAATATGTAAAATTTTTTCTCTGAGTTCCTTGTTAAGTAAGTCCCCGGCAGGATCAATGCAGGCCTGCTTTAGTACCACTTCCTCTGAGTTCAGTGAAATGAAATCATTTCTTTTAGTGTCTCTTATATAATTAATGCATTTGTATTTCACCGAAGACAACAAATAGGCATCCAGCTTGCTTATGGAAATCAATTTCTTTCTATTATTCCAAACACCAGTGAATACAATAGACATAATCTCTTCTGAGGCATGTATAGACTCCAAATAATACTGCGCCAATCTAAACAAGCGTACATAATAAAGGTCAAAAAACTCCTTAAATGCACGCTCATCATCATGCAATGAGATCTTCGCAACTAACTTATTGATAACATCTATTTCCACCGCAATACTCTATTGAATGCATTAAGATATACTGTCCAATTCTTAAAAATACAAAACCCGCAATTAATTTCTTAAAGAATTGACAAAGACTCCAGCGTAAACACATTTATTGAGAAGTACTTTTTATTTAAATGCAGCCTTGAAGTGTCTTTACTGTTGGATTTCTCTTCGCAACGTGATCTTCCTTTTAGTCGCAAAGATATTTTCGAAATCATGTCAAAGTTGTGGTGAAACTATATTCTGCTCTTCGAGGGACATATCCTCATCAAATATTAAATTTGGCATTCAATGCAGATGATTTTCAATAGACCAGTAATTTCCGATTGCTTAACTGATCCATTTTGCAATAGTCCAAAATATTTGATCTGGGATAGTTATAAAACTGCGATAAGTGTATTGGAACAGAAAAATGCGTCTAATTTTCGGAATTATCCCCATAAAATTTTATCAACCAACTTTTATGTAATTACTCCAAATTGAAAAACCACCATTTAATCAACGCTGTTAAGCCAATAAATCACATAGAAAGACACTGATTTTAAGGTGTTGTTTGCCCTGGAATCAAATAGTAGCGACCATTCCTAATTATCTGGAATACATGACAAGAAAAGTTACTGTGAATTGCGGGATTAATGAACAATTTAAAGGACAATATGTAATTTCAGCAATTACTATTTTTAATTTCGATTTCCTCAATCTGGAATAACCATAGCTTAACACTGCGTCTTTTAATATGTAATATGGCAGCATTTACACCTTTTCCATGGATAGCAAGAAATAAATAAATTATTTGAAAGCACTAAAAATGAAAAAACCCTCTAAACGTTAAATTTAGAGGGTTTTGTTTCCAACTGATGTGTATTCAGTCGGGGTGGCAGGATTCGAACCTGCGACCCCCTGCTCCCAAAGCAGGTGCGCTAACCGGACTGCGCTACACCCCGTGTTTTATTTGGCGGAGAGACCGGGATTCGAACCCGGGGTACCCTTACAGGTACGGCAGTTTAGCAAACTGCTGGTTTCAGCCACTCACCCATCTCTCCTGATCGATGCCTTGCCAAAATGAGTTGCAAATATAGTACAAGGTTCGAATTATGAAAAAATTACCTGTCAAAAAATAATTACTATTAAAAGTTGAACCGTTTTGACATCCGTGCTAATGGTTATTTACAATTTAACATATATTAACACACAATTTCAAAATCGAATTTTGGCTTATTTTGCGGTTGTTTTAAATTTGCCCACCTTTGAACACCAATTTAAATTTACATTCGTTGTACACCAGAAAACCGAAATTAATCAATGACATGGTATAAATCGCTTTCTTTCACAGAAATTGCTTTTCTGGCTGTCTTTATCATTTTTTATCTTCTTTACCTCTATCGCGTTTTCATCATTGGCAAGATCCTGAAGGCAAATTTCCGTTCAGTTTTGTATAAACTCGTACTGCGTAGCCTCTATTTTATTTTGTTTATTATTGCCTTGCTCGGACCTTCATTCGGAGATACTTCCAGGGAAGTGAAAGCTGTTGGAAAAGACATTATGATTTGCATCGATCTTTCCGAATCGATGGATGCTACCGATGTACAGCCCTCGCGATTGGAAAAAGTAAAGTTTGAACTAAAAAATATCGTCAGCGCTTTTAATTCGGATCGAATCGGTCTGATAATCTTTTCCTCGGAAGCTTTTATGCAGTGTCCGCTCACCTATGATCAAAGTGCCCTGAATATTTTCATACAAACTTTGAGTACGAAATTAGTTCCCAGTGGCGGGACTGATTTTGGTCCCCCGCTCAAAATGGCACTTGAAAAACTGAGTGGTGAAGAATCAACGGTAACACAACAAAAATCTAAAATTATCATTTTATTAAGTGATGGGGAAGATTTCGGTGAAAATACCAATGAGGTTGCCTCACAAATTGAGGAGAATGGCATCAAGCTTTTTACGCTCGGTGTGGGAACTGATAAGGGAAGCAAAATAAAAACCCCATACGGATTTAAAACCGATAGATATGGAAAAGAAGTCATTACACGTTTAAATAGTGATGACCTGAAAAGTCTCGCCATTAAAACAGGTGGTAAGTATTTTGAAATAAACAATAAAAACAGTGATGTTGAAAGACTCATCAATTCTATCAATAAAATAGAAGGAGAATTAAGAGATACCAGAAAAATTGATGTTTCAGCCAATAAATATTATTATTTCATCGCCCTGGCATTGATCTTACTGGCCATCGATGTCTTATTCAGCACAAAAACGGTTAGCATATGAAGTGGTTAATTATATTACTTACTTTAAGTGTTTCATTGAGTGATCTGAACAAGATTTCCAAAATCAATCATTATAAAAATATTGGTGAGGAAGCCTATAAACAAAAGGACTATAAGAAAGCCATCGAGGCCTATAAAACGCTGGCAGATTCTTTATCCGTTAATGAAGATCCTGTTCTACTGAATCTGGCCAACGCCTATTTCAATGTAAAGGACACCTCCAATGCGAGCTATTATTACAACCGACTATTGACCAGTGACAACAGTACCATTCTATCTGCTGCCCACGCTCAATTGGGTGTGTTGAAAAAACAACAAAATAAATTACCGGAAGCATTGGCTCATTTTAAAAATGCCTTAAAAGCCGATCCTGAAAATGCCGATGCCCGGTATAATTATGAACTCCTCAAAAAAATGATGAAGGACCAGCAAAATAAAAATAAAGACCAAAACAAGGATCAGAATAAAAACGAGGATCAAAAGAAAAACGACCAGCAACAAAATCAACAAAAAAACCAGCAGCAAAACCAACAAAACAAGGAAAATCAAAAACAAAACCAACAAAACCAACAGCAGCAAAATCAGAATCAAAAACAGCAACAAAACAGTCAGGATCAAAAGAAACAGCAGCAGCAACAACAACAAAAACAGGAACAGGGTAAAGACCAGCAAAAGCAAGATCAGGCCGGGCAACTGCAACAACAGAACACCGATGAACAAGGTCAGAAAAATCAACAGTCCGCTGATACCGCAGAAAAACTGAAAAAAATGAATATTTCACAGGAACGCGCTAAAATGATTCTGGAGGCCATGAAAAACAATGAAATCCAGTATATTCAACAAAATGAGCGCAAGCCAAACAAAAAACCAGACAGCGGTAAACCCGACTGGTAAATTAATCCATATGACACCTGTTTACATTGTTTCAGCAGTCAGGACCCCAATCGGCAGTTTTGCCGGTGTTCTGGCAGATTTGTCTGCTGTTGAACTGGCTTCCAAAACATTCAGTGGTGCTTTGCAAAAAATCGCCTTAAAGCCAGACCAGATCAATGAAGTATTTCTCGGTAATGTCATTTCTGCAAACCTTGGTCAGGCTCCTGCCAGGAGAGCTGCTATCGATGCTGGTATCCCGGCAAGTGTTCCCTGTACATTGGTCAATAAAGTTTGCGCTTCCGGCATGAAAGCCGTCATGTTAGGCGCACAATCAATTATGCTGGGCATCAACGAAATTGTCCTGTCCGGCGGTACGGAAAGCATGTCAAATGTCCCCTACTATGTTCCCAGAGCGAGATTTGGTTACAAATTCGGACATGGCGAATTTCTCGACGGCTTGGTTAAAGATGGATTGTGGGACCCATACAATGAATTTTTGATGGGCAATTGTGCTGAACATACAGCCCAATCCATGCAATTCTCCCGAGCACAACAGGACGATTATGCCATCAGTTCCTACCGAAGGGCTGCAGAAGCAACAAAAAACGGGTATTTCAAAGAAGAGATTCTGCCCTTCGAAATCCCGCAAAAACATGGCAATCCCATGATCATTGATGAAGATGAGGAATACACCAAAGTTAACTTTGACAAAATATCGACTTTAAGGCCGGTTTTCCAGAAAGATGGAACTGTTACGGCGGCCAATGCTTCTACCCTCAATGATGGTGCCTCCGCGCTAATTCTGATGTCTGAAAAAAAAGTACAGGAACTGGGTTTGCAGCCAATTGCCAGAATTTTAGGTTTCGCAGATGCTGGTCAGGAACCCATTTGGTTCACGACTACACCTTCACTGGCCATACCCAAAGCCATCAGCATGGCAGGCTTAAAACAACAGGATATTGATTATTTTGAAATTAATGAAGCTTTTTCGGTGGTTGTACTGGCCAATAATCAAATATTAAAACTGGACCCGGAGCGAGTCAATGTCTTTGGAGGAGCGGTATCACTCGGTCATCCGTTAGGTGCCTCCGGGGCCCGAATTACCACCACGCTGACGAGTGTGTTACATCACAAAAAAGCAAAATACGGGGTAGCTGGAATTTGTAACGGTGGAGGCGGGGCTTCGGCAATTGTCATTGAAAATCTAAGCTAATAAAAGTTAAACCACATATGATGAATAAATTATTGATCGTAGGATTATTATGTGTTTTGCCCTCAATACGTGTTTTCAGCCAA
Organism: uncultured Cytophagales bacterium; assembly: GCA_963711495.1. GTDB lineage: Bacteria > Bacteroidota > Bacteroidia > Cytophagales > Cyclobacteriaceae > CAVQEK01. The sequence continues at coordinate 434,229 of CAVQEK010000003.1, forward strand.
ACCAAAATTTCCGTTTTTTACGATTCTTTAAAAAAACATCCTAAAGAAGAATATTATATTCTTGACCATGACAGCACAATGATCGATGGGCCATTTACAAGATATTATGGCAATGGTTCTGTTCAGACCAGGGGACAATTTGAAAAAGGCAAAATGACAGGAAAATTTGACGAATACTACCCCGACTCCAGTTTAATGAGGGAGATCACCTATGAAGATGGCGTGAAAAACGGACCAGTTAAGATATATGATGAACAAGGTAAAGTCATTCAACAAGGTGAATTTGTAAATGACACATTGGTTGGGAAACTTTTTGTGTATTTTTCGGATGGTTCGGTAAAAAATGAAAGTGAATTTAAAAATGGAATGCCCGATGGCATCGTAAAAGAATATTATCCTTCTGGTAAAATAAAACAAGAGATCACTTACCAAAACGGCAAGCCAAACGGTGTTACTAAAACCTACTATGAAAACGGACAATTGCACAGTGAATCCATGATGAAAAACGGCCTGATGGACGGTTATTTCAGGACCTATTTTGATAATGGGCAACTCGATACCGAATACCAAAATAAAGCAGGTCAAAAAACCGGCTCCTATACCACTTACAACCGCCAGGGAACATTATTGCTAAAAGGAAATTACCTGAAAGGCGCCCTTGATGGTGAAAACCTTGAATATTACAACAACGGAAACCTTAAGCATAAATTTCAATATCAAACCGGATACCGGGTCGGAGAAAATTACACCTACTATCCAAGTGGAAAATTGCATGAAACCATCTGGTTCGCTGAAGATGAGACTAAAAAGAAAGTCAGGGAAAATTATGAATCAGGGACAATCCTGGCCGAACAGGAATTTACCAACAACAAACCTTCTGGCATTTGGAAATACTATAACAAAAATACAACATTAAAGAAAGAAGAACCTTACCTTAACGGCGAACTCAATGGAAGTGTCAAGGAATTTAATGATACAGGTCAACTTATCCGGGAAATTTCATATCAAAACGGAAAGATAAATGGTGTATCCAAAGAATATTATGAAAACGGCGCTGTAAAATCTGAAACATATTTTAAATTTGGCCGCAGACACGGTCCATTTTCAGAATGGTATGCTGATCATATACCAAAATTGAAAGGTGAATACGCTGGTAATAAAAAGGTAGGTGACTGGCTCTATTACGATGAAAATGGCAAGCTGACAAAAACAGAAAATTATTTTAATGATATCCTCCAATCTACCAGGAAGGAAAACTGAACGTATGAGACCAACCATAAAAGAAACAAATTTTAAGTTTTTGGATCAGGTCGAATTTTATCGCGGCAAAGTTCGTGATGTGTACCTTTTTAAAGACCATTTGTTCATGGTGGCATCGGACCGGATTTCGGCCTTCGATGTTGTTTTACCGCGTCCCATTCCATATAAAGGACAAATTCTGAATCAGATTGCAGCAGCATTTCTCAATAGTTCTGCCCATATTGTGCCCAACTGGCTCGAAGCAACCCCCGATCCTAATGTTGCCTTTGGCAAAAAATGCGAGTCATTTGCTGTAGAAATGGTGGTTCGTGGCTATCTCGCAGGACATGCATGGCGTGAATATCGAGATGGCAAACGTAGTATTTGCGGTGAAACACTCCCGGAAAGTTTGAAAGAAAATGACAAATTGCCCAAGCCTATTATTACACCATCCACCAAAGCCCGGGTGGGTCATGATGAAGATATTTCCGGAGAAGAAATAATACGCCAGGGACTTGTTTCGGAATCAGATTATCATATACTTGAAGAATACACCTATAAATTGTATGATTTTGGCACTAAAAAAGCTGCCGAAAGAGGGTTAATACTTGTGGATACCAAGTATGAATTTGGTAAATTTGCTGGAGAAATTTATCTCATTGATGAAGTGCATACACCGGATTCCTCAAGATATTTCTATCTCGAGGGGTATCAGGAAAGGCAAAACAGTGGAGAAAAACAGAAACAACTGTCGAAAGAATTTGTGCGGCAATGGTTGATTGAGAATGGTTTCCAGGGACTAAAAGGTCAAAAAGTGCCGGAAATGACTGATGAGGTCGTCGAAAATATTTCGGACCGTTATGTAGAATTATATGAAAATGTCACTGGCAAAAAATTTGATCCGCCTGATTCCACGGATATCAATGCACGGGTGGAGGAAAATATTAAAAATTTTATTGATTTGGTGAAGCAATAACAAAAAACAGATTATGAAATATTCTATAGATAAGAAAGATCAATATTCGATATTTCGATTGGAAGAAGAAAAGCTGGATTCAACCCTGGCACCTGCCTTAAAATCAGAATTTGTTACCCTCAATGCTGAAGGTGTTAAAAATATAATTCTCGATCTTTCAGAAGTCAAATATTCCGATTCTTCCGGATTAAGTGCACTGTTGGTAGGTAATCGAATCTATAGTGAGGAAGGCGGTATATTTATTATGGCTGCCCTGAGTGATCATGTGATGAAACTGATCAAAATCTCACAACTCAATAATGTAATGAATATCGTGCCTACGGTTGGTGAAGCCATAGATACCATTTTCCTGAAAGAAATTGAGAGTGACCTTAAAGAAGAAGATGAAAGTTAGCATTTGGGTAATTGACTTTTCAGCTTAAAATTCTTGGCAATAATTCAGCCATTCCTGCACACAACAGGAACCAAACGGCTCAACTCATCATTATCCATAATCAGCATATTTTAATCGATTGTGGAGAAGGTACTCAATTGCAATTTTCCAAATTCAATATTAAACCAGGGAAAATAAAGCATATTCTCATCAGTCACCTTCACGGCGATCATTATTTCGGTCTGATAGGGCTGTTGTCGACCTTGCATCTTTATGGCCGTCGGGCTGACCTCAATATATTTGCACCCCCACTTCTGGAAGACATCATCCGCAGACAATTGAATGCTTCACAAACAACACTGAATTACGAACTCAAATTTATTCCACTTCAGCATGAAGATTTGGTCTTATTAATTGATCACCCGAAATTTACCGTGCATGCTTTTCCTCTCAATCACGGAATAGCGTGTTATGGATTCCTTTTTAAAGAAAAAGCCAAGCCATTTCGAATTAGAAAAGATCAACTTCCGGAAAACATCCTCATTCAACAAATTCTTCAGTTAAAAAATGGCGAAGATGTACACGATAAAAACGGTAAAATTATTTTCCCTTTCCAGGAATATACATTGCCTCCCAGAAAGTCACGTTCTTATGCCTACTGCTCAGACACCCAATACGATGAGCAAATTATTTCATACATCAAAAATGTGGATTTGTTGTATCACGAGTCTACTTTTGGCGATGATATGGAAGATCGTGCAGCGCTTACTTTTCACTCTACCGCGAGACAGGCCGCCACTATTGCTTTACTGGCTAATACAGAAAAATTATTGCTGGGTCATTATTCCACCCGGTATAAAGATCCTACTCCACTCCTTTATGAGGCCAGAAAAATTTTTCCAAATACCTTTCTCTCCATTGAAGGCGAAACCATTTATTTAGAAGAATAATCACATTGACATTGACGAAAGAAGAAAATTTACACCGCAAAAAGACCAATCTTTTTATTGTACTCAGTGCAATTTTTCTGACCAATGCCATTTTGGCGGAGATGATTGGAGTTAAAATATTTTCTCTTGAAAACACCTTCGGCTTCCAGCCAGTCCACATCAATGTTTATAAAGACTATATTCTGGACTTTAACCTGACTGCCGGTGCGGTAATATGGCCAGTTGTTTTTATCACTTCCGATGTTATCAATGAATATTTCGGACGAAAAGGGGTACGCCGAATTTCGCTCCTCACGGCCCTGTTTATCGGCTATATATTTGTCGTGATATATTTTGTCACCAAGCTTCCCCCGGCTAACTTCTGGATTGACATCAACAATCAGGATGCAAATGGTAATCTGTTCAACATCAATTATGCATTCAAAACGATTTTTCGCCAGGGGATGGGTATTATTGCCGGGTCATTAACAGCTTTTTTACTTGCTCAGTTACTCGATGTATTGGTTTTTCAGCAACTTCGCAGGATTACTGGTAAAAAAATGATTTGGCTTCGCGCAACAGGCTCCACCCTGGTTTCTCAGATTTTGGACAGTTTTGTTGTGCTCGCTATCGCCTTCTATATTTTTGGCAATTGGACCATGTCACAGGTGGTCGCTGTGGGTATTATCAATTATATCTATAAATTCGTGATGGCTATTGTGTTAACACCCCTGCTTTATGTAGCCCACTTCTTCATCGATCGTTATCTGGGTCACGATGTGGCCGATGACATGGCAGAGAAAGCCACCCTGGAACATTCGTTTTTTTGATTCACACAAAAATAATTCCTTAATACTGAAAATACGTTCTATAATAATTCTGATCACCTTTTGAAATGATCCAGGATAATACCCGTGGAAATTGCCACGTTCAGTGATTCTGCTTTTCCGAATTTTGGAATGGATATTTTGTGCTGAATGTATGGCATTAAAGATTTTCGAATGCCATTTGACTCGTTACCCATCACAATCAAAGCCGGTTTTTGACAAGCTGTTGTATGTATGTTTCTACCATTCAAAAAAGTGCCATACGTCAAATAATTTGACATTTTTGGTAATACAGTTTCTAAATCAAGATAAAAAACATTAACCCGCGTGAATGAACCCATACTGGAGGAAATCACTTTTGGGTTATAAAATTCTGCCGTGTACTCCGATGCAATAATGTTTTTCACCCCATACCAGTCTGCGGTCCTGATGATGGTCCCGAAATTACCCGGATCGCGAATATCGTCCAATACAAGAATGATATCATCTTTCAGTTGATCAGGAAGTTGATCAGTTTTCATCCGTGCAACAGCAAGTACATAGGCATTGCTCTCCAAAGCACTCAAAGCATTCAATTCTTTTTCACCGGCTATGATCACTGGTTTTTTACTGATTTTTAACAGTATTGGATAATCCCTGAGGCACTTTTCCGTTGCAATTATAAATTCGATTTCAAACTCAGAATTGAGCAATTCCAGTACGCTTTTTATTCCTTCCACTAAAAAAGAATTAGCCTTTTTTCTGTATTTTTTTAATTTCAAACTTTTAATAAACTTTGTCTGCTGATTGGAGATCATTTACTGAAAGTGAAAAGTTGAATAAAATCCTAGCTCGGTTAATTTTTTTAATAAGCATAACAGCTTTATTATCCTCCTGCCTGGGCACCAGATATCTGCAAGATGACCAATATTTGCTTCGCAAACAAAAAATTAAAGGCGTAGAAGAAGCCAATAAGGAAGAACTGGAGGCCCTTTATAAACAAAAAACCAACAAAAAAATTCCGCTACTTCCCGTGGCTCCTTATGTGTGGATCTATCATTTGGGAAAAAAACATTATGATAAAGACCGGATCAATCAAAAAATTGATAAAATCAAGTCAAAATACAATGCCCAGGCCAATAAATATGAAGATCATCCGAACAAAGTGGAAAAGATCGAAAAACGGCGGGACAAAAAAATTGAGAAGAAGCGAAAAGCCCTTGAAGATGGCAATATGCTGATGCGCTGGGGCGAACCGCTGGCCGTGTACAACGAAGATTTGGCCAGTCAAACCAGAGACCAGATGCAGCTTTATCTGGAGACCAAAGGTTTCTTTCACACCACTGTTAATTACAGTGTCAAGTATTTTGAAAAGATGGCTTATGTAACCTATCATATCGATGAAGGCCAGCCATTTGTCATTGATACCGTGATTTATACTTCCACAGATTCCAGCATTGTTAAAATTATCAAGAATAATATGGATGATTCCAATTTGGTTATCGGTGATCATTATGATCAGGGCAATTTAACTCAGGAACGCGAGCGCATCGATGCCTTGCTAAAAAATCACGGCTACTTTGACTTTAGCCGGCAATACATCGTCTACAAGATCGATACACTTCAAAATCCATTTAAGGCCTCCATTAATATGTTGATCCTCAATCCGGCCAAAAGAGGTTATCATAAAGTATTCAGCATCGATTCGGTTATTTTTGTTACTGATGCCGGCATTACCCCGGTGGAAAGTAAACGAAGTAATTTTTCTTATAATGAGATCAATTATCAGTATTACGTAAAGCGATTTAACAAAAAGATACTGGACCAACGTGTATTTATTAGAGAAGACAGTTCATATAGTTTGGACAATACATTAAATACCCAGCGCCAACTGGCCTTTCTCAATAATTTTAAATTCATCAATATCAATTATGATACAACGGGGGGAAAATTCATTGCTAATATTTTTACAAGTCCGCTCAAAAAATATCAAATCACCAATGAATTCGGGCTGAACGTTACAGAAGGATACCCCGGACCATTTTATAATTTGTCATTAACTCAGCGCAATGTATTTGGCGGATTGGAAAATCTGGAACTCTCCGGTTATATCGGATTTGAAGGTGTGGCCAGTGTTACCACACAGGATATTTACAGCAGTTTGGAATCGGGCGGCAAATTATCTTTGATTTTTCCTCAATTCATCATACCGGGTGGAGATGCATTTAAACGACGTTTCGGGAATTTAAACCCCAATACAACGTTGCGAACCGGTTTTAGTTATACCAACCGGCCTGAGTACACAAGAAGTAGCTTCAGCAGTTCATTGGCGTACAGTTGGCAACAATACCGGCGCAAGATCTATAACTTCACCCTGGCTGATGTCAGCCTGATCAATTCTATAACAACATCTGAATTCCAGGATATTCTCGATACCCTGGAACAACAAGGCAACCCGCTTTCAAAATCATTCAATCCTTCATTTGTCAACTCTATCAACTTCTATGTGATGTATAATTTCAATCCTGATGATTTACTGGGTAATAAATCATCATTGTTAAAGCTTTATGCAGAAAGTGGTGGCACAATTTTCAATTTTATTAAACCAACCCTGCTCGATCGTTACAATCTGGAACATTACCAGTTTTTGAAATTTTCCGTTGATTTCAGGCGACATATTACCATCAGTGAAAACAAAGGAATTGCTACCAGAATAAATCTAGGAATGGCCTATCCTTATGGAAGCAATAAATCACTGCCCTATGAAAAATACTTTTTTGCAGGCGGAAGCAACAGCATCAGGGCGTGGCCTCCCAGGCGTCTGGGACCCGGTTCTGCTCCGCCAAGAAAAAATGAAAATCCTGAAAAACAGGGCCTTTACGATTATAGCATTGAAAAACCAGGAGAAATATTAATGGAAGCAAGCGTTGAATACAGAAGTAAATTGATTGCATTTATTGACTGGGCGGCTTTTATTGATGCTGGAAATGTGTGGAGGATGTACAAGCAGGAAAGCCAGCCAGGCGGAGATTTTCAATTCAACAGATTTTATAAAGAAATCGCCATCGGCTCTGGTCTGGGCCTTCGGTTGAATTTTTCTTTTCTGGTTGTTCGGTTCGATTATGGGCTAAAAATGTATGATCCGGCACGACCTGAAGGGCAACGCTGGATCGCCAATAAAATATCTTTGAAGGACCTCAACGGCGAACCAGGCCAGGGTATTTGGAACATTGCCATTGGTTATCCGTTCTAAAAGCAAGTTCTACAACTTTAATGATTAAAATCCAATCATGAACGCTTGCATGAAGCACATCAAACCACTACTTATCAAAAACGAAATAAATTTATGAAAGAAAAAATCACGCGATCTTTCGAAATTTTGCAAGAGGAAATCTGCAAAGCCCTGGAAAAGGAAGATGGTGGCGCAACATTTTATGAAGATGAATGGAAACGACCCGGAGGAGGTGGCGGCAAATCAAGGATCATTACCAATGGTAATGCCATAGAAAAAGGGGGCGTTAACTTTTCTGCGGTGCATGGTAAAACACCGGATGGCATCATCAAAGCGCTTCGACTCAATGAGGGTGAATTCTATGCCACTGGTATTTCCATTGTATTACATCCGATTAATCCAATGGTTCCTATCATTCATATGAACATTCGATATTTTGAGATGGATGACGGCACCTGGTGGTTTGGAGGGGGAATCGATCTCACACCTCATTATGTCAATCTGGAGGATGCCAGATATTTTCACCGTCAATTGAAAAATGTTTGTGATAAGCACGACAAGGAATATTATTTGCGGTTCAAGCGCTGGGCAGATGATTATTTTTTTATCAAACACCGAAAAGAAACACGCGGCATTGGTGGTATATTTTTCGATCATCTCAACGATTCAACCGGTAAAAGCAAGGAGCAAATTACGAATTTCGTCTTGGATGTTGGACTATCTTTCAGTCCGATATATCGTCACTTTTTACATGAGCGTAAAATATTGCCCTATTCTGAACGTGAAAAAGACTGGCAATTGCTGCGACGCGGTCGGTATGTGGAATTCAACCTCGTGCTGGATAAAGGCACTAAATTCGGACTGGAGACAGAAGGACGCATTGAATCAGTTTTAATGAGCCTCCCCCCTATGGCTTCCTGGATCTATGATTTTAAACCTCAAAAAGATTCGGAAGAAGCCAGGACACTGAGATGGCTGAGAAAAGATGTGGACTGGTTAAACCTCGATTATGATACATTTGTTGGATAAAATTGACCGGATCGTTTTTTTATGGCTGAATGGCCAGCATACGCCGCAGTCTGACGCTTTTTGGTTATGGATAACAGATACGATCTCCTGGATACCACTTTATGCACTTTTCCTTGCGATTATCATTTGGAAATTCAGAAAAGACAGTATTTGGATAATTGTTGGAATTGGCGTGCTTATTTTGTGCTGCGATCAGTTCACTTCTTCTTTTATGAAACCGTTTTTTGGTCGGTTGAGACCTTGCCACAATCCTGAAATTGCTAATCTGGTGCATGTGGCTCGGAACTGTGGCGGACAATATGGGTTTGCTTCGGGACATTCTGCAAATTCATTTGGCTTTGCAACATTCATTTTTTTGTTATTTCGACCTTTCTACAAATTTACGTGGCTAATGTTCTTCTGGTCAGGGATGGTGGCTTTTAGCCGCATCAAAGTAGGGGTGCATTATCCGGGCGATATCGCTGTCGGCGCAATAATTGGTTATCTTTTCGGCTGGATCATTTTCAAATTATTAAATGACATTTATTTTCGCATCCGTCTTGAACCGCTCATAAAAGATTGAGTCTGCTCATTAAGGCATCCCGGTATGAAGCGCCAATTGGTATGTATTTTTCTCCGATCAATACCGAATTGTCTTCCAGCGCTTCGATTTTATCCAGATTGACGATATATGAACGATGTGTACGCGCAAAATACTTGACCGGTAATCTGCTTTCTATCCCCTTCATGGTATAATGCACAATATATTGTTTTGCGTTGGTTTTTATGATCACATAATCTGCCAGGGCTTCTACAAATAAGATATCCTCCAGACTGATACGCACCAGTTTTGATTCTGAACGCACATAGATCTCCTTTCGCTCATCGAGGTGTTTTCGTATAATTTCAATGTTGTTTTTGGCTTTATGAGCGGCCTGCAAAAATCTTGGATATTCAATGGGTTTGACCAGATAGTCAGTGACACTACGCTCAAAAGCTTCTACAGCATACTTTTCGGCTGAAGTGATGAGAATAACCTGAAAATCGTCATCGAGGGTTTGAATAAACTCCATTCCCGTCATCTCCGGCATTTGAACATCGAGAAAAATGATGTCAACATGCTCGTCCCGGATAAAATTTGATGCTTTAATTGCATTGTCAAACTCCCCAGTGACATTTAAAAAATTGGTTTTCTGAATGAAATGTGCGATGACATTCCTGGACAGCACATCATCATCCACCACAATACAATTCAGATTCATAAGAATGGTTTAAGGCCAGCATAGTAAAAATAAAAATCCTCTTAACTTATCGCTAATTTATACAAATTAAATCAATACGTGTAACCAAAAAATTTTAAGCCCCAATTTTTATGCGTACTTAACATTAAATATCGTATATACCCTCTAAATTTGTTAAAGTATGGCAGATGCCTGGTCTTTTTATTGAATTTAAATAATGTTTGAAGATAATTACCGACACAAAGGAATGCGGCGAAACCTGGTGAAGGTGCTGGAAAAAAAAGGCATCCGGGACCAGAATGTATTGAATGCCATTGGTAAAGTTCCGAGGCATGTTTTTTTTGAAAAAGCTTTTTTGGAACATGCCTACCAGGATAAAGCATTTCCAATAGGAGAAGGTCAAACTATTTCTCAGCCATATACCGTTGCCTTTCAGACCGAACTTTTAAGCATCAAACCAGGTGATAAAGTTCTTGAAATCGGAACGGGCTCAGGTTATCAGTGCTGTGTGTTATTAGAAATGGGAGCGCAAGTTTATACCATTGAGTTTAATAAAAACCTTTATATACAGGCCCGGGAAATGTTATCAATGATGCGCTATAAAGCCATGTACAAACTTGGTGATGGCACGCAGGGATGGCCTACTTTTGCCCCATATGATAAGATTATTGTGACTGCAGGCGCACCCAATATACCGTCCGCCTTGATCGATCAACTCAATTTAAAGGGCCGTCTGGTGATCCCTGTTGGAGATACCGATCATCAAACGATGATACTGGTAGTTAAGGATGATCATGGCAAAGTAAAAAAAGAAGAGCATAATTATTTCAGGTTTGTGCCACTTTTAGGCAAATTTGGATGGCAAAACAAAAAGTAAATTATTGATGAAAAATGCACGCAAACCTGTTGGCGCTTCCCTGGTTGTAAAAAATGAACTGCTACTACCCAACGATACCAACACTTTAAACAATCTCATGGGCGGAAGATTGATGCAATGGATGGACATCGCAGGAGGAATTTCTGCCCAAAAACATTCAAATTCTCTGGTGGTCACAGCTTCAGTAGACAATATCTCTTTTGGCCGGCCCATTGAATTGGGTTGTGTCGTCACACTGACAGCTCAGGTATCCAGGGCTTTTAATACCTCGATGGAAGTATATATTGAAGTATGGGCTGAAAATGTTCCTGGGCATAAAAAATTTAAAAGCAACAGTGCTTTTTTTACTTTTGTAGCTGTTGATAATATTGGTAAACCGGTGCAGGTGCCAGAAGCTTTTCCGGAAACGGAAAAAGAGAAAACGCTTTATGAAGGCGCTTTGCAACGGCGTCAGTTAAGGTTGATCCTTGCAGGACGCATGAAACCAGGTGATGCTGATGAACTCAAATCGTTATTCAAATAAAAATGGAAAACATCGGGGCACTTGCTGAATTTTTAAAAAACTTCTATCATGAAGAACTATTTATATTCCCTGAGCCGGTTTATGAACATTTGGAATCATCTGATGAAAATATGATGGTTAATGAGGAGGAAGTGACATTATCTGCAAACAATGAAACTGGTGGTTACGCAAAAGGGATTCTGGTATTGGTTGATAGCAGAGATGACGCTTTATTGAATAAAACAGATCTCCATTTTCTGGAAAAAGTATTGAATGCCATAGACCTTACGGTCGATCATATATTGATTGTCAATGTTCATGGATATAACCGCAATAAATTTGATCAATTATTCAATGACCGTAAACCTAAAAAGATTATTTCCTTTGGCGTTTATGCCGGGGATTGCGGTTATGAAGACAACAACCTGTATGAAATCAATCATGTGCATAATATCACCTGGTTATTTGCCGATGACCTGAAAGGTATTCAAAGCGATATTAGTCGTAAAAAAACACTTTGGAAAGCACTTCAGAAAATGTTTATCCCTGACTCATTGTGAATTCAATAAAAACAATCACCGTTAAAATAGGCTCCAATGTAGTAACAGGAAAAGATGGCTTACCCAACTTGGATGTGATCACCCATATTGTTGACCAGGTAAGTGATCTGAGAGCCCGTCAGGTAAACGTCATTTTGGTTTCTTCGGGCGCTGTCGCTGCAGGTCGCAGTATTTTCAAAATAAACAAAAAACTGGAAACAGTCATCGAGCGACAGCTATTATCATCCCTGGGCCAGGTAAGATTAATTCAGACCTACAATGAATTGTTTGCCAAAAAAAATATGCTCAGCGCCCAGGTGCTGGTCACAAAGCAGGATTTTAGGGACAGGCATCATTACCTGAATATGAAAAACTGCCTGAATGCCATGATTCAAAATAGCATTGTACCCATCATCAATGAAAATGATGCGATTTCCATTACAGAATTGATGTTTACCGACAATGATGAACTGGCAGGTTTGGTATCTTCCATGCTCAGCGTAGATGCATTGTACATATTGACAAATGTAGATGGCCTGTATGATGGTGATCCATCTTTGGAAACTTCAAAATTGATCCGCAATTTTGAAGGACACATGTATCAATTGGAATCAATTACTGCTGCCGGTAAATCAAATTTTGGACGAGGAGGTATTATTACCAAGTGTAATACGGCGCTTAAATTATCCAAAATGGGCATACCGGTCGTCATTGCCAATGGATTTGAAAATGGCATTGTCACCAGGCTTTTCGAAGGTGAAGCGCTGGGAACATTGTTCAAACCAATTAAAAGTACTTCAGGTGTTAAAAAATGGGTGGCCAACTCTCAGAGCCATGCCAAGGGCGAAGTAAATATCAATGCCGGAGCAAAAATTTCATTACTTTCTGAAAAAGCCACAAGCCTCCTTCCGGTGGGTATCACCAAAATTTCAGGAGAATTCAAAAAAGGTGATATTATTCGTATTGTAGATGATTTGGGAAAAGAAATTGGTCTGGGCATGGCAAAATATGGAGACAAAAAAGCGCGTAGCATCATGGGGCAAAAAAATCAAAAACCCTTGATCCATTATGATTATTTATTTTTACATTAAAACCACAAGAATATTCAATACACATGCAGTTAACAGAAACTTTTAAGGCTGTAAAAAATGCAAGTCGCCAACTCGGTTTATTGGATGATGACACCATCAATGCGGTACTGAAAGATTTATCATCACTGTCAATCAGTCAAACAGATTATTTATTGAATGAAAATGAAAAAGATCTGGAGCGTATGCCGATGTCTGATCCAAAATACGACCGTCTTAAACTTACGGAACAGCGAATTAAAGACTTAGCAAATGATCTAAAGAATGTGAGCCGACTGAAAAGCCCATTGGGAAAAGTGCTCGACAAAAGATCAATGGCCAATGGACTACAACTGACCAAAATCACGGTGCCTCTTGGTGTTATTGGTATTATTTACGAAGCAAGACCGAATGTAACATTTGATGTATTCTCGCTGTGTCTCAAATCGGGCAACGCCTGTATTCTTAAAGGCGGCAGTGACGCAGAATTTTCAAACAAAGCCATCGCTCAACTGATCAAACAAGTATTGAACAGACATCACGTCGATGAAAATGTGATGGCACTTTTACCAACTGATCGTGAAGCGACCAACGAGATGCTTCATGCCACGGAATATATTGATATCATTATTCCCAGAGGCAGTCAGAAACTCATCAACTTTGTACGACAAAATGCCAAAGTCCCGGTAATTGAAACGGGTGCCGGTATTGTACATACCTATTTTGATAAAAGCGGTAATGCTGAAAAAGGGTCAGTGATAATCAACAATGCAAAAACGCGCCGGCCAAGTGTTTGCAATGCCCTGGATTGCCTGATCATTCACCAGGATCGATTGAACGATCTTCCTGTACTGACCGCTCCATTGATTAAAAACCATGTACAACTATTTGTGGATGAAAAAGCATTTGATCACTTAATAGGGCATTACCCTGATCAACTTTTGAACAGGGCACTTCCGGAACATTTTGGCACTGAATTTCTGGACTACAAAATGTCTGTTAAAACGGTGGAAAATCTCCAGGAAGCTTTGGAGCATATCAATCATTATAGTTCGAAACACAGTGAAGCCGTCATTGCTGAAGACCAAAGTGTGGTTGAAAGCTTTCTTAAATCGGTGGATGCCGCAGCGGTCTACGCCAATGCTTCCACTGCCTTTACGGATGGCGCTCAATTCGGACTTGGTGCAGAAATCGGAATCAGTACCCAGAAATTGCATGCGCGCGGTCCAATGGCGCTGGAGGAACTAACGAGTTATAAATGGATGATAAGAGGATCAGGCCAGGCCAGAATTCCTTAAGATACAGAAGTGGAAATAGCCTGAAACTTCCGGCTTTATTTTTAATAGAAATCGATTTTGAATTTTTAATAGCATGATGACAATTATTCCAAGGATATTCCAGCAATTTCAAACCCACCACCATAAATTGACAAAGATGATCACCAAACCAGCGCCTTTTATACTTCTTTTACTGATTTTTCATGCTCATGTTTTTGCGCAGCAGGTAGAAGAAGGTACCATAACAGAACCTAAAAATATGGCCATGCCATATGATCGTATTATACAACCTGCCGGTAATCAGATATTTTTCGGAGATCCGCAATTGGAAAACCATGCGCTGGATGGCGCACTTTCACCAGATGAAAAATGGCTGGTCGTAGAAGAACGATACAGTCTGGTATTCATAAATACCGAAACTCAACAAATCGTTCATACCCTTGAACTCCGCAATTTACCTGATGTTGATAGGGGGATGAATACTTATTCCGGGATTTGCTGGTCCAATATTAATGGGACGGATTATATCTTCTGGAGTGCCATTGTAGGTAACAATCGATCTGTTGTATTACAAGCCAGTTGGGATGGTATAAATGCCCAAATCACCCACAAATATTACTATTTACCCAAAAGGCCTGCTCAAACTGCCTTGCCCAATGAAATCGTTGTCAATCAAGAATATGGGACCAATTATTTATATGTTGTATTGAATGGCAACAATCAAATCATTAAACAAAATCTTGAAACTGGAGATACCACCTGGATCCAGGCTACCGGCGTTGCTCCTTACGGTATCACCATGGCCAACAACAAAATTTATGTGACCAACTGGGGTGGTCGAATGCCCGAATCTGGCGACACCAATATCGCCGACGTGCCTTGGGGTGCTGCCCGTGTAAATCAAAAAACAGGTGCTATCCGGGAAGGAAGTGTATCTGTTTATGATCCTCAGAATGGAAAATTACTAAAAGAGATAATTGTAGGACTCCACCCCAATGAAATTGTTCACGACAGGAAAGGCCAACTGGTATTTGTTACTAATTCAAATAGTGACAATGTTTCAGTTATCGAAACTAAAACTGACGAGGTAGTTGAAACCATTTCGGTAAGATTGCAGGATGATATCAATTCTTTTTTTGGCGATTCTCCTCAGGGCCTGGGAATTTCAAACAATGGCAAAATATTATATGTCGCCAATGGTTTGGACAATGCACTGGCCATAGTATCCATTGGTAAACATTTAGATAATTCTTCCAAAAAGAAACCCAGTCAAATATTAGGTTTTATTCCAACCGGAGCATATCCTTCTTCGATTTGTATATCGAAAGACAAACGTTTATTTGTGACCAATTTAGAAGCAGAAGGCGCTAACGTACCAATGATTTTACAAAACAATCCAGGTCCTGCTTACAATGCTCATCACATGTATGCTTCAATTTCTATTATTGATGTTCCAAATAAAAAGGAACTGGAAACACATACCCAAACCGTCATCACCACCAATGCTTTGTCCAGGTCGCTTTCATCCAAGCTAGAGCCGCGGGAAAATATGGCGCCAAGGCCAATTCCAGAGCGAATAGGTGAACCATCAGTTTTCAAGCATGTCCTGTATATTATCAAAGAAAATCGCACCTATGACCAGGTGTTGGGTGACATGCCGGAAGGTGATGGTGATTCCTTGCTCTGTATATTTGGTCAGCATGTAACACCCAATACGCACAGTTTGGCACGGCGTTTTGGCTTGATGGACAGTTATCATGTTTCCGGAAAAAGTTCCGCTGAAGGTCATCAATGGACGGATGCTTCTATCGTCACTGATTACATCGAAAAAAATATGCGGGCCTGGTTTCGCAGTTATCCGCACGTTCAAACCGACGCTCTTGTTTATGCGCCCACCGGCTTTTTGTGGGACAATGCCAGCAGACATGGTGTAGGTGTAAAAATATATGGCGAAGCATGCATTCCCCAGTTTGACAGCAAATTGGGATGGAGCGATATCTATCACGGATTTTTACAGGGTAATCCCTTTGAATTCCAGAATATTACGACCATTGCACCTGTTCGTAATTTGCTGAGCACGACTTATCCCGGGTATGATCATCACGCCATCCCCGATATTTTGAGGGCCGATACCTTTATCAAGGAGTTAAAAAATTATGAATCCATGGACGGCGACCAACTGCCACAACTTATGATTATGGCTCTTCCAAATGATCATACGGCCGGAACAAGTCAAAATTACCCAACTCCCAGGGCAATGGTGGCTGATAATGACCTGGCTTTAGGTCAAATCGTTGAAGCGATCAGCCATAGCCGGTTCTGGAAAAATACCCTTATTTTAGTCACTGAAGATGATTCACAAGCCGGCTGGGACCATGTTTCGGCTTATCGAACGGTCGGTTTGGCGATCAGCGCCTATTCTAAAAAAGGTTCCACCATACACACAAGTTACAGCCAGCCATCGATGGTGAGAACCATTGAGCAGATTTTGGGCATCCCCCCGATGAATATTCAGGATGCCATTGCATCCCCCATGTTTGATTGTTTTACGGACAATCCGGATTTCACCGCTTATCAGTCAGTGCCCAACCAAATTGCGTTGGACGAAATGAATCCGCCCACAACCGGTTTGAGCGGTAAGGCTTTGCACTATGCCATAAAAAGTATGGAACCACAATTCGAGCATATTGATTCCGGAGATGATGACCTTTTAAATAGAATTATATGGTTTTCGGTTAAAGGGAACCAGCCATATCCTTCAAAATATGCAGGTAAACCAGGAGAGGGAGACGATGATGATTGAAATTGGGATTTTGCGATTTATTCTGAAATTTTATTTGGGTTATATTTTCTGTTGAGTAAACTTCGTTTCCTGCCATATAAAAAATAAATGGCCAAACCCACAGCAAGCCATATGATAAACCGCAGCCAGTTGATATAACCAAGTCCGGTCATTAGGAAGAGGCAGGATAATAATCCCAAAACAGGTATTACCGAAAGTTTTTTGGTAATACACAATACCGTAATAATGATCAATGCAATCAAAAAAATGATCATGGGCAATTTTTCATGCAGGTTAATAAAAAATTCATGCGTTCCTCCTGCAAAAAAGTCTGACCAGAAGTATTGATTAAATTCATATACAACCAGCAATGCGATGACTACTACAGCAGGTATTATATACCTGCCATTGACATAAGGTACCCGAAAGCTCCCTTTGGGCAATTCCTGTTTATGATCAATCAACAATAGACCACCACTTACGATCACAAACGCGAAAAGGGTACCAATGCTGGTAAGATCTGTAACTACAGTTAGATTTAAAAACAGCGCAGGAATTCCAACAACCAGACCAGTAATTATGGTGGAGAACGAAGGGGTTTTGAATTTTGGATGGATCCTGGCAAATATTTTTGGAAGTAAACCGTCCCTGCTCATGCTCATCCAGATGCGGGGTTGTCCCAACTGGAAAATCAATAATACACTTGCCATGGCAATAAGCGCCGTAAATGCCACAATGCCGCTAATCCAGGTAAGCCCAACTTTTGCGAAAACATAAGAAAGCGGATCACCTACCTGAAGTTCCGAATAATTCACCATACCGGTGATCACCAATGAAATGAGCACATATAAAACCGTACAAATGATCAAGGAATAAAATATGGCCCGGGGAAGATCCCGCTGAGGATTTTTTGTCTCCTCTGCTGTGGTGGAAATGGCATCAAAACCAATATAGGCAAAGAACACGGCAGACACACCCCGAAGTACTCCTCCTACCCCTTTGGGTGCAAACGGGACCCAATTTTCAGGTTGAACATAAAACACGCCAATGGTTATGACAGCGATCACCACCAGCAATTTGATCAACACCATAAAGTTATTCGCCGTTCGTGATTCTTTGATGCCTACATATGTAATCATGGTGATGACCACTACAATCAGAAATGCCGGGATATTGGCAATAATTCTGACAGACCCTAACAAAGGTGCCGTATTCCATGCCCTGTATCCCTCCATTACATAATCGGGCAATTCCGTCAGGGCTTTTCCCTGACTCATCAGATGTTGTACTTCCAGGTTATCCTGCAACGCAGTCCAATAATCGATACACAAATATTCCGGTATCTTCAAGCCAAAACCATGTAAAAAACTTACCAGATATTCTGACCAGGATATGGCCACTGCAATGTTTCCAATGGCGTATTCGAGCAACAAATCCCATCCAATGATCCAGGCAATCAACTCACCGAAAGAATAATAGGCATAGGTATAGGCACTTCCGGATATCGGCGCCATGGAAGCAAATTCTGCATAACAAAGTGCAGAAAATCCGCAAGCCACTGCAGTAAAGATAAAAAGAATTGATACTGCCGGTCCTCCATCGGCAGCAGCATTGCCAATGGTGGTAAATATACCGGCGCCAATAATAGCCGCTATTCCGAAAGCTGTTAAATCCCATACTGTTAAGGTCCTGTTCAAACCGGTTAACATATGATCTTCAGCTCCTCCTGGCAGAAAATCGGATAAGCTCTTTTTTCTGAAAAGTCCTTTCACAAGTTGATGATATTAGAAGATGAAATGAATAATTCAGGTAGAAATTGTATTGACACGATTCCATAAAAATACCTATTTTTTTTATGGAGGGAAGTTTATCTGAAAAAAATATGCCCAAAATAAAAAAGCAGCCTTGAAAA
This sequence comes from uncultured Cytophagales bacterium, assembly GCA_963711495.1. Taxonomy (GTDB): domain Bacteria; phylum Bacteroidota; class Bacteroidia; order Cytophagales; family Cyclobacteriaceae; genus CAVQEK01. Next base: position 452,989 of record CAVQEK010000003.1, read on the forward strand.
CCATCAGGGCTACTTTTCTTGAGTAAGAATTTTTCAATGATATTTTTATTGAACTGCAGTTGTATCTTTGGTCGTAGTCTTTTGTGCAGCCGGCTTCTTGCTTTTGGCAGATTGATCCATTTGATACTGTTGATTCAAACCAGTGATCACTTCATTGGTGATATTCAAACTATCACTGGCATATAATACGCCGCTGCCCTTGGTATATGTGAGCACCAGATGCAGATTTTTGTTTTTCCCGTAATCTTTTAGATAATCCGATACCTTGTCATAGATCTGGGCATTCATATTACTTTCATCCTGCATTAGTTCCTGGGAAAGTTGTTCCTGGTAGAGCATCAGATTTTGTTGTTTCCGGCGTAAATCTTCTTCGACTGCCCGTTGCTGATTGATGGTCATGTTGCCGGCGGTCTGTTGATAGTTGGAGATTTCTGTTTGGAGACCCTTGGCCCTGTTTTGATATTCAGTATTCAGTTTATCACGCTTGCTGTTAAACTTCTTTTCCATGTCTTTGAATAAATCATAGTTCTTTAAAAGAGAGTCAGAATTGACATAGGCAATGGTTAATCCTTCAATATCAATTGGATTTCCTGAATTCTTTATTGAACTGACTGATGTTGTTTCCTGATGTCCCCTGAAGTGCAAAAAATATAACACGCCTACTGCGATCAATAAAACAATGTTGAGAATTAGAGATAGATTTTTCACGATTTTAAGCTTTGTTTTTTGCCTGCAAAGATAACCTAAAATCGTAAAGAAAAAATGAGATGGTCCGTTAATGGTAAATTTTTAACGCCCTCAAAATCATTCAAATATCTAAGACTTATCCTTAGATCGGGACTTCTTGTAAGTGTATTCAAAAATTGTTTGATCCAAAGTGGTTGATGATGGGGATGAAAATTTCGGAGGTCTTTCGGAAGTAATGCCTTCATCATCATCTCCCTGAATTTGGGTTTTATGCCACATCACCGACTTTCTGAATAAAACAGCCAGCATCACACCCGCCAGAGAAGCCAGCAAATGAGTTTCCCAGGACACATTCGGATCCACCATTCCTGGAAAAACACCGTATATCATCCCGCCATACAAAAACATGATAATGGCAGAAACCACCATTAACCGATTTTCCCGGCGAATTAGCCCGCTGAAAAATAAAAAGGAAGCAATGCCATATACCAAGCCACTGGCCCCGATGTGGTAAGCTTCACGCGCAAGTAACCATACCCAGAAACCAGAAACTAAATAGATCCAGATAAATACCTCCAGGGCGATATTATAGTAAAAATACCAGAGGCCAATCCCCAGCATAATGAGCGGGATCGTATTGGACATCAGATGCAAAATGCTGCCGTGGATCAAAGGTGCGGTGATGATGCCAATGGTGCCTTTAAGTGTGCGGGGTAAAATACCGTAAACAGCAAAATCCTCATCTAATGTGATTTCAACAGCTTTAATTAACCAAAGCAAGAACACAAAAGACAAAGTATAGTAAATACTTCTGCGAATCAGTACCTTTTCTGAAATTTCCTGATTTTTTTCCAATCGTATCCGTCCAATTTAAATGATAGCTCCCAACAATATGATACGAATTTAAACAGGTTTTAGAAATATATTTCCTGCGCCAGCCGATATGTATTGGCATGTGCTTCAATAACATCCCGGATTTTTTCTGAATACCCGCCTCCCATACTGGCCACCACTGGAATTTTGTTTGTAAAACAGGACTTTAGTACTAATTGATCTCTCTTTTTACAACCTCCAATGGTTAAATGAAGGCGACCGAGCCTGTCTGTAGCCAGCACATCCACACCCGATTGATAGAAAATAAAATCGGGTTGCACAGTATCGATTAATTGGGGCAATTGATAGGACAACAACTGGAGATATGTATGATCGTCAGTGCCGTCAGGTAATGGAATATCCAAATCGGATTCTTCTTTTTTCAAAGGATAATTCTTGCTGCCGTGCATGCTAAAGGTGAAAACCCGTTGGTCATTTTTAAATATTTGTGCCGTGCCATTGCCCTGATGCACATCGAGATCTACAACTAAAATCCTGGAAACAAGATGATTTTGAAGTAAATAGTTTGAAGCAATGGCAATATCATTCAACAGACAAAATCCTTCTCCTCGGTTTGTAAAAGCGTGATGTGTTCCTCCGGCAATATTCATAGCGACACCATGTTCAAGGGCATATTTGGAAGCCATCAGTGTTCCTCCCACGATCACAATTTCTCTTTTTACCAATTGTTCGCTGTAAGGGAAACCAGTGCGCCGTATGTCCTCCCTGGATAAAAGGCCATTTTTTAGCTGGTTCCAATACAAAGATTCATGGGTGCTGACGATCCGCTCTTCTTCAATTGGACCAGGTGAAAAGATATTTTCATAATGGAGGGTACCTTCGTACAACAATTGTTCTGGTAAAAGATCATATTTTATCATCGGAAAGCGATGACCGGCTGGTAGCGGATGTACATATTGCTGATTCCAGGCAACCTTCAACATCGATCGATTAATTTAATTTGAACTTATCATTTGTAAAAATGTTCGGCGGATTATTTCCAGGAGCGCACGAACAACAAGGACAATAACCCAAAGATTTCCAAACGACCGAGTAGCATGTTCACTGATAATGCAAATTTACCTGCATCCGGTATCGTTGAAAAATTCCCAAGTGAACTTACGATTCCAAAGCCGGGACCAACGTTGCCCATGGTGGCGGCGGAAGCTGAAAAACCGGTAATTAAATCCACACCCATGGCGGCCAGGATCACAGTCGTAACAAAAACAATGATGATGTACAAAATGATGAAGATCATTGAGCTCAGTACTATGTCATTGTTCAGACTTTTTTCTTTTATTTTCACCATAAATATTGCCCTGGGATGCTGTAGAAGACGTACCTGGTTGATCACTGATTTCCAAAATATCAGTACCCTGTCCACTTTGATTCCCCCGGAAGTTGAACCGGCACACGCACATTGAAGCGTAAAAAATATAATAATCAGCTTGGAAAATGCCGGCCAGTTTGCTGAATCGTATGTGGCAAATCCAGTGGTGGTGCCTACCGAAATAACCTGAAAAGATGCATATCTTAAAGCACGCCCCCAATCCTGAAATTGGGTATGAAATAAATTGATCGTTACTACAATCACGCCTGCCATAATGGTGAGTAAATAATAGATCACCACCGGTGATTGAAATATATTGGTTGATCTGCCAGTGATTGTGTTGAAGATCAAACCAAAATGAATTCCTGAAAACACCATGAACACCATAATGGTCACTTCGATGGGCACACTGTCAAAATACGCTACGCTAAGATTTTTCGTAGAAAATCCACCAGTGGCTATGGTAGAGAATGAGTGATTGATGGCATCGAAAAGGCTCATGCCAAAATAGTACAAAAATAGCGTTTCAACCAGGGTGAGTCCAACATATACCACCACCAGCACCCGCAATGTCTGCTGGGTTTTATATTTAAAATTTTCTTTGGCAATTGAAGACATCTCGGAATTGAACAGCACCACCCTCGATTGAGAAGAAGCCGGTACGATCAGCAGGGCAAAAATGATCACGCCTACCCCACCGATCCAGTGCGTAGCCGAGCGCCAGAAGAGCAGGCCCATTGGTAAAACCTCCACGTTGGTAAGAATCGTGGAACCGGTTGTTGTAAAGCCGGAGACACTTTCAAACCAGGCATTGATCAGGTTAAATTCACCTCCCCACAACACATATGGCAATGTTCCAATCAAACAAGTCGTAACCCATCCAAAGACCACGACGAATACGCCTTCACTGGCTTTTAAATTTTCGATATTGGGAACAAAAATTAATGGGAATACACCAAAAAGGACGCTGATGATCGTACTATAAAGGAGTGGTAATATCGATGTTTCCTGGTGTACGATCGAAATGATAGCAGCGATAAAGAGAAATATAGCATTAAATAGATAGATCCGGCCAAGCTGCCTGAAAATGACGTGTAATCGCATAATGCGTTTAAGAATTATTTCTTACTTCCACGATAAAATTATCGATGGCATCAGCCAACTTCCTGATTTCATCATTGGTTTCTATTTCCACATCCAGCGAGTTGGAAGAATGTTTAAACTTTGTCAAACTGTTGGTAATCCTCACAATTGGTTTTACTACATAATAATCGATAAAATAATTAAACATGAAAGAAAAGATCAATCCCGAAATGATGGCAACAATGCCCGGCATAATAGCGCGTTTGGCTTTATCTTTCAATTGGCTAGCTGCCTTATACATAGAAGTCTGATTTAGGGACATCAGGTTTTTTACTGAATTCTTGACATCGTTGTAGGAGGTATAAAGATTTTCAAAATACCAATTCATATTTCCTTCATTTTTTGTTCCAACAATTGGCCGCTCCCATTCCTTTTTATAGATCGTATATTTATCATATAAATCTTCAATCAGGCCTTCTTCTCCCGGTTCTGTAGCATTCTTATTAACCACCTGGTAATGGATCATGAAAAGACTGTCTCCTTCATACAGCCATTTCCTTCCCTCTTCCCAATTACCCAGGATCAGCAATAAAACACCATTGTTCTCATTGTCCAGTGCCTCTTCCATATGTTTGCTCGACTCAATGGTTTTGTAATTATCATCGATTATATTCTCAATATATTTACTAATGGATGTAAATTCATAGATAGAAATAAACCCCGCAATAAAGAGCATTCCCACCAGAATCATAAAACCAGCCAGAATTTTAACCCTTATTTTCATGCCATAGAATATTATTCATCGAATAAAAAGAAAAACCATAAAAAAGGCCAGTTTATCCAGTATTTAGCCAAATGACCTTTTTAATGGTTCTTTATAGATCAGATATAACATGATGCCTCAATCCAGTATTCTCACCTTTTCATTGAGCATGTTAACGACCTGTTCAAATACATTATCACCAGTGAAACCAAATTTCTGGTCAAGTACCTTGTAAGGGGCGGAATATCCGAAATGATCCAGACCAAATACAGTCCCATTAGCTCCCGCAAGACCCGCTAAGGTGACAGGCAAACCAGCAGTCAGACCAAAAACCGGTTTGTTATCAGGAATAATTTCATGTTGGTATTGTTTGTTTTGCGAACGGAAAAGGCCTTCAGAAGGTGCCGACACGACACGGACTTTCAAACCTTTTTCGGCTTCAAGTTTTAAAGCCCCTTCAATCAAAGTGCTTACCTCTGATCCATTCGCTACCAAAATAACATCCGGTTCTCCTTCACTTTCCCTGACAATATAGGCGCCCTTCGAAGATTCCAGGGTATCCTGATAACGTGTTGACCCTGCCTTTGCCGGGACATCCTTTATATTCTGACGTGATAACAATAATGCGCTGGGTGAATGGGTATTTTCCAAAGCCAGCCTCCAGCATGTGGATGTTTCAATCGCATCCGCTGGCCTTAAAACCAACATACCATTATGGCCTTTGTGATTCTTTAATTTTTCCAGTAAACGGATCTGGGCTTCCTGTTCCACAGGTTGATGGGTCGGTCCGTCTTCTCCCACCCTGAATGCATCGTGTGTCCAGACGTATTTTACAGGCAACTCCATCAACGCCGCCAGTCTTACGGCCGGTTTCATGAAATCCGAAAAAACAAAGAAAGTTCCACAGACTGGAATGACACCACCGTGCAAAGCCATCCCATTGGCTATGGCTGCCATGGTAAGTTCGCTAACGCCCATCTGCAGAAATGCGCCGGAAAAATCCCCTTTTTTGAATTGTTTCGTTTTTTTCAGGAAGCCATCTGTTTTGTCACTATTTGAGAGGTCAGCAGACATAACAATCATGTTTTCCACGTGTTCTGCGAAATAGGCCAACACGGTACTGGAAGCCGCCCTTGTGGCAATATTTTCTTTTTGAGCAATGGATGCGTAATCGATATCCGGTATCTTTCCTTCAATGAAAGAATGCCATTTCCCGGCCAATTCAGGATTACTTTTTTCCCAGGAGGCCTGTTCAGCTTTCTTCCTGGCTGCAAAATCTTTCTTTTGTGCTTTTACTTCTTTCCAGTACGATTCAACTTCCGGAAAAATCTGAAAAGGCTTCTCCGGATCGCCACCTAAATGAAGAATTGTCTTTTCGAATGAAGCTCCTGCTTCTGACAGAGGCATGCCATGTGTGGATGTTTTGCGTTCAAAAGCACTGCCATCCTCCGCTAAAGCCCCTTTGCCCATGACCGTTTTTCCAATGATCAGAAATGGTTTATCGTTTTGGTTATTGGCTTGTTTCAGCGCCGACCTGATGGCTTCATGATCATTACCTTCGATGGTAACAACCTCCCAATCCCAGGCCCTGTATTTGGCCGCGGTATCTTCCAGGGATGTAGCATTGGTTTCAGTGCTGAGCTGGATGTCATTTGAATCATAAAACATGATAAGATTTCCAAGGCCTAAATATCCTGCAATACGACCGGCACCTTGTGATATTTCTTCCTGAACACCTCCATCTGAGATGAAAGCATAGATTTTATGCGACATCCAATCGCCAAATCGAGCTTTTAGAAAATGTTCTGTAATCGCCGCCCCTACAGCATTCGTATGGCCCTGTCCCAATGGTCCGGAGGTGTTTTCTATGCCCCGGGTAACATCCAGTTCCGGATGGCCTGGTGTAACACTGCCCCACTGTCTGAATTGTTGAATGTCATCCAGTGAAAAGGTGCCAACCATAGTCAGAATGGAATACAGCATCGGTGACATATGTCCCGGATCCAGAAAAAACCGATCCCGGTTTGCCCATGTCATATCTGTCGGATCAAAATTTAAAAATTCTGAAAAAAGTATGTGTATGAAATCTGCCCCGCCCATCGCACCACCGGGATGACCTGATCCGGCTTTTTCAACCATAGCTGCAGACAGGATCCTGATGTTATCCGTTGCTTTCTTTAAAATTTCGTTGTTCATTTTACTGCGTAAGGTTACTGAAAAAATTTGTGCAAATATACAATACAACTACCAGAAAAGGCCTCAATTGCAAAATTTTTATCCTGTGGCGAGAAACGTAATTTATTGAGGGAAAGTAAAAATTTTCAATGCATAATATTCCGGATATTGCACATGATTTGTCATACTGCGGCAAAGTTGAATTTAAATGAACACTGACAAAAAGAAGACTAATGAGGGGACGGTTTTGGATTATAACTATTTTGATTTTAATAAGTAATATGGCCAATGCCCAACAAATCCAGTGGGCTTCCAAACTTATTTTTCAATACAACCAATTTTCGGATAATGACTGGTCGGGTTTGAAAACATTAGGACCACCAGATGCCTCTCCTTTCGGCAGTCCCAACAAAAATGCATTCAGAATAAAGAGTGAAAGCGGTTATGGCACCGTATCCGTGGGATTTGATCACCCTCAACCGGTGAGTCAGATCGTGATTGTTGAAAATAATAAACCGGGCAATATTGTAAAAGTTGTACTTCACGATACAGCAGGAAATGAATATACCGTCTATCAGGCAGAGCCACAAATCGTTTCGAAATCATACAATACCTTCACACTGAAGTTTGACAAAACAACGTATAACGTAGCCGAGGTAGCTGTCCATGTCAATACCTACAAAAACAAGGGCTGGTCGCAAATCGATGCCATCGGTATTTCAGAAGAACAATTCGACGGCGATATACTTCCGGAAAGCAAGGATTCGCTTCAAACCGCCGAAGAAGTAACATTCACGGCCGCAAAAGAGCGCCTCAGCAATAATGTAAACAGCGACTGCGATGAATCCAAGCCCATCATTTCGCCAGATGGTTCCCGACTGTATTTTGCCCGTAAAAGCTGTCCCCAAAATTTTGGCGGCCGTCGTGATGATCAGGATATCTATTATGCAGACCTGATCGGGAAAGACTGGTCTCTGGCGCGCAATATAGGGGCCCCGCTCAACGACAGGCTCCCAAACGGCATTTGTTCGGTCACGCCTGATGGCAATTCCCTGTTGTTGATTAATGCCTATGACGACCGTGGAAATGTAGAAGACGGTGTATCTATTTCGCGAAAGACTTTGAATGGCTGGACCAGGCCACTCAAACAAAATATTATAGGTTTTGAAAATAAAAGTGAGTTTCAGGATTATTGCCTGGCCAATTCCGGAAATATCCTCATTCTCGCCGTGCAGCGATCAGATTCTCACGGAGACCAGGACCTTTACGTGAGTTTCAAAACGGGTGACAATGAATGGACCAAACCCAAAAATCTTGGTGTCAGCATCAATACACCCAATGCGGAATTCTCCCCGTTTCTGGCTTCAGACAACAAGACCCTGTATTTCGCCAGCAACGGGCATGGTGGATTTGGCCAAAGTGATATTTTTTACAGTCGCCGGCTCGACGATAGCTGGGTGTCCTGGACCGAACCAAAAAACCTGGGTAAAAACATTAATTCCAGCGGTTGGGATGCTTATTATACCATATCCGCCCGTGGAGATTTTGCCTATTTTATTTCTACACCAGCAGCATTTGACCCGGGATCGAGAAAGGATAATGAAGATATTTACAGAATTTCTCTCTCCAAAGATGTTCAGCCAGATCCTGTTGTCATGATTACCGGCCGGGTGTTGAACAGCAAAACCAAACAACCCATTGAAGCGGATATTTTTTATGAAAGTATACCTACAGGCAGTGAAAAAGGTCTTGCCAATTCCAATCCGGGTTCGGGCGAGTTTAAGATCGTACTGCCTGCCGGCAAAAAATACGGATTCCGTGCCCAGTCAAACGGATATGTTTCAGTGGACCAAAATGAAGATTTCACCGCGGTGAAACAATTCACTGAAATCAAGAGAGACCTATATCTCACCCCACTCGAAGTTGGAGAGGTCGTTCAGTTAAATAATTTATTCTTTGCACAAAGTAAAGCGGAAATGCTACCAGAATCACAACCTGAATTGGAAAGGCTTTACCAACTGCTGGTCGATAATAAAAATCTCGAAATAGAACTGAGCGGACATACGGACAATCAGGGAAATTCCAATGCCAATATGCAGTTATCGAGAGACCGCGCAGAAGCAGTGATGCAATTCCTCATTGACAAAGGCATCGACAAAAAACGACTTACGGCCGTCGGCTATGGCCCCACCCGGCCCATTGCCAGTAACGCAAATCCGGAGACACGAAAATTAAACCGGCGTGTTGAAATAAAGATTCTTAAGTTTTAATGATCTGATGACAAAAGGTTTTGGCATGTGTATTTAAGCGACCCAAAAAAAGATGTAGTATTCTTATTGAATAAAATTAACAAATAACTAATTTAACCAATAATGACTAATTTTCTGAATACCAATCTCTTATACGAACTTCAATTTGTTCATTTTTTTCGTGAATGAGGGACTTGAATTTTATCGCATTATCAACACTTTCCTGCATTTCAGGACACAAATATGGGTAAACTACCCTCGGCTTAAAATCCAATACTGCATCAGCTTTATGTTGTATGTTTTCTTTATTTTTAGCTTTTAAACAAATAAATGCGATATCAATATTTTTTAATTTGGATTTTGCAGGCAATTTTTCTGTTTCACCAGAGATATAAATTCTTTTATTGCGGATCCCTACCAGATATCCATTGCCTTTGTGAATGACTGAATTTTCATCCTCTTTGTCATCCTGGCGAATTGCTGGAATAGCCTCAACTCTTATCTTGTGCCATTTTAAAGACTCACCGTGGTTCAATATTCTGTAATTCTTTATGTTAATTTCATGATTTATCAAATTGAAGACAGCCTCAGGCGCCACCAGTTCTGCGGATTTCAGATTAATTCCTTTCAGGGTGTCGATATCGAAATGTTCGGCATTGGCATCAGTGACAAGCACAAGATCCGGCGCCGGGTATGATTGGAATATTGCAGGATCCCCAGTTGGATCGATATAAATGGTCTTCCCCTTCCATTCTATCACAATACTGCTGTGGTACACCTGAAAAATCCGAATCTGATCCGATTTTTTAAATAGATGTCTTAACATATCTGATGCTACTTAAACCATTGAACAATTAATTATATTCAAAACTGAGGGCTTCCATGTTGATACAACTACCCATATTTGATCGTTTCCACCATCACAAAATTTAGCATCCTAAATAAATTAGGATTGGAAGTGGATATATTTTTCTAAGAAAACAATACAAGATAAGAACATTTCTGCAGGAATTAAGGTGCCCAAAACGTTTGGAAATGGTTTTTTGTAAGTGATTCTTACTGATTTCTTAATGATGTTGTTAAGTGAGTGTAATGTTTATAGGGCAAATCTGTCATTTTTTTTGGTTTAACCGGATTAAGCTTTGGATTTTTAGTTTCTAATCCTTTATCCATCCACAATAATTCACCGGTATGACCATCATGTATAAATATTGCAAAATGAGTTTTTGACATTGGAAAATAAGCGGGGACTGTGACAGCGTAGGAACCACTAGCCGCAGATAAAATACTGGCAACGATGCTAATTCCATTTAGAAACAAATATTGTTTTTCTGTTAATTCAGTCAATCGATAATATTTAGGCGTAATGACGGCATCGACACCTAAAATATCGGATATATCCTTACGGGAATAAAGACGAAGGCTATCCGGATTGATATGGTTTTTTTGCAACAAGAGTCGGGTAGTATCTGGTGGTTGAAATTGAGTACTTAGCGGATCAGGAAATTGAAAGAGCTCATTGTACAATTTATATTGGATATATAAACTTGCATCGCGAGCAAGCTTTTGTTTTTCAACCCATACGTCCGGATCACCATGGATGTCCAACAACACCACTTCAGCCGGTAATATGGCTACGGTACGGTGAGTCGCAATGTTGGAATCCAAAGCAATACATTGATAACATCCGTAGAATTTATGTAATTTATTTTTTTGAGCCATTAATGCAGTGTAACCCAAAAAAAAGAAAATGAACAAGAAGAATTTCCTAATCATGACGGTTTGTTTTATTCCACCCAAAATGGAGAACGGCGCATATATTTGTAAGTATACAATTTCAATAAATCCATATTGAATGCAGTATGCAGCACATTCTGGTAACCATGGCGATACCAGAAACAATTACCGTGATTGTTAATTAAAAACAGATATCCAGCCTTACATTTTATTTCAGGTACTATTTCAATTTGCTGAATGAATTTTACAACAGCAGCATCTGCCAGTAAACTTTTTTTATCACTCGCTATCATGCCGACCATAATGGCATCAACACCTAAAATGGAACATAGATCCGCACTATTTTCCGCAACAAAATCACTTATTTGATTATGAGTAAGTATGGAGTTGGTAAGGTATATATCCTGTACATTCACATTGAGATGATGGTGAAATGCCATCAGATATTCATAGGTCAACGCTTGAACTTCATTGCCCAACATTGTAGTGGTTGAAGTTCTCATGATCGAAGACTCCACATAATGATATGGATCCAGCAAGATAAAGAATGGAAGTACAGCGATCACTCGTCCGCCGGTATTTATTTCATTGGAAATAAGGCTGTTATTTTGAGATGATTCAGTAGACTGCCCGAGGATCGGACTCAGAACGACAACACAAACTATATTGATTAGAAGTGATCGCATGGCACGAGCACATTATATCATATGAACAAAATATTATGAAATAAGGTGCCTGTAATTCCATCTTCAATTCTATCAATCCGACTAAAAATCGGGTTATAGGCCAGGTCAAATAAGTTTTATATACACCGGTAATCACAAGGTGATTGTGTCAATCGCACATGGAATGGTGCTTTAAAGTTGTATAATATGCCGCTTAATTTTCGGGATACCAATTGCGGATGCGGACTTCAATATTTTTGTCCTTATCGTTCACCAGCTTTTTAAATTGTTCAATATCGCTGAATTTTCCGCCGCCACCGCGATAGTGAAAGGGATAAACAATTTTGGGTTTAAAATCCAACACGGCGTCAGCCGCCTGATCAACGTCCATCGTATAAGGAAGATTCATACAAACAAAAGCCACATCGATGTTTTTTAATGCACGCATTTCCGGAGTTCCTTCCGTATCACCAGAAATATAAACCCGCTTTCCGTCGATATTGAGCACATATCCGTTTCCCCGGCCTTTGGGGTGTGGGGCATCTGCACTTTCGGGAAGATTGTACATTGGCAAAGCCTCTATTTTCACTGTTCCCCAGGTGGTGGACTCACCATTACTCAAAGTGACCTTGGTTTTAAAATGCTGACTTTCATCCAGTTGTTCCATGACCGCCTTCGGTGCAATCAGATCTGCGTTTTCCAGTTTAATACCGCCGAGCGTATTTTTATCCAGATGATCCCCGTGAATATCCGTTATCAACACCAGATCAGGTGCCGGAAAACTGGCAAATCGAGATGCCCCGCCATAAGGATCCACGTAAATCGTTTTTCCACTCCACTGCAAAACGATACTGCTGTGGTAAATCGGGGTTATTTTTACGGAGCTACCATTGGTTTGAATTACATCGGTCTGGGCCATGATATTCATGTTGATTAAAATGAAACAGGCTAAAGTTAGTAGAGAAGTCTTCATTGTTGTTATGATTCAGTTTAATTTAAAGAACTGTCAGAAGCAATTTAATCACATAAACAAACAGAAATCCTTTTTGTTGCAGCTTGGGTAATGGGTAAAACGAATATTTTGCTGTATCAAAACGCCCCGGCAACCGATCATTAATAAACCAATTTTATCAGTAAAAACTGGTACTTTTATAATTCAAGGCCCAATGGACAATGGTCCGCGCCTTCCATATCTGCCAGGATAAATGCACCCTTGACATGACCTTTCAGGGACTTACTTACCAGAAAATAGTCAATTCTCCAGCCGATATTCTTGGCCCTGGCATTGGCCCTGAAACTCCACCAGGTATAAGCGACTTCATCGGGATGTAAATATCGAAAAGTATCGACAAGGCCATTTTCCGTGAAACGGGTAAAACCATCGATTTCTGCCTGGGTATATCCGGCAGTCTTGTTGTAATTGGCCTTAGGCCTGGCAATATCGATTGGTTGATGGGCAACATTGAAATCACCACAGACAATAACGGGCTTGTTTTTTTCGAGATCCATCAAATATCCTAAGAAATCCTTATCCCATTGTTGCCTATAATTGAGTCTGACGAGTTCCTGTCCTGAATTAGGTACGTATACATTCACCAAAAAATATTCCGGATATTCCAGCGCGATCACCCTGCCTTCCCGATCATGCTCTGGTATGGCCATATCATAACTTACAGATATAGGTTGCGATTTGGTCATAACCGCAGTCCCGGAATATCCCTTCTTCTCCTTGGAAGCATTGGCGTAAATATGATAACCATCGATTAGTTCGAGTGCAATTTTTACCTGCTCGGTGTTGGCCTTGGTTTCCTGCAAGCAAATAATGTCGGCATTGAGTTTTTTAATGGACTTGGGGAAATCTTTTTTCATGATGGCGCGGATGCCATTCACATTCCAGGAGATCAATTTCATAAGCAATTAAGATAAAAGGATTTGATTGAAGATTTGATAATACATTGCCTGCAAATATAAAATTTTGACTAAAAGAAAGCATCCTGCCTCCAAGGATAAATATGAATTATTCTTTCTTCAATACATATTTCTTATACGCTTCTTTATACTTGTGCATTAAACAATTATTCGAATAAAAATCATACTTCATCCAGGTTGAATGGCAATTTTCTGATCCGTTTTCCAGTAAGTTCAAAAATAGCATTGGTGAGTGCCGGCGCCACCGGTGGCAATCCCGGTTCACCAGCGCCTTCCGGCGGATCCTGGCTCTTGATAATATGGACTTCCATGTCCGGACTTTCATCGTATCGAAGCATATGATATTTGTCGAAATTGGTTTCCTTTACTTTACCCTGTTCGAAAGTAATGCCACTTTTATAGGCGGCGGTCAGGCCCATCACAATGCATCCTTCCGTTTGCGCTTTGATAGTATCGGGATTGACAACTACGCCACTGTCGATGGCCGCGGTGATCTTCACCGGCTTCACTTTTCCATTTATTCGGGCTATTTCCGTTACCATCGCCACAAATGATCCCGAACGTTCCACGATGGCCACGCCCTTCGCCGTGTCTTTAGCGCGAGGGGTATACCAATCGGATTTTTCAGCCACCGTTTTCAGGACCTGGGTATACCTTCGATGTCCTGTTAACATTGATAACCGAAAATCAAGCGGATCTTTATCGGATACATGTGCCAATTCATCGATGAACGATTCATGGGCAAAGCAATTGGTAGAATGATACACCGATCGCCAGTAGTTGATGGGAATATACAATTGCATCAAGACACCGCTCAATTTAAAATTGGTAATTTCATAATCAGTGTTAATGCCTCCCGTAATGCCACTGCTGGCTTCACCACCACCCAATTGGTTTCTGATATCCTGACAAATCACTTTGTGGTCCAGCGCCACTACATTTCCTTTACTGATAGCTCCACGCAATACATTTAAGGAACATGCCCGGAAGGGTCCCTGGGAAATATCGTCTTCCCTGCTCCAGATTACTTTGACTGGCGCTTTCACCTGTTGTGCGATGTCTGCCGCTTCTTCCGCCACATCCACCATACCGCGCCTCCCGAGACCACCGCCCATAAACGTATAGTGGACCGTAACTTTATCTTCCGGGATTTTAAGTTTTTCTGCCAGCATCGATTTGGTTCCGTTGGGGTTTTGCGTTGAACCCCAAAATTCACATTCACCATCACCCACCCGCACCATTGCGTTCATCGGCTCCATGGTAGCGTGCGCCTGATAAGGCGTTTGATAAGAAGCTTCTAATTGATGTTCGGAAGTTTTGAAAGCCTGGTCAAACTGCCCTTTGTCCTGGAACTGAACACCGGACTGTTCAGAAGCTTTGACAAAATCATTCCAAATACTGTCGGAATTATTAGACCCCAGATCGCCATTATCCCATTGGATTTCAAGTGCATTTCTTCCCTGAACTGCCGCCCAGTAACTGTCGGCGACCACAGCTACTCCCTCCACGGTTCGGCCATGAACCGAACGCTGGGTTTTGACCACTTTTTTTACGCCAAGTATCGATCTGGTTTTTTCATCATTGAAATTCACTATTTTACCCATGTACACCGGACACCGTTCCACGGAAGCATAAAGCATCCCCGGCACGTCCATGTCAATGCCAAATTCCGCCGTTGCATTGGTTTTCAAAGGGATATCACGGCGAGGGTGTGAAATACCGATGATCTTAAAATCCGACGGATCTTTGAGTGCCGGGATTTCTGGCACAGGCAATTTGCTGGCCGCTGCGACCAAATCACCATACGAGAAATTTTTATCGGAATCTTTAAGATAGACAGTGGCATGTTCAGCCCGGCACGCCCCAGGCTTTACCTTCCAGTGGTCAGCCGCAGCTTGCACCAGCATCATTTTGGCAGTGGCACCCATCTTTCGCATCAGATCGTAATTGCTTCTGATGCTGCGGCTACCAACCACCATCTGGTCCCCATATTTTGAATGATCGGCAGGTGAAGGCAAAATATGTACCTGATCCATACTGACCTCCAGTTCTTCGGCGAGGATCATGGGGATCGACTCAAAAGTCCCCTGCCCCATTTCCGGTCGATGGTTGAACAAGGTGATGCCTCCTTTGGTATCGATAAAAATATACTGATTCATCGCCGTACCCAATTCTTCTTCCTGGCTCAGATTGACAATTTTGGATTTTTTGTCTGTGGAAGGTGTGCATCCCAAAACCAGGAAAGCGCCGGAAATGCCGGTGAGTTTTATAAAGTCCCTCCTGGCAATTTTATGTTTTGGTTTCATGGTCGTCTCTGTTGATGGTTACATGTTTTTATTGATGGTTTCGATAGCCCCGTTAATAGCCTTTTTAATTCGGGGATAAGTACCGCAGCGGCATATGACACGGCTCATCGCCGTATCAATATCATCGGATGAAGGATTGGAATTTTGATGAAGCAAGGCAATGGCAGCCATAATCTGGCCCGACTGACAATAGCCGCATTGCGGGACCTGTTCGTCGATCCAGGCTTGCTGGACAGGATGTTCATTTTTTTCGGAGATACCTTCAATGGTAGTGATCTTTGCCTTGCCGATGGCCCCGACCGCCACGGTACAGGCATGAACAGCATCCCCATCCATCAGAACCGTACAGGAACCACAGGCTCCGATGCCACATCCAAATTTGGTTCCTTTTAATCCGGCAAAATCGCGGATCACCCACAACAGGGGCATTTGGTCGTCAACGTCGAAAGTGCGGTTTTCACCGTTGATGTTTAGTGTGATTGCAGCCATAATTTTTTGGTTTTTGCTGAAAAGTAATTTAACATAAAATAAGCGGAAATGCCCAAACTGCCAGGTGAAATTCATCAAGGTTCTAGGTTTAGAAAGATAAATTGCCATTCACAATTAAAAATTGTTAAAGCAGCAGAACGATTATTTCTCTAACCATTTCAATGCTGCCTGAACGCGATGATAAACTGTATCACCTGATACCATTGGAAAAAGATCATTATTGGTTTATGGACCTACAGCCGACTTTCAGGCAAAATGATTAATATCTGCTTCATCCATTTTGGATATTTGATAAGAAAGGACTGTTCCTGATTTAGGTTCTATCCGATAATTGAGATATCAGATAATCCGCCAGATCGGTTGAACTGATTTTATCTCCGGGGCAATTTTCCATAATAATCTGAATCGGAATTTTTTCATCAGTCTGACAATCAATGACAAACGAACCAGTGTCCAATCAACATCACTTTTGGAAAGTAACTCATATTCAATTTGCTTATCCTTAGTGGTTTCAGAAAAATTGCCGTACATCCAATCGGTAGAGTAACGAACTTTTTGGTCCTCTTTATCAAAAGAATTTAATGACACAAATTTAACAACCCCGGAATTGAAACAAAGCCGTTATCCAAAACGTTTTTGAGCAAAAACCGTTTCTCGGATTTAACAATTCTAGAAAGAATCTACCCATGAAATGGAATTCAAATCTTTATGATCAAAAACATGATTTTGTGTCAAAATATGGAGAAGAAGTAATTCAACTGCTGGCACCTAAAGTGGGAGAAGATATTTTAGATGTTGGATGCGGCACCGGAGACCTGGCAGGGTTTGCCGATTATGTCAGACTAAGGATTTTAGCCATAAAATAACGGGCGTTAACAACTAAATGCCAATTCCGGGAAGGGCAATATTTCAAAATGGACATCCGGGCTTCGGAAAATCTGGTTATAATCAATTAGGGAATGAGACCATTGAAGGTCAGGTAACAACAATACCTCCAGACTTTCAGAGAATTGTATACCCAATTCACTTCAATGACACTGATAATGGAACCACTAAGCACTATTGAAGTGGTTTGATGGCCACTTCTTTAAAATACACGATATCGTTATCACTATGATTTTGCAATCCAAAATAACCAATGGCAGGCCGCGGGCCCCTGAACGGTTCAAAATCAAATTTGCGATCCGGTACCGGACCACCTTCAGTAAAATCCGTTACTTTTGCACCATTGATATAGACTATAGTGCGAGTGCCATCGAGTGTAATTTCCATGGTATTCCACTCCGGACCGGGTTTCCACGAATTGGGAGTAATGGGTTTGGTAAGCGAGTAAAGCACGCCCGTGACATGATATTCATCTTCATTGGAAAGCTCGGGGTGATTGTCGATTTGCACTTCATAGCCATAATTAACCGGCATCCATTCTTCCCTGGGTTCTATCGGTATCCTGATAAATACCCCGGAATTGTCATTTTCGTCACGCATTCTGTATACTATCCTGATGGTACAATTTCCGAGTTTACCGGCAGTCCAGTATAATAAACCCATTCCACCATGCGTGTGTATCTCTCCATTTTCTACGGTCATCGATCCCGGCCCGACGTGTTTCCATCCACTGAGATCTTTGCCATTGAACAGTTGAATCCATCCTCCCGGATCTTCATTCTTTGTTTTGGTGCTGGCAACTGAAGTATTTTTTTTAACAGGTCCTTCAACGAATGCCGAAAAAAACAACAAAATTCCCAAAGCCAACATGGCGATAGAAAGGTTTCTGATTTTTAATATTCTCATTTGACACCTATTTTTTGATAAGAAATATTTTTTTCACGTTACGACTTCTCTGTACACATTTTTCTTCGAGATCAGTAAAAGGACCTGAAATTTATAAAATGTTTTAAATATAGTTCCTGCTCTGCTCAAAAAATCATCCATATTGATTGCTGGTGACAAAGATTATTTGAAAATAAATTACCTGTGAGGTGTAAACCAATGCAGAGATTGCTATTTTTCCAATCAAAATATAACCCTGTTTAATTCACATCAATCCATGATAAAACCTTTTTTTTAAACGCGATTTTTTGGATTGCCCTGACCAGCCTTTCTTCGGGTTATGTGTCAGCCCAACAAATTAAAGTTCGGAAGATATGGGACAAAGCGCCCCACAACGCTTTCCCGGACCACATTGTTTTCCGCAACAGGTTTTATTGTGTTTTCCGGGAAGGGGAATCGCATGCTCCTCATCCGGGTGGCAAAAACGGAATCATACGCGTTCTGCAGTCAAAAAATGGCCATCGTTGGGATGCTGTCACCACATTGTCTTCTGACCTTTACGATCTTCGTGATCCCAAAATATCGATCATGCCCGGTGGCCGGTTGATGTTGACCATGGGAGGGTCTATTTACAAGAACGGCAATAATCATGGTACCACTACTTTGGTTTCATTTTCTGATGATGGGATTAATTTCAGTACCCCCGAACCTGTTTCTCTTTCAAATGAAGTCAAACGCAATTATGACTGGATCTGGCGGGTAACCTGGCATGGCGACACCGGATATGCCGTAGATTATCACACCGATTCATTGAATGGTGACTGGGAGGTGGTACTGCTCAAAACCGTGAATGGGGCGGATTATCAACTGGTTTATCCATGCAATATTCCGGACAGACCCAGCGAAGCCACGATTCGATTTTCCACCCCTGGTGATACCATGAATATTTTGTTGAGAAGGGATAAAAACGGGGCAAACGGATTGTTTGGCAAGTCCTCACCTCCATATACCCACTGGCAATGGCACGATCTGGGTATCCGGTTGGGCGGACCAAATTTCGTAAAACTGCCCGATGGCTCATGGTGTATTGGAACACGCCTCTATCCTGCAGATGGGAATGGCGGTGCAAAAACAGCACTGTATCATTACCGGGCAGGTGGTGACGTGCAAAAAATCATGGAATTACCCAGTGGTGGGGACAACAGTTACCCCGGAATGGTCATCAACAACAAGATCCTGTATATCGTGTATTACTCCAGTCACAAACAAAACACAGCCATTTATTTTACCAAAATTAAGATCAAGAGATTAGAACCTTAACGTGGTCTCAGATTTTGGCTTCTGCCCTGGCTTTTTCATAAACTTCGTGCATATCCACCCATTCGCCATTGCGTTCCTTACTTACATCTGCAGCATTCATGAACGTGTATAATTCCAGCGTTTCCTGATCGGCCACAGGGGATTTTCCGGTCCTGAAAAATTCTGCAATCTTTTCCACCAAAGCGCCATAACCGTCGAACGGTCCCACGGAAAGTTCTCCTTTGGTGCCAAAAGCGATACCGCCATAATTCTGCCGGCCATGCAGGTCACCGCGGAAGGTACCAAACCTTCCTCCCTCCCATTCGCCAATGACCAGATCGGTGTTGTCTGTGAGCATTCTTCGGACCCGCTGACATCCTGTATTCATTATGGTATACAATATTTCCACGCCATGAATGCCGTACCAATACAGCGTGCTATGCGAGGGCTCCCATTTCTCAGGGCTAAAGGTATCGGCGCCAGTCACGTCTCCCACAGCATTTGCATGTCTCACTTCCTGGGCTTTTGCCAAATATCGCAATGAAGAAGCTGAAAAAAGCGGAATATTATTTTCATTGGCCAAATGATAGATTTTTAACACATCGACCAGATGGGCAGCCACCGGCTTGTCAATAAACAAAGGCTTGCTGGCTCTAATGACAGCCTTTGCCTGTTCCAAATGTAAATTACCGTCATTCGTTTCCAGCAATATACCATCGACACTTTCTATTAATCGATCCAACTTATCCACGATTTCAATATTCATTTTTTTGAAATCTTCAGTATATTCTGGAATTCTGCTGGCACTAGATTCTATTTTTGTACTGCCGTAAGGATACGCCGCCACCACTTTCACACCCTGCATGCTGGGCTTTTGTTCATCGTTGATGTATTTGGCAAAGGCAGGACTATGAGAAGTATCCAGCCCAATAATACCCAGACGGATTTCTTTTTGCTGGGAAATAGATGCATTTCCCAGGGCGGAATATTGATTTATGGCAATTCCGGCTCCGGCCATAGCAGCCGTTATTAAAAATTGTCTTCTGTTTTCCATTGATGGTATTGATGAAATTGATCAGATCTCAACAGTTCGGTAATAGGTTTTAAGCTAAACAAAGCCTTCAAATATTTCAATTTTTTCGGTATTTACAGGACAATTGGCTGAAATATTTTTCATCGGCATCTACTCCTTATCCTTCAAGTATTTGTACAAATCACTATTCGTCGATAAAATGACAGTCGTCTGTTTGTCGAAGGTTTTCTGAAAAGTTTCCATTGATTTTAGAAATCCATACAACCGACGCGATTCCGAAGACTGGTTATAGGACTGGGCATAAATCGCTGCAGCCGTGGCATCAGCTTTACCTTTGATTTCTTCTGCCTGCTTAAAAGCCCCCGATTGGATGGTTTTTAAGTCTTTTTCCTTTTCTCCATTGATCCTCGATGCCTCTCCCTGGCCTTCCGATCGAAATTTATCGGCAATGCGATAACGTTCACTTTGCATGCGCTTATAAACCTGGGTCCTTACTTCCTGCACATAATTGATCCTTTTAAACCTGAAATCCAGAATGGCTATCCCCAGATCATGAGTCTGCTCGTTAGCGGCCTCCTGGATCATTTTCTGGATCTTTTCTCTGCCCACACTAATGGAGTTCAAAGAATCACCGATCAATTCACTGATCACTCCCGATGACATCGGTGTCCGATTACTGGTCCGGACAACTTCTTCCAGGTTGTTGTTGGCGATATAATCTCTGGTTTCGCCGTCGAGGATATCATCGAGCCGGGATTGTGCTCCCCGTTCATTTCGCAGTCTCTTGAAAAATTGCAACGGATCGGTGATCTGCCAGCGCGCATAAGTATCGACAAATATGTATTTTTTGTCTTTGGTGGGCACCTGATTAGGATCTCCGTCCCATTCGAGATAACGTTTATCGAAATAGTTGGGATTCTGTATAAAAGGCAGTTTAAACTTCATCCCGGGCTCTGTGATGGCTTCCCCAACCGGTTTGCCAAACTGTGTGATCACCACCTGTTCCTGTTCGTTTACCACGAAGAAACCATCGAACAATACAAACAGGATAATTACAACCAGGACGACAGGTATGATTATTTTTTTATTATTCATGATCGTCCCTTTTATTTAGTTGAGTTCTCGTTCAATTGCATCTGAAGAAGCGGCAAAACATTGTTGCCTTTTTCATCCGTTATGATCTTCTGTCCCAGTTTGGGGATCACTTCAGACATGGTCTCCAGATAGATCCGCTGTTTGGTCACTTCCGGCGCTTTAATATATTCCTTGTACAGAGCATCAAACCGTGCCACTTCTCCCTGCGCATTATTGACGCGTTCTGTGGCATATCCTTCTGCCTTCTGAATGGTTTCCTGAGCCTGCCCCTTCGCCTTGGGTATTACCTTGTTGTATTCAGATTTTGCCTGGTTAATGAGGGTTTCTTTTTGCTGCTGTGCTTCATTCACTGCATTGAAAGCGGCCTTTACACTATCTGGTGGATTGACATCCTGCAAAACCAACTGGTCAATTTTGATGCCGAGTGAATATTCCCTGCAAAGGTTTTGTACCAGTTCCTGAACTCTATTGGCGATTTCTGTTCTGCCCACGGTCAGCACTTCATTTACCGTGCGGTCCCCCACTATCTGTCGCATAGCGGCTTCGGAAATGTCTCGTAAAGTCATTTCCGGGTTTCTGACTTTAAAAAGGTAATTGTACGGATCTTCAATGCGATATTGCACCACCCATTCCACATCGGCAAGGTTCAGGTCCCCGGTGAGCATCATTGATTCATCGTGCGTACCGGAACGCGTATATGTCGTTTGTACATCGGCTTCCAGCGTACGGAAACCAAATTCTTGCTTTTGCTGTCGCTCCACAGGTACTTTGTATACCTGTTCCATAAATGGTAGTTTAAAATTTAATCCGGACTCTACCGTGCGATTATATTTCCCAAATCGGGTGATGACACCTACTTCCTCCGGGCCTATCTGAAAAAATGTTGACCAGGCCGCAATTACAATCACAATTGCCAAAACAATGGTTCTCAGCCTGCCAGGAATCCTGTCTAAAAGATCGTTAAAATCAAAATTACTCTGTGGGTATTCTGCCATAATTTGTGTTATTAATTTAATTGCAACCAAGTTAGCTGATTATATACCGAGGTGCAAAGAAGTGGCGAAATGATCTTGGGAAATTGGCGAATTTTAAAGAAATGAGGCATTAATACGGACAATGAAAACAACCGTTTCCACAACAAAATCCTTTGCGTAAATGATACCATTTGGTGAAAACAAACTTTCCCTGTTCATTGATGTAGTAGTCAATGTCTTCCACCAATTGAGCAGGTTCGCCCAATTTCCTGATAGCGTCCATAGTCGCAGGTGACAAATTCATTAAATAATCATCAATACGCTTTTTTACGGCTTCTTTGAGACAATCCCTACACAAACAACCTGTATGCTCCTCCATCGGCATAATGGCCGGGAAATCGCCACACCAGCAACCACCGGAATGGCAGGAAAAAGTCTTTTGACATTTGCTGCAAACTTTGGTTTTAATATTTGCCGAATATTCCGGGTAGTTCATGAGCATTTAATATGGAGTGACAAACTTAATGATCATTTTTGTTGTTCTGCCAAATTCCTGGAAAATTTGAAATCATTTCTAAACTCTTCGCACAAAATTCAATACCTCCCCTTACACCCATCAAATCACAGCGTTTCTCTCATTTAAATTACATGAGGCATGAAAATTGAGTGTTCATATGGAACCTGTTGATTACCAAGTGTTAATTAGTGGGTATTTAAATGAAATTGATTTTTGTCAGGAGTAAAAAATAGCAATAAGATGTACTATCAAAGAAATTATCGGATGATCAACCATATGGTTTTTGCGGGCTTTGTATTGGTTATGCTAAATTCATGTGCCATGCGTGAGGTACATATGCATGCCACCAGACCTGCCTTGGTGAATGTGCCATCTGCCATTCAAACAATACTTATATTGGATCGATCCAATCCTGAAAATAAAAATAAGGATGTGATCGGTGCGGTATTGTCGGCTGAATTGCCAGGAGAAAGAAAAGCAGCAGCCCAGGAAGCATTGAATGGTTTGCAACAGCAAATGATGTCCACTTCCAGGTTCAATGTGATCAGAGCTACAGAGATTTATAACGGCAGTAATATTTCCACAGCATTTCCTGATCCACTGCCGTGGAATGATATCAAGCGGTTGTGTGATCAATACCATGCGGATGCTGTTGTGGCATTGGAGATCTTCAGTCCAAAGTTTGTAGTCACCAATGGTACCAGAATTGTAAAAAAACGCCTGGAAGCAACGAATACGGAAATACCCGTACCAGAATTTTATGCGGAAGGCGTCGCCACCGTGAGTGTGGGTTACCGGTTTTACGATCTTGCCAACCAGAATATTCCCGATCAAAAAGTATTTTCTACCAGCAATCACTGGGGCACTTCAGGCATGAGTGTAGCTGATGCCATGTCACTTTTAATCAATAAAGGAGAAGCACTCAAAAAAGTAAGTTATGATGCCGGAATGAGTTATGGTGCAAGAATCACCCCCATTACGATCACCATTACCAGACCATTCTACAACCGGCCAAAAGGAAATTCATTTATCACGAAAGGTGCCAGGCAAGCCGATACCAATCAATGGTATGATGCGTTGGAAACCTGGAAAAGTGGCATTGACAATGCTAAACAAAAGATTGCCGGTAAACTGGCATACAATGTAGCCATTGCCTTCGAAGTGATCGGTGATTATGAATCGGCGATCGATTGGGCAAGCAAATCCTATGTTGACTTCCGCAATAAAAAAGGCCGTGAATATGCTCAAAATTTGAGGTACCGTGAGCGTGAAGAACAATATGCCCAGGAACAGATGAAATAAAACAAATTGTGAATGGACATTCGTCCATATAATTAAAATACACTTCTGTAGAATCTTCGGACAAAGATCCCGGTGGCTTGAATTTTAGATAAAGGCCAGCTGGGATTTTTTATGCCCCAATATCAGGTCGTTGCTTTTCCTGTTCGCCAGCGATCAGCAATGAACACAATCGAACATACTACAACATTGTTTTGCTGGTTAAAACACAGAATATCAGCAAATTATGCTTTGGCACTTACCTTGGTATCGGATCAGTGAAATATTGTATTAAAGCCATGTTTTTCTACCAACTTAAACTTTTTTATCGAACCCTGGTCAAAGAACAATTTTATGCCGTACTCAACCTCACCGGGTTGGTCGTTGGCATTACCGCCTGTCTGCTCATCTTGACTTATGTTCACTTC
The DNA here is from genome assembly GCA_963711495.1 of uncultured Cytophagales bacterium. Classification (GTDB taxonomy): domain Bacteria; phylum Bacteroidota; class Bacteroidia; order Cytophagales; family Cyclobacteriaceae; genus CAVQEK01. Next base: position 477,669 of record CAVQEK010000003.1, read on the forward strand.
GAAATAAATTACGACCGGTATCACCCCGATTATAAAAATATTTACAGGATCATTTCAAAAGGGAAACTGTTCGATCAGGAACTGGCCATTCCCGTGTGTGGCGCTCCCACCGGTCCTGTCATGGCTGAAACTTATCCACAAATGGAAGTAGTCGTACGACTAAGACCTGAAGGCTCCCGTTTGTTTCGTTTACATAACAAAAATGTGAAGGAAGAGGGGGTGATGAGCGCCGATCCTGATTTTTTCAAACTTTTTGGCATAAAGCTTATCCGCGGAAATGCAAACTCAGCATTGGTCAAACCCAATAACGTGGTACTTACCGAAAGCATGGCACGGAAATATTTTGGCAATTCAAATCCTGTTGGTCAAACGTTGCTGGTGGATAATGATAAAAATTGGATGGTGAGCGGTGTTTGTGAAGATGTACCTGCCAATACCCACTTCAACTTCAATTTTCTGCTTTCCATGTCATCAATAGATGATGCCAAAAGTCCACTGTGGATCTCCCAAAGCTTTTATACCTACGTGCGATTGACTAAAAATACAGACCCTGCTACGCTGGAAAATATATTTCCTGATCTGGTTTTATTGCACGTTGTTCCCGAAGTGGAGCAATATTTGAAACTCAATTTCGAAGAGATTCAAAAAGCGGGTATGTATTTTGGATTTAACCTGCAACCCATTTCCGATATTCATTTGAAATCAAATTTACGCGCTGAAATAGAGTCGAATGGAGATATCAAAAATGTGTGGATTTTTTCAGGAATTGCCTTGTTCATATTGACAATTGCTTGTATCAACTATGTGAATTTATCTACTGCCCGGTCTGCCCGAAGGTCAAAGGAAAATGCGGTTAAAAAAACGCTGGGATCGTCCAGGACGACCATCATGGCTGAGCTGCTCAGCGAATCGGTCTTTATGACTCTTTTGGCCATGTTGCTGGCTGTTATTCTTACCCAAACGCTGATGCCTTATTACAGCAAACTGACAGGTGAACCTTTGGTGACCCTGTTGCATCAGTTTCTCTTTTTCCCTGTTGCCTTGATGGTTGCTATAGTGATCGGAATTATTTCCGGGATATACCCTGCCATATATCTATCCATGAGCAAACCTATGGATATATTCCGCGACACACAAAGGATTCGTTCCAGCAAAAGTGTTTTCCGCAGTGGATTGGTTGTTTTTCAATTTGGCATTTCACTGATATTGATCGTAAGTACCATGGTGGCTTATAAGCAGTTATATTTTATCAACCACAAGGATCTGGGATTTGATAAGGATCAATTGTTTCTGATCCAGGAAGCGGATTACATTGGCAAACAAAGAGATTTCTACAAAAATGAATTGCTCCGGATTCCCGGGGTTACAGACGTTTCGGAATCATCTTATGTGCCGGTGTTACCGGGTATGAATGGATCAACTATATTCCCGGAAAACCAGTCTGAAAAGGTTACCATGGTTAATTTTTACAAGGTTGACTTCAATTATGCCAAAACCATGGGGATTAATATGGCCAACGGCCGGTTTTTCTCTCCCGAATTTCCTTCCGATACGATTGACGCCATCATTCTCAATGAGACAGCGGTGAAAGAATTCGGGTTGAATGATCCACTCAATACACATATGATCATTCCGAATCCATATGACAAAAATGCATTTAAAACCTATCAAATAGTCGGGGTAGTAAAGGATTTCCACTACAGAACATTACGTCAACCTATCGAACCGATGGCTATGTTGTACAGAAAACGCGGCAACAATATCATTGTAAAATATGACATCCAAAATACCAATGATGTTATTAAAACGGCACAACAGGAATTTGCAAATCTCAACCCCACCGAACCTTTTCAGTATTCTTTTATCGATGAACGCTTTGCCAATATGTATCGGGATGAACAAAGGGTGGGTAAGATTTATTTCATTTTTGCAGTGCTTGCAATTTTCACAGCCTGTCTTGGTATTTACGGGCTTATTGCTTTTACGACAGAACAAAGGACCAGAGAGATTGGAATACGAAAGACTTTCGGCGCTTCAGTACCGAAAATCATTACTATGCTAACCAAGGAATTTATAAAGCTTATTCTGATATCGTTTGTACTGTTTGCGCCGGTAGCCTGGCTTGTGATGAATCAGTGGCTGAACCAGTTCGCCTATAAAACCACCCTGGATCCAGCGTTGTTTTTTATCAGCGGAGGCCTGTTATTGGCCATCACACTTCTGACTTTAAGCTATAAATCCATTCGTGCAGCGGTCTCCAAACCTGTTAATACACTGCGTTACGAATAAGGAGATATTCAATTAGTATAGTGGGACGTCAGGTGATGTGGTTAAAATTAAAAAACCGGTCTTCAAGATCAAGGATCATTTCAACATGGCAAGCAAATCCTCAAATTCAGGTCGCACCAGAATTTTTCCATCGACATCCAGAACGGGGTAATTGATGTAGCCTGCATATTTAATGGCCTTAATTTTCTGATACATTTCGTCGAAATTTGACTTGTCTTCGTCGACGTCTTTAAAAATAAAGGGGATATGCCGGTCTTCCATCTTTTTTAAAAAATCAACGCAGTGGGGGCAGGTTTTACTGCCATAAATAATGATGGTGTGTTTCAGGGAATTTGGCGTTTTTTCCTGTGCAACATTGGATTTTGATATCACGTCGGTATCAACATTCTTTTTCTTTGAACTGCAAAATTGAAACAAAACTAAAATCAAACTTATAGTGGCAATTATCTGAAAATTTCTCATATCGATGGTTTACCTGTGATCAGTAAGACACTATTCCGGGTGTAAATTATTCATTTTCTCCAATAATATAAAAGACTTGCTGAAGTCTTTGAAGATGAATATACTTCGATCTTCAATTTTAATATCAATAAAAAATTCAGAATCCTTTAATATCGTTTATCATTTTGAAAAAAACATCCATCATAAACCATGTTTCTTGTATGGAATATACTATTTTGAACCCACCAAAAGTTTTAAAAAGAAATGCAAGGTTGGAACACCATGAAGCTTTGACAAGTCAATCATGAAGAAGAGAAAAAATTTACGCAAGTATTCCGGGAAAATGCTATTACTACTATTTATGGTCTGTACAACCTTAGCTGAAGCCCAATTGAATCAAGATCAGTTCGATCAGTATTTTGTTAATCAAACCTTGCGTATCGATTTCGAACTTGGTGGTAATGATTCCACCACTCACGTCTTCTGGAAGGGAATGTCTCAACAAGCAGAATGGGCCGGGCCGAGAAAAAACCTAATCGATCCCTTTAATTACGGCAATTTCAGAATTGTGGCCCGGGATTCAGTCACCAATAAAATACTGTTCGTCAAGGGATTTTCATCGCCCTTTCAAGAATGGGCCACTACGGCCGAATCACATCAAATGGACCGGGCTTTTGAACATAGCATCCTCATGCCCTACCCCAAACAGTCAATTCTGATCAGCATCGATGAACGACAATACGCCACGGGTGTTTTTCAAAGCATTTTCAAAAAAATAATCAACCCGCATAATTATTTTATCCGTGAAGAATTACCGGCAAAATATAAAACATTTACTATCCACAAAGCTTCTTCTGATGACCATAGCAAAAACCTTGATCTGGTCATATTGGCGGAAGGATATAAAAAAAATGAAATGGGTAAAGTTAAAATTGACGCACGCAAGATTGCCGGGTATTTGTTTGCCACATCGCCTTATGATCAATATCGGGACCGCATCAATATTTATGCAGTGGCTGCGCCTTCCGAGCAATCTGGCACTGATATTCCGGGAGAGCATATTTATCGAAACACCACACTCGATGCATCATTTTACACCTTTGATCTGGACAGGTATCTCTGCACATTCGATTATTTTAAAATGAATGACCTTGCGGCCAGCGTTCCCCATGATGCTATTTTCGTGTTAATTAATAGTGACCGGTACGGTGGTGGTGGATTTTACAATTACTATACTGGATGCACGGCATCCAATGCATTGTCCAACAAAGTGTGTATTCATGAATTTGGCCATGGTTTCGCCGGCCTGGCAGATGAATATTATACGTCAGCAGTGGCCTACAACAATTTCTATAATCTATCGACAGAGCCCTGGGAACCTAATATCACCACCAATGTACATTTTGAACAAAAATGGAAAAACATGATACAACCCGGTATTCCGATTCCCACCCCACGAATTGAAAAAAACGAAAATGTGGTAGGGATGTTTGAAGGCGGAGGTTATGCTGAAAAAGGCATTTACAGTCCAATGATGGACTGCATCATGGCTTCCAATGAGGCACCCCGGTTTTGTCCCGTTTGCGAAAAGGCCATTGTCGATATATTGCGGTTTTATTGCGATGAACAATAACAATTGAAATTAAAGTGATCAATTCAATTCATCGTTTTCAAGCCGTGTGCCAAATAAAAATCGCTTTTCCCAATATGAATTATCATGCAATGACGTCATTATTACACCTTCGGAAGTACTGCTATGAATAAATTGCCCATTTCCCAGAAAAATACCTGAATGGGTGATCAGGTGCCTGGTGCCGTATGTATGATAAAAAAATACCAGGTCACCAATTTTCAGTTCTTCCATACGAGGAACAATTTTACCAAATCGGGCCTGTTCATAAGAGGAATGAGGTAAATGCAGACCAAATTTCTCGTACACCAATCGAACCAAGCCTGAACAATCAACGCCGGACCTGGTGAGCCCACCCATTCGGTGTTTAATATGCAAATAGCGCTGTGCGCAGGAGATCAGGCTGTCTTTATTGTAGTTTTCGAGATGTACAGGCTTTTCAATTCCCTGCTGTTCGAATGCCTTCAATCTTTCTTTTAGACTTTGATTGCCGGAATGATCAATGACTTGCTGAAAAGGATCCGGATCTTTCGCAGCCAGTAAAATTAAGGCGATAAAAACTGCCAATAATAGCTGAATGCGAAAGGAATTGAATAGTGAATCCATCTCTTGTCAATTAATAAAAACTTTGTGCTACAAAAACGAATATGAAGGGAAATAATTTTATGTGCGATTTGAACCTGATAACATGGATAATATTTAGCTTTGGCTTTTCTGATTCCTAAAAACAATCTCAAGAACCAATTAAAGACAAATTAACCGGCATTTTCCATCATATCAACTACGCGATATAACGATTGATTAAACATCTGCTCGAGCCATTCGAGATCGCTGGATTTCAGTTTTATGATGCCTTCAGTGTTGGCCACTACTTGTTCCGGTGATTTTATACCGGGAATTACCGTAGAAATTTCCGGATAACTTAAAATGTAACTCAGGCTAAGTGTTGTTTTTGAAATGCCATATTGTTCAGTCAATGGCCAAACAGGTATTAATTGATCGTGGGCAAATTTCAATATCTCCGGAGTCAGGCGAAATGAACGATGATCATCCTTATCAAATGTGGTATTTTTGTTGAATTTTCCAGTCAATAAACCAAATTGCAGAGGCATGCGTGCTATGACACCATAGCCTGCTTTTGCGGCTTTCCGAAATACACCGAGCGCTCTTTGATTAATGATGTTAAAGACGAGTTGCAAACCATCACCCAGTTGATTTTCCAACATAAAATTGGCTTCTTCCGCAGGTTTGTAGGTATTTAATGATAATCCCCAATAGCGGATCTTCCCCTGGGTTTTTAATGTTTCCATGGCTTCAATACACTCACCTTGTTGCAAATGACTTGCTTTGGCAGTATGCAACTGATAAAAATCAATATGATCCCTTTTTAATCTTTTCAGGCTTTCTTCACAAGCTTCAAAAATGTAGGCTTTGCTGTAGTCAACAAAAATTTTCTGCTGATCATCCAATCGATGTCCAACTTTTGAAGCAATGATCATTTCTTTATTTGACCCCAGGGTTTTCCCGATCAGTGTTTCCGAAACTCCAAGCCCATAAAAATCAGCCGTGTCAAAAAAATTTATACCCTGGTCCATTGCTTTTTTCAGGGCATCGATGGAAGTTCGTGCATCGACTTGCCCCCAGCCTATGGGTATGCTCCCGGCCATCGCCGCACCTCCAATGCCCCAGGCCCCAAAACCGACCGCTGATACCTTCAGGTCGGTATTTCCAAATTTCCTGTATTCCATTTGTCTAATATTAAACCTACCAATGATTATATATAATTAAATGTATTAAAAACCAGGAGGATAACAGTTGATTGGTGCATGGTTTATAATCGCGGACAAATCCTGATCCATTGTTCAATTTTATAATATCGATCAGTATGTTCAACATCTGTGTTTTAAATAAGTTTACATTATAGGTTTTGTTACACAATTATTAAACATAAAAAATGCAACACGAAATATTGGGTAGGTCAGGTTTGAAAATAAGTGCGATCGGCTATGGTTGCATGTCCTTGGGTGAAAATCATGAAAATAATTCAAAACTTCTGCACAAGGCGCTGGAAATGGGCATTAATTACTTCGATACGGCTGATCTTTATCAAAAAGGATTCAATGAAGAAACAGTTGGAAAAGCATTCAAAAACCGCCGTAATGAAGTCATCATAGCTACCAAAGTGGGCAATCATTGGCGCCCCGATGGAAGTGGTTGGGACTGGAATCCACACAAGGATTATATTCTTAAAAGTGTGGAAGAGAGCCTTCGCCGGTTGCAAACCGATTATATCGATCTCTATCAATTACATGGCGGCACCATAAACGATCCAATTGATGAAACGATAGAAGCTTTTGAATTACTTCAAACCCAGGGAAAGATCCGGTTTTATGGTATTTCCTCCATACGTCCCAATGTGATCAGAGAATATGTGACCCGTTCCAATATTACGAGTGTGATGATGCAATATAGTTTGCTCGATCGCCGACCTGAAGAAAGTTGCCTTGATTTACTAAAAGAATATAATATTGGCGTTTTAACCAGAGGCAGTCTGGCGAAAGGTCTGTTGATAGATAAAAGCCCTGCAGCCTATTTAAATTATGATGAAAAATCTGTAGAGACTGCCGCAAATGCAATTCATCGCATTTCCAATGAAAAAAGGCTGCCGGCTCAGACAGCGCTTCGCTATGTGTTACATCATCCGGCCGTTACGTGTGCTGTGGCAGGCATGCGAACAGAAAAACAATTGATGGAAGCCGTTGGAACACCTGAAACTCCTGTACTTACGTTAGACGAATATCAACAACTTCAACAAGTTATTCCGATCAATCGATACGAACAACATCGCTAAATTGTGAAGATTAAAAAAAATAAAATCGCTATTTTTGAAATGATCGAACAGTGTACATCAGGTTAGTCAGATAAGTTCAGATCGTCCGATATAATTTTTCTACCTCATTCAACGGTTATGTCAAACAAAATTGTGCTCAGCATATTAGGGTGTTGCATAATAGGAACATCAGTGCTTGGTCAGCCATGGAAAATCCAATGGCCCAATCAAACCAAATCCAACCCGGTTTTAAAAATTTCAGAAAATGGACATTACCTGATGTATTCCGATGGTACACCGTTTTTCTATTTAGGAGATACTGCCTGGGAATTATTCCACAGGCTCAATCGGGAAGAAGCCGATCATTACCTCGAAGATCGTGCCGCAAAAGGATTTACCGTAATTCAAGCCGTTGTACTTTCTCAACTCGACGGATTGACCCGGCCTAATCCATATGGTGCGCTTCCATTGAATGATCAGGATCCGGCAAAACCAAACGAACCCTATTTTAAACATGTTGATTATATCGTAGACAAAGCTGCTTCTTTAGGTTTGTTTATCGGCATGTTGCCTACATGGGGCAGTTATTGGAAGGTAAATGATCAAAATGAAGGATTAATATTCACTCCGATGAATGCCCGGACATATGGAGAATTCCTGGGTAAAAGATATAAAAATAAACCAATCATCTGGATACTTGGCGGAGACAACAATATTGACAATGACCAGGAACGGGCCATTATAAAGGCCATGGCAGCGGGCCTTAGAAATGGTGATGGCGGTGTGCATCTTATCACTTATCATCCAAGGGGCCCTGGCTGGTCTTCTGATTATTTTCATAATGACGCAGTCCTGGATTTCAATATGTATCAATCTTCACATGCTGCCCAGGGTTTTGACAATGGTTTATTTGCCGCACATGATTATCAACTCAAACCAACCAAACCTACCTTAGACGGGGAACCCCGATATGAAAACATCACTGTTGGCTTTTATTATCAAGGTAACAATCAGTATAATAAATTCACAAATTATGATGCCAGAACTGCCGCCTATTGGTCACTTTTGGCTGGCACATGCGGATATACCTATGGCAATAATAATATCTGGCAAATGTGGGACGATGGAGAAAACAGTATTATCGGTGCTAAAATACCCTGGTACCAGGCACTTGATCACCCCGGATCATTTGATATGATGTTCATAAGAAAATTGTTTGAATCGAGGCCGTTCGAAAAATTAGGTCCGGCACAGGATATGCTTGTAGATGCCCCAAATCAAGGGCCCCACAAAGTTCGTGCAGCACGCGCTGTTGATGGAAGTTTTGCTTTCATTTATTCGCCTCAGGGCGATCCGTTTACCATCAAAATGGATGTTTTTTCATCTATTCACTTGGTGGAACAATGGTTCGATCCGAGATATGGAGTTTCTTATCCCATTCATCAAGGGACAACAACGGGAATTCAAACCTTTACGCCTCCCACCAGTGGTATTGGTCATGATTGGATTCTTGTTATTGATGTGGCTGAAATGCCATTTCCGGAACCCGGTCAATTCAATTCGGTCAATTCAAATTGATGTAGATGTTTGATCATAAATCAAATAGCTTCATATAAAGTAAAATAGAAATAGCACCTTACATTCCAAGAATATCGAACAACTCGGGGCCGGAAAAGGTTATTCTTACAGATATTATTCGGAATTCAAATAATTTCCACCTTTTTAGATGCTTAAATTTGACATTGAACGTTTTATTTATTATAGTACAGGTTCGCGCAAACGAAACTCATTTTAACAAAATCAATAAAAATATGCTGAAAGAATCAAAAAAAGATGAAGCCTATGAGCAAATGGTAACCGAAATTATCGCCAAGGTAAAAAAACAGGGATATTCTGATATCCGTGCCGATATCGAAGATTATGATTCTCCTTACAAATTGATAGGACAATCAAAAGATATCAGTTTTACACCTGACATTACCGGCAAAAAAGACGATGGTTTGGGTTACTTTGAAATTGCTAAAAAAGTACCGAACACCAATGAATTGGTCAACAAATGGAAAGTACTTTCATTATTGGCCGATATGAAAAATGGTGTGTTTAAAGTTTATGTTCCTCACGGACATATGAAATTTACCCGTGAACTGATCAGTGATCACAATATTAAAGCTGAAATTGTAAAATTGTAAAACTTTAGATCATCCGTTTACTGAGTTATGATTCAGAAATATTGATCGATCAGAGGCCTTTAAGGCCTTTTTTTATGCCACTTACATTAATTTTGTTTCATTTTAGATATAATGTCTATAAGTGTATTAACATGTCTTTGGTTGCAGAAAAAAATGTTTTCTGTATCTGCCATAATATTTCACCTGAACGAAAAGTTAATGTCCTTTTATTAACATGTTTAGGATAGTCTATTTGGACATCAGATTACAGACTGCTAAAATAATCCCGGGCCATTGCTATTCTTTGTTCAATTTTTTTTGTACATAGAATATTCCATGAACAATTTGACCAAAATGAAGATCACCACTTTGGTGCCCTTATTGTTTTTTACCATAATATCCCGGGCACAACCGATTGAATTTGCTGTGTTGCGCGGTGATAGCCAAATCGGTGAAATACAAGCCTCCATTAGCCAAAAGGACAACTTCATTCATTATGATGTGGTATCTGATGTTTCTTTTCGCATCATCTGGAAATACAATAGGATTTCCGGGTTACATGTAACCTATACCAACAACATGCTGGAATCAAGTCTTTCTACAGCCGCTATCAATGATAAGCTAAAAGAACTGAGCCGGGTGACCAAAAGTGGCAGTCAATACGATTGTTTTATTTATCCCAACGATTCTTTTCAATTGAAACCTGACATTAACTTTAGTACCGTGAGGCTATATTTTGAAGAACCTGTTGGTATTTCTAAGATCTATTCTGAAAGTTTTCTCGATTTTGGTACGCTTGAGAGTTTGGGGGATCATGTATATAAACTTACCCTGCCTGACGAAAGTATAAATTACTATACCTATAAAAATGGAGAACTAACCGAAGTATCGGTGAACCGTACTTTGTTCAATCTCACTTTCAAAAGAAAGACATAAGTGTCTCGATAACAATTATTAATGCTTAGATACTTCAAGCATTTTTAACCAAAAAATCAAATAAGATTATCTCCTCAAATCAGATCTGTCATTCATCCAGAAGCAATATTTTTACATTTCTGAATTCTACCGGATGGCTTTCTGATTGTAATGATATCGTACCGCTGCTCAACATCAAGTTATCATTTTTGATCAGTTTCTGAGCAGTAGAATCTGTCGGATCAAGTTGAGGTTTACTATAAGTTAAAACAGTATCGCCATTGATAATGTGTTTGATGGTTCCGTTTCCATGTACTTCCAATTCAGCCGTCACCCACTGATCGCCATGATAAGTCTGCGCCTTGGAATCGGTACAATGCTGTGTGATCAATTCATCGTTCATCACAATGTTGGTGCCTGGAGTGCATACATTACCGGTGGGCCTGGGGTTGGTCCCGTCGCCACCCAATAATTGAAACTCGATAGATACTGGAAACAACTGGTCCTTCGCCATGGTTTTGGGGTCCTGACCATGAAACATAATTCCACTGTTGCGAAAAGCCCATCCTGCACCACCAGGACATTGCTCCCCTACGAAACGATATTCTACATGTAGTAAGTAACTTGAAAACGGTTTGTTGTAAAATAAATGGCCATAACGTCCATTAAATGCACTATCATATTGATCATAAGAAACCTTTAAGATTCCATCTTCAACTCGAAAAGTATTGCCAAAATTTACACCCGCATCATAGCCTGTAATTTTTGGCGTCCACCCGGTAAGGTCTTTGCCGTTAAACAATGTGATCCAATCACTTTTCTTTTTGGATGGACCGTTGCAAGTCAATAAAAATCCGGAAATTATTGTAATAAAAAGGACATCTCTTAATAATGGTCTAAAAATTTTCATGCGTTTTGGGTTTTGTCAGTTCAAGAATAAACCAGCGGGAAGTTATTAAAAAAATAAGAAAAGGCATGTAAATGAGCAATTCTTATTGAACCTGGTTAACTGATCCAAAAGAAAAAGCACTTCATGTTAATATTAAAAAGGTCCGGAATTTCTCCGGACCTTTTCTAATATACTAACTAAACAGTCTAACTTTTAAACTAAACCAACTTTATAACGACGAAATGATAGTATCTATTGAGCTACCTGAATATCATTATTTGCAACCGGCCAAATGCCCGGAGTAGGTACGCTAACACCTTTGGTGTCACCACGTTTTGTGTCCTGACCAAAATAATAGAGGGGCCACCCTTTGAAAGTTAATTGTGGCTGACCAAAAACATCGATCTTTCCAAAATCAGTAGCATTCACTCCGCTGGGCAATTGACTTATTTCTACGTAAAAGATGGGCCAGGTACTGTTGTTGCTAAAATCAGAATTTGTATAGTTATTGGTATCCTTTGCGTCATTATGAAAAATATATAACGCACGCCCATTGATGTCTGTCAGGTATTCAGTCAAACCAGTTCCCTCGGAATAATTGCTGGTATAATTATTTCCATCGAGACCCACCAACTGAGCATCAGCCATCATAAGACTGTAATCCGGCTTGGCTACAAACCAAATACCGCTTACACCATCACCATTGGTATCTCCCTTGGCTGCATCACCGGCAAAATAATACAATGGCCAACCCTGGTAGGTTGTCTGCATTTTGCCATCGCTTCTTGTCATCGTGGAAAAATCCGAAGCATTCAATCCACTGCCGGGATCGACATTTTGTACATGAAATATGGGCCAAGTTGTTAAGCAGGTCCCATCCGGGCACATGCTCTCACCACTCACATCTTTCGCAAAGAAATATAAAGTCATTCCGTTTTCGCCGACGAGATAATTGCCAAAAGTGCTATTATTGGCCAATGTGATATTATTTCCGCTCGTGGGATACATCTGATCATTGTTATTGGTACATCCGTCAAATCCAATAATCAACACGGCCAACATCGCAGTGATTGTCCATGTTCCAAGCAAGGTTTTCAGTTTTTTACACATCCTTTTTTTGTTTAAATGTTCAAATATAATTTGGTCAATGGTTCAGGAGATATCATTGATATCACCTTATATTAACCTTTACAATAAAAAAATTAGGATGGTTGCTTTGACATGTCGTCAGTCATAATATGGCAATAATATAATAGCATTGCCTGAATGAGAATGTGTGAGAAGACCCGTAAAATATTCGTTGAGTCTTAGGCGAATTTCAAATGCATAAAAGTTGTATTTATTGATTTGTATTGAAAATCTCCTCTTACTGAGTACCAGGCATCACTTAAATGCGGGTTTTTTAAATTTATCTCGGAGACAAAATCTCAGAAATATGGTCTGAATCCCAGTAATAAAGATTTACAACAACAACTCTTTTATATTTCAAATTTCATCTTCTATATTGAAAATCCATTTACTTAAAAAATTAAGTGTTCAATTTTCCCCAACAATAAAACAATATGCTGAAAAACAAGGAGTCGTGGGGCTCCCGCCTGGGTTTGATCCTGGCCATGGCGGGAAATTCCGTAGGATTAGGTAATTTTTTGAGGTTTCCGGTCCAGGCAGTCCAAAATGGCGGAGGGGCGTTTATCATCCCATACCTGGTTTGTTTCGTGCTGATCGGCATTCCGATGCTATGGATCGAATGGTCAATGGGTCGATACGGTGGGCGTTTTGGTCATCACTCAACTCCTTTCATCGTTGACGCCATGGACCATCGGCGTATTTGGAAATATATTGGGGTTTTTGGCATTTTTACCAATATTGCTGTAGCCGCCTATTATTGTTATATCGAATCATGGACCATGGCTTACACCATTCACTCCCTGAAGGGAACATTTCATGGAATGAATGAATCGCAAGTGGTTGACTTCTTTGCCCGTTATATTAACCTGGAGAAATCGACAACCGGGATACCCTTTGAAGCCATCATCTTTTATGTGGTATGCCTTGGCTTAAATACGTTTATTCTAAGTCGTGGACTTGGGGGCGTTGAAAAAGTGGCAAAAATTGGCATGCCTTTACTCATTCTTTTTGGAATTTTTCTGGCATTGAGGGGATTAACGCTCGGAAGGCATGGTGCTTCTGTGGCTTTTCCCGAAGCCAACGCCTGGGATGGATTCAATTTTCTTTGGACGCCACAATACAGTTCATTGTTGAAACCGCAAGTATGGCTTGCTGCTGCAGGTCAAATATTTTTCACTTTGTCGGTCGGAATGGGAACAATTCATTGCTATGCAGCTTATTTAAGATCTCATGATGATGTGGCACTCAATGCGGTTTCGGCTGGATTCACCAATGAATTTGTAGAAATTGTTTTAGGAAGCACCATCGTAATCCCTATTGCCACTGGATATTTAGGACTTGATTGGGTTAAGGAACACATTAGCTTTGGTGTAGCTTTTCAGACCATGCCATTCCTTTTTGACAAATGGGGTCCATTTCTGGCAACCATAGCAGGGGTGATGTGGTTTGGATTATTGTTTTTCTCGGGGATCACTTCTTCCCTGGCCATGGGTACGCCCTGGCTTGGATTTATGGAAGATGAATTCGATTGGGGGCGCAAAAGATCCGCCTTAACTTTTGGTTTGATTACATTGATCATTGGAATGCCATGTGTATTGTTCTATCACCAGGGGGTATTCGATGAATATGACTACTGGGCAGGTACGGTGTCATTGGTCGTTTTTGCACTGGTTGAAACCATTCTTTTTTCCTGGATCTTTGGTATTGAAAAAGGTTGGCAGGAAATTAATCTCGGTGCTGATATTCGCGTACCCCATATCTTTAAATTCGTTATTAAATACATTACACCACTGATGTTGCTATTCGTATTTCTAGGATCATTGCTCACACCAGCGCATAATGATTGGGGTGCGGCATTTTCGAGTTTACTTGCTGGTAATGGTTGGATTCTTGACAATGGTTCGTTGATCAAGGAAGTGGCCAATACGGGTTTAAAACAACAAATATCCCAGGCGACTGATCCCTCGATTATCGCCGGACTGAAGGAAAAAGTAACTTATATCAACGGTGCCAGACTATTATTAACGGCACTTTTTGTGAGCATTGCTGCGCTCGTGTATGTGGCTTATCAAAGAAGAATTAAAAAAAGTGTAAAATCATGAATTTAGAAGCATTGATATGGATGACCGCGGTACAGTTGACGGTAACGTCCATTACAATTTATTTTTTCTGGAAAGTGATTAAAAAACCAATAGAGTATGATCATGATGGTGATGATGATAACGAGTAATTGAAGGGCAAAATGCCCTTAAAAACCAGTTGGTTATCAGTTTAATTATCAAATGAAAAATGTTGTACTGGGAATAAAGCTATATTGAAAAAATAAGTGACTGAGAAATCTTAAAACTCATGGTTTAATTTTTATTCGATTTTTCAGCAAACTCCATATGATTGATCACGGGTCTGGCATTCACCTCATAAAATAACATTTTCAGTGTCTCTTGTTCCCCATCAATCAGCGACGCTTTATGCTCGACATCATCAATAAATTTTTCCCGTTCTGTTTTCGAATAATGTTGATAGTCGGGTGTTCGATCCTGGAAAAGATCATAGGCAATGTAATTGTTCTTCCAAAGTTTATAACCGGTTAATATCTGCTGGTCAATCATTCCACAGATAGCATCATTGATCTCATTCCGATGCAAATCTGGTGAAAGTTTGGCAATTTCCGAATTCAATGGTACGCCAAAATGCATGTGAATGTGCCCTTTTGATCCAAGAATCCCTTTTTTCATTGATTGGCTGTCTTCATCGTATGCCTTCACATATTTACCATGGAATCTCTTAAAGTATATTGATCTGATTTTGTCGGTATCACAAGGGTCATATTCATACGAAATTGCCAAAGGAACAATATTCAGGTTTTGAAAATGCGCTATGAAATCTCCTTTAGAAGCCATGCTCAGCATATTCACCAGTCCCTGCTGTGTGCGATCATTACCATCTTTGGCGCGTCCTTCGCGTTGCGCTATCCATGCTGAATGGCCTTTGACATGTACGGTGTCAAATATATATTCCGACAAAAGCCTGGATGCCAAAATCAATTCGCGTTTTGCCAAATTTCGCTTGACGATGAAACTTTTATTCATTTTTACCAAATCGCGTATCCACGTCTCACTCAGCAAATTGTCACCAATGGCAACTTCGGCGGTTTCCATTTTATTTTCAAAAAGCGCATAGTTGAGCAAGGCAGGATCTAATACAATATCCCGATGATTGGAGATAAACATATAAGCCTGATGTTTGTCGAGTTCATCAAGCCCGGAATAGGTAAAACCGGATTTTGAATTTTTAAGAATATTCCGAATGACGGCGTAAATTATCTTTTCCTGAAATTCTTCAACTGATTTTATCTGGCTGAACTGATCTTTAAAATCGTCAACTGCCAAAGCAGGAAAAATGGCTGGAATAAGTAACTCCCACGGTGCTGTCTCCAACAACTTTTTTACAACCTCCGGAAATTCCTGGTTCTTATAAGGTCTGATCTCATCAAATGTTGTCTTTTCTATCATATCGCAACAAATATAATGATCAATTTACCTTTTCATGAATTCTGCGATGATTTATACCCAATAAATTGCATATTCCAAAATTCATTGATATCATCTTTAGAAAATATTAAAGACTACCCCGCCCCCCCCCGAGAAAATAGTATTTTATGACAAAACACATCGCTGATCAAACAAAACAACATTATTTTTAATTAGTATTAAAATATAATCAATTCCTAAATTGATCAACTAATCACCCATTCTTGAATAACCGCCACCATTACACATGTTGGCATTAAACAAAAATATACGAATTCAGATTTTCAACAAATACTCCAAATATTATGAATCTTAATATCAGTGAACCCATCGATAAGGTTATTACTAAAATTAATGGCTGGGTAGATACATTCATCACAATGTTGCCCAATATGATCGTAGCCATTTTGCTGTTCATTTTGTTTTATATCATCGCCAGGATCGTCAAGAAAACTTCTCACAAACTGCTTAAACGCACATCTTCGGATTTGGTCATCCAGGAACTCATCTCTACCATCATCTACTATCTGGTATTTGGACTGGGTCTTTTCATCGTTTTAGGCGTTTTAAAACTAGACAAGGCGGTCACCTCCTTGCTTGCTGGTCTGGGTGTTGCCGGTTTGGCACTTGGGTTTGCATTTCAGGATATTGCTTCCAATTTTATTTCAGGGATCATTCTGGCATTCAGGAAACCTTATCGCAGCGATGATATTGTTGAAATCGATGGTTTGATGGGCAAGGTAATTCGAACCAATTTGCGGGTAACAGTTATTCTTACCTTTCAGGGACAGGAAGTGTATATTCCCAATAAAGATGTGCTGCAGAATAAAATCGTGAATTTTTCCGTTACCGGAGAAAGACGGATCGATTTACCCGTGGGCATCTCTTATGGCGATGACCTAGAAAAAGTAAAAAATGTAGTGACAAGCACCATCTCCAATCTGGAAGGTGTTAAGAAGGATAAAGACATTATTTTTGATTATTTTGAATTTGGCGACAGTTCCATCAATTTTTACATCCGTTTCTGGATCCATTACCCTGATCAGCCAGGGTTTCTGAAAATCACCAACGACGCCATTATGGCCATCAAAAAAGCATTTGATGAAAATGACATCACCATTCCTTTCCCTATACGCACATTGGATTTTGGTATAAAAGGTGGAAGTAAATTGTCTGATTTGAATCTTGCTAATTTTCATGCAGGATAAATGGAGAATTTGTGAAGCCAGACCTTTGGTTCTAAACTTGCATTTTCTTTTATAATAAAAGATCAAAAACAGTTGTTTTGAGAATTTGGGATAATGTTATAGTTATGTTGTTCATCGACACCCGAAGTGGTCCCTCCTGTTGAATTTTGTCCATTTTCTCCATGTTGACAGTAGTTACAGATTGATGAAAAAATACACACATTGCGTAGATTTTCTGTCCAATCCACAATATCTGATTTTTAAAGCAATCTTTCTTTCCGGCTAAAAACTGTCCATTTTGGTGATTTTCCGGCTATAACTAACAGGCAGCCTTCGCTTTAAAAATTGTGGCATTGGCATTGTATTTCAGGTATCAACATTCGTTTTGGATTAACCATAAATCACCATGAAAAAAATATTTATTGTATTGATTGCCCTGCCGCTGGTATTCGCATCATGCGGTCGCAAAGAAAAGATGGAGAATCTGCAATCTCAGGTTACTCAATTGAACACGCAACTGGCCCAACGTGATTCTACGTTGAATGAATATCTAGGTCTGATTTCACAGATCGAAGATAACCTTTCCATCATTCGTGAAAGGGAAAATCTGATCAGTCTCAATAAGAGCGGAGAACTCAGTGAGAATGATAAAGAACAGATGGTAAAAGATATTGAAACCATCAATTCGCTGATGAAGGAAAACAAACAAAAATTGGCCGATCTCAACAGACAGTTAGAACGTTCCAATGTTAAGATTCACCAATTTTCAAAAATGGTGGCTGACCTGAACCAACAAGTGAAGGATAAGGAAGTGCAGGTAAATACACTCAATGATCAGGTTGTTACCCTCACCACGCAGAATAAGCAGCTCTTCAACACGGTGGATAGTTTATATACGGAAAACACCGCTAAAGCCAGTACCATTGAAGAACAAAAAGAAAAGATCGAAAACCAGACAGACAGGATGAATACTGCTTATGTTGCCTCTGGTACATCGAAAGATCTTATCGCCAAAAATGTTATTAAAAAAGAAGGTGGCGTTCTCGGTCTTGGGGCTGTGGAAAAATTAAACCGGAATGTCAGTAAAGATATGCTTCAAACTATTGATATCCGCAACACCTATTCCATACCCGTAGAAAGCAAGAAAGTGGAACTGGTGACCAGTCACCCCAAAGATTCTTATGAACTCGTCCAGGACAGTACACATCATCAGGTTGACAAATTGGTGATCTTGGATCCTGACAAATTCTGGGAATCATCCAAGTATTTGGTAATGATAACAAAGTAACCGTTGATATATTGAATGTAAATTGATATATTCAATATTAATATTGGGGGCATCGCCCCCTTTATTTTCATATAAAATTTTTCCAATGAAAAAAAACATACAATTTATCATTTCCACCGCCATGTTACTTTTCTTTTTAGCATCCTGTCACTCTTTGATCAGCTATCAGAATGCTTACCACCGGAACAAAGATAAATTTCAGGGTGAAGAAGAAAAGGACGCACTGTACCTGGTTGATCTGGAAAATTATAGAATTCTTGCTCACGACATGGCGGAACTGGCCACAAAAAAAAGTTACTCCAAAGAAGTTTTTGATTTTTCCAAAAAAGCGGCTGCCGATTATAGTGATCTCCAGTATTCCCTTGAACCCATTGCGGTTTTAAAAGGAATTAAATTGCCCAACAGCATTGCAGAAAAGCAAGGCGATATTTATCAATCATTATTTAAAATAGATGATAAAAAGGCTTTTGATCCCAGATATCTCCAGGAAATGACGGCGGCTGTCGATACATTGTCTACCATGATGTCCAACTATTCCGTTAACGGCCACGATGATAAAATAAAGGCGTTCTCTTCCAAACATCTGGATTTTATTAAAAAACAGCAGGATACATTAAAGGAATTGACAAAAAGTGTGAATCTCTCCAAGACCGCTGAAAACAACGAAAACAAATAAGATCCTGGAATATTGATGATTTTTCCTTGCTCGTATGGATTTTGTTAAGATCCCGGGTGAATGCTCACCAATGCCTCGAAAGGATCCTTCACATAATCAAAATCTCGCCAGTCCTGAGCTGCTTTTAGATGGGTGATCTTCAAATTAAAAAAACCTGCTTTGTGACTTGTTGCTATTTCAGCACCGCCGTTTATTGTGCGCCAATTTTCCCAGCTTACCTCTATACCGCCAATGGGAAGGATCTTCACCCACATTTTCCAACTGGCGGGCAGACCATTTTTATCTAAAAGCCATACATATGAATCGCCTGGCGTAACACCACCACTGGTATAATTAACCATTAGCCCTTTTCTTCCATCCTTCAGTTGTACAACGCTTCTAACCGTTCCGGGGTCAAACACTTTCACCGGTGCATTCAACCAGAAGGAATCATTGCAAAAAAATTTCCATGCTTTTTGGATTACCTTTTCTCTGGCATTTCCGGAAAGTTTTTCACCCGATTTTTCGGCAATTCCCTGAAGGGATTTGGTGTGTAATAAAACCATGTAATTGCCCCATAAGATTCTCACAAAATTTCGTTGTTTATCCCACAGATAATGATGCATATCCATAAAATCCCATTCCACGCAATTGATGGTATCCCAGGCTTGTATATTTACCGCTTTAGCCATTTTTTGGGCCATCAATTCGGCGGCTGGCGATGGTTCACCGTCAGGTTTAGGTTCATTAAGTATAAACCCGATGGTAAAGATCAGGGCGATCAATACAACAAATATTATGGTAATCCACTTAAGGAACCTTTTCATATGGAAAATAACAGATTAAACGAACGACCATCAATTTGTTGATATTAACAATTCCAGGATGCTGTTGTTACAAAAATGTGAAGGACTGTTGGGTTCAGGGGAATCGTTGCCAGTGATCCTATCAAATGGAAAAGGCAGAAGATTGCACTTCTGCCCTTAAAAATATAAACTATGCCTCGAATATTTAAACTCTTTCAGGTGCCAGACCCCATCGTTTTGGTGAACGCCACAAACCGGACAATAGCAATTCACGCATGTATGTAAATTCCTTTGGCAATTTGTCATACATCCGCTCAAACAATTCTTCATGCGCCAGCACTTCCTGTTTCCAGGCTTCCCGATCAATTTCCATGACATTGTCAAAATCATCGTTATTGTATTCCAGACCAGTCCAGTCGAGGTCTTCGTAACGCGGCATCCATCCTATAGGGCTCTCAATAGCATAGGCTCTCCCGTGTACTCTTTCCACGACCCATTTCAAAACACGCATATTATCGCCGAAACCTGGCCATAGAAAGTTGCCTTTCTCATCTTTTCTAAACCAGTTCACACCAAAAATCCTTGGGGGATTGGGTAATTTTCTGCCAAACTTCACCCAGTGATTAAAATAATTGGCCATGTGGTATCCACAGAAAGGCAACATAGCAAATGGATCCCTTCTCACTTTTCCAATTTCACCAAAAGCGGCAGCAGTCATTTCGGAACCCATCGTTGATGCCAGATAAACGCCAAAATTCCAGTTAAACGCCTGATAAACCAAAGGTACCGTTGTGCTTCTGCGACCTCCAAATATAAATGCGCTGATGGGTACTCCATTGGGATTTTCCCAATCATCATCGATGCTCGGACATTGGTAGGCAGGTGCTGTAAATCGGGCATTCGGATGGGCCACAGTCTTGCCGCTTTCCGGGTCCCACTTTTCACCCCTCCAATCGGTTAAGTGCTGAGGGGGTTCTTTGGTCATGCCTTCCCACCATATGTCGCCATCGTCCGTTACACCTACATTGGTGAAAATAGAATTTTTGGCAATAGAAGCCATGGCATTGGGATTAGTCTTAAAATTTGTTCCCGGTGCTACACCGAAATACCCTGCCTCGGGATTGATGGCATATAATTTACCATCTTTTCCAGGCTTTATCCAGGCAATATCGTCACCCACTGTAGTTACCTTCCAACCTTCCATTTCTTTTGGAGGGATCAACATGGCAAAGTTTGTCTTACCACAGGCACTGGGAAAAGCGGCAGCGACATATGTCTTTTCACCTTCCGGGCTTTCAACACCCAAAATCAACATGTGCTCGGCGAGCCAACCTTCCTCTCTGGCCATGGCCGAGGCAATACGCAAAGCAAAACATTTTTTTCCCAACAATGCATTACCACCATAACCTGAACCATAAGAAACGATTGATCTTTCTTCCGGATAATGTACAATATATTTGGTAGATGGATTGCACGGCCATTTGGCATCTGTCTGCCCGGGTTCCAGCGGGGCGCCCACGGTATGTAAACATTTGACATACGTTCCATCTGAACCCAATACGTCTATAATCTTCTTCCCTACTCTTGTCATAATATGCATATTGGTCACAACGTATTCAGAATCAGTGATTTCAATTCCTGTTTGGGCGATATCAGAACCAACAGGTCCCATGCTGAAAGGAATGACATACATGGTACGTCCTTTCATGCATCCTTTCAACAATTCATCCAGTGTTTCCTTCATTTCTTTAGGATCAACCCAATTGTTAGTTGGTCCGGCATCTTCTTTGGTACGGCTACAGATATACGTTCTGTCTTCAACGCGAGCTACATCACTCGGATCAGAAAAACAGGCAAAGCTATTGGGCCATTTTTTTTCGTTGAGTTTAATGAATGTTCCTTTTTTAACGAGTTGGTTGCATAATTCATCATATTCCGATTTTGAACCGTCACACCAGTAAACCTGATCCGGTTGGCATTGGTCGGCGATTTGTTTTACCCATTGAAGCAGATCTTCATGCTTCACTTCATTGGAATAATCTTTCATTGGCTTGAAATTTATGTATTTTAATTTTGACAAGATTCGGGACTCAGTACTTCCCGTTTAATTCGGCCCTAAAATAGGGACCATTCGTCTCCGTATTCAATGACAAATATCAGTTGGGTTTATGATTTTGAACCTGAATTTTTTTTGTGCTTGATACCAGTATGTTCAATGGTCGTTTATCGCACCGTTTCAAGGATTACAACTGAATTCGCAATAACATCACTTTCCGGTTTAAAGTAAAAACGACGCTAAAATAATTCAGTAAAACAACTTTCTGATACATTCAATTTTTTGATCAAGTAATTCCGATATTATTGATGGAATGACGTTAAAATACCAATTATTTCTTCATGTAGAAAACATTCCTTCAAATACCAGTAGTTATATTGGTATTGAATCTTATGGTGGCAGAGGATAAATCAAGCTCACTCGATATAAAGCTCAACAGATATTGTTTTTTTCGCAGCAAATAAACGAATAGAAATTGATCTTTTTGCCAGAACAAGCTTTGATTCAATAAATAAATATTTTCATTAACATAAAAAGCTCACAATATGAAATATGCAGGATTTATCGGACTTGGGATCATGGGTATCCAAATGGCTAAAAACCTGTCCAATGGTGATGTACAATTATTCGTTCACAACCGAAGTCATGAAAAATCCGGACAACTGACAGGTGACAATGTTCATCATTGTAAATCTGTCGAAGAAGTTGCAATGGAGTCAGACGTCATTTTCACGATGCTTTCTACGCCAGAAGTGGTATCTGAAATTGCATTTGGCCCCAATGGTTTTGTGAAATCCATGAGGAACAATGCTATTTGGATTGATTGCACAACAGTCGATACGTTTTTTTCCCGGGAAACAGCGTCTAAGGTTCAATCTCAAAATCGTCGTTTTGCAGATGCACCAGTGGCCGGGTCAAAAATACCCGCAGAAAAGGGAGAACTTGTATTTCTCGTTGGCGCCAATCGAAATGACTTCGAAGAAATAAAACCATTGCTTGAACTAATGGGAAAAAAAATAGTCCATGTGGGAAATATCGGACAAGGTACAGCCCTAAAAACCCTGGTCAATTCGATGCTTGCTCAGGAAATGGTGATTTTTGCGGAAACGGTTTTACTCGGTAAAAAGCTGGGACTTTCAGAAGACATTTTACTGGATGCTTTACCAAATTTTCCTGTGGTGGCCCCTTTTATCAAGGCGAAAGCAGAAAAAATTAAGCATGCTGACTATGCGGTAGAATTTCCTCTGGAATGGATGTACAAAGATCTCCATTTGCTATATAAAACGGCTCATGAAACAGAGTTTCCGCAATTTTTGGCCAATACTGCCCGGGAATTATATCATGCAGCGAAAATGAAAGGATTGGCTCGGGAAGACTTTTCAGCCATTTACAGGTTTATTGAAGAGTTGTCGCAATAATGTCAACTCAACAATAAGCTGCCTGAATCACAGGCAGCTTATTGTTGAATTATTTAAAAATTACAGTTTATCCGGTGGAATTGGTTCCGGTACATGATTTCTGATGGGTTTTATCGTACCTAAATATGTGAAGATTGCGTGCAGATCTTCATCATTAAATTTTCCAATAACTTGCCATGGCATTGGCGGCATGATGGGTCTGCCCATATCCATACCCATATGTTTGCCGGTTCTCAAGGCATTCTTGAATACATCCTCTGTCCAGCCTTTTATGCCGGTTTCATCCGGTGTTAAATTTCTGGCGAAAGACATACCCCAAGGGCCAATAAAGGCTGTTAAATCCGAGCTAAATGACAACCAGTTCCCAGGAGTAAGAGAGGCCTTATTGATCTCTGGAAGTTTGGCATCTTCCGGATGACCGGAAAGTCTACGGCTCATGTCAGGCTCGATTCCTTTTTCTGTAAAGAGTTTAGGAGAATGACAATCATCACATCCACCGGTTGCAACCAAATACTCCCCTTTTTTAATGATTTCATCTTGTGTTGGGGCTGTAACTTCATTAGGCGCCGGTTTTACATTGCACCCGAATAAAACAAAAAAGATCAAAATCGTTAGAATTTGATCTCTGGAATTGATAAATACATGAAAGAGGCAATTACCCAAATAGCCCCTCTCGGAGTTCATAAGTTGTGGTTTCATAATTGTTTGTGTTAAAGGTTGTTACAAGCAATGTATGAAAAAAAAATAAAAATTAATGGAATGACGGGAATATATTTATGGAGTGTTAAAATTTAAATCTTTCGCATGCGGAGACTTTTTGGGGTCACCTCCAGGTATTCATCATCCTTAATGTATTCCATGGATTCTTCCAGTGAAAAAATGATCTTTGGGGCGATCTTAGCATTATCGTCGGAACCTGCCGCCCGCATATTGGTGAGTTTTTTACCTTTGATGACGTTAACTTCCAGATCATTGTCGCGTGTATGTTCACCGACTACCTGGCCCTTGTAAATTTGCTCGCCCGGATCAACAAAAAATCGACCGCGGTCTTGCAACCGGTCTATCGCGTACGTAAGGGCCATTCCTGTTTCCATGGAAACCAACGATCCTTTGCGTTTTTCATTAATATTGCCAGCAACGGGTTCAAAAGACCGAAATCGATGGGTGATCACCGCTTCGCCAGCGGTAGCCGTGAGTAAATTACCCCTCAAGCCAATCAGTCCCCTGGACGGAATATCAAATTCCAGGTGCTGAACATCACCTTTAGGCTCCATCACCTGCAATTGTCCGCGTCGTTGTGTTACCAATTCAATGGCTTTCCCGGCAGATACTTCAGGAACATCGATCACCAGGGTTTCGAAAGGTTCACATTTTACACCATCTATTTCTTTAATGATAACGTGTGGCCTGCCAACCTGAAATTCATAACCCTCGCGACGCATGGTTTCAATGAGTATTGAAAGATGCAGGACTCCCCGGCCAAACACCATAAATTTATCTTCCGAACCAGCTTCTTCAACCCGTAAAGCGAGATTTTTCTCGGTTTCCTTGAACAGTCGGTCGCGAAGATGACGGGAGGTCACATACTTTCCTTCCTTACCATAGAACGGTGAATTATTGATGGTAAAAAGCATGCTCATGGTGGGTTCATCGACTTTAATACGTTGTAATGGTTCAGGATTATTGAGATCGGCAATGGTATCGCCAATATCAAAATCTTCAATACCAACCACTGCACAAAGGTCACCACTTCGCACTTTCTTTACCCTTTCGCGACCCAGGCCTACAAAAACGTACAATTCTTTAACCCGTATTTTCTTTTGAATATTCTTTTTCTTGCAAAGCATGTAATCCCTGGAATCTTCCAAATCTCCACGAAATACTCTGCCAATGGCAATACGACCTACAAAGCTCGAATAATCCAGGGATGCAATCTGCATTTGAGGAGTACCTTCAAAGTACGGTGCTTCCGGAATCACCTCTAAAATAGTATCCAGTAAGGCAGTCACATTGTTGGTGGGTGTTTTCCAGTCTTTGCTCATCCAGCCTTGTTTGGAAGAACCATACAAGGTTTCGAAATTTAATTGATCTTCGGTAGCATCAAGGTTAAACATCAGTTCAAATACCGCTTCATGAACTTCATCCGGCTTGCAATTTTCCTTGTCGACCTTGTTGATCACCACAATGGGTTTCAACCCAAGTTCAATCGCTTTCATTAACACAAAACGCGTTTGCGGCATCGGGCCTTCGAAAGCATCTACCAGCAATAACACGCCATCTGCCATTTTTAACACGCGTTCCACTTCTCCGCCGAAATCGGAGTGACCTGGTGTATCAATGATATTTATTTTTACGTCCTTGTAACTCACTGATACGTTTTTGGACAAAATGGTGATGCCCCGCTCCCTTTCCAGATCGTTGCTGTCCAAAATCAATTCACCACTGTCTTTACGTTCATCCAGCGTTTTACATTCGTGAATTATTTTATCTACCAGGGTGGTCTTACCGTGATCGACATGGGCGATGATCGCGATATTCCTTATTGATTGCATCATTTAAAACCTTACTCCGAATTTTTCAGGCCGCAAAATTACGATAGTTTTTGGAGTTGTTTAGTTATATATAAAATATTTATGTTTTAGAGAAATATAATTGATGAAACAAACATTTTGTTGAAGTCAGTTCTGTGATTATAAGGATTTTCCCGATCATGATAAATACATGAATATGAAAAAATCACACCATTACATCATTTATATATAACTCGACTAATATAATCATTATCTTCACCATAATGATTAAATATTGGATCAAAGCCACCAACTGCTAAAATGCAATTTCTTGATATTAACCCACATGCAGCATATACAAAATTACAGGGGTAAACAAGTTTTAAATTATTGGGAAATAAATAGCAATCAGAAAATGTATTTTGAAATCTAAATTTTCATTTCTAAAACCCGGTTTATTTTACCGGCAATAATATCAGGTGTATCTTTGTTTATCTTTCCATAAAGACCAAAACCGGCTTTATAAACTCTAATAGCATTACCTGGCTGGTCTATTTCTTCATTAAGCGGATAAACCAGCATTGGCACCCGAGCTTGCAAGCATTCTTTAATCGAATTATGTCCACCATGTGTTATCATCATTTCACAAAGACTTAACATATCCAATTGAGGCACCTGCTTTAAAAAAAAAACATTGGGTACGTGTTTATCTATACTTAGATTTAACTCACCGGTAGAAATAACAAGAACGATTTTTCTTTGCTTTTGGACGACACAAATTAACTTATTTACGAATTTTGAGACTCTTTTATAGTCCGGACCACTCAAGGTTCCAAATGAGCAGTATATTATATGGCGGCCTGATTGGTTTTTTAATTTTTCTATCTTTTTCCTAGCCAGAACGTACTCATCTGAAAAAAGCTTTTCTTCATTCCTCTGTATGAATAAATTAACATAACATTCGTTGGAGAATCTTTTTCTCATGGAAAATTCCAGTTTTTCCATTCCCAAAATGAGAGTAGGAGCATTCTTTAATCCTATAAAAAATGTGTTTTGCTTTTCAAAAATATCGTCCCAATATAAATGGTGTTTTTTGCAAAACCTCTTTTGAAAATAAATGACATCTTTGTTTAGAAATGCTAATTTTGTTTTTAATCTTTTGAGTGATGATTTTATATTATACTTACTCCATAAAAGTTCACACACCAACCTTGAAACGAAGGTTTTTTTTGGTACATAAAACGAGTTAAGAGGGGGCAAGTCTGGCGATTTCTTTGTTGGCATCTTTGTACTTAAAATCGTAATAGACTCGCGGTAATCAAGCAAATATAAATAGTAGTGACTTAGATGCGCATCAATAAAAATTATTTCCGGGTCGTAAAATTCACATACTTTTTTAACTTCGACAACGCTTTTATACCACATTCGATATCGTTTGATGACATTTTCCTTGTCCAATAAAGATAGAAAAAAAAATACTGCAAACTCCTTAATGGTTTGAATCCAATTCTCTGTCGCATAACCCATATGATAAAATTCATAACCCTGCTGCTCAATATAGTTTTTAAAAGATGAAAAACCCGTAAAAACTATTTTGTAACCCCGATCCTGAAATTCTTTGGCTAAACCAAAGCTTGCGTTGAGGTGACTGGGAACAGGCAATATGATGAATAGAACAGTCTTCATCTTGTCATCGTTTCCTTAATAAAATAATTTTACCATTTCAGTGATATTTTTAGTGATCTCAGCCTTTTCCTCTTTGATATCAATAGATTTTGGATTCCAATCAACTTCTTCGGGCGGTGTAATGTATGATGAGTTATGGGTACGTCTGAAAGTATTGATTTTAATACCAAGATCCTCAATAAGAGAAATTCGATAGTCATTTCGATCGCCAAAAAAAATCACGGGTATCCCGAAAGCTATACACGGTAACGCGCAATGAAGTCTGGTCGTGATTACTAAACTTGCTTCGCTAAAATAAATATTCAATAGCCTTTTGGCCATGAGGGCTTTTGTTTTAACATCATGAATATTTGGAACAATATGAGTAATCCAGTGAGATTTCTCCATAAAGGCTTCAGGAACTGAATAAGAAGGCATATCAACAAAAAAAACTTTACCATATTTTGGTATAAATTTTCTTTGTTGGAAAGTTAACGTTAAACATTTGCTATAGTACGCATTGACTCCTTTTTCAATTAACATTTCCGAAGTTTTATGATCACGACATCCTATAGGTTCATGAGATTTGAAGTAATCAATAGACTTCTTATTTAGAAAAAATTTTCGTGTGTCATTTGAATCAGTAATATGAAAACCAATAAAGATTGGCACGATCGAATCTGATGGTGGCCAATTAAGTGGAATATGAGTAAACCAACCATTGAGGATGGTTAAGTATTTTTCCTTTTCATTTACGAAGTTTAATTGATCTCTGTCAAATTTTTTATGTATGGTGGGTAAAAACTGCTCGGCAGCAATATTTTGTATTTCGTCACCTAGATTAGTGGTGTTAAACTTTAAACTAGCATATTTCATGAAATTAATGTTTTTGTTTTGCTGATACAAAGGCCTCAAATTCAGGTGAGCTTTTCATTATATTTAGATCAATTAATTGATGTGAATTTTTAAATTTTATAGATCCATCGTAATACATACTTATTTTTGGATTTTCCCTTACTTTACTTAAAAAGATTTTATACACTATGGCTTTGTTAAAATGTTCTTCCCTCACAGCTTCACGTTCAACCAATTCTATAAAATCAAAAAGAAATTTTGAATGAAATACAACACCCTGAATGTCGGATATTAAGGCATGATCTATAGTGTGAGCGCCTCTACGTAAATACATTTTATCACTGTATTTAAACATTGGTATTTTAGAAATTAGATAAGGTGCTGGGCCAAATACGCGGAATCGAGCTCCGCCGGTGAATGTTTGTGAAGTAAATGTTCCCCACTCTTTAAAATTAAAAGAACTTATATTTTTAACAGAGTATTGAGAATCAAAATAAGGACATAATAAAAGTGGATCTTCTCCGGCAGAATATAAAGTGTCTTTTATGGGTTTATTTGAGTATATGTCTAGTAAGAGACATCTGATGGCAGTCATTTTTTGCTTGTCCAAATACATTTGAATATCTTTTAAATTAAGACTTTCACTGCTTGGATAATAAAATAGCTCATCTGCATCGACAACGAGACACCAATTGTCCTTGCCATATTTGTCCAATAGTAATTCAACCCAGTTCCAGTGATTTTCATAGGTTTCATCGGTTTGAAAAACATGAACGTTGTTCTTTTGAAGGGCTATTGAAACTGTATCATCCGTTGAAGAGTTATCAACTAATAAAACTCTATCAATACCCCTTTTAAAATAATAGTTTAGAAAATATGGCAAACGTATTTCTTCATTTTTTACGATAATGAATAGACGTGTTTCGCCTTTGGAATTAGGAACAATTTGATTATCAAGTTTTTTTAACCTTAAATGAGAGAAGAATTTCTTTGCTTTATACTTATTCTTATAAAATAATTTATAACGTTCAAAGATTTTTTGGTTCATATTATGGTTAATACTTTTTGGTTTTAATATCAATAATATGTTAAAAATGTATCATATCTATTGTTTAAATATTTTTCTAAAGGAGTAAAATATTCTATCCATCACGCTCAAATCTTCCGTAATGATTTCTGCCGTGCCTTTCATTTCAGGGGTAAAGCCGAGTTGCTTGTTGTATGAAGTGGTAAGGCCTTTAGGAAGTTTAATTTCTGCCCGATAGGTATCTGCATTGGCCAACTGGGAAATTCTTTTTACTGTGCCATTCACCTGGCCGTATTCCTGATAGGGGTAATTGTCCAATTTAATCTGTACCGCTTGGCCGGTCTTCACTTTTCCAAACCCCTTTGTCGGGATGTCCATGATTCCGAGGTAGGCGTCATTTTTGGGAACCACTGCGAAAAGGAAGTCGTTTGCTCCTACAAATTGATTTTTGTTTAGGGGCTCTAAATATGACAACTTTCCGCCAACAGGCGCTGTTATTAAGTAACTCTTTTGCCAGTTGTCTATTTGGTTGAGTATGGCGTGGATATTCATTATGATGCCCTCACGGAAGTTTCGTTCCGTTTCCAACTGATCGTGTTTGATGTCTAGCAGTTGTTTTTCCAAATCGCTCAGTGTGATTTGGTTTTGTGTGGCCGACTTTCTGAAATTTTCAACTTCCTGCTGGTGTTGTCGGTAGGCGGATTCCTCCTGAAAAAATTGCAGCTTCGCCAAAACACCCTCCTTAAACAGCATTTGATCGGATTTGTATTTTTCTTCGGTATTGGCCAATTCCTGGATTGAAAATCGGGTTTGCCTTTTGGTGATATCGATCAATTGATCGTATTGCCTGATTTTTAATTCCAGGCTTTGAACTTGCTCTTTTCGATAGGCATCAGTAATCCATTGGTGGTAATCTATGCATGACTTTTTTAATTCATTGTATTCCGTTTGCATGTTTCCGAATACGTAGCCGCTATCCAAAAATTGAATAGGAACATTCGGGTTTGAAAGGAATACCTTTAACTGGCTCATAAGCCTTTTCATGTACTCCACGCCTTGGGTTGTAACCGGGTTCTCGATTTCTGCAATAATGTCACCGGAGGCTACCAGTTCCCCCTCTTGAAGGAAAAGTTTGCTTAACCTGCCGCTACTGTTAGCAACGATCTTAATGGGTGGGTTTTGTGTAGTGAGCACAACCGCTCCGGGAATTACATCGGGATACTTCACTAAATTGGATATAACAAGCAATAGCAATATCAACGATAAAAGTACGGCTATGCCCCATCGGATCAACCAAGATGGTGGAGCGTTCAATATCTCTTGTACTTCTTCGGAGCGTAAATCTATGTCGGCTAAGGTTTGGGGCATACCGCTTACTGTTTACAGTTCCAATTGATTCTTGACCAGTTTAAAATAATCTTTGCGCTCTACAACTAGACTTTGATGATCGCCTCTTTCCATAATTTTGCCCTTGTCCAACAATACTATCTGGTCAGCTTTCCTGACGGTGCTCAGGCGGTGGGCAATGATAATAACCGTTTTGCCCTGAAAGAACCGGTTGAGGTTGTCCATGATGACACGCTCATTGTTGGCGTCCAGGGCAGATGTTGCTTCATCAAAGAAGATGAAATCAGGATCTTTGTAAACAGCCCTGGCGATCAATATCCGTTGTTTCTGGCCAGTACTGATGCCGGTGCCTTCATTGCCTATTTTGGTGTTATAGCTTTTGGGCAGGCTTTCGATAAAATCTTTAATATTGGCGATTTCGACGGCTTTCTGAAGTTTGGTTTTGTCAATATACCCTTCACCGACCGCGATGTTTGCGGCAATGGTATCGTCGAAAATGTAACCTTCCTGCATCACTGCACCGAAATGACCCCGCCAGGTTGCCTGGGATATGTTGTCGAGGTTGACATTTCCCAATTTGAGTTCGCCATGTTGAGGCTGATAAAATTTCATCAGTAACTTCATCAGGGTTGTCTTTCCGCTGCCACTTGCTCCGACAATGGCCGTGATTTTTTTTGCAGGAATTGTTAGGCTTAAATCTCTCAGGACTGTTTCATCCGAGCCAGTGTATTTGAATTCGAGGTTTTTAATGGTGATGTCCCCATCAACATCAATAACGGATATTTTTTGATCATCCAGCGGCTCTTCATCTGCCTTGCCATGGATCTCCCCAAGACGCTCCAAACTGATTTGGGCGTCCTGCACGGATTTGATAAATCCCACAACCTGAATAATGGGCGAATTCAATTGACCGATGATGTACTGTACGGCCAGCATCATGCCCAACGTAAGTTCCCCTTTTACCACCAGCGTAGCCGATGTAATGGTAATCACGATATTTTTCAATTGATCAATGAATTTTGAGCCTATGCCCTGTGTTTGCTCCAAAGCCAGGGATTTCGTGGCGACTCTATATAGACTGATTTGAATGAACTCCCAACTCCACCTTTTTTGCTTCTCCGCATTATGCAATTTGATTTCCTGCATCCCATTGATGAGTTCAATCACTTTACTCTGTTCTTTGGCCACATAAGAAAACCTGAGGTAGTCAATTTTCTTTCTTCTCTTTAGGAAAATAGCGATCCATAAAATGTAAACGACACTTCCTGTCAGGAAGACCGTAAAGATTACAAGGCTATAGTAGGCCAGCACAAGGCTGAAAACGATGATGTTGGCAAATGAGAATAACGTACTTAACGAGGTATTCGTGAGCAGCCGTTCTATACGCTGATGGTCGTTGATGCGCTGCATTAGGTCGCCGGTGATACGGGTGTCGAAAAAACTGATGGGAAGCCTCATGAGTTTGATGAAGAAATCCGATACCAATGAAATGCTGATGCGGGTGCTGAGGTGCAACAGTACCCAGCCGCGGATCACTTCTATGCTGATACTTCCAAGGAAGAGCATCAGTTGCGCCAGAAGGACAAGGTAGATAAAACCAATGTCCTGGTTCTGGATGCCCACGTCCACAATACTTTGGGTAAGAAAAGGAAAGATTATTTGCAACAAACTTCCTCCCAACAATCCCAACACCAGTTGCAACAATAAGTTTTTGTAGCGGAACAAATACTTGTACAAATAAGAAAAGCTCCTTTTTTCTTCCGGTTCCCATTGGTTTTTATAAAAGGAAGGGGTTGGCTCTAAGAGCAGGGCAATACCTTCCGGCGCATTGGCATTGTTGCCTATCCAGCTTTTTATGAAGTTTTCATTGTTGAAAACCTTCAAACCCCTCGCCGGATCTGATAGATGGATTTTGTCTTTTTTTATTTTATAGAGAACCACGTAATGATGGTTGTTCCAATGAAGGATACAAGGCATGGCTACTTCGTCCATGAGCGTGCGATAGTCAATGCGTACGCCGATGGCCTTAAAGCCTATCTTTTCAGCAGCATCACATAAGCCCAACAAGCTGCTGCCTTTTCGGGAAGTTTCCGCAAGTAGCCTGATTTTGGGTGAGGGTATTATTTTCCCATAGTGTTTGGCGATGATCTTCAGACAGGTGGGGCCACAATCTTTAATGTCGCGTTGTCGATAGTATGGGAATTTTGCCACTAGAAATTTATAAATTTAACCAGGGAGGGACTTATGAAAAAATAGGCTATTACTGCATATTATCCAATAAAAACTGGTCCAGTTCCACTGGCCTTAGGTCTTTCTTTACGATGTTCCCCTGGCCGTCCAGCAGGAAATTGCTTGGAAATTTATTGATGGACAATTTTGTTGCCTCTACCCCGCCTTCGTCCCAATATTCTGGCCAAGGAAGCTCAAATTTATTGATGACGGCCTGCCAATTTTCTTTGTCTTTTGGCCTGTCGGTGGATATGCCGATGATCTCAAACCCTTTGCCCTTGTATTTTTTATAGGTTTCTTTCAAATCGGCAAACTGGGCGATGCAAGGGCTACAGTGGCTGTACCAAAAATCGACCAGGGTAAACCGGTTTTTTAAAATGGAAGCTTCTGTCAGTTTATCGTCTTTAATATCCACCGCCGTGATAACCGGGAATTTCTTCCCATAATCCAGGGAACTCGCTATTTCCAATTTCCTCGCAAGCACTTTTCCTGAGTAAGTGTTTTTTATGGAATCGGAAAACCTATCGAATATCGAATCAAAGATGGTCTCATAGCCGAACCCACTAAAAAGATATATGAATTTCCAAAACTCCGCATAAGAACCCGGATGGCCGGTGACATACCTGAGCCTGGTGCTGTCGCTTTCCGCGTAAAGCCTCTTCTGTTCCGTTTCTTGCGCCAGCTTGATGGCATCGGGCACATTGTTGTTGTACATGCGATATATGCTATCGTCTTTTATTTTGAACAACTTCTCTTTTCGGTGGATGGCGCCAAATGCCTTTGGATAGTCTTTGGCAAATTCTTTCATCGCCAGATTGTCCACTTCTGGATCTTTCCATAAGGAGTCGATATTGTATGTGACGGATTGTGTCCCAGGTTCTATCACAAAAATACCGGAATAATATCGCTGGCCATAGCTTAACCTTACCCCTTGTGGATAGGGGATGGCGCCACTGAAGGAAAATTTTCCGTTTTCCACCTTTGCCGCCATACTTTCTACCCCAGGCGGGTAATAGTCGTGGTCGAAAAGGATGTCCATGTGCACTGTCCCGGTGTCCACGTTGATGTTTCCTTCGATTTTGAAAGGGGACATTTTGTTTGCTTGGGCGAACAACAAATTGCCTTGCAGCAACAGCGCCAGGCTTAATGGATAAAAAATACGCTTCATTATTTTTTGATTTAGCAGGAAAAACAGGCCGGGAATTTTTCCCGACCTTAATTAATATGCTACTAACTCCTCGTTGTGCATAGGCCATTCACACACCAATCAGCATGATCGGTGCAGGGGCAGTCAAAACTGCATTTATTAATGCCATACCCAACACAACTGACATCATAACCTCCAGTTATGATTCGCATTTCGTCCCGGGACAATTTTTCCAGGAATTTTATGAACTTCCGTTTCATAATTATTAAATTTAATGTTTGTTCCTACTCTATTAAAGGCTTTTCGGATACCACCCTGGGTCGCGCAACTTTATCTTTAATCAACGAGATAGTCTAAATCTTCTATGCTGTATTCTTTGGGCAATTCATAATTATTGTAAAAAATCATGGGCGTGGAGGATATTTTTCTTTTCCGGCACCACATTATGTGGTGCTTTAATATCTGTCTTGCATCAGGGTTATCTGACCCGTCTTGATCAAACTTTTGAATCCAACTCCGAAAATCAT
Source organism: uncultured Cytophagales bacterium (assembly GCA_963711495.1). GTDB lineage: Bacteria > Bacteroidota > Bacteroidia > Cytophagales > Cyclobacteriaceae > CAVQEK01. The sequence continues at coordinate 512,206 of CAVQEK010000003.1, forward strand.
TGTAGTAATGATTATAATATTCAGCAATAGCGTTTTTAGCATAATCCACATTGGCAGTTTGATATAACTTTAACATGCATTCTGCTATTTGATACGAATTACTTTTCTCATCCGTATCAGTAAGAAATATTTCAAGAACACTTACGTCTTCTTTGGTTTTTAACATTCTAAACAGTTTTTGATGCATCTTAATGCAAGGTTGGCACGATGGATTGCTTATGATTGTAAGCCTGTGTTCCCCATTCGGATTTCCAAATTGTAAAGAATTAATCCCAACAGTATCAATGGGTATATTCTTTTTCAGCAAAAAGCGAAATATCTCAGGATTAAACCTAATTCTATTGAGTTTTGGAAATCGGCCTTTGTAACTTTTCCATTCCGATATAATGGGTTTTAGAATACCGTAAGCCGAGATGATGAGGGAAAAGACAAGAAACAAGGCAAGAATACCCCGATATGCAATAACAGAAGTACTATTGATATGAAAATAAAATATCGCTGTAAGTAATTCCGACAACAATATAGCTTGCACTGCCAGACACAGCCTGCACCATTGCCCGGCTATTTTCCACTGATAAAAAATTGAATATGCCGCATATGGAGCCGCTAATACAGATAGCACCGCAACAAGTAATATCGCATGCCCCTGAGGAAATAAAATAATATAGAAAAACAAAGTTGCAAAATAGATGAAACCGATTTCACTCCAGGAAAATATACCTAAAATATTGGCTGCGGGAGAATCTAAAATATTTGTGCAATTGGCTTTACTTTTAGGATTGTTGGAAGTACAAAGCTTCTTTACAAGAGGATTGTTTTTATCCATCAGATGAATTACCAACGGAATAGAAACGGCTATTCCCAATGCATTGGTAAACAAGTACAAAAAATCAAAAGTGGAAAACGAACTTTTAAAGTAATATATGGAATATAAAACAAGGGTTGCCAGGCTGACAATGGCAAAAGGTAGTTTAACTTTATGAACGATTTCTTTAATTCTGTGAATTGTGTAATTTTCTTCTTTTCCCTGTGCTTCATCATCCACCAGCATGGCAATTCCGCTCCACGATTTTATAAAATCATCTTTTGGCTGTGATTCCAATTGGCCGTGCTCGTTGATAAAGGATACTTTTTCTTCATCCAAATTATCCACTACCAAATACATGCCCCCATTGTCGCGTATATGAACCAGTGCTGGCTTTGGAAGCTCTTTCTGTAACCGTTCGTACGAAACCCTGGTGGCGACATTATCAATTTTAAGCAAATGGAGGGCATAATTTAAAGACAGTAAACTTGGATAATCAGGATGTACTTTTAAATGCTCGATAGAATGGCTGGTAAATTTAACGTTCAATCGATTAAGCAGAATTCTCAATGCTTCTGCCTGATTATCTTTTATTAATTTCCGCATTGAAGTTAGGGTGTTTTTAAAATTAATAATGCAGTAATAAATGATGAAACTGAAATAATTTTGTTAAATTAAGTATTCATTGTGCAATTATATTGCACTATTTAAATTATTTTAAATCCTATAATAAATTTAACATTTTCTTCATATACGTAGCTTTTTAATGATTTATTATAATATAAAGGTGCACCAAAATCGTTCATGATCTCAAGGTATTCATACAACATTCTTCTGGAGATTCCTATTTTACCGGCTAGTTCCTGAGGTGTTCCTGTAGCGTTCATTCTTATGAGTTTGTCAATTCTTTGTATTCTTTCAATGTAAATATTAATAGACATGGATTTAATGGGTTTTTAGGGTATTAAACATGAATTTGCCGGCATATTCAGTGCCTATAATTATCAATAATACTGTTCAGTAATTATTATGATTTCGTTACCGCGTTCAACACAACGCTTTTATCCATGTCATTTAGTGACATAGAATAATTCCCAAATTCAACCGCATCCTCCTTGAGTGAAAATTCAAAACAGGCTATTGTGGATCGAGCCTGAAATATATTTATCGGAAAGCACAACAAATCTAATAAAAAAACAATAAAGTCAAAATTTTAATATAAATATAAAGGTCTCCATGTATAAAAAAATTTCAATCTGCATGGAAATTATTTCAACTGTTGTATATTAAAAATATGATTGTCACTAAATTTGGAAATTATCTGCCCGGTAGTCACGATTTCCGCATAGCGATTGCGCAAAGTGGTGATGGTAGCCTGATGCAATTCCGGCGTTACCGTTGTACATGCGTCTTCCACCAAGCTTACCAAATAGCCCAGATCACAGGCATCACGCACCGTGGTTTCAACACATTCATTGGAATAGACACCGGCAATTACCAGCTCATTGATCCCAAGATTTTGAAGGATATAATTCAGGTTGGTGGAGGAAAATACACCACTGGCGGTTTTATTAATGATGATTTCATCATGTTGTGGGGCCACTTCTGACAGAAATTCTGATTCTTTTGATCCGGGAGGCGCCAACAATCCCAGCCGTTTGTGGCCATTACTCCGATCTCTCCCGTCCTTTGTTAATGACTGAATACGCGTATGAATAACCTCCATTTTATTCTTACGGAAAATCTGTTGCAACTTTTGAATATTCGGGATAACGTAATCTTTCAAGGTATCGAAATAATATTTTTGTTGCTCTGCCGGAATGCCGGAGGAAGTTATATCTTTAAACACACCAAAACCTCTTGCTGCATCCAAATATTGCATATCAATGATTAATAATGCAATATCTTTTCTACTGAGATTTTGACGGCGCTCACGGTTATCTTCCACCATATCGGCATAGTATTCCTTGAGTGGGTCCAACCAATCATTTTTTGTCAATGGTCTGTTAATATCATCCATCATGAAGCGATTCGTAATATGGTATTGAGCATTACATTAGCTCCGGCTTCTATATCCCGCCAATCCGTCCACTCGTGAACCGAATGGCTGATGCCCCCTTTGCTGGGTACAAAAATCATGGCCACCGGAGCAATTGCGGCCATCATCTGCGCATCGTGCGCTGCCCCACTCGGCATCTTTAAATATTTTAAATTTAACGACTTAGCGGCAAGTTCCAATATTTTTATCAATTCATCATTACAGGAAACCGGCGCTATCCAACTCAATTCCTCAAATTCAAACATCAGGTTTTTATTCCTGGCAATGGCGGACAACGCTTTTCTGCTAGCTTGCTGCAATTCATGCATGACGTCTTCCGAAATATCACGCACATCCAGTGAAAACATCACCTTGCCGGGAACTGTGTTTGGTGAACCCGGGAAAAGTTGCACCTTACCAATGGTCATCTTTGAATCTTCACTCCCATTCTCATCGATGATCCTCGGTATTTCATGGGCAAAATCAGCCAGGCCGGTAAAGGCATCATTACGCATTTGCATTGGAGTTGTGCCGGCATGGTTCGCACTACCGGTCAAGGTTACCTGCCACTTGAATAAACCGGTAATGTCACTAACAATTCCAATTGATTTTGCCGAATTATCCAGTACCGGTCCCTGTTCAATATGCAACTCCAAATAATATTTAATGTCAGATGGATCCCTTGCCGCATCCAACGCGGCGTAAGGATTATAACCTGATTTTTCCAAAGCATCTTTTAGATAAATGCCATCAAGATCAGCAGATTCTTCCAGATAACCTGGTGTCATCATCCCTGCCATAGATTTAGAACCGAACATGCCACCAAAGCGGCCCTCTTCATCGCTAAAAGCAATTAACTCTATGGGAAAGTGAAATTCAGCATTTTGTTCCCGAAGTACATTGATACACTCCAATGCAGTCAACACGCCCAATGTGCCGTCCAATGCGCCCGCATTCGGCACAGTATCGATATGTGAACCCAACAAGATTCCTGGTTTTTCACTTATTTTTCCTTCCAATCGACCCACCACATTTAAAGCCCCGTCCAATCTGGTTTCCATGCCGGCTTCACGAAATTTTTCGATCATCCATTGTCTGGCTTCAAAATCGGCATCGGAAAAAGCCATGCGATAAATTCCCCCATTTTCTCTCTTGCCAATATTGGATAATTCCAGGATGTTTGACTTTAATCGCTCAATATTGATCCGGGCCTCTGCTGTTGGTTTATTCATGCATTTTCTATTACAGGAATTTCTACATCATTGGATTTTAGAAATTGTTCATTTAAAATCTGAAGGCCTAGAATATGGTTGATCAAAGCATCTTTTCTGACCAGCGAAACCGGGTCTTTGTCTTGTTGATAATCACCAATAAACTGATCGAGTCGATCCGGATCAAAAATACCGGCATCCTTAATTTTATCCTTATTCAAATAATCATCAAACAAATGCTGTAAAGCATTTTGCTTTTTCTTTTCGGTATGTCCCGGAGGTGCCATGAAAGCGAATTTTTCTCTTTTATACAGCACTTCAGGGAGGATATTTTTCATGGCTTCCCGTAATACCCATTTTTCGGTGTTTCCATTAATTCTTAATTCCGGTGGGATTTCCCGGGCCATTTCAGCAACATGGTGATCGAGGAAAGCCGGTCTCGATTCCATAGAATTAGCCATATCTACCCGGTCTCCTCCCCAATTCAGGATCTGACATTCCAGCATGGTCTTTATCCAGGTATATTGCGCAATGTCCAGTTGATGCCTTCCTTCAATCTGCGATTTATCGAATTGGCCGACGATGGCCTCAATAGGATCATAATCCTTAAGATCATGAAGTATATCATCATTGAGCAATGGTTTGGCGATTTGCAAGGTATGCATCCATGGCTGTATCCAGGATGGTGTAAAACCACAAATTGCCTCCAAAGCCGGATGTTTCATTTGATTTTCAGCCAAGATAGCCCCTTTGAATAATTTGTTGGACTGGTCCATCATTTTTCGATAGCGATCGCCCTCTTTGCCTTGATAGCCATGCAAAAACATATCGCGTTTGAAAGCCGGATAGCCACCGAACAACTCATCGGAACCCTCTCCGGTCACTACTACACGATAACCGCACTCATTCACACGCTTACTCATGCACCATTTGGCTACACCCAGGGTATTATAGAAGGTGCGCTCGGCATGCCACAGGGTTTTAATATAATTTTCACCATACAATTCACTGGCTGCCAAATTGATCTGATCTTGGTCGGCGTTGGTTTTTTCGGCCATTTCTTTAGCAATCGTTGCTTCATCATAATCTTTGTGATCAAAACTGATGGTAAATGCCTTAACCGGCGACTGCTGCATAGAGGAAGCCAAACCCAGCATTGAACAACTGTCAATACCTCCGGAAAGGTAACATCCTACCGGTACGTCGGCTTCCAAACGGTGCTGTACCGCTTCAAGCAATTCTTCCTGAACTCTTTTGACGTAATGTTGTGGTGACTTAATATCCCGTTCACCTTCTTTAGGAAAATTAACATCCCAATAACATTTTTCCTGAATGTCAAAGTCATTTCCTTTTTTGGTAATGATCAACATATGCCCCGGTTTCAATGCATTGATATCCTTGAAAGCGCTGCTTCCCGGCACCATTGTATGCATTAACTGGTGCAATAGTGATTCATTGGAAAACTCTTTGGGTACTTTTGGATGAGCAAATAATGCCTTTATTTCAGAGCCATAGTAAATCGTATCATTACCAATATGGTAAAACAACGGCTTGATCCCAAATCGGTCTCGTACCAGAATCAGCCTCTTTTTACGGTCATCATATAAACTAAAGGCAAATTCCCCCCGCAAATGATCCACAAAATCCAGCCCATATTTTTCATATAAGGGAATGGCTATTTCGCTATCTGTCTTTTTATAAAATTCATGCCCGTCGAGGCGCAACTCTGATCGGATGCGTTTGTAATCATAAAACTCGCCATTCACTGTGAGCACCAAAGATTTATCGTGATTGAAGAGTGGTTGACTCCCGGTTTCGAGGTCAATGATCGAAAGCCGGGCATGCCCCATGGCAATACCTTTTTTTTGAACAAAATAAAAACCATATCCATCAGGTCCGCGATGATGAAGTGTTTCTGTCATTTTTCGGATCTGATAACCAGCCTCACTGTCCAAAAAGTCACTTTTCCAAAATCCTGCTAATCCGCACATTATTAATAATATTAAAGTTTAGTAGTAATAAATGAATTGGTTTTAAGCATATTATACCCCATGATTAAGTGTGGATTATTCGCTAAATTCCACCACGGGGATTTCATCCCTGTTCAATCGGTCGAAACGGTTTAATATAGAGATAAACAAGGCCTGCCTGATAAAAACGGCGCCGTGAGCCTGGGTAAAATACAAATTGTGCGTCGTTCGATCGAGATTCGGATCGAGTTCATCAAGACGGGCCAACGGATGCAATACCACAGCATCCTCCTTCAGCTTGCTTTCAGTATTCAATTTAAATCGTGAATCCAGCGACCTGTAGCTGTCGCCCAGGAATGCAATTGAATTCATATAAATGACATCGAAATCGGTAATGCCTTCATTGATGTCATTGGTTATTTGAAAATCTACACCAGATTCAATTAAACTTTTTTCCAGATCTTCCCCGAGTGGATCCGCCATTTCAGAAATGATCGATATTTTTTTAATGCCCTGTTTAAAGAGCAACGACATTCTTAAAAAGCTGTTGACCGCACGCATGCTGCCTGGCGTTCCCAAAATTCCCAGGTGTATTTTCTCGTGCTCCTCAACCACCCCTTTTAGTTTTGGTTTCCATTTGAGGATAGCAAACCAATCTGCCAGGGCCTGCGTTGGATGTTCACCGGAACCATTGCCGGCATTGATCAGTGGAATACGCAAATTTTTTAAAATCTGTTCCAGCGCGTCTGTTTCGGTATGACGCATTACCACGATATCGCCATAGGCGTTGAACATTTCTCCGATATCCGACAAAGATTCGCCTTTGGCGGCACCCGTAGTTTTACCACTGGGAATACTTATTGTTTTTCCATCCAGTCTTAACACAGCGCTCTCGAAAGACAAACGTGTTCTGGTGCTGGGCTCAAAGAAAGCGGTGATCACAATTTTTCCGTCAAGCGGATGGCTGAGTGCTACTTCAGTACTTTCCAATAATGCAGCAAATTTGCACAATTCCAGGGCGAGTGATCTGTCAAATTGTTCTATGGAAAGCACGGAGTTCCCCACTAATTTTTTTAAAATACTCAGATCAATGGTCTCCCTTTTCAAGAGTTTTTCCGGATTCGGATTAAGTCCAATGGTATGAGCACGCTGGCCATTGATGGCTTGGATGTCTGGTTCTTTAAATTTATCGACTACCATAAATTTTTGCTTTTGATATCCTTGAAGAAAAGAATCATTAGTATTATTACTGAACCCGCAATCATAATAAGCGACAGAAATATCATCACCTCTAACAGTGATTCCGGGAAAAACACAATATGCTTCATCAGGTTTCTATTTTACTTTCTTTTAATGTATGCCAATCAAATTCATCGTTGGACAACTGTGTAAATGCAATGACAACTATCATTGATATAGTGGCTCCAATCAATGAAGCAGTATACCATCCAAGTTCAAAATATGCCAAAAGTCCAACAGCCGTACCGGCAAGCATCCCCCAGAAAGCGCCTTTATAATTGGCTTTTTTCCAGTACAATCCGGTGACAATCGGCCAAATGGTACTTCCAACCATAGGTCCGGCAAAAAATAAGACGGTTGCCAATGTACCAATACGAGGCAGGCAAACCAACCAGGCAACCAAGCCGAGGCCAACAACAATTCTCGATGACATTTTTCTCATTTTTTTCTGATTGGCCTTAGGATTAATCAGTTTGCCATAAATGTCTTCGGTTATCAAATCTGAAGTCGCCGCAAGAAGACTATCAATGCTGGATGCCAGAGAGCTAAAAAACACTACAAAAACAGCAATGGCGCCAATTTTACCTAGAATTTGCGCTGACACCAGTGGGCCTACCATATCCGGACTGGTGATGTTGATACCCAAAGAACCACTGGCCAAGGCGATGAATCCTGCCGCAATAGGCACCGGCAACCAAAAAAAACCAGCCAAATTATACGCTTTTTGTCCAACACCGTGACGCATGGCAAAAGCCCTGCTCCACCATACATTGCTATGGAATATTTCCCCAACCCCAAAGAGCAAATTATTGAAAACTGCCATAATGGATGCCGGCAAAAGTACATTGATCAGCATGGGTTTATTGTCACTTAGATTTGCATACATCTTGTCGAAATCCAGATAATGCATCACACCAAATCCAACCACTACTATTCCCACCATAATTATTAACGATTGAATAAAGTCTGTTCCGATCACGGCATAGAGTCCGCCAAATAAGGTATAGGTCACGCAAACTCCTAAAATAATGGTCATTCCAATTTTATACGGAATGCCGGCTAGTGCCATCATCAGGATACCACCGGCCATTCCCATACTCACAAGCCATGTAAAACCATAAAATATTGAAATTACCAGAAACAGATACCAGGTCTGCCGGCCGTAACGCAAGCGTATAAAGTCACCACTGGTATACCCGGAAGGCATCAATGCCCTGATCCTTTTGGCCAACGGGGCAAAAAGAAATAATCCGAATGATGCCGTACAATAGGCAATCATCCCCCAAATACCAAGCTCCAAGGCAAACTGTGGCGCTAGCATGGTGGTGTTGGAAGTAACCCAGGTTGCCATGGCCGTAGCAGCGCCAAACGCAAGTCCGACATTTCTACCTGCCAGCATATAACCTTCCATGTTTTTGGCCTTACGGCCCCAATACAGGCCGAGAATAATCCATAGTAAACTCAAAATGGCCAGTAATATCCAACCTGTCGTTGCTGAAATAATGGCGGTTTGATGCTTCATATTTATGCTTTGATTTCTTTCTGGTAGGATCCTGTCACGACTACTGCTGATGTAATGATAAAAACGAACGCCCCTATTCCAGCTAAAGTTAAGGCCAGAAAGAGACTGTGATGACGAACTTTAACCACTACCGGTTTCGACCAGGAAGAAGCCAAGTCATCATTTGGACGAATCGCTCTTAGTCTGAAATAATAATTGCCATTGGGAAGTCCGGAAACAAATGAAGCGCGGTCCGGGCCTTTATAAATAGTCTCAGCATTGCTAAAATTTGCGGTATCCGCCTGTTGTAAAAGAAAAGATACATCCTGGTCGTGTGTCCATTTCCATACTATTTTGACATGGCCTGAGTGAGTGATGTTTTGTCGTTCCATTTCAAACTTTGGAACTGGCAATTTATCCAGTGACCATGATTGGGTTGGATACAACAATATCATGATCAAAGAAAAGATTAGTATTCTTGATAGCTTCATAATAATGGCGTAGTCATCGTTCCTTATTGAACATGGTTAAGATTAAAGTTGCCTAAAGTAGGTTTTGGGCAAAAGAAGATTAGTGCCACATGAAAGGATCACGGCGTAAAAATGCTTTGCATCAGCGTCTGAATTGCACATAAATGGAATTATTAGCTTAAAAATCATCTTCTTTTAATTACCATTATATTAACCCAGTTATTTCAATTATGTTTTATAGAACTTATATTTCAGGCTTTTACCATGAGTACGTCGGCTGCTATTCCATTCTCATTCAGGAATTTTTTAATGTAATCCTCCTGATTGTGTTTTACCACAATATAGAACTGGGCATTTTTTTGTTTTGTAAAAGCTGTAAATAATCGCCAACGATCCAATTGCTGCTTCAATTGATTGTAATTTTCAGGCACCTCGAAAATGAACAACGTGTTCTTGTTTTCAGCTAAGATGTCGGGTATATGGCCAATTTGAGATTTTTTCCACACAATTTTGGCCGGATTTTCATACCCATCCAAATGCGTTGTGATTTTGGAAACTCCTTCTTTTTTTATATAATCAACGACCGCCTCTAAAATACCTTTTTTAAGTTGGTCCATACGCTTTTGATTTATTAACCAGAGCAGGAATAAATAATAAATCCAGGAATATTTTTGAGCTAAAAGGATTTTGAGGTGAATTCCCACTTTGTTTTACACAATTTATGTTCTATACGACAAATTTACGAAAATAATAGGTGGAAGAAAAATGTAAATAGTTTTAATCAATTGCCTTGTTCGTCGTGATGTGCAATTGGTTCTTCGATGGTCAACATCGGAGAAGCTTCGAGATGTTCTATTTGCATTGAGGAAACGATGATCTGCAACGCCTCTCTGATCATTTCCTTTTTGTTGACGGGTAATTGATCAATTCTCCTGTTGAGCTGATCATGCAAAATGTCAGGAACGTCATCCAGTAATTTCAATCCTTTTGATGTGAGCGCCAAAAAGGTAATACGTTTGTCCTTATTATTTGGTAATCTGGCTACTAAGCCTTTGGTTTCTAACCGATTGATAATGCCAGTGACAGTACTTGAATTCAGACTGAGTAATTTCATGAGATCACTGTGGGTAGACTGGTAATTTTTTGATTGTTTAAGATGGCCGAGACACAACAGTTGGGGGATGCTGATGCCAAAATCTCTTTGAATTCGCTTAGATTCCAGATTGATAGATCGGACAATTTTACGGATGTTTATTAATATATCCAGTGATTCCATCGATAAGCCAACATCAATTCGGTCAAATTTAAAGAAAAGACCAAACATTTTCTCTCTAACGGAAATTATTTGGAATTAAATTGCGGAAAACCAGTGTTCAACACAAGTCATAGCAATTAAACGTTTGCGGTAATCGGCACCAATCACAATTATTGGTAAAACATCTCAGGCAGCTTTTTTTATGCTATCAATTTGTGCGCTCTTCTGTCTTTTCAATTTTATCACCCCAATTTTATCCAATAAAATGATCACATAGTAAGTAGGATCAAATTCATGCCAACGCACACCAAAATTTGCCCTGGAACCATATTTATGATGATTGTTGTGATAGCTCTCCCCCATCATCAAGAAATCAACAGGAAGGAAATTTTTGGAAGTGTCACCAACTATAAAATTGATATAACCATATTTGTGCGCAAACCAGTTGATGATGGCACCGTGAATGGGTGATAATAAAAACTGGATAGGCAATAACAACCACAACCACCATACCGTGGCAAATTGCCAATAAACCAGAAAATAAAGTGCCCCCCACATTATTCTCGACACCCACGATCTCGCAATTTTATCAAATGCATCCCATTCAGGAATATCTTCCGTAAATCGTGGATCAACGGTCATAGTCCTGTTAGATATGGCGGCATAAATCGTTTTGGTCCTCCACATCATTTTCCAGAGACTTTCATCGTATTTCGGTGAATGCGGATCACCTGGCGTATCGGCAAAAGCATGGTGCATGCGGTGCATAATTCCATAACCATACGGGCTGAGATAATTGGATCCCTGAAAAATCCAGGTGAGTATATAAAATATTTTTTCCGTTGTTTTGCTCATCGTAAATGCTTTGTGTGATGCATAACGATGGAGGAAAAAAGTCTGGAAAAATAGCGATAAATACCAGTGCGCAATAAAAAAAGCTAAAATAACTGTCATACTATACAATTTGAAATTAATGATTTATGATCCATAACAAGAGGATTCTTTACTAATAGACAATTAGAGATGAAGTTTGTGACAAAAAGATGGGATTATTTTATTTTTTGAAATTTCATGGAAACTTCCATGCTGAATTCATTGATCAAATCGGAGATTTGACCCATCGAACAAGCCTTTTTAAATGAATCCAAAAATCGGGTGTGTTTATCAATGTCCAATCTGAATTTTTTGGTCTCGTGATTCAATTTTTCCTTTGCCCGACAAAATAGTTGCCTGCAGTTTTCTTTTTTCTTCCCAAAAATTTCCTGAAGTTCCTCATATTCCAGATTGAAAACTTCCCGTAACAAATATATTGCTTTTTCCAGCGGTTCCAGTTTTTTATGTAAAATCGCCAGGGCCGCAGAGATTTCCTGTTCAACTTCAAACATCGCCTGCTCTGAAACCCGGAACTTATCCAATAAATTTCCCGGATTGATCGGATCCAGCAATTGACTCTTTTTCTTCTTTGTACTGTTCAGATGATTAATACAATTATTGGTAACAGCCTTAATCAGATAAGATTTGGTATTATTAATTTTTGCCCTTTCCAGTGTTAACCACTTTAAAAAGGTATCCTGCACGATATCCTCAGCGTCCTGTAGAGAACCGACCATTTTCAGTGCAATCGATTGAAGCACTGGTTGATATAATAAAATTTCCTGATTTTGATTCAATATTGTTGCTTTGAACCGCAAATTTAATGTTTTAATTTAATTTGACCTCATACCAATTAATTTTCTATCCTCAATAATATTCATAGCCCAAATAATCGAGTTAACAATAAACTTTAAATTTTCAGGATATAAAAAATGACCTGCATTGAACCATTCCTGTCGTTTACCAAAACTTTGATTTATTTTTCAGAATGTTAGATGAAGTCACAAAGAAGGCGCAAAAATCGGTGGAATTACATCCCTTTGAAAGAGAATACTTCCCAATTCCAATAGTCACCAACCATTAAACTGAAGTAATAAACATAACGAAGACCTGAACATATTATTTATAAACACCATGACAACATTATTGCAAAAAATCCCGACTAAGCTATTGGCCATTTTTATTTTGTTGAATTTCCTTCCGGATTTAGACTTCGCCCAAAGACTAAACCTAAATGAAGCGCACTTGTGGAAGCCGGTTGCTGATGACGTCTACTTGCAGGAAGAAGGACTAAAGGCTCTTACTGTAAATTCCATTTTTAAAGGGCTTGGTTTATGTAGATGATGCTCGTGGCTTATTCCCAAAAATTAAAACATTTATTCAATTATAACCTTTTGCCTCTCAATATCGAATCCCCAAACTTCTCTAATTACCATCATCAAAAATTTATCCCACCGACCATTTTGGTATAATGGAAAAGCCAGACCTCGTCAAAATAATTGGCAAGGTCTAATTTTTTTCCTGAACAGGATCAAAGTCAATTTAAATAAAATATGAAAAACCCGCTAATACAATGAGGCATTGTAGTATTAATTGTTTAAATTTAGTTTATTATAAGGCTAAGTAATAATGCCACTAACCCGAGAAGAATTACGCGCATTAATTTTAAAGATTTCTGAAGATGATGACCAATGGGCCTTTAGAAAATTTTTTGAATATTATCATCCCCGCTTACTGCATTTTGCATATTTCTACCTGGAATCCGAGCAAGCTTCAGACGAGATCGCCTCTATAGTCTTCGAAGGAATATGGAACAACAGGAAAAAACTACCTCTTATAGAACGTATTGAGGCTTATCTTTTCAATTCTGTAAAATATAAGTGCCTGAACTATCTTCGCGATAATAGACGAATCCACTTTCAGGATCTGAATTCCAATGAGGTATATTTGGTTAAAGAAGTTGAAGACCCGGAAGGGCAAGTGCTTCATAAGGAATTCAGAATGAAGATCATGGAATCAATAGAACAACTGCCTCCCCGTTGCAAAATTATCTTTCAATTAGTGCGTGAAGAGGGACTGAAATACAAAGAAGTAGCTGAACTTCTTGAAATTTCAGTCAAAACTGTCGAGGTACAAATGGGGAAAGCACTGTCACGAATTAGAAATGACATCCGGCCTTACGTCGAATCAAAGGACGCTAATATCTATCTTAAACGTCACTTCGGAAAAGACAACTTACTATCACTTTTTAATTTTTTTTGAAAATACAATAAGGGGGGGCATCAATTCAGGGGTTGTAATGTTAACACTGATTAGTTTTTAAAACCCCTATGCAGGAAAGTAGATTTAACGAGCTGGTTGCCAAAGAATTTGCCGGTGAAAATAATGCTGCTGAAAAATCAGAATTGCAGCAATTGATCTCAAACAATCCGGAATATCGAAAATGGCATGAATTATACAGAGACATTTGGGCAGATACCAGAATTAATTACCAAAGTAACAGAACAAGTCAGTCGTTTGAGAAAATTGCTGAAAGAATAAATGATGGCAAGCAATTTTATCTAAAACGAAATGTGAGGGAAAAATCACTGCTCAGCCAAAGAACACTTTATTATAAAATAGCAGTGGTGTTTTTAATCTTTGTTGCTTCAATTTTTTTGGTAAGGTTTTTTATTTATCGGCAGCCCAAAGAACAAGATCAGCAAGTTGTCATGCTGGAACGTGTCGTCCCTAAGGGCCAAAAAGCCCGCATTTATTTACCCGACGGCAGTATAGTATGGCTCAATGCTGAATCTAAGATTCGATATCCGGAACATTTTGATGAATTTAATCGCACCGTACTTTTGGAGGGAGAAGGTTACTTTGAGGTTGAGAAAGATGTCTCAAAGCCATTTACTGTTCGAACAAATCGTGTGATTGTTACTGCATTAGGAACTTCTTTTAATGTACGTGTATATTCCATGCAAGATGCTCAGGTCTCTTTAAATTCAGGTAAAGTGCTGGTTAGAATGGATAGTGATAGCAACGATCAGGTTATTTTGTCACCAGGACAGGGTATTCAGCTACGGATTAATAAAGACAGAATGGAACGAATAGATGTTGATCCTGATGATGCCTTTATGTGGAAAGATGGATTGTTATATTTTAAAGATGCCTCCTTCTCAGAGGTTATTGAGAAACTTAGCAGATGGTATGGAGTCTCGTTTGAAGTAGAGAATTATAACAGTGACCCATGGAAATATAGCGCGAATTTTAAAAATGAATACCTGAACAATATATTAAAAAGCATGGGGTATACAAAAGATTTCAACTACCGCATAGAACACGATAAAGTTTTTATCAAATTCAAAAACAAAATTTAATGATTATGAGACAAAACACCTCCTAAAAAAACGGCCCAATTAAAAAATTGAGCCGAAAATTTGAAAATGACTCTTAATTGTTCTGCGAAAACATTTATGAGGCACTTTCAATAATAATTATTATAAAATTATAACATTTAAAATTATGAAAATTAAATTACTAAGACTACTAATGGTGGGAACAAAATTCATCATTTACGGAATTACCCTGCAATGTCTTTTCCTCTCCTTCATGTTTGCTAAAGATGGACTGGCCCAAAACATTGAGAGTGTCCGTAAGGTTCAGCTTGAAATTAACCTGCAAAACGCCAGTTTACTAGAGACATTTCGGTTGATTGAAAAGAGAACTGACTTTCAGTTTGCTTTTGATAAAGTTGATCTCGATCGGAATGTTCGCATTAACTTGCCTCAAAAGAAAGGTACCGTAGCAGATATATTAATGGAGATATCACGCCAGGCCAAACTTAAGTTCCGTCAGGTCAACAATTATATTAATGTCCATAAGGCATTGGAAAAAGATCCGGTTGCTGTAGAAGTGGTCATTGAAGACATCTCCATAACAGGCAAGGTAACATCATCTGAGGATGGAGAAGGACTTCCCGGAGTTAATGTGATTATTAAAGACACTTCCCAGGGAACGGTCACTGACGTCAACGGGGAGTATAAAATTAATGTGCCTTCTCCAGAAACTGTGCTTGTTTTTAGTTCGGTAGGCTACCAGACAGAAGAAATTACTGTTGGGAACAAGACGGCTATTGATGTGACTTTAGTACCTGATATAACAGCACTTCAGGAAATTGTAGTGGTGGGTTACGGTACGCAGCGGGCCGAAGCGGTGACGGGATCAGTTGCTTCCATCAGTGGCGATGCAATCCGGGAGATTCCCTCATCAAATATTACCCAGGCCTTGCAAGGACGACTGCCCGGTGTTCAACTTTCACAAACCGACTCCAAACCAGGTTCCAGCATGCAAATCCGTATTCGGGGCACGCGTTCATTGAACGCGAACAATGACCCGCTGATCGTACTTGACGGAATCCCTTTTGCCGGATCAATTGCCGACATCAATCCTAATGACATTAAGAGCCTTGATATTCTAAAGGATGCTTCGGCAACGGCCATTTATGGTTCGCGGGGAGCGAATGGGGTTATTTTGATAACCACCAATAAAGGACAGAAAGGACAAGCGCCAAAAATATCCTACAACGCTTACGTTGGCGCGAAAAATATCTTTGCCAAATATCCAATGATGGACGGGCCGGAATTTGTTAAACTCCGGGCAACCGCCAATAGGTATTCAAATGGTACGGATGAATCCGATGATGTAAATACCGATTGGCAGGATTTGTTTTACAGAACCGGTATAACAACAAGCCACGATGTAGGCTTATCCGGAGGTACGGAAGGCGGTAGCTACAGCTTTGGGTTGGGCTATTACCTCGATCAGGCCGTAATTCCCACCCAACAATACAAGCGTTACTCATTACGCGCATCCATCGATCAGGAAGTCGGTAAATATTTCCGTTTTGGCCTCAATTCAAATAATAATTATAATATTAACGAAGGCAACCAGGTGGGTATAGGCAATGTGCTTAGCAATACGCCTATTTCCGATCCATATAACCCGGATGGTTCATTGAAAAGGGTCATACACATGGGGGTAGATGATGCATTTGTGCTCACAAAAAGTGTTGTGGAAGGGTTAGAAGATCAATGGTTACAAGAAGGCCGGGGATATGCAACCTTTAATGGCTTGTATGGTGAAGTGAAAATCCCCGGAGTTCAAGGTTTTAAATATAGGGTCAACCTTGGCCTGGATTTTATCCAGGATAATACAGGATCCTATACAGGAGAGGGGGTAAACAGTGTCAATGAAACCACGGAATCGACTGCTTCTGTCGATAGCCGATATACATACCACTGGACGGTCGAAAATCTACTGTCCTACGATCACACTTTTAATGAAAAGCACGATCTGAATGTTGTAGCACTATACTCAGCAGAGCAAAGCCAATACAACAAGTCATATGTTTCGGCAAAGGATATTCCCTCCGATGCCTTTCAATATTATAACCTGGGCCGGGCAGAGGGTGGTATTACCATTGATCCCGGTAACGATAGCCGGGGAAATCCTTACCAGGATTACCAGCAGTGGGGTCTTGAGTCTTTGATGGCACGTGTGATGTATGCCTACAACGACCGCTATTTTCTATCAGCCACTGTCCGCTCAGACGGTTCATCAAGGCTAGCACCGGGGCATAAGTGGCATACCTACCCTGCCGTTTCTGCCGGATGGAATATCAGTGACGAATCGTTTATGCAAAATATCCCTGTGATCGACAGGTTGAAACTGCGTGTGGGTTATGGGCAAACCTCCAATCAGGCCGTTAGCCCCTACAGTACGTTGGGACTGCTGGCCACCAGGCCTTATAACTTTGGCGATGCTACCTACGCTACCGGGTATTACGTATCCCAATTGCCTAACGAGAATTTAGGATGGGAGTATTCAAAAACATGGAACTACGCCCTTGACTTTGCCTTGCTAAAGAATCGTCTATCGGGTACCGTTGAATACTATGTGACAAACACTAAGGATGTACTATTGGGCGTAACATTGCCGCCTACATCAGGTGTGAACAGCTATACGGCAAATATTGGCCAAACGCAGAACAAAGGCATAGAGATCAGCCTTAATGGCACCATCCTGGACGACGTCAATGGATGGACCTGGGACGCCGGCCTTAATATATCTGCAAACCACAACGAATTGGTAGCCCTTGCTTCCGGAGCAGATCGGGATGAAGCCAACGCATGGTTTGTTGGTCACAACATCAATGCGATTTACGATTATCAAAGAATTGGACTCTGGCAGGCGGAGGATCCGTACCTGGACGTCTTGGAAAAAGGGGGAAATGTAGGTATGATCAAGGTGAAATATACCGGTGATTTCAATTCAGATGGCACGCCAACCAGACAGATCGGGCCTGACGACAGGCAAGTGATGGATATAGAACCAAATTTTGAAGGCGGTTTTAATACACGCGTGGCCTATCGCGGATTCGACCTGAGTGTTATTGGAATCTTTCAAAGCGGTGGCGTTCTCGTTAGCACGCTCAACGGACCCAGTAGCTATCTCAATTTGATGACTGGACGCAGGAACAACATCAAGGTGGACTACTGGACACCCGAGAACACAGACGCTAAATACCCCGATCCAAGTGGTGTATTAAGTGGCGACAATCCGAAGTATCTTAGTACTGAGTCGTACTTCGATGGTACGTTCATGAAAATTCGGACGATCACGCTTGGCTATGATTTTAGCCAGGGGTTGATTAAGGACCCCAATGTTAATATGCGTTTGTATTTTGCCGTACAGAACCCGTTCGTGATGTTCTCTGACTTCACTAAGGAAACAGGGCTGGATCCTGAAACAAATTCCTATGGTGATCAAAATGTGGCGACAACGGGAGGGGCTTACCAAAGCCGTATTTTGACTGTAGGATTTAACACGCCATCAACCCGCAACTATGTGGTTGGCGTTAATTTGACATTTTAAAAAAAGATAATAATGAAACGTTTACATATAAAAACCTTAATAAGTACGGCATTATTTACGTTGTTCTTGATGTCTTGCTCTGATATATTGGAGGAACAGCCGCGCAGTATTTATACCCCCGATTTTTTTAAGACCGAAAAAGGTGTTAATGGTGGATTAACAGCATTGTATGCTCACCTGCGCTACATATATGGAAATGCCTACTACTATAACACCGGTGAAACCGGTACTGACGAAGTAACTTATGCCCAGAGTGCAGACCAAAACTTCAAGGTGATGGATGTCAGCGGGCAGGGCAATATTACTCCTGAAAGCAGCCGTTCAGATGTTTTGTGGAACAACGCCTTTCCCGCCATCAATACAGCCAGTGGTATTATTGAAAATGGTACCGCGGTTGGTGTTGATCCGTCCCTGATTGCCGAAGCACGATTCTTCCGCGGCTTCGACTACTTTATGTTGGTGCAAACGTTCGGTGGAGTTCCGTTGGATTTGGGCGCAGGAGAATTGAAGTTCAATACAACTCCCGTGAGGTTTTCCACGCGCAACACCGTGGCCGAAGTTTATACCAAAGCCATATTTCCCGATTTGCTGACAGCGGTGAACGACTTGCCGGATCAGCCGCGCCTTACGGGAACGGCAACAAAAACGGTGGCGCGTCTCTTTTTGTCAAAAGCTTACCTGACCTATGCCTGGTGGCTGGAGAATCCGAATAACATTCCTACATATCCGGCGGCTGACCGGAGCGACCCTGACGGACATGACGCCCAGTATTATTTTCAGCAGGCGTATGATGTGGCAACAACCGCCATTGACAACCCCGGGCCTTATGGCTTACAGCCGACCTTCTATGATTTAAACTTGGGCGGGAACGATCGTAACAGTGAAATGTTGCTATATGCCGACCACACGGAGACTGACGAATTCTATAATGGATCCAGCCTTACATATAGCGGTGGTGGCGGTGCCGATAATTTCGCCTCCTGGATGATGACCTGGAATTATACGGAAATCCGTAGCACTCCAAATCCCGACGGGTCGGGTGCAGTAGTAAGTACAGTAAAGCGTGAGGCCTCTCAAGACCTGGGGCGTCCCTGGACACGCATGGCGCCTGTTATTGACGTGTTTGAAAACACCTTTGCTGATAAAACAGATGATTCACGTTACGATGGTACTTTTACTACGGTTTACCGGGGCAATTGGCCTAAGGACAACGACAATACTCCATTTTATTATAATGCAAACGGCTTAAAGGTTTACCCCGGTGATCCGATCTTGACGTTCCTGCCAGACGAACCCGGAACGCCAATTACATATCCTTCCGGTGCCGGTACCAGCAATGTGGGTGCAGGGACGTTGCCCGGGAGGGCCGACTGGGTGGTATCACCAAGCGGCATTAGCCGGGTATTATACCCGGGCACATGGAAGATGAGTACCTATCGCACCGATAATGACGGCGGATTGGGACAACCCAATGGGGCTGTTACCCGGCCGTTCAACATCGCTAAATTCTCTGAATTTTATTTCATTGCAGCCGAAGCGGCTGTGAAGGGTGCAACCGCTTCTGCGGGTAAAAGCGCCAGGGAATTGATCAATGTTATTCGCGCCCGTGCAGGTATGTGGAAGTTTGACAGGGCCCTTAATGTAGATAAAATAGAGGATCATAGCGCTGAAATGATCGCGGCTACACCGTCAGTGATCGATATTGATTACATTCTTGCGGAACGTTCGCGTGAGTATTATGGAGAAGGACACCGCTGGTTGGATTTGGTGCGCACACAAAAATGGGGCGAGTTCGCCGCTACATACAAAATAGCATCAAGCGCCAAAGGAGACCATACGGCACAAACCATTACGCGGGACATTCAACCATATCTTTACCTGCGGCCCATCCCACAGGGTCAGATGGATGCATTGGAAGCTAGCGATAACGGTGAAAAAGACGTTTATCAAAACCCTGGATATAATTGATATGTAATGGTCATTGATCGATAGGATTTAGTTTTTAAAAAGGAGTTGTGCACAACAACTCCTTTTTATAGATGAAAAAAGTATTATGTCGAAACAGGCATTTATAATGATTGAATGAAATAATAGTGTATGCACCTGATGCAATCACTTAACGCTTGTTTTATATTTTATTGGATTTTAAATTTTGCGTAAAACAAAAAGAGTATTTAGTGTACCTTACTGATTCCCATTGATTATTGCCAGTTTTGACTCTTATAAAAGTTGACTTCAGCGATTGACCTCGTAGTTTTTGGATTTGTCGATTAATGATTTTTTTACATAAAACCCAGATACAACAATGAAAACCTGGATGCCTGTATGCCTCATCCTGACCATTTTATGGACTTCCTGTGCCGACAAACAACCGGATAGTTTGCGAAAGTATGCAGACCGTGAACATTTGAATCTGGGCGTAGCGGTGCACAATAGTTTTTTCAACCAACCCGGGGAAGATCGGTACCGACAACTTTTAAAAAACGAATTTAATACCGTAGTGGCGGAGAATGCCACCAAGCCCGAAGCAATCGAGCCTGAACATGGGAAGTTTGATTTTTCCCGTGCCGATAAACTGGTGTCTTTTGCCCAAAAGAATGGGATGAAAATACGTGGTCACTGCCTGGTTTGGCACAAGCAGATCCCCCACTGGATGAACGACGACGAGCTTTCAAAGGAAGAATTGTTGTTTATATTAAAGGAATACATCACCACCGTCGTAACCCATTTTAAGTCAAAGATATTTGCGTGGGACGTAGTCAACGAAGCGATCGATGTCGGTGAAGCAGACCATTTCAGAAAAACAACCTGGACGAAGGTGATCGGCCCTGAATTCATCGATTCGGCCTTTGTCTGGGCACATCGGGCAGACCCGACGACTTTACTTTTTTATAACGATTACGATGCCGAAGGTATGAATGCCAAATCGGATGCGGTTTATGAACTGGTCAAAGGTTTGAAAGCACGTGGGATCCCGATCGGCGGTGTTGGGCTCCAGTGTCATTTCCAGTTGGGAAAAATCGATTTTGAGGGAATCAAACAGAATATGCAACGTCTGAAGGAATTGGGAGTTCAAACCCAGATGACAGAACTGGACATTAGCATCGACGAGGGGAAAGAAAGTCCGGAAACCCTTCATGAACAGGCCGGGGCCTATGGCAAAATGGCCAGGCTATGGTTGGAAGATCAAAATTGTACAGCCTTCATGGTGTGGGGACTCACCGACAAATATTCATGGATCCCCAGGTTCAGTAAAAACGAGCGTGGTTCAGCCTTGCTTTTTGACAAGGAGTTTCAAAAAAAGCCAGCCTATTACGAGATCCTGGATTTGTTAAAAAATAATGCCATCAATTAAAAACTGCCGGAATGAAAATCTGCAATTGCCATAAGAAGCTAAAATCAATTGGTAATTTTCTTGTTCCGGGATTGATTTGTTTCAGCCTACTTCTTAGTTCCTGCCAATCTCCCAACACCACCGAGCAGATAAATTCCGGTTTAACTTTTAATTATATCAGCACAACTCAGGAAAAAGGCAGTTTTGTCCTGACTCAGGATGGGAAAACAGCCCCTTTGGTCATCGGTGATGATGACTATCCGGGCATAAAACTCATTGCTGGTTATGTGCAAAAGGATTTGGAAAAGGTCACCAACCAAAAGCCTGACCTGTTCATAGGAAAAATTCCGGATACGGATGAAATTATTGTGGCGGGTACATTGGGAGAAAACGCTTTGATTGATCAATTGATTGCTCGGCACAAAATTGATGTATCTGAAATAAAGGGAAAATGGGAATCAACCATTACCCAGGTGGTGGACCAGCCGTTTTCCGGGGTCAAGAGTGCATTGGTGATCGTAGGGAGTGACAAACGCGGGACCATTTACGGCTTGTTCGATCTGTCCCGGAACATTGGCGTGTCGCCCTGGTACTGGTGGTCTGACGTGCCTGTTCCACAACAGAAGACACTTTTTGTGAAACCTGGCCGGTACTTGTCGGGCGAACCCAAAGTCAAATACCGTGGGATCTTTTTAAATGATGAAGAACCGGCCTTAGGACGTTGGGCTGTTGAAAATTACGGCGGCTTCAACCATCAGTTTTATGAAAAAGTATTTGAGTTGATCCTTCGCCTGAAGGGTAACTACATCTGGCCGGCCATGTGGTGGGCCAGTTTCAGCAGCGATGACACCATTAACCCGATTTTGGCTGACGAAATGGGTATTGTGGTAGGTACGACCCATCACGAACCGATGATGCGCGCCCACGCCGAATGGGAACCTTTTCGCAAAAAAGGTATCGCCTGGGATTACAACAAAAGCAAACCTCAACTGGATGAATTTTGGAAGGAAGGAATTAAACGGATGGACCATCACGAGTGTATTGTTACCGTGGGCATGCGTGGGGATGGTGACAAGGCCATGGGTGATAAGACCAATATTGCGCTACTGGAACACATTATAGCTTACCAACGAAAGATTATTGAAGAGGTGACCGGGAAACCCGCCGACCAAACGCCACAGCTTTGGGCGCTATATAAAGAAGTTCAGGACTATTACGACCAGGGCATGCGTATCCCTGATGATGTGACCTTGCTACTCTGCGACGACAACTGGGGCAACATCCGAAAACTTCCCAGGCTGGATGCCAGGGCACGTCCCGGAGGCTATGGGATCTATTATCATTTTGATTATGTTGGCGGGCCTAGGAATTATAAATGGTTAAACACCAATCCGCTGCCAAGAGTGTGGGAACAGATGCATCTCGCCTACGAGCACGGAGTTGACCGGATTTGGTTGGTCAATGTGGGTGATCTCAAACCCATGGAGCTGCCTATTTCTTTTTTCCTGGACTACGCATGGAACCCCGGCGCGTGGCCCAAAGAACTTTTACCTGATTATACTGTAGATTGGGCCACGGAACAATTCGGTGCGGAACATGCCAAAGAGATTGCGGGTATGCTCCGAAAATATACCAAATACAATGGGCGCCGCAAGCCGGAATTGCTTTCGCCTGAAACGTATAGCCTGGACCATTTTCGTGAATTTGAACGTGTCGTGGATGATTACAACCAACTGGCACGGCAGGCGGAGGCATTGGGCAAAAAACTACCGGATGTGTATCAAGATGCCTATTATGAACTGGTGCTCCACCCAATCATCGCCTGTGCTAACCTGAACGAATTATACTATGCCGCGGCCAAGAACAGGCAGGCTGCCGCCCAGGGACGTGCCACGGTAAACAATTGGGCAGATTCGGTCAGGACATTGTTCCAAAAAGATTCGCTTATCACAGATTATTACCATACCAAATTAGCGGGTGGCAAATGGGACCACATGATGGCCCAGACCCACAATGGCTACACTTATTGGCAGCAGCCTGAACACAACAACATGCCTGAAGTAAAAGAAATGAAGCTGCCCCAACAAGGCCAAATGGGTGTGGCTATCCAGGGAGTTGACGGTTACTGGACGGGAGGACAAGCGGACTCATTACTGCCCGAAATGAATATATTCAACAAAAATTCGGTATACATTGACGTGTTTAATCACGGACAGGAGCCTTTCAGTTTTGAGATCGAGACAGGCCAACCCTGGCTTAAAGCTGAACCTTCAAAAGGAACAATCGATAATGAACAACGGGTTTGGCTATTAGCCGATTGGGATAAAGTACCAACCGAATATAGCCAGGTAGCTGTAAGGATCAAACAGGATGGTGGTAAAGAAGCCACCGTTATCGCCATAGTCAATAGTTCCGAGCAACCTGATCTTAAACCATTCAAAGGATTCATTGAAAGCAATGGTTTTGTGTCTATGGAGGCGGCACATTTTACCCGGAATATAGCGACCGACAATATCCGCTGGGAGGAAATCCCCGGCCTGGGAAGGACGCTTTCAGCCATGTCTCCTTTTCCGGTTACCGCAAAAGTCCAAACACCTGGTGATAACGGTCCGCATTTGGAATATGATATGTATTTGTACGACTCGGGAAATGTGAATGTCAACTTTTACCTGTCACCCACACTTAATTTTTACAATGATGACGGACTAAAACTGGCCGTTTCCATGGATGATGCGCAACCGACCGTCATCAATATGAACAACGATGATGGCCCAAGAACCTGGGCAAGATGGGTCAGCAATAATATCAACAAACAAAGTGTCCATTTTCAACTTGAACAGCCTGGAAAACATAAACTGAAAGTCTGGATGGTCGATCCTGCAGTGGCCCTTCAGAAAATCGTGGTTGAAACCGGGAAGGAAAAGTCAACCTACCTGGGCGAACCGGAAAGCTTTCTATCCCGGTAAAATTAAATTTTTAGCCCTCATCCCATGAAAATAAGTACATTGAGAAAAATATAATAAGTGAATATTTATGAAAAATGCTTTTCAAGTTAAAGATCCCGATTTTATACTTAGTCCCCATACCGGGATGGCAAGAAAACATTATATCGAACTGGCAAAATATCTTTTGGAAAGGGCTTTCAAATATGTCGATTCTATTGAAACTCCCCTGTCATTTCCCATTATTCCCGGGAAAACTTATCCACAGCCCAATGCTCCTGACTGGAGATACCGGTCGGCGGAGTTCGAAGCCCTTGAACGGACGTTTACCTTGGCGGGTCCGTTGATCCATGTTGACCCGGAAACAACGATCAATAATATCAAGTTAAGGGACTACTACTGTTTGCAGTTATACAATGCCTTTACACCTGGTCATCCCAACTCATTGCCTTTGCCCGAGGATTTGCCCGACTCCAATTACCAGTTTACCTGTGAGTTTGGCGGACTATTTAAAACGTTACTCCTGATGCCCGATACGCTATGGCCTTACTTTACGAGGGAACAAAAAGACGAAATGGTAATCACCATTTCAAAATGGGCCAATCACCGGACTACCCAGAATAACTGGCGGATATTTAATATTGTAACCCTTTCATTCCTTAAAAAATACGGTTATGAAATTGACGATGATCTGTTAAAAAGCCATCTTTTGTGGGTAACGTCCTATCATTCCGGAGACGGCTGGTATCTGGAACAGACTTATAATTACTATTCGATCAGCCTTTTCATTGTTTATACCACGATCTGGAACAGGGCCTTTGGCGATGAACATTATCCTGAAATTTCTCAAATGATCGAGAAATCTGCCCGGAAACTGATGGAATCGATTTCCAGTTTCTTTGCACGCGACGGATATATAAACATGTGGTCCAGGAGTATCTGTTACAGGACCTGGGTTTCGGGGGCTTTTCCGGTAGCTTTTATGCTGAAGGGTGAGCCGGGATTGGACCCCGGCTGGGCCAGACGGCTTTGTTCGGGTTCTTTGCTCCAGTTTGTAGCCCGTGAAGAATTCTATTGTAATGATATCCCGAGCCTGGGATTTTACGGTCAAAAGGAATATATGCTTCAGAATTACAGTTGCTCGGGCAGTCCGTTTCTAATGTTCCTGCCGTTTATTTGCCTGGCTTTGCCGGAAGAATCCCCTTTCTGGACCGCCACGGAAAACGAAGGGATGTGGGAAAAACTGGGCGATCATTCGAAAGAAACAGTATTGGTAAGTCCCGGTCTTGTGTTGGTGAATCACGGGAAAACAGGAACGTCGGAAATTATCCCGGGAAAGACCTATTACGATGACCCCAATTATTCCAAATTGCGCTACAACACCCATTTCCCGTGGGAAGACCATGACCCACACGGCGGCACATCCATGGAATACAGCTTCCGCAGCCAGGACCCGCGCGATGTTAGGGGTGACGATATAAATTTCTATCTGACTGGAAAAGCAATATCCAATGATGCGGACAAAAACAGGTCGTATACGATCTCACAGAGTATGCTTTTCAATGGAGTCCGTAATGATGTTTTGTACCGGCAGGCAATTATGCGAAAACCACCTAATAATGGAGTGGGGTATATTATCGACCTTGCCGAGATTACCATCCCCGGTGGGGTAATCCGGGTTGACCGTTCCCGCCTTGCTTTTGAATACGAACTTACGCTTGGCCATTTTGGCTTGCCGCATATAAACGGGCAAAATGCCGTTGTCAACCAGTTTGAAGATGGGAATAAAAAAGTAATTACCGCATCCATCCCGGGGCGCAGAGTTGCCCTGATAACCTATAGTGGCTGGGACAAAGTAGACACCTTGATACATTCCGACCTGAATGCGGAAGCTGATGAGAGCACTGTTATCTATGCTTATAAAAAAAGGATGGCCAAAAACCCGGCTATGGAGTTGATGGTAACAGTAATGCTGCACCGGATGGACAGTGGTGAATGGACGGAAGAGGAACTTTCCCCGATCAAGAAACTGGAAATCCTGGATATTACGCCATCCGGTTCTGCTCTGGGTGCCAATTTGACGTTGTACAATGGTGAAAAATACGAAATTGACTTTAAGAATATTGACGGCAAAAGGAGCTGTTAAAAGGCTCATTTTTTAGACTAACAGAATAATGACCTCGCTTAGAACAAGAACGGAAATAATAAGTACAGACCAATGAAAAAATCTATAAGATTTATAAAAAGTCAAAAAAGCACATGATTTAGCGCGAAAAACAGTTAATAAAAAATACGCCTCTAAATTAAAATTAGAGGCGTTTAATGACATTATAAGTCGAACCTGAAACCTGCTGCTTAAAGGCACGGGCGTATCAAAGCCTTAAAAGAACGTCATTTGGAACAATAACGCGCCACACTGAGTTTCCAAAATAAGACAGGCCTTTTCATTATTTTTAATTTTCAGCATGTATTTTTATTTGTGTAAATGAGTGCGCCGGGAATGAACAGGATATCTTATGTTTATCTGTTTTGACCTGTTTAACAACCGGTTTATACTGCACCTGTTTGTCGAATGTAAAGGGGTCTTCGAGTGAATCTGCAGTTATTATCTCAGTTTCAGCATTTCCTGTAAATTCTCCGGAATTGGCAAGTATATCAGCAGTAATTGCATGGTCTTTGTTCCGATTGACCACATTGATGAAAACCGTATTTGTTTCTTTGGAATAAACTGTTGTTACGTCTAGATAAGGAATGCCTTTGTATTGCTCGGTATTAAAGGTATCGCACTCGACATAGGTATCAATAGCGTTGCCAAGACAGTTGTTTGAGAATAATTTAAAAATATAAAACGAAGGTGTCTTATAGGTTCCTTTATCTCTGTCACTTCCTAGCAATGAAGTGAGCAATGTGAAATTCGCCATTTTAACAACATTGGCATGACGAACAAAAGAATTCAAACATTGGGCAATAGGGAGAACCGATAAAAAATTCCTTCCGAAAGTTCCCCACTCGTCAACTGAAATATAGATTGAATCGCTAAAGTTCTTCATTGCTTTTACAGTTTCAATCTCATTAGCCGTTACTTTGATTTTTTCTTCAAAATCCATGGCACTTTGACCCATATAAGAATAATAGTCAGGCGAATCTTCCCAGTAGCGATGAATGGAAATATAATTGATTATATCCCCTAGCCCTGCAAGAACTTTCCGGTTCCATTCGACCCATTGGCCAGTGCTTTCGTAATACGATGATCCCGACGCTACTAATTCAATGGTATGATCTACAGCCTTCATTGCTTTGGCTGCTTCTCTTGCAATTTTGACATAATCTTCGGCAGTTTTATGCCCCAATTCCCACGGTGCACCATCAACTTCATTACCAAGGTCCCATATTTTCACATTATACGGATTTTCATGCCCATACTGAGCACGCAAATCAGAATAGTATGTTCCTTTCTTATAGTTGCAGTATTCAACCCAGAAACGAGCGTCATCAATAGTACCAAGGCCAAGATTTACACAAACAACATTTTCACTTCCAATTGCTTTATTCAATTCAATCCATTCATCCGTACCAACATGATTGTTATCGACTCCGCCCCATGCCAGGTTTATTCGGGCAGGGCGTTGGTCAATAGGTCCAATGCCGTCTTTCCAATTATAACCCATCACAAAATTCCCACCAGGCCAGCGCATATTAGTTATTTTCAGTTCCTTCATCGCTTCAATGTAGTCTTTCCTGAATCCATTCTTGTCAGCAAGCGGAGATGAAGGATCATATAAATTTCCATAAAGCGTATTGAAGCTAACTGTGTCGGGTAAACCCATTCTTCTTCCGCTAAAGTGGATGGGTTCCATGAATACACCGTAAATTCCGGGGTCGATTTTCCCAATGGATCTATCAATATCGATTTTGATTTTTGCCGTTTGAGCATTGAGCGATAAGGGAAGAGCCAGTAGCAACGTAAAAAACAATTTATTCATAGAGCATTTTTATTTGATTATTGAATAGGTTATATATACACTGAAAGTGGAAGATAATCGAATTGTTTGGTTCCATGATAAAACATTGCATTTTATAGCCTTCTATTCAAAACTCAACCAGTCAATTTCAACATTGGCATTATCTTTCAATTCGACAAACAGGTTATGAATACCGGGCTCTTTTAAGGACAAGGGTGCTGTGAGTGTATGCCACTCACTACCTTCGGGAATGTCCACCTCGGCGATCATAAGCCCATCAACCTTATTTATCCTTATTTGTATTGTCCCGCCCGAATTCGATAAAGCCCTTACCTTAACAGTTTTTAATGTATGTTTTCCGAAATCAACACCATCATATTCTATCCATGCCCTCGTGCTTTGAAGTATGGTCTTCCACCCTTCAAATCGATTGAGTGTGTCCAGGAATGCTATGGACGCACCTTCATTGCTTATTCCACTATACCGGTCAAGCTGTATTTTTTTTGAAACATTGGTCAAACCCACTCCACGAAACGTTGGAATTACCTTTTGAATGGTCCCATCTTCATGGAAAAACAAACTATCTATCCTGACCGACCTGTTCTTATCGAAGCCTGGGGATAAATCATTATGGTGATAGAACAAATACCACTGATTTTTAAATTCTACTATGGACTGGTGGTTCGTCCAGCAGCCGGTGGGAGACTCATCCATGATCACCCCTGTAACTTTAAAGGGACCCATTGGATTGTCGCTGATAGCATATTCGAGCCTTTCAGTTTTATTATCGACATGCGGATAGGTTAAATAATAAATGCCGTTCCGTTCAAACAAATATGGTCCCTCTTTAAGGCCTTTTTCTGGAAGATCCTTAATGACCACAGGTTCGGATGCCAACTCCAGCATATTTTCACTCAACTTAGCTACAAAGAGATCCTTCGCCGCCCAGTATAAATAAGCCTGCCCATCTTTGTCTATAAAGACATTCGGGTCAATGCCACGAACATTTTTAATCGGCTCAGGTTGAGGTGTATAAGGGCCTACCGGTTTATCGGCTACCGCAACTCCGATATGAAAACCCCTGCCATATTTGATGGTGTCTTGAACCATGGTTGGAAAATAGAAATAATATTTCCCGTTTTTGTTGATGCAATCTGGTGCCCACATGCTATAAGCGATAGGATTGGCCCATTTCACTTGTGTTTGACTAACAATAACTCCGTGATCTTTCCATTCGGTAAGATTTTCCGACGAAAATACATGATAGTCTTCCATGCAAAACCACCCGACACGTCCTCGATTCTCAGTGCAAGGAATATCATGGGAAGGATAAACATATATTTTGTCACCGAAAACTCTTGCTGAAGGATCTGCTGTAAATTGATCAGTAATGATTGGATTTTGAGCAACTACAGTATTATTTAAAGAAAGAACCAAGAGTGGGATAAGTAGATATATTTTGTAATTTTTCATTATTCGAAATTCAATTCTGTTTTTTTTCACTTTAGGATAGTGTGTAAAGCATACCTTATGGCAATTTTGTAATTACGGTTTTCCCAAGCTCACTGAACAAAACCAGAGGCGCCTGATTCGATGTGACCACCCACTTTCTTCTGCCACCCGATATTATTTGTCCAATGGCTTTTGCGTCAGACTGGACACAAAAGCCACTTTCAGCCGGTGGAAGAATTTCAAATGTTCCATCACCTCTGCCCAATGCACAAATACCAATACCGGCGTCATAATACCCGGTCAATGTCTCTTCTGCAAACGAGTTGCCCACAGCCAGAAAGTCCAGGTTGCCGTCTCTATTCAGGTCACAAACCGCGATACTGTTAATAGGACTGACCTGTATGTTCAAAGGCAACGCTTGGAATGAGAAATTACCGCTACCGAGATTTTGCAGATAAGATGATTCAAAATAATCGGCACGTCTCACCAACATACCCTCTCCACCAAGGTAGTTTATTAATTCCGGCATCTCCATTTGTCCATACTGCCAATGCGTTTTCAGTATCCTTCGCAGGGATGGAATCTGCTCAATCATGGTTTCCAGATAATGAACAGGGTACTCTTTTCCCTGGATGTAACGTGAGATTATAGGATCTATCGAACCGCTATTATCGAAGTCTTTTGCATAAATTGATACTGGTTCTGCCTCGTTCGCCTGGAACACTGAATTGCGACCTAAGTTGCCTGCAATGTAGTCAATATCCCCATCATTATCGAAGTCACCTTCTGCCAGACTACTCCACCAACCAGTTTTAGATTCCATTACCTTTTTGAAGTATCCATTGTCATTTCTAAATATAGTTATGGGCATCCACTCTCCTGCCACCAGAAGGTCTTTCCATCCATCGCCGTCAAAATCAGAAAATAACGCACAGGTCACCATACCTACAGAATCCAAACCCTCACTTACTATATTAGTAACTTCATCAAACTTTCCACTGCCGTTATTGCGTAGTATACAACTTCGTGGAGGTATGGGATAGGACATGGGCACAACTCTTCCTCCTACAAACAAATCCTGGTCGCCATCTTTATCAATATCTGCGGCAATCACACAACTTCCGCTGCTTTCAATTTTCGGTAAAGCATTCTCATCCAGGCTGAAATTGCCTTTTCCATCATTCATGTAGAGCCTGTCCTGATAGCGAGACTTATTTCGGCCAAACTCACTACTTCCACTAACACAATATAAATCCAGGTCACCGTCGTTGTCAGCATCGAATAAGAGTAAACCTACATCTTCAAATTCTTTTACTTCGAGAGAATCAACCCGAAACGTACCTCCGGGTTCCTGGAATAATATCTTGGCGCTTTGATGCGCTGGACCCCCAACAATAAAATCATCCAAACCATCACCGTTGACATCTCCAACTGCAAGTCCTGGACCTTGTTGAGAAAATTTGTGTGGTAAGGTTGGTTGACCATATCTATAATCTGCATATTCGCGTTCGGGCTGCACAAGAAATGGAATGGACTCCTCTTTAACCAGGATGGTTGCTTTTTTCTTTGGGGGCTGATATTGTTGATTTGCTTCACTATAAATAGCAGCAATGAATGAATTGGCAGGCACATTGCGCATTACCTGCATCCTTTCTCCGGGCCAGAGTATTACAACTGAATCCACCTTTATTGCAGATCCTAATCCGAAGTGCATTACAGGATCTACACTGGATAGATAACCACGCTGTAGTTGTTGTTCACCATATTGAAGCCGACCCTGGGTATATATCCAAATCTTTGTGCCAATTCCTTGCGGATTTCCCAAAGGTCCCTGGAATCGTATTTGTAAAAAATTTGCCTTGCCTCCTTCTTTTGGGTTTATGGTGTTTTCATACACACGAGCCACTCCATTAAGAGTGCTTACAACCAGGTCAAGATCTCCATCGTTGTCAAGATCAGCGTAGGCTGCGCCATTTGAATATGTAGGTTCGGAAAGTCCCCACGAAGCTGCGTCATTCTCAAATTGAAAGTCTCCTTTGTTGTGAAAAAGAAAATTGGGTTTGAATACGCCCCCCTGTTTCTGTATCGCTCTGGCATTAGATTCCCGTCCTAATTCTTCTGTTCCAAATCTGGATGAGTTCATTCTGTTGGTCACGAAGTCCAGATCAGTAACATCTTTAGGGTAACCATTCGTTATAAAAATGTCGCGCAAGCCATCGTTGTCGAAGTCAGCAAGCAGAACAGACCAACTCCAGTCTGTTGCATAGATACCACTCATATAACCAATGTCACTGAATGTATTATTACCATTGTTTCGCTGAAGAACGTTCCGGATGAATTGAGGC
Source organism: uncultured Cytophagales bacterium (assembly GCA_963711495.1). GTDB lineage: Bacteria > Bacteroidota > Bacteroidia > Cytophagales > Cyclobacteriaceae > CAVQEK01. Next base: position 544,521 of record CAVQEK010000003.1, read on the forward strand.
TGATACTTCATCTTCAGGCTTTTCATAAACCGGTCATAACCCATTCCTGAAAACATAGTCTTCTGTCTTAGATTATCATCCGGCATCATATCTAAATCCACCAGATCATTCATTCCATCGTTGTTAAGGTCTGCCATATCAACACCCATACCGTTAAACTCCTCGTGATTCATGCCAACCCCGATTTGATCTTTAAAAGTTCCATCCTGCTGATTGATATAAAGATGATCGGAGGATATAAAGTCATTCGAACAGTAAACATCCGGCCACCCATCACTATTGAAATCATTCACGATTATCCCCAGGCCCCACCCTTCGGCCTGTATTCCGACAGGTGCCGAGACATCGGTAAAATGAATACCCCCATTTGGCAATGAATCCTGCCGGTACAATCGGTCGACGCTTTTTCCCGTTCCATCATAATGCTGACCTATGGGAATATTGCGCATATAGTTTTCAAGTGAATTGGTCAGAAGGTATATATCGAGGTCTCCATCCAGATCATAATCGAAAAAGACAGCCTGTGATGAGTAACTGGAGTCATCAAGCCCCAGTTGAGTGGCAAGATTTTCAAATCGCGGAATTCCCTTTTCATCAACTCCTTTGTTAATAAAGAACAGATTCGGTTCGCTTTTATCCATATCAGGGTGAATAGTCGAAACATAAATATCCATCCACCCATCTTTGTTAATGTCTGTGGCAGAAACACCGGTGCACCATGCTTTTGTACCGACTCCCGATTCCAGAGTCACATCTTCAAATCTTAGATTACCCCTATTAAGGTAAAGTTTGCTGCTGGTCATATTTCCGGCAAAAAAAATATCCGCTAACCCATCATTGTTAAAATCGGCTATACCAACACCGGATCCATCATATATGTATTCGAATGTGAGGGCGTTAAACGTATCGCTCTCTACCACTGTGTTTGAGAATGTCACTCCCGAATGTTGAGCGTTAAGGAGGTGAAATACTTCCGGATTGTTGTTGCATCCTACGGAAATCAACAGCACAAAAAAAAATAGAGGCAAAATAATCCTCATTCTCAAGCAGTTAACGACAAAACTAATGAATCTAGGAAGAAATAATCCCGGACATTTTTACCCGGGATTATTTGTAAGTTATTAAAGATTATTGATTAATAGCCAGGATTTTGATCTGCCTGACTAATATTTGCATTTGCATCTACTTCACTGAGCGGTATCGGAAGCAATTCATACTTGTTCGCCTGGAAATAAGAAATTGGTTCCGATGTAAATTTTCCATTTTTACGCCATCGAAGTATGTCAAAATTCCGTTGCTGTTCGCCGGCAAGTTCAACCATACGCTCGTGCATAATCGCTTTCATGATCTCATCTTTGGTACCGGTGGGATAGCTACTGGTCGGATATTCTGGCATATTTACACTAGGCCGTATTCTGGTTTTATTCAGGTATTCTAAAGCTTTCGTCGAAGATCCCACTTCATTTTCACATTCGGCTAATAGCAAGTACATATCAGCATACCGCATCACCCTATCGTTGATCCCGATCATATCATAATATCCTCCCGGATCCAGTTTATACATCACCGAATATTTCTTCCAACTTATTTTCTGTGTGACGCCTTTAAATACTGAAGAATTACCACGCTGATCTCCGTCCGTCAATATCTTAGGAGAGGATGGATCTCCATATTCATCACCAGTAAAGTAGAAATTATCATTTAACCTGGGATCGCCATCTTCAAACTCGCCAAGTAATTTGTCAGAAGGAATAAGATTTCTCCATCCAATTGCCGAGTATTCTTGTGAATGAATCCATGATTCGTTTGGTCCATAGTCATTCCCGTCTGCATCCCAGCTGTAGTTCCCATTGGATGTATATGAAATCTCCCATATGGACTCTTTGTTGTACTCGGCTTCCTCCGTAAAGTTGTCAAAATACTCGTCCGTCAAAGCCGTTCCACCAGCCGCAGCTTCACCAACTGCGATAACTGATTCAAGGAGAGGTTTTGCTTCGGTATACTGACCGTCAAACATATATACTTTGGCCAACAATGCCTGTGCTGCAATTTTGGAGGCCCTGCCCATATCATTTCCAGAATAACTTGACGGTAGGCTTGCAATAGCATCGTTGAGATCAGATACGATCAGTGCTTTTACTTCTGCCAAAGTTGCTCTTGGTTGGGATCCGTCGATTGAAGTGGCAAAAGTTTCGTATACAGGCACGGCTCCCCAGAAACCATATAATTGAAAGTATTGCCAGGCACGCAGGAATTTTGCTTCTCCAATCAACCTGTCCCTAAGATCTGTTTCGAGAATGTCAGCTTCCGGTCCCAGGTTAATCACCGCGTTGGCCCGAAGAATGAGCCGATATGATCCTGTCCATACAGCGGTAAGAACCGCATTACCGGCATCATGAGTACCAATCAATAACTGATTACGAGGTGTTTCAAGCTGACCACCGCCGGTAGCCATTTCATCAGAACGCAGGTCGTGAAGAAAGAACCATTCACGTCCGCCAAGATTGTTACTCTGAAGGACTGCATAAATTCCATTCACAGCTGATGATAGTTCATCTATTGTCTTAAAGTAGGTAGAGGTAGTCTGCTTATTGTTATTATCTTTAATTAGGACATCCTCACCACAGGAAATTGCGATAAGCAGGTAGACAAATATTGAAAATATTGTTATTTTTTTCATTTTCATTTTCATTAAAATTTAAAAACTAAGTTGAATACCTCCCATTATGCTTCTTGGTTGCGGGTATTGACCGTAGTCAATTCCCTGAACCAGATCGTTGATGGTTCGTGCACCAATTTCCGGATCATAACCGGTGTAGTCGGTGATCGTTAACAGGTTTTGAAACGAAACATAAATCCGGAATTTCTGAATTGAGCCGTTGGCAAATGAATTCAAAAATCCTGCAGGCAACGAATAACCAAAGCTCAAATTCTTAATTCTCATATAAGAACCATTCTCTACAAATCGATCGGATGTACGGGAATTTTGATTGGGATCTCCATTGACAGCGCGGGGAACACTGGTATTGGTATTTTGGGTCGTCCAGGCATCAAGGACTGCTGTTTCAGCGCCAAAAAGCCGTAACATTCCCTGTGATAAAACCTTGGTCCCATTGTACACTTCATTTCCCTGTACCCCTTGAATGAACAAAGTTAAGTCGAAGTTCTTATAATTCGCTCCTAAGTTGAGCCCGTAGTTGAAATCCGGAAGAAATGAACCCAGGTAAGTGCGGTCGTCAGAGTTAATGACACCATTACCATCCAGGTCTTTGAACCGTATGTCTCCGGGACGCGTATACTGCCCTTTATTAGCCGGGTTATTGTATTGATCCATATCGACTGTACCATCCTCATTCAATGGAAGATTCTGTACTGCGGCATTTGGTCTATTATCCGAACCGATAATATCCGCTTCGCTTTGGAATAAGCCTTCTACAACCCATCCATAGAAACCCTGAACCGATTGGCCTGCCTCGGTCTTGGTGATATCATAACCGCCAAAGTCAGCATTCGAACCTTTATATATGGTATTTCCAGGTACATACAAATCGGTCACTTTGTTCTTCACCGTTCCCAAATTTGCAGATAGGTCGAAAGTAAAATCACCCGCAATTTTGTGATAACCTGCCTGCAGTTCGAATCCTGAATTTTCCATCTTGCCTACATTACCCTTGAAGTCCACTGAATATCCCATGGAAGGCGCCAGGGGTACATCGAGTAAAAGATCGTCTACCTTCCGCTGGAAGTATTCGGCAGTCACGGTTACCTTACCTTCCCAGAGCCCAAGGTCAATTCCGTAATTTGTCATTTTTGTTGTCTCCCAGGTCAATTCACTGTTAGGCAGGGAATTGAAATAACTTCCACCCTGATTGGTGTTGTTAAAGGGATATGTTGTATTAATACTAATCAACGATTGCCAATCGAAAGGACCTACGTTGTTGACTCCAAGCTCTCCGTAACTTGCCCTCAATTTCAGTTCGGATATACTGCTTAATGCATTCATAAACGACTCTTCACTTATGCGCCAACCGACAGATATACCAGGGAAGTTGCCCCACTTCTGTCCGGGAGCAAAGCCAGAGAAACCATCGCGGCGAATAGAAGCACTTAAAAGATATTTTCCGGCAAACTCATAGTTTAACCTTCCAAGATAGGAAATTAATGTAGTCTCATAGGTATCATTAAACCCTATCGTTTGGTTTTGTCCAGCCTGCAATGAAGTGATGATATTGGAGCTTTGTTGTGACGATGCATTAAGACCGGAAAATTTATGATCCTGTCGTTCAGCAACAGCCGTAACATTGATCGTATGCCTACCAAATTGCTTGTTAAAAGTAAGTTGGTTTTGATACAGGGGCGAAAATTCTGTGATACGATTGTCCTGGAGATTATGTGTTGTACGAGCACCAAAGCCATCGTTATAGATCGGTTGATCTACAATATTTTTAGAAGAGTAATAGTCTCCTCCGAAAGTAAATTTATAGGTCAAGGAAGGTAAAATATTTATGTTCAGATACGCTGTACCAAACATTCTGGCCCCGGTAGTTCTATTTAAATCCATTTCCTGAATTCGAACCGGGTTCTCGGGATCACTGCCGTCATTATTATCGGCTGTTCTATACCCGCCTAACTTGGTTGGATCATAAACCGGCATATAAGGTACCTGGTGTATAACGTGCTGGAGAATTGTCCTCCCTCCGCTCTCCTGCAGATTCGTTCTCCAGTCGCTTGCTACCGTCATTGTCTGTCCAAAAGAGATATGATCACTGATGTTAACTTCGGAATTTAAACGAAAATTATAACGCTTGTAATTAGTTCCGATCATGATACCATCCTGGCCATAAACACCTGCCGAAGCATACAGTTTTGTTTTATCTGTGGTGGAGGCAACAGAAGCTTGCACTTGATAAATTGGAGCACTCCGAAATACCTCATCCTGCCAGTTCGTTTCCGTTTCAGCATATGTCTGCGTAGCACCCTCGTAGATGGGTTCATTGAGGTTGGAAAAACGCAGTGGCAAAGTTGATCCGGCATTGGTTAGCAATTCGGTGCCGTACTGAATGTACTGATCACGTTTGAGTAAATCCAACTGTTTCCAGGCTTGCTGTACACCATAATAAGATTCTACATTCACACTCATGCCCTTATTCCTAGAACCTGTTTTAGTTGTAATGATAATTACTCCATTAGCTGCCCGGGAACCGTAGATGGACGCGGCGGCAGCATCTTTCAACACTTCCACCGATTCTATATCCTTTGGATCAAAGCTATTTAACCCGGACGTGCTATTTAACGCTGACGCGCTATTTAAGCTGGTCAAAGGTAACCCATCGACTACGTATAGGGGATCAGATGAACCAGTAATTGAACCTATCCCTCGGATCCTCACTATTGGATCGGCTCCGGGAGATCCATTGGTGGTAACATTAACCCCTGCGACCCGACCCTGCAAGGCAGATTCTACACTCGGTACTGCTAATGCCGAAATCTCTTTCGAGTCTACTGAGGCAACCGCACCGGTAACAGCAGTCCTTTTCTGAATTCCGTAGCCAATCACCACAATTTCGGAAAGTGCAGTAACATCTGATTTCAATGTTATGTTGATGACAGTTTGGTTTCCTACCTGAATTTCCTGCGCCTGATAGCCAACGAAACTGAATACCAGGACACTTTCACCTGAAGGAACTTCAATACTATATTTTCCATTTATATCTGAAACGGTACCTTGTGTTGTCCCTTTAACAATGATACTAACACCAACCAAGGGTTCGCCATCATCATTGGAAATGATACTGCCAGACACCGTGTGGGTTTGCATAATGATTGCCGGCTGGTTGGCTTCTTCGTACTTGTTATTCAGTCTTTCTACATTAAAAATATTATTAATCTGATCAAATTTTACGCCGGCTACTTCAGAAACTTGAATTAAAATGTCGGCAATCGATTTCTTTCCAATTACACTTATTTTTGACTTGTTGTTAATAATGTGATCATCATAATTGAATACAAAATCGGTTTTAGCTTCAATCGTATTAAATACTTCTAATAAGGAAGCATCTTGAAGATGAAACGTCACAAAAACTTTGTTCACGTTTAATTGCTTGCGCTGGGCATTGGCATCAGAAGCCATTAACACGCCCACAAAGAGAGTCTGGAGTACTAGTCCATAGAGTGAAAACTTCGCGAGTTTTAATAGTAATTTTTCTTTCATGAATTTAGGGTGTTTTAATTGTAAATAATTAATAAAAATAAGGGTCAGAAATAATTGGCTAGATTATTTCCGGTTTTACTCTTAGTATTGATATCTTTAAATTATTATGCTGTGTGCCAATTAATTTTGGTTCAACACTTTCGAAATATTTACGGACGATACCTAATATTAATCACACAGTCATAAGTAAAGATATGGCATGTAACTTCAAGACATAATATAAAATGTTACAAAATCTTTTCCCTATGTTACATTCTTGCTATACAGTCAACCAAAAGCATCAACGCCATGAATTATTATTAAAAAAAAGCCAGTTTAGACTCATCTGTCTACAAAAATTGAGGTATATGATTCAGACTTTTTGAATCATCCGTTAATATTTTTTCAAATCTATTTCCCCTTTCGTCAGTTAACATCATTTTGATTTTTCATTTTTTAGTTTAAAGTGAAAAAGTCGGTTCGATTAGAAAAATAGACACCTTTCTTGTATAGCGCATCCTTAGCTTTATTCATTGACCAATTCGTTAACGGCACCTGAGAGGAATATGTATGCTGCACAGATACCTACCGTCACTTCATTTTCACCCCATAGAAACGGCCAATCTTCTTTATTTTCCGGGAAGTCGGGCTTGAGCAGCAATACCCCGGGCACAACGCCACCTGCGATAAAACTGAAATCAGCCCTATTGTTGCCATAAGTAATCTTTTTTGAACGAGTGCCAACCGAAGAAACAAAGGAAATATTTGAATAAGGATGACAGCCAAAAATATAATTTAAGCCTTTGTACACATATTCAGGGTCAATAATATCCGGAAAGAATTTATGACCAAAATAATTGGTAATGGCCCAGTTTATAATTTGACTGTTACCACCCCAACCGCTACCAAAAAGCGGCACCCCATAAGGGTTTTGCTTGTTAAACTCATCACTCATCGTTTTAAAGCGGATGACATAATCTCTTAATCTGTCCTGGTAGTCTTTGTCCATAAAAGGATATGCCTGTAAAGCCGTCGTCATCCCATACGTAACTGATTGGTCAAGTACCGCCCAGATTTCATTTTTGAACCACGTTGCATAGCGCTCATTTTTTGTAGTAATATATAACTGAAGTGCTGCGGCAATTTCTATATTTCTTCTGAACCTGGCTGTGAATTTTGAAGTATCCTGTTTATTGATGTTGTCATCTTCATTCCACAATTTTTCAGCATAAAATATACTTTGATCAGCTAACGTGTCATTATAATTTTTTAAAGCTCGACTGGCAGCTGCCAGAGCCGCGGTAGTATAATAATCCAAAAAGGTATTCCTGGTTGTAAACACCAATCGATCATCCATAGTGCCACTTGATTTGTCATCCGATTCGTATGGCTTAAGATCAGAATTGTAAGGAAGATTATCTGTTTCTGTAGACGCATCACCCAAATGATGGTATTGATGAAGATTTGGAACGACTATTCCCCTTACAGGATGACCAATATTTTTTACTTGTGCTACCATGTTCAAGGTACCCTGCTCAATTTGTTGTAAAATATCAGGTTCGCCGTCAGGATGATGAATATCTACGTAACGTGTTGTATGGTCAACAAATGTTTCATCACGGTTTAATCCAAAATTTTCCCATGTATCAACAAAACTTAAAACAGCACTGCAATGGGATGCGGTTTGGATGTCAAAATCGCCAGCATCAAACCATCCACCCACGGCCAACCCTGGAATACGTTCCAAGGGTTTATATTTTGTGTCCGTGGTTGCACCCATGTTATAGCCATCGAAATGCTGATGGTTCACTGGTGCCTGAAGTGCATCGTCTAAAAACGGAGCCCCGTGCCACATACGATACGCTTCATTCACAGCCATATGATCCATCTGTACCGGAAACCATACATCCAGGGTGGGATGCCATATATCTTGATACACATATGGTGCAATTGAAAACGTATTTGTCTTCATGTCGCCATATTGAATAAAATATACTCCGAGATCTCTAACTGAACTGAAATCAAACTTCATATAGTTGTATCGCATAAATTTTCCCCAAGGCTTTATATTGACTTTTAGTTTTTCAACATAGTTGCCATCTTGTGTTACCTGGAAAAGGGATGCTGTTTTTAAAGGCGTATCATCTTTATCGAGTTCGATAACTGCCACTTTATCCTGATTGGGGTGATAACCAACCTGTGAAAACTCAATAATGGGAATTCGTTTCCAATCCGGAATCGCGTGAGGTTCCAGATACCATGTCAATACTTTTCCGGTTTTTCCGGGTGGCAGCAGGCTGCGCACAACAAACCATCCATTTTGTGCCAGGTTACGTCCATCGAAAAGCATTAGGTCGGCATCAAAAGATTGGATTTTTACATTGCGCTCAGGATCTTCCGGCGCCAGAACTATTGTCTTACCGGTCAATATTGGTTGAGGCACAATAAATTCACCTCTGCCTCTATCGTCAAATGTTGTATGGCCGGCGAACTGGGGAATTTTCTTACTTGCAGGTTCCATTTTTGTGAGACCGAAAGGATACAAAGGGAAATCACCCGGTTTTCCATCAACCAAATAGCTTTTCCCAAAATATACCGCTGGCAGAAATTCCAGGTTAAATCCAGCATTTCCTTCCAATATTTCTGGCAGCGGTTTGTCAAGGTAAATGCTAATTTCTACGCCGTTATCTTTAGCTGATACTTTTATCCTTGAATCAAAATTATATTCTTCGTACCGTAAGATTACCTCAATGCTATTATTTATGGTGTCAACATTTCTATCTGCCATTATTGGTACCAAATCCCATTGTTCGGGCGTATTTTGCAACCTCACGGCGCCACCGGTGCCAGTCCTTACCCCGTGGTGTATAATTTCAATCCCAGCAGTTTTTTCATCGAAAAACATCCCATTGTAAAGATTGTTGAAAACGAATACATTCACCCCGGGAGTTTCAAAATAACCCAAATCATTTATTTGCAGTTTTTGACAAAATGAATATATGGGGAACAGGAAAAAACAAACAATTAAACCAAAGGCGATTGTTGAATTTTTAGAAATGTTAGTTGGTAGCATTATTCTGATTTTATGGGTGTTTTATTCTCACTTTGATTATTTATGAATTATTTGATTACCTCAATTACCAAGATCATAACATTTACTAAATAAATACGAGGCACGGTACTGCACTGCTGCAATACGCCCAGTTCACATGATCATGCGATTTAAACAAACCTTCAATGATTCTAATCATTACATTTTTGCTTTAGAAACAAATATATCTACAGTTGTTACTTGGATAGTTCCACACTGTTACAAGGTCTTTTCACCACGTTACCTGTCGGCGATTTTTGTCACAAAGACGTATAATGATCCGTCTTTAGAGGTTAATCCAAATATGATAAGAAGCAAAAAATTTAAAAGAGAAGTAAAATTCTGCATCTATTTCACTGAAAATCAAAAAAGCCAAGCTGAAAAGAATCCGGATAAGAAACCATTTTACTTCGGAAACTCCAAAAGGCACAACCTTCATTGGGCACCGGTTCTATTGTATAAAATCCATTTAAATGTTGGTGCGGCTAAACCAATCCAGAAAAGTCAAAATTTCCTCCATTCCCCTGAGAGCAGTTGTTGTATATGGAACAGGTGGAATTTATATTCACCGTTCAGGTGATTAACCTTGATACTGGCTATAGTATTCGTTTAATTTTAGTATTTTTATATTTAACGATAACTATTGTTGGATGAAAGAACTCGGAGTGCTGTTCAGACCTGGAAAGTTTTTCTTTTTTATACCATTTTTATTGGTTACAATTTTATGTTTTGGACAAAGGGCAAGGTTGTTTACTACAGATTCCGAACTATCGAATAGTCTTATTGGAGGAATCTATCAGGACCACAAGGGGATCATCTGGATAGTTACAGAAGATGGGATTAACCGTTACGATGGATCAAAATTTACCATCTACAAAGAAAAAGACGGCATTTTAAATAATTATGCTCGTCTGATTTTTGAAGACAGTAAAAACAACTTGTATTTTGGTTTCTATAATGGCCTCCAAATTTACGATCATGCCTCAGATTCATTTGAACGGATCCCGCTCATCCTATCGGATAAAACTGATTTTCCTGCCCATGTTTTGTGTATGTTGGAACGACGTAATGGTACCATTCTGGTAAGTACCTCAGGTCAAGGAGTCTTTTCAGTATCTCTTGATGGTGGAAAAACAGTGGCCCATCAAATGCCTGAAATCGTTCCAAGTTATTTTGTGAATTACTTATTCGAAGATATCAATCAAAATTTGTGGATATCAACACAGGATAAAGGATTATTCCGGGTTGGGGAGGAGAAACAACCAAAAAATTATTTTAATCCAAAACAAGGTCTGGATAGCAACATTAGCAGTATTTGTCAAGATCAGGATGGAAATCTTTACGTCGGTAGTCTTAGCAAGGGTCTTTTCAAATACAATAATGAAAAAGACTTCTTTGTACAGATTTCGCAGCAGGGGCTTTTGCCGTCTCCAATAATGGTGTTATACCCGATTCAGACGAATCGTTTATTAATAGGCACAGATGGCGAAGGGATGAAACTTTATGATCCAGTCAAAAATCAGATATCAAATTTGAATTTTAACGTTTCGAACTTTGATTTTTCAAAATCAAAAGTACATGCTATCATGAAAGATAATGATGGTAATTTTTGGCTTGGCCTTTTTCAAAAGGGAGTAGCTCTCATACCTTCCCGAATTAACAATTTTAAATATATGGGCTACCAATCTGTAACAAACAACATTATTGGCTCTAATTATATCATGTCGGTTTATGAAGATCATGAGAAAACTCTCTGGGTTGGCACCGACAGTGACGGTTTGTACAGTGTGAGTCCGGAAGGAGAGCAAATAGCACACTACACCCATTCGATTAAGAACAATTCTGCTCCATCTACCATTATGTGTATTCATGAAGATTCAAATAATAATCTTTGGATCGGTTCTTATTTTAAAGGTTTGGCCAAACTCGACCGTGAAACCGGTATTTTCGAATATGTGAGAAGCATGCTAAATGATCAATCAATTCCGGTCCAACGGATATATAGCATTACTGAAGACAACCAAAAGAATTTATGGATAGGTACACTTGGATTTGGTTTATATTCCATGAATTTGAAATCCGGAGTGATCAAAAATTACAGTGAAACGCCCAATTCTTCTCACCAAAATAATGCCGCTAATACCTTACACAATAACTGGATAAATTGTTTGCTTATAACCCGGGACGAAAAATTGTATGTTGGAACGGCCGATGGAATAAGTTGTCTTGATCTCAAAACAAAAACTTTTACAACACTAAATGACAGCTATCCGGAATTGAGGGTACAAATTGTTCAAACCATGTATCAAGATAGTCTTGGAAGAATATGGATTGGCACCTCACATGGACTAATGTATTTAAAGCCGGAGAAACAGGTTATCACAACATATACCACGGATGACGGCTTACCCAGCGACGTTATTTGCGGGATAGAAAGTGATGATAATCAAAACCTCTGGATAAGCACCAATTACGGAATTTCAAAGTTCAACCCGGAAAGTGAAACATTCGTCAATTATTATTTCCACGATGGGCTACAGGGTAATGAATTTAGCAAAAGAGCCGCATTCAAAGGTGATAATGGAAGAATTTTTTTTGGAGGGATCAATGGCGTTACATATTTCAAACCTGCAGATATTAAAGATAATGTTAAGAATCTCGACGTAATGATAACCGGTTTTTACATTCATGATGATGCTATAAAAAAAGGGATGAAATCAGGGAAATATGATATAATCAATACTTCCGTCATGGATGCAGACACCTTTAATCTTTCTTATAAAGATAATTCTTTCAGTATTGAGTTCTCAGCCATGGAATATGTAAATCCCAAAAGAATTACCTACCTCTATTCTATTGATGATGAAAACTGGATCACCTTACAGCGAGGAACAAACACTGTTGCTTTTAACAATCTTAACCCCGGAGAATATAACTTCAAAGTCAAAGCAAAGGACTTCAGTACCTATTCTGATGTAAAAGAAGTAACGATAATATTACACCCGGCATGGTATTTTTCTACCTGGGCAAAGACCGGATATTTTCTGATCACCATCATGATTATCACAGGTGTTGCCTTCCAAATCATGCAACGACATAAAACCCGCAAAAGAATGAGAGAACACCAGCATGCCAAGCAGATCAATGAGGCCAAGCTGGAATTTTTCACCAATATCTCACATGAAATACGCACGCCCTTATCACTTATACTTAATCCCCTAAAAAAACTAATAACCAGTGACCTTGATGCCGGCAGACAGAAAGCATACAAACTAATGCGGCGAAATACAGAAAGAATATTGCACCTGGTTGATCAATTAATGGATCTTAGAAAAATTGACAATGGGAAAATTTCTTTAAAATTCAGGGAAACAGATATTATAAAGTTTATTCATGAGGTCACAGAAATCTTTGAGGAACAAATCTTTGCAAAACACATCCTTTTTCAAATCCATTATATGCCGGGGATTCCAAACGTATGGATTGATCAAAATTTCTTTGACAAGACCATTCAGAACCTTCTTTCCAATGCCATTAAATTTACTCCTGAATATGGCGAAATTCATTTGTTTATAGAAACGCATGATGTATTGGAAAATGGTAATCAGCCGAATTCTCATTTGAAAATCACGTGTTCGGATAACGGGATAGGACTCCCTGAAAGTGAACAGGGGAAAATCTTTGATCGGTTTTACCAAGCTTCAAATTCTCAAAGTCATTCTGTCGGTAGTGGGATCGGTTTACATCTCACAAGATCTATCGTTGAACTCCACCTTGGAACAATACACGCTGAAAACAACCCCGATGGACCCGGATGTCGATTTATTATCAGTATTCCACTCGGCAAAAAGCATTTAGATCCAGACGAAATAGAAATCAACCACTTTGAGATTGAAGGAAACAAAATTAACAGGACCATACTGGATTCACCGCTCGAAGGCAATGAGGACGCAAGTGTTAAATCAAAAAGCAAAAAGAATGTGCTGGTAGTTGATGACGATGAGGAAGTCCGGCAATACATTTGTAATGAACTTGCCTCTGAATATCATATGTATGAATGTGCAAATGGAAAAGAAGCACTTACACATGCATTGGCTCAAAAGCCAGACTTGGTCATAAGTGATATAATGATGCCAGAGATGGATGGCATGACCCTTTGCCATAAAATAAAACATAATGTGAATATTAATCATATCCCTGTCATCCTATTAACGGCCAAGTACGAAGAGAAAGATAATCTGGAAGGTCTCGGAATAGGGGCAGATGCCTATATATCCAAACCGTTCAATATGGAAATCCTAAAAAAAACGGCTGAAAACATTATTAAAAACAGAGACTTGCTTAAACACAATTTTAGTGGTAATCAGCTCCAAAGTGACAAGGTCAAAAACATAGAAATAAAATCGGCTGATGAAAAACTGATACAAAGGGTCATGAATGTTATAAATAATAATATCGACAACCCTGATTTAAATGTGGAAATGATTGCATTGGAAATTGGCATCAGCCGTGTTCACCTTTATCGTAAATTGAAAGAGCTCACTAATCAATCTGTCCGGGATTTAATCAGAAACATACGATTGGGGCAAGCCGCTGAACTTTTATCAACCAAAAACCTTAACATTTCAGAGGTGGCATACGCTACAGGTTTTTCCAACCCTTCAAAATTTTCAACCAGCTTTAAAGAATTATATGGAATATCACCTAAAAATTATATGGAAACAAATAGAAATAAAATACCGGACCACAGTAAACTCTGACATTTCAAAATTTTGGAGAAAACAGGAGATGAACCTTTTGGCGTCACAACGGCCGAGATCAATAGAACAAGGCGCTTGGGCCATTTTTAGTTTTAGAAAAATGATTGGTGGTTGATCAGTACGCAATTTACTACGAGATGGTTGCTGTCGGCTATGATTGGTGGTATGAATACAATTGTGTTGGTGATAAAAAATTGAAATCACCCAGGAGAATGTAAGAAGCCATAAGCCTGGATTACGGAAGGATCCAAATCCGGTTAATCCCTATACATGGAGAAAAGAGAATTTATTTTTGATCCTGGCAAACCGAACAATGAGATTATTTACGTCATAAATTTATGGGGCATTGAGGGTCAAAACATGTATTCTTGGAACCGTATATCTAATCAAGCACCCAACATTTCTTCGAACTTTCAATAAAAAATGCCTGTAAATTAATAATTTACAGGCATATGAACCTACAAGTGACCCCATCAGGGCTCGAACCTGAAACCTACTGCTTAGAAGGCAGTTGCTCTATCCAGTTGAGCTATGAGGCCTTGGCACATGGCGCAAAACTAGCAAAAAACGGCTGCAAAAATAGGTCATTTTTCAATTTTTACAATATCGTCTGACTAAATTTTACGCACGTTATCAAATCCCCGATGGTAAAATTCTGATTTAAATAGTAAAAACTGTTTTAAGGCTTAAGAAAGGATACAATTATAAAGAAAAGCAGTGCTCCCGCGCGAAACACTGCCTATTTAAATAGAAACTAATTAATGATAAGTTTAGCAATGTGATCAGAAATTAACATGGTTAAAGGGTCAAGAAGTTATTCCGGGTCCGGTGAGGAATCAGATTCTTCGACCACTGATCAGCCTGAATAACACAGCAATTATGGCAAATACCAATAATATGTGAATGAAACTACCAAGACTGAATACGAAAAATCCAAATACCCAGCCAATCAGTAAAAGAATTGCAATAAAATATAATAAAGAACTCATAATATTTATTTTTTGTCCGCCTTTTATTATGAAAGGACCATGCCATCTCACTGATCAAATTATAAAACCGCGGATCGTCTGGTGGATATTTTGGCGCCCTGGATGTATCATTCTATGCCTTTAACAATGATTTTTGGTTTTAAATTGAACAAAACATTTACTCGCCAATCCCAAAGGTTGTAGACAATTATCCACAACCTCACAACAAATTGCTGAATTACAAAAATTAATTTTTAATCAACCAATAATTGAAATGATAGTCATCAAATAACTGATTATAAAAATGTTATATCTATTTATTTCAATAAAGCAGGTCATGGCATCATTTTTACCATAGTACACATAAAAATTTGGATCAATGAAACCAATCCAACAGAAATCAAAAAAATGGTTGATAGTGATTCTATTTGTTGTATTTAGCATCGGTATGGCTGTACAGTATTATAACAATAACAAATTTGAACATTATGTGACATCCCATGACAACCGTACAAAACAATTTGAAATTTCTCTCAATTTAATCGTTCTTATCAACCAAATTGATCGCAATCTTATGCACATGAAGAATAATTTGACTACCAATAGTAATAGCGGTATCGTTGAGAACAATGAACAACTCAAACAACGCTTACTTGACACTAGAGCCAAAGCAGTGGCTGTGATGGATTATCTTCAAAAACATGAACATAACCTTACTCCCGAAACCTTGTTTGAGGCCAACAAAATGTTGGAAACCATTAAAAATGATTATCGCGATATTAAAGAATTGCTGGACCAACGTTTAAACCATTTAAATAATTCGTAATGTATTTTAAAATGATCAAATCTTCTTATAAATCGTTTTTAATTACCTTTTTCTCCATACTCATAGTCTTTGCCATGTCACCTGTCATGACAGGTTGTAAGGCCAGTCGAACAGCGAAGGGTGCCGCCATTGGCGTCGGCGCAGGGAGTGTAATTGGTGGAGTAATTGGCAATCAGGCAGGCAACACTGCTGCAGGGGCCATCATCGGGGCCGCAGTTGGAGGAACGGCCGGAGCTCTGATTGGCAGGCACATGGATAAACAAGCCGAAGAATTGCAACATGATCTTAAAGATGCCACGGTAGAACGGGTGGGTGAAGGCATCATGATTACGTTCAATTCCGGATTGATGTTCGACGTTGATTCTTACAATTTAAGACCTCAGACCAAATCTAATCTTGATGAATTGGGTCAGGTGTTGAATAAATATCCGGATACCAACATACTGGTAGCAGGCCATACCGATAGCACCGGGCCAAATGATTACAACATGACTTTATCAGATAATCGGGCAAATTCAGTAGAGCGTTATTTGATCCAGAAGGGTGTTGAAGCGAGCAGGCTTTCTTCTGTTGGATATGGTGAAACACAACCGGTTGCTTCTAATGATACTGCCTCTGGCAGACAAAAGAACAGAAGGGTTGAAGTTGCCATTTACGCCAATAAAAAAATGCAACGTATGGCCAAAAACGGCGAGTTAGGCAGCTAAATAAACAAAAAATCCAATTGGAATAAAGTGAAGATGCAAACCTGTTGTGCTTTTACCAAGATATGTTAAGATTCAAAACACTTATAAAATACCACAATTCAAAATTAGCCGGGAAATTTTCCCGGCTAATTTTTTGAATTAATGGCCGGCCCTCTTTGAGTCCAAATTTTTTATGTTGATTTGACAGAAATTCAAATCTCAACCAATAAATTCATAATGGATCAAAAAATATTATGAATACTATTCTAAAAATTATATTTTACGAGTTCGTTTCAATCATATTGATCGCACACAATTTGAAAAGATGATCTATTGATTGAACAAATAGGATTTAACAGAAATATATAGTCGTATAGAAATGGGGTTGAACGGTTAGCGACTAAACCTGCATTCTTAATCAGGGCATGATTTAGGAACTTTTAACGTTACATGATAACGGATGTGACATCAATTGCTTGTTTTTTATATAATTATGGGGATTGGAAGTTATACGTTTATTATTATGATCGCTAAATCTTCAAGAACCCGTAGAGGCAAATTGCAAAACTGACAATTACTTTTATGAACATAAAATAAACATTTTAATTAAACCTTAAATTATGAACAGAAGAGAGTCTGTAAAAAGGGTTGCCTTGCTAATGGGTGGCACTATTTCGGCCACCACGCTGACTTTTGTAATGAACAGTTGCAACACATCTACAAAAAAGACTGAAACGGTTGCAAGTCTTTTTTCTTCAGATGAACAAAATTTAATCAGCGACCTTGCTGAATCAATTATTCCTCAAACGGACACGCCCGGTGCAAAAGAAGCCAAAGTTCCGGAATTTATTGCAATGATGATGGAAGAATGCTATCCTGAGGAACATCAACAACATTTTAAGAAGGGCTTGAATGAATTGGACCAGCAATGCCAGCAACAATTCAACAAATCCTTTACGGCCCTTGATGAGGAGCAAAAAAATCAGATCCTCACCAATGTCGAAAAAGAAGCATTCAATGGTGAATCCAAATCCACAGATGGAATACCGCATTATTACCAAACATTCAAAGAACTGACCATGCTTGGTTTTTTCACTTCAGAACCAGGGGCTACCAAAACCCTGGAATATGTACCCATTCCAGGTCACTATGATGGCTGCATTGACCTGAAACCGGAACAAAAAACCTGGGCCACATAATCATTAATATCAATTTTTATCATGTATAATAAACTCATTTTCAATCCTATAAAAACCAGATCTTAAATTATGTATTTATATAATGATGTTAAAACCGATCACACCTACGATGCCATTGTCGTTGGTTCAGGAATCAGTGGTGGATGGGCTGCCAAGGAGCTTACTGAAAAAGGACTAAAAACACTTGTTCTGGAACGTGGAAGGAACATTGAACACATTAAAGATTATGATACCGCCATGACGCCTCCCTGGGGATTCAAACACCGGGGCCGGCTGACCATGGAAATGAAACGTACCCACCCCGTTCAAAGCCGGGATTATCCATACAGTGAATTCAATGCCTCCTATTGGGTCAATGATCTGGACTGCCCATATACAGAAATAAAGCGATTCGACTGGTATCGTGGATACCATGTTGGTGGACGGTCCCTGATGTGGGGTCGACAAAGCTATCGATGGAGTGATCTGGATTTTGAAGCCAATCTCAAAGAAGGTGTTGGCGCTGATTGGCCTATTCGTTATAAGGACATCGAACCTTGGTATGATTATGCCGAAAGACATGCTGGCATCAGTGGTCAGAAAGAAGGTCTTGCTCAACTGCCAGATGGTCAATATCTTCCGCCAATGGATATGAATTGCGTGGAAAAGGAAGTACGATCACGATTGGAAAAAGCCTATGGGCGTGACCGCGTCATGACCATTGGCCGGGTCGCCAATGTTACCGTAAGACATAAGGACCGCGGTCCGTGTCAATACAGAAACTTGTGCAGCCGGGGATGTCCGTTTGGAGCATATTTCAGTACACAAGCTTCCACCCTCCCTCCCGCTGTGGCAACCGGAAATCTAACCTTGAGACCATTTTCAATCGTGAATTCAGTCATTTACGACAAAGAGAAAAAAAGAGCGACAGGTGTACGTGTGATAGACACAGAAACCAACGAAACTATGGAATTTTATGCTAAAATAATTTTCCTGAATGCCTCCACACTTGGCACCGCATTTATTCTGCTCAACTCCACTTCCGATGCTTTCCCCAATGGATTGGGCAATTCCAGTGGCCAGGTTGGACACAATCTTATGGACCATCATTTCCGTTGTGGAGCGCGTGGAGAAATGGAAGGTTTCGATGATAAATATTATTTTGGGCGCAGGGCGAATGGTGTCTACATCCCACGATTCAGAAATGTGAAAAAAGGTGAAAAACGAGATTACCTGCGAGGATTTGGATATCAGGGCGGCGCCAGTCGTGAGGGATGGCATCGCGGAGTTGCTGAACTCGGTTTTGGCAAAGGATTTAAAGAAGAATTGGCCCGGCCCGGTGTTTGGACGATGGGTCTGGGCGCATTTGGTGAAACATTGCCCTATTATGAAAATAAGGCCTACATTGACAACACCAAGAAAGACAAATGGGGACAACCCGTGCTGGCAATTGACTGTGAATTCAAGGAAAATGAGCATAAAATGCGCAAGGATATGATGAATGACGCAGCAGAAATGCTCGATGCTGCCGGCGCCAAAAACGTAAAATCTTTTGATGGTGGTTCATTTCCCGGAATGGCTATCCACGAAATGGGTACGGCGCGAATGGGTAGGGATCCTAAAACCTCCGTCCTGAATGCTCACAATCAAATGCACGACGTGCCCAACGTGTTCATCACCGATGGTGCCTGTATGGCATCCACTGCATGTCAGAATCCATCGCTCACTTATATGGCCCTGACAGCCCGAGCATGTGATTATGCAGTCAAGGAATTAAAAAGACAGAATATTTAATATTTTAATGGTTTGTTAATGAAATTGGTTGAATCCGGGGTCATCATACTGACTCTGGATTTTTTATTTAAAAAATTGTATTTCAATGATGTATTTGATCCGGCCAAAATATTTAATTGCATGGATTTTCGTACTTATAAAATCAAATTAAAATTATTTTACATGTAAACCTGGCCCGCTCATGAAGCAATATCTTACACTGACATTATTCGGCATTTGTGTTCTTTTTAATGCACAAGCACAAACAAAAGTCGATGCACAATATATTCAGGCTCATTATACAAAAATGGAGAGATATATTACCATGCGCGATGGTGTGAGACTTTTTACATCAATTTATATTCCTAAAGACCATTCACAGAAATATCCCATCCTGATGAAACGTACCCCCTATTCGGTATCACCCTATGGCGAAAAACGTTTTCCCGATCGACTGGGACCAAATAATTTATTTGCAAAAGAAAGATATATTTTTGTTTACCAGGATGTTCGCGGCCGTTGGATGAGCGAAGGGGAATTTGTGGATGTAAGACCACATATCGATCACAAAAAGTCCAATAAAGATATTGACGAAAGCTCAGATACTTATGATACAGTAGATTGGCTGATTAAGCACATCCAGAATAACAATGGCCGTGTTGGCATTTACGGTATTTCCTATCCGGGATTTTATTCATCCGCCTCATTGCCGGGTGCCCATCCTGCTGTAAAAGCTGTCTCCCCCCAGGCACCGGTAACCGATTGGTTTATTGGTGATGACTTTCACCACAATGGTGCTTTTTTTATGATGGATGCTTTTTCATTTTATACCAGCTTCGGCGTACCCAGGCCACATCCGGTAAAACCTGCCAATGCACCGGCATCCGTTTCCTACACCGAACAGGATGATTACAAATTCTATCTCGACCTCGGGGCATTGCCTAATTATAAAAAGCAATATCTGGACGATTCCATAAAATTCTGGAATGATTTGATGGAGCACCCAAATTACGATGCTTTCTGGCAAGCCAGGAATATCAGACCCCATCTTGTCGACATCCAACCTGCCACTATGGAGGTTGGTGGCTTTTTTGATGCGGAAGATTGCTTTGGCGCTTTGAATACCTACAAAGCACTTGAAAAACAAAACGCGCAATCGCATAAAAATATCCTGGTGATGGGCCCATGGTATCATGGCGAATGGGAACAAGGTGATGGATCATCTTTTGGCGACCAGGATTTTGGGCAGAAAACAGCCGTTTGGTATAGACAGAATATTGAACTCCCATTCTTTAACTATTATCTGAAAGATGAAGGTCCCATGGATTTGCCGGAAGCAACCATCTTCATTACGGGCACCAATGAGTGGAAGAAATTTGATGCTTGGCCACCAAAAAATGCAATTGAAAAAACATTGTACTTTCAGAACGCTGGTAAATTGAATGAAAACCAGCCGGCGGGTGAAGAAAGTTTTGATGAATACGTCAGTGATCCAAATAAACCGGTTCCATACCAGGCTGGCATACAGGCAGATCGTACCCGGGAATATATGATCGATGACCAGCGATTTGCTTCACGAAGACCTGATGTGGAAGTTTATCAAACTGAAATTTTGAATGAAGACGTTACCCTAACCGGGCCGGTGACAGCGGATCTCTTTACCTCAACCACCGGCACTGATGCCGATTATGTGGTCAAATTAATTGATGTTTTTCCAGACAATTATCAAGGGACAAGTCCTAATAATAGCAATAAAACCATGAGCGGATACCAGATGCTGGTTCGCGGAGAAATCTTCAGGGGGCGATTCAGAGATTCTTTTGAAATTCCTGAACCTTTTGTGCCTGGCGAAATAACAGAGGTAAAATATCAACTTCCCGACGTGGCCCACACTTTTAGGAAAGGACATCGGATCATGGTCCAGGTTCAAAGTTCGTGGTTTCCATTGGCCGATCGCAATCCTCAACAGTTTATTGATATTTATCATGCCAGGGACTCAGATTTCCGGAAGGCTGCCATCAGGATCTATCATGATCCTGAACAACCCTCACACATCGATTTTCTGGAAATTCCATGATTTATTCGTACTGAAATGTTGTTAACATCCTCAAAAAATCAGGGTCGAAAAGCGTCAACTGAATCGAAAAATGCCCGAAGATTTTGCTCCGGTACACCTGGTGGGAGATCGCATCCCGAAGAGATGACAAAATTTTTATAGGAAGTGGTTTCCTGAATCAAACGCTTTGTCGCTTGATCAATCAATTCCGGTGTACCCAATTTAAAAATACCTACCGGGTCCAGATTGCCCATGACCAAAATATGATCAGGAACTGTCTCCAATACTTTTCTCATTTCAATTTTATTCCCAAAATGTAAAATCGCTGCCCCGGAATTCACCATAGATTGCGTTACTTCGCCTGTATTGCCGCAGTTGTGCAACACCACGAGGAAATGATCATCTTGTAATGCTTGCACAATTTGCCGAATATATTCAGAAGAAAACTGATCGCATAAATCTACCGATAACAATCCCGCTGCAGGTTCTGCCATGATAATGCCATTGGCGCCGTTAGACTTAAATGCTTCGATATATGTATAAATGAAATCAGTGCATTTTTTCAATAAAAGTTCAACCTCATCCGGCGAGATCAACATCCCCATCATCAAGGTTGCCAAATCCATCAACCGGCCAGCCAGGGAAAAAGGTCCAATACATCCGGCCAAAACCGGTTTCTGCGTAAATTGCTTCGCGCACAATCGTACCGTTTTCAGGTATTCGCTTATCCTGCCCATGTCGAGATCCGGCACTTGAAGCGATGGAATTTGTTCAATTTCATTTAAAAGCGGACGGGTAACATGTGGAATGGCATGATCTTCAAAATGGATTTCACAACCAAAAGCCTCAGCCTCCACAGTCAGGTCCATCATGGTCATGCAAGCTGGTAAATCATACTTCTTATCCTGGCTCCTGATGGCGTCAAATTGGATTTGCCCGTTCGTGACGGCGTCTTTTACGGTTTTACCGGTCAAATCGATTCCAGGATGCGTCATAATGGGCATCGCTATCCTTTGGTCGGACAGTATAATGGATTTTACCCAGTCCTTCATATTTATTACTGCCATACATTTTTTCGCCTAAGATTTATGTTAAGGTTCAATTTAAGATCAAATTGATATTACTTCACTGAATTCTTGGAAATTCATATCCAATATTTTGAATACCAGTTAATAAATTAATCCACCGCCCTTTAATACTGATTTGTTAATATGGAATTCAAGTTTTAGTTTTAGCCCTTTCTATACCTGACTTATTTTTTCAACTTTTTAGTTTTACAGAGGAGTAACTAAATATTTAATCGATGAATGTAGAAAAGACTTCACATCCCAGGGGATTGTATACCCTTTTTGCTACTGAGCTATGGGAGAGGTTTAGCTATTATGGCATGCGGGCATTGTTGGTGCTGTATCTGACCGCTTCCCTGGCCGAAGGGGGTTTCGGATTAGAACGTGAACATGCCCTGGAAATCTATGGCATTTTTACCGGGTTGGTATACCTCACTCCCATTGTTGGTGGATTATTAGCGGATAAATTTCTGGGACAACGAAAATCAATCTTTATCGGAGGTATTGTAATGGCATTGGGTCAATTCATTTTGTCGGCCAGTGTTTCTTATGACATTGCCAGCAACCTCGAAATGAGACAATTCTTGCTTTATTGTGGGTTGGGTGTACTCATATTGGGAAATGGCTTTTTTAAACCAAATATCTCCACGATTGTCGGTGGTCTCTATGATGCTGACGATCCCAGGAAGGATTCAGCATTTACGATTTTTTACATGGGCATAAACCTCGGTGCACTTTTTTCTCCTTTAGTTGCCGGTGGTTTGGGCGAAAAATTGGGCTGGCAATACGGTTATATGTCGGCGGGTATTGGAATGGTGATTGGCACTGTCTGGTTTTATCTTCGACGAAGATCATTGTTGACCGTTGGTTTACCACCTAACCATCGGGAAGGTGAAACCACGCTGATTGTGAGAGACTGGATTGATATCATTATTTATTCAGCACTCAGTGTTGCCATTGTTTTTGGCTTTATCAAGTTACTAACCATCCTCAATCCAACAACTTTGGATACCGGTGTTACCATCGTGGTAGTTCTTGGATCATTGTATTTATTGTACAATACCATCAAAGGAACAGAAAGTAAAACGCAATGGAGTCGTGTATTTGTAATCCTGGCTTTGGCAGTATTCAATGTGGTTTTCTGGTCGGGATTTGAACAGGCTGGAGGTACTTTTAATTTGTTTGCCGAACAAAATACCAACAGGATGATTTTCGGATGGGAAATGCCGGCTTCCTGGTTTCAGTCTGTGAATTCAATTTTTATCATTGGTTTTGCGCCACTTTTTTCAATTTTATGGATTGAGCTGGCTAAAAAAAATGTTAATCCCAGAACACCTGTAAAATTTGCCATTGGCTTAATATTTCTAAGTTTAGGTTTTGTGGTGATGGCATTTGCACAAAAAAGGGCCGACACCGGAATCTTGGTGAGTCCCTTATGGTTGGTTATGGTTTATTTACTGCATACGTGGGGCGAATTGAGCTTATCGCCGGTAGGATTATCCATGATCACTAAATTGGCACCTCCAAAAATTGTATCTCAAATGATGGGTTTGTGGTTTGCCAGCATTGCCCTTGGTAATTATCTGGCGGGTACCATGGAGGCTATTCTGAACAAATATCATTTCGATTTATATCCCTTCATCGCTACGGAAGCAATAATTTCAGCGGTGATATTGCTGGCATTATCTCCAATATTGAATAAAATGATGCGCGGTATACACTAAAGCAATTTTTCAAATAGAGACAGCCGGTTTTATGACCTCAAATGCACTTTAAATCCAATAATTCAATTATTTCCAGGAAACATGATTTTGATCATTTTAAAATTGATCCTCAACATTGATCTTTGAATATCGAATTAAAGATATTGCCGCTGACCCAAGCTATAGTGTCAGCATGCTAAGGACAATATTTGAGGGTTTATTATTAAATACAAAAAGCCTTTCTAACTTTGAAAGGCTTTTTGCTTTTCTCAACGGGATAGATTCCTATAAAATATTATAACCATGGCATTGAAGACCTTTGTGAAAGTGAGTGGTGTGAATAATCTCAGCGATGCGCGGTATTGCGCGGGAATGGGCGTGGATATGTTGGGCTTTAATTTAAATCCGGCCGAAGAAGCCCACCTCACCAAAGAAAAATTTGATGAGATCACCGAATGGATCTCCGGTGTAAAAATCGCGGGTGAGTTTGCTATGGCTGAACCGGACACCATCCGTCAGGCACTTGATTCCTATAATACAGATTATCTGGAATTCTCCAGGCCAGAATTGGCCCGTGAACTCAGCATGTTGGGAAAACCGATGATCCTGCGCCTCAATGTGTCGAACACAGCGGAAGAAGAAATTCTTTCTGCCATGCATTTTTCCGTAGATTATTGTGATTATTTTATTCTCGAATCGAATGAAGATATTTTACACAAAGCCCAATCGGATCTAATCAAGAATCTTGGCGAAGAATTTCCAGTTATAATGGCATTTGGTATCCATCCTGACAACATCAACTTGCTAATGGAACAATTGCCAATAAAAGGCATCGCGTTGAATGGGGGCAATGAGATCAAGCCTGGTTTAAAGGATTATGAAGCCTTGGCGGATATCCTGGACGTGCTGGAAATCGACGATTACGCTTGACTATTATATCCACTATAAAACCTGAAATCTCAAGTATTTTATCGGAATGCCCTGCTGGATAAAATGCAATTCATACCTGGTTTTGATACCAAATTGGTCATTTTGCCAGGGTGATAAATAAAGGTTTGTCGTTTGGGCCAAAACCTTGAAATCCGGTGAAATAGCTATTTGCTCCAGTGTATATTCATATAAGCCAATGTTATCTGTTTTTAGATGGACAATCCCATTTTTACGGATAATTTTCTTATATATTTCCAGGTATTTGGGATGGGTGAGTCTTCGGCGTTCGTCACTTTTTTTTGGACGAGGATCCGGGAACGTAATCCATATTTCACCCACTTCACCTTGATGAAAGAATTTTTCCAAATGATCAATTTGAGTTCTTAAAAAGGCCACGTTTTCCAGTTGATTTTCACTGGCCATTTGGCTCCCTTTCCATATACGCGCTCCCTTTATATCGACACCAATAAAATTTTTATTTGGAAACACCCGGGCCAGGCCTACCGTGTACTCTCCCCGTCCACAGGCCAGCTCAAGCACAATTTCCGCTTCATTTTGAAAATACAAGGAATGCCATTGCCCCTTGATCGATTCAAAAATAGGTTTGCCTTCTTCAATGACGTTACGGCTTTCTGCATTGGCCTGAAAACGTCTCAATTTTGATCTCACGGTTTAAATAGACTCTAATTCAGCAACAATAAAATTACTCCCGCCAATAAAAATGATATCTTCTTTGCCGGCTTCCTGTAAAACAACGGAGACAGCCTCATTGACATCCCTGATAACCTGACTTTCCAACCCAAATTTTTTAGCTTCCTTCTGTAAAATTTCAGCTTCCAATGCTCTTGGAATATTGGCCTCACAAAAATAATACTTTGCTTCTTTTGGCAAATGAATAAATATTTTATCCAGTTCCTTATCTTTTACCATACCCAAGATGATGTATAATCGGCGGTATGACATGGACTTTAATTGTGTGGTAACCAGTCTTACTCCATCTTCATTATGTCCTGTATCACAAATGATCAATGGCTGTTGACCAAGTATCTGCCAACGCCCTTTAAGACCTGTTGAACCCTTTACCTGTCGTAATCCCTGGCTTACTTGTTCTCTGGTGATCCTATAGTTTTTATCTCGAAGCAGATCCACCGTCAACAAAACGCCGGGGATATTTTTTTCCTGGTACTTACCAGTGAGGTCTATGTCCAGCGTATTCGGGAATTCCTGGTTTTTTAATGATTTTACATCATAAGTAGCCATCACACCATTGGTCTGTTGTTGAACACATTGGTAAAAGTCATCAGCAAAATATAGAGGTGACTGGTTGTCCCGGGCTTTTTGCTTGAATACATGTGCTGTATCGCCATGGTATTCACTAATTATGACAGGGACGCCTTTCTTGATAATGCCCGCTTTTTCAAAAGCAATTTCCGCCAATGTATTGCCCAGCATATCCATATGATCATAACTGATGCTGGTAATGAGGCTTACCTCCGGAGTAATGATGTTGGTAGAATCAAACCGCCCACCCAAACCGACTTCTACAACGGCAACATCAACATGTTCATTGGCAAAATACTCAAAAGCCATGGCCACGGTAAGTTCAAAAAATGATGGCTGGATTGTTTCAATCGTCATTTTCATTTTAGCCACGAAGTCGCAAACAAAATCCTCTGTTGTCTCCACACCGTTGATACGAATCCTTTCCGTAAACTTTTTTAGATGCGGCGAAGTATATAAACCAACCTTGTAACCGGCTGCCTGCAGGATCGATGCCAACATATGGGCGCTGCTGCCTTTTCCGTTGGTACCGGCAATATGGACAGATTTAAAACGCTCCTGGGGATTTCCCAGTTTTTCACAAAGTTTAATGGTATTGGTGAGGTCCTTTTTGAAAGCCTGCTGTCCGACCCGCTGATACATGGGCAGCAACCTGTACATATAGTCAAGCGTTTCCTGAAAATTCATACGGGATGGAGCTTTATTTAGATCGGAGGATAAAAGTAATTGTACCGGTAGTTTCAGGAGGCGCAAAGGAATTATTGGATTTCAGAGAAAATGTCAATTTCTCAATTTCTCTTTTATACAATTGCAGTACATCAGCACTTACTGCGGTTTCCAAAACGCGATAACCGGTAATTTCCCCATTCTGGTCCACTTTGATTTGAAATACAATTCTTCCACTTTGATTGGAGGTATCATTGGGTCTTGGGACTTGATCCCATTTCCAGTTGGCAATTTCCAGGCTCGGCCCGCCATCTCCTCCCCCCTTTTTGCCATATAACGCCCGGGCATCGGTTTTACCTTCCGGTTCTCCGGCATCACCGACTTTATTTTTGCTTTCTCCCTGGTTTGCTGTACCCGGGTATAAGGCTTTCGTATCCACCACTTTTTTTTCTTCCGGAGCCGGCGTTGGTTTTTCTTTGGGTGTGCTTTCTACAGTTGGTTCAACTTTTTTTGTTTCAGGCTTTTCTTCCACTTTTTTTTCCACTGCTTTTGGTTTCTCTACCGGCTCCGTTGGTATTGGACTGGCTTCATCTTTACTGTCCACAACTTCTTCCTGTTGTTGTTCTTCAACAACTTTATTTTCTACCTTTTCTTCGATTACCTTTTCATGCTGAGGTGGAGTTGATTCTTCTGCTGGGGTTTCTTCCTTCACTGGCGTTTCACGTGGTGATGTACGAGGCTGTATATTCCCGCTGCCCTCCTGTTCAAGACCAATATTCAATTCGATGCCATAGTCAGGCATGGGTGGATAAGGCTCACGCCAGGCAACCATAAAAATGAAAAGCACAACAAGCGCTCCATGAATGCCGATTGATATCAACATCGCTTTACGTCTGTCACTTTTTTCTTTTAAAGTTGGCATCTCCTCGGTTTAATCTCTTGTTGGTTTGGTGGCTATGGAAACTTTTGCCTTCAAAGAAGTAGCGATACTGGCTACGTCCACCAAATATTCAACGGGCACAGATTTATCGACATGCAGCACAACCACTCCTTCTTTTCCTTCCAGGGCTTTTTGCAATTCGAATTCAAGTCTGTTTTTCGCTACACGGTGATCATTAACATAATAACGTAGATCAGGTGTTATTGTGATGCTCACTTTCTGCATTACAATATTCGAACTTCTACTGGAAGGAAGATTCACCGGTAAACCGGATGGCGTGATAAAGGTGGAGGTAAGCATGAAGAAGATCAGCAACAGAAAAATAACATCCGTCATTGATGACATGCTAAAGGCAGTATCCACTTTATGTTTTGACTGTAAACCCATAAATTATCTTGGCTCTTGTAACAGATCAATAAAATCAATGGAAGTAAACTCCATACTGTGCACCACTTTCTGAACCCTGGTCACAAGATAATTATATCCCAGATAGGCAACAATGCCAACAACCAGGCCGGCCGCCGTGGTGATCATTGCTTCATAAATTCCTGAAGAAAGTAATTTAGGACTTACTGCACCTTCTTCCTGAGCAATGCTGATGAAAGCTCTAATCATACCCGTTACGGTACCTAAAAAGCCGATCATTGGTGCTGCTCCGGAAATGGTAGCCAGCAAAGACAAGTTTCTTTCCAACTTATAAATTTCAATTTTACCCACATTCTCGATGGAGACTTCAATATTTTTAAGGGGACTTCCAATCCTGGAAATTCCTTTTTCGATCATCTTGCCAATCGGTGTATCACTTTGGGTGCATATCAATTTGGCGCCATTAATGTCACCTCCGGCTACCATCCTTTTTATTTTATCCATGAACCCATCCGGGGTTTTCGACGCACGACGTATCGTCATTAACCGTTCGAAGAATATGTAAATAGCCATAACGGACAAAATAAAAATGGGGATCATCATGTAACCCCCTTTTATTAACAGGCTGAAAAGTGATAGTGAATCCTGACCCCCAGCAACTGTTAATGAATCGACTGGCGTAGTCGTAGTAATCTGCAAAAACTCCATATTAATATTTCATTACCCAAACTCCTTCACCATAGGTAGATTTCAGTTGTTCTGCTCTAATAGCCGCCTCATTCACCGTTGGAAAATCCGCTATGGAAAATCTAAAAAATTTCTTGTTTCCCCTTGGATCGAGAATTTTACATGTTATTCCTTCTTTTGTAAGCTTTTTGGCATAATCCATGGCCAGATCATCATCGATAAAGCTGGCGATAATAACGTAATAACGTCCGGTAGGCTCAGATATTTCAGAGACCATTCCCTCCGTACCTGACGATTCCGTGGTTGTAGTTGTTTTTGGTGGCTTTGTGGAAGCTGGCGTTTTTTCCACCATTTGGGTGGCTGTATCCGGTTTAGTAACTACCGGTGTTTGTTTTGGAGCTTGGTAAGTTGGTTTTGGCGTTTCCGTACCGCGATTAAACCACCAGAATATTCCAATACCCACACTGATCAGCACAATGATAATTAAAATGATCCAGCCAACAGGCGAACCTTTCTTACCATCTTCCTCATAATAAGAGCTTCCATGATATTCCTCTTCATGGCCTGCATTTTCCTCTCCAAAACCTGTTTCCTCAGACTCATAGTGGTATTCCTGTTCAGGATTCGAATTTGCATCTTCATTATATGAAAATGGATCTGAATAGGGCTCCCCGGTTTCCTTTTTTTCTTCTTCCCAGCTATTGGAGTATGGTGTTCCCAAAGAATCATCTTCAGAATTATATTCCTCTTCTTTCTTCTGTTCATCACCGGAAGAATTTTCGGTATTTTCTATATCTGGTAAACCGAAATCATCAGATTCCTGATCTTGCTTATTGGAATCCTGATTTTGCTCTTCATCTTCATTTTTGTAGTTTTCTTTACCTTCCATGTGGCTGTAGTTTAAAGTAAAGTTGATAAAATTAGGTTAATATTGAGGTTAATTTCAGTAAATGTAAAATAATTTTCTTGCAGCCCAAAACATGGCAAGAAATGTTCCTATTCAAGATGCATAATTCTTTTAACAATTTAATGCCTTTTTAAAAATTCACTAAAAATTAGCCGACAATCCAACCATGACCAGCAATCCTCTTGATGGATATCGATAATAATAAGAATATTTCGAGTTGAAAATATTGTTGAAATTTAGAAACACGGAATATCTCTTGGAAAGAAAATAGGTGAGATTCAGGTTCACATCTAAGGCCGGATCCAGTTTGACAACTATTGGTTCCCCGTTTTGGTAATTCAATGATTTAATTCCGCTAAGGGCGTATATGTCTGTAGAAACACGTACTTTATCATAAATCAAATACCAAAAATTGAAGTTAAACTCAAACTTTGGCCTTTGCCAGGCTTCATCGATCTTGTCTGTGCCATAGCCGGAATATGACAATTGAAGTTCTGATCCCATATCTTTTGAACGATTATAAGAAAGTGTGGCAAACGCATTAAAAACATTTGTGGTGCCTTTATCATAAACAACATCAAAAAAATTAGAACTTACCGGATCATTCAAAAAGAAGTACATGTTTTTATAAGTGCCAACCTTAATACCGGCATCAAAAGCTAAATATTCAATAAGATTTCCCCTCAAACCTGCTTTTAATTCCATGTTTTTAATGGTATTGGCAGCGCCGACATGAGCGGCTAAATAAGGATTTACTTTTACCAGAGCGTGATAAGAAACCTCATCAACATCACCCTCAATGCCACCGTAAGCGGAAATATTGGCCGTCAATTGATAAGCGATATTGGCAACCGGAAACAACCTTGTCGAACTTTTATTATCCAGCGTATCATCACTGTAAGCTACCCTGATTCCGGCGTTAATGGTCAGATCACCGGTTTTAAACTGAAATGAAGGCAGCATTCTTACCAAAGTTCGGTTGATATTTTCAGGATTGCTGTAACCCATAAATGTTCCACCAAGGCTCAATTTTGCAATTAAACGTTCGTCCAGCATATAACTGCCATTCACGCCAAGTCTCGCAACTGTTTCTTTAGCAGAATAACGATCTTTGAGATAAGCTACATTGCCGTATAGTCCAAATTTTAATGGGGACTCAACATTGGTGCTTTTCACCTCGATACCCGCTTTCACATCATTGATGACCTGCTTTATTGTATCATTATTTACTTCTAATCCAGGGTCATAGCCATAAAAATGAACCATTTCCCGGTTGTAACCCAACTGGCCGGAAACGGATGCTTGTTTGCCGGTATATTTACCAAACAAATTGATGGTGTTATGACTATCTCCGGAGTTTTCTTTATCCACTGGCCCATATTGGGATGACAAATGACGCAACTGCATGCCGTAATAACCATTTCGGTTAGCATTGCTATTCAGACCTAAATCGAGATATGGTGTGAAATAATTGCCAAAACCCAGTTTGATGTAATTTCCTGTGAAAGTGGTAAGCGGTTCTTCTTTGAGTTTGAGCACCCGTAACCTTGTCGGAATGTCTTTTAGATCAAATTGAAAATCCCTGAATTCATAACTCAGCGTATTTGTTTCTTGGCCGTTTGTCGCCGGAGGGGGCACCTTTTCAAAATTCCTTGGTGCGGGAGGCAACTCAATTTTTAGATTTTTATTGATAATAACCTCGCCTTTGATGGTTTCTCCCGATTCCTGGTTAAACTCATCTGGTTGATCTTGAGCAAACGCACTGACATAGCATATCATTAGAAAAAAGCATAGATATAATGATATTTTCCCTGTAGTGCTCATATTATTTATTTCCATCAGGTTCACCTACTACAATTGTGTCTGGTTTTGAAGCGGCCTCCGCTTCAGCTTTTGACTTTTGATTGATCACCGCCAATTTTTGTTTTGCCGTTTCAACAATTTCTTGTACCGGCGAATTCTTTATGATCGATTCCAATGTTGCCTTGGCTTGAAAAGTCTCGTCCATTGCCTGATAATTTTCTGCTATTAACAAAAATGATTTACCCAACCAGAAGTCGTAACTTGAATAATTCGAATTCAGAGCAAACAACGCCTCATTGGATTTGTCATACAATCCCTGGTCATGATAAATGCTGGCGATAAGATATTGAGCTTCCGCTCCGTTTTCATCTTTGGCAGAATTTACCGTCGAAATAAAATAGTCCAGGGCTTGATCATAAAGCTTTCT
Source organism: uncultured Cytophagales bacterium (assembly GCA_963711495.1). Taxonomy (GTDB): domain Bacteria; phylum Bacteroidota; class Bacteroidia; order Cytophagales; family Cyclobacteriaceae; genus CAVQEK01. Next base: position 576,826 of record CAVQEK010000003.1, read on the forward strand.
GGCATACGCCGATTTGCCCAGATACAGCATTGCTTCATTTTCAGCGTTAGCAGCAACCTGACCTTTTGTTGTAATATTATCAGCATACACATCGACTGAGTCATATGCCTGGAGTTGAAAATAAGAAAGCATCAACCCAAGCCATGCGGTGTATTGCTCTTTCTTATCGGTTGCGATGTTTTCAAGACGCCTGTTGTAATCAATAGCAGCGCGTATATTGCCTTGCTGATATTCCAGTTCTGCAATTCGTTGAATGACCCGGTTGTAACGGTTAAAGTTATTATTCATGACCAACTCATAATATTGCTCCAGTGCATCCTTTGGCTGATTGGTCCGGTAATAAGCATCAGCAAGATAGTATTTGGCTTCCGGTACGCTGGCACTTTCAGGATATTGCTCTATAAATCTTTGCAACGACCGGATGGCTGGGTCATATTTCTGGTTGAAATACAATGTTTTGGCCGCTTCATATTCAATACTCTCCAACTCATTACTTTGGGGATTGGCATTTTTATATTTGGCCATATATTGATCGAAATCATCCGAACGATTGAGATTGGCCAATACCTGCTGCAAGCTTAACAAAGCACTGTTTGCTACTTCATGATTGGGATAATTGTTGATGATGTTCTCGTAATCATTGGCCGCAGACTGGTAATTTTTGAGATTGGTGTATGCGATGGCCCGGTTCTGAAAGGCAAATGGAACAAAAGGACTTTGAGGAAATCCCTTTATAATCCTGCTGAAATAATTGATAGCTACCTGATAGTTGCCCTTTTCAAAATTAAACTGACCTTTCTGGAACACAGCATTTGAAATATATGGTGAAGAAGGGTAATGGTCGATGACCCGGTCAAAATTATTGTCTGCAGCTTCAAGATTGCCCAGGATACCATTGATGACACCCTTTCTAAAATAAGCATAGGCAACGCCACTTTCATTTTGCGCTATGACCTGATCGAATGTTGCCAGAGCCTGACTGTAATTTTTGGTTGCGTAATAGCAATCCCCCAATCTTACCAGCGCATCGGTATAATTTAATCCCTTTCCATTCCTTTCCAATGCATCAGTATAATATTTAAAATGGTTAAGTGCTTGTTCATAATCCTGTTGATTGAAATACGCATAGCCTATCCCATACCTTGACTTCAGGTATTCTAAACTTCTGCCGTCCGGGTCCGCCCTGAAGACTGCCGCATAGGCGTTTACGGCCTCGTCATATTTTTGACCAATTGAATAGGCCTCACCCTTCCAGAAATTCGCCTTGATCACAAATTCTTTGTCAAAAGGATACTGAAGTGATTTATCAAACATCTGCACAGATTGGTAATATTGACCATCGTTAAACAACTCGGTGCCCTTATAAAAGGTGATTTTTTGATAAGCCCGGTTGATGATATCACTGCGGTTTTTCAATTGTTCAAAATGAGCTATGGCTGCATCATAGTTTTTTGTGTTGAGATAGGCCTGTGTTAAAAGTTCGTCGGTGTTTTTTATACGGTCACTTTGAGGGTATTTTTCTTTGTATGCCATAATGGAATTGACCGCTTCATCAAAATTTCCCAGATCAAAATTGAGTTTGGCATATTTGAAGAAAGCTTCTTCCTCGATCTGATGATTAAAATTGGCTTCGCTGGCCTTTTTATAAGCAGCAAGCGCATAATTTTTGCTATCCGTTTTAAGGTACAGATTACCCAATTGATAGGACGCATATTGCCCGAGGGTATCATCGACCAGGGCTACTTGCTTAAAATTATCGATGGCCTTATCAAAAGCCTTGGCTTGCTGTTGTGTGTCGGCGATGCGGTAAAGAATATCGCGGTCCGGTTTTGTTCGATTGGCATCAAGGTAGGCGTTATAATTTTCAGCGGCTTTACTGTAGTTCTTTTTTTGATAGTAAGCTTCGCCCAGGAAAAGATAAATATCTGATTTATCACGAATCCCATTTTTAATTAATGCCTCCTCTCCGTATTTGATAAGATCATCATATCTCTTTTGTTTGTAAAGTACTTTCACGACTAAAGAAGGAACAACGGGAGCATAAGCGCTGTTTTTTTCCGCTCGCACGAAATCATAATAGGCACGGTCATATTCACCTTTTTCAAAATTGATATATCCCGCATAATAGCTGGCCGGATATTGATACTCACTATCTTCCTTTTTGATCGTATTGAATTGCTCATAAGCCTTGTCGAAGTCTCTTTGCGTAAAATATGAATAGCCCAATTTAAATCGTGCTTCATTACGCACATCTGCCGGAAGTTGGGTAAAATACAATTTGTTGAAGTATTTGATGGCATCTTTGTACTGCCTGGACCGGTATTTGATATCGCCAAGTTCATAATATGCCTGCGACGCTTTGGAATTCTCCGGATGATTGCGAACAAAAGCATCAATCAGCGCTTCACCATCTTCATTTTGTAATCTCACGGCACAATAAGCCACATAATATTCTGCATCTGCTCTTTTCACCGGATCGCTGCTGCTGTCCAAATAAGATTTAAATGCTTCACTGGCCGCCACAAATTTACCTTGTTCAAGCAGCGCGATCCCCTCCCGGTAATGTACATCTGATTGAATTTCGGAAAGTTGCTGCTGAGCGAAGACGAAAGTAAAAGCAGATATAAAAAATGTTGTAGTCAGTAAGTGCTTAAACATAAAATTCAATTGCCAACTTAAAAAACAACTCAAATTTTAAGCCAAAATTGCCCTGGTAAAATTCTTATTTTGGAAATTGTGGCTGCAAGGTTTGAATTATCAAAAGTATTAAAAAGATTGAAACATTACCTATTCCTGTCAATGCATCAGCTTAAAAATTAATTCTTTTAGTATTTGTCCATCTGTAACACTGTTATTATTTACTCCTTTACTCTGCAAATCAGCCGTCTTCAAAAAGTGTATATTGGCCAATACTTTATGAATAGGATAATTTTGGGCTGCCACGATATATTCTTTCACAAAAAATCGGTTGATCTTCAACAAGGATACCACACCGGGCTCGGTATAATTTCGGTGATGATGGATGATCAACACTTTGGTGAAAAAATTGAATATGATAGCAATGATTGGAATAATGGGATTGTTTTTGGGATTTGCTTCAAAATAATTGATGATCTTGTTGGCTTTAACGACGTCTTTAAACATAATAGCCCGTTGCAGTTCAAATGCATTGTATTCCTTGCTAATGCCGATATATTTTTGAATCATGTGATCATCGATCTCCACAGGAACCTTGAAATTGATGAGCATTTTATCAATTTCATTGGCAAGACGTTCCAGATTATTGCCAATATTTTCAGCCAACATGATGATGGCCTTTTCAGTAATTTTAAAGCCCTTGGTTTCAATATAGTTTTTTATCCAGCCCGGAACTTTGTTATCATAGATCTTGGCTGAGTTGACTAAAATAGCTTGTTTTTCAATCACTTTAGCCAGCGATTTCCTCCGGTCCAGGGTTTTGTATTTATATCCAAATACCAGAATGGTAGACGGTAACGGATGCTGAATATAGGCTTCCAATATCTTATTGGCATTCTCTTTTCCAAAATCCGAAATATTTTGCGCTTCTTTAACGATTACCACCTGGCGGTCGGACATCATCGGAAATCTTTTGGCGTTGTTAATCACATCGGCCATGGTTACATCCTTACCATACATCACCACCTGATTAAAACTTTTAGCAGATTCCGGCAAGGCAAATTTCTCAATAAAATTCGTGATCAAGTCGATATAATAAGGTTCTTCACCCTGTAAAAAATAAATCGGTGAATAGTTGCCTGCCTGAATATCTCTCAATATCTGTTCTGGTTCCAGCATTAATTTCCTGTCTTGTTGTCGTGATAGTATTCTTCCTCCACTGTGATAACTTCCCCCGCCTGCTCTTCCCGAAATAAAAAGGTGGCATACATCGAAGTAAGTCTTTCTATTTTCGCATGAATGGTGTTTTTTCCGATCGTCAACAAAAGAGTATCGACTGGTTGAGTATTATCGGCTTTTTGCTGTACTTTCCAACTTCCGAGGTAGAGAAGATCGTCTGTTAATTGGTTACAAAAAGCCGTGTCTGCTGCACAATTCATTGTATCTGCATTACAAAAATCAGGATGGATAGCGCAAAATGATTCAGGAGTACAAACATTAAGATTAAAAGCCAGCACCAATTTGGACGGATCTCTACCGGAAACAGGGAAAAAAAGCAGATAATTGTCTGTTTCGCAATCATTCAAGTCAATCGCTGTACCATTTTCCAAACGCGCTGTCCGCTGCCAGACTTTTCCCCCGGAACCTCCCAAGAGGTAGTTGGTTTCCTTATAATCAAACCCGCCAAAATCCTGTACTTTATCGGCACATTGCCATAAAATGATGGCTAAGAACATTATGATGGTAAAAAGCAGGCTTTTGGTTAAAATATCAGACATTGATTTCTTTCTGTGCAAATTTTTTGAGTTTGTAGAATGAAGAAACGATTTAATACATAAGAACAAAAGCGACCAAATCGTTATTCATCGATTATTTTCTTTTACGAAAGATCAGCCAACTTACAATAATAAAAATGATAAATCCCACGATCAAAGCCAACAATGTTCCGGAATCAATGAGTTCTACTGCATGCATCTTTTGTTTAAATTTAAAATGTGAATTGAAAAAATGATGTCGGTATAGCGTTCAAAATTAGTACAACACCAGTGATGATGAAAACCTTATTGAAAATAATATTTCTCCTTCTGACACTGGGTAAAGCTTTCAATTCACCAGCACAGGATATTGACAATTATCATAGCATCGATTTGTATGTTTCCTCCGTGCCCGAAAATCTTATATACCAACCAAAATTATTAGCCGAAAAATTGACGGAAACGACCAAAAACGATACCTTAAAAGTTCGGGCAATTTATTGCTGGATCGCCCATCATATTCAATATGATCTGGATGCTTTGGATGAACACCGCCCAAGTAATACCAGCATCAATGATGTCCTCCGGAATGGCAAAGCACTTTGTGAGGGTTTTGCTGTTCTTTTCCAATCGATGTGCAGTTTTGTTCAAATACCGGGTGTGATCATTGAAGGATATGCCAAAATTAACGGGTATCAGCAAGGTCAGGTTTTGAATTCTGTCAATCACGCCTGGAATGCCGTAAAGCTGGGAAATTGCTGGCAATTGATCGATGTTACCTGGGCAACGGGTGATCCGCGAAGCACACTGCACAACAGTCAAAAAGCATTATTTGAGCGATATTTTCTCACTGAGCCGAATATCTTCATTTATGATCATCTGCCTGCAGATCCTACCTGGCAATTGCTTTCCACTAAAATAACGTTGAAAACATTCAATACTGGTAAAAAAGCCATTTCTACAGCGCTCAATGACACAACTTTTTCGATTATGAATCGATATCATCCATCCGATTATGATAATTTATCAGCGTTTGACCAGGAGATTGTTTCTGCCAAACGTTCCATGAAATTCAACCCTTTGAACCTCGACATCAAATTTCGTCTGGGAAATGCTTATCTTTTCAAAGCCATCTCTGTAACCGATGGCCTTTATCAAAAAAAACCGGAAAATCTTATTGATTCTGCCCGAATGTTGGATATGCTTTTTTATGCTTATCTCGACTCAGCCGGCATTGTATATGAATCATTCTTGAACACACCCAAAAATGAGCAGGTCCTGAGAATGCGTGACGAAATCAATTACCAAAAAGGAGTATATCACTATGAAACTGGCAGTGATGTCTTTTTAAAAATGAATGGGGAACAAACTTCCCTAAATGACCCTGAATATTACAAGTTCCTGACCTTTACCAATGCTGAATTTGAGAAAGCCCTCCCCTTTTTCAAACAGGTTCCCTTGTCATCATTATACCATGCGTCGGCACAGGAATATATCAAAAATATCAGGGAATTCAAGGATCGTAACGCGAATTTGAAAAAATAAGAACAAGCCGGAAAATTTCATCCGGCTTTTTCGATCACTAAATTATGGTTGGTATAAATGCATATATCCGCAGCAATGTGCAAACTTTCGCGCACAATTTCTTCTGCAGATAATCCTGGTGCGTGTTTTTTCATAGCTAAAGCAGCGGCTTGGGCATACATACTTCCTGATCCGATAGCAGCAATTTCATTGTCAGGTTCCAGCACATCTCCTGTACCACTAAGAACCAGGATTTCATCGTTATTGGCTACGATCAGCATGGCTTCAAGTCTTCTCAAATAGCGGTCCATGCGCCAATCTTTCGCCAATTCGATGGCTGCCCGTTTCATATTTCCACCGTAACTGCTCAGTTTTTCGTCAAACCGCTCCAGCAAGGTAAATGCATCGGCAGTACTTCCGGCAAAGCCTGTCACTATTTTTCCATCCTGCAATTTGCGAATCTTCCGGACATTGCTTTTAGCCACCGTATTTCCCATAGTAGCCTGTCCATCAGCACCGATGACCACTTCCCCATTGTGTCGAATGGCAATTACTGTTGTAGACCGAACTTTTGTCATAATTACGTAATCGAAAAATTATATTAATATTCTAACCGGATCTTCCAGCAATCCCTTTAAAGTTTGCAAAAAAGCAGAGCCAATCGCACCATCGACGACCCGGTGATCGCATGAAAGCGTAACCTTCATGGTATGACCCGGAACAACCTGACCATCTTTTACAATGGGTTTTTCCAGGATACCGCCCACCGCCAAAATACAAGCATCCGGAGGATTAATAATGGCAGTAAATTCTTCAATACCAAACATACCGAGATTGGAGATGGTGAACGTGTTGCCCTCCCAATCTTTGGGCTGTAATTTTTTATCCCTGGCCTTCTGACCCAATTCTTTCACTTCTACTGACAATTGCGACAAGGACTTATTGTCGGCGAATCTAACCACCGGTACGACCAATCCTTCATCAATGGCTACAGCTACACCAATGTGAATATGCCTGTTCATCCTGATTTTATCACCTAACCACGATACATTCACCTTGGGATGCTGACGTAAGGCAGCAGCCACTGCTTTGATCACAATATCATTGTAGGAAATCTTCACCGGTGACAGTTCATTGAGACTTTTCCTGGCATCAACCGCTCTATCCATATTAATTTCCATGGTAAGATAAAAATGCGGTGAAGTGAACTTGCTTTCTGACAATCGCTTGGCGATGGTCTTTCGCATCTGGCTTACCGGTATTTCTGTAGAACTTTCTTCTCCTACGAAAGTTGGAATGTTGATGGTTGGTTCAGCGGAGGGAGTTGTAGCCGCCACTTCTTTTTCCAATGCTGGTTCATAGGCTTCCACATCCCTTTTTATAATACGGCCACTTTCTCCCGTTCCCTGAATTTTGGCAATGTCATAACCTTTTTCTGCCGCAAGTTTCTTAGCCAGCGGAGAAGCCTTAAGTCGTCCATTGTCGGTTGAAGATTCGGTTGATTTTACTTCTGTTTTGGTGGGGACTTTTTCCCGATTGGTTATTGTTTGTTCCTGATGAACAGGCTCCGGCTCTTTTTTGCTTTCAGGACCTTTTTGCTTTGCTTCATGCGCTTTGAGTAATGTTTTATAATCAGCCCCTTTTTCTCCAATAACGGCAATCACGCCATCGACTGGCACAGCTTTACCCGCTTCCACGCCAACATATAATAAAACACCATCCTCGTAGGCTTCCAGTTCCATCGTGGCCTTATCCGTTTCAACTTCTGCCAGCACATCCCCTGATTTAACCGTATCTCCCACTTTTTTCTGCCAGGAAGATATTATTCCTTCCTCCATGGTATCACTCATACGTGGCATGGTCACAAGGGAGGCATTGATGTCACTGGTATCAATATCTTTAGTTTCAGAAGGTTCTCGTGGTTGATCAGCTTTTTCTTCCTTCTTTTCTTCCGATCCATTTCCCTGATCTTCTTTTACGGATTTTACCAAATCATCTATATTTTCTCCTTTTTCACCTATAATCGCTATGACGCCATTTACCGGAATGGATTCATGCTCCTTTACACCCACATAGAGCAATACACCATTTTCATAGGATTCCAGTTCCATGGTTGCTTTATCTGTTTCTACCTCGGCGAGGATATCTCCTGATTTTACTTCGTCTCCTATTTTTTTCTGCCAGGAAGCGATCACACCCTCTTCCATGGTATCACTCATTTTTGGCATTCTGATTACTTCGGCCATAATTGTTCATTTTTGGGGCTCAAAAATAGTTCTATTTAATCCTTTGTCAAATAATTCAAAACAATTTTAAAGTTACCCTTACGCTATAAAAAAGTAAAATAAATTTATTTTTCATTTTAAATTCTCGGATCAAAAGTGGTTAACCTGGTTCAGACTGCTAACCTATCGAACATTCTTGCCATAATAATTCATAAGTTTTACATTTTGTTTCAATTTTGAAGAAACAATTTTAAGAATTATGGCCTTGACCTCTCAAAGACAATTGTTTCTCCAGCATTTGGCTCAAACCAGCGAAACCCCCATGATGGTAGAAATAGAACGTGCAGATGGTGTTTACCTTTATGGCCCGGATGGCAAGCGATATATTGATCTCATTTCAGGCATCTCCGTAAGTGCCCTGGGTCACAACCACCCGACAGTTGTTGAGGCGGTGAAAAATCAAGTGGATAAACATATGCATGTGATGGTATATGGAGAATTTATCCAATCCCCTCAGGTAAAATTAGCAAAGGCACTATCCGATACATTGCCCGAACCATTGGATTCCTGTTTTTTTGTAAACTCCGGAAGTGAGGCTATTGAAGGCGCCATGAAACTGGCTAAACGATATACTGGCAGAAATGAGATTATTGCCTGCAAAAATGCATACCATGGCTCTACGCACGGGGCGCTTTCCCTCTCGAACAATGACGCTTGGAAAATGGCTTTTCTGCCTTTATTGCCTGGAATTATACACATTGAGTTTGGCAGTGAAGAAGATCTGAATTTGATCAGCGATAAAACCGCTGCCATTATCATCGAAACCATTCAGGGTGAAGCCGGCGTTGTCAAAGCGGGTGCTGAATATTTTCATGCGCTGAGAAAACGCTGTCATGAAACCGGCACGTTGCTTATTGTAGATGAAATACAAACAGGCTTTGGACGTACCGGTACCTTCTGGGGATTTGAACACTATGATTTTGTCCCTGATGTGGTGGTCAGTGCCAAGGCATTGGGCGGTGGCATGCCTTTGGGAGCATTTATTGCTTCCCGTGAAGTGATGTCTTCCTTAAGTCATGATCCCATTCTCGGCCACATAACAACCTTTGGCGGTCACCCTGTAAGTGCAGCGGCTTCGCTGGCTACACTGGAATATTTACAAAAAACCCGGCTTTTCAGGGAGGTTGAAAAAAAAGCATCCGTTTTCATCAGAAATCTCCATCATCCAAAAATCCAGGCCCTTCGTCATGCTGGTTTGCTGATGGCCGTTGAATTCGATTCCTTCGAAGTATTGCTGCCTATCATTCACAAAGCGGCGGAATTGGGTCTGATCACCGACTGGTTTTTATATTGTAATAATTCCCTGCGTATTGCTCCGCCGCTCATTATCACCGAACAACAAATCGAGGAAGCTGTTGATATTTTATTACGCGCCATCGATCTGGCGTGAAAATAGGTTTTTAACCAGATATTCAACCTGACCACCAAGATTTGATTGAACAAAACATAAAACATTAATTATATTTGCGCCTCAAAATTTTTGGCATATATGAAGGATTTTATTGAAGAATTGAAATGGCGCGGTATGATCCACGATATCATGCCGGGCGCTGAAGAACAGCTCGAGAAAGAGATGACGACGGGATATATCGGGTTTGATCCCACTGCCGACTCTTTGCATATTGGCAGCCTGGTTCAGATCATGATCCTGGTCCATCTTCAGAACGCCGGCCACAAGCCAATTGCCCTGCTTGGCGGTGCGACTGGCATGGTTGGTGATCCTTCAGGAAAATCCAAAGAGCGCAATTTACTTTCAAAAGACATCTTGCAGCATAACCTCGAATGCGTAAGAAAACAACTGGAAAAATTTCTTGATTTCAAGTCTGGTAAAAATGCTGCGGAAATGGTCAATAATTATGACTGGTTCAAAGACTATCTTTTCCTGGATTTTATTCGCGATGTGGGAAAACACATTTCCATCAATTATATGATCGCCAAAGATTCGGTGCAATCCAGACTGGAAACCGGGATGTCTTTCACTGAGTTTACCTATCAGTTGATCCAGGGCTTTGATTTTTTTTATTTATATAAACACAAAAATTGCAAACTTCAACTCGGCGGTTCCGACCAGTGGGGCAATATCATTACCGGCACGGAGTTGATCCGAAGAATGGCTGGTGGTGAAGCATACGCCATCACTACTCCGCTGATCAGAAAAGCGGATGGCAGTAAATTTGGCAAAACTGAAGATGGTAATGTTTGGCTGGACAAAGAAAAAACATCTCCCTATAAATTTTACCAATACTGGATCAATGCGTCTGATGAAGACGCCAAAAATTACATCAGGATATTCACCCTGAAAACGAAAGAGGAAATAGAATCACTGGAACAGGAACATGAATCGGCACCCCATCTTCGGGTACTTCAAAGGGCCCTGGCTGAGGACATCACCACCCGGGTGCATTCAACTGATGATTTGAACAATGCCATACAAGCGTCTGAAATTTTGTTCGGCCGTTCTACCACAGAGGCCCTCAATTCCCTTGATGAAAAAACCTTGCTCGAAGTATTTGAAGGCGTTCCAAAAATAGATATTGACCGAAATGCTTTATCTTCCAGTGCCAACATGGTGGATTTTCTCTCAGATACTACCCATGGAGAAATATTTCCATCCAAAGGAGAGGCCCGCAGAATGATCATAGGTGGTGGCGTGAGTGTCAATAAGGAAAAGATCAATGCGCTGGAAGAAAAGCCTGAATTTAAATTACTTCAGGACAAATATTTGCTGGTACAACGCGGGAAGAAAAACTATTATCTCGTGGAAGTAAAGTGATCATTCCTATCGGTTGGATAACAAAAAAGGCTGCCCAAAAGACAGCCTGAACAAATCAATCAATCGTAGTATTTTAAATCTGTGAAAAATCCAGCGGATGGAGGATGAGATCGGTGATGTTCGACACGGTATCTTTATATTGGGTGTCTGCACTCAGCTTTTTCCAATCGGGATGACTTCCAAAAGCCGCCCAGCTTTTATCCCGTTCCATAATATCTTTAAAAGCCAGCATGTAGGTTAGATTTGGCATCCTGGGTCCGATGAGTGTCTCCCCATAAAAAACAGGTGTTAATCCGGTCTTTTTAAAAATCGGTATCTCTCCGCCCTTATTGAACATCTCCAGTTTTTTCTGAGCCGCAAGGTAACTGTGGCTTTCGTAAGTCCGCATTTCTACGATGTGATCCTTGCCGACCAGATGTTTGGGTGGCTCCACTTCAGGCATTTCACTGAAGGCCAGCATCAATTTGGTATCGAGTCTGATATAGGCGGGATTGGAAATTGAAGTGTTTAAATAATCGCTGGCAGCTTGCATATAATGCTTATCATCCAGTAATTTATGCCGATAAGTCAAAACGGACTCAATGCTATTGTGCGGCAGTATCACACAAAGTGTTGGAAGACTTTCTCCGTATTTTGGCACAAAAACCCCAACATTGCGAATGCCGATTTTGTTCAGGGCATCAATGGCTGCATTCTTATAATATTCTTGTACACGATTCTTATTGTCGCCCTGCGGAAGTGTGTATTGGATCAACTCGATATATTGTTGATTCGAGGCCTTTTGCTCCTGATTATTAAAAGCAGCAAATGATGACAAAGGCAAAACGCTCAAGGGCGCTAGTCCTGTTAAAAAATTTCTTCTTTTCATTGTTGAATATCTTAGGGTTCAATAAAAATTTTGAATTAAAAATACAGATTGATTTTCAACAACCATAAATATTCCTTCAAATAAATATAGCAGTATACCGCTATATTTTGAATCAATGCGATTTTGTTTAATGGTTACAAAAGTCTTTTTGCACAAATTTTAATGCTAAAAATACCGGAAACACGCAGTGGGTAATATCGAAAGTTCATTGAACTATATCATTGATTGAGTGAAAAAGGACATTGGTTGAATTTATTTTTTCGCCCTTTAAAAAGAAAATAAATTTGGGTTGTATATCTCTGATTTATGAAAAATCTAAAATCACTTCATTGGCTTAATTACTTTTATCAACAAAAAAACATTCGCATGAAGTCAGACAAAATTCGTTTAATGATGAAGATCTCATTGGTGTTTTTTTGTTTATTATCATCATTCATTTTCCCAAAATCGGCTTTAGCACAGTCCTGGAGCATCTACGGCACGGTGCGTGACAGTACCGATCAGCAGTTGCTCATTGGTGCTTATGTGATCCTTACCTCAAAATCTGATTCATTGAAGGCAGTGAACATTACCGACGAACAGGGTCGGTTTCATTTTGGCGTAATTAAAAATGGCAGTTACAACCTTAAAGTCACCTTTCTGGGATATAAACAATTTGAAAAAAATATTGAATATAAAGGAACAGCGATCAATGTGGGTGATATAATCATAGTACCACAAGACAAGTTGCTCAATGAAGTGGAAATAAGGGGTCAGGTGATCCCAACCATCCAAAAAGGCGATACAACGGAATACAATTCACAGGCTTATAAAACCACCCCGGACGCCTCCGCAGAGGACCTGGTGCGCAAGATGCCCGGAATCGTGGTGGAAAACGGCAAAGTACAGGCCCAGGGGGAAGATGTGCAGGAAGTTACTGTCGATGGCAAGAAATTTTTTGGCAATGACCCCACCCTGGCCCTAAGGAATCTGCCTGCGGAAGTCATTGAAAAAATCCAGGTTTTTGACAAACTCAGCGATCAGGCCCAGTTTACCGGATTTGATGATGGACAAACCACAAAAACCATCAACATCGTCACACGGCGAGACCGGCGCAACGGACAATTCGGTAAAATGTTTGCCGGAATCGGCTCTGAAAATACTTATCAGGCTGGTGGAAATGTCAATATTTTCAACGGGGACCAACGCATTTCGATCATTGGTCAAACCAACAACATCAATCAGCAGAATTTCTCCACACAAGATCTCCTTGGTGTCACCAGCGGCGGCGGTGGCGGAAGAAGAGGCGGTGGAAGCATGCGTATGGGACGAGGTGGCAGTGGTTATCAACCCAGAGGTGGCGGAGGAAATTTCCGTGATGGCGGATCCATTGAAAATTTCCTGGTTGGCCAGCAAAATGGCATATCAACCACCCATGCTCTTGGTTTAAATTTTAATGATAATTGGGGTAAAAAACTGGAAGTTAATGGCAGCTATTTTTTCAATGCTTCAAAAAATAATGCTGATCAGCGCAGCAATCAGCAGTATTTCATTCCAAATTCCGCCGATCAATTCTATGATGAAAATTACACTGCACAAAGTAATAATTACAATAACAGGTTAAACATGCGTCTGGATTATAAAATTGATTCTGCCAATTCTATCCTTTTCATCCCATCGTTGAATTTCCAGACCAACAAATCTTTGGTCGATCTCCTGGCACACACGACCCAAAATGAACAACTACTGAGCCAGTCTTCCAACATTACTGACAACAAAGTGAATGGTTATAATCTTTCCAATCGAATTCTTTTTCGACACCGTTTTAGTAAAACAGGGAGAACATTATCCATAGGTTTGAATTCTGGAAACAACAAAAATGATGGCAATAAAAGCTTGTACGCATTAAACAATTTTTACAATGATCAATTGGTCACCTCGGATTCCATCGACCAAATAACCTATAACAATACCAATGGATTTTCTCTGTCTTCCAATGTGGTTTATACGGAACCAATATCAAAGAATAGTCAGATCATGGCCAATTATAGTGCTTCGTACAATACGGGTAATGCTGACAAGAACGCCTTTAATTTTGACGAATCAACCAACAGTTATCATTTGATGGATACCACATTGTCCAATCAATTTGAATCGAAATATATTACACAGCACTTCGGCGCCGGTTATCGGTTGCACAGTCAAAAATATTTCATGACGTTCGGGATGAACTATCAAATTGCACAATTGAAGAATCAGCAGTTATTTCCTAATCAGGCTAACCTTAATTATACTTTTACTAATTTGTTGCCTATGGCCATGTTCAGCTATCGTTTCGACCGGCAAAAAAATCTGCGGATATTTTATCGGACTTCCACCAACCAGCCATCGGTGAATCAACTACAGAATGTTGTAGACAATTCCAATCCATTGCAGTTGAGCATCGGAAATCCGCAACTCGACCAGCAATATCAGCACATGATGATCTTACGGTATTCTTCTTCTGACCTGGCTCGCTCGCGCACTTTTTTTGCCATGTTTAGTGGTGGATTAACACAAAACTATATCACCAACGCCACCTATATTACCACCAAAGATACACTGATCAATGGGTTTCAGGCTCCTGCCGGCGTTCAATTAACCAAACCCATCAATATCGACGGCTACTGGTCGATTAGATCATTTTTGGCCTATGGCATTCCGGTGAAAGCTTTGAAGTCAAATCTGAATGTCAATGCGTCCATTAACTATGCCCGAATACCCGGCATGATCAACGGCACCATGAATTACTCCAATAGTACCAATTACGGAGTCAATCTGGTGCTGAGCAGTAATATCAGTCAGAACCTGGATTTTACCATATCATCGTCATCGTCTTTCAACAATACTGTCAATACCATTCAAAACCAATTGGACAACAAATATTTCAATCAATCCTCCAGGTTTACGCTTGAATGGATCTTTTGGAAGGGACTGGTGTATAAAACCGAACTGAATCATCAGTACTATACCGGTCTTTCACAGGGTTATGATCAGAATTATTTAATCTGGAATATGAGTGTTGGCAAAAAACTGTTCAAAAACCAGCGAGGAGAAATCCTGTTATCGGTATTCGATTTGCTCAACCAAAATACCAATGTGCAACGCAACGTGACCGACGCTTACATCGAAGATGTTCAAACCAATGTATTGCAACGATTTGCCATGCTTACGTTTACCTATAATCTCCGCAATTTTAGAATTAAAGGCTGATCTCATAAAAGCTTAAAAACCATTGATAATATTTCATGTCAACCCAACCGGAAAAAAGATCATTTTACATTGATCAATATTCGGCAATTTAATAACAGGATCGTTCCAATTAATTTTGATGCTTATTGATCCAACTGAGCAATTCTGCCAAAAATTGCTTTTACAGTTTTGGACGGCGTATTCACGGTATCCCTTCTGCTGGGTTTTAAGCCATAATATTCATCCATGAACCTGCCTGCATCTGACCATAATGTTTCCACAATCCCCTGGTAACGGTCTTTCATTTGCACCGTGGCGTTTTTACGAAAATTCAGGATATCGTTCACTTGCTGAACAGCCACTTCCGGTTTTCTCCAGGGACAGGTAACCACATTAAAACCTTTCATGGCGAAATAGACTGCTGTTGGATCCGGCCGTTCATAATGCCAGTCGCAGATCGTCACATCCTGAGGGATCATATCGATGGCCCGGTAGGTGTCATTATAGCTGGCTTCCCACATGCCCAATCCGGTGGCATGCCCATCAAGCAGGCGATCTCCCCAGATCCAGAGTGTTCTCCCCTGCTCCGCCAGATGATCGCGAATGCGCCATACTTCCCCGGCAAAAAGCTGTGCTTTGTCCTTTCCACCGCAACGTGGACATTGATCTTCACCGAGATAAAATACCTCATCCATACCTGCATGAAAGGCGCTGGCTTCAAAGACATCACACAATTCATCAACCAGATCGAATACAATCTTATGCACTTCAGGATGCAATGGACAATAACTTTTACAATAGAGATTGTCTTGATTGGGCCAAACATAATTTTCCGGCATGCTGATCCACGGAGTCTCATCAAACTGCGGATAAACCCGCAATAAATTATCAGTTTCACTGTTCCAGGATTGATGACCCAGCAGATCGATTTCCGGGATGATCTGTATATGGTGCTTTTTACAGACGTTCACCATTTTCTGAACATCTGCTCTTGAAAGTGCTGCACTGTCGCTTAATTCGGGGTGAGATTGGTACTGATAGTTAAATTCAACCCTCAATATCAAAGTGTTGATATGCATTGGAGCCAGCTCTTGATTGATGAATTTGACAAAACGGTCAACATCTTTGGCAGACGGTGCTCCCACGCAAATGCCACGAACCGGCATGATACTGTCTAAGGGTTGTGCGTCCGCGTGGCGTTTCGGGACATTGTTATGGATTGTAAAGGCACTCATTACCATTACGGTCAAGGCCGGGTATAACAGCTTTTTCATATCATTTACGAACAATTAGTAAAATGTTATCGAACACATACATCGATATCAAATATAATATTGTAAATTTATATTTTAAAATTCACAGTACATATTTTAATAAACGGGATTTAAACAACGGATAAATGGATAGATTCTATCACAAAATATGGCCATGCCTTAAGGATAATTTCGAGGTAAATGGAAGTCATTTTTCAATACTAAGCTAATAAACATTTTTTTCTGAAATTATTCGTATTAATGCAATCATTGTTCCCTCAAATAAGTCATGTAATATCAAATGTCCAAAATAAACTTTCTCATGATGTTAATTTCTTAAATCATGGTTACTGCGCATTTGATTTATGTTTATATTCATAAATTATCTTGAATAAATTCAATTTAAAATAATAATTTTAAACCGGCTTACATGTGATTTTTTTAATCCTGGTCAAGACGGTAAAATATTGTGGAGAAAAGTTAATTTAGTCACTTATGGAAGTAGAAGTTTTTAGACTTAAGACATGAAAACCAATAAATCGCAAACATTTCTTATTTTTTTATGCTTTTTTCTTTTCCTAGCTCCCAAACTATTTGCTCAGATCAATGGGTATGCCAGTGTTTCCGGTGTTAGCCCTGCAAATAGCAGAATTACAATACCTGACGGAGATTCCGATGAAACCTACGATACATTCGTTGTCGGAGAGCAGGCCATTATCCTGCAAATCCAGGACAACATTTTAGGAAGTAACGCAGATAATAACAGTTTTGGTGATGCCTCAACTAACATGCGTTCGGTGGGTTATTATGAGGTAATCACAATTACAAATATTCAGTACTACAGTCCAAGCGGTAATATTCATAGAATTTACTATTCAGGTACTTTACAAAACGCATATCACACCAATAGCAATTCTAGCGTTCAGGTTATCACCTATCCGGTATTGGGAAGCGGAAACTATACCACTACTACCGACATCACCACACTTGACTGGAATGGCCTTTACGGCGGTGTGATTGCTTTTCAGGTAAATGGAACCTTGACCCTTGCCAACAATATAATTGCTGACGGTACCGGATTCAGGGGTGCTTCTGCCAATGGAGGAGGAAACACAGACTGTACTTCCGGTACATATCGAACAGCTTCAGGTGATAATCACGCTGACAAAGGTGAAGGAATTTATAAAATAGATATAATCAGTAACCCTGAATACGTCGCAGCAAGAGGCAAGATACTGAATGGCGGTGGCGGAGGAAACAGTCACAATGCGGGTGGGGGTGGCGGAGGTAATTTTTCTGCAGGTGGTGACGGTGGCCCCGGATGGTCGGGATCTAGCCCAGGGTACTGTTCACCGACATCTGGCGGCATTGGTGGCATTTCATTGCTTGCTTATATTTCCGGAGATCGCGTTTTTATGGGAGGTGGAGGCGGTTCCGGTGAAGGCAACGATAATGGCGCTACTCCTGGTGGTAATGGAGGTGGGATTATCCTGATAAAAGCCAATAAGCTGGTCACCAGCGGGAATTGTGGTAGTCTATCGATTAGTGCCAATGGTGAAGATGCATTCGATGCGGGTAGTCTCGGTGGCGGCGCCAATGATGGTGCCGGGGGCGCTGGTGCCGGTGGGTCCATTGTTTTGGATATTCCATCATTTCAGGTGGTATCCGGATGTACGCTTACGGTTTCCGCCAGCGGTGGTAATGGTGGTAGTGTTAATTACCCCGACACCCATGGAGGCGGCGGCGGCGGCGGTATGGGAGCCGTTATTTATTCTATACCACAGCCAAATACCAATATCAACACCATCACCGACCCAGGAAGTGGTGGTAGTAATAACAGTTCTGGGGGCGGGCCTGTTCCAAATCCCGGCACGGGTACTCCCGGCGATGGCGAAGGCATTGTTGAAAATGAAATCATCCCCCTCCCTGTAGTATTCAAATCTTTTAGTTCTGAACTGTTCCAGAATAATATTGTGCTGCAATGGATCACCGCCTCGGAACAAAATAACGATTATTTTGAAGTACATCGTTCTGTGGATGGGATACAGTTTGAGGTAATTGGAAAAGTTGAAGGCAATGGTACCACCAACGAGCCACAGGAATATGGTTTTGTAGATGAACATCCCCATTTTGGCATCAATTACTACCGCCTGCGTCAAGTGGACTATAACGGAGATTTTATGTATTCGGATTTGATCTATCAGATGGGAGAAATCGGCTCCGGAATTCAGGAATTCTCTACCTTTCCCAACCCTACAGTTAACAAGCAATGCTCCGTCGTCATTCCACATCCTCCAGCCGGAAAAATCACCATTACCATCTACAACCAGCTAGGGTTTGCAGTATTTTCGGATCAGCTCCGGGCCAATGAAAATGAATCTGTCATTCATCAGGACTATCATTTGGATAAGCTTGTCAGTGGGGTGTATATTATTGAAGTGAAAACCAAAAATTATAAACAACAAAAAAAGATCATCATCCAATAATTATTATTCGATTTTAGCAGAATCAAACTATCATCAAGCTCCTGATTTATTCTACTCCAATAAGTGTTAAACATTCTCTGATCGTCCTCTACCGAACAATGGTGACCGGTATTGCAACAGTTCTTTGAATGTTTTACTCCTTAATTCTCCAAATTCAATCCATATACCAGATGGCACAGTACTTGCCAAACCAGTAATAGATTTTTTATGCAATTGCAAATAAAACCCGGATTATGCTTTTTCATCTGTTGCGCACAGAAATTAATTTTATTACCAGGCACTTAAAATATTTTCTTGTCAACATAGTAAGCCTGGCCCTTGGCATTGCCTGCCTTCTGGTCATTGCCATTTGGATCCATTATCAGTGGAGCTATGACAATGCCTTCCCGAATTCTTCCAATATTTACCGGGTTGAACAAAAACTGATAGACCAGCACAAAAAATCATTCATCGCCCCCACGCCCACACCCTTGGCGGATGTATTGCAAACTGATGTTCCCGGGATCCTTCTTGCCGGAAGGGTCCATTTCATGAAAAACTTACTCTTCCAATATAATGATGCACACTTTATTGAAGACAAGGTGGTCAATGCAGATCCTGACTTTATCAAGATCATGCCCTTGCAATTGCTCAAAGGGAATCTCAATAATGCATTAAATGATCCCTTTTCGGTCATAATATCCGAACAAACAGCCAAAAAATATTTTGGGGACAGGGATCCCATGGGTCAATATTTCACCATCGACAATGGCCTTATCAATTCCAAAGTCACCGGTGTGTTTAAAGACCTTCCTAAAAATTCCCATCTGGATTTCAATATTGTCCTTCCCTTAAAATTGGCCATTATGATGCACCGGGAAGTGTCCCCTGAGGTCTGGAACCGGTTCGATGAAATCATCACCTACGTATTACTCGATCCCAAAGCCGACCCGGTGCAGATCAACGAAAATATCCGGAATATCAAGCAGAACTTTATACCCTCTTCCAGGGATGAATGCTATTTAAAACCAATAACGGCCATTCATACGGACACTTCAATAGAATATGACGAGTTTTCCTCCGCAAAAACCGGCAAGAACCTTATCTTTCTGTTTGGCGCAGTCGGATTAATGATCTTATGTATCGCTTCCTTTAACTTCACCAATTTGTCCACAGCCCTGGAATTCACCCGCATCAAAAGCTTCACAATACGCAAAATAAATGGAGCGTCGAAAAGTCAACTTTCCCTTCATATTCTTGGTCAAACAATCATTGCAGTGTTCCTTGCTTCCATTATAGCGCTGGTCCTGTTGGAATTGGCATATCCTTATTTGGCTGTGAAGTACAACGCGTTTTCAGCAGAATTTAATCTTTGGCAAAATAAGGTTTTGATATTGTATGTGCTGATTATTTTTCTATTCACTACCATCAGTGCTGGTTTTTATCCAATTTTATTTTTTCCCAAGATCAAACCCATGATTGGTCTGAAAAATAATGTCGCCGTATCCGGTCATAAATTCAACCTATCAAAAGCAGTCGTCATTTTTCAGTTTGTTATTTCTATAATGCTGACCCTCGGGATGCTCTCCGTGTACAGGCAAACCCAATTCATGAAACAATTCGATATAGGATTTGTCCGAAATGAATTATTGACGGTGCCACTTTATATGGCCCCGGGCGAAGGGATCCTGGGCAATGCATATCAAAGTTTCAAAAATGAAATGTTGAAAATACCAGGAGTGACAAGCCTCACCAAATCCAGTTATTCTCCGGTCAATATTGAAACTTCTGCCGGAGAGGCTGATTGGGATGGTAAACCCCCGGATAAAACAGTATTGGTGCACTGGAATTCAGTCAATTTCGACTATGTTAAGACCCTGGGGCTTGAACTGGTTTCCGGCAGATCTTTCGATGAATCCAATCCCGGAGATATTTCCGGCGATCATACGGCCAGGTTTATTCTCAATCAGGCTGCGGCAGATGCAATGGGCGTTTCCTCTCCTATCGGGATCAATTTTGAATTGTATGGCCGAAAAGGTCCCGTGATCGGTGTGGTAAAAAATTTCAATTATCAGGGATTGTTACAACCTGTGGAACCAATGGCCTTGGATATTTTGCCCTGGTACAACAACACATTATTGGTAAGGATCGATCGTCACCAAACCCAACAGGCTCTTGGCCTTATCACCAAATTATGGCAAAAATACGAACCCAATTATCCTTTTAATTATCATTTTGCCAGTGTCGCTTATAACCAGCTTTATGATAAAGAAAGTCAAATGGCGAACTTATTGCTGTTTTTCACTTTTGTAGCTGTGTTGATCTCATGTATGGGTATATTTAGTTTTACCATGTTGTTTTTTGAAAAAAGGATTAAAGAAATTGGTATTCGCAAGGTGAATGGGGCTACAACAGAAAACATAATGATCTTGCTTTCCGGCGATCTGGTCAGATGGGTCTTAATTGCCTTTGTCATTGCGGTTCCCATAGCATGGCATATTATCGGTCTCTGGCTTAATCATTATGCGCAACACACACATTGGTCCTGGTGGTTATACGTTGTTACAGGAATAGTTGCATTGATCATTGCTTTACTGACCATTGGTTTTAGATCATATACCATTGCAAGAAAAAACCCGTTGGAAGCATTGCGTTATGAGTAGATTTGAATAAATAGTGTTGTGGATTTGTTTATGTGCGGCCTGCTTTTCAGGAAGGCTGATCATCTAAATCCTCGTTTTCTAATTTATCCTGTAATATTTCCAGTTCCCGTTTTCTGGTTTTATAAATGTTGTGTTCCCATCCGGAAGCATAAATAACCAGGACAAAAAAGATCACTACACCTGCAATTGCCCAAATGGATTTTCCTCCTTCCCAAACCCCAAGAAAGGTAAGTATTCCAATAGGCAGAATGTTCCACCGTCCAAATGCAGAAAGGCGCACTTGATATGTGGCCACTGACAGAGCATGATTAAGATCGCCACTCATGGACCGGTCAAACCGGTGACTTGCTCTTATTCGGCGGATCCTGCTGAACAACATGTAAAAAGCGACCATAAACATCCATGCAGATAAGCAATACATGGCTATATTCACACCTGGTTTAAAAGTATTCAGGGCAAGGACAAATGCTCCGGCACCGATATATACAATGATTATCAGTAGTTCACTGAAATTGGTAATATGGTAAGCCTGTCTCTTTTTGGTCAGAATACGGTTGTGCAATGCCTTTTCATTGATGCCGTAGATCGGCTCATTATTTTGTGTGTCCCAGATCTTTTTCATTTCATCAAATTCCATGGTGATCATATTTTTTTGATTTTGATATTAGATGTTTTTTAATACGATTGATTTTAACACCAATATTAGATTCGGTAATGCCCAATATGGCGGCCATTTCTTTGTAGCTGAAGTCATCCAGCAGCAACAAGGCAATGGAGCGATCAATTTCATTGAGCCTGTAAATTTCTTCATAAAGCCACGCCAGCCGCTCATCAATCGTCCGTCCACGTTCCTGTAAGAGGTACTCTGTATGTTCAAGCGTTTCTGCCTGATTGTGTTTCCGTTCCTTTTTTATCCATTTAATGGCCGTATTGAGCGATATACGATATATCCAGGTGGTCTCAGAAGATTCCTGCCTGAATGCTGGAATGGAATGCCATACCTGGATGGTGATCTCCTGAAAAAGATCGTCATGATCCACAACTGCCGGGGCGTAAGCCCGTACTACTTTGAAGATTAGCGTCTTATGCTGATCAAGCCACTTTTCTAAAATATGTTTCTGTTCCTTATCTGTCACAACATTAATTGTTATCCTATTAGTACTAATAAAGGAATGAATTCTTACAACAAGCAGGAGAAAATCAAAAAAAATCAGAAAATGTGCTTAAAGTGAGGAATAGAATCGCTATTCGATTGCAAAGTTCAATGTGACCATGAAAAGGTGTTTTGGGGTGACTTTGTGACAGCGGCACGTCACCCATGTCAATCGAGCGGTCCGTCATCAGATAAGTTCAATATTAGAGCGTTATTCGCTGGTGTAATCCTAAAAGTGATGCCATTACCGGGTTGAGAAAATGAGCCCGCCATCGCAGCAATGGAATAATTCATGCCTTCAAACTGGCAATTGATTTTATTTTTCTCTATCGTTTTAAAAGGCAATTGAGCAGAAGAAGCAGTGGATAAATCCAGGAACCAATCAATTGAATTGTTACTTTCAAGGCTTATTTTTATTTGCCGCTCACTGATATCGATTACCAGCGTTCCATCAAATGATTTCAATGGCCAGGAAATGTGTAATTTCCCCCGAACAGGATTTTCTATTACCGGATCACCACCGTGTATGGCAATTTCTTCATTGTTTACAACAGCCTTAAATCTAAGGCCAGCAACTTCTTCCGTCGAACTCCAAACATGCCCGTCAACAAAGGGAAGCGCAAAAAACGACGATTGTGTGGAATTAGATTTCTTCGTCAGATATGCTGAGGACAAATTCTCATTAAATATGTGAATATCGCGAAAACGCAACGTGCCATTTTCCCATAATAAATTGGCCCTGAAGAACCGGCTGTCGAACCATACCGTTTTCAAATCACTTTGTTCAAGATCTTTATTCACGGTAACCGCTGTAGCGGGTGTGACCTCATAATTTTCACGAAACCATTTCCCGGATTCAGCCAGTGTTTCCACCTTTAGCTTCTTTTCATCGCGCAATTGCGCAATCAGAGGCAGTTGAATCCCGAATCCCTGAGCCATGGCATCCCAGGTAAAGGAATTCTCCTGTCCGGCCTGGACATAAGCATAAGCCATACATTCCCCGTCGGTAAATTGATTAAAATACCAATGGACCCAGGTGGAATCACCTCCCCCGAATTTGTAAACCGGCTCCAGTGTCACCACGCCCTGTCTCCCAGTTCCCAGTCCGTTATCATACTGTCGCACCGGATCACTCCCCAGCATACGAAATACAGGTACAGGTATTTGGTTCTTTGCATGCTGAGCTGGCATATAAGCATTTTTCAAGCTTGGGTAATATGCCTGATTCCAATATCCACCCCACAAGGTATAGCCATCTGTGCCGATTTGGTCTTTGCAATTGCAGGAGGCAACAATACCATACTTTTTGTACAAATAGTTTAGTGTAAAAGCATCAATAAACCACGAACCGACTGACTTGGGATAGTAACCAAAAATATTTTTAAACTTCTCCATATAAGTATCTGCCAGTTTTTCCCGTTCTGCTGGGGAATATCCGGTGGAAAAATCCACATTGGCGCGGGGGTCCCAGGGCGCATTACCGCGCCACTTCAGGCCTGCATCCTCCACGAAAGGCTGCGGCATTTCCCACCAGGCCCCGATCTCAAATGAGTCTGCAGGAAGGCCCTTCAATAGTTTCTGATACCGGGGATCAATCAAGGCGTCATACTGTAATAAAAAAGTGCCGCCCAGGTTGTATTTCCTCATGATCTCCACCTGTTTCACTACGGTTTCGAAGAGCACATTTTCCGTAATTTTAGGATCCCGTGGTTCACAGAAACGAATAAAATTGATAATGTTTACAATTTTGGGATGCTCTGCCTCATCCGTGGAAGAGGTTAATTTCTTTTCATGAAAAGAACAGGAACCAAATATATACATACTCAGAATGCCAAATAACAAGCTGGGTAGCTTTTTTTTAATCTTATTCATATTCAATTTTATCATAAAAAATAATCTCCGTCCCTTTTTTTCTTGCCTTTCTTTCTTGCCTTTCTTTTTAATTTAATCATCCCAGTCCAATATCGCTAAAAACAACACCACATGCATTCCTGGTTCATGAAATACCGGCATGTTCTAAAATTAACCCGCAAAGGGCGTGGGAAGTATATTGCCCATGGCTCGATATTTCCATGTCTATAGTTTTAGAGGTTGTTATTCATTTTCATCATTTTTCCGGTTATTTCTCTCGATAGAGCGGCTGGAGTCAATCCATTCAACAAACGGAATTTTAGTCCGGGCATCACTGTGATTTTATTTTTATTCAATGCTATGAGAGCTTCTTTAATACACTGCTCAACAGGTAACGGTTGTAGCGGTGTGTTTTTTAAGGTAAAGCCAAGCTTGTAAAATACCGGAGTTTCAGTCGGGGTAGCTATAAGGGTAGTGACATGTAAACCGAATTCCTTAAACTCCATGTGCAAACTCTTACCCAGGCTATGAATGAAACCCTTGGTCCCCGCTTCAGTTGCCATATAAGGCAATCCATCGCTAGCACCCATTGCACCGGTAAGTATCACGCCACCTCTTCTTCGGTCAGCCATCAATTTGCCAAAATGATGCGTAAGCCTAAGGTGGGATATTGCGTTTAGTTGTATGATATAGAGATGCTCTGATTCACTTCTGGAGAAAAACTTCGTGACCTTGCCCGTGCCGGCATTGGAAATGAGCAATCCTATTTCAAGGTTTTTGGCGGCTTCAATTATTTCGGGGATGGAACTGCTTTGAGACAAATCGGCTTCAACGGTTTTATATTGAATGCTGAACTTATCGGTCAATTGTTGTCCAAGTTCTTCAAGAATGGATTTTCGCCTTGCGACAAGTACCAAATTGAGTCCATCTCTAGCCAATTGATTGGCAAATTCCTTTCCAATACCTGATGATGCACCTGTAATAATTGCCCAAGGACCAAACTTGGTTTTATCTATAACATTTTTACTGATATTCATATTCATCTTTGCTTTTCATTTAAGCAAAGGTCTATTTTAGGAGCTTGATTCCTTTGTATAAAAAAGTCAGAGTATTGAATAAAAAGGTCACTTTATAGTTGCCCTGTAAGTAGAGGGAGAAGTTTCGTACACCTCTTTAAAAGATCTGGAAAAATGCGCCACATCATTGAAGCAGGTTTGAAATGCAATTTCGCTTACTGATAAGGAACTTACTGCGAGTAATTCTTTTGCCCGTTCAAGTCGTTTAGTTTTAATATAATTGGCTGGCGTACGATTAAAGATAGCATGAAAGGTACGGTTAAATGTTGATATGCTTAGATTAGACAGCCTTGCCATATCGGCAACTGATATATTAGCAAACAAATGAGCATTGACAACTTCTTTTACACTTAGATTTCGTGGTGTAAATATTTCTGAAAACAAACTCAAAATGGAATCCGCGTTTTTGGTTTGGATAAGCAATAATATAAGCTCTTTAATTTTGAGTGTAAGTAGTTCCTCACTAACCAGTTCTGGGTTGTCAAAATAAAAGAGTAGGCTCTCTACAAATTTCTTAACAATCTGTGTGGAAGTAATTTTCCTGATTGAGTTTTTATTTTGAGTTGGTTGAATAAAAGAAGGAATTTGGTTGGCATAAATCTCACGGAGTAACTCTGGGTATAAATGAAAAACAATAATTTCAAATTTCTTATCAGAACTAAATTGAAGTAAATCAGCAAAATACGTTCCGCACCGTAACAATAAAGACTCCTCGGCTTCAATTGTTTCCTCCTCAATGGCTGAATAAATTTTGGTCTTACCCGCCAAAAAATAAATATAACAGGCTTCATTTTGAAAGGCTGTTTCAAATCGAAAAGGCGCTTGAATAGCGACTTTTTCGATCAAGCATTTTTTTCTGAAATCAAACTTTTGGTGGTCTAAAACCATGCTTAAATTTAACCTATTGGGTTATTGGTAGGAAATCAGAAGTGGTTTTACCAAAATTACAGCTAACGCCCAACTATCATCCGTAAGCTGGACTTTTCAAATATCTATAAAAGTATCTCATCGCACCAATTTTTGCAAATAGCTCAGTAAGCTTATGGAAGATATTGTCTGTTGAACAAAACAGTCCTCCCGGCCGGTGGCTTTGAAGCCGTAAATATTAATGTCATCGATATTTTGTAAATTTGTGATAAAATGAATTTGTTTATACATAGAATTCGTCATTTTATTCAATCCTCTTATATATAAGGCATGGGAAATCATTCGTATATTTATTTTGTCAAAATCATTCAGGGTTTGGCCCAATCCCCGATAGCAATCGGGATTAAAACTCAATTGAGCATGATCCCGACAATCCCCGGACATTTACCCAGGCACTTTTAATACCAATATTCACCCCTCCTTTTTTGGCTCAGCTGAGCCTTAAATCCTATATTGTTGTGGTTTCGTGGTTTATGCACTTATCTGTCCATTATATAAATCGGAAATTGGAAAAATCAAGTCGTAATCGTTCCAATTTAAATTTCCATCCGTCAATGAAAAATTCGAAAACTTATTTCCATCTAAATATTTTTTAATCGATGGAAGGAGAGATTTTGATAAAAATGGCTTGAAATCAATAAGTCTCTCGTTTCCATCACTAAACTTTATCCGAATTGCATAATCCGACAAATATTTTGCAGAATCAATTTTTAACTGGTTAAATCCAGATTCTGAATCCTTATAGTCAACAATTATTTTCATTTTAATCTTTTTGTAATTTTCTCAAACTCCACATTCTTATGATAAACAAAATAGCTAATCCATTTATCAACTATTTTGTCAGTATATTTCTCAAGAAAAACCACGAAATCTTTAAGGTCTTTTCCTTTTAGCGGTCGTGCTCCTGAAATATTTGTAATCTTTATCTCCGAAATCTCGCCGTTTACGATATCGTTTTTGATGAACGCGGCCCACCCCCTGACCAATGGAAATCACTGCTGAAATATAGTTTTTTTTCAACGACCCCGCTCGTAACAGGACAGCTATACCCAAAAACAGTGAAAATCCGGGAAATGAAAGATACTTCAATAGTGAGATGAGTGATTGAAACCTAAAACCGACTAACCCGCTAGCGATACAGCTATCAAATCGCCGCCCCAAACCCCTTCTCAGATTTCATAAAAATTAACTGATTACCCCTAGATACCCCGGATTTGTCAACACTGCATTCATGTTGGGCCTATCGGCCACACGAATGGTTAGTTATTGTGTGTTCGTGCTTTTTAAATTCAGGACAGATAAATCTAACTTCACTTATTGATCAATTTCATCAAATAAAACCCAGTGATTGCTTGCAATAATCCTGTAGTAAAATAAAGTGGTTGTAAAAAATCTTTGTAGCCAATCCATAATACTTGTGATATTATCCAAAACATTAGAATTACCCCGAATACCAAGCCAATTTGCGAACGTTTATTTTTCTTTTTAAAGGTTGTCCAAATCCCTATCGTATTTCCAATTCCAACAACTAAGAATAGTACAATCCCAGGAATTAGGAAATTTTGAAAAGGAGTCTCTTTAAGCCACTCCATTTTCATATTTAAGCTATTGCCAGTAGGGTCCTTAATTAGCATATAACCACCAAGTAATCCACTTAGACCATTGAACGCTTGAAAAACCCCAAATATCGAATTAAGAACAGTTTTTCTATTCATATTGCATTATATTTAGATTATAGAGTTTTCTTCATCAGGTGACGATATTCCTTTTGAAACAAGAGTTTTAAATAGTCTAATAAATCTTGCTGTCGGTGCTCCATCTACTATATCGTGATCTACACTCACTGTCAAGCAAATATGTTCTCTTTTTTATATATCCCTGTCAGAAATAATGGGTCTCTCTACAATACCGCCAATAGTTACGTTCAAGGTGTGGCTTGCTATAGGTATTGCCCATCCAGCCCCTTTACCAAGCATCATTCCGATTGAGGTAACCATTACTGTACCTGCTTTTCTCTTCATCAGAAGTGGAAATCTGTCTAGTATTCGGAATATTATTTGCCGAATAAATGATGGTATAGTTAAGTACAGCTTAATTGACCTGTAAACTTCTGATCGCTGTATTTTTTCAAATTTACCTTTATTAATCTCCCGGGTGCTTTCATCAACTGATTTTTGATTTGCACTTCTAATTATAATTGGCACCACTTCGCTGTTCCCTTTTAATTTTCTATCCATTGTAGTGCTTATATCAACATCATCAAATTTAACAAGTTGGTTTTTCCAGTTTCTATAGGCATGAATCCGTCTGTTTGATTCTACCGCTTTTGCTACACAGAAAATAATAAATGCAGTTAAAGAAGGTGAGTGTTGCCTTTTCTTCTTTTGTTCATTAATATCAGAACTTGCTTTTGAGATGTCAATTTCAACCATCCCATGAATCATGTTTTTTCGCTTTGCTGCTTTCAGCAAATCAATTGTGGCCCTCCTGATTTTAGGGAATTTCTCTATTGAATATTTGTCATTATTTTCTTCCAATCTTTTCTCTTACTCCATTCTGACTAACATCAATTTAAGTTGCAGAAAGTGTGGGGTTTGTAAACCCAGGGTCTTCTGCATATAAATCAAATTTAGCAATATTTTTCCGCAGCCGTTTAACCAATCAATTTCGAAATTAGTTAAGTTTTGTTTTCTTCATTGAAAATCCGGCAATATTTAGTATAAATGCGACGGAAAATATACCGCCTGCTATTAGTTGTGTTCGTCCAGAATTTGGATTTTGTAAAACTTGAAAGATTGAAACTAGTATTACAATTAATCCGAATGCGTAAATTAAAATGCTCGTTTTCATAGTTCCGTTGTTTGAGTGTTATTGTAGGTTAAAGAGAAATAATTCAATGGTATATCGTTGTTATTTTTAAATAGTTTTATGTATTCTAATTTGAACATATGCCATACAAAGGTCAGTGGAAAAATAGTAGTTTTGGTCGGGCTATGGCTTTTGTGTGACTATTATTTTTTCCATATTGTTACCACACGTGTTGGTTATTCAAAGTATTTTTGTACCTGCGAATCATTTGTAATAATTTCAAATGCCTTGGTTTTAGCTTGGGCGATGATTAATCTATCAAATGGATCTTGATGATGAAAAGGCAACGTCAGTAGTGTCTGCAAATCTTCAAAGTCAAAATCAAGTATCTCAAATCCTTTTTCATTCAGGTATTTTTGCAAATCGATTAAGCTTCCTTTTAGTTTTAATTTGCCGATACTGACTTTTATTGCAATTTCCCATAGACTTATGTTACTCAAATAAATGGTATGCGAATCGTTTTCTATTTTGGTTTGAGTCTCTTTGTTAATTCTTTTGTCGCCAACAATATACCAGAGCAGGACATGAGTATCGATCAGGTAATTCATTTTTGATACTCTTTGAACATGGCAGGAGTTTCATTGAAATCATCAGCAATATATTCTACCAGATGCTTACCTGATCCGTAAATTTTCGAATCAGGTTTCTTTTTATAGGAACTCAACTTTTTTTTCAAGGTCAACAATTTGCTTATAGTTTGCTGATCATTGAGTTGAGCAATCCAATCGATAAGTTCAACCTTTATGGTATCTATATTCATCATTGTTGATCTTAAATTTGACTAGCCAAAGATACAATTTTTAACTGGAATTTATACTTTAGAGTTGTTTGAGACCATGTGTGGTAACTACTTCAAAATAGGAGTAGTTCCTTATAATAGTTTATGCTGGTAAGTTAAACAATGTGACTGAAAGTGGCCTCTTCATTATAAAAGTAATGGAACCGGATAGAGGACCACCTTTTCACAAAAACTCCAGCATGCATAGATCTAAATCATATCGATCCTTTTCAAAGAGGCTCTTTCCGGGAGCAGGGGAATACTATGGCCCAACTTTACTTCTAAGGCACAATGCCAAGCCTGATTTGTGGTAGTTACGACTTAATCTGACAGTTAGGGATTAAATTTAAATGAGGAATTTAATCATTAACCCCATAAACTGTCAGAAATGAATACAGAGACAAAAGTAATCAAAACTAAGTTAGGACTACTCAACTTAGCCGAACAATTAGGCAATGTATCCCAAGCCTGTAAAATATTTGGATATAGTCGAGATAGCTTTTACCGCTACAAAGAGTTGTACGATCAAGGCGGAGAGATGGCATTGGCTGAACTTAGCCGCCGCCAACCGAATCACAAAAATCGCATTGAGCCAGCCATAGAAGAACGTGTCGTATCCATTGCATATGAATATCCTGCATATGGCCAATTAAGAGCCTCCAATGAACTTAAGAAAGAAGGGGTATTCATATCTCCCTGTGGTGTGCGCTGTGTTTGGCTGCGACATGATCTGGAGACCTTCAGAAAGCGACTCAAAGCTCTGGAGGCTAAAGTTGCCCAAGAAGGATTGATACTGACTGAATCTCAAATTACCGCCATGGAAAAGGCTAAGGAAGAGAAGCGGGCTCAGGGCGAGATAGAGACACTTCATCCGGGCTACCTGGGTGCCCAGGACACCTATTATGTTGGAACCATTAAGGGCGTTGGCAGGATTTATCAGCAGACATTTATCGATACATATGCCAAAACAGCCCATGTTAAGTTGTATGACAGGAAAAATGCATTAGTAGCGGCAGATATACTGAACGATCGGGTGATCCCTTTCTATGAAAAATATGACATCCCGTTACTTCGAATTTTAACTGATCGAGGCACTGAATATTGTGGCTCCAGGGAGCATCATGAATATCAGCTTTATTTGGCCATTGAGGATATAGACCATAGTAAGACAAAAGCCAAAAGTCCTCAAACCAACGGCATTTGTGAGCGCTTCCATCGTACCATACAAGACGAATTCTATGCGGTGGCTTTTAGAAAGAAGATCTACCACAATATTGAAGAACTTCAGCAGGATCTGGATGTTTGGATTGATCAATACAACCATGACCGGCCCCATTCAGGCAAATACTGCTTTGGGAAAACACCAATACAAACCTGGGAAGAATCCTTACATCTGGCGAAAGAAAAATTGTTGGATCGGCAGAATGAAAATTTCGTACCTTTATTACCGCAAGGTGAAGCGGAAGCAGGCTCTGGTGGAGACCAACCTGCCAGGAATAACCTTGCCGACCGAAATGGCCAGGGGCTTTATTTGCCCCTTGCTTATCACCATTTTGGGAGTGGTATACCTAAAGAAAACTCAAAACCAACACCTTGAACTGTCAGATCAAGTCGGAGCTATTACACCTGATTATCCCGGATTCCTGATGCTTCGAAACACCCAACTGGCAATTGACCTGCAAATCGATAAAAACAACAGTGGGATTCCATTCAAAAACATCTCTCCAGAGCAGAGAATAATTATTCAATTCCCATAGCCACACCGCTACCGGAGGCTGAGTTCAACACACGCTACAATAAACCGAAGCCCCACTTCGCATCATTGTAGCTTAATTGTGTAGCGTATTTTTTTATTAATCGATTAAATTAGCTTTTTTCTTATTATTAATGACTTAGGCGATTGAAAACTTCAAAATCAGAATAATCAGTATAGTTATAACCATACCCAAAGCAATATTTGAAACTCCGTATGAGAGTTCCTCATGGAATTCTTTATTTTTTCTTCCATTCCAGACTTTGCTAAAACTTATGGTATTTTGTCCCTTCAACTTTCTGATCGAGTTGAAGTAAATCCATTTCGACAGGACTCCGATGAATTCAAATACAATAGATCCAATAAAACTACCTTCCATTTTTATTCTATTCGCCCAAAATCAAGGTCAATTTAGATACCAGATTTAGTAAACCATATGCTACACAACGGTTGGCGGTAAAGCAAGTAATGGGAGTGCGGGGCAGTTTCGTATCAGCCGTAACCGAAGGTAATGCGTGAGATTTGATTCGCAACCCACCAGCACCCTTATTTGCTTTGACCGCCGTGTTACAAGCTGTCTTTTGTCATTCGTCTCCAAGTCGGAAGCTTTGGAAAGTTTCTAACTTAGGAGGATGATTAATTACAAAACATAAAGATTAAGCTAAGAAAAAAAAGTAACACCATCATTGAAAAGTAAGCATGCTGTAAACACCCACTTATAAAAGTTCTGCGGATTGATTAATCTTGCAAAAAAAAGCTATGCGTACAAAATCAGAGATGTATCCGATAGTAGAGCGGTGGTTAGTCAGCCCCATTACGAAAGAAGAATTTTGCAGGCAAGAAGGACTGCCATTGCACGTACTGAGTTACTGGGTAAGCAGGTATAACCGGAAAAGAGGGGAAACAGGATCAGCGCAAGGATTTGTTCCTTTAGAAGTTACCGGGATTGCGAATCACCGGTCAGTATATTTAGAAGTGACACTGCCCACGGGAAGCAGGGTTAGCTTCCACCAACGCCCCAGTGAAGGAGAACTGGCCCTGATCTTATCCAAATGCTGAGCCTTACCCAACATTGCCGATATTTTCTCTACAGGCCGGTGGCCGATATGCGCAAAGGCTTTGACGGTCTGAACGGACTGGTACGCAATGAACTTTGGCGGGACCCCCTGAGCGGCATGTAAAAATGTGCCTGGTTTTTCTGTTCAGTAAAAAAAGCTTCACAGATCGGTAGTTGTTGCCGGAAAAAGCCAAAGCACCCTTATCAACTACGCCCGTTGCCTGGCCCATATGGCTTTGTATCTACAGTGTGATCTGCTGGAGCTGGATGATGATGCGATCCTGGATTATTTACATTATCATCGTTTTTGATGAACGCGGCCCACCCCCTGACCAATGGAAATGGTACTAGGCTGGTTTTTTTTCAACGACCCCGCTCGTAACAGGACAGCTATACCCAAAAACAAAATCCCGGAAATGAAAGATACTTCAACAGGGAGATGAGTGATTGAAACCTAAAACCGACTAACCCGCTAGCGATACAGCTATCAAATCGCCGCCCCAAACCCCTTCTCAGATTTCATAAAAATTAACTGATTACCCATAGATACCCCGGATTTGTCAACACTGCATTCATGTCGGGCCTATCGGCCACACGAACGCTTAGTTATTAGGCATTCGTATTATTCTTTTCTTTCGTGTATTAGACCTAATGATAAAATAGTATGAATTATTCTGTCGGCTGATTGAATGTTGAACAGCTGAGGTGGAGACATACCATGACAAACACTATTTCTTAAATTCCAGCCTCTTTGATCTGTGAAAATTATTCTGAAATAGTCAGCAAAATCTTCACCTAGCGAGTTGATAGTAGTCTCATCTCTTAGTAGTTCATCAAAGGTTCTTAAATGAAAACCACCGCCCCTTGCCTGTTTGAGGACATTACCTCCAGCTATTTCAACGAGAGTTCTAATAGCCTCTTCTATTTGAGGAATTAGCAAATGGATACAAACTAAATAATCATTGTTGAAGTAAGCTTCGAGCCCTTTTTCGATTATTGTCATCCTGCTTTCAGAAATAATCGGTGAGGTACTGATAAAGTCACATATGACTGCACTATTTAGTTTCCCATCTGATATCATATTCGCAAAGGTTTCTCTCATGAAAATTGAGGAAAATGATAGGTTTTGTGAAACTTGGCGAATTATGTGACCCTCTAGATCATTTTCAAGTGGTCCAATTGTTGAGACCACACGACCTTTTTCATCTAGTATTTGTTGACTAATGAGATAGGTTAAAGGGTTGCTTTTGGACAAATCAAGTATTTGTTCCTTTACCTGTTCTTTTTGGGGAATGAAATGGATTGCAATTCTGTTCAAAACATCCTTTGTTTCCCCACTAGTTATTCCAGAGACAAATCCGTTTATTTTATCCCTTGGGATTTCAAATGAGTGTGATACGGTTCCTAATTCTTCAGTTGTCTTAGGACCGATTTCTCGAATTTTCTTTAAATATTTTTCTGCTTCATTTTTGAATCCAAAACTTTTATACAGCTGATACAAGTGATCATACCAACCAGCGACCTGCATCGCTGAGCCATCAGAAATTATATTTTCATAGGCTTCACCAATTTTAAAAATCACTCTTTTGACATCCTCTGGCTTTTGCTTTTTTCTGTAATAAGTTGCTAATCTTTCAGCCGCTCTTTCAGCTGCCCAAGGGTCTATTTTCTTTTCTTCATTGCCATCAGTTAGTTCCCTTAATCGATGTTCTAAATCAGTAATTATTTCTCTTTCTTCAACCTCATCTAATTGCACCTTTTTGTTTCCAATTAGGAGGTCAAAAGAATAGCCCCAAAGACCAGGTTTGTCGTCA
This sequence comes from uncultured Cytophagales bacterium, assembly GCA_963711495.1. Classification (GTDB taxonomy): domain Bacteria; phylum Bacteroidota; class Bacteroidia; order Cytophagales; family Cyclobacteriaceae; genus CAVQEK01. The sequence continues at coordinate 611,535 of CAVQEK010000003.1, forward strand.
ATTGCATTGTCTTTTTCAAAATTTAATAAAGTCTTTTTGCAAAGCTTAATTAAGTCTTGATCATTAAAGCCAATTGATAATTTAAGGGCTCTCTCAAGTTTAGTATAAGTGTCAAATTCGTGCTTGCTGAATTTACCTTGTGCTATTTGAAGTATAGAGCGAACATATCTTTTACCTAATTCAATATTAGGCCGATCTCCTGTTATCTTTTCTTTAAAATCCCAAACCAATCCAACATAACGGGCGATTAAAATTGGATTAACATCCAATGAAGATCTGCTCTCCCAGTAGTCAAGCATTTCAGGAGTTACTTTTTTGATCGATGGTGATTCTGTAGAAGTTCCATCACCGTTATTCCAAACCATCATTGGGCCGAAATATGTACCCCATCCAGTTTCATCATGTGAATAGTTTTCGCAAAAGTCGAAAGCCATTAGTTCCGATAAAAGTGGGAGTTCTATTTCCTCACCGCTCTCGGGTCTTAATTTTCGCAATTCCGAACCTACAGTATGTTCATCAAAGTTTTTTGTATCCTTTGATTCGTATGGTTCTAAGATTTGCTGAATATTCATTTCGAATTCTTAAGATTTATGATGCACAACGTCCGGAAATGACGCTGTGCCTCTGAACTTGATTAATTTCTTCTAAAGAAGCGGATTGCACATCAGTTTCAAACTGGCAACCTGTGGCATGCGTCAAATCATTTGTTAGCCACATACTATTTTATTCTTAGAGCTTTTTTGAACATTGGGTGTATGTAGAATTTTGAGTCAACTGTAAGATCGCTTGCTTCAATTGCAGTGTATGATTCATAGATATACTCTGTTTTTGTTTCTGGTCCTATTTTAATTCCCAGAAGACCAGTTTCATAAAGTGTAATTAGGGTACTAGGCTGGTTTTTTTGAACAGGTTAAAAGTAGAGAACTTTTAACTTAGCGCGATGAAAAAGAGTAAATTCAATGAGACACAGATTTTTGCCATTCTGAAGGAACAGGATCTAGGCAAGACGGTAAATGAGATATGCAGGGCCCATGGGATCAGTCCGGCGGCCTTTTACAACTGGAAGAGCAAGTATGCGGGGATGGACATTCAGGAACTCAGGCGGTTGAAAGAGCTTGAGGCGGAGAATTTTCGTTTAAAGCGGATTGTAGCCAACCAGAGCCTGGATATTGATTTATTAAGGGATTTATTATCAAAAAAGTGATAACGTCCGTGCAGCGTCAAGAGAGTGTCGAATATATGAAACAGGAAAAGGGTGTTTCACATGCGCGGGCGTGCAGGCTGGTGAGTCTGGCAAGGACACAGAAGTATTATGAAAAGAAGATGCCGTCCATGGACCGGGAGCTGTCAGAGGTTATCAGGGGCGTGATTGGCAGTAGCCGCCAAGGCAGAGAGAAGGTGATACGCAAGGTACAGCGCAAGTATCCACACCTGGGCGCCAGCAAGATACGCAGGGTATACGAACGGGAAGGGTTTAGCCTGTACAAACGGCTAAAGCGGCGGGTGCAACACCAGGTATGCAATCCGATCGATATTCCTATGTCCGGAAACCAGGAGTGGGCCATGGATTTTATGAGCGATGCGTTGAGCAACGGACGATGGTTCAGGACATTCAATGTGGTGGATCATTACAACCGGCAATGTATGGGGATCTGTGTGTCACACAATTTTCCGGCAGTCCGGGTAATTGCAGCCTTGGAGATTATGATCAGCCTTCATGGAAAACCCCGGCGGATACGAACTGATAATGGCACGGAATTCCGGAGCAAACGCTTTCAGCTATGGCTCAAGGAGAACGGTATTGCATGGTCACCGATCCAGAATGGCAAACCACAGCAAAATGCCATCGTAGAGCGGTTTAACAAAACCTACAGAGAAGATGTACTCGATGCTTACCTGTTTGACAGTATAGGCTATGCCCAGCATCTAACCGACAACTGGATCAGGGAGTATAACACAGACCGGCCTCACCAGGCCCTCAATTATTTAACCCCGGTAGACTATGCGGCGTAAAATGGATTTTCTTAGGCATGCCACTCCCAAAATGGGCATTAAAAAAGAAACCTCACCTAGGGTGAGGCTTCAAAACCATTTCGGTCGGATGAATCTATCCCTGATAGGTTGCTTCCCAGCAGAGCCTGCTTCCGCTTCACCTTGCGGTAATAAAGGTACGAAATTTTCATTCTGCCGATCCAACAATTTTTCTTTCGCCAGATGTAAGGATTCTTCCCAGGTTTGTATTGGTGTTTTCCCAAAGCAGTATTTGCCTGAATGGGGCCGGTCATGGTTGTATTGATCAATCCAAACATCCAGATCCTGCTGAAGTTCTTCAATATTGTGGTAGATCTTCTTTCTAAAAGCCACCGCATAGAATTCGTCTTGTATGGTACGATGGAAGCGCTCACAAATGCCGTTGGTTTGAGGACTTTTGGCTTTTGTCTTACTATGGTCTATATCCTCAATGGCCAAATAAAGCTGATATTCATGATGCTCCCTGGAGCCACAATATTCAGTGCCTCGATCAGTTAAAATTCGAAGTAACGGGATGTCATATTTTTCATAGAAAGGGATCACCCGATCGTTCAGTATATCTGCCGCTACTAATGCATTTTTCCTGTCATACAACTTAACATGGGCTGTTTTGGCATATGTATCGATAAATGTCTGCTGATAAATCCTGCCAACGCCCTTAATGGTTCCAACATAATAGGTGTCCTGGGCACCCAGGTAGCCCGGATGAAGTGTCTCTATCTCGCCCTGAGCCCCCTTCTCTTCCTTAGCCTTTTCCATGGCGGTAATTTGAGATTCAGTCAGTATCAATCCTTCTTGGGCAACTTTAGCCTCCAGAGCTTTGTGTCGCTTTCTGAAGGTCTCCAGATCATGTCGCAGCCAAACACAGCGCACACCACAGGGAGATATGAATACCCCTTCTTTCTTAAGTTCATTGGAGGCTCTTAATTGGCCATATGCAGGATATTCATATGCAATGGATACGACACGTTCTTCTATGGCTGGCTCAATGCGATTTTTGTGATTCGGTTGGCGGCGGCTAAGTTCAGCCAATGCCATCTCTCCGCCTTGATCGTACAACTCTTTGTAGCGGTAAAAGCTATCTCGACTATATCCAAATATTTTACAGGCTTGGGATACATTGCCTAATTGTTCGGCTAAGTTGAGTAGTCCTAACTTAGTTTTGATTACTTTTGTCTCTGTATTCATTTCTGACAGTTTATGGGGTTAATGATTAAATTCCTCATTTAAATTTAATCCCTAACTGTCAGATTAAGTCGTAACTACCACAGATGAATCTATCCCTGATAGGTTGCTTCCCAGCAGAGCCTATTTCCGTTTCGATTCAACATTTCAAAATTCAATCATTAAAACTATATTTACAACCTGTCAAATTTTCCAGCCAGTTACCTTAGCACTTTGTTTAAAAGCTTCATTGCTTCAAAATCGTTACCATAGTTGTTAAAAAATAATTGTAATTCCTCATTCAACTGTTTGATTTCGTCATTACCAATAATTTCAACAAAATACTCTTCAGCTTGCTCAATTATCTCGTTTCTTTTAAAACCATCGCTTGTTCCTTTTAAAAAACCATACAAACAAAATAAGTTACCATAATTTTCAATCCACTCGTCATTAAGAGCACGTAACCTTTCATGGGAGTATTCATTTTCCGCCAAACGCAATACGTCTCTAGAAATGCGAGTTTTACCGTCAGCATGCTTGATGATAATATCACCCCATATTGACCCACCCATTTCACTTCAAATTGACCCAGGTGTTTCAATCGAAATTGACCCAGGTGTTTCACTTTAAACTGACCCACCCTTCACCGGAATCTGAACCTGATTTTCTTTGGGGTAAAAAACCCAAGGAAAATGGCTGGAAAACGAAGAACTATGGAACAGATCCGAAACATTTTACAACAAAAAATCAATGGTACTGGCATACGGGCTATCGAGCGTCATACGGGAGTAGCGCGCAATACCATTAGAAGTTATTTACGTCAAATCGAGAAAAACGGCTATGATCTTCATAAAGCGCTTGCTTTAAGCGATGAAGCTTTAATGCAGCTGTTATTTGAACCGGAGAAGCCTCCTGCAAGTGGGAGTCGCTACGTGGTACTTCAGGAGCGACTCCCGGAGTATATCCGGGAGCTAAAGAAGCGTCACGTGACCCGTCAACTGCTTTGGGAGGAGTACCGCCAGGAATTTCCTGAAGGATATGGCTATACCCGCTTTTGTCAGTACCTCAATGAATATATTGGCCAGAAGGATGTAACGGCAGTATTTTCCCATCAGCCGGGTGAAAAGCTCATGGTAGATTTTGCAGGTGACAAATTGAGCTATATTGACCGGGACAGCGGGGAAGAAATCTCCTGCGAAGTGTTGATCGCCGCACTTCCATTCAGCAGCTACATTTATGCCGAAGCACTGCCAAGTCAGAAACAGGAGGATTTTGCGGGAGGACTTAGTCATGCTTTTTCCTATCTGGGTGGCGTTCCGCAATGCATCGTGTGTGACAACCTGAAAAGCGCTGTGAAAAAATCCAGCCGTTACGAGCCTGTCTTTACCGAACTGATCGACCAGCTCTCGGTACATTACCAGACCACCTTTATGGCTACGCGTGTGAGAAAACCTCGTGATAAGGCCACCGTGGAGACCAGTGTGAATGTGACCTATAAACGCATCTACGGCAAGATCAGAAATGAGCTTTGCTTTGGCATCCGGGAACTCAATACCCTGATCAGGAGCGAACTGGAAGTCTTGAACACCCGTCACTTCAAAGGCAGGGATTACAGCAGGAAAGATGTTTTCGAGCAGTATGAACGATCCCACCTGAAGCCTCTTCCGTCCACGGTTTTTGAAATAAAGAAAGTAGTGATGGCCAAAGTACAGAAAAACTATCACATCATCCTGGGGGAGGATATGCATCAATACAGCGTTCCCTATAGTTACAGCGGAAAAAAGGTCAAAGCGGTTTACACTTCAGAAACAGTGGAGATTTACCATGAACACAAGCGCATCGCTGTGCATTGGCGTAACTACCGCAAACATAGCTACAGCACACAACCGGAACATATGCCTGACAACCACAGGGCTGTCATGGAGCAGAAAGGTTGGGATGCAGATTATTTCTTGCGGGAAGCCTCCAAGACAGGCCCCGCTGCCCGCAAGGCCATCGCCCAGGTACTGGAGTCAAAATCCTTTCCCGAGCAGACCTATAACGCCTGCCTGGGCATCTTGCGCCTGGGCAACAAATATGGGAAAGATCGTCTGGAAACAGCCTGGTGGCTTAGTAAAAGACAGTTCGCGTAATAACCCTAGTAGAGCAAAAGGAATATCGCCCTTGATTTTCGCTACCTTCTTAATTTTTTTAGAGTCCTGTTCTAAGTCTTTTACACCGCAGGCTTGGTTGTAGAAAATTAAACTTTGAAGAAATCTAGACTCATCATCCATATCATGTTTTTGCGGTAAGTTCACTGAAGCCTAACGTTCTGTGTATGGTGCGTATCCCGAAGGGTATGCACTATATACCTTGTTGAACAAAACCTAAAGGTAGCAAAATCTTCACATTGAGGTGATATCGTTAAAATCTTCATAATCAAATATCAATATTATGAAGACAAGTATTTCAAAATCCCCTGAAGGTCAGCGTGTATTGCTGAGCTTTGAACGCCGACTAAGAGTGGCCAACCGGTCAGAACAAACCATCCGTAATTATGTGCGTGGTGTCAAGGCACTGATGGAATTTCATGACAGTTGGCTAATTCGGTTCGATTTGTGCCAGTGATTTCGGAGTAATAGTGCCAGTGATTTCGGTTCAAACTGTGCCACAAACGTATTAAGGATTTTGCTTAAAACGTTTCGTTTTGTGCCACTTTGAAAGATCAAGTTTAAAAAGCGGCTATTTCGCCTTAAAAAGCGATATGGCAAACACACTTGATCTTATGGACATAAAACAAATCATCACCTTGCAAACAGACGGTCTGAGCAACCGTAAAATTGCCGGGGCCCTGGGTATTTCCCGCAATACGGTTAATTCTTACATGAAGCTTTTCAGGGCTTGCGACTATAGTTTTGAAGAGCTTCTCGGCTTGGACAATGCTTTTCTTACAGAACTGTTCCCATCCCATACGACAATCAATAATGATCGGTTCGATGAGCTGATGGGCTATTTCGAACAGATCAACCAATCACGCAACCACCCAGGCTTCACCTTTTTGTACCATTACAACGAGTATCGACAGCAAGTCGAAACACCCTACGGCTACACTCAATTCATGGAGCATTACAGGCGCAAGTATGCCAAACTGAAGGGCTCTATGAAGCTGGAACATGAGGCAGGCAAAGAGATGTTCATTGATTTTGCCGGCGCCAAACTTTACATTACCCATAAGCAGACCGGAGAACTGATCGGTGTAGAAGTGTTTGTTTCCATCCTGCCAAACAGCCAATACACCTATGTAGAGGCCTGCATGAGCCAAAAAAGAGCAGACCTGATCGGATGCATAAGCAATGCTTTGTCTTTTTATGGCGGAGTGCCCAAAGCCATCGTATCGGACAATTTAAAATCTGCTGTGACCAGAGCTCATAGATACGAGCCGGATATCAACCGTTCGCTCAAGGACATGGCAAACCATTACAGCTGTGTGATCAACCCCACCCGAAGCTATTCGCCCCAAGACAAGGCTCTGGTTGAAAATGCTGTTCAACTCGCCTATCAGAGGATCTATTACCCTATCAGGTCCATGACCTTCTTTTCCCTTGGCGAGCTGAATGCTGAGATCCGCAGGCTTTTGGAGAGTTACAACAATCTGCTTTTTCAACGCAAGGAAGCCAGTAGAAAAGAACTCTTCCAATCTGTGGAAAGAGCCTACCTCAAACCACTTCCACAGGCTGCTTACCAACTCAAAGATTACAGAAGGGCCAAAGTGCAGAAAATAGGATATGTTTACTTCTCTGCGGACAAAAGCTATTATAGCGTTCCTTATCGATATATCGGTAAATCAACCTTGATCCATTATACCAAATCTTTGGTAGAAATATACCACTACCATGAACGTATCGCCCTGCACATACGCAACCCTTCAAAAGGGATTTATATCACCAATAAAAGCCATCTGAGCAGTACGCAGAAAGAATATACGGACTGGAGCCCTGATTTTTTTAAGAGAATGGCCGCCAGGCATGGCAGCGATGTAGTGGCCTGTATCGAGGGCTTGTTCATAGAATGCGACTACCCCGAAACGGCCTACAAGCGGGCCATGGGCATCATTCAGCTTCACCGGATTTATGGATCAGAAAGACTTAACAATGCCTGTTGCCGTGCTGTCTATGCCAAAGCAGTTTCCTATCAACGCATCAAAAATATCCTGGAAAACAAATTGGATGGTGTGCCTTTGGATGACTGGGAAAAAGACCATAAGCAATCACATATCCCACCTCATGACAACATCCGGGGGGCGAAATCTTATCAATAATTTAATCACATAAATACAATCAAATGAATAACAATGAAACCATTGAAAAACTGAAACACATGCGGCTAAGCGCCATGGCCGAGTTGCATGGCCAACATGTAAAGAGCAATCAGTTTAACGACATAACACCCGATGAATACCTGGCATTGCTGGCCGATCACGAGTGGGAAGACAGACAAAACAAGAAGATGGACCGATTGATCCATCAGGCTCAATTCCGTCAGAAAGCCACTGTGGAAGAGATCAATTATGCTGAATCCAGAAACCTGGACAAAAATATGTTTCACCGCCTGAGTACCCTGAATTTTATGGCAAAAAAAGAAAATATTATCCTCACCGGGGCTTCAGGAGTGGGCAAGAGCTACCTGGCCCAGTCATTGGGTCAGCAAGCTTGTATGATGGGAAAAAGAGTCTATTATGCCAATACTGCCCGATTACTGGCCAAACTGAAACTCTCAAAAGTAGATGGAACCTATATCAGAGAACTTAAAAAATTATCAAAAATTGACCTGCTCATTCTGGATGATTTTGGCCTTCAGGCCTTTGACAACCACGCCAGAGAAGCACTCATCGATATTATCGATGACCGGCATAAACAATCATCAACCATTGTATCCTCTCAAATACCTGTTTCAGCTTGGTATGATATCATTGGGGAAGGAACAATTGCTGATGCAATATTAGACAGGCTTGTCAACTCCTCACATAGAATAGACCTAAAAGGTGAATCATTGAGAAAAGGAATATTAAAAAATGAATAAATTATATTTTTAACTACTTTACAGCATCTTTCAAAGTGGCACCATTTGACCGATATACCTGGCATGGTCCGACCGATATAGCCAACAGTTTACCTGATAAACTGGAAATCGACCAGGTGATCGATTTTCTCAACGATCTGCAAGTAGAAAAAGAGCGTAACTGGCGTACCATTAAAATGTATGTGGCAGCATTGCGCTGGTATTATCAGCATATGGCCAATCAGATTGAACTTGCCAAGCTGATTCCATATCCCAAAGAAAAGCCCTCGTTGCCACAGGTACTCAGCAGGGAAGAGCTTACCCAATTATTTGATTCATGTCTGAATCCAAAACATCGGGTCATGTTTCGTTTACTGTATTCTTCCGGACTTCGGCGGGGAGAGATCCTCCACCTCACACCGCAGGATATTCAGACCAAAGATGGCAAATACCAAATTCGAATCAACTGCAGTAAAGGGAGCAAAGACCGATACACGGTGTTGAGTAAAAAAGTGTTGGCTGAGCTTCGCCAATACTACCTGTCTTATCACCCCAAAAACCACCTGTTTAACGGCAGGCTCAAAGGAACCCCTATGACACCAACCGGATTGCGGCATGCACTCAACGCTGCCGTAAAAAGAGCGAGAATCAAAAAAGAAGTTAATCTGCATATCCTGCGTCATTGTTTTGCCTCTCATGCCCTGGAAGAAGGCATGAACCTGAAAACCCTGCAATATCTATTAGGCCATAGTACCGTACAAACCACCATGGTGTATTTGCATGTCAGCGATGTGCCGCTGGTCAAAGCTTTCAGTCCACTGGATGCCTGGGAGCAATAATGGCTACGATGGCCGAAGTGTTCAACCGCTTTGCCGATGATTATCAAAAACATCGCATCCTGAGCTTTGAACAACAAAAACTGATTCGGGACATCAGGGATTGCCGCACCCATGTCCTGGGTGGCCATGTGACCGCCTGCACCTCCTGCGGACATATAAAAATACATTATAATTCCTGCGGCAATCGTCATTGCCCGCAATGTCAGGGGGTGAACAAGGAAAAGTGGATCCTTGAGCGAGCGTATGATCTACTGAATGTCAAGTATTTTCATGTGGTCTTTACCCTGCCCCCGGAGTTGCGCTCCATCTGCTGCCAGAACAAAAGATTGATCTGCAACCTGCTGTTCTGCTGTGCCTGGCAAACCATGGATGATTTTTCCAAGGATCCAAAACAACGGCTTATGGCAAGAATGGGCATGATCGCCGTATTGCACACCTGGACGCAAACCTTGCTTTACCACCCGCATATCCATTGCATCGTTCCTGCGGGCGGCCTGGATGATGATGGCACATGGAAAACCACCAAAAGTAAAGGCGATTTCCTTTTCTATGTTCCAAATATTGCCAAAACTTTCAGGGGCAAGTTTCTTGAACAACTCATCAAGCTTTACAAAACCAAAAAGCTGACCCTGAAGGGAAAGATCAGCCACCTGAAACAGTATCGCAACTTCTGGGAACTGAAGAAAAAGCTCTATGAAACCAATTGGGTGGTGCATACTGAAACGCCTTTCAAAAATCCTGATTCTGTCATCGAGTACCTGGCGCGTTACACCCACAAGATCGCCATCTCTAATTACAGGATTAAAGCTATTGATGAAAATAATATCACCTTTACATACCTGGACAGGGCCAACAACAACCGGAAAGAAATCATGGTATTGCCCGCTGAAAAGTTCATCAGTCGCTTTCTGTTGCATGTCTTGCCCAAGGGGTTCCGTAAGATCCGCCACTATGGTTTTCTGTCGACCAGGGTAAAGCAGCAATGTCTTTCAATCATCAGAAAAAACCTGAACATGAAAGAAAAGGGCATAAAGCCCAGGCTGACTGTCAAAGACGTGCTGCGCATCACTCAAGGCATCGATCCCGACCTGTGCCCACAGTGTGGTGAAGGCACCATGGTATGTATCAGAGACTTACCCAGGCTCCGGGGTTCAACAAACTTCAAAATATGCAGTTAAGTCCACCACACATGTCGTCAAATAAAACTCAGCATAGCAGGTCATGGGATGGCTATGCCCAAACCAAAGATATTCACACTGAGTATATGATTCTTAGCCTTAAAAAGATAAAAACTACGTATAACCGTATTGACAAAAACCATGTTAAGTCAAATGTCAACCATCAATGCGCTCAAAACATCAAAGCCATCTTTGCGGAATTGCCCATCCTGCCATATCACCAAAAAATTGAAATTACACAGACAAGCCTCTGACAACAGCCCCCTTTAGGTTTGTTCAACAAATGGAAAAATTAGGTGGTTCCCCCGGACCACGCTAATTTGATTCCATATTATTGGCGATCGTTATTTTATTATTTTGCTTGTGAATCTTATGCCGATTTCTCTTACAAATTCGAAGTCATTGATCCATCTGACTCCCATGTTATCGCATACGTTAGGAATTTTTATCTTTCTGGAGTTCAATTGAGTAATTTTCTCTTCTTTAGTTACCACAACTAAATTTTCATCTAAGGCATGAGCGATTATCCAAGGATCAGCTAAAGATCTGGCTTTCGTATTATCTACAAGGAACTTATGTCTTGGATCCGTATTATAAATGTTCTGGAGTGCTTCTGTTACTGATTCTGTTATCGGTCTGATTGGGATTTTACTTTGTTTCAACCAGGAAGATAAATCATCTTCAGTTCGGATAATTTCGTCATAAACCATTTTTGGAATAATGACTCTTCCTTCGTTTCCAAGATGATTCAGGTTATCCCAATAATCAGGGCATAAATCTGGTGAATAATACTTTTGCCAAGCTTGAATGAGCACATTAGCATCCAAACAATAATTTTTAGATGATTCTTGTGTCATTTATATATTTGCATTTCAAGCAAAGGGAATTTATTAACAGACGTATTTAGTAGTGTACTTGCTTGTGTAGGTTCAATATTACCACCTCTAAATGCATCAAGTACAAATTGTGTAAATAATCTACTGTTTTTATTCACCCTTAATAAATATGGATTAGGGCCTCCACTGGATTGCTTAGCTTTAATTTTTTTCTCCTCTTCTTTTTTTAAGAATTCCTCAAAATCAAATTGAACTTCCTTCTTAAGCCTTTTATAAGTGTTTATTGAAATTAGAGATAAATTCAATGACCTTACTAAAAATGCAAAACTACTTACTCCAAATAGTTTAGCATTCCTATATATCGATTTGGAATCATTATATACTTTATTATCAAATGATCTCATCAATTCTTCTGGCATAAGAACATTTGCAGTAACTTCATTGCAGAATCTTTCTACTGGATTATCATTTTTTGAATCAAGTTCGATATCGTTTGAAATTCCAGTCTCAGCAATCCAAAGATGAGCTAATTCGTGTATTAAAGTAAAAAGTTGAGGGGCGTCCCAATCTTGAGAATTTACAAAAACAAACGGTGCATACGGATCAGCAATTGCAAAACCCTGGAGTTCATTTTTATCAAGTAATAATCTAGAATGAATAAAGCTTGTTCTAGATACAAAAATTCCTTTAGTCTCTATTTTGTCAATCCAATATTTAATTGGAGATGTTTGTTTACTAAAATCCCTTGTGATATTCAGAGTTTCAATAATGTTTTGCGCTACAACTTTTGGGTTATCTGTAAGAGAATATTTGCCAACAAAAGACAATTTTTTTTCGCCACTTTCTTCTAGGACTTCACTTAACCAATTTTGTTTTTGTTGAATTTCACGGATGATAAAAACTGAACCGCTGGTTAGCTCTTTTGAATCTGATTTTCTAAAATCTTGAAGTGGTTGAAAGTCGTTTGGAATTTCAGGTAGAAAAAACAATGCAAATGGTCTTCTATAAGTTTTAGCAAGTTTTTCTGCTTGATTGATAGTTGGATAACCGATTCCTTCTTCCCAATCATTTAGTTGTTCTGGGGTTTTATTAACTTTTGACGCAGCCTCTTCGAGTGTCATTTTTGCAGACTCTCTAGCCCATTTAAGTACTTTTGGTGTTATGTGTGCTCTTTCTGCCAATACAAGTTATTAAAGAATCAAAGTAACTTTCTTTTTACTAAACTTCAAACTATATGCTTAAGTTTAGCTAATGATCACCAACTTCTTCATAATAGGAGTAGTTCATTATATTAGTTTATGCTGGTAAGTTAATCAATTTGGCTGAAAATGGACTGGTGGCCCATAAACCAAACTTGATCTTTTTATCGGTTACGATTTTATTCCTTTTACACAACATCAGATTGTCACAGTTTAATGCTGTCCCCCGGGCTTTTAATGTTGCCCAAATACCGGTTCGATACATGGGTGTATATTTCTGTCGTCCGGCTGGATTGGTGACCCAGAAGTTGCTGAATGTACCGCAGGTCCGTGCCATTTTCCAGCAGGTGGGTAGCAAAGGAGTGTCTCAGACAATGGAAATTAAATTGCGAGGATATACCCGCACCTTCGAGCGCCCTTTTCCAGACTTTCTGCACGCTGCTACTTGAATGCCGTCCCCCGCATTGCCCTTCAAATAAAAATACTTTTGGCCGGTATGTCCTGATATACTCCCGCAGCATCTGCTATAGCTGGTTGTTCAACCGCTTCTTACGCCGTGCGGCACACGAAAGCCAGGCTGAAAAATGCTATGGCCGCCCCCCGACTGACAAAAGATCATTGGCAAGTCGCTTCTGTATGGCCTTCAATGGTAAAAGTTAGGTTCAACAGGATAAAAGCTACTGCACATCTGACAAAAGGTAAGTCCAATTCCGCATAAGCCTGCATTAAAAACGCATAAGCCTGCAACAACCTGACAAAAGGTAACTCACGCATGACAAAAGGTCAGTCCAATTCCGCATAAGCCTGCATCAAAAACGCATAAGCCTGCAACTGCCTGACAAAAGGTTAGGCGCCCATGACAAAAGATCAACCGTTTATGGTAAAAGATGAAAAGCAAATTGAAACTGACAAACATCTTATTCCCAAAACCTCATAGTCCTCTTTGATTGAAGTATGGGTGGAATTTGTATGCAACATTGATCACCCCCGCGCATTATGTCATCCTCGAGCATCCCTGCGATGCCCCGCGGTCGGCATGCGAAGGATCTGGTGGAACGAAACCTTTTGCCGTGGTTCGTGTCCTCACGAAACACCTGTTGGAACCGCACAAAGTCCCCTCTCGAGAGGGGATTTAGGGGTGTGTCGATACACCATATAGATCAACCACATCCCGAGGCATCCAACCAGATTCTTCAGCGCTCACCCGCAAGCCAAACTCACCGGGCCTCAGAATGACGTTTCAATATGGGCAGGCCGGAATGAAAAAACACAGAAAGAACCACAAAGCCAACACCTACCGTCATCCTCGAGCATCCCTGCGATGCCCCGCGGCCGGCATGCGAAGGATCTGGTGGAACGAAACCTTTTGCCGTGGTTCGTGTCCTCACGAAACACCTGTTGGAACCGCACAAAGTCCCCTCTCGAGCGGGGATTTAGGGGTGTGTTAATACACCATATCGATCAAATGCAACCCGTTGCCTTTAACCAGATTCTTCAGCGTTAACCCACATGCTAAAGCATTTGCCAATCAGCACGGCAGACAATTATCTTGCTATTCTCCTTTTCAAATGATCACTATTCCATCACCCCAATACTCCATCATTCCAACATTCCTATATTCCTCAAAAACCCATCAAACCACCCCATTCCGCTTTTTTCTCAACTCCGCCAATTCCCGGTAAACCCGTCTTCTGGCCCGGTTTATCCCGCCAAGAGGTTGATGATCTTTCAGGCATAGCCACGGAGAAAAAGACAGGTTTTCGCCAAAAATAATGCGCTCCTGGGTGGCAAATTCCTGTGGTGGAATGTGGATCGTGGCTACTTTGTAACTTGGGTTCCTCCATGCATAGGAGGTGTCTTCTATCGGTTCCTTTACCGGATCAGTTTGGGGTTGCACCATAAAATCAAAGCAGGCGTCCGAGGTTTTGAGGTCTTCGATCAGCCGTTCGCGTAAAAAATAATCAGTTGCCTTCCTGGAGAACTTACTTATAGCGGGTTTTTGGGGCAATACCAAAAATTTTGCTGCCCCCTTGGTCCCAAAGCGAAAAGGACTGCCGGTATAATAAGGCACTTCCAGTAGGTTGGCGTGCTTCTTCATACTTTTTAAGGTCAGCGCCAACCGCCTCCAATTGCTGGGATCGATAATATACGGGAGGTTTCCCGGAAATCCTGCAATCAGTGCTTTGATGGCTCTTCGATAATTGGAAACAAACCCTGAGGACAACACCGGACTGGTGGTCATCAGAAAATTTTGCGTTTTCACCCCGAGCGGGTCCGGATCGATGATTTCCCCTTCCACGTTGAGAATTTTAATGGCCAGGCCCCTACCCGCCTTTTTTTTGTCTGACCGCACATTTGGAGGCGCACTGGAAAACCTGATCCAGGCATCATAAGTTTTTGGTATCCGAAACAATCCAACCCGGTATTCTTCAGGCAAGCCGTCTTCCACAATAAATTTCCCTTGCAAACAGCCGTGCATTTTTGGATGAAAATTCCGCAAAGTCTCGCCTGGCGGATATTTGCGTTCAATATAATCCGTCATCATTTCTACAAGCCGGTCGATATCGAGCTCCTCTCCTTCCGGAATGTATTCCTGGCCTAATTCAGGGGTAAAAGAAAACATATATAGGTAGTTTGATTTAAATATCAGATTGATGCGAGGTAACGAATCGCCCTGATTCCGGGGAAAAAGAAATAGGCGCCGCCCTTCAAATGGACAAACTGTGGTAAATCCTTATATCTGCGCCGGATTGGTTTCGCCGGTACAGTGAATTGATTGGTCGTGAGATCATCATTTTGATAATGTGTTCCTATCAACGGGTCCGAATCGGCGTATAGCCCGCCAAATTTATGGAACCGAACCCAGGCATTCTGCACAAACTCGAATTGCCGGATGATGTCGCCCATAAAGCATATAAAATGCAGGCCTCGCTCTTTATTGTCCGGCCCTGCCTGCATAATATCTGTCGGTTCCATGGTTTCATCCACAGGTGGTCCGTAAGTCCTTCCACGCCTCAGCAAACGATGTTTCTGTACCATTTCACTCGAATCCGTCGATGTTTTTTCGGTGCGAAGCCAGTCACGCGGGTTAGTCCTTCGAATATGCGCCCCTACCGGGCATTTCAATCCTTTATAATCTTCATTCCAGTATCCGAACTGGTTATTGGCTGCCATTTCAGGTTTATCTTCATCCGGCGATAAGATCAACGGAGCACCACTGGGCCACCGCCCTACCATTTTGCTGGCCAGTGCAATGGCCGATTGTTGCTGGTCTGTTCCCGCCTCTGACGAACCGTTTTTCATATAATCCCAAAATCCCGCTACATCCTGTCTCAGTTGCCGGAGGACCAGGTAGCTGCCATTCCTCCCTAAATCCTTGATGCCTGGTTTGGCGGTTTTTTCCGTCAAAATACCGGCTGGGTCTAGGTCTTCGCTCAGTTCGGGACTGTCTGGATACTGGTTATACCAGTTGGGGTACCCGAGAATGAATTCTCCGGCAGGAATGGTCTCCGGGGCCTGGATGCTTTCACTCTTGCTCAGACCTTCGATAAGCGGTTGCGACAAACCATCCCTAAAGCCAAAATGCTCCTTATCCTTGGGAAGCCATTGCGTTTCCAGGTATTTTATCTCTGCGATACCGGCATCACTTAATTTTCGTTTTTCGGCATCATAAATGGTTTTCAATTCCGTGTCGTCCTTTGCATAAAAAAGCAACAACATGTGTACAGGTTCCTGGTGGGGCGCCCCCCAGTCCCAATGTTCCGGAGCATTGTCCTCAATATCACCCAGCACAAACTGCCGGCTTTCTTCATTCATGCCCTCAATAAATTGCCTTGAAAATGTTTGCAGCACATCCTGATGCAGCCCTAAATGCTCAATGCCGGCGTGGGTAAAGGCCACATGAATGGCGTGATCCTGAGGGGATTCGGAACCTTTTGTGACCAGTTCAGCCAGCGATGTCAAGTATCCTTTGGCTTTGTCTGCCGGACCAAATTTCAGTAAGGAAAAGGCCGCGCTGGTGAGGCCGCTATATCCGCGGACCACCAGGCCCTGTATATCGTCTTTTTCTAATTCCATGGTATGTGTTAGGTGTTTCGGTTTTGGGTATTTTGATTATTCAATAGTCATTGGATTTGATTAATTGATTGTTGCGATGCATAAAGGGATGATTTGAATTATGATCTAATTTAACATATTATTTTATTTCCTTAATTATGGCCTGAATGTTTAAAATGAACTTTAAAATAATGAAAACGTGGTTATTCTATGTTCAGGTAAAATGCCCACGACTTCGAACTTTAGTCATTTTTAACATCCTGCAATGCAAACGGCCTGGAAAAAATTTAATCCCAGCGTATGAAACCACCATTCCCATTCCATGTCATCTTCATAAAATAACACTGAAAACTTCCTTGTTGAAGAACGTTTCACCGCTATACATCGTGGCAAACAGAAATTCCACAGAATAATAATTTCTAACTAACATGCCTGTTTTGTTAAACGTTGCCCACATCGCCATCTCATTTTAATTTTTAAGCCTATTCTATTTCCAGTTAAACTTAAAACCGCAGCAACCAGTCTTCAATTTCCTGAGTTTTCAGTTTTCCAAACAGCCCTTTTCTAATCTCGTGGTTATTATCAATATTGAGAATACTGAGATTGGGAAAGGTGCTGTACCATAGTTGCGTGATCTTCTGATTGGCGCGCACGGCGGTAATGTATTGTTTCCGGTCCTTACCTCCGCCCAACACCGCATATCGTGTCGGCGGGAATCCCCTGCCATGGCCAAAAATCAGGTTCAGGTTCCGGGTCCTCTTTTTCGAATCGACAAAATCGTGGGCATAGCCTTCTGAGGTGTTATCAAAATTGGCAATAAAAATAATCCTTCTTCCCTCATCATCCTGCAGCCAGCGGGCGGTGTGAACAGTCGGGATATAACCCAGGCCCCGGATCAGGGAAACAAACCGGAGTGTGAAGGCAAGAAAAAATCGCCTGATAAAGCCTTTCTTAACGGCACCTACCACGGTTAATTCATTTTTGACGATGTGCTTTTCCCGTGATACAATTTCGTGGATCCGTGCATATGAAACAGGTTTTATGGATTCAAAAGGACGGCTTTCATCAATCCTCAAAAGCAAAAGCAAAATAATGAGCCCGCCAAAAATGAGCGTGAATATACTCAGTCCGGTTATCGTCCAGATGGTGTGGGTGAAAATGGCGGCCAGGGAAAGTACGATCGACATGGCCAGGACCAACAACACCAGCAACAATGGCCCAAACAATACGATAAAATTGATCCATGATCTTCTATAAGGCTTGATGGCCCAGGAAAACTCCGGCCTGGAACGAACAAAATCCTGGATCTTCCTCCGCCAAACGACCGGGTCATTTTCCAGGGGCTCCCCGGATTTCCACTGTTCATCCAGATATTGTTGAATGGCTTCCTGCAACCGATGCTCCTGCCGCACTTCCTCGTAAGTGACATACTGAAAGCCGGTATAAAATGTGCTTCTGATAGAAAATTGATATAAGTATTGGGTCAGAAATTCATCAGAAACAATTCCATCTTCCGGAAATTGCTCGCAAAAGCGATAAACTGCCTTTAATCCCACTGCCCCTGTATTGACCACCTCATCGATATGCTTCTTTTTCGTTCCGGTAAAACTGGTCAGTAACATGAGTCTTTCGGGCAGTGCTTTACCATAAGGGTCAACTTCTTCGGGAATGATGACCCAACTGACAAAGTGAGTGGTTTTTAACTTGCCAAAGGGAAAGAGGCTGTTATTACCCACTCCCTCGGCATTCATTTGGTCGAGCAGTTTCAGGACTTGTTCCTTTTTCCCTGCTTTTATTTTGGTGGAAATGGTCAGGCCTTGATGAACGGTATTCATATAATAAATGTAATAATATTTTTAGTGATAAAACATACTGCCGGATAGCTCCTGTCATATTATTTGATGTTTTGTGAGAAATAAAAAGATAGGGGAACTGACGATCAAGATGATTTTGTTAGAATATCAGGGTATAAACTGACCGTGTTGCTTTGGTTGAATGATGATTTCAGTTGAACTCAAGTTCTCTAATGACGATCAACATTTTAAAGCACATAAAAAATGGATATTTGCCAAAGTTGTGGAATGCCACTGGAAAATGACCCCAACAAAGGAGGCACCAACGCCGATAAGAGCAGGAGTAAAAAATACTGCAGTTTCTGTTATCAGGATGGAAAATTCATTGATGAGGGCATCACATTGCAGGAGAAGATTGAAAAAAATATAAAGATCGCCATTGCTGTCCTGAAAATGTCGGAAAATCGGGCCCGGGCTATGACAGAATCGATCTTGCCGAGGCTGGAAAGATGGCAGTAGTATGTTCTATCTGAAAGATCGTTTTTTGCAGGATAAAATACTTAATTGTTTTTGCCCTGCTTGATATTAGCCAGCCACAAGGCTGGTTTTAAGTTATCTTCTAAATTAGACGCTAAACGAAAATTCCAAAATTCTGGAATCATGTTAAAACCGACTACAAATATGAGAACATCGTTCATGACCTTGTGTATTGCCTTTATGACTATAGGAGGTCCGATTTTTATTGCCCGGGGACAACACCTCTCCGATGCGAAAAGAATACGCATTGAAAAGGAAATCGATGCTATTTTCCAAACCATGATAACCGCAGCAGAACAATTGGATGTTGACAAACTGAACGAGGGTGTGGATGACAGATACCATGCCGGTTTTATTACTAATGGCAACTACTACTCCGGGTTCGATGCGCTCATGAACAACTTCAGATCACGCGTCCAGGGGATAAATAGTCAGAAGATCACCATCAAAACCAAAAAGATTACGGTATTGACAGAAAACCTTGCCTTGATCACCGCTACAGGTGAAACGCTGGTTGACCTCGCCGAACGGGAGTCATTGACGGCCCACTTTTTCTGGTCATTCGTTTACCAAAAAATTGACAATGACTGGAAAGTCATCCAGTCACATCAGTCAAACACGAGGTAGAGAAGCCAATCCAACTGCCTAGACCAATGACAAATTCCTGGCGAAATAAGTTTAGATGATCGGGATAGTTAATATTCCTTCATTTTCTGAAACTTCCCGATCCTGCGTGCCATTTAATTGCTTGACCTCTATCACAATCCGATCACCGGATTTTGCCTGCTTGGCAAATCTTGTGAGATCAAACGTCTTGGTTCGTTTCCTCACCATAGCATTTAACTTAAGGATTACGTAATCGATGGTTCTTCTTTAACTCTTTATGACGCTTCGAATCTGGTGAAAAGATAGTATTCGTAAGCTAATTTTATTCTAATTTTATTACTTTGGATCGATTCGTACGAAACAATTGGTATCATGAAGAACCTCATATTATTAGTATTACCCATTATAATATTCAGTTGTACAAAACCACAGGAAAAGCCTCTAAAATTAAGTGATTACCCCATTCAGCCGGTAGGTATCCGGAATGTAAAACTTACCGACAATTTCTGGCTCCCGGTAATCAAGACTGTTCAAGACAAAACCATCGGTTATGCTTTGGAAAAATGCCGTGAAGAAGGACGGCTGGACAATTTCCTTATTGCAGGCGGTAAAATGCAGGGAGAAACCAGGGGCCAGATGCCTTTTGATGATACTGATGTCTACAAAATTATTGAAGGCGCTTCCTACTCTTTGATCAGTTCACCGGATGAAAAGCTGGAAGCCTATCTCGACACACTGATCTCCATTATAAAAACCGGTCAGGAACCGGACGGCTATCTCACTACCTGGCGGACCATCAATCCTGAAAAACCGCCCGCGAAATGGGTAAGACCCGGAAAACGATGGGAAAACCTGGAGTCAAGCCATGAATTGTATAACGCCGGTCACCTCTATGAAGCAGCGGTGGCTCACTATAAAGCTACCGGAAAAAGAAATTTCCTGGATATTGCGCTTAAAAACGCCGACCTTTTGGTGAATACGTTTGGCCCGGGCAAATTGCAGAAAATCCCGGGCCATCAGATTGTGGAAACCGGACTTATCAAACTTTACCGCGTGACGCAGAACGCAAAATATCTGCACCTCGCAAAATACTTTCTGGACCAGCGTGGCGATTCCACCAATCACAAATTAAATGGCCCCTACAACCAGGATCACATGCCAGTGACACAGCAGGAAGAAGTGGTAGGGCATGCTGTCAGAGCGGTGTATATGTACGCCGGAATGACAGACATCGCTGCAATTTATCGTGATTCGGCCTATTGGAATGCCACCCAAAAGTTGTGGGAAAACATGGTCTTCAAGAAAATGTACGTGACCGGTGGCATTGGTGCCCGCCATGAAGGAGAAGCATTTGGCGACAACTACGAACTGCCCAATCTCACCGCCTACAATGAGACCTGCGCGGCTATCGGGGATGTTTATTGGAACCAGCGCATGTTCATGTTAACCGGCAATTCAAAATATTACGATGTGATCGAACAGACTTTATATAATGGCTTGCTGTCCGGACTTTCGCTGGACGGGGTGAAATTCTTTTATCCCAATGCATTGGAGTCCGATGGCAAATATGCGTTTAACCAGGGCGCCTGTACCCGCAAATCGTGGTTCGACTGCTCCTGCTGTCCTACTAATCTGATCAGATTTTTGCCCGCTGTTCCCGGATTGATCTATGCCCTGCATGCCGATAGCCTCTTTATCAATTTATATGCTTCCAATCATGCCGAAATTGAAATAAATTATAATGCAATAAGTGTATCCCAACAAACCGATTATCCATGGACCGGGGACATTCTTATCGCGATCAAACCTCAAAAAACCAGTACATTTACCATTAAATTGAGAATTCCGGATTGGGCCAGGAATGAAGTCCTGCCGGGAGATCTTTATGCCTTCCACAATCATGTCTCACAACAGCCAGTTGTAAAAATTAATGGTGAGAAAGTGTCTGTGAACATTAAAAACGGGTATGCGGCCATCACCAGGGAATGGAAGCCGGATGATCAGATAGCCCTCATGTTGCCCATGGAGGTCCGTGAGGTGATTGCCAATGAAAAGGTCAGTGATGATCGAAATAAAATGGCATTGGAATACGGGCCATTGGTTTATTGTGTGGAAGACGTCGACAATCACGATCAGGTAGCAAAATTGACCTTAGGCCCGGACCTGCAGTGGAGCGTGCAGAAAAAGGATGATTTACTGCATGGGGTGAATGTAATTACAGGAAATGATGAAAAGACAACTTTGGTGGCTATCCCCTACTATGCATGGTCCAATCGTGGTATTGGCGCCATGAAAGTATGGCTGCCGGTAAAAGCCGATTGAAAATCGATGTAGAATATGAAAGATTATAACCTGCTCGATGGACCTTCCATGGCCCGGTCTTCCATGGGTTCATTCAAAATTAACGACAGTCGATTACATTCAGCGAGCAAAACATTGATCAACCTCGTGTTTCAACTCATCATTGTAGGTGCCCATTCATTATTAGCTTTCCTGCCAAGCCGGATATCAAAGGGAAAAGGAAGTTTGTTTTAACCCGTTGAGCAATCTTTGAATTTTACATGCTGGTTCAATCCAGTTCCAAAGGAATTTTGATCTCAACCCTGGTGCCGGCGGCGTGGTGGCGATCATCATACAAATCAGTAACTTGAACACATGTTTTAAGATTTTGACCCCTGTTGAGAGCTTGGATGCGTCTTTCCGTTACTGACATTCCCCTTGATGTGTGAAACGCATTGCCATTTACCTGTAATTTACGAGCGGCCACTCTTCCAATTCCATTATCTTCTATTGTACAGATCAGGTATTCTTCTCTGTTTTTTAGCAGAATAGTCAACATTCCGCTTCTTTTTGGCCGCAACCCGTGGACAATAGCATTTTCCACATAGGGTTGCAAAAGCAAAAAAGGTACCTCGATGTTGTAAATGTCGAGGTTGTCATCGACTTTTATGTTATATTCAAAGGCACCGCCAAACCTCAGATTTTCCAATTCTATATAGTATTCCAATATTTTTATGTCATCTGCCAGCAGCACTTTTTGATTTATTGAATTCTCCAGCACTTGCCTTACCAATTTTGAAAACCGTGTAAGGTATTTGAGGGCAGATTCTTTATCATTATTTACTATAAAATGTTGTATCGCACTAAGGGAATTAAAAATAAAATGAGGATCCATCTGCGCTCTGAGCATTCTTATTTCCAACTCCTTGTTCATCGATTCGATTTCAGCATTCTTAGTCTCGATTTCCAGGCTTTTCTGCAAAAGCAAGTTGGCAGTTCTTTGCTTATTAACGTACCGCCGGTACACAAAAGCCGCCAGCAAAAATCCCAGTACAGCACAAATAATCAGGGCGATACGGAATTTACTTTCCATATTTTTATTCTTTTCAAGGAGCGAGATTTTCTGCTGTTGTTCTGAAATGCGTGTTTCTTTCTGATCCATGTCAAAACGAGCCTGCATCCTGGAGATTTGCATGGATTTTTCTTCATTGAAAATACTGTCTTTTAAGGCCATGAACAGACGTTGAAAACCAAAAGCTTGCTGATAATCTTTCAATTGAAAGTAAATACCCATCTGCGTTTCCAGGACGTCCCGGATGCCCTTCTTTACACCCAGTTTCCTGGCCAGTGACAAACTTCTGTCAGCAAATTGCCGGGCCGCCGACCATTGTCCCAATTGCTGGTAAGTTTTCGCAAGCAGGTTTGTGACGATCACAATACCATACTGTGTTCCCACACCTTCCCGAATCGACAGGGTCTTTAGATAATATTCCAGTGCTTGCTGGTAATTTCCCTGCTTGTAGTAAACCCCGCCGAGATCACAAAGGACTATTGCTGCCGAAGTTTTAGCGTTGACCTTGTTTAGCAGGTCCAATGATTTGGAAAAATTATTAACCGCTGAATCGTAATTTTCTTCCAACATATTCATTTCGCCTATATGCCGAAGTGCTGTTCCGGCCAATTCCTTATAGTTCTTTTCCCAGGCCAGGTCGTACATCTGGGAAAAATAAACTTTGGCCCTGTCATAATCACCCTGACCCAAATATGCCAATCCCAATCCTTTCAATGCATAGATCTCCGGTTTTTTGAAATTGAAAGTTATGGTTACAGCCATAGACTTTTGATAATAGATTATTGCTTGCTCAAAATCGTTAATCTCGCGATAGGCTGCGCCGAGATTAGTTAAACTGTAGGCTAAATTTATCTTATCGCCATTGTTCTTTTCTATTTTTATTGATTCCAGAAAATCATCAAGGGCTTCAGGATAATTTGTTTTAATGAGTAAAACAAAACCCAGGTTGTTATACGCCCGGGCCACTCCCGATTGATAATTCAACTGTTTGGCCAGCGTCAATGCTTTGTTGCCGTAATCAACGGCACGTTCGGGATCGGTGTATTTCAATTCCCAGCAAATATCACTGAGGATATGTACTTTGAGTGAATCAGTGGCTTGTGGCAGTTTATTAAGCAAACTGTCGATTTTGGCCGCACCGGTGTCAGCCGCATATAACAATGAGACCCTGTAAAGGAAAAATAATATGGCACAGCATTTCTTCACGCTATACAATTTCAATATTTAAATGTTTTTATCAAAAGACTGAAGGCCTTTTGAATTCTGTCTTTTACTTATTTATTCAATTCAAAATACCAAATTGACTAGCGAAAAGAGCCAATAAATCTTTTCAAATCATCAGTAAGACATTAAAAAAAATGTATATTACTCGTTGCCGTTTAACACAACCATATAAATGCTTTACAACAAAACAAAACCATGTGATAAGTTGACGCATTTTGTGAAGCGCTACTACTGCTGGGAACATGATATCACAGGAAACCAGCCGCTGATCATTCAAAGCCCCCCATCCGGTTACGAAGCCATCGTTTTTAATTATGGCTTTCCTTATAAAATATCCAGCAGGAATAAAGAAGATATCCTGACGCCCACAGCCTTTTATTCCGGGCAAAATACAGTCAACTATAAACTGGTGCTGTCAAACCGGCTGGGTGCGTTCGGAATAGTGTTTCAGCCCGCTGCATTCGCCACATTATTCAGGGTTTCGGTAAAAAATACTGCCAACCGGCGCATCGCCCTGGATGATATACTGGGCAATGACGGCAAATACCTGACCCTAAAAATTTTGGGAGCTGCAAATAATGAAGAACGCGTTCAAATTGCGGAACAATATTTAATTCAGAAATTGTGGTTGGCAAAATTGCATCTTACTGCATCAACAATAGGTGAATCTTATTGATAGCTGCAATGGACTGATAACGTAAGAAGATTTAGCCGAGATTGATCCAGCCGGAGGTCGTTGGAGCGCCATTTTGTGGAAAAATTAGGGGTAAGTCCCAAGTTTTACGCCCGCCTGAGGAGATTTTCCCATATTTCTTATTTATTAATGTACCATAAAGCGGACTGGCAGGAATTGGTTTATGAAGGCGGATATTTTGACCAATCACACTTATCAAGGATTTTCAATTCTTTAATGGCATGAATCCCGGCGATTATTTGTTACACAACAAGGAATTGATCCGGTATGAAGAGAGATGATATTTAAATTTGGCGCATTTTTACAATACATTCCATTTGCCTGGAATTAATTTAGTTTCATAATTAACCAACAGTAATTATGGAAACCCAAAAAAAAGAAAACATCGATGCACTGAGCAAAAAAGGCGCTTGTATTGAATTTTTCTCCGCTTA
This sequence comes from uncultured Cytophagales bacterium, assembly GCA_963711495.1. Taxonomy (GTDB): domain Bacteria; phylum Bacteroidota; class Bacteroidia; order Cytophagales; family Cyclobacteriaceae; genus CAVQEK01. The sequence continues at coordinate 636,515 of CAVQEK010000003.1, forward strand.
CCAGGAAAAGGACCTCAAGCGGATGATCCAACTGTGCGATCCACAAGGAATAGTTTCTTTTGAACCCCTGGGTGAAGCCGGAAAAGGAAAAATCGGTGATTTTGGCAAAAATCTATGGCTTGCCCTCATGGAGGCTTTTCCGGATCTGGACAATACGGTAATTAAGGCAGAACCCGATGAATCTGCAAATTCCGTAACCTGCACGATATCGATATTCGGAACCCAGCGAAAAGAATTTGCCTGCATTTCGAAGAAAGGCAACCGCTTCGAAAGTGACCACATCTTTGTATTCCGGTTTGATGGCGATAAAGAATAGATCAGTTAATATTAACTGGGACCACGACAGATTCGTCAGTCAGTTGCAAGCCTGAGCGCAAGCTTCTTCATTCAAATCCAGGTTTATAATCAGACCATTTTGTGGCATGGCTATATGCCATTGCAAAAAAGGAGCGACTGTCTATTACCCGGATTATTCGCGCATTTTCAGTCAAATAAAAACAATACAATCATGAATGCTTATATGGTTTTCATCGTGATATTGAGTTGGCTAACGCTATTTGGTCAATCAACGGAACGCAATCAGGAACCGGAAACATTTTTTTTAAAAAAGGGGGCGGTAATCGGGATCCATTTCGTAAAGCCAAAACCTCGATTAAATAAAAGTGAAAGTGAGAAATTCCTTTGTATACAGTACTTTCCCGCCTGGCGTGATATGATCCCTGGAAGCAGGGTCTACTATTTAAAGGGCAAGAGAGGGTTCAGTCACGATAAAAATACTTTTCTCTGGGTTTTTAATGACTTGGCTACCCGTGACAAATATTGGCCACAGCGTGATGTAAGTCAAGAATACCAGACCCTGACCCACAAAATTGACTGGTTGTACCAGGACAATACTTTCAATAAATACTTCCTCGGATATGAAGACAGTCTGGCAGCAGATTATCTGGTCATTGAAGCAGGCGCACCGGTAAAGAGAGACTGGTTAGAGCCGGGCGCAGTGTTGGGTTTACATCATATGATCCTGAAACCCTATGTTGACACCCATGAATTCGAACGGTTTATCCACAATACCTGGGCTCCCAACCGGTCGGACGCTGTTCCGGATTCAAAAGTGTTTTTCCTTAAGGGAATACGGAGAAATCATGAAAATGAATACATATTTCTGTGGGTATTGTATTCCGAAGAGACGCTGAACAGGTATTATCCCACACCGGACCTGGTTTCACAGGAGTATCAACAATTGCAGAATAAATGGAAATGGCTGTACAGTGATGAATACCGCGGTAAGTATTTTCAGGGATGGGATACGGCTCAGGTCCAGTGATTTTATAGTGGTCCAATGAATATTCTTTATGTTTTTTTTTTTTTTTTTTTTTTTTTTCTCAACAGATTAAGCTTTTTTTGAATTTTTAGTGGTTATCAATTCCTTTTATTCAATATTGCGATTCCAGATGGTTCCAAAATTTTTTTTTTTTTTTCTTCATCGTAAAAGACATCCGGCAGCCTTAAGAACTGGCCGGATCCTATACGAGATGTTACACGAAATTCATCGTAAAAAGACATCCGTGCAGCCCTTAAAATATTTTTGAGTTTGTATTAATCCCGGAACCGTGAAAGATAACTTGTCGAAGTCCGCCAGGATCAAGGGAAATACTATCAAAAAAAACATCATTCAACAACGAAAAGAAAAAACAATAAATCAACATTAAAGGATTTGGATACTCAGGGGCGACTGGAATGGACGAAACTCAGAGATGAAAAAATTCAACATTTGCTCAGGCTTGATCCGCTTGGCCGTTTACATATTCCCTCGTCCGGTGGTAATGGCGTAATTAACGCCGATAATGGAGCCGGACATGGTCCTGGCTGGCGAATGATCGTTCAGCTTTCAGACACGATTAAAGCGTACGGAAATTTCCCGGGAGGAGAAAGCGGAATCCGGGAAGCAAATATTACGATAGCTTTATAGATAGTTTTGCTGCCGCAAGTATTATAAACTTTGGTTTATGCAGCCGGGAGAAAAAAACAGCACTAAGGTTAAATGGAAAATGTCGTTTAACAACCCATAAACGCAAACTATATCATGAGAAGATTTCTTATTGTCATACTCTTAACCGGTTTACTTGTTTTCATTGCCGGATTGTATTTGCCCTGGTGGAGTGTTGCTATTGCTTCTTTCCTTGTTGTCTTATTTCTGGCCATGCGCAGTGGCAAAGCTTTTCTTGCAGGATTTATTGGTGTTTTTATTTTGTGGGCCTTGCTTGCCTGGCGGATTGATCTGCAGAATGAAGGAATTCTATCAAAAAGAATTGCCGGATTATTTCATTTGGGGATCTTCATTTTTACTAGTTGTCTGCACAGCTTTAATAGGAGCTTTGGTGGGTGGGTTGGGAGCCTTAACCGCCAGTTATTTGAGGGTTAAAGAATAATTTTATCTAATACAACAATTTAATATTCAATCTGTAAAAAGGACAATGTTGACATAAAATATATAATATCCTGGAAAGAAAAATTGTTTAAATATTGAATTAGTAACCGTAAAATTAAAGAGGTTTGCTATGAAAAAAATAATATTTATTCTAATTAGTCGTCCCTAAAAAAGTGGGCAGAGCGAAGTTGGAGCATATAGTTTAGGTATCGTTATGAAATACCAAAGTTGTTTTAGCCAGAAGACAATACGGCCCTTGAGTTTTCTCAAGACCCGTTTAAAATTGAATGCCGATGCCGCCATCGAGGGCGTTGATGTGATCACCCCTTATGCCTTTCAGATAGTTCCTGGCCAGGCGGTGATCTTTTTTCAGATGACCGATCACCGGTTCGATCCCTGCTCTTCGCTGGAACCACTTTTTAGCTTTCCGCTTCCTGTAGGCTGTTTTTGCCTTTTGATTATACGGGGTGACTATCTCGGTTGCGACCACCCTGTCTATCCCCCGGTATCCCCGATCTACGATAGCCACACCTGGCCTTCTCCCTGTCAGCCGCTCTACCTGATCGATGGCCGCAGGAAGCGTCTTGCCATCATAGATGTTTTTCTAAAGATATCATTCACTATCACCCTGGTTTTGGTCCATCCTATGCTGGTCTTACACCCATATTCATATTTCTTGTACTCTTTCCCCTTACTCATACATTGCACATGAGGCTCATGCAAACTGTAGATCTTATTTTTATCTTTGGGCTTTTGGTCCAGCACCCGCCTGAACAGGGCAATCTTCATGGAAACGGCATTAAAAGCTGCCGGAGGAAGTTTCCGCTCCAACTCTCGCACCAGGCGGCCTGCTATGGTCCGTAACTTCCGCAGTGACTTACCGGCTATTTTTGATTGTTTCCTCCGCCTGTCAAACCGCAACTGTCTCCTCAACCCCTTCACCACAAACCGGTAGCTCTGGCGAAGTTCCAACTGGTTGGCTTCTGCTATGTCACGACATTTCTTAATGATTTTACCATAAAGCTTCTCATCGGTAGGAAAAGTAATGTTCTTCTCCTGGACGGTGGTGTCAAATATCACTTCGCCTTCCTGGCCGTCTTTTCCATTGAGCTCAATGGATAATCGAAAGATCTTTTCAGCACCCTCTTTGCCGATCCTGGTTCGGAACATGCTCAACTCATTGGCTTCAATAGGACATTTTAATTGAAATTGGCTCCCCCCGCAAAAGTACTGATAGTAGGGGTTCTCCACCCATTGCTCTACTAATGCTTCATCTGATAAATTACGAACCTGTTTTAAAATCAGCATCCCCACCATCAGCCGTATCGGTTTTGACGGCCTTCCAAAATCTTTGTAATAGCTTTCAAACTGTTTATTGATTTCTCCCCAATTGATCAAATCAGCCATCCGGTATAATGGATGGTGTGGGTTCAACATCTGTTTGAACGTGGGGAATAGAAAGCTCAGTTGGAATTGGTCAAGGTTGTTTTGATGTGCCATTTTTTGCAGGGTTTCTTTACTTAAAATACAAAACCTGCGTCTTTTCTCAAAGCATTTTCTACCTTATTTACTCCTTAATCCTTTAATTTTCAATATATTATAGCCCATTTCGACTTTCTTAGGGTTGACTAATTATCCTTCAGATGTTTACTTTAACCCAGGGAAGATTATTTTCTGACATATTGAAAGTTTACGATCAAAAAGAGGTAAAAAATAATACCAGTTGGGGCACAACTATAAATAAATTATCCGACGACAATTTTGCTACAGAACTGTTGCCACACAAAGATGCACTTAGTCATTCCATAAATCAGGCTAAAACCCAAATAGAGATACGCTACTTCAATTCAAACGGTGCAAAGATTGCTTATTTCGACGAAGGTAAAGGTAAACCGGTAGTATTACTTCATGGGTTGAGTACTTCTTCTATGATGTGGGTGGGTATGCCAGGGGCAAACGTAAGTTTCTTTTCCGAACTAAGCAAAAAAATGTCGTGTAATCGCCCTAGACCTTCGGGGCCATGGTCGTAGTGACAAACCACATGATCCAAAAAAGTATAGAAAGGAAATGTCTGAAGACATTGTCCGTTTACTTGACCATCTCGATATAAAGAAGGCACATGTTATAGGTTATTCGTTTGGAAGTGAAGTAGCCGGGAAGCTTCTGGTTACACATCCTGACCGGCTGCTTAGTATGACATTTGGAGGCGGTGGACCGAGATTAATGGATTCCAAAATGAAGTGGTTCGAAAAAGTGCATGATGCCACTGCCCAATCCCTTGATCAAGAAAAAGGACTTGGCCCATTAATACTCGGTTTGAATCCAGAGGGTCAGCCAAAACCGGATTCCGAACAAATAACTGCTATAAATAGACAGCTTCTGGAAAATCAGGATCAAAAAGCACTTGCGGCAGTACTTCATGCTGATAAAGGACTGAAGGTCAGCAAAGAAGAACTAAATAGAAATAAGGTACCGGTACTCTTTATATACGGCAGCGGCAATAACTTTTCAAAGGAACGTGTCGAAGAAGATCAGAAATTAAACCCCAATGCAACTATTCGTGTAATTCAAGGTGGTAACCATCTGAATACTCCCGTACGACCAGATTTCTTGATAGATATTCAAGAATTTCTCGATACTCATGAGAAGTAAATTGATTGTAAGAATGAATAAATTAACAATCATAATCTTTAATGAAAAAAATTAAAAAATTCCTCCTTGTTTTTTTAGCCGTGTTCCTACTCTTAGGCGGATGGTGGACTTACCGGCTAATTTGGGGAAAACCCCTGAATATAAATCATTTTTACACTCGTGTGTTTGCTGAGTATTTGCTGCACGATCCGAAAATACTTTCCCAAATGGGGGCGTTTGAAAATACCTGGCTCGATTTCTACAGTGACAAGCTAAATGATGCTTCCCCAAATCGCTGTCAAAAAATGTTCAGCATGGCAAAAAGTGATCTTGAAATGCTGCATCGTTATGATCGGGACAGACTGTACGAATCGGGCAAACTTTCTTACGATATTCTGGAATGGTATCTGAAAGATCGGTTGGCGGACAAAAAATTTATATTCTACGATTATCCGGTCAATCAAATACATGTTATTCAGGTGGAACTTCCTCAATTTATGAAAGACATGCATAAAGTGATGGATAAATCGAGTGCCAAAAGTTACATCTCGCGCCTCTCGAAGTTTGGCACAAAATTTAATCAGGTCATCGAAGGGCTCAAATATCGGGATAGTCTGGGAGTCATTCCGCCGAAATTTGTTATTGAAAGGGTTCTCGAAGAAATGGATAATTTCATTCATACTCCGGTTCAGAAAAAGGATTTGCTTACATCGTTTAAGCTTAAATTGGAGAAAGTAAAAAAACTGAACGATCAGGAAGAGAGCAAATTTTATTCACAGGTTGAAGAGCAGATTACTCAAACGGTTTATCCTGCTTATCAGGAATTAATTAACTATTTGAAAAATCTCGAAATCAAATCAACAAACGATGCAGGAGTGTGGAAATTTCCAAATGGTGACGCTTACTATGCTTACGCACTACGGAGCAATACAACATTGGATTACTCTCCTGAAAAAGTGCACCAAATCGGTCTGAAAGAAGTATCCCGAATAGAAACGGAAATGAAAAAAATACTGGACAGTCTGGGTTATAAACGGGAAACTGTGGGTGAAGATGTGCAGGAATTAAATAAAAATAAACGATTTGTATTTGGAAAAAGTGAACAAGTACATAAAGCCGCTTTGGACACTTTCCAGAATATTGTTGACGAAATAAAAGGGAATATAAGCAATACTTTTAATATACCCGCTCACCTGAATGTTGAAGTGAGAGAAGCTCCTGACTTTAAGAAAGAAAACGGAGACATTGGTTACGCAATACCACCCTCTTTAGACGGATCAAGACCCGGTATCTTTTATTTGAATTTCGATAATTTTTACCGGTATGAAATGCGGACGATCGCTTACCACGAATCCATTCCCGGGCACCTGTTTCGAAATACGATCGGGCAACGGATGCAAAATATGCCGGGTTTCAGAAAAGTAATTTCCTTTACAGCTTACAGTGAAGGTTGGGCTGTATATTGTGAAAAGTTAGCCCGCGAACTGGGGTTTGAAAAAGATCCGTACAGTCAGTTGGGCGAATTACATGGCCAGTTGCTTTTTGCAGTCTATTCGGTTGTCGATACGGGCAATCATTACAAAAGATGGACCCGGCAACAGGCTATTGACTATATGATGGAACAGATGGGTTGCAGCGAAAGTTATGCAACAAATACCGTTGACCGCAGTATTGTTTATCCCGGAGTTGAACCAGCATATCTGATGGGGAAGTTAAAAATACTGGAATTACGAAAGAAAGCCCGTCAACAATTAGGAGACAAGTTTAATCTGAAAGACTTTCATGACATGATACTCCGGAACGGCGAAATGCCGCTAACAATCCTCGAAAAAGTTGTAGACCAATATATTGCAGATAAAAAGTAATAAAGGTAGAAATTACAGCTGAAAGCTGCTTACTCCTTGATGTATTTTTCAAACACTTCTACCAATTCCTTTGCGGCAGGCGGCCGACCGGTTTGAGCGTTTATCGTCACAGCAATTACTTTGGCTTTCACGATCAATTTCATATCCGACAGCCGGTAGATATCCTAAAGAAAGATGAATTTCAAATTACCTTCGCGGGCCATATTCAACTTGCACACAAACCGGTGGCCGCTGTTCAATGGCGATATAATCAATTTCAACTCGAATTGTTCACAATCCCTGTAGGTCGCATTCGTAATCGCGCTTTAAAAATGCAACTCAAAAATATAGTCCATCATCTTTCAAATCCCAGAAAAGGTAAAAGTACCAAAATCCACAAAATTTGTAATAAAGAAAAAGGCCACAGTGTGCCAAGAGCCATTCGTAATATCTTGCCTTATTGTTTCATTAGTAATAAAACAAAGGTAGAAAACCAATCAATAATATTATTTTGTTCCGCTTAGGACAGAGCCTGAAGAAACAATGCCTGATTTACCCTCATCTTTTTCCAATGGGAAAAATAATTAATTATTAGTAATCCACTCAGCGATCCAATCGCCCACTTCGGATGTCTTGTAAGCTTTTCCTTCAGCAATGTCTTCTGTAACCACACCGTCTGCCATAGAAGCTGCCACAGCATCGCGGATCAGCTTACCTTCATCCATCAGGTTGAACGCATACTCTAACATCATGGCAGCTGAAAGGATCGTGGCAATCGGGTTTGCAATGTCTTTTCCGTCAGCCTGTACGATCCGTGGATCGGCTCGAACGCCGATGTATGGATCCACATGGAAGCTGATGGCAATAAACCAAGCGACCCATTGATCACGCCGCGCCCGGATCAGGTAATCCTAAATATTGCTGTGAAATAACAGAATGTTTGTTAAAAATGATTGTCTTCATATTTCATTTACTGGTCTCCAAAAATATATGAGGGAGAATTTATGATTTTCATGAATCGGGTTCTGAATTAACTGGCCTTGATCATGATTTTATCAATTTACGCTATTCAATATTGTTATTTGATAAAAATAATAATACTACTAAATTACGTGTTTTCCATATATCATATTCAATGTTCAAAACACTGTTTCACCATATTCAACAAACCTGCCCTGAAATCACCGATGATGAGTGTAACATGATCTTCAAAACGATTACTGTGGAAGAGATCCCAAAGAAAACCATTTTATGGAAAATTGGTGATCATGTAAAAAAAACACGTTTCGTTGTCAAAGGGTGTTTTCGATATTTTAATATCAATGAAAATGGTCATGAATGCACTACACATTTTGCCATGGAGGATTATTGGATTGGCGATTTCAACAGCATAATAAACGACGAACCTGCCAGGCAAAATATTCAGTCCCTGGAAGATGCCATGGTCATTTGTATAGACCGCAATGATTTTAAAAGGCTCATGGAAGAATGCCTTTCTTTTAGCAAGTTCACATACATCAAGAGAAGCCGCGCATATGATGCTTCCATTCAACGAGTGGCAGAATTGAATGAATCTGCCGAAGTGCGGTATCAACACCTTATAAAAAAGCATCCTGAAGCCCTCTTGCGAATTCCCCTTTATCACATCGCCTCTTATCTGGGAATTACGCCTGAATCACTGAGTAGATTGCGAAAGAAAATGGCCTTGGAAGGTTAAACATATTATTTTTTCAGGCCAGCCAACATTTTTACTAGGCTAATTGGACACGCCCAACATAATCGACAGGACCGCTAAAACATTCTAAGTCAATTGTTACAAAGCATTTCTTATCATAGGTCAATTTTTCAGGAAATCATTTTACCATAGGTCAAAGGAATTGTGTTTTGCTTTCTGTTGATTTGAATTTCTCATTTGAAACTTAAAAACTTATACCATGAAAGAGCAAGTATCAACCGTCGAAAAACAAATTACCCCGGATGTCATCATGAAGGTAGGCATGGGGTTTTGGGCCTCCAAAACTTTACTCACTGCCGTAAATATGGAATTATTCACACACCTGTCTTTATGCCCGTTGAGTGGCGAAGAAATACAAAAAAAATTAGGCCTTCATTCCAGGTCCACGTATGATTTTCTGGATGCACTGGTAACGTTGGGATTTCTCGAACGGAAAGGATTGAAAGAGGAGGCATTTTACAGCAATACCAAAGAAACCGAAGAATTTCTCGATAAAAGAAAACCCACCTACATTGGAGGTCTTCTCGAAATGGCCAATAACAGGCTATATCCATTTTGGGGTAATCTTGAAGAAGGTTTAAAAACAGGGAAACCACAAAATGAAATCAAAAATTCTGGCAAACCACTTTTCGAGTCGATCTATGACGACCCCAACAAATTGAAAGAATTCATGTTGGCCATGCAAGGTGCTCAAATGGGGGCCTTTATTGCATTGGCCACAACATTTGATTTTTCAAATTATACCACGCTGTGTGATGTTGGAGGGGCAATGGGTGCTCTTGCCATCCAGGTGGCTTTGAATAACGATCACATGAATTGTATAACCGCTGACCTGCCTGTCGTTGAGCCCATAACCAAAGAAAATATTAATGATTTCCGATTGCAGGACAGAATTAAAACCGAAGCCTTTGATTTTTTTACCGATGAATTTCCCAAAGCTGATGTAATCACTATGGGTAATATACTGCACGATTGGGGATTGGAAGAAAAAAAGATATTAATCAAAAAAGCTTATGATGCGCTGCCAACTGGTGGATCATTGATCATTATTGAAAATGTAATCGACAATAACCGAAGCAAAAATGCATTCGGATTACTTATGTCTTTGAATATGCTGATTGAAACCACCGATGGATTTGATTATACACATCAGGATTTTGACGACTGGGCAAAAGAAACAGGATTTTCAAAGACTGAATTGCTGCCACTGGCAGGTCCGACATCAGCTGCCATTGCTATTAAATAAAAAAACAGATGTAGCTATTAATGGAACAGACAGGGAATGATACGCCCGGCCTGTTCTTATGTAAATTTACTTTTAAATGCATCTATCCTTACTCAATCATGTTGTCAGGTAAGTCTGCTATTATAACTGTTATTTCGAAAGTTCACCAACAGAGATCCACACCCATTCCCAAATGTATATTTTATGTAATTACTCATATTATTCAAATATCCATTTTTAAACGAACGTGAATTCTCCAGAAAACTCCCAGGTTAAATGACTGATCCCTGGTGGTTCCCATATTCATGTAAAAATATGCGCCCGGCGGAATTTTATCTTTTTGTCTTCCATCCAATGACTTCCACGTGAACATTGGCAAAGAACGCATCGGGATGCTTTCCCCATGCTTGGATACTTTTTTTTAAGTGTTCGACTGTGGTGGTGTCGGCCCATCCATTTTTTATAATGTCCCGGCCAAAAGGTCCGTCGAGCAAAGAAATGGTAATATCGGCATGAGACGCTACGGCTTCCGGAGTACCTTTTGTGTCTGATGATACACTCTTGATGGTATTCACAAAACCAGCTTCCCTCAAGATTCCCGGAAGTCTCTTGCCAATGGCAATATCACTTCCCCTGCTTTCATGCCATAAGTTGAATAGTCTGTCCAATTCTTTTAATGGTTCAACCTGGTTACCCCACAATACCGCATCCACATCGACATCCCGTGCACCCAGGAAACCTCCCGGCTTGAGTACCCGGTAAGCTTCGCTGGCAGCCGGGATAGCATTTTTTGAAAGGTGAGTAAATACATTGTTCTCAAAAGCTGCATCAAAAACTTCATTTTCAAAGGGCAGGCAAAGTGCATCCCCTTGTTGGAATGATACGTTGGCCACACCCATTTTCGCCGCCAAATTTTTGGCTGAATCAATGTGCGTTATATCATGGTCGATACCGATAACATGCCCGGGTCCCACCACTTTCGCCAGCCCAATAGTAATTGTGCCTGGTCCACAGCCAATATCCAGCAAATCCATACCGGGTTGAAGATAGGGCAGTAAAAATGCAGCTTGTGCGTTCGCTCTTCTGGTTGCATAGTCCCGGTCTAAACCAGGTGTTACACCATGGGCGCGTTCGTTCTTGGAAAACATGGCAAAAATCTCCTCACGTAGTCGATAATTAAATGATGGATATTCATCTGGAAATTGATACATTTCCTTTGTCTTTTGCCAAAAAGCTATGAAAGCATTTTGATCATAAGCATCGATTTGCAATCCACCTTATTTTTGAAATAACGTTTCAAAACTGAAGTTCATTATCACTGAAGACAAACGATATCCGAAATTGAAGCTATCTCCAGACAATGATATTTACTTTTATGTCGGATTATCATTTCGCAAAAAGATTATTAAGGTTGCTTAAGAAGCACAGCAGCAAACCGCAGTTATGTACAATAAATTCGATATAAAATGTTATCTGTTTTTCACGGGAATCTACAAGTTATACTGATTTACACTTTGTGGAATTAATATACAGTTATGCGTGGAATTTTTTCCCAGCATTGTTCATGCGAAAGGAGTTGAATCTTCCAATTCCGGATTATTTCCAGGCTGGTCGGAAAATTGTATCACTAATGAATAAATAATCTATAACACAGATCACTAAAACACGAGAGTTATGATACCCGATAATATTATTTATACCGACGGACACGACGTGACCATCACGGATACAAAATTTGAAGTGAAGCATACTTCCTACAAATTAAATGGCATCATAAAGCATGGAATGCGGATATTGAAACCCAGAAAAGTTCCTGGCTTCATTACCTTAATTGCTGGTGTTTTACTGGCATTCTTAAGTTTCTTTGTGCTAATTCCTTCTTCGACTTTTGCAACTGTGCAAATTGGAAGTTCATATGTCAATATCAATATAGCCTTATTATGGATCGGGATTGGCCTCTCCATTGCCGGGCTGGTTTCTTTGCTAATTTTCCGAACACGTTACGCCGTGCGCATTGATACCGCTGAAGGGGAGAAAAACGCTATTATTAGTACCAAAAAAGACTATATTGCTCAAATTGTCGATGCCTTAAATGAAGCAATCTATCGGTTATCTCCCAAGTACCAAACCCGAGAAACTATCGTTCACCAAAATTGATCAATGTGATATTAACACTGTTTGAATTATCGGCTTGAGCCGGGTACGCAACATACATATCTCTAATTTATGTATGCCAAATTTATGACTTGGAGGGGTTTATAATCTTCTCCGGACTGATTGGAAGGTCCCGTACTCTGATGCCACAGGCCTGGTATATAGCGTTGGCTACAGCAGCGGCAGCAGGACCCTGTGCTGATTCGCCGGCGCCGGCAGGTGGTTCACTGGGTCTGTCGAGAACTTTAACCTTGGTTTCCGGAATATCCAGGTATCGAAAGATCGGATAGGTTATCCAGTCAAGGCTGGTAATATGGTCATTATCAAATTTCACGGCCTCTTTTAGCGTCCAACTCGCAGACTGGACCATACCTCCTTCGGTTTGGTTTTTTAAACCATCGGTATTGATCACTTCTCCCGCATCAATGGCCGCCCACATCTTTTTCACCTGAATGTGGCCAGAGCTTTTGTCGACATTCACCAGGGCTGCTACAGAACAATAAGACGCCGTATTTTTGTATCGGGAAAATGCGAAACCCAATCCCTCTCCGGCCCCCGGTTTCACCGCATTTGTCATTTCATTCAGTTTTTTAAGACTGTCCAATGCCCGTTTATCCGATAAATGCATTTTCCTGAATTCTATTGGATCTTTGTCCGCTTTCTCAGCCAACTCATCCATAAAAGATTCAATGGCAAAAATGTTTGCATAAGCGCCGAGACTGCGCAAGGAAGATGTTCGAAGCGGGCCATGAAAAATATGAGAACGCAATTGTTGGTTGGCAATCGTATAATACGGTTCGGCGTTTCTGGTAGCCCCTCCCCTAAACCCGCCATCGGCAGCCTGAAATCCATTTTTAAGGTATTGTGCCGGCAATAAATTGCCAGGATTGCCTCCCGGCCGGGCACCATGCGCATCCGACCAAAGATCGTATTGCCAGCCGGTTATTTTTCCATTTTTATCCAAGCCTGCCTCCAAATCCATAATCATAAAGGTGCCATAAGGTTCCCAACCGTTTTCATCATCGCGCATCCATTGTAGACGAACGTGTTTCCCGGGATAATTCACTGCCAACAATGCTGCTTCTGCAGAAACATCATCCGCTCCGTTATGACCATAACATCCTGATCCGGGAACTCCTTTGATATGGATATCCGCAACATTCATCTTAAGCATTTTTGCAATTGATTCCCGCAAAGGATAAACCCCCTGGCTATGCGACCAAATATGAAGTTTTCCTCCCTCAAACAGGGCTACAGAGCAGGAAGGACCATTGGCAGCGTGCATGACATAGGGCTTAGAATAGCTGGCTTTGTGTACTACAGTTGCACGATCCAAAGCCTGTGCATAATTTCCTGTTTCTTTATCCACATGGGAATCTGATGGTAGCGACCGAATGTATTCCTTAAGGGATTGCCCAACAGGCAGCTTGTCAGGATCTGACCATTTTGTTGCTTTCTTTAGTTGTTCCCACATCAATACGGACTGATATTCTTCTTCAGCGATTATGCCAAGAAAACTCCCGTCTTCTACTATCTTGAGCAATCCGGGCATTGATTGTATACTACTTTTATCAACGTCCAATAGCTTCGCCCCATATCCCCTGGGGTGTATCATCCTTGCATGCACCATTCCCGAAAAACGCAGGTCTTGAACATACAATGATTCTCCTTTCACCATTTTTTCAATTTCCCTTCTGGGAATGGCTTTACCAACTACCTGATAATGCTCCTTATTTTTGAGCTTTACAGGTAGATGCACTTCATCTTCTATCTGGCGGCCTTCCAATACTTCCTGCAATGACATACTTTGGTTGGTTTTGCCGCTGATGATCCCATCTTTCAGCCTGAGGTCATCTGGATTTTCCCCCATTTTCTTTGATGCCAGATTAAGGATCTTTTCCCGGGCCGCCGCCGCCGCATAGCGCACTGCCATCGCACTGGTTTCAATAGAACGGCTTCCCGCGGTATATCCTTCGTTGGGAGTTCTTCCTGTCTCAGCCATGACGATCTCTACGCGGTCCATCGTCATGTCAAGTTCTTCGGCAGCTACCTGCATAATGGCCGTCTGGATACCTTGTCCCAATTCAATTTTTCCTGTTAACACTCGAACATGTCCATTCTCCAATACTTCAATCCAGGCATTGATCTTTGGATCATTCCGTAAACTGCCCGGTAATTGCTGATCAGTCATTGCATTTTGCTGCCCACCGGGGCTACCACAACTTCCCAACAGTGGAAAGCCGATGGTCACACATCCCATGGTCCTTAGAAAGTCTCGCCGGGAGGCCTGGAAAGCTTTGTTTGTATACATTGTTTGAATGCTATTTATAGTTTTTATTTTCAAGCCTTTATTGCTTTTTTCACTGCCCGCAATACCCTGGGATGTACACCGCATCGACAAATGTTAAGTTGCAGACTCCCGCAAATTTCCGCTTCATCAGGATTTGGATTCGTATTGAGCAGGGAAACGGCGGCAATGACCATTCCATTGAGACAATAGCCGCACTGAGCAGCTTGCTCTTCTATGAAAGCCGATTGCACCTTGTGTAATGCACCATGCTCATTGATCAGTCCTTCCAGTGTGGTAATGGCCTTGTTTCCCACCGCCCGAACAGGCATTTGGCAACTCATGACAGCCCTGCCTTCCAGCAACACCATACAGGCGCCACACTGACCCAGACCACATCCGAATTTGGGGCCATTTAATTCGAGTTTGTTCCTGAGAACATACAGCAGTGGAGCTTCCGGATCAACATTTACTTTCCGATCCTGGCCGTTTACCTTCAGGGTTAAGTTTGATTTCATTGAGGTTGTATTTTGATCACAATCAGATGGAAGTTACAATTTTTGCAAGGAAATAGAAAGCAATAGACGCCTTGGTCGAACCACTTCTATATGATTTTTGGAAGTGGTGAATGAAATGTACCGCATGAAGCACTGGGTTGTATCACATAAACCATCCGGCATGGATGAATTCAGCAGTTTGATCTATAAAGAAATTATACACGTGGTAATGAGGAGGTTTTATATATCAAATTCAATGAAATAATAGTGAGAGAACCATCAAGCTGTCAGAGATTGTCTCTTAAAGAAACATTGTCCGTCCCGGGGAAATCCTTGGGTAAGCTGGTATCAACTTTACGTTTGGCCAACCATTGGATGGCCCTGTGCATCTCCGTTTGAAAGGCGACGCATCTTAAACCCTCAGGATGCTGCTGGTCCTTCCAAAAGTGCCCCAGTGAGGAGTTATACACGTTGCCCTTCCCATATTTTACCACCCATTCGATTGGAAAATTCAATCCATACTTTTCATCTTTCGCATAGGTGAGAATGGTCGTATTTTCCATTGGACCCCTGGCGTAGGTATATACTTCAATATCGGCATAAACCCAGCTTCTTGGCAATCCTTTTTGAATTGGGTGGTTCCCTATTCTGGTAACCAAGGCATTAATACGTTTACCATGACTGGTATTTTCACCATCTCCGGGGGCTATAATTTTTAGGTGCTCATCATCCTCAATGATCACTGCTTTGCCGAAGTCCTTTTTCCTCCAGCCAAGCCCGATCATCCTGTTATATTCATCCCAATCTTCAAAGGCATTATTTGCTGAGTGGAAAATGTAAAGTCCCCCACCCCCATGAACAAAATTTTCCAGATTCTTTCTTGTGGCAGCACTCCAATCGACCGGGTTCCCCAAATCATTACAGTTCAATAAAACGACATCATAGGCAGCGAAATCAGGATCCCATTTTTCCAACTGTTCCTGAGTAGCCGAACTATTCGGGGAAGTCGAAATGTCAATTTTTATACCCCCATATTCGTGAAGAATACTGACGATTGCCTGGGTTGTCCGTTGCCAATCATGATTAGAAAACCCGTCAACGATGAGTAATTTAATATCCCTGTCCTTTTGGTTTTTAGCCGTAGTTGAATATACCACAAGGAATGCCAACAAAAGGCCTGGAATTAAGATTCTGCATCTTCTATTTAAGCATGTTAAAATTACCACTTGCTATTTTTGGTTT
The DNA here is from genome assembly GCA_963711495.1 of uncultured Cytophagales bacterium. Taxonomy (GTDB): domain Bacteria; phylum Bacteroidota; class Bacteroidia; order Cytophagales; family Cyclobacteriaceae; genus CAVQEK01. The sequence goes on from CAVQEK010000003.1 coordinate 652,558, forward strand.
ATTACTGTTTTAAATCCAATGATACAAAAGAGGTTCAGATATTCCAGGTTTGAACCAACATTAAAATGATACGCGCTTTCCTACCTGTTTGATCCACTCTCTCGCCATCAACTCATGGCCTGCTACTCTGGGATGCACGCCATCCCAAATCCAATAATCCGCCGGGGCTTTCTTGCAGGCCCTGTTGAACATTTCCTGAAAACCCACGAATACGGCATCGAATTCCTGAGCAAGTGACCTCACCACAAACTGACGTTTTATGATATCGCTGTGAAAAGCGTCCCAATTTTCTTTAACCCCTCCAACTGGTAAAATAAACGGTTCGCCAAGCACAAACAATATTTGCGGAAATTCCTTCCAGGTCATTTCGAGTAATGATCGATATACTTCTTCGTACTTTTCAACCGTAATAATGGGTTTACGTTGATATACGACCGAACCGGTATCGTTTACCCCGATCAAAATACTAAGCATATCCGGTTTCAGATCTAGGGTATCATTCTGCCAACGGTTGGCCAAATCATCGACTTTGTTTCCGCTAATGCCGCGATTATAGAACTCCAGTCTTTTTTCGGGGTAATCAGCACCTAATCGGCTGGCAATGCCAAATACGTAACCATGTCCCATGATGTGATTGGGATCGTCATTCCGGCCACGATTGCCATCAGTTATGGAATCCCCCTGAAAAAGAATAACCATCCCTTTTTTTGCCTTTAATTTATGATGATCAATTATTGTCCGGGCAAATGCCCCCATTCCGGGTAAGGCATACGATGCAACTCCCGCGAGCATTAAATTCCTGATGAATATTCGACGCGAATTGTTTTTCATCTTTTTGCGCAATTAGACCAAATCGAAAAAGAATATAATCAGTTTTATTGTAGATTTAAGGTTACTGTTTGTTGGGTTTGGTTTCGTTGAATCACCAAAGTTGCTGGTTCATTTGGTTTTTGCTCTTTTTCCAGCTTAAGCAGACTGTCAAAACCATCCAACTTTTTGCCATTATATTCAAGGATAACATCACCCACACGTAAAACAGACATTCTGGAATTTTCTGGCAATGCCAATATCAAAATGCCTTCGCTTCCAGCTAAACCTACCGCTGATTTTTCTGCTGCTGTTTCCAGATTTTTTACAGTTATGCCGTGCCACCGAAATGTTTTTCCTTCAAAAACTTTTTGTTTTATGACATCCGGGATTTCGGGCTGTTTAGCCAATTGCTTTAACCAATCCGAAACCACGCCAAACTCATCCATGGGGAAATTTTCAAATCCTATGAGGAGCGCAGGTGAATTTTCTTTTACCCGGAAATTTCCATGTTCAACATCAATAAACTGTGGATCTCCAACCAGTGAATGCATATCAGCACTATTCATGGCAAACTTCAATCGATCCGCTTCATTGGTAGCAAACAAGTTTGAATCAATCTCAGCCCCCCATTTTCCATCCGGTGGTATGGCCCTTTGCATCACGGCAGGACGATACGCCCCGTAGACAATATTATGTGCAAATATATCGCCACTGCTTTCGTACCACACGTGAGGATGCAAACTGTTATTGATGATAATATTATTGGTGGCTTCGCGATGGTAGCCTTCCCGCATTTTCAGTCCGCCATTGAGCAATACGTTATTATAGATCCGATACCAGGTTGAACCGTCATCCAGATCGATATCCCAGCCGTGATCACAACGCCACCGGCTGTTTCTGATGATATTGGGCCCGAGCATATCCAAATAGGGCAAGGTGGTATCTTTGGCAACTTCTTTAACCGTTTCTTTTACGTCCGGGGTCCAGTAACGGTCACGACCCCAGCTATTGAAACTTCCATGATCACCGGTCTCCAATACGGTATTAAAAACATCACAATATTCTATAATATGACCGCCGAAAGTGCCTTCACTGATATTAATTCCTGCCCGGGGAACATCATAAATGGAACAATGGCTGATCCTTATTTTGTGGGACATCGATATTTGTACCGGGGCCGTTTGCTTTTCATATCTTCCGGTCTTTGTAATGATACAATCAATAACCTGACAATCCTCCGGGTAATTATCGCCCTTTGGACCAGGCGTACGGTCTATTTCATTATAATCCTGTTTTCCATACCTAAATAATGGGCTGCGCACCATATTGGGATCACCGACAAAAGCAATACCATTGGCGCCACTTTCATGAATATAACAACTTCGAACCATGATCCTGCGGTTGTAGTTATTCACAAAAATGCTGTTGCCCCCTACCTGGTCAAATTCACAATTTACAATAGTACAATCTTCTGCTCCATCAAAAAAGACCGCCCCACCGCGATAGGTGGTCCAGTCACTGCGCAAAAGCGGTTCTCGATTTTCCATGAATGTTCTTGCCGCATGCCGGAAGGTAAATCCGTCTAAGTTGATAAACCGTACCGGAACTGCTTTGCTCCCGTTAAACTCAATGAGATGCTTCAGACGAACTACTTCAACAATTGCTTTTGTCAGATCTACATTTGGCTGAGGATAATAGTATAAGATCTTTTCATCAGCATTATAGAACCATTCTCCGGGTGCATCAAGTTCTTCAAAAATATTTTCTACCATCCGGTATCGGGGATGCATGGGTGATGGCCGGTTGTTTTGCCATCCTCCTTCATAATTCAAACTTCCATCCGGGTTTTTACCGGTTATCAGCCAATGCATATCGCCCCACAAATACGCATGCATGGCATGAATATATCCCCCTTTCGGATTTTTCCATCCGGCTATTCTTTCTTCGCTGAGTGGATCATGTTCCGGATCCGGTTCGCTGGTATGGACAAGGTCCCAGGCGTCGAAAACATTTTTACCGGGAACCGCATTGGGAAAACGTGCCATTCGCTGGCGTTTCCCGTTAATATAAAGCTGGTCTATTTCGATATTTTCAGGAATTGAAGCTTTAAAGATCCCGTCTTGATATGGTTCCCAATCCAGCTTGAGACGACTTCCGCCACTGATGATGGCTTTACCCCTTTCCTCAGCACTGTAGTTGACTGGCGCTTTTACCTTTCCGTTATCTTCGCTGGTAAACCTAATGGATTGGGGAAGATAATATGTCCCGTTTGCAAAAATGACATTAACTTTCTCACTCCCAGCATACTGTCTTGCCAATTGTTGCGCATGGGCGAATGATTGAACTGGCCTGTCTTTGGTACCAGGATTTTTATCGTTGCCGTTTGGTGAAACAAATATGTTTTGGCCCCAAGTCCAAGAGGATATTATTACCAGAAATGGCAACAGCAACAATCTCTTCATAATGTTAGTATGGTTAATATCCGTTAAAAAGTACCCGATTGGGAAATTTCATTTAATATCAAGGATAAATTTATAGCGCCCGGTTTAAAATCCATTCATTCAAAACAGGTGGTTCGTTTTCTGCCCCTGTAATATATAACCGGAAATGCCTTCCATTGACAGGCTTAAATTCCTGGGTATGTCCGCAGCCATTGGTTTTTCCGCTGATAACGTCCACCCAGTTATCACCATTTTTATATTGAAGGTCGAACTCCTGACCGTGATTATCCCAAGGATGCCATGGTTCGACAATGGAAAAACTCCCAATATTAATGGGCTCACCCAGATCTACTTCTACCCATGCTTTGTTTATTCCAGTGGCTGCTTTCCAGGCATTTTTCGGATTGCCATCAAAAAGGTTGGAAACTGCCGAGGTTGAGTCCACTGACGAGGCAATGCCCGATTTACCAGCACTGGGTATTGGGGCAACAAGTGGATCACCTTCAAATTCCAGTGCCACAATCGAAAGTAAACTATCAGGTGCATCTGCAGGAACTTTTATCTCAATCCTGTTATTATCTTGTTTCAGGCTCAGCTTTGTTTGTGGATCGGAAAGTAAATAGGCGCTGAACACCTTATTTTGCAATGGTAATTTCAATAAACCGTCTTCAGGCCAGGACACAACATGCAAGTAGAGCTTCTGCCCTTTCAACGTAGCTCTTCCCCACGGCAGATAAGAAAATGGGCTTGCTTGAGTTCCATAAATCGCTTCATGGTTGACCTTCATCCAGGTGCCAATCTGTTCTAAACGTTCTATACTGGGTTGGGGTATTTCCCCTTTTGAAGTAGGCCCAACATTAAGTAAAAAATTGCCGCCTTTCGAAACAATCTCAGATAATTTCAGGACCAGGTCTTTGGCTGATTTCCAATTGTCGTCATAAGATTTATATCCCCAAGTATCGTTCATCGTCATGCAAACTTCCCAATGCCGTCCCGGGAAACCCGTCGCAGGGATAAATTGTTCGGGTGTTTCCGTATCCCCACTTATACCACCGCCCAAGCGGTTATTGGTAATTAAATTGGGGTGTTTTGCTATAATTGGCAGAAACTTTTCCGCCCGCTCTTTTGTCATGTCTACAGGAGTATCCCACCATAATATATCTATATCGCCATAGTTCGAAAGAATTTCTTTCACCTGAGGAACAGCAATACTATCTAAATAATCATCCATGTTCCCATCCTGAGCGGGATCCCAATGTCCTCCGGCAGCAGCACCACCGCGATGGTTCCAATCCTGTGCCTGTGAATAATAAAAGCCTATTTTGATTCCTTCCTTTCTACAAGCTTCAACCAACGGTTTGAGCAGGTCTTTCCCGTAAGGTGTGGCGTCAACAGCATCCCAATCCGTAACCTTCGAATCGAACAATGCAAAACCGTCGTGATGCTTCGAGGTGATGACAATATATTTCATCCCTGCATTCTTGGCAAGTCTGACCCATGCCTCCGGATCATATTTTACAGGATTAAAGTCAGTAGCAAATTTTTTGTATTCAGCAACGGGAATCTTTCCCCTATTCATGATCCACTCTCCAATACCCGGAATTTGTTTGCCTTGATAAGTCCCTGCCGGAACGGAATATACACCCCAGTGAATAAACATGCCAAATTTGGCGTCGTTCCACCATTGCATGCGATCCTGTGATACCACTTCTTTTTTTTCTTTGGGAACGCAGAAACTGAGAAGCATTGTCATCGCAATACCTAAATAAAAAAATGATTTTTTCATGAGTTGAGATCTTATAATTTATATATTCAAAAATAGTCTAATCAAACAATTTTTAATTCCCTAAATGCTTACTCTTTCCCTCTTATTTGTCCCCGGACTTGTTTCATTACATTCAAGGCCTTTTCTCCAATCGTCCCATCCTGGAAAATCCCTATGTTAACCGTTACAGCTCCTCCGTTATTCATACAATTACGAATATATTGGCTTAATTCATTGGCATCAAACCGAGGATCAGGTTTAATGGCTTTTTGCTGAACCCAATAAGGTTCCATTATCAACAGGGCCTGATATCTTAAATCAGGTACCGGACCATTTTTCATATGACCGTCAATGGGTGGAGTCACAGGGCTGGCAACTTCACCTGCCCAGTACTCCTGCCATGGTGTAACCTCGGGATATATCCACGAATTAAGTGCAATAATACGATCCTTGTTTCCGGTTTTTGTAGCATTGAAGAACTCTTCAAAAGAAACATTGGGATATTCTTCAAAACATTGATACCAACCATCAAACCAATATCCGGCTATTTTTTCTTTATATCGGTCGCCCATTTCCCGAAGGATTTCTGTATTGATCTTCATAAAATCTGTTTCATCGACCTTTTTATATTTAGCTACCACATGTGTGGGCATGTAGCATATCAACCGAATGTTCTTCTTCGAAAGTGCTTCAGCCAACTCCCAGATTAAATCTCTTTTCGTTGTCATACCAGGATGGTGTTTCTCCCAGTGAGCTATTGGCGCCGGACAATACGGTTCCGCATGACCAATGGTGAAGATAACATAACCGGCACCTGTATCACCGACCATTTGAGCAAACTTCTCTACATCAAACCTGTTTACCGCCTCTTCATAAGGAAGGTTGGTGCCATCCGGATTGACGCTTTGAGAAGTCCAATGAAACATGACCCCGTATCCGGCTTTTGCAAGCCACGCTGAATTGGCCCTCGAATTAACAGCTTTTTGAATATTATTTTCAATTCGTTGTAAAGCTGAAATTGGTTCCAACTCTATGGCGCGAAGATCCATGACATGCAAGCTGTCATCAACATTATCAGATGCTAAAGTCACCACATTGATGCCTTTCTCCAAATGAATCCGTGGTGTACATTGAATTCTCTGGAAATTACGGCCCCCAATCTCTAAACCTTTTGTAGGTTGTAACTGAAAATTAACCTTTTCTTTCCCGACATTGAATTTTATTTCATTACCCTTGCTACTTTCCGGCACCCAGGCGTTAATAAATAAGTTAAAACTATCTTCCCGTTGAACTTCAATAAACCACTTTATCTTTGAATTTCCATTCCAACGCACATTTTCACCGGGTTGCATTTTCCAGTCTCCGATCATTTCCATTGCTTTAGAGCAATATAAATAGGTTACTTGATCGATTTTGATTGAAATCGGCTTTGCATTTGCATAATTTGTGTTATGCTCTGATTGAGCACATGATACATTTGAAATCAGATATGCACACCAAAGCAATAATATGAATTTGGTCATTAGTTTAATTTTTTAATTTTATTAAGCGTGCAGGGCTATTTCATCAATCACATTCGTCTTATTCATTTTCCTGATCCACTACAGTGCAGAAAAAATGAGGGTAAAACCTTCGTCCAATTACTCTCGATCTATCATTTTCAACTATTAAAAATCTTCACAGTCTGTAACGTATCTCATTTGGAAATTACAATATATAGCCCTGGACAGGTCCCAGGACTATATATTTTCCTATTTCATCATCTGATTTTAAGTCCAGAGGCTATTAAGGATGTCACCTTAATTTCCTCCATACAATGGATTCTGAGCTATATTATTATTGGATATCTCGAAATCTGGTATAAGCCATGTATTATTATAAGGTCCAATTGGAACCACAAGACTTGCTCCTCGAGCTTGTTGTACTTCATTAAATGTCTGTGTTCTTTTCAAGTCAAACCAGGCGCTTCCTTCAAGGTGTAGTTCCAACTTTCTTTCCAGCAGAACTGCCTGCCTGAACTGATCTTTTGTAAGTCCGGATAGATCAGGAACATTTGATGGATCGTTTTTATCGATTCGCGCACGTTCGCGGATAATATTGATATACTGATAGGCATTGTCCGGGCCATTCATTTCATTTTCGGCTTCTGCCGCAATTAGATACATTTCAGCCAGCCTTATAATCGGACTCGTATATCCTAACGTATTATTTGCTGCCGAAGGGGTCAGTTCATCTTCAAAAAACTGCTCATTAATAAACTTATTAAAATAGGATCGAAGTGCAATAACATGACCGGCAGCATTGGTATATCCAGATTTAATTCCCCACTCTTTCCTCCTGTCTCCAACAGGAAAGCTATTAATAAATTCTTCAGTAGGTAGCAATATTGCCGTATTATTACCTGTAGGTGCTGAAATGGAATGTAATGTATTCCCTACATTTGGTGGTGAAAACAAAGCTTCCCAAATGGATTCGAATGTATATCTGTTATGATGAAAAACGTTGGCATAATCACTCATCAATTGAAATTTCGAGGAATTGATAACCTCAAGAGCTTTTGCCTTTGCCAGGCCATAGTTATTTGTTTGTTCCAAAGGGAATCCAGCCGTGGTCAAATAAACTTTTGCCAATAAGGCTGTAGCCACATATTTATATACTCTACCTTCATCGACGGCATTTGCAGGTAAATTGGATTCAGCAAACGTGAGATCACTAATAATTAGATCATATACTTCTTGTTGTGTCGATTTTGGCTTTTGAGTTTCACTTAATGAACGAACAGGGGCGGTTCTTAATGGAATATCACCATACATCTGAACCAATTGAAAATAAGCAAAGGCCCTTAAACATTTAGCTTCTGCTTCAATCCTACTTTCAACAGATTGGTCCAACTCCACATTGTTCAATGCATCTAAAATTAAATTCGCGTTGTTCACAATAGCATATGGATCTTGCCATCCGTACCGAATCGGCCAAAAATTTGATGAGGGATTATTTCTCCATAAATCACCTGTCTGCTCGGCAGATTCCGGCGTATCATTGTAATCTGCAAAAACTTCATGTAAGTTCTTTTCAGTACTGATCGATCTTACTTGTACATAAATCCCCTTAAGAGCTGCATCGAAATCGCCTTCCGATTTATAAAAGTTTGCCGAAGAAATGAATGTTTTCGGTTCTTCTTGGAGTATATCGCTACAGCCTAAAAACAATATCAGGCCAGCTATATTCATATATATAATGATCTTTTTCATAATTCTAAGTTTTAAAATGTTACTTGAATGCCTCCAATTATGGATTTGGCTGAAGGATAAACACCTCTGTCCCATCCATTCACGCTAGAAGATGTCCACGACGCTTCAGGATCATAATGTGGATAATTAGTCCAAGTAATTAGGTTCGTTCCACTGATATAAACCGTGGCCGATGTCAAAAATGATTTCAAAATTGAAGATGGCATGGTGTATGAGAGTTTGATATCCTTTACCCTAAGATATGACCCATCTTCAACCCATAATGAACTCGGTGGTCCAAAGGTGATATAATCCTGGGCGTGGGAAGACGCTGCGGCGTAAGTTCCTCCTGAACCAGGGCCGGTCCAGCGATTATCCCAAGCCTCCTGGGTTACGTTCCACTCACCCCCCAATGCTGTATAATATTTATTAAATTCATTGACAATGTCATTGCCATAACTACCAACTATTAAAAATGATAATTCAAAATTCTTGTATGAAATTTGGTTGTTGAACCCAAAAATAAACTTAGGTTCCAGATGAGTCAGTAGCGTTTGGTCGTCGCCAGTAATTACTCCATCACCATTAATGTCTTTTACTCTATAATCCCCCGCAAATTTTCCTGGTTCCATCTCGTTTGCCGCAGCATCTGTTTCATAGATGCCATCAAGCACATATCCATAGAGTTGAAAGGGCGCCTCTCCAAGAAATAGCGGAAACCAGTTACCACCACCGATTGGACTATCAATCCTTTTGATTTCATTTCCATTATTATCTGTACCTAAATCCTTCACAATAGTTCGGTTAAATGACATATTGAGTGATGTGTTCCACTTAATCTCACCCTGGAGATTCCTGTAGGAAACCTCAAATTCAAATCCTTTATTTTCAATTTCACCAACATTCCTTAGTGAAGAACTGTAGCCTGAAGAAGGTGGTAGAGATGCATTGTATAATAGATCTGTGGTATTCTTTATATAGTAATCTGCCACAAAATTAATCCTGTCTTCAAATATGCCTAAATCAACGCCAACATCAGTTTGCGTCGTAGTTTCCCATTTAAGTCCCTCATTTGAAAACCCTGATGCTACAAATCCTACATTCTCGCCACTTCCAAATACCGGTACATTTGTACTTAACCGATCGAGTGTTTGATACGGAGAAATAGCCTGATTACCTGCCTGACCAACACTTACTCTAAGTTTTAAGTTAGAAAGCCATGATATGTCTTTCGCAAAACTTTCTTCCGACATCCTCCATGCTACTGCTGCTGAAGGGAAAAAAGCAAATTTATTTTCTTTTCCGAATTTAGAAGATCCATCATACCGACCGGTCAATGTGAGTAAATAACGATCAAGTAAAGAATAATTCAGACGTCCTAGATAAGAAATCAATTTCGAGTCAGAATAACTTGAAGTAGTCGGGCTGGGATTACTTCCGGCCTGCAACAAATTGTTCTCAAAGACATCACTTACAAAACCGCTCGCACTTCCACCTATCGCATCATAAGAGGATTGTTGGTAAGAAAAACCCGCCATCGCCGTAATCCTGTTCTTTGAACCAATTTGTTTGTTATAAGTCAAAATGTTTTCATTAATTAATGAATATGACTTGCTCATAGACTTACTTGCCTGTCCTGTTCCGGGTCCACCATTTGCAATGCCGATTTTGCTATATCTATCATTGGTACTATTAAGAAAGTCAACCCCTGCAGTCACTTGGAATGTTAAATCCGGAATTATTTGATAATTTGCATCTACGTTGGTAGTGACTCTATTAAGCGTGGTTGTATTCTTGTCCATTTTGGAATATCCTACAGGATTAGTGCCTCCCCATGGCGTACCTTTAAAAACAGTATATTTCCCGTTATCGTCAAAAATAGGCGTGGTTGGTGGCATCACAAGGGCCTGGAAAGGAATAGCACCCCAGCCATCGGCAGCAAAATTACCGTTTTGATCGACTGTACGTGTAAAATTTATATTAGCTTTTACAGTAAGTTTTTCACTTGCCTTAATATCGCCATTCATCCGAATGCTGACACGATTATAATCGGAGCCTTCAAGAATTCCTTCTTGCTTCATGTAATTTAGTGCTGTATAGTATTTGGCATTTTCACTGCCTCCTGAAGCCGAAAGCTGATGACTCTGCATTATGGCATTTCTGTAGGCAAGGTCCTGCCAGTCATTGTTCGGCAGATTGGCAATTTCGTCAGGCGTCAATGGGGCCTCTCCGTCCTTAAGAGCGATTTCATTTTGCATGGAGACAAAGTCATTTTTATCCAGCATGTCTATCTTTTTTCTCAAACTTTGAACCCCATAATAACCATGATAGTAAATTTGCCCTTTACCCACTTTTCCTCTTTTTGTTGTGATCAGAACAACTCCATTAGCACCCCTTGATCCATAAATGGCCGTGGCCGACGCATCTTTGAGAATTTCGATAGAAGCAATGTCTTCCGGGTTAAAATCTGCGCCTAAGCCATCAACTGGAAAACCATCGATGACATACAAAGGATCATTTCCTCCTGACATAGAATTACCCCCTCTAACCCTAATTATTACATCATCACCAGGCCGTCCTGTCTTTTGCGTTACACGCACACCTGCAGATTTGCCTTGCAACGCCCTGCTTGCACTTGTTGCAGGTCCCTGAATTATCTCATCCTCACCAACCGATGAAACTGATCCGGTTAAATCACTTTTTTTCACAGTTCCATAACCCACAACTACAATTTCCTGCAAAGCTTGTATATCAGGCACCAGGGCTATATCGATAATCTGCTTAGAACCTATGGTTGTTTCGACACTTTGATAACCTACAGAACTGAATACCAGAATCGAGGATTCATCGGGCACATCGATTTTGTAATTCCCATTTACATCGGTGACTGTTCCTTGCGAAGTACCTTTAATAATGACATTGACGCCTGGCAGACCCTCATTATCTTCAGACGAGGTTACCTTTCCTGTAATAGTAACCGGGTCTATAATTATCTCAACCGCGTCATAACTATTATCCGGTACTTTGTGAATGTTGGTTCTTACATTAATGACGTTATTAACCTGACGGAACGTAAAACCGGTTGCTTTTGAAATCTCCAATAATATATCTCTAAGATTCAGCTTCCTGCTTTTCAGAGGTACACGTTGGTTAAGGTTTATCTCAGATTTGTAGTAAGAGAATTTAAAATGTGTAGCTCCTTCGATTTTGGAGAAGATTTCTGAAACGGTACCGTTCTCAATTCCCAATTTCACATAGACATCATTTACGGATTGAATTTTTTGAGCATCCAGATCTGACGCAATCAGAACTCCGAATAAAACGCATTGGAGAAAAAGTCCGTAAAGTGTAAATTTTGACAACATAATTAATTGTCTCAGTAGATTGTTTTTCATAATTTTAAAGCGTTTAAATTTTACAATGATTAAAATCCGTAAAACACATTCGGATTTTCATGCCGGCAGTTGGTAGCTGCCGGTTTTTTTGTTATTTACTTATTGTGAAATCGCACCTCCTTTCTTCATAGATATTTTTTTTTACTTTTGGTTGAAGTCTATTATAACTTGTTTACCCTGGATGTTATATTCGAATTTCCGGCCAAAGGACATACTCAGCAATACATTATCCAGCGTTTCATCATCATCAAACCTCGCAAAAAACTGAACATCACGAGGTGCATCACCTTTAATAATAAAGTTTACCCCATACCATCGTTCCAATTTTTTAAATGCCTCATGATAGTCTTCATCCTGCAGTAACAACACACCATTTTTCCAGGCTATTATGTCATCTGATTTAATTTTTATTTTTTTAATTTGCTTTGTTTTTTCAATTACCGTAATAGCATGCCCCGGTAAAATTTCCTCATAAAAATTATTGAATCCCGTTACACCAATTTTTCCTTGCACCAGGGCCACCATTTCAGCCTGAGCATCATTAAATGCTGATATATTGAATGCCGTTCCAAGTGCAATCACGATCATATTGTCAGTATGCACCCTAAACGGCCTGTTTAAATCTTTATGTACTTCAAAATAGGCCTCCCCTTCCAAATAAATATCACGGCATGTATCAGAAAAATCAGGCAAAAAACTCAGTTTGCTGTCTGAATTGAGCCATACGACAGAACCATCCGGCAAAATAACCCGCGATTTTTGACCAGCAGGATTTATTTTGTAAACCATCTCCTGATTTACTAGAGACAAAGAATGATTATTTTCACGGTTAAAAAATATCGCTATGAAGGAAAAAATAATTGCTACAGAAGCCGCAATTCCCACTATTTTCAGCCATACTCTTTGGCCCATTAAATAGTTCCTTGTTTCCTCAATTTCTCCCTTACGTATCTCCGCAACAATTCTTCCATAGAGTACATCCTGAGAATTAAATTTTTGTTTTATTTGAGAATTCTTCCAAACCACGGAAAACTTTTCATATTCCAACCTCCTTTCTTCAGAGTTATTCACTATACTATTAAACTCTCCAATCTCTTGTGCGTTGGCATCACCAGATAAAACTTTCCATAATAATGCATCAAAGTTCTCCTGCGTCATATGTAGTCCTTTTGTTAGTATAGACGCTTAACCCAAGTCGTTACCCTACCATTTAATTCTAATTTATATTTGCAGCAAATATGGATAAGCAGTTGAAAAACATAAAGGAAAAATCAATGATGACGTTCACTTGTCAACCGATTATTCGTTTCTTGGTAAGTTTCTATTTGTTTACGCAGGTTTTTCAATGCGTTTGTCATGTGTTTCTCAATGGCTTTTTCAGACAGATTCAACAGTTGTGCGACTTCCTTATATTTTATTCCTTCTTCTTTGATCATCTTAAAAATCAGTTGCGTTTTGGCAGGTAATTTTTTTATGGATTCTGTAAAAAAATCTAAAAATTCCTGAGTTAACAGTTTTTGATCTGGACTTGTACTCTCAACAGTTATATCCAATTTTAAAGTTTCAACAGACAAGAATTTCTGGTTTTCACTACGAATAGCTGAAATGGACTGCCTTTTTGTTGCTACAAACAAATAGCTTCTGATATCATTAATTTTTTTTAAAGATTGACGGTTGCGCCAAATTTTCACAAAAACGTCGCTCACTACCTCACCAGCAAGTTGATTTGAATTGGTATAATAGGAAGCTAATTCAATTAATTTTGGGGAAAAATAATTATACAAATCTCTAAAAGCCCTTTCGTCACTTTCCTCAGCGATTAATTTTAAAAGGTATGTTATATCAATAGAATCAGCCACTTGATCATGAATTTATAAAGTAAATTGAAACAAAATCAGTCTATATATCAATCTTATTGATTAAATAATCTGAATTTAATTAAAAATGAATAAACCAATTTTGCAGCTATAAAAAGTGAGAAAAATATTATAAAGTAAATCGGTGTAATTTATTAATTCCTACCTATACAGTTATCAATGAGGAAAAACAAATTCCTTTGTAAAAAGATAGTAAAGAAAAAATAACCAGAAAAAAAGTCTCCCATTCATAACATATCTTCGATTGAACACGCCCATTGCTGTTAAGGAATCCACTTGTTTTTACCCATCTGTTTTGATGTAGTAGGCAGCAAATTGGCGCAGCGACGGTTTCTGGCTGGAATTTAAAATCTTTAATCGAAGCTTTGCCGTACTGACCGTATTAAATTTTTGGATCCTTTTGTGTCCCACGGAAATACCATCACAAACAGGCTTCCACAGACCATCCACCAGTGCGTCAACGGCATACTTGCGAATATTTTCACCGTGCGCAATATCCTCCATCAAAACAACTGTGTTCACATTTACCGGATGGTCGCCGAGTTTCAGAATTATCTCATCCCCTTTTCCCTTGGTCTCTGCAATGCTTTTGGAAAAGTTTTCTTTAATGTGTTTTCCGAATTGTTCAAAAAGTTGGGTTTCTTTCGCGGGAAATTGCCCGGAAGTATCAATGGCCATGCCGATCAGCATGTTGGTATTTCTTCCTGCGGTGGTAAAGTATCTTTCGACCATTTCATCCAGCGGTAAAACATCCTGTTCCCGATCGGCCCTCCAAAACCATCCGCCTTCCCATGCCGATTTTTTGCGGCTGGGGAAGTCCGATTCTGCAGGACTCCAGATGTCCCCGTCAGGACTTCCATGCAATTCTTTTATTTCCACCATTCCATTGGACTGCGTTATGGTATCTGCCCTGCTCCACATCGGATACGGGGCATCTCCCCGTTCATTACCTACCCAACGGATTAGATTTTTTGACGAAGCCGGTCCCTGAAACAGGATTGCCTGTGGTTGGTATTTGTTGATCATCGACGCTATTTGGTCTGATACTCCTCCTTTGCTGGTGGGGCGTATGCCTCCGTCAAACCAAATTTCAAATAATTTGCCGTATTGTGTCCATAATTCCGTGAGCTGCTCCAGCACCACATGATTATATACTTTTCTGGCAGAATCAGACATGTTATCCCCAGCTTCATACAAGGTGCTGCTGTTGACGCTGTAGTATATACCTGGCCGAATACCATATTTTTTGCAGGACTTAATAAAATCATGGACGATATCGCCGTTTCCATCCTTCCAGGGCGTATTGCTAATGGTATAGTCATTTGCCTTTGTTGGCCACAGAGAAAATCCGGATCCATGCTTGGCCACCAGCACAGCATAACTGGCACCGGCTGATTTAGCCGCTGCAATCCATTGATCGGTATTCAACTTCGATGGATTAAAGACACTCAATGGAGGTAAAGTTCCTTTTTGACGATAGTGATAGGTATCCGGTGTGAAAATATTGATATCCAGATGGATAATGACGCCGATTTCAGCATCCGCCCAACTCAATTGTTGTGGAGAAGGCAAGACTTTATTTTCAACTTGTGCTTGCACGGAAATAGTTTGTGTGATGAACCAAACCGGCAAAAGCATAAAATGAAAAATATTGATGGGTTTGGAGATATTGCGTATTAACCAGGAAAAGAAACAGGCCAATTTTAATAAAGAACGTCCGATCTTCATGGTGGTATTTTTATGGTGTGGAAACCAAATATTTAATAATGAATTGAATCTGGGCACGTCACAAACCGCAGAATTATTTCCTGTGAAAAAGTAAACGGAAAAATCAGCCACATCAATGCTCTAATAAATCGGGTCAATCGGACCCGCTTTCAACGTCTGCCGGATATGGCCTGTCATATCCTTTTACCGCATGCCAGATAATTCTGTTAAAGATTTCTTCATCAATGCGGTCCACATCATCGAGATCTTGTTCCAGCGACTTCTTGGCCCAGTACAATTGAGCGCCCCCCACTCTATTCAATTGCTCCAAATCCGGGTTCAACTGGTCCAATGGAATATTATTCTTAACAGCATTATAAGGCGTATAATCTGGTTTATTAGTAAAACAATCGAGCATGGGATCGGCATTAAGATCAAGTTGATTCATTGGAGGTAATCCAAGTATATTTTCAATGGTCCTCACCATATTAATTTGTGAGTAGTAAGTGGAAATTACCTTAGCGCGTTTTGTATATGGGCTAATGACATATCCTACTGTTCTATGACCATCAACGTGATCAAGGCCCGCCTGCGGATCATCTTCAGTAATAAAAATGCAGGTTTCCTTCCAGAATTTACTGTGAGAAATAGCATCCACAATCTGACCGAGCGCCAGATCATTGTCAGCGACTGCCGCTTCCGGCGTTGGCCGTCCCGGTCTTGTTCCGGAGGTGTGGTCGTTGGGCAATTCCATAATGATGAAATTCGGGAGATCATTGTTTTTTTCATACGTTTTAAACTCTTTAAGAAATGCCGTCACCCTCGAAGCATCAGGGACGGTATTGGTAAATCCGGCATAATCGGGACATATATAGGGCCCAAGTTGCTCCAGGTTTGCCTTCGCCTGGATCCTGATTTGATTGCTGCCGCTTTTCAGGTCATTGTAGATATCGATAAACTTAGCATCCCCGGGTTCAATGATCGTTTTTACAAATTCACCATAATCCCGAAAGGTCAATCCATGTTCTAGCACATTATCCCAAATAAATCCGGAACTTGCATATGCCAAGGCATCATCTCCATCATAGGGATAACTGCGCTCGAAACCGCCAAATGATTTTTCGAGATAATCGGTGACATACGCTTCATCCGTCCACTGATGACCATCGGCACTTAAAACCCCGCTGCAATTAAAATTATCCATTAAAACAAACGAGGATGCCAGTAGATGATGATTGGGGCTAATATGCTTTCCGAATTCAACCAGCGAAGTATCGCCATTTCCTTCGGGCATATCACCCAACACCTGGTCGTACGTGCGGTTTTCTTTGATGATATAAACAACATGTTTAAAGACAGAAATTTGATTCGGGCCTACTGGTACCGGCACCTTTTTCTTTCCTTTTCCGGAACCGGGTTCCAATTTTTCCAGCATCTGCGCATAGTAGTTATTCCGGTGAACAACTGCCGTCATTTCAGCCAGGGTACGTTTATCAGGTACAGGGATTATGGAGACCGTTCCCGTGTGGTCATGTGAATTGAATCCGGCCCGGTTTGTCTTTTGATTCCTGGAGCCGACCCCTTTTACATTGGCGACATAAAGTGTAGTACCCGTTTTATTCATCAGCACTGATCCTGGATACCAACCGGTTGGAATATTTCCAAGAATATGTCCCGGGGTTCCGGTTTGGATTACGCTCAATGCGTTTTCAGTACCATTGGCGGCATAGAGGTAGTTGCCGTCAGGTGAGATCGCCAAAGCATTGGGAGCACTGCCAAAAGGGACATCTTTTCGCAAATGCACCGATATGGTATCGATAACGCGGTCAGTTTTTGTATCGATCACCGAAATAATATCGCTATTTGCGCAAGCAACATACAATTTATCATGAGATGGACTCAACACCATACCGCTGGGATGCAAGCCTACTTCTATGGATTTTGCCTGCACGTTCTTTTCCAGGTCAATAACGGAAATAGTACCATTGTTAGCGATGCCAGTTTTTGGATCAACAAGTACCTGCGAACCCGATGTATTATAAGTGGGTTCCCCTTCATGTGGCAGGCGTCCGCCCCAGTTACTGACGTAAGCTTTTGTAGGCGATGCAACGATAACAGTATAAGGAGCTATTCCTACTGGAATTTGAATGATTTCCGTCGAATCTTTCAAATGAACAACCGCCAGCGCATTATTCCTGGAAAGGGTAACATATATTGTACTACCGGCTTCGTTCATATCCATCCCACCGGGAACAGGTTGTCCGCCAATGGCGGGTTTGGGTAAAATGACCGGATCACCCCAATCCATGATATTGCTTTCATTCAGCTTGGCTATATAGATACGATCCGTTGAATTCGTTATAAATACCTGATGTCCATTTGGTGAAAGACAAATGCCGGAAAAGGAAGCACCACTATGTTTATAGGGTAAGGATTGCAGGATTGTTCGGTCATTTAATCGTACCAGATCCAGGGAATTCATGTTTTTCACAAACAGCAATTTTCCATCCTGTGAAAGTGCCAGATCGACCGGTCTGCCGGGCATATACACCTGAAAGCCTGCAGGACGTATCATTTGATTGGAAGGGACCAGAATGCCACCGTCAGGCTGAGGCCCCACTTGCTTACTCCTCAATAGATTTGTAGTCTGGGCATCTGATACCAGTGAGAAAAGAGAAAAGCAGGCTAGGGAAACAATAAAACCAATTATCGGAAACTTTAAATTGTCCATCATTCATTTGTTAATTATATCCAACATGTGAAGCAGCATTCATCTTGTTACATTGTCAACTAAACTAAGATGACGCTAATATTTTATCGCTTATCAACTTTTAAAATACAATTATTAAATCGAATACAAATTAACCAAATTCATAATGGAATCTCATCTTTAAGATAAATCCTTATCGCGAATATTTTTAAACCGATCTTTTATGATCGATTTGGTAAAAAGGACTTTACCTGTTTAAATTTTACTTCATATCCGAAATCTCGTCGGGCCATGGCACTGGCTGTCCCGTAGTTTTGACTACAGGCCGTTGTGCCTGATAAGCTTGCAGTTTCTTTGTTAACAGCCGGGCCAGCTCTTTGGTCCTGGCAAGATATTTTTTTGACAAATCATGGTTTTCTTTAATATCATCCTTCAGATTATACAGTTCCAGCCGGCCAAACTTTTCGAAATAGATCAGTTTCCAGTCTCCCTGCCGAATGGCAGTCATCCAATTATATTGTTCTCCAAATCTATTGGTCCAGTCATTGGGAAAGTTCCACACCAGGGCACGATTATGATCACTAATGGTGGGATCTTTTAAATAGGGCACGATACTCATGCCATCGATTTGCTGCACGGCTTTATATTGATTAATCCCGGCCATATCCAGCATGGTCGGAAAAAAATCTTCAATTTGTATATACTGCTGGCAAATGCTCCCGGCATGGGTCACACCCGGCCAACGAATCATCATGGGTTCCCGGATGCCTCCTTCGTATAAGGAACCTTTGCCGGCCCTAAGCGGGAAGTTCTGCGTTTCCGGCTGTCCCTGCCTGGGCGGATGAGAAAATCCACCGTTATCCGACATGAAAATGACGATGGTATTTTCCGTCAGGTTATTTTTGGTTAGGTAATACATTAATTCTCCCAAACTCTCATCCATTCCTTCCACCAGGGCACAGTAAGCCGCTTCCGGCTTGGTATAACCCATTTCCAGGTATTTCTCAACAAATCTTTGGTCGGCATTGTAGGGAAGATGCACCGCATAGTGAGCCATATATAAAAAGAAAGGCTTGTGCAGCATCCTGGCTGTGTCCATGGCCATCATGGCCTCTTTGGTCAGGTCCTCCGTCAGGAAGGTTGGCGTACCCCAATATTTTTTCATGTTCGGAATATCTGCCTGAAGAATGAAGTGGTCCGGATTATATCCGAAATCAGATTCCGCCAGATAAGATGCAGGATTGCCCGCGGCACTGCCACCAATATTCTTGACAAATCCCAGGTTGATGGGATCGCTACCTACCGTTTTATACGCCCCGAAATGTGCCTTGCCGCATTGTATGGTATAATAGCCATGGTCTTTGAGAATTTGGGGCAATGGTGTGGTATATACACTTTTTGGCTGACCAGGTATGGTCGACAAACCGTTCACATTCCAATCAGGGATGGCCAGAAGACTATCCTCTGCGTCCACTGCTTCATTTTCAAATTCCGTCCAGTTGGTTACCCGGTGGTGGGCGGCATTCATGCCGGTCATTAGGCTTACTCTTGATGGCGTACAAACCGAGTTGGCATAAGCATTGGTGAATTTCACCGCCGATTTGGCAAACATGGTCATATTGGGTGTGCGAAATTTTTGATTGGCTGTTGTCGTGCTGTCCCAAAATGGTACGGATGTGTCCTGCCAGCCCATATCGTCGACCAGGAAGAAAATAATATTTGGACGGGAGATGTCTGTATCCTGCGCCCTTAGCGAACCAGTGGACATATAAAGAAGTACTAAACCAACTAAGAAACAGGGTGTAGATGATTTGATCCTAAGGACCATTTTGCTGAATTTTTTATTCATAACATTTGATTGAGTGTATGCTTAATATTTTTAAAAATCTGCAGAGCTAAAACATGGTAACCTTTTTTATTAGGATGAACGCCATCGGCCGGAGTGATCAATTCCGGTTTATTCTTAAACATGGTGGTAAGATCGATAAAATGAACGCCCGAAACACGGGCTATCTTTTTAATACGCTTTTGTAGTTCCCACAAACGGGGTCGCCGCATGGTGAGATCATCCAATCTTTCTTGGGAAAGACCCGGTGTTTTTAAGTTCATATCGGGAGGGCTGCATATATAAATGACGGGATCAGAACTTAGAGATTTTATTTGCGTCAGAAAATCTTCATAATCATTTTCAAAATCATCAATATGTTCCCAGTTATGTCTGTTGCCACTTACGGTTTCATTGGTGCCTGCGATAATGATCACAACCCTGGGTGAAAAGGCCTTTATGTTATCCAGTTGCTGCCAAACATTTGGGTGACCAAACCGGATCATTGTCGCACCAGATATCCCAAAATTCATGACCCTGACTTTCTTTCCTCCAAACATCTGTTGTAGTACTGCCGGATAAGCATCCGTTGAAGGATCATCTAATCTTGCTCCAAATGTTATACTATTTCCTATACAGGCAACGCGTATTGTGTCATCTTCGAAAGGCTGAGCATTGATATAGTTACTCCATATTAAGTTCAGGATGATGAATAAAAATATGTGTCTCCTTACCATTCCTAAGATCAATGATCAGTGATTTACCAAAAAATGAACAATCTGACACGCATTGCCATTGCTGTCTGTATTTTTTTCTTTCGAGATCCTCAGTCGTAAGGTGTGTTTCCCACTTTTCAGGTCCCCCGAGAACAAAACATACCACGGAAGATATAAACTTTTACTCCATTTGGTGTAGAGGTCCATTTTTTGAAAGGGTTTTTTGTCTATGCTATATTCGACTATTCCTGCGTCCGGTCCTGAGACCACTGCCATGCCGATTGCAGTGCCCGAAAAAGAGAGGGACAATTCATCCCCTGGTACTTTTCCTTCTAAAACAGGCACATGGACAAAGCCATCCCTGGAGCCCACCTGATATTGCGGGGTCCAATCCGGGATTAATTTCCATCCGTTAATAATTTGGGCATGTTGCAGGGGATAGTATTCGCCATTATTAAAATTATGTTTATCCAGCGGTTTCGGAAGTTTGTATTTTTCTGATGGTTTACCTTTGGTATCTGCCTGATTAAAACATGCTTGCATCAATGATTTCATCGTTTCAAAATACAGTTCCTGACCAAAGGCAGCCGGGTGTAAATTTTTAAAATCGTATTGCCAGCTAAATTCACCAGCCTGTATTTTATCATAGACTTCCTTTGCCAAATTGATCGATGGAAGTTGATAGTGTTGGGCAATCAATTCATGATTGTGCACGGCCACCGGTGTTATCTCATTGGCATAATCTGCCAGCTTATCCGGATCGACAAATGAAAATAACACCATATCCATATCCGGATTGCTTTTTTTAGCATGCCGCACGATTCCTTCGAGGTCCCGAACCTGAGTAATACTGTCCGTACCGTTGGCCCTGTCGTTAACGGCGGCCTCAACAAAGAGCAAGTCTACTGTTCCGCTATCCAACACATCGCTTTTTAGACGAAAAACATCGGGTAGACTACCCAGGGAAGGAATACCGGCCGGAATAAAATGAAACGTGTTCTCCGGAAAACGTTCACGAAGATATTGACATACTTTGTCCCTCCAGCCCGGATTAAAAGTGATAGAGCCACCAAGAAAAGCGACGGTCATTGGCTGGTGATCTTTTATTTTTTGATAAAATTGGGCAAGTCCATTCCTGACCTCAAAATAGTTGCGATAAGGCAACGGATCAGCCACCGGGTATGTATGATTAAAAATAAAATCAGCCCACCAATCAGGATGTTCTATTTCGAAATGATGTCCGTTTAGTTCCTGCTCACCTCTGGTCATAGGATAAACGGTCGCCGGACCACCTGATTTCATGTAGCGTTCAACCAGTAAAAAGGTATTTTCTTCAGGAGGAACGATTTTATCATTCAAACCGATCACATGCAATACCGGCACCTTAAAAGCCGCCAGCCCCTCCAGATTGTCAATGGGATTATCTTTGTAATTCATGGCTTGTTGTTCAGTGAGGCCATAGATGTTTTGCAACGCCTTCCAGTTGTCCGCATTCCCTTTTCCATTTCCAACTCCACCAGGCCAGCTTTTGAAATCACATACCGGCGCTTCGGCATAGATGCAACTCACCTTATCCGGATTCCTTTTGGCCCAACCATAAATGTATAGCCCGCCCCGGCTCACACCTTCAAGGGCTGCCTTATGGGCAAAATGCAGTTTTGTTGTGAGATAATCATAAAAGTCATCCCAAACCATCATCGCAGAAGGAGCCCCATACTGATCATTGGTATTGATATAGGCCACATAAAATCCCTTTTCGAGCAACAGACTGTCCAAGGCGATATGCCAGTTGGGAAAATGCGCCCGCCACACCCAGGGATTTCCGGGCAAAGGATTGGTTGGTTCCACATAATACGCCGGAATACCATTAAATTGAAACGCATTTTTTTTGAAGCCATGCCATATTGTGACGGTCGAAGTACTCACTTGTTGCGCCCGGACCTCCGCCACACCTGCCCATAACACGACCTGCAGAAAAAAAAGGAGAAGATGTTTTCTATTCATGAATCATAGTTTATACCTGTTTACAAGAAGTTAATGTATCGGGAGATTTTTATATTTAAAAATTTGCCCGGAATCATTTTTCAAATTCTTTAGCAATAAGTCAATACCTCAATTTGAATATTGATCAAAATAACAAAATACAGACATTCATGATTCTGTCACTCAAGCTAAACTCAAGTTCAACCAAGCATGGAATTATGAAATACTGAAAATTTACTGATCATGGGTACTGCAATGGAATCAATAATATTAAGTCTGATTTTGGATAAATTTTTCCCTTCGAAATGCTGGATGCGTTTATGACCAACAGAAACACCCTCGCAAAGTTGTTCCCAATGATCATTCTGGTTCAATCCTTCAACAGAATACGATCTGATCCTTTCACCAAACTGAATGTCTTCCTTAATCACAATTTGGTTGATCAATTCCTGCTGTGTTAATGTTAGTTCAATTTGATTTCCCTGACCACTTCCCTCGGCAAGAGGATGACCAAATTGAATTTCCAATACTTTACCGAAGTCCTTTAATCGATTAAAATCTTTATCCGGAACCAAGCCATCCGGATTGATGACCGAGCCGATAATAAGATTACAATTCCTGCCAACAGATTGATTATATATCTTTAAAAGCTCATTCAAAGGATAAACCCCATGTTCCTCCCCTGGCCTGTAAAACCAGCTATGAACACCATCAAAGCCACGCAATGGGATGTCCACCATACCTGGAGACCAGACTTTTCCTTCACTGTCACCAGTTGATAACAAGGGTTTCCAGGATGCAGTGTTATGTGATAGTGTGCCTCCCGGCATGGTGGACCAGCAAGGATAATCTGCATAGCCACTTTCATTGCCAATCCATCGATGGTCAGAACGTTGAATGTTACTGTAAAAAACCGAATGGGGTTGATTTGCTTCGAAGATCGGCAGGACATCCGGTCCGCCTTCTTCAGGTGTTTTGACCCCCGCATCATACCAAATTTGAATTAAATGACCGTATTTGAAACACAATTCCTGCGTCATTTTTTCACATATATGATTATATTCTACCTGTTTGGGTTGTCCTTTACCATTGCCCCAATCCACATAATGTCCCCAGGCCGTCCAATAAGCATTACGGTGTGTACTAAAATATATGCCCGGTCTGATATCGTATTTATAACAGGATTTCACAAAATCTGCAACAATATCCCCTTTACCATTTTTCCATTTGGCCTGTTTTAATCCGTATGGATACAGGTCACTTTGCCATTGCATGAAGCCATTGAAATGGGTGGCGGTAAATATAGCGTACCTGGCACCACAGGCTTTTGCTGCTTCCACCCATTGATCCGTGTTCAGTTTTGAAGGATTGTAAAGATTGGGATTGTATACTTTTTTCACATTGTTGTTCTGCTCAAAATTTTCTGCAGCAATTGGCATGTCAAAATGAAAGATCAGTCCAATTTCAGAATCCTGCCATTCCATCTGGGCAAAAGTTGGAACTGGAATATTTTCACTTATATCCTTTCTTTCGAAGGAAGGGGCTTTTGCCTTTGCCATATTCCCTGACAATAGTGAAAGTCCTTGAATACCACCGATAATGCCGAGCATCCCCTGTGTGCTCTTTTTGAAAAAGGACCTTCTTGAGGTTCGATTATTATTGATCATGTTTAATATTTATAAATTCAAAAATGGGTTTTAATTCTTCTTATTTGCAATCAATGGTTAATATGAAAAACCTTTTTTTCTTCAAAAATCTACTCTATCAGTCACTGTTGAGTTTGTGCAGAAATACATATAACTTGATACGATCACCCCATTGATTTTGCGGATTAGAAAAATCAACTTTTAATTCAAGCTTCTTTTTTCCATGCTCATTGTGTGTCAGTTTCGCCAAAGAAAGGCTACAACCATTACCTTCTTTTATGAAAGAAATTATCGGGTTACCCGTTCGTCTTAATTTGTCAACATCAATTTTAGTTGTCAATTCAAGAGACAAACTGTCTTTTTCAAAGATCGTATTGCCATCCTCCAGAATCTTTACTGATTTTATTTGAGCATCGGCATAGGTCAATTCGGAATTGGTCGACCGGTATGACCTGGAAAATTCAACAGTGTATTCTGAAGGATTGTATCCAAGAAAATCTGTTATATCAAAAGAGATTGTTTCCATCCTCGGAACAAATTCCAGTTTATCGAAAATGCAGCTGCCAAGCATCCAATTATTTTCTTTGATTTGATCTATCTTCCCGAACACGTTGATCAACTCCTCTTTCGCTGGATACGTCGAAAGCTGTTCTTTTGCCAGTAGTTGGAATAGCTGCTGTTTAAGATATTTCCTGGCAGAACTGGTTACAGAGATATCGTTCACGCTGTAAAATGGCTTTAACTCCCTTGGATCGTTGACTAAATCATAAACTCTACCATCCAGGTAATATTTATATTGTTTATCTCGAATGTAAGCGTTCAGTGGAGAGAAAAAAATCGAAAAAATGACCAGTTTGCCTTCTCTGCTTTTTCCCTGTAAGGTGGGCATTAACGATACATCGTCCAAACGATCTGAAAGTTCCGATTTCGGAATGCCGGCCATTTCGGCGATGGTGGGATAAAAATCGGTAAAGTCTACCAATTCATTGCTTCGGGAATGAACACCATCATATTTTATCATTAATGGCACGTGCACGCCTTGAACAGTTTGTGTGCCTTTACCTCCGTAAATGACATTCCCATCTTTCATAACATGGGCAAGCGTTTTGGTCCCGTTGTCAGCAGTATAAAATATGATCGTATTATCGTAAATGCCTGTGTCTTTCAACTTTTTGATGACTTTGCCTATTAACTTATCGGCATAGGCGACCATATCCTCAAAATTAGTTTGCCAATCCGAACATTTCGGGTCCTTACTGTCCGGGGTAGGCTCGAAAGGATTGTGGGACAGTGAGAGTGGATAATAAATAAAAAAAGGTGCCTTTTTATGGTCATCGATAAATTGAAGTACACGCTGATTGAATTTGTCCGGTGCATACGCCATACAATCTTGCCAAAGCCTGCCTGTCACCCTGACGCAGACCGATCCAAAGTTCCTGTTCACTTCGTTCTCTTATTTCCGAGGGACTTTTTTGCTCATTTCCGGATGAATTGCTATTGGGCATTTAGGAAATTAATAAAAAGTTAGCTAAGAAAAAATTCTATCCAATTTAGAAAATCTATTTTACGATTACATTAAAAGTATTAAAAGATAAATTTTACTTCCTGCCCATTCATGCGTCATTTTTACTGACGAATAAACCGGTATACCTTGACCGAATGCGGGGGAAGTTCGATATACATGATGTCCCCTTTCAATTTCAAATCAGTGTGTTCCCACAAGTCTCTTACTTTATAGTCTTTCAGTTGAAAAGGGTCTTGCTTCCAGTAACTTTGACTCGCACTCAAAAGCAAGGAAAAATCAACCTGAACATTCTTTTTCTCATCACTCCTGTTGAGTAAGCATGCCGCTTTTTCATCGTTGGCCAGTTCTTTTATCCAAATTTGATAGTCACCGTTATCTCTGGTACAAAACCCTTGTTTACCCAGTACGTCCTGGTCCAGCGCAATGATCTCTTCATTGGTAAGAATTGACTTGGTATCCTGGTCCATATTCCTGAGATCATTCCCGGACATTAAAGGGGCTGCCAGCATACACCACAAAGAAAAATGGGCTTTATATTCATCGGTTGTCATTCCGCCATTGCCTACTTCCAGCATATCGGGATCATTCCAGTGCCCCGGACCTGCGTACTTTGCCAGGCCTTTTTCCTGATCCAGAATATTGATCATTGCATCCCAGCGATCGACGATATCGCCGGTAGTACGCCACAAATGACCGATATCTTTTGCCCACTCCCAGGGTTTGTTGCTGCCCCATTCACACAGACTAAAGACAATGGGTCTGCCTGCCGTATAAAGCGCATCGCGCATGGTGGCATAAGACGCCGGGGCATCCTGGGTGGAATGATTGCACCAGTCGTATTTCAAATAATCAACGCCCCAGCGCGCGTAGGTGCGCGCATCCTGATATTCATGTCCGCGTCCACCGGGACGTCCCTGACATGTTTTTGTGCCGGCGCAAGAATAAATGCCGAATTTCAGGCCTTTCGAGTGGATATAGTCTGCCAGGTATTTCATTCCATGAGGAAACCGCTCTTTATCTATCACTATTTCCCCGTTCTCATCACGGTCAACCTGCCAGCAGTCATCAATCACAATATATTCATATCCTGCTTTTTTCATGCCACTGCTGACCATGGCGTCGGCGGTTTCCATGATCAGTTTTTCACTCACATCACATTGAAACTTATTCCAACTGTTCCACCCCATCGGTGGTGTTTGTGCCAACTGATCAAATTTTTGTGCCATTAACAGGTTACTTGTCATGAGCAACACAACGGCTAAAACTTTTGAATAAACACCTTTTCTCATGATACTTCTTTTTATATTATATACAGTTCAATTATTCGAGCTTTTCTAGTATGACTGACCATTCTTTAAAATTCCAATATTACCGATTTCTATTGAATAATGTCATGCACATTGATATTTTCTAAAATTTGCATCTATAGGTGACTATCCTATCATTATCCCCCGGGATTTGCACATTAATGATTAACTTTAAATAAAATACCCGATATATCAATAAATCAAACCGGGAATAAATCGTTATTTCCACACAACAAACAAAAACCAGTTATGTCGCATTCATCATGGTTCAATAAAATATATGGCGTTCTATTCATACTGCTGATATTATTGTTTTCTTGCCAGGGTAAGGATGATCATCTGCCAAATTCTGGTTTTTTGAAAGGGACAATAACCATTGGGCCATTGTGTCCTGTGGAAACCAATCCACCGGATCCTAATTGCCAGCCAACCGCAGAAACTTACAAGACATGGGCCACGGCCATATATTCCGGAGACCATAAAAAAAAGATCCGCACCATCAATCCCGATGAATCCGGTTCTTTCACTGAAACACTTCCTGCAGGCATCTACATTATTGATCTGGATGCCGGAAGTTCATTAGGCATTGGAAGCAGCAATCTGCCTTTGTCTTTTAATATTGTTGCGGGAGATACCCAAAAAGTTGCTATCGATATCGACACAGGAATAAGATAAGAGGCCCCACAAAACTTGAAAAAGTATTATTTCAATCTATGGGCAATTACCAAAGTGTAGCGTATTAATTCCGGTCTTCAAAAATGGTTTCTGTCATTTACCAGTGACCATAGTCTACGCTTCCGGCAAAGCGAAATTTAGTGAGAATATGTCCAGATCATTGGATTTGAATCCGGCGATTACTCAATATGTTTAAAAAATTGTGCATCAGGATCTAATAAATTATGGAGATATTCCTTTGTCTCCTGCGATTAACCGTTCTGAAATTATAATGCATCTTCTTTATGCCTAAAGTTTAAAATAATTTGTTCCATTGTCGATCGGATCGAAACCTGAACTAACGTATTCTTCTACATTTGATTTCCGAATCAGTCCGTTCACCAACAACGCAGAGATCTTAACGTGTTGTGCCTTCAACTTTTCAAATGTCAACGGTTGAATCGAAATGAATTATTTTACAAGTAATCTGATCATAAATGCTTTGTTATAACAAGTTCGAATTATGAATTTTTTATATTGTAATACTTTTTATGTTGCCGGTCTGATTTTTGAAATGGGACTGACCTGGCGAAGCTTTGGCCGGTCCTGCCATTCAACCTTACAATTTTATGTCTATTACTTGTTTAATTGAGCCTATTAGATCAATAGGTGTGTATATACGCCACAATGATGATTTATAAAGCACATCATCGTAATGAGCAACGTATTTTTATTAAGTCTCCATATAACGAGCGGCAGATTGCCGGTGTACGGCAAATTGAAGACTGTAAATGGAGCAAGTCCCACAAAGCATGGCATGTTCCTTACCGGACAGAAAACATAATAAGACTTAAAAGCTTATTTCCTAACAATGCTGATCAGTTGTCAGCGCTGTCGAAACCTTCCGAAAGTTCATTGCATTCTATACCGTACGGTGACAATAAAAAAACTTCCGTAGCAGTAAAAGGACGAAAAATAGTCATAAGGACACCGGTTAACGAAGGGGATATTGAATTTTTAAATACACTGAAATATAGCAGGTGGAACAAAAAAGATTACTGTTGGGAGGTGCCCCATTATCCCGGGAATCTTGAAAAAATAAAGACCCATTTTCAAGGTCGTATTGCCTCACTGGTTGTTGATGATACCATTGAGGAAACAATCAACGGAAAAAGACTACAGCGGGAAGAAGTATTTATATTCAAAACAAGACGAGGCAGATTACGCATTATTTCCGGTTTTCATGAAAACCTGATCCGGGCCATTAAGCAAATGCCATATTATAAGTGGGACACCAAAAATAAGTGGTGGAGTATCCCCTATTCGGAAAATCTTTTGGAAGCTTTGCAACAGTGTTGTGAAGAAGCCGGACTGAAAGTACGATACGAAGAAGAAAACTATGATGAGGGCGCGAAGAAAATAAGTCAGGAGGATGTGCCCAACTACAGACAATGCCCTGATGAGTATGTTGCCAAACTTCGCGAATTGCGTTATAGCCAACGGACACTCCAAGTATATTCATCATGTTTTGAGGAATTTATCAACTATCATTTTGCCTATGAGGCCGAACAGATTACCGAAAAACAGATTATTGCGTTTTTACGGTATTTGGTTGATGAAAGGAAGGTGTCAACTTCTTATCAGAACCAAATGATCAACGCCATCAAGTTTTATTATGAAAAAGTATTGGGCGGCCATCGAAAATTTTATTTTATTGAACGGCCCCACAGAGAAAAAACCTTACCCGTAGTGTGCAGTGAAGAGGAAATCAGCGCCATAA
Organism: uncultured Cytophagales bacterium; assembly: GCA_963711495.1. Lineage (GTDB taxonomy): Bacteria > Bacteroidota > Bacteroidia > Cytophagales > Cyclobacteriaceae > CAVQEK01. Next base: position 681,929 of record CAVQEK010000003.1, read on the forward strand.
TAAAGCACACTGAAAACATCAAACACAAGGCCATTCTCATGGTCATTTATTCGGCCGGTTTGCGTATTGGTGAACTTACAAGGTTAAAGATTAAAGATATTGATTCAGACAGGATGCAAATTCGTATAGAACAATCAAAAGGCAAAAAGGACCGGTATACGGTATTGTCTGTCAAAACCCTGGCAATATTGAGGTTGTACTTCAAAAAAGAAAGACCTGGCTACTGGTTATTTGAAGGTATGGGGAGCACCAGCAGTAAGCCGGTTCCGTATTCGGCCAGGAGCATTCAGAATATTTTAAAAGCCTCCGTAGCAAAGGCTGGTTTGAAAAAGAAAATCACGGTACATACGTTGAGGCATTCTTTTGCGACCCATTTGCTGGAACACGGTACTGATTTACGCTATATCCAAAACCTGTTGGGGCATGAGAGTGCAACGACAACGCAGATATATACCCACATCACGACCAAAGGTTTTGATCAGATAAAAAGTCCGCTGGATGGATTGGATATTTGAAAACAGGGTTATAAGTTTAATGGCGCATCAATAGATATTGAATTATTTTATTAAACTGATTTGCTGCGCACAAAGCAAATATATACGCCACAATTATTGTTGAGTGGCGTATAGCGACTCGTTCAGAGCAATACTCCGCTACGCTCCGTATCGCTCTGAACGTGCGGGCGGCTCCGCCGCTTGTTCAGACCTGCACTTCGCTTTGCTCCGTACAGCTCCGAACAATCGGCTAAATGTCATATCCCTTTCAAGACACTCCGTATCTTTTCAGGAATACGACATTTAGCCGCCCGCACGTTATAAGCCATTCTAAAGACGACCATGAACGAACAAATTCTTTATAAAGATTCAGTAATCGAAGTTAAAATATTGACTGACCGTGACAATGAATCATTGAAAAGTATCGCGTTAAGATATTTAAAACAGGGAAATTACAAAGGCAAAGACGGACAAAAGGTTGGCATGACAAATGCAATGGGGGGTGAGACAGATTGGTTTGTTCTTCCTCATACCTTCGGGACTTTAATTGGTAAAAAGTTATTTGAGCAATACAATGCTGGACTTGATGGATTTGACACAAAGGAGATTGAGATTTTGAAAAATTGGTTAATCGACATGGAAATTATTGACGATGCAATGTGTTATTAAAAGAAAAACGGCTTATAACAGCACCTACCCGCAAGCAGGGGTTTCGTGCTTCGTAGGACAGGGAAATAGTAAATTTGAAGTTCAGTTCTTCGTAGGAAATTCAGTGGTAATTGTCCCTGCCTGCGGGTAGCTGCGAAACGTTGTATGCCATGTTAAAACGACACTGCAAAATGAGACAGATTAAGTTAATAATATTGACTCTTTTATTGATTTATTCCTGCAAGGATAATCCAACTAACAATAATAAGAGCCACAATGATATAGATTCAAAGGGTTCAATTACAGATTCATTAAATCAAATAATTGTCAAAACTTCTGACAATGAACCTATTTTAAAATCAGCATTACCGGGATTATTTTTAAAAGCAATCAAAGCTTTTCCAAATGATAGTTTATCTCTTTACAGATTTTATTTTAAAAGTAATCCAGCAAAAGACCAGGAAACTTTAAAAAAGCAGATAAAACGACTTGAGGCATTGACTTCGAAGGAATCAATTGAAAAATATAGACGTATAGAGAAAAATCTAAAACCATTGATGACAAAAATTGTAAATTCGGAATCAATCAGTAAATCGCAATCTGATAGTTTAGTGCTTCTATATTCTGATTACGATTATTTTTCTGGTGAATCTTTATTTTCACAATTACTTACCAATGACGAGAATTATAAATTGGTATGGCAATCATTTCGGATAATGGTAAAGGAGAGTATTAAAGATACATGTTTCATATCGGGATTGATAATACTTGAAAATAATATAAGGACAAATGCGGAACTATCAGAAGCAATGGGAGATTTTGTAGTCAAGGCAATACGAAATAATCCTACTGGATTTCTTGATATGTATAGCCAAAGACAAGCCGGACAAAGGACAAACTTCGCAAATTATATTGCAGTTTGGGATGAGCCAGATAAAGAGTTGATAGATAAATATTCTGAGATATCTAAAAATTCAACAAACAAGAATTATAGACAATTAGCAACTGAATTGATTGAAAAATATAAAAACTGACTAAAAAACACGGCATACAACAGCGCATATAGAAAATAGCTGGGCCGCGGGGTGCGAAAGTTTTGTTCCTTGTGGCAAAGACACTAACGGCGGATAAGAACGCAGCACAGAATACCGCTACTTTCCATATACGCATCACGTTGTGCCTCATGCAAAAAAGACAGAAATGAGTACAAAATATAGAATATGGAAATTGATGCTTTATTGAAACTAATCCAAGATTGGACAAACAGAGTACCTCTAATTATTTTGGGTAGTGGTGCGTCAGTTCCATTTCGACTGCCTTCTATGTGGACTTTGGGCGAACATCTTAAAAGCAGCATTTCATTCACAGACCCAGAAGACATAAAGCAATTTGAAATATTCAAGGAGACTTTGAATAAAGTCAAAGACTTAGAATCAACATTACTTCAAATTCAGCTTCGACCTAATGTCTTAGAAAAGATAATTTATGAGACTTGGTCTCTTGTAAATAGGCATGATATTGAAGCGTTTGAACAATTACTTGAAGGCAAAACACAGTTTCCCCTTGCGGAATTGACAACTCATCTACTTCAATCAGCACAGAGAAAAGTATCAATCGTAACAACCAATTATGACCGACTTGCAGAATATGCAGCAAGTTTTGCAAATGCATTTATCTGCACAGGGTTTTCACAAAACTTTATTGGTCATTTCTCAAAAAGTATTCATCAGCAAGACTTGACAAAACTAAGTGGTTTTAAAGGACAAGTAAACATATGGAAAGTACACGGTTCTTTAGATTGGTTTAAATCAGAAGAAGAGTCAGACAGACAACTGCCTTATCGCACAACTATTCCTATCAACCACAAGCCATTAATTGTTACACCTGGACTTTCAAAGTATTATGAAACCCAATTAGAACCATTTCGCACCATATTTACAGAAGCTGACAATGAAATCGAAAAAGCAACTTCATATCTATGTATTGGTTATGGTTTCAATGATATCCATGTCCAACCTAAATTATTGGCGCAGATTAAAAGTGGCAAACCAATAATTGTAATTACCAAGGAATTAACGCCAAAAACCAAGCAATCAATAATTGACGCTAGGTGCAAACAATACATCCTAATAGAAGAAGCTAACGGAAAAGATACGCGAGTATATTATTCATCCTTCAGTGGTGAACAGATTATTCCTGATGTAAATTATTGGTCTCTTTCTGAATACCTCAAGCTAATAAAAAACTAAAATGGCAATATTTAATTTTCAAGACAGTCAGGCAGTTGGAACGGTTTTCAGTGTTGATACAGCAACTGTAATTATAAAAGTTCAGGAGCTCGAAAAACTAAGGAAGTTACATGTTAATCAACTTGTAGCAATTAGAAGTGCAAAGGCAGGACAGCATCTAATAGGCCTAATTAATCGAATAACGAGAAAGGCATCTGACGAAGAAAATCCTGTTGAAGATGACTTAGGTTTAAGCGGATTTCTTTTTACAGAGAATATTTTAAAAGTAAATTTAATTGGTACGCTTTTAGACAAACACGGGTTAAAAGAAAATGTATTCAAACGAAATCTTGACACTGTTCCAGAAATAGAGGCGCAATGCTTTCCCATCGATGGCGAGAACATCACAAATTTCATGATGACAATCTCGAGTCAAGAGAATTATGAAATACCGTTGACCATTGGAAAATATTCAATTGATGAACAAGCTCAAGCATTTTTGGATGGAGATAAGTTATTTCAGCGTCATGCTGTAATTGTAGGAAGCACAGGTTCAGGAAAATCATGGACTGTTGCCAAGCTAATAGAGCAAGTTACACAACTTCCAATGGCAAATTGTATCCTATTTGATATTCACGGAGAATACAGTGGTAAGGATTTCAAAATGGATGGAATGCAACACTTACGTGTTGCGAACCCATCCGATTTAGGTAAAAAGGGTAGCCTTGAAAATGATGTTTTAATGCTTCCTTATTGGCTTTTAACCTATGAAGAAATGCTTGCAATGCTGCTTGATAGAAGCGATAGCAATGCGCCAAATCAAGCCATGTTGTTTTCAAAGACTGTGTTCGCTGAGAAATTAAAGTATTTAGACGAAATAGGTGATTTAACATTCAAAGGGAGTATCACAATAGACAGTCCAATTCCATATAAGATTGAAAATATCCTAAAAGACCTTTCTGACTTAGATGAGCAAATGGTTGAAGGCGCAAGACCAGGAACAGAAAAACAAGGGCCATTCTTTGGAAAACTCACGAGGTTTGTTCAAAGATTAGAAGCAAAAAAACAAGACAAAAGGTTGGGCTTTCTTTTTCAAATTTCAGAAGATGAACTAGAGATTGATTGGCTCAATAAATTGTGTGAAAGGTTAATGTGTGGTAGTTACGACTTAATCTGACAGTTAGGGATTAAATTTAAATGAGGAATTTAATCATTAACCCCATAAACTGTCAGAAATGAATACAGAGACAAAAGTAATCAAAACTAAGTTAGGACTACTCAACTTAGCCGAACAATTAGGCAATGTATCCCAAGCCTGTAAAATATTTGGATATAGTCGAGATAGCTTTTACCGCTACAAAGAGTTGTACGATCAAGGCGGAGAGATGGCATTGGCTGAACTTAGCCGCCGCCAACCGAATCACAAAAATCGCATTGAGCCAGCCATAGAAGAACGTGTCGTATCCATTGCATATGAATATCCTGCATATGGCCAATTAAGAGCCTCCAATGAACTTAAGAAAGAAGGGGTATTCATATCTCCCTGTGGTGTGCGCTGTGTTTGGCTGCGACATGATCTGGAGACCTTCAGAAAGCGACTCAAAGCTCTGGAGGCTAAAGTTGCCCAAGAAGGATTGATACTGACTGAATCTCAAATTACCGCCATGGAAAAGGCTAAGGAAGAGAAGCGGGCTCAGGGCGAGATAGAGACACTTCATCCGGGCTACCTGGGTGCCCAGGACACCTATTATGTTGGAACCATTAAGGGCGTTGGCAGGATTTATCAGCAGACATTTATCGATACATATGCCAAAACAGCCCATGTTAAGTTGTATGACAGGAAAAATGCATTAGTAGCGGCAGATATACTGAACGATCGGGTGATCCCTTTCTATGAAAAATATGACATCCCGTTACTTCGAATTTTAACTGATCGAGGCACTGAATATTGTGGCTCCAGGGAGCATCATGAATATCAGCTTTATTTGGCCATTGAGGATATAGACCATAGTAAGACAAAAGCCAAAAGTCCTCAAACCAACGGCATTTGTGAGCGCTTCCATCGTACCATACAAGACGAATTCTATGCGGTGGCTTTTAGAAAGAAGATCTACCACAATATTGAAGAACTTCAGCAGGATCTGGATGTTTGGATTGATCAATACAACCATGACCGGCCCCATTCAGGCAAATACTGCTTTGGGAAAACACCAATACAAACCTGGGAAGAATCCTTACATCTGGCGAAAGAAAAATTGTTGGATCGGCAGAATGAAAATTTCGTACCTTTATTACCGCAAGGTGAAGCGGAAGCAGGCTCTGGTGGAGACCAACCTGCCAGGAATAACCTTGCCGACCGAAATGGCGAGGGGCTTTATTTGCCCCTTGCTTATCACCATTTTGGGAGTGGTATACCTAAAGAAAACTCAAAACCAACACCTTGAACTGTCAGATCAAGTCGGAGCTATTACAAATTATTACAATTATTGTCTCGACTAATGTTTTCTCCCAAAAAGCATTAGTTGAATCTAATAATGATTTTTCCTTTAAGATTTATAATGCAACCAAACCAGATTCGAGTAATTTTTTTATCTCTCCTTTTAGCCTAAACATAGCTTTGTCCATAGCAAATGAAGGTGCTAAGACTACCACAAGACAAGAAATGGATAGTCTTTTATCGATTAGAAACATAAATGATAGAGCGCTTGAATACAATAAATTGATACAGAAAACAACTGACCTCGATGATTCGGACTTTAAAAGTTGCATTGAATGGTCTGCTGATAAAAAAAGTAAAAATGAAATATTTCTAGCAAATTCATTGTGGATTAATGATGCCGTTGATATTAATGCCAGATTTATTGAGAACGTAAACCAAAATTATAAATCTGAAATATTTAGTTTCAATAAACGCAATGTAATTTCGGCTAACAAACAGCTTAATGACTGGATTTCAAAAAAAACAAACGATAAGATTCCAGAGATAAAAGGTCTGAATAAAGATATTATGTTGAGTATTGTCAATGCGATTTATTTCATGGGAGAATGGGATACACCCTTCGATATAAAAAAGACTAAGGTAAAGAAATTTCATACCCTAAACAGAGATAAAATAGATGTTAAATATATGAGGGACCAGTCACATTATCGTTATTATGAGGATTCGGATATACAAAGCATTTACTTGCCCTACAAATGTCATCAGTTCTCAATGATTGTTATTTTACCTCAAAAGAGGTATGGAATTTTGGACATTGAAAATAAACTGGACAAAGCATATTTCAAGAATATTGACAGTTTAAGTTATTCACATGAAGTAATATTGTCATTTCCTAAATTTAAAATCGAATCTGAAATTTTTCCTAAAGATGAAATAATAGAAATGGGCTATCCTACTATGTTTTCTGATAAGGCAGATTTCACAGGACTTTCAATTTCTGATTCATTAAAAATCGGAGAAATAATACACAAGACTTTTATCGAAATTGATGAAAAGAAAACAGAGGCTGCTGCAGTAACTAAAGTGGATATGGTTGTTATTGGATATGGTGCAGGAGGAGACCCTCCACCGCCACCCCCTCCAAAGATTTTTAATGCTGACCATCCTTTTATTTTCTTGATTGTAGATAATAGGACAAAAGCAATATTATTTACAGGAAGATTTGTGAAAGAATAATTTACTGTGGCCAACAATTAAGCTCCAATGCAGCGAAGTAAGGCTTCGGTTCAATGGAGCGTGTGTTGGACTCTTACCTCCGGTAGCGGGGCTTGCTGTATGGGGATTGAATTAGAAAAGGGGGTTATCGGTGATGGATTTCAGCGAAGATCTTATCTTGTCGAACCAGTAATATCATCAAAATAAAGCCGGTGCACGGCACAAATTGGTCCTGAGGATCAAAAAAACGGGCAATATGCCAGCAAAGGGCAATAGGCATCCGGCACTCCTTTCGGAGCAATGTTAAGATGTGCCGATATTTCACATGGTCAGGCATAGGGCAAGGGGTAAAATGGTGGTCCCCTTTCCGGGGAGAGGGTTTTGATGACGATGAGGCTTTGGGTTTTGCAAAAGGGACAGCAATATGGATTGTAATGGAGTTTTTCAATGGCAATTTGCAACCAGGAGTATGTTGTTTTATTCCAGGCGGGCTGACGGAGTTGTTTTTTAGCCATATTGAGTTGATCGGATTTGTTCCTGGAAGCCAGGAAGCCATAGTGGCGGATACGAACAAATCCGTGGGGGAGGATGTGGGCAGCAAACCGGCCAAGGAACTCCACACCGTCCAGGGTCAGCTGTTTGTGTTTTCCGCCAGCCCGGTAATCTTTGTAGTTAAAAGAGACTGTGCGTTCATTGATGTTGATGAGCCGGTGATTGGAGATGGCGATCTTGTGGGTATACCGGCCCAGGTATTCCACGACAGTTTTGGGAGAAGCAAAGGGGCGTTTGGCATAGACCACCCACTTGGTTAAGAAAGCCTTTTTGCCGATATGTTGCGGGACATCGGTTTTCTTTCTCAGCTCAGCCATAAATTTTGCCCGGAATACCTTACTCAACGCTTTCTTTGGGAAGAGGTACTTGCCTTTATATTTACAGCTTTTCCATTTACCAGAGGGGGTAATGCCACCTCCCGGCACTATACAATGCAGGTGAGGATGCAGCCAGAGTTGCTGTCCCCAGGTATGAAGAACAGCAACCATGGCCGTCTTGGCTCCCAGGTATTTATGGTCTGCAGCAAACGTTTTAATGGTCTGCCAGGCGGCCGTGAACAGGGAACAGTAAAGTTCTTTGTCATACCGGGGCAACAATTCATTGAAGGCATGGGGCAAAGTAAAGACAATATGATAGTAGGGAACCGGCAGCAGTTCGCTTTCCCGGTCCAGGATCCATCGTTCACGGTTGGTGGCCTGGCACTTGGGGCAATGGCGGTTTCGGCAACTGTTATAACTGATGGTCTCTGTGCCACAGTTTTTACAGACGGTCACATGGCCACCCAGGGCTTTGGTCCGGCACAGTGCAATGGCCTGCAAGGTCTTTTTTACCTGCAGGGGGACATTGTATTGTTGTTGAAAATCAGTGCCATGAAGACGGATGATGTCGGCCAGTTCAAATTCAGGCTTCAGTGTTTTTTTTGATAAAGCCTGTCAAAAGGACTGTGGGCCAGTGTGCGTTTTAGTTTGGCCACGTGCAGGTACATCATGGTGGTCTGTATATAAGAATGACCCAATTGTTCCTTGATGGTGACAATATCTACACCCTGCTCCAGCAGATGGGTGGCAAAGGAATGACGAAGGGTATGGACACAGGCATCTTTGCGGATACCGGCTTTTTCCATAGCCAGGCGGAAGGTCTGCTGCACGGCACTATGGCCAAGTGGGGTGCCTTTCTCCCTGCCGTTGAAAAGATAGACATTGGGTTTGGAGCCTTTGATGTATTGAAGGAGTCCTGTGGCAATATAATCGCTGAGCACCACATATCGGCTTTTGTTGTTTTTCGACTCACGGACATGAATTTGCTTGCGGTCAAAATCGATATCGGCGATGTTGAGCTTGCACACTTCGCTGACGCGGAGACCGGCTGAATATATCAGGGATAGCAACACGCGCTGCTTTAGTCGCTGTGGGGCTTTGAACAGCCTGCGGAGTTCTTCCTGGGAGAAGACTACGGGTAGTTTTCGGCTGTTCTTGAGGTTGGGCAGACGGATGGCCCGGTCTTCCAGATCATAGACCCGGTAAAAGAAACGGAGGCCATATACGGCGTGTTTGAAGTAGGTGTCGCTGAGGTCCTTATTGCTTTTTAAAGAAAACAAATAACTGTTGATCTCATCGGGTTCCAGGTCCAGGGGAGACTTTTTGAAATACAAGCTGATCTGGGCGATGGAACGGGAATAACTGAAAACGGTACTTTCCGAATAAGACTTGATGGTAATTTGCTCTTCAAACTTCCGGATGTGGTCAGCAAATCCGGGGACTTCGCGTTTGGCTCTTGCCAGTAAAGTTTTAGCTGAATTGGATCGGGTATTTAACCATCCATAATTTTTATGTACTTTGCTCATAACTATAATATTTTGTTTTGAGCAAAATACTTCCGGTAGCCCACTTTAGCTACCGGAGGTTGAGTTCAACAAAGTGTAAGTGTCATAGCCACTGTTTTATCATAATTAGGCGTTTTTCCCAGGAAAATTTCGTAATTTCATTCTAGGAAATACCGGTTAGGTGGCTACGCCGCTTACACTGGGCCGTTCAGAGCAATACTCCGCTACGCTCCGTATCGCTCTGAACGTGCGGGCGGCTCCGCCGCTTGTTCAGACCTGCACTTCGCTTCGCTTCGTACAGCTCCGAACAAACGGCTAAATGTCATATCCCTTTCAAGACACTGCGTATCTTTGCAGGAATACGACATTTAGCCGCCCGCACGTTAGCGGCAATGGCCGAATTAGAATTAGAAAAGCGTTTGTGATCCGGATGCTATGTCACTCTGACGAACTTTCAGCGGATTGAAAAAAGTAAAAAAGATAGACCGAATGTTATGATATTTTTGATCACTTAAAAGCTCTCAACGGATTGAAAAATAAATGGACAAAGGGGAAAAGGGAAAAAGGGAAAGACAAAAACGGACATCCTTAAATTCGGTAGACTATCCGGCGGCGGCGGACTGTGGACGTAAAGGCAGCGAATCAAAGTTCTTGCAACAACGCCTGACGAGTTTCCGCTTCGTAGAAAAGGACGGGAAGGCCACAGCCGCTAACAATAAATATAGTCCATGTGCTGGTTCGTTGCAGAATGATCTTTTTGTTCATTAAATTTAACGCACCAACGGTGGATAGTGAGTGCGCGGTCGGTCTTGGCATTCCTTCGTCATTTACCAAGCCCTCCTAAAACGCACACGGCCTATATTCAAACGTTCAGAGCAATACTCCGCTACGCTCCGTATCGCTCTGAACGTGCGGGCGGCTCCGCCGCTTGTTCAGACCTGCACTTCGCTGCGCTTCGTACAGCTCCGAACAAACGGCTAAATGTCATATCCCCTTCAAGACACTGCGTATCTTTGCAGGAATACGACATTTAGCCGCCCGCACGTTAGCAAACATAAAAAGAACCTACCGTAACATTCGAATCTTAAGTGATTTCGTTATCTTTGTAGAAAAGCATAAAAATGAAAGGAATGATAAAAATAGAATATCCTGAATCGTTAGCTAATACATTAAGACTTAGCGGAAAGGATTTTGAACACGAAATGAAATCTAGTTCATTAGTAAAACTTTTTGAATTAGGTAAAGTTTCATCAGGAGTTGCTGCACGTGTTTTAGGTTTAACGAGAGTTGATTTTTTGGAATTGCTTGCAAAATACAACGTTTCAGTTTTTGGTGCTTACGATATAAATGATTTAAACGAAGATATCGCAAATGCTTAAAGTTGTTTCAAATACTACACCGATAATATCCTTACTAAAACTAAATCTACTTGATTTATTGAAGCAACTTTATTTACAGATTTATATTCCTGTAGCTGTTTATAACGAGATTGAAGCTGGGAAAACTAAAGAATTTTTCAAAGATTTATCAAAAATTGACTGGATTAATATTATTGAGATTCAAGACAAACAGGCTGTTAAATACTTTTTAGACCTTGATTCAGGAGAAGCTGAGGCGATTGTCTTGGCAACTGAATTAAACGCTGATTTGATTATTCTTGATGAGAAACTTGGTCGATTTCATGCGAAACATGCTGATTTAAAAGTCACAGGAACAATTGGTGTTTTAATAAAGGCGAAAAAAGCAGGATTAATAAAGGATTTAAAACCTTTACTGAACGAATTGACTGATAAAGAGGTTTGGATTAGTGAGAAACTAAAACGAGAAATTCTTAAAAAAATTAATGAGGAATAATTACGTTTGCTAACACACGGTATAGTTAATTGCCTGTGCAGTGCGTATTCGAGCGTTTCTGCCCGTACCAAAATTAGTTGTAAATTGACAGAAAAGTGCTTCGAAATCGGCAACTAACCATACCGTCAAACGGTTCAGAGCGATACTCCGCTACGCTCCGTATCGCTCTGAACGTGCGGGCGGCTCCGCCGCTTGTTCAGACCTGCACTTCGCTTTGCTCCGTACAGCTCCGAACAAACGGCTAAATGTCATATCCCTTTCAAGACACTCCGTATCTTTTCAGGAATACGACATTTAGCCGCCCGCACGTTGTCTGCAATTGGGTTATCAATTCGATATAATGACTGCAGCTTTTGGGCGCTAAAATGGTGATTAAATTTTTTATTTTATCGAGAGTGATTTTGAAAGAAAGCAAAAAGAATTTTGGTTTCAAGTCCTCTAAGGGAATTCCTTTCAAACCAGCGTTTGATGACGAAAAACCGTCAACGAGGACTTGTCGAAGTTATTCGTTTTCGACCACAAAATCAAGGGCTTACGCGCATAAAGCCATAAATAAAAATATTAAATGTGCTTCAGCAAGCGCCCACGCATCATGGACGACTTCTAGACCAGTTTAAAAGTCATAAATGATGCTAAAACTGCAGCTCATGGTTTTAAAGGTATTGATAGCCCAACAGAGACTTTTGTGAGGGGCAAATTTAATAAGAACAAAAGCAGACAACACTGTCTATCTAATCATGCCGCAATAATGCTGACACGCAGACCAAAGCACGATTGATAGACTTAACGTTGTGCGCAACTGCTCTCGGACAAAGTAAACAACAGACAACTTGGACTTACGACAATTTAAAATTTTGTACAAGCAATTTGGTTCCAGAACATTGGACAAGGACGTCTGGCAGACAAAAGAGTACTCGGACTACATTGACGCAATAAACGAGGACGAGACTATCGCGGACTGGTACTTGAAACAACAGATTAAGAAATCAAAAATAAAAGTCGGACGACATTGCTGTACCAAAATGACTTACTACTTGACCTTTGACAAAAGGACAAAAGAAGTTAACCCAGACGCAATTATAAGATTTAATAAAAAGAATAAGGACTATGGAATTCCAATCCATGACGGTGGACAATCTTTCATCGAGATTGACTATTGCCCTTGGTGTGGGACTCGGTTGACAAAGTAATTACGGATTGCATCAAATAAAATACTTTAGTGAATACTCTCTTCAAATAGGAAATGAAACATAAGGCAAATTACATCTATAAATTGTAATAGCTCCGACTTGATCTGACAGTTCAAGGTGTTGGTTTTGAGTTTTCTTTAGGTATACCACTCCCAAAATGGTGATAAGCAAGGGGCAAATAAAGCCCCTCGCCATTTCGGTCGGCAAGGTTATTCCTGGCAGGTTGGTCTCCACCAGAGCCTGCTTCCGCTTCACCTTGCGGTAATAAAGGTACGAAATTTTCATTCTGCCGATCCAACAATTTTTCTTTCGCCAGATGTAAGGATTCTTCCCAGGTTTGTATTGGTGTTTTCCCAAAGCAGTATTTGCCTGAATGGGGCCGGTCATGGTTGTATTGATCAATCCAAACATCCAGATCCTGCTGAAGTTCTTCAATATTGTGGTAGATCTTCTTTCTAAAAGCCACCGCATAGAATTCGTCTTGTATGGTACGATGGAAGCGCTCACAAATGCCGTTGGTTTGAGGACTTTTGGCTTTTGTCTTACTATGGTCTATATCCTCAATGGCCAAATAAAGCTGATATTCATGATGCTCCCTGGAGCCACAATATTCAGTGCCTCGATCAGTTAAAATTCGAAGTAACGGGATGTCATATTTTTCATAGAAAGGGATCACCCGATCGTTCAGTATATCTGCCGCTACTAATGCATTTTTCCTGTCATACAACTTAACATGGGCTGTTTTGGCATATGTATCGATAAATGTCTGCTGATAAATCCTGCCAACGCCCTTAATGGTTCCAACATAATAGGTGTCCTGGGCACCCAGGTAGCCCGGATGAAGTGTCTCTATCTCGCCCTGAGCCCGCTTCTCTTCCTTAGCCTTTTCCATGGCGGTAATTTGAGATTCAGTCAGTATCAATCCTTCTTGGGCAACTTTAGCCTCCAGAGCTTTGTGTCGCTTTCTGAAGGTCTCCAGATCATGTCGCAGCCAAACACAGCGCACACCACAGGGAGATATGAATACCCCTTCTTTCTTAAGTTCATTGGAGGCTCTTAATTGGCCATATGCAGGATATTCATATGCAATGGATACGACACGTTCTTCTATGGCTGGCTCAATGCGATTTTTGTGATTCGGTTGGCGGCGGCTAAGTTCAGCCAATGCCATCTCTCCGCCTTGATCGTACAACTCTTTGTAGCGGTAAAAGCTATCTCGACTATATCCAAATATTTTACAGGCTTGGGATACATTGCCTAATTGTTCGGCTAAGTTGAGTAGTCCTAACTTAGTTTTGATTACTTTTGTCTCTGTATTCATTTCTGACAGTTTATGGGGTTAATGATTAAATTCCTCATTTAAATTTAATCCCTAACTGTCAGATTAAGTCGTAACTACCACAATTTAAGCCTGTGTTGAACTGAGGCTTCGGTAGTTGCTGGTTATGGGAATTTAATCGAGGAAGTATCTTGTGAGATTAAAAAGTTTTGGGGCTTTTAACAGTTGTTGCTCTCATTGAGGATGACTGTTTAATTTTCCGGCTTGTTTACCGACCATCCAATCATTGTGTTTGAAGGTTTCCGGGCTTCATTTATAGCTGAGAGCTGTTTTTAGACAAAGAGATGCCCATTACGCCGTAAATCGGGGTGCTTTCATTCTGGTCTTTTAATTGTTTTGCCGGCGATTTTTTTGATATCAGGTGGGGCATGAGCGGCAAAATGCATGATGGTATGCATCTTACCGGTTTTGCAGCAAGGACAGATTTGCGGATCAAAGCCCAATTTATCCCGGCTGATCTGCTGCCAGGTGATTTTTTCCTGTGGGACAATGGATATACCCATTTTCATCTGCTGCATTTTGAGTTGAGGTTTGACCCTGCTGGCCAGGATACCGTAATGCCTGATCCTGACGAATTTTGGCGGAAGTATATGGAGGCAAAAACGCCTCAAAAACTCACAAGCATCCAGGGTGATCATTTTTTGTTTGCCCTCCTGCCGGTAGTCTTTGTAAGTAAAAGTTACTTTGCCATCAGCAATAGCTTTTATTCTGTGATTGGAAATGGCAATTCGGTGTGTATATCTGCCCAGATATTCAATTACCTGACCGGGCCCCAAAAAGGGCTGCCTGGCATAAACCACCCAATGTTTCCGGTAAAGTTTATGGAGCAAGTCATTATCCGGGGACAGTTTATTGCAAAGACAATAAGCCTTGAACTTTTCCATAAATTTCCCTCTGAATACCAGACTCATGGCCTTTACCGAAAACAAATATTTGCCATTGTTTTTGACATGTTTCCAATGCCCGGCCTGGGTGATACCTCCGCCCGGCACAATGCAATGCAGGTGCGGATGCAGCCACAACTGTTGTCCCCAGGTATGCAGCACCGCGATAAGTCCGGTATTGGCGCCAAGATGTTTTGGGTCGTGTCCAAACTGCATCACTGTTTCCTTGCCGGCCTGAAACAACATGTTGTACATTTCTTTTGGATGATGCAGGCAAAGGTCGTTGAGATCCTCAGGCAAGGTAAAAACAACGTGAAAATAAGTGATAGGCAAAAGGTCCTGCTGGCGGGCCAAAATCCAACGCTCACGATTGGTCCCCTGACATTTTGGACAATGGCGGTTGCGGCAGGAATTATAAGAAATGCGCTCATGTCCGCAATGATCACAGGCATCCATATGGCCACCCAGTGCTGATGTCCGGCATTTGGCAATGGCGTTCAATACCCGGCTGTGGTGACCAAGCGGCTTATAGTCTTGTTCAAATTGTCCGCCATAATGCCTTATAATGTCTGCCAGTTCAAGTGCTGGCCTGCTCATAGCTTGCCGTATAAGCTGTCCAGAGGACTATGGGCCAGACGTGGTTTTACCTGTGCTATGTGCAGATAGATGATGGTGGTTTCAATACGGCTGTGGCCCAGGAGCTTTTGAATAGAATAAATATCCACTCCATCTTCCAAAAGATGAGTAGCGAAACTATGTCGCAAGGTATGCATGGAGACGGCCTTTTGGATGGAAGTTTTAGCCAAAGCTTCATTGATCACGTATTGGATGCTGCGTTCTCCCATGGGTTCTCCGGGGGTTGATCCTTCAAAGAGATAAACCCTGGGTTTTACTTCATTGAGATAAAATGGAAGCTTTTCTGTAATAAGGTTAGATAATACCACATAGCGGTCTTTTTTGCCTTTTCCTTGCCGGATATGGATTTGCTGCCGGTGAGCGTCGACCTCTGAAAGTTTGAGTAGCCGAAGCTCATTCATCCGCAAGCCGGCACTGTAGGCAAAAGCCAAAAGAAAGCGGTGCTTGAGGGTTCGGGGCGCTTTGAACAACACTTTACATTCCTGTTTGGACAATACCACAGGAAGGGTCTGCTTTTTCTTGATGGGAGGCATACGCAAGACCTTCTCCTGTTGGCCAAATAGCCGGAACCAGTAGCGCAATCCAAAGACAGCCTGTTTGAAATAACCTTCTGACTTTCCCTCATGCACCGATATCCGGTACAAATAGGAATTGATTTCATCAGCGCTGACCTGGTGTGGAACTACCCCAAAGTGCAGGGCCACGTGGGCTACACTGCGGATGTAGTTTCCTATCAGGCTCTTGCTTTTTTGTTCAATGGCAGCACGCTCGATGAATTGATAATAAGCATCTCTGAATCCGGGAACAATATCTTTAGCCTGTTCCACCACGGTGTAGTAATCACTCTTTTTGAAACTCATAACTTTTCTGTTTTTGGTGAGCTTCAAAAATGATTAATAGTTATTTTTATCGCCGTAATTTGATGCCGAAGATTTTAACTACCGAAGGTTTAGTTCAACAGCATGTTTCTGCAATGGTGCCGTGACGTGTTAAATTAAAGTTTTATCTTCGTTCAACGTTTAGTTTCGTGGGACAGAACGCGGCTTCGAAATGGCACCACTGCAGAAACATAAACGTTGTAGGCAAGCCTGAGAAACATCCTGCATAATTAAAACCTGACAATGAAAACATTAATAATACTAACAATTGGATTACTGATACCGATACTAAACTTCGGACAATCAGAATTAGCAATGATTAATGACCCAGACGGATTTGTAAATGTTCGAGCTGATAAAAGTACTGATTCAGAAATCTTATTTAAAATTAAAGAGACAGAATTCTTTCTGTGCGAACCGACAGCAGATAATTGGTGGAAGATTGATAATTTTTACACAAAAACTGGATTTGTACATAAATCAAGGATTCAATTGATAAAAGATTTAACGGAAAAACAACAGCGTGATTTGATAATAAATTCAATTAACCGACTGAATGATTATAGAATAAAATATGATTCGCTTAGACTCATTTTACCTAATGACGAGAGAATGGTGTTACTTAGAGAGTTTGAAAATTTCGAGGAGACAATTTACACTCCATTGTTGCCTTTTCTCTCTGGATTATTTTGCAAAAACACGGACATTGATTTATTGGATAGGTATCTAAAAATTATGATTATTAATCAAATGTCAGCAAACGAAATGCCTGCATGGTCGTTAGGTGATTGTTATTTATGTCAACCCGATTTGGTAATTAAACGGATTGATAATTATAGCGTAAGCATGCTGTAAACACCCACTTTTAAAAGCTTTGTGGATTGATTAATCTTGCAAAAAAAAGCTATGCGTACAAAATCAGAGATGTATCCGATAGTAGAGCGGTGGTTAGTCAGCCCCATTACGAAAGAAGAATTTTGCAGGCAAGAAGGACTGCCATTGCACGTACTGAGTTACTGGGTAAGCAGGTATAACCGGAAAAGAGGGGAAACAGGATCAGCGCAAGGATTTGTTCCTTTAGAAGTTACCGGGATTGCGAATCACCGGTCAGTATATTTAGAAGTGACACTGCCCACGGGAAGCAGGGTCAGCTTCCACCAACGCCCCAGTGAAGGAGAACTGGCCCTGATCTTATCCAAATGCTGAGCCTTACCCAACATTGCCGATATTTTCTCTACAGGCCGGTGGCCGATATGCGCAAAGGCTTTGACGGGCTGTGCGGACTGGTACGCAATGAACTTTGGCGGGACCCCCTGAGCGGGGATGTGTTTATTTTCATGAACCGTCGGCGCAACCAGGTGAAACTGCTAAGCTGGGAGAGCGGAGGGCTGGCGATCTATTCCAAGCGGCTGGAGCGGGGCACTTATGAGCTTCCAGGAGCGGGCAATCCTGGAAAAAGCCTGGAGGTGAGCGCTGAAAATCTCCTTTTCATCCTGGAGGGCATCCAGTTGGATTCAGTGCGGAAAAGAAGGCGGTATACCATCGAAAAAATTTATCAAAAACAGGCTTAAAAGTAGGATAAAGGCTATTTTTTGTGTATTTTAGCCTCTATGGAAACAGCTTGGGAGACCTTAACAAAAGCGCAACTTATCGATCAAGCCATTGCCCTTTCCCAGGAGAATTCCCACCTCAGATCAGAGCTTGAAAAATTCAAGTTTGAACTGGCCCAACTCAAGCGATTGATTTTTGGCAGCAAGAGTGAACGTTTTGTTCCGAGCCAGCCTTCAGAACAGCTTAGCCTTGGATTTAACCTGGAAGAACAACCCAGGGAGGCTGTCACAGAAAAGATCACCTATACCAGGGAGAAATCACCCCGGAAGGAAAAGCCGGTACGCCAGGGGTTACCGGCCCATCTTCCCCGCAAGGAGATCATCATTGAGCCGGAAGGCGATCTTAGGGGGATGAGAAAGATCGGGGAAGAAGTGACCGAAGAGCTGGAATACGAGCCGGGCAAATTGTATGTCAACCGGTATGTGCGCCCCAGGTATGTAAAAGACAATGAAGACGGGGTATTGATAGGACGGTTACCATCCCGCCCGATAGAGAAGGGTATTCCGGGGCCGGGCCTTTTGGCACAGATTTCCGTGGATAAGTTTGTCGATCATCTTCCGGTTTACCGGCAAGGCAAACGCTACGAGCGGGATGGGATGCGGATTCCCGCTTCTACGATTGGGGGTTGGCAGACCCATACAGCCGGGCTGGTGCAGCCACTTTATGAGATTCAACGACAGATCATCCTTTCCGGCAATTACATACAAGCCGATGAGAGCCCCATCAGGGTATTGGAGAAAGGCAAAGGCAAAGGGAAGACCCATAAGGGATACATGTGGGTGTATCATGCCCCGATAGAACGGCTGGTGTTATTCGAATACCGCCCCGGCCGCGACGGGCCCAGTCCCAGGAAATTCCTTAATGGGTTCCAGGGATATCTCCAGGTTGATGGTTATGATGCATACGAGTGGTTTGATACCCAGCCGGGCATAGACCTGGTGCATTGTATGGCCCATGCAAGGCGTAAGTTTGAACAGGCCCTGACTAACGACAAGGCAAAGGCAGAGTATGCCCTGAAGGCCTTGGGCAAGCTTTACGATACAGAACGTGAAGCCAGGGAGAAAGGCATGCCTTATGCTGAAAGGCAGATTTTAAGACAGGAGAAAGCGGTGCCGGTTTTGAAAGAGATGGGCCAATGGATGAAAGAACAGATACATACCCAAAAAGTACTGCCCAAAAGCCCCATAGGAAAGGCCATCGTTTATACCTTGTCCAGATGGGAGAAACTTTGCCTGTATGCCAATGACGGAATGCTGGAGATCGACAATAACCTGGTAGAAAACGCCATCCGGCCTTTGGCTCTTGGCAGGAAGAATTACCTGTTTGCCGGTTCCCACGAAGCCGCCCAGCGCATCGCCATGTTTTATTCTTTCTTCGGAACCTGTGCCAAAAATAATGTGAATCCGTATCGATGGCTTAAGAAAGTATTGGAAATGATCAATGACCACCCCATTAACAGGATCGAAGAACTTTTACCGACTAACAAGACACTTTTTGGCCCCGGGCAAAGCTAATAGATCTGGCAGATTGAGCCAATAGGGGGTTTACGGTATGCTTACCGACAAACTTAATTTCACTATTTTTATCCATGTTGTATTTTGTGTCGATAAACAAAAATACAACCTGAAGGGGAAAACCTAATGGCCAGTACCCTTCTCCTTTTATTTTATTCGGTCACTAGTGTCATGTCAACTTTATAATGTCGTATAAATGTATTATATTGGCAAGAAACTGCCATGATAAAATACAAAGTAACTTTAACGCTGGAAGAGCGAGAGGAACTACAGGAGATTACAAGGAAAGGTTCTCACAAATCACAAAAGGTGTTGAATGCACTAATCCTGTTAAATTGTGATCAGGGGGAACATCAGGAACAGAAAGTCAAGAATGAGGATATCTCCACAGTTTTGCAGATCAGCATGAAAAAAATTGACCGGGTGAAAAAGAGATTCGTAGAGGAAGGCATAGAGGTCGCCTTACTGGGCCACAAAGGAGAGCGGGTTTATAAAAAGAAAGTGGATGGGGATTTAGAAGCCCATCTGATAGCCCTGAGTTGCAGTGAACCCCCGGATGGTTTTTCCAGATGGTCCTTGAGATTGTTGGCAGACAGAGCAATAGAGTTAGAATACATAGACAATATTTCTCACGAGACAGTACGTCGACTTTTAAAAAAACGAGTTAAAACCCTGGAAGAAAAAAGGATGGGTAATACCACCGCTTCAAAACGGTGATTTTGTGGCCAACATGGAAAAAGTATTGGAAGTGTATAAAATGCCCTATGACCCCAGATATCCGGTTGTTTGTATGGATGAATCGCCTAAACAGTTAATAAAGGAGACAAAAATGCCCATAAAAGCAAAACCGGGCAGCGAAGAAAAATATGATTATGAGTACGAGCGATGCGGAGTCTGCAATATATTTATGGCCAGCGAACCATTGGCTGGGAAGCGGTATGTGAAAGTGACTTTAAGCAAAACCAAAAAGGATTGGGCTGAATACCTAAATGAAATAACGGAAAATTATAAGGATGCCGAAAGGATTACTTTGGTAATGGATAATTTAGGGACACATAAGCCAGGCGCACTATATGAAACCTATAAGCCGGAAGAGGCAAAACAACTATGGGATAGATTTGACTTCGTGTATACCCCAAAGCATGGTAGTTGGCTCAATATGGCTGAAATTGAACTCAACGTATTAATGAAACAATGCTTAAACAGAAGAATAGACACAATAAAAAAAGTTGAAAAAGAAGTAATGGCATGGCAAACCGCCAGAGACAAAAAGAATGCAAAGATTAATTGGCGGTTCACTACAGAAGATGCCAGAATAAAACTATCAAGGCTTTATCCGACTTTTGACGATTGACATGACACTAGTGATTATTAAAATCGGATTAATTGATTTTGAAAAATGGATTTCAGAAAATGTTGACTTCGAAAAACAGATTAGAATATTAATTGAGAATGAATAAATTACGCCACACAATAACTAAGTATTCGTGTGGCCGATAGGCCCAACATGAATGCAGTGTTGACAAATCCGGGGTATCTATGGGTAAGTTAATTTTTATGAAGTCTGAGAAGGGGTTTGGGGCGGCGATTTGATAGCTGTATCGCTAGCAGGTTAGTCGGTTTTAGGTTTCAATCACTCATCTCCCTGTTGAATTATCTTTCATTTCCGGGATTTTGTTTTTGGGTATAGCTGTCCTGTTACGAGCGGGGTCGTTGAAAAAAAAACTATATT
>CAVQEK010000004.1:0-1435000 GCA_963711495.1 uncultured Cytophagales bacterium
TAAAAAGGCCTTAAATTACATTTTAAGGCCTTTTTTTATATCTCCAGCCAACATTCAGAATCCATCTGGTTCACTGCTTAAAAATCTAACCGGGCTATTACAAAACCAATTAAAAATTACCAACTAATACTGCCTTTTCTTTTTTTTGTTATAATTATCCCGGCACTGGGCGTCTTAAAATTTTGGTGGCCGGTTTTCGGGCAGTAGCGTGCAGAAAGTCTGGAAAAGCCTTGAAAGTGCCGGAATATCCACACGATTTAATTTTCACTTTTTTAGGCATTCGCCTGCTTACTGCAGGCAGATTGGCCACGCAACTGCCGGAAAATGGCACAGACCTGCGCTACGTTCAGCAATTGGCGGGATACCCGTCCAGCAGGATGATGGAAATATACACTCATGTATCGAACCGGTATTTGGTCAACATCAAAAGCCCTGGGGACAACATTAAACTGTGAAGATCGGATGTTGTATAAAAGGAATAAAATGACATCTGGAAAAAAGATCAATATTGGTTTATGGTCCACCAAGCCGCATTCCGCCAGATTGATTAACTTACCAGCATAAACCTATATAAGGAACTACTCCTATTTTGAAAAAGTTGTAAAAGCAGTTTAGCAAAACTCAGAATGAAAATTAAAACAATAATAATATCAGTTTTATCAATTGGATTTTTAGTCTATTCTATTTTGACTCTAATCGATTTAGTGCATAAAAGGCAAAAACATACTTGGACTGACCAGCAAGTTGATTTAATGATTAAAAAATGTATTTCTTCATCAAAATATCTATCATTGATTGATTCCGTAAAGGCTAAAGATGTTTGTGGATGTGCAACACACAAGATACTTGATAGATATTCAGATAAAGAGATATGGGAATTGGATACAAAAGAGCAAGATTCCTTGATCAGAATATTCACTCCAATGATGCAAGATTGTATATTTCCGATAATATATGAGGATCATTATACTGTAATCACAGACACGACTCAAATAAAATGGCTTTGTGATAGCATTATTTCTCAATGGATCCCAAATTATGGTGATTATAGATTAGCGGAATCAATACTTGAACAGGCAATCAATGATTACAAAGAATATGGCCTAAATAATCAGATATCAAAAAAGTATTATAGACAATATTCATTTTACATGGATTTAAAAGGTGATTCGATTGTTTATATCAATGCTTTTTGCCAAATCCTTAGAGTTCCTACGGACTCATCTGGGATAGGTATAATGAAACCTACTGACTGGCACAAGAACTTTTTGATAGTTGATGATGGAGGTGATTGTTATTGGTCAATTAAAATAAATTTAACCAAAAGAAGATACTTTAATTTTATTGTAAATGGGGTGGGTTAAAAAAAACGCTTTACAATAATATGAAATCAAATTAGCGTGGTCAGGGGGAACCACCTGATTTTTCCATTTGTTGAACAAACCTAAAGGGGGATGTTGTCAGAGGCTTGTCGGTGAAATTTCAATTTTTTGGTGATATGCCCGGATGGGCAATTCCGTAGATGGGGTTTAAAATTAGAAGGTGTTTAATGGATATTCACGTGTAATAGCTCCGACTTGATCTGACAGTTCAAGGTGTTGGTTTTGAGTTTTCTTTAGGTATACCACTCCCAAAATGGTGATAAGCAAGGGGCAAATAAAGCCCCTCGCCATTTCGGTCGGCAAGGTTATTCCTGGCAGGTTGGTCTCCACCAGAGCCTGCTTCCGCTTCACCTTGCGGTAATAAAGGTACGAAATTTTCATTCTGCCGATCCAACAATTTTTCTTTCGCCAGATGTAAGGATTCTTCCCAGGTTTGTATTGGTGTTTTCCCAAAGCAGTATTTGCCTGAATGGGGCCGGTCATGGTTGTATTGATCAATCCAAACATCCAGATCCTGCTGAAGTTCTTCAATATTGTGGTAGATCTTCTTTCTAAAAGCCACCGCATAGAATTCGTCTTGTATGGTACGATGGAAGCGCTCACAAATGCCGTTGGTTTGAGGACTTTTGGCTTTTGTCTTACTATGGTCTATATCCTCAATGGCCAAATAAAGCTGATATTCATGATGCTCCCTGGAGCCACAATATTCAGTGCCTCGATCAGTTAAAATTCGAAGTAACGGGATGTCATATTTTTCATAGAAAGGGATCACCCGATCGTTCAGTATATCTGCCGCTACTAATGCATTTTTCCTGTCATACAACTTAACATGGGCTGTTTTGGCATATGTATCGATAAATGTCTGCTGATAAATCCTGCCAACGCCCTTAATGGTTCCAACATAATAGGTGTCCTGGGCACCCAGGTAGCCCGGATGAAGTGTCTCTATCTCGCCCTGAGCCCCCTTCTCTTCCTTAGCCTTTTCCATGGCGGTAATTTGAGATTCAGTCAGTATCAATCCTTCTTGGGCAACTTTAGCCTCCAGAGCTTTGTGTCGCTTTCTGAAGGTCTCCAGATCATGTCGCAGCCAAACACAGCGCACACCACAGGGAGATATGAATACCCCTTCTTTCTTAAGTTCATTGGAGGCTCTTAATTGGCCATATGCAGGATATTCATATGCAATGGATACGACACGTTCTTCTATGGCTGGCTCAATGCGATTTTTGTGATTCGGTTGGCGGCGGCTAAGTTCAGCCAATGCCATCTCTCCGCCTTGATCGTACAACTCTTTGTAGCGGTAAAAGCTATCTCGACTATATCCAAATATTTTACAGGCTTGGGATACATTGCCTAATTGTTCGGCTAAGTTGAGTAGTCCTAACTTAGTTTTGATTACTTTTGTCTCTGTATTCATTTCTGACAGTTTATGGGGTTAATGATTAAATTCCTCATTTAAATTTAATCCCTAACTGTCAGATTAAGTCGTAACTACCACAATTCACGCACGCGCGTCATAGATCCTTATCGAATTTTCACTTCACCTGATGTTCCGTCTTTTCCGCCAACTGGCGGATAAGACTTCCCTGGTTTTCAAGGCTTGTTTCCAGTAGCTGCTATGACCTCTGCTGACTTCTCCCCATGTACTCGACATCGGAAGACCTCTCCGCCGGTTGGCAGGTGAATATCCTTTTATCTAATTATCTAAGCCTGCTATTTCGGCACTTTCCGTTTTCAGGGCTTGGGACTTCGGCATGATGTGCTACCTCATCGGGCCTGATTGCCTCTGTATGCCACCCTTCATCCCGGCTCAGCACGCTCGTGCTGCCCCTATTCGACTGTTAAGATACCGCATCTGGCTTACTTCAGTTCCAACCTCACGGTTGACAACCTTGCCACTTGCTTAGCTTAGGGACATGACTCCCCAGCTTACGGGACTTTTCCCATGGGGATCGCTTTACGGCACCCTTTGAAACCCTCAAATTCATGAGCTATATTCACCATTCAAGGCGCACACATGAATGTAAAAATACCGAGAGAGCATCGTGAAGCAAAAAACTTTGATTTAATTACCGAAATGGTAACTTTTTGTATCTTTGCCTTGCCTGTAGATTGATAAAGAATTAAATGAGAGTAGTAGCTAAAAAAATACTTCGAGAGTTTTGGGAAAAGCATACTGATTCGGAAGACCCATTGAAAACATGGTACAAAGAGGCAAGCAAAGCTAACTGGACAAGTCCGACTGATATCAAAAATGAATATTCTAAAGCAAGTATATTAAAAGCTGGACGAGTTGTGTTTAATATTTGTAGTAACAAGTACAGATTGATTACACATATAAACTATTTGAGACAATGGGTTTTCATTAGATTCATTGGTACACATACAGATTATGATAAAATTGACGCAGAAAAAATTTAATTGATATGAATATTAAAGTAATTAAAACCGAGGATGATTACCAACAAGCATTAAAAAGACTTGAGGTGATTTTTGACGCTCCGATTGATTCTCCCGAAGGAGACGAAGCAGAGATTTTAAGCATCTTGATAGAAAAATTTGAAGATGAGCATTATCCGATTGGTCCACCTGACCCAATTGAAGCGATTAAGTTTCGCATGGAGCAGATGGGTATGAAAAAAAGTGATTTGGCTAATATAATTGGATACAAAAGTAGGGTTTCGGAGATTTTTAGCGGAAAACGTAAATTGACATTACAGATGATTCGTAAACTGCATGAAAAATTAAAAATTCCATACGAGACTTTAATAGCAGATTATTAAAATAGCACATTTTGCTAGTAGAGTAAAAATAAAACACAGGTTTTAGACTTCGACGGATTATTTTTCCATAATATTGTACCCATCCATGGATCTTGGAATTCAGCAGTGTTGCCAGATCCTGAATGCCCCGCCGGGTCTTGTTGTGGAAATTGAGCTTTCGGAGTTCACCATTGATAGGTACCTTAGATTTGCGGCTCATCTTACAATCAAATTGTAGAAAACTTCCCCCTGTTTCTCATGGGTTGAAAACTGAAACCCAGAAAATCAAACTGCACAGGTGAGCCTTTCAAATCTCTGCCTTCTTTCTTATAATATACAATTTTCGACTTTTCGGGCTCTTAAGCCGCACTTTTCCAGATGATCCTTCAAATTTGCAAGTGTTCCGACATCTGCCTGATAGATTTTGCAATGGATAATAAGATCATCGGCATACCTAACCTTGAAAACAACTCCTTGTCCAGAACATCTAGTAGGATGTTGCTCAGCAAAAGACTGATTACTCCTCCCTCAGTTGTTCCTTTTCCCATGGATACCTTGATTTTGGTATCTTCGATACCAGATGCCCGTGCTTGGCACACACAATGTGCAAAAAATAATAGTCGCGCAAAAGCCAATTCTCAACCATAACTACTATTTTTCCACGAACCGTTAGGCCACATTCCCCACATCAAGAGATCTCGATTAATTTCTTAAGCTAACGGGGGACAATCATCCAGCTCTGTTTGTAAATTTGACCTGACCCTTTGTGAGGCTGTTTTTTGCAATGGTACTTCAAAAGTCCGTGCGTTCATTCTGGTTGAAATGTAAAAGCCTCCCTGTTTAGAGCAGGAAGGCTTGTTGATAATTTCAGTGGTGCCTCCGCCTGTGACGGAAGAGCCCGTTCAGAATAATTCTCAAATCAAAGAGACATTTCATAGGGTCTTTTTTAAGTAACTTTAAAATTTATTGAAATGTCAAGAAGAAAGGAAATGGAGATCATCAATCCCAATGCTGCGGGCATTGATATTGGCAGCAAGTCCCACTTTGTTGCAGTAGGGCAGGCACTGGAAGAAATATGCAAAGGGAACCTTGATCCGAAAGAACTGGCAAAACACCGACACTACAACTGTAAAAAATCAGAGGAGGAAATTGCCAAAGCTTTGCATGGAAATAACAGGGAGGATTTTATTTTTGGCTTGAAACAAGAATTTGAAACCTGCCAATTTTATCAAAAACAGATCAGGACTTGTGATAAAATGATCGCCCGTTTCATCAAAGAGCGCCTTCGCAAGACCCCCGAAAAACTTAAATTGAAAACCACTGACAAGCCCCACAAAAGACACAATATGAATGTTCCGGAGATCAAAAACTTTAACCAGGTAGCCTATCAGTGCTTTAACGGTGTGGACTTATTGGCCATTGAAGGCCTGAGCCACGCTACTGTTCTTGCCATCATCAGTGAAATAGGGCCTGATGAATTTAAAAAGTTCAATTCTTCAAAAGCGTGTTTCATGGTTGAGATTGTCTCCCAACAACAAAATATCAGGTGGAAAGGTGCTCAGCAGCAAAGTGCCCAAAGGAAGCAACCGCCTGAAAATTGCCCTCAGGCAAGCAGCCAATGCTATTGGAAACTTAAAGGACACCCACTTGTCAGATTTTTTCAAGCGCATCGCTTTCAGATAAGGCAGGCAGGCTGCAGTAAGCGCCACTGCCCGTAAACTTGGAGTCATCATTTGGACTATGATTACAAAAAAAGTCACTTATCATCTGCAAAGAGAATATCTGTTCATCGATCAGAAAAGGACGCTTGGATTGGTTAAACGGCTGCGGAAAAATATCGCTAAATTTGATTTATATGCAGAAGACCCTGGGTTTACAAACCCCTCACTTTCTGCAACTTAAATTGACATTAGTCAGAATATAATAGAAACGAAACAGTGAAGTTAAAACAAAGAAGAAAATTAGTAACATATTTAAATATTTTAGACCAACCTGTCCGATTTAACCCTTTCGTTTTCAGTCGGACTTTTCTGTTATGGGCTTTACTTGGATTGTTGGGTGGAATAATTGCAGGCGTTTATTGGATTGGACTTGAATTTCTGACAAATCAATTAGCGTTTTTTAATGGTTGGCAAGTGATTCCTGTAATGGCGACTTGCGGACTTTTAGCAGGTTTGATAATTCATTTCATAGGAGACCCAGGAGAAATAAATTTGATTGTAAACAACATTCGATTTAATAAAGGGAAGCTAGACCCTAAAAACAATCCCTCAATGGTGCTTTCATCCTTATTGTGTGTTGCGTCAGGTGGAAGTTTAGGGCCAGAAGCTCCATTGGTACAAGTAACAGGTTCGACAGGTACTTGGATAGGAAAATTGTTCCGACTCAAAGGCGAAGAATTAAGGTCTTTAAGTATCGCAGGAATGGCTTCAGGTTTTACTGCTTTATTTGGAGCACCTTTAGGCGGTAGTTTATTTTCTTTAGAAATACTTCACCACAAATACGCAGTTGAATATTACAAAGCCATAATTCCTGCATTTGTCGCAAGTTGCTTTAGTTATTTGGTGTTCGCTTTAATCATTCATTTGGGACTTGGCCCAATATGGGATTTATCTTCTTATGAATATTCAGGGATTTTTGATTTCGGTTATGCAGTTCTTTTTGCAATCATAGGAGCAGCTTTTGGATGGGCCTTTATTTTTTGTACCAAATTTTTCAAATCACTTTTCGAGAAACGACCAATCCCTATTTATATCAAAACATTAATTGGTGGAATTTTACTTGGTATCATAGCATTTTATTTTCCATTAACAAGATACTTTGGACATCACGAGATTAACGAGTTGCTTACAGGAAATTTCTCTTTGACTTTATTGTTTGCAATCTTGGTCTTTAAGATAATCGCCATTTCAATAACCGTGACATCAGGTTGGAGAGGCGGATTTATTATTCCACTATTTTTTGTAGGTGCAACTTTAGGAATAATAATCCATCAAATATTTCCGTCCATTAATCTGACTTTAGCTATTGTAAGTTGTATGGCTGCAATTAATGCTTGCGTAACTCGAACACCAATGAGTACAACAATTCTGCTTGCTACTTTGACAGGATTTGGACATTTCATCCCAATATTATTTGCAAGTTTGACAGGATATTTTTTAGCACCAAGAATACCTTTTATAGGTTCACAAATGGAAAAAGAATGAAGAAAAACTACGCACAATAATATGGAATCAAATTAGCGTGGTCCGGTGGATCCACCTGATTTTTCCATTTGTTTAACAAACCTAAAGGGGGATGTTGTCAGAGGCTTGTAGGTGTAATTTCAATTTTTTGGTGATATGCCCGGATGGGCAATTCCGTAGAGATGGCTTTGATTTTTTGAACGCATTTTTGGTTTACATTTGACTAAACATGGTTTTTATCAATACGGTTATGCACAGTTTTTAACTTTTTAGTGATAAGAATCATATACTCAATGCGAATATCTTTGGTAGGGGCATTGGAGTGCCATGACCTGCATTGGTGAGTTTGATTTGACGATATTAGTGGAGGACTTAACTGCATATTCTGAAGTTGGGTGAACCGCGGAGTCTGGATAAGGCTCTAATAGATGCCATGTCCAGTATATTAAATGATTGCACTTTCAGGAATTTCTCATTAATAACTCAAAACCGCAAACCCTCTAAATAAAATATTTCCCCGGTTTCAAATCATATTTACACCGCTGTTTTGTTATATTTATAATTGCTTAATCTGATAATCTAATTACCTAATAACCAAAATCTCCCACACATGACTGCACACAGGCACTCCATCTTTTGCATTACCCCTCCTCACATGGTCAAAAACATTGTAGAAAAGGGTAGCGCCAAACAAAAAGAAAGGGCCATCAGCGCCCTGAAAGCTTCAGAACAATTACGTGGCCACCGGCATTCCATGATTGAGATGGCGCTTGTCGCAAGGGCCGCGGCCAGTGGTAAAACCCGCATCATTTACGATGCTAAAACCGGACAAAATCTTCCCGGTGACAAGGTACGCGGGGAAGGTGATCCTCCCGTTACTGATCCGGCAGTCAATGAAGCCTACGATGGTTCGGGTGCTACCTATGATTTGTACTTCGACATCTTCGAAAGGGACTCTTTGGATGATAAAGGACTGGACCTGATCTCATCTGTTCATTATATGCAGGGCTATGACAACGCCTTCTGGAATGGCGAACAAATGGTGTATGGCGACGGAGATGAAGATCTGCCGGTAAACCAGCGTTTATTCAACCGTTTCACCATTTGCATAGACGTTATTGGCCATGAACTGACCCACGGCGTAACCCAGTTTGAGGCTAATTTAGCTTACTGGGATCAATCCGGGGCGCTGAACGAGTCGATTTCCGATGTATTTGGATCGCTGGTTAAGCAGCGGGTTAACGATCAAACGGCAGACCAGGCTGATTGGCTGATCGGCGAAGGTTTGTTTACATCCAATGTTAATGGTGTAGCCATCCGTTCGATGAAAGCACCCGGCACAGCGTATGATGATCCGGTGCTCGGTAAAGACCCGCAACCCGATCACATGAATAAATATGTAAATACCACATCTGACAACGGAGGGGTGCATATCAATTCGGGCATTCCGAACCGGGCCTTTTATGGAGTCGCCAGGGAAATTGGCGGATATGCCTGGGAAAAAGCCGGCAAGATCTGGTACATCACATTGAAAGACAAGTTAGATCAGCGCAGTGACTTTCAAGCAGCTGCTGATCTGACGTTTGAAACCGCAGGTGAGTTATATGGCGTGGGAAGCGCTGAGCAAAATGCCGTCACGACCGGGTGGGCAGAGGTTGGCATCAACATCGGTGGCGGTGGCAGCACCAACGGCGGAGGTGATGGTTCCAGCAAACCGGGATGTCTGGGAGGATTATTCGGGGCCAAATAACCGTGATATTGTTTTCCGAATACTGATCATGGATTTAGACATGATTCTTAATCCTTGGTATTAAACAGAGCATTTTATAAATGGATGAACACATCACCATACATTTTGAGCGTTCTGGTGGATTTGCTGGGATGTCTCGTCGATTAAAGATCGATAGCAACGACTTATCGCAATCTGAAGCGGACGAATTGCAGGCGATTTTGGAAAAATCAGATTTGGCGGGAGCGCAACAACATGTTGCTCCCGCCTCCAATATGCCCGACCGCTTCTCTTATAATCTGATCATCGAAAAGGCGGATAAAAAATATGAGATGACTTTTGGAGAATCCTCTGTCCCCGCTGGAATTCAACCTCTTTTCCAATATCTGAATATGAAATTGCGCAGTGTGCGGTGATGATCGCTCACACTATTTATTGAATCAAAACCAGAATTAATCTTTTACCAAATATTGTTTGAATGGTTTTTGTGACATTTAAATGCTGATTACATTTTTTAAAACTTCGCCGTATTTATTATAGCAACCATGAATTTCAAGCCAGCCGATTTCCTCATTTCTGTATTTGAGTTTTTTTCCGTGTTGTTGCCTGGCGTCATGGTGTGTTTTTTTATCAACATTCAGTATTCAAAATTTATATTCGGCACCGTCAAATATCTCGGCACCATGGATTCCAAAGGGGTAGAACGATGGATTATTTTTCTTTTTGCATCTTTCCTGATCGGTCATTTACTATATGCGTTGGGTTCAAAGCTGGACTCTTTTTACGACAAGAATTTCCAAAGTTCCAAGGCGGCCCGAAATTTCCATCTCACCTTCCTCGCAGCAGATTATCTCAAAACCACGAAAGAAGACAACATTAAAAAAAATACTTTTGAAAATACGTACTCAACAGCAAAGTTCGAAACAAGAAAATATCGCCATAAACAACAAAACAACGGAAATGACTTATCAGCTTTTAATTGCGTTGCGAACCTTCAGGAAACCCAAGACCGATGACCAGTCATCCTGAAAATATCTTTTACACCAGTGCAGAAGTGCGGTGGTTTTGTGAAGGACCGCTCCCATCCTTTGTACGAGAGTGGTTCCAATCTGATTTCCAGTTCGAGGAACCTTCGCGAACCGATGTATATCTGATGTTCAATCGATCGGCACAGGCCGGAGTAAAATTCCGTGGAACCACCAATGACTTCGAAATAAAGACAAAAATTGCTGATCACGGGATCAGACAATTTCCCGGCCTGGGAGCCGGGAAGATCGAAACCTGGGAAAAATGGCATTTAAATGCCCCGGCAGTCCGGCCATTTAAAGAAGCTTCCCTGACACAAAAACAGCACTGGGTCACTACCGCCAAAGATCGACAGGTCAGAAAGTTTGTACCCAAAGATCACACCATACAGGAAGTCGACGCGAAAACGTCATTTCCATCGGAAGGTTGTAATGTGGAGATCACAGAGATAACCATCGGTCATGTCACTTTCTGGAGCCTGGGATTTGAATCATTTGGACAACAATATGATCTCGTCGCTTTGCTTGGGCGAACAATTCTTTTTTTCATCCGGCAACATCGGCATCAGGAGTTAGCGAAATTATTCACTCCTTCCAATTCATTATCCTATCCCGAATGGTTAAAACTGAAGTACAGATCATAGATTTATTAAACCAGCGCAAATTTGCAACCGCCGAATTTGGGCGTCAATAACCGCGTTCATTGTTTTGATAAGTCTGGATTTTGAAGTATTTTTCTTAAAAATCACTGGTTCTAAAGGGTGGTTTACTTGGTTCCGGGACAATTTTCTTTAATCCCGGGTAGTATTCATTTCTGATCTAATGGAAGTTGCGGACAGGATTTAATCCTGACAATTTCTGTTCTCGAATTTTAATCAATGTCGGCTGTGGGTTGGGCAATGCCAATTAAATGAATAGTTCACTATCATGGAGAACAATATCCGAGTTGTCAATATTACAGCGAACACGGTGGAAAATACCACTCTGGATCGCAAAACGGTTCTTGCCCAATGCGCCAAACAAGTTGTTTCAACCTATTAATGACATTATACTTAAACTGAAATATAGTATTTTACATTGAAAAATTTAAACCAATAAAAATATGTCTGGCTTTGAGTTTCTTGATCTGGTTATAGGCCTGATTTTTATTTATCTTATCTATAGCCTGGCCTGCTCCACGCTTTGGGAAATAGCGGTAAATTTCACTTTTCTTCGCGGTAAAATGCTTCAAAAATGGTTTTTGAATACGTTTAAAAATTCGATTGGCGATGAAGAAGTCTTCGCACACAAGATCCTCTCGCACCCCCTGATTCAAAGCTTGTCGAAATCAGGCAAAATGCCGAGTTATATTTCCTCCCGGCAATTTTCTGAAGCGCTCGTCGATTTGATTGTCAATCTTAAAAAAACCGGTGAAGGCCAGGTAAAATATACATTGTCGGAAATTGATATCAACAATTTGAAAGAGTCATTGAAGAAGTTGACATTTTTGCCTGACGAGTTGAAAGGCGTCTTATTGCAATACATATCTGAGGCGGAAGGAAAAATTGAAAAAGTGAAAGAGCAGATCGCCCACTGGTATGATGATGCCATGGACCGGGTTGGTGGTTCTTTCAAAAAATTTTCACAACGCTGGATACTCGCATTCGCCGTGGTACTGGTGGGATTTACCAATGCCGATTCGCTGAGGATTGTGACCTATCTCTATGACAATCCGACGGCGCGGGAAGCCATAGCCAATAAAGCTGCATTGTTTGTTCAGGACTCTACCGTGGTCAAACAATTGGATGAATTGCGCTTACTTCCCACAGATTCAATAAAACCCAGTCAACAAGAAGCTTTGGTAAAGATCAATGCCAACCTGCAATCGCTAAACAGTCTCAACAAAGAGCTGAAAGGAATGAGTTTCCCGATAGGCTGGAATGGCGATGAAGCATTGAAAGGGTGGAACATTGTTAAAAAAATTGCGGGATTACTGATCACTGCGTTCGCCGTTTCGATGGGCGCGCCTTTTTGGTTTGAAACATTGAATAAACTGGTCAATCTGCGATCATCAGGCAATAAACCACCGGAAACCAAAAATACCAAATCATGAAAGACGTCAAATTCAACCCCAATGGCGGATCGATCAAAGTCAATTTTAGATTCAACAAATTGGTCCTGGCTTTTTATGCTTTCAATCTATACGAAAAGAACAGCAACAATCGCATATTGAAAGACTTGAATGGCAATAACCTGAATGACGAAGATGACAATTATCTGCTACCCAATCCACCCGGCACCAATGAAGGACGTGTCGTTCATCTGATGGTATCGGTCGACCCGCTGGATGTGGAAACGGATTACGAAGTGATTGCTGAACTTTATCAGGATGGCCAATTGATCGGGCAGGATAACAGACCTTCAGCCGGAAAAATTAAACCGGGCGACGAAACGCGCCATCACATGTTGGCCATAAAACTAGTTGTTTGAACCATGAAACAAAGCTGGCTCATTTTTATTATGATGGCTTGTGCCTATGGATTGGGTTTTTCCCAGGAAAATAAAACAGTAGGTGAAACAACTACCCAAAGTGATTATCGCATCAATTTTGCCATACCGGATATTTCTGCATTCAAGGCCCTCGATACGGAACCGAGTGAAATATTGCGACCATCCAATGTAAAGGAACTTGCAGCAGCTTTTTCGGGCTTCAACAACGGGAAAAATTTCATTATTCCCAGTTCCTTTGCCATTGAGGTTTCGCCCTGGTTGCTTTTTTCACAAAACCAGTCCCTGTCGAAATATAGAAAGGATGCTTTTACCAGATTATTGTTTCATACCACCATCAGCATTGCTTCGGCAAAAAATAATGTAGAAGACCAGAATTCCTCAGCTTTGGCGGTGGGTCTGGCATTTTCTTTTATTGGCAAAGGCGGCGATATTAAACAGGGCGATTTTCTGGATGCCAAGGTGGTTGACGATAAAACCAACCTGATTGTTGAACGCAGCGACTTGTTTCAGCAATTCCTGGAAGAAAAGAATTATCCTCCTTTTGACGATACAGATTCTGCCAAAATGAAGGAATTTGAGTCATACCTTGCCGGAAAAGGTTATGTGATAAAAGAAAAACAGGTGAATGCCGCGATCAGGCAAAAAATTGAAGCATTCAAAAAGGCCAACTGGAACTACAACCGCCTGGATGTGGCCTTCTCCTGGAAAGGAAGTACGGCAGATTCGTTAATAAAAAATGTAAAGTCTGACCACTTTTACCTCTGGTTAACCGGAGCCAAAAGGATCAGCCATTGGGGCCAGTTGCTCATTGGGCCTAGCCTGCAGGTCCACGATGTGCAATCCGATTCAAGCTATATCGAATTTGCGCTGCCGGCCAGATTTTATGGTGGAACCAATCGCCTGAAGGCCTTCGGCGAGGCACAATACACCTATGACGGTCTCCTGGAAAAATCCAGGTTTTTATTGACCATCGGCAGCGAATTCAACCCGTATGATGGCATTTGGCTGGAAGTGTATGCCGGCTGGCAAAAACCACAAGAAATTCCTTCCACGTTTGTTTCTAATTTTAAGTTGAAATTTACCATTCCCGAGCAATTCAAACTTTTCTGAATTCGTCGTTCGCCAACTATTATTTCAATGAAGTAACTTGCCCGATGTGGTAACTTTCGCAAAGTTTATAGATCGATAAGCGCAGTTCATTTGTATTTATGAAACGACTTCTACCACTTTTCCTGGGATTATTGATATTTAGTGGTGTAAAAGCGCAAACCGAAAATTTCCGGATTGTGGGTTATTTCCCATCGTATCGCTGGAGTATGGTCGATAATTTTGATTACACCAAAGTGACCTGTATCGATGCGGCATTTGCCAATCCGGTAAATGCTCAGGGCAAACTGGGATTTGAACAAAATTTGGGGCCGCTGGTGTCACATGCGCATCAAAACGATGCATCCGTATTGATCTCATTGGGTGGTGGAGCCATAAGTTCGGAGGTGTTTGCCTATTATTTGGATCTGTTGCAGGATGGGAAACGAAGTGCTTTTATAGATTCGATCGTCTATTTTGTGAACATCAATCAACTCGATGGTGTCGACATCGACCTGGAAGGAAATATGCTCGATATCCAGGAATATGGGGATTTTGTATATGAACTGGCGGATACATTGCATCAATGCGGCAAAATCATCACGGCCGCACTAGCCAGTTGGAATGGTTATAAAGTTCCGGAATTTGCGCTGGACCAGTTCGATTTTATCAACCTTATGGCTTACGACGCAACAGGACCGTGGGATCCCGGTAATCCAGGGCCACATTCACCCTACAGCATGGCCGTCAGCGATATCAATTACTGGAAGAATAGCAGAAATATACCCGCTGAAAAAATCGTTCTGGGAGTGCCTTTTTATGGTTATGAATTTGTCAATGCCAGTACAGTAAATGCTTTGACATATGCTCAAATAGTAAAGCAAAATCCTGAAGCTGCCTGGACCGATCAGTGGGACAATATTTATTACAACGGTATCCCAACCATAGAAAAAAAGACCGGGCTGGCGATGGAGGAAGCCGGAGGCATCATGATCTGGGAACTCGGTCAGGATGCTTCTGGAGAACTTTCACTGCTCAATGCCATCCATCAAAGACTGAATGGCCCAACTGCTGTGGAGCAACCACTCATGGTCAATAAGATCGATATTTTTCCATCTCCTTTTGACGAGGAAATCAACATCAAATTTCATCAGGACTTCAGTGGTCCGCTTAGCATAGATCTGTTTGATCTTCAGGGACGCGCTGTTCAAAAAATCTTTAAAACCGGAATTTCTGCCAATGAAACGCTTGTGATGCCAATCGATAAAGCATTGACTTCCGGTATATATTTATGTCATATTGAAAGCCGTTCATTCTCTTATGTCTATAAA
This sequence comes from uncultured Cytophagales bacterium, assembly GCA_963711495.1. GTDB lineage: Bacteria > Bacteroidota > Bacteroidia > Cytophagales > Cyclobacteriaceae > CAVQEK01. The sequence goes on from CAVQEK010000004.1 coordinate 14,991, forward strand.
CTGGTAAAAAAGTAATATTTGGCCCGGTAAGGCGGCTATTTTCCAGCCACCCATTTTCTGAATTCCGGAGCATTCTCCTTACTTACCAGCACTTCTTCCCTGGCAGGAGGGTTGAGAAATACCCTGATCTTGCCTGTTTCCGGCCTGAATTTTTCCACGGCATTTTGACAGACCAGGTACTGGCGATTGAGGCGGAAAAAGCCATTTTCATCCAGCAGGCTTCCCAGTTCAGCCAATGCTTGATCAACTATAAAACGCTCGCCGTTTCGATCGATCACAAAAGTGATCTTGTGTTCCGTATAAAAATAAGCGATATCATCGAATGCAAGGGGCACAAAATCAACGCCTTTTTTGGCCAGGATCCGGTTATTCTTGGTTTTTGCCGGGTGGATCAGCTCCGCGATTCGTTGCGTCTGGGTGTTGACAAAATGCAGCTCGAGTTTCTTTATTTTTTCCAGGGACCGTTTCAGTTTGTCTGCGGTGATGGGTTTAAGCAGGTAATCGATGGAATTGTATTCAAATGAGCGCAACAGGTATTGATCGAAAGCTGTAGTGAAAATGATGGGAAACTGCACTTGCACTTTTTCGAAAATTTTAAAAGAGTCGTCGTCAGAAAGCTGAATATCAACAAAAGCCACATCTGGAGGAGGATTTTGCTGCAGCCAGCGAATGCTTTCTTCCACACTTTCAAGACAAGCTAAGATCCGGACTCCGGGCACCGCTGTTTTCAGCATGGAGATCAGTTTTTCCCTTGCGGCTGCTTCATCTTCAATAATGATGACGTTCATTGGACCTGTTTTCTGTAATATTTCCTATTGTATACGGTTGGGATCTCGATGCGTGGTGTAACGGTAATAAAGGCAGACACACCTCAAAAATACCATTTTCACCAGTGAAACTGATCGGCTGTCCGGTGAGGATTTCAAACCGGTCATCGAGGTTTTTCAGTCCGATGCCAGTTGAATTTTTGATATTCTTTCGTGTCTGGATCAGGTTGCAGATCATTAAAGTCGAATCTTTGATATCAAGCGATACTTGCAGTGGTTTCCTGGCAGATATCTCATTGTGTTTCACTGCATTTTCCAGGGCAACAAAAACGGAAATAGGTGGTATGAGGTAATCGTTGCCCTGACCGTTATTCAAATTAATTTTCATGCTAAAGGCTTTCCCGAACCTCAGTTTCAGAATATCTGAATATTGAACTGCAAAATTGATCTCCTCCTGAAGCAATACCAGCGGATGGTCCTTTTGAGTTAATATGTAGCGATAGATCTCGGCAAGACTTTCGGTAAATTTCAACGCCTTGGCCGTATCTGCTGTGATCAGGTGAGCAAGGGTGTTCAGTGAATTGAACATGAAATGCGGATCGATCTGGTTGCGCAATGCTACCAGTTCGGCTTCGGCCCGGGCACGCTGGAGTTGCTCTTGCTGCACCAGGTCACTTTCCCGTTGCTTGATGAGGAAAACGGTTTCGTAAACGTGCGTCACAAATAATACACAAATGACATTCACCAATGTGACCACCAGAATGATTTCCCAATTCGCTTCGCCGAAAACTACCACATACCACAGCCAAATGGCCAATATGGTGAGTGGCGCCGTAAAGAAAATATTGTTGAAGATCAAAAGTACGATTTTCTCCAGGGGGCGATCAAACCAGGTGAGCCGCTTTCTGGTGCGGAAAAGCAGGTAACGGTTGCCTTGCCATATCGATGCCGCCAGTAAAATAAAATAAGGATAACCCAGCCAATAATAAATATCCTTGAACACCAGGTCGCCAAAGAGTCCGGTGAGGTTGGGGATAGAGATCCCGAAAAAAGGAATGCCAATCAGCCGGATAAGGTTATCGTTGAGGAAAATTTCCTGGTCATCGAAATTTCGGTATGATTTTTTTCCGCTTGGCATCTCCAAAATGGCGTTTCAGTCAAAACTGCAAGTCACATAAAACTAAATTTCCGAAATTCTATCCGCAAATAAATTATTCAACCTAAAAAATAAAAGCTTATGGATATTTCAACCATCAATTATCTGGCGGTGATCGTTGCGGCGCTTGCTACTTTCGTTATCGGAGGGCTATGGTATTCGCCCGTTTTGTTTGGCACTGCCTGGATGAAAGAAAACGGATTTACCGAAGATCAACTGAAACAAACCAACATGGTGAAATTGTTCGGGTTCTCTTTTTTGTTCTCCCTGGTCATGGCGTTCAATCTGGCCATGTTTCTCAATGACACCAATACCACGGCAGGCTGGGGAGCCGCGGCTGGCTTTCTGGCTGGTTTCGGTTGGGTGAGCATGGCCATCGCCATCACTGCCTTGTTCGAGCGACGGTCTGGCCGGTATATTTTAATCCACGCCGGCTACATGACGGTTTCTTTTGTGGTGATGGGGTTTATTATTGGCATCTGGCGGTAGTATGTGTGGCGGGCCTTCGAAAAATATTTTTTGCCGGCAGGATCAAATGGGGGATTTCTTTAAGAATGGGACGATTCCCAGGCATAAACCGCACGGCGTCCCTTCACGGAAGCTCTTATGAGGAGAACTAAATATTTCCATTAAATTTAATCCCGTAGAGATTCCATATTTGTAAAATGATGCGACCCCATCGGGGTCGTGCATTCCAATTGTTCTATAAATATTCGACCCTTTCAAGGTCTGGTTTTGACTTTTTATAAATCGGAGGTGGACGGAAATCTTTCCGAAAATTAGGCCAATCCACTTCCAATAAAAAGTATTAGACCCCAGGGCAAAGTCCCGGACCCGGGTTTTCGGCGCAAAGCCCCGAGGGATTAAATCGATAATGATATAAATATTCGACCCTTTCAGGGTCTCTGGGCTTTGGCTTTTTATAAATCGGGGTCGTATGGAAAATCTTTCTGAAAATTGGGCCAATCCACTTCCAGTAAACAGCTTTCCTTTATTGAACAATATAATCTCCGGAAAATGGACCGCTTTCTTTATAAAACCGAAGGAGATCTTATTGGAAGGAAAACGATTTTGTGAATAAATCCGCCGGTGGGTATATTATTGCCACCTTAATTCATCTGCTTTCCTTTGTTACAATTTAATCCCGGAAATGATAATAGATGCGACCCCAGCGGGGTCGTACGTTCTTTTTGTCCCAATGTTCTATAAATATTCGACCCCTTCAGCGTCTGGCTTATTCAGCCCTGGAAAAATATGCTGAGCATTTTGTTAAAGATAAAAAGCTAAAAAATGGGTTTCTATTGAGAATCGGGCCGAACAGTGTTTGAAGAAACTTCGCACTAGTATTTTACATTTTCAATCCAGTCAAATAGATATTCACCTTTAAATTCAATTTCAAATTTTTGTAAAAAATCTAAATACTCTTCTTTGAATGTTTTCTTTTTATGGTGTTCCTTTTGATTCATTATGTACCCAATCACATTGTCCAATGCAGAATGGCTATACGAAAATGCACCATAACCTTCCTGCCACCTGAATTTGTTGTTGGTAAATCCTTTCTCTTTTACAAAATCATCAGCGGATTTTTTTACCTCCCTAACCAAATCAGACAAACAACAAGATGGCTTCATTCCAATAAAAAAATGGATGTGGTCCGGCATTCCATTGATAGCCAGCATCTTTTGCCCTTTGTTCCTTACGATGCCGGTAATGTATTTATATAATTCTTCCTCCCAGTTCGACTGGATTAAGCTTTCCCTGTTTTTAACGGCAAATACCACCTGAATGTAGATCTGTGTAAATGTTCCTGGCATACCTGTATGAATTTAAATATGATATTAATTTATTATTTCCTTACAATTGAATCACAAAGAAATTTCGTGTTTATATAAAACAACTGACAAAAATAGATGCGACCCCATCGGGGTCGTGCATTCCAAATGGTCTATTGTTCTATAAATATTCGACCCTTTCAGGGTCTCTGGACTTTGGCTTTTTATAAATAGGGGGCGTATGGAAAATCTTTCTGAAAATTGGGCCAATCCACTTCCAGTAAACAGCTTTCCTTTATTGAACAATATAATCTCCGGAAAATGGACCGTTTTCCTTATAAAACCGAAAGAGACCTTATTGGAAGGAAAACGATTTTGTGAATAAATCCGCCAGTGGGTATATTATTGCCACATCAATTCATCTGCTTTCCTTTTGAAACAATTTAATCCCAGAGGGTTTTCATGTTTATAAAAAACCACCAATTGGGATTGATGCGACCCCATCGGGGTCGTACGTTCTTTTTGCCCCATTGTTCTATAAATATTCGACCCTTTCAGGGTCTGGCTTAAACATTATTCGCAGCAGCCATTGGGAGATTTTTCTGAAAATCGAATTAATGCACCTCGGTTAAGCAACTTTTTTTAAAAAATAAAAACATCGTGAAAACGGTTTTTTCACAAGACCGAAAGAGATCTTTTGAAAGGAAAAAATATTTGGTCAATAAATCCGCCGATGCATTGTTGTGATATTTATTCATTGGTATCCCCTGTTGGAATCTAATCCCGGAGGGATTTCATGTTTATAAAAAACCCGCGAATTGGGATTTTTCCGACCCCATTGGGGTCGTATGTTTTTCATGAAATCAGAACGGGATCCTTTCTCTGCGGAATGAATGCCCATGTTTGCAGGATAAGTTCCCTTCTTTGCAAAAGGACCTCCCCTTTTTGCCGGACGAATCCCGATCTTCGCAAGATGAGTGCCCTTCTTTGTTTTTGCATGATGGGTTGGCTGTAAATTATTTGCTATTTGAGCGGAATGAGTAAATTAGGGGTATAGGTATGCAAATGGAGCTAATATTACGTGCATTTGTAGTACTAAAATTAACAACCGGTATTTAGCGGACATCATATGACAGTTCAAGAGTTTTTCGACCAAAACTGGGCAGGAATCATTACAGGATTTTTGACTGGAGTTCTAGTGTCATGTCAATCGTCAAAAGTCGGATAAAGCCTTGATAGTTTTATTCTGGCATCTTCTGTAGTGAACCGCCAATTAATCTTTGCATTCTTTTTGTCTCTGGCGGTTTGCCATGCCATTACTTCTTTTTCAACTTTTTTTATTGTGTCTATTCTTCTGTTTAAGCATTGTTTCATTAATACGTTGAGTTCAATTTCAGCCATATTGAGCCAACTACCATGCTTTGGGGTATACACGAAGTCAAATCTATCCCATAGTTGTTTTGCCTCTTCCGGCTTATAGGTTTCATATAGTGCGCCTGGCTTATGTGTCCCTAAATTATCCATTACCAAAGTAATCCTTTCGGCATCCTTATAATTTTCCGTTATTTCATTTAGGTATTCAGCCCAATCCTTTTTGGTTTTGCTTAAAGTCACTTTCACATACCGCTTCCCAGCCAATGGTTCGCTGGCCATAAATATATTGCAGACTCCGCATCGCTCGTACTCATAATCATATTTTTCTTCGCTGCCCGGTTTTGCTTTTATGGGCATTTTTGTCTCCTTTATTAACTGTTTAGGCGATTCATCCATACAAACAACCGGATATCTGGGGTCATAGGGCATTTTATACACTTCCAATACTTTTTCCATGTTGGCCACAAAATCACCGTTTTGAAGCGGTGGTATTACCCATCCTTTTTTCTTCCAGGGTTTTAACTCGTTTTTTTAAAAGTCGACGTACTGTCTCGTGAGAAATATTGTCTATGTATTCTAACTCTATTGCTCTGTCTGCCAACAATCTCAAGGACCATCTGGAAAAACCATCCGGGGGTTCACTGCAACTCAGGGCTATCAGATGGGCTTCTAAATCCCCATCCACTTTCTTTTTATAAACCCGCTCTCCTTTGTGGCCCAGTAAGGCGACCTCTATGCCTTCCTCTACGAATCTCTTTTTCACCCGGTCAATTTTTTTCATGCTGATCTGCAAAACTGTGGAGATATCCTCATTCTTGACTTTCTGTTCCTGATGTTCCCCCTGATCACAATTTAACAGGATTAGTGCATTCAACACCTTTTGTGATTTGTGAGAACCTTTCCTTGTAATCTCCTGTAGTTCCTCTCGCTCTTCCAGCGTTAAAGTTACTTTGTATTTTATCATGGCAGTTTCTTGCCAATATAATACATTTATACGACATTATAAAGTTGACATGACACTAGTAACATGTGTCGTGTATTTTATCCAATGGCTTATCAGGTTAATTAAAGATTTTAAGTTCAAAAAAAATAGAGGAAAATATAAAGTATTTCGTAAGGACGATACCGAAAGTAAGACTCTGATCGCCACTATGGAATTGAAAGTTAAAGGTAATAAAATAGAAGCGATTGGTATCAGAACAAAGGATAATATCAAATCATTTGGCAAAATTGAAATGAGTCACACTATGCCGGAGTATGGCACTGGCTATTATAGAAATGTTAATTCCGAAAATCATGAATGGGGATTTTATGAAATACAAGTTACATCAGAAAATGAAATTCTTGTTCATGCACCATATCAAAGGAACGGCGAAATTATTCATCAATCGTTTTATTGGTTGAAGGAAAAGAGGAATACATAGCAATATGCTTCCCTTTCTCGTCCTCTCCTGTGCCGAGAATGTAATGAAAGAAAGCAATTGAATTGCAACACAGAAAGTTCATAAAGCAATTGTTAAGCGTTGAAACTAGGGCAAGCTTTCAAAAATAGAAAGAAAAATTAAACAGGATAAAAAATTTTGAATTTGAACGAGCGGTTTGGAAATATCGTTACAAACTCAAAGCCATTGAATCCTTGTAACACGATATAACAGGGAGCAAGTGCTTGTTCTGAATTATCTTAATCCAAATGAGATGATGGAGACTATAGCATATGCTTAGCTGTAATAGCTCCGACTTGATCTGACAGTTCAAGGTGTTGGTTTTGAGTTTTCTTTAGGTATACCACTCCCAAAATGGTGATAAGCAAGGGGCAAATAAAGCCCCTCGCCATTTCGGTCGGCAAGGTTATTCCTGGCAGGTTGGTCTCCACCAGAGCCTGCTTCCGCTTCACCTTGCGGTAATAAAGGTACGAAATTTTCATTCTGCCGATCCAACAATTTTTCTTTCGCCAGATGTAAGGATTCTTCCCAGGTTTGTATTGGTGTTTTCCCAAAGCAGTATTTGCCTGAATGGGGCCGGTCATGGTTGTATTGATCAATCCAAACATCCAGATCCTGCTGAAGTTCTTCAATATTGTGGTAGATCTTCTTTCTAAAAGCCACCGCATAGAATTCGTCTTGTATGGTACGATGGAAGCGCTCACAAATGCCGTTGGTTTGAGGACTTTTGGCTTTTGTCTTACTATGGTCTATATCCTCAATGGCCAAATAAAGCTGATATTCATGATGCTCCCTGGAGCCACAATATTCAGTGCCTCGATCAGTTAAAATTCGAAGTAACGGGATGTCATATTTTTCATAGAAAGGGATCACCCGATCGTTCAGTATATCTGCCGCTACTAATGCATTTTTCCTGTCATACAACTTAACATGGGCTGTTTTGGCATATGTATCGATAAATGTCTGCTGATAAATCCTGCCAACGCCCTTAATGGTTCCAACATAATAGGTGTCCTGGGCACCCAGGTAGCCCGGATGAAGTGTCTCTATCTCGCCCTGAGCCCGCTTCTCTTCCTTAGCCTTTTCCATGGCGGTAATTTGAGATTCAGTCAGTATCAATCCTTCTTGGGCAACTTTAGCCTCCAGAGCTTTGAGTCGCTTTCTGAAGGTCTCCAGATCATGTCGCAGCCAAACACAGCGCACACCACAGGGAGATATGAATACCCCTTCTTTCTTAAGTTCATTGGAGGCTCTTAATTGGCCATATGCAGGATATTCATATGCAATGGATACGACACGTTCTTCTATGGCTGGCTCAATGCGATTTTTGTGATTCGGTTGGCGGCGGCTAAGTTCAGCCAATGCCATCTCTCCGCCTTGATCGTACAACTCTTTGTAGCGGTAAAAGCTATCTCGACTATATCCAAATATTTTACAGGCTTGGGATACATTGCCTAATTGTTCGGCTAAGTTGAGTAGTCCTAACTTAGTTTTGATTACTTTTGTCTCTGTATTCATTTCTGACAGTTTATGGGGTTAATGATTAAATTCCTCATTTAAATTTAATCCCTAACTGTCAGATTAAGTCGTAACTACCACAGATAAAGCCTTGATAGTTTTATTCTGGCATCTTCTGTAGTGAACCGCCAATTAATCTTTGCATTCTTTTTGTCTCTGGCGGTTTGCCATGCCATTACTTCTTTTTCAACTTTTTTTATTGTGTCTATTCTTCTGTTTAAGCATTGTTTCATTAATACGTTGAGTTCAATTTCAGCCATATTGAGCCAACTACCATGCTTTGGGGTATACACGAAGTCAAATCTATCCCATAGTTGTTTTGCCTCTTCCGGCTTATAGGTTTCATATAGTGCGCCTGGCTTATGTGTCCCTAAATTATCCATTACCAAAGTAATCCTTTCGGCATCCTTATAATTTTCCGTTATTTCATTTAGGTATTCAGCCCAATCCTTTTTGGTTTTGCTTAAAGTCACTTTCACATACCGCTTCCCAGCCAATGGTTCGCTGGCCATAAATATATTGCAGACTCCGCATCGCTCGTACTCATAATCATATTTTTCTTCGCTGCCCGGTTTTGCTTTTATGGGCATTTTTGTCTCCTTTATTAACTGTTTAGGCGATTCATCCATACAAACAACCGGATATCTGGGGTCATAGGGCATTTTATACACTTCCAATACTTTTTCCATGTTGGCCACAAAATCACCGTTTTGAAGCGGTGGTATTACCCATCCTTTTTTCTTCCAGGGTTTTAACTCGTTTTTTTAAAAGTCGACGTACTGTCTCGTGAGAAATATTGTCTATGTATTCTAACTCTATTGCTCTGTCTGCCAACAATCTCAAGGACCATCTGGAAAAACCATCCGGGGGTTCACTGCAACTCAGGGCTATCAGATGGGCTTCTAAATCCCCATCCACTTTCTTTTTATAAACCCGCTCTCCTTTGTGGCCCAGTAAGGCGACCTCTATGCCTTCCTCTACGAATCTCTTTTTCACCCGGTCAATTTTTTTCATGCTGATCTGCAAAACTGTGGAGATATCCTCATTCTTGACTTTCTGTTCCTGATGTTCCCCCTGATCACAATTTAACAGGATTAGTGCATTCAACACCTTTTGTGATTTGTGAGAACCTTTCCTTGTAATCTCCTGTAGTTCCTCTCGCTCTTCCAGCGTTAAAGTTACTTTGTATTTTATCATGGCAGTTTCTTGCCAATATAATACATTTATACGACATTATAAAGTTGACATGACACTAGTATATGGCATGTTGAATTGTTCTTATGGAAAAAAACTCACGATTGAAGATTATTCAATACCGGTAGCAAATTTCGCAAGAGAAACCATAAATATTCCTATTCCAAGAAGATCAGAAATTCAAAGAAATGATTACCAGCGCATTGAAAGTTTCATGGATTATTCGAATATAAGTAACTATTTATATCTAGATTTAAATTTATTTGACCCGATCATATAAAAATTCCATATCCATAGCAAATCACTTGCTTGTTGAGAATTTTATAAAGTTGATTTCACCTAACCTATGGTTAGAAATTTTCTAGCTTCTATTCTTGTTGGATAGTGTGGATATGGTTTCTATAGAAATCCAAAGGTTAAAATTGATATTTAATAAGCAATAAAAAATTTACCTACTTAAATTTTATCTAAAATTTTGAGATCTCTAAAACGTTTATGATCGCGAACCTTTATTAGTTATCAATACTATTTATCTGACTTTTTTGAAAGTCCAGAAATGATTACTTCATATATGGGTGTTACTATGTAATAAAAAAAATTGTTGAGTATTAATACCAACAACATTACCGATAGAAATGTGATAAAAATGCCTACAGGAATTCCAATTATTAATGCAACGGCAAGACCAATTGACTTTTAGAACTCAAGAAGTACAAATCCAAATAAAAATGGTATACTAAAAGATGTAAAAAAAAGAATTGCACTCCAAAGCAACTGTAAGAATATGTATTTAGGTTGCGGTTTATTATAGATCTTGAATTTTGATTTTAATCTATCAATTAGAGTTATCGGATCCATTTCATATTGAATTGTGTTTTTTCTGTAAAATAAAAAGTTATTATATAGCTGTTTTGGCGGTAGAAAAAAGTAAAGTTGAGATCTTATAGTTTAATTTGATTAACTGTATGAATTTCAACATTGATTTCCATAGTATCAATAAATCCCATTATTTCCTTGCCTACGAATTAAAAGTTTTACTTAATTCCGAATCTACCATTATTTTTGATTCAATAATTTCAAGGATTTAATTTAATGATTATTGGTCTTTATCTCTAACGAAGATGCCGCGGAAAAAAGCAATAGCTAAGAGTAAATACCTCGGTCAACTTTCCGCAACAAAATCCACAAGAATAAATTGAGATAAAAGAGATTGAATTGAACAAGCGGATTTAAGTAGCGTTACAGATCCAAAACCAATGAATCAGTGGTGCAAATTAACCACCCCTGGTATGACGCGGGCTAGTGTGACGGCAGATATCCGCACAAGTGGAAAACACTTGCACTATGGACGATTTCCTACCCCAAAAAGTGACTTAGACTGATGATCTCGGCAAACACACCGGCGGCGGTTACTTCGGCGCCAGCGCCCGGACCTTTGATGACCAGCGGCCTTTCTTTGTAGCGGTCGGTGGTGAAGACGATCATGTTGTCGCTGCCGGAAAGGGTGTAAAAAGGATTGCGATGGTCCACCATTTCCAGTTTGATGTTCGCCTTGTTGTTCCCGGTCCTGGCAATGAATCGCAACGCTTTGCCATGGGCTTCGGCATTTTTTCTCATTTCCTCAAAATGATCGTCGGCTTTTTCCAGTTCGGTGAAGAATTCATCCACAGATTTTGCTTTGATGCACGATTGCGGCAGGATGTTTTCTATTTCCACATCAGACAGTTCCATTTCAAAACCCACTTCCCTGGCGAGGATCAGGATCTTCCGGGCCATGTCCAGTCCATTCAGGTCATCGCGCGGGTCCGGCTCGGTATATCCTTTCTGTTTGGCTTCCCGCACTACACGGCTGAAAGATTGTTCACTGGAAAAAGTATTGAAAATAAAGGATAATGTTCCAGACAAAACCCCTTCGATCTTCAGTACCTTATCACCGCTGTACCTCAGGTCGTTCAGGGTGGTGATCACCGGCAAGCCGGCACCCACGTTGGTCTCATACAAAAATTTTATCCCCCGGCGAAAAGCAATATCCTTGAGCTTTCTGAAAGACATGAAATCTCCACTGGTTGCAATTTTATTGGGCGTGGTGATCGAAATATTGGCATTGAGGATATTTTCATAATGCTTTACCACCTCTGCGCTGGCAGTACAATCCACAAATACGGAATTGAGCAGGTTAAACGATTTCATCCTGTCCACATATTGAGGCAGGTTTGTCTTTTCTCCTTCGGCATTCAGCCGCTCCCGCCAGGCATCCAGCGAAATGCCGTTCTGGTCGAAGAGCATTTTTTTCGAATTGGCCATTCCGATCACATTGATCTTGAGCAGTTGGTTGCGCAGCAGATAGTTGGAGTGGCCGGCGATCTGTTTCAGCAAGGTACCCCCGATCAGGCCGACACCAACGAGGAAGACATTCAGTGTTTTTACATCCGACAGGAAAAATGCTTCGTGGATTGTATTCAGCGCCTTCGACAAGTCGTTTTTTGGAATGACCACCGACAGGTTACGCTCTGAAGATCCTTGTGCTATAGCCGCTACATTAATACCGTTTTTGCCCAGGGCGTTGAACATTTTGCCAGAGATTCCCGGCGTTTTGCGCATATTTTCGCCGATGATGGCCACCACGGCATGGTCGTCCTCAATGTGAATTTTTTCGATTTTACCTGCTTCCATTTCCGCGGCGAATTCTTCCTCAATCACCAATTTCGCCATGCCGGCATTGGCGGGGTCCAGCGCAAAGCAAATGGAATGCTCCGAAGACGCCTGGGTGATCAGAATGACGCTGATCTGGTGATGCGCCAATATACCGAAAAGCCGCGATGAAACACCCGGCACACCCACCATGCCACTGCCCTGAAAGTTGATCAGGGAGATGTTATTGATGGATGAAATCCCCTTCACCGTGAAGTCGCCAGTGCTGGCATTTTCATGGATCAGTGTACCGGTAAACTCCGGATTGAAGGTATTACGTATCCGTAAGGGGATTTTCTTCTTCAGCGCAGGCTGCAACGTAGGCGGATAAATCACTTTGGCTCCAAAATGAGACATTTCCATGGCTTCTTCGTATGTCATTTCATTGAGCGCAAAAGCCTTTTTTACCATTTTGGGGTCGGTGGTCATCACGCCATCCACATCGGTCCATATTTCAATTTCTTCCGCATCCAGTGCACCGCCGATGATGGCTGCGGTATAATCGGAGCCGCCACGACCCAATGTGGTGGTTTCTCCTTTTTCTGTGGAACTGATGAATCCGGTGACAATCTGTGTGTTCCGGCGATTGTTGAAATAGTCGATGATATTCTTGTTGGTCAGGTCGGTTTTTACCCGCGCATTGCCAAAGTGGTCGTCCGTTTTGATCAGTTGACGGGCATCGAGAAATTCGGTGTTCAATCCTTCCTGACCGGTGTAGGCCGACAAGATATAGCACGACAACCGCTCCCCGAAACTGAGCAGCAGATCCAGCGTGCGCACCGACAATTCTTTCAGCAGATAAACGCCGTGCATGAGATCGTCGAGCTCGTTGATCATTTTCTTCACCTCCGCAAGCACATGACTCTGATGCTTAACTTTCAGCAATGACTTGACGGTGTCGAGGTGCCTGGATTCGATGATGTGCAGATTGTCCCGATAGGTGTCGTCGTTCATAGCCGCTTTTCTGCCGGTTTCAATAAGCTGGTTGGTAATGCCCTGCATAGCAGAAGCGATCACGGCGATGGGTTGGTTTTTTTGCTGGTACGATGCCAGAATAGCGGCCACCTGCCTGATGCTTTCAGGCGATCCTACGGAAGTGCCACCGAATTTTAAAACTTTCATGGAGATCTTCATTTTCCACTCTGCTACCGATCGACTGTCTTGTCAATCAAATGGAGTGGTTGACTAAATTCAAAAATTTTCTTTCTCTGGAGAATTTCCAAAGCAAAGTTGGCAAAAATAGTGAGTGACAGACAAAATCCGGAATGAATATTATAAAATGTAGGGTTTTTTATTTGAGTGACTTGGCTTTGTTCCAGTATGCATCCATTTCATCGAGGGTCATTTCCGAGATCTTTTTCCCATCCCTGGCCGATTCGCTTTCGAGATATTGGAAGCGTTTAATGAATTTTTTGTTGGTCCGCTCCAGGGCTTCCTCCGGGTTGATGTTTACAAACCGGGAATAATTGATGAGGGAGAACAGCAGGTCGCCAAACTCCGACATGGCGCGCTCCTGGTCGATGGGTTGGCTGGAAGTGGCGTCAAACTCGTTTTTAAATTCCTGCATTTCCTCTTCCACTTTTTCCCAGACTTGCTCTTTTCGTTCCCAGTCGAAGCCCACGCCCCGGGCCTTCTCCTGGATCCGCATCGCTTTGATCAATGCCGGCAATGAACGCGGAACGCCACCCAGCACCGAGTGATTGCCTTTTTCCTTCAGTTTAATCTTTTCCCAGTTTTGTTTCACCGTTTCTTCATCATTGGCTTCCACATTGCCATAAATGTGCGGGTGGCGGTGGATGAGTTTATCGCAAATGCTGTTGAGCACACCGGCGATGTCGAATGCCTGTTGTTCTGAAGCGATTTTGGCATAAAATACCAGGTGCAGCATAATGTCGCCCAGCTCTTTTTTGATCTCATCGAGGTCATTGTCCAGTATTGCGCCGGAGAGTTCAAAGGTTTCTTCGATGGTGAGGTGGCGAAGGCTTTCCAGGGTTTGCTTGCGGTCCCAGGGGCAGTTTTCCCTCAATTCGTCCATGATGGTCAGCAGGCGGTCAAAAGCCTGCAACTTGGCAGCCCTGTTGTGGTCTTCCGGTGTGTTGATCTGCGGCATTCGTTTTTATGTTTAACTCCAAACAAAAGACAAAGGTATGAATGCCAGACAAAAATTGTTGGGATTGATGGAAGAATGTCAAATAATGATTTTGAATTTATTCCGCACAAAATAAAATTAGACTGAAAAGATCATTGTCACGTCTATTTCAGAAATTTTCTGCGAACCTTAGGCGGTTCTTTCTTGTTTGAAAGTCATAGAATCCATTAAATTGAACATTGTTCACTGAACCATAAAAACGAGCATTATCATGAAAATAGGAATCATATTATCTGGTTGTGGTGTTTACGACGGATCGGAAATACAGGAAGCGGTATTTACCCTGCTGGCTGTTCAGCAACATCAGGCGGAGGCCGTCTGTTTTGCCCCGGATATCTCGCAGCACCATGTGATCAACCACATCACCGGTGAGGAAATGCCTGAAAAACGCAATGTACTTATTGAGTCGGCAAGGATTGCCCGGGGCAACATCCGGCCATTGTCGGAATTCAAAGAGAAACACCTCGATGCACTCCTGCTGCCAGGAGGATTTGGCGCTGCCAAGAATCTGACCAAATGGGCATTTTCCGGCCCGGATGGTGAGATCAACGACGAAGTGAAAAAGGCCATCGTGGAGATGGTGATGGCGCATAAACCGGTTGGCGGCATGTGCATGGGACCCACGGTGATTGCCAAAGCACTTCAGGGCACCGGCATCAAATCAGAATTGACAGTAGGCACCACCAAGGCCCCATCGCCGTACGACATCACGGCGATCAGCCAGGGTGTGGAAAAAACCGGAGCTACGTCGGTGATGAAAACTGTGGAGGAAATCGCCATTGACCGGAAAAATAAGATCGTCACCGCGCCGTGCTACAACATGGAAGCCAACATTCAGCAGATCTGGAACAATGTGAAGATGGCCGTGGATGCGGTGGTGGATATGATTTGAGGGTTTGAATCTAACATCTTTTCCAAGGCCCCAGTCATTTTGGGTTGCACCTATTTAGCCTAAATATTGACTCCCACAAACTACGGCACTTTGTTGTCCGGGTTTTAAATGTCTTTTGTGAGTGGTGTGATTTACAAAAGATTTGAAGATTGGTAATATTTAGAGCTTTTGATGGTTCAATTGAAATATCAGTGATACGGTCGACTTCGGTTGCCCACTCAATTTTGTCTTCCAGTCAGGAGCGCTCACAAAATAGATTTAGAATTAATTTTTCATGTTTCTTATTTCTCCATTCTTTGCTGACATAAAATCTATTATTTACAGTTCTGGTTTGTAGGTCAAAGTATTTGCTCAAATCCAAAAAATTATTTTCATGGAGAGGCTGCCTCCATAATTATATATTATTTTTTCAAAGTGGACTTTTGCCAACCATGATGAATTAAAGGCAATACTTTCTTTGTAGAACGTCTTTTTACTATAACTGGAAGAGGTATTAGATGATATTCTAGATTATAAATATCCGTTTGATTAGAAGGAAGAATATTTTTTGGTGTTATAAACCATTTGCTTTATAAAGCAATTTTACAGTAATTAATTGAGCTTGAATTGCTGTTATTAGGTAAGGTGACAGTATATTTTATGTATATTAAATTGCCATAAAAGGCAATAAATTACAAATTAGGGCAATTTTGGAAGATCGTTTTTGGAAAGAGGGTCTTACCAAAGGTGGAGAAAGAGGGTTCAATTCAATCAAAATAATTTTGTTATTTCATATTTGCAAAATCAAAATTATTTTTCTTATTTTGTTTTATGACAGCAGTGATGAAAATTAAGAAAAATCAAAGAGCCGCAAAACATTGCAGCTCTTTAAAAGATGCTTTAAAGCCAAGTGAGACAAAAGATGGTCTCATTAGCCATTCTGATGTCACGTGTGACGGACCTACACACTTGGTTTTATTCATGGCCAGTTGACCTGACATTATATCCAGTGTTCAACAGAAAGTCTCCTTAGCCAGGGAGCCAAACTCGGGACAGATAATCATAATATATGTCCCGTTTTGCATTTTCATATGCACGAATATAAGATATTTACCACAATTAATGAAATATCCCAGAGGCCCTCAATTGTCTGTCTTTAAGTTTTGATTCTAATTTAAGCTTCAACCTCAGTTTATCTTCATACTTAGCCATTTCATCGTGACCACTTTTAATATGTAATTGAAAAAGAATAAAACTTGGACGTGGTAATCTCCCTAACTTCCTGAATGAACATGCCCCTTTTAAGAAGATTTTCTGTTGTTAATGCGCACTCTCGTTTTTCTTCACGTTTTTGTCCTTCTTTTCTACCTTCCTTTTTAACTCTGTCTAACAAAAATTCTTCTATTCCCATGGTCAAATTTATTTGAGTGAGACATCTATTTTCTTTTCAAAGATAAGCCATTTCACTACTCTTAAATGGCAATAGCTTCCAGATTTTGTTAAATAATAAATCCATTATTCAATCCTCAAAATCGAAACAGGGCTTTTCACAAAGACACTAACATTCCGGATGATTCACCGGGATATTGATGGCCAAGCCACCCTCAGCAGTTTCTTTGTATTTTGAGTTCATATCGCGGGCTGTGTTCCACATGGTTTTGATCACATCATCCAGCGATACTTTGGCAAAAAGCGGGTCACTGGCCAGGGCGATCTGGCTGGCAGTAATGGCTTTCATGGCGCCCATGGCGTTGCGCTCGATGCACGGCACTTGTACAAGTCCGGCTACCGGGTCGCAGGTGAGGCCAAGATGATGCTCCATGGCGATTTCGGCAGCCATCAAAACGCGTTCAGGACTACCCCCCAGGCATTCCGTTAAGGCAGCGGCAGCCATGGCTGATGACACGCCGATCTCTGCCTGGCAGCCGCCCATCGCCGCAGAAATGGTGGCGCCTTTCTTAAAAATACTGCCCAGTTCGCCCGCCACCAGCAAAAACCGGATGAGATCTTCTTCTTTGGCGCCATCGCAAAAACAGAGGTAATACATCATCACCGCCGGGATGACGCCGGCAGCACCGTTGGTTGGCGCCGTGACGACCCGGCCAAAAGCGGCATTTTCTTCATTCACTGCCAGGGCAAAACAACTGACCCAGTTGAGGATTTCGGTAAAGGAATGGTCCGATTTTATGAGTACGTCAACCCACTCTTCTATTGTATTGTAATGGCTGGATAAAATAAGCTTTTTATTCTGATAAGACGCCCTGCGTTTTACATTCAATCCGCCCGGCAAGATCCCTTCGGTATGACAACCCCGATAAACGCATTCCTTCATCGTTTGCCAAATCCGCATCAATTCCTTTTTTACTTTTGTTTCGGAGCGCCAGTATTGTTCATTTTCCAGGACAATATCGGCGACGGACTTACCCGTCATTTCGTGCCATTTTAAAAGATCTTTAGCCGTATCGATGGGAAAAGGCAAAGAAACCTCCTGACTTTCTGGCTGCGTTTTTCCCTGGACCACAAACCCGCCGCCAATAGAATAATAAGTTTCTTTAAAAGTCTTATCGTTTTCACTCAAAATATGAATGGTGAGTGCATTGGCATGGAAGGGTAGTTTTTTATGGGGATGAAAACAAATATGCTGGTCCGGATCGAAAGTAATTTTTTTTTCACCAAGTACCGGCAGTTGGTGCGTTTGGCGGATAATGGCAATTTTTTGATCGATGGAACCCGGATCAATGGTTTCCGGATCATCACCGGACAAAGCCAGTTGCAATGCGATATCGGTGCCGTGCCCTTTTCCGGTTTTGGCGAGCGACCCAAAGAGGTCGACGGTCACTTGCCTGATTTGATCGAGGCGATGATGTTTTTTGTAAGCATCGAGGCACATTTGCATGGCACGCCAGGGACCCATGGTGTGCGAACTAGAAGGGCCGATACCAATTTTGAATATGTCGAAAACGCTGATCCTTTCCATAAATCATGACTTTCTCAATGCTTAACTGCATTTATTATGTTTTTGTATGCCGATTGCTATGAAATGATTTTAAGGTTTCCGCCATTAATGGTTTCATCGAGACTTTTGGCAAAAATAAACGTGGTCATCATACCCAACGCAAGATCCTCAGATTGAAGTAAATCTTGTTCAGATCGCTCACTGAGCATCACCTCGATGATAAAATTTAAAACGGTTTCCTGCTTAAGTCCAACCAGATCGAACAATTCAGACAGATTTTGGAAATTTCCCGGTGCATTCAAAGGATTGTTTTCATCAGAGAAATTTTCTTCTATTCGGATCACCGTGTCTTCCGAAATTTCAGGTATCGATTGAAGTGCCAATTCATAAGCTTTGTATATGGAGGAGCAGGTATATAACACATCTTCAAATACAGATTCATCGCCATCTCCGGTCATGGCCAGGACATATCCAAACAGGGCCGGTTGCTTTTGGCTTATCTTTTCAAAATATTTAGTGATCTGGCTATCACTGAAATCATCGATGGTTGTTATAGCCTGATCGAGATGTTGATCAGTTATTGTTACAGACATGTTTAACTATGGTTTTAGCGGTACAAATCTTCCATTTTCTCCTCTCGAAACTGCTTCTCGAGCGGTTCTTCTTTTTCCAGGTCCGACTTGATGATCCTGATTAATTCTGTGTCGACCGGTTTATTGTATCTTTTCCAGAATCGCTTGTCGTAGCGTTTCACTTTGCTATAAATATCACCATATTCACTGATTTTATCATCAGGTTGCTTTTTATAATTTCGACGGATCTTGTGTACCAGCAGTTCATCATGGATCTCCATCACAGACGCCACGTCATCTTTATTCTTGGTTTTATCATAAATATTCCATTTGGCTTCGCGATACTGGTAACTGAGGTAAAGTTTTTTCCGGAACTCGCGATAAAATGTTTTAACACTCACATTGGTCCGTTTAAACGTGACAGAATCGGTTTCAATACCGGGAAAATAATTCGGATTCCAGAGATAATCATAATTCAGTTGAAGTATGGCATAGTCCTTTATCCGTATAAACAACTCACACTGGTAGTTTTCATAATTGTTTTTGGTCGGGATATAGCCGGTGATCACAAACACTTCGTCTTTGTCCTGATATGTGATACCGGTTACCGCAAAATCCCATCTTCCAATCAGGTCGCGAACGGTACCATCCTGATTCCGGATGAAATCACCGGCGATAAAACTAGCCAGGTAGTTGGCGCCTTCTGTCCATCGGTATTTTCTGTAATCGATGCTTTTGCGCAGGTTGATGAATTCAGTGGAAATCCCATTACGCGTCTCAAAGCCTTCATCATAAATATTCAGGGCAGCTTCCAGCAATCGCACATAATGAAAATTTTCACGAAAAGCTGTGCGATAAAACCCCTGTAACATATAAGGCTTTTCCGGATAATTTTGAGGTATATTATTAATGGCCCGCATTACAATTTCTTTAGCGGGAATGGATGTGATCAGGATGTTGGTGAGTTCATAGGTGGTATCTTTCAGGTATATGGTTTGTCCGTTTTTCTTTAGGAAATCTGCAATAATAAATTGTTTGGATTTGTAGCCCACACAGGAAACCGTCATGGTATCATGGAGATATTCGGTATCCACATTCAGTTCGAAACGGCCCTCCTCATTCGTATTGATGCCAATCGGCTGGTCTTTTAAGGCAATATTTGCAAAAGGGACCGGAAGGCCCGAAGTTTGGTTTTTTACAGAACCTTTCAGGGAAAGATAATCATCATCGTTGGCCTGGGAAAACACCCATAATGGCAATGCCAACAATAAAAAGAGTGTAAAAAATGATAAAAAATTGTTTTTCAATATTTTAGACAAAAAAGGGTATTACGTCTAAAAGTAAAGAAAAATATAAAATATATAAAAAAACCACTCCCTTGTTTATGTCATTAGGGCGTGGTTTTATTTTTAATTATATAATAAAGTTTACTTACTGTTTAATTTATCGAGTACTTCCATTACTTCACGCACATGTCCCTCTGATGCCTTCAGTAGTGCCATTTCATCCTTATTCAAATCGAGTTCGATTATTTTTTCAATACCATTTTTACCGAGGATAACTGGCGCACCAAGGTAACAATTGTCAATGCCATATTCACCATTTAACTGCACGCATACCGGAAATATCCGGTGCTGATTTTTCACGATGGCTTCAGCCATTTGAGCGGCCGCTGCACCCGGAGCGTACCAGGCAGATGTACCCATCAATTTTACAAGTTCTCCGCCGCCAGTCTTGGTTCTTTGAACTATTTTTTCCAGGCTTTCCGAATCAATCAGTTCTGTGACCGGAATGCCCGCAACGGTCGTGTACCTTGGCAGTGGGACCATGGTATCCCCATGACCACCCATCAATACCGCCTGGATATCTTTGGGAGATACATTTAAAGCGTCGGCCAGGAAAGCCCGGAATCGCGCGGTATCTAGAATGCCAGCCATACCCATGACCCTGGTCCTTGGGAACTTGGATACCATGTGTGCCTGATAGGTCATCACATCCAATGGATTCGACACCACAATGATGATGGTATTTGGAGAATGTTTAACGATGTTTTCAGCAACAGATTTAACAATACCGGCATTTGTTTCAATCAGATCATCACGACTCATGCCTGGCTTTCTGGGCAGTCCTGAGGTGATAACAACTACGTCGGAATCAGCTATCTTGGAATAATCATTGGTAACACCAATGGTACGAGTATCATAAAGATTGATTGGCGCTTTTTGCCAGATGTCCAGACCTTTGCCTTCGGCTAGGCCTTCTTTGATGTCTACTACCACAACTTCATTGGCCACTTCGTGTTGTGCCAGGGTATCGGCACAGGTAGCACCAACATTGCCGGCTCCTACAACTGTTATTTTCATGATCTGTCATTTAAGTTTAAAAATAGGCTAAAAAATGTAGTTTCAAAGTTATCAAAACTATGATATTTAAGAAACGATCTGTGGAAATAACCTGGATAAATCATGGTTTTTAAGGCCGGGTGTGCTGATCAGTTTTTATAGATCTGGCTCAGGTTAAAAAATCCAAATGACGAACGATAACCTTTGATGAGGTTGGCATAAAATTCATTGTAGGTTTCACTGAGTGATTCCAGCATTTTGGCTTTTACTTCCCGGTGATTTTCAAAAATATCGTGAATGTTTACTTTGGGCAATACATACAGTTCGGCTCTTTCAGAAACAATGATGGCATTAAAATTCCTCGTAGCTTCGTTTAGCAATACATTTTCACCAAAAGCACTGCCGGACTTTATGATATTGAGTTGCTCGAAATTTTCATTGATATCAACCGTGATGGCTACTTTTCCGCTTTTAACCATATACAACGCATTGCTGGGATCATTCCTGAAAAAGACCACTTCATCCATTTTGTATTCCCGCAAATAAAAATATGGCAGAAAAAGTGCCATTTCCTTGTAACTCAATCGTTCAAAAAGTTTGATCCTCGATAAATACCGGAACAGATTGAGCTCTTTGGAGGTATAAGATTTTTTGAATGGATTAATCATTTTCTATTACTGAAATTTCAAACACGGTCCGGGTCGATCGTTGAATTTTATACCTGTCATCGAGGCGGTGACCCACCACCCAAACGATGTTATTCTCACTGGTGATCACCTGAACATCCCTTTTCAAGTTTAAAGGAATTTTCTCATCAATCATAAAATCACTCAGCTTTTTTTTGCCCTTCATTCCCAAAGGGATGAACCAGTCACCTGGCTTCCAGGGTCTTATTTTCAGCGGAAAGCTGAGTTGGGCGGCGTCGGTCAGTGCTATGTTTTTATTGCTCAATATTTTTAAGTTTTCCCTGGTTTCCAATTGAAAATCGTACCTTTTCCCCAGGAAATTGATCCGATGGTCACCGGGATTGACGGTCATCGATTCATTTTTCTCAGACAGCTTCGGACTGATGATGAGATGGTCACGATCAATATTGACCACATGGCTGGAAGAATAAAATAATTTTCCCGGAGATCCATCCAAATGAGCTGCGATTTCCAGTACCTGTTCAAAATTAAAATGTAAAGGTTGCAGGATTTCCAGGAGAATCGCTGGAAAACCAACAATTTCTTTAAGCGCCTTCATTTCAATCCAGACCGATCCTGATTGAGTATGGGTAATTTTGCTGATGAGGTCAGCCGATGCTGCCTTATAAAATTCCTCCTGAAAGCGTATTCTTTTGAAAGTGCGGTAAAAGGTTTCTTCCAAACCGGGGTTGATCTTTTTCAATCGCGGAATTATTTCATGACGGATCAGATTGCGATGATACTTGGTGGTTTCATTGGATTTGTCTTCACGCCATTGAATGCTATTTTTGTGTGCATATTCATAAATCTCCTTTCTGGTTGCAAACAACATGGGATGAATATTCCGCCCATTTTTAGGTAAAATGCCGTGCATTCCGGCAATTCCCGTTCCTTTGGTCGTTTTAAATAAAAAGGTTTCTATGGCATCATTGTGATGATGGGCCGTGGCATATGCTTTGAAATTTTCCTTTTCCATCAGCATTTCCATCCATTGCTGACGCAATTCGCGCGCCGACATTTGAATGGAAATATTTTTGGTTTGTGCATATTTTGCCGTTTCGAAAGATTGAGCATAAAATTTGCTTCCACAAGATTCGGTGATTTGTTTCACAAATTGTTCGTCGCCATCCGATTCGGCGTCGCGCAGTTTGAAATTGCAATGAGCCACTGAAAAATGGAAATCAGCACGATGGAAAAGATCGAGCATGACCATAGAATCTATTCCACCACTGATGGATAGTAATATATGATCGCCGGAATCAAAGAGGTCATTCTCTCGTATGTATGCCAAAAAGCGTTGAAGCATCTTTCAAATAAAGTAAATTCGCTAGATTTGACGCTAAATTTATTGGAATTGAAATTAATAAAAATACTCCTTGTTATAATATTCATTCTCCAGGCATTTACGACTGTGCTAATGGCACAAGGTAAAGTGACCCTGGAATATCAGGGAGACTCGACCATTGGCGGGCAGAGAAATGGGGAAAATTTCCAGCATCTCATTGGACATGTTGAATTCATCCAAAAAACCACCACCATACATTGCGATTCGGCTTATTTTTTCAACAAACGCAGGGTACTGGAAGCCTATGGACATGTCCATATTTTCGACAGTGAAGATTCCATTAATATTACCAGTGATAAGATGATTTACGACGGCACCACGCGGATCTCAGAACTCCGGGATAATGTAGTCTATGTTGATGATTCCATTCATTTATACACTGATTTTCTGGATTACGACATGATCAATAAATCAGCCAAATACTTCAATGGAGGAAAAATCATTGATGGCGTAAATACCCTGACCAGCCAAAGCGGAGTGTACGATACGGAAGGAAAATTGATGACTTTTAATGATGATGTAAAACTGGTTAATCCCAATTATACCCTGATGACTGATGAACTCATTTATAACATCATCACCAAAAAAGCACGTACCACTTCGCGTACTGTTATACTCACTTCGGACCAGAAGGAGCTTATTGCACAGGATGGAGGAGAATTCGATACTGCCAACAAGCTATATTCATTCAGTGTGAGTGAAATAGATACCGACAAATACAAACTCAAGGCTGACCAGATCATAACCGATCAAGTAACCAAATATTACAATGCGGAAGGTCAAGTGTATGTTTTTGGTAAAAAAGATAAAGTGATCATCACCGGCGATAATGCCAAATACTGGGAAAATGAAGGGCGTGCCAAGGTATATGGCCATGCCATTATGAAGAAGATCCTCAATCAGGATACGCTATTTCTTTCGGCAGACACCCTGGTTTCCATTGACAGTGACAGCGCCGCACAGAAAAGACTGCTCGCCTATCCCAATGTGAAGATTTTTAAAACTGATATACAGGGAAAGTCAGATTCTTTGGCATATTATGTTGCTGATTCCACGATCTATTTTTACGATGATCCCGTACTTTGGAGTGAAGACAGCCAGATATCGGCAGATTCCATCAATGCTGAAATGAAGAATGGCAATATTGATCGGCTTAACACATCGGTGAATTCGTTTATCATTTCTGAAGATTCCATTTCAAATTATAATCAGGTTAAAGGCCGGAAACTCACCGCATTTTTTGATGGCAACAAGATCAATAAAGTGAACGTGAATGGTAACGGCGAAAGTCTATATTATATTCTCGATGAAAAAGACAACCACCTCATTGGCATGAATAAAATTTTTTGCAGCTCAATGAAGATCTTGTTTAAGGAAAATCAGGTAAACAATATCATTTTTATTACCAAACCAGACGGATCATTAATTCCTCCGCAGGAATTAAAGGAGGAAGATAAAAAACTCGAGGGTTTTAGCTGGAGGATCGATGATAAACCCAGTAAAGCCGCGATATTAGGTTTGGAACCCACACCGGTTAAAAAGCAATTGGAGGAAATTCCACCGGATATTGGCAAACCTTTAGATGAGGAAGCCTTGAAAAAATTGGAAATTATTAAAAATTCCAAGAAATCATTGCCTCATCATCCACACCTGGAAAATTGACGTACTAACCACGGATATAAATAAAATTGTTTATTAAACGTTACTCGGTTATATTTGCACCCTTATGTGGAAAAATCCCGAAAAAATATTCATAATCATTTCATTGCTAGTGCTTTCTGTTTCATGTAGTGATTTCAGAAAGATTCAGAAAAGTACCGATTGGAAGGTGAAATATGATGCCGCAATAAAATATTATGAAAACCAGGATTATTATCGCTCGATTACCCTGTTTGATGAAATAAAACCGTATATCCGCGGTAGCAAAGAAGCAGAATTGGTAGATTTCTATTATGCCTATGCACATTTTTATCAAAAACAATACCTGCTCAGCTCCCATTATTTCAAAACGTTTTACGATACCTATAATCGCAGTGAGCATGCTGAAGAAGCGCTATATATGAATGCTTTTTCTTTGTATAAACAATCACCGGTTTACGATCTCGATCAATCAAGTACCGTTGAGGCAATTACTGCCCTTCAAACCTTTCTCAACCGATACCCTAATAGTCAGTACCGGGAAGACGTCATTAATGAAATGAAAGAATTGATGGGCAAACTGGAGCATAAAGCATTCGAAAATGCCAAGTTATATTACCAGTTAAGAGACTACAATCCGGGAATGATCCATTCGGCGATGATTGCGCTGGATAACTTTATCAAGGATTACCCGGATTCGGAATTGAGTGAAGAGGCCAGTTTCCTGCTGGTTCAAAGTGCTTATCGATATGCGAAACTGAGCATTGCTTCAAAACAAAAGGAACGATATTACGATTGTATCAATTACTATAATGCTTTTGTGGATAACTATCCCAAAAGTGAACATATTAAAGAAATACAAGGTTTTTATTCAGATAGTCTGGATGCCATAGAAAAACTTAATGCGAGAAATTTATAAATGAACAACATTATGACGTACAATCCATCTTTAATCACCAGAGACTGTGATAAGTTGGCCGAAAAAACAGGAAATATTTATGCATCAGTGGCCGTAGTTTCTAAAAGAGCCCGGCAAATTTCTGCCAAAGTGAAAGAAGAACTGAACTCAAAACTGGCCGAGTTTGCCACCACTGTCGATAATCTGGAGGAGATTTTCGAGAATCGCGAGCAAATAGAAATTTCAAAATTCTATGAAAGAATGCCCAAGCCAACCAATGTGGCTACAGAAGAATTTCAGGAAGATAAATTAACCTTCCGCTTCCCTGAACAAGAAGATAGAGGTCTGTTCTAGAAAGGTATGCTCCGGGACAAAAAAATTGTAATCGGAGTTACCGGAAGTATTGCCGCTTACAAAACTGCAATACTCATTAGACTTTTAATCAAGGAAGGCGCTATGGTGAAGGTCATCATGACGCCTTCTGCGCGAGAGTTTATCACACCACTTACCCTCTCTACACTGTCCAAAAACCCGGTGCTTAGTGATTTTTTTCAAAAAGACAGCGGTGTCTGGCAAAGTCACGTGGATCTTGGCCTTTGGGCCGATGCCGTGTTGGTAGCACCGGCAAGTGCCAATACCATTGCCAAATTTGCGCACGGTATCTGCGACAATTTATTAACTGCTGTTTATTTGTCGGCCCGCTGTCCAATATACATTGCACCGGCAATGGATATTGACATGTACAAGCATCCTGCCACCAGGAATAATCTCGAATTATTAAAACAAAACGGCAACACCATCATTGATACAGAATATGGTGAATTGGCCAGTGGACTCACCGGGGAAGGCCGGATGGCAGAACCGGAACACATCATCGATTATTTTAAAAAAAAAGTTGAATCAAGCCAGACTTTAGCCGGTAAAACAGCATTGGTCACCGCCGGACCTACCTACGAAGCCATTGATCCGGTGCGATTTATTGGAAATCATTCTTCAGGAAAAATGGGTTTCGCCCTGGCAGAAAATCTGGCCCAGAGAGGGGCCCGGGTCATTTTGGTGAGCGGGCCTACCCACCTAAAGACACTCCATAAAAATATTGAATTGTTTCTCGTTGGTAGTGCTGATGAAATGTTCAATCGTTGCGACGCTTTTTTTAAGGATTGTGAAATTACTATTCTGGCGGCAGCCGTAGCAGATTACAAACCCATCAAAGTGTCTGGAGAGAAGATCAAAAAGATATCCGAACGCCTCACAGTGGAATTGAAACAAACGGTAGACATTGCAAAACGACTTGGCCAATTGAAACAAAAACATCAGATCATGATCGGTTTTGCGTTAGAGACTGAAGAGGAAGACGCCAATGCCAGGAAAAAACTGGAATCAAAGAATTTTGATTTTATTGTTTTAAATTCATTGAGAGACCAGGGGGCCGGCTTTGGCGTTGATACCAATAAGATATCCATTATCGACCGCCGTGGAAAGAAAGATCAGTATGCATTAAAAAACAAGTCGGAGGTTGCTGCCGATATCATAGACAGAATTATTGAAATATTAAATGGTTAAACCAGTCTTCATATTTTTGATTCTCATTTTTACGAATATGCCTGGGTGGGCCCAGGAACTTAATTGTCAGGTGTCCATCAATGCAGACCAGGCTCAGACAACCGATCGACAGGTCTTCAAAGATATGGAGCAATCCTTCACCCGATTCATGAATGAGCGACAGTGGACCAGTGATATATTTGCCCCCGAAGAAAAGATCAATTGTAATTTGTTGATAACCATCAACAGCATGCCATCTGTAGGATCGTATACCGCCACAGTGCAAATTCAGTCTTCCAGGCCAGTTTATAATGCCGGTTATGAGACCATTGTACTGAACTATGCCGACCGGGACTGGCAATTTGAATATGTGGAATCAACGCCATTGGATTTCAGTGATAACAATTATAATTCGAACATCACCTCCATGCTTGCGTTTTACGCTTATATTATTGTGGGCCTTGATTATGACACATTTTCAAAATTTAGCGGTGATCCAATCTTTCAAAAGGCACTGAATGTATTAAACCTTGCACAAAGTTCCAATACTCCGGGGTGGCAGGCATTTCAGGGAAACCGAAACCGTTACTGGCTAATTGAGAATCTTACCAATCAACAATTGCGCCCGATACGCGAAGCTTATTATATCTATCATCGCCTGGGTCTCGATATTTTTGCCGATAAACCAGATGATGCCCGCAACCAGATTCTTACAGCCATAAAAAAAGTACAGGACGCCAACCGTCAGCAACCAAATTCCCTGCTAAAAATTTCTTTTTTCGATGCCAAGGCGGATGAGATTTCAAATATTTTCCAGAAAGGCAATCCCTCCGTAAAAAAAGAGGCCTACACCATACTGATAGATCTCGATCCGACGGACACAGAAAAATACAAAACAATTTTAGGAAATTAATACAACCTTTTACCTTTGGTTAGAAATGTTACGTTGACCTCAAATGCCCGGAAGATAATATGATAAAAAGTCTGCAGATCGGGAATTATGCATTGATAGAACATTTAGAAATGCGGCCAGCGCCCCAGTTGAATATCATTACGGGAGAAACTGGTGCTGGAAAATCCATAATGTTGGGTGCCGTTGGTTTATTGTTGGGCAACCGGGCAGATACCAAAGTGTTATTTAAGGAAGATGAAAAATGTATCATTGAAGGTGTTTTTGACGTAAGTGCCTACGACCTGAAACCCATTTTTACTGAGAATGATCTGGATTATTATGATGATTGCATCATCAGGCGGGAGATCTCACCGGCAGGTAAATCGAGGGCTTTCATAAATGATACTCCGGTTAACCTGGATGTCATGAAAATCATTGGTGACTATCTGGTAGATGTACATTCACAACGCGACACACTTCTTCTTGGCTCACCATCCTACCAACTCACCATCGTTGATGCCTATGCTGGAAATGAGGCGCTTTTATTGGATTACCAACAAAATTTTCGGCTTTATAAACAAAAATTGAAAGCGTATAATGAACTGAATGCGCAGGCAGTTGAATTAAAAAAAGAAGCCGATTATCACCAATTCCTGTTCGATGAACTAAATAAAGCCAATTTACAGGAAGAAGAACAAGAAAATCTCGAAGCCGAACTTCAAATTGTGGAGCATGCCGAAGAAATAAAGACCAAATTACTGGAAATAACTTCCATGCTGAATGATTCTGAATTGGCAGTGATCGAACAATTGCAAAGTATCCGCAAAACCCTGGAACACCTCGGTGGATTATCAGAACATTATATGCCTTATAAAAACCGGGTTGAAAGTTGCCTCTATGAATTGAAAGACATTGCCACGGAATTGATCAGTGAAGAACAGGCAGTAGAATTCGAACCCTCCAAACTGGAAACCATACAGGAACGGTTGAGTGAGATCTTCAGGCTTCAACAAAAACATGGTGTGGCCTCTGTTCGGGAACTGCTCACTATTCACAGTGACCTCGAACAAAAGGTGAATCGGGTGCTCAACCTGGATGGTGAATTGGAACAGGCACAACAAGCCTTGGCAAAACAAGAAAAAGTCCTTACTGAAAATGGAAAAAAACTCACAAACACCAGGAAAAATGCGTTGGGACCTTTTAAAAATCAGGTGGAATCATTACTTAAAGGACTTGGAATGCCCGATGCCACCATGGCATACCAACACCGCGAAATGCAACCGGCAGCCAATGGATTGGATGACATCAAAATATTGTTTTCAGCCAATAAGGGAATTTCTCCTGATGAATTAAAAAATGTAGCTTCCGGGGGCGAGTTTTCGCGATTGATGTTTGCTGTTAAATATGTGCTGGCCACAAAAACATTTTTGCCCACCATTATTTTCGATGAAATCGATACGGGAATTTCCGGAGAAATTGCCCTTAAAATGGTGAATATGATGCAGGACATGGCCAGAAAACACCAGGTGATTGCCATCACTCATCTTCCGCAAATCGCAGCTCGCGGCGACCGCCACTTCTTTGTTTACAAAGAATTAAATAGTGTTCGCGCAATCAGTAAAGTACGTGAACTTTCGGAAAATGAAAGAGAACAGGAAATTGCAAAAATGATAGGCGGTGATAATCCATCAAAAGTTGCCATTGAAAGTGCCAGGGAATTGTTGATGAAAAATTAATTTCTTTTGTGACTATTGTCATAGAATTTCAAATTAATAATTCCTTGGTTTGAATTTATTTGATAAAGTCTAACTTTGCTTAATACTGTTCATAATAATCATAATAATATTTAGTACTATGGGAAAAATCGGAATTTTTTATGGCTCGACGGAAGGCAATACAGAGAGTGTAGCAGAAAAAGTTCAAAAAGCGCTGGGTAGTGACGTGGCTGACCTCTTTAATGTTGATTCGGCGACGGCTGAAGATCTCACAAAATATGACACCATAATATTTGGCGCTTCAACCTGGGAAATTGGTGAATTACAAGAAGATTGGGAAACATTTATCGATGTGTTGGATGAGGTAGATTTTAATGGGAAAAAGATAAGTTATATAGGTGTAGGTGATGCAGATGGTTACCCTGACACCTTCGTGGATGCAATTGGTATGATCCACGAAAAGGTTGCTGACTCGGGAGCGGAATTTTTTGGCGCATGGCCCACGGATGACTATACTTTCGATGCTTCCAGGGGCGTCGTAAACGGTAAATTCCTTGGTCTTGTTTGTGATGAAGACAATGAATCTGACAAAACTGACCAGCGCGTAGCCGCATGGGTTAAACAAATCAAAGGTGAATTAGGACTTTGATCTGCAGAAAATTTTAATAAGAAGGGGCCTTTTGCCCCTTTTTTATTGCTCATTTTATACGCTGCCAGTTATCCGGCCATTCCTTTGTTCTCCTTCATCCCGGAAGCGCCGTGTTATCCGCTATTGAATCAATCATTCTATTCATTTCAGCGCTGCAAAAATTAGCCACACTTTTGCTCGATTTTGGTAAAAAATCATATTTTAACCGGAAATTTCCCAAAACCTGATATTTGTCAATTTTTTTATGAATGTGTCTTTCTACATTAGTGCCCACTATTTCGGAAGAGGGAAATGGATAAGGAAAAAGGAAGCAATTCAGTTGAGCACAAAGGTATAGTTCAGGAAGTTACACCCGGGGTTGTTAAAGTAAATCTTTTCAATGTGGCTGTGTGTTCCTCTTGTCATGCAAAAGGTGCATGTGCGGTTTCCGAGGTCGATAATAAAGTTATAGAAATTTTAAATACCGACAACACCATTAAAAAAGGTGATCGTGTTACGGTAGCATTCGAAAAATCACTGGGGCCAAAGGCATTATTTTTAGGATACTTACTCCCGTTTATTGTGCTGATCATCGTGTTGTTTTTGTGTTGGTCAATCACAAAAAATGAGGCTATTTCCGGAATTGCTGCTATAGCTTCTCTGTTTCCATACTATATCATACTGTTTATGTTCAGGCGTGTTCTATCAAAGGAATTTGCTTTTAATATCAAAGATATTCAACATTCGTTATGAGTCAGACAGTCTTATTAACCATCATTTCGATTACGGCTCTGGGTTTTGTTTCAGCAGCGGTGCTGTATTTTGTAGCCAGCAAGTTCAAAGTCTACGAAAATCCAACCATTGACGAAGTCGAAGCTTCATTACCTAACACAAATTGTGGCGGATGTGGCCATCCGGGATGCAGGGCCTTTGCCGAAGCCTGTGTGAAGGCCGACGATTTGTCCGATTTGTTTTGTCCGGTGGGCGGCAATGAAACCATGCAGAAAGTAGCTTCAATACTGGGTATGGAAGTGGAAGAACGCGATCCATATGTAGCCGTGGTGCGATGCTCGGGATCTTTTGAATACCGGGAAAAAGTCAATATTTATGATGGAGCAGCAAACTGCACCATTGTTCACTCCTTGTATGGCGGAGACACAGGATGTTCTTACGGATGCCTTGGATTTGGCGAGTGTGTGGATGCCTGTGATTTTGAGGCCATGTATATGGATGAAAAAACAGGTTTGCCAGTTGTCATCCAGGATAAATGCACAGCCTGTAATGCCTGCGTAAAAGCCTGTCCCCGTGATATTATCGAACTGCGGCCAATGGGACGTAAAAACCGTCGGATATACGTTGCCTGCATCAATGAAGACAAAGGTGGAGCAGCAAAAAAAGCTTGTGAGGTTGCTTGTACAGGCTGCAGCAAATGCGAACGCGAATGTAAATACGATGCCATAAAAATAGATAATTACCTGGCCTATATTGATCCGATCATGTGTAAACTGTGCCGTAAATGCGTCGACGTCTGCGGTACACATTCCATACATGAAATTAATTTTCCCCCCAGAAAAGAAAAACCGGAAACAAAAACAGTGGAAGCAGCTACTGCCGGAGCAGTAGTTGACGGGGCAGTGGCCACCGCGTTGGAAACCAAGGTGGATATTGTGGAAATGGCCAGGAAAAAAAATGAAGAAGGTCCCAGTGAGGAATCTGCGGAAAGTTAACCTAAAAACTGATGAGCGTAGCTTTGAATAATATTAAAACATTTCCGAAGGGAGGAGTGCATCCTCCGGAACATAAATTCTCGGCGTCCCGGACCATAGCGCAATTGCCCTTGCCAAAAATGGTGTCCATTCCAATATCGCAACATATTGGAGCACCGGCTAAACCAATTGTCAATCCAAGAGACAAAGTCAAAGTCGGACAGGTAATCGCTGTCAGCGAAGGTTTTGTTTCTGCCAATATTCATGCGTCTATTTCCGGGATGGTTACCAAGATTGACAAAGTGTTGGATTCTACAGGTTATAAACGTGATGCTGTCATCATCAAAGCCACCGATGACAACGATGAGTGGGAGGAAAATATCGATCTCAGTCCGGAACTAAAAAGTGAAATTACCTTAGGAAGAGAAGAGATCATTAAAAAAATTGCTGAAGCAGGTATCGTTGGAATGGGCGGCGCTACATTCCCGTCTCACGTGAAGTTGTCAATACCAAAAGGCAAGACGGCAGACTATCTGCTCCTGAATGGTGTGGAATGTGAACCGTATCTCACGGCTGACCATCGGCTTATGTTGGAAAAAGCCGCAGAAATTACGGTTGGTTGTAAGATATTGATGAAGGCTTTGAATGTTGAAAAGGCCGTCATCGGAATTGAAAATAACAAACCAGACGCCATCGCCACTTTTCGAAAGTTGTTGGCTGGCGACAACAATATCACAGTGCAGGCTTTAAAAGTTCAATATCCTCAGGGTGGTGAAAAACAACTGATCAAAGCCATATTGGACAGAGAAGTCCCTTCAGGTGGTTTACCCATCGATGTGGGTGTAGTGGTACATAATGTAGGGACTGCATTTGCAGTGTATGAGGCAATTCAAAAAAACAAACCGCTTGTAGAACGCATCGTGACTGTCACTGGAAAGGATGTCAAAAATCCATCGAATTTCAAAGTCAGAATAGGAACTCCGATCGCCGAACTCATCGAAGCTTGCGGGGGATTGCCGGAAAATACGGGTAAAGTCATCAGTGGAGGACCGATGATGGGTAAGGCTTTGAACAGTCTCGATATTCCTGTTGCCAAAGGCACTTCCGGAATATTGCTGATCCCAAACGAAGAAGCAAAGCGCGGGCAGATCAAAGTTTGTATTCGATGTGGCAAGTGTATCGAAGTGTGCCCCATTGGCCTTGAACCATATTTATTAATGACCGAAGCACAACGTGAATTATACAACCGGGCCGAAGAAGATAAAGTTATGGATTGCATTGAATGCGGATCTTGTTCCTTTACCTGTCCATCCAACAGACCACTGCTGGATTACATTCGGTTGGGTAAAAAAACAGTGATGTCACTCATAAGAGAAAGAAATAAACAATGAATACGCAGTTTTTAACTATATCGCCATCGCCGCACATCCATGCCGAAGACTCCGTCGAAAAACTGATGTATGGTGTGGTGATTGCTCTGCTGCCAGCCCTAGCGGTATCTTTTTTTGTGTTCGGACTTGGCGCTGTAACAGTAACGTTGGTCGCCGTTGCCAGCGCAGTCATTTTTGAATTTCTGATTTCTAAATACATGTTGGGCAGACAACCCGGCATTCTGGATGGTTCAGCCGTTATCACTGGAATATTGCTGGCATTCAATGTTCCCAGCAATCTACCCTGGTGGGCGGTTATTATTGGGAGTTTTGTGGCCATTGGCATTGGTAAAATGGCTTTTGGCGGGCTGGGGAATAACCCTTTTAATCCGGCACTTGTCGGCAGGGTTTTTCTGTTAATTTCCTTTCCGGTGCAGATGACGAGCTGGCCGGTCCCATTTGAAGGGCGTTTGAGCCTCTATGATGCAACGACAGGGGCCACACCTTTAGGAATTATTAAGGAGGGCGTGAGCAATGGTGTTCCTGTTGCCGAATTGATGCAAAAAGTCCCGAACTACTTTCATTTGTTAATTGGTGGCTTGGGTGGAAGTATTGGGGAGATTTCCGGGATCGCGCTCATATTGGGATTTATTTATCTTTTATGGAAAAAAATAGTCACATGGCATACCCCTGTGGCCATGTTGGGAACGATTTTTTTGATCACCGGTGCGCTCTGGTTAATTAATCCCCAAAAATATGCCGATCCGGTATTTCATCTATTGACGGGTGGAGTATTGTTGGGCGCATTTTTTATGGCCACTGATTACGTGACTTCCCCTATGACATATCGCGGGATGCTCATTTTCGGTATTGGTATCGGGGTGATAACTGTGATCATCAGGGTTTTTGGATCATATCCCGAGGGCGTTTCATTTGCGATATTGATCATGAATGGTTTCGTGCCCTTGATGAATAAATATATCAAACCAAAAAGATTTGGGAAACTACAAAATGGCTAAGAAAGAATCTACTTTTTTCAATATGGTGTTCAGTCTGGTGGTGATTACATTGCTGGCCTCTACGGCACTGGGTTATGTGTACGAGATCACCAAAGGACCAATTGCTGCGGCGATGATGGCCAAAAAGATCAAGGCTATTGGCGAAGTCGTGCCACAATATGATAATAACCCGGTCACGGATATGTATAAGTTACCTACACCAGACGGTAAAGACAGCCTGGAAGTTTATCCAGCCAAGGAAGGAGATAAACCGGTTGCCTTCGCCGTGAGGACATTCTCGCCTAAAGGCTATGGTGGCAATGTCTGGATTATGGTAGGATTTTTACCCGATGGCACGATCAACAATGTCGCGATTCTTGAGCATAAGGAAACCCCTGGATTGGGAAGTAAAATGTCGACTCCGGGATTTAAGGACCAGTTTATGGGCAAAAATCCCAAAACATTCAAATTGAAGGTGAAAAAAGACGGTGGAGATGTGGATGCCATTTCCGGAGCCACTATATCGTCCAGAGCATTTTCTCAGGCTACGGAACTGGCATATGAGACACTCATGAAAAGGAAGCAACAATGAATAACTTACAAAATTTCAATAAGGGCTTTTTTAGGGAAAATCCCATTTTTGTCCAGCTTTTGGGAATGTGCCCAACGCTCGGGGTAACCTCTGCGGCCATTAATGGTTTGGGCATGGGGCTGGCTACGACATTTGTATTGGTAGGCTCTAATGTTGTGGTTTCCCTGATCAGGGACTTCATTCCCGATAAGGTACGCATTCCCGCTTACATCGTGGTGATTGCTTCTTTTGTCACTGTCGTCGATCTTGTGATGGCAGGTTATACACCGGCACTCCATGAACAACTTGGTCTTTTTATTCCTTTGATCGTGGTGAATTGTATTGTACTCGGCAGAGCAGAAGCATTTGCCTCTAAAAACAACACATTTGCGGCTATGATCGATGGCCTGGGCATGGGACTTGGATTTACCATGGCTTTAACGATGCTTGGATCGGTTCGAGAGATATTTGGTAACTTGTCCATATTCGGATTCAAGTTTATCCATACCGATGGCATATTACTTTTTATTCTGGCACCAGGAGCATTTATTACACTGGGTTTCCTGATTGCCCTTATCAATTTTGTTAAAAGAAAGACCGCAAAGGCGTAAAATATGGAATATTTCATTATCGTTTTTTCAGCCATATTTGTCAATAATATTGTGCTGGCCCAGTTTCTGGGAATTTGCCCTTTTCTAGGCGTATCACAACGCGTGACGACTGCTTTGGGTATGACCGGGGCGGTAGCTTTCGTCATGACCTTGTCTACCATAGTCACCTATCTTGTCATGCACTATGTACTGGTCCCTTTGAATCTGGTGTATTTACAAACAATTGCCTATATCCTGGTGATTGCAGCGTTGGTGCAAATGGTGGAAATCATACTCAAGAAAATAAGCCCAGCATTGTATCAGGCATTAGGCGTATATTTACCCTTGATCACCACCAACTGTACTATACTTGGTGTGGCTATTTTGGTGATCCAAAATGATTTCAACCTGATGGAAAGTGTGACATTTGCCATTTCCAATGCCATAGGCTTTGGTTTGGCGCTCACCATTTTCTCCGGAATACGGGAACAAATGGAATTAATGGATTTGCCGGAAGGCATGAAAGGAGTGCCAACTTCCCTGGTAATTGCTGGTTTATTATCCATGGCCTTCATGGGATTCGCCGGTTTGGTTTAGATAATTTAAATCCTGAATAATATGATGAACCTGTCCACGAAATACATGGGGATCGAATTAAAGAACCCGATCATCGTATCCAGTTGCAGTTTAACCCACAGTGTAGAAGGCGTGAAAAGATGCGCGGATGCCGGCGCTGGGGCGGTGGTATTGAAATCACTTTTCGAAGAGCAGATCATGGCCGATGTGGAAAGTCTGGTGGAGGGATCTGAACCTTCATTCCATCCCGAGGAATACGATTATATCCGCAGTATTGGGGTCAGCAGTAATGCAGACGAATACCTCAAAATAATTGAGGAGGCCAGGCAAATAACAGATATTCCCGTGATCGCCAGCCTGAACTGTATTACCAACAAAAAATGGACAGAGTTTGCAAAACATATTGAAGCAGCAGGCGCCAACGCACTAGAACTTAATATAGCTTTGATGCCCAAGGACTTCGATGAAGATCCCATTAAAATTGAAGCGCATATCTGTCAGATAGTGAGTGCCGTAAAACAGCTGGTGAACATTCCAATTGCGGTAAAACTTGGCCCCTATTTTACTTCCATGCCCAGGATCGCCAAGAATGTGCGAAAAGCCGGCGCTTCGGCATTGGTATTATTTAACCGGTTTTATCAGACTGATCTCGATATTCATTCCATGAATTACTTATCAAAGAACAAATACAGTTCACCGGCGGAAATATCGAATTCACTGCGTTGGATATCAATTCTTTATCAACGGGTAGGTTGCAGTTTGGTTGGCAACACCGGCATTCACGATGGAGAGGCTGTGGTGAAACAGTTGTTGGTTGGATCGCGTGCCGTTGAGATATGTTCTACTTTATATATCAATGGTTTGGGGCAGATCAAAATTATGCTGGATTACCTGAAACAATGGATGGTGCTTCACGGCTACGAATTTGTAGATGATTTTCGGGGCAAGATGAGTCAGAAATATTCGGAAGAACCGGAGTATTTTGAAAGACAGCAATACATTCGCGCGCTGGTTGGAATTGATTAATAATCCAAATAGTTTAATAGTTTACTCTATATTCTCACCCGGACTTAATGTCCGGGTTTTTTGTTGGTATGGTCTGAGAAACAATTACGGCTCAGACTTGCTATTCAGTCAACTTCATTTGAATTTCATCAAATTCCTTATCAAATGATAGAAGCCCATAAAATCATACTTGATCAACAACAATGATTTCCGGCCTGGACCGGGGGGCATTTTACTGTTCCATAGCTGCAGAATACACAACAGTCTCCAGGTTTTGGTTTAAGCATGGTCTCGCAGTTTTCACATTCATAAAAGAACTGACAGGCATCGATGGGCATTTCTTCTTCTTTTTGATATCCGCAATGGGGGCAGGTAATAATGGATTTTGTGATAATCTTCATGGCTATTTTCTGCCTTCAAATTCTTCGATCTTTCTTTTTAATACTTCAGTCTCCGTGATGTCCGTTTGAATACCCAGCAAGCCTTCCTGCTTCAATGGTTTAATATAGAATACTTTTTTAATGGATTCCAGAATCTTTCGTTTGCCGCCAATATTTTCTTCAAAAACATATTTTTCACTACCCTTGCGCATGATCTCCAACTCCTGACGACGCCAATCGTCTGCAGTTTCCTTGTCCACAAAGTCATAGTCACTCTTTCCGATGAGTTCGTTGAGCGTAAGGTCGTGTGTTTGCGCAACCTGTTGATTAGCCAATACCATTTTGCCATCTTTATCCTTCAAAAATATTTTTTGAGGTACTTCATTTAGAATATCCATAAGCATACTGCGGTATTCATTCACTTCTTCCATTCTTGCATGATTCAACGCATCCTGTTCCATTTTTAAGGCTTCGGTTTGTTCAAGTTGGATCTGTAGCTTTTCTTCATTTTCAGATGCTTTTTTCAAGAGCCGTTCTATCTCGTCATTTTTGCGATGCATTTCTTCCTGGGTGGCTTCGAGTTCCTCCATATTCTGGCGCATCTCTTCTTCCTGGGAGCGCATTTCCTCGGCTTGCTCCTGTGACTGTTGTAACAAAATTTGCGTTTGTTCATTGGTACGAACGGTGGAAATAGCAGCGGCAATACTTTCACCAATCCTTTCTGCAAAAGCAATTTCAAAGTCTGTAAATGGTCTTAGTGAAGCGAGTTCAATCACACCTTCAATCTTTTCATTCGTTTTAAGCGGTACGATAAGCAGATTAGATGGATTGGCGCCTCCAAGGCCGGAAGTGATATTCACATAGTCTTCGGGAACTTTCGTCATATAAATGGTTTCTTTTTCCAGGTAACATTGGCCTACCAAACCCTGGCCTGGTTCCAATTTACGTTCCAAATGTTTAAAGCGTTCATAGGCGTAACAGGCCATCAACTCCAAACATTTGTTTCCATCATGGTTTTCGTTGACAATAAACAGTCCGCCTTGCTCCGCTTTAAGATATTTCACCAGGTTTGAAATGATCTCTTCCGATAGCCCTTTGAAATTGTTTTGATAATTTCTAATGATTTCCGCAAATTTTGAAAGGCCTTCCGTTGTCCAGATCCGTATTTCATCCTCTTTCTTCACCTTCTTCATCTGGTTACGCATTTTTGCCAGTTCCCCCGCAATATTTTCTTTATTCAAATCCTTATTTTTATCAGTCATTCCTTCCCAGGAAATATCATAATTTCCATCAGATATCTGGTTTATAAATCCGGAAGCATGTTTCAGATTTGAAAGAAGACCATTGATTATGGCATCTTCATTCTCCTCATCAATTTCTTCTCCCGAATTGAAAATGTACTTTTTATTGCTGGTACTTAAATTGTTAAATAGGGCCTTTCTGAATTTTTGATCTTTATTAATACGGCGTATGGCAGAAATAATGATTGGCAATCCTAATAATACTATGACAATGATCATGATGAGCGTCTGGCTTAGAATGCCATGAAACTGATTTTCATTTTCTTGCTGGATATTCTGTAAAAACTGATTGGCCGATTCAATAAAAGGATAATACTTTTGCCAGGCTGCCAATCCCCGGTCTTCGTCAAAGATTTTCAGAGCGGCATCCACATTTCCGTTCTTGCTGAGTTGATACATCATCCGGAGATCTTTCATATAGCCAGTGATGGCCATTGTTGCATTGCTCATTTGCGTAATATCAAAACCAAGCGACTTGAGATTTGCTTTCAATTCATCCAATTGTTGGTTGTATCTCCCAGCAGCTGTAAGATATGGACTGATGAACCGATCTTCCTGTTTAATAAGATATGCCCTCACGCCTATTTCTGCCAATTTAATGTTTTGATCTACCTCGGCCAGTTGCTGATTAAGTAAATGTATTTTATCCTGCAGTTCATTTTCTTTCACCAATACATTGCGATAGTGAATGATCAATATTGAATTGATCATCAGGAATAAAAGGATAAGAAATAAGGAAATTTGTAATCCTCTGCGTTTAAGGATATCAAGAATAAATTCTTTCATTGAAAATTACATTTTAGGTCATTCAAATAACACCCAATATCATTAAATAAAAAAAATTGAAACAATTCAGTTGCTATAAAAAATCTGATTTTTCACGATCAAGTAAGTATCAAAAATATATCAATTTCCCCGGGTATAGTTACGTTAAGCCTGTCAAAAAATTAATGGGTTTCAAATGATGTCAGTAAATGCTCCCCACTTCCTGACAATTGATCTACTTACCAGATTCGTTTTTATTATGTTTATGGATCAATTCCGTTTAAAAATGAATTCGAACCTTGTTGAAAAGTATTACCAAAAAACCTGATTTTTTTGAATACATTTTTCACTTTGAATCAAACACCCCAACCAGTAAATTTGTAAAACAGCAATTTTTATTATTTAAAAGCTCGAATGTCAACAATTTTTTTTGAACACCTAAAATTAATGAAGATGAAAAGATCAGGCCTTTTTCTAATCAGCTTAATATTACTTGTAAGCTACGCATGTAATACAAAGGTTCATAATAGTATAAATACCAATTTGAGTGCATCGGATCAACGCATAGAACAGAAAATTGATTCAATCCTTTCGTTGATGACCCTGGAAGAGAAGATCGGTCAGATGACACAATATAGCGGTGGTTTTGAATTTACCGGACCTACAGGTGGGGACGTCATGAAAAAAGATGAAATTCTGGCCGGTCGGGTTGGCTCCATGCTCAATGTAATTGGAGCGAAAGATACCAGGGAATATCAAAAAGCGGCAGTAGAAGATACCAGGCTGGGAATTCCACTGATATTTGGATATGACGTTATCCATGGATTTAAAACCATTTTTCCCGTTCCATTAGGTGAAGCTGCCAGTTGGGACCTCGATGCCATTGAAAAGTCTGCACACATTGCAGCGGTAGAGGCATCTGCTGCAGGTGTTCACTGGACATTTGCCCCGATGGTGGATATCGCCCGCGATCCTCGATGGGGCAGGGTGATGGAAGGTGCAGGCGAAGACACATATTATGGATCACTGGTCGCCAAAGCGCGAGTCAAAGGTTTTCAGGGTGCGGATCTGGCTGCCGATAGTACAGTTGTGGCATGCGCCAAACACTTCGCTGCCTATGGTGCAGCAGAAGGCGGACGTGATTATAATACTACCGACATGTCAATCTGGCGATTGAATGAAATTTATTTACCGCCTTTTAAAGCTGCGCTCGATGCTGGTGCAGGCACTTTCATGAATTCTTTCAATGATCTCAATGGCATGCCGGCTACCGGAAATCAGTATCTCGTTCACAAAACCCTGAAGAAAGACTGGCAATTTGATGGTTTTGTGGTTTCCGACTGGGGATCGATCGGTGAAATGAAAGCGCACGGTGTTGCCGCAGATGATCGTCAGGCTGCCAAACTGGCCATTGAAAATAACTGTGACATGGACATGGAAAGCAGGGCTTATAAAAACTCCCTGGCAGATCTGGTAAAAAGCGGAGAAGTGGACGAACAATTACTCAACGATGCGGTCAGGAGAATTTTACGGATCAAATTTAGATTGGGCCTTTTTGATGACCCTTTTAGGTACTGCAGTGAAGAAAGGGAGAATAAGGAGATTTTAAGTCCGGCACATCGAGAAGCTGCCAGAGAAATAGCACGTAAATCCATTGTACTGCTGAAAAATGAAGGAAATATCTTGCCTTTGAAAAAAGACCTGAAACGTATTGCGGTGATTGGTCCTTTGGCCGATAGCCAAAAGGACATCATTGGTTCCTGGTCTGCCAAAGGAGATCCAAAGGATGCTATTCCATTGCTGAAGGGAATACAAGATGCTGTTGGTCCGAATTCCCAGGTGGTCTATGCCAAAGGTTGTGATATCACCGGGGATGACCTATCAGGATTTGCTGAAGCAATCAATCTGGCCAAAGGAGCAGATGTTGTTGTTGCTGCTGTTGGAGAATCGGCCTCGATGACCGGTGAAGCTTCGAGCCGGGGAAATATTGGTTTACCTGGTGTGCAACAAGAACTGCTGAAAGCGCTAAAAAATACCGGAAAACCAGTGGTTGCTGTACTGATGAATGGCCGACCGCTTGTGCTAAGCTGGCTGGATAAAAATATACCTTCCATCCTGGAAACCTGGTTTTTGGGCACGGAGGCCGGTCCGGCCATAGCAGATGTATTGTTCGGTGATTATAATCCATCGGGTAAACTTCCGATAAGTTTTCCATATGATGTTGGCCAGATACCCGTTTATTACAATCACTTTAATACCGGTCGTCCTGCAACAGATCAAAAATATACCTCAAGATATCTCGACATTCCCAACGAACCATTGTATCCTTTTGGTTACGGACTGAGTTATACCGATTTTGAATTTTCCGATATCACCCTCGATAAGACTACCCTGGGATTTGACGATGCATTAAAAATCTCAGTAAATGTGAAAAATTC
Organism: uncultured Cytophagales bacterium; assembly: GCA_963711495.1. GTDB lineage: Bacteria > Bacteroidota > Bacteroidia > Cytophagales > Cyclobacteriaceae > CAVQEK01. The sequence goes on from CAVQEK010000004.1 coordinate 56,839, forward strand.
CGGTTCACGGGAAGGTGAAGAAGTAGTTCAATTATATATCAGGGATCTGGTGGGTTCTCTAACCAGACCGGTCAAGGAATTAAAGGGATTCCAAAAGATTACCCTGGCACCTGGCGCTACAAAATCTGTTGAATTCATGTTGACTGCCAACGATCTCAGGTTCTACAATGCGAATATGGAATTCAAGGCTGAGCCTGGTGATTTTAAGGTTTTCATTGGACCTAATTCAGCAGATGTGAAAAGCGCATCTTTTGTTTTAAAGTAAATCGACAAGTATCCCCAAAAAGAAATGTTGAAGGCATAAATGAGTGAAAAATCCGTTTCTTTACGAATGTTTTCAATTACTTCGAATCGATCAGAATGATACTTCTAATGGGTACTGATAAGATTTCCGGATGATTTAATGCGATTTCAACCAGTGTGTACCTTAACATGAGAAATATTTTCATCGCATAATAAATATTTTTTATTAGCTTAGGACTTTCAATCTCGACGTTTTTTTACGTAAGTTTCAAAATCAACACACATATTTACAATTTCAATCATAAAAAAACATATATATGGTATTAGTCACAATCGATTGGGTGATCATCGGAGTATTTTTTGTGATCGTACTCAGCATAGGATGGGTTGCCTCGAAAACAGCAGGTGAAGACGCTGCGCAATTTTTTCTTGGTGGTCGTGGAATGCCCTGGTGGTTATTGGGTATTTCTATGGTGGCTTGTACCTTCTCTGCCGATACACCCAATCTGGTTACCGGCATGGTGCGGGAAAATGGCGTAGCCAAAAACTGGGCTTGGTGGGCATTTCTCATTACGGGCATGGTCACTGTATTCGTTTATGCCAAACTGTGGCGTCGTTCCGGCGTAATGACCGACCTTGAATATTATGAAAAACGATACAGTGGAAAAGCCGCCTCATTTCTTCGCGGTTTCCGTTCCATTTATCTTGGTATATTTTTCAACTGTCTTATCATGGGCAGCGTAACACTGGCCGCCATCAAGATCGGTGGGGTCATGCTGGGATTAAAGCCATTTGAAGTGGTTGTTGGCGCTTCCATTGTGGTGGTGATCTATGCTTCCCTCGGTGGGTTAAAAGGGGTTATTTGGGCAGACTTCTTTCAGTACGGTATGGCCATGTTTGGCGCAGTATTGGCGGCGGTTGTAGCGCTAAAACAACCGGAAATTGGCGGCTTACACAATTTGTTGACCAATAAGGCACTTGCCGGCAGATTATCGGTAATGCCAGATTTTTCAAATCCTTCCATATACGTTCCTCTGCTGATCATTCCCATTGCCGTACAATGGTGGGCGGTGTGGTATCCCGGTGCTGAGCCTGGTGGAGGAGGTTATATCGCGCAGCGAATGCTGGCGGCAAAAAATGAAAAGAATGCTATTGGCGCCACCCTCTTATTCAATTTTGCACATTATGCCTTACGACCCTGGCCGTGGATCATTGTGGCTTTGGCCTCTATGATCATTTATCCGGATCTGGCGGCTATTAAGGCGCAATTTCCTCACATTTCCAATGAGTATCTTAAAGATGATATTGCATATCCGGTCATGCTCTCGAAATTATCTCCCGGTTGGCTGGGATTGGTAGTGGCTTCGATTATTGCTGCCTATATGTCCACCATCGGTACCCACCTGAACTGGGGATCGTCTTATGTGGTCAATGATTTTTACAAGCGATTTGTAAAACCCGAAGCTACCCAGAAAGATATGGTACGCATGGGGCGGATCACCACTGTATTGTTAATGGTTTTTGCTGGATTTCTTTCGTTGACTTTGCTCGACAATGCGACACAGGCATTTAATATTTTGCTGCTATCGGGTGCTGGTTCCGGGGCCATTTATTTGCTGCGTTGGTTCTGGTGGAGGATCAATGCCTGGACGGAGATTGCCGCTATGATTGCAGCGACAGTGGTGGGCGTAATTTTGGTGTTGTTTGTAGATGATGCTGCGGTTGCGACCAAGGTACTGGATGGATTTACAGTAAAACTTTTAATCTCTATCGGGATCACCACCATTACCTGGATCGTTACTACCTTTTTGACCAGGCCGTCAGATGAACAAAAATTGCGTGAATTCTATCGACTCACCAGACCAGGTGGTCCGGGCTGGAAGAAAGTCGTAGAACGTGCCAAAGCTGATGGCGACAATATTGATGCGGGCAATGAAGGCAAACCCTGGGAAATGCCCATTCAGATATTTTTAGTATTTATTGGTTGCATGGTGATTTATTCCAGTCTCTTTGCAATCGGGAATTTGTTATATGGCGATTTCATCACCGCTACTGTCTTGTTAGTTTTGGTTGCAATAGGCACCTTCATCCTGTTCAAATCATTTAGTAAGCTTAGGGCACAATAAATATATTTTTATTAAGCATAAGAAGCCATTTCAAAATTCATTTTGGAATGGCTTTTCTTTGTCAAATGATAGATTCTGAAAACTGGTGAAATTCTTAATTTTTACGATTCAGATTTCACATTGATGAAATCGTTATTAGAAGTTGTTGAACTTAAATCCGTGATGTTATTTGGCTTTTTCCTGGATTATTTGCCTTTTACAATTATATCGGTCATATGCGTCACCTGCCGGAATTAATGTGAAATGACGGATTGCATTATAAATAAACAATATTTGATATATCAATTGGCTCTCCTGGATGGCATCAATAACATATTGTTATTGGGATTGTTAGCTTTTAAGACGAGATTTGATGAATATGAAATACAGAAACATTACCGGTTATTAATATTCAATAAATGGATAAACCAATCATTAAAATAATTTATTGCACGCAGTGCCACTGGCTTTTTCGCGCTTCCTGGATGGCGCAGGAGCTCTTGTCCACATTTGAACGAGAATTGGGTGGAGTAATGTTAAGTCCTGGTACCGGAGGCATTTTTAATGTGTTTGTGGAAGAAGAACTCATATATTCACGTAAGGAAAAAGGCCATTTTCCGGACATCAAAGAACTCAAACAACTGGTGCGTGATCGCATTGCTCCGGACCGATACCTCGGACACAGTGATGTGCAATCGGTTTAATGTTTTTCAGGTAATGTCCTGAAATCAGCACTTTTTATTTAACCTTGCATTTTTTGAGTTTTGCCTTTGAGCATAATGTTATCGGTCAATTGAATGACCAGAAAAATAAAAACACAAAACAAGAGCGGCCATCTGTATTGGATAAATAGCATTTGTATGTCATTCAGTATTTGGTGCCCAAAAAAGAGCAAGAATATGGATGAGGTAGCCACAAATATGGAGGCAAATCCAATGTATAACATCAACTGTCGACCCAGATCAAGAAGCCATTTCCTTCTAATGGCTTTTTGCGCCGATTTTTCAGCAAAGTCGGGCGGAATGTCCAATGCTGGCATTTCTTCCAAGGCATCGAAAACCAATTGATACAGACGCTCATCTTCCGCAACCGACTGATCGACAATATCTTTACCTGATTTTCTTTTATTGAATAAATTCTCCTGCAAATGCTTTTCTTGATCGTTATTCATACTTGCTACGTTAAGGAAAATTTTAATGTTCTTATTTATTTTTCAAATATTAATTCGTGGTTCAGGTGTTTTTGTAATTGCTCTTTCAACAACTTCCTGGCACGAAATAAATAATTTTTAACGGTACCTTCCGGCATACCGGTAATCTCCTGTATTTCCACATAATTAAATTCTTCTATATGGAACAATATTAGTACCGTTTTATATTGCTCCGGAAGTTTTTCAATCAACCCGTGAATAAATTGTTTCATATCGGCTTTCGATGACAATTTTTCCGGGTTCTCATTATCACCAAAATTAATATTGGAATCGGCATGATCGGGGATCTCTTCCCAGATTATCCGTCTTTTTTTCAATTGATTCAATGTGTGACGATAGGCGATGGTGGCAATCCAGGTTGATAATTTGGCATTGAACTGAAAAGATTCCAATTTCTGGTAAACCTGAATAAATACATCCTGGCTGATATCCTTTACATCATCCTCATTGTGCACCATTTTGGCAACAATATGCCACACCAACCGCTGATATTGTTTTATCAGCAATTGGAATGCCCTGCCGTCACCTGCAAGGACTTTAGCCACCAGTTCGTGCTCGTCGTACATTTATCCATTTGACAGACAGAAGATACAAAATGTTGCAGCAATTTATTTTATTTCTTGTGCAACATTTTTCAAACCATCGTTGTCCAATGTTTAAAATATAAAAATTGTCACCAACTAAATTTTAAAATTATGTCAAATATAATGATGGCAACCGTGGTTCTTGGAATTATAGCCTACGGTATTATTTCGATTATCAATGAAATTACCAGCTACAAGCTCAAAAAAAGATTGATTGAGAAAGCCCAGGTAAATGAAGATTTTCACAAAGCCCTCGCCGAAAGTATGAAAGCTGTAACACAGGGGCAAGAAAAAGGTCGTTACCCCAGTCTTAAATGGGGACTCGTATTTCTCGGCGCTGGTGTAGGTTTAATTCTCACCCAATACCTGGTTCATGATTATTACAACAGTCCTTTGCCATTTGGTCTTTTGTTGTCTTCTATTTCACTTGGATTTTTGATCTATTACTTCGTAGTACGGGCAGAAGACAAAAAAGCAAGTTGATACTAAATGCCTCAAAAAATCCACAAATTTCCAAAATCCCGGATCGATCGCAGTTCCGGGATTTTTCTTTTTATGCCTTTCTCTAAAGCAACTCACTGGCAATGTTGGCCAACTCCGACCTCTCTCCCTTTTCTAGCGTAATGTGGGCATACAGCGGATGCCCCTGTATTCGGTCAATCAGATAAGACAAACCGTTACTTTGGGCATCCAGATAAGGGGTATCTATCTGATGGATGTCCCCGGTAAATATGATCTTGGTATTTTCCCCAGCCCGCGTAATAATGGTCTTTACTTCATGAGGAGTCAGATTTTGTGCTTCATCTACGATAAAACAGATATTAGAAAGACTGCGTCCTCGTATATATGCCAATGGAGTAATAACGAGTTTCTCACTTTCTACCATCTCCGTAATGCGTTTGTAATCTTTATCCGATTCATTGAACTGGTTCTGGATAAATTTTAAGTTGTCCCAGAGTGGTTCCATGTAGGGATTGAGTTTCGATTTGATATCTCCCGGCAGATAACCAATATCTTTATTGCTTAAGGGAACGATGGGTCTGGCTAAATAGATCTGTTTGAAATCTCTTTTTTGTTCCAAGGCACCTGCCAAAGCCAGCAGCGTTTTTCCCGTACCGGCAATCCCGGTGATTGAAAGCAATTTTATATCAGGATTCAAAATGGCATGAATGGCAAAGGTCTGTTCGGCATTGCGGGGTTTGATGCCATACACCGGTTTTTTTTCCACCAGTTCCACCAGTTTTGTGGCTGGATTATAATAGGCCAGCCCCGATTTCCGATTGCTCTTTAAAATGAAATACAAATTGGCTTTTGGAGGTTCGCCGGTGGCAAGTAGCCGGACATCACAGGTCCCTTTTTCGTAAAGTTCGTTGATCGCATCCGGAGTCATACCATCCAATTCCGACTTTCCGGAATAGAGGGTATTAACATTCTTAATCTTACCGGTTTCATAATCTTCGGACTGAAGGTTTAGCGATTTGGCTTTCAATCGTAAATTGACGTCTTTGGTGACCAACACCACCCTGGCCTTGGGCATTTCTTCCTGAAGCTGCATCGCAGAATTCAGTATTCTATGATCTGGTTTTCGCTCGTCAAAGATCTTCTCGGCATCGATGCTGCTGTTGGAATTCATCAGCACCTTAAATTTACCCCTGCTCTTTCCATTTAGGGGTATCCAATTCTGCAGTTTCTGACCATCTGACAGTTTATCCATAAGCCGGATAAATTCCCTGGCTTCAAAATTTTTAGTATCGTTCCCTTTTTTAAAATTATCAAGTTCTTCAAGCACCGTGATTGGAATGGCCACGTCGTGTTCCTGAAAATTCATGATCGCATCATGTGAATAGATAATTACGGAAGTGTCTAATACAAAAACTTTTTTTTCTTTACTCTTTTTAACCATAAAAGTCGGGTGCATTAATGTTCCTTTTTTACAACGAAATAGTCTTCCTTTTCACTGGCCACAATGTCCAAAATATTTGAAAGTACCAGTGTTACCAATGTTTTTGACGCCGCCCATTTGGAAAGCCGTGCAACAGATCGATATTGTTGAAGTGTTATTTTTCCATGTTCATCGAGATATTCCATCAAAATTTTTTCCTTTTCTCTAAAGCTTATCTTTATTCCGTTCTTTCTGTTTTTCCTTTTTAAAATTTGCACATATTCCGGGCTGGCCTTGATGCTTTTATCATCAATTCTGACATAGGCCAAACCTTTTTCATCAGGTTCTTCAAGAAAATAATTGGGTTTTCTTTTGCTCTCAAAGATCCGGTAGCTGAGTACAGATCTTTTTGGTGTAATAGAGATATACTCGCTTTGATAGCGAATATTGGGACGAATATGTTTTCTAATCGCGCGATCGATGACAAATTTTTCTTCTTCTGCAAATTTCAGTCCTGTTATTGTGCCGTCGTCGTCCACACCGATGAGTAACTGACCTCCCTGGCTATTGGCGAATGCCACCATTTCCCGGGCTATCTTTTCGGGGAAGGTAGCTTTCATCTTAAATTCAAGAAGTTGCCCTTCTCCACCATTCACTAAATCCCTGAGTTCCTGGATGCTCATACCGCCAACAAAATTAAAACAGGCTGACCGCATTTCAGGCAAGGTCAGCGTCAAATTAAATGAAAAGATGCTGAAATACTACAAGATAATGTGATTTCTATTTGAAAAAATTTTCTTCACTATCTTCATCAGCGCCTGGCATCGTAAACATGCTGCTCAACAAATCTTTGAACGTCAATCCAAGATTGATCTGTTTCTTGCTGAGCATGCTGTACTCTGCCAAACCATGTAACGCAAATTCCATTAAAAAGATCTTAAAATCCTTGTCGGCGCCAGGATGATATTTGGTAACCAGTTCGGCAAGACCCGGAATATTTTTTAAGGTCTTTTCATATTTTTCCTGTGGTAAATCATGCAGTATATCCACTTCGTGCCCTTCTCCAAACCAGTCAATTATTTTTTTGTATGGATTATCTTCCTTTTTTTTACGCACTTTGTCAGGATCCGGAAAATACTGGACAAACTGAGTGCGAATAGCTTTGCCCACCAGGTCATTGGCAACAATCCCCGGACCTTCCTGTTCACCTTCATAAACCAATTCCACCTTCCCGGTGATTGCCGGCAGCACGCCACTAAAATCTGATAGTCGCAGATTTGTGGATTTTTCATGATTGATCAATATGCGGCGTTCTGCAGCACTTTTAAGGTTTTCTAAGGATGAGATGGTCAGCCTGGCAGAAACACCACTTTTTTCATCAACATATTCGCTTTGGCGCGCTTCTATGGCAATTTGCTCAATCAAGTCCCGACAAAGATCATTGACAATGATACGTACTTCCTGATCTTCCTTCTTCCGCGCTTCCTGTTCGGTGATCTTGCGTCCTATTTCAATACTTTTCGGATAATGGGTGATAATCTGGCTGTCGATACGGTCTTTAAGCGGGGTAACAATACTTCCACGATTTGTATAATCCTCCGGATTGGCGGTAAATACAAACTGGATATCCAGCGGCAATCTCAATTTAAAACCGCGAATCTGAATGTCTCCTTCCTGCAATATGTTGAACAATGCCACTTGTATCCTTGCCTGAAGATCAGGAAGTTCATTGATCACAAAAATACCACGATGCGATCTGGGAATAAGCCCATAATGAATCACGCGTTCATCGGAATAATGCAGTTTCAGCGATGCAGCTTTGATGGGATCTACGTCGCCGATCAGGTCGGCAACTGAAACGTCAGGAGTGGCCAGTTTTTCTGTATATCGTTCATTTCGGTGCATCCACTCAATGGGTGTATGGTCACCGTGTTCTGCAATCAGGTCCTTTCCATACCGCGATATTGGGCGTAAAGGGTCGTCATTGAGTTCACTGCCATGAATAACCGGAATATATTCATCGAGTAGCCCAATCATCTTTCTTGCTATTTTTGTCTTGGCTTGTCCGCGCAATCCCAGTAAATTGATGTTGTGCATGGAAAGTATCGCCCTTTCAAGATCAGGGATCACGGTATCATCATAACCCCAAATTCCTTCAAATGGATTCTCTCTCGCCTGAAGTTTCAATTTGAGGTTATCGCGCAATTCCTGTTTAACCGAACCAGGTGTATAACCTGAGGCCTTCAATTCTCCAAGTGTCTTGATTTTAGTCAATTTTTCACCTGGAATTTCTTTATAATTCATATATCAAGAATATAAAATTAGTTGATGGTTATTTAAGCGTTTTCCGACGGTTTCTCCGGTAATCTTCAAAAACCAGATCTCCAAGTCCTTTGAGGCTGCTGTAATATGCATTTCCATTATTGATCTTGGTAAATTCTTTAACGAACTCTCGCAGATAGGGATCGGTGGCAATCATAAAAGTGGTGACCGGAATATGCAGTTTGCGGCATTGTGCAGCCAGATTGAGCGTCTTGTTCAATATTTTACTATCCAAGCCAAAACTGTTTTTATAATATTTGACTCCTTCTTTCAGGCAAGTAGGTTTTCCATCTGTAATCATAAAAATCTGTTTGTTGGGATTTTTTCTGCGTCGGAGAATATCCAGCGCTAGTTCCAAGCCGGCAACAGTGTTGGTATGATATGGTCCGACCTGTAAGTAGGGAAGATCTTTAATTTCAATTTGCCAGGCGTCGTTGCCAAAAACGATGATGTCCAGTGTGTCTTTTTTATAATTGTGGATAATTAGTTCCGCCAAAGCCATGGCCACTTTTTTTGCCGGTGTTATACGGTCCTCACCGTATAAAATCATAGAATGAGAGATATCAATCATCAGCACTGTGGATGTCTGAGATTTATGCTCCTTTTCCACCACCTCCAGATCATCTTCTGTCAATTTAAAATCACTCAGGCCCTGGTTAATTTGTGCATTTTTAATTGACTCAGTCATTGAGATTTGTTCTATCGAATCTCCAAACCTGAATTCACGCATGTCGGCGCTGAGTTCATCACCTAAACCAGTAAAATCGGTGTTGTGGTGACCTTTTTTTGACTTTTTAAGCTTCCCGAAAATCTCCTCCAAAGCACTCTTCCGTATATTTTGTTCGCTCTTCGCTGTAATTTTTAAGGTGCCTTTTTCATTGTCTTCGGTAATATATCCCTTTTCTTTTAGGTCCTGTATGAAGTCGCCAATGCCATATTTGCCGTCAGTAAGTTTATACTGCTTATCCAGGCTGGTAAGCCAGCTAAGTGCTTCGGAAACATTCCCCGAAGTCATCAAAATCATTTGCATGAAAATATTTAAAAGCTGGTCAAATTGGCTTTTTCCAGCCATTTTAGGCGGTTGAAATTTAGAAAATCTGTATCCCGGCATATCTCAGTTGTTTTTAATGATGAACAACCAATGAAGAAAATAGTTGGTAGAATTTGATAATTTATCAGGATTTACCTTGAAAATCAACGTGCAAAATGTATTTGTTTTATATTCTTTACAAAAAATAAATCACGGATGTAATTTTTGATATTTGAATAGTAAGGTAATTACGGTTACACGAATTTACTTTTACACATATATAATAGTACAAAAAACAGTGGTGATCATGAGAAAGTATATCTTAGTAATTGCAGTAGTTGTTATGGCTATGATTTCATCTTGCGCACAGCGTACGTGTCCTACGTATACAAAGGGGTTACAAAAGGCGCCATCAACAGAACAATCTGCACATCAGATACAAGAAAAAGTTTAGTTTAGCCAAAAGTCAAAAACTCTTCATATACCATTGAAGGTGTATAATTAAATTTGTGTAACTTGGTTTAATGCCAAATCAGGCCATTGTGCAATGGCCTTTTTTTTGTCCCGCCAATCATCTTTCGAACTCATAATAATAATTCAATATTAAAAAGTAAGGACTTATTTTTTTGCAGTGGATTGCGTGGCTATCACAATTCAAAACTTAATATTCATTATATTCAGTGATAATTTTGATTTAAGAAATAGAAATTAAAGAATTTCTGGTGCGATTGTTAACGGCCCTGGCTGCTGGCACAATTATAGGTTTAGAGCGACAGTTTCACCGGAAAAGTGCCGGTCTGAGGACCAATGGCCTGGTAGCTTTAGGCGCTGCAATTTTTGTGCTGGTCTCCTGTGAAATCACTCAAAAATCCGGAGCTGACAACACCAGGATTATCGGGCAGGTAGTAACAGGAGTTGGATTTCTGGGGGCAGGAGTTATACTCCATCAGGGAATTTCCATTCAGGGACTCACTACTGCCGCTACAATATGGTGCAGCGCGGCTGTAGGATGCCTCGCCGCAACGGGTTATTTGCTGGAATCTGCTTTATGTACGGCGATTATTGTAATTGTAAATTTAATATTCCGAAGAATTGACGATGCCATCGGAAAATTTGATAAAAGCCAGACAAAAACTGACGACTAATAAATTATTAGGAACATTTACGCAACGAAAAATCTATCCTGTATCTTCGGGCATTTCTTTCTGAATATGAAAAAAGCAATGTCACACTTGCAAAAATTACTTTTTAAAATCAGTCTTTCTGTGCGTGTTTCCGCATCTGGCATCGATAAACCCATTACAGCGTAAAACTTTTTAAGATAAATCCATGAAAAATTATGCTTTCCCCTTTTTGATTTTACTTCTTGTAATTTCACAATTTTCTCTCGGTAAGAACGCTGCCACGTTATGGCAGATAGGAAAAGCTGACCAAACCCCAACAGGTTTGGCGCTTGCACCAGCGAATTATAAGGACTTTCTGGGCCATGATTTTGGCTGGGAAGACCGCTTTTTCATGATCGGATTTTCAAATCCGGAAAAAGATTTCCCCTACGTTTTGCCTGGTCCTGATGATTCCTGGGGTGGTACCGGCCCAGCTTCCGGCATCCGCAGCCAGGTGATTAATATCTTATTTGGCATTGAATCTATGCCTGCCAATGGACCATGGAAACTCATTGTCTCTTTAGTAGATATCAATGCTCAAAGTCCTCCATTGTTTAAGGTAACCATCAACGATAAATCATGGAAATACCAGTTGCCTAAAGGTGGTGATGATGCTTCATTGACAGGAAATTATCAAAACGCCAGGGAACACATCATAGAAATCCCAGTAGATCCGGGATTGATTCATAAAGGAGGCAATGAAATCCAATTGACTAGTCTTGCTGGTTCCTGGCTGATCTTTGATCAAATTCGGCTGGAAGGACCAGAAGATGTTCATCTTGAAAATCCACAAAAAATGTTCGTACGGAATGTTGAGGCGGCAAATTATGAGATTGTACAGGATGGAAAAAACTACCAGCCTTTACTCGTAGACCTGCAACATCTTGAAGGCACTCCTCAAATGGAAGTTCAATTGGATGGCCAGTCGATTTTTAAGAAAACAGTTGAATCCGGACGTTACGAATTTGAGGCACCGATGCCAGCAGTAACAAAAGAACAGCAAAGCTCATACGTGGTTCTTTGCGATGGGAAGGTGCTTCGTAGAGGTACTGCATTTCGAAAACCGGAAGCGCTGATCACACCCGCCGGATATGTGGATACCAAAATTGGATCGGCCCATTCACGCTGGATGATTGCTCCGGGTCCATGGATGCCTTTTAGCATGGTAAAGCTCAGCCCAGATAATCAAAATGGTGGTTGGCAATCTGGTTATGACCCCACTTTTGAGAGTATCGGCACCTTCAGCCATATTCACGAATGGACCATGGCGGGTCTGGGTTTGATGCCCGTTAATGGTTCATTAAACATCAAAGAAGGTGACCAAAGCAATCCCGATGAAGGGTATCGCTCCAGGATTGATAAATCGTCAGAAGAGGCCCCGCTGGGCTACTACAAAGTAATGCTAAGTGATTACCATATCAAAGCAGAACTTACCGCTACTACACGGTGTGGATTTCAGCGATATACCTATCCGCCAGCCACTGATTCCCGTGTCATGATCGATTTACAAATTCCATCAGAATATGCATATCAATTGCGGGAAGTAGAAATCAGGCAGGTAAATGACCGTCGATTAGAAGGTTATAGCGAGCAACATGCTCCAAATGTCTGGGGTGAGGTGAATCAGGATTATACGGTTCATTTCGTGATCGAATTTGACCAACCGATTAGAAAATTTGGCTCCTGGGTCAACGACAAAGTGGATACGGATGCCAAACAACTGCATACCTCGAATGTAGAAGATGCCGGCGCCTTTGTGGAATTCGACACACGTGATAATCCGGTGGTACAGGTACGCTCCGGCATTTCATTGGTAAGTATTGAAAACGCTTCAGAAAATCTTAAAAAAGAAATTTCCGGACCTTTTAACTGGGATTTTAATGCCGTACGGAATCACCAGCGTGATGTATGGAACGAACTGTTTCAGCGTGTCTCGATAAGCAGTGATGATTTTCTGGAAAAAATGCGTTTTTATACCAATATGTATCGCGCCTTGTGCAGCCGAAATACCTGGAGTGACCAAAATGGTCAATGGGTGGATGCTACCGAGACTGTTCGTCAGCTAATTGATCCTGAGTCCAGGGCTTTGGGTTGTGATGCTTTCTGGAATACCTTCTGGAATTTAAATCAATTTTGGAACCTGGTCACGCCAGAATGGTCTTCACGTTGGGTACACTCACAACTGGCGATGTACGATGCCAATGGATGGCTCGCGAAGGGACCGGCAGGAATGGAATATATTCCTGTGATGGTGGCCGAACACGAAATTCCTCTGATCACCGGGGCTTACCAAATGGGCATTCGCGATTTTGACGCCAAAAAAGCTTTCGAAGCTGTGCACAAAATGCAAACTACTCCAGCCCACAAAGTCGGTGAAGGATTGGCCGGAAACCGTGACCTGGAACCTTATTTAAAATATCATTACGTTCCTTATGACAAAGGCCGTTTTTCGAATTCATTAGAATATGCCTACGACGATTGGACTGTTGGTCAGTTTGCCAAAGCACTGGGAAAATCACAAGAATACCAGACTTTTGAAAACCGTGCTTCCTGGTGGCAAAATGTGATAGACAAAGAAACTGGTTATGCCCGGCTGCGCAAATCAGATGGCACCTGGTTTCCGGATTTTGACCCCTTTCAGTCAGGTCGCAATGAGCATTATGTCGAAGGCAATGCCTGGCAATTAACTTTTTTCGTTCCACAGAATATCCCGGCATTGGCGGACTTCATTGGAAAAGACCGGTTTATTAAACGACTTGAATGGGGTTTTGGGGTAAGTTACCAATGGCGCTTCAACGCCCCGAATGACCAGTATTGGGATTATCCGGTGATGCAGGGCAATCAGCAATCCATGCATTTTGCCTTCTTATTCAACTGGGTAGGAAGACCCTGGCTGACGCAACAATGGAGCCGTGCCATAATTGACCGCTACTATGGATACGGCATTGCCAATGCCTACCTGGGTGATGAAGACCAGGGACAAATGAGTGCCTGGTTTGTGATGAATGCACTAGGATTGTTCCAAACCGACGGCGGCTGCCGCGTGGATCCAATTTATGAGATTGGCAGTCCGATCTTTAAAAAAGTAGTCCTGGACCTGGGAGAGAAGTATGGCCGTGGAAAAACATTTATTATAGAAGCCCCCAATGTTTCCAGACAAAACAAATATATACAAAGTGCTACACTGAATGACAAAATACTCAATTCCTGCTGGTTTCCGGCCAGTGAATTATTGAAAGGGGGCAAACTGATACTTGAGATGGGCCCTGAACCAAATAAGAATTGGGGTATTGAAAATCAACCTTCTGCCGCTGACTAATATTCATCTAACTGATCTATGTGTTTCTTTATAAAATGAAAATCGAGGCTCCCATCTTTTTTTGTTCTCGTGAGGCTTTGTTTCAATGGTTTTCAGTAAACCATGACCAAGCCGATGCCAAGTGGTTTGGTTTTTATAAGAAAAGCACTAAAAAACCAGGAATATCCTACCAGGATGCGCTGAAAAGTACTAAAAAACCAGGAATAACTTACCAGGATGCGCTGAATGCATCGCTCTGTTATGGCTGGATCGACGGTGTACGCAAAAGAATTGATGATTTGTGCTATTCCATTCGATTCACCCCTCGAAAGCCCGGAAGTACATGGAGCAAAGTGAACATCAAAAGGGCCTGGGCATTGATAGAAACAGGTGAAATGCACCAATCCGGCTTGAAAGCTTTCAGAAAATTTGAACAACAAACTGCGGGAAAATATTCTTACGAAGAGCGTAGACGCAAACTTGATCCTGAATATCAAAAGCTATTTAAAGCCAACACAAAAGCCTGGGATTTTTATAATAGCCAAACCCCATATTATCGCCGCATAACCAGTTGGTGGGTAATGAGCGCTAAAAGGGAAGAAACGCGTAGGCGTCGCCTGACTACTTTGATCAATGATTCAGCCCAAGGCAGAAAAATAGGTTTGATGGGAACATAAAATTATAATAACCTGTGACAAAAAATTAAGCTACAATGATGCGAAACGTATGGCAAATTGCATATGCCGATAAAATGATTCAATGAAATTGCATTGAGCCGATGATGTCAGCGACCAAATCTTAACGGTCATTAATCCGGCGAACAAAAAAACGTCAGATTTTTGAAACAAGTCAAAAAAAGCTTAACTACACTCTAATATAATTTTCCAAATACATCCATTCACACTGATTTCAAATATGACGCTCCTTGAAAAGCTGAAAAATTTCCTTGCCAGTATTCTCCCCGGACTATTCATCGTTGGTTATGTTATTGGAACAGGCAGTGTTACTTCCATGGTAGTAGCAGGAGCACGGTATGGTATGTCGTTTACATGGGCACTATTTTTATCCTGCGCTTTTACTTTTGTCATGCTCGTAGCCATAAGTCGACTCACCATTGTAACGGGAGACACGATTATGTTCAATATCAAACAGCATATTGGGAAATTTGGTGCAATATTCATAATCGCCGGATTGATGGTTACGGTTATATCGTCAATCATGGGTGTTATGGCTGTTGTGGCCCAGGTAATCCAGGAATGGACCCGTCCCATGACTTTAGATCATTCGGGCGTTTCTCCTCTGGTTATTTCAATTGTTTTCCTGTCCTTTCTCTTATTTCTTTACTGGTCCGGGAAACACAACCTATTTCTCAAATTTGTTTCATTAATGGTAGGCGTGATGGGTATTGCCTTTATTTTAACAAATTTTATGATCATCCATGATCCTAAAGAAATCTTCGCCGGACTAGTACCGAATATTCCCGCCGAAGGAAAACCACACATCCTGATTGCTGGTATGGTGGGCACCACAATGGCCGCTGTAGTTCTCGTATCAAGAAGCAGCGTGATCGCTGAAAAAGGCTGGAAGCCAGATGACCTGCCAATAGAAAGAAGAGACTCGTTGGTCTCAGCCACAGTGCTTTTCCTGGTTAGTGCGGCAATTATGGCGGCTTCAGCGGGTTCGCTTCATACACGTGGCATAATGGTAAATAATGCCATCGATATGGTGAGCACCCTGGAACCACTTGCCGGAAGATTTGCCATCGCGCTTTTCGTTACAGGCATTATCGCCGCTGGCTTAAGTTCCATTTTTCCCAATATGCTTCTTCTTCCCTGGTTAATTGCCGATTATCAAGGTTCAGATAGGAATTTTAAGCGTCCAGTATTCAGAATACTGGTCATTATTGTAACCCTTTCCGGCCTTATCATTCCGATTTTTGGTGGACAGCCTGTTGTTATTATGATCGCTTCTCAAGCCTTCAGCCCTTTGATGATGCCGGTATTGATCATTTTTTTGCTCATCCTGCTAAACAGCAAAAAAGTGATGGGGGCATACCGCATAGGTATTTGGTTAAACACCGGAATGATCATTACACTGCTATTTTCGATCTTTATGTTTTTTATCGCCTATGAAGGATATCTGGATTTTTTTACAAACATTAAATAATCTGAATACCTGAAGAATGCCCAAATTTCCAGACAAACCAGGAAATCTCATTAACCACAACATTATTTTGGTTTTACCAATGCAAACATTTCAATCCATCTGACAAGCCGTGTGCTATTACCAGCAGGTTCGATCAGACATGTTCCAGGGGTTGCTTTTTTATTTTTTCAGTATACAATCCAAAAATATATTCCTGAATCGCCTGGCGTACAGGTGTATATTCAACACCAAGTTCCCGGGTGACTTTGCTTCCATCTGCAACAAATCCATGTTTCATTGTTTTTAGCTGATCAAGAGATAAGCCATAAACCGGTCGTATTTTAAATAAATTGGCAAACCAGGTGAGCATTGTGGCAATTGGTAAAAGTATCCCATAGGACAAATAACTTTTCGGTAATCGAACACCGGCAATGTCACTAATCATTTGAGACACTTGTCCAAAAGAAATGGTTTCTGCTGCTGCAAAATATTTCTCCCCGAGATTATCCTGTTTTTCCAGGGCCCTCACAATTATTTCAACAACATCTTTTACGTGCACATAACTCATCTTGCTGTTGGATAGAATCCGAAATGGCATCCGTTCTTGCACTACGGCATCAATAAAATGACCACTAGGCTTCGTATCACCCGGACCAAGCACACATCCGGGATAGATAACCACCAATGGCAATCTTTTTTCCCGGCGGAAAAACCAACCGATTTGTTCACCCCTCAGCTTGGTTTTTGCATAGCGACTATAGCGCCTTTTGCCCGGTGGACTTTCTTCATTAAGTGGCTTTTGCTTCTGATTTCCATAAACTACCAGGGAACTGACATGGATTACTTTTGAAATGTTATTGATCAATGCAGCTTCCATAATATTCCAGGTGCCCTGAACATTTACAGTTTTATAAATTTTTTTATTGGGCTGCCAAAAATCATAGATATTGGCCAGGTTGATCACGGCATCGCATCCATGCATGGCTGTAAATACAGTTTCGCGATCCGTTACATCCCCGATAACAAGCTCGGCTTTTGCCCGTAAAACTTGTTCTGTATTACTCGTGTGTCGTACCAAGCATCGTAATGTATGGTTTGTATTTGTCAATCGTTTTAGGAGGTGAGTCCCGATAAAACCCGTACCACCAATAATGAGTATTTTCATGGTTCTGATTTTTTAGATGGTGATGTTTTAAAAGACAGGTATTGACCGCTGGTCGATGGTCCTGTACTTATAAAACATTTTAAAATTGTTGTGAGTTCTAAGTGCTGAATCCACAGGCTTGCGCACCATGGTTTTAAATAATATTTCCGCTGGCACAAATAGACCTAAGGGAAAAGAACACTCATTGTAACGTTCAGTATTCCTAAATCTTAACTCCCATTAATTTTTCAGTTCACAATAAAATTGTATTGACTACGAAAATATTCGTAATAATATTTGCGTCTACGAAGATCTTAGTATATATTTGAATACGAAACTATTCGTAGATATTAAATCAATGACATGATGAACAATAATATTCCCAAACCCACCGAAAAAGAACTGGAAATTTTGCAGGTGCTTTGGAAAAAGGGTCCCTCCAACGTCCGACAGGTAAATGATATAATCTCTGCACACAACGAAATCGCATATACCACCACCCTTAAATTGATGCAGATCATGCTCGACAAAGGATTGGTGAGACGCATAAAGGAGGGCAAACTGCACATTTATGAAGCAGCAATCAGTGAAGAAAAAACGCAAAAACAACTGGTTGACAAACTACTTGAAACAGCTTTCAAAGGTTCAGCCATGAAAATGGTGATGCAGGTTCTGGGTAATAATAAATCATCCAGAGCAGAACTCGAAGAAATAAGGGCATATCTCGATCAACTGGAAAATGAACAATAATACCATGATGGCAAATTTGATCTCCTCGATTCCTGATTATCTTGTGAAAGCATTGGGTTGGACGCTAATCCACTCTATATGGCAGGGTTTATTCATGTTGCTCCTGGTAAAATTCATGATTAACATCTGGCATATTAAGTCATCGAATGCACGATACTGGATCGGCGTAATCGGGCTTCTCTCCGTTTTTGCCTGGTCCGTCTATACTTTCGATTACTATTTTGTAAATCCGGGGGCAAACAGTCCTGTCCCAATAAATATTATATGGCCAAATCCTGCAACCGATTTAAACCATATAACTTTATTGGAAAATAGTCATATTTCCAGTGCAAGTGATCAACTTTTTGTTTTTGTCCAGGACCATCTTCAGTTTGTAGTCTTGCCCTGGCTACTGGGATTTTTAATATTTAACATGCGCATCATTGGCGGATATTTATATCTTCATCGACTCAAAGCAAAATATACCAGTCAACTCTCCGATTTCTGGCAAAATAAATTTATAAAGCTTAAAAAACGGCTGGATATCTCTAAATCCATCAAGGTTTATGAATCCTGGAAAACTTCAGTGCCGATAGCTATGGGGTACTTGAAACCGGTGATCTTACTTCCTGTTGGATTGGTCACTAATTTATCCGTTCAGCAGGTTGAAGCTGTACTTGCCCATGAGTTGGCCCACATCAAAAGAAGTGATTTTCTGGTTAATCTAATCCAGCAGTTCCTCGGAGCTATCTATTTTTTCAATCCTGGTTTTATCTTACTCTCCGCATTAATCAACAGAGAAAGAGAAAACTGTTGTGATGATATTGTTATTTCCTATGGAAGCGATAAAATGGCCTATGCCCGGGCGCTGGCAAGTATTCAGCATTATCAATTGGAAAATCCACTGTTGGCCCTTTCGTTGGCTTCCGGTAAAAAACATATCCTTTATCGCATACAAAGACTTTTCAATCAATCCATTGAAAATACTCCAAAAAAAGAAAAAATTATTCCTGCAATAATCCTTCTATTATCGCTCACCTGTGTTTCGTGGTATTCGCTCACCTTAAAAGATAAAGTGAAAAAACAGGCAGTCAAAGAAATGGCAGCGATACATCTCACACCCCCTGCTTTCCTGCGATCCATACCTCTTGGTTCTGATACATTGAAAACCTCAGCGCCAAAACCGACAATCGATAGCCTCAATATCGATGTTAATGTGAATGCGAATATCGAAGTGGATATACCAAATAAAATAAACGTGAATATCGATACGCTTCGTGTTGATCCCAAGATTAGCCCAAAAACCCAATATATTTATCAATTTAGAAGCGATTCTTTCGATAATCGGGATAGTCTGGAATCGCACCGGTTTAGTTGGTCTTTTGACAGCAATGATTTATCCGTGGCTGTTCCAGGTTCGGATTTTGGAATGATATTCCCTCCACCCCAAGGCATATCAGAAGATTTCGATTTTGGTATATTCCTGCCTTCTGACTCATCAGACGATTCCAACGTTATATGGAAGTTTATACCCGATCCCAAGTCTTTTCAGGAAGGTGATTTTAAACTTTTCAATGGTAAAACCTGGGATTCAGGTGATGTGCAAAAAGCCATGCGAGATTACCTTGATAAAAGCCATGACTGGCGCCAAAAAATGGATTCGTTGCGTCAGGAAGCTATGAAACAATTGGAAAAAAGTCATGAATTCAGAGCACTTCAGGAACAGATACTTCAGGAAAAAATGCATGCGGAACAAGATAAAATGCGCGCAGAAATGGATTCAATAAGGACAGAAAGCTGGAAAAAACAAGAAAAACTAATGGAGAATTTGCAGACCCAAAACCAAGCTCTAATTCTCAGGCATTGGGATAACAAGACGAATTTTGATTCTGAAATCGAGGTGCATAAAAAAGCGCTGGAAAAACATGAAGAAGAATTGAAGTCGCTTGAGGAATTCAGAAAATCGCTGACTAAAGAACTGAAAAAAGATGGCTATTTAGGAAAAAATGAAGAATTGAAAAATCTTACCGTTAATCATGATCAAATTATGGTGAATGGTCAAAAAATCAAAGACAAAGACGAGCAAAAATATCGTGACTTGATAAATAAGCAAAAAAAGTAAAGAACCAGATCAGTTCAACTCGATGAACTCTATATTCACTGAATGTAATTGATCCATAAAAAAAGTCCCCTAAAATCCAGCTGGATTTTGGGGGACTTTTGGTTTAGTCAGTTCAAATAATCTTTAAAACCGAAAATTATAAAACATCGCAATTCCCGGCCATGCAGGCAAGTTCCTGGGCTGCAGTAGTATAATCTTCTTCTTCGTATCGATATATTTTGCTGAAATCAATATCCGGAAATTCAGCCACCAATTTTTCGTACTCTTCCTTGTTGATCTCCACATAAGGCATCTGATCGAAAGAAGCATTGAATGCCGGCAGGAAGGTCATTCCACCTATCCGGTCCTGATTTTCCCAGGTCCAGCGTATGATGTCGAGGACTTCATCGGGCTTGTAGGTGATGGTCACACTCGGATTGTGTTCCGTATAATGCAATTTATTCTGCAACCAGTATTCACACTGTTCCATGGCTGTACGCTCATTCCTGGTAATGGCTGCTTCAGGAGATTTCACCGGGAAATGGATAACCCAGGTATTAGCATTTTCCCTTGTTTGTCCATTTTCGGGATCCATTGGTATTCCCGCATTTTGCAATACCTTGAATACCGGAGTGTGTGTACCAACGCGTACGTTACGAATATAATATTTGGACCAGCGCGCATGAATGCCCGGAGAACAATTTAAAAGCTGTGAAGAATTACCGGAGGGCTTCACGCAAGTGACCGCGGCGGATTGGTTTATACCCAATATAGCAGCTACTTTCTTATTCGTTTCAACGGCAACATCTTGCAACACCTGCATATTTTCTGCATTCTGAATTACGGGGCAGTCGAGCTGGCCATTGATATCTACACCGAGTAGTCGTTCTTCTTCACAATTCTTTTTCCATTCTTTTCTTAAACCCGGAAAATGGGTGGCTTTCGATTGAATGGTACCAATAATGGCCGCCAGTTCTACTTTATCTTTGAGGTCATCAAGGGTGTCTTTTTCCCTTGCAACGGCTACCGAAAGATTACAAAACTGATATGGTCTCAATATAATTTCTCCACATGGATTTGTGCCGAATTTAGCGACTTTCCTTCTTTTCGGGCGGGTATTTAATGCTGCCTGGCGATTGAAAATGCCAGGTTCTCCCCGTTCTGAGTTAACCATATCAAGGATGAAATTGGCAATTTCTGCCTGGCTGAGTTTCCGCTCAGGCCAAACTGCTGAATTATTGGCATTCCAACGTTGATTATTTTTCTTCCAGAAATCACCGTCTTTGCAATGGCGCATTTCTTTATCATTATAATCGAAGAGTGCAATCATGGCTGTTCTGCGCACACCGCCAGAGACCGCCGCAGCACCAACCGCACACATAATATCATGCGCATCCAGTGGCCGTAATGTTGAACCCTGTCTGGCCAGAATCCTTGATTTGGCAAATTCCAGCATTTTATGCAAAGGTTCAGGACCTGAGGCCCGTCCACCCTTGATTCTGAGCACAGCACCTGCAGGCCGTATCAAAGAATAGTTGAAATGAACATCCCGGCCATTAAACCACGCTTCAAGTCCTGTTCTTAGAGAATCCGCCCAACCATCGGTAGAATCTTCAACAACGTGCTGGATGGGGGGTTCATTTTTCTGCCGGCGAATACGGGGTAATTTTTCAATATACTCTCCCTCCACGGAATAACCGACACCGCAACCACTCATTGAAATGATTAAGGCCTCCACAAAGGAATCGATACTATCAACGGGCATGTAAGAACAATTATAAATACTGATGTTGTTCCTGCGCGCTGCCGGGCCGGCCATAGCCAGTAATCGCATTGATGGCATAACTTTCATCTCGAGAATGGCATGTTTAATTCGCTGGTAAGTCAGCGGCTGCAGTCTGTAATCAGAAAGTTCTTTCAGATATTCCACGGCGCGATCTACCGTTTCTATCCAAGTCTCCCGGCGTCCGTGTACATAACTGAAGCGGGCATATTTATCATAAAACTGAAATTTCTGGAGTTGGGTCGGGAAATATTTATCTGAAGCAGCGAAAGCATCACGCACTTCATCGGGAACGGGTCTGTTTTCTCTGAGTTTAGCATGTTCTGCACGATAGAGAATGTATTTCTTAGCTGCTTCATATTCACCGGCTGCCTGAAGCACCATTTCCACAATGTCCTGTACCTGCTCCACCGTAGGCTGTTCAAATTTAGCCGTAACAATATTAATAACCTGTTTTGTGATTTTTTCTGCATCGAAATTGGTCCGTTCTAAGCTTTTAAAACATCGTGTAATGGCATTCTTGATGCGTTCACCATCAAACTCCACTACACGGCCATCCCGTTTTACAATTTTGGTCGGTAATTTGAGTTCAACAGCTTTCCCATTTTCCTTTTTTTTGACCGGTACTTTTTGTTCTTGTTTTGTCATCACCTCATGATCTTCAGTGGTTAATGTTTTTTTACTCATGATAAACAGGTTTTAATATATTAAACGTATAATTCTCAAAATTGTACTTTTCCTTTTGAAAAAGCACAAAATAATCCACGTAAACGACCAAATTGTGTTACGGAATTAAATTGATTGCGCTGTGTAACGATAGCAAAACGGAAAAAATGCGGGTGTAAAAAAACCCGCCCTATTGACACTTTAAACTACTTAAAACATACATTTTATACAAACTTTTGGAAAGCATTTTCTTTATTTATTTTTGCTAAAAATTTTAACATCCACTAAACCAACCCGTTAAGTACTTCATTTAAATTTTTGGTTTAAATACAATTTTTTTCAAGTCATAAAATTGTATTTTTCTAAGATTAAGATTTTAGCTTTCATCATTCAAACTATAAAATGATTCTGTTTTACCAACGCCCACGATGCTCACTACCGTCTGCTTCAATAACCTGAAGTGCCCTTATAAAAATTGGCTTTTACGCCCTTCACACCCGGAACACAGACAAACAAACCGCCACTTAATGGATATTGTTTTAGGATCTCATCAGATAGTCCGGTTCTGGCTGTGGTAATAAAAAGAGAGTCCAGCGATGCTCCGCCAAATGCGCAGGAGGTCACTTGTGGCGCTGGAACAACTATCTTGCTCAATAATTTACCTGATTGGGGATCCCATCGACAAACACAGTCTCCACCCCAATGTGCAACCCACAATTTTCCGTTTTCATCAATGGTCATTCCATCAGGCACACCCAATCCTTCAGACACTTCCACCACCACATGACCATTGCTTATATTTCCTGATTTCAGGTCAAAATCAAAAGCTTTTATCTGCCTGGTAGGCGTATCAATATAGTACATAATTGTATTATCAGGCGACCAAATGATCCCATTGGAAATGGAAACGTTGGGAATCATTTGCCTTGCCGAACCATCGAGATCAACACAATACAATGATCCGGCATGCGGAGTAGAATTCAAAGCCATGGTGCCTGCCCAAAACCTGCCCGTGGCATCACATTTGCCATCGTTGAACCGATTGTCTCCGAGATCCTGTTCCGGGCTTACGATCAGGTGCAGGAACTCATTGGTAAGATCAACCGTATAAATACCATCCCTCAAGGCGACAATGGCTGCATTTCTATTTGCAAACGGTACTACCGTGCCGATCATTTGATGCATGTCAATAACTTTATTCGAATGATCAGCCGGGGAATAAATGTTCAGAAGACCTTTTTCAATGTCCACCCAATACAATTGTTGCCGTTCATATTGCCAGATTGCTCCCTCCCCCAGTGAAGACTTCGCATCTAATAGTAATTCAGCTTTCTGGTTTTTCATCGATTTTGAGTTACAGGAAATTAAAAGGAATAAAAATATTGAAAAGTGCCGGAATTTCATCATAGATTGTAATATTAGCTTTAAATGCCCGCCATCAAATGAAATAAGTTCGCAAAGAAAGAAAAATTTGCCCAATAGTATTGATTATATTTAAGGTTGTTCATCAATTACTTATTTATAAGTGTACAGATCGACAGAACATGACAAAAACGAGGAAAAGATAAACGCCAGGACCCACGGTGTGGGTTTAATACTCAGCCTCATCGGCGTTGTGATGTTGGTATACAAATCCTCTGCCCATGGTAATTTTAGGGACATTTTCAGTGCCTATGTTTTCGGATTCAGCCTGATTATTCTCTATTCAGCTTCCACGATCTATCATTCCGTTACTGATCATCAAATCAAAAATTTCTTCAGGGTGATCGATCATACGGCGATATTTGTCCTGATCGCCGGCACGTACACTCCCTTTTTATTGATTTCATTGTATAATTATGGAGGATTAACTTTTTTTATCCTGATCTGGGTAATCGGTATTCTGGGGATTGTGTATAAAATTTTTTTTACAGGCAAATCGAGCATCTTATCCACCTTATTATATTTGTTGATGGGTTGGATTGCCATTTTCCGCCTGGATACTTTCATGACAGAACTACCAACACCTGCTATCTGGTGGATCTTTGCTGGTGGAATTTTTTATACCGTAGGGGTGATCTTCTATCACCGGATTACTTTGAAATACAATCATAGCATTTGGCATATTTTTGTGATGGCAGGGAGTTTAAGCCATTTTATAGCCATTTATTATTATGTATTGCCTGGTTAATTGAATTTCAGCGATTCTTCAGTTGTTTTAAACAAAACATGGATAAAGTCAAAATAATCCATGGACAACCATTTGTTCCATATCGCAGTACCTCGTACACTCCCGAAATAATGCTCAAGAAAAGTGTGGGGGTTTACCAATGGGCCGATCAGAGACGATCGTTGCGTGAATTTTCTTCCGGATCAGTTCCCCGCCAGGTCACAAATTATTCAAACAGCAACAAAGGCTCCTTCGAATGCGCATAAACAACCCCGGACTTTTTGTGCGGTTACTGATACACGTTTGAAAAGCAAAATTCGCAAATCTGCAGAAGCTGAAGAATAAGAAAATTATTCCAGTCGATTGAGTCCAGCCTGGCAGGAGGATTGGAAGATATTCCAACTGGCATACGGCGCAAACCACTGGACGAAATCTCAGCTTTCTGTGAATAATTATCCTTTTAAACCAGACTTTCCCATTCTGCCCGCACAAAGGCGATCAACTCGTGGATATTCTTTTTACTAAAATCAAATTGAATTCCAGCAACTTCATAAATCTCCGGGATCGACCGGGTATATCCGAGTTTTAAGGCATTCAGATAATTCTGTAATCCCATTTTTCGATTTTCTCTGAAATTCTTCCAAATGGCAATGGCCCCAAGCTGAGCAAAACCATATTCTATATAATAAAAGGGTACTTCAAAAAGATGCAACTGTTTTTGCCAGGTATAATCTTTATTCTGTTGAAGGCCAGTCCAGTCTGTGTTATCATCAGTAAATTCATTGAATATGGTATTCCAGGCTTTCACGCGATCATCAACCGTGTGTTGTGGATGTTCATAAATCCAATGTTGGAACTTATCAATCGTTGCTACCCAAGGCAATGTTTGAATGATCTGTTCAAGGTGCTGTCTTTTGGCCCTTAGCAGATCATCTCTTCGCTCAAAGAAAATATCCCAGTGATCCATACTCAACAGTTCCATTGACATGGAGGCCAATTCTGCCACTTCGGATGGGGTTTCCTTGAAATTGGCCAGTTCGAGATCGCGGGTAACTATTGAATGTACAGCATGCCCTCCTTCGTGAACAATGGTTACCAGATCGCGGAGTGTGGAGGTCGCATTCATAAAAATAAACGGCACTCCAATTTCAAGCAGGGGATAATTGTAACCACCCGGTGCCTTACCTTTGCGTGATTCCAGATCAAGGTACTTCATCGCTTTCATGGTTTTGAGGCATTCGCCAAGAAATGGATCCAATCCGGAAAAATTCTCGATGGATTTATCAATAAGTTCTTCACTCGTTGAAAATGGCCTTAAAGGTGGTTTCCCCGTTGGATCGACTGCTTTATCCCATGGCCTTAAACTCGGCACGTTCAATTGGTTTTTACGTGCTTTTGCCAGGGTATTGAGTAGCGGCACAATCTCGGAACGCGTAGATTCATGAAAATCAAAACAATCCCGCGGTGTGTAATCGAAGCGCCCCATGGCCGTGAACATGTAGTCCCGAAAATTGGTAAAATCAGCATTTTTAGCCACCTGATGGCGCAGCCGAATGAGCTGATTGAACAGATCATCCAGTTTATCTTTATCTGCCAATCGTCTCTTATTGATTTTTTGATATACTTCTTCCCGTTTTTTCCGATCTGTAGATTCCAGATAAACGGCCGCTTGTTGTAATGTGAGCTCTTTATCATCCAATTCAATCGTCATGGCCCCGGTAATGCTCCCATATTCTTTGGCCAGATTTTGGATCTGGGTTTTCAGTGGAATGTTTTCTTGTCTATATATTCTGACTTCTTTTTCCAACTCACGTTTCATGATGACAAAAGCCGGTTCGTTTAGCTGGTGAAGAAAGGGGTTATTGAGTTGCTTTTGGTTCAGTCGGTGATTAAGGGGTGCGATTTTCGGTTCAATTTCCGAAATGAAATAGGTATAATCTTCCTGGTATGATTTATTCGCCGTATCACAGGTCATACGGATATATCGCCATCCGGCATTTTCAGTGATAATAGATTCCAATTCGCTTCGATCGTTAAGCCAATTCCGCAATTCATCTTTATCATTGATCGGTCTATCAAGGAGTTTTTGATAATAAGGTTCAATATCTTCCCATTTTTCAACTATAAATGTCTCAGGAACAAAACGTCTTTCTTTTTTTTCAAGCACAAGATTGCCCATATCCTTACTGGATTTTGAATAATTATTTAAGCTTCAGACTATCCGATTTCAACAATTACGTCCGGGGTAAGCGGATGGCCCTGACAATTGAGGACGTAGCCTTCCTCCAATTCTTTGTCCGTGAGACCTTCATCTTCATCCATATGAACCTTGCCCTTCAATAATTTCCCGCGACAGGCTGTACACAATCCACTCTGACAAGAAAATGGCATGTCTATGTTTTCATCAAGTGCCGCTTCAAGAATCGATTTCCCGGGTGGTACCGTCACTTTAAATTCTTCTCCATCCAAAATAATAGTGACCACTTGTTCAAGTATAACAGGTTGCTCGGTTTCATCATCTCCCTGAGATTCTTCAGAGACCCCCGGTACAAAGCTTTCCTTGTGAATCTGGTTTTTCGGAATATTGAGCGTTTCCAATGCTTTCTCAACCGTATGCATCATTCCGGATGGTCCGCACACAAAATATTCACCCTGCTGCAGTTTAAATTCAGGTATATCCAGTAAGGTTTCCTTGATCAGGTCATCGGTCAATCTCCCTTTAAAATGGGGAGAAACTTCACCTGGTTGTGAAAGAATATTGATTATATTAAAGCGATCCTTATACGCTTGTACAAGCTTTTTCAACTGTTTTTCAAAAATTATGGTCAATTCATTGCGGTTCTGGTAAATCAGAAGAATTTTACTTTTGGGCTCAGCAATTAAAATTGTTTTCAAAATTGACATTAAAGGTGTAATACCACTGCCTCCCGCAAACATCACATATTGTGTCGGATTTTCGGGGTCGTGGACTGCCGTGAAATTGCCCATTGGCTCCAGCGCTTCGAACATATCGCCAACTTTCATATGCTGGTGGAGATAAGTTGAAACTTTGCCTTCTTCAATGCGTTTTACTGTGATCGCCGGATTTTCATCCACCAATGGAGAAGAACTGAGTGAATAGGACCGTCGAACCTGTTCCCCTTCGATCGGTAAAATCAGGGTAATATATTGCCCTGGTTTATAATCCAAACCGCCTTCGGGAATTTCAAATACCAGGGTAGTGGCATCCGCGGTTTCCCTGATCACGTCCTTTACTTTCAGCGTGATGTACCTTGATTTATCAGATTTGGTTTTGGATTTCTTTTTGAATATACTGAACATTATTATATGTTTAATTCCAATTTTTCCGCTTGTATTTGCGGGTAATCAATTTCAAGCCGCAAAATTATAAAATATCCTGTAGGATATCCCATTTTCTAACCGGAACTACAATAAAATGATTTGAAATCTTTAAAATATTTTGTGCCGCATACACTTGAGTTAGTTCATTTATTTAACTCTTTTGTCCCCCCAATTGATTATTTTTGCGTCTTCTTTCGATAATCGATTTTGTATGGATCTCAATAAACTCACTGCCATTTCACCAGTAGATGGCAGATACAGACCACAAACTGCCTGGCTGGCACATTATTTTTCTGAATTCAGTCTTATACGGTATCGTGTTCTGATTGAAATTGAATATTTTATTGCACTCTGCGAATTACCTCTTCCTCAATTGATGATCGTGGATCCCGCAATTTTTCCCGAACTGAGAAAGATCTATGAGTCGTTTACTGAGTCCGATGCCCAAAAGATCAAAGAAATAGAAAAGGTCACCAATCACGACGTGAAAGCTGTAGAGTATTTTTTGAAAGAAAAATTCGATATGCTCAACCTCGGATCCGTAAAAGAATTCATTCATTTTGGCCTTACCTCCCAGGATATTAATAATACAGCCATGCCATTGCAACTGAAGGAAGCATTGGGAGAATTGGAAAATCTTTACGAAGAAATTTCAAATCAAATCGATGGTTTAGCTGTAGGGTGGAAAGATATTCCAATGCTTGCCAGAACTCACGGCCAGCCGGCATCGCCAACCATGGTCGGGAAAGAAATGAAAGTTTTTTCAACCAGGCTTCACATTCAAATCGAATATCTGAAAAATATCCCGTTTTCAGCCAAATTTGGTGGGGCTACGGGAAACCTGAACGCCCACCATGTGGCCTATCCGGAAATTGACTGGAATAGTTTTGCTGATAAATTTGTCAATAAGAACCTGGGTCTATGCCGGAGTTTCCCCACTACACAAATTGAACACTATGACAACCTGGCCGCACTTTGTGATGGATTAAAAAGGATCAATACCATTCTCCTTGATTTTAGCCGCGATATTTGGATGTACGTATCAATGAATTATTTCAAGCAAAAGATCAAAAAAAATGAAGTTGGCTCTTCTGCCATGCCCCATAAAGTGAATCCAATTGATTTTGAAAATGCAGAAGGCAATCTGGGGTTAGCCAATGCATTGTTTGAGCACTTTGCAGCTAAACTGCCGGTTTCACGACTTCAACGCGACCTGACTGATTCCACAGTTTTACGAAACATCGGTATGCCCATCGCCCATACGGTCATCTCTTTGAAATCACTGGAAAAAGGCATTAATAAGTTGGAGATCAATGAAGAGGCCATCCATCACGATCTGGAAGAACACTGGGCTGTTGTCGCTGAAGCATTGCAGACCATACTGCGGAGGGAAGGATACCCGGAACCCTATGAAGCACTGAAAGCACTCACCAGAAAAGGAGAAAAAATTTCCAAAAAAACCATACGGGAGTTTATAGATCAACTGGATGTTGAAGAAAAGATAAAGTCAGAATTAAGAGCAATTACACCATTTAATTATACCGGCATTACACAATAATCCCAATCAATAATCTGCACTTTTAATTGATCTTTTTCATAGTACTTCGGGAATTGTTTGTGTAAATTAAACGATTTCAAAATCAATGGATCATGAAAAATTTTAGCATCAAAATTTTTGCTGGCACGCTCTTGGGTCTCTTCGTATTTCAAAATTCAATACAAGCCCAGGATGAACCGGCCAACTACGACGAAAGCAATGTGCCCGAATACACACTTCCTGAATTACTCAATATGTCCGATGGCACCCCGGTAAAAACCGTAAAGGCGTGGGAACAAATACGGCGCCCGGAAATCCTTCATCTTTTTGAAGAATACGAATATGGCAAAATGCCTGGGATACCAGCGGGCATGCATTTCAAATTGAGGGAATCAGACACCCAGGCTTTAAACGGTAAAGCAACAAGGAAACAGGTAAGGGTTTACTTCACACAAGACGAAACTGGTCCTAATATGGACTTGCTCATTTATCTGCCAAATAATGTTAAAAAACCAGCGCCAGTATTCCTGGAAATGAATTTCTATGGTAATCAAACCATCCTGGATGATCCCGCCATTTTCATAAATCAAAACTGGGCTCCAACCAATGAGGATTTCGGAATTATTGATCATCAGGCCACGGAGGCATCCCGCGGTGTACGCCGTAGTCGCTGGCCGGTTGAAATGATCATCGACCGGGGTTATGGGTTGGCTACCATATACTACGGCGATCTCGATCCTGATTTTGATGACGGTTTTCAAAATGGTGTACAACCTTTATTTTATAAATCAGGCCAAACAAAACCGGCCCCTGACGAATGGGGATCTATTGGTGCCTGGGCCTGGGGCTTAAGCCGGGCCATGGACTATTTTGAAACTGATAATGATATTGATGCCCATCGCATTGCCGTCATGGGACATTCGCGACTTGGGAAAACTGCCCTCTGGGCCGGTGCGGAAGATCAACGATTTGCGATGGTGATCTCTAATGAATCGGGATGCGGAGGAGCCGCACTTTCACGAAGGCGATATGGTGAAACGGTAAAACGCATTAACACGCATTTTCCGCACTGGTTTTGTGATAACTTTAATCAGTTCAACGACAATGAAGATAAATTGCCATTTGATCAGCACATGTTGATTGCGCTCGTGGCGCCACGACCGGTGTACGTCGCCAGTGCTGAAGGGGACCAGTGGTCTGACCCCAAGGGAGAATTTTTATCCGCCAAACTGGCAGGACCCGTGTATCAACTCTATCATTTAAAACCTTTACCTGCAAAAGAAATGCCCGCCGTTGGTCATCCGGCGATTGGGCACATTGCCTATCATATTCGTGAAGGTAAACACGATGTTACCGATTTTGACTGGGAACAGTATTTGAATTTTGCGGATGAATATCTTCAAGCACGGTAAAGAAGGTATATAAAAATTCCCTTGGATCAACGGAGGATGACCTCAAGAAATCCAAGGGAATTTTTAGGTTTTATTAATTACACATTATCCTTTCAGATCGTTTTATAATTCCCTTACCCATATATTTCGATAACTCACCGGATTGTGGTGATCCTGAAGTACCAGGGAATCCTTGCCGTGAGGTTCATAACGTGGTAATTTATTGTATTGGGTTGGTCCTTTAATTTCAAAATTATTCTGGACCAATATGCCATTTTGAAATACTGTAATCCTTGCCGGGGTTTTCAAGGTACCCTTTTCAGTGAATTCCGGTGCCATGAAAACGATATCATAAGTTTGCCATTCCCCGGGAGGTCTGCAAGCGTTCACCAATGGGGGTGATTGTTTGTAGATACTTCCGGCCTGCCCGTTCACATAGGTGGTACTGTTATAGGAATCCAGAACCTGCAATTCATAGCGCCCCATTAAAAATATACCACTATTGCCACGTCCCTGGCCTTCCCCTTTTACGACTGCAGGGGTTCGCCATTCAATGTGTAGCTGAATATCTCCAAATTTTTGTTTGGTATGGATGGTGCCAGTTCCCGGAGCAACGGTTACAGCGCCGTCAGCCACTTTCCATTCGGGTAACTTATCATTTTCCCCCAGCCAGGCATTGAGGTCATTACCATCAAAAAGTACGATGGCATCTGACGGGGGAGACGTTCCTACCCCTGGTGTTACAATCGGTGGAACAGGTTCCCAAACTTCAGTAAGCTTCGGTTCGATGGTCTGATCTTCCTGGGCCAAGGCGAGGAAGCCACCCATACAAAAGATTGTCGATAAGAATATCGCTTTTAAATATTTCATAATCGGGTTATTTAAAATTTTAAAACCTTAAATATATATCAAATCAATCTAAAACTCTGGGGCCTTGCTGATTTATTTTCGACACATATATTTCACTGTCAATTTCATAGGAGGCATAGATCTTTTGCATCGCCATTCCTGCTTTTTGGGCAACATTTACATCATTGCTTAATGCAAAGATGGAAGGTCCGCTTCCGGAAATTCCTGCACCGATCACCCCGGCATCAAGGGCTGTTTGTTTCACTTTATCAAAACCGGGAATAAGAATAGCCCGAATGGGTTCTACAATGTGGTCCTCCATCGAGCGGCTCATCAGTTCATAATCCTGTAATAATAATCCGGCAACCAGTCCCGCCACGTTACCCGATTGCCGCACAGAATCTCTGAAATAAATTTCCCGGCGCAATATTTCCCGGGCATCTTTGGTCTTAACCTCAATTTGCGGGTGGATCAATGTGGCATATAGATCATCCGGTGTAGGTAATTTAATGGTATCGAGTGGCTCATAACTGCGAATTAACACGAAACCCCCAAACAGAGAAGGCGCAACATTGTCTGCATGCGCGGCGCCACAAGCTATCCGTTCCCCTTCCATAGAAAAGGGTAAAAGTTCGTTTAGGGATTTGGGATTGCCCATCATTTCATTAATGGCGAAAATGGCCGCAACAGCACTGGCCGCACTTGAGCCCAAACCACTGCCCAAAGGCATTTTTTTGTGTAAAATAATATCGATGCCTTGTTTCGACCTGATGGACTCCAGAAATTTTGAAATGACAACGCTACAAGTATTTTTATCTGAGTCATAGGGTAAGTTACCATCATCACCCGTGATCTCCACTATGCGCACTTTATCATTGTTCGATTTTTTAAGTACTACTTCATCGCCAGGTTCCTCCACTGCAAATCCAAGGATATCGAAACCACATGTGACATTGGCGACGGAAGCAGGAGCGAAAACCTT
Organism: uncultured Cytophagales bacterium; assembly: GCA_963711495.1. Taxonomy (GTDB): domain Bacteria; phylum Bacteroidota; class Bacteroidia; order Cytophagales; family Cyclobacteriaceae; genus CAVQEK01. The sequence continues at coordinate 89,494 of CAVQEK010000004.1, forward strand.
AATTGAATCCATAAATCGCAGTTGAATAAATTTGAAATTGTCGAGTTGATCGACAGGGAAAATGTTTGTCCCCTATCTTATCTGTTCATGACCGAATCTTGAAATTGTACAGTTCACAAAAATTGCAGCCAAAAATAATGAATATTTGGTTTTTACCAGTGCAGGAAATAAAATCTTCGCTGGGATGCAAACAAATTGTGAAATTCCCAAAGCCCTATTGATCCTGAGAAAATATTGATGAATGCCCTGCAATTGACCTTAATGGATCTCGAAATGATCACTATCGAGGTAAACCGGAAACTTTTTTCTAAAATCTTGCAGGGCCTCCATATTGATGGAAATAGAACTGATAAATTCATCCTCCCGGTTTTCCATTAAGGAATTACCTTTGAAATCGATGACTTTTGAATGCCCATTATATCGCACATTTTCTCCGTCTTTTCCAATACGATTAACACCAACAACATAACACAAATTTTCCAGCGCTCGCGCGGGCAGCAAGGTATCCCACACCCTGGATCTCGGCTCCGGCCAGTTGGCAACGTACATGAGCAAATCGTATTGGAGTCTTTCTTTTTCCAAATCAAATTGATTTCGGCTCCAGGCTGGAAATCTCAGGTCATAACATACCAAAGGACAAATTCGCCAACCTTTCAGTGAACATATTATTCGTTGATTTCCAGGGGTAAAAGTGAGATGTTCCTGGCCCATTCGAAAGAGATGTCGCTTGTCATAAATTGCAAATTCTCCGGAAGGCTCCATCCAGATCAAACGGTTGTAGTATTGGTTATCTGCCCGAATGATCACACTGCCCGTGACCACCGCACCGGTTTGTGCCGCCTGCTGTTTCATCCAGCGGAATGTTTTGCTGTTCATTGGCTCGGCCAGTTTTCGGGTATCCATGCTAAATCCGGTATTGAACATCTCCGGTAAAATGATCAAATCGGTGTGCTGGTTTATTTGCCATATCTTTTCCTCAAACATGGCAAGGTTGGCATCAATATCCTGCCAATGCAAATCGGTTTGTATAAGGGTTATTTTCAGAGATGAATCAGATGTCACGGAGGATATTACAATTTTTAGATGACGTTCTTCGTTTTTCCAAACTTCATAGAATTTTTATCGCTTTACAGGAAATGACATGCGATACTCGACACTGACCTGTCCTCTGCTGATATTAGACAATTTACTTTTCAACAATCTTTTTTTGAATGCCGATAAATGATCGGTAAACAATATTCCCTCAATATGATCATATTCATGTTGGATGATGCGTGCTTTCATCCCATCAAATTCCGCTTCGTGTTCCGCCCAATTTTCATCAAAATAACGTATCCGCAATTGTGAATTTCTGTTTACATCTTCCCGTATGGTTGGAATGCTCAGGCAGCCCTCTTCAAATAACCAGTCATCACCGTATTCTTTCAATATTACCGGATTAATAAAGACTTTTTTAAAGTCTTGCATTTCTTCGTCCTCCAATGCGGCGCCATCAATCACAAACATTCTGAGGCTTTTCCCGATCTGGGGTGCTGCCAAACCTATTCCCTGTGCGTGATGCATGGTCTCAAACATATCTTCAGCAAGTTCTTTCACATCAATCGATCCCGGTTCAACCTCAACAGCTCTTTTCTTAAGAACGGGATTGCCATAGGCCACAATCGGATATATCATTTCCCTTTGTTTTATCAGATTATTTTGCAAAACTACAAATTCACAACGATTTTATTTGTATAAATTTTATGATAAGAGACATTTCCATATTCATGTTCACAGGTTGTCATATCAACGGGTATGTACCATGGATTATAAAGTTGATTTGAACAAAATTGACCTCTCATTCGAATTTGAAAGTTCAACAGTTGCACAAAATCAATGAAAATCCAGATAATTAATATTAAACATCCCGCATAATTTTGGCACATCGAATGAATAATGCCACTATACTTTATTGTTTTGGCGGGTATTCCTCGAGGATCTTCTGCACGGCTTCACGGACTTTTTCCTCAAAATCACCTTTGCCCGTTACAACGCGTTTACCAATGCCGCGCCATACCAGTAATTTCTTTTGTGCATCTACCAGATCAATGATCATTGTACCTTCTTTGTAGTGCCCCACCACAATACTATCTGAAGCTGACCAGGAATACCGCCGTTGTCCCATATAATGAATATCCTGGACAGTTTGTTCCCGCTTTTGTGTTTTTTCAACGACCTGGATGCCTATATTGATATTCAGGTCTGCATTGTTTGATGGCTGAAGGCCTTTCAACTCCAGTTCCTTTGTAATTGCATCTTCAATGATGTTTATTTGAGGCTGGGTCAAAGCAGTATCGCGGATAAATTGCTGTTGTATCTGCATAAAAGTAAATGATTTATATTGGCCGAAGTTTGTCCCTTTTTCATAGTTGGTTTCTACGGCTACTACTGAACATCCAAAAAATAATAATAACATGAATGGAACCAGGTTGATCTTACGTTTCATAATCAATTATTGTTTAATTGTATTGTTCTAATTTAGTTTTTAAACCATTTTGAAACAATCATTTTTTTATCGTTGTTTCCATTTTAAATTTTCTTATGCAACATTTTAAACTTCTCATCTTCGCTCTCCTCTTGTGTTGTCTGGGTACATTATATGGTTGTAACAATAAGAAAATACCGCTTAAACCAAATTTTGTGATCATCATGGCAGACGACCTCGGATACGGCGATCTGGGTTGCTATGGCAATCAATCAATTAAAACACCTCATATCGACTTATTGGCTAAACACGGTCTGAAATTTTTGAATTTCCATTCCAATGGCGCCGTTTGCTCTCCTACTCGTGCAGCATTACTGACAGGCCGATATCAACAACGCTGCGGAATAGAGGGGGTGGTAGCCGTAAGGGGAGAAAGCAGGAATACCGGTATGGACTTGGACCAGATCACTTTTGCAGATGCCCTGGAAGATTCGGGATATGTTTCTGGCATTGTGGGCAAATGGCATTTAGGCTACCGAATTGAATACAATCCAATTTATCAGGGTTTTGATTCTTTCCATGGTTTTGTGAGTGGCAATATCGATTACCAATCTCATGTGGACGGGGCAGGCATTCCTGACTGGTGGAACAATCTTGGTAAAATAAAAGAATCTGGCTATACAACGGAACTCATTACCAAACATGCCTTGGAATTTATAGATGACAATAAAAATCGAGCATTTTGTCTTTACGTGGCTGAAGAAGCTCCGCATTATCCCTTTCAGGGACCTAATGATAAAGCAGATCGATTTCCGGGTTATTATTTCCCTATGTACGGTTCAAGAAAAGACAAGAAAGCCGCATACCGCGAAATGATTGAAAGTATGGATCAAGGTATTGGAAGGATCGTAAATCAACTCAAAAAATTGAATCTCGACAAAAGAACCCTGATTTTCTTTTGCTCTGATAATGGAGGGTTGAAAAATTTCAGTGAAATGAAACCACTGAAGGGATCCAAAGGCCAACTCTGGGAAGGCGGGATTCGGGTACCGGCAATTGCCTACTGGCCTGGCGTCATTAATCGTGGTGTTTCTGATGAACTGGTTGTGAGTATGGATATTTTTCCCACCATTTTATCGCTGGCACACATACCTTATAATGAAGAAAGAATCGATGGAATGGATCTGTCTTCACACTTTATTTATCAAAAATCATTGCCTGCCCGGGATGTTTATTGGGAATATCGGAAGCAAAAGGCTGTTATCGGCGAAAATTGGAAATTCATTGTTGATGATGATCAAAAATATTTGTTTAATCTCAAAACAGATCCAGGTGAAAAAACTAACCTTATTTCACAAAACCATCAATTGGCTCAGGACCTGGAAGCCAGATTAAACAATTGGCAAAGCCATGTTGGCGCTGGTATTAAAATGAAAACAAAATAAAAAATCCCCGGGAATATGATCATTCCAGGGGATCTTCAATATGTTTTCTCGCGTTGGTTTTATCCGTTCATCGAAACCAGAAATTCCTCGTTGTTGCGGGTTCCTTTCATTTTTTCCAATAAGAACTCCATAGCTTCCTGGGAAGTCATATCAGACATAAATTTCCTCAAAATCCAGACGCGTTGCAGCGTTTCCTGGTCGAGAAGCAATTCTTCACGTCGTGTACCCGAAGCCGGAACATCAATGGCCGGATAGATGCGCTTGTTCGACAATTTACGATCAAGCTGCAATTCCATATTCCCTGTCCCTTTGAATTCTTCAAAAATAACCTCATCCATTTTGGAACCGGTTTCAATCAATGCTGTGGCTATAATGGTTAAAGAACCACCATTTTCCACATTTCTTGCCGCGCCAAAGAACCGTTTCGGTTTGTGCAATGCATTGGCATCCACACCACCAGAAAGAATTTTACCGGATGACGGTACTACGGTATTGTGTGCCCGGGCCAGTCTGGTAATCGAATCAAGCAGTATTACAACATCATGTCCACACTCTACCAAACGTTTGGCCTTTTCCAATAAAATATTGGCGACTTTAACATGCCGTTCCGCCTGCTCATCAAATGTTGATGATATTACTTCTGCTTTAACGCTTCTGGCCATATCAGTCACCTCTTCCGGCCGCTCATCAATCAAAAGGATCATCAGGTAAACTTCAGGATGGTTCTCTGCTATCGCGTTGGCAATGTTTTGCAACAATACTGTTTTACCTGTCTTGGGTTGCGCCACAATCATACCGCGCTGCCCTTTTCCAATGGGAGAGAACAAGTCGAGTATACGGGTAGAGAAGTTACTTGGGCTGGCACTGAGGTTTAGTTTTTCTTCCGGGAAAAGTGGCGTGAGGTATTCAAATGGAACACGATCACGAATTTCTTCAGTGGTTTTACCGTTTACAGATTCTACACGAAGCAACGCAAAATATTTTTCGCCTTCTTTCGGTGGTCTGATCTGTCCACGTACTGTGTCACCGGTTTTCAATCCAAACAGCTTAATCTGCGAAGGTGATACGTAAATGTCATCGGGGCTGGCCAGATAGTTATAATCCGATGATCTCAGAAATCCATAACCATCCTGCATGATTTCCAGCACTCCTTCATTTTCAATCGCACCATCAAATTCCTTAATTGAACTTTTTTTATGATGTCTTTTTGGTTCTTCACGTTGTTCACGCGATTCACGTGATTCCCTGGGTTCCCTGGGTTCACGGGGCTCCGAATACTCACGTTTGACTTCTTTTTCTTCAGTGGGTTTTTGGGGAGGCGTCGTGTCCTCGTCATCATCGAATGACGTAATAGAAGGATCGAGGTCTACCGAAAAAGATTCAAGCAACTCATCAGCACTTAGATCTTTAGATTCGTCGACGTCTTCTTCTTTGCGCTTTTTCACATTTTCTCGTTTTGGGATCATTTTTCGTTTGTTTTCTCGGTGAGGAGCCCCATTATTGTTGTTCTCCGCAGATGCTTTCTTTGACTGCTTAACATCAGCCGGGTTGGCTGCTTGATGATCTAAAATCTTATAAATTAACTCTTTCTTGGGTAATTTTTTAAAATTTTCAAGACCAAGCTCCTCTGCAATTTCTTTCAATTCTGAAAGAAGCCTCACATTTAAATCTTGAATAGTATACATAGGATAATAAGTATTGAGGAAATAATTCCTGGATTTTTTGGATTTTTAAGATTTAGAAATTTAAAACCAGATTTATTTTAAGAAAAAAGATATTTCTTCTAAAGGGACAAATACTTAACGATAAAAATCTAAAAGAAGTTTTTGAGAATGCAATAATATGTGTGCTTTATTTAATAATCAAGAAAAGAATCAAATTAATCTCATAATTTTTTTTCAAGCTCACAATAATTTTGAGCCTTTATTGCAAAAACAATTACCTTTGCCCAAAAATAATGCAATGCTCAGAATAGTTGATATTATTGATCACAAAGAAAAAATCATAACCGGTCTGGCCAAAAAAGGTGTGTCAAACGCTTCTAATGTGGTTGATGGACTTATCAAAATCAATGAGAAACGTAAATCTACACAAACGGAACTCGATGATGTATTGAACCGTGCCAACGCCTTGGCCAGGGAAATTGGTGTGCTGATGAAAGCGGGGAAAAAAGAGGAGGCTGAAAAGATAAAGGCAGAATCTGTTAAACTAAAAGACAGGAGCAAAGCGTTGCAGGATGATTTAAAACAAATAGAAAATGAACTTAATTCTTCCCTTTACAACGTTCCGAATGCAGCGCACCCATCGGTCCCGGATGGTAAAAGTTCGGATGAAAATAAAATTGTAGAACAGTATGGTATCATGCCATCGCTGCCTGAAGAAGCATTGCCGCATTGGGAATTGATACAACAATATGACATCATTGATTTTGAATTGGGAAATAAAATTACAGGTGCTGGCTTCCCTGTATATAAAGGAAAGGGCGCCAAACTTCAACGCGCTTTAATCAATTTTTTTCTTGATGAGGCAGAAAAAGCCGGATATCGTGAGATCCAGCCTCCAGTGCTCATTAATAGTGATTCAGGATATGGAACCGGTCAACTGCCCGATAAAGAAGGACAAATGTACGGCATTGTCGATAGTGACTTTTTTTTGATACCCACGGCTGAAGTACCCATTACTAACTTGTACCGTGATGTCATACTGAAAGAAGAGGATTTGCCCATAAAAAATGTCGGTTATACTCCCTGTTTCCGTAAGGAGGCAGGTTCTTGGGGTGCCCACGTTCGGGGTTTGAACCGGCTTCACCAGTTTGATAAAGTAGAAATCGTGCAAATAAGGAAACCGGAAGAATCCTATTTGGCTTTGGATGAAATGTGTACATATGTATCAGGCCTTTTGAAATCTTTGGAGTTACCTTTCCGCCGGGTGATGTTGTGCGGCGGCGACCTGGGGTTCACATCGGCGATGACCTTCGATATGGAAGTTTACTCTGGCGCTCAGAAAAAATGGCTGGAAGTGAGTTCAATAAGCAATTTTGAGACTTATCAGGCAAACCGGCTTAAATTGCGCTATAAAAGTGGAGAAAAGGGGACCACGTTATTACACACCTTGAATGGAAGTGCCTTGGCATTACCCAGGATTGTTGCTGCGATATTAGAAAATAACCAGGAGTCCAAAGGTATTCGAGTCCCACAGATATTAACTCGTTATACTGGTTTTGACTTAATTAATTAAACGAATTGCTGAAAAAATACCATGTATACAATCCGAAAGGGTAAAGAAGAAGATCTACCCCAAGTATTGACCCTGATAAAAGAATTGGCAACTTTCGAAAAAGCCCCTGAAGAAGTTGTCAATACTATTGATAAAATGAGTGAAGAAGGATTTGGAGATCGGCGATATTTTGAATTTTACGTGGCAGAAACTGATCAGAAAATAGTCGGACTGGCATTGTATTTTTTCAGTTACTCTACCTGGAAAGGGAAATCTTTATACCTCGACGATATTATCGTCACAGAAGCGTATCGAGGCAAAGGAATTGGCAAAAAATTGTTCAACCAAGTGGCCAAAGCAGCAAAAACTGAAAACTGTGGCAAAATGCACTGGCAGGTGTTGGACTGGAATACACCAGCCATCAATTATTATAAGAAACTTGGCGCAAGTTTCGATGGTGAATGGATCAACTGTGCGCTAAGTCGTGAGCAATTGAATCAACTCTAAATTATAAATCCACCGATTCTAGTAAAGTCATAAAAGCCACCTGTTTGTATTTGAATTTTTCATTGTGCTGCTTAACAATAGAGGATGCATACTTATCAATGTAAGTTTCAATATTATCAAGATTTTTGGCATAAAATTGAAGTGCAAAGGTGGTCCCGTTGTTCTCTGGTTCCGATAATAGCTTGAACAGCCGGTAATTTTGAAATAATCCGGTACCCATTACATTGTCGATATAAGTCATTTTGATCCAGGTAAGCCATTCTTGTTCAATGTCTTGATCCACATTAAAAGTTATATTATAGAGCATCATAGTGCGCAAATTTTTTTTGTAAATCAATTTAATTATTCGACAGGCACTTCAAGCTATTCACCATCCTGATTCTGTTGGTTATTATATTATTCAATCAGATCGATGGCTATAAATATCTTTTAATTGACAAGACGTTTGCAATCATTGCCTGAAAATGAATACATTATATAAATTATTAAGATAAATATTTTTGTAAGGAGGAAACAAATCTATTGAAATGAATGTTAATGTCGATAATTTGGGAAATACGCTATTTTTTTAATTCTTAAATGATTTTATGTCGATAGAGACAATATTAACAATTGTATATCAAACCAGGTTACATTAACATTACTACAGATTTGGAAGCGAAAAATACGTTAGCGGTGTCATTTTATTCTATAAAAGATCTTGAGCAATTGTCTGGAATTAAGGCACATACACTGCGAATTTGGGAGCAGCGGTATAATGTCATCAAACCGAAACGAACAGACACCAACATCCGTTACTACGACGACGACGATCTGAAATTGGTTCTGAATATTTCACTGCTTAAAGACAATGGTCACAAAATTTCTAAAATCTGTGAAATGCCCAGAGAAGCCCTTCAGCAGGAAGTTAAACGCTTAATGGAGCAAAAACTCAGCTATCCTGAGCAAATCTACGCCCTCACCCTTTCCATGCTTGACCTCGATGAAGAACATTTTGAAAAAATTATTTCCACCAATATTCTTCAGATTGGTTTTGAGCGGACAATGATAAATATCATCCATCCTTTCTTTCAAAAGATAGGCATTCTCTGGCAAACAGGAGCCATCACACCAGCACAAGAACATTTCATGTCTAATCTTGTCCGGCAAAAAATTATTGTGGCCATCGATGGCCAACTTGTTTCTAACAAAGATTACAAATACAAATATTTGCTTTATCTGCCAGAGGGAGAATTACATGAAATAAGTTTGTTGTTCTCCTCCTATCTGATAAAAGCAAGGGATAATAAGGTAATCTACCTTGGCCAGAATGTGCCTTTCAATGACATGAAATCTGTGTCAGAAAATCATACCCCACAATTTATATTAACAGTATTTACCTCTCATCCATCTGGAAACAAAGCCCAGGAATATATTTATAAATTATCCAGTACGTTCCCTCAACAAAAAATCCTGCTTTCAGGCCATCAGGTAGTCGGTCAGGATATGGATTGTCCGTCGAATGTTCAAATTTTGAATAAACTTCAGGACCTTATTGATTTTATCGACGACATCAATGAAAAGTCAATCAATAATTCCCATTCGTAAAAACTTCACAATTATTTAACACTCGATATAGCCTATTCAAGGCTTATAGACACTTAATATCCATTAGATATTTATTTAGATTGAAACTAAATTGTTTAAGCGACGTATATTTTAGTTAAACAATCAAGTTGGTGCATGGTGTCATTCTCCCGACAATTAGAGACGTTGTCAATCGGATATAATTATTTAAATCAACAATTGTCAAATATTAGCCAAAAGCCAGGAGTTAATTTAATTATCTTAAGATTTAACCAAACCAAAAGCAAGTACCGTTTAAGGATTTTAAAAAAAAGTTAAACAAAAATGTTGTATTTTGTTTAATATTTATTATGTTTGCTTAAACAAAAATTACAAAGAAACATGACAGCACTAGAATTCAGCTACACAATTAACAACCTTTCAGGATCACTTAGACCATTCGCATTGCGATTAACCAAAGACATGGAAGAGGCTAATGATCTTCTGCAAGAAACCATTTTAAAAGCCTTCTCCAACCGCGATAAATTTACGGATGGCACCAACCTGAAAGCATGGTTATACACCATCATGAAAAATACCTTTATTACAAACTACCAGCGGATGGTCAGAAAAAATACTTTTATAGACACCACCGATAATCTGCATTATATTAATTCTTCCGAGAACATCATTGAAAATATGGCTTATGGTAAATTTGCCATGAAAGATATCAACCGGGCCATTGAAAAACTAGATGACACTTATAAAGTCCCTTTTATGATGCATTTTCGCGGATTTAAATACTACGAAATTGCTGATAAACTCAATATTCCCATCGGAACGGTGAAAAACCGGATTCATATAGCCCGGAAAGAATTAAAAAACATGCTTAAACAATACGCCATCCGTAACTAAGAAAATGCCTGCTAAAAGAGCCATAATTATTGGTTCGGGCTTTTCTGGTATCGCTGCTGCAACATGTCTTGCCCAACAGGGCTTGGAGGTAATCGTGCTTGAAAAAAACAATACTCTTGGTGGCAGAGCACGTCAGTTGAAAGCAGATGGATTCACCTTTGATTTGGGCCCGAGTTGGTACTGGATGCCTGACGTATTTGAAAAATACTTTTCAATATTCGGTAAAAAGCCTTCCGATTATTATGAGTTAATACGTCTGGACCCGTCATATGCAGTTGTATTTGGCAAGGATGATACATTGGAAATACCTGCCAATTATGAACAATTGCGAATATTGCTGAATTCCATTGAATCGGGTAGTGCTGAAATGCTTGACCGTTTCATGAACCAGGCCAAATACAAGTATAATATCGGGATCAACAAACTGGTTTACAAGCCGAGTCGTTCATTCTTTGAATTTATCAGTATCCGGCTATTGCTCGATGTCATTCGATTAGATGTTTTCAAATCTTTTGGCGCACATATTCGCAAATATTTCCATCATACCAAGATTTTGCAACTGATGGAATTTCCTATTCTGTTTTTAGGTGCTATTGCCGATAACACTCCGGCTTTATATAGTTTGATGAATTATGCAGATATCAAACTTGGAACATGGTATCCCAAAGGTGGGATGTATAGTGTTGTCCAGGGCATGGTACAATTGGCAGAATCATTAGGGGTTCGGTTTGTTACCAATGCCAATGTGCAATCATTTCGCATAAATAATGATATCATCGATTCATTAGAAACAGAAAATGAACGTTATGAAGCTGATGTGGTTGTTGCCAGTGCAGATTATCATCATGTGGAAACAGCAATTCTGCCACCATCGCATCGGAGTTATTCAAATAAATATTGGGATTCACGGGTTTTAGCGCCTTCTTCTTTGTTGTTTTACATTGGGTTGAATACTAAAATTAAAGGCCTTCTTCATCATACTTTATTTTTCGATGAAGATTTTGAACCACATGCCAGCGAAATATACGTAAATCCCAGATGGCCATCTCGTCCACTCTTTTATGTGAGCATAGCCTCCAAAACTGATGATTCTGTTGCACCAAAAAATGGAGAAGCCATGGTCATTCTTATACCTGTTGCTCCGGATCTTAAAGACGAACCGACCATTAGAGATCATTATTTCAACTTGGTTATAAAAAGAATCGAACACATCACGGGACAGGACCTCACCAAGCATATCATCTTTAAAAAGAGTTATGCTCACAATGACTTTATGCAGGATTACAACGCATTTAAGGGAAATGCCTATGGCCTAGCCAACACCTTAAAACAAACGGCCATTTTAAAACCCGCTTTAAAGAGCAAAAAAATTAAAAATTTATATTATACCGGTCAATTAACAGTCCCAGGGCCAGGCGTACCTCCCTCCCTAATATCGGGTCAGGTGGTAGCACAGGAAATCATTAAACATATGCACTGATCTTTTATTCGATGTCAATTATGAATCTATTCGATCGAACCACTTTTTTATGTAGCAAAATTGTTACTACGCATTACAGCACCTCATTTACGTTGGGTATTAAAACACTGGACAAAAAATTTCATGCTCCTATTTATGCAATTTATGGCTTTGTGCGCATCGCAGACGAAATTGTAGACACATTTCACAACCATGATAAAAAACAATTATTAGAAAATTTCAGAAGGGACACGTATGTTGCCATCGAACAAGGTTTAAGTATAAATCCAATATTGCATTCATTTCAATATGTCGTAAGAAAATACAATATACCTCACAACCTCATTGAAGCCTTTCTTAAGAGTATGGAAATGGATCTGCATAAAACCATTTATGACAAAAAGCAATATGAAACATACATTTTCGGTTCTGCGGAAGTAGTTGGTCTGATGTGTTTATGTGTTTTTTGTGAAGGAGATGCCAATCTTTATCATAAACTTGAAGCGCCAGCAAAAAGTCTCGGATCTGCTTTTCAAAAGGTCAATTTTCTGCGCGATATGGGCGGTGACTATTCAGAAAGGGGCAGGGTCTATTTCCCGGGTGTAAATTTTAATTCTTTCAATTCTGATATAAAATCGGCCATTGAAAGAGATATTCAGCATGATTTTAACAATGCCTATATAGGGATCGTCCAATTACCAAAAGAGGCAAGGCTTGGAGTTTATCTGGCCTATGTCTATTATTTGAAATTATTTAAGAAAATAAGGACCCATTCAGCGGCGCATATTCTTACTCAAAGAATTAGAATTCCTGATAACATAAAAGTTGCACTCTTAGTTCAGTCGTATGTTAAATGTCGTTTTAATGTTATTTAACTTGCTAAGGAATATGCTTCATATTAAAGTAGAAATCGATAAAAATTCAGGATTCTGTTTCGGCGTTGTTTATGCCATAGACATGGCCGAAGAAATACTTGATGCTCAGGGACATTTGTATTGCCTGGGTGATATTGTACACAACGATGAAGAGGTGAAACGTCTTGAATCCAAAGGCTTAAAAATCATTGATCACGCATTTCTTAAAACATTAAAGAACGAAAAAGTTCTGATACGTGCTCATGGTGAACCTCCATCAACGTATGAATTGGCACTTAAGAATAATCTGGAACTAATCGATGCATCATGTCCCGTGGTCCTGAAATTACAAAACCGGATTAGGAAAGCCCATGAGAAGAAAGAACCAATCCTGATTTATGGCAAACACGGTCATGCCGAAGTGCTTGGTCTTATGGGACAAACACAAAATAAAGCATTGGTATTCCAAAGTCTTGAAGAATTGGAATTGGAAAAGATCCCGGAAAATGTGACCTTATTTAGTCAAACTACGAAAAGTGTGGCCAAATTTCATGAAATTAGGGAAACTTTGCTTCAGCATGGCATCACCGTGAATGCCAATGACACCATTTGTAGACAAGTATCTAATCGCGATGAAGAATTGCGTAAATTTGCCTTGGAGTATGATAAAATCATTTTTGTTTCCGGAACTAAGTCCTCTAATGGTAAAGTTCTATATCAAGTATGCCAGCAAATAAATCCAAAAAGTTATTTTATTTCCAATGCCGGGGAACTGAATAAATCCTGGTTTTCAAAAAATGATCGTGTCGGCATTTGCGGAGCTACGTCAACTCCAATGTGGTTAATGGAAGAGGTCAAAACTAAATTAGAGTCTTATTAATATTAATTCATGTTAGCACTGAAAATTTTACTGGTCCTCATAACATTTCTTATGATGGAATTTGTGGCCTGGTTTACCCACAAATACGTGATGCATGGCTGGCTATGGTCCTGGCACCGATCTCATCATTCGGTTCACCATCATATTTTGGAACGCAATGATTTATTTGTCGTTGTTTTTAGCATCCCGTCTATTTTGTTCATTGTTCTGGGCTATCAAATCGACTATTTATCTTTTCTTAAATTCATTGGATTTGGCATAATGGCGTATGGCATTTTTTATTTCCTTTTTCATGATGTAATCGTTCATCGACGTATAAACATCCGGTTTAAAGCCAAAAACAAGTATTTGCGTCGTATTATTAATGCTCACTATGTACATCATCGAAAACATGCCAAAGACGACTGTGAAGCCTTTGGATTTCTTTATGCACCAAAAAAATATGCTCCCCAAAAATAGGAGCACATTTTCCCCAGATGAGTGTATTAAAAAAAATTAAGGTAATTCCGTTTTATCAGAAGGTTCTGTCAATTTAAATTCCACCCTTCGATTTAACTCTCGGCCAGCTTCAGTAGCATTGGAAGCAATAGGCCGTAGTTCACCGTAACCATGAGAATCTAACCTGCCTGTTTCAACTCCTCGGGCAATCAAATATTTCACGATGGAATGAGCCCTTCTTTCTGAAAGTCCCTGATTGTATACTTCCGTTCCAATAGAACAAGTGTGTCCATCAATGGTCATGTGGAGACTTGGATTGTCGAGTAACATTTCAGAAATTCTATTCAATTCCGTAAATGATTCCGGTCTTATTCGATCGCTGTCAAAATCAAAATAAACATTATTGAGCACAACTGGCTCATTCTTTATGATTGGGTCCAGATAAAGATCCTTAACGATCTCAGTATTTTCCGTAATATTTCTTAAATCCAATGTATCGGTAGTGTTGTAGAATCCACTTGATTTGGCAATGATTTTATATCGATGACCTTCCGGAAGCGTTGTGTGATAACCTAAGGTGTCAGCCGCTACCAGATCGATTTGCTTACTGTCCAGATCTCTGATAAATTCAATGGAAGATTCAATAGGTTTCAGTGTTTTTGAATTAAACACCCTCCCCCTGATATTAATGATAATATTTGGCCCTTTAAAATCCGGCCCCATTAGTGCTAACATTTCCGGTTTTTGATAATAGGGTAATTTCACTTTAAAAATGTCGGTATTGTCCTGGTCACCACGCGTGAAATAGGCATACTCATCATTTTCAGTAAAATTGAAAAAAATATCATCCTGCGCCGAGTTGAAGCTGGCCCCCAGGTTTTCCGGTACTGACCAGTTGATCCAGGTATCGTCGAGTCGGCGAGACAAATAAATATCATATCCGCCAAATCCGCTGAAACCTTTTGAAGAGAAAAATAATGTTTTGCCATCTGAAGCCAGGAAAGGAGAACTTTCTTCCGCTGCTGAGTTGATCACATTGCCCATATTTACAGGCTCGCTCCATGAATCATCCTCTTTTTTGAAACTCACATAAAGATCCCTGTCACCATGTGAATCCCTTCGCTCAATGGACATGAGCAACACTTTTTTGTCATTTGATAGAAAATAATTCGCTTTATCAGAAATATTATAATCATTTGCGATTTTCAGATTCTTCGGTTTAGACCAAGAGCCATCAGGGTTTTTTGTGCTCATAGAAACGCCTTGTGTCATCCGGTTTTTGCTGTAGTAGGCATTTCCCAAAAGCAAAAGCATATTTTGCCCATCGGAGGTGATCGAACTGATAAAATTGGGCCCTTTGTTGTTCAGTGGCCGACCCATATTTTTAGCTTCAAGCCAATCTCCCTGAATACTGTCCCTTTCTGACATCCATATATCTTCGTCGTCTTTCACACCTCCAATATTACCCGGATAATTCCTCCGGCTGAAATACAATGTTTTAGCATTCGGTGTAATAAGCGGACGTAGTTCTTTATAGGGTGTATTGACGGTAGGTCCAAGCGGAACCGGGATGTAATCATTATTGATTTCGTTGGTGATATTGATTTCTACAGTGATCGGTTCCCTGGAATCCGAAATTCCTATGGCGTCGATCCCAAAATGACCCTGGAGCACACTGCCATCGATAGACACTTTTACAGCCACTACATCATAGGGAGTTTTATCAAAAAAGAAACGAAACAGTCGTCCCTCTATAGGCAAATAATGTGGCTCAAAGGTGTACAGCAAATGTTCCCGGGCATTGGTATCATATGCAAATATTTGTTTGATACCTCCCGGATTACTGATTTCTGCAATCGCGATCTGCTGAATTTTCATTGGATTTGCAAAACCAACCTTGATAAATTCCAGCCTGCCATTTTTCTTTGGTGACCAGGCATTGGGACTGGCGCCAAGGCTGGGCAATACATTGGGTGTTCCCAGTACCTGATTTGCAGAATACTGACGTACTCCAAATTGTGATGAAAATTCCAGTACTTTGCTCGCCCATTCTACATTTTGAGCCGGAAGATAATGGCTGGCTATTAAAAGAAACAATATGCTCAAAAGTTTTTTCATACACCTTTTATCATTAGTATCTCACTTTTGGTGCTGCCGGTTGGAAAAACCTGTATCCAACTGTGATCTCAAAAGAACCGGTTCCGCGGTTATTATACCGCAATGAAGTTACATTCCAATCGTAACTAAATCCAACTTGAAAATTATTGGTAAGGAGTTCGACACTCGCTATGGCAGAATCCTGAACACGATACCATACCCCCACTCGCCCTATTAAATTACTCATTTGTCCCGAAGTTTCAAATGGAAGTTTGTGGGAAATAAAAGAACCTATATTGGTCTGATTTACCTGATCTTGCTCTTGCGAAAGATAATTGACGGATATGGATGTTTTTTCACTCAATGCCATAATTACTCCACCGTGCAATTTATAGAGTACTGGTAATCGATTAACTTCTCCATTTAAGACGGATTCATCAGGATGATTTAAATGGGCAGCGACAAATCCTGCATATAAGCCTCTAATGAATTTATTATCCGTTTTTGCCTGAAATCTCCAAAAAGCACCGGCAGTAATATCCAGCAGTGTTTTATTTTGAATCTGATCAAGATTTGCTGGTACTATGGTGTTATCGAATCCAATGTAAGGATTATACTGTTCTCCCCACTGTAAATTACTTTTGTTGATATCTTTACGAATAAAACCAGTCTGAATGGCGAAAGACAATTTATTCCTACTGTCCTGGCTTAATTTAACATTATAAGCAAATGATACATTCCCCCCGTAAGATTTTAAATTATAACCTTCACCAGCCTGATCCGCATAAAACGAAACACCAACACCTCCAACCTGGCTGTCTTGTTTGTCGTGTTTGTTGGAAAAATATGGCACGATCAAAGATGCTTGTTGGGTGTTGTAAGGAAATTGCAAACTCTTCCACTGAGACCGGTAGGCAAAATTGAAAAGCATAAATTCCTCTTCTCCCACTAAAGCCGGATTCATATATACAGGTGAATTATAGAATTGCGAAAATACCGGATCCTGCGCCTTCGCTTTAAAAAATATTGCCAGCAATGCCAAGCAAAAAATTGGTGTCGAAAATTTAAAAAGTCGCATTTTATTTTACCAAAGTCACTGTGCCTGTACGTTGAAATGTATCTCCTTCATTGAATTTCCCTCGTAGCACGTAAGAATATACATTCAATTCCTGATTCACATCTGTATTGTTATTGATGCCATCCCAACCCACGCTATTAGCTTCTGTGAAGCTTTTTGTTTCGTACATCGTTTTTCCCCAGCGATTTACTATTCTAAAGAAAAATTCCTCATTGGAAACATTGTTTCCGTACACTTTCACCACCCTGTTTTCGGCATTGTTATTATACGGACTAAATGCATTGGGAACATACAACACTTCTTTGGTCAAAACCTCAATATCCTGAGATCCCTCCCCGCTACATCCATCTTTTTCAACCGTTAAACTAACGGTATATTTACCTCCAACGTCATACTGATGTACTGGCATGGTGGCATCACTTTCATTTTCATCGCCAAAATTCCATTGGTAAGAATCCAAATCACTTTTTTCTGGAATGAAGGTTATGTCCGATTTTGAATACAGTTCTGAAGGGCTGACCTCGAAGGTTGCCTCTGGTCGAGGAATGATGGTCACTTCTTTTGAAAAAATCCTTGATCCACATGTATTAATGACCTCAAGATTAAAAGTAATTACACCAGCCTCTCCTTCTGCAGGAGTATATGTATATTCCAAATTATCTGTTTTATCCAGTACACCATTTCCGGTGGTTGTCATATTCATCGATTCTTCCGGAATGTCGGAAATGACAGATATCATTACCGGTTCTCCTGTACAGCTTTTGTCTTCAGCCGAAATTTCAGCTTGTAGTTCATCAATTTTATCATGTATGTTTGCCTGTCCCTCTACAGTTCCTGAACAATAGGCATCTGATACAGAAATGAGTGTATAGGAACCCGGTTTATTCACTTCGAAATCGTAATGATCTTGATCGCTGGTGATATCGGTTTCATTTTCTCCGTCCGAATAAGAAAATGAGAAAGGTCCACTTCCCTGCAAATTTACATTCACGGTTGCAGTAGAACCTTCGCCACAAATTGCATCTTCTCCACTGATTGTTGCAGTAGGCAAGGGACGTGAAATAACATCGGCTTGCCCGCTTACAGTTCCTGGACAATGGGCATCACTTACTTCTAAAAGTTGGTAGCTTCCAGGTTCAGAAATTTGTATTTCATTGTCTTGCTGATCTGTAGTAAGCGAATGTTCTGTCTTTCCATCAGTGTATTTAAAATTCCAGGGTGCCGTTCCCTGTAACTCCACGTTGAGAGTAGCTGTTCCCTGATCACCACACAAATACGTATCTCCGGAAAGCGTCGCTGAAGTATTGGCCAATGCAATGGTAGCGCTACCGTTTACAATGCCTTTGCCATTTCTATCCGATACTGAAACCAAAGAATAGGTAGTTAATTTATTGGTGGTGAACGTAAATGGCGTTGAAGAAATATTATCGACGGCAATATTTTTTTCGCCATCATTGTAGACAATATTCCAGGGGGCTTTTCCGAACAAATCAATTTGGACCGTAGCAATTCCGATCTCAGAACAAAATGTGGTATCGCCATGAATGGTTGCCGTGGGAATTTTTGGGATATTGGTTGTATCAATCGAACCTGTCTTGGCAGTGATGTAAAATACTGCATCATTAAAATCATTATCTCCTCCAGGTCTTTTTTGATCTTCAAAGCCCAACAGTATTCTATTTTGTGCTTCATAATTGAGCAAAATAGTCTGTTGACGATATTCTTCTGTGGTAAAAGTATTGAACCGCCGATCAGTGAATACAATATGGGAAGGTATACATATGGTATCGCCGATCCATCCCTGAGCAATCAAAAAATAGCCAATCCCGGTGTTCGCAGGAAACTCGCCCAAATACACCTTATCTCCAGGGGCTACAACCCCCGGATTGGTAACATTTGGAAAAATAATGGTGAGACTATCTATATCATAAACAGTTTGAGGTGGATTATTAATATCATAGGTATAAAAACCCAACGTGTTTTTCCAGCCAGCACCTTCGTGGGCAAATGTCAGATATACCTTCGATGACTCTTTCAATTCAGTGTTGAGCTGAATATTATCTGAAAAATAGCTTCCATCATGCTGAGGAAGATTTCGGCTTTCCGGTAAACTGGTATTGACAAAATCAATGAGGGACTGAGAAACGGTATCTGCTTTGGACTCCAAATATTCCGGATGGCCATTGCTTGTGAAGCTGCCTAAAAATCTGAATTTTTCAGTGAGTGCGGCATTCACTGTATCGCACCCGGTAAATGCCTGTGCCTTTTTTATATTTAAAAATAATGACAGGACCATCATGATACCGACGGCCATCATCATATCTATCGTTAATTTTCTATTCATGATATATCACTTCTTTAATGGACCAGGACGAAGAAAGTGTTAAAAAAATTGCTTTGTTTAGCTTATCGAATTTAATATGATCATGTAATGTTTTTAATTCTTTAAACAATTAATTCTTTTAATTAATAGATGAAGACCCACAAAAGTAACCAATTCTATGGGCTAAACACAATTATTTATAAGAAAATTAATATTATGCATTTTTACTTTATTCCTATATGAATTACAAAAATGTGTAACATGTAACCCCTGAATTTGGCGTTCAATTGAATTTATTTTGCTTTTTCCTCAGAATTAGACATGTGTCAGCAAAATGCCGTAATATGAGCGATTAGCATTTTGGAAATCAGATAAACTTGCTCTTGAAAAACCCCTGGCTATTTCTCCAAATCACCAGGATTTTTGGTGGACTGAAACTTTTTAAATGAAGGTAGAATGAAAAAAATTGGTGAAATGGCTATTCCTTATTTTTTAAAACCATTATTGTGGGAAATTTTATCTTCCAGTAGCCGAAGATTGGCATTTTTCCTGGGGCACAAATGTTTCCGTCCAAAATTGGTGTGATATTGATGACACTGGATAAATTCACAACTTTTATTAAGCCAGCTATTTAAATTTAATTCCGGGTAATGAAATCGCAATTCCTCGAGCAATAATTCTGATTTTTCAAAAAAATGGTCTGTGGCCAAATGAAATAGATCTGCATCGCAAAGCACTTTTTCTAAGGTATTTCCTGGTTTTTGAGGGACTTTGGTAGCTTTTATACAATTTTCAACCAATTGTATCTTATTTTCAGGGAACAACCTTTGCGCTAAAAAATTTCTGGCGATTTGGGCACTTTTGATTTCATGATCAATTTCACCCAGATAATAACCGGTATCGTGAAACCATGCGGCCACAATCACCATTTCAAGTTCATCCCGATTTAATTTGCATGCTTTACCGATTTTTTCGGAGGCTGCCACCACATCCAAGGTGTGGTCGATGTTGTGATAACATATTTTTTCCGTGAAATGCTCGGCAATAAATCCCCCAACGTATTCTTTGGTTTCCCTTATCAGTGGTGTTTCAAACGCCATAGTCATCAAATTCCTTCCCTCGAAAATTGTCTTTACTTAAATAAACGATTATATCCTGCAACTATAAACAGTTTAAACGTAGTTTGTTATCAGAAATATTCAAAATATAAAATAGATACAATAAATTCTTTATTAAATCCCGACTAAAAATATACTATGCCGGGAAAACACGTTGATTAATACGGAATAATTTATTTAGGTAAACAATAAATCAATCGAGGTACGATACTGTTTTTAGCCGATTTAATCACGATAGTCGATTCTTATAATTATTTTCATAAATATATTCAATCATCCGCCAATAAGTTGGCTTTGAAATTTTCAAATTAATTGATTCGATGTCAGAGCGCAATACACTCGCAATCACGGTTATCTTCATCATTCTCATCATTTCAGTCATCGGATTTGAAGGATACCACAATTATCATTGGAATTATAATAAAGAATTTTACCTGGTCGGTCCAAAAGAAAATCCCGCTTACAACCTGTTACAACCCGACACCAAATTCGTTATGCCCCCAACGCTTCAGGAAATTTCCGGAATAACCTTTCTTCCGCCGAATAAAATGGCGTGTATTCAGGATGAAGACGGGATCTTGTTTATTTACAATCTTGAACAAGACCGGCTGGAATGGCAAACTGCTTTTGGTGGACCGGGTGATTATGAAGACATTTCTTTTGTCGAAAATCAAGTCTATATTATCGATAGCAAAGGGAATATCTATCATTTCAAACTTAACATTGATCATATTGGGGAGGTGACAAAGTTAAATACGCCTTTGACCAAAAAGAACAATTGCGAAGGTCTTACTTTTAATCCTGCTGAAAATCAGTTATTGATCGCCTGTAAGGAGGATGGCGGCATAAAGAAAAACGAGGTGCATGGGCGTGCAATCTACGCATTTTCATTGGATACGGATGAAATAATTTCCAAGCCTAAATATATTATCATGCCTAAGTCGTATAACAAAATGTTGGATGAACAGTCATTTGATAAGAAAAAACATAAACCTTTCAAACCATCGGCTTTAGCAATTCATCCTTTTACCCGAGAAGTTTATGTTATTGCTTCAGTCGGAAAGATACTGGCAATTCTGGAATCCAACGGCAAATTAAAACAACTTATCCCGTTAAATTCCAGCCTTTTGAAGCAACCGGAAGGCATTTGTTTTGATCTTGAAGGTAATTTATATATTTGTTCAGAGGGGAGAGAGGACAATGGTTACATTCTCAAATTTAACATGCTAAACCAACCGAAAAATTAAGATCTATACCTATGAAACTACCTATTTACCAAGCCGATGCTTTTACTGATAATATTTTTGGCGGCAATCCGGCTGCCATTTGCCCACTTGAACAATGGATTGACGAATCGTTGATGCAAAAAATTGCGGCAGAAAACAATCTTTCAGAAACGGCATTTTTCGTGAAAAGACAGGATTCATTCGAAATTCGATGGTTCACACCCGAAACAGAAATAGACTTATGCGGTCATGCGACCTTGGCTACCGCGCATATTATTTATGAGCAATTGGGTTATAAAGGTAAAATGGTGACCTTTCATTATGGGGGCGGAACTTTGCAGGTAGAAAAAGAAGGGGATTTGTTGCGCATGAATTTTCCATCCACACCTGCAAAACCGGTAAAGCTACCGGATCTG
Organism: uncultured Cytophagales bacterium; assembly: GCA_963711495.1. Taxonomy (GTDB): domain Bacteria; phylum Bacteroidota; class Bacteroidia; order Cytophagales; family Cyclobacteriaceae; genus CAVQEK01. The sequence continues at coordinate 111,475 of CAVQEK010000004.1, forward strand.
TTGGTTAAGGCATTGGGTAAACAGCCGGCAGAGATCTATAAATCCCGGGATTATCTGGCGATTTTTGAAAGTCAGCATGATATCGAAGCCATCAAGCCGGTTTTTCATGAATTATTAGCACTAGATGCCGTGGGCTTCATTGTTTCTGCCCCCGGAATTGAGGTCGATTTTGTATCCCGCTTTTTTGCGCCAGGCGCCGGAGTAAATGAAGATCCTGTTACCGGTTCAGCACATTGCACCTTGATCCCTTATTGGTCCGGCAAACTCGGAAAAACAAAAATGACTGCAGTACAACTTTCTAAAAGAAGGGGCGAGGTCCTTTGTGAAGATTGTGGTGACCGGGTGATTATCGCCGGAAAAGCGGCAACCTATCTCCAGGGCTCAATTAGTTGTTAATTTCAGACCACCGACGATTTCAGCATCTTATTGTGTCCATAACTATTTAATTTCTATTTTTGTAGCTTCGAATTTTTAAAATCTGGATAAAATAATGTCAAACAACTTATTAAAAGGGAAAAGAGGTATCATTTTCGGCGCCTTGGATGAAAAATCAATTGCATGGGTTACTGCCCGGAAAGTATGTCAACAAGGCGGTAAGATTGTTCTAACCAATGCCCCTATTGCCATGCGGATGGGTAAGATCAACGAATTGGCTAAAGAATGTAATGCAGAAGTGATACCGGCAGACGCCACCTCATTGGAAGATCTTGAAATTCTATTGACTAAATCTATGGAGATCCTGGGTGGTAAAATTGATTTTATCCTCCATTCTATTGGAATGAGCCCCAATGTCCGCAAAGGCAAAGATTACGGTGACCTTAACTATGATTGGTTTTTGAAAACACTTGATGTATCTGCCATTTCATTTCACAAAGTCATGCAGGTAGCCGAAAAACTCGACGTCATGAATAAATGGGGCTCCATTGTAGCACTTTCTTACATTGCTGCCCAGAGAACATTTCCCGATTATTCTGATATGGCGCAGGCCAAAGCCATGCTTGAATCCATCGCCAGGAGTTATGGCTATCGTATGGCCCGAAAAAACAAAGTTCGGGTGAATACAATTTCGCAATCTCCTACCGTAACTACAGCGGGTACCGGCGTAACAGGTTTTGATGTTTTCTTTGATTTTGCGAACAAAATGTCACCACTTGGCAATGCAGATGCTGGGTCGTGCGCCGATTACATCGTAACTTTATTTTCCGACCTCACCCGGATGGTAACAATGCAAAATCTCATGCATGACGGGGGATTTTCCACTTCCGGCATAACCTATGAAATCATTGATGACCTCAAGCAGGTTAAAGCCTGAATCGGCTTAAATCACCTATATTTATTCAAGAATAGTGGTTGTATTTCCCAATGCCAAAATCAATCTCGGACTCCATGTTGTTGAAAAACGAGAGGACAGATATCACAACATCGAAACGTGCTTTTACCCCGTTCAGTGGCATGACGCTTTAGAGATCATCGAGTCTAAAAAAACGCATTTTACAAACAGCGGAATAAATATTCCGGGACTGGCAAAAGAAAACCTTTGTTACAAAGCGTATGAGTTGCTCCGAAAAGATTTTGGTTTACCGGATCTTCAAATACATCTGCACAAAATAATCCCGATAGGTGCGGGACTCGGCGGAGGATCTTCTGATGCGGCATTTACCCTGCGCTTACTCAGTGAACAGTTCCATCTAATGCTGGATGATGATCTATTAACGATGTATGCCACGCAGCTCGGAAGTGATTGCGCTTTTTTTATTCAAAACCGACCATGTCTGGCCACCGGAAAGGGAGAAATCCTGGAACCACTAACATTGGATCTGAGCGATTATCATCTGATGTTGGTATATCCTGAAATACATATTTCCACCCAGGAAGCTTATGCTGACATCGAACCAAAACCACCCAGCAATACACTTAAAGAAATTTTGCTGAATGAACACATACAAATATGGAGGGAAAAGCTGATCAACGATTTTGAACATGCTGTATTTCAAAAGCATCCCGAATTGCAATCCATCAAAGATCAGCTATACGCCATGGGAGCCATTTATGCCGCTATGTCGGGTTCCGGTTCTGGTATTTATGGCATTTTCCAGGAGGAACAGGTATCCATATTTCCGGAACATTATATGATTTGGCAGGGTCAACTGTAGTCTTATTTCCTGCTAAAATTTAATTTACTTTCGAATCGCTTGGTACCGTATTTTAATTCAAGCCTCTCCATGATATAAATTCCAAATAACACTGACAAATAACCAATTAAGGCGCCACCATAAATATCAATAAAAAAATGTTGTAACAAATAAACCCTGGAAAAGCCTACAAGCAAAGCCATAAAAAACAAAACCATGCCCCACGATTGTTTATCTTGACCAAAAGCCAGCGCCAGCAATGCCGCCAAGGCAAATGCAGTAGTAGAGTGGCCCGATGGAAATGTATTAATGCTGTGAATATCGACGCCGTTGACCAGGTGCAAAGAAACATGATCGCCAAAAAATTTAATTGGTCTTGGTAATCCATTGAATATGACTCTTTTGAATAAACTGACAAAAACAGACTGGAAGAAAATTGAAAATATGGTGATCAGCGCTAACCGGAAGCGGTAAAAAAGAAAGATAATTAAGATTAAACCCAATATCGCACCATCGCCGAGATAAGTGTAATATTTAAAAAACTCATCCATGAGTGGCGCGTGATTTTCATTCACGAATAACTCAAAACTTCCCTTCTGGATGAAAAACACAAAATATACACCTGTAACCAGTAAGGCAAACAACAAATAACTGAATGGTCCTTTTAAAAAATCTTTCATTGTTGAAAATCGGATATATAGGATGGTTGTAATTTTATATTTTCCTTCAATCTTTCCGTATCAGGTATTACGCCTATCAATGAACTCAACGCGGAAGTGAGAAAAAATAACAAGGTGAATGCCACCGCCAGATTTTTATCAATGTGGAATAAAAGATTGCCGTAAACATATACCAGTTCGCGTGCCCCGACCCCGCCTAATGTAATGGGAATTACCGAAACAATGGAAGAGATCAGGAACAACTGAAGATACAGTAGAAATTGATCCTGTAAACCAAGTCCGGTCAAAATACAAAAAGCCGTTACCACTTGCAGACCCTGGATGCCAAGAGACAGAAAATAGGCTGGCATTGCCGCATGAGTAAAACTTTTAAATAAAAAACGCATGGCTGCAAAGTACCCAGTCACGGCCAGGACAATTGTGGCGATAATTAATATACTATGTGTTTTAAATTCTTCCGGTACATTCAACATCAGCATTAAGGCCAATAAACTAGCCAAACCAAACAAACCATTCAGGCGATCGTGCAACAACGCCCCCACCAGTCGTTTCACTGACTTTTGAAACATCCTGTTGAGCAAATAAACTTTATATCCATCCCCACCCAGTCCCCCTGGTAAAAACAGGTTATAAAACATCCCGATATAATACAGGATCAGGTTATCACGATAGTTCATTTTGATGCCGATTGCATACAGAAATTGTAACATGCGTTTAGCACTGAGCAATTGCGAGGCATTGTAAATGAGAAATCCAAGAAATATCCACATGAAATTAGCCGTCTTTAAGACTTCAAACATCTCATGTATATCGATCTTGCGATAAACCAGATACATGGCTGCGCCACTGAAAGCAATTTTTATTAATGGTTTAAGTGGATGCTTTTTCTTTTGCTGCTTTTCCAACGAGAATTTCTTTGATCACAAAAATATATTATTCTGCCATAAAAACTGGATGTTCATTCAATCCGCAACAATTCTATTGGTGACTGCCTGTATCATCCAAAGAATTATTTGAAGTACAATATAGTTAAAGGCCGTCTCCATATGATACAGACCGGCATTTTTTCAATTAATCGATCAAATTTGCTCAAAATTCCCAGGGAAACCTTAATATTACCTCTTCCAAATAAATGTATTGATCGCTTCCTGGTCAAGCATCAAATTATCGCAACGTGTCCGTTTCCAGGAATTTTCTGTTATAGTATTTGTTGAGAATGGGATGCGCCAGCACAGAGGTTAAAATGATAGCTGCCCCATAATAAAATTCCGGCTGCATTTTTTCCTTTTCGCCAAATATGATCACCGCCAATATGATACCATAAACAGGTTCGAGATTTACAGTCAGGTTTATAGCGAATGCCGAGATCTTTTTCATGAGTTCGACTGAAGCCGAATACGCGTATACAGTACAGATAAATGCCAAAATTGCCAGATACAATAAATCCATCCAGTCAATCAACAAATGCAATTGTTGATCTTTAGCCAGTGCGGTAAGCATATAAATTGGGAAAAACAATGTGGTGCCCACCCAAGCTCCCGCCATTTCATAAAAAGTAATAGTATAAGGATTATGCTTTTGGGAAAAATTACTGTTGATCACTGTAAATAAGGAAGCAATAAAGGCAGAGATCAAAGCCATAATCAATCCCAATGCGTGGGTAAACTCAAAACGAAATATAATGTATAACCCAGCAATCACGAGCAATCCCAGCATCACTTCAAACCATTTAATCTTTCTGCCATTGATTAAGGGTTCGAGGAAACTGGTCCAGAATGAACAAGTGGAAATTCCCGCCAGACACACTGAGGCCGTACTTACTCTGGCAGAAGCAAAAAATAAAATCCAATGTGCGGCAATGAGAAAACCGGTACCAAAAATTTTAAGAATCGGTTTTTTTCCAATACGAAAAGGGATCTTATTGAAATACAGGACCACTGCCAACCCACTGGCAGCGAACAGGGTTCGATAAAAAACTACCTCGACTGCTGGAATTTTAATTAAAAGTCCCAAAATAGCGGTAAATCCCCAGATGAGTACGATAAAATGAAGATGGAGGTAATCTTTGGGTTCAGCCCTCATCTTGGCACAGTTCTATACAAAATCAAACCAATGGACGTGAATATGATATTGGGGATCCAAATTGTGATGATGGGATTGACCGCACCAGTTTCCGCAGAAGTTCTGGAAAAAAGATAAAATATGATATAAATAAATGCGAGCAGAAATCCTAAAGCGATCTGAAAGCCTGCCCCGCCACGGGATTTTCTGGCCGAAACCGTCAACCCAATGAACGTCAAAATAAATGCTGCAAAAGGGGATGCAAACCGTATATATTTTTCAACTTCGTAAATAATCACATTATCAGCACCACGCAGTTTCAACTCCTTGATGTAACTGTTCAACTCATTCATTGTCAGTGTTTCGAAGCGGTTGTAGTCACTTTCAAAATCTTTTGGTGATATTCTAAGGGTGGTATCCATCTCATTGCCTGAGGTATAGTATTCTTTCATTCCATCAAACTTCCTTAAAGTCCAATTTTTCAATTTCCACTTCTTGGTATCCTTTTGCCATTCCATTCTGGGTGCGGTAAGTCTTTCCTTTACATGTGTATCGTCGATGGTCTCCAGCGTGAATTTATATCCCACATCAGCGGTGTTATTGTAGTTATAAAGGTATAAATAGGAATTCGGCCCTACTTTCATGTGAATATCATGATCAGTATTCACATAGGGCGATTTGAAATATTGTATTTCAAAGGCAACTCTTTTCTTATTGGAATTCGGGATCACCCAGCCTGAAAAATAAAATGAAACCACGGCAATGATGAACGCTCCATAAAAATAAGGCCGCATAATACGACGAAAACTCACGCCACTGCTGAGCATAGCGATAATCTCCGTATGCTGGGCCATTTGAGAAGTAATGAAAACCACCGTGATAAATACGGTAATTGGTGATATCATGCTGGCGACATAAGGTATGAAAGTCAGATAATAACTGGCAATTTCCCCAACACCCAAATGATACTTGATAAAATTGTCATTTTTCTCTGTGATATCGATGATCACGACAATAGAAATAATCACCGATACGACAAAGACATATGATTTAAGAAATCTTTTAAGGATGTACCAATCAATAATTCTCATCTTGATCAAAGTCTTTGACTCACCTTCAACACCATTTCATTCTTCCAACTGGAATAATCGCCAATTATTATATGATTTCTTGATTGACGCACAAGCCACAAATAAAACGCCAAATTGTGTATACTTGCAATTTGAGCACCAAGTATTTCTTTGCTTATGACCAAATGACGTAAATAGGCCCGGGAATAAAACTGACTCACCTCGTTATCGAGCCCGGGATCAATAGGATTGAGGTCATCCTTCCACTTCTCATTCCTGATGTTGATGATACCTTCAGTGGTAAAAAGCATTCCGTTCCTGGCATTTCTGGTAGGCATTACACAGTCGAACATATCAATGCCAAGCCCAATGGCCTCCAGAATATTCTCCGGCGTACCGACCCCCATTAAATAACGTGGTTTGTCAGCAGGCAATACATGGCAAACCAGATCAGTCATAGCATACATGTCTTCCGCCGGTTCCCCCACCGATAGTCCGCCGATAGCATTGCCGTCCCTGCCAAATGAAGCGATGACCTCTGCAGACTGCAACCTAAGATCCTTGAAAGTGCTACCCTGTACGATTGGAAAAAGTGTTTGTTCATACCCATATGGACTTTCGGTTTCATCAAAACGGGCACAGCATCTTTTTAACCATTCATGGGTAAGATTCATGGAATTTACAGCATATTCATTTGAACATGGATAAGGTGTACATTCATCAAAAGCCATGACAATGTCGGCGCCGATCGTTCGCTGTATGTCCATCACACTTTCAGGGGTAAAGGTGTGCATGGAACCGTCGATATGTGATTTAAAATGCACCCCTTCTTTGGTAATCTTTCTGGCATCAGCCAGTGAATACACCTGGTAGCCGCCGCTATCTGTCAATATGGGCAGACTCCAGCCATTGAATTGATGCAGGCCACCGGCTTTTTTTAAAAGATCGAGCCCCGGCCTGAGGTACAAATGGTAGGTATTTCCAAGAATAATTTGTGCCTTGATGTCGCCAATCAGTTCTCTTTGGTGAACGGCCTTCACTGTTCCCGCTGTTCCTACCGGCATAAAAATAGGCGTTTGAACCACACCATGGGCCGTTTTAAATTTTCCGGCCCTTGCCGAGGATTTCTGATCTTTAGCTTCGAGAACAAATTTCATTAAATCGCTTCTATGTAATGAGGGGCATAAAAATAAAGGATAATATTTACAATCTGACGATTTGGATCACTTACATTTGCTATGTTTTCAAAAACAGGTATATGAGTTATGGTTGAATTCTTATGGTATTTTTTCATTGCGGCAGCGGCGATTCAATTGATTTTTAATTTGTTAGCCACTCTGTCATTGGCACTTCACAAAGACCTTCCTGATACTGGCGGCAATGACATCGATGTATCCGTGGTCATCAGTGCAAAAAATGAATGTTTCAATCTAAAAAAGCTTTTACCAATACTCTATCGCCAGGACCACCAGGATTTTGAGATCATCGTGGTGGACGATAATTCCAGTGATGAAACCTATGATTTTTTACTGGCAGAAAGCAAAAAAAATGACAGGCTGAGATTTGTACATGTCAATAGTACCCCTCATCACATCAATGAAAAAAAATATGCCCTCACCCTCGGTATTCGTTCGGCAAAAAAAGAGGTGATATTACTTACCGATGCTGATTGCTGGCCGGAGAGTGATCATTGGATCAACTTAATGACAACACCATTTGCCAAAAAAAAGACAGACATTGTTCTGGGTTATTCCCAGTACGAAAAAAGAACCGGTTTTCTGAATGCCTTCATTAAATACGAAACCCTACTGACAGGCCTGACCTATATTACGTTCGCTTTGCTAAGAAGGCCTTATATGGGTGTGGGAAGAAACCTGGCTTATCGCAAGGAAATATTCCTGGAGAATAACGGTTTCGGTCGATATCAGAAAATTACCGGTGGTGACGATGATCTTTTTGTAATGGAACACGCCAATATACGCAATACAAAAGTCGTTATTCAAAAAGATGTTTTGGTGACATCAGTACCCAAGACCAATTGGCATTCATACTATCTTCAAAAGAAACGACATCTTTCTGTAGGGAAACATTATCGATTTACTGACAAAATGTTGCTGGGTATACTCTTTATTTCCAAATTGAGCTTTTGGTTATGCTTTTTTGCAGCAATAATGTCAGGTTTTAAACCATATATCACTGCTGGTTGTTTTATTTTAACACTGGTATCATTATTGGTGTCTATGCATACTCTAAAGAGAAAAACAGGCGACAATTTCACTTTGTGGATGTTACCATTCTTAGATATTACATACTTATTTCATTATATTACGTCGGGACTTGGTGTCCTTTTCACAAAGAAGGTTAAATGGAATTAAACAAAAATTTTTCCGATAAAGCATTAGAAGATTTCAGACTCATTGACCGGGCAACCATTGAAAATGATGAACAGGCTTATGCAGATTTATTAAAAAGATATAAAAAGCCTGTTTACCATATGATTTTAAAAATGGTCCGCAATGTGGACGATGCAGAGGATCTGACCATAGAGGCATTTGCCAAAGCATTCAAAAACCTAAAACGATTTAAAAAGGATTATACCTTCAGCACCTGGCTTTTTAGAATAGCCACCAACAATGCCATTGACTTTATCAGAAAGAAAAAGCTGGAAACACTAAGTCTGGATACTTCTTTTAAGGATGACAGTGGTGATACGGTAACTATCGACGTGGAAGATCACAAACTAAACCCGATGGAAGAAACGATTAAAAGTCAGAAAGTAGCATTGATCCGGCTTTTTGTAACAAAATTACCACCAAAATACCAGCGACTGGTCAAACTTCGCTATTTCGATGAATTGTCCTATGAGGAAATTGCGCAGGAACTCGAAGCGCCACTGGGAACTGTCAAGGCCCAACTGCACCGTGCGCGCGAGTTGATGTATGATCTCGTGAAAGGGAAAGAACAACACATCTAATCTTAAAATGAATCCCGGATTATTGCTGATCCAACGTTATTTTCCGGAAATAACCACCAAACAAGCCAGACAGTTTGAAGCACTTGAAACACTGTACAAAAGCTGGAATGATAAAATAAATGTTATTTCAAGAAAAGATATTGATGCGCTATATGAGCGTCATATTCTGCATTCACTGGCCATTGCTAAAATAATTCGTTTTCAAAATAATACCCGGATCCTGGATGTGGGTACCGGCGGGGGGTTTCCCGGAATACCCCTGGCTATATTGATGCCGCATGTCAGTTTCCATTTGGTAGACTCGATAGGTAAAAAAATAAAAGTTGTAAATGCGGTTTCGGAGGCCATAAGCCTTGAAAATGTAATGGGAGAACATATTCGTGCTGAGGATTTGACTGATCAATACGATTTTGTGATCAGCAGGGCAGTCGCGCGTTTGAAACCGTTTGTGGATTGGGTAGCAAAAAAAATAGATAATAGATCGATCAATACACTAAAAAACGGAATTCTGTACCTGAAGGGCGGCGACATCAAAGAAGAACTCAGCGAAGTTAAATGGCCGGCAAAAATATTTGAAATCCATGATTTCTATGAATCGGAATTTTTTGAAACCAAGAAAATAATCTATCTCCAGGCACCCTGAGATTTTTCATTTTTCCGTTGAATTTTGATTGGATTTTGTGTCAATTAGTTGTCTGAACTTCCCTTTATAATTGGAATTTCATCGGATACTTTAAACTTTAAATCATTACTTACTGTCCCACAACCATGTATTTAATTTTCGATACTGAAACCACCGGCTTACCTGATAATAAACAGGCACCCCTCACAGACTTTGACAACTGGCCACGTGTCGTTCAACTGGCCTGGCAGTTGCATGATGGCAAAGGCAAATTGCTTTCTGCGCAAAATATGATCATCAAACCAGAAGGGTTCACCATTCCATTCAATGCTGAAAAGGTCCACGGAATATCGACCAAAAGGGCGCAGAAGGAAGGCAAGCCATTGGATATGGTGCTGGAATTATTTTCTAAAGATCTCGATCTGGCCAAATTGATCATCGGTCATAATATCGTCGATTTCGATATCAAAATCATTGGAGCAGAATATTTACGACTGGACCGGAAAAACAAAATTGGGGAAAAGAAAGCTTTCGATACCCAAAATGAAACAACGGAATACTGTGCCATTCCGGGGGGGCGCGGCGGGCAATTCAAATGGCCCTCCTTATTGGAACTTTACCGGAAATTGTTTGGCGAAACATTCGGTGACGCCCATGATGCGGCCTACGACGTCTCTGCCAACGCACGGTGCTTTTTTGAGTTGTTGCGGAAAGGTATTGTTTCGCCATTTGACTCTAGTACACCGGCGGAAATCGTTTATGAGGCCCCGGAACTTGAAAAAGCCAATTTTTCCAGGAAAGAAGAAAGTCAGCCAAAATTTATTAAAACCCCTGTTAAACAACACCGCGAAGTCAAGACACCTTTCGTCCACCTTCACCTGCATTCCCAATACTCCATTTTGCAGGCTACTCCGAATGTAAAAAACATCATTAAAAAGGCGAAGGAATCTGAAATGCCAGCCGTAGCCATCACTGATCTGGGAAATATGTTCGGGGCTTTTAAATTCGTGCGGGAAGCCCAGGCACACGATATCAAACCCATTGTCGGTTGTGAGTTTTATGTAGCGGAAGAGCGCACCAAGCTAAAGTTTACCAAAGACAATCCGGACAGAAAATTCAATCAGGTGCTACTTGCTAAGAATAAAGAAGGTTATTACAACCTGGCTAAATTGAGTTCAATCGGATTTATGGAGGGACTTTATGGGTTATATCCACGGATCGACAAAGAACTGATCAGGACATACTCGGAAAATCTGATCGCCTTGTCCGGAGGACTCAGTGGAGAAATCCCCAATCTTATTCTCAATGTGGGAGAACATAAAGCTGAGGAAGCGTTGAAGTGGTGGATACAGGTATTTGAGGATGATTTTTATCTGGAATTGCTGCGACATGGTTTAGACGAAAATGACCGAGTGAACCAGACATTGATCCGATTTGCTGATAAGTATGACCTGAAGGTCGTTGCTGCCAATGACGTTTATTACCTCGAAAAAGAAGACGCCAATGCACACGACATACTTTTGTGTGTGAAAGAAAATGAATTGCAATCCACCCCAATCGGGCGGGGACGAGGCTTGCGATATGGATTTCCGAATAATGAATTCTATTTCAAAAATCAGGAAGAAATGAAGGACCTGTTTCATGATGTCCCGGAGGCAATTGAAAACATCAATGAAATCGTCAATAAAGTGGAATCCTATCAACTTGACCGAAACGTTTTGTTGCCGGCTTTTAAAATTCCACCCGATTTCGAATCAGAAAATGACTATCTGAAGCATCTTACTTTCGAAGGGGCCAAAGAACGATATGGAGAAATTACTCAGGAAATTAAAGATCGACTGGAGTTTGAACTCGATACCATCAAAAAGACTGGTTATCCTGGATATTTCCTGATTGTGCAGGATTTTACCAGGGAAGCCCGGAAGTTAGGCGTTTCTGTTGGACCCGGAAGAGGCTCAGCTGCCGGTTCAGCGGTGGCTTATTGTATTGGCATCACCAATGTGGATCCCATAAAATACGATCTGCTGTTCGAGCGATTTTTGAATCCGGATCGTGTTTCATTGCCCGATATTGATATTGATTTCGATGACGAAGGACGTGGAAAAATCATTGATTACGTCGTAAACAAATATGGTAAAAACCAGGTGGCCCAGATCATAACCTATGGCACCATGGCTGCTAAATCTTCCATTCGAGATGCAGCCCGCGTGATGGAATTACCACTGAGCACAGCCAACGATCTTGCTAAACTTGTCCCGGAACGTCCCGGCACCACCCTGGCCAAGGCTTTTAAGGAAGTGCCGGATCTGGAAAAGATCAGCAAAACCAACAATAAAGAAGCAGAAGTATTAAAACAGGCCAAAGTCCTGGAAGGATCCGTGAGAAATACCGGTATTCATGCCTGCGGTGTCATCATCACTCCTGATGATATTACTAATCTGATTCCGGTCTGTGTATCGAAAGATTCTGAATTGCTGGTAACACAATTTGACAATAGTGTGGTTGAAAACGCCGGGATGTTGAAAATGGACTTTTTAGGATTGAAGACGCTTTCAATTATAAAATCAGCTTTGGAATATATTAAAAAGCGTCATGGAATAGAAATCAATCCGGATCAGATCCCACTTGATGATAAGGAAACCTACGAATTATATCAACGGGGTGAAACCAACGGAACTTTCCAATTCGAATCTGCGGGCATGCAAAAATATTTGCGTCAGCTCAAGCCTGATAAATTTGAAGATCTGATTGCCATGAATGCACTGTATCGTCCTGGTCCTATGGAATATATTCCCAATTTCATAGCCCGAAAGCACGGTCAGGAACGGATTACCTACGAAATCGCTGAAATGGAGGAATTCCTGGCAGAGACTTATGGCATTACGGTCTATCAAGAGCAGGTGATGTTGCTTTCTCAAAAATTAGCCAATTTTTCCAAAGGTGATGCCGATGTATTGCGTAAAGCCATGGGTAAGAAAATTTTTGCTCTTCTGGAAAAACTAAAACCAAAATTTCTTGAAGGCTGCAGAACCAGCGGCCACGATGTGAACATTGCAGAAAAAATCTGGAAAGACTGGGAAGCTTTTGCAGCCTATGCATTCAACAAGTCCCACTCTACTTGTTATTCAATTGTTGCCTATCAGACTGCATATTTGAAAGCGCACTATCCCGCCGAATACATGGCTTCGGTACTCACACATAACCAAAGTAACATCGATAAAGTGACTTTCTTTATGGAAGAATGCCGCAATCTCGGTGTGAAAGTATTGGGTCCGCATGTGAATGAATCGGGTGTTGGGTTTGAAGTGAACAAAAATGGTGAAATACGTTTTGGCCTGGGTGCCATCAAGGGAACAGGTGAAGCTGCTGTTCAGGCCATCATCCAGGAAAGAGAGCAAAATGGGCCGTTCAAAGATATTTTCGATTTTGCTTTGCGGGTAAACCTTAGGGCAGTTAATAAAAAGACATTTGAATGCCTGGCCATGGCTGGTGCTTTTGACTGTTTTGATGATTACCATCGTCGTCAGTATTTGTATACCCAGGAAGGTGATCAGAACTTGATTGAAAAAGCCATAAAATACGGCCATAAAGTGCACACCGAACAAAATGCAGCACAACAATCATTGTTCGGTGGAGAAAATGGTCTGGAAGTTCCGCTTCCAAAAGTCCCCGACTGTGAAACATATGGAGAACTGGAAAAATTGAAAATTGAAAAAGAGGTGGTCGGTTTTTATATTTCAGGACATCCACTCGATCAGTTCAAATTTGAGATGCGTTATCTGGTCAGGAATAAATTGAGCGACCTTCAGCAAGTAGAATCTAAATTGGGGATGGACCTCACATTTGGGGGAGTGGTTACAGATACCGCCCACAAGATCACCAAAAATGGAAAGCCTTATGGCATTTTGACCCTTGAAGGCTATGATGACAGCCACACCTTTTATCTTTTTTCAGATGACTATCTCCGCTTTAAAGAATACATGGTCAATGGCTGGTTTCTATACATAAAGGGCGGAGTCGTTCAAAAAGCCTGGGGAGATCAGCGGCCCGAATTTAAAATCCGGGATATTCAACTGCTGAGCGAAATACGGGAGAAAATGTCCAAAACATTGCAAGTAAGGATCAAGCCAAGGGAATTGAAGGAATTATTGATTGACCGCATCGAATTACTGGTCGAACAACACCCGGGTAAATGTCATTTGCGATTCGACCTGATTGATGAGGAAGAAAATATTGCCGTGGAATTGTTATCACGTAAATATATGGTGAAGCCAGGTGATGATCTGCTCAAAGGTCTGGACAAAATCAATGAAATTGAATATAACATCCTTACTCAGTAAACAAAGGCTGACATCTTGTCAACATTATGCGTCTTTGGCAGTTAAATTTGTCGTCGTATGAACAAAGTTTGTTTTGTCTAATGACAAAAAGTATCAGAAATTGTTATTGTACTATATTTGTACCCTAAAAAGAAATTTATTTTATCATAAAAAATAAGAAAATGGCAAAACCTGTAGAAATCACTGATTCGAATTACGAAGAGATATTATCAACAGATCAGCCGGTATTGGTTGACTTCTGGGCGGAATGGTGTGGTCCGTGTAAAATGATAGGACCCGTTGTGGAGCAAATGGCTGAAGAGTATAATGGTAAGGCATTAATTGGCAAGGTCGATGTAGACAATAACCCACAGGTTTCAGCAAAATTTGGTATAAGGAGCATTCCGACACTCCTGATTTTCAAAAATCAGGAAGTTGTAGATAAACAAATCGGGGCAGTGCCAAAAGCTGTGCTGGTCAAGAAACTTGAAGCCCAACTCCAGACGGCATAAAAATTCAAATATTATCCATCAAAAAAAGGAGCGTTCTGACGCTCCTTTTTCTCAAATTGCACATTTAAACAGGTAAATTACCGAAACGAAAATCCTATCCCGGTTGAAATGATGTGATACCTTTGAAAGGTATAATCACCGTGTAGCGTAAAAACCCCAAATTTAAATCTTAAACCCCCCGTCACTCGCCACGAGCCCTCTTTATAATTCAATGAAACCGGATCTGTAATAGAAAATGTATTGGAAGGATCAGTAGCATCTTCAATGGTGTAGGTGCCTTTCACATCCAGGTTAGATGATACCTCAGAATAACCAACACTTCCATAAAATGTAACCACAGAAATCTTTTTAGAGATCAGTCCCTGTACCGTCCAGTTATTCACATTAAATACTGCCGCTTTGTTTTCTCCGGAAATATTCAGTTCACTCATATCATACCGGTTATCGAAACCACTGAAAGCGGCGAGAACAGATAAGTCTATTGGCAATCGTTTGATTACCGGCAACCACTGTTTAATGTCATGTTTGATCCCAATGCCGAACAGACTGGTTTGAAATTCGTGATAGGTGAATTGCGGCACGTATCGCAAAATAATATCAGTATTTCTAAAGGTGCCTACAGATATTTGTATCATGGGGGATGGCACTGCGTTGATGCCCACTTGTTTTTTCAGTCCTAAACCGGTTGGCGTATAATATCCTGTAACCGTCTGTCCTGTATTTTCATCATAATAGCTAAACTCCAATTCCGGGTTATTATCGTTGTCGGGACCGAGGATCGTCGGTATCTGATCATTTTCCCCGTTTACACGCACATGGGTATATTCCTCCGGGTTGAATGTGAAATATTCTTTTGATTCTGGTATGCTGGCCAAATTTGCACTGATGGTGAGGTCAAAGCCGAGCGATTTGTGTGTTTTGGCTGTATTGAACCAACCATTGGACATTCCATAGGAAAATCCAACCACGAGGGGTTCCATATAATACCCAATAAGCTTTTCTCCGTCGTCACGGCCTGCCCTCAGGAAGGAATCAAAACCGGTTCCGGAATCTTGGGCCTTAGCAATATAAAATCCTGTGAATGAAAATTGAAAAATAAATACAAGGGCCACTTTAGAAAATATTGCTTTCATTGAATCCATGTGAGTCCATATTAAAAAAGACAATTATTTATACGCATGAAATATGAATAGTAACTTTGAAGTTCCAAAAAGAGTGCCGTCATGGACCAAGATGCAAATGATTTTAAAAAGAACCTTTGAAGAGTACAAGGAGGACCATCACTCGATCTGTTGACGAAAACGGGATAATAAGAAACGAGTATGTTAACTTTTTCTCCCTGAGAAGAAATATTAAAGATTCGTTGAGGATTGTTGATGCCTGGCACCATATTGAAAAATTCGGTGAAGTCTGCCCGGCAAACTGGAAAGCAGGTCCGGATGCGATGGAAGCCACACGTGAAGGAGTGGCCGATTATATATCTAATCATTGAGGTGAACTCATTTAATTTCGATACTAACCCTTCCTTTTCGGAAGGGTTTTTTATTTTTGCCTGATAAACCATAAGAATGGCCATTTTTATTTATCGACTGGGAATGTTTCTTTACCGTTTTGCAGCGTATTTGTTGGCTACGGTCAATGTCAAGGCAAAAAAATTCGTCGAAGGCAGAAAGAATTTGCTTCAATCCATAGCTCATATCATGGCAAAGGAAGAGCAACAAATGGCCTGGTTTCATTGCGCATCCCTTGGCGAGTTCGAACAGGGCAGGCCTCTGATGGAGCGGTTTCGATCGGCATTTCCTCAATACAAAATCCTGATCACTTTTTTTTCTTCTTCCGGTTACGAATCCAAAAAAAATTATGATGGCGCCGATTATATTTTCTACTTACCCTTTGATACCCCACCTAATGCGCGCAAATTTATTGAATTGATCAACCCGGGTATGGCTTTCTTTGTAAAATATGAATTCTGGTATTTTTACTTAAAAACTTTGAACCAACTTCAAATACCAACCTATCTGGTGTCTGGAATATTTCGAAGAGACCAGGTCTTCTTTCGTGGGTATGGCGGCTTTTATCGTTCCTGGTTAACCTATTTCAACCATTTTTTTGTGCAGGATGAAACATCGAAAGATCTACTGGTAAATGCAGGTTTTCATAATGTCACCATAACCGGCGATACCCGTTTCGACAGGGTCTGGGAAATTTGCAATAATTCCAGGAAAATATCAGCAGTTGAGAACTTTAAGGATAATGCCCGTCTTATGGTAGTCGGCAGTAGCTGGCCGGAGGATATGGATGTATTGCGTCCGGTGATCAATAGCAGGCAAATTAATTTGAAATATATCATTGCTCCGCACGAGATTGATTCGGACAATATCGCTAAACTCGAAAGGCAAATCGAGAAAAAAAATATCCGTTATTCCAGGATTGGCGATCGGGATATATCCGGGTATGTTGTGCTGATCATTGATAATATCGGCCTGTTGTCCACCCTTTATGGCTACGGTGATCTGGCATATATCGGTGGTGCCTTTGGCGAAGGACTGCACAATATTCTGGAAGCTGCCACTTTTGGAATGCCCTTGTTTTTTGGACAGAATAAATCGAATGCCAAATATCGTGAAGCCGAAGAACTTGTGGGGCTTGGCGGGGCTATTGAAGTGAATAATGCCGAAGAATTATTGTCAAGTATTAAAAGGATAATTGGAGAACCCATAACCATGGAAAACGCTGCCAAAGTGACAAGGGAATACGTCCGATCTCATACCGGGGCGACTGAAGCCATCATGAACTTCTTGAAATCTGCTGTTTGAAATGGAAGGACTAGTCACAAAATCTACCGGCTCATGGTATGAAATCCGTGATGAAAGTGGTCAAACCATTCTATGCCGGTTCAGAGGAAAATTTCGTATCAAAGGCATCGATGTGACCAATCCGATTGCTGTTGGTGATCAGGTGACCTATGAACTGGAAAATGACAAACAAGGTGTCATTATGGCTATAGCCCCACGCAAAAATTACCTGATCCGCCGTTCTGTAAAAAAATCAAAACAGGGTCACATTTTGGCCGCCAATCTTGATCAGGCCGTCCTGATTGCTACCATCGCATTTCCCAAAACCTCCCTTGGCTTTATCGACCGTTTTCTGGTGGCAGCAGAATCGTTCCGGATCCCGCAATTGCTGGTTTTTAATAAAATGGACCGCTGGAATGATGTAGTGCATGAATTTGCCCGGGAAATGACTGAAATTTACCAACCGATCGGTGTGGAGTTCATATCAATTTCTGCTTTGGAAGGCACCAATTTAGATATTTTGCAGGAAAAACTTCGGGGTAAGCTGTCTTTGATCGCCGGACATTCCGGGGTTGGCAAATCCACAATTCTCAACCGGTTTTCACCAGCAATCAATCAAAAAACTGCTGAAGTCTCCACCTTTGCCAATAAGGGTATCCATACTACCACCTTTGCCGAAATGTTCGAACTAGAAAAAGACACCTTTGTGATCGATACGCCCGGCATCAAAGAGTTGGGCCTGATCGACATTCAGGAAGAAGAAATAAGCCATTTCTTTCCGGAAATGCGTGATCTCTTCGGAAAGTGCAAATTCTATAATTGTACCCATACGCATGAACCGGGTTGCGCCGTAGTGGAAGCTGTGGAAAATGGCCAGATTGCCGTTTCAAGGTACGAAAGCTACCTGAGCATGGTGTATGAAGAAGAAACACACCGTTAGTTGGATTCAAGGCAGTTTACGGGTACCAGAGATGCCTTCTGAACTCTTTAAATATTTTATGCCAATCCCTAAAATTTGCAACCAACCGCCAGACTAACGATCATCCTTTCCGGCATAAAATAGCTTAAAAATCCAGAACACCGGAATCTTTAGTAATGTCAAACAACGGGCGAATATCTGGTAACTCCAGCCTGCATTCATTTTTTTTAACAATGCAATGAATCGTTTTGTGGCTTCATGATTCTCCGTGATCAGCGCCCATTGCAGTTCGTATTTTACCCTTTTTACCAGCGCCTGATTTTCAACCTTATTTTGATTGAGTTGATATGCTTTTTCACAAACCACAGCGGTAGAGACCAGGTGTGGATTGCTTTGATGATACTGTTCCCGCGAAAGTGAACCGGTTAAAATACGTTTTTTGACCAGGACGGCATCTGAAAAGGCGTATTTGAAATTTCGCGCTGAACGTACCCAAAAATCAAAATCTTCATAGGTTAATGTTTCATCATAACCACCGAGTGCCTCCAAAACACTTCGTCGAATAAGCATGGAGGGTGTGGAAATAAAATAGCGCTCCAACACCGCACAATAAACATCCCCTTGCGGTACAGATTCTAATAATTTGCCTTCACGATCTCGACGATAGTGAGCACGAATTGGATTCTGATGCTCATCGATATGCAAAACATCGCTGAAATGAACACCATATTCAGGTCCTGATTTTTCGAGCATATCTACGCCAATTGCAATTCGGTCTTTCAATAAAATATCATCTGCAGCCAGGTCGATGAGATACCGACCTTTTGACCTTTTAAAAGCTTCATTGAATGAGCGGCAGTTACCCCGATTGTGCGTATGAAAAATCGTTTTAAATCCAAGTTCCCGGGCAAGTTGATTAATGACTGTTGCGCTGAAATCGTCGCTGGCATCATCTACTACGATTAATTCAACCTGGGGATAATTCTGATCCAATACTGAACGAATGGCATCCTCAACATATGCAGCCTGGTTGTAACATAAACAAATGACGCTGACAAGCGGTTTGGAGTTCATATTGTTTTTACGAGGAAAAGCCTATTTTTGACAGAAATTCAAATTTGATAAAAAAAGTGGCAAAAGCGAAGAAGGCCGTACTGATCGTGAACCTGGGCACCCCCGACAGTCCCACTGTTCCAGATGTGCGCAAATATTTACGGGAATTTCTCATGGATAAACGGGTTATTGATATTCCGTTCATTCCCCGCTGGATGCTGGTCAATCTGATCATTGCAACATTCCGGGCCCCAAAGTCGGCCAGGGTGTATCAAAAATTGTGGGAAGACCGCGGTTCTCCGTTGATGTTTTATGGTGAAGATGTAAAAAATATGCTTCAAACCCAGCTCGGTGAAGATTATTATGTCGAACTCGCCATGCGTTATCAGAATCCCGGCATTGCGGCAGCCCTGGAAAAAATAAAAGCCATCAATCCTTCCAAAATATTAGTAATTCCCATGTTTCCGCAGTATGCCTCGGCTACGACCGGTTCAGTAAGCGACAAGGTGATGGAAATTGTACGTACCTGGCAGGTAATTCCGGAGATTGAAATCACTAGCCAGTTTCTGGAAAAAGCGCTGTTTATTGAAGCATTTACTGTGCTGGGCAAAAACTATCTCAACAAAACCGATTTTGATCACATTTTATTCTCTTATCACGGGTTGCCCGAACGACAGATCAGAAAAGCATCATATCAAAATTATTGTGAGCTCAATGAGCAGTGTTGCGGTATCTATACTCAACAAAACCGCTTTTGTTATCGCGCGCAGTGCTTCCAAACTTCCAGGTTGCTCGCAGATAAACTCAATATTCCGAAAGAAAAATATTCGGTCATTTTCCAGTCACGTTTGGGTAACGATCCGTGGCTGCGACCCTATGCGGAAGAAGTGATCAAGCGCCTGCCCGGTGAAGGCAAGAAAAAGGTCCTGATCTTTTGTCCATCCTTTGTTGCAGATTGTCTTGAAACCACGGTGGAAGTTGGCGGGGAATTCCGCCAATATTTTTTGGAAGCTGGCGGCGAGCACTGGCAACTGGTAGAAAGTTTAAATAACAATCCTACGTGGGTAAAGTGTTTGGAAGGCCTGGTGCAGGAACATTTCTCATAATATTCGGATCTAATTCTTTCAAGGTGTAAAGCGCCAGATCTTTATTGCTGATCCTCGACTGAAGTATCCCAACTTTTTCCCTGATATAAATGGAAGGGACAGTCAGCCTTTGAATGAGTTCTTCAGATATCAACATGTAGGTCTTCAGGGTACTACACCTTTTTTGTATTTCGGTGGTGATATACATGGTTTCACCATGAAAAACGATCTGACTTTTTACATCTCCGATTTCACCATGAACCACTTTCCCGTAATGAAAACCGGTAGAAAATGAAGGCACCAGACCAAATAAATTGATGTACTTTTCACGCTGTTTCCTCATTTCATGTTTTATAAGAAAATACGTTCGAATACAATTGGCATTTTTCAATCCTTTCTTGATCTTCCAGGTCACCGCTATTTCATCACCCACATAACGGTATATTTCTCCTTCTGTAACCAAAATACATTTGGTAATATCATTGAAAAATTCGTTTAATAAATTGTGGTAGCGCAAATCACCGATTTTTTCGGCTATGGAAGTGGAATTATGTAAATCGAGGAACATCAATATTCTTTCTTCCTCCCGGGGAATGCGGTATCTGCCAGAGATCAAATTGAACAACACACCTGGTCCCATCTTCAACCCCATTTGCCTGGTAAAGAAAATTAAAATCAGAAATCCCAGGCAGTAAAAAAGTATTACAATAAAATCCTCCTTCCACAAAAAATGCTGAAACCGTTCCCCCAGGAAATATTCCATGAATCCCTGTTTGTAATAAATACTGTAGTTAAAAGCCATTATAAAAACGATGGCTGCCGCAAAAAATGTGAAATATACCAGCACCCGCAGGATCAATAAGGAAATGAAAGAAAATTTTTGTCTGATCCTTGTAAAGAAAAAAACCTCCGTGATTCCAGCAAACAGGCCGCAAACTATACCAATTACCAAACCATTGATGAAAGGCATTATACTGCCAAATCCATCGCCAAATACCGGATATAGCAGTCCGAGGAAAATCCCCGCCAACAGGATCATGACGGCACTCCTTAAATTATATTTCCAATAGATGTTTTGTTCAGTATGCATATTCTGTTGAATAGATATCTGTTTCCGAAATGGTAAATACTTCCATTGGAATTTCTTTCCCTTTGAATGTGATGTGACCTTGTGGTTCCGATATGAATATCACCGGCAGGGTACAACGATATACCAAATGGGCCGATACAAGCACATCGGTATGCAGTATATCGCAATAGTGAAGTATTCTGGATGCAGTATTCATCACATCACCATGAAAAACGATCTGACTTTTTACGTGGCCAATTTCCCCTCGTACCAGTCGGCCACAGTGAAAACCAGCCTGTACCGTAGGTATGATGCCGTATTGAACATAATAGTCTTCCTTCCTGTCATTGAGCACTTCTTTGACCTCAAAAAAAGCCCTGATGCATTGTGCATGGGCCAGACCATGTTTCGGGCTCCAGGTAACCACCACTTCATCTTCCACATATTCATAAATATTGCCACGATTGCCAATGATTGGCGGTGTAATGTCATAAAAAAAGTCATGAAGTAATTGGTGAAATTTCAATCGGCCAATTTTTTCTATGATCTCCTGTGATTCGCGAATGTGCATGAACATAACAATCCTTTCTTCATAGACAGGGCGGGCATATTTTCCGATAATAAAATTTAATAATATGCCCTGTCCAATTTTACGGCTAATCTGACGCGAAAAATTCACGGTGAGAAT
Organism: uncultured Cytophagales bacterium; assembly: GCA_963711495.1. GTDB lineage: Bacteria > Bacteroidota > Bacteroidia > Cytophagales > Cyclobacteriaceae > CAVQEK01. Next base: position 133,454 of record CAVQEK010000004.1, read on the forward strand.
GATGACCATGACATATAATATAGTGGCGGTAAATTGATGTCCTGATAAATAATTCTGAAAATCCTCGGTATGCCATGCGGCAGAAAAAGAAGAACTGTCGCGAATCATTCTGGCAATGACCAATTCCACAAGCACGACCATTAGAATGATACACAGATAAAAGAAAGTGCGGGTCAACAATGCCGTTATAAAGGAAACTTTTCTGGAAAGATTACTGAATATCAGAAATTCGAAAAGCTCAACAAAAAATGCAATGAAAAAGCCAATAATGGTGGCATTAATGAAGGGAAACCAGGTGTAGAATCCATCCGAAAACATCACAAAAACAGGCCCGGCCAACGTGCCGGTAATGATCAATTTTATGGCACTGTCGACATTACGCCGTTGAATGGCTGTTAAGGACATGGTTTGCGTTATCAACAATTATCACTTAATAAATTTAATCAATTATTCTGATAATAAATTGATTTTGAAATAGTTCTGATGAAAATTACTGGTGAAAGAATATATTTATTTTATCAATTATTAGCCATTCTTAGGATCTCTATAAATTTGAATTTTAATTTTCACTGTAAGCAAATAGTGATTCATAAAAAGTTAAACTTGCCTTTATTTAAGCAGAACTAATATGAAATTGACTGGGAATGACGGAGATTTCGCACATTCCAGCAGAAGATGAAATAATTCATGGGCGTAAAAATTTTATTAATTATGTTCCATAGGAAATATAAAATTGCATCATGCTCCTGTATGTCATTTTGATTTGATTAGGGACGGCCATAAAATTTATTTCTAAATTTGACTCCGGTTCGATAAACTGAGAATTTGATGCGACAGAAAATATTTCTCCCCCTAATTTGTCTGTTCATTTTCCTATTTGGATGGATCGCACTTTTTAATGCGTCATTAGCACAAGCCCGGCAAACACAAAATCCCTCCAGGTTAACCATCGACCGGCTGTTTAATTCCAATGAATTCTGGGAAGAAAGCCTCGGCGAAATTCAATGGTTTGATCAGGGTGACGGATACACAAGGCTGGAAGCATCTAATAAAATCCGTGGTGCTGCAGATCTGGTTCTATATTCGTCAAGTAGCGGTAAAAGAAAGGTGATGGTCCCGGCGACAGAATTGATTCCAACTGGTGAAGAACTGCCTCTTGAGGTAGAATCATATCAGTGGTCATCAGATGAGAACAGATTGATGATCTTTACCAATTCCAGAAGAGTCTGGCGCACCAACACCCGTGGAGATTACTGGATATTTGACCTCCAACAGAAAACACTCAAAAAGCTGGGTGAAGGTTTACCGCCATCTTCGTTGATGTTTGCTAAATTTTCTCCGGATGAAAAAAAAGTGGCTTATGTGAGTCAGTTCAATTTATATGTTGAAGATCTGGAAACAGGCGTCATCACTGCACTCACCACCGACGGCACCAGAGACATTATTAATGGAACTTTTGATTGGGTCTATGAAGAAGAATTCTTTTGTAAAGATGGCTTTCGCTGGAGCCCCGATGGTAAATTCATAGCGCTATGGCAATTGGATGCTACGGATATTCCCGACTTTTACCTGGTCAATTATACTGATTCCCTTTATTCCAAGATCATACCGATCCAATACCCGAAAGTTGGCATTGATCCTTCTGCTTGCCGGGTTGGCGTGATCGATCTTGAAAATGGCCAAAGGACCTGGATGAAAATACCAGGCGATACCAAACAACACTATATCCCTCGCATGCAGTGGCTGGGAAATCAGCTCGTCGTACAACAACTCAACCGGAAGCAAAATGAACTGAAAATATGGTCCTGTGATATACATTCTGGAAATGCCAGAGTAATTTATTCGGAATCCGATCGGGCCTGGGTGGATCTGATCAATGCTGATCTCACGCAGCCGGACCAAAATATGAATGATCTCCTGGTGATGGATAATGGTCAGAGCCTGATCAGGATGACTGAAAAAGACGGCTGGCGGCATCTGTATCAATTTCCAGCCGAAGGAGGCCATGAAACCTTGTTAACTCCTGGTAATTATGATGTGGCCTGTATCTATTCGGTAGATGAGAAACATGATTGGATTTACATTAATGCATCTCCGGACAATTCCACGGAGCGCTATTTGTTTAAAATTGATCTCAAACATCCGGCTATGCCCCAGCGCGTGACGCCTGACGAGTCTTCAGGTATTCATAAATACGATATTTCACCTGATAGCAAATACGCCATCCATACTTATTCCAATGCTAACACGCCACCAACGGTGGACTTAATATCACTTCCCGGTCACAAAAAAATACGCAGCCTGGTGACCAACAATTACCTGAAAGATAAAATCAAATCGCTGGATCTTCCTCAATACGAATTCTTTAAAATTACCACCGCCGATAGCGTACAGATGGATGGAAAAGTGCTGAAACCCATTGATTTCGATCCGCATAAAAAATACCCGGTTTTATTCTATGTGTATGGCGAACCCTGGGAACAGGAAGCGATAGATGAATGGAGTTTTGATTGGAATTATCTCCTGGTCCAGCAAGGTTATATCATCATTATTATGGACAATCGCGGCACACCTTGCCTGAAAGGTAGCGCATGGCGAAAAAGCATTTATAAAAAGATCGGTATCCTCAATTCACACGATCAGGCGATGGGGTTGAAAGAGATCCTGAAATGGCCCTTCATTGATCCGGACCGTATCGCGGTGTGGGGATGGAGCGGTGGTGGATCTACGACACTCAACCTGTTGTTTCGCTATCCGGAACTGTACAAAACCGGTATGGCCGTAGCGCCGGTCACGAATCAGTTATATTATGACAATATTTACGAAGAACGTTATATGGGTTTGGTATCGGAAAATCCGGAAGCCTATGAGGAAGGTTCTCCGATCAACTTTGCCAAAAATCTCCAGGGTAACCTGTTATTGGTACACGGCACCGGTGATGATAATGTACATTACCAAAATACGGCCGCACTTATCAATGAACTAATCCGGCAAAATAAGCAGTTCCAGGTGATGATCTATCCGAACCGCACGCACTCCATTTATATCGGGCGAAATACCCGTCGCCATCTCTACACTCTGTTGTATGATTATTTAACCAACCATGTGCCACCTGGAGGGAAGTAGGGGTTTGTGATCTAAGGAATGAAATAAGCTGATATAACCAGAACTGAAACGTCGTTGCATATCTCTCAATCTTTTCTCTGCTTTTTTCTTCGACGGTTCATTGAGTTTGTTCCTTAGCAATAGATTTCTTTCAAAACAATTGAACATCGATCTTGCAGGAGCATAATCCCCCTTGAAAAAGGGGGACAGAGGGGGTTGTGTTAGTGGGTTCAACATTGCCCCGATTAACAATCTGAATTAATTCCCATGGACAAGAGTGAAAATCAAGATTAGAATGACATTCTCGACAATAATCAATGCTTTTCAATTATTTGCCTTCCAATCTCTCAATCCAATCTTCAATGGTATCCAAAACATATTCGATATTTTTCTTTACATCAAGATCATCAAAGCGCAATATGATTAGCCCGATTTCTTTTAAATATTTATCCTTCCTTTGATCTCTTTCGACAGTATCCTCATAGTCGTGGCTCTCCCCATCAATTTCAATAGCCAATTTGAGCTTACTGCAATAAAAATCGACAATGAAGTTCCCGATGGGTTTCTGTCTCATGAATTGGTAATTGCGTAACCGCCGGGCTTTCAGTTCATTCCAAAGCAGTACTTCAGACAAAGTACTGTTATTCCTTAAATGCCTTGCCAGTAGCTTTAACTTTGGATTATATCGAATTTTCATTGGTATTTTCTCTTGTTTTTGCCAAACTGGTTTTGCTACTTTCTGGCTATTTCAATCATTCGAGTCTTGAACGTATCGACTGCGACCTACATCGAAACGGTGTGTCCTTGGCATTCGCCGAACGATTTCTCGATGCATATAGCCTACCCAAACGATGACAACCCTCTAACCCACTTTTTTAAGGGGGAATGTTTTATCGGTCATTTGGTCAGAATGAAATAATCAGAGATAACCGAAACTGTAAGGCGATTCCATATTTCCAATATTTGCTCTGCTTTCCCTTCTATTTGCCATATCATTTACCTTTTGGTAATAGATTAAGAACTTTGAACTTTGCAGCGGCCTAATCCCCCATAGAAAAAGGGGTTGTGTCAGTTGGTGCATCAATATTAGTACCCGCGCTAACAAATCAACCTCACTCCGCCTTGATCTCGAAAATAGCGCTGGTCAAAGATCCTCTGGGTGACACGGTTATTCCTTCCTTCATGAGGTAGTCTCCGGAGAATGTTTGTCCGTTTTCCGGGAAATGGGATTTCGTGCCCGGGAACAGGTTGGTCTCCTCCACCTTGTATTGTTTTTGCGGATCCAACCCTTGCAGTTTTACCCGGTCCAATACCTCACCGAAACGCGTGTGCAGATTGTATGAAAAAAGAACCGCCTTGTCCTGGCTGTCATTCACATACATAAGCACGGCACGGTTTTCCTCATAAGGTGATATCAGTCGATACAGGTCGCCTTCCCAAATGACCGGGCTCAGGCGTTTATAGGTCTTTACCGCCTGCTGACTGAATTCCAGTTCCTCGGGCGTCATCTTGTCCACATTGATATCGTAACCGAGTTTGCCCATCATAGCCACATCGGTACGCAATTTCAATGACTCATTGCCCCAGGAAGTCACATGACTGCTGATTGCCAGCGAGGGAAAGAAATAAGAATATCCCCATTCGATAAACACCCTTTCAAACCCGTCGGTATTGTCGCTGGCCCAAAAGGAGGTAAAATATTTCAGCGCACCGTAATCGGTCCGGCCGCCGCCACCGGAACACAGCATGATCGGCAAATGCGGATACTTGGCGCGCAAACGGTCCAGCACTTTATAGAAGCTCCGCACATAATCGATAAAGAGGTGGGACTGCTTGTCTTTGAGATATGGCGAGTAGGTGTTGGTCATGGGCCGGTTGCAATCCCATTTGATGTAGGCAATGCCGGGGTTTTCACTGAGCGTTTTATCCACCACCCCAAACACAAAATCCTGCACTTTGGGATTGGTGAGGTCCAGCACCAACTGGTTGCGGTAATAATTTTCTGCCCGGTTGGGCAATTTTAGTATCCAGTCGGGATGCTTTTCATACAACTCACTTTTGGGGTTCACCATTTCCGGCTCCAGCCAAATGCCGAATTTCACGCCCTGTTGCTCCGCTGATTTCACCAGGAAGCCCAGCCCATGCGGCAACTTGGACTTATTGGCTTCCCAGTCGCCGAGGCCGGCGCGGTCGTTGTTGCGTGGGTATTTGTTGCCAAACCAGCCGTCGTCCAGTAAAAACAGGTCTACCCCCAACTTGGTAGCATCGCCAAAAAGGCTGGTGAGCTTGTTTTCGTCGAAATCAAAATAGGTGGACTCCCAGTTGTTCAGCAAGGTCATGCGTGGTTTGGTGCCGTCGAGGATGCCATACTGCCTGGCCCAGGCATGAAAATTACGACTGGCCTGGCCTTTGCCCTGATGGCTGAAAGTAAAAATAAATGCCGGGGTGACGAAGCGTTCGTCTGGCTGCAGATGGTATTCTGAGGCATAGGGATTCATGCCCGACACCACGCGCAGAGAATTCTCATGATCGATTTGGAACAGCAGTTGGAAATTGCCCGTCCAGGCCAGCGTCCCGGCGATCAGGTCACCATGAGTTTCGTCGGAAGGTTGGTCAAGAGACAGGAAAAATACCGGCGTCTGGTAGATATTGGCCCTGGTGCCCAGCTTGCTGTCCACGATCTTGATGCCGCTGGTAAGCTCGCTTTCCTGCATGCGCATCTCTTGCGCCCAGTCGCCATGGAACTGCGTGAGCCAGTAATGGGCGGCGTCGAAATGCAGCATGGAAGAGGCAAAGTTGGTGAGCACCACCGGTTTCTTTTCGTGGTGCACGATCTCCACCCACTCTTTTATGATATCTTCTTTGGCAAACGTCATATAATGCAGGCCCACCTCCACCGGGTATTGCGGATCTTTCAGGTGGATGATCGTTTCGGTGACATTGTCGTCCTGCTTGTTGACTGTCTGGTCGGCATACACTAATTCCAGCGACGGGTTGCCATCGGCATGTACCATGCGGATGGCAGGATCGCCGGGATCGTCCATACCGCCGGTGATGTAGGCCTCGTGTCTTTCCGGATGCACGATCTCCGATACAGCACTCTGCGACAGGCGTTGTCCGAAGTATGACTGGTATAAGCGGCCATTTTCGCCAACAGTATACACCAATTCGCTATGATCGGTTTGAATGATGATGGGCGCACGGTCCTGCGCCAGCAGACTCGACTGGACAAACAATCCACACAAAAGACTCAATATCAGGTATTTTTTCATGGGGTGTATTTTAAAAATTGATGACTGGTCGTCGGGCCAAAAAGGCCATATTAAAATAGGGGTGTTAAAGTAGTTAAAAAATTTGTTGTGGGGGAAATAATTGAATGAGTTTTGGGGTCTGACTAAGAAATAAATATTAAGTGTTTTTAGTGCTAAACCAACTCAAAGTTCTAAATTAGTCAAACAAATCTGTGAATTACATACTGAAATAAATCTTTAAATTCGATTAAATTTGGTAAAAACATATATCATGTCATTACCATTTAATTAAATATTTCACAAATAATAAACACTTCGCGTGCCGCCTGATAGCAATGGCTTTTTTTTAAATCTACCGCAATGTATACCGACGAATTTCTAAATGAATTGATTTCATGTCAAAAAGAAATAACGGACCCACCAGGAAAGCACAAAGAAGATCGAGGAAATCTAAAATCTAATTTCGCTATGATTTCCACTGATGGGAAATATTCATTTTACGGGTTTATAAGACAAAACTTAAAATTTCTTGAAAATTTTTCTATTGGACTGATATACAATCCTAAAGAGGAACGAGGAACTCTTGATCTACTAAGATGTAATGGCCCCCATGGAGAGAATAATGTTCATCTTCACCATATTGGTTGTCATATTCATAGGGCAACCGCAGAAAGAATTGCCAAGGGATTGAAGCCTGAAGGTTATATCGAGTTAACAGAAGACTACGCTACGTTAGATGACGCGATACAATATTTCGTTAAATTGATAAATTTGAAACCAAATGACAGACAGAAACATTTTCCTCGACCGAATGGTCAGATAAATTTATTCGGAAATGAATGAAATATTAGAAAATATAAAGAATAGTTTCAATAATCGTATCTCAATTCAGGAAAAAAGACCCTCGGTATTTCAGTTACTCCTACCCCTTTATCATGAAGATGGCGATATGATTGATCTTTTTATTGTTCCCAACAGTGAAGGAACATATACTCTTTGTGATTTTGGGTTAACTCTCATGAGATTATCTTATTCATATGAAATAGACACAACTAATAAAGAAAGTATTTTTCAGAAAATTCTTTCTGAGAATTTTTTAAGCGAGGAAAATGGAAATATATTTTATAAAACTAAATCTGAAACGATTTTTACGGATATAATGCATGTTGCTCAAGCATTTGCCAAAATTGGTAGCATGCGATATTTTAAAAGAGAAGTGGTTGAAAGTCTTTTTTATGAAATTTTGGATGAATTCGTGGAAAAAGAATTGCAGAAATTTAAGCCAAGAAAAAACATCCTTCCGATTCCAGAAAGAGACGATCTAGAATCCGACTATGAATTTAGACCTAACGGTTACCCCGTTTATTTATTTGGAGTCAAAGACACGTCCAAAGCCAGACTTGCCACTATTAGTTGTTTGGAATACGAACGTGCGAATCTAAAATTTAGAAGTCTAATTGTTCATGAGGATTTTGAAAAGTTACCTAAAAAAGACAGAGTCAGACTCACAAATGCATGCGATAAACAGTTTACCTCGTTAGAAGATTTTAAAGTAAATGCAATAAAATTCTTAGAAAGAGAAAAATGAACCCCTGACTCGGTTCGTGTCTCCACTATTGTCGGTGGGAGGAGGTTGAACTTCAATTTAATAACACCCTTTCAGGGCTTGGCCACGGAAACATCTCCGTATCACCGCCGTGCCCTACGCTATGGATGCCGCTCCGTTGGAGCTTTATTCCATAAGGTTAACAACTTTGGTGGGGATGAAAACCTTGGTGGGGGAGTAAAATTAATGTTATATTAGCTCCAATCGAGCACAATAATCAGCTCAGGGTGTTGCCCTGAGATTATTCAAATTGTTAAGTTAATCCCTAACTCCGCTAATTTTACGTATTATATTTTATTTTGTCCAGGAGTTTGGCGACGGCCTTTGTTATTTCAGCAGAATACCATTGTTCATTGATCCTGACCTTGCGCACATCTCGCAACAGTATTAAAAAATCACGTACTGAGTACTTGCTTGTGAGCTTTTTGTCTTTTAGCAATAGATATATTTGCTGATACCATTGCAAAGCGATATGGTTAATGAACATCCATCCCTGAAGGGTATCTTCGTTTTGCATATAAGTACTATCTGCATCTATTACGTTTTTCAGACTGTCAAACATTTCTTCAATAGCCATTCGCGATTTGTAGGCAATATAGATTTCATCGGGTGTTTTATCTGATACATTGCTGATCAGACCGATAGTGCCGAAGCGGTCTTTGCGTTCCAGGTATCCATCTCTGCTGTATTCTTCCGGATGAGTGGCGATCCGCTGTAGATAATCTGTTTCTTCCCTGAGCCGTAAGGTTTCGTCAAGGAATAAGAAAATTTTATCTTTGTTAAGTGTTCCGATACTTTCCTCTGCGATTGTTATTTCTTCATACCATATAAATCGCTTTTCATGTTGAAAATAATTGTTCTTTACCTTGAAAGTATTATCCTCTATGCCACTGTAATCCAACAATGAGTTGTCCCTTTTTACAGGAATGATGTATTGTAATTGTTCAGCTTTAAGAGCTTCTATATTTTCCAGGGAGTAAAATCCTTTATCCCCGATGATAATGGCCTGCTGGATGCCACTTTCCTTCATCGTAAATTTAAAAGCCTTAACTTCTTTTATGTTGCCCGCATGTAAGCGATAAAATACCGGCATCCTGCTTTGGGTAGAATACAGGTACATGGTGTTGATCTGAGGTTCGAAATCAAATTTATTGTTGTATCCTTTCTTGCTCAGTTGTATATGGGAAGACTTACTCAAAATATTGGTGGTGTCCGCCAAAAGATATTCCCCTTCATGAATAAAGGCTTTCATATAGCTAACCGCCTTTTCTCTTTGTCGGCCAAGATCGCGCAGTAATAAACTGACTCTCTTGTCGGTCATTGTGCCTGGCTGCCAATGTTCATAAAGCCAGCTATGACTGATGTGGTAGGGCATGTTTTTGATCGGCGATTGATAAAGAAGCCGACAATACGCCAATAATACAATCGCTTGCCATAATTCCGGGAACACTCTTTTTATTTCATAGTAACTTCCCTGAAAATGATCAAGAATATATTGAGAAAAACCGTATTCCCTCGTGGGCCCTACGGTCAGCTGGAAAGCCGCAACCGCTTTTTTTCTTAATTTATTTTTATCAGATTCCACGAAGCCATCTTTTTCGGTAATCCGGCCTAAGATTTTTCCGGAAATTTTTCTGGCCCGTTTACGGGCCGGGTCATATACTGTTTTAAATTCATAAAGGTAATACTTCCCATTTATCAATCTCAGTTCAGCGCCGGGCCGACGAAACTTAGTGGCCCAGTCAGGGTGATCGGCAAGTTTTCTATTCATAATAATACGTATATACGTATTATAAATAAAACACTTAAACCGCTTATATACAAACATTTAGTGAAATTTATTCTTGTAATACGTATTCCCCTGCGGAGTTAGGGATTAAAAGTGTTTTGAAACCAAATAATGAATTATCATGAAAATCAACGCATATCTGATGATGAGCATGTTGGCTATTTCACTGGTCTCCTGTAAGAAAAATAATGAGGAACCTCAGGCACAGGATTATATGACCTGGAAAATAGATGGGGCGATGTACTCAGCCGATACTTCCATATTCCAACCTGAAGCAGTTTACTACACCAATCCGTCTCCGGTGTCACTCGGCATTAGCGCCTATACCCATACACTCTCAATTCATATAAATCTACTGGATGAGTCGAGTTATCTGGGCACGTTCAACTTTGGTGACAAAGACAGCAACAACAATATTCATTATGCGGTATTATCTTATGGTACGGATGGAAAGCCGGCAGATTATAACCAGGACAGCTGGTTTGCCAATGGGGTAAACAGTTCCGGGGGTACGATAACCATTACCGAATATGACATGGCTAATCATCGCATCAAAGGCACTTTTCAAGGTGCGTTTATTAATTTTACCGATGGTTCTTCGAAAATGGTAACGGATGGTGCTTTTTCACTGCCACTTTCTACAGATAACAACTAGGAAAACCGATCAGGATGTTCAGATACTTTAAGCCTTTAATGGTCATACAAGTTGTTGGTTTCTAACGTAAAGCTTGCTTTGATTAGGATAATGATCACTCTAAAAGCATTTAAAATCCAGTAAGATTAATTAAGACTTCTTCCCCTTCAAAATCAATTTAACTTCATTGAGTTTCATCAATGCTTCGATGGGTGAAATGGTGTTGATGTCGATTTTGTTGAGCAGGTCACGCACTTCTTCGAATTTGGGGTCGGCCTCGAACAAGCTGAGTTGATAATTCTGCTTGGGCATTTCTTCCATTTTTTTACGCGTTTTCTGGCTGATCTTGTCTTTTTCCAAATGATGCATGATCTCATTGGCCCTGATCACAATGGGATTGGGCATACCAGCCATTTGGGCTACATGTATTCCAAAGCTGTGTTCACTGCCGCCTTCCTTGAGTTTTCTCAAAAAAATGATTTTATCGCCGGCTTCTTTCACACTCACATTGAAATTTTTAATGCGTGGAAAATCACTGGCCAATTGGTTGAGTTCATGATAATGGGTGGCGAATAGTGTCTTTGCTCTGTATTTGGGCTGGTTGTGAAGAAATTCGACAATTGACCAGGCTATGGAAATGCCGTCGTAAGTGCTGGTCCCACGGCCAATTTCATCCATCAGCACCAGACTGCGGTCACTCAGGTTATTGAGAATGCTGGCAGTTTCGGTCATCTCCACCATAAAGGTCGATTCTCCCCGGGCAATGTTATCAGAAGCGCCCACCCTTGTAAAGACCTTGTCGATAATACCTATTTTTGCCAGCGTGGCCGGCACGAATGAGCCCATTTGCGCCATAATCACGATCAGTGCGGTTTGGCGCAAAAGCGCTGATTTACCAGCCATATTGGGCCCAGTGATGATCATAATCTGTTGAGTGTCGTTATCCAGAAATACGTCATTGGGCACATAAGCCTCGCCTAAAGGCAGTTGTTGTTCGATAACCGGATGACGACCTTCTTTTATATCGATACTTTTTTCATCCGAGATCTTTGGCTTTTCATATTTATGGTTGATGGCATTGATGGCGAAAGCCGCCAAGCAGTCCATCCGGGCAATGGCTCGGGCATTTTGCTGGATCGGATGCACATATTCTGCAGCACTCATCACAAGTTTGTTGAAGATCTGCTGTTCAATGGCTACGATCTTTTCTTCAGCACTCAGTATTTTTTCCTCATATTCCTTCAGTTCCTGGGTGATGTACCGTTCCGCATTCACCAGGGTCTGCTTCCTGATCCATTCCGAAGGCACTTTATTTTTATGGGAATTAGTGACTTCCAGGTAATACCCGAATACCTTGTTGTAAGCAATTTTTAATGAAGAAATGCCCGTGTTTTGCACTTCCCTTTGCTGGATCTGGAGTAAATAGTCCTTGCCTGAATAAGCAATTTTTCGCAATTCATCCAGTTCGCTGTCTATACCCGCTTTAATTAAATTTCCCTGATGTGTGATAATGGGGACCTCTTCTTTAAGTTCAGCCTCAATTTTTTCCAGTAAAAACTCGCATGGGTTGATTTGGTCGGCAATCGCCTGTAGCTGGGCAAGATTGCTTTCCTGCAGAAGTGACTTCACCGGTAATACCTGTTGTAATGATCTTTTAAGCTGAAGCATCTCCCTGGGGTTGATCCTCCCGACAGCCACTTTGCTGATTAGCCTTTCCAGGTCGCCGATCTGTTTGAGATGACCCAGGGTATTTTCCCTTAAAATTTCATTTTGCACCAAAGCTTCAACCACGGTTTGGCGGTCCAGGATGGGGTCGATATTCTTTAACGGCATCAATACCCATTTTTTCAACAGACGGGCACCCATGGGAGTCACCGTTTCATCTAGAATATCGATGAGCGAAACACCACCTTCCTGTTGTGGATAGATCAATTCCAGGTTTCTGATGGTGAACTTATCCAGCCAGACATATTTTTCTTCTTCAATTCTGGAGATCGAAGAGACATGTCCCGTTTCGCGATGTTCGGTTTCTTCCAGATAGAATAAAATTGCCCCGGCGGCCACGATCCCAGACTTGAGGTTTTCGATGCCAAAACCTTTTAGGGTGGTTGTCTTAAAATGGCTTGTTAATTTGTCATAAGCATATTCGTAGGTGTACACCCAATCTTCTAGGCAGTAGGTGTTGTATTTTTCACGAAAAGTTTCTGCAAACAATTTGCGATGCGTTTTCTCGTAAATCACTTCGGAAGGATTAAAGTTCTGAAGCAAATTATCTACATATTCAATACTTCCCATAGACGTGTAAAACTCACCGGTAGAAAGGTCGAGAAAAGCCACCCCTGCTTCTTCGCTGTTCAGATGCACGGAAGCCAGGTAGTTGTTATTTCTTTTTTCCAGAACGTTGTCGTTCAATGCTAAGCCGGGAGTCACCAATTCCGTTACGCCCCGTTTCACAATGCCCTTTACGGATTTCGGGTCTTCCAGTTGGTCACAGATGGCAACACGATAGCCGGCACGGACCAGGCGGGGAAGATAAGAATCCAGGGCGTGATGGGGAAAGCCCGCCAGTTCGATGTGGGATGCAGCGCCATTCGATCGTTTGGTCAGAATGATATCGAGTGTTTTACTTGCTCTTATGGCGTCTTCGCCAAATGTTTCATAGAAGTCTCCCACGCGAAAAAGCAACAATGCACCCGGATACTTGGCCTTGATGGCGTTGTATTGCTTCATCAGCGGGGTGTCTTTCACTGCTTTCGCCATAAAAATTTTGATATTTGCGAGTTGAGGATTAACTGCGAAGATATTTATTCTATTTTTGGGGTGAAAATCATGTGCAATATTAATTTGGAATATTGGCCATATGCGTAAATTACTCAATGAAGAGCTGGACCGGCTGACTGTTGAAAAATTTAAAGAAGCCGAAAAACTCCCGATTGTGATCGTGCTCGATAATGTGCGCAGCATGCACAATGTAGGCTCGGCTTTCAGGACAGCCGATGCATTTTTAGTGGAAAAAGTAATAATTTGCGGTATAACGGCCAAGCCACCACACCGGGAGATCCACAAAACAGCGCTTGGCGCAACAGATAGCGTCAGTTGGGAATATTTCGATCATTCGATAGACGCGATCACACAATTGCAAAAACGACATTATCAGGTAACAGCGGTAGAACAAGCTGATAAGAGTACTTTTTTGCAGGACTTTGACGTTAATCCCGGAGACAAGATTGCTTTAGTTTTTGGTAATGAAATTCACGGTGTGAGTGAAGACATCGTGAAAATGTCGGACCGTGTTTTGGAGATCCCGCAATTTGGCACTAAGCATTCTATCAACATTTCTGTGAGTATTGGAATAGTCGTTTGGCAAATGGTAACCAAACTTAAATTCAGGAAATAAGCGGGAAATGATTATAATTGAGAAGAATTTTTAACCTTTCATTAGTTTGTTTTGACCTATGAAAAATTACATCAAGGAAGATGATCCTTTTGTAGTTCCAACCAATGATATGAAGCATATCGAAGAGCACTTCGGCAATGCCAGCAACAAATATGACAAATGCAGCATCGCCAGAATGGAAGTGCCTCCGCGGTGGCAGGAACCTTTTCAAAAACCAGAGTTTGATGAATTCACATTGATGACCAAGGGAAAGATCCTAATCGAGATCGACAATGAAAAAATGGTCATCAAAGCCGGACAGTCACTATTGATAAAAAAAGGAGGGCGCGTTCGGTATTCCAATCCTTTCGATTACCCTGCTGAATATTGGTCGGTTTGCCTGCCGCCTTTTTCGCTGGATACCGTACACCGGGAAACGTGATTTTTATCAACAGGCCTGTAAATTATGAGGTGATTAATAAGCCTGCCTGCAGCAATTTGGTTAACTTTGTGAGGAATTTTTTGAACATTAAATTTTAATACAAATGAGAAATAAAATTGTCGCAGGTAACTGGAAAATGAATAAAAATCTTGAAGAAGGTGTTTCACTCGCTTCAGAAATTGTCAATATGGTGTCCGATGAAGTGAAAGATGATGTGAAGGTGGTGATCTGCCCGCCGTTTATCCATCTTAACAGTATCGTCAAAATTGCCGGTCAGTCCGGAAATATATTTGTCGGTGCGCAAAATTGTAATGATCACAGCTCCGGGGCCTACACTGGCGAAATCTCAGTGGACATGCTAAAATCAATTGGTGTGAAATATGTGATCATCGGCCATAGTGAGCGCCGGGAATATTATCATGAAACCAATGAATTTTTATCTAAAAAAGTCGATACGGCATTGTCCGCTGGTTTAACACCTATTTTTTGTTGCGGTGAACCTTTGGAGATCAGGGAAAATGGCACACACTTTGAATTTGTCACCAATCAACTTACAGAAAGCGTTTTTCACCTTTCCGCGGAAGAATTCAAAAAACTGGTAATTGCCTACGAACCAATATGGGCTATTGGCACGGGAAGAACAGCCACAGAAGCCCAGGCCCAGGAGATGCACGCAAAACTGCGTTCACACATCGCCGGAAAATATGGCAAGAATTTGGCTAAAGAAATTTCCATTCTTTATGGCGGAAGTTGCAAGCCCGATAATGCCAGTACCTTGTTTGCAGGTAAAGATGTAGATGGTGGTCTGATTGGCGGAGCCTCACTGAAGTCGAGGGACTTTATTGATATTATCAAATCATTTTAATGTTTGGAAAAAAATCATTGATACGGAGAATTGTATTGACAACAATATTGATGTTGTTGGTCAGTTCTCCTCTGGTCTATTCACTTCAGGAATTCGATTACTGCCAGATCTTTGGTTCGGTTTATCTGGAGAAAGATCCGCGCAAAGCCGATTACAAAATTTTCCTGGATGATTCTGAAACGTTCAGTGATGTTGTTGTATTTAAAGAAGACAGCCGATTGTTTGCCGATAAACCAGGCCTCTGGTGTTTCACAGATAAAAAAGCTTTTGCAGATTTCAGTGTTTGCTTTGTCGATAAAAAAGGGCAAGCTGATTTTTCGGTATTTTTCACAGACACAGAATCGTTTGCTGGCTGCAATAAGTAATATAAATTGGCATATCTAAAAATCACCATACAAGGCGATCCCGGTTTATTTGAAATCCTCACAGCTGAGTTGTTATCGCTGGGTTTTGACTCCTTTTTGGAGACCACAGATGCACTGGAGGCTTATATTGAAGCAGATATTTATCAACCCTGGGAATTAAAAGCCATGCTTTCAGGATTCCAGATCCTGGACTATGAGGTGGAAACGCTGGAAGATCGCAATTGGAATGAAGAGTGGGAAAAGAATTTCCAACCGATCACCATTGCAGACCAGGTATATGTTCGGGCATCCTTTCACGAACCGGACCCAAGATATTTACATGAAATTATAGTGAATCCCAAAATGTCTTTTGGCACTGGTCATCATGATACCACAAGCCTTATGATTTCAGAGCAATTAAAAATGGAATTCCAGGGCAAAAAGGTGCTTGATGTGGGTACGGGCACGGGTATTTTGGCTATTTTGGCTTCAAAATTAGGCGCTGAATCAGTAGATGCAACTGATATTGACAGTTGGAGTATAGCAAATTGTGTCGATAATTTTGAGCAGAATGGCATGATAAAAATCCGGATCCACCAGGGCACAATTGATGAATTGGTTTTTGACCACGAATTTGACATTATCCTGGCCAATATCAACAAAAACATTTTGCTTGGTGAAATAAAATATTACGCCCATTTATTGCAACCAGGCGGTACCCTCCTGATCAGCGGATTTTACGAGGATGACAATGAAGATTTGATCAACGAAGCCATAAAACACGATCTGCAACTGATAAAAAATCAGACAAGCCAGCATTGGTCGTGTCTTGTATTTCACCTAAAGCATATATAAACTTTCCTTCAATTTCCGTTATATTGTCTGAAATCTTATGCGGCTTACATTTATAGGTTTTATGTGCATTCACTGATGTTGAATAATGTTTAAATTGCGCGCCGCTAAATGCTTTTACAGGATTGGTATTTTCATGAAAAAAGTCTTTTTTGTAGTTATATTTCTTGCATCGTCCCTGATATCAAGGGCACAATTTATAAAATTGACTGATTCTACGGCCGTGCTTGGCCAGCGGATCATGGCACTTTTGGCTCAAACCAAAAACCCCAACGCAGATACCATCGGCCAGGAGTTTAACGCCATTTGGGAAAGTGGATTTTCACCAGCCCAACAAAAAAAGATTGTAAGGACCACCCTGGCCATGCGATCTCGCGAGATGCCGACAATCCCCTTTTTTCGGGATTATTTTGGGACGTTGACTGACGCAGTGAATATCGGTAATCTGTCCGGTGAAAAAGCCGACAATCTGATAGACATGCTTTCGAAAGCGCTTGAAGCGAGTGAAAAGCCGGCAATTTGCCAGGATACTTACAGGTCTCAGAACTTTTTATGAACACGGAGCATTGCATTTCTCCAGAAACAATCGCCTTATCCCCGTTGAACCTGAATATGATTTTAAATATGTTCAGCAAAAAGAACCACAATTATTGCCCGTGATTGAAGAAAAACCTGCAGAAAAGGAGAAATCGCAATCAGATAAAGGTTGGGGTAATGACGACAAAGACAGTGGTTGGAGTAGCAATACCGGTGATAGTTGGGGCGACAGTAGCTGGGATACCAAAGATACCGTTAAATCCAAGGAAACCAGGACTGTCACCAAACCTGGAGAGGATTTGTCTGCTTTTGCTATAGCTGCCATACCCACCATAGACATTCCACAACCAAAAGGAGCTATCATTGAATTCAAACATACGGATCTTTATTTTGTAACTCGGTATGATTCCACGGCAATACAAAATACAAGTGGTTCATACATGCTGGAAAATTATACTTTTGTTGGGCATGATGGTAAATTCGATTGGTCAACGGCAGGCATGGATCCCGCTGAAGCTTTTGTGACTTTTTCTGATTATACCTTTAACGTACGCAATCCGTCGATTGAAGCTGAAAAAGTAAAACTCAGTTATGATGCTAAATTATCAGTACCTGCAGAAGGGTATTTTGAATTTAAAAGCATCAGGCATGACAGTCCTGCAGAAGCCGATTATCCCAGGTTTATTTCCTATTCAAACAATATTAAAGTTAAAGGCCTTGGAAATGACAAGATGAAATATTCGGGTGGTTTTGCTTTACAAGGAATTCATGTGTTAGGAACTTCATTGTCAGGCGGTAAATCAACAATTGTTTTAGAGGGCAATGACAACGCGAGATTTAAAGCGGTGGCAAATCTTTTTAACTTTAAAGATTCGGTGATCACCGCCGATGATGTGGCCATGAGCATTTATCACGGAAGGGATTCTATTACGCACCCTTCTGTAAAATTCAGATATTATGAAGGCGAAAACCGCGTGGTGGCCATAAAAGAATTAAATGGTTATAAAATTAGGGCTTTCAATTCATCCTATTACAATATGAGTATTGATGCCGATATGATCAAATGGGATATGAATAGCGACAGCTTGAACATCAGCGTTCTGAATGCAAAAAGTATGCTTCCGGCCTATTTCAAATCGAAAGATTATTTCAACGAAAAGGAAATTGATGAACTCAGCGGCGTCTACAAATTTAATCCATTGCTACTGGTCTATAATTATGGAGGTAAAAAGGCCAATAGTCGTGAATTCTACCTGTCGAATATGGTTGAAGATATGAAGTTGAATGAAAATGCCGTTCGCGCTGCCATGAAACAACTTGAATACCTGGATTTCATTGATTTTAATGATGCTTCGGGCAGGATTTATCTTAAAGATAAGACTCTTCATTATGTGCGATCAAAAAATAGTCGCATTGATTATGACGATTTGATCATTCCATCGTTGGCAACCCGAAAACCGAATGCCACATTAAACCTAAAAACAGATAATCTTACGGTGCGCGGCATTGATAAATTTTATATCAGTGAATTACTGGATGTGTACATCTATCCGAATCAAAATGAGGTAAAACTCCAGAAAAACAGGGATTTTGAGTTTGACGGACAAATGTATGCCGGAAATTTTGAATTTGTAGGGCGCAATTTCACTTTCAAATACGACAGCTTTTTGGTGGATATGCTCAACATCGACTCCATCCGCTTTTATATCGATGACCAAAAGAGTCAGTTCCAAAAACGCCAGGTAGACAATAAACTGGTTTCGCTGCAGGGTCAGGGAGATCAGTCCATTAAATTGTCTACCAACGACCAAAGTACCAGCGGCACGCTCTATATCAATAGGCCCGACAATAAATCCGGCAGGAAAATATTTCCCCAATACCCCATATTCAATGCAGACCGTGGTGCCGTAGTGTATTTTGATTCGCCAGATATATTGAAAGGTGCCTACGATAAATCGGTTTATTTCATTGTTCCGCCATTTGGGATTGATAGCTTGAGCAGTAGTGATCCGGCCACTATTGGTTTTGAAGGAAGGTTCGTTTCGGGAGGAATATTTCCCGATTTCAATGAACGACTGAAAATCATGCCTGATAATTCACTGGGATTTGAACATAATATACCACCTTCCGGATTCAACTTGTATGGTGGAAGCGGTAAAATGTACAACAAGATAAGTCTGGATAAAAACGGCTTGGTGGGTGAAGGTAGCATCTACTACCTAAGCAGTAATTCTCAATCGGATAAATATGTCTTTTACCAGGATTCGGTAATTGCGGAAGGCACTAACTTTGCCGTGAAGAAAGGCCCATCCAATGGTGTCTCCTACCCTGATATTACTGTAGGCAACTACCAGATGAAATGGGAGCCGCTTAATGATAATATGTATATTTCCAATGAGCTTGATACATTCAGATTATACAACAATTCTACCATGTTCTCTGGCACGGTAAATATGACGGCAAAAGGTTTGCTCGGAGAAGGGTCCATGTCAACCCGTGGATTTGAATCGGAATCCAAGGAATTTGAATTTAAAGAGAATAACTTCACGGCAAAACATTCGGATTTCGAAATGAAATCGGAAAATCCGAAAAAACCATTGATGTCCGGAGAAGACATTCGTCTGGAATTTGATATGCTCCAGGAAGTGGCTGACATTAGCCCGGAAATTACTGGTATGGCCGCCATCGATTTTCCCTATGCGCAAGTCAAAACCTCCATTTCCAAGGCCAAATGGGACCTCAAAGAAAACAAGGTTTATATGACTAAACCACCCGATGTGGCCTTGGAAAATTCCTATTTTTATGCCACCCGCAAAGAACTGGATTCACTGGCATTTAATGGTAATGCAGCAGTTTATGATTTAAAGACAAGCCAACTCAAGGTGATGGGCATACCATATATAGAGGTTGCAGATGCTTATATTACCCCGGAGAATAATGAAGTGATGATATTAGAAAATGCCCAGATCGGGGAGTTGAAAAACACTACCATAGTAATTGATACGCTCAATGAATACCATAGACTGATCGACGGTACTATTGACATTGTTTCAAGAAAAAAATTCACGGGTTCTGCTACTTATCAATTTGTAAATGCAGTGAAAGATACATTCAACATAAAATTTGGAAAATTTGAGCTTTGGAAAGATCCTGCCATTAAAAATGCCACCTTACAAACCGTTTCAAGTGGCACGATCGATGCACAGGATAATCTTTTAATCTCGCAGGCAATGTATTATAAGGGCGATGTCACTATGTATGCCCGCAATAAAGCACTTGAACTTGATGGATATGTTAAACTGGATTTGAATAGAAAGGATTACGATACCTGGGTGAAATACCACAGCCAGGATGAAGAAACGCAGGATGTGATTTTTAACTTTGACAATGCAGTTACAGAAAATGGACAGCGCCTCAATGCCGGGATACATTATGCGAGCATGAGTCAGGATCTTTATACCACATTTGTAGAAGACAAGAAGCTTGATTCCGATGAAGATTTCTTTATCCCTCATGGTATTTTATTCTTTGATCCTGAATCAAAAATGTATGAAATAGAGGATACTTCCAGGGCAGATGGCAGCAGCCTTGTTGGTAAAATATTTGGTTATAATGATAATACCGGCGATATAAAATTTGAAGGACCAGTTAACTTCATGGGCAATAGCGGAAAGGTCACCTTGACGGCCAATGGATTTGGGACCGGTAATGTCAAAACCAATGTTTACGATGTAAATGCACTGGCGAAGTTTGATTTCGATTTTCCTCAACAGGCATTGGATGCAATGGGCAGTGATGTTTTTGAAGTTGTTGAAAATTATGGCGCTGCAGAAGCAGAAAGCGATAAGGACATTCTTATGTATAAGTTGGCGGGTATAATTGGTGAACGGGCAGCCCAGGAATATGACAAGAGATCGGCACAGGAATATATCCCATTAACCACATTTGCGCCGAAGATCATTGGAAACCTTGTATTTACCAGGCTCAACCTGGAGTGGTCACCCACCTACAATGCCTGGTATAGTAAGGATCAGTTAGGTTTGTCAAGTATTGCCCGAAAAGATGTGAATGGTTTGCTGGATGGGTTTGTAGAAATAAAAAAAGGTGAAAATGGAGATGTTGTCAATATTTTCATCCAGGTTTCCCCGGCATGCTGGTATTTCTTCAATTATGAAGACAACCGGTTGACAACCTTCTCTTCCAATGAAACATTCAATGATATAATCAATGATAAAAGCAATGTGAACAAAGCAGGCTTTGGGGAGTATGTTTATGTGTTGGGTGATAAACAGGATGCACTCAAATTCATCAACAGGTTCAGGGACCAATATCTTGGCATCAAAGTCCCGTATGAAATTAACGTAGCCACCGAGGCCGCCCCGCCACCCATTGTAGAACAACAAGTTGTGCCACAGGATACGCTGAACCAACCACAAAATATTAAGGAGATCATTGCCGGGGAAAAGGATAAAGAGAAGGAAAAGGAAAAACCCAAGCAAGCGGATGATACAGAAGGATTTTGACCAACACCGAATTCACGGCTATCGAAATTGTAATTGGCCTTAACCCGCTGTTCCTATCCGGAATTAAAATCCTGTAATTATTGAAATGTGATTTTTTATTCCTTGAAGGAAAATTCAACCCTCCGGTTTTTGCTCCGACCTTCCATGGTGTCATTGGAGGCGATGGGTTTACTCGACCCGTATCCAATCACTTCAAATTTCGATTTATCCAGACCTTTGCTGGTAAAATATTCCAGCACTGCTTCTGCACGACGTTTTGACAGGCTTTTATTGTATTGCTCGGAACCCACATTATCCGTGTGACCAGCAATAATCAATTGTTGATCAGGGGTCTTTTTCATGTATTGCGCAATTTTATCCAGATATGGATAAGCAGCTTTTTTCAGATAGTCAGACGCAAAATCGAAAAATATCTGATCGCTTAAAGCCAGCTCTTTGGAATTGTGATTGAGAAAATCCTCCAACTTTTTATCATCAGATTCCTCGACATTGGCAGCGATTTCAACAGCTTTCGAAGCGGGTTTATTCAAAAGAATATCCTGTTTGATTTCATTGAAATCTGTTTCATTACCCAGGTCGATCCGTTGATTCAAGGGTTCATATCCTTCCGCATCGACGGTATATCGATAGGCAGAACCGGCAGGTAATAAGATATCGTAAGTACCGGAAATTGAATCAGACATGGTGAAGCCTATATTGGTGTTTTCTGGTAACAGATCATAGGTGATTTTTGCCATAACCGGCAGTTTTGAATCAGCGTCTTTAACCACTCCCGATACAGAAACAACAGGTGCCGGCTGATAGAAAATTGGCAGGGCAATGCGATGAATATCACTCCGTGTGGCAGTGGAAGTTTTGGAATAATAGGCATATTTTCCTGAAGGAGGGATATTAAAGAACATATCGTCACCATCAGAATTGATATCGGACCCCAAATTTTCAGGTTCTGTCCAATTGGTCCAGCTATCATCCAGCCGTCTGCTGATGTAAACATCACTTCCACCATAGCCGCTGTATCCTTTTGAACTGAAATATAAGGTTTCATTATCAGCGGCGAGATAAGGCGATGATTCTGTGTGGGCGGTATTGATATCATTGCCCATATTTAAGGGTTCGGACCAGCGGCCATCTTCCTGCAGAAAACTGACATACAGATCTTTTCCGCCAAAAGAATCATAGCGGTCGATGGCCATGATTAGTACTTTGCGGTTATTGGCCAGAAAATAATTTCCATCCGTACTTTCTATATAGGAATTGATTATATCGAGAGATTGAGGGGCAGACCAGTTTTCACCATTTTTGGTAGAAATGGAAACGCCCGGTTTCATTTTGTCATGTTTTGTATATTCATTACCAAGTAAAACGGTCATCGCTTTTCCATCGGGTGTAATGGAACTGATATAGTTCTCGCCTTTATTGTTTAGGGAATGCCCTATATTTTTCGCAGCTTCCCATTTACCAGTCACAGTGTCAAGTTTCGAGTACCAGATGTCGTTGGGATCTTTGGTTCCGCCCGCATTTTCCGGATCATTGCTGCGACTGAAATACAAGGTCTTACCATCGGGTGAGATCAAGGGCCGGGTTTCATCGTATTTGCTATTAACATTTTGATCGAGTTTTTCAACAACAACTTTTTCTCGCAGATTCTGTGGCTGTTCTATTACTACTTCAATGGGTTTGTTGGAACCCGATATGCCTATCGCATCTATTCCACTATATCCGGGAACTTTGCGTCCATCAATGGTCAATCGTAAAGCTGAAACCTTGTATTTTGTTTTTTCAATGTAAATATTCAACAATCTTCCCTTAAGATCTACAGGGCGGGGATCAAAGGTATGAACAAGGTATTTTTTCCCGTTTTCATCGTACAGATAGATTTCAAAAACTGCACTGGGGTTATAGGATTCCGCAATTGCGATTTGTTCCACCCTTATTTCATGATCAAAACTTACGGTAATAAAATCCAGCTTATTGGGTTTGGCGGGCATCCAGGCATCGGGATTATCACCACCTTGAGGCAAAGCATTGGGTTTGCCAAGCACTTGTTCTGCTGAATATTCATAAGGTGAGAGTTCTGAAGAAAAATCGATAATTCTATTGGCCCAGAAAACCCTTTGACCATATGAATTCAGCGCTAATCCGATGAGAAGCAGTGTAAAGTATTTTTTCAACATCTTATGTTCTGTTAGGATCAAGTTGTGGTTTAAGGTAATTTTTATTTTGTAAAAATAGGAATGTTATTTCAATTTCAATATCCTCACTTCAACTCTTCTGTTAATTTCGGAAGCTTCAATGGATTTTTCTCGAATTAAAGGCCTTGTGCCCCCATATGCCTTTGTTTTAATTTTACTGGCATCTATACCTTGTGAAGTCAGATAATGCTTTACAGATTCCACTCGATCTTCAGAAAGTTTCATGTTCAACCGCTTACTTCCTCGATAATCCGTATGTCCTTCCAACTGGATGACCATTTTAGGATTTTCTTGCATTAATGCTACCAGGCGGTTGAGTTCATCGTATGATTCGGGCGTGATTTGTGACTGACCCTGTTCAAAGATCAGTTTATTTAGTCGAATGACCTGGTTTTCTTTTATTTCAGGCTGCAAATAAAAGTCTTTCCTAATTTCACCATTTACATTCAGTTTCACGGGGTTGAGGGATTCAAAGTAGGATTGATGTTCATCACTTTTGATATTGACCTTATATTGATGTTTCAGGCTGACAAAATATTCATAGTGACCAGACGTGTCGTCAGAAGATATGATTCCGATTTCGCTGCCAAAAGGAAGACTCTCGAGTAATAAATTTGCTTTGAGTGGTATGGTATCGGGTTTTTGACTGATGGTATCATAAATATAACCATGCATTCTAATGATGCTATCCTGCACAACTGACAATTTACCTTTGGTACCGGCTAAAAGTAATTGTGATGCGGTTACCAATAAAAGTATGGGAAGCAAAGATTTGAACATATAAAAGAATTTAACACCTCGCATAATAAAAAAAATAAAATTGGTAGAGATTGCGCTTTATAAATGTAGTAAGAATTGCAATAAAGCGATATGACAATTATTTTAAAATAGCCATGAGCGTAATTTATTTACCTATTATTCATCTTTTTTTAATATAAATTGCTGGTATTTCTGAAGTAATATTGTTTACAACAAGAGTCTTTGCGATGCCTGATCATACTTTGTATTTCGTGGCAATATTGCCAGCCCCCGATCAACAGGAAATGATCACCGGTATTAAACAGTATTTTGCTGAAAAATTCCATGCCCGTCATGCGCTGAAATCTCCTCCTCATATCACTTTGATTCCGCCATTTAAGTGGCCGGTAAACAAGGAACGACAACTTACAGAAATTCTTCATCAGTTTGCAATAAGTCAATCAGCATTCTCCGTTGTGGTGAGCGGATTCGGCGCATTCAAGCCCAGCGTGATTTATGCTGCCATAGAAACCAATAAGGATCTGGATTTATTGCAAAATAAACTCTCGGAATATATGAAAGATAAAACCGGATTGGCGTTACAAGAAAGTGAAAAAAGGCCCTATCATCCTCATATGACGTTGGCATTCAAGGATTTGAAACGCAATATATTTCATAAAGCCTGGGAAGAATTTAAAGATAAAACCATCGAATTTGATTTTTGGGCAGAATCGATCGCACTGTTGAAACACAACGGTAAATACTGGGAAATATTGGAGGTCTTATATTTTGGCAATTAATGAGAATATAATATGATGGGAACGCACAAATGGATAATATCCAAAGATTAGAATCAATGATCTTCTAAGCGATGAGGCAGACCATTCAAGATCACCAATTGGAGGTATCAAAATGTCCTGTTTCATTGTCAGCATACAATTGAAAACTCTTGATTTTATCTTTTTCTTCAAAGTGGACCAGGTTCATTTGGTCATCATAAATGTCGAGCAAGATCTTACTGGTAATTTGAAAGTCATCAATTGTGCCGATTTCTTTGGCTTCCAGATAGCACCAAATGGCATCATTTTCAATTTCACTTCCCAAGTAATTTAGTGATATTGATTTTTTGTTGAGGGTGATTACAAAATGGTCTTTAATATAGCTTGCTATAAATTGCCTGGCGGTCTTTTCATTATAGTCTTCATAAAGATTTAATTCTTGATCATGATTGCTGTTGAAGGCTTTTTCAAAATCATCAACGAACAATTTCATTGTGATTTCCAGTGAATGATTTTTTTGATTGTGATAAATTTCACTGACGGTCACATGGAAGGGATGCAAATTTGTAATAAATAGCATTAAAAACTTACTGAAAAGTATTGTTAACATTTTAGAAATCATTGTTTAAAATCAAATTTATACATTAATATTGCATTCTTAATATAATCCTATTTTAATATCAACCAAGGCATTTTTTATGGCACAGTTTGCACTGTATTTTAAGCTTGGATTACGACATATATTGGATATATACAGTGTCCAGTATGTTTTGTTTATCATTGCCTTGACCGCTATTTTTTTATTTAAAGACTGGAAAAGGATTCTTATATTAATAGCCTCGTTTACTTTGGGTTATTCTATGACGCTGTATTTGTCGGTTTATCATATTTTTCAACCCGATCAGCGTTTGATTAATTACCTGATCCCACTCACCATCTTCCTGACGGCTGTCTCCAATATTATCAGGAAAAAAGACAATTTTCACATTCGTGGAAATTTCCAGAGAAATTACTTGCTGGCACTGCTATTTGGTTTGATTCACGGATTTGGTTTTGCACACTATGTCAAAGGTATTATTAATAAAACTAATCCTATTGTCACACCGATTTTCGGGTATAATCTGGGTTTGGAGTTTGGGCAGGTGATAGTGGTATTGGCATTTTTATTTCTGGCATTTCTTTTTGTTGGTATTTTTGGAATTAACCGTAAAGACTGGGTATTGATTATTTCCTCGGCCATCGCTGGCATTGCACTCACCATGATGTTCGAGTCTAAATATTGGTAAACTAAAATGAATTGTGATGAAGAAGTCTGCAATGATGATGGTGCTGCTCAGTATACCCATAATTGTACTTGGACAAAATGATTTTAAAGGCAGGAAATTTGAGCAGTTGGGAACAATATTACCAACACCAAATACCTATCGCACTGCCTCCGGTGCCCCCGGCCGGGAATATTGGCAACAAGAGGCTGATTATGTGATAAAGGTTGAGCTGAATGATGAAAATCAGACCATATCTGGTGTAGAAACCATCACATACCACAACAACTCTCCGGATAACCTGAGCTATTTGTGGTTGCAACTCGATCAGAACAGACGGAGCCGCAATTCGGATTCTTACAGTACGGAGACGAATAAAATCAAAGAATATGTTACTGGAAATGATTTACGCGAAATCATCGGTCATAATTTTGATCTCGGGTTTAAGGTATTGGAAATCAGTGATATCAATGGAAAGGCATTATCTTATACGGTGAATAAAACCATGATGCGTGTCGAGATACCCATACTCAAAAGCGGGGAAATCTATCAGCTTATTGTGAAATGGTATTATAATATCAACGACCGTATGAAAGTAGGTGGTCGTTCGGGCATGGAGTATTTTGAAGGAGATGGTAATTATTTGTATTCAATAGCACAATTTTACCCGAGAATGTGTGTATATGATGATGTAAATGGCTGGCAGAATAAACAATTTTTAGGTAGTGGGGAATTTACTTTGCCTTTTGGTAATTACACCGTGAGCATCACTGTGCCAAAAGATCATATTGTTGGGGCCACGGGTTTGTTGCAAAACCCGGATGAAGTACTCACACCAAGTCAGAAGCAATTACTGGAAAAGGCCCGAAATTCCAGTGAACCAATAATGATAGTGTCACAACAAGAAGCTGAACAGAAAGAGAAAAAACATGCCAGTGAAAAAAAGACCTGGATATATCACGCTGACAGTGTACGCGATTTCGCCTTTGCCAGTTCAAGAAAATTTATTTGGGATGCTATGGGTGTAAGCATTGGCGGCAAAAATGTGATGGTAATGTCTTATTATCCTAAAGAAGCAAATCCACTTTACGAACAATATTCGACTAGAGTCGTGGCACATACCCTCAAGATCTATTCGGAACACACGGTTAATTATCCTTATCCCAAGGCGATTTCCGTAGAGGCAAACAATGGTATGGAATACCCCATGATTTGCTTCAATTACGGAAGACCTGAAAAAGACGGAACTTATTCCGACCAGTTAAAATATGGTATGATCTCGGTGATCATTCATGAAGTTGGTCATAATTTTTTCCCGATGATTATCAACTCTGATGAGCGCCAATGGACATGGATGGATGAAGGAATGAATACCTTCATGCAATACATTGCAGAAAAAGCCTGGGATCCGGACTATCCTTCACGTCGGGGTGATCCTCAGAAAATTGTGCCTTACATGAAAGGAAGTAAAGACAGTATGGTACCTATCATGACCAACTCGGAACAAATAAAACAATTTGGCAACAATGCCTACGCCAAACCAGCCACAGCTTTAAATATATTGCGGGAAACAGTAATGGGCGAGGAGTTGTTTGATTATGCCTTTAAGCAATATTGTCAACGGTGGGCTTTCAAACACCCGACGCCGGCCGATTTCTTCAGGACCATGGAGGATGCCAGCGCCGTAGACCTTGACTGGTTTTGGAAGGGATGGTTTTATACAACTGACCATGTAGATCAGGAAATAGCTGATGTGACGTGGTATAAATACGATACCGAAATTGAGGATGCCGAAAGGAAAAATGACAAACGTCACAGAAAGACCCTGGCTTCCGACCAGTCCGGAGTGGATTCAAAGGGATTTACCAATGTTGAGAATTTAAGCCAGGAAGATAAATTAAAAAATTACAAGGTGCTGACCACCAATTTAAGTAATACCGATGGATTGCTGGATTATTCACAAAATTATTATGAAGTTAAACTAAAAAATGTTGGCGGCCTGGTGATGCCGGTAATCCTTCAGTTTAATTTTCGTGATGGTTCATCTGAAATACGGCGAATCCCGGCCGAGATATGGAGAAAAAGTGAAGAGGAAGTGACCAAAGTTTTTATGTTTAAAAAGGAACTGGCCAGCATATCCTTAGATCCTAATCAGGAAATTGCTGACGTCAACGAAACAAATAATAATTTTCCACAAAAAGATACACCCAGTCGTTTTGATCAGTTCAAAGAAAGATCAAAATGAAGTTGGTCGATTAAAAAAAATATCGATTTAATGATTTGGGTCAGTATATATTAGGTGAAAAATATTGTAACTTAGTATCGGTAATGAAATTTATCTTGAAATTATAATCACCAAAATTTTGGCCTTATGGAATCAAATACGCTATTACAAGAAGTAAAAACCCTCAGTAAACTTCAGGTTAGAGAAACAGTTGTCATTCTGGGCACAACGTTATTATTGCCGTTCATTGTTCACCTGATACCGGTGAGTGGCAACATTCCAATTGGGGCAAGATTATTACCAATATTTTATGCGCCATTGGTAGCTGTGATCCTTTTTCGCTGGCATGTTGGTGTGATCGCTGCTTTATTCGCGCCAACGATCAATTATCTCATCACTGGTAGCCCACAGTTGGAGGTAGCCGCCATACTTACTTTTGAGCTCACCTTATTTGTTGGATTTGTTTATCTGTTGAAAGACATTAAAATCGTTCGCTGGTTTATGGGACCATTGTCCTATTTATTGGCAAAGGCTTGTTCGGTTCTTGTATTGACATTTGTGCCTTCGTTGCTTACTACCGGAACAGCTATAGATTTTGGCATTAACTCCATCTCCAATGGTTTTATTGGGCTTATTTTACTGTTGGTTTTGAACATTTTTGTACTGAAAATACAAGCACAATTCAAAAAATAATGTGGTGATTCCACAATAATGCTTGGCTGATGTCCGAAAAAAACGAAAATAAACTGAACTTATCATTTTCGGACATCAGTCAACATTTAAAATCTTTTACATTCCCCGATTTTGATGTTGTTGTAGGTATTGCACGTGGAGGTGTGGTCCCAGCCAGCCTGATCGCTCATCAATGCAATAAGCCATTCTATTTACTTCAGATCAACTACCGCGATGATGACAACAAACCACGATATGACAGCCCGGTTCTCTTGCAGGAAATCGTGCCGGAAATAAATCCAAAAAAAAGAATACTTCTGGTAGATGATGTTTCTGTTAGCGGGAGAACCATGAATTTTGCCCGTCAATTTTTTGCGAATAATCCGGTGACCACATTTGCCCTGAAAGGAAAAGCGGATTTAGTATTATATACCAATATCCGCACTTGTGTCCATTGGCCCTGGAACGCACAATAGCAACATCATCATCTATATTGGCCCATCTTAATTTTAACGCCTTTAGTGATCTAGGTCATGTTTTGCGATTACGAGAATGGCTAACTTTATATAACCGGAAATCGGGCAAACTATTCAAATTATTGTTAATCATTATTGTTAATCATGAAAAGGCGAAAGTTTATAACTAAGGCCCTTAATGCCGGCGTGCTTACCACTACGGCACTGGGATTTTCAGGTATTAATTTCGTTTTTGGCAAAAGTCATCGTGAAGTGACTGCTCCCGATTATGATCTTGTAGCCGTGATGGGTGGCGAACCGGAAGTGATGTTCGACAGGGCCATTCAATCGGTCGGTGGCATGGGAAAATTTGTCGCATCAGGGCAAAACGTGGTATTAAAACCAAATATCGGCTGGGATGCTACCCCGGAACGTGCAGCGAATACCAATCCTAAACTGGTGAAACGAATTATTGAACATTGTCTGCAGGCAGGTGCCAAAAACGTTTATGTATTCGATCATACCTGCGATAACTGGACCAAATGTTATGTCAGTAGTGGCATTGAAAAATATGTGAAAGATGCTGGAGGCAAGATGGTTTCAGGGGCAACTGAAAGTTATTATCAAAATGTGGATCATCCACAATCCAGTGTGCTAAAATCCGCGAAAGTTCACGAGCTTATCCTTGAATCTGATGTGTTTATCAATGTTCCGATATTAAAAAGTCACAGTTCTACCAAGTTGACCATCAGTATGAAAAATCTGATGGGGGTGGTTTGGGATCGAAGATTCTGGCATAGCAATAATTTGCATCAGTGCATAGCAGAATTCCCATTTTATCGCAAACCGGATCTCAACATAGTAGATGCTTACAGCATTTTAAAACGTAACGGACCGCGTGGTGTATCCACTGCTGATGTTGACAATGTCAAATCGCTGTTACTATCTACGGATATGGTAGCCATCGATGCAGCAGCAACAAAAATATTCGGAATGGACCCGGCTTCAATTCCTTATATCCAAAAAGCCAGCAACCTGCAGTTGGGCACCATGGATCTGAGCAAGCTCAATATTAACCGAATAAAGATTTAATGCATGAAACATCGCCTGGAATTTTAACATATTTTAATTTATCCAATATAATTTCAGTTAAACCAGAGAACCAGTGGGGTAGAGTGTTCGATTTTTGAAAATCAAATAATATTCGAATGAAATGGGTATTTTTTAAGAAAATCAGGGTAGTCGTATCCCTGATATTTTTTTTAATGGTTTTATTGGTCTTTGCCGACCACAAGGCATTCTTACCGGAAAGTGTAGTGAATACGACATTGTATCTCCAATTTCTACCCTCAGCTCTAAAATTTGTGAATCTGCTCAGCATTGCCTCGCTTGGATTTGTGATCATACTATTAATCACAATATTAACCGGAAGAGTTTATTGCTCAACCGTCTGTCCTTTGGGTACCATGCAGGATATAATCACCTGGTTTACCAGACGTTTTGAGAAAAATAAAAAAAGAAAAAAAAGGTTTTTCAAGTTTTCCAGGGCATACAATACCTTGCGATATGGTATTCTCATCGTAGTCATACTAATGTTGGTGAGTGGTGCAATGTTCACGGTGAGTTTGCTGGATCCGTACAGTAATTTTGGCCGTTTTACTACCAATTTTGCCAAACCGATACTTGTTTTTTTTAATAACCTGCTTGCTCAGGGTCTGGAAAAATTGGGCCTTTTTTGGATATATCCCGAAACATTGCGACACGAGGCCCTGCCGACACTTATATTTCCTGCCTTGATGTTTGGGTTGGTTGTTTGGCTTTCCATAAAATACGGTCGTCTCTATTGCAATACAGTTTGTCCTGTTGGGGCATTACTTGGCTTTTTATCGAAATTTTCAATGTTCCGGGTGGTCATTAATGCTGACCGTTGCAACCATTGCAAATCGTGCGTCTATGATTGTAAGTCGGGATGCATAGATAGCAAAAAGCAGGAAATAGATTTTTCGCGCTGTGTCATGTGTTTCAATTGTTTCAAAGCCTGTGACCAGGATGCCATACGATTTGAAAATGCCTGGCGAAGGAAGGAAAAAAATAAAGAACTGGTACTGGAGGACATTAAAATTACCGATATCAAAAGGCGCGGCTTTATGGCGGGCATGATTGCCGTCGCTGGTTGGCTGGCCGGCTTTTCGTCAAAACCAACCAAAGATTCACTCAATGTAAAGAAGGTGATTAAGGTAACCAAACCCTCTGAAGTTCCTATAAAACGAGATTACCCCGTAAGCCCTCCTGGCTCCGGAAGCATCAGGCATTTCAACAATTATTGCACGGCTTGTAGCCTTTGTGTATCGGCTTGCCCCAATAATGTACTACAACCGTCATTTTTTGAATATGGCTTTTCGGGATTGATGCAGCCTCATATGGACTATTCCTCAGGTTTTTGTAATTATGACTGTAAGGTTTGCGGAGATATTTGCCCGACCGGTGCAATTTTAGCCATTTCTACCATCGAAGAGAAGAAAACCGTTCAGATGGGTAAAGCGAAATTCATTAAGGAGAATTGTGTGGTTTATACTGAACATACCGACTGCGGCGCCTGTTCAGAACATTGCCCAACTAAAGCGGTCAATATGGTGCCTTTTGAAGACACAGGGCTTTTTATTCCGGAAATTAACGACAATATTTGTGTTGGATGTGGTGCCTGTGAATATCCTTGTCCTGTAAGGCCTTACAAAGCAATCTACGTGGATGGGAATCCGGAACACCTGGTAGCCGAAAAACCCAAAATCGAAAAGCTGGATGAAAAAATCAATCTGGACGAAGGTTTTCCTTTTTAGTTTAGCGTTTGCATACTGGATTAATATTGCCGTTGTATCAGCCTCCTCCACCAATGAAAGTAAAGCTGTTTATGTTCATCAACCTCCAAAAATTGATGGATTGCTGAATGAACCGGCATGGCAAACTACGGTGCCGATCAGTAATTTCATTCAACGACAGCCAGATACCGGAGCGCCGGTATCAGAACAAACGCTGGTCTATATTTTATACGATAAAGACAATCTTTACATTGGATTTCACTGTGCTGATGATCCTTCCCGAATTACCTCCAAAGAGTTGGCCAGGGATGTCAGCCTTGGAGAAGATGACAGGGTCCAGATCATCCTGGATACATTCCATGATAGGCGCAATGCTTACTGGTTTCAGATCGGTCCGCGTGGTTCTATTGGCGATGCGTTGGTCAGTGAAAATGGCGCTGCTTTCAACAAACAGTGGGATGGACTTTGGGATGGACGGGCAAAGATCAATGACAAAGGCTGGGATGCTGAATTGATTATTCCATTTAAAACATTGAATTTCAAGCCGGGTCAGACCACCTGGGGATTGAAATTGATTCGCCATATTAGGCGCAGGCTGGAAAGTTCCTATTGGCCGGAAGCCAATTTAAATTCGTACAAATTTCAGGTTTCTGACGAAGGTGAACTCAATGGTCTCGAGGGCATTACCAAAGGAATTGGTTTGGACATCAGACCATACGCCTTAATCGGGACCGACTATCACCAAGATTCCGATAATAAGCTGGTTTGGAACATTGGTGGCGATGCCTTCTATCGCATCACACCAGGAATAAAAGCCGCTTTGACCATCAATACAGATTTTGCACAAACCGAAGTAGATAGCAGGCAGATCAATCTTACCCGCTTCAGCCTGCTTTTCCCGGAGAAAAGAGGATTTTTTCTGGACGGCGCCAATTATTTTAATTTCGGCTTTGGCGGAGATGATGGCAATAACTATGGACAACGTAATATTCCTTTTTTTTCCAGGCGCATCGGATTGGATGCGGATGGCAATCCGATTCCGCTGATCTGGGGTTTAAAAACAACAGGCCAGACCGGTAAATGGAGCCTCGGTTTTCAGCAGTTAATGGATCATCCGGATACTGTTTTTCGAAATTTCACGGTAGCAAGGGTTAAACGCAATATCGGCGAGCAATCATATATTGGGTTTATCGGCACCCGCGGTGATGCGATTGGGGAGGCAGATAATTATCTGATGGGGCTGGATTTGAGACTTGCTACCGCAAAATTTAAAGGGGATAAAAATTTAGCATTTACTGCTTTTGGCTTGAAATCGAAGACTGAGGGGCTGGAAAACAAGGATTATGCTTTTGGAACGGAAATAAATTACCCCAATGATTTTTTCTTTTTCAGACTTGGCCATCAGGAAATTGGGGACAATTACAGAGCGGGGATCGGCTTTGTGCCAAGATTGGGAATAAAAGAGTCTTATGTTGAATCTGGCATTGGCCCGCGACCCGGAAAATATGGGATACTCCAAATTAAAGTGAAGGGTGATTATGACTATATCACCAATATGAACAATGAACTGTTGACCCGGATTGGCGGTATCACACCAATGGAAATTGAGTTTAAATCAGGTGATCTGCTTAGTTTCAAATCAAAATCAACCCATGAATATCTCGAAAATGATTTTGAGATTTTTCCCAGGGATTCTATCACAATTGCACAAGGGACCTACGATTTCTGGCGTCATGCGATTACCGCCCAAAGTGCCCTGCGAAGAAATTTTTGGGTAATGACCAAATGGGAATGGGGAGACTTTTATGATGGTAACCGGGGGGATCTGATCATGGGTTTGGGTTACAAAATTATCGTACCTTTGTTTGTGGGACTACAATATGAGCAAAGTAATGTATCATTGGTGTCCGGCGATTTCCAAACTAAAATCTATCGATTCAATGCCGACATCCTTTTTAGTCCAACCATCACTTTAACAAATTTCATTCAGTATGATAATGTTACCGAAAAGCTTGGCTGGCAATCACGGTTTCGATGGATCCTTCAGCCGGGTAATGAGATTTTATTGGTCTGGAATTCTTCCATGCTGCATACCATTGATTCTGACCGTATGATCATGGCAGAGAGTACTACCCGCTTTAAGATCAATTATAATTTCAGATTCTGAGGGTAAGGTTTTTTAAGCACCAAAAGGTTTTTTAAATTGTATAATCAAAAAAACCACTTCATCATGGAAAATCGAAGAGCTTTTTTAAAATACCTCACTGGTATTACGGCTACTATTATGCTGCCTTACGGTTCCTTTGGCAAAGGTGAAAAAACTGAACGCGATCGATTGGGAGAAATTTTACCCAAAAGAAAGTTGGGAAAAACCGGCGCTGCGGTGACCATGTTGGGTACTGGCGGATATCACGTGGGTTGGACTACAGAAAAAGATGCACAGGAAGTTATTGAAACGGCATTAGAAGGAGGTATTCGTTTTTTTGATACGGCAGAATCATATGGTCCGCATACAAGTGAAATCAGATATGGAAAATATCTTACTCCCAAATACCGCGATCTGGTATTTCTGATGACAAAAACACTATCAAAAGATGCGAAAACAGCCAGGGAACATCTGGAAGGTTCACTGAAGAGGCTCAATACAGACTATCTGGACTTGTGGCAGGTTCATTCGGTTTTTGATCCACAGGATGTCGACGACCGCATTGCCAATGGCGTGCTGGATGTGGTAATGGAAGCAAAGGAATCAGGAAAAGTGAAGCATATCGGCTTCACCGGCCATCAAAATCCTGAGGCACACCTGAGAATGTTGGAAAGGACCGCTGAACATCCAATTTTTGAAACCGTACAGATGCCCATCAACGTGGTTGATGCAAATCATGATCATTTTATAAAAAGGGTACTTCCGGTGGCGTTGGAAAGAAACATGGGAATTCTAGCCATGAAAACCATGGCCGACGGAAGATTTTTCCCTGAAAAAAAGGCCCTGGAAAAAGTGCAATGGACCACAGAGGATCCGATCATACCCAATCGACTCACCATAAAAGACGCGCTGTATTTTGCGTGGTCTTTGCCCATAAGTGTTTTAATCTCCGGCAATGAAAATGCCAGCTTCATGAAGCAGAAAATTGAACTGGCCAAAAAGTTCAAGCCATTGAACGGGAAGGACCGGGACCAACTGATCTCAAAGGTAACAGATCTTGCCCGCGAAGGGAAAGTGGAATATTACAAGAAAGTAAGTTAGCGCGTGTAGAAGGTTCTATCTGTTGTACAAAAAAATGGTGATTTCACCAGGCAAGGTGAACGGAATGTATTGAATACGCTTGTTTTGTCAAGAAACAACTAACGCTTCAAAGTAAGATAGATATCGTTCATCAGGGTCATTTTCAACTCATTGTCTGTGAGCTTGTTGATATTATAAGGCAAACCCTGTTCATCACCCTGATCCACAAAATGCAGGACATTATCATCCAATTTCCAGTGTAGTTTGTTGCGCAGCGTATCGGATGAAAAAACGCATCCATGATATCCATATGCAGAGATCTCTACGGTACCATCATCATAAAAATGAATTTTACCATTCATGTGTAAGTTGTGGGGATTCATATCAGGAAGATCCTGACCATTGGTTTCCCATTCCGCTTTCCATTCCCCCAATATTACCTGATCTTCACTTTTCTTTTCGCTGCAATTTAAGGCCAGGAGTAAAATACACACAGAGAAGCTGAAAAAATGCAGCTTTTGGACCGACAACTTCATTACAATGATAATTTTAAAATAAAACGTTATGGAATTTAAATATTGCATTTTATCACTGGATTTCCATCAATTTTTGCTGGAATTTATCCAACCTATTGCATCAAGGCGTAAGCGGTTATTGGAAAAGTCCACGGGTTTTATGGGCCATTCGATGGATGGATTCATTTTCTCCTACATATTCAGCTAATTGATTCAGTGCGATCCAGGCAAGGTCATGGGATTCATCACTAATGTGCAAAGGTTCATTTATGTCTGCCACGTATAAAAAACGGATGTCAAAATGAAAATGGGCCGGAACATTTTGATTTGCGGGGATTTGGTGGATATCGATATCGAAAATTTTTTCCTGGTATAATTGCAGGGATTCCAGCCCGGTTTCTTCAAATGCCTCTTTAACAGATACCCCTAAAAGATTTTCATCGCCATCGGCATGTCCACCCGGCTGTAACCATCGGTTCAATTTTTTATGCAGGGTAAGCAGGGTGAACATTCCGGAACCATCAACGATCCAGGCAGAACCAGTTAAATGGCCAGTCATAAGCTGTCGTGTAAAACACCTGTCAAAGTTGTTGATTAAAGAAAGAAACCGCGGTTTATAAAGCATTTCTTCTGAAAAAGATGATTGATAATAAAAAAGGGCATCTTTAAGCGATTTTCGGTTCATTTCGCCTTCTTATGACTGGATAACGGATAGAAGAGTCAATGATTAAAACTGAACATTCGGTGCCGCCTGGGCTTTATCGTCGGCCTGGAACTGTGCCCTTCTTTCAAAGTTAAACATGGATGCCAGTAAATTATTTGGGAATTGTCTGATATAAGTATTATAAGCCTGTACAGATTTATTAAAACGATCCCGTGCCACAGCTATTCTGTTTTCTGTGCCTTCCAGTTGTGCCTGCAGTTCTAAAAAATTCTGGTTGGATTTCAGTTCCGGATAATTTTCTACCACAGCCAATAGTCTTGACAAGGCAGAACTCACCTGAGATTGCGCTTGTTGAAATTGTTGAATGTTGGCTTCCGTCAGTTTCGACGGGTCAATCTGGATGCTGGTGGCTTTTGCCCGGGCTTCCACCACTCCGGTCAAAACCGTTTTTTCCTGCGTGGCAAATCCTTTGACGGTATTCACCAGATTTGGAATAAGATCAGCCCTGCGCTGGTATTGTGTCTGGACAGTAGACCAGCTCGTGGTAACTGACTCGTCGAGTTGAACCATGTTATTGTATTGACCTTTAAATGAACTGTACATGATAATGATCACTACAATCAAAATTCCGATAATCAACCAGCTTTTTTTCATTTTGATTTTATTGATGAATATTATGGTTAAATTAAGATGAATTTTTAATGATAAAAAATTTCGATATAGTGAAAGCTATAAATTTTTATAAACCCAAAATCAGGCATGACTTTTTTTTGATCCTGACTTGGGGTTTATTCTTTTTATTATCTGCTCAGTCAGCCGGAAGTCAGGACCTCCAACCAGTCCCGTCACTAAAGGAACAGGTAACCGACAACGAAAATTTATTGAGTGAAACAGAGCGGTCTGCTCTTGAACGAAAACTTACCGATTTTGAACAAAAAAAGGGCAGTCAAATAGCAATATTGATTATCGGGACTACCCTGCCAGAGACGATTGAACAATACAGTATACGGGTTACAGACCAGTGGAAGTTGGGAAGACAAAACGTAGATGATGGGGTATTGATCCTGGTTGCTGTAAATGATCATACCATCCGGATTGAGGTTGGCTATGGTTTGGAAGGGGCAATTCCTGATGCTATAGCAAAGCGCATCATTGAGCAAATCATGAAACCGGCATTTCGGGCAGGAAAATTTTATCAGGGCATTAATCAGGCAGTGGACGCATTGATTTCTTTGATCAATGGAGAACCACTCCCTGAAGCCCGGAAGTATGCCACAACAGGACAGGAAAATTATATTATAGGTCCGGCATTAATTTTTATTTTCCCCCTTTATATCATATTCCTGGCGATATTCAACCATTACATCCGTAAAAAATTGGGTAAATTACCAGGTAGCGCCATCGTTTTCCTGATCATTTTGGTGACGGGTTGGATCCTGTTTAGTTTTATTGTGGGACTGGTTTTTAGTATGATAATTTCATTGTTTATGTTGTTGCCAACAGGCGGTGGACCGACAGGAGGTGGGTATGGTGGCGGATATTGGGGTGGTGGTACCGGCGGCTATGGCGGAGGTGGCTTTGGTGGCGGGGGCTTCAGTGGTGGCGGCGGAGGCTTTGGCGGCGGAGGGGCTTCCGGAGGTTGGTAATTAAAATACCTTTGACTTATACTCATTAATAATTGACTGTAATATGAAAAAGATCCGTTTTACTGAGGGCGATAAAAAACAAATTGTCGAAGCAATACAGCGATTGGAAAAGGAATCTTCCGGAGAAATTGTGCCATATTTTGTGTACCGTTCTGATGCTTATGCGGAAGGCAAATGGTACAGCACTTCCTTGTTTGCTTTCCTGGGCCTCATCTTATGCACATTTTTATCCTATGCCTGGCTCATGCCTTCCACAATTACATTCCTGGAAATACCGGTAATTATATTGGTTATCATGCTTGTGGGTTTTGGCTTGGCTGTGTGGATTCCGGAGTTTAATCTTCTGTTTATCAGTAAACAGCGCATAGAAGAAATGGTGATATTAAAAGCCAGGGAGGCATTTCTTATGGAAGAGGTATTTAATACACGTGACAGGACCGGGATACTCATCTACATCAGTCAACTTGAAAAGAAAGTAATGATCATTGGTGATGCGGGGATCAGTAAAAAGGTAGAACAAAGTAACTGGGAGGAAATAGTGCAAGACCTGGTGGTCAGTATTCGCGGGAAGAATCTAACAAAAGGAATGGTAAATGCGATTGATGCCTGTAAACGATTGCTTCTCGCCCATGGTTTTAAAGTACGGCCAGATGATGTGAATGAATTGAGTGACGATCTTCGAATTGAGGGAGAGGATGAAAAATAACCTAATGAATTGCTGCGGTCATTAAGATATCATAAAAAAGAGCGGCTTGCAGCGCTCTTTTCATTTTGATCAAATTACAATTTTATTATTCATTTTCCAGGGCATTGGCGCCGCCAACAATTTCGAGAATTTCCTTGGTGATCGCAGCCTGTCTGGTTCTATTGTATACAAGCCTGTATTGTTTGAGGATCTCACCGGCATTGTCAGTAGCCTGATCCATGGCTGTCATTCTGGCACCGTGCTCCGAGGCATTCGATTCCAGAATAGCCTTAAAAAACTGCATTTTTAGGGTTTGGGGTATTAATTCATTGAGAATGAATTCCACAGAGGGTTCAATAATATAATCGACGGATCCCTGCTGCATGCCGTGTAGTTCGGTTTCATCTTCTTTTTTTACCGGTAAAAATTGTTCGGCTACGAGCATTTGAGTGGCTACATTCTTAAATTCATTGAATACAATATCGATACGGTCAAATCTTTTTTCCCGGAAACCATCCATGGCAAATTCAGCAGCATCTTTTACCTCATCAAAAACAATTTCGCCGAAAATGTCTTTGTATTGATCGATGATTTGATAGCCGCCTTTTCTGAAAAAATCATAAGCTTTTTTTCCAACCGGCATGATCCAAACATTACCGGATTTCATTTGCCCATTAAAATTTTCTTCAATATGCTTCAATGCTGTCTTGATAGCATTACTGTTAAATGCCCCACACAATCCACGATCAGAAGTTAACACTACAATCAGGACCTTGTTAACGGGCCGCTGCTCAGCATACACGCTGAGTAAATCACTGCTCGCGTGAGTGGTTACATTTTCTAAAATGCCCTGAAGTTTTTTGGCATATGGGCGCAATTGTAAAATGCTGTCTTGCGCTTTTCTCAATTTCGCCGCCGCCACCATTTTCATGGCTTTTGTGATCTGTTGTGTGGATTTAACAGAGAGTATACTATTACGAACTTCTTTTAAATTCGGCATTTCTGGTATTTCTCTATTTTATTTAGTGATACCGCTGGCAATTTCAACTGCTACTTTTTTCATAGTCTCTTCTCCGCTTTCTGTGAGTTGACCCTGGCGCAATTCTTTTAAAACCCCACTGTGATTCATAGACAATTCACGTAAGTAATTTGTCTCAAACTCCTTCATATCGGTTACGGCTACTTTGTCTGTTAATCCCCTGGTTGACGCATAAATGATGGCGACTTGTTCTTCCACTGCTACCGGAGCAAACTGCGCTTGTTTGAGTATCTCCTGGTTTCTGCGACCGCGATCGATGGTGCGTTGTGTAGCGGCATCAAGGTCGGATCCAAACTTGGCAAATGCTTCCAACTCACGGAATTGCGCCTGATCCAATTTCAAGGTACCAGCTACTTTCTTCATTGATTTAATTTGGGCAGCTCCACCAACCCGAGATACTGAAATACCAACATTAATAGCCGGACGGATACCTGAATTGAACAGATTAGTTTCAAGAAAGATCTGTCCATCGGTAATAGAGATCACATTGGTCGGGATATACGCCGAAACATCACCGGCCTGAGTTTCAATAATAGGCAGGGCTGTTAGTGATCCCCCTCCTTTCACCATCCCTTTAATTGAAGGCGGAAGGTCATTCATTTTTTGAGCAATTACATCGGAACCGTTAATCTTGGCAGCTCTTTCCAGCAATCTGGAGTGCAGATAAAAGACATCACCCGGATATGCTTCCCGTCCCGGAGGCCTTCTCAATAATAACGATACTTCACGATAAGAGACAGCTTGCTTTGAAAGGTCGTCATAAATTACCAAAGCCGGCCGGCCAGTATCACGGAAGAATTCACCTATGGAGGCACCGGTAAATGGAGCAAAGAACTGCATTGGTGCGGGTTCTGAGGCGGCAGCGGAAACTACAATGGTATAGTCCATTGCGCCACCCCTTTCGAGTTGCGCCACGACCTGTTTTACGGTAGAAGCTTTTTGCCCACAGGCTACATATATGCAATATACCGGCTCACCCCGGTCATAAAATTCCTTTTGATTGATGATGGTATCGATTGCAATGGCACTTTTTCCTGTCTGTCGATCGCCAATGATCAACTCCCTTTGGCCACGACCAATTGGTATCATTGAATCTATGGCTTTGATACCGGTTTGCAATGGTTCCGAAACAGGCTCGCGATAAATGACACCCGGCGCTTTACGTTCCAGGGGCATTTCATATAACTTTCCCTTGATAGGCCCTTTGCCATCTATGGGCAGTCCCAGTGTATTCACCACACGGCCAACCAATCCATCACCAACATTGACAGAAGCGATACGTTTTGTTCGCTTTACCGTGTCACCTTCTTTTATTTCATTGGATTCCCCAAACAATACTACCCCCACATTGTCTTCTTCAAGGTTCAAAACCAGAGCCTCCATGCCATTTTCGAACTGCAATAGTTCACCAGACTGGGCTTTAGACAAACCGTAAATCCTGGCAACACCGTCGCCTACCTGGAGCACAGTGCCAATTTCTTCAAGTTCAGCTTCCGTCTTAAAATTAGAAAGTTCTTCCCTTAAGATTGCTGAAACTTCGTCGGGTCTTATATCCGCCATAATTGATTAAAAAAAATTATTTATGATCTGTTAATTTTTATTTTGATTCTTTAAACTCCCGCCGCAAGTCATTCAATTTCCTGCTCAAGGTGTTATCGATCTGACTATCTCCCATTCTTAATATAAATCCACCAATCAATTTTTCATCAACGGTTTCTTGAAGGATTATTTTTTTGTCAGTTTCCTTTACCAATAAATCAATGATCGACTTCCTTAAATCGTCGGTAAACGGGATTGCTGATATCAACTGCGCTGTTGCAATGCCTTTGTACTCGTTGTTCAGGTCGATGAAATCTTTGGCCACATCCGGCAAAATTGCAGACCTGTTTTTCCGGCAAATCAAATCCATAAACCGTATTATTAGTGGGTCGACCTTTTTGCCAAAAAGTCTTTTTAACACATTGAGTTTATAATCAAAGCGTATTACCGGGTTCTTTAAAAGCACAACCAGGGAACGATTTTCTTCACACACATTGTGAATAAGAACCATACCCTGTTCCACCTTTGGGAGATTATTTTTTTCAATCGCCAGTTCAAAAAGTGATTTAGCGTACCGGTGTGCTACCCTAACTGACATTGTTTATTAATTAAGCTTGAGTTCCTTGATATAATTTTGTATTAACGCCTTTTGGGCTTTATCGCCTTCGAGATTCTTTTTGAGTAATTTCTCCGTAATTTCCAGTGACAATTCAGCTACCTGGTTTTTGATTTCCCTCAGGGCCTTTTCTTTTTCGCTATTGATGCTGGCTCTGGCATCTTCAATCATTTTATCGCCAATTTTAGATGCGTCTTCCTTGGCCTTGTCCTTGATGTCATTGGCGATCTTGGCGGCTTCTTTTAGGATGTTTGCCTTTTCATGACGGGCTTCTTCCAAAATTTTGGCGTTGTCTGCCTTGAGATCCTCCATTTCTTTCCGTGCCTTCTTGGCAGATCTCAATGCGTCATCGATAGATTCTTCGCGTGATTTCAACGCTTCCATAATAGGCTTCCAGGCATATTTTCCCAGAATAAACAGTATTCCAAGAAACATAAGCGATTGCCAGAATATTAACCCGAAATCAGGAGTAATTAAATCCATATGTGTATAACATTTATTAATTTCATCATAATTAACCGGCTAAATGCCCAATGCAAATTAGCCGGTTAAGATTTATGCGACTCAATTAAGAGATAGCCAGGATTAGCGCGATAATTACGCCAAATAACGCCACCCCTTCAACCAGAGCCGCAGCAATGATCATAGCGGTTTGGATCTTACCGGTAGCTTCGGGTTGTCTTGCTATGGCTTCCACAGCAGAACCACCAATTTTACCGATACCGACACCTGCACCCAATGCAGCCACACCAGCACCAATGCCAGCACCCATTTTACCCAAACCTTCAACTGCTAATAATACAACATCTAACAACATGTTTACAATTGTTTATATGTAACAAATAAAATTAAAATGTCGGAATTTCTGCATGTTCATCATCATGATGTTCCTCCAATGCCAGCCCAAAATAAATGGCTGAAAGCAAAGTGAAAACAAATGCCTGGATGAAAGCCACGAGTAGTTCAATCACATTCATAAAAATACCAAAGGCGACACTCACCGGGCCTATGGCCAAACTTTTAAAAATAAAAATCAATGCTATTAAACTTAATATAATGATATGACCAGCTGTAATATTTGCAAACAACCGCACCATCAGAGAAAATGGTTTGGTGAATAAGCTAATAAATTCGACCAGCGGCATGATTGGCAAAGGAAATTTAAGCCACCAGGGCACGCCGGGCATATTATAAATATTTTTCCAATAGGTCTTGGTTCCGTTGATATTGGTGATAATAAAAGTAATAATTGCCAATGTCATGGTGACGGCAATATTACCCGTCACGTTTGCTGCACCCGGGATTAATCCCATCAGGTTATTGAAAAGTATAAAAAAGAAAACCGTAAGTAAATAAGGCATAAATTTTTGATATTTCTCTTCTCCGATGTTGGGTATGGCGATCTCATTTCTTACGAATAAAATGATGGGCTCAAAGAATGATTGAATGCCTTTTGGCGCCCGGTAAGGATCTTTTTTGTATTTTTTGGCAATAGTGAGAAAAATTAATAACATCAGAAAAGAACTGAAGATGATCTGTGTAACATTCTTTGTGGTTGAAATATCATAAAATACCAGGTTCTTATCACTATTTTCCACTTGGCCTTCTTCGTTAATGAAATATCCGTCGACAGAAACCCCTTCATGCTCTTCTCCGGTAAATTGGCTGGACATGTAAACCCTCAAGCCGTGCCCTTTTTCATATAGAATTACAGGCAATGGCAAGGTCACATGAGTATGTCCAATAGAAAACAGGTGCCATTCATGAGCATCCTTTATATGATGTAAAATGAAAGTTGTCTCACCCCCTTTTTCTTCGCCTTGATCGTCAGAAGCAGCAAAAACAACATGACCCGCAATTAATAATAAAGGAATTAATAAAGCGCTAATTATCAGTTTGTTATTAAAGAAAAAAAATGATTTATCATTCATTATTGATGCCCTTCTTATTTTGATGGCGCAAGTTAGTCATAATGCCATATATTTCAAACCCAAGAAATAATAAATAGAGGACAA
This sequence comes from uncultured Cytophagales bacterium, assembly GCA_963711495.1. Lineage (GTDB taxonomy): Bacteria > Bacteroidota > Bacteroidia > Cytophagales > Cyclobacteriaceae > CAVQEK01. The sequence continues at coordinate 177,861 of CAVQEK010000004.1, forward strand.
TAAAATTGTATGCGAATTGCATCACGTGCTGTTTATCGAGCAGAATAAAAGCGCTGGCTACCAATATACTAATGAACAGCCGGGCAATCATAGCCGTAAAATAAACAGCGATAAATGACTTTGGATTTTTACCGGAAATGATAACCACAGCACTGAATGAGATCAGCGTAAGTAAGAAAAAAAAGACAATCAGCCACCACACTTTGTCATAAACAATGTGCGGAGCAATTACATCTAAAATAATTGTGAACAATAATATAGCCGCAGTGAACAGGTATAACTTGTAAAAGCGCAATTTTTTTAAAGGGCCGATCAATTTTTGGGTAGATTTTTGAACAGGGAATAAAAAGCGGCAAACAGGAACAACAGCAGTAAGACAATGGTAAATACCGGAAAACTGGTGTTTAACCAAATATCAAGTTTATGCCCCAACCAGTAACCCAGCAAGAGCATAACCACCATTTGGAATCCCAGGCCAGAATACTTAATATAATCATTGAATAGTTTTTGATTCTGACGGCGGTTTTTGTCCCGGGACGGCTGGTTTTGTTTGTCCGTTGTCTCCTCCAATTTTTATTTCTTTTTGTGCGATTCCCATTTTGCAACCTCCATTGAACTGGGCGCCAGATTCGACAATGAGTTTGGTGGCGATCACATCGCCATCAATCTTGGCGGTAGGTCTTAGGATCAGTTGATCCGTAACTTCTACGGTGCCTTTTACTTCTCCGGCAATTTCTGCGTTCTGTGCAATAATGTTGCCTTCAACCACAGAGGATTGTCCAAGAGCAATTTTGGATTTACTTTTTACGGCACCATTCACCTTTCCTTCAATTCTGATATTGCCATAAGATTCTACGTTCCCATCCAGGGTGGTTCCTTTTCCGATAATGTTACTTGAATTGCTAACGTCCTGAGTTGCCATTTTTTCGGTTTTATTAGTAAACATCGATGTTTTAATTAATTTTGAAACGATACAAATTCCTCCGGATCAACGGGTTTACCGTTAAACCAAAGTTCAAAATGTAAATGTGGTCCGGTGGTCAATTCACCGGTATTGCCAATAATAGCAATTACCTCACCTGCGTGCACAAAATTACCAACTTTTTTTAATAAAGCAGAATTGTGCTTATAAACAGAAACCACATTGCCTCTGTGCTGTATGGCGATCACATTTCCTGATTCCTGTGACCAGTCGGCAAAAATTACCGTGCCATCTGCCACAGCTTTCACGGGTTCATTACTTTTGGAAACAATGTCTACGCCATAATGGTCGATTTTAACATCGAATTTACGGGTAATAATGCCATCAATTGGGGCGAAGAAATCCAAAACTTCAGGATCCTGCGGGTAGTTGTTGTTTACCGTGAGGTAAGAAACTTCTGAAGCCTCAAATTCTTTTCTGAACGCCGAGTCAATCGGATGGATTGTTTCTGAGTCTTTATTTAGCGCTATTTTCTTCTTATTTGTGGCAGTCGAGTCGGCATCAAAGACTTCCCCGGTGAGCACCTTTTGTACATTGGAAATAAACTGATCTTTTTCCCGAACCTGGTTTTCCAGAGAATCAACTTTGTCGACAAGATTCACCAAATGTCGATCCATAATGATCAATTCATGCCGGGGATCGAACCATTTGGCCATCAGCGTTCTGGCGAGGTACAGGCTGCTAATCATTAAAACAATTAACATGGAAAAAATAAAAACAATTAACTTTGCGTAGGTGAAACTGATGGTGGTTTTCTCAGCGAAATTTTCTTCATTTCTTATGATGAGCAAAAACCTGTTGGTCAACCAATTGGAAAGTGTTCTACGCGGTTTCAAAAGATAATTCTATTTTTCGGTCAACAAAAGTATGCATTAATAGGCAATTGATTGACAATTATTGTATGATTTGTAATAATTTTCGCGTTTATTATCCGTATTTGATATAAATTCATTGAAAAAGCTCAATTACAATATAGGATCAGCCTGGATAGCTGCATTTTTTTTGATTATGCTGGGCAGTTGCGCGCCGTATAAAAAAAATATTTTCAGCAAGACTTACCATAATACAACGGCACATTACAATGCCTATTTTATTGCCCGCCAGGAAATAGATGAAGTACAGCAAGCCATTCTCGATAATAAACAAAATGATTACAACAAGATATTGCCAGTTTTTCCGGATATCGATTCAACCACAATAAATCCTCTGCGCCCAAAATTAAAGGATTGTATCGAAAAAGCATCCCTGCCCATACAAAGGCACGAGAATAGCAAATGGGTTGACGATTGTTATTATCTGGTAGGCTTGGCCAGGTTTTATGCCGGAGATTTTGTCAATGCTATTGAGACATTTAAATATGTAAACACAGAAAGTGATGATGACGCCATCAGGCACGCTGCTCTGATTGCTTTAATGCGAACATTCATACATTACAAGGAAGATAACAATGCCTTCGCAGTTTCCGATTATCTGAAAAAAGAAAAACTGGATAAAACCAATTTAAAAGAACTTTACCTGACACGAGCCTATTTATATCAGTTGCGCAATGATTACGACAATGTCCTTCCCAATCTCAAAAAGGCAGTGGACCTGATTGGCAGGAAGAAGAACAGAGCCAGATATTATTTTATCCTTGGACAGATATATCAGGAAATGGGAAAGGATTCATTATCCTATTTGGGCTATCATCGCGTGCTGAGAAGCAATCCGGAGTATGAACTTTCTTTTTATGCCAAACTCAACATGGCACAGGTGACCAGACTTGACCAGAAAATAGACATTAAGAAGATCAGAAAATACTTCACTAAATTGCTGAAGGATTCAAAGAACGAGGAGTTCAAAGATAAGATTTACTTTGAAATGGGCCGGTTTGAGGCAAAGCACAACAATTTGAATAAAGCCATTGAAAATTTTAAATCTAGTATCAGGGTCAGTAAAAACAATCCAAAACAAAAGGCATATGCTTATCTTGAATTGGGTAAGTTGTATTTTGAACACTTCAAAAAATACACCTTGGCCAAAGACTATTATGACAGTACAATCACCGTCTTACCCAAGACCGATGAGCGATATGCATCTATCAAAGAACGGCAGGAAATCCTGACCGATTTTGTTACCCAGATCAATACCATACAACTCCAGGACAGTTTACTCAATTTGGCTGCCATGAATAAAAATGATCTTGATAAATTGTTGGATGATGTGATAGAACAACAACGACAGACTAAATTGGAACAACAGAGAGCGGCCAGGAAAAAAGCAACTTTGGCCTCTGCAGCATATAATTTTCCCAATCAACAGTTTGGAAGTCCTTTTGGCGGCCAGCAAAATGATCAACAACAAGGGGGCACCTGGTATTTTTATAATGATGCAGCGGTCAGTGCTGGTCGCAGTCAATTTTTATCACGATGGGGTAACCGGCCATTGGAAGACAACTGGCGGCGATCACGTAAAGGAGCTCAGGTAACCTTTCAGGAAAACAACAATGAAAACAATAAGGTTGCCAATGATTCTACCCAGTTGGTGACGGAAATGGGCGAGAAGGACGAAGATGTGAAGGCTAAGCTGATGAACACCATACCATTTTCTGAAGAAGCGAAAAAAGCTGCAACAGATAAACTGGAAGATGCCTATTACAAACTTGGAAATATTTACAATTTTGAATTGCTTGAAAAGGACAATGCCATAGATACCTACGAGACTTTACTAAAGCGATTTCCGGATTCTGAATTTGTGCCGGAAGTAATGTATACGCTGTACCTCGCGTTTAAGGATAATAACGATGAAAAGTCTTCCTATTATAAAGACCAACTCACCAGCCGTTTTCCAGGTACGATTTATGCTAAACTCGCCCTTAACCCAAATTATACAGAGGAGAGCAACCTGGCCAGCGAACGGTTGAAAAAACTGTATCAAATAGCTTTTGATTATTATGAACAAGGGAACCTCGATCAGGCGAATCTTCTGGTGAGCCGGGCTTTACAACAATATCCGGATAACCCTTTCAGCGATCACCTGAAGTTATTGGGAATTATGGTGGATGGCAAGGCGGAAGGTCAGTATAAATATCAATTTGAACTCCAGCAATTTATAGATAGTCAGCCAGACAGTGTTCTTCAAGAATACGCGCGGAATATGTTGCAGGCCAGCCAGGATTTCAAAGCTAAAGAAGCCCAGCGTAGTGGCGCGCGTTTTATTGCAGATTTTGACCAGCCTCATTTTTTTATCGTTGTTTATGAAAATAAAGGGGACCTCCCTGAAAAAATACCAGAGACAGTTGATAATTTTGCACAATCTAATTTTCCGGATTTAGATCTTAAAACAGGAAGTCTTACGTTAAATGAACAACAAGTACTGGTTTTGGTCAATAAATTTCAAACCAGAGACCGGGCCATGCAATTTTACAGGAAGTTTACCGGAACGGCATCGCCGCTCACTGATTTTAAAGAATCAAAATTCAATAGCTTTGTCATAACAGAAGATAACTTTCAGATATTCTACCAGACCAAAAAGCTGGATGATTATCTGAAATTCTTCCAGGAAAAATATCTAAATAAAAATGTCGAATAAGGATAAAAGCAAATTTTTCAAGCGATTAATTAAAGGGACATGGATCACCTTCGGAGCCTTGTTATTACTATTTGCGATTTATGTGTTTTCCGTAAGGATAAACCTGTTCAACCTTTTTGGTGACTTACCAAGTTATAAATCCCTTGAAAATCCAGAAGCTGAGAATGATTTTTCATCCATTCTTTTTGCCTCAGACGGAACGGTCCTGGGCAAGTATTTCAGGCAGAATCGCACACAAATTGCTTATGACGAACTTTCGCCGCAATTGGTCAATACGTTGCTCAGTACTGAAGATATCCGTTTTTACCAGCATTCCGGAATCGATCTGAGGGGATTGCTGCGGGTAGCGATCAAGTCCATCCCAGCACGACTAATGGGAGGTGCGGGAGCCGGAGGTGGAAGTACCCTTACGCAACAATTGGCTAAAAACCTGTTTGATACGCGGGGAGAGGAATTACAGGGCAGATTGTATCATTTAAACATCAACACCCTGAATTTGATCATCAGTAAAACCAAAGAGTGGCTGGTAGCTATCCAACTGGAAAAATCGTTTACCAAAGAGGAAATCATGGCCATGTTTCTCAATACCGTGCTGTTTGGCCACAACGCTTATGGAATTCAGGTGGCGGCCAAAACTTTTTTTGATACCACGCCGGATAGTCTCAGTTATCCACAATCGGCTATGTTGGTAGGCATGCTTAATAAACCGACAAGGTATAGCCCCATAACTCATCCGGATGATGCCTTGAAGAAAAGGACGGAAGTGTTATACAATGTGTATAAATATGGTTTTATCAATGAAGAACAATTTGATTCGCTGAAAATCCAGCCACTGGACATAAAATTCAATCCGGAAGCTCATGATGAAGGTCCGGCACCTTATTTCCGGGCAGTGATTAAACCTGAATTGATTCGTTGGGCCAGGGACAACAATTACGACCTATATGAATCAGGATTGCGTATTTATACCACCATAGACAGTAAATTGCAGCAATATGCAGAAGAAGCGATGACTGAAAATATGTCCCAGTTACAAAAATTGTTCAATGCTCACTGGGATGGACAGCCACCCTGGCGTGATGAAGATGGTCATGTGATCCCGGATTTTCTGCAAACCATGATCAAACGAACAGACCACTATCGTAATTTGGTAGATACTTATGGCAAAAATTCAGATAGTATCAATATCGTGTTAAATACCCCGGTTCCAATGCGTGTTTTCAGTTGGGAAGGTGATAAGGATACAATCATGAGTCCGATGGATTCTCTCAAATATTACAAAAATTTCCTGCAAGCGGGTTTTATGGCTGAAGACCCTAAATCCGGGCAGGTAAAAGCATGGGTCGGAGGTATCAATTTCCGATATTTCAAATACGACCATGTGCGGCAAGGACGTCGGCAACCGGGTTCTACTTTTAAACCATTTGTTTATTGCGCAGCCATCGATCACGGTTATTCTCCCTGTTATCCTGTAGAAGATGCGCCGGTTACCTTTGAAATACCCGGACAAGACCCATACACACCGGAAAATTACAACAGAAAATGGACCGGAGAGGTTATGACCATCCGTCAGGGGATTGCTCGTTCAAAAAATTCAATCACGGCCTTTTTGATCAAAATGCTCACTCCTCAGACGGTAGTGAAATATGCAAAAGAACTCGGTGTGCAGAGTCCGCTCGATCCGGTGCCTTCCCTCGCATTGGGAACCAGTGATGTATCGGTGTATGAATTGGTGGGCGCTTACAGCACCTTCATAAACCGTGGTATTTATACCAAGCCTCATTATATTACCAGGATTGAGGACAAATATGGCAATGTCATCCAGGAATTTCCGCCCAGAACCAGGGAAGTGTTGAGTGAAGAAACGGCCTATCTGATGACATACATGTTGCGTGGCGCAACGGAAGAAACAGGCGGTACGGCTTTAGGATTGGACCCTGAATTGAGGATGAATAATGAAATCGGGGCAAAAACCGGAACCACCCAAAATGCATCTGACGGATGGTTTATCGGATTGACCAAAGACCTGGTGGCGGGTGTTTGGGTCGGTGGCGACGATCGTAGTATCCATTTTAAGACTTCTTATTACGGGCAGGGAGCCAAAACTGCCATGCCGATTTGGAATACATTCATGCTTAAAGTATATGCCGATAAGGACCTTGGCTATGATAAGGGACCCTTCCCGAGGCCAACCAAACCTTTATCGGTGGAGATCAACTGCGATAAATATAAAAATCCTTCACTTGAAGATGCCGACTCTTTGGCTGTGCAACAAAAACCAGTGGAAAAGTTGGATCAAAGCGAAATTTATTAGTCCGGTACCAGATGGAAAAATATGAATAATTTGAATGATGGAAGTGCCGGCATATCCACCTTCAGCAGTTAAACAATTTCCTGAAAAACCAGGAGTATACCGGTTTTATACCAAAAGCAATACCCTAATTTATGTCGGTAAGGCCAAGAACCTCAAGGCAAGGGTTTCCAGTTATTTCAATGATGTCAGCGGCCATAACCGGAAAACCAGGAAAATGATCTCCGAAATCCACCACATCGAATTTACGCTGGTCAATACAGAATTCGATGCGTTATTGCTGGAGAACAACCTGATAAAAAACAATCAGCCCAAGTACAATATTCTCCTCAAAGACGATAAAACATTCCCTTATATTCTGGTAGTAAAGGAGCATTTTCCCAGAATCTACTCGACCCGTACGGTAGAACCGAGTAAAGGCAAATATTTTGGTCCGTATACCAGTGTACGTGCCATGAAAAGTGTGCTCGATCTCATTCGCAATCTTTATCATATCCGAACCTGCAGTCTCAATTTATCGCCTGAACAGATTGGCAAGGGTAATTACAAAGTTTGCCTGGAATATCATATTGGACGATGCAAAGGTCCCTGCGAACAACTTCAAAATGAAGAAGAATATCTCGAAGATATACGACAAGCAGAATACATCTTGAAGGGCAATTTAGCACTGGTCAGGAATTATTTTAAAGAACAAATGAATTTGGCAGCGGAACATTTGGCTTATGAACAAGCCCAGGAAATGAAAGAGAAGCTGCAATTATTGGAAAAATTCCAGGCAAAATCGGTGGTAGTGAACCAGAATATTTCAGATGTCGATGTTTTTGGAATTGTAACCGATGAGAAATATGCTTACGTCAATTATTTGAAAATTACCAATGGAAGCATTGTTTTAAGCAAAACCATTGAGCTAAAAAAGAAGCTTGAAGAAGATGAAGCGGAGATCCTCACCCAGGTTGTGTTTGACTTACGCGATAAATATAAAAGTACGTCGAAAGAAATACTGAGTAATCTTGCGTTGACCTTCGAAATGAACGCGACAAACAGGGTTCCAAAGATTGGTGACAAAAGAAAATTGGTTGAACTGGCTATTAAAAATGCCTTATTCTACAAAAAAGAGCGGATGGAAAGATCCCGGCCTGATCAATATCGCGAAGTGAGGGTCTTAAAACAACTACAAGTAGATTTGCGGCTAAAGACATTGCCGGAACATATTGAATGTTTCGATAATTCCAATTTGCAGGGCAGCAATCCTGTGGCTTCAATGGTTTGTTTTAAAAAGGGCAGACCGTCAAAGAAAGATTACCGCAAATACAATATAAAAACAGTAGAAGGACCAAACGATTTCGCCTCCATGGAAGAAATCGTCTTCAGGCGTTATCGCCGTTTATTGGATGAAAATGAAAAACTGCCGGACCTCGTTTTAATTGATGGGGGTAAAGGGCAGTTGAGTGCGGCGGCTAATGCATTGAGATCTCTGGATATATATGGCAAAATACCACTGATTGGAATTGCTAAAAGATTAGAAGAGATATATTTTCCGGAGGACCAGTTGCCACTATACATTAGCAAAAAATCTGAATCCCTGAAATTGCTGCAGCATTTGCGTAATGAGGCACATCGCTTCGCCATTACTTTTCATCGGTCTAGACGCAGTAAAAATGCCATTTCGACCAGCCTGACTGAGGTTGATGGGATTGGTGAACAAACTGCCCGGCGATTACTGAATACTTTCAAATCCGTGAAGAAGTTGAAACAGGCATCTATCGATGAGCTGGCTTCTGTGATCGGTAAGTCAAAAGCCATTAGATTGAAAGAGGCGTTACATTAGATGTTATCAAGTTAGTTGTTGCCTGTCATGGTGCAATCTTTTGATTTTTATACATTATGATTAACCATCATTTTAAGCCATATTGGAATCACTGTGTGATTTTGAAAATGGGAAATCGTGAATTGAATGCTATATTGAAAAACCGCACTCATCAATGTCCCATAAATTTTTTTTAACAATAAAGCCCTCCGCAATCGATTTCGATAAAAAAATAAACATGTTTAGTTGACAATTTGAAAATATGCGATTAAGTTGTTTTACGAAATATCACAGTAAATACAACTATGAATTTCATCGTACTTCTTCAAATCAAAATATTCGTTGGTTATTTATGGAATATTTATTGTAAATAATTAACAGTCCGTAAATGTCCTGCGAAGATATGGAAGAAGGAGAGTCAAAAAGTTAAGAAGAGTTTAAAAAAATTCTTAAAACCCATTAATTAAATTGCTATGCGTAAACTTTTACCCTTGCTGGGTTTGGCGCTGTTTTTTTATTCAGTAAGCTTTGCCCAGGAAAAAACCATTACTGGTAAAGTAACGGATTCCCAAACTGGAGACCCTGTCCCGGGTGCCAACATTGTAGTTAAAGGTACGACCAATGGAACTGTCAGCGACCTGGAAGGAAGCTACAGCCTGAATGTCAGTAGTGAAGGCACACTGGTATTTTCATTTGTCGGTTATGAAACCCAGGAAATTGAAATTGGAAGTCAATCGGTTATCAATGTTGCATTAAAACCCGACATTACAGCACTTACCGAAGTTGTTGTGGTAGGTTACGGAACGGTTGAAGCCAAAGATGCTACTGGTGCAGTTACCTCTATTAAAGCAGAAAATTTTAATAAAGGGGTAATTACTTCTCCGGAGCAGTTAATACAGGGTAAAACTGCCGGGGTTCAGATTACTTCTGCCAGCGGAGAACCCGGAGCCGGTATTAATGTGCGGATCAGGGGAACTTCTTCGGTTCGAAGTAATAATAATCCGCTGTTCGTTGTCGATGGTGTTCCTTTGAGTGGAGACGATGTCAGTGGCGGAGTGAGTGATGTTGGATTTGGAAGAACTGCACCAAGGAATCCACTCGACTTTCTAAATCCCAACGATATTGCCAGCATCGATATTTTAAAAGATGCCTCGGCAACAGCCATTTATGGCTCCAGAGGGGCCAATGGCGTGGTGATCATCACCACGAAAAGTGGAAAAGCCGGGAAGGAAATGGTGAGCTATTCTTACAATTTTGGCGTGAGTAATATCACCAAGAAATACGATCTGTTAGGACCCCAGGAATTTATAGATGCTTATGCCGGGTTCCATGACTCAGCGGCTGCAGCTGAAATTAATGGAGGAGCATCAACTGATTGGCAGGATGTGATTTTGCGAACTGCTTATACCCAGAATCACAATTTATCTTTTGGAGGAGGCAGTGAAACCTCAGATTATAGATTGTCCCTTGGATATTTGGACCAGGAAGGTATTATCAAAAGTAGTGGACTTAAGAGATATACAGGAAGATTTAATGGTTCTAAGTCATTTATAAATGACCGTTTGAAAATTAGCACACAACTTACCATTGGAAGCACACACGATGATAATATACCGATAACGGATAATTCTGGCTTTGAAGGCGATTTGTTGGGAGCAGCGTTAAAGTCAAATCCAACCCAGCCGATTCGTGACTCAAATGGTGATTTTATTCAGCTATCAAGCTCGGAACCCAATCCGGCTGCAATGCTTGCTTTGAGCAAGGATTATACAAATACCCTGAGGACCTTGGCTAATATCTCCGGTGAGTTTAAGATTTTCGAAGATCTTTCATTCAAAACCCTGGTCGGTATGGACCGGTCTATGTCGAACAGGACATCAGCTTTTTCCAGGGATTTAAATGCAGCTACCGGGATTAAAGATAAAGGAAGATTATTCCTCAATGATATTATGGTCCAAAATACCCTTTGGGAAAATTATTTTACCTATGATAAAACGATGGATAATTTAAAATTGAATGCGGTATTGGGATATTCCTATCAGAAATTTGACCGGAGAACACGAGATTCGGAAACCACTAATTTCCGAACCAGTGATCTGGATTTAATGATCAATAACTGGGCCTCTGCAGATATGAGTATGGACAATACAATTGTAGGCAGGAATTCATCTGCCACAATAGATGAATTGCAATCCTATTTTGGAAGAGTCAATTTAAGTTATTCCAGTAAATACTTGTTAACATTGACGCTGCGAGCAGATGGTTCGACAAAATTCGGTGGTGATAATAAATATGGATACTTCCCTTCTGCAGCCTTCAAATGGAGGTTGGCTGATGAAGGATTTTTACCAGATCTAATTTCAGACTTAAGTGTCAGACTTGGATATGGCATTACGGGAAACCAGGAAATACCCCATAATCTATACGATGAAAGACAACGGTACAGTGATTGGGATATCGACAGTGGCGGTAACACCACAGGTGGTGGACTTGGAAGTGTTGCATTTGCTAATCCTAACCTCAAATGGGAATCTACATCCCAGTTTAATGCCGGATTGGAATTTGGATTTATTAACAACAGGCTGAGAGGATCTCTTGATGTTTATTATAAAAATACCAATGATCTGCTCATGCAAATTTATAGCGCCCAACCAGCCGCACAAGAATTCGTCTGGAAAAACCTGGATGCAGATGTAATTAATCAAGGTGTTGAAGTATCCATCGATGCTGACATTTTGGAAGGACCTTTAACCTGGAGTGTCAACGCCAATATGGCTTACAATAAAAATGAAGTTAAAAACTTCAATGGATTGATCAATACAGGTGAAATCAGCGGACAGGGTTTAACAGGCGCATTTGCTCAACGTATTGCGGGAGGCCAACCTTTGTTTGCATTTTTCTTAAGAGAATTTGACGGTTTCGACAGTGAAGGAATAACTGTTTATAAAGGTGGTGACTATCAGCGGTTTGTCGGAGCAAGCCCGATACCGACAACTACGGCAGGTTTAACCAATAAATTTTCCTATAAGAATCTTGATTTGAGTTTCTTCTTTACCGGCCAATTTGGATTTTCTATCTATAGCAACACTGCCAATGCTTACTTCACAGCGGGCGCTTTGGCCAATGGAAGAAATGTTACCAAGAATATTGTTGGTAATGGAGAAAGTAATTTGAATGCTCCCGATGTATCAACCAGGTTCCTGGAAAAAGGGGACTTTGTGAGACTACAAGACTTATCATTGGGGTACAATTTCAATATGGGAAATGTTAACGCCATCTCCAATTTACGGGTTTATGTTACCGGTCAAAACCTGTTATTATTTACCAATTACAGTGGCCAGGACCCCGAGGTAAATACCAACAAATCTCTGAATGGGGTGCCTTCTCTGGGCATAGATTACACACCATATCCGAGATCCAGAACAATTACATTTGGTATTGATGTATCATTTTAGATAATAATAAAAAGGCATTATGAAAAATTTATATAATATAAAGTACATCATTTTCGGATTTCTGAGTATGCTTTTCGTTTTTTCATGTACGAATTTGCAAGTGGATGAAAAAGATTCGATAGTTATAGAAAGTTCTGGTGGATTCCAATCTGGTGATCCAACGGAACTGTTAAATTCAGCATATACGGACTTGAGCGCTTTTTGTGATCAGGCAAATATATATTCGCTTTATGACCATACCTCAGATGAAATGATCCCGCCAACGCGAGGGACCGACTGGGGAGATAACGGAGTTTGGAGGACCCTGCATGCCCATACCTGGGACCCTACGCATTCCTATATCCTGGGCAGTTGGAACCAATTGAATCAACGAGCATTTAAATGCAACCAGATTTTGGCGTCTAATCCAAGTACGCAGGAGGCTGCGGAAGCAAAATTTTTGAGGGCTTTCTATATGTGGCATGTCATGGACTTATTTGGACAAGTACCATTCAGGGCAGTCACTGATGGGGTTGATGTAGACCCTAAGGTTTATTCCCGATCAGAAGCGTTCGATTTTATTGTTAATGATCTCACCGAAGCATTACCGGACTTACCAAATACAGGGCCTGACCCTAAAAATTCACGGGCTACTCAGGCAGCTGCGCATGCCATGTTAGCCAGGTTGTATTTAAATAGAGCCGTGTATACTGCCACCGACAATGGTGAAAGCGGGTATAATTTTACAACCGATGATATGAATAAAGTCATTGAGCATTGCGATGCAGTAACGGACGCCGGATATGCTCTGGAAACCCAGTACTTTGTGAATTTCAGTGTAAATGCCAGTAAGGAGATCATATTTACTACAGCATCGGGATCACCGGAAAACAGATGGTTTATGACCCTGCACTACGATCAAAATCCCAGCGGCTGGAATGGTTTCACCACGCTGGCAGATTTTTATTCCAAATTCGAAGATAGTGATCAGCGAAAAGGAAGTTATCCCACACCGGATGGCACGCTGTATTCCGGTATCGCAAGAGGGTTTCTTTTAGGTCAGCAATATAAAGATGATGGATCTGAAGTGATCAATAGCCGGAACCAACAACCCCTGGCATTTACGCCTGATGTTCCGTTGGCAGGTGCCAATACATCTCAGGGAATCAGGGTGATTAAATACCACCCCTCAGATGCAGGTCAATATATTTTCCTGCGATATGCCGATGTTTATTTGATGAAGGCTGAAGCCATTATGAGAGGTGGAGATGGAGGTGGAACAACTGCTCTTGAAATGGTAAACAATCTCAGAACAATAAGAGGAGCATCAACATTAACTTCAATGGATGAGTCGACTATGTTGGATGAACGTGGACGTGAATTATACTGGGAAGGCTATCGAAGGGTTGATCAGGTCCGTTTTGGGACGTTTGATGATCAATGGAGTGAAAAGGAAAATACAGATTCCTACAGAAATTTATTTCCCATTCCTCAACAAGCACTCGATTCAAATCCAAACTTGATGCAAAACCCCGGTTATTGATATTTATTTGATTAAATTATAATCAAAAAGAGCCACGCCTTGGTGTGGCTCTTTTAATATCGTTATTTTTATTTTTTAAGATTATTGATGCGAAAATACTTGCCCCTTTTTTTGTTATTGGCGATTTCCTGCAACATTGACAAAAACAGTCATAAACAATTGCTTTTTAATAAAATATCATCCAGCCGTTCCGGTATTCATTTTGCCAATGAACTGTCTCTGGATAAAGATTTTGATGTATTCAGGTATCGCAATTATTACAATGGAGGTGGTGCGGCGATCGGGGATATCAACAATGACGGACTGGAAGATATTTACCTTACCGCCAATGCCAGGAAAAACAACTTATATCTCAATAAAGGTAATTTTAAATTTGAGGACATAACAACAAGCGCGGGCGTATCGGGAACGAAATCCTGGTCCACCGGGGTTTGTATGGCGGATGTAAATGGCGATGGTTTCCTGGATATTTATGTTTGTAATTCAGGTGACTTCAAAGATAAACATCGGGAAAATGAACTATTCATCAACAATGGTGATTTGACATTTACTGAATCGGCAAAAAAATACGGACTCGATGACAATAGCTTCAGCACGGCCGCAGTGTTTTTTGATTATGATCAGGATGGTGACCTGGATTGCTATGTCCTCAATAATTCCTTCAGGCCGGTTTCTACACTTGGTTTGGAAAATATCAGGAATGTGAGAGACTCTACCGGAGGAGACAAACTATTCCAAAATACCAATAATAAATTTATAGATGTTAGCGGCAAAGCGGGCATTTATGGTAGTGTTATTGGCTTTGGCCTGGGTGTTACTGTTACCGATGTGAACCAGGATCATTGGATGGATTTATATGTTTCGAATGATTTTTTCGAACGCGATTATTTATATATGAATAATAAAGACGGGACCTTCTCCGAATCGCTACCTAAATTCTTTGATCATATTAGTGAATCTTCAATGGGCGCTGATGCAGCAGACATCAACAATGATGGATACCCGGACATTTTTGGTACCGACATGCTTCCCGAAAGTGATTATCGCCTAAAAACCATCACCTACTTCGAATCTTATGGTCTGCAACAATTAAAATTGGCCAATGACTATTATTATCAATACATGCGGAATATGCTTCAAATCAACAATGGAAATGGCTCCTTCACGGAAATTGGGCAATATTCAGGCGTAAATGCTTCTGACTGGAGTTGGGGGACTTTTATTGCTGATTTTGATAATGACACAAACAAAGAGATCTATATTACCAATGGGATATACCGGGATGTTATCAATCAGGATTTTATTGCATATCTGGTTAAAGAAAAAGATCTGGTGCTCGCAATGCGGCATGAGACAGTTGATTTCCAGAAGCTGGTGGAGAAAATGCCTTCGACAAAATTGAGCAACTATCTATTTAAAAGAGATACCACCGGTTTGAAGTTTAGGAATGTTGCAGCGGAGTGGGGCCTGGATTTACCCTCATTTTCAAACGGGGCCGCCTACGGTGATCTTGATAATGACGGTGATCTCGATATTGTTGTGAATAATGTTAACCAGGAACTATTTGTCTATCAAAATGAAACGGAAGACTTATTGAATAAAAACTATCTGAGGGTGTCATTTTCGGGCCCGGATAGGAACAAATTTGGAATAGGGGCGAGTGTGAAAGGCTATAAGAAAAATAAAGTAATCATGTTGGAAAATGTTCCTAACAGAGGATTTCAATCTTCTATGGGTTACACCATGGTCATGGGTCTGGACACTATTCATTCATTGGACAGCCTGGTGGTCCATTGGGGATATGGAAAAAAACAGACACTGGAAAACGTCAAAGCCAATCAGCAGCTAACCCTCAACATTCATGATGCAGTAAATGAAGACACTATTCAGAAAACGAATCAGCCAACTTTATTTAAAAGGAAAATGCACGGAATCAATCCTGTCTTCCGGCATGTCGAGGATAATTTTGTGGATTTCAGCCGGGAACCATTGATCTACCACATGATGTCTCGCGAGGGTCCTGCCTTGGCCGTGGGTGATGTAAACAAAGATGGATTGGATGATTTTTTTATTGGAGGTGCTCATGGCAGTCCCGGTGCGCTTTATTTACAGGATAAAAACGGCAATTTCAACGCCACGGAACAAAAGGCATTCGAGCGTGATAAAATGTATGAGGATGTAGATGCCGTTTTCTTCGATGCCGATGGAGATGGAAGCCTCGAACTCTACGTAGTGAGTGGCGGATATGCTTTCAGGGAAAATTCGCGGGAATACCAGGATCGGCTCTATACTGTTTCAGGATATATAGGTGGCACACCGACCTATAAACGAACCACTGGTGACTTGCAGGCGATTGCCGAAGATGGTTCATGTGTTAGAGCCGCTGACTTCGACCGTGATGGAGACATTGATCTTTTCGTTGGCAGCAGGGCAGTTGCAGGAAAATATGGCTTGTCTGCCAGTAGTCATTTGTTACAGAATGACGGCAAAGGAAAGTTTCTTGACGTCACCTCACGGGTAGCCCCTCAACTATTCGATCTCGGCATGGTAACGGACGCTCAGTGGGTTGATTATGACAATGACAAAGATCTTGATCTTGTCGTGGTGGGAGAATGGATGCCCATCGTATTGTTCAAAAACAACGGTACAAATCTCGAAAGATTAAATAACATCCCGGGACTAACAAAATCTAATGGCTGGTGGAACAGCATTGAAGTCAGCGATATTAACGACGATGGTAATGTGGATTTTATTGCTGGTAATTGGGGATTAAACACAAAATTCACGGCTTCAGCCGAGCGACCCATAAAACTGTTCATCAGCGATTTTGATCATAGTGGAACACTCGATCCGATATTCGCCTATTATGAAGGAGACAAACTGTATCCGATGGCTTTAAGACATAATATCATCGAACAACTTCCTTATTTAAAAAAACAATTTGTCAGTTATGAAGATTATGCCGGAAAAACTATTGACCAGATCTTTACCACTGATCAGTTGGCTCAGGCATATATTGACAACGCCTATAAATTGGAATCTGTAGTCGTTATCAATAATGGAGATGGTTCTTATGAAATAAAACCCTTGCCAGCCGAAGCGCAGTTTTCTCCCATTTTTACAACGGTTGTTGAAGATTTTGACAATGACAGTGTACCAGACATTTTTATGGCAGGTAATTTCTCAGGAGTCAAGCCCGAAGAAGGTAAATATGACGCCAATCACGGTTTGTTGATGTATCACAAGGGGTCTGTATTCAAAACTGTGCCTTTCTCGAAATCAGGAATTTATATTCGTGGAGAAGTTAGAAAGGCAAAAGTAGCCAAAGGGAAAAATGGGAGAAAATTTTTAATCTTAGCCAAAAACAATGATGAAATGGAAATATATGAAGACCTGCAAGCATCCGGAAATTCAGGCCACGGAAATTAAAATTAAGTCAACGGATATTGACGATATGACAACAG
The DNA here is from genome assembly GCA_963711495.1 of uncultured Cytophagales bacterium. Lineage (GTDB taxonomy): Bacteria > Bacteroidota > Bacteroidia > Cytophagales > Cyclobacteriaceae > CAVQEK01. Next base: position 194,972 of record CAVQEK010000004.1, read on the forward strand.
TTAAAAAGGCACATTCTCCATGCCAAAATAAAGATATCCTGAATAAGGTAAAGATGTACAATTACCATATTCTTTACTTCAGGTCACAAATCGGGCAAATAATTCAGCGCTATGCCGGGCTTTCGCTTTGTTCCAGGATCCTGAATTTCCTCGGTGTGATGGTAATATTGGTTGCTTGCCAGGGGAATAATTCACATCCAAGATTTGATTTGTTGCCCTCCTCCACTACCGGAGTCAACTTCCAAAATAAGCTGGTACAAACGCCACAAATGAATATTTTCACTTATCTCTATTTTTACAATGGTGGTGGGGTTGCTGCCGGAGATGTGAATGGAGACGGTTTACCTGATCTGTATTTCACCTGCAACCTGGAAAGCAACAAATTATATCTTAACAAAGGCAATTTTAAGTTCGTCGATATCACCAAAGAAGCTGGAGTGCAAGGACAAAAAGGATGGACTACCGGTGTAACAATGGCCGATGTGAATGGAGACGGTCGGATGGATATTTATGTGAGCCAACTTGGTGATTATAAAAACATCAGAGGTAAAAATCAATTGTATATCAACCTCGGGAACAATGAAACGGGTACACCCCAATTTGAAGATCAGGGTTCCCAATGGGGTCTGGATCTAATTGGTTTTTCAACGCAAGCTGTATTTTTTGATTATGACCTGGACGGGGACCTGGATATGTATATGCTCAATCATTCCGTACATTCACTGGGCACGTTCGCCAAAGCAAGTATCCGGAGTGAAAAACATCCTTTGGCTGGTGATAAATTAATGAGAAATGATGGGGACAAATTTACGGATGTCACCGATGACGCGGGCATATACAGCAGTGTATTAGGATATGGATTGGGTGTAAGCGTAGGAGATATCAATTGGGACGGATACCCTGACATCTATGTAGGCAATGATTTTCATGAAGACGATTATCTGTATATCAATCAAGGTGATGGCACTTTCAAAGAACAACTAACAGATTATATGCAGCATACTGGCCGGTCATCTATGGGCGATGATATTGGTGATTTCAACAATGACGGCTACCTGGATATTCTTTCTCTTGACATGCTGCCTGCGGATCCGGTGATGCGAAAAACCGCTGCCGGAGATGATGACTATGATATTTTCAATTTTAAACTGAGCTACGGTTATCATTATCAATTTACCAGAAATACCCTTCAACTTAACTTAGGAAATGGGAAATTCAGTGAGATTGCACTGTTGTCAGGCATGTATGCCACCGATTGGAGTTGGAGTGGTTTGTTTGCGGATCTCGATTTGGATGGAAAAAAAGACATATTTATTTCAAATGGCATTAAGAAAAGGTCCAATGATATGGATTATATTAAATTCATTTCGCACGACGCCATTCAACATCGATTGGAAGGCGATCTCACTGATGAAGATCTTGCCCTGGTAGAGAAAATGCCAGAAGTAAAGATCCCCAATTATATCTTTAAAAATAAGGGAGACCTCACTTTTGAGAATGTTTCCAAGGCTTGGGGTCTTGATCAGAATTCATTCTCCAATGGCGCCATTTATGTGGATCTCGATGATGACGGAGATCTGGACCTCGTAACCAATAATTTGGATCAGGATGCTTTTATATATCGAAATAATACCATTTCTGCTGAAATTAAGAGCAATAACTATTTAAAGCTTAACTTCAAGGGTGATGGAGCCAATACACATGGAATAGGCACGAAAGTGATTATTCCACTAAAAAAAGGTAAGATCGTCCAGGAGTTGTATACCACGCGTGGTTATCAGTCGGCTGTAAATAGTGATATGATCATAGGCTTGGGAAAAATGGAAAAGATAGATTCATTGATCATAATCTGGCCCGATAAACGGTTCCAGATACTAACAGATGTGAAGGCTAATCAAAAGATCCAGGCAGATCAGCACGATGCTTCTGGCAGTTATGATTTTTCAACCGTCAAAGATCTGATTTTTGAAGATGTTACAAATAAATTTTCTTTAGGATATGTACACCATGAGAATAAATTTATTGAATATAACCGGGAAGCCTTAATACCACACATGGCATCAACCGAAGGTCCGCGATTGGCAATTTGTGACATAAATGGGGATGGCTTGGAGGATTTTTTTATCGGTGGTGCCAAATGGCAACCAGGGGCGATTTATCTTCAGACCAAAACGGGTTTCACTAAGTCGATACAGCCGGAATTAAGCGCTGATAGCTTATGTGAAGATGTGGGAGCCGTATTTGTAGATGTCGACCATGACAAAGACCTAGACCTGGTTGTGGTAAGTGGTGGCAATGAGTTCAGATTACAAAGTGACGCTACGCTTGTCAGATTGTATACAAATAATGGTCATGGCGTTTTAAGCAGGGACAGAAAAAGTTTACCCGATGTACATGTAATGGGTTCGTGTGTAAAAGTTGCTGATTTTAATCAAGATGGTGCCCCGGATTTGTTTGTCGGAGGCAGGGTAGTGCCCTGGCATTATGGGGAAATACCCAGAAGTTATCTTTTAGAAAATGATGGAAAGGGAAATTTCAGTGATGTGACATTTGAAACCGGCGGAAAGGAACTTTCTTACCCAGGAATGGTAAAGGATGCCGCGTGGTCAGATGTTGACGGAGATGGAAATACCGATCTCGTGCTGGTAGGTGAATGGATGCCCATTACGATTTTTTTTAATGATGGAAAAGTACTGGAGCAGTCGCCAAAAACAGTGAAGGACCTGGCATTAAGCAGTGGCTGGTGGAATGCGGTATTGGTTGACGATGCAGATGGCGATGGCCATGAAGATATTATTGCGGGCAACCTGGGATTAAATTCCAAACTCAAGGCTTCACCCGAAGGACCTGTGGAGATGTATGTTAAAGATTTTGATAAAAATGGACAGATCGATCAACTGTTGTTTTATTATATTGAGGGAAAGCAGGTACCTTTTGCAACCAGGGATGAGCTGATAAATCAAATGCCGGATATGGAGAAAAAGTTCCCAACATATGAAGATTTTGCCAGGGCGGGCAAATCTGATATTGTCTCATCAGATGAATTGGACCAAGCCATGGTTTATCAGGCATTTGAGTTCAGATCGGGGATATTTCAAAATCTGGGTGACAAGTCTTTTGTATTCAAGCCATTTCCGATTTATACACAAATTTCTCCCATCAATGCTTTTGTGAAGCAGGATTATAACCACGACGGAAAAATGGATTTAGTAGCAGCGGGAAATTTTTATGATGTGAATGTTCAAAGAGGAAGATGCGATGCCAGCTATGGAATGCTCTTGCAAAATAATGGTGATGGTTCTTATATTGATATTCCCAACAGAATATCGGGACTGAAAATACAAGGGCAAATAAGAGATTTGAAAGTGATTCGGTTTGGAAATAACCCGATGATCGTGATTGCCGGCAACAACGAACCCATTCAAATCATCAGGGCCCGTAATCCTAATCCACAATGATCCGGTCCGTTGCGTTTCATGTAAGCAAATCCTGAGAATACATATTCGACCCCATAAGTAAACTGACCTGGGTTTGTGCGATATGGAATTTACGCTGGAGATTAAGATACGCGAATGTTTCCAATCCTAAAAAAACCGGTATTTCATGGCGATTACACTAAATAATGAAAACCTTAAAATCCAAATATATTGAACCAGTTTGTGTTAATGGCTGTTTTTATGTCGGGATAATGCGATTTTTTTGCTTGATATTTTAGATTTTAGCTTCGCTTTGATTGATTCACAAAAAATCGGACAAAACAATCAGATATCATTATTAATTTGGCAGTGTGGCCTTTAGGACTGAAATTTAGATCCATTATTGGAGATAAGCGAATGACCAGATTTTATCTGTTTTTTTATTTTATTATTGCCCTGATGGTTTGGGGATGCCAACAATCTGATGATAAACCACCTGCAGATGCACTATTTACTTTATTGCCAGCGACAGATACCAGGGTTGATTTCACCAATCAATTGGACTTTAATCCAAAATTCAACATCTATACCTATCGAAATTTCTACAATGGGGGAGGCGTAGCATTGGGTGACATCAACAATGACGGTCTCATTGATATTTATTTCACGGCCAATATGAAGGCGAACCGACTTTATCTCAACAAGGGCAATTTTCAATTTGAGGATATTACGGATCGGGCAGGAGTGGCCGGAAAAAGGGCCTGGTCTACCGGAGTTAGCATGGCTGATGTCAATGGGGATGGATTGCTGGATATATACGTCTGCAATTCAGGCGATATAGACGGAGATGATAAACAAAATGAATTATTCATAAACAACGGAGATCTCACCTTTACCGAAGAGGCTCAAAAATATGGTTTGGCGGATCGGGGATTTTCTATCCATGCTGCTTTTTTTGATTATGACCATGATGGCGACCTCGACATGTACATGCTCAACAATTCATACCGGGCAATTGGTAGTTTTAATTTGCGTAAAAATGAAAGGCCAAAAAGAGATGCTGTAGGAGGTGATAAGCTGTACAGAAATGACAGAGGACACTTCATCGATGTGAGTGAAAGTGCAGGCATCTATGGCAGTATCATTGGCTTCGGGCTGGGGGCAACAGTTGGCGATATTAATCGCGATGGGTGGGATGATATATTTATTTCCAATGATTTTTTCGAACGGGACTACATTTATATGAATAATGGCGATGGCACATTCACGGAAAATCTGGAAAAACAAATGCGATCGATCAGTGCTGCATCGATGGGTGCGGATATGGGAGATATCAACAATGACCAATATCCTGATATTGTCGTGACGGAGATGTTGCCACAGTCCGATGAACGCCTTAAAACGATCACATCTTTTGAAAATTGGGACCGGTATCAATATGATATCAGGAATGATTATTATCACCAGTTTACCAGGAATATGCTGCATCTGAATAATGAAGACGGCACATTTAGTGAAATCGGCCGCCTTGCCGGCGTATATGCATCCGATTGGAGTTGGGGAGCGCTTATTCTTGATCTGGACAACAATGGACGCAAAGATATTTTTGTGGCCAACGGCATTTATCAGGACCTGACCAATCTGGATTATATTCAATATTTTTCCAGTGATGATGTGGTCAAATCGATAATCACGGGAAAGAATGTGGACTACAAAAAACTGATTGAAGCCATACCCTCTCACAAAATGCCCAATTTTGCTTTTATCAACAATGGAAATTATACGTTCACCGACAAATCGAGACAATTGGGATTGGCTACACCCAGTTTTTCCAATGGTGCGGCATACGGCGATCTGGACAACGATGGCGATCTGGATCTGGTCGTCAACAATGTGAATATGCCTTGTTTTATTTATCGCAACGAAACTAATATCAAGCATCCGGAAGCCCATTATTTGAAGGTAGTGCTAAAAGGAAAGGACAAAAACACAGCGGCTTTTGGAGCCAAAGTGACATTGCGGTATAACGGCAAAGTACAATATCTGGAAGAAATGCCAATTCGTGGATTTCAGTCTTGTATGGATCCGCGCATGAATTTTGGCGTGGGGCCTGCCCAAGTCATCGACACGCTGATCATCCAATGGCCTGACGGATCTTATTCAATGGATCGCAATATCAAGACCGATCAGATCTTAAGTTTTGATCAGAAAGCAATGCCAAAAGTCAATTGGTCAGATCCGCTGATGACCAGGAAGAAAGAGCATCTCTTTAAGCCTGTAATCGATAACGACATCGTAGATTTTAGGCATGTTGAAAATAAATTTGTTGATTTTGATCGTAACAGACTGCTTTTTCATATGATTTCTACCGAAGGTCCTAAAGTATGTAAAGGCGATGTGAATGGCGATAGCCTGGTAGATTTCTATATTTGTGGCGCAAAAGATACTCCGGGGGCATTATTCATTCAGCAATCCAATGGGAAATTTGTTCGCACCAATCAGGGACTCTTCGATTCGGACAAGGCAGGCGAAGATTCGGATTGCATTTTTTTCGATGCCGATGGAGACAACGATTTGGACCTCTATGTAGCAAGTGGCAGCAATGAACTGCCGGAGAGTTCACCGGCCTTGTCAGACAGGTTGTATTTCAATGATGGTCATGGGAAATTCACAAAATCTGATCAGGTTTTGCCAGCCGGGCATTTTGAAAGTACGGGTTGCGTACGCGCCGCAGATTATGATGGCGATGGTGATCAGGACTTGTTTGTTGGAATCCGGTTAAAAACATTTCTTTATGGAGCACCGGTGAATGGATACATTCTGAACAATGACGGACATGGAAATTTTAGTAATACAACAGACAGGATTGCCCCGGAATTGACTAAAATTGGAATGATCACAGATGCCCATTGGGCAGATATCGATAGTGATGGCGATCCCGATCTTGTGATCGTAGGTGATTGGATGCCAATAAAAATATTTAAAAATGATCACGCAAAATTCTCCGACATTTCCGAAGCAGCGGGTTTGTTAAAAACCAATGGCTGGTGGAATTGCCTGAGTGCAGGTGATTTTGATAACGATGGCGATTTGGATTTCGTTGCTGGAAATCTGGGCCTGAATTCACGATTCAAAGCTTCAGCAAACAAACCTGTTACCATGTACATCAATGATTTTGATAAGAATGGAACAGTCGAACAGATCATTTGCCAATATAATGGCAAAAAATCTTATCCAATGGTATTAAAACATGACCTGGTGATGCAGATTCCTTCATTAAAGAAAAAGTACCTTCAGTATGAAACGTATACCAATCAGACCATGGAGGACATTTTCACCTCAGATCAACTTAAAAATGCTGTCAAGCAATACGCTTACAACTTGTCTTCTTCACTGATCCTCAATAACGGGGACGGAACTTTTACTGTGAAAGCGTTACCGTTAGAAGCACAGTTTTCTGCGGTATATACTATTTTTGTTGACGATTTCAATCATGACGGCAAATTGGATATGCTGTTGGGTGGAAATTTGTATAATGTAAAACCTGAAATCGGACCGTATGATGCCAGTTATGGTTTATACCTTCAGGGTCAGGGCAACGATGAATTTAAACCCATTCCACAAATTGATTCGGGATTTCGGATTGAAGGTGAAGCCAGAGACATCACTGAACTGGCGACTTCAACCGGGAAATATATTATGGTAGCCAGGAACAATGACGTTGTACAGCTTTTTAAACTCAATGAGTCTCATAAAAATATTATCTTCTGACTTAAATCGCACTAAAATGAAATCTGTAATGAATCTCAGGAGTCTCAATATTTGTTTGTTCATCATTTTACTATTGGCAGGTGCCTGTAGTACGAAGAAAAAATCTTCCGAACAAGTCTCCCTGGTTCAGGATTCGATAAAGAATTATTATGCTGAACCTTATCGTCCGCAGTACCATTTTTCGCCCCCAAAAAACTGGACCAATGATCCGAATGGTTTGGTATATTATCAGGGGGAATTTCACCTTTTTTACCAATATAATCCTTACGATAAGGTTTGGGGACATATGACCTGGGGACATGCCATCAGCAATGACCTCTTTCATTGGAAGAATTTGCCTCCGGCCATTCATGAAGATGGAGCTGAGATGATTTTTTCAGGCAGTGCAGTGATTGACAAGGGTAATACCAGTGGTTTGTGTCAGCAGGATAGTACAGATTGCATGGTGGCGATCTATACGTCACATATCAGTGGAGACCCAACTCAGCAGTATCAAAGCCTGGCATTTAGCAGTGATGCCGGCAGGACATTCACTAAATATGCTGAAAATCCGGTGTTGGACCTGGGCATGGAAAATTTCCGCGACCCGCATGTTTTTTGGTATGACAGATCAAAGGAGTGGGTTATGGCTGTCAGTCAGCCGACGAATTACAAAGTGCAATTTTATGGCTCGAAGAATTTAACGCAATGGGACCTATTGGGCGAGTTTGGTAACCAGGGCGATGTGAGCAAGATATGGGAATGCCCCAACCTTGTTGAGGTAGGTGTTGACGGTCAGGAGCATCATTCCAAATGGGTATTGATCATTTCTTCTGGGAGTCCTTACGATGACAAATATGTGGGCATGCAGTATTTTATTGGTGATTTTGATGGGAAAACCTTTACACCCTCCGGCTCTGCCGAAGAACCTAAATGGTTGGATTATGGAAAGGATTATTATGCTGCCATCACTTACAATAATTTGCCGGATGGACAAAAACCGATATTACTGGGATGGGCCTTGAATTGGGCCTATGCCAATGATATTCCCACCTCACCCTGGCGTGGGTCTATGGCATTGCCGCGTTACTTGTCGGTGAGTGATAGTGATAACATCTGGCAATTGATACAAACGCCCATCCTTCCAACCAGGGATGATAAAAATGTGATCGGCGTCCAGTCAACTAATATCTTCGATGTGAATGCAAAATTGAATAGTTTGGAGAGTGGTTCAAGGATGATCAAATTGCATCTGGAAAACAAAAATGCCGGCCAGGCCGGGATTAAAGTTTTCAAAGGTGACGACGAAGAAACACTGATTGGCTATGATTATACCAGCAAGAAGCTATTCATCGATCGTACCAGGTCCGGCAATGTCAGTTTCAACAAAACCTTTCCCAGCCGGGAGGAAGCCCCTCTGGAGATCAAAAATAATCAATTGGACCTAACCATATTCCTGGACCAATCCATCATCGAAGTTTTTGCGGAAAATGGTATTCGTGTGATGACAGAGCGGGTATTCCCAACCAATAAAAAACAAGGCATGGAAATGTTCGCGGAAGGTGGCGGTATGGCGGGTATCGAATTGGAAACCTGGCCAATACCATCGGTTTGGCGATGAGGTCTTTCCGCCATTCAGTATTTCCATAATTTTAAAAATAACCTTGTATACTGGGCTGCCTGGCAGAATAACGGGGTTGTGATGACTTTGTAGGCGGAAGCATTATTTTACCTTGATTTTTAGGTGGTTCTTCTTTTCATCAAAGGAAAAGAATAGAACCTCCAAGCGTGTTTGCAAATCTTAAAGTAACCAATTTTCCGTCACTTGGCCTTTATCATTCGTAAACCACCAAATTTTTTTAAACGAAAGCAAGCAGTGCGAGCGATGAATGCCGTGCTGTTCGAGTGGATAGGCTTCATCGTAATTTTTCACGGCCCTTTTTGACAGGATTGATTGCTATGGTAAATTACCCACTATTTGGGGCAAATGAGTATCTTAGATGTATAAACAGATACCGGGAATTGTTATTGCGTGTATAATGTAGTTAGGTAAAACCTATTTTATCTTCAACGAGTTCACCTAAATATTTAATAATTTTAAAAATAGGGTTAAAACCATGAATTCTGTATTGTAAATACAGCGTACTGCGAAATCATAAGTAATTTATTGGCGAGGCTGAACAATGGACCGGTATAAAGAAACATTTGAAACCTGGAATAAAATAGCGAGCGTTTACCAGGACAAGTTTATGGATTTTGACCTGTATAATGATACCTACGACGCTTTGATTAAACATTTAAAAAAACCCAGTCCCAACATTTTGGAAATTGGTTGCGGTCCGGGAAACGTAACCCGGTATATGTTATCAAAAAGACCAGATTTTAAAATCCTTGGTATCGATATCGCGCCGAATATGATTTCCCTGGCAACAAAAAACAATCCCTACGCCAATTTTAAAGTGATGGATTGCCGGCAAATCCACGGCATGGAAACTCAATTTGACGCCATTATTTGTGGTTTTTGTCTGCCCTATTTGTCAGCTTCCGAACGATCAATCTTCATTAAAAATTGTAATCACCTGCTCTTGGGAAAAGGTTTATTGTATTTAAGTTTTGTGGAGGGCAATTCTGTTCATTCTGGTTTTCAAACAGGAAGCAGTGGTGATAGAATGTATTTTTATTACCACGGCCAATCGGATGTAAAAAATGACCTTATCAAAAATAATTTTAGTCTGGTTCATGCGGCGAACAAGAATTACCCTAAAAAAGATGGGACTTCAGAAGCACACATCATCCTTATCGCCCGGCATGAATAAGAAGTCATCCTAAGACTGGGCATAAAGGTTTTCAAATGAAATCATTACGAATTATACATTCACGGTCACAGAATACACCCCGCATACCAAATTGATAAATATCTGCAAAATGCAATTGGCCATAGCATTGCCCATCATTGATACGGAGAACCTTGAATACCTCCCTACCACATGGATTCGGCCAAACGGGAACAATTATTTTGTGCCCGTACTTTCTATAATCAAATAAACCTTTCCTCCGCATGGTTCATTGCTTTGGGTGGCAAAACCAGCAATATTCATCACTTGATCATAGCACAAAGATGCTGGGTAATCGTCTTGTCAGCAGTGTCAAAAAAATCAGTATTTTTAAATTTCAATCAGGTAACAGCAGTAGCATCGAACAGGCTCATTTTTCAAATTTCATCAAAGTATTCTACATGAAAAGAATTCAAATCATATTTTTTTTAATGATGGTTGGTTATGATGCCGGTCATTGTCAGACGACTTTACAATCTCATGAATTATTAGAAGCACTTTTTCTACAGCCACCCGACTCCGTAAAACCTTTCGCCTGGTGGCATTGGATGGGACCCAATTTTTCGAAGCAGGGTATCACCGAAGATCTCGAGGCTATGAAGGAAGAAGGTATTGGCGGGGCCACAATTTTTAACCTGACATCAGCCGTTCAGGAATCGCATGCCCCAACATTGAATAACCCGTGGCCGGAACAAACCTATCGCAGCCCGGCATACTGGGACGCATTAAAGTTTGCATCATCTGAAGCCAAGCGTCTTGGCCTGGAGATTGGTCTTCACAATACCGTGGGCTATTCCACGACCGGCGGTCCGTGGATCGATGAAGCACGCAGCATGCAACATCTTGTTTGGAGTGATACAACCATCACTAGTTCAGCAAGCCGGCCTATCCAATTAAAAGCGCCGGAACTTATTGCTGATGAGGGCTGGGGGAAAACCGGACGCAAGCTACATTATTATAAGGACCTCTTCGTGTTGGCGGTACCGGCTGGTAAAAATAAGATTGCACTGGAGGAGGTCATTAATTTAACGGCACAATATGATTCGCTCAACGGGCTCCGGTGGGATGTCCCTGCTGGCCGATGGACTATTTATAGAATTGGCCATGCCTCCACCGGCCGGCCACCTCACCCTGTACCCGATGACCTGTTGGGCAAAGTGCTCGAAGCGGATAAAATGAGTGTTGAACAAAGTACCTTCCACTGGCATCAGGTGATTGAACCGGTGAAAGAACATTTGGGTAGTTATGTTGGCAATTCGTTTAAACACATGCTGATCGACAGCTATGAGGCGGGAGAGCAAAACTGGACCGAACACTTTCGCCAAGAATTTATCAAACGGAAAGGATATGACCCGGTTCCCTGGCTGGCCTCATTTAGCCGTACAGTCAGTGGATCAAAGAACAGCAATGACTTCCGGATTGTACAAAATGAGGAACAAACCCGGCGATTTGATTGGGACTACCGCGATGTGATCGACCAGTTGTATTTTGAAAACGGGTGGAATATTGGCAAGAAATTGCTGAAGGAAGCAAACCTTGATCTTCAGTTCGAACCCTACGGCGGACCTTTTAATACACCTCAAGGCGTAGCCCTGGCAGATATTCCCTTGGCGGAATTCTGGACGGCCAATGTGGGAGGAATAAATCCGTTGGTTCCCGCAGCAGCGCGATCGGTTGGAAAAAAAGTGGTGGGGGCAGAATCGTTTACCGGACGTCCCGAATTTAGCAAGTATACTGAAGATCCTGCTTTCCTGAAGTCCACAGCGGATAAGGCTTTTGCAGCAGGTATCAACCGCCTGGTATTGCATCATTGGGTTCATCAGCCATTCGATGATAAATACCAGCCGGGAATGGGCATGGGCTGGTGGGGAACGCATTTTGGACGTTACCAGACCTGGTTTGGACCGGGAAAGGCATTTTTTACCTATCTCGCGCGCTGCCAGGCGCTGTTGCAATACGGCGAACAACCTGCTCCCTATCTGTGTCTGGACAGAGTCGTCGGTTTTTCCGATGTGATCTCGAAAAATGATTTTTTAACCGGGGACATCAGCGTAATGAATGGCAGGATTGTGCTGCCATCGGGCCGAAGTTATGCGTTTATGGTATTCCCCGATGATGGTGTGATGTTGCCCGAGGTTGCCCGTAAAATTGAACTTCTGGCATCGGAAGGAGCTACGATCGTTTCGACAACGCCAGACCATTCTCCAAGTCTCAAAAATTTCCCCAATTGTGACGAAGAAGTGAAAATGATTGCCAAAGAAGTATGGGGTAACGGACCTTCAAATAAGTATAAAAAAGGATTTGTCTATACCAGCCTGGATGATGCTGTTGAAAACGCCAATATTCAACCGGATTTCAAAATTGAAAAAGCCTCATCACCTCAGGACATTAAAATGGTGCATCGACATGCACCGGATGCGGATATTTATTTGGTATCCAATCAATCGGACAAAAAGCAGTTACTAAGCCTTTCTTTTAACATTTCCGGAAAACAACCTGAACTTTGGCAGGCTGAAGACGGTACCATCGTTCAGGCGCCGGTTTGGGAAGATAATGGCAAACGCAGCACGATTGAGCTGACCCTAAAAGGAACACAAACGGTCTTTGTGGTTTTCCGCCAGGCACCTTCCAAAGCAGATCATCCGGCTGCTCTGACGGTCAATGATTCAACGATCGATGTTTCACTCCAAACCTTACCAAACGGGCAACCTGTTTTCTTAGCCTCAGCGCCCGTGAAGGCCACTGTTGACTATGCCTCCGGGAAAAAGCGAAGCATTCAGACGGGTCCCGTATCCCGCATGGAGTTAACTGGTTCTTGGAAGGTGACATTCGTTCCCAAGGTCGATCAACCTTTCGAGATGGACTTTCCGGCATTGGTCGATTTCAGTAAACATGAAAGCAAGGCGGTTAGTTATTTTGCCGGCACTGCCTTCTATCATAAAACTTTTCAATATCACCAGGACAGTCACAAATATCCACAAAAAGTGGTGCTTGATTTGGGTGTTATGAATGATATCGCCTCGGTGACCATCAACGGAAAAGATATGGGGGTTCTTTGGTATCCTCCCTATACGGTCGACGTGACGGAGGCAATTGAGGAAGGGGACAATGAATTGGAAATAGCGGTGACCAACAACTGGGCTAACCGGCTGATTGGTGATGAACAGGAACCTGCCGATTTTGAATGGGGTAAAGACCGCGGTAAAAGTATGGGCAGGGCCATGCTGGCGTACCCCGACTGGTTTATTCACAATGAACCGCGTCCCTCAACAGGTCGAAAGGCATTTACCATCTGGTATTATTACCGCAAGGACAGCCCTTTACAACCCGCAGGATTGGTCGGGCCAGTGCAAGTATTGACTTATCATGCTGTTTATTTATAAAATAGAATTGCCTAAACGGGGAACATTTGAATACCTGGAGGATGAAGCCAGAAAAATGAACGATAGCCTGAAGGCTTAATTTGACCAATAATTGTCATTAATCAGTTTTAAGAACATAAAAAGCTGCTTGATTTAATCGAAAGTCTTAATGGTTATTATTGCCAAACATTTATTCAATATCGACAATTATGAATCGCATGAAATTCTTATGTCTTATTTATTAGCCTACTGACAGTTAGTGAACGATCGGTCCTAATTAGATGGTATAATCAACGATCCGGAAGGATATGCCAACTGAGTTGCAATTAAAAAAAGTGGCTTGTTGCCAAACCACCTTTTAAAAGTAAATAACTACACAAACCTTTCTTCAACTTTGTTGAAATCAGGCCAGATCAAAGCGATCAAGGTTCATTACTTTATTCCATACTGCCACAAAGTCCTTAACGAACTTCTCCTGAGCATCCTCACATGCATAGACTTCAGCAACGGCCCGGAGTTCTGAGTTTGAACCGAGGATGAGATCGACCCGAGTACCAGTCCACTTGAGTTCGCTCGTGATACGATCACGGCCCTCAAACACGTCCTGGGAATCTGAAGTAGCCTTCCATGTGGTACCCATATCAAGCAGGTTCACAAAAAAGTCGTTGGAAAGTGTGCCCGGATGATCGGTGAAAACGCCGTGCTTTGACCCATCATAATTGGTGTTAAGTACACGCATGCCGCCCAGGAGAACAGTCATTTCCGGCGCCGTTAGTGTAAGCAACTGCGACTTGTCAACGAGCATTTCTTCAGATGTCGAATTGCGTCTCGGGTCCGGTTTGAAGTAGTTGCGAAATCCATCGGCTTCTGGTTTCAGCCACTCGAATGATTCTACGTCGGTTTGTTCTTTGGTGGCATCGGCACGTCCCGGCGTAAACGGCACGGTGATGTTGTGACCGGCATCTTTCGCGGCTTTCTCAACAGCAGCACATCCACCCAAAACGATGAGATCAGCCATCGAAACCTGTTTGTTACCGGACTGTGCATTATTAAATGCTTTCCGGATATCCTCGAGCTTGTCCAGAACCTTTGCAAGTTGCTTTGGATTGTTCACTTCCCAATCCTTCTGTGGTGCCAGACGAATGCGGGCGCCATTTGCACCTCCGCGATAATCTGATCCACGGAATGTAGAAGCCGAAGCCCAAGCAGCAGAAACCAATTCAGATACCGTCAATCCAGATCCCAAAATTTTGTCTTTTAGGCCGGCGATGTCCTTGTCGTTGATCAATTCGTGGGTGATAGCCGGGATGGGATCCTGCCATATCAGGTCTTCCTCGGGTACTTCCGGTCCAAGATAGCGTGATTTAGGACCCATATCACGGTGAACCAGTTTGAACCACGCACGGGCAAATGCATCGGCGAATTCGTCGGGATTCTCGTAGAAATGACGCGAGATTTTCTCATACTCCGGATCGGCCTTCAGGGCAAGGTCGGTAGTGAGCATGAAAGGAGCATGTTTTTTGTTTGGATCGTGGGCATCGGGAACAGTTCCTTCGCCGGCCCCACTTTTCGGTTTCCACTGATGTTTTCCGGCCGGACTCTTGGTCAGTTCCCATTCGTAGCTGAACAGGTTTTCGAAAAAGCCCATGTCCCACTTGGTTGGCTGGCTCGTCCAGATGCCTTCCAGACCACTGGTAATCGTGTCGTTTCCTTTGCCGGTGCCAAAATTATTGGCCCAACCCAACCCTTGCATTTCGATCGGAGCTGCTTCGGGGTCGGGACCGTTATGATCTTCGGGAGCTGCGCCATGTACTTTCCCGAATGTGTGTCCGCCTGCAATAAGTGCCACGGTTTCGTAGTCATTCATCGCCATCCGTTTGAAGGACTGACGGATGTATTTGGCGGATTTGAGTGGATCGGGCTCGCCGTTTGGACCTTCAGGGTTTACATAAATCAAACCCATATGATCTGCAGCCAGACGGCCTTGCAAGTTTCCGTCGTCGTCGTGACGCTCGTTGGCTAGCCATTCGTGCTCAGGCCCCCAATTGACATCTTTCTCTGGTTCCCAGACATCTACGCGGCCACCGCCGAATCCAAAGGTTTTGAAATCCATCGATTCCAGGGCGCAGTTTCCGGCCAGGATCATCAGGTCCCCCCAGGAAATTTTACGACCATATTTTTGTTTGACGGGCCAGAGCAGACGACGCGCTTTGTCGAGACTTACGTTATCCGGCCAACTGTTGAGGGGAGCGAAACGCTGATTACTGGTTCCACCGCCTCCGCGACCATCAGCTACGCGATATGTTCCAGCACTGTGCCACGCCATCCGAATGAAAAGCGGACCATAATGTCCCCAATCGGCCGGCCACCATTCCTTCGAATCGGTCATTACTTTAAAAATATCTTCTTTGACTGCTTTCAAATTCAATTTCTTGAACTCTTTTGCATAATTAAAATCCTCGCCCATTGGATTGGATTTGGACGAATGTTGACGGAGAATATCAAGGTTAAGCAAATTCGGCCACCATTCTCGGTTTTTGGTACCGCCACCACCAGCCTGATTTAGAGTACCGCCCACAACAGGGCATTTACTTTCACCATTAGTTTTATGAGATGGATGAGGGTGTGTTGTACTTTCCATTATTAATATATTTTTAATGTTTGAATTTCAAATTTACGGCAATATTTATAATAATATTTATTGATTAAATTTATTATCTCATAAACAATTTCTATAAGTCTAACTTAAGTCTGTCATTCCATCGCTTTACATAAAAATTGTTTTTTCAACAAGGTGCCGGACGCCCGGATATCACCCTGCCAACATAAGTATTACAAAATCAAAAACTCCAAAGTGAACGAACTGTTTGAATGATCTGTCAATCCTCTTGCAGCAATGTTGGAGGTAGTGAATTTCTAAGATAATTAATGAGTACTACAACGATTGCAAACAGGTAAATACTATTCTTTTTACTACTCCCCATAGTTGAATTTACAAGTGTATTATACAAACCTTGATTATCTGTTCAGAAATATAAATGCCCAGCATAGGTTTTTGTAAATATTGAGCCCCTTTTGCCAATTATTACAATTTTGTAAGATAAAATCGAATTAATTTTTTAAAGTTCTGACCACTATCTTTCCGGGATATAACAAATTTTAAACTTCAAACAGTCAACCCAAGTATCACACCTGAACAAAAATGATTTCATAAAACATTTTCACAGCATCTAAAAATCAAATTATATCAGGAATGTCAGAAATAGTCATTCCATAGCAGTAATTATTGCGCTGTTAAAATTCTGTTTTATCTCAGAATCTCTCTGGTTTATTTATTACCCCAGACGTTCATTGAGTTATTATCACTGCATACCATGGAGAGTGATACCAGTGATGCACAATAGCGCTCACGATCAAATCCTGAATACTCGCGATTGACAGTGGAAGGCTTGCGCTAGCGCTTAAGATGGAGGACTTCATTAAACCTGCATTAGCTGTACATCTGCTTCAGGATCTTGATGGAAGTCTGAAACGGCGGGCCAGTGTATTGTGTCTTATAGTCCACATATAACGTGGGACAGCAGGCATATTGCTTCTTTAAATCGGTCCATTCCGCCCACTTGTTTTCATAAAATTCCACTGCTTTCTTTGCTGTTTCTTTGTCTATATCCATGTCCTTGTGTGCAGCCAACAGTAACTGGATATTCCATATCTGAGCAATAATCTCGTACTTGATGCGGCCGTATGTGGCAGAGACTTTTAAAAATTCTTCATCTTCCGGATTGGGCAAATCAATTTCATGCGCCAACTTTTCAATCTTTAACCATATATCAATATTTTTCTTCTTTTCTTCCTTCACCTGTTCGATAAGATTATTTTCGATAACATTGTCCAGGTCAATTGCCGACAAATATTCATCGCGGCACCACCATAGATTGGCGTCAAAGTAAGTGCTGGCCTGTCCGAGATAGACGGCACCTGTAGACAACAGGCAAATCTTCCGGAGCTTTCGACCACTGCTTTTGCTTAGTTTAAGATGATTGGTGATATAATCATTAAAAATATCTGCCTCCTTTTGATTCGGGTCTCTGGTGAAATTCCGCAATACAAATTCGTTCAGCTTGATCCAAAATTCATTGTCAAAATACGGACCAGCCCAACCGTCTCCCCATGTCCAGAGATAGAAACCCTTGATCTTAGGATCGCTGTAGAGATCACGCAGGCCCTTTTTCGTTTTCATTTCCGGCCAGCCCTCAATGACCCCCTTACCGATGTAATAAGGATGGCTGTTCTTCCCGTAGCAACCGGCCTGATTGGTCGATACCTCCACGATTTGCTGATGCTTGCCCAGACCGACGGTACGATTAAACGGCAAGCCTCTGTTAAAATCACCATTGGTATGTTTGATGGAAAAACACAGATTCGGATGCGGTTCCACATCGTTCGTAGCTTTCAGGTAGAAATCTGGCTCGGTATGGAAATGTCCGAAATCCCATGTCCGGTAATAGATCTTTTTATTTCGCTTTTCACAGACTTCTTCTCTCAGTATGTTAATCATCAGTGAATGTTCTTCCGGCGTTTTAACCGGCGATGTGCCTTTGTGAAAGGGTGTATCCTGCAAATACGTTTCGCCATGACGTATGGTAAGACCATCCAGTTCCGGAAACCGGTTAAAAATCTCGTTGATCTGTGCCCTTAATATTTCTTGCGTTCTTTTGCTGTGAATGGAAAGCCGGCCGTCCCTTTTCATTTCATCCCCGTATTTTTTCATTATAGAAGCAGGAACTACCAGCACATCTGTAAATGGATACAAAGGCATTTCCGCGGCCTTGGCATTGGTCATTTGCAACCGCACACTGGCGGCATGCCGTTCGATCCATTCTCTTTCTTCGGTTTTTTCAGGAACGATATTATTTTGCCAGTCGTCATACGTGAGGCCGCACTGTACCATATTCTTCGGCGTCTGACCCAAATACCCCAATGCTTTTAAATAATCAGGCTGGGTGTATTCGGTAACAAACAAGGGTTCCCCCGGATTGTGATGAACCATATTGAGCAATACCGGGTATCTTGGTTCAGCTTGGTTGATTCTGGTTGTTGACTCCGGATCTATTTTTGTATTTGCCCATGCACCTTGTTGAAATAATACGACTCCCGCAGTTCCGACGAAACCTTTTTTTATAAAATTTCTTCTCTTTTCCATATAAACCCTTTTATATTTACTTGTAAGAATACACAAAAATCCAGCGCACCATGAACCAAACAATTAAATAATGATAGCTCTGATTGCCAAACATTTAGTTGAATAAGATGTAGTGGTTTATTCGTGGACTGCCGCCAGATACAACTTTGGCTGATGGTTCCTTCCGGACACACTGGAAACTTCGCTTAATAATTAAAGTGATTTAATAAATTTGATGCAATGGTGACTAAACAGATGTTGCAAATTTCTTTTACTCCAACATGCTTTTGAAACCTTGCAATTTGAACGCGTTGCTTTTAAGACCGACAGCAGCAACGATCATTCTCGGTAGGCCTTTGAAGCTCTCGGCGCTATATTCGAAGGGGCAATGAGAAGCCGCCATTTGATAACAGACGGTTATCTTAGAAGCTTGGTTTTTTACAGTATTCTGATGAATGCATAGGTCTCGGGCAAAGAAAATATTTATAAGTGGCTACTAAAGTGAAATTGTTCAAAATAATATTTGGGTTATTTTCCATGCAGCAATAATCCGGAAATTCTCATCAATAAAAAAATAGGGGTCTATTATTTCTTCATTTTCTTATTTATCACTTCCTCCCGGGTTTCTATTTTGTTGGATAATTCTCCATTTAGATCAAGCTCGCGGACTTTTTTATTGGCAGCGTAGGCATCTTCAAATTTACCCATCTTCAGATAAATTTCCGCCAGGGTATCCCAGTTGAATGCCCTTTCATTACTGTCCAGACTATCAATTTCAATACTTTTCAAAGCCAATGTCTCCGCTTTTTTCAGATTTTCCTGATCCTTCAGATAAGTAACTATGTCCCAGGCATAATCATTGTATAATATGCTTTTATCCGGAAACTTATTCAATGCATCTTCATATACTCCGGTGGCGTCTTTATAATTATTTAATTCGAACAACAACGAACCTAACTTATCATAATAATTCAGGTTTGCTGAATCCAGTTCAATGGCTTTTTTAAAATTTTCGAGCGCCGATTCTGTTTGTCCAAGATTTTGCTGGGACAAACCCATATTATAATAATATACAGGCCCTTCGGGATAAATCTGATTTGCCTTTTTATATTGTGAAAGAGCAAGTTGATATTCCTTCTGGTCATAATAGAGATTCCCCAGATCATTCCATTTATAATCGTTTGTGTAATCTAATTCTATAGCCTTTTGGTAAGCTTTTTCTGACACCTTCCATTGTTTAAGATAGCGCAAAGAAAGGCCAAGATTGGAATAGTAGGTGGCATTACCAGAATCCAATTTAATGGCTTTTATATAATACTTTATGGCATTTTCAGCGTCGCCTTGCTGATAATACAAAACGCCGGATTTATTCCAATATCCTGCATTGTCCGGTTCCTCTATGGTCTTTTGAATATATTCTGATATTAGATCATCATTTGTTTTCCCTGACATTTCATATATTAATCTGAGCGTGTTTGAAGCTTCTTTATCATTTGGATGATCTTCTAAATAACTTTCAAGAATGCTATTAGCTTTAGTACTCTGCCCAAGGACGGTATAACAAATACTCAATAAAATTGAAGCTTCCTTGGGTGGGTCTTTAACGTGATCATTAAAGGCAGGGCGACAATCCGTAATGTTTTGTACCATACAGGGATACCGATCGTGTTCGATTTTATCTTCATTAGACGCAACGGGGCAGAAAGGAATAAAACCAGCTAAGATTTTAACTTTTAGCAAGTGCTTTTTGAACTTCACAAGTTCGCAATTCAATTGCTCTTTCCCAAGGCATACTTATCGCAGATGAGAACGGGTAATAGGAGTAGTCAATAGTTAGGCCATTGTAAAACCCAACTATTATTTTCATATTTGTTAAGTAAATATTTTTCTGATGAAAGAACACACGCTGGGAGAGTTTGAAGAATTGGTGTTGCTGGTCGTTGCCGGACTTCACGATGGAGCTTATGGGGTGATAATCCAGGAACACCTGCAGGAAAACCTCGCCAGGAAAATCAATATCAGCGCCGTGCATGTCGCATTAAAACGCATGGAAGAAAAGGGCTTTTTAAAATCCAGGTTTGGCGGGATAACGGAAAATCGCGGAGGCAGAAGGAAAAAGTTTTATGCCGTCACCCCCCTGGGCAAGCGCGTGCTTGACGATCAATATGCATTGCGGACAAGTCTTTACGAGCAGATTCCCAAAATTTCGTTTGGCTAATGGACCATCAACCGCCAAGGAACGCACTTAATTTCCTTCGCTGGTTTTGCCGCGAAGATTATATCGACGAGATCGAAGGGGACCTCACCGAAATATTTATTCAGGAGTACCAAGAGTCACCCGGAAGAGCAAAACGCAAATTTATATGGCAGGTACTGAAATACTTCCGACCGGAATTTATCAGATCTTTCAAAACCACCAACACTATAAACCCAATCACTATGTTTCGTCACAACTTCATTGTCGCCATCAGAAGCTTAAAGAAAAACATGGTCTTCTCCCTGATCAATGTGCTCGGCCTTTCTATCGGCCTGGCAGCATTTGTACTGATCACATTATATGTTTATCATGAACTGAGCTATGACCGGTATAATGAGAACGCAGACCGGATCTATCGTATCGTTGAAAATTTACGCACTGAAAATGAACTGTTATTGCAGTCAACCAGTTCACCGCCAATGGGACCGGCCCTGCAACGTGATTTCCCTGAAGTAGAATCGTACGTGCGCTTTAACGGTTTCGATGGGATTGTGAGCATTGGCGACAGATCTTTTCATGAAACGGATTGTTATTTGGTTGACTCAACGGTATTTGACATCTTCACCTGGCCTTTAAAAGAAGGAAATGCCAGGACGGCGCTTACCGAGCCGAATTCGGTAGTGATCACCGAAACCGTTGCAAAAAAGCTCTTTGGCGATGAAGACCCCATAGTAGAAATGTTGCATGTTGCCGGATATGAAGTAAAGGTGACCGGGGTGATGAAAGATATTCCTGAAAACTCCCATTTCCAGGTGCATATATTAATGTCATTCAGCACATGGAGCACACACCACAAAGAGGCCGAAACAAAAGCCTGGTATTGGAATGGATTCCACACCTATTTATTGCTACAAAAAGGAGAAGGCGTCGTTGACCGGCTGCGTTCCAAAATGCCCGATTTCATTGATAAAAACATCGAAAAGGGTGGCATGCACTACGAAGATCTTCCGCTGCAACGCCTCACCGACATATACCTTGCCACGCCCCGTTCCTGGGAAGATGGCAAGCGGGGCAGCATCAACAATATTTACATTCTCTCGATCATTGCCTTATTCATCCTGCTTATCGCCTGCTTCAATTATATCAACATGGCCACTGCCAGGGCCACCAGGAGATTAAAAGAAGTGGGACTTAAAAAAGTTTTGGGCGCCCAAAGACGGATGTTGGTTGCCCAGTTTCTTGGCGAATCCTTAATAGTGAGCACATTGGCTGCTTTGCTGGGCTATGGTATGGCCTGGTTGTCCCTACCTGCTTTTAACCACCTGATTGATGGTGATCTTCACTTTAGCATTTTTTCAGGATGGTACTATATCGTTGGGGGCGTTTTTATTCTTGCGCTGCTTTTGGGATTTCTTTCTGGTTTTTATCCGGCATTTATGATCTCTGGCTTCCAGCCACTGCAGATCTTCAGACCGGACATACATGGGTTCTTCGGACACCGGCAGTTTAGGAAAGTACTGGTAACGCTGCAATTTATCATATCGATCACGCTGGTAGCTGGGACTTTATTGATCTATGACCAGCTTACACTCGTCAGGAATCAGGACCTCGGCTTTAATAAAGAAGCCACTTTGATCCTTCCGTTTAATTTTGACGATAACGTCCGGAATCACCTCGAATCCATTAAGCATGAATTGTTGCACGTCAATGGAATTACATCAATAACTGCTTCGGCGTCAGTTCCCGGAGAATCTACCAATAATCTCTATACGATGATCGAGATGCAAGATGGGAAGATGTCGGCGACGAACATTAATACCAACAATGTCGATTACGATTTCCTGTCAGCTTACGACATAAAAATGCTCTCCGGCCGGAACTTCTCGCGCAACAACGCTGCGGATGACACCGCCGCATTTATCATAAACGAAACCGCCATGAAAGATTTCGGTTGGTCTCCGGAAGATGCCCTTGGCAAAAAAGTAGACCAGCAGGGTCGAAAGGGAACCATTATCGGGGTGACGAAGGACTTTCACTATCGCTCTTTGCACCAGGCCATTGATCCGCTGCTGCTTGAAATAACTAAATATGTCGGCCAGTTTTCCATTAAGCTCCATTCCGAAGACATCCCAAAGGTAGTAGCTGCGATAGGAGACGAATGGAAAAAGTTGGCCCCCGGCATTCCCTACCGCTATAGTTTTCTTGATGAAGATTACGACCGCCTGTATAAAGCCGATGCCCAGTTGGGCAAAGTATCTTCCGTATTTAGCGGATTGGCGATCTTTGTGGGGTGTCTGGGATTACTGGGGCTGACGTCATTTTCTGTTGAACGCCGGGTGAAAGAGATCGGCATCCGCAAAGTGCTGGGCGCGACGGTGAGTAATGTAGTGGTGCTGATCTCCAAAGAATTTGTCTGGCTGATCGCAGCCGCATTTGTGGTGGCCGTGCCAGTGACTTATTTCCTGATCAGGACGTGGCTCCAGAACTTCACTGACCAAATCGCCATCGGGCCGTTGCGGTTTCTTATTGCCGGCCTTGCTGTTTTGGGCATTGCGCTGCTGACCGTCAGTTATTTGTCTATTCGCGCTGCCAGGAGAAATCCGACACAGGCTTTGCGGATGGTGGAGTAGGAACCCAAAATTTCCGGAATTCATTAATGAAATTCGAAGGAAGTGTTGGAACCATAACTTCTCAAATGATAAGGAATTATTTTAAACTGGAAATATTGTAATGTGTCGATAACAAAATATTTTTTTGACTCGTACCTTCTCAGCTCATTCGCCTCATAACTAACATCAAACAGCCCGCCTGTTTCCTTTTATATTACCTTCTTGCCGATTCAATCTCCATTGTTAATTCCGGTTCCGTCAACATAGCCTTCATGTCGCACTAATATTTCATCCTGTTAATAAAATTAGAAATAAATATTTTTGTAAGCATTTCATGAGCATGGCGCTAATGGTATTGCATGTGGCTCGTGGTAGTTTTCAAGGCACTTTCCTGTCTGCCCCGAAACTAACTTGGCCAAGAACCGTAAAACGCGAAATTAGCACTTCACCCACCGCAAGCTATGTGCATGTTGGTGGTTCGTTGTTTTAGTTATTTGAAGTGTCAAATTGAGATCATCTTCAATCGGGCCAGTCGGCTCAACTATATAAATTCTGCCGGATCCTTCGCCTACGGAAAGTTCAGCCCCCCAGGTAGCAGCATCCAAGGTGGCGGTTAGATAGACATAAAACGCATTCTTTCTCTTGCCGTAGTTTGAGTTAAACCGGGTTCGATTAGGTCTCCTATCTTCAGATTAGCCTTTGTTCCGTGATAGAACTTCTGTGAATTCAGGTCGTTAATAAACTCCGCCGCTTTGTCCTTACTTTCCTCTTTCTTCATCGTGTATCCCGTGTCCTGCATTTGGATAAAAAATCAATTCCACTTTCTCCTTGAAAATGTGTCGGAAAGACAATCAAGTTGTATTTACTCCAATCCAAATATGAGAATGTCAGAAACGCCAAGTATAATATAGAAATAATGGTCTGGGTTAACCAATATATTTTCTTGTCCAAAATGATGACTCCAAGTTTAGGGGCAGTGGCGCTTACCGCTGTCTGCTTTTCCTGAAGGCGGTCCGTATGAAGAAGTCTGGTATCAGTTAAGTTTCCAATGGCACCTGCCTTGCCGGCAGACAGGTTGACTGCCTGTCCGAGTGCGATTTTAAGACGGTTGTTTCCTTTAGGAAATGTATCTTTGATTTGAGAATTATTCTGAACGGGCTCTTCCGTCACAGGCGGAGGCGCCACTGAAATTATCAGCATGCCTTTGAACTTTTACTTCAGAGGCTTTTACATTTCAACCAGAATGAGCATACGGATTATTACGTACCATTGCAGAAAACGGCCTTGCAAAGGGTCAGGCTAAATTTAAGAACGAGACGGCTGATTGCCTCCCGTTAGTGTAAGAAATTAATCGAGATTTCTTGATGTGGGGAATGTTAGACAACGTTGATTTTTATATCTTGTCCGTATTTAACAATCTCATTCACTATCGGATTTGTAATATCAAAATCTTTTTCTCTAAATGGGTGTGGCTCAATCCGGCTGTCAATCTTCCTCCTTATCCGCATCAAATCCAATTGTGTATCAATCAGGTTGCTGTAATCTTTTAAAATTACGGCAATATCAATGTCGCTGTCCTCATTGAAGCTGCCTTTTGCGTATGAACCAAAAAGAATAATCTTTACAAAATCATACTTTGATTTTACGGCGTTGGCATATTTTATTGCAATATCTAAAGCATCTCTTTTATCCATGTCCGAAGAATTATTATTTTATCAATCCAGCTTTTGGTATAATCGGGTGTGCACAATTTGTAAAACTCCTTTTTGTAATCATCGTATCTGGCATTTAAGTTAAATGAAGTAATCTCATCCAGCCAGTCAGAATATTCATCTGACATTTCTAATCCGATTAACTCTCCTAATCTGTACAAATTATGCGTAAAAGGTGCATGTTTGTTAAATCGTTTAACATAAAGCGCTTTGAGTAATTTCTCAGTAGAAATATGTCCGAGGAATATTCTGACCATCCGTATGATTTTGAATTATATAAAGTCAGCATTGTATTGAAGTCCTCGTTAGATGTTTCAATCCAATACTTTACAATGATGTCAACGTCAATATTTGATTTGTTATCGCTCAATTATCTTTTTTTCAATCTCAAAGATAACATTTTTAAATCACTAAATTGTTGTCGATGTGGTAGTCCTCCAATTCTGACTAATGTCAAATTATGTTAGAGATAATGAAAGTGTTGCAAATCCAGGATCTTCTGGATTTAGATCAAACTTAGCGATATTTTTCCGTATCCGCTTCACCAAACCTTCTTTCCTGGTCGAGGAACAGGTACTCCCTTGGCGGTTGATAGGACATCTACTTTTGTCGATAGTTCCCGCCAAAATCAATCGTGACCGCACCTGATGACAGTGTTTTAATAATTTTGATGGATTTGATTAAAGTGTATTGTAAATTGATCAAAAACCAGACTTTATGAAAGACCTTTCCAAATATCATGAACTCGTCAGTGATCTATTTAAGCTTCCCCAAAAACCTGAAGATTGGGAGCAATACAAACTGGGTCAGGAACAGATCGATTTTTTCAAGGCGAATGGCTATGTCAGCACCATCAAGATCCTGGACAACTGGCAGGTGGATGTATTGAACAACGATCTGGCAGCCCTTTCAAACCCTGACCATCCTGCCCATGAATTATTCTATGAATTTAGCTCCAATGAATCGGATGATCCCAATTCTGTTTTATTCCACGCCTTGGGACACTGGCGCATTTCGGAAGCCTTTCATGATATATTGTGGAACCCGGCATTCACCATGGCCGCCAGCCAGCTTTTAGGAAATGCTGACGTTCGCTTTTGGCATGACCAGTTGTTCTGCAAACCTGCCCATCACGGTGGTGTGGTGGCCTGGCACCAGGATTATTCCTACTGGACCCGCACTGTTCCCATACAACATTTAACCTGCTGGATAGCACTTGATGATTCCAACAAAGACAATGGTTGTCTTCAATATGTTCCTGGAAGTCACCAGTGGGGATTATTGGAAAAGCCTGTTTTGGCCGGAAAGATGGATGGCCTGCTCGAATTTTTAACCGACGAACAAAAAGCCCAGTTCCGGCCTGTGGCCATCGAGATGCCCAAAGGTTACGCGGCATTTCATCACCCGCTGTTGGTACACGGCTCTTATGAAAACAGGTCCGACCGGTCGCGCCGTGCTATGGTCCTCAATGTATTTGCTGACGGCACCATCTCCAACAGCGACGACGAATTGCTCTGCGGCGTTCCGGTCATCCCCAAAGGAGAAAAAATGCAAGGCCAGTTTTTCCCTTTATTGATGAAGGCCCGGTAGTAATATTTAAAATTCAACTTCTTAATTTCATAAAAAGTCTGAGATCCTCGAATTTATGTTCGCATTCAAGAAAACCTCAACTAAGTTAATTTTTTCATTGTGGATTGATCTTTCTTCCAATGTTGTTTCCAGTTGAACAACTGATGAAATATTGGTATATTCATTTTGAATTCCTTCAAAACCAATTCGACCATACAAACCGTGAACAAACCTGCAGATAATACCTTTATAGAAAAAATCAGGGGGGTGGTGCTCGAGAACCTTGATAATGAGCAATTCAGTGTAGAGGATCTGTCTGCACAGTTAGGTATAAGTCGCTCCCATTTACATCGTAAACTTAAATTATTGAAGGACAAATCTGTAAGTCAGTTCATCCGGGAAGTAAGACTGAAGGAAGCTAAAAAATTGCTATCCGATGAGGATCTCACAGCTGCTGAAATTGCCTACCGCGTGGGCTTCCACAGTAATTCTTATTTCCATAAATGTTTCTATGATTATTTTGGTATATCCCCAAAAGATATGAGAACAACATTATATGGTGAAAATAGTGTTCATTACAATGTATCTGTAGACCTTGATGCACCACTCTTTACCGGGGATAGCAAAGCCAAAAAGTTACCCGTTTCGCATTTCCCAGATGTTCTGAAGATTTACCCAATACAAAAGTTCTTTATAAACCATAAAACCAATTTATTTAAAATCACTTTTTTCTCTATGATCTTGGTGTTGTTCGGTTTGATGCTTTTTTCCCAAACCTCTAATAACGCTACCAAGGAAACTTCCGAAAAATCCATCGCCGTATTACCGTTTGAAAATCTCAGCAAACTGGAAGAAAACCGTTTTTTTGCTGACGGCATAGTTGATGACCTGCTCAACCGTCTGTCATCAATAGAAGGGTTTAAAGTGATATCAAGGGTATCTTCTGAAATGTACCGCGAAAAAGGTACTAAATCCATACGGCAAATTGCCAGGGAACTTGGGGTTATGTATATCGTAGAAGGAAGCGTCCAACGAGAATCTAATGCTGCGAGAATCATTGTACAATTGATCGATGCCCGGAATGATGCCCACCTTTGGTCAAAAGTATTCGACCGAAACATTAATGATCTTTTTAAAATACAGAGTGAGATTGCTATGAAAATTGCCACGGAGTTAAATCGTTACTTAACCGTTGAGCAAACAACTAATTTAAAGAGAAACCATACTGAAAATATTAAGGCATTTGAATATTATCAATTAGGCCGGTTTCACTGGAATAAACGAACGCGCAAAGGAATAATGCAAAGCAAAGGTTACTTCGAACAAGCCATCAAGGAAGATACCGGATACGGCTTGGCCTATGCCGGACTGGCAGATACCTATCACCTTATGGCAATTTTTGGGTATATCGATCGAAAAAAGGGCCGTGATATGGCCGTAAAATTGGCAACAAATGCCCTGGAAAAGGACAGTACATTGGCTGAAGCGCATAATGTTTTGGGCTCTATATATACCTATTTGGATTGGAACTGGAAGGCGGCTGAACAGGAATTTCTTCGTGCTATTGAATTAAATCCGAACTATTCCAGTGCCCATCAATATTACGCAGAGTTCCTAAACATTACAGGGAAAAATTCAGAAGCCAGGAAACAAATAAACAAAGCTCTGGAATTGGATCCATTATCTTTTATAATCAGACATTTGAGTGCAAAGTTTTACTACTGCCAGGGATTTCATGAAGAAGCCTTTGCCGAAAATCAACGATGTCACGAATTAAACCAAGACCATCCCTGGGTACTAATAACAGATTTTTATTTTAATCGTCAGGTGCATAATGATCAGGCAGCAATTAATGGACTAAAACGCTATTGTAGTGTTACAGGAAAATATGATCTGAACCAAATAGATAGTGTTTATGAAAATTCCGGTCTCGATGGATTGATCAGATGGCAAATATCTTTGACCAATGACACATACTATAAGGCAGAAATGTATGGTTTTTTGGGCGAAGATGACCACGCAATGGATTTACTGGAAAGATCATTTAATGACGGAACCGTTCAGTTACATTTTACCTTCCACAAACCTTTTAAAAGGTTGCACTCCAATCCCCGATTTATTGCCCTGTTGCAAAGAATGAATCTGCCTCAAACAGAAACCATGTTCGATTAAACATACAACATATTTGACCTACACAACATTTTTGTTCAAAAACTTTAAACTTTATGCAACATAGGTGCTACGTCTCGCATTCCTTTTTATTCCAAATTTACTGAGCTTATACATTTACATTGAAGTTAGTGGCCCACTTTCTTCCTTAATCTTTGTCGAACCCCAAGGTCTACTCACGATGGATAATTGACAATGCACCACGTGGACATGTTTAATGCCCATGGTAAGGACGGTCTTGATAAAAATTAACTACCATGAAAAAATTATATCCATTTTCCCTTCAATACCTCGGTAAATTATCTTTTTGTATATTCCTTTTAATTGTCTTATCCTGTAAAGAGCCAATCGATAGGGACGTCTCCCTTGACGATCAGGGCTGGCAAGGTGTTGAACAATGGCAGGATATCCTAGATGGCCTGCTTCTGGATAAAAGCATCATTGTGCAACACGGAAACTCTATCCAGGAAGCGATTGAAGCAGCTTCACCAGACGATGCTATTTATATCGAACCGGAAATTTACACGGAGACTATTACCATTGATAAAAACGATATCAAACTTATTGGACTGGACGACAATCTTGGTGGGAAAGTAATACTGGAAAATCCGGGCAGAGAAGAAAAAGGTATCATTATAAGCGGGGAAGCAACCGGAATCAGTATTCACAATATCAAACTTCAAAATTTTATCAACAATGATATCCCCGCTTCCGATGGATCAACAATCAATGAAGCAAGGAAGGCCCATTACTTTAAAATGACCAGAGACTTGATTTCCGGCAATATTGCTTACTATCAATTTGAAGTGCATATTGGCAACCGGCCCTTCGATGTCATACGAATTCGTCGCTTGATCTGTGAGAACAGGCCCTACCATCCTTTACCAGCAAAGGGTGAAGTATTTTTGGTGCATGGCGCCTCTCAGAATTTCGATATATTCTTTCAAGCTGGCATAGAAGATCCAAATCCACAAAACTCAGCTGCTGTTTTTCTGGCATCCAAAGGGATAGACGTATGGGGTATTGACTTGGCCTGGACACTCGTAGCTAATGAAACTACCGATTTCGATTTCATGAAAGAATGGGGTGTGGAGCGTGACACTGACAATACACTGGCAGCATTGAGCATCGCCCGTCTGATTCGTGGATTGACCGGGCAAGGTTTTGGATGCATGAATCTGCTTGGGTTCAGCTATGGTGTCGCCGTTGCCTATTCCGCCGCAGGACGGGAAACCCAACAGCATCCCATCTTGAGGGATATCAAAGGTCTGATCCAGGTTGATCAGATATTGAAATACGCAGAAGCTGATGAAATGTATCGCCTCAATACTTGTGCACTGACCACAAATATTTTGAATCAACTCAATGCGGGTATATACGTCAATAATGGCGGTCAGTTTGTTGCAGGTGTGGGTAATATGGCATTTTCAATGCCTGAAGGAGATTCTCCATTTTTTCCAGGTTTTACAAATGCCCAGGCTGCCTTATTTCTTGGTGCAAACAGATATTTGTTGGGGAATACACCGCCCGCTCCTTTTTGGCATTTCACCGGAGGAAACCAGCTTTCACCTGATGTTCCTGCTACTGATTTATTATTCACAGAAAGCACTCGTTGGTTAAGACCTGTACCAAACGCTCCTACCCCTTCTTACATGCCACAATTGGCAGGCTATGAGTTAAATGCCTGCATGTGTGACGAAACAGATGTGACTTTCGACGACCACTTCGCTCAAATTTCCATGCCAATCTTATATCTGGGTGCTGAAGGAGCCTTTGGCAGCATGGGAGAATACACCTCAACTTTGACAGCAAGCCCGGAAATTACAACGCACATCATTAGCAAAACTTCTGAACGCTTCAATAACTTTGGCCATGCTGATCTCTTTATGGCGAAAGATGCCGACATAATGGTGTGGCAGAAACTGTACGATTGGCTGGCAGACCATCATCGATAACCTCTTTCTGCAAATGAACCAATATATCGACAATTAAACAGTGGTCATCACAATTTTTCAGTTTTTTATTAAATTACAAAACGCCTTGATAATCAGGCCCCTTCTGCCTTACATTTTAAAATACACAGTCTATGAATTCCGCAAAAAAAGGTAAAGTGCTTTCCCGGAGAAAATTTATCAACCTGGGTGTCCAGGGATATGCCGGTCTGAGTTTGTCCGGTGCAGTTGCAGCACCCCTCCTGGCAACCTATGGATGCAAAACAGATCGAACAAAACAAGTTTTTGGTGCCTGCTACCATGATTGCCCAGATACTTGTAGTTGGAAAGTTACCACAGAAAACGGTAAAGTCACCAAATTTGAAGCCAGCACGGACAACCCCTATACCGCAGGGAAATTGTGTGGCAAGATGGATAACTTTCCCAACAATGTGACCTTTCATCCGGATCGCGTACTCACACCGTTGAAAAGGATCGGGAAAAAGGGAAAAGGAGAATTTAAACCCATCAGTTGGGAACAGGCCATTCGTGAAGTGGCGGATAAACTCAAATCTATTATGGACGAATATGGTGGAACGGCTGTTTTACCTTACAGTTACGGCGGTACCGAGGGCTTAGTACAAAATGGTTGTATCAGTGATCGTTTTTTTGCTCATATCGTGTCTACCAAACTTGAAAGGACGATCTGTGGTGATACCGCCATAGCCGGTGTTATGGCTACCAATGGGAGTTCCACCGGGATTTTACCGGAAGATATTGTTCATAGCCGTTACATTATTGCATGGGGCACCAACCCGGTTATCTCTAATCAACACCTATGGCCATTGATTGAAACTGCCCGGCAAAAGGGAGCAAAGTTGGTTGTTATCGATCCATTCGGCTCACAAACAGCAATGCAGGCAGATTGGCATATCCAGCCCATGCCAGGTACCGATACTGCATTGGCGCTGGCAATTATCAACGTTATCTTATCTGAAAATCTTCAGGATCAGGATTACATTGACAAGCATACGGTTGGCATTTACGAATTAAAAAGTCATGTTCAGCAATACAAACCCGCAAAGGCAGCCCAAATCACAGGTCTCGATCAAAATATTATTGTTGACCTGGCCAGGGAGTATGCAAAAGCCTCTCCATCACTGATCAGGGTATTGGTTGGCATGGAACATCAGGCAAACGGCGCCAGCGCTTTCCAGGCCATTGCGATGCTGCCAGCGCTCACAGGCGCCTGGAAACAACTTGGAGGCGGCTTATTGCATATGACCTACGAACTATTCGGCCAGGCCCTCAATTGGGAACGCCTGACTCTGGCAAATACTATTGAAAAACCAGAAACCAGATCCGTCAATATGGTACAAATTGGCAGAGCGTTGAATGATCAATCGATGCAACCCGGCATCCATGCTCTGCTTGTTTTTAACTCCAATCCAGCAGTCATTGCGCCAAACCAGAATTTGGTAATCAAAGGTCTTAAACGGGAAGATCTTTTTACAGTGGTCCTGGAGCACTTTATCACAGATACAGCCCGCTATGCAGACTACATTTTCCCGGCCACAACACAACTGGAGCATTGGGACCTGATGACGTCCTGGGGACAAACTTATATCAACCTCAATGAACCTGCTATTTCGCCGGTAGGGCAAGCCAAACCGAACTCAGAATTTTTTAGATTGCTAGCCAGGGAAATGGGGTATTCCGAAGATTATCTGTTTGAGCCGGACCTGGATATCATTATGAAAACATTGAAAAGTGATCACCCATATATGCAAGGGATCACTTTTGAATCGCTGAAAAAAAGTGGCTGGGCTAAACTTAATTTGTCCGATCGCCGGATGCCCCATGCTGAAGGGAATTTTGGAACTGAATCCGGGAAGTGTGAATTTTACAGTGCCCATCTAAAACAAAAAAATAAGGCCCCATTGCCGGAATACCTTCCCCGGGAATATAGCGATGAGATATTGAAAAAATACCCTTTGCATTTACTCTCCATAAAATCAACCAGCAATTTTTTAAACAGCAGTCATGCCAATGTCGATCAGCTTTTAAAAAAAGAAGGGAAACCACTTTTAGACATAAACGAATTGGATGCCCGGGCGAGAGGAATATCCGATGGAGGAAAGGTGAAAGTATCGAATCAAAATGGCGAAGTAACCATCACCGCCAGGATTAGCAAAAAGGTCCGCCAGGGTGTGGTTTGCATGCCACAGGGATTTTGGCCTTCATTAATGGAAGGGGGTTCCTCTGCCAATGCATTGACAGATGATCTGCTTACCGACAGGGGCAACGGAGCAGCCCTGCAGGAAAACCGGGTAGAAATTATAAAACTGTAAACACTATACAACCGGAAAAAATCTTACTCTGGTGCATCATTAATTCTTTACTGAGCACGGTGAATGATTAGTACGGCGCTATATCTAACACAGTAAATGTATCTGGTTTCATGGCTGGTCTGGGATGTGGATTCTCTGCTGTTGGTTGAGGAGCAGGTCCAAATTCTGCTGTAGGAAGGTAGATATGATGTGTTCTCATATCGATGCCAATGGTGCGGGCGCCTCTTTGTGTCTGAATGGTTTCAAGAACATTAAAATTACCTGCATTTTTTTCCTGCACTACAGTGACTGTGCCTTCTCCATTTGAACTGTATGCCCGTTGTAATCCGGGATCAAAAGCACAACCATCAACACCCTGACCAATTACGAGCGTTGAAATAACCTTCCCGTTTTGTGCATCCATCACCACCATCGTTTTGTTATGGCAAACCGAAAATAAACGGTGAGTCGAATTGTCCAATGCAAGTCCGCTCGGTTCCTCACCAGGTGACAGCGGCCAGGTCTGCGCAACCTTCATGTTTTTGGGATCAATCACAGTTATTAAACTTTTATCTTCAATATTGACATACACTTTTCCATGCCCATCGCTCACAGAAAATTCAGGTTTTCCCGCCAGTTCAATGGTGGCTAATACCATATTTGTTTTTGCATCAATGACCGTTGCATTGGAGGATCGCCCATTGTAAGTAAAGACTTTGTGGGAAAACGGGTCATATAATATGGCATCAGGATTGGCGCCGGTCACCCTGACTTTTGCAATAAATGCCAGGGTTTGCAGATTAATTACAGTAACTGTTGAATCCCTGCCGCAACTGATAAAAGCCTTATTATCTTCTGGATCCAGCGCGATACCATGGACACCTTTTGTGTTTTCTATGGTGCCGAGCAGTTTTCCGGTCTTATTGTCGATCACTTGCGTAATCATACCATGGGAAATAAATAATCTTCCCGAATTTTCGTCTACTGCGAGATAATCCCATCCTCCATCCCCTTCGACAGAAAACCTGTTGACGATTTTATAGTGTGACCTGGCATTTTGTCCAACACAAGTCAAATTAGTTGCGATTAACAGGCAACCGATGATGGTCATGGTCTTTTTCATAGAACTTAAATTTATGTTTATGAAGGTATTAAGATTTAAG
This sequence comes from uncultured Cytophagales bacterium, assembly GCA_963711495.1. Taxonomy (GTDB): domain Bacteria; phylum Bacteroidota; class Bacteroidia; order Cytophagales; family Cyclobacteriaceae; genus CAVQEK01. Next base: position 229,196 of record CAVQEK010000004.1, read on the forward strand.
AAAATTAATGAATGGATTCGGTTTAAAGAAATAAGGAGTACATGAAGTTGTATTTAAAGCGTTACTCATATATTTAACTGTGAATGTATGGGCATAGTATTAAATATTATCTCCAAAAATTAAATCTTATTCTTGTTTTTCTGAAGCGCTCACAAAAACGATAGTTGAATTAGATTTTGACAATTTGAAATATCAGCAAACTAAATCAGGCACTTCCGTCACTGGACTGAATAAACTGATTTATCAGCGTAAGTGGAAAGTAAGCTCAAACCAGTGTGTATTGGACATTAATGGTTGAAAGTTTTAAATTGAAAATTCTTTTTAACCAAAAAGCGGAAAAGACTGCTGAATGTGACAAGAAACTCATCCATCAACAACCGGAACCATTTATCAATTCTTTAACCCTAAACCAAGAAAAATATGTTTATCGGACATTTTGGAGTGGGATTTGGCGCAAAGAAATTTGCCCCGAAAATTTCCCTTGGCTTTCTATTTATTGCAGCACAATTTTTGGATCTCTTATGGCCAACTTTGCTGTTGTTGGACGTTGAGCACGTAACCATTTCTCCGGGCATCACCAAATCGGCCCCACTGGATTTTGTGGATTATCCCATTTCCCATAGCCTTGTCATGGCCATCGTATGGGGAATTCTCCTGGGTTTACTTTGCTGGCTTTTCGTCAAAAACCTCAAATATTCGGTTATCATTTTTATCTGCGTGGTGAGTCACTGGTTTTTGGACTTAATTGTTCACAGGCCCGATCTTCCGATCATGCCCGGCGGTTCCACCCGGCTGGGTTTCGGCCTCTGGAATTATCCGGTGCTTAGCATCATCGTTGAAGGAATTATATTTTTGGGGGGTGTATTTCTTTATTATAGGACCACTGAAACAAAAAATAAATTTGGGACATATGGACTATTGGCCATGGTTTTATTATTAATACTGATCTACGTCGCTAACATTGTTGGGCCTCCTCCACCAAATGTCAATGCCATCGCCTGGGCGGGACAACTGCAGTGGTTGTTTGTAGTATTTGCTTTTTTTATCGATAAAAACAGGGTGGTTTCGGCATGATACAAATCAAAAAACAAAAATAATTCCGCGAAGTTCAGTCGATGAATCCGGATCATTGGCTGATCTTCTGCCAGACAACCTGGTGCGATAGATATTTAATAAATTTGTATCATTGGTCTGCAAATGGACAAAAATGAACCATACGACCAAAAACATGTTCCTGAAATATAGCGTTTTACTCATGAACTAAAATGGAGGTAAATCACGATGCATTTCAGCATGAAAAAAAAATTATTCGTATTATCACTGGCAGCGCTATTTATGTTGAGCTGCCGCAATAAATCCAATAATACCAGAATTCAACAGAACACCATGACAGACCAGCAACATTCCAATAATCCGTATTATTCCAGGACCGATACTACCACAATTCACGTATCTGACTCCGAATGGAAAAAAATACTGCCGGAAGATGTGTACCAGGTTGCCCGGAATAAGGGGACCGAACGGGCATTTACCGGGAAATATTGGAATTATACCGGAATTGGTACTTATTATTGTGCGGTGTGTGGCAATGCCTTATTCCGCTCTGACGCCAAATTTGCCAGCACCTGTGGTTGGCCCAGCTTTTTTGAGCCTATTAGAAAAAATAGTGTGATATACCACAAGGATACTTCTTTTGGCATGAACCGGATTGAAGTACTTTGCGGCCGGTGCGGCAGTCACCTGGGTCATGTATTCGACGACGGCCCTGCACCGACAGGCAAAAGATACTGTATGAATTCCATTGTTCTGGATTTTGTTCCAGAAAATAAGCAGGCCAACTGACTTATTGGATAAACCGGGGGTTACTGGAGATTAGTCAGTTGCAGGCCGGGGTGAAGCGATGTACTCCATTGATTCACCATTATTTATACTGGAATTGGAGCGATCAAACACGAAGGAAGAATGGAATGCAGGCAACTTAGTATTATTTCCGGGTTTCCCAACATTTTGTTATGACATTAATGCCGCTTATTCGGAAAAAAGTTTCATGGACTGCTCGATGACTTTGGCCACATGATTTCTGGTAATAACTCCGGCAACATTTTTTATCTCACTGTTCTGACTGCGTTTCAATACGATCACTTTATGGGAATCGCAATTGGAAATGATCTTTGTAATGTTAAACAGTTTTGTCTTTGTAGTCACTGTTTCGAATGATTGAAATGGTAAATCTTTCAATTGTTTCGATGCATCTTCCCGATTGACCAGAATCAGTGCTTTATCCATAGATAAAAGCCCATCAATATTACCATTCTTGTCAGTTCGAATAAACCAGGGTATATCTGAATTACTATCCAGGACGTGTGAAAATTCCTTTACTTTCATTTGGTATGAAACATCTTTGAAGTGGGTATCCATCATATGGCTCGCTACAATTTCATGATGGTAGTTGGCTTGCAAAGCGTTTGGGATATATCTGCCGCGTCTTGCTAATTTCATGGTATAAATGCTATTTTCTACCAATATCTTGCGTATACCATAACTCAATGCCACCGTTAATGTCATCGGAATAATCACAGTGTAGTCCAGTGTCATTTCAAAGATCATTACAATTGCCGCCAATGCTGCTCCGGTGGAACCAGCGATTACACCAGCCATACCGGCAACAACAAATGCAACGAGGGAAATATGCAGGGCGGGGAATATGGATTGCAATATCAATCCATAAACAGCGCCTAGCGTTGCGCCCATATACAATCCGGGAGAAAAAATACCTCCGGAAGCCCCGGAACCCAATGTCAGGGATACACTTAGGAGTTTTAAAAAAGTCAAGAGGACCAATAGGCCCAGAACTTGTAAATCACCGGAAAGAATTTCCTGGATGGTGGCATAACCCACGCCTTCTACATAGTACTGACCCGTCGTTTTAATGAGGATATACATCATCACCCCAATACAAAGCATCCCCATGGCATGGCGAACGTAGTCGTTTACTTTTATTTTTTTAAAAAAGATATCCTCAAGAGCATATATCGACCTGATATAAACCGCCGATACGCCGCCCATAATCACACCAAGTACCACAAAAAGTAACAGTGTTTCCGGGCTGGTCAGTTGAAAATATTGGATATTCAGACCTGGTATTTTGAATGCCGGGGAACTGCCCAATACATAACGTCCGATATAAGTCGCCATTGCTGTAGCCAGTGACACCGGCACCAGGGTCCTCACACTCACTTCCTGAAGCATGATCTCAATGGCAAACAGTATTCCGCCAATAGGTGTATTGAATGTGGCTGCTATACCACCGCCGGCGCCGGCAGCTATTAGCGTTATGCGCTCCCAGGTATGCATTTTAATCATTTGACCCAGTGCCGATCCGAACGAAGAACCGATCTGGATGATGGGACCTTCACGACCGACTGATCCGCCGGTTCCGATTGATATTGCTGATGCTAATGATTTTATGGCAGCAACGATGGGCCGAATCATGCCATTTTTGAAATATATCGCCTCTATAACTTCAGGAACTCCATGCCCGCGGGCTTCCGGCGCGAAATTCTTCACCAGAAACGTGACAATGAATGAGCCGATTACCGGGACCAGAATAATGCCTATTCCCCAGGGACTTGCCGGTGTATGGATGGTAGCATCATAATGAATCGAAAATTTTCCCAACAAAAACAAATTGTGGAAAATTGCGATTAGCCAGCGAAAAGCAATGGCCCCAAAACCAGCCACCACACCGACCAATATAGCCAGGGCAGATAACTTAAACATCCCCAGGTTGGCATTGCTTTCAGAAGGATGGGTTGTATTGTTCATATGAAGGAAGAAAAGAATTTTAACGCTGATATTCTGACTGAATACATGTGGTGTCAATAAAAATGACTATTGACAAGACACTGGTAAATCGCAACGTCAGGATTTGGTTTCAGGGGAAAAAATTTGCTTGTAAAATGATGAATAGATGTTGTGATTTCTTAAAGATCGACGTTGTGAGCATGTGTATTACAAAATTGTACTGAACAATTTGCATAGGCTGAAGACTGAATCTGTTCTGAGTAACTAACCTTCAAAATGAGAACAAGTTCATAGAATGAGTAATTTCTCGCCTAAACGGGACATTGTTGTGTAAAGGTTATAATCTATCCAATAGTCAGCCTCCGGTACAATGATGAGTAATGCCTGGCATAGGCGAAACTGTCCGGGATGATTTCGACTTCGACAATGTGTAACAGAAATCCGAAATGATATGAGCATATGTCATCAACTTATTATCATCGGGTACTTTCAGCTATATGGCTATCTGATCAATTGTATCACTTCCCGCCGAGGTTGCTTCTAATCATTTGAATCATTTGAAGTATTGTCGGATGCTGTGACCAGGATATCTTGTTAATCGCAAAAAATTAGTGTTTATCCAACAAACAGATTCATTACTGTCAAAATGATCATGGCAGTAAGTCCAAGGATTCCGGTTCCTACACTAATGAGCCGATACCCCAGTCCTACTTTCATGTTACTCATTTGAGTGGTGACCCAAAAGAAACTGTCGTTGACATGGGAGACTACATTGGAACCTGCGCCAATGGCTACCACCACCATAGCTTTGGAGATTTCCGAATCCATACTCATGGGTGACAATAATGGGGATATGATGGATGCCGCGGTAATCATGGCCACAGTAGCTGAACCCTGGGCTGTCCTGATCATGGCCGCTACAAGGAACGGTAGCCAAAGCCCCAGCGAGGACCCTTTCACCACGCCCCCCAACAAATCCACGATACCTGAATTCTGCAGGATCTTGCCGAATGCGCCTCCTGCCCCGGTAATCAGAATTATGATCGCGGCATCTTTCAATCCTTTGCCCACCCAACCATTGACCGAAAGCATGGATTTTTCCAGTTTTTTCGGTAACAATAATGCCAGCCCCATTCCAATGAACAGGGCCACCATGGGATTGCCGACAAAACCAATCACGGATTTTAGTGGTCCTGTTCCAAAAGGATGAGAAGGCATTTCACCAACTGACCGCAAGACGATCAACACAATAGGCACAGCAATAGGCAAATAGGATTTCAGTGCAGATGGCGCTTCCTTCATTTTATCGGTAATCTGTGCTTCATTCAGTTCGGGATTTGGATCAATATCGACTTTTGAGGCAAAATACCGGGCAAATACAGTGGTAACAATCAAAGCGATAAAACTAACCCCAAGTCCGACCATAATTACCATACCGAGGTCTGCATGGAGGATGCCCGCTGCCGCAATAGGACCCGGTGTTGGTGGCACCATCGTATGGGTACACATCAAACCCAACGCCAACGCTGTAGCCGTACCGGCCAGTGATAACCCGGCTCTTTTGGTCAGCGCTTTGTTGAGTGGTGTAAGAATTATAAATCCACTGTCAGAAAATACAGGAATAGAAACCACATAACCAATCAGTGCCATAGCGACATGCACTCTTTTTCGCCCGATGAGCTGCAAAATTTTATCGGCCAGTGCGTAAGCACCTCCTGAATTTTCCATAAAAGTGCCAATAATGATTCCGGCAATAATGATAATGCCAATATTCCCAATAGTTCCACCGAAACCTTCATTGATTGATTGTATAATTTTATCCAGGGGCATACCGGAAAACAATCCAAATAAGAAAGCCGCCACCAGCAAGGAGAGAAAGGGATGCAGCTTAAATCGAACCGTAGAAACCACAATGAAAATTATGCTCAGTACGATCAGGCCAATGATAATCATAAATTTTATTCCTGCTTTTAGTTAAGAAATCCCACAATACCTTGAAGCCTCCGGATATTTCCTGCTCTGATTTTGAGATATTGAATATATCCTTTAATTACCGCTATTCAAAAAATCACCATGTGCCCTAAGCCGGTCGTATAATCCCATTTTCAATCACAAACAATTCCATATTAACCGTATTATTTGATTAAATGCCTGAAGTGGCTTTTGCAAACCTTCAGCTCACCTTAAACAAAATTCCCATTTTTCTACTTATTTAGGAAAATGAATAAAAACGTACTCATCACCGGCGGAACAGGTATGATCGGTTCAAAATTGACCGATCTCCTGCTTTCAAATGATTTTAAAGTAGCCCATCTCAGTCGTAAAGCTGCCCAATTTGGAACAGTGCAACGCTTTCACTGGAATATTTCAGAAAATACCATAGATCCCAATGCCATCGAATTTGCCGATTACATCATTCATCTGGCAGGCGCCAATGTAGGTGAGGAACGTTGGACCAGTGACAGAAAAAAAGAAATCATCGCTAGCCGCATTGATTCTGCCAATTTGTTGTTCCATGCAGTAAAGGCTCAAAAACGTAAGTTAAAAGCATTTATATCTGCCTCTGGCATCAGCATTTACGGTCAGGATACCGGCGGCATCGAACTCACAGAGGAGCGTCGTCAGTTTGGCGATGATTTTCTGGCTACTGTTGCAAAAGCATGGGAAGCAAGCGCACGGCAATTCAATCAACTTAACATCAGAACAGTAAGCATACGAACGGGATTCGTCCTGAGTGATTCCGGTGGTTCGCTCGCCAGGATGGTCACCCCTGTAAAATTAGGAGCGGGAGCGCCACTGGGTTCGGGTGAACAATACATCAGTTGGATACATCTTGATGATTTGACTAATATTTATTTGGAAAGCATTAATGATGATAAAATGGAAGGAGCGTATAATGCCACGGCGCCAAATCCCGTTACCAATAAGGAAATGATGCATCAAATTGCGGAGGTATTAAACAGGCCTTTTTTTCTACCAAATGTTCCTGGATTTTTGTTAAAACTGGTTTTTGGAGAATTGGCCTCGGTCGTTTTGGGGGGGAACAAAGTTTCTTCAGAAAAACTATTGAATAGCCGATTTAAATTTAAATATACTCAACTCAAGGATGCCCTGGAAGATTTGCTGCGTCATTGATCAAAATTATTTTTTACTTTTATCGCCCTTAGGCATTTATTCATTTATTTTTACAAGAAAAGAGCGCAGGGATGAATCATAAAAATCAAATTGGCAACAACCACAACAAGGATCTTTCTCCCGATGAGGAGCAACGTATTCGTCAGGCTTTCAAACAAAAAGACTGGAATGAGATCAAATCACACGATTCCTGGTCTTTGTTTAAGATCATGGGGGAATTTGTGAATGGTTTTGAAAAACTTGCTGCCATTGGTCCATGTGTTTCCATGTTCGGTTCGGCCCGCACCAAGCCTGAAGATAAATATTATAATGTTGCCGTTGAGATTGCTGCGGGCTTAGTGGAATCGGGTTATGGAATTATAACCGGCGGGGGGCCTGGAATTATGGAAGCCGCTAACCGGGGCGCGAAAAAAGCAGGTGGAAAATCTGTTGGATTAAACATCATTCTTCCCCACGAACAAACTCATAATATTTATATAGATCAAGACAAACTCATCACGTTTGACTATTTCTTCGTTCGGAAAGTAATGTTCGTGCGCTATGCACAAGGCTTTATTGGCATGCCGGGGGGGTTTGGGACGCTGGATGAAATCTTCGAAGCTATGACGCTCATCCAAACCGAAAAAATTGGCAGATTTCCAATTGTTCTGGTGGGGAAATCATTTTGGGGCGGTCTGGTGGATTGGTTAAAAGTTGAAGTGCATAAAAAAGCAAGAAATATCAGCGAAGAAGATTTTGATTTGTTCCATGTGGTAGATGACCCTCAGGAAGCCGTGGATATTATCGATGAGTTTTATTCTAAATTTTTACTTTCACCAAACTTTTAACTTTGACCAGGAAACTTCTAATTGTCAATTCTGTATTTATAGCCGTTATTCTGATATATCTTATTTACCGAAATTACGTAGCCCCGATACCAGAAAGAATCAAAAAGGAAATCAAAATAGAATATGGTGTTCCTGCGCTGGAAATTCCGGAGAACGTATCTTTTGCCGGCGAACCTGTTCCGTTGAATGATCCTGATGTGAAAGAACGCCTCGATCGGGAATTATATGTAAATACCTTCTGGCATTCCAATACTATTTTTTTGCTTAAAAGAGGCAATCGCTGGCTTCCGCAAATAGAAAAGATCCTGGATAAGTATAATATTCCTGCCGACCTGAAATATCTGGCTGTAATTGAAAGCGACCTCATGAATAAGCGATCACCCAGCGATGCGGTGGGATTTTGGCAATTGCTCAAAGGAACTGCCAAAGACTATGGACTGGAGGTAGACAGTGAAGTCGATGAACGGTACAACCCACTAAAATCGACGGAAGTAGCCTGTAAATATTTGTTAAAAGCCCACGATAAATTTGGAAGCTGGACCGATGCGGCCGCCTCTTATAATATCGGGATGCGTGGACTGCAGCGTACCATCAACAAACAGGGCGTAAAAACATACTATGAATTGCTGCTGGGAGAAGAAACTTCCCGTTATGTCTTCAGGGCCATTGCCGTAAAGCTGATATTTGAAGATCCGGAGAAATATGGATTTTACCTGGGCAAAGACGATTTGTATCATCAGGAAAAGCTCAGGGAGATCACCGTCAGTTCTTCCATCAATAATTTACGGGAATTTGCTTTCGAACAGGGCATCAACTATAAACTGCTGAAACGTTATAATCCATGGCTTCGTAAAAATACGCTGTCTGTACGTCGTGGAAACACTTATAATATCGTGATCCCCAAAGAACTTCAATATGTGATGGGGGAAGAAACCACGCCAACTGATAGCATTTCCAGTGATTCTCTTGATTTCTCCGATGAAGATTTTGATAAAAAGGATCAAACCTTGTATTAGCCGTTTCGTTTTACTAATGCTTTCCCATATTTGTATAACATGGATCAAAACGCTGTAATGGATTTGGTGGGTTACGAAAATCTTGAAGTCTACGGGGCCCGGGAACACAACCTCAAAAATATCGACCTGCAAATCCCAAGAAACAAATTGGTGGTTATTACCGGGATTAGCGGTAGTGGAAAATCCTCCCTGGCGTTCGATACGATTTATGCCGAAGGACAACGCCGATACATGGAAAGCTTTTCAGCATATGCACGCTCATTTATCGGAGAAATGGAACGACCTGACGTTGATAAGATCGAAGGTCTCAGCCCTGTTATTTCAATTGAACAAAAAACAATTTCGAGGAATCCACGGTCCACTGTAGGTACAGTCACTGAAATTTATGATTTCATGCGTTTGTTGTACGCGCGCACGGCTGAAGCTTTTTCTTATCTCACCGGTAATCTGATGGAACGTCAATCGGAAGACCAGATTATCCGGCATATATTCAATCATTTTCCCGATCAGAAGTTAACCATTCTTGCCCCGGTGGTGAAAGGCCGTAAAGGACACTATCGTGAGTTATTTGTGCAAATCAGAAAACTCGGATTCACCAAAGTTCGTGTCGATGGTGAATTACTGGATATGATGCCAAAGATGCAGGTAGATCGTTATAAAACACACGATATTGAAATTGTGATAGACCGGGTGAAAGTACAGGTAAAGGACAAGTACCGCATCAGTCAGTCGATCAAAAACGCCCTGGGTCATGGCAAGGGAGTGATCATGGTGATGGATATGGCCGGAAAAATACAGCATTTTTCCAGACATTTGATGGATCCTGAATCGGGTATTTCCTATGACGATCCTGCACCCAACACGTTTTCCTTTAATTCGCCTTATGGGGCTTGCCCAATGTGTCACGGTCTGGGACAAATTGAGGAAATCACCAAAGATTCTGTGATCCCCGATGATACTTTGAGCATCAGCCGGGGTGGTATTGCGCCACTGGGACCTTACCGCGATATCTGGATTTTTAAAAAGATCCAAGCCATTTTAAAGCGCAATGGCGCATCACTCACCACGCCCATCAGAGAAATTCCCGAAAGAATTTTGAACATTATTTTGTTTGGCGATGAAGTGCCGGTAGCCGTTGAATCTGTGAAATATCCTGGTACTGACTGGCATACGACTTTCGAAGGAATTATTAAATTCCTGGAAAAGCAGCGGGAAGGAAGCTCTGATAAAATACAGAATTGGGTCAAAGAATATACCATCATCAAAACTTGCCCTGAATGCAATGGGGCACGCCTCAGAAAAGAATCGCTGCACTTTAAGATCGACCATAAAAACATTGCCCAGCTCGCACAACTCGACATCCAAAAATTGGGTGATTGGTTTGAGCATTTGGAAGATCGGCTCAATGAAAAACAAAACCGAATCGCTTCGGAGATCTTAAAGGAAATCCGGAAACGCATCCATTTTTTGTTGGACGTGGGGTTAGATTACCTGCATCTCAACAGGCCATTAAAGACCTTAAGCGGTGGTGAAGCCCAGCGTATTCGGCTGGCTACTCAAATCGGGACCCAATTGGTGGGCGTATTATACATACTGGATGAACCGAGCATTGGTTTACATCAACGGGACAACAACCGACTGATCAGGGCCCTGAAAGATTTGCGGGATATTGGCAATTCGGTCATTGTGGTAGAACATGATAAAGAAATGATGATCAAATCGGATTACATTATTGACATTGGACCAGGCCCCGGACTTCACGGCGGTCACGTGGTCGCGTCTGGTAATCCCAATGATTTTTTAAAACAAAAGAGTCTGACGGCGGACTATCTCAAAGGCACACTTCGCATCGAAGTGCCGGAAAAGCGCCGTAAACCCAACAAAAAATGGATTGAAATCAAAGGCGCCAGGGGCAACAATTTAAAAAACATCGATGTTAAATTTCCTCTTGGTACGATGATCTGTGTTACCGGTGTTTCAGGTAGTGGAAAATCAACTTTGATCCATGGCACGATGTTTCCTGTCTTGAATCGTCATTTTTATAATTCAAGACTCGAACCCCTGGAATTCGACACTATATCAGGCCTGGAACATATCGACAAAGTCATTGAAGTAGACCAGTCGCCCATTGGCCGCACACCCCGATCGAATCCGGCTACCTATACGGGTGTTTTTGGAGATATTCGGGCGTTATTCGCCAATTTACCTGAAGCTAAAATACGAGGCTATAAACCGGGAAGATTTTCATTTAATGTGAAGGGCGGACGGTGTGAAACCTGCGAAGGGGCCGGCATGAAACTGATAGAAATGGATTTTTTACCAGACGTACATATTCCTTGTGAAACCTGCAAAGGGAAACGTTACAATAGGGAAACGCTTGAAGTTCGTTTTAAAGGTAAATCCATAGCCGATGTTTTGGATATGACTGTAGAACAGGCTGTTGAATTTTTTGAACATCAACCGAAAATTTACCGCAAACTAAATGTTTTAAATGAAGTTGGACTGGGTTACATCAGTCTTGGGCAGCACGCCACCACACTCTCCGGCGGTGAAGCACAACGTGTGAAACTGGCCACCGAACTTTCTAAAAGGGATACTGGCAATACATTTTATATTTTGGACGAACCGACTACCGGACTGCATTTTCAGGATATTCGTCATTTATTGGATGTATTGAATATCCTGGTGGAAAAGGGCAATACCGTATTGATTATTGAACACAATCTCGATGTGATTAAAGTGGCTGATTATATTATCGATCTGGGGCCCGAAGGTGGTGATAAAGGCGGATATGTGGTTTGTACCGGTAGTCCTGAAGTAGTGTCCGGTGAAAAATCGAGTTATACAGGAAAATATTTGAAAGAAGAACCGGGGATAAAAGTTGGACAGGCATAAAAAGAAGATGCCGCTTTTCAGCGGCATCTAATTGAAACCAAAAACTTATAGCTTACAACCTAACAACCATGAACCAATTATTAACCAATTAAACAATGCTTTTCCGGGAACAAAAGTTCCCGGAAAAAGAAAAAAAAATTCTAACCTTTAACTTTTTCTAGCAAATAGTACGATATGCCGTGAATTTCCATCAGGTATTCACTGCGATAAATAATTGGAATCAGGGTTTCTGATGAGCTAAAGCCCTTTGTTTCGTCGATATAATCTTCTCTTATAATATTTCCTTTTGAATCGATAATCACGATTTTTTTGTGATGGTCCATGAGTTGGATACTGTCGCCAGTAAAAGAATTCATAAATGTCCCCAAGAGTTCACTGTAGTTGATATCGGCGCTCACCTCATTTTCTTCTGGCACCTTATTATCTCCCGCCCGCATTGCGATGGGCAGAAGCATAAATAAAACCGAAATATATATAGCTGATTTCAGAGATTTCATATCTGTTTATTTGCATTAGATTATTCTGAAAATGACAATCTTATATTATTACAACAAAATTATATTTTGCGTTCCATATTATTTGCTTTATTTATTTCTGAAAAGACTCTTTTCAAGTAAGGTTTGGCAGTGCAGGAAATGCAATACAATGGGTCTATTGTATTATTCTAATTTCATCCCTTTTCCAGGACATGTTACTTTTTATTAGAATTAGAAATATTTGATTGAAGAGGGGTGTTTATTGAAATTTTATTTTTTTGAGCCGTCATTTCGGGCAATAAAATTCTGATTTTTCAATTTAGATTTTTGCCCCGAAATATATCACTGCCATCTTGTAACATTTACCTGCATTTTCCATTAAATGAAAGAGATCTACATAAACAATTATGACCAAAGAAATATTTAAGACCTTATCTTTTGGTATTCCCAAAAGTGATAAAAAACGTGTTGTAATCATTGGTGGTGGTTTCGCCGGAATAAAATTTGCCAAAGGCCTGCAAAACAAAGGATTTCAGGTGGTGCTGGTCGATCGCAGCAATTATCACAATTTTCAACCTTTATTGTATCAGGTGGCCACAGCAGGGCTTGAACCCGACTCAATCGCAGAGCCACTTCGCAAACTATTCGATAATTATCAGGATTTTTATTTCCGAATGGTACGCATTACCAAAATAAATCCCGAAAAAAACACCGTTAGTTCTTTAATTGGCGAATTACATTACGATTATCTGGTCATTGCCACTGGTTCCAGGACAAATTTTTTTGACAATCAACAGTTCATTTCCAATTCATTCCCATTAAAACAAATCCCGCATGCATTGGATTTACGCAGCCAGATCCTGCAGAATTTTGAAAAAGCCACAATGACCAAAAATGGGGAAAGTGAAGAAGGTTTAATGAATTTTGTGCTGGTGGGTGGCGGGCCAACCGGCGTTGAATTATCAGGAGCCCTTGGAGAATTGAAAAATCATATTTTACCCAGTGACTATCCCGATATCGATTTCAAAAGGATGCAAATTTACCTGATTGAAGGCCATAGTCGATTGTTGGGTGCGATGTCTGAAAAGTCGGGCGCAAAAGCACTGAAGGATCTGAAACGATTTGATGTAAAAGTCATACTTAACACAGTTGTTAAAGATTATAAAGACAATGTCGCTTACCTCAGTACTGGCCAAAAAATACCAACTGAAACACTCATTTGGGCGGCTGGTGTGAAAGGAAATCTAATTGAAGGACTCCCTGAAGACAGTTTGGAAAACAGCCGCATAATTGTTGATGAATACAACCGGGTAAAAAACAGTGAAAATATCTTTGCTATTGGTGATATCTCTTTATTCAAATCCGAAAAATTTCCGAGAGGTTATCCGATGATGGCACCTCCGGCGATTCAAGAGGGAAAGCATTTGGCTAAAAATTTTGTGTACGACAAACAAGGCAAAAAGATGAAACCTTTCAACTATCTCGATAAAGGGTCGCTGGCAACGATTGGCCGAAATAAAGCAGTGGTGGATCTACCCGGGGGCATCAGTTTCGGTGGTTTCGCAGCCTGGTTTATCTGGATGTTTGTACACCTGGTATATATATCCGGTTTTCGTAATAAGTTTGTGGTATTCATCAACTGGGTCTGGAATTATATTACTTACGATCGTGGCAATCGACTCATTATGAGACTGTTTCTTCACGATGGCAAACCCAAAGAAAAGTATGGCAGTTATTAATGATCACATCCGATTTCTAATAATCCTCTCATAATTCTATGTATCCTTTTAAATAAATTGTTATTGTAACCAGCAAACTTCTTTTTAACTTTTGTTCATAGAGGACTGGAGCATTGCAAAATTTATGAACAAAACAAAAATTTATTGGATCCTGCAAGCTACGGGGTGGTCGCTTTTTGCGATAGGTAATATTATTTTATATTATTTCGGAGGATCGCTGGAAATCAAAAAAATAATATATGGGGTTTTAATGTCCGTATGGTTTCTGGTGAGTACCCATATATTTCGCAATCTGATCATAAGATGGGGTTGGCTTAGTCTCCGGTTAATTCAGGTAATTCCCAAGGTTTTACTGGCAACCATCGTTTTGGGTATTAGCAATTTTCTTTTTCACTTGATGGTCCTCACCGCACTCAATATCCTTGGTTCAGTAGATTTTGAGGCAGATATCGTGTTTACCTATATTTCTGCGACCATGGTATTTTACCTGCTCTGGGCCTTATTGTATTTTATTTATCATTATATCGAAAAATATAACGCCTCCCTAAAGTATGAAGCAGTAAAAAATGAAATAGAACTGAACAGACTCAAATCCCAGTTAAATCCCCATTTTATCTTTAATGCCTTGAATAGCATCCGGGCATTGGTCGACGAAAATCCTGATAAAGCCAAAAATGCCATCACCCAATTGTCGAGCATTCTCAGAAGCTCTCTGGTCATGAACAAAAACAGGCTTACAAGTTTTGATGAGGAGATCAATGCTGTTAAAGATTATCTCGAATTGGAAACCATTCGATTTGAGGAAAGGTTGCAAACCAATATTTGCATCGACCCGGCCTCTAAAAAATTTCAGGTCCCACCGCTGATGATCCAAACACTGGTAGAAAATGGCATAAAACATGGAATTTCTCATTTAAAAGCAGGTGGAAAACTAAGTATTGAAACTAAGGTGAATGATATATTTCTCACGATCCGCATCAGGAACAACGGCCAGCTACTCAATGGGAGCCAGGAAAATTCACGCGGATTTGGTATTGAGAATACGAAACAACGGCTTAAATTGCTGTATGGAAACCAGGCCTCATTTAAAATAACCAATGAGGATAGCGATACAGTGCTTACCGAAATCATTCTACCGCAACAATTTTAACCGAATCAATTAATTACTTTTATGTTCAATAACGCGTTTTACAAGAATTCGTACAACTAAGAAATTGTAAAGAAACTATCACACATGAAAGCATTAGTCATAGATGATGAGCGCCTTGCCCGTAAAGAATTGATATCCCTTTTGAGCGATTATCCTGAAATTGAAATTATCGGTGAAGCTGTAAATGCTGATGATGCTTTGGAGCAAATCAATGAAAAAGATCCGGACTTGCTTTTTCTGGACATCCAAATGCCAGGAAAGAATGGTTTCGAAATGCTGGAAGCGCTTGATGCCGTACCCAAAGTGATTTTTACAACGGCTTTTGATGAATATGCGCTAAAGGCCTTTGAAGTAAATGCACTGGATTATTTGTTAAAACCCATCAGAAAAGAACGTCTTGATGAATGTATCCGGAAGGTCCTAAAATATGAACCGGAGGAAAAATCCACCTCCATTGCAGATGACAATCACAAACTCGGACTAAATGATCGCGTTTTTGTGAAAGATGGAGAACGTTGCTGGTTTGTGAAACTTTCCGACATTCGGTTGTTTGAATCGGATGGGAATTATATTAAGGTATATTTCGAAAACCACAAACCGATGATTCATAAATCTCTCAATGCATTGGACAAAAAGCTGGATGAAAGGTCATTTTTTCGGGCCAGCCGTAAACACATTGTCAATTTAAGTTGGATTGAAAGTATTGAATCGTGGTTCAATGGTGGTCTATTAGTGCGGTTGAAAGGAGGGGATAGGATTGAAGTAAGCCGACGCCAAGCGTCAAAATTCAAGGATATGATGAGTTTGTAATTATTTCTTTACCATTTCAATCAATTCATTTTCAATTTCCCAGTCCTTAGCCAGTTTCAGCATTGCGGTGGCTTCCATTTCAGTGATATAGCCTTTCTGATTATTAGCTTTCCACACGCTATCGAGATAGCTCAGCCTTTTCTCTTTATCAAGCTTTCCAATCACTTTATTTAGATATTCCCTCGCTCTTTCGAAGGCAGAAATGTAATCATTAGCAATAAATTCATTTGCCCATTTCAATTCCTCTTCAGCATCATATTTTTTGGCAGTCTCGTCTAAGATTTTTTGTTCATCTTCATCCAGACCGTGGTAATGAAAAATCACTGATTTTAGAAGCAAGAAGGCCTTCTTTTCCTCACTTGTCATCGGACCATTTGTTATTGATTACAAATATATAAGAATTTGTATTTGAATATTCAAATTGGTCAAACTTCTTGGTATAGTTATATTTAATGGGCTCATAATGCAACAATATGCGTTTCTTGATGGTCAATATCCAGAAACCTTTTTTCCGGGTTAGAAGGTTTATCAATAATAAAAAAACATCAGCCAATTCTTGTTCCAAATCATCAGATTTATAAAATGAACGCACAATAAATTCTATTTATATAAATTTTTATGGTTTTTTTGAGTTTCCAATATTAACAGTGATACCGAATCTCTAATATAAAATAGGTCAAAACATATAACGGACTTAACCTAGCTTTAATACAATTTAAGTTTATTCCATTTTTAGGCTTAATGTTTATTGTTAGATACAATCATACATTAAAGGTTTAATTCACAATGAAAAATTTCAGATTCTGTTAAGTCTGATATCACCAGTCTTGCAATGAAGACTTCCGGACGTGAGTAGAATTTGAAAGTCACGCTTTTAAATTAAGGGATACCGCCAATTATTTTTACTCATATTTACAAGGCCGTGTTGCCAATAAAAATTTGAATCTCTTTAACGGAATTAGGGATTATTTAATTCAGGCCAAATGGCATAAGTAACAGGAATGAATTTTGAGCCATAGTTGGAACTATGGGCCGATAAACAAAAAAGGCCATCTTTTTAAGATGGCCTTTTACGGTTTAAAAAATAGATCTTAATATTCCCACAAATTGTGTTCGTATTCTATCAATTGATCTTCCACCTGCTGTGATTCAATCAAGGCAGCCTTTGGATCAACATATATATCCTGAATCCAATCATTCCTCGGGTTAGACACTTTTACAATTCGGGCATGGAACAGTCGTAAAATAAAGGCATCAGCCATATTCAGATGTTTAGCGGTATTTTGCCGGTTGTACCAGATAGCACGATCCGGTTCACTTCTGAAGAGTTGTTCCAGGTCTTTATATCTAAAAACACCTACGGTTTTTTCCAAACCCGTTGCTGTTTGGTCTGCCGGGATGAGTAACTCAATGGATTGAATTTCATAATACAATCTTGACCTGATCTTATCAAAGATCATGTCTTCTTTAAGTCGAATAATAGAAAGCTGTGAAGCATCATAATATTGCGGTCCGGATGGCTTGGCGGCTCCTTCATCACCCCATCCAGAATTGTCATTGCCCCATCCATTGTCTTGAAAACCCTGATCAGCTGCCCCAAAATTATCTTCTTCCTCAGTAGGCAATTTCAGATTCTCCAGAAACTTTTCTTTAGACATCCTGGTGTTCAGGGAGTCATTCTCATATGGATAAAGTGTGCCATTTTTTACTGCATCGATGATGATTCTTGTGATCTCATTACTTGTTGAAAAAAATGGACGGTTTTGTTTCTCCTTCAAATCCATGCGCCTCCATACCGTTCTTTTATACATTTGGTGAGATTCCGGGATCGGATTGACCGAATTTGGATTATATCCAGGGTTAGATTCCTGAGCTTTTGCGCTGAACGCCATGGCCCCACAGAAACAAACCATCAGGATATTTTTCAACAATTTTTTCATAACACCTGTTTTAAAATATTAGCGCTTAGTTGATTGGTATTTGCTTGATACTTGTACCTATACCAATTGAAACGTTTTCAATATCTCCTTTGAAATTTTTGCGTTGAACCTCTTTTACCTCAACCACAATTCTATCTCCGGATCTTGCTTTTGGCACAAACGAGGCCAAATTTGCACTTGGACCATTGACGTTTTTCTGCTCAACCGGTCTTGCTCCCCTTGCCAAGGTCACAACCCATTGGGTAACTCTGTAACGGGCATCATCAGGTAAAAATTGTGCAAAGTCTTCGTCAGGCACGGCATCAAGATTAATTTCCCTTGGCACCTGATTCACGCCCTGTCTTTCATCTACAACTTTGCCACCGCTTTTGAGAACGATGTCAGGTTTTGGAATTTGTCGCACCCTGAACTTTTGAGCCCCTATGTAGGTGCCTTCACTATAAACAGATAATTCACAGGTTGGTGAAGTAGGAATAACGGTCACCTGACCAGCCCTGCCTCCTACACTTGTTCCGCCGGTTACCTTGAAAGAAGGATTATATGCTGAACCCAACGCCGGTACCTGAACATCCAGTTTATTACCACAATTGCGATACAATGCCTGCACAGAAGCAGATTGGATCTGAATTACTGGTTTTGCTACCACATAGTCGATTTTTTGTCGATAAGTTGAATCAGCAATCTTGATCTCCGCTGTGAAGGATTTATTGACCCGTCCTTCCTTGTCATAATTTCCACCGGTTGCAGTGAATTTAACTTCTCCAAAGCCATCAGGGCCAACTGCAATTGGTTTTCCATCAATCCACATCGCCGGTGAAATTCCGGTTGCTGAAGCTGAAATAAACATTTTTGCCTGATACTTGGCTCCTGCTGCTACAACTTTTGATTCCGGCATAACCATAGGCACGATTCTGTCAAAAGACACATCCTTGGCACCGACCTGCTTGGCCAGTACATCCAATGCCCTCGTCTCATAGTCCAGTATCATGTTCATGTATTGACTAATGGATGCTAATCCACCAGCAGTTGGTGTACTTTCAAAAACCAATTCTTTAAAGTCTTTGCTTCTTTGACTTGGTTGTTTACTAAAATAAGGATCTTCTTTGCCGTTGAAGGCAATAGGTTCAAATTTATCTCCGGTTTCATTGGTTAAAAATGATGCATAACCATTCAAAACATGCTTTAATGAATCACCACGTCCCTGACGAATCATATAGGTAGCAATTTTGTCCATGTCATGGGAACCCACCAATTCACCGGTTGATTCATCAATACCGCCGGTATAATTGACAATTTCCTTTTTCAACTGGTCGCCGTATTGGATAACCCTATTTGTAGCTTCTCTAACTTTTTTTGCTCTGTCAAGCACTTTCACGTCTTCAGGCCTGTTGCCTTTTTCATCAACAGTAGTTGCAATATTGGATACGGTAGCTGAATTTCGCTTACTGTTTTCCGCTATTTGATGCTCAAGCGTTCTATTGATGAAAATGAATCTTTCTAATATAGCTGAATCGACATTCAGTGCCAGCATGGCCGTCAGTACCAGGTACATCAGGCCTATCATTTTCTGTCTCGGTGTTTCTTTTACCCCAGCCATAAGTACTATTTTTTGAGATAGTTAAACTTATGCACCTTTCATGGCATTGATCATGCCACCATAGATGCTGTTAAGTTTAGATAAATTCCCTGTAAGTGAATTAATTTCATTTTTGAATTGTGCGGCATCTTCCGCTGCTTTTGACATATTGTCCATAGAAAGGGCCAGATTTGAATAAAATTTATTCATCGCTTTAATATGGCTATTGGCATCTTGCAATTCCATTTCGTACACAGCATTCAATGCACCCAAATTTTTGGTCACACTCTGAACCTGCATATGATATTCCTTGGCGTCTTTCGATGCATTGGCCATATCTGCTGTGGCAGTCTTTGAAACCGTTGCCATCTCCACCATGGAACTTACACTTTCCGCATAAGATTTATTCATCTTGCCTATGTTGTCGGCAGCAGCGCGTACTTGCTGTGAATATTGGTTGGTGGCTACAGCAGCATCACCCATTTGTCCCAACTTATTGGTAGTTTCTGACAGGTTTCTCATGCCTCTGCCTAAACTTTCAATCAATTCAGGTCCAATTTTCGCGCTTTCCATTAAAGTATCAAGTTTCTTAGTAACTGACTCTTTACCATTCTTTGAAAGTCTCGCACCCATTGGGCCATCATAGTCATCTGCTAATTCAGGATAAACTTTAGTCCAGTCTGGCTCAACTTTCTTTGGTTCAAACGCACTAAGAAAGAAAATAATAGCCTCGGTAGAAAGTCCGACACCTAACATGGCGCCGGCACCGGCAAGGTGAAGCAACTTAAACATCGCTCCAACGATAACAACAGAAGCACCAATACCATAGACTTTTGGCATGATCGTGCTATACAATAATTCTTGAAATCCGCCTTTTTTGCTCATCTTAATAATTTTTTAAGGTTATAATTATTTCTTTTGTTTTAAAATTCAGCGCCAGTTGATCGGCCTAAATACGTCATGGCACATCTAAAGCCAATATAAGCTCGTGTTGTATCTTTATATTCCCAGTCACGAGTACCTGTTTCAAGGAAATAGGCAATATCTTTCCAAGACCCACCTCTGATTACTTTCTTTGGGTTTTTGTTGTCATTGAAAGTAGGGTTTAAGTCCCAAACCAAAGGATATGCTGCAGGATTAAAAGCATCTTCACACCATTCAGATACATTACCTGACATATCGAAAAGGCCATAGTCGTTGGAGAAAAATGAATAAACTGGTGCTGTATAGGCATAACCATCATCATAATAGTTACCCCGGCCAGGTTTGAAGTTGGCCAGCATACAGCCTTTGGCGTTGCGTATATACGGGCCGCCCCATGGATATTTGGCCATATCCCTTCCACCCCTGGCAGCATATTCCCATTCTGCTTCCGAAGGAAGTCTGAAGGCTGGCATCGGCCACTCGCCAATGCTTGCTCTGTAATCGTTAAGATAGGCTGTTCTCCAGCGACAGAAATATTTTGCAGCTTCCCAATCAATGCCTACAACTGGAAAATTGTCAAATGCAGGATGCGACCAATAGTAGATTAACAATGGATCTCCCATATGGTGGGCAAAATCCCTCACCCAAACAGTAGTATCGGGATATAATTCTTTCATCACATAGTCTTCTCCAAGAATACTCAGAGAATCTTCCATTATGCCGTTGATGAATTGTCGATACTCGTTGTTGGTGATTTCAGAATCATCCATGAAGAATGCTCCAATGGTGACCTGTTTGTTCATGTTCATTTGAGTGGCCGCAATGTCTTCGTCAGCTTGTCCCATATGGAATGTTCCTGCGGGAATAGGAACCATACCGTACGGTATTACCATACCCGTCCATTCACGTCCCGGAACTCCGACAAGTTCACCATTATCGCCACCTCCTCTTCCGAGAAGTCCGCATGATTGTATGATGAAGGTAAGAGCGGATAAAATCAGAGCGGGCTTACCAAAAACCTTTAACTTATTCATAACACCTTGTTTAAACATAACACGATTTAAAAATAAATCCTAATATATATAATCGAAATCGCTTACGGTCACTGTTAGTAATCCTTATTTATGCGAAATACAGGATTTTTATTATTTCATATTGGATAAATCCAAAAAAATTATTGTTTTGTAAGAAATTATTCCTTTTTAAACTTTTACCAAATCACTAATGCCTGAATCTGGGCGTTCTAATTATCTTTTTGCCTCCACCTGATATTGCCGGCAGCGTATAGCTCAACAATAATTCATGTGATGTTTTCTGCTTGGCAGCTTGTGCTTGTATCACATAGTCTAAAGAATACCCAACATATAACGAGTTATCTTTTAATAAATGATATCCAAGTATAGCAACGACCGCTTCCGACTGTCTATAAGATAATCCGCCGAGCAATTTTTCCCTATATGTGCCAACGACAGTGACATCAAAAGAGTATGTGTTGAAATCACTTTTCACAATTATAGAAGGTCGAAGTTGAATATCATAATTCAGATCATAAACATAACCACCGGTAACAATCAAATGATTCTCCAAAGCATTTTTCAACGAATCCGAAGCAATCCCGAAATCAAACTGTGATTTTAGTATATGGTTCAGACTAATACCCCCATAATATTTTTCGGCCTTATAATAAACCCCTACTCCCATATCAGGACGAATCTGTGATTCCTTACCATTTAATAATAAAGGATCATCAGGATTGACAGGCCTGAACTTGGAGAAATCTATCGATTGAGAGAAAACTCCCGCCCTGACCCCGAGGCTCAATTTACCATTGAACACTTCAAGATGATAAGCATATGAAGCCATTAATTGCAAATTGTTTTGTGCACCTATATCATCGTTTACAACATGAAAACCAGCACCACTTCTGAATTTTAATATTGGAGCATCCAAACTGAACAATTGTGTAGTAGGTGCTCCACCATCATCAAACGTTGGATTATATCCTAACCATTGTGTGCGATATATCAATGATAACTTGGTAACTCCTTCAACGCCGGCATAGGCCGGATTATTGAACAGTTCATTGAACATATATTGGGAAAACTGGGGATCTTGTTGTCCGAATACCGGTTTAATTGCTGCAAGTAATACTATAAGTAAAAATACTTTTCTCCCTGATATCAACATGGTTACAAGAATAAGCAGATTATGTTTTGAAAAATAACAATTTTATCCATTTTATTACAAAATGTAATATTTAAAAAATTGTTATACAAAAAAATATACAGCTTTGATAATTATCTTAGTCCAGGTTGTTCGCCTTTCTAATATATAACTCCAATGCTCCGGTCATTGAAGGGGCATCTGGCATTGGAGCCTGAATATCAAGAACCAAACCAGCCTCTTTTACGGCCTTGGCTGTAGTAGGACCAAACGCTGCAATACGAGTATTATTTTGTTTAAAATCAGGGAAATTGACAAAAAGTGAATTAATGCCAGAGGGGCTAAAAAAAGCAATGATATCATAATTCACATGAGCAAGATCAGAAAGATCGCTGGCGACCGTACGATAAATTACGGCTTCGCTAAAATTATATCCATTACTTTTCAGAAATTCCGGGATGTCATTTTTTCTGATGTTTGAACATGGAAATACATATTTTTCGTTTTTATGCTTCTTAAGTATTTCAATCAGATCCTGTGCCGTCTTGGAGCCGGTAAATATTTTACGTTTCCGGATAACAATATACTTCTGAAGATAATTTGCTGTTTGGTCTGAAATGCAAAAGTATTTCATATCTGCCGACACTTCGATCTTCATATCTTTACAAAGCTTAAAGAAATGATCTACGGCATTTCTACTGGTAAAAATGACAGCTGTGTGGTTCAACACATCAATTTTTTGCTGTCTAAATTCTTTAATCGAAACCGGCTCAATTTGAATAAAAGGACGAAAATCAACTTTTAATCCATATTTACTGGCCAAATCGTAATAAGGTGATTTTTCGTCTTTTGGCTCTGGCTGTGATACTAATATGCTTTTTACTGCATTCAATCTGTCCTTATCTGTCACTATCATACTACTTCAATATGCTTTTCTTACGTGTTTTTGAAAAATACCTCCCAAATAACCTTAATTTAAAAAGTATCTCATTCCAAGCACTATAGGCAATAACTCTGTGCTGCAAAGGTAAGAAAATAAATGAAGATTTTTAATAGTAGTGCTTCCCCTTAATTTAAAATACAATACTATGAACCGAATAAAACTGAAAATAATAGCCAGATTAAATAAAAGGTTCACCACATTTTCCAAATGAAAATAACTGGAGAAAAAAATGATTACCACAAAAAGAAAGGTAAGACTGTAAAACGAAACACTCATTTTAATGAAATCAAAAAAATAAAGATTTATTTTATCCCTAATATCAAACAGCAGACTGAAAATATAAATCAACATGTATTTTGAGAGGATCAAAATAAACAATAAGAATCCAGTGTATATCCACCATGGCACGATACTGTGATTTGACACCACGTTGTAGGCCGAATTCTGATTGCGAAAATAAAAATATAATATCACCAGGTAAGACAACAATAAGCTGTGTCCCAACAGAAATAGCACCTGGGTTTTTGACAATACCCTGGATTTGTAGATATCTTCATCAACCGAACGAAAAGTAAAGACGGCAGAAACATTAAAGAATTCCTTGAAATCTTTGGGAAATACATTTAACAGGAATGTATATACACCAAAAATTAAGATGATTATGAGGCTAAACAGGCTTTTGTCATGATTCCTTGGTCTGGATTCCAATTCATTTACAGGACTTCTTGAAATGGTAAATATTTTGGGCTTTCCTATATAATTCTTCAATTGGCTGAAATCACCGTCCGGTCTGTAAAATGTAATCCAAATGTCATTTATACCATAATATGCAGCCAAACTGTCGATTGAAAATACTTCAGTAGTATCCACATCAAAGTAGGTTATATATTGATTTTGGATTAATAGCGATAAGCCACTGGAGGAAGAAATGATAAGTTCTTCACCCGTAAATCTCTTGAGATCCAAATTAAAATGGACAGACTTTGTATCGACCATATTTTCGGCTACATAGGGCAAATAAGATTGATCGTCAGACGAATAAAACAACCAGTTATCCTGGAGATCATAAGCGATTTCATATTTTTCAGTGACATCCGTTGCAGCAAAAACATTTTGGGCAGTAACCCAGCATATAAAACTGATGAAAAATAAGTTGAAAATTCGTAAAAATATGGGCATCAAATTGACTGTTGAGGCGTAAAATTAAAATCTATTTATATAACCGAAATGTATTTTGGCAAAATTAAATCCAAATTCCTGACTTTTCGATTTTCCCAGCGCCAACACAAAACTAAAAATACCGGCGTTGGTAGAAAGATCAAAGCCTGCTCCGGTCCCAAATGGAAAATCTGTAGACTCATCCAAAATGGTATTTTTCACAATGCCCTGGTCATAAAAAAACATAAAATATGAATTATCAGAGAAAACGGTTCTCACTTCAACCTTACCAATTGCAAATTGCGATGCATAAAAGTAATTTTCATTGAAACCCCGCAATGAATTTAATCCGCCCAATCGAAATAAATCGTTCTTGAATAAATTATGACTGGAAAGAAAACCTCCATTGGCGGCAGTTAGAATTACCCAATTTTTTTGCATTCGCCAATAGTTTTCCAGTTTAAATTCCAGCTTATACTGTGCAGATGAGGGCCGAATGTCACCATACACGTCATCCGGAATTGCTGGATTTTTGACAATTTTTTTCTGCCCGGCCATTCCATTTACAGAAAAACCAAATCCCGATGTGGGGAAGATCGGATCATTAAAATTATATAGAGCATAGTCAAGTCCGTAATAATTTAGATTAAAATCCAGAGCGGCGGGTGATTGGTCCGGGTTCAAGTTTGTTGGTGACTCCAGCAACCTGGAAGTTCTGAATTCTGATGTAAAGGCGAGCATAGCTTTGGATGAAGGCAACAAAGATATTTTGAGTAAGAAATCCCTATTGACAAAGTTTGAATCCTGTTTTAGCAAATGGAAACCTACACCTACATTCAATGGTGATCTCAGAAGATTTGGATTCAAATAATCAATATTCAATAATTGGGAACCAATGTTGAGTCGTTGCCATTCAAATTTGAGGTGTTTTCCGGCGGAAAAAAGATTGTGTAATTCCAATCGTGCCTGACCGGTAACAATCATTTTCTTTTGATCATTGGCATTGGGGAGCAACCCAACAATTCCGTCGATCTGATCTGATTTTTTTCGAATAAGTTTCAGGACAATATTCGATTTTCCTGCCTTAAATATCACTTCCGGAGAAGATGCCAATTGTACATATTCCAGGCGATCGATCTTTTGAGGAATTGCCTTCACCAACTTCTGGTTGAAGGGTTTACCCCGGTAAATGCCCAGATAAGACATTATAAATGACCCTTTTAAATTATCAACACCCTCAATTTTAAGGCTATCAAAATGAATCAAAGGACCGCTTTGATAAATTAAAGTAGCTGAAATATTCTGATCCTGGATTAGAAGAGAATCCAGATTTACCGAGGCGAAAGGGTATCCATTGTTCTCTGAAAAAATCAATAATTTTTCCAATAAACTGCCAATTTCCTGATATGAAAAAGGGGTATTGTGAAAGAACTTTTCTTTATACCCAACCCGTCTCAACATTTCATCATCGAGATCTCCCGGCCTCAGGTTGGCCAAAAGGTATCTTTTGCTGGTGTAAAACAGGACCATCAATTTGCCCGCCGATTTATGTTGGATGTCGTAAAAAGCGGCCAGGTATCCTCTGGCATACAACTGTTGCATACGATCGCTGAGCAGATTTTTCAACGCCATCGAATCGATTTCTACCGACTCTGCCGGAAATTCATCCTGCTTGATCTCCGAAGAAGTAAAATAATGGATGGAAACCTGGATTTTATCAGCTTTAGCATTGCAGACAGTGAAGTGAAATAAAAATAATAGGAGAATGCCGTATATTTCGCGTGTTGTCAAAATCGTTTTTACAGTAATTTTAATTAAAATCTGAAAATTGGCAGGTATCTACATCCATATACCTTTTTGCAAACAAGCATGTTTTTATTGTGATTTTCACTTCAGCACAACATTTCATTATAAATCCGAAATTATCCGTGCACTGGCGGAAGAAATTAAAATTCAAAAGAATTATCTACAAGGTGAAAAAATAGAAACTATTTATTTCGGAGGAGGCACACCATCTTTACTGTCAACAGAAGAACTGTCGATGTTGCTTCATCAAATCGACCTGAATCATGCTGTGGACAAAAACCCGGAAATTACGCTCGAAGCCAACCCGGACGATCTCCTTTCCGACAAGTTGACCGATTTGTTAAAAGCCGGCATTAATAGAATCAGTATTGGTATGCAGTCATTTTATGACCAGCATCTTAAATTTCTGCATCGTGCCCATAGTGCCCAACAAGCCATCGACAGCTTTAATCGTGCCCGTAAAGCCGGATTCGAAAACATCACCATAGACCTGATATATGCCATTCCTTATGCGACGCATGCCATCTGGGAAAAAGACATCGAAATTGCCATAGATATGAATCCAGAGCATATTTCAGCCTACTGTCTTACCATAGAACCCAGCACAGTGCTGGGGAATTGGCAAAAACACCACAAATTTTTCCCTGCGAATGATGAGTTTGCAGCAACGCAATTCGAGATCCTGATGGATGCAACTGAACGAGCGGGATATGAACAATACGAAATATCCAATTTCGCCAGAAACGGCTTCTATTCCAGGCATAACCGTGCCTACTGGCAACACAAAAAATATCTCGGCATTGGCCCGGGAGCCCATTCGTTCAACAAGACCGAAAGACAATTTAACCTGTCCAACAATTACAAATATCTAAAATCGATTCGAAATGGTCAGGTGCCTTATGAAACCGATAAACTTTCCTTAAAAGATCTGGCTAATGAGTACTTGCTAACTACCATACGAACCATGTGGGGAACAGATGTGGACAAACTCCGCGAAGAATATCAATATGATTTGATAAATAATAATATGAAGTTGCTCAATAATCTGATCGAGAAACAATTGCTTCAACTTGAAAACAACAGGCTAAAACTTACCAGAAAAGGAAAGTTACTGGCTGATGAGATTACGGCTGATCTGTTTTGGGTTTAGATTCCCGGGCTTTTTTCCCTATGTGATAATTGAATCCTACAGAAATGTCTATGACTCTATTTTGAGAAGCTTCGGCTGCATCAGCCACGGTTTTATAAATATTACCAAACCCATACACATATCGCGCTTCTGCATAAAATATGCCTACTGGTAATTCATATTCAAATCCACCACCTGCGAGCAACCCGAAATCGAACCGGTTGTCGCGGTCCTTGTTGAACTGATATGCTCCGCTTTCCAACTTATTGCCATCATAATCACTGATGGTATAATTGGCGTTCAATGCATAAGCAGCGTAAGGCCCAAGGTTTATCATAAACCTGAATTTCCCATTGCCGAAATAAGCATGGGTGAGCACAGGCATTTCCACATAATTAATCCTGCGGTCTTCATATTTCAGGTCAACTACATTTGCCGGATCTTCCTTGGGACGCGGTGCTTCCGACCATCCCCGTTGTGAATAGTTAATTTCTGCCTGAATACCAACATGAGGCCCGCTTATGTATTGAATCATCAGGCCTCCCTGAAAGCCATTTTTATATTGGGGTTCTTTAAATCTGAAATCAGCATTTTGAACAAACTCTAAGGTTGACAGGTTTGCTCCTCCCTTGAAGCCCAGTGATAGTTGCGCCTGACTTAGGGCAGGCAATAGGATTAAAACCAATAATATTATGGTTTGAAGATGTTTCAAATAAAAAATTTTTGCTGATGTAAGTGGCGCAAAAATAAGTAGAACCAAATTAAAACTTCATTATAATTTTTCGGAATCAACGGTATCGCTCAAATAATTATTTATTATTCAAAATAATTTCTTTAAGGATATAAAAAATTATACATTTGCAGCTCGTTTGAAAAATGAGTTCCAAAGATGGCAAGTACACAGTTAAAAAGAAAAGCACGTAAGAACAGGACCAGAGCAAGGGTTCGTAAAGAAAACATCAAAAGACTTACTGCCAGGCCAGTAATCAAAAACGTCGACGTGGAAAAAATTAAAGATGAGTTTGAGGCCAAAAATAAAGCAGGGGAAAAGAAGGGTGCTTCAAAAGCTGATAAGAAAGATGAGATTGTACCTGAAGTAAAAGCGGAAAAAACAGAAGAGGTTCAAACCACTGAAGTAGAGACTCAGAAGAAAAAAGATAAAACTGAAGAAGTGTCATCCGAAAAATCTGAATCGCCAAAAGCACACAAAAAAGAAACGAAAAAAGCGACGGAAAAATCCAAAACGGAAGATCAACAAGAGGACAAATCTGAATAAACAACATAAAGTAAATACATAAGCCATGCTTCCAGTGTGGCTTTTTTTTATCTCCCCCGCATTCCAAGTTCGATCACTTCCAGATTTTTCACAGTGCCGGAATAAACATCAAATCTTACTAATGTTCGCATATGATGAAATCCTTGCTGTCCGGCAGCACCGGGATTAATGTGCAATACGTTGTCGAGTTTTGGGTCGGGCAATACCTTTAGTATATGAGAATGCCCGCAGATAAATAACTTTGGTTTATGTTCCAGCAGCAAATTTTTTATTCCTTTGGCATATCGTGTTGGATAACCCCCAATGTGAATCATGAGCACTTTCACTTGTTCGATGGAGAAAATAAGCATTTCCGGATATTTTTGTCTGATTTCCAAATCATCAATGTTCCCATATACTGCCCTGAAAGGTTTAAATTTTTCCAGTTGATTGGCTACCTGGATATCGCCAATATCCCCGGCATGCCAGATCTCATCGACCGAATCGAAATAATGAAAGACTTTTTCGTCAAGAAAGGAATGTGTATCGGAAATTAGGCCTATTTTCATATCTGAAAAATAATAGAATATTTAAACCGAAACCAATTCTGGAAACAATAGCTATTTTTTTCCGCTTTTTATTCTGGATCTGCCTGGCAGTCACTTTACTGGGCATGATCAAACCATGGTATGTCCTTTGGTTTCTCGATTTCAAAATCCGGCTTACCGTAGTTAAAATTTATGGTAGCATAACGATACTGCTCCTCATTATTAATCTTATAATCAATCAATTAATTATGTAGTCGCTCCGTGATAAGCAATACTTTCTGTTCGTCTTTAAGCGTAGTGGCAAAAATGTGATCATCGCCTCCATCGGCAATCTGCAGGCGTTTTTTAAGTTCAGCCACCGTCGCCGGAAAATTGCGAATAGCGAGGTTAGCCTGACCGGATGGCAAAAGTTTGCGCAGGGCCTTTCGCTGAGGTTTGATGATATTTTTCAATTCAAAAATGGCACCTGGGAAATCAGCAACTTTTTTGTCGGAGGTATAAAGATGGCTGTTTGTGTGCAGCTTGGCCAGGCCAAATTTTTTTGGGACAGACTTAAAGGCTCCGGATTTTATGACGGCTGCATTGGGCTCATAAATATATTGCCTCGGTAAATCAATGAGCGTACCGAGTTGTTTCTCGATGCTGAGATCAAAACCAAATACTGAACGCGTCCCGGAAGTTTTCAAATTAACCGCTTCCACCAAAGCTTCCGAACTGCTTTCAAGTGTAATCAGACACAATACTTCTTTGCACTCATTGTTCACCGCCAAAACATATACTTTTTGAAGGTGAGCTATGTTTTTGAACAAATAATCAATATCGATCAGTGGCGACAACTTGATCATTATTATTTTCGCTTTTTTGAGCAATTGAGGCAATAGAAGTAATACATTGGGTTGCATGTCTTCGAGTAAAAAAACCCGCTTATTTCCAGCTTTGCGCCGGGAGGGATCAATGTACATTACATCTATTGATTGATCGAGACCAACAATGAAATGCCAGGCATGTTCACATCGGACATCAATAATTTTGCTCGTCAATAAAGGAAAATTGTGTTTAGCAAGGGAGCAAAGCCAAGGGTCCGATTCCACATAAAAGGTTTTATTGAATTTCCCGCTCAGAAAATAAGTATCTGTGCCAGCACCCCCGGTCAGGTCAGCCAGAATATCACCCTGCAGCAATTCGGATTTAAAAATTGCCGTCCATTGAGATGAACTTTGCTCTAACGAAACCGGAGGTGGCCATACTATGTTTTCAGTGTCGATCCAGAGGGGGATCTTTTTTGCGGCTTTTTGTCTGGAACGAATTTGGTCTGCTACCAGGTTGATGGGTATTTGAGGATATTTCCTGGCTTCCAGTGATAATTGAAAAGGATCATCAAACTGATGATCCTTTATAAATTGCTGAACAAATGGATTTAATATTTTATCAATCACCTCAATCTTTCAACAAAGGCACCAAATGATGTTCCATCATGTATTCCGCGATCTGTACTGCATTGGTGGCAGCGCCCTTGCGCAGATTATCGGAAACCACCCATAAATTCAACGTTTTGGGTTGAGATTCATCCCGTCTAATTCTGCCAACAAACACTTCATCGCGATGATGAGACCAAACCGGCATTGGATATATGTTTTTAGATACATCGTCCTGTAAAACGATTCCCGGAGCAGAACTGAGTAATTCCCGAACTTCCTCCAAAGTGAAATCATATTCAAATTCCACGTTCACCGCTTCGGAGTGCCCGCCTACAACAGGTATTCTCACCGCAGTGGCGGTCAATTGAATGCTTTCGTCACCAAGGATCTTTTTGGTTTCATTCACCATTTTCATTTCTTCTTTGGTATATCCGTTTTCCAAAAAGACATCGATGTGCGGCAGTACATTCATATCGATTTTGTGTGGATACACCTTTCTGCCATCGATACCTTTACGTTCATTCATGAGCTGATCTACCGCAGCTTTACCGGTCCCCGTTACCGATTGATAGGTGGAAACAACGATTCTTTTTATTTTATATTTCTCATGCAATGGTGCCAGCGCTACTACCATTTGAATGGTTGAACAGTTGGGGTTGGCAATGATCCGGTCATCGATTTTTAATTCACCGGCATTGATTTCCGGCACAACCAGCTTGTGTTTTGGGTTCATGCGCCAGGCCGAGGAATTATCGATCACGATGGTTCCTGCTTCTGCAAATCTTGGCGCCCACTCCAGAGAAGTGCCCCCTCCGGCAGAAAAAATGGCTACATCAGGTTTTTTTGCAACTGCCTCAGCCATTCCGATCACACTGTATTGTTTCCCTTTGAATTCAACCTGTTTGCCAACGGATTTTTCAGAAGCAACGAGAAAGAGTTCATCAAATGGGAAATTGCGCTCCTCGAGTACGGTCAGGATTTCTCCTCCCACAAGGCCTGTGGCTCCTACAACTGCTAGTTTCATGGGTCTATAATTTGTTTTTAAGGTCACATGGAACCGCCAAGATTAAACATGCTTCAATATAAACACATTTACATGGCCGTTTCATTGAATGTTAATTTTAAGGTTTTATTTTGCCTAATGTAATTGGATTGCAAAATTAATATATTTGTATGAATCACACTCAAAATTTTGATTATTAGATGAGATACTTGTCAATATTTCTTTTTTTGCTCTTTTGCTTCATCAAAAATATTTCCCAAGCCCAATTTGCCGATGATTTTTCTGACGGCGACTTCTCGACAAACCCCACCTGGAGTGGCGACAATTCCAAATTCGAAATTGACCCCAACATGATGCTGCACCTGACAGCTCCTGCGGTCGCAAATGATGCCGTTCTTGTTACCCCTTCATCAGCCATAAACGACGCCACCTGGGAATTTTATATAAATCTGGGTTTCAATCCTTCTTCCAGCAATTATGCGGATATTTACTTGGTGGCCGACCAACAGGATTTGCGCAGTCCCATCAATGGTTATTTTGTGCGTATTGGCAACACCCTGGATGAAATTAGCTTGTACAAAAGATCCGGCGATGCCAGCCAAATTACCAAAATTATCGACGGTACTGATGGCACCGTGAATCTGAATACTCCGGAAGTAAAAATCAGAGTGACCCGAGATGCATTGGGAAATTGGCAATTATTTTCAGATGTTAGCCTTATCGGCTCATATAATTTGGAAGGCAGCATATTGGACAATCAGTTCACCACTTCATCATGGTTTGGCATTTTTTGTGTTTACACCAGCACCCGCTCGGATAAATTTTATTTTGACGATTTTGTGGTAACCGGTACTGCGAATTTCGACAACACAAAACCGCAAATAGATACGCTTAAGTTGTTATCTGACAATTCCCTGCTGCTTTTATTTACCGAACCGATAGATCAAAGTACAGCAGAATACATCAATAACTATTTGCTTGTCCAGTCAAATCAAAACCCTGCAAATGCCGCATTGGTTGCCGACAATGCTGTGGAATTATCATTTTCCCAGCAATTTACAGCCGATGAATCCCAGCAACTGAAAGTGTTGAACATTGAAGATAAGGCAGGAAATGTTCTGGATCCGGTTTCACTTGATTTTGTATATCATCCTCCATATCACGCTGTATTTCGCAATGTGGTGATCAACGAAATTATGGCGGATCCAAGTCCAACGGTGGATTTGCCTGATGCTGAATTTGTCGAATTATTCAATACCACCGATCGATCCATCAATCTGAAAAACTGGCAATTGACTGGTGCCGGCAATGGAAAACTGGCCGATATACCATTATTGCCCGGAGAATTTGCCATTTTAACCAGCCCCGGCGACGCATCCAGGTTTTCAGGCAAAGTAATATCCTGGGGAAATGGCAGCTTATTAAATGGCGGTGAACCTTTGGTACTCAAAGACTCCACAGGTCAAACCATCGACAGCGTGTTTTATCAAATGGACTGGTATGGCCAAGGTGACAAAATGAACGGTGGTTGGTCACTGGAACAAATCAATCCGTTTACGTCATGCAGCGATTTTAATAACTGGGCAGCTTCTACGGATGTACAAGGTGGCACACCCGGTTATCAAAATGCCATATTTTCCACCTTGCCAGACGAAAAGGCTCCCAAGATACTTTCTATTCGGGCAACCTCCCCAAATGCTATAGAGATTCAGGCAGATGAATGGCTGGCACCAAATGTTTCCCAGGAAGCCACATTCAAACTGGATAACAATTCTACGGTTGCCAATGCGACCCTCAATCCCTCGCGAACCCAGATCGCCCTCATTCCAACTGAAGCCTTAAGTTCTCAGCAATATCACCAGTTGGAAATTAAAAATATGGCTGATTGTGAAGGCAACCCGCTTGATTCGACGATAAGTTTTTATTTTGACGACACACCTCCCGTTATCGATAGCATTCTTCCACTGTCGACTAAACGAATTCAAATTTTTACTTCCGAATCTTTAGATGTTCAATCCTCTGGTGAAAAAGCTAATTTTCAATTGAATGGAACTTCAATTCCGGATAACATAGTATGGCTGAATGACACTACGCTGGTTTTAAGCTTTGATGAACCAGTGCAAACCGGCGGAAACGCGTCACTCGATTACAGTGGATTGACGGATACGCTGGGCAATGAGCAGTCTCCACAAAATTTTGATTTTGTATTTAACTTACCTAATCAGCCGGGTTTTAATCAATTGCTGATCACGGAAATTATGGCTGATCCCAGTCCACCCATCCAGTTGCCCGACGGAGAATATTTAGAACTATACAATCCAACAGATCATGATTTTTTGTTGGTAGACGCCATCCTTCAAATCGGCTGGGACAGTATCTTACTGGACGATTTAATGATCAATGCCGGGGAATATATTGTTTTGTGTACCAATTCATTGGTCGATGACTTTTCACAATACGGCCATACTTTCGGTGTGAATCATTGGCCATCTTTAAAGAACAATGGGGACACATTGGTTATCCTCAACAATGCTGGCGAAATGATATTTTCTGTGGCTTATAGCAAAGATTGGATCCGTGACGCAGACAAATCTGACGGAGGCTGGTCCCTGGAAATGATTGATGCCAATTATCCGTGCAGTACAGGAAATTGGTCGGTTTCCCTGGATAATTCCGGGGGAACACCTGACCGGGAAAATTCGGTGAAATCCGATAAACCGGACCTCATCGGGCCTTCCATTATTCAGGCTTTTGCGCCCAACGATTCGGCAGTGGAAATTACCCTCAATGAAAAATTTGATCCTAAATCTTTATTCATAGAAAATATTACAGTAGAACCCGCGATTGGCATCGACCAAGTTAAACCGGTTTTGCCTTTGCTCTTTGGTTTTAACCTTGATCTTAATGGCAAAATAATGCCAAAAACCCAGTATACCGTTACTGTCGATAATCTTACAGATTGCGCTGGAAACCTTATGACAAATCCTAAAAATTTAAAAACCTTTGTTTTACCGGAAAAAGGAGACAGCCTCGACATTGTTTTAAATGAAATACTCTTCGACCCAAGACCTGGTGGTGTTGACTTCGTTGAGATCTACAACCGATCAGACAAATATATCAACCTTAAAAACTGGCAAATCGCCTTTCAGAAAGACGATGGGAGCATCGTAAATGCTCAGATCTCACGTTCGAATGATGTACTGGATCCAGGACAATATTTAGCGCTCACCGGTGATCCCGGTATTTTAAAAGCAGATTACCCCATGGGAGCGGAAGACAACTTTTTGAAAGTTGATCAAATGCCGAATCTTTTAAATGATCACGGCGCAGTCTTTATCCTGGACCAGGATGAAGCAGTAATCGACCAATTTACGTATTCAGTGGATTATCACTCCCCCTTACTGGTAAATACGGAGGGGGTTTCTTTAGAAAGGATCAGGGCGGATGGTCCGTCCAATAATCCGGAAAACTGGCATTCTGCTGCTGGCTCGGCAGGTTATGCCACCCCTGGAAAACAAAATTCCCAAACACTGGAACCTTCAGTGTCCAATGATCAAATTATTATTGATCCGGAAGTTTTTGCCCCGGGTAGTGCGGGAATGCCAGATTTTACAACCATCAATCTCCACTTTAATAAAACGGGCAATACGGCCAGTATCAACATTTTGGATGTCCACGGACGTAAAATAAAGACCGTGGCCAACAATGAATCACTGGCCGTAGAAGGTTCTTTTCATTGGGATGGTGATGACGATGCAGGTCATCAGGCACGTGTCGGTTATTACATCGTGTTGGTCGAAATCACGAATCTTGACGGCACCACCAGGATCTACAAAAAGAAAGTAGCAATCGGGGCGAGATTTTAATTCGGATTTCCAACTCTATTTTACAATATCCGTTTGATAGATTGATTAATTATAGGAGGATGAAATGCAGGACCTGATTAATAAAATTATTGCGATGTATGTCCGCCAGGGCAGAAAAATGGAAGTGATTCGTCGGTATTTACGCATCAAATATCATATAAATATTGACATGCAATCTATGCAGCAGCGACTGGATGCCATGAAATTGAAAATGGGTTGGCATTAGTGAAATCTACTTTTTGATCACTCACCCCAGCATATCACCATTCATGCCCGCTTGTTGGGAACCCGCAGGTCAAAATTATTGCTTGTTCTCCAGCACAATTGTTATTCAAATTTTTCTAAAATTAACTGGACCAGTGAATGTGGCAGGATGGCGTTGTTCGTTGCGATATCACGGATGGTCTCATCTTTGCCGGCCTGAATGCCCTCTTTTTTCAAAACATCGATCACTTCTTCCGGCGTGTGTTGAAAGGACAAAGCCAGTTCACTGACGGTCATACGGCCATAACCATTTCCTGAACCGGTGGCTGCTTTGGAATTACCCCTGCTTCTTCCCTCACCCGGACCAAATCTTTCTCCGGACCTTGCTGTTTGCTGACCCTGAATGATCCGGAACAGTTGAGCTGGTGATTTTTCATTATTTTCTGCGATTTCAGCGATGGTCTGGTTCGAATTGATTACATCAATCTCCGCTTCTCGCAAAAGTTGGATTATTTCTTCAGGGGTCTGCGTAACAATCTTTTCAGAAAATTCCTTGATCGTTAAAGCTTCGGCATGCGGCATCGGTGCTTCAACCGTTTTATTTTCCCAACTGTGCTTCAAATGATCACCCAATTCATAAAATGACCAGAAAGGGGGTAAAGAAAACGAGGTGGCAAAAAATATCATGAAGATCAGCAATATG
This sequence comes from uncultured Cytophagales bacterium, assembly GCA_963711495.1. Classification (GTDB taxonomy): domain Bacteria; phylum Bacteroidota; class Bacteroidia; order Cytophagales; family Cyclobacteriaceae; genus CAVQEK01. Next base: position 265,684 of record CAVQEK010000004.1, read on the forward strand.
GAAAGACCGAGTTCTTTTTGCCTTCGGATACCAGATCGGGTTTTAAGCTTAATGTAGGACCATAAATTTTTCCAGTTCAACGTAAAAATGTGGATGATGGCAATAATGACGAACGTGTATGAAAAAATTGTGTGCTGTGCCTGCCATTGACGTTTTGTAAATCCCAATAATGTCCAGCTGTCCCAATTGGCTATCCTGCCTGGAGGAGAAATGTATAACACCGAACCCGTTATCAATAACCAGGCAATAGAAAAGAACAAACAGAAGCTGATAAAACTTCGCAGGTTGAATGGTTTCCTCATTTTAAAAAATGATGTGATTGAATAATGGGTGAAGATAACGGAGTAATCAGCTTTTAAAAATGATCCCGGTCATGATTCAGTGAACATAACTGCCGGCATTCATATCAAAAGTGCCTCCGGTAGCGTGGTCTGCCATCCCACTGGCCAGAAAGGCAACCAATGGAGCGATATCTGCTGGTTCTGTCAATCTTGGGAGGGCAACATTCTTGTTTAAATGGTTCTCGCCATATTCTTTAAGAAAACCCTGGGCCATATCGGTCTTTACAAAACCAGGGGCTACTATAAAGGCTTTGATATTGTCTTTGCCATAGGCCCTGGCAATAGAACGGGTGAGTGCTACCATCCCGCCCTTTGAGGCGGCATACGCCAGGTATTCGCCGGTATCGCCCCGAAATGCAGCTCTCGAGGCAATGTTGATGATGATGCCACCTTGGTTTTGTTTAAAATGTTGGACTGCCTTTTTGCACAACAGACCTGCGGCATTCAGGTTTACATCCATGGTTTTTAGCCATTGATCAATCCAAACCACGTCATCGGCATCGGGGTCAGAATTGAGTGCGATACCGGCATTGTTGATCAATACATCAATCCGTTTGAATTTTTGGATGACCGCATTGAACAAACTGCTGACCTGCATGGCATCGGAAAAATCCGACTGGAACAGAACTGCTTTTGCGCCCAGCTCTTCCGACACTTTAATTGCCCTGTTTTTATTGTGATTGTAGTGTACGGCAACTTTTGCGCCGCATTCGATCAACGTGGTTGCGATAGCTTTACCAATACCCCGGCTTGCTCCTGTCACTAAAATGTTTTTATTTTTCAGGTTGATATGCATTGGATTTCGATAATAATTCTGAAAATATCGGCCCTTTAAATTTACAAATTTATTTATCAATTGCATGATAGAATTAGCTGCCCTTGAAAGGGTCAGCGAAAATCCGATATCGAACCTAATGTTGAATATTTAGTTATGCTTATGACTCCCTGCACATTGATATAAAATTCAATGATTTGAAAATAATAATACTTATATTACCCATATACTTGTCATTTTCAGGTGTTTTGTTAGCTCAGTTTTATTATCTGGGCGATGCGCAGCCCATGGAAAAGAACTGCATTATGCTTACACCGGATCAACCATATCGCGAAGGTATCGCTTACAGTACTTCTTATCTCAATCTCGATTTTAACTTCGAAATAGAATTTGATATTTTTTTGGGTAATAAAGATGAAGGTGCTGACGGAATTGCTTTCGTAATTCAAAAGGATCCCCGAAAATTCGAAGCTTTCGGCACCTTCGGAGAATGCCTGGGCTACGGTCGCTGGGTAGCTTCCCAACCATATGGCACCTGCATTGCCCCTTCAATCGCCATAGAATTTGATACGTACTGCAACCCAACCCAAAACGATCCGGCATGTGACCACATCGCTTATCTGGAAAATGGGGCCAGTTACCATACACAATACTGGAATGACAACAATGATCAGTACAATCTCGAGGACGGCAGACTCCATACATTTATCTTTAAATGGAACACCAACAAGCGTGTTATCACCGTAAAACTAGATGAGAAGATTGTTTATGAAAACATGAAAGATTTGAAAACTGACATTTTCCATGGAGAAAGTCAGGTAATTTGGGGTTTCACCGCCTCTACCGGGCGCAAACATAATTTGCAATATTTCTGTCTTAAAAAGATGGCTTCGGCCAACCCGGACATTAACGATCAAAAAAATACGTTTTATACAAGTACTTATTTACCAATCAGACCATGAAAAAACTTATTCTCACCGCCACCACTGTCGTTCTGGTTCTGATAATAGCAAAAGTGGCCTATGATCTTTTCATTATTCTCCCAGAAAAATACGTCTATGAATATGGCAGTCACACAGAGGACCTGGCTTCTTATAAAAATCCGGCACCGGAACTCACCGCAGAGGATGTTGTCGAGATTCAATTGGAAGCATTGAAAAACAATGATGAATCGGACAAAGGCATCGAACGCGCCTTTAATTTCACATCTTCCTATATTGCCAAAGATGAAAAGACACTGCGTTCATTTACCAACATCGTGAAATCCGAGCGCTTCTGTTCTATATTAAATTATTCGGGGGTTGAAAAAAGTCCCGTAAGGTATCACTATAATACTGCCTTCCAGATGGTCCAGGTTACTGACCAAGAAGACCGCAAGGTGATTTTTTTATTTACGTTAACACGACATTTGGATAAACCATATAAAGGATGCTGGCTTACGGAAAGTGTACGAAAAATCAAGGAAGAAGAACCTTTTGAACACATCTGACCTTGTTTTATTGACAATGATTGTGAAAATTATGGTTTGCGATGAGAAAGATCATTCACATCGATATGGACGCCTTTTACGCCTCCATTGAACAGCGTGACAATCCTTCATTGAAAGGAAAGCCTGTTGCCGTGGGGGGTTCCGGAAAACGTGGTGTGGTAGCAACTGCCAGTTATGAAGCCCGAAAATATAGTGTGTATTCAGCCATGCCATCCGTCACCGCCATTAAAAAGTGCCCTGACCTGATTTTCGTCACTCCCCGGTTTGATGTATACCGGGAAGTATCCAGACAGATCCGGGAAATATTTTTAGAGTACACCGATTTGGTGGAACCACTCTCACTGGATGAAGCGTATCTCGATGTGACCGAAAATAAGCGGAAGATGGACACCGCCACGGAAATTGCCGGGGAAATCAAAAAACGCATCAGGGACAAAACAAAACTGACTGCTTCTGCCGGAGTTTCCATCAATAAGTTTCTGGCAAAAATGGCTTCCGAACAGAACAAGCCGGATGGTCTTTTCGTGATCACACCCAAAAAAGCCCTGCCATTTGTAGCCCAATTACCAATCGAAAAATTTCACGGTATCGGTAAAGTCACGGCATCAAAAATGCAGCAGATGGGTATTCATAATGGTGGGGACCTCAAAAAGCTCGAAGAACGTGAACTCATCAGGCATTTTGGGAAAGTCGGTCATTATTATTATCAAATCGCCAGGGCCGTTGATGAACGACCGGTTGATCCAAACAGGATTCGAAAATCGATAGGAGCTGAAAGAACCTTTGAAGAGGATATTACTGAAGAAGAAACCATTATAGAACAGGTCACCCGAATGGCAGACATTCTTTTTGATCGCGTAAGAAAATCGAACGCTTCCGGCAAAACCATTACTTTGAAAGTGAAATTTGCCGATTTCGAGACCGTCACACGCAGCAAAACTTTGTCTCATGATATTCATGAAAAAGCAGAGATCCTTCACATTGGACTGGAACTGACCGAAAAAATTGTCCCAACACCCAAAGGCATACGGCTGCTGGGACTTACCTTATCTAACCTCACCAGCGAAAAATCAGAACCCCACATTTCTGACTTGCAACCGAGCCGGCAACTGACCCTCGAGTTTTGATTTATTATGGAACTCAACCATTTCACTATATTTCGAGGAGGAATAAATTGTATATTTACCGGTAAATCATTGTTGGATATGAAATCATTTTTACCATCTGGTTTTTTGATATATTTTTTATTGTTTCTATCCTTTCATGTCAACGCGAGGCCAAATGGCAGTGGCACGGTCCGCATAATGGCGGATACTATTTTTGGCATCGCTTCGGACAGTGCATCTGTCGCAATTCGGGTGAGCAATTTTAGCGATATCCTTTCCATGCAAGGTTCGATCAACTGGGACCCGGCGAAATTGACATTCAGTAGTGTGGGTAACTTTGGCCTTCCCTATTTTGATGATCAGTCAATGGGTACCACTGAGATCGATCAGGGTAAACTCCGCTTCATCTGGACACCTGATGACGGCATAGCCCGCAACCTGGCTGACAGTACTATCATTTTCAGGGTCAATTTTAAGGTCCTGGCTCCAGCCGGAGAAAACATTCAGGTGAACATCTCCGATGATCCTTTGCCTGTTGAATTTGGCAATAGCGAATACCAGGTGATGGATGCGGAGGTACGCAATGGCAAAGTGGAAGTATTTTCTTCCCGAAAAGAGGTCGTGGTAGTGAATGCCACCGACAACACCTCCTGCGATATTCTTCATCCCAATGGACTTTTAATCGCCAGTGTTTACGGAGATACCACCAATTATCATTTTTTATGGTTTTATGGTAATAGTGAAAAAGACCAGCCCGACCTTGTAGGGCCTTCATTAAAAAATCTCAAGGCAGGAAATTACACCCTGGCCGTTTACGATACTGCCGACCATCTTTTTGCAAAAACATTCACTTTGACCATCAATCTTGATCCGCAATACACCCCGGATCAGATTACATTGGATTCTTTGGCTTCACAAAAAAGCTGCAGCCAAAATCCGGAGGACCTCACCGGCCATGTGCGTATCCTGGTCAATGGTTCCAATTCAGATCCCAACATCAATCTCTTCTGGTACGCCGGCATGTTATCAGATGCCAGTGAACTCAGCCAGTTCAGGGACAACTATAGTTTGTCAAACCTCGACGCGGATGATTATTTGGTTCGAGTGCTGAACAATACCACTGACTGTGCGGCATACGATACATTTGCTATTGCCACAGATTTGGTTTATCCCGAAAATCAAATAACCACAAAAAACGATTCTCTGATTGCCCCTTCCGGAGAAACTTTTGACTGGTACCGCAACGATGTACAACTCGGTATGCATACAGCTTACCTGAAACCAACCCAGGCTGGATTTTATAGCGTTGTAGTGACCAATATTTTTAGCTGCGTCACAAAGACAGAAGACAGTTATTTTGGTGTTACCGGACTGGAAAATAATCCGGGCCAAAATATTGAGGTATTTCCCAATCCTTTTTTCGATTGCCTGACAATAGGGGGTATCGAAGGTTTACGTACTATTGAATTGTTCAACCTGTCCGGTCAGCGGATATTCTTTAAAGAATTCAATGCCATTAAATTTCAGTCTCTGGATCTTTCGTCATTTCCCGGAGGTATTTATCTCTTGAAAATTAACACAGAAAATTCATCCTCCATTCAAAAAATTATCAAACATTAATTACTTTTACGCCCAAATAATTAATTTATCTGCCAGTTTTCGGCAATAATGGTAATTTGAAAAGGAAAACTTGTACTGGAGATAGATGTTGTGCAATATATCTTGGCAAACCATGTTATCTCCAATAATTAACTTTGATTATCACAATCTTGCTGATTACAACTAAACGCAGATCAAATTTTTTTCTGCAGCATTCGGAAGTCCATCGCGGCAAAATGAGAATTTTCCATGAGTAAACTTTTAGCGATCATCTTTTGCTTCTGGTCGACTATTGCATTGAGCCAGATCCAAAAGATCCAGTGGGCTTCCCGACTGGATTATCAGTTCAATCAATACAGCGATAGCCAGTTTTCGGCGACCCAGGTCCTCGGTCCTCCGGATGCATTTCCCCCGGGAACTTTAAGTAAAAATGCTTTGCGGCTTCAAGGGGATGCCTCTTACGGAACTGTGGTCGTGGGATTCAAAAGACCTCAGCAGGTTACACAACTGGTGGTGGTAGAAAATAACAGGCCCGGCCGTATTGTTCAGATTAAACTGATCGATGAAAAGGGCGCATATTACATTATTTTCCAGGGTGAAGCCCAGGATCTGGATGAAGATTTTCGGACGATGGTGCTCAATATTCCCAGGACATCTTATCGCGTGCAGGCCGTCCAAATTGATATTAATTCCATAGCTCAACCCGGCCCAAGCCAAATAGATGCGATAGGATTATTGGATGAGGCGGACATGGCGGATGTGCGTAATTTTCTGGCCGGGGCCAATTTTAATGTGCAGCAGGTGATGTCATTCACCGCCAAGAAAGTTATGCTCAGCGATAAGATCAATTCCAAATTTGCAGAAGCCAAACCACTCGTTTCCCACGATGGTAACACCCTTTATTTCTCCAGAATGTTTTATCCGGGAAATTATGCCGGCAGATCTGATCCACAGGATATTTATTATTCCAGAAAGCTCAATGGAGTCTGGTCTGCAGCCATGAATATTGGAGCTCCGCTGAATGATCAGTATGCCAATGGGGTATGCTCCATCTCACCGGATGGGAAAACTTTACTGTTGATAAATGGTTACGAACCCAACGGCGTCATTACGGCGGGTGTTTCCATTTCAAGAAAAACAATTTCCGGTTGGGGAAAGCCACATAAACTCAACATAGAAAATTACCAAAACACCGGTGAATTTCAGGATTTTTTCCTGTCCATTGATGAATCGGTTTTGTTGATGGCTGTGCAACGGCATGACGGTTACGGACAGCAGGACCTTTATGTCAGCATAAAGGACGGCCCAGAATCCTACTCAAAACCAAAAAACCTGGGCATGGCCATTAATACGTCGATGGCAGAATTCGCGCCTTTTCTTTCCCCCGACAACACCACGCTTTATTTCGCCTCGGAAGGACATGGCGGCTATGGTCAAAGCGATATTTTCAAATCCAAACGCCTCGACAATAGCTGGCAAAGCTGGAGCACACCGGAAAATCTAGGCCCTTCTGTGAATACATCCAGTTGGGAGGCTTATTTTAGCATAACCGCCGCTGGGGATTATGCCTATTTTGTATCTTCAGAGGGTAGCCACGACGGATCTCAGAATATTTATCGCATTCCGCTACTGCAACAGGAAATGCCGGATTCACCGGAACCGATGCTTGCTTTTCAGGGTAAGGTGTTCGATGCCAGTACAAGCAAACCTGTCGATGCTTATGTTGTGGCAGAAGAAACGAAACACAATGTTCCCTACCGCACGCAATCAGATGGACTTTCAGGCAATTTTTTAGTCTATATTCCCCGAAATCCACATTACAGTTTGTCGGTCAAAGCCAAGGGGTACATTTCAATTGAAGAAAATATGGATGTAACACCCTATCTCAAGGACAACCAGATCAGTCGCAATATTTATCTGAAGCCAATATCCACCGATCAGATATTTACGGTTAACAATCTGCAATTCGAACAAAGCAAAGCAACGTTGCTCGATCAGTCCATTCCTACACTACAAAGATTGGTTCAAATAATGACGGAAAATCCGGACATGCGCATCGAGCTTGCCGGTCATACCGATGCCTACGGGCCGGCAGAAGCCAAAAAAGCGCTTTCATTGGCCAGGGTGGAACGCGTCAAAGACTATCTTGTGGATGCCGGGATCGACAAAAACCGCATTGAAACCGTCGGTTATGGCAGTTCCCATCCTATCGCGCCCAACAATACGGAAGAAAACCGGGCCAAAAATCGCCGCGTGGAAATAAAAATACTCGATGTTGGATATTCGAGAAATAATTGATTTGTCATCGCCGGATTACAAAGAATCAAATTTACTGTTTGTTCATTTCACAAATAATCGTTCATCGAACTGAAAATGTTCCGTCTTTATAATCCTGATCAGATGAAAATCTTTGTGTCCTGGATTTAGCAGAAAATTATAATCGCCAGGCACTACCACCGATGGCACTTTCAACACCGCCGATTTGGCTTCTTTAATAAAATGATCTCCAATCTCCTGTGTGGCATGCAGGTGAGGAAATGATTTCCAACCTGGGGGTAATTGAGCGGTTTTTATGGAGAGAATGTGATAATCATCCGGAATGTCTATCGATATCAATTGATAATCTACAGGCACAATCCCCAGAGGCATATGTACGGCAATTTCGGTAGTACACAGTGCCCGTGACTGCGACGTATAAATCATGGCCACTCCCTTGCTGTTCCAACGGCCTCCGCTTAATTCAGCGCCTTTTCCTGAGAGGTCCCGGCTGTATTTCGATTTGCTAAGCCGGAAAACGATCACGCCAATACGCCTTGTTCTATGCGGGTCAATTCATCTTTCAACAGACTGATGCCGAAAGTATTGTCGAGTAATTCTTTTGGCTTTTGTCCACCCAGGGCTACATTGTTGGTGTCAAACCAGGTATTTAGTCGTTCCCGGTCACCGAATACTTCCAGGCCCAAATGGTAGAGCAACACGATTTCGAGGATCTTTTCGGCATAAATGGGATCAAAGGTTTTCTTTTCTTTTTTATATCGCTGCAGTGTTCTTTCTGATAAGTGGAGAAATACTGACCACTCACGCAGGGTGAATGGGCTTTTGTTGGTGAGGGTGACAAAAACAGGATACTTGATGCCTTGTTTTACAGTATTCACCAGGAGTAAAATATCTTTATCGTCAACAGAATTATATGTGATCTCTTTGTCTAATATATTCATCGGTTTCATTTCTTTAACCCAAAGATACGAATGTTGTCATTTAAAAAACGACAATTGTCGCAAGAAGTTATATTATACCCAGATGTTCCTAATAAAATTTCCATTAACTTAAAAGACAAATAACCAACTTATACAAAATCAAATTTTGTTTAGAGGCCTGTAAAGAATTTTTCAATATCTTTATTACAGTGATTAGATCAAAACGGTCCTGGTGAGAATGATCGCTTTACAACCAATCCTGTTTTTTAGAACCTTTATTTTTTAACTGGCTCGATCGCTATTATTTTAAAAGAGTATCCCGTGAAAAATTTTGTAAAAAACTACACACTGCTGGCCGGAATAATCATTTTGCTCGTACTGGATTCCTGCACAACCGGCCGGAAAAAAACAAGTCAGAACAATGACGATGCATTCGCTTACCTGGAGCAACAATTTGCCAATCCGGACAAACAATACGGCAGCGCACCACTTTGGGTTTGGAATACCGATGTGACCACCGGTATCATTGATTCGATGATGCAAGGGTTTAAGGACAATGCATTTGGCGGTGTTTTCATTCATCCCAGGCCTGGGTTGATCACCGAATACCTCTCACCAAAATGGTTCGACCTTTGTCACCATGCGCTGGAGAAGGGCAAGGAACTCGGTTTGGATGTCTGGATCTATGATGAAAATTCATACCCCAGCGGATTTGGCGGCGGTCACGTACCGGACCAAATGCCGGAATCGTACAATCAGGGCCAAATGCTGCATCTCACTAAAGCCAGTCTGTTACCCGACACCGTAGACGCTTTTGCACTGGTGGTACAAAAAGAAGGCGATCAGTTCAAAAACATTTCAACCAGGTTAAACGAATTTAAAGGAAAGACCGGGGATTACTATCTTTTCTCAAAGGAGTATTTTGGTAAGTCACCCTGGTACGGGGGCTTTTCTTATGTCGATCTGATGGCCAAAGGGGTGACAGAAAAATTTATTGAGGTGACTATGAATGGCTATGAAAAAGCAATGGGCAGTGAATTCGGGAAAAGTGTGCCGGGCGTCTTCAGTGATGAGCCTCAAATTGCCGCCCAGGGTAATGGGAATATTCGCTGGACGCCGGAATTGTTTGCCGCCTTTCATCAAAAATGGAATTATGACCTGGAGTCCAACTTGCCCGGCCTTTTTGAAGAAACAGGCGATTGGAAAAAAGTCCGGCACGATTACTACGCTACATTGCTGCAACTGTTTATAGATCATTGGTCAAAACCTTACCACGATTATACCGAAAAAATGCACCTGGAATGGACCGGACATTACTGGGAACATGAGTGGCCCAATCCCAACCACGGTGGTGATAATATGGCCATGTATGCCTGGCACCAGCGGCCGGCCATTGATATGCTTTTCAACCAATTTAATGAAGAAAACCCCAATGCCCAGTTTGGCAACGTGCGTTCAGTAAAAGAACTCGCCAGTGTTGCCAATCAACTCGGCAAAAAAAGGACGCTGAGTGAAACTTATGGTGGCGGTGGCTGGGAACTAACCTTTGAGGATATGAAGCGTCTGGGCGATTGGGAATATGTGTTGGGGATCAACACCCTGAACCAGCATCTTTCATTTATGACCATCATGGGGGCCAGAAAGTATGATTATCCACAATCATTCTCTTATCACAATCCATGGTTTCCCTATTACCGCTCGCTCAACAAATACTTTGCCCGACTTTCGTTGGCATTAACCAGGGGAGAACAACGCAACCACATCCTGATCATCGAACCAACTACTTCGGCTTGGATGTACGCCGCTTACCGTCATGATGATCCCGGGTTGGCGGAAATCGGTCAAAAATTCCAAAGCTTCATCACCCGGCTGGAAAAAGCCCAGGCAGAATATGATCTGGGTTCGGAAAATATAATCCGGGATCATGGCAAAGTTGAAAATGGGTCTTTTGTTATCGGTGAAAGGGCCTACACCACCGTAGTACTACCTCCGGGTTTGGAAAATTTGGATAGCAATACTTATGAACTTTTATTGAACTTTGTAAAGCAAGGTGGTAAGGTTCTGGGATTTGAAGATATTCAGCGTATTGATGGCGCCGAAGATTCCCGAATAAAAGAATTATTGGCCAAAATCAAGTCAATCCCGGAACTCAATGATGAAATTATCCAACAAAATTTCACGGCGGATGATATCGCGTTTCCTGATCTGACTTCGGTTGGCGGCGACCTGTATCACCACCGCCGGCAATTGTCAGACGGCCAGTTGCTGTTCCTTTCGAATGCCAGCCTCAGGGAATCGTCAAAAGGCCGGGTGCAGATAAAGGGGCAATTTGCCCTGATACTGGATCTCCTATCCGGAAAAATGGTTAATTATCCAGCCGACCATAATGGCGAATTCATTGCAATAAATTATGACCTTTTCCCTGCGGGAAGTTTGTTGCTTTTTGTCAGCGATAAAAAACCGGCCGGACAATTTCCATCTTTTACGCCAACAAGATTGACTGGTGAAAGGATTGCCACAGAACCAAGTATTATCAAACGCCTAAAACCCAATGTGCTCACTATCGATTTCTGTGACCTTAAACTCGGCAACACTGTGTTAAAAGACCAGCACATTTACTCAGCAACCGACACCATCTTTAAGCATTACGGATTCCCGGACGGCAATCCCTGGAACCACTCGGTGCAGTTCAAACAAAATACAGTAGCGCGGGATACTTTTCCAAAAGGTACCGGATTTATGGCCACTTACCATTTCCATGTGAATAATGGCGTGGAAACCAATGATCTTAAAGCGGTGGCAGAAAGACCTGAATTGTGGAGGGTTCTGATCAATGGTCAGGAAATAAAACCGCTTCCGGGCCAGTGGTGGCTAGACAAAGCTTTTGGCGTTTTCGACATTAGCCAACAAGTGCGAGTTGGTGACAATCAAATCCGACTGGTTGTTGATCCGATGCGGGTGCATGCCGAGGTGGAGCCGGTTTATATACTGGGAAATTTTGGTCTGAAACCAGCGGCAAAAGGATTTGATATTGTGAATGAGACACCGCTGGTCATAGGAAGCTGGAAAGACCAGGGCATGCCGCTTTATGGCCATGAAGTAACTTATACCAAAACGTTCCAAACATCCGGAGAGCATAAAAAATATTTTGTGAAACTCCATGACTGGAAAGGCACGGTGGCCGAGGTGCTGGTCAATGATCAAAAAGTTGGCATTTTCACCAGCCCGCCATATGTGATGGATATTTCATCCTTTTTGAACCGGGAAGGCCAAAGTAAAGTAAGCGTGGTGGTGGTCGGCAGCCTGAAAAACACGTTGGGTCCACATCACAATCACCCGGATCCGGGCCTGGTTTCACCCTGGCAATGGCGCAACATCAAGCGTTATCCTCCCGGCAGTGAATATGATGTTTATGATTATGGATTAATGGAAGATTTTGAGGTTTTTGGGGATTGAAATGATGGTTTATTAATTTGATTTTTAGACATTCAGATCAATTATATTTTTCTTTGGCCAGTGTCCGCTTGTGATACGTGCAACTTTTTTCTACATGGAACAAATTAACAAACCGAAAGATCAAATCAGTTTTTGACTGGAATTCCAATTGCTTTCAAATTTATACTTCACTAACAAAGACATTCTCTGCAAACTTTTCGGAGACGGTAGCTTTGGCGGCATCTTCGATCAAAATTATCAATGAATTGTCAAAGTCAATTTTTTCAGTTGCTTTAATATGCGTGCCAATTCCTATATCCAACCGTTTTAAATACTGCAGGAACGATTTGGAAGTATCTTTAAGCGATACCACTTTATAGGGTTTTCCGGTGACTGCTTCCCATAATGTTATTGCATTAATATCAGGCATTTGTCCGTTAGATCTGGGTATTGCCTCTCCGTGCGGATCAAATTCGGGGAAACCAAGAAATTTATCCAGCCGGTCAGCCAGTTTATCATCCTGTACATGTTCCAATTGTTCGGCTATATCATGGATCTCATCCCAGGAGTACCTTAACTTTTCATGCAGGAACATTTCCCAAAGCCGGTGTTTCCTTACCATGAGCAAGGCTTTTTTTGTACCGGATCCGGTCAGCCTCACCCCATTGGTTTTATCATATTTAATCAATTGCTTTTCCTTCAACTTTTTTATCATATCAATAATTGAAGGTGGATTGACACCCAAAGCAGATGCTAAAGTCGTAGCGCTCACTTTTCCAATGCCCTGCCGGTCCAGAAGATAAATTGTTTTCAGATAATTTTCTACTGATTGTGATTGCATACCACTAATTAAAACCATACAAAGTTATAAAAAAACAAACCATTCCAGATTTGTGTTAGATTAAATTAATTAATTAAATTTGACATGCCTAATTTTCAATATTATATGAAACAAATTATTTATCAGGTATTAGTGAATTGTTTGGGTGTTGTTTTGTTGTCTCAGACAATAGTTGCCAATACCAATGGGCAAGATATCATTACAGACAGACCAGATCAGACTGAGTCTTCTGCCACGCTTGCAAAAAATTATTTTCAGATTGAAACCGGGACTTTCCTTGAAACCGACAGGGGAACTAAAAATTGGGTGATCAATACAAGCCTTTTTCGATATGGAATAACTGACAATTTTGAATTGCGTCTTGTTAGTGAATTAAGCAAATTAACCCACAATAAAAGTGAAACACACTATGTTGACATCGGAAACATGGAAGTTGGAGCAAAGATACGGCTGGTGCATAAAAAAATTGAACTAGCCTATTTAGGGCATGTGATCATTCCTAGCAGCACGAAAAGTTATGCGAATGAAAAAACCACTTTCAGCAACAAAATCTGTTTATCACATGCAATAACAGACAACATTGATATTGGATACAACCTTGGATATGTCTATTCCGACCGAACAAACAATGCATTAAATTATTCCTGTAGCACCGGAGTTGGATTAACAAAGCGGGCTGGTTTTTTCACGGAAATCTATGGCGAATGGGAAAGGTTTGATAAAATAACATTGTATTACGATAACGGGTTTACTTATTTAGTCCGTCCAAACCTACAGTTAGACTTTTCGTTCGGCACAGGAATCAATCAAAAATATGACCTTTATTCTGCGGGAGTTAGCTGGCGATTGCCCAACTAAAATTTGCGAAAGGGTAATTCGGGGATACAACAGAGTCAGCTAAATTTACATCAATGTAAAAACAAGTAATGAAATGAAGATCATATTAGAACAACAAAAAGTTATTTAATAGTTGGAGATATGAAAGATATCCACAAAAAAGATTCATTGCCGGAAGTATTCTCTTCCATTAAAATTCCTACCGGGGGACGTAACTGGAAAAAAATACTGGCTTTTTTCGGACCTGCATATCTGGTGAGTGTGGGTTATATGGATCCGGGAAACTGGGCCACAGACATTGCCGGCGGCAGTCAATTTGGCTATAAACTGATTTGGGTATTGCTGATGTCGAATATAATGGCTGTGCTGCTTCAAAGTCTGAGTGCCAGATTGGGAATCGCACATGGCCGGGATCTGGCACAGGCGTCAAAGGAATCGTATTCGCCTTTTATCAATTTTGTGCTATACATATTGGCCGAAATTGCCATCGCCGCCTGTGACCTCGCCGAAGTGTTGGGGATGGCCATTGGCCTTCAGCTTTTATTCCACATTCCTTTGGTTTGGGGGGTATGCCTGACCTTCCTCGACACCTTCATACTGTTGCTGCTGATCAATCGTGGTATGCGCATCATGGAAGCTTTTATACTGGCATTAATCAGCATTATTGGTGTAGCTTTCCTCATAGAAGTATTTTTTGCCAAGCCACAGGTTGGAGAACTTGTGCAGGGATTTATTCCCAGTATACCCAACAATACGGCTTTGTACATCGCTATTGGTATCATTGGTGCCACCGTGATGCCGCACAATCTTTATCTCCATTCCTCCCTGGTACAAAGCAGGAATTATGAAAAAAGTACCAATAAGCTGCGGGAAGCCATAAAATTTAATATTGTTGATTCCGTGGTTGCGTTGAACATGGCATTTTTTGTGAATGCTGCCATCCTGGTGCTGGCTGCGGCAACCTTTTACAAAGTGGGCATGTATAATGTTTCTGAAATCCAGGATGCCCACCGGTTTCTCGAACCTTTACTTGGAACGCACCTGGCGCCCATATTATTTGCTGTTGCTTTGATCGCTTCGGGACAGAGTTCGACACTCACCGGAACACTTGCCGGACAAATCGTCATGGAGGGATATCTCAACCTCAGGATACAACCCTGGATCAGGCGCATGATCACCAGGTTACTCGCCATTATACCTGCAGTATTGACCATTATTATTCTTGGGGAAGGATCAACCGGCGCTTTGTTGATCCTCAGCCAGGTGATCCTCAGTCTGCAATTGGGATTTGCCGTAATTCCGCTCATCCATTTCGTCAGTGACAAGCAAAAAATGGGGGAGTTTGCCATCGGTCTGTTTTTTAAAATAGTGTCCTGGCTGATTGCCGGAATTATTGTTGTACTCAATGCGAAACTGGTTTATGATACCATCCATGAATGGCTCATCAGCAGTGCTCACAAGATAATTTTATGGCTGACGGTTGTTCCTGTGTCCGTGGGGGCAGGATTTCTGCTACTTCTAATTACCGTAAGACCTTTCATAAAAAGTATGATCACCAAAAAAATACGCACACCACATCCTGCACCTGATCTGGGTGATATTGCTACCGAATCCACATATGCGCGCATTGCAATAGCGGTAGATTTCAGCAAAGTGGACACGGAAGTGATCCGCCATGCGCTCTCACTGGCAAGGCCAAACAGTAAGATCCTGATCATCCACTCCGTGGAAACTGCCGGCGCTATTCTGTTGGGCAGCGAAGCCAACGACTTTGAAACCCATCTCGATAAGCAAATGCTCGACCATTATAAATCATTCATACAACAACAAGGGTATGAGACTTTTGTGGAATTGGGTTTTGGAAACCCTAAAAAAAGCATTCCTAAAAAGGTGACACGATTTAATGCTGATCTGCTGGTGATGGGCGCCCATGGCCACACTGGAATAAAGGACATTATTTTCGGCACCACCGTCGATACCGTAAGGCACCGGGTGAAAATTCCGGTATTTATTGTTAGGGAGAGTGCGTAAAGTGAAAACCTAATGAAACCGTTCCAAGCGGGGGCTTGAAACAGAATCTTTTTATTATCTTTCCCCTAAACTACTTCACCTTCGGTTTCCACAATATGTTTGATTTTCTTTATCACGATATCTAATTCATTAATGCTATTACCCAATCGTTCGATGATTTCGGAAGTTGTTTCCTTCAAGTGCTCATCAACCTTCATTAAATGTACCAGGCCTTGAATTCTGCAAAATGGCCCCCTCAATAAATGGGCATTGTAATACGCGTATTCCTTCAACTTTTTATTTTGTTCTTCCAATTGCCTGGTTCTGTCCAATACCTTTCGTTCCAAATCCTGGTTTAGAAGGTCCAGGGCTTCTTTCTGTCGATGTATTACAGCTTTCGAATTATTTTCCTTTTTAATGTATGCTTCGATCACCATAAGGATATAATACATGACCAGATTAAATAATAACCAGTAGAGAATACCATCAAAAAGAAAATACTTGTCAAATACAATTTCGTTTGGACCTGTTTCACTAGAGACAAAAAATGCAAGAATATTGGGAATGAATAAAATGGTTATAAAATTTAGTGTCAGGAAAGTCCAGAAGTATACCGGTTCTTTTCTATGTGAAAACATCAATTGAATCAGTAAGGCATGAAAGACCATGCCAAAAGGGAATGCCAGATAATAATCGCCAGGAGTTTGGAGTAGCCAAATTGGAATAATATGAAGAAAAAAGGGCCATGTGATGATGAATAACAAGCGACTTATAACAGCGTACTTTTTCATGTTCAACCACAAACAAAAAAGGCAAATCAAAATTTCTATAGGTACGATAAACTGATCAAAGCGCAATGTGCTGATTGGTTTAAAAAAGGAATCATAATCAATGATCATAAATAGTATATAGACAATTGGAAGTGAAATAAAGATTGCGTTCGAAAACGCTATTCTTCTGTTAATTTCATCATCCGAATCACCGAGAATCCCCAGACGGTTCAAGTCTAACCACCAGGAGTGTTTTTCTTTAGTCATTGTTGGTTGGATTTATAGCAATTGCAAAAGTATATGAATATACTAAATCTTCCATGCAAAGAATACGGAGGTATTTGTAAGAATTTCTCTGCCAAAATCCCGAACTGTCTCAAGCGTCCGCTAGTGAAAGAAAGCGCTCAATACCGTTGATGGTCAATAAAACCTACTATTGCATGATTTCTGTTATCCAGCACCATCCCATCATCAAATCATCGCATCATCCCATCATCAAATCATCCCATTATCCAACCATCAAATATTCAACTCATCCATCCTTCACGGTCGAGGCTGCGGTACTGGATGGCCTCAGCGATGTGTTCGATCTGGATATCTTCTTTGCCAGCCAGGTCGGCGATGGTGCGTGAAACTTTCAGGATCCGGTCGTAGGCGCGGGCGGAGAGGCCCAGTTTTTCCATGGCAGTTTTCAGCAATGTTTTACCCGCCTCATTGATCATACATACCTTTTTCACCATTTGCGAGGGCATCATGGCATTGCAATATACCTCCGGAATTTCTTTGAACCGCTCTGATTGTTGTTTGCGGGCCAATATCACGCGCTCTCTGATTACACTACTCCTTTCAGATTTGCGGTTGGCGGTCATCTGATCAAAAGACACCGGGGTCACTTCGATGTGCAGATCGATCCGGTCGAGCAACGGACCGCTTACCTTTCGTAGATAACGACGAACATCTGCTGGTGAATCAGGATGATTGCCATCTTCGGTATAAAAATCTCCTGACGGGCTGGGGTTCATGCTGGCGACCAGCATAAAGTTGGCCGGGAAACTTACTGAGGCTTTGGCACGGGCAATATTTACCGTGCGCTCCTCCAGAGGCTGGCGCATGACCTCCAACACGGTACGTTTAAATTCCGGTAGTTCATCCAGGAACAATACGCCATTGTGTGCAAGCGATATTTCGCCAGGTTGTGGCACACCGCCTCCTCCGACCAGCGCTACATCAGAAATGGTATGGTGCGGCGAGCGGAAAGGCCGTTTGGAAACCAACGCCCCATCGGTACCCAACTTACCGGCAACAGAATGTATTTTGGTGGTTTCCAGCGCTTCATGCAATGTTAGCGGAGGAAGAATGCTAGGCAATCTTTTGGCGAGCATGGTTTTTCCGGAACCGGGAGGTCCGATCATGATAATATTATGTCCGCCTGCCGCGGCAATTTCCAGCGCCCTTTTAATGTTTTCCTGACCCTGCACATCTGCAAAATCGAGGTCAAATTCATTTTGTTCGTGAAAAAAAATTTCGCGGGTATCGATGTGAAGAGGATCAATTTTCTGGTTTCCTTCAAAAAAATCCATGGCCTCTTTCAGCGATGTGACGCCAACAATATCCAGATTATTGACAATGGCGGCTTCCGGGGCATTTTCTTTGGGAAGCACAAATCCTTTGAATCCCTGACGTCTGGCCTCGATGGCTATGGGCAGTGCCCCTTTGATCGGGCGAAGTGTTCCATCTAGCGACAATTCACCCATGATCACATATTCATCGAGTTGTTCAGCGGTCATTTGTTCTGAAGCTTTTAATACCCCCAGGGCGATGGGCAGGTCATACGCTGAACCTTCCTTTCGAATATCTGCTGGCGCCAGGTTTACGACCACTTTAATCCGTGGCATCCTGTACCCAAAATGTTTAATGGCTGATTCTACGCGTTGTTCACTTTCCTTCACCGCACTATCGGGAAGGCCAACCATGAAAAAATGTCTTCCCTGCAACACATTCACTTCCACCGTGATGGTGGTCGCATCTATGCCGTAAACCGCGCTTCCGTAGGTTTTGGCAAGCATATTAACTCAAGTATTTTTCTATTAAAAGAATAATGATATGTATGATATTCATATGAATTTCCTGAACCCGGTCGGCATACCCAAAATGCCCAACCCTGATTTCCACATCAGCCAGATTCGCCAGTTGACCGCCATCTTTCCCTGTTAAAGCGATCACTTTCATTCCCTTGCTTCTGGCAGTTTCGGCTGCCCGAATCACATTAATTGAATTTCCGCTGGTGCTAATGCCTAACAAAACATCTTTCTCCGAGCCTAAACCTTCAACAAACCTGGAAAAAACCTGATCATATCCAAAATCATTGCCTACGCAGGTGATATGGGTTGGATCTGCAATGGCTATGGCCGGCAGTGGCAGGCGATTTTCGCGAAATCGTCCGGTTAACTCTTCCGCAAAATGCATGGCATCGGCATGTGAGCCTCCATTGCCACAAGAAATGACTTTGCCCCCATTATCAATGCAAGCAGTCAACAGCCTTGCTGCTTCCTCAATTTTCTCAATATTATTTTGGTCTCTGATAAAACCATCAAGTACAGATTGCGCTTCTCTTAACTGTTCAATGATTATCTGGTTCATGATCAATTTTTTGTATTGCCCATGCTTTTGGTCCGGTCGTTATTGTCCGCATCATTTTGTGTCTTCCTCCTCAGATCTTTGAGTCTTATTTTCAAATCGATGTTTTCATTTTCCATATGCTGCAATTCCCGACGCAACAGCCATGTATTAATGTTCTCAAAAATAAGAATGATCAGGAAAAATATTAAACCATAAATAAACCACTCGCGCAAAAAGGAAAAAAAAGTGAGCATTCCAAAATGACTGATCATTTTATCGATGTTCAGCCCCATATACAAAGTAGAGATTAGATAAAGAATGTATAACACATAAAAAAAAATCCGGACTTTTTTCATTGTTATCGAAGCTGAAAATTCATCGATTTTAATATAGGAAAATAATCGGATTCCATAATCATTTTTATTCCATTCCTCCCTTACATACTTTGCATGCTGGTTAGTTTTTGATAAATCCCGTTTTGGCCAATCAAGTCACTGTGCGTTCCTCGTTCGACGATAATGCCCTTGTCCAGCACCAGGATTTCGTCTGCATTCTGAATGGTGCTGAGGCGATGGGCGATGACAATGGAGGTGCGATTTTTCATTAGTTGATTGATGGCATCCTGTACCAGCATCTCCGACTCCGAATCCAGGGATGAGGTCGCTTCATCGAGGATAAGAATAGAAGGATTTTTCAACAAGGCGCGCGCGATGGTGATGCGTTGCTTCTGGCCACCGGACAATTTTGTGCCACCTTCGCCAATCAACCGGTGATAGCCCTTTTTATGTTGCATGATAAATTCATGGGCATTGGCGATTTTTGCAACTTTGATCACCTCTTCCTCATCGATATCTGATACGCCAAAAGCGATGTTGTTGAAAATGGTATCGTTAAAAAGTATCGATTCCTGGGTGACGATACCCATATGTTCGCGCACAGAATTGAAGTCATAATCTTTTAATGAAACACCATCGATCAATACTTCGCCTTCCGTAGGATCGTAGAATCTTGGTACGAGGTTCGCCATGGTGGACTTACCACTGCCTGAAGGTCCTACCAGGGCAACGGTCTTTCCTTTTTCAATGCTGAGATTGATCTGTTTGAGTACCGGGGATGTGCTGTACGAAAAAGACACATCCAGGAATTCAATATTTTTTTCAAAGGAATTCAGTATGACCGGATTGGGCTTATTTACAATTTCTGATCGTGTATCGATTACCTGAAACACTCGGTCGCCCGATGCGATGGCTTTTTGAAAGTAGGTTACCCCGGCGGTAAGGGCTTTTACCGGTTGCAGGACCTGGGTAAATACGGCAATGAAAGTGATGAATGAACTGGCTTCCAGGGTTTCTTTGATTAAAACCAGATGCCCGCCATAAATCAATATGCCGGCCACCGACAATGCGCCGAGAAATTCAGAAATGGGACTGGCCAGCTCGTATTTCCTGGCCCAGGACATGTCGAGGTTATAATATTTTTTTACTTCCAGTCCAAAGACCCGATTGATGTATCCTACCGCGTTAAAAGCTTTGATCACCCGCATTCCACCCAAAGTTTCATCCAGAATATTCAGCAATCTGCCCATGGCTTCCTGGCTGTCGAGTGCTGTCTTTTTGAGTCTCTTGGAAATTTCTGAGATCACGATACCGGAAACCGGCAACAAGGCCAGCGTGAAAAGGGTGAGGCTTCGCGAAGTGGCGATGAGCAAACCAAAATAGGCAATTACGGTTACCGGTTCGCGGAAAAATACTTTCAGGTTCTGGCCGAGAGACATTTCTACCTGTTGCAAATCTGACGTTATCCGCGACATGATGTCTCCCTTTCTCTGGTTGGTGAAATAACCAATGTGCAGGTGACTGACATTCCTAAAAATATCTTCCCGCATCTTACGCACAATAAGTGCCCTGGCTTTGGCCATGATAATGGACGAGAGATATCGGAAAATATTGGTGAGTAAAAAAGAGATAAGAATGATTGCACACACATACATCAAGGCGCCAAACTTGCCATATTGGTGCGCCACCTGGGTCATGAAATAGTAAAATGAATCGATGATATAAGAGGCTGAAAAATGGAAGACTGGTTTTTCGGCATATTTTGTCAGGTCCTGCGTGCCCATTTGTTCGAAGATCACATCGAATAGGGGTTTCAGAAGCGTTAAATTGGCCAAACCGAAAAAAACCGAAAACAATGATGTGACCATATATGCCGGCAATAATTTACTCCAGGGTCTGGCGTATGAAAGAATTCTCCAATAGGTTTGCATCCAATAAATTTATATTAAGCCCAATCCCAGATATGCTGCCTCAGAAAGACACCAACACCATTTGTCTTAGGGTCTGGAAAACAACCGCAAAAGACGCAATATTCAATCAATAATAAAAATTATTACACATACACGTTAGAAATCATGTAAAGTTTTCGCCATGTTCCAGCGCACACTTACTGACGTATAGGTGGTGTTTTCATCCATGGAATTGACAGCGCTGTCAAGGTGGCGAAAGATCGCCCGAAAGTCGATGAAGAAATTGTGTTTTAATTGATAGGTAAATGTAAAATCACCATAGAATAATTTTGTAGCCACGCCCTGCCCGATCACATTACCATAATCCTGTTCGCGGGTATCATAACTCTTCATGACATCTTTCCCCCAGTTAGAATTGAGTGTATCTGCTCCATAGGTAGCATAATTCAGTTGTGCGGTGAATGCAATGCGTTTCCAGGGTTGATAACGCAGTATACCGATGTATTCTTTAAAATTGGCCCCCAATGGGTCACCTAACGGTTGGCGATAATGGGCAAAATTGGTATATATATCGCCGTGGGAATGTAAATAAGGCCGGGCAATATTGTTTTCCACCTGCAAATCCAGATTGGGTATGCCAAAGGCGTTGATATATTTTACGCCGATCTGTCCGCCGTATTTATTCGCCCACCAGCCATTTCCGGCTTTTATTTCCTTGAGAACAAATTCATCGAGGATCAATTGTCCGTAAAAAGAAAAATGCCGGCCTATATTCCAGGTTGCATCTGCACCTAAAATCACATTTTCCTTACTACCATCCTGGTGTTCCAGCGCACGATAAAATATGATCGGATTCAAGTAACTCATTTTAAACCGTTCTGTAGAATCTCCGATCATTACGGTTTCAAAAAGTCCGAAGTTTAGATTATCGAGAATATTGATGCTGAGATGGTGGAATGCCATATATTTCACCGGGAAAGCTTCAGAAAAACTACCCGTTTCATTGCCATAAGCATCGGCACTAAGTTCGGCAAAAATATTGGTATAGTTGATGCGCCAGATCTTGGTATTGAATTTCAAAAAGGTGTATCCCGGAGCATAGTCGGAAAGGATCAAAGAGCGGTGACCACCTCCAATAAAAAACCGGTCGAAACCAAATTGGGCATTCACATATTTTTTGATAAGTTCAAATGAAATGTATCCCCGCGGTGTAAAATAATCCACGCCATTGCTCTTGAAATTTTTCCAAAATCCTTCACCAGGAATCACTTTATTATTAACAATGGATTGACGCACATAGTAAGGATACGCCGCCTGGGTCGTAGTGATATAAGAATAAAATCCCAACCGGTCGGCAATTGAACCGCGAAGTTCCAATCCCCTGGTGTTAATGTAGTTGGTCACATTATTTTCCGATTCTTTTCCAACGCTGAAATAAATCACCGGATTGATATGCAGGTCAAAATCCTTGACATCAATATGGTATAAATCCGATTTTTTCTCATAAAACGTTTTAAACAAGGCATGTTTGCTTTCATTGAAATCATATTTACTCCATTCCCAGTTGTCATTACTGAGATATTCGAGGTTGAATCGGTCTACTTCATTGGTAGCAACGCTGTCTTCAATGAGTTGATCAACGAATTCAGCGACATCCTTGCGCTGGAAAGGTTTCACATTACTATGAAACTGGCTGGCAAAAGCGCCATTCATGATTTCGTATCGATCGATGAGATGATAATAATTCTCATCGAGCGGTATATTGGTGCTTTGTCCAAAGGTTGATAAGAAAGATGTCAGTAAAAGTATTGACAGAAAAAAGGAAAATCTAAAGGGCATCTGCAGTATTTTTTAAAAAATTGAAACATAATGCAGATCGAAAGTAATTGATAGATCAATAAATGCCACAAAATTTACGGTAATAATTTAATCCTTTTTTTGCACCAAGATCACGCGCTTTCAAAAAATCGCGGCAGGCATCGCCATTGTTGCCCATAATGTTTAAACAATGACCTCTTAAAATATACGTTTCCGCCAATACATTCTGAATTTCTTTATTGTCATTGGTGTAAGACATTTGTTTTGACAGCAAGTCTATCGATTGGGTAAAATCCTTGTAGGCCTTGTTGAAATCATTGACATTATGATAACAGAGGCCGCGGTACCGGTAATTTCTTTCATCTTCCGGATTAATATCTATGGATTGGCTGAAGTCAGTGATGGCATCTTTGTAGTCATATTCATGCATGCGGATCACTCCTCTTTTGGTATAGGCATCATCCTTATGAGGTGATAATTTGATCATTTGGTTGTAGTCGGAAAGTGCTTCTTTTTCCAGGCCCATACTTTCCTGAAACTCACTTCTCAATTCGTAGTATTGGTAGTTGTCAGGATCCAGTGCAATGGCCACATTAAAGTCTGCCAGCACTTTTTTATACTGATCCGAACCGTAAATCGGATGATAAAATTCATTTTTGAGCTGAGCACGTTCAGCGTAAAAATCAGCATGATCCGTATCGATACCGATGGCTTTATCCAGATCATCCAGGGCACCGCGATAGTCACTCTGCCGATATCTGATCTTTCCGCGTTCGAAATATGCCGTAGCATTGCCGGGTGATTTCTGTAACACATCGTTGATATCAGTCAGGGCATGGTCATATTCCTTCAACATGGCAAATGCTTTTCCCCTAAGCAAGGTATAATCAGTGGCAAAGGATGCCTCCTTTCCTTCCAGTTTGAACGCCCGATTGACATCATTGATCGTACTATAATAGTTGGTCATGGAAAAATTTACTTCCGATCTGAGCAAATAGGCACTGACATAGCCGGAATCCGCCTCAATGGCTTTGTTGAGAAAGTCTAACGCTCCCTGCTGATCGCCTTTGTCATATTTGAACTTGGCAAATTTAAAGTATTCTCTGGGCGAAGTTTGGGCAGAAACAGCGCTGAATCCTCCGAAAATCAAGATGATGAAAATTGAAATTACTCGCATTAAGACCTCACTGGTATGTAGTTTAGTGTCCGAACATTAAAGTTATGTATAAATCATCTAAAACCAATAACGCAACATCTGCGGCAATATTGAATTTCAGTCCACGGTAAAAGATTAAAGTTTTTAAAAGCAATGATTGGAGTTGAAGACTCATTTTCATACATTTGCAGTCCTTTTAAAGAACGGCATAAAAGTAATACATATGAAAAAGGGAATCCATCCAAAATACCATAATGTTGTATTCATCGATACGCAGAGCGATTATAAATTTATGACACGCTCTACGATGACTTCCAGTGAAAAGATCAAATGGGAAGATGGCAAAGAGTATCCTTTAATTAAGGTGGAGGTGAGTTCTGCTTCACATCCTTTTTACACCGGAAAGAAGATCTTTGTTGATACAGCAGGTAGGGTTGAGAAATTCAACAAGCGATACAAGAGAAACTAATCAGATATTTTATCGATTATTAAAGTCTCCATTATTTTTACAATGGAGACTTTTTTATTTTTGGGTATGAACATCGTTTTATTCGATCATCCTGTTATCCGGCAGAACCTTTTGCCTTTTACTTTCACCAGACCCGTTGCCGAAATCCGTATCGGCATCCTCACCATACGGGAAAAATGGGGGAAAAGGTGTAAAGATCAATTGAGTTATTTAACAGAGGATTACCTTACAGTCAAATACCCGATTGGTCCTGGTAATGAACTATGGTTTATCAATGGCGCCGTGTGTCCAACGGACGATCTGGTCAAAATAATACAGGAATTGGATCAGCAAACCCTATTGACCAAAAATGGAATGCCCATAGCCTGGCGTGGACCTGCCATCAATTATGGCGAATTAGAACAGGAAAATTATAAAAGGGGCCGTGAAGTACAGGAATATGAGCATGATTTGTTCATCCTGCAACAACTCTGGGAAATATTTGTACATAACGGTGAACAGTTACGAATAGACTATGATCTGATCACCCAGGGAAGAAAATCTGCAAAGATCGACGACCCCTACACGGCAGTCTATCATAAAGAAAATATTTTTATTGAAGAGGGTGCAATAATCAAGTCCGCTATCCTCAACGCGGAAAATGGCCCGATATACATTGGAAAAAACGTTGAAATTGGTGAAGGTTCTATTATTCGCGGTGCATTTGCCATCGGAGACAATTCTATTTTAAATCTGGGTTCAAAAATGCGCGGTGACAATACCATCGGTCCGTATTGCAAAATCGGTGGGGAGGTCAGCAATTCCGTGATCTTCGGTCACAGCAGCAAGGCCCATGATGGATTTATTGGCAATTCGGTGATTGGAGAGTGGTGCAATATGGGTGCTGATAGCAATACTTCTAACCTGAAAAATAACTATGGCGAGGTTAGGCTTTGGAATTATCATAACGAAGACTTTATGCCGACTGGTCGTCAGTTTTGTGGACTGATGCTGGGCGATCATTCAAAATGTGGCATTAATACCATGTTTAATACGGGAACGGTGGTAGGCGTTGGCGCCAATATTTATGGCAGTGATTTTCCGATCAATTTTATTCCCTCCTATTCATGGGGGGGTGCTCATGGATTCACGATTTACCATTTGGATAAATTTTTAGAAGTCGTGCCCAGAGTATTTGAAAGACGAGGGAAAATCCTTGATGACATAGAAAAGGACATTTTGAAAGAAATATTTAACAAAACAGCTAAGTACAGACTTTGGGAGAAATTTTGAAATGAGATTTGCCGATATACCAGGACTGGAAGACGTTAAAGAAAAGCTGCATCACTCTATAGCTTCAGGACAAGTCGCGCATGCTCAATTGTTCATGGGTGCTCCCGGCAGTGCTAACCTGGCATTGGCGTTGGCTTACGCCACCATGCTCAATTGTTCCAACCCTCAGCTTGGCGACGCCTGTGGAAAATGCCCCTCCTGCCAGAAAAATGAGCGATTCATTCACCCGGATGTGCATTTTGTTTTTCCAGTAAGTCCGGTAAAAAATATATCGGGAAAAGATGTCGTAAGTGATTCCTTTATTGTTGAATGGCGTACTTTTCTTCAGGAAAATTGCTATGGCGGACCACTGGAATGGAGTACAATTTATGGAGGTGAAAACAAACAATTGAATATTTCCCGTGAAGAAAGCCGTAATATCGTCAGGTCGCTGGCATTGAAAGCATTTGAGGGCAATTACAAGATCATGATCATCTGGCTTCCGGAATATTTGCATCCTTCGGCAGCCAACGCTATTTTAAAAATCCTTGAAGAGCCACCGGCACAAACACTTTTTTTATTGGTCACCAATGACTATGAACAGCTCATCACGACCATCCTTTCCCGCACACAACTGGTGCAAATCCGATCATTCAACGATGAAGAGATCACAACTTTCCTGGAAAAAAAATATAATATTGCTCACGGTCGATCCCAGCAGATTTCTCAAATTGTTGATGGCGATTTAAATGAAGCCATTCGCGTGGCAACTTCAACGGAAGACGACAGTCATAAAATGTTCCGCGAATGGATGCGCCTTTGTTATGCGCGTGATTTTTCCAAGCTGGTCGATTGGTCGGAAAAATTTGGTGCACTGAACAAAATCAGTCAGAAGAGCTTATTGCAATACGGTTTAAACGTGCTACGGGAATCTTTGATCGCCAGTGTCGACGGTGATAAATTAATGCGTTTGGAAGGTGAAGAACAGGATTTTGTAAAAAACTTTTCCAGGGTACTCAACCTCGAAACCATTGACAACATAGGGCAGGAGCTTAATCAGGCTTATTACCATCTGGAGCGCAATGCAAATGCAAAGATTGTTTTTTTGGATGTTTCAATTATCATTGGAGAAATTTTCAGGACTAAAGGGAGTAAGGTGTAGTTATGAAAGTCGAAATTGAAAAAGTAATCAGAATAGGCACAAGAAAAAGCAAATTAGCATTGTGGCAAGCCGACTATGTCTGGAAATTGTTGAACGACGCTGGCATTGCTGCTGAAATAGTACCCATGGAAACAAGGGGTGACAAAATACTGGATGTTTCTATTTCTAAAATAGGGTCAAAAGGTGTATTTACCGAAGAACTTGAAGAAATGCTACATTCCGGCAAGATCGACATCGCCGTGCATAGTGCCAAGGACATGCAGTCGGAATTACCCCATGACTTTGAGATTCTGGCATTTACCCTGCGGGAAAATGTGAATGACGTACTGGTATCGCATCATAAAAATTTGAAGCTGGAAAATCGTGATGCATCATTTGTTATTGGCACTTCATCTACACGGCGTATTGCCACACTAAATCATTATTTCTCCAACATAAAAACTGTGGAAGTGCGCGGTAATTTACAAACCAGGATCCGCAAAATGAAAGAAGGTCATTGTGACGCCTTATTGCTGGCTTATGCCGGTGTACACCGGATGAATTATGATCATATGATTGTTCAGCTCTTGGATACGGAAATGTTTACGCCTGCTGTGGGCCAGGGAAGCCTGGCGATAGAGTCGAGTAAAAATATGGACCCTGAAGTAAAACTGAAACTGAAGGCTATTCTCGAACACGCAGACTCGGCATTGGCTTTACGTGCTGAAAGATCGTTTTTGAAAAGCATGCAGGGAGGTTGCAGTATACCTGCATTTGCTCTGGCATATCTGGAAAATGACAAAATTATCCTGAAAGGTGGCATATTTAGCCTGGACGGAAAACAATTGATCCGTCATTCATTGACAGGCAATTGTAAAGATCCTGAAGCGCTGGGCAAACAACTTGGCGAACACATTCTGCAAAATGGCGGAGCTCAAATCTTGAAGCAAATCAGAGCACAATTAAATCAGTAAACCATGCAACGACTTTCTCTACTTTTGTCACTTTTAATTTTTGTACTGGCCGGATGTGAGCAAAAAGACCAGTTGGTTACCATCAAAACCAAATTTGGGGACATAAAGGTGATTTTGTATGACCAGACACCAAAACATAAAGCCAATTTCCTGAAACTGGCAAGATCGGGTCAATACGACAGTACCACTTTTCATCGCGTGATTCAGGATTTCATGATCCAGGGTGGTGATATCAATGCCAAACCAGGCCATAAGGGCGATATCGATTACACCATACCGGCTGAATTTGTCGATACGCTTTTCCATCGCAGAGGAGCGCTGGCAGCAGCCAGACAGGGTGACGACATTAACCCGAAAAAAGAATCAAGTGGCGACGAGTTCTATATCGTTCAGGGCAAAACATTTTCCCGGGAAGAATTAACCACCGATATGCAAAAACTAGGTCAATACATACAAAAATTAAGCGAAATGCCGGAATATAATGGCCTCATTGACACGTTGCGCAGTGTGTATGAACACGGAGGCATGGAAGCATACACCAAAAAATTATTTGAGTTGAAACCAACCGTAGAAAACCAATTTGGTGTTTCTGTCGAAAAAGAATATCCCAAAAAACGACTCGAAGTATACACGACCGAAGGAGGTGCGCCGCACCTCGACGATGCCTACACGGTTTTTGGCCAGGTCGTAGATGGCATGGATGTGGTAGATAAAATTGCGGCAGTAACAACCGATCAAAGTGATAAGCCCCTTGACAATATCTATCTGATCATGGAGGTGGAAAATATCGCTCCTCAAAAACTCCACGAACTCTATCCGGAATATAAATAACTTGATTCAACAATGAGAATCCTGATCACCGGAGCCAATGGATTATTGGGACAAAAGTTAGTCACGCTTATAACCAAAGAACAAACGGACCAGGTTGTCGCTACAGGACGCGGTCCTTGCCACCTGCCGGCGCCTTGGAACAAGACGCCCTATTTCCAGGCCGATCTCACCCATAAAAAAGATGTCTTAGCTTTATTTGAAAAAACCAGACCAAATTTCATCATACATACTGCGGCAATGACACAAGTTGATCAGTGCGAAAAAGATCGTGAAGCTTGTCGCGCCATCAATGTCGATGCCGTAAGATATCTGGTGGAGTCAGCAAAATCCTTTAACACTCATTTTATTTATGTATCCACCGATTTTGTGTTTGATGGCACTTCTGGACCTTATGCTGAAAATGATCAGCCCAACCCGGTGAACTTTTACGGGGAAACCAAACTGGAAGCCGAACGAATTGTACAACAAAGCGGACTGGATTTTTCCATAATTCGTACTGTTTTGGTATACGGCGCAGCGCATGACATGAGCCGGTCAAATCTTATTCTTTGGGTTAAAAAAAATCTCGAAGCAGGAAAACCCATCAAGGTTGTGAACGACCAGTGGAGGACTCCCACACTGGCTGAAGATCTGGCGGCCGGATGCTATTTGGTCTGCAAACACAAGGCGACCGGGATTTATCATATTTCCGGTAAGGAAATGTTTACCCCCTATCAAATCGCACTCAATACCGCCGATTTTTTTAATCTGGATAAAAGCCTGATTTCTTCTACAAATGCCAGTGAATTTATCGAGATCGGAAAAAGGCCTCCCAAGACTGGATTCAATATTACAAAGGCACAAACTGACCTCGGTTTTCAACCTCATTCGCTTGCCGATGGACTTAAAATGCTATCCAGTCAAATGAAACATAAAATTTCAGATCAGAAATAAAACATACGGGATTCGATGAGTTCAATGGTTCTATCTGGAACGAGGTAACGGATTGATTTTCTTTCTTTGATTAAATTTCGAATATAGGTGGCAGAAATATCCAATAGCGGCGCTTCTACATATTGCACATTCGGGTGTTCTCTCAAGGGAGAATCTTGAGCACCAGGCCTGGGATAAACCAGCAAACCAAAATTTTCAAGGATTACCTTATAATTCTTCCAGCGTTGGAAATTTTGCAAATTATCTTCACCAATGATCGGTCTGAAGTGATGATTGGGATGTCTTTCGCTAAGATGGGTCAGTGTCAATACGGTGTAGTTTGGTTTTGGCAAGTGAAATTCAACATCACTGGCCCTGAAGCGATTATTTTCCTCAATAGCCCGTTCCACCATATCCATACGGTCAAATTCATGAATGAGTGATTTGCTGCTCTTGTGCGGGTTGTGAGGCGAAACCACAAACCATACTTCTTTTAAATCAGCTCGATTTAGCATGGCCTGTGCTACGATCAAATGCCCTACGTGAATTGGATTGAATGAACCAAAAAATAATCCTATTTCCAATGTTAAAAATCTTACTGATTGATGAATTCCAAGACCATAGCTTCCGCTTCGGCCAGCGTCTTTTCTAATTTTTCGCTAACAATAATTCTGTCAAACTGATGCGCAAAGGTCAGTTCATAACGCGCTTTTGCCACTCTCTTCTGTATATGTTCCTCCGATTCCGTATTTCTGTGACGAAGTCGTTTTTCCAATACTGCTACGGAGGGCACCTTTATAAAAATAGCCAGTGCCCGATCTCCAAAATATTTTTTAAGATTAATGCCGCCTTTCACATCTACATCAAAAATCACATGTCTACCGGCCGACCATAAACGTTCGATCTCCGATTTCAAGGTCCCGTAGCAAATACCGTCATACACTTCTTCCCATTCCACAAAGTCTCCCTGGGCTACTTTCTCTTTAAAAACTTTCGGGTTGAGAAAATAATAATCCTGCCCATGATTTTCCCGCTGAGTGCGCGGCTGTCTGGTAGTAGCGGAAATGGAAAAAGCCAGAAATGAAAACTTATGCAGCAAATGATGCACAATGGTAGTTTTGCCAGAACCTGAGGGTGCTGATATGATTATAGCCTTTCCTTCAAACATAAATTAGGCAGAGTGGCTGATTTTTGCTTTGATGTTGTCTATCAAATCCGTCGGTACTTCTTTTTTACCCAACTTATTTTTCAATAAATTTTTAATAGCCAGTATTTCATCACAATAGGCACGGCACTGACAATTTCCGCAGTGCTCCATAACTTCCTGATATTCCTTTTCTTCCTCCGGTGTCGCCTGCCCATCGATAACCTTTTCTAAAAATTCCTGACGAATCTTGAACTCATCGCATGAAGGCAATGAAGCTGAATGAGCCAGTTCGCAATCGGGTTTTTGAGTATTTTTATTTTCTGGCATAATTCAAATTTTATTTGTATCCCATGGATTTCGCGTATTGCTTCAATTTATCCCTGAGCAGATTTCTGGCCCGGTGCAACCTCGACCGAACCGTACCAATTGGAATATCCAATATTTTTGACATTTCCTCATAGGTGAATCCTTCCAGGTCGCAGAGAATGATCACTATTCTGAAATCCACTGCCAGCGCATTTAGCGCAATCGAGATTTCGTCGCCGATCATATCTTGCAGCGTTTCTACCCGAAGATCAGTGGTTATTACTTCATTAACATCATCTGAGTTATAATAAGTTTCAACATCCTGATAATCTACCTTTGCAGGTTCCTTACTTTTTTTTCTGAATTCGTTAATAAAGCTGTTTTTGAGAATCCTGAAGAGCCAGGCCTTGGCGTTGGTGCCTTCCTTGAAAGAATCGATGAATCTAAAAGCTTTGAAGTAAGTTTCCTGAACAAGGTCCTTGGCATCATCCTCATCGAATGTAATACGGTAAGCAAAATTGTACATCGAACTAATGTGCGGCAGAAATTCTTCATCAAAAATCCTGCTTTTCTGTTCTTCAGTATATACTGGTTCTACTTCACTCATAAAAAAATTGGAGTTTGCCCTGCACCCTTAAATATACGTGATAATTATTTATTTAGTGCCTTTTTCATCAGAAAATCATGGATTTGAAGCACCTGGGGTATGACTAGTTGTCGATTGTCGTTGTGGATAACAAAGTCTGATTTTTTGATCTTTTCCTCTTCAGACCATTGATTTTTGATGATCTGCTCAATTTGTTCTCGTGTTCGGTGTTCATCCCTCAAAAGTATCCTTCGGATTCTTTCCTGAATGGGGGCTGTTACGGTGATGACTGTATCCAGATCTTTATACGATCCGGACTCAAAAATCAAAGCGGCTTCGCGTATGACATATACAGTGGAAAAATGATGATTTTTCCAGTGCTCAAAGTCGGCTTTCACCCGGGGATGCACCAGGCTGTTCATGATTTTGATTTTTTCCTCATCGGAAAAAATTTCTTTCGCTAAATACATTCGATCCAGCTTTCCATCAGGAAAATAGGCTGATTCTCCAAAATTGGCTTTTATAGCTTCTACCAAAACCGGGTCCAGGATCATTAATTGTTTGGCCCGGAGGTCAGCTTCGTAAATTGGAATTGACAGGGTTTGAAATATTTTGCAAATCGTCGACTTTCCGGAACCGATTCCTCCCGTTACACCTACTTCAATGGGATTTCTTTCCATAGATCACTTTTACTTTTTGCTGCTCAAGGGTGAGATCTTTGATGTAGCGAGGTGTGTTGATCACTTCAAGGGTGATTGTTGAATCTTCGGCATTGATGTTATTTCGATCGGCTATGACCATTAAATCGAATTGATTTAAATTTTTTCGTTTGCCTCTTTCAATACGATAACTTGCAGTAACCTCGTCTTCATTAAGGTATATGGATGAATCGTATGGAAAGTTGACTGTTTCAATTTTTATGGTAGATGTTTGTTCCAGATACTCATCTACATTGAACATCACATGGATTATTTCGGGGTTCTTTTTAATGAGTGAAGAAGTAAACAAATCCATACTTAGCTCTTCATCATAATTGCTGTCAATATTCTTTTCCGTGAGTTTAATGATAAACGGATCGGAAAATTTTTTTACCATACCTGATGGCCCGATAAATTCAATGGAATCCGGTTGAACAATGACGTTGGAAACAATTGCATAATTTTCCTTAAGATTGATAGCCGAAGAATCCACCTTAACCTGCAGAATTCTTTTAAAGATCTTGTCTATCTGCAAATAGACTGTGTCAATTGCCACATAATTCACATTGAGGCCATTTAATTGTTCAGAAAAAATGGGCAACAGGCTGCTTCCGGTGAGATAAGAGGTTTGTGCAGGATTGTCCAGTTTTACCTGAACAGGATGTACATTCAGTGAAATAGTCTTTTTGAACAACTGCCAGCCTCCGCCGGTAACATTGACCGGGAGTTCATCAGGAAGGTCATTTACGGCAATCAAACTATCCCTGTTGTATTCATATTCAACAGGGTAGTTGATTCTGGCCGTATAGTCTTTGTTCAATGCATTAAAAAACCAAAATAAGGTGGCAGTTAAAATGCTGAGTAAAATTACGCGCCAGTTGGCTTTTCTCAAAGGCGCAATAAGTCCCTCTATAAAAGATAATATTTTATCTGCATGTCTCAAGGATATGTATCACGCCTTTTTATCTGCATATTTTTTACTGGCTTCCAATGAGATGGAAGATTTTTCAATGGTTAATTTTGTGCCGCGGTCAATATCGATGGTGACGGTATCGCCCTCCATAGCGGTAATCTTACCGTGAATGCCACCAATGGTTACGATCTGGTCGCCTTTTTTGACCTGCTCTAAATATTTCTTCTGGTCTTTTTGTTTTTTTTGCTGAGGTCTTATCATAAAAAAATAAAAGATCAGAATGATACCGCCAATCAATACAAATTGGCCGATAAAGCCGTTCCCTCCCGGTTGGGCTGCCTGCAATAAAATTTGTGCAATCATTTAATAGGTATTTATTTTAACTGTCTGTTTTTTCGCTGGGGGTTACCATCCCTTTCAATATAATCCTGGTAGATTCTGGTTTTGTATTTGCCGATATGGTAATATATTTCGTCTGTTGATTCTGTTTGCCCCGGCTATTAAATTTCACTTGAATTTCTCCACTTCCTCCAACAGGAATGGGATCTTTTGGCCATTGTGGTATGGTACATCCACAGGAGGCGGTTGCTTTGTTGATGATCAAGGGAAAGTCCCCGGTATTCTTAAACTTAAAAGTATGATTTACAATGTCACCCTCTTTGATGGTTCCAAAATCATACTCATTTTCGTCAAAACTAATCACCGGATATTTGCCATCAGGATTTTCAGAGGCATTGCTTGCGGTGGTGGTATTGGAAATTGGTGTAATTCCCTGGGCTTTCTCCAGATTGGCAACCCTTTTTTCCAAGTTTTTAATTTGATCTTCTAGTTTTTGATTGGTGCAACCCGTCAGGCTGAGACCCAAAATGGAGAAAAGAATCAATAATTTTTTCATAACAATACTACTTTTTTTAATTCATCAGTTTTTATTTCCTTTAATTTGACCTATAAGTTCATCAACATCACCCAGAAGCTTTTCCGCCTTTTCTTTGGCATCGCTTATCACTTTCTTGCCTTTTTCTTTAGCCACTGAACTGGTTTCATCTTCTGTTTCACCAAGATTATTAACGATTTCTTGTAATTCTTTTCGGTATTTATCCAACAGAAAAGATAATTTATCACGTGTATTGGATCCTTTGTCCGGAGCATATAATATTCCCAGTATGGCACCGGTTGCCGCGCCAAAAAGGAATGCTAAGAATGAATTTGATTTGTTTGTCATGGTCCTGAAATTTAATTATTTATTGTCGATTAGTCCCCTGCCGCTCTTACGAATTACTCCCTCATCAAGCAATTTGGCGGAGATGACGTCTAACATTCCATTAACGAAATTCTTACTTTTCGGTGTACTGTAAATTTTTGATATTTCGATGTATTCATTAATTGTGACTTTTATAGGAATACTCGGAAATTCTATCATTTCACCAATGGCAAGTTTAATAAGTACTTTATCGATAACCGCGATCCTGGACAATTCCCAATTTTTGAGATGTTCCATGATCAACTTCTCGATCTTATCGTTGTTTTGCACGGTGTATTTAAACAAATTCTTTAAATAATCTTCATCATCTTCCCGATTGTAAGAGATCTCAGCAAGTTCAAGTTCAGCATCCTCATTTTGTAAGGATTTTAAAGATTTCAAGACGAGGCTTCTAACAATGGCCCGGTTTTCCTGCCAGTTTAAATCCTCCTCATCGAAATAATTATTTATGATCTCATTTTTGAAAATGATACTTCTAACGATATAATCAATGATTTCCCATTCCTTGTTATATGCTATCTCACCTTCCCTAAGGTAAGATTTAAATACTTCGTCCTTATTGAGTATCCCTTTATACCAATCTCTCAATCGATCTTCTTCCTGCATCCAGTTCACCCTGAGATTTTTGACAAGCTGATTGAAATGATGGTCCGATTTCAGTTTATCAATTACCTTGTTTTCATACAATCGCTCATGAAAATTAGTTTTTTCACCAAGCACTGCATTCAAAGATTTTCGCTCATCGATGATTTTTTTGTTTTGAAAAGCCAGTTCTATCAGCAGTTGCAGAATGGCCACTTCATTGAATCGGATACTATTGACGTCCTTTAACAGATCATCATAATATTTCTGAAAATCCCGATGGTTCTGATTCCTGTAAAATGTGATCGATTCAGATACTGCCTGTTCAATTTCCTTTTCGGCAGCTTCGCCGATGACATCTTTTCCGGTGAATTGCATATCAAATTGTTCCAGTGCTTTTTTCTTTTTGATATCCAATTCATCTTTGTCAACAAGCTCCATGGAATTGAGATCCGGAGAAAAAGTTTCCTTCAGTTTATCCATGGCCAGCTCGTGATTGGCTAATATATTATTTTCATAAGCATAAAGCGCCTTGAATGCCTTTATCCTCAGATTATGTCGATTTAACATGGTAAATTTTCAAAGAACGCATATTTTATTGCGGCCGAAATATAAATTAAAAGCTTTTAAAATGCTGACTTAATTTTACTTATCTCATCAATCCTTTTCCAGGCCAACTGTATAGCGGCCTCCTGAGTATGGATACCTTCCTGCTCCGATTTATTCAAAATATCCAAGGTGGTCTGATAGATTTTCTCCGTTTTACGGTATACTCTTTCTTTACTCCACCCACCCAAATAATCGATACCCACATTGATGACGCCTCCGGCATTAATCAGAAAATCCGGGGCGTAAATAAATCCTTTTTTCATCAATAATTTTCCATGACGATCTTCATCCGCCAATTGATTATTTGCTGCACCGGCGATTATGCGGCCCTTAAGCCGATTGA
The DNA here is from genome assembly GCA_963711495.1 of uncultured Cytophagales bacterium. GTDB lineage: Bacteria > Bacteroidota > Bacteroidia > Cytophagales > Cyclobacteriaceae > CAVQEK01. The sequence goes on from CAVQEK010000004.1 coordinate 301,945, forward strand.
TAGTATCATCATTGACTGTTGCCCCGAGTGCGCAAGGAGAATAAATGTCGATATCGAGATCGTAAATTTCATCGGCTGTAACCGGGATTGCTTTATATTGTGAAACGGCATATTTTACCCGATCAGCAGAAATATCGGTGACGTAAATTTTGGCGCCTTCTTTGGTCAAATATTCTACGAGATACATGCCAACATGACCAACTCCCTGTACCGCTATTTTTTTATGTTCGAGACTGTCATTTCCAAAGGCTTTATGCGCTGCTGCTTTCATACCCATATACACACCGTAAGCCGTTACCGGGGACGGGTCTCCTCCTCCGCCAATATTTTCAGACAATCCAGTCACGTGCCGGGTTTCCATGGCAATGTATTCCATATCGTCCGGAGACATGTTTACATCTTCCGCTGTGACATACCGGCCATTGAGACTTTCGATAAAACGTCCAAATCTGCGCAACAGTGCTTCATTCTTTATTTTTTCAGCATCTCCGATTATTACCGCCTTTCCTCCTCCGAGATTAAGTCCCGATACGGCCGCTTTAAAAGTCATGCCTCTGGACAGCCTAAGTACATCTATCACAGCTTCCTGCTCTGACGCATAATTCCACATGCGTGTACCGCCCAAAGCCGGGCCAAGTACAGTATTGTGTATTCCAATGATGGCTTTCAATCCGGTTGGCTGGTCATAACAATACACGATTTGTTCATGGGCGGTTTTCGAAATCTCTTCAAAAATCCCTGTCTCCTTCACTTTTTCCAAATCATTTACCTCAATCATTGATATAAAAGTTAGGGTTTGTATTAGATTTGCACATCAAACAAAATGGTTATATCTAAAACATGGCAAAAATAGTACTTTTTGTCGGTATTTCAATTCGCAAGCAAGCTATCAAAAACCATTTTAACCAATCGTAGTTTATTAAGATCAGTGAAAGAATTAAGCTATTTAAATAAGTATTTATTCAAATATAAAGGCTATCTCATCTGGGGTACAATTTTTATCATCATTACCAACATTTGCCAGATCATCCCTGCTCAGTTGGTGCGATATGCCTTGGATCTGGTCATAGAAAATCTGAATATTTACCAGTCTTTTGAGCATTTACACCTGCAAAATGTCTACCGGGCCATCATAGACAGCAGCCTGGTTTTTTACGGTATCCTCATTCTGGGCATTGCATTATTAAGGGGACTATTTCTTTTTCTGGTCCGGCAAACGATTATCGTGATGTCCAGACATATCGAATATGACCTGAAGAATGAAGTTTACGCCCATTATCAGACGCTCCCGGTTAGTTTTTATCGCAAAAACAATACAGGTGACCTCATAGCCAGAATCTCTGAGGATGTGAGCAGAGTCAGGATGTACATTGGTCCAGCCATCATGTACGGGCTTAATATGTTCACCCTGTTCATTATCCTTATTCCGATTATGTTCTCCATTAATGCCACCCTTACCATCTGGGCCTTGGTACCGCTGCCTATATTATCATTGAGTATTTATTTTGTGAATAACATCATAAATAAAAGGTCGGAAGAGATTCAGCGTAGCTTGTCAAAGCTATCGACCTTCGTTCAGGAGGCCTTTTCAGGAATTCGTGTGATTAAATCATTTGCCCGTGAAAAGGATTCCATTGAAAAGTTTCAGGTGGAAAGCGATGATTATAAAGAAAAATCGCTAAAGCTGACCCGGGTGAATTCACTTTTCTTTCCATTGATGCTGTCATTAATTGGATTAAGTACCATTCTGACTGTTTTTGTTGGCGGTGCCGAAGTCATCAAAGGATCCATCAGCATAGGTAACATTGCGGAATTTATTTTGTATGTTAATTTACTCACCTGGCCCGTGACGTCTTTAGGCTGGGTTACAAGCATTGTTCAACGCGCCGCGGCCTCTCAAAAAAGGATCAATGAATTTCTCCTGACTAAAAATGATATTTTGTCAGAAGAGCAAATCGACCAAGAAATTGAAGGCAAGATCGAGTTTAAGAATGTGACATTTACCTACCAGGATTCTGGGATTAAAGCGTTGCATCATCTTTCATTCAAAATAGACCCGGGACAGTCTCTGGCGATTATTGGCACCACAGGTTCTGGAAAAAGCACCATTGCCAATATGATTTGCCGATTGTTTGATACTACTGAGGGACAGATACTTATTGATGATATTGATATCAGAAAACTGAGCCTTTCCTGCCTTAGAAGCCAGATTGGATATGTGCCACAAGATGTCTTTCTTTTCTCTGATTCCATTAGCAACAATGTCCGATTTGGACTGGATGAAGTAGATGATTCGAAAATCGCACAGGCATTGAAAGATGCCGATCTTTACCACAACATTTCGGAGTTCCCCAGAAAATTCGAAACCATGCTCGGTGAACGCGGCATTACCCTTTCCGGTGGTCAGAAACAGCGACTCTCCATCGCCAGGGCCGTTGTACGGGAACCCAAGATCCTGATCCTTGATGACTGTCTTTCTGCCGTGGATACCAAAACTGAAAATGTTATTCTCAATAACCTGAAAAAAATCATGGCCAATCGCACCAGTGTTATTATTTCTCATCGCGTGTCTTCGGCAAAGCTCGCTGATAAAATCATTGTAATCGATGATGGAGCGATTGTAGAAGAGGGCACGAATGAATCGCTGATGGCTGCAAATGGTGTCTTTAAATCACTTTATGAAAAACAACTTCTTACTGAAGAATTTTCTGAATAGACATATAACACACATCACCTTCGCCAGATTGCAATATTTAATTTTAGCGTAATATCTCCCGAAAATTCCAAATTTTAGGCTTTTGAGAAATAGAAATTATGCATGTAATATTTTTCTGTTCAGATCAAAATTGCACTTATCGACTAAATAATGGCATGATCATGTTGGGCTCAGCAGCGGGTACCGGTAATTCATATTGCTAAAATTTCATTTTCAAAACCAATTGAATGAATAACCTACATCGTTTATGATTACATATTGACATGTTTTAATTTTGTACATCTACTTTTTTTAAAATTGATAAAAAATGCTGCTGACGATGAAACAGATATCTTACTTTTTAATGGCATGTAGTGCATTGATCTATTTCGGATGTTCATCCGGTAAAAAATCCTATGAGCAAGGTGATTATATTCAGTCTGTGATGCAATCTGTAGACCGGCTGAGAAAAAATCCCGATCATAAAAAATCCAGGGAAGTACTGGCGCAGGCTTATCCGCTCGCAGTTAAATATTACAACAGTCAAATAGATCGGTATAAAATGTCCAACGACCGGTTCAAAAATGGGGAGATTGTAGACACCTACAGGGTATTAAATCAAATGAGTCAGGATATTCAGCGTTGTCCAGGGGCCTTGTCAGTTATCCCCAATCCATATGATTATTATTCAGAAATTAATCAATACGCGAAACAAGCCGCTGCGGAACGATACACGGCAGGTGAAGAAGCGATGAGGCTCAATACGCGGCAAGATGCAAAAATTGCTTATGGTCACTTCATTAAGGCAGACGAATATTCTCCCGGTTATTTGGATGTTCGCGATAAAATTGATGAAGCAAAATACTATGCCACGCTAAAAGTACGCGTAGAACAAGTGCCCGTACCTACCCTGCAGTATCAGTTAAGTGTACAATTTTTCCAGGATCAGGTCGAACAGTTCCTGTTCAATTATCATGACAATGAATTTGTACGGTTCTTTTCAGATAAAGATGAATCACTGAAAAATCCAGATCAGATATTAGTTTTTCAGTTAGACGATTTTGTAGTGGGTCAAACCAATAATTTACAGAAAACCACTGAGGTGTCTAAAGACAGTGTGGTGATGGGACAGGTGAAGCTGGAAAATGGACAATCTGCCAATGTTTATGGCACTGTTAAAGCCAAATTCACAGAAAACCGGAGTGAGATCATTTCCAAGGGTTTGTTGAGTATGCGAATTATAGACTCGGCTTCTAATACCATTGTTTTCCACGAAAAGTTCCCGGGCCAATTCGTATGGGCCTCGGTATGGGGTAACTTCAATGGCGACGAAAGAGCGTTAACACCAGAAGAAATCAAGATTTCTAATCAAAGACCGGTGCCACCACCTCCGCCACAGGATTTATTCATTGAATTTTGTAAACCAATATACAGCCAGATCCAGTCTAAAGTTTTTGGTTACTACCGGGGAATGTAATTCCCCTTTTATTTTATGGATGAAAACATTTTCCTTTCCAGCCTGGAAACCAAAGGATTTAAAGCCAGGACTATAAATATGAAAAACGGTTCAAATCCAACTTTATACCGTGATAGAGTGCCGAAATTGGGGCTGGAAAATGCAAGAAAAACGGAAAGTAAGATCACGTACAGTGCCGAGGCCCAGAAAAGCGGCGTGATTTTAGGCCAACGGAGTAACGTGGTAATCGATGAAATAAAAAAAAGTAAAATCAACAGGAAATTTTCTGCCACCATTACATTTTGAAGACCGGTTTTCCAATCCAAAATATTTGGTCTGAATAAACCGCCGAATAATGCTTCCGGAACATGTATAATGAAACTACTTGGCGTTGGTCGAAGATCGTTAAATCGCAATGTTTTACCAACTTCAGAAGTTGCAATGCCGGCTTTGTAATTGTCGTACACCACCGTGATGATATGCTCCGGTTGCAGGTTGTAATGCAATTGGGAAACGAGCAATAGAAGTGTCAGGAAAATGGATGAAAACAAACCCACCGTTTTACCTGAAGACCATTCGTTCCACAGACCTTTTGACAGCCAGAACAACACCAAAAGGGTCAGTAATATTGGAACTAACACCGCCGCATAAAAGTATTTCAATTTCCAAATCAAAACGATGGCCAGTAATAACAGGAATATATGAGCCAGCCCAGGGATTTTCTTGGTTCGTAAATATGTCAATGTTTCTGCTGCCAAAAAGCAGATGGCAGCAACAGCAATACTTTCTTTAATTAAACCCGAAGACCAAAAAATAAAAGACGGAAAAAAAAGCACGGCTGCCACAATTGCCAAACGACACTGAGGAAAATGAAACAATAATTTCTCCGCCAAATAAAAACAAGCTACAGCACTGATCAATGAATAATAAACGCTGATCAGCCAGTAGTTTCCGCCAGTAGCCAGGTAAAAGATGGCCACAATTTTAGCAAAAAAAAAGGCCCTGGGCTGAGCGCTGAACTGAAAGATCTGGCTGATGTTTTGATCAGATATATTCCCAAAGAACAGTCCCCACATGGATGACGGGTGGTCACGGGAATAGTGAATAATCTTTCTCGCTTCTTCAAAGTAATTCCAGGTATCGCCACCCTGGTAATGATACATATAAACCAGCCCGAGGATAATGCCTGCCAATATTTTGATAGCAACGGCAGGTAGAAAATACCGATGGATTTCCGAAGATTTAAAGGCATGTGTACTCGCCCAGATCAACAAATAGATCACAACAAAATTTGCGATTAATGCGATCATCATTCGGCCGGTTTAATTAATTTCATTCCGATGTTGCACTCCAGACATCGCCTGGATTTACAGTAATTATTTCTCAATTCAATGGCTGCCTGGGAATCGAAGGCACTTTTTATGGAGATTCCGGCTTTTGTCCATTCACTCACAATGTGATTTTTCTCTGCAGAAATAATTTGCAACAGATCGATGGCGGCATTCATAAATTCATCATTGTCAATATGTATGCTATAAGCAGCCAGGACCGGCACCACCGAGTTGATCATTAAATTTTCTGCACTCGACAATCCGACACCTTTTATTTTGCGTTTTGATTTCTTCCCAAAATCATAATGATTGCCCCAATATTCTGATTGTTCCAGGGACACCACTTGTCCATAAAAATTTTTGGGGTGCTTATCTGTAATGGCACTGAACAAATTGGGCATGTGATGCAATAAACCGGCCAATTGGGCAATGCGTATAGTAGGGAAATTGGCAGGCCGCAATCTCAAAAATTTCCATTGAAAGCGACTCAATGTTGGAATTAAGGCATATTTTTTTGCCAGAAAGGTATATTCCTTTTGTAAAGTTTCCTGGTAATCATCAACGGGAATTTCTGCCAAAAATCCAGCTTGTCCGAATAACAATGCTTCAACCTGGAATAAATGATCACGGTGTTTTCGCAATATTTTTAAAGGAAGTCCGGCACTCAATGTATAAAAAGCATCTCCGTTGATCTTAAAACCAAAATTTCTGGCCACGGTTCGATAAGCCACTTCTTCCCAGTCACCTTGAGATTTCCCCAACTCCGATAGTACATCCAAGGCTTTCCTTTGCAATCTTTCAACAAGCACTTTATCAAACATACTGTGAGTCGTCAGCGTATCGATGGTATATAGTTGTGGCGAACAGACAATATTATGTTCTCCTCCAACCAAATGTTGGTATCGCGCATAGATTTCGGTTGATACTTTGTTTTTAAGGGAAATGGTATGTATTGCCGTGCCATCTGATCTTCTGGTAATATCATCATTTTCCCAGACCACATGCAACACCACATTGTTGTAGGCCTCGTCTTCATGATGACCATGTTTGTACCAATCCGATGCTTTGAGGTGGATTTCCACATGGCCATGCCACATCAGATCACCAATACGGATGGAAGCGTCCAGAAAATCAGGACCTGCATTATTATTTATGGTGCCAGGTCGTATTACATGCACGTCCTTTTGATCTTCAATATTCAAATGTTGTTTATTGAAATATTGGAATCTCCACACAAAATGCAGGAAAAATTCATCCATAGACAGACAGTTTGACCATCTAATATAAAAAAATCAATTATTGAACTTGCAATATTCTAAAGATACAGGGCAAACACATTTAAGAATTTCAGCCTGCAAAAAACCATCTTTTACATTGAACATACCCCTTCACCCCTTTCAAAAGGGAAATAGAGGTGTTTTTTGCAGGCTGAAAATCCAATAATATCGTAAATCTATTTTAAATGTGTTTGTCTTGTCTAAAGATACCGATCGAGATATTGTTTCATTTCATGCTGTAAAGCAGCGGCAGCTTTTCCTGCGTCTTGTGCAAAAGATTGTTTATTGGAAGCATATATAATGCCGCGTGAAGAATTTATCAATAAACCGCACTGTTCATTCAAACCATTTTTTGATACTGCTTCAAGGCTACCTCCCTGAGCACCAACACCCGGCACCAACAAAAAATGCTTGGGTACCAGGGTTCGAATCTGACTCAACATCTCCGCTTTGGTAGCCCCAACCACATACATCATTTGCTCATCATTTGCCCAGTTTTTACTTTTTTTAAGCACTGTTTCATACAATAAGTCGCCACTCTCCAGTCGCTGATTTTGAAAGTCATCACTCCCGATATTGGAAGTAAGTGCAAGCAGGATCACCCATTTTTCTGTGTATTTTAAAAAGGGCGTAACCGAATCAATACCCATGTATGGAGCAACCGTGACCGCATCGAAATGATATTGCTCAAAAAATGTACGGGCGTAAAGATCTGATGTATTGCCTATATCGCCGCGTTTGGCATCAGCGATGGTAAATACATCCGGAGGCAAATATTCCATGGTTTTGGCCAGGCTTTCCAGACCAGCAGGACCCAGCGCTTCATAAAATGCCAGATTGGGTTTGTAAGCAACTGTATATTTGATGGTGGCATCGATAATTTGCTGATTAAAACTAAAAACGGGGTCTTTCTCTTTCTTGAGAAATGCAGGTATTTTTCTGATGTCCGCATCCAGACCAACGCACAGATAGGAAGATTTTTTCCGGATATTGGCAAATAATTCAGATTTTTTCATGTTTCATCGATCATAAAAAAGACCGTCAGAAACGGTCCGTTGAATTGATGATTTATCGTAAATCGACGACTTCTACTCCCGGATACTTGGATTGATCAAATTCGAAGTTTTCTTCCGTGACTTTATAGTCGGGATTGAAACCACTGATGGTGTAAGTATAGACATTTCCGGTGCGGTCGTACATTTTCCAATTGTCAATCAGATTGGTGGACTTATCAATATTTAAAATCACTTTGAAAAACATTTTGTTGCGGTCTTCCGGGTCTTCAGGTTGTAGTTCGATGACATTAAACCCTTTACTGCCCTCCTTTTTTTCTTCTACAAATTGATATTTATATCCGTTTTTATAAGCATTGTAAATATTCGATGGGGACATGTCACCTGATTCGGGCACATAATTATCAATATTCACTTCATTGGCATCCTTTAGGTATGTCCAGATCGTTTTACCGTTGTTATAAATTTCCTGGTCCGAGAGCAGTAAATGATATTTATCGCCTTTTACAATGATTTCACCTTTAAACATCTCGTTGATATTTTCAACCTTGTTTTCAAGTTTGTATACAAAATTGGCTTTATAAGAGGGTATACTTTTATACTTTTGACTCATTGCATCCAGGATTTTCTTGGCGTATTCATCCTGTTGAGCAAATACATTCCACACCAATCCACTCATCAAAAACAATAAAATAATTCTTTTCATCATAAAAATTTTGATCTGTTTCTATTCAATTTAATATTTTTCCTTGATCTCGCTCAATAACTGTTCCAAACTATATTCATCCTGTACCAGCACTTCCCTTGCCTTACTTCCTTCAAATGGCCCCACAATACCTGCAGCTTCCAATTGATCTATCAAACGGCCGGCGCGATTGTATCCCAGTTTTAATTTGCGCTGAATAAGGGATGTGCTACCCTGCTGGTGTCTCACAATTAACCGCGCCGCTTCTTCAAACATGTTGTCCCTATCCGAAAGATCTACTGCTCCGGGAACGTCGCTTTCTTCATCGGAATATTCCGGTAAAAGATAGGCCGATTCGTAGCCACGTTGTGCCCCGATAAATTCACAAATTTTTTCAACTTCGGCCGTGTCTATATAAGGTCCCTGCAATCGGACCATGTCTGAACCATGGCTATACAACATATCGCCCAACCCAACCAATTGCTCAGCCCCACCACAGTCTAATATGGTTCGGCTGTCGATTTTTGAGGTAACGCGATAAGACAGACGTGCCGGAAAGTTGGCTTTGATGATTCCGGTGATCACATTGACCGAAGGCCGCTGTGTGGCCAGAACAAGGTGAATTCCTGTGGCTCGTGAAACTGCGGCGAGTCTGGCCACCGGTGTTTCTATTTCTTTACCGGATGTCACCATCAAATCGGCCAATTCATCAATAATCACTACAATATAGGGCAGATAGCGATGGCCGTTCTCCGGATTCAACTGTCGTTTAATAAATTTGGTGTTGTATTCTTTAATATTCCGACAACCCGCTTTTTTCAGCAGGGATAATCGATTATCCATCTCAATACACAGTGAATTCAAAGAATGAATCACCTTCTTATTGTCCGTAATAATCGCCTCTTCGCTATCTGGAAGCATGGCCAAATAGTGACGTTCGATGATATTATACAAGGTGAGTTCCACCTTCTTGGGATCCACCAAAACGAATTTGAGTTGGGAAGGATGTCTTTTGTACACTAATGACGCAATCAATACATTCAACCCCACTGATTTACCTTGACCGGTAGCGCCTGCCATGAGGAGGTGGGGCATTTTAGTAAGATCGGCCAGATATACTTCATTCGAAATGGTTTTGCCCAAAATTACCGGAAGTTCCATGGTACTTTTCATGAATTTCTGAGTTCCCAACACGGAACGAACAGACACCATTTCACGGTTTTTGTTGGGAACTTCTATGCCGATGGTGCCCTTTCCTGGAATTGGGGCAATTATACGAATACCCAGGGCGGAAAGGCTCAGGGCAATATCATCTTCGAGGTTTTTGATTTTTGATATTTTAACCCCGGCATCAGGAACAATTTCATATAAAGTAACCGTAGGGCCAATCGTGGCTTTGATGCTGCTGATGCCAATTTTAAAATTGATCAGTGTTTCTACAATTTTATCTTTGTTTTGCTCCAGTTCTTCCTTAGTCACTTGCACGTTTCCTTCGTCATATTCATTCAACAAATCAAGATTGGGAAACTGAAACGAACTGAGGTCCAGGGTCGGGTCATAATTTTCCAGCATGTCGACCGATCTTTCTCTATTACTTTCAGCATCGATGGAAAAGGTCGGCTCATTATTTTGCTTGCCATTATCCGTCAATTCGTTACGACTTACTACCCGCTGGTCATCGGCAATATTCAATTCCAGATCTGAAGATTTACCTTTTTTGTCGGCATCATTGTTTTCATCTTTAATGACCCAATTGCCGGCAACTTCCGATTCCTTTTCCTGTGCTGCAATTTCTGAGTCATCGTCTTCGGTTATATCTTCCCCGACCCCCGCCGTATTTTTAACAGATTGATTTTTTGATGCAAATCCTAATAGATGAGTGATATCGAAGAAAAATATGATAAATACCAGTAAGGACAAGATCAGAAATAAGAATGTTCCCCAGCCCATCAGGCTGTTCAACATAAATGCCAGTTCATATCCTATTCCACCCGCCAGGAAACTGAATTCACTGGTGCCCGTTTCTTCCAGGGTGATGTATCCGAATACGGCGCTGATCCAAAACAAAAAGAACAACACAAATTGAAAAGAACGACTCAGGGACACGATCTGCTTTCTGAAAATGATATAACTTCCCAGCACAAACAGAAATGGCGGAATCAAAAAAGCGGCCACCCCAAACCACCGGTAAATGAAATAATGGGATGATAGCGCACCCAGCAATCCGAACCAGTTTCTTGATTCGACGCCGGAATTCTTCAATCCGGTTTCAGCTATTGCTTCCACCACACTCTGATCAGCCTTGCCGGTAAACAGGTAGGAGATGAAAGCTGTGAGTAGAAAGAAACATGCCGCCAACAAGAAAAAACCCACCGAAATGTGTAATCTCCGGTCCTTAAAAAACCCGAAACTCAACTTATATTTTCTTCTTGGCTTTTTGGCTTTTTTGAATGTATTTGATTTATACGTGTTTTTTGTCATTGTCTAAACAATCCACAAAACTAAGTAAATGACAATATTAAGTGAAATAAAATGAACAGGAGAATTATTGAGCTTAATTTATAAAAATCAATAGACCTTCTGAATAACTATTTGTCTGAACTCCTTATTATTTGTTGATTGATTTTTTTGACCAAACCGGGACCCTCATAAATAAAGCCGGTATAGAGTTGAATGAGATCGGCCCCGGCATCCAATTTTTCCAGCGCATCCTCAGCAGAATGTATACCTCCAACGCCGATAATGGGAAAATATCGTTTGGCGTTTTTACGAATATATCGGATCACCTCAGTGGACCGTTCCCGCAAAGGAAGGCCACTCAAACCGCCTTCTCCAATGTATTTTATTCGTTCTTCACCGGTATTCAAACCATTTCTTTCAGTGGTCGTATTGGTGGCAATCAATCCATCAATTTCAGTCGTTTCTACAATTTCAATAATGTCATCAAGTTGACTATCGGTAAGATCCGGTGCGATCTTTAGTAGTATTGGTTTTGGACTGCTTTTTTTCAAATTCAGGGACATGAGGTGTTGCAGCAACTTTTTAAGTGGTTCTTTTTCCTGCAATGCCCGGAGGTTGGGCGTATTTGGAGAACTCACGTTTACCACAAAATAATCTACATGATCGAACAAAATCTCAAAACAAGCTGAATAGTCATCGATGGCTTCATCATTCGGCGTTATTTTATTTTTACCGATATTGCCCCCGATCAGCACATTGCTATGGCATCTTTTTAGCTGGTTTACAACTTCTGCGGCACCAGCATTATTGAATCCCATGCGGTTGATCAACGCTTTGTCTGCCGGCAATCTAAATAACCTTGGCTTGGGATTACCGGGCTGTCCTTTTGGTGTAATGGTCCCGATTTCAATAAATCCAAAACCAAATAATGTAAATTCATCGATAAACCGGGCATCCTTGTCAAAACCTGCCGCCAGGCCAATGGGGTTTTTAAATTTTAATCCGAATAATTCACGTTCCAACTGCCTGTGCTCCATACAATATATTGTGCGCAGGAGCCATGGCATGCCTGGTATTTTATTGATTATTTTTAAAAGGACAGTAACCAGATGGTGGGCAGTTTCCGGACTGAATAAAAAAAGCAGTGGTCTGATTAAAAGTCTGTACAACACGTTAAAAATTATATTTCTGCCAGTCAAACCAGATCTATCCGATGGCCAATAATTTTTGATACCACAAGAAAAAGTGTCACCGGATTGAACGTCCTCCAGTTCTCGATCTGTAAATTTCCGCCAAAGTTAATGTAATAATCGATATTATATTTTTTCCACTCGTCAAAAATGAATTCCCTGAAATTCACAGCGGCAACCCAGCCATTTTCCAGGTCCTCGAACCACTCCTCATAATAGCAATCGTCGGAGCCATGGAAATTGAGGACATTTTCACCAATGAGAATAAACTGGTTGATACCACAGTTCACCATGTGGTCAATAATGTTTCTCTTCAGATGCATAATATCATTATATAGTGCATCATTCCACTCGCCGAGCAATTCAATGATCGCGAATTTCCGGTGATAGTCTGCATACAGTATTTTGATATAGAGTGTTTCAGAACCCATGTAATCCCAGGCGGGATCAATGTAATAGTTGTAAATGACTTCCGTATAGATATCATAGTTATATTCCTTTCCAAAAAAAGGCGAATTTTGATCCTCAGAGGAGTTGTAATATTTAAGCCAATTGTAATATGGTTCTATATTGTGCACTTATGATATCTGTTTACAATTCGAGTAATCCTATGATGGCAAATCTTTCAAAAACACGTTCCGAATGCGGGGCATCAGGCAATTCATCCGTAAGATCTTGTCCGGCCCAATGTTCATAATGTTGTCCATTTTTCCATAATCTGGAGATACTTAGATCATAGATCAAACCGCGATACCCACACCAAATTTCTGGCTTATCCTGTCCGTTTCGTAAAGCCAGCTGCCACAGTTTATACTTTGGCAGTTCGTTATTTTGCATAATCAGGCGAAGAATTTTATCAATTGATTGTCAGTTGATTCAATAATAGTATAAATTTGGCGTATGTTTGAAACATCCTGTACGAAATTTTTTTCCAGCAGTATGTTCAACAAAAGGATGTCATAATTGGTTTACATCGCCACACTAAATATTTTTGTTTTCGCCAGAATAATTGTTCTGTGAAATAATTCAGATTTTTAATAAATCATAGATTTTTTTGTATTATTAATTGATGAGTTTTGGCACTGCATATTCAAAAATATTTATCTTTGGGCTTTGTAATTTTTTGAGATTGAAATAGATGGGTATTCTTATTCCTTTGATTTTGGTGATTCTGTGCTGTCTGGTTATCTGGAGGGCCAGCGATGGATTTACTTTAGCCTCAGATTATATCGGACGCAATTTATCAGAAGGTGTAAAAGGGGCTACCATCAATGCCATTGGAAGTTCTTTACCCGAAGTATTCACTTCGTTTTTTTTTCTTTTTTACCTGCGTGATGTAGATGGTTTTTCAGGAGGTATCGGAACCACCGCAGGCAGTGCCATATTCAATGGGATGATCATCCCCTCTTTTTCAATACTGGTGGTGTTTTTTACCGGTGTGGCTTCCTATATTACCATAACCCGCAAAGTCATAGTACGGGATGGCCTCTCCCTGATCCTGGCAGAATTGCTATTTATAATCATCATCAGTGGCAGAGAATTGAAATGGTGGCATGGGTTATTACTTATGATCGTTTATGTGATCTACCTGATGTATATGTTAAAAACGATGAAGAGACCAAAAGAAAGCATTTCATTTTATCAATACGAAGAAATAAAACTGAGTAGGGAAGACGTATCACTATTCAAATCGATCCTTTCTTTTGACCTCGAACGCTTGATTATTGGAAAAAGAAAACTGACCGATGTCAATGCCTGGATTTTATTGATTATTTCTACTTCTGCCATCGCCATAGTTTGCTGGATGTTGGTGCAATCGTGTGAATGGATAGGCAGCAAAGAATACACCATCCCTTATTTGGGCTCATTTGAAGGGTTGAATATCCCAATTATGTTTGTAGCGATCATATTGGCATCCGCCGCCACCAGTGTGCCTGATACCATTCTTTCCATGAAGGATGCCCGAAAGGGTAACTATGATGACGCCATTTCCAACGCGTTGGGTAGCAATATTTTTGATATTTGTTTCGCACTCGGTTTTCCTCTCTTCCTATATACACTGATCAACGGTCCAATTCATATGCATCCGGAAACGATCGACCAGAGTAGCGAACTCAGGATGCTGTTACTTATTTTAACCGTCTTAGCGTTTATAGTTTATACTTTTAAAAAGAATATGAGCCTCATCCAGGCTTATTTATTGTTAGGAATTTATTTTGTCTTCACCTTATATGTGATTGGTCGGGGAGCAAATAATCCGATCGCCGATGCAGTCGCTGAATTTCTGCGATCCATTGTTTGCCATCTCAATATTTTGTGAGGGAAAAATCTACTTAAATCAGCGCAGATTGAAGTGGAACAAGGTTTGGGTATTGGTCAAATCACTGAATTTGATACCGGAACTGGCACATTGCCAGTTAAATCAATAGTTTGGCAATGCATGCTGTTGGCCGGGCGGCGATGTACATGATTGAGGAAGTACGGCGACAATTCCATGAAATACCGTCCTTGAGAAATGCGCTCGAAATAATGAAAAAACACAACTCAGATCTAAAGCATGCCACGGCAGAAGAGATAGAAATTTTCCGTGAAGCTGACGGTAAAGTAGAATATGGGAAATGAGTTGCCATCTCTACCAACGCTTCGATAAAACAAACGATTCTTCCCGGTATACTTGCAGTGGCTTTCCCGGTCCTGATCGGTTATTTTGGCGGTGCCGAAATGCTGGGTGGACTTCTCACCGGCGTAACGTCAGCCGGTGTATTAATGGTTATATTTCAGGCCAACGCAGGCGGTGCCTGGGACAATGCTAAAAAGATGATTAAAGAAGGTGTGGAATTAAATGGCAAGACTTACCACAAAGGTTCCTATCCGCACCATGCCGCGGTAGTGGGCGATACCGTTGGCGATCCACTCAAAGATACTTCCGGGCCTTCACTGAATATTTTGCTGAGGTTAATGTCCGTAGTGGCACTGGTAATCGCCCATCCATTCCCATTATCCCTTCTTCGCCAAATGAAAATGTCAACCATCATCACCGAAGCCAAAATATTGAAATGCAGCAAAAGCAAAATTTTGGCCATATGCTGGAATGGACTGAAAATGATATTGAATCCATTGGGGTAAAAGGAAAAAATTTTGGTGATCCGGAACAAATGTTGAAAGACGTTGTTGAACAATTTCAACCCATAAAAAAAATTGGAACGGTTCATTTGATCGATGGTTGACAAACCGAGGCAGTATCGAAGATCAGGGCTGTTTTATGACAACTCTTTTTTGTTGTTAAAATACGAATTTCTTATTTATCATTGAATTACAATAATGTACATAGTAATTTTGCGCACCTTCAACTATCACAAAAATTTATATGGATAAACCGGTCATGATCATTGGTGCCACGGCGCTGGGTAAGGCTGTGCTGGAAATTTTCCAGCACAATTCCGTGGTCGTTTATGGTTTTCTGGATGATGATCCAAAATTACATGGAACCGAGATTGATAATATTCCGGTGTTGGGTTCCGTGGAGGAATCACAATATTTTGAAGTGGTTGGGAAAAATTGTGATGTTTTCATCGCATCAGACGATGATGCATACCGGGCAAACCTCATCAAGCTGGTACGAACAGAACGTAAAACCATGCCGGTGAATGCCATTCACAAAACGGCAGAAATTGCCCGTAATGCAGAAATTCATCATGGGAACTTCATCAACCAAAAAGCCGTTATCGGGGCACTGGCAAAAATCGGAAATCATTGCATCATTCATACTGGGGCCATTGTTGACTTCACCGCCGAATTGGGGGACTTCGTTCAGGTTGGTGCTGGCAGCATTATTAATGCAGGAGCAAAAATCAGTGACGGCGTTTTCATCGGATCTGGTGTGACCATCGTAAGTGGTGTTAAAATAGGTAAAGGGGCGAGTATAGGCGCAGGTTCCGTTGTAATCGCCAATGTGGCTGCTGGGGAAACTGTTTTTGGTAATCCGGCAAAAAGGGTGGTTTGATAAATCGATATATAAGACGTTCAGGAAATATAAGTTGGATGGAAGCCAAAAAGGAATATTTGATATTATTGTATTATTGCTATACCGACATCGAAGATCCGGAAGCGTTTCGGGTTCAACATCATTTATATTGTATTGAACATCAACTCATGGGGAGGATCATCATTGCCAAAGAAGGGATCAATGGCACCATTTCGGGTAAAAAAGATGAATGTGAACAGTATATGCAGGAACTGAAATCTGATCCGAAGTTCAGTAAAATTGAATTTAAGATTGAAGCCAGTGACCATCACGCTTTTCAGAAACTTCATGTGCGGGTTAAGGACGAAATTGTGAACTCGGGTTTAACCGGCATCAATCCGGTCCACAAAACAGGAAACTACCTGGAGCCAGAAGACTTTCAAAAAATGAAAGATGCCGACGATGTAGTAGTGGTTGATGTGCGGTCGGATTATGAATACAATGTAGGGAGGTTCAAAAATGCCATTACACTCGATATGGGGAATTTCAGGGAGTTCCCGGATAAAGTAAAAGCACTGGAAAAGTATAAAGATAAAAAGGTCATTACCTATTGTACGGGCGGTATTAAATGTGAAAAAGCCAGCGCCTATTTGCTGGAAAAAGGATTTAAAAATGTATATCAGCTACATGGTGGGATCATAAAATATGGTTTGGAAACCGGAGGTAAAGATTTCGAAGGCAAATGTTATGTATTCGACAATCGCATTGTCAGTGAAGTGAACCGGGTAAACCCGACCATCATTTCTACATGTTATATCTGCGGCGATGTCTGTGATAGGATGGTGAACTGTGCCAATCCGGAATGCAACAAACACGTGCCGATTTGTGAATCATGTGCTGAGAAAATGGAGGGGGCATGCTCCGAAGAATGCCGGCAACATCCGGCAAAAAGACCGTACGACGGTACCGGTTATTACCAAAAAGCAATGAATGGGTATAACCCATACCGCGGGATTTACAGGTCTTCATCCGGTGCTCAGGTTGAAAAGACCCAAGAACCTGTTTTTCCTGGCAAACAGAAAAGTAACGCTTAATATGGAGCATGAAAGAATTTTCTGATACCGATCTCATCCTAAACAGAGACGGCAGCGTCTATCATCTGAGTTTGAAACCCAACCAGGTTTCCAACAATATTATTGTGGTGGGAGATCCGGGCAGGGTGCATCGCGTAAGTCGTCATTTCGACGAAGTACAGTTTGAAATGAATAAGCGGGAATTCATCACACATACCGGGATTTACAACAATAAAAAAATTACCGTGTTGAGTTCAGGAATGGGGCCTGACAATATTGAGATCATCATGATCGAGCTGGACGCCCTCTTCAATATTGACCTGAAAAAAAAGGCCCCGAAAAAAGACAGGAAGCAATTCAATATCATACGCATCGGAACATCAGGAGGGATCCAGGAAGAACTAAAGCTCGGATCACCAGTGGTAGCTAGTTTTGGTGTTGGATTAGACAACCTGATGCAATTTTATGATCTGCCACAAGATGACTTTGAACTGTCGATCGGCAAGGAATTACAAAAAAGATTGGATTACCCTTTTGCCCCCTATTGTGTTAAGGGATCTGAAATGCTGAAAAAAAAGCTGGCTTTTGATATGATTGCCGGCAACACGGTGACCACTCCCGGCTTTTATGCCCCGCAAGGCAGAGTATTGCGTATAGGAACCAACAACAACAAGATCCTCGATACACTGACTTATTTTAATTATAAAGACTTTTGGTTGACCAATTTTGAAATGGAGACAGCGGCATTATATGCTTTTGCCAGAATGCTCGGTCACGAAGCTATCGCCATTAACGCCGTACTGGCAAACCGGCAAAAAAACACATTTTCGAAAGATCCCTACAAACCAATTGACGCGATCATAAAAAAAGTATTAGATAGAATTTAGTATAATTTTTTCAGCCATGTTCGAATCCATACAGGCCAAAGTAATCGATATCAAAGCGCTGGATACCATCAGACGTCAATTCCCCGGCAAAAAAATTGTGTTCTGTACGGGTTGTTACGATATCCTTCAATCAGGACATGCTGTATTTTTTAGTCAATGCCGGCAATATGGTGATATATTGGTGGTTGGCGTAGGACGTGATGCCACCATCCAGGTGCTGAAGGGACCCGGCAGACCGGTCAACCCGGAATCGAACCGGGTGCACCTTGTGGCTGCCATGCAGCACGTCGATTATGCGGTTTTAAATGATGACCACATCGGCGAGGGCAAGATCGACTTCGAAGAAGTAATGACCAATCTGCGGCCGGACGTATTTATCCTCAATGATGATGATTCCTCCATAGCGCCCAAACAGAAATTGTGTGACCGGCTCGGCGCCACATTGACGCTGGTCAAAAGAGAAGTGCCGCAAGTGCTGATCCCCACTTCTACAACCAATATTATTAACAAAATCAATTTTTCCCTGAAAGCCCCTTTGCGCATAGACTTTGCCGGCGGCTGGACGGACGTGCCTTATATCATGGATGGCAAAAAAGGTTATGTATCCAATGTGGCCATTCGCCCATTGATAGAGTTGAAGGGAGGGCAATTTAATTTTTCCGGTTACCCAAGAGGCAGCGGATTGAGCACTTCTACGGCCGTGAAACTGTTGGAAATGCTCAACTCAAAGACCTACAATGCCGAGCCCAAAACGCTGGTGAATATCGGGGAAGATCTTTTCCAATTGGAAAATCAGGAATTAAAATGGTTCATTGGCCGACAGGACCAGTACGCCATTGTTTATGGCAATTTTCACTGTTTTGAGTTTGGTGATAACTATGCAAAACCGTTGCCGCTAAATATCAGTGAGGAAACGCTGGAATCCTTCAGAGAAAAATTATTGCTGATCCACACCGGTGAGTCGCGCAATGCGCAGCTCGCCGTGGAGGAAGTGTATAAGAACTACAAAACGCCCAACGGCCAAAAAGCGCTGGATCTGCTCACGGAATGCGGTTTAAGCCTTGCCAAAGCGCTGGGAAAAGGTGATTTCCACCAGTGTGGCAAAATCATAGAAAAAAACTGGGAAGCCCAGAAATTGCTGGCCCCTTCATCCACCACGGAAAAGCTGGATGAAATGTATGATTTCGCCAAAGCCAATGGCGCTATTGGCGGCAAATTGTGCGGCGCCGGCGGCGGTGGCGCTTTCCTCTTCGTCGCCGAAGATCCGGAAGAACTGAAGAAAGTGATGAAACAGCGATTTGTGGATTGTTTCGAGATCGATTTTGAATTTGAACTCAGGAATATTAAGGAGTTGAATAATTTTTAGTGAAAAGACAAAATTAGTATTACGAGTAAAGAGCTACCAAATATCAAACCAATATATTATTGATTTAGGGTTTTCATTAATTGCAATTCCTTTGGAATAACCATGTTTCCAGCCTCTTGGAGTATATTTACCATTTGGTAATTTATTTTCATCCCTGTAAATCCCTGGTTTCGCTCCTAATATGTAAAGTTTATATCCAGACAATAAACCTATCTTTGTATTTTCTGTTTCACTCCATTCAACGCTCCAGAACTTTGGTACTGGGAATTTATCTTTATTGCAATCTTCAATATTCTCATTTATTTCTGGACCAATCCTCAAAGTTTTATCATATCTCAGCGAATTTTTTTCGTTCAAATAACTGTCAATGATTAAAAGACAACTATCGTCAGAATTATAAATAGTCGTCCCTAAAAAAGTGGGCAGAGCGAAGTTGGAGCATATAGTTTAGGGATCGTTATGAAATACCAAAGTTGTTTTAGCCAGAAGACAATACGGCCCTTGAGTTTTCTCAAGACCCGTTTAAAATTGAATGCCGATGCCGCCATCAGGGCGTTGATGTGATCACCCCTTATGCCTTTCAGATAGTTCCTGGCCAGGCGGTGATCTTTTTTCAGATGACCGATCACCGGTTCGATCCCTGCTCTTCGCTGGAACCACTTTTTAGCTTTCCGCTTCCTGTAGGCTGTTTTTGCCTTTTGATTATACGGGGTGACTATCTGGGTTGAGCCCACCCTGTCTATCCCCCGGTATCCCCGATCTACGATAGCCACACCTGGCCTTCTCCCTGTCAGCCGCTCTACCTGATCGATGGCCGCAGGAAGCGTCTTGCCATCATAGATGTTTTTCTCAAAAGATATCATTCCGACTATCACCCCACTGGTTTTGGTCCATCCTATGCTGGTCTTACACCCATATTCATATTTCTTGTACTCTTTCCCCTTACTCATACATTGCACATGAGGCTCATGCAAACTGTAGATCTTATTTTTATCTTTGGGCTTTTGGTCCAGCACCCGCCTGAACAGGGCAATCTTCATGGAAACGGCATTAAAAGCTGCCGGAGGAAGCTTCCGCTCCAACTCTCGCACCAGGCGGCCTGCTATGGTCCGTAACTTCCGCAGTGACTTCCCGGCTATTTTTGATTGTTTCCTCCGCCTGTCAAACCGCAACTGTCTCCTCAACCCCTTCACCACAAACCGGTAGCTCTGGCGAAGTTCCAACTGGTTGGCTTCTGCTATGTCACGACATTTCTTAATGATTTTACCATAAAGCTTCTCATCGGTAGGAAAAGTAATGTTCTTCTCCTGGACGGTGGTGTCAAATATCACTTCGCCTTCCTGGCCGTCTTTTCCATTGAGCTCAATGGATAATCGAAAGATCTTTTCAGCACCCTCTTTGCCGATCCTGGTTCGGAACATGCTCAACTCATTGGCTTCAATAGGACATTTTAATTGAAATTGGCTCCCCCCGCAAAAGTACTGATAGTAGGGGTTCTCCACCCATTGCTCTACTAATGCTTCATCTGATAAATTACGAACCTGTTTCAAAATCAGCATCCCCACCATCAGCCGTATCGGTTTTGACGGCCTTCCAAAATCTTTGTAATAGCATTCAAACTGTTTATTGATTTCTCCCCAATTGATCAAATCAGCCATCCGGTATAATGGATGGTGTGGGTTCAACATCTGTTTGAACGTGGGGAATAGAAAGCTCAGCTGGGATTGGTCAGGGTTGTTTTGATGTGCCATTTTTTGCAGGGTTTCTTTACTTAAAATACAAAACCTGCGTCTTTTCTCAAAGCATTTTCTACCTTATTTACTCCTTAATCCTTTAATTTTCAATATATTATAGCCCATTTCGACTTTCTTAGGGTTGACTAAATAGCTATTACTTCATCTTCGATCTTTTTCTCGAGTGAATTTATTACATCGGCTGTATTTGATGTTTTGAACCAAAGATGTGGGTGAGATCTACTAATATTCTCTGAGTATTCATATTTTGCAGTCAACCTAATAATTTGGTCAGGAAAATGATCGACATATTTATAGTCAAAAAAAGTCTTTTCCTTTTTATAAGTATGGTTAAAATCTCTTAGCTGATGGGATTGAAGATTACAACCTTGTACTGAGTATAAAAGGCAAATCGAAAATAAGTACGATTCAAAAAGATTATTGGTCATATTAATTGTTTTCTCGTATTACTTGTGCGATGCGGATTAGATCTCTTATTTTCATGTACATTTATGGAAAACCCTTTTACTATGTATCTATAATCGGGCGCTGTTGAAACATATTTCTTGGGTGAAACAGAAATATTTTTCACTAAGATGTCTAATATTTTTTTCATCAAATCATCATTTACTTCGGTGAGCCCCTCTTTTGTTAGTTTAATTATTCTTTTCTCCTTCACATCGATTAGTGCACTAATTCCGATTACTCCAGTTCTTTTCAATAACTGGATTTCTTCCGAAGATAAAAGAGAATCACGATGATCTTTGATAAATTCATCTGGATTGGGAGAGAATCTAGCAACAGTACCATCATTATACTGAATGTACCTTCCAGATGTAAGTTGTACATTGTCTTCAATCAATGAAATAATATTTTCTGAATACTCCATTGGTCTTTGTTCAGAATACAATTGTAGGTTAATCCTTTCAAGGTTAATGTCCATAAATTTCCCTACTCGCTCAAACACAAAGAATGCATCACCTTGGTCTCCATTGAATTTTTTATCAAAATAGCTTTTCGTTGGAAGAACAACTTCTCGCTTTCTTAAATATTCCTCACCAAATTTTTCTTTTAACCACAAGAAAGATTGTTCAATCCATTCCCGGTCTTCGAGTGTAATGGGACTGCGAATTTTACTTTTCCAAAACATGTTAGTCAAAATTATTAGGTATAACCATCAATCCTGCCCAGCCTTAGCAATCATCGTTAATGGTGACGAATCCTTTAATATTCTTTTTGATTTGCTGTTGAAAAATATGAGACTATTGTTCCGCATTTCTCAATTACTAATATAATAATTCACGTGTAATACCCGCTTGTTTCAGATAAGAACACAGCTAAGGATTACGAATCTCTAATCGATACATCTCCCTCAACACGTTCAATAATAAACTCCAGATTGATAAATATAAAAACATAAGCAAGCCTTAGGAAAAGAATGCTTACGTTTTTGTCAAAACACGCGCATGTTTTCTGATGGCATAAAATTTCTTCGAATTTACCGGGTTTTAAGTGTTTTTTGGGCTTTTAATAGAGCGTAGCTGGCGACCACTTATACCCAGGGCTCAAAAGTCTTTGAGTTTATTATTTTTTCAACTCTTTGGAGAAGCTTTTTACAATCTGTCCATGATACCATTGCCCCGGACAAAAGCAAAGAATCAAACCCCAATCACCTCATAATTTACACATTTCTTCCAAACCTGAATTCGCTCACTCAAATTCCCAAATACACAAAAAAAGGAGCCCCGAAAAAGCTCCTTTTTAATGATTATTATTGAAAAACTATTTGAAAATGCTGAAGGCTACCGTTACGCCGGCCATCACGATGGTGACCATGCTCATCAGTTTGATCAGAATGTTAAGGCTGGGGCCGGAAGTATCTTTAAACGGATCTCCAACGGTATCACCAATTACTGCGGCTTTATGGGCAGTAGATCCTTTGCCACCCATGTGGCCTGCTTCAATATATTTTTTGGCATTGTCCCAGGCGCCACCGGAATTGGCCATAAATACCGCAAGGACAAATCCTGCGCCTAATCCACCGACCAACAAGCCCATCGAACCGGCAACGCCAAAGATAAGGCCTACCGCGATGGGAACGGCTATTGCCAGCAACGATGGCAGGATCATTTCTATTTGCGCGCCCTTGGTAGAGATGGCCACACAACGGGCATAATCCGGTTCGGTTTTACCTTCTAGAATTCCTTTGATCTCGCGGAACTGACGCCGCACCTCATCCACCATTTTACCGGCGGCACGGCCAACAGCATTGATGGTCAATCCGCAAAACAGAAAAGCCATCATCGAACCAATGAAAATACCAATGAGTACATTGGGATTGATCAGGTGCACTTCAAAATAATTCATGAAATCCGAAAGCTGGATCTTGGCCACTTCTTCAGCCTTGGTGACCACCATTTCATTGGGAAAAGTATAGGAACCGACACTGGATATCAGCCGGTCGATACCAATCTTTAATTCTTCAATATAGGAGGCCAGCAAAGCAAGCGCTGTGAGTGCAGCAGATCCAATGGCGAAGCCTTTACCGGTAGCCGCGGTAGTGTTGCCCAGTGAGTCCAGCGCATCTGTGCGTTTGCGTACTTCCGGCCCGAGTTCGCTCATTTCGGCGTTACCTCCGGCGTTATCGGCGATGGGTCCGTAAGCATCAGTCGCCAGCGTAATACCCAGTGTAGAAAGCATACCTACGGCAGCGATACCGATTCCATACAACCCCATTTGAATGTTGTTGATTTGGCCTCCGGCAGCAAACATAAATGAAAGAATAATACCAATCACCACGGCGATCACCGGCACAAAGGTGGAGACCATACCCATGCCCAATCCGGAAATGATCACCGTGGCGGGGCCTGTTTCTGCACTGCGGGCAATATTTTGAGTGGGTTTATATTCTTCCGATGTAAAATACTCGGTTGCTTTTCCGATCACAATACCTACCACCAGACCCACGACGATAGCGCCCCAAATGCCAAACCAATTGGGGATCTGGAGAATATATAAAATTCCAAATGATAAGATCACAATCAACAACGAACTGATATTTATCCCTTTCGAGAGTGACGCCATCAGGTCTTTTTGTGTTGCGCCTTCTTTTGTCTTTACCAGAAAAATACCGATTATCGAAAGGATGATGCCAACCCCGGCGATGAGCATAGGCGCCAGCACGGCTTTCATCTGCAAACCGGGATCTCTCAAAAATGCCGCGGCACCCAGCGCCGCGGTGGCCAAAATGGAACCGCAATATGATTCATAAAGGTCTGCTCCCATACCAGCAACGTCTCCAACGTTATCTCCTACATTATCGGCAATAGTGGCTGGGTTGCGGGGGTCATCTTCCGGGATACCGGCTTCTACTTTACCCACCAGGTCGGCACCTACATCGGCCGCCTTGGTATAAATTCCACCGCCAACCCTGGCAAACAATGCCTGGGCAGAAGCGCCCATTCCAAATGTCAGCATGGTGGTCGTAATGATCATCATGTTGTGGGCATCGTTCATGGTGGGATATACTGAATTGAGTACAATAAACCATATGGAAATATCCAGTAGACCCAGGCCGACGACCACCAGGCCCATCACTGCACCACTTCTAAAAGCTACCCGCAAACCACCGTTTAAAGATGTTCGGGCCGCATTGGCCGTTCGGGCTGAAGCCATGGTGGCAGTTTTCATACCGAAAAATCCGGCCAAACCGGAGAAAAATCCACCGGTCAGGAAAGCAAAAGGCACCCAGGGATTTTGTAATTGAAATCCGTAAGCAAGCACCGAAAATAAAATGGTTAAAACCAGGAAGAAAATTCCCACTATTTTATACTGCTGCCTCAAATAGGCCATTGCTCCGCGTCGAACATGCGATGCTATCGTTTTCATTCTGTCATTCCCCTCGTCTTCACTTCTTACCTGCTTGAAAAAATACCAGGCAAAAGCGAGTGCCAGTATTGCTGAACCGGGAACCATCCAAAATATATCATTCATATCAAAAAAATTTAAAATCCCTTAAAATCCAATTGTTACTGCTGATCTCCACCAGGTGTGATATTTCTCTTCCAGTTCCTCTTTGGATGGAAATGGGTAGAAGATGAATTTATCTTTATTCCCCAGAAAGAATCCGTTGGTACAAGTGCGGTAGTGCACATCACCGCTGAAAAAACGAATCACGGTTTTTGTCACCTTAGCTTCGTTTTGTGTAAGCCCGATGAGACAGTCTCTCAGGTGAGGGATATTGCCATAGGGCAAATCCTCCGCACTGGAACCGACAGGGTCGTTGGCCAGTCCATTCAACATCAGTTCTACAAAAAATAACTTTGGCACATAAACCTTGCTACCCGGATCGGTCACGTATTTTAAAAAGTCCTCCGGAGCCAATGTGCTGGCGACCCTCGGTGTAACCGGACATAGTTCCTGGTATAAATGCAATTTTTTCTGTTTACCAGACTGGTAATTTGCCTTCTCCAACCTCAACACTCGACCATCATCGGTGGTGAGATATAAATCGAGAATCGCATCCAGTGGTATGTTTTCCAATACCCGGTAAATGGACAGATATAGGGAACGTTTTGGACTGCCGTCCTTATGCGAGACACATCTTTTCTCGATGTAATCTTTCGGAATATAATCTCCAACTTTGTTAGCATCTATTTCGAAAAATACCACTTGTCCGCGCGTTCTTTTGTGGGTCCCCACAGCCAGGTAATTACCAAATTCATCCGGAGGCAGCATTGATGAGATCAAAGCTTCCGGGGTAACCGAAAAATAGAGATAGCGTTTCATATTTTATTTGTTTTAACTATCGGTGATCCGGAAAACAATTTATCATAAGAAAGAATCATTTTCCTTTGTAATATTTTTTAATGTTTAACGTGTTCATTGGATTTATAAAAATCCACTTGTTGATTAAAATCGGAAGCATTCCTCGCGAAAAACCTGCTTCATCGGCAGCAAAAGTAGATTTGAACCTGCACAATAAAAAATGAATCCCGGGACATTTATTACCATGATCTATGTCATTTTTTTCTAAAAATACAACCTTTTCGCACCGGCGGTATCAATGAATTTTTATCCATTTCCGGCATTTGGTATGATTAAAAGGACGATTCGGGGGCCGTATGCCCATAACACAAGGTTTACTGTTCTTTAATTTAATCGGATAGCAAATGAATTCATTATAAAACCATCGAAGGCAAAAAAAGTGACAAAAGAAACAGAACAATACATCATTTCAACTTTTGCCGGTAGTGCTGATTAATTTAATCAACATTTTCGGGAAAACTGAAACGCAATTTTATGTTTGAATCTGCCCAACTAGCGAATCAAAATTTATCCGCCAAACAGACTATAAGTCCAACAGGCTTTAAATCTAGTAAAGGTAAAATAGCCCGGATCTAATGCTTACTGCATAAAAAGTGTTTATTGCATTTCCGCCAGCTCCAGCCACCGTTCCGTTTTCTCATCGATCAGTTCTGTGATTTCCGCGATTTGGGATGACCATTCGGTGAGTTTTTCATGGTCTGAGATCTCACTGTTCAACTTCCGTAAAAGTTCTTTTTTTTCCTGTTCCAATTGTTCAATTTCTGTTTCCAGCCTGTCATATTCCCGTTGTTCATGGTAGGAACGTTTTTGTTTGGAAGATGTGGCAGTGCGATTGTTTGGTTTTTTTTCGATCTTTTTAGGTTTTGGTTCCTGTGATGGCGACTCAGCATCAAGCGATGTTTTATAATTGGAATAATTCCCTGGAAAATCAACGATTTTTCCAGGGCCTTTAAACACAAAAAGATGGTCGGTAAGTTTGTCCATAAAATAACGGTCATGGGAAACGATGACCAGGGTACCCCGGAAAAACATCAAATAATTTTCGAGAACGTTCATGGTATAAATATCCAGGTCATTGGTCGGTTCATCGAGGATCAGAAAATTGGGCATCTCTATTAATACGCGCATCAACTGTAGCCTTCGCTTCTCACCTCCACTGAGTTTTTCCACCAAAGTATATTGCACTTCCGGAGGAAAAAGGAAATGTTGAAGAAATTGAGAAGCCGATATGATATTGCCATCTACAAGTTTTACTACCTCAGCAACCTCTTTTACAACATCGATGACGCGTTGTCCCGCCTTGGGCACAAATTCTTCCTGATGATAATAGCCGAATTTGATTGTTTCACCCAGCACAACTTCTCCCTTCTCCGGCGTCAACGCTCCGGTGATGAGGTTTAATAAAGTGGTCTTTCCCACACCATTTTTACCAACGATCCCAATTCTGTCATGCTTTTTGAAGGTATAACTAAAATCATCGATGATTTTCAGGTCGTCATAAGATTTCGACAAGTGATGGATTTCCAGTACTTTTTTGCCCTGCCGGGTCATGTCGGTCTTGAGGGTAAGGGATTGCGCATCGATCTGTTGACTGGCAATTTGCTGCAATTCCCGGGCAGAATCAATGCGATATTTGGCTTTGTGGCTTCGTGCTTTGGGCATCCGGTTCAACCAATCCAATTCTGTCCTGAGTAGATTTTTTGCTTTTTCAATTTCAGCGGCTTTCTGCTGCATGCGTTCGGATTTCTTTTCCAGAAAATAGCTGTAACTGCCATGATAGCTGAATAATTGCCCCTGATCCAATTCAATTATTTCATTGGTGACCTGTTCCAGGAAATACCGGTCGTGGGTAACCAGCAATAACGACATGGCCTGGGTGGAGAGATATGATTCCAGCCATTCGATCACATCAACATCCAAATGATTGGTGGGTTCATCAAGTATGAGAAAATCCGGCTTTTCAATCAGTGTATTGGCCAGCGCCACCCTTTTCTTTTCCCCACCAGACAGTTCATCGGCGTATTGATCAAGGTCGTAAATGCCCAGTTTGCCCAGTATCTGTTTGATCTGGGTTTCGTAATCCCAGGCACTCAGTGCGTCCATCCGGTTGACTAATTCCTGGTATTGATCACTGCTAAAATCTGAATCGGACATCTGTATAAAATCTTCATAAGCACTAATGGTTGCCAGCAGCTCATTGTGTTGATCAAACAGATAATCGCGCACAGTCTGATGATTGAGGAATTCAGGATTTTGCGGCAAATATTTAATCTTCAGGTCGTTTCGAAATACTACTTTCCCCCGGTCCGGCTTTTCTACACCAGAAATGATTCGTAATAAAGTAGATTTACCGCAGCCATTCTTGCCGACCAACGCCACTTTTTGACCCAGGCTGATTCCAAAGGTAATTTCTGCAAATAGCGGACTTTCTCCATAACTTTTGGCCAGTTGCTCTACTGAGAGATAATTCATATAATGTTCAGGGAGTTTTTTTATCCTCTTTTTTGTCTGACTGAAAAACTTCTGCAAAGATTTCTTTCACTTCGCGGGCGGCCTCCTGGACAAATCTTTCTATTTTATCGAAGGAATCCTTATTTCGTTCTTTCATATTATTCAGTTCCCGTTCGATCACGTCCCGGCTTTTCTTCAGTTCAGCGACACGTTTATGTATTTCACTTTTGACTTCCTCTTTCGAAATATCTGATTTTTCCAATAGTTCTTCTATTTTCTTCGTTATTGCATCGACCAGTTTTTTGGCGTGTGATTCAAAATCATTTTTCATCTTCGGACTTATTTTATTGTGGTGGACAAAATTAATTAAACAGATTGATAATTGAGAATGCAGATGTTTTATTATTGACTACGGATAAATCCTATATTTGTATATTAACGCCATGAGAATTATGTCCCGCAAAATTTTGAGAAAACTGATTTTTTTGTTAATGGTCGTCATATTATTAGGTTCTTGTGCGGTACATAAACCCAAAAAGAGAAGTCAGCCAAAGCACGGTCCCATACCGTGCCCGATAAAAGATTGTTGATTGATAATTAAATAGTCAAATAGATGACCTTCTGAAAATATTTTTTGATATTTGCCAAAAATTTTAAGCCTCCGCCAGGTTAACCATCGGTAACCTGAAGCGCAAAATGAAAAAAATCATCATAGCGATCGACGGGCATTCAGGGTGCGGTAAAAGTACAACGGCAAAAGCCGTCGCAAAAGCGTTGAATTATATCTATGTCGATACGGGAGCAATGTACCGCGCTGTTACCCTCTACTTTATTCAAAACCAGATTGATACTAAAGACGCGAATTCTATATTCCACGCGTTAGATAACATTAATATCACTTTTCGTTATAATAAGGAAATACAAAAAAGTGAAACCGTCTTAAACGGAAAAGGTGTAGAGGATGCCATTCGGGGCATGGAAGTTTCACAAATGGTAAGTAAGGTGAGTGAAATATCAGCCGTAAGAAAAAAACTTGTAGAACAGCAACGTGCCATGGGTCGTAAAAAAGGTCTTGTCATGGATGGAAGAGACATTGGCACTGTGGTGTTCCCGCAAGCCGAACTCAAAATCTTCATGACGGCTGATGTAAAAATAAGGGCCGGGCGCCGTCAAAAGGAATTATTGGAAAAAAACCAGAAACAGCCGCTCGACGATGTCATCAAAAACCTTAAAATGCGGGATGAGATTGACAGTAGTCGAAAGGACAGTCCTTTGAAAAAAGCCCCCGATGCTTTCGTTATTGATACCAGTTACCTTACCTTCGAAACTCAGGTAAACCGAGTCCTTGATCTGGCGAGAAAAACATCTGCAACGAGCAACATTACAACATGAAAGTTACCATTGATCATAATTCAGGTTATTGTTTTGGGGTCGAATATGCCATTCAGATGGCTGAGGATGAAATAGAGCACTCCGATCAATTATATTGCCTGGGAGACATTGTGCACAATGACATGGAAGTGCAAAGACTCCGGGACCGCGGTTTACGGATTATCGATCGAGATGAATTAAAAAATCTCAAAGATTGTCGCGTACTCATTCGGGCCCATGGCGAACCACCTGAAACCTATCAGCAGGCTCTGAAGAACAATATCGAGTTGATCGACGCTTCATGTCCGGTTGTGCTGAAATTACAAAGCAGGATTAAAAACGCCTATGATCGGATCAATCGACAACAAGGGCAAGTGATCATCTATGGCAAAAAGGGACACGCGGAGGTGATTGGACTCTCTGGTCAGACCAAGGAACAAGCCATTATTGTCACTGAAGAAGCTGACCTGGAAAAAATCGACTTTACCAAAACATCGGTACTTTTTAGTCAAACCACCAAGAGCACAGAGGGTTTCTATAAAATTAAATCCAAAATTGAAGAACGGTATAAAAAGGCGGGTACAAAAGATACTTGTGACGTCTTTGAGGCCCACGACAGTATTTGTCGACAGGTTTCGAACCGTGAACCTCAATTGCAAGAATTTGCCAGAACAAATGATGTAATCTTATTTGTGAGCGGGAAAAAGAGTTCCAACGGCAGGGCCTTATTTAATGTTTGCGCTTTAGAAAATAAAAGAAGTTACTTTATAGAAAATGAGAATGAACTTGATCCGGCCTGGTTCCGGACTGATGATCATGTTGGTATTTGTGGGGCAACATCTACCCCAATGTGGTTGATGCAAAAGATAGCCGAGGGGATTCAAAAGATTGCTGATGAAGCGATGGCCACCTGATTTTTTAAATGGTTTAATAAACCAAAGATATTTTAAGAATGTCAACTGAACAAAGCGTTCAATTTATAATGTTAAAAATAAAAATTAATTATTTTTGCGGTCTCAAAATACAGATTTAATCTGATTCGTAAATGTCACATACTATAAAGCTCAAAAAAGGGTTCGATATCAACCTTGCAGGGAAGGCAGAGAAAAAAATAGCAGCGTGTGAACAGCCCGACACTTTTGCGATAAAACCTACTGATTTTCTGGGGATAAAACGACCGAAGGTGCTGGTAACTGAAGGAGATACTGTGAAAGCCGGTACTCCATTGCTTTTTTGTAAAATGATGGAAAAGGTGCAGTACTGTGCCCCCGTTAGCGGAGAGGTCGTCGAAGTGAAAAGAGGGGAGAAAAGAAAACTCCTGGAAATAAGAATTCTCGCCGACAAAACACAGGAATACGAAAAATTCAAAAAGTTTTCCATCTCTGATCTCAATAAATTGCAGCGGGAAGACGTACAGGATCAGATGTTGAACAGTGGTGTATGGCCAAACATCATTCAGAGACCTTATGGTGTGGTAGCAAATCCAGAAGACACGCCAAAGGCAATATTCATTTCAACTTTTGATTCTCATCCGCTGGCTCCTGATTATGATTTCATCTTTGCGGATCAGGAAAATTATTTTCAGGCGGGCATAGAAGTGCTGCGCAAATTCACACCAGGAAATATCCATCTCGGGCTTGATGGACGAAGTGAAGTCTCCAAAGTCTTTGCCCATATCAAGGATGTGGAAATACATCGATTCATGGGCCCGCACCCTTCAGGGAATGTCGGTGTGCAAATTCACCACATCGACCCCATCAACAAAGGAGATTTAGTTTGGACCATCAATCCATCCGGCGTGATCCAGATCGGTAAACTTTTTCTGGAAGGTATTTTAGATACTTCCAAAACCATTGCACTGGTAGGATCGGAGGTCGTCAGACCGTTATACTGCAAAACATATAGTGGCGCGTGCATCAACAAATTCATTGAAAACAATGTTGAAGGTAAGCAAGTTCGATATATCAGTGGTAATGTGCTGACAGGAACAAAAATTTCTCCAGATGGCTACTTGGGATTTTATGATCATATGATTACGGTCATTCCTGAAGGCCACCACCGGGAGTTTTTGGGGTGGTTGAGTATGAATCCCAACAAATTTAGTTTCCACAGAGCATTCGGCCTGGTATCATTCATAAATTCAAAAAATAAGGAATATGTAATTGATACCAATACCAACGGTGAGGAAAGATCATTTGTAATCACGGGTGCTTTCGAACGGGTATTGCCTATGGATATTTTACCCACTTATTTGCTAAAATCTATTATGGCGGAAGATTATGATGAAATGGAAGCCTTAGGAATTTATGAAGTAGTAGAAGAAGATCTTGCACTCTGCGAGTTTATTGATCCCTCAAAACATGAAATCCAGGCAATATTAAGGGATGGTTTGACATTATTACAAAATAGTTAGTTGATCGATGAAATTTATAAAGAATTTTTTGGATAAGAACCGACCCCATTTTGAAAGAGGGGGGAAACTTGAGAAATTCAAGCCAGTGTTTGTTGCCACCGAAACCTTTTTGTTTACTCCGGATGATGTAACCAATAATAATGGAGTACAGATCAGGGACAACCTGGATATGAAGCGATTAATGATGACAGTCATTATTGCTTTAATACCATGCACACTATTTGGGATCTACAATATAGGTTACCAGCATTTTCTGGCAATCGGACAAGAAGCCACAATCTGGCAAATGATTGGTACGGGATTGGTGGTCATTTTACCCATTATTATTGTATCGTATGCATCGGGGGGCTTGGTAGAAGTGATTTTTGCTGTTGTCAGGAAACACGCGGTCAACGAAGGTTTTCTGGTAACAGGTTTATTAGTTCCATTGGTTGTTCCGCCTACCATACCACTATGGCAAATTGCATTGGCAAATATATTTGCCGTGCTTATTGCCAAGGAAGTTTTTGGCGGATTGGGAATGAATGTGCTTAATATTGCCCTTACGGCCAGAGCATTTTTGTATTTTGCCTATCCCCAGCAAATTTCCGGTGAAGTGTGGACGTATTTCGGAGGGCACAAAGCGATTGATGGTTTTTCAGGGGCTACTCCACTGGCTATTGCATATGACACTTCTTCAGCACATGCGGGTGCTGTTGTAGATGCATTCGACAAGGCCAATGCTGCATTGGCACCACATTTCTATAGTTTTGGGCATATGTTTGTCGGATTGATACCGGGATCGATTGGTGAAACATCCACCTTAATGGCATTAATTGGCGCCTTGATCCTGATCATTACCGGTGTTGGCAGTTGGAAAGTTATTGTGAGCGTATTTGCCGGTGCTTTGGCTATGGCCATTGGTTTTAATGCCATAGGTGTAAATCCCTACATGCAGATGCCCGCATACTATCACCTGGTAATTGGTGGACTTGCCTTCGGCGCTGTATTTATGGCCACAGACCCGGTATCGTCGGCACAAACTGAAAAAGGAAAATGGATTTATGGTTTTCTTATAGGCATACTTACAATCATCATTCGTGTGACTAATCCAGCATATCCGGAAGGTATTATGCTGGCTATTTTGCTGATGAATGTATTTGCCCCATTGATTGATTACTATGTTATTCAAGGAAATAAAAAAAGGAGGTTGAGCCGTGCAACAGCAGTCTAACACTTATATCATCGTTTTTTCAGCCATCATTACCATTATTCTCGGAGGATTGCTTTCATTGGCAAACCAGGGATTGAAACCAAAACAGCAGAAAGCTGTTGAACTGGATACCAAAAGACAGATCCTGAGTGCGGTAATGAATGTAGAGGGCCTGAAGGGCAATGACATTTTATCGACTTATGATAAAACAATTTCTGGAATTGTCGTCGATATTAATGGCAATGTTGTTGAAAAAAACGAAAAGGGCGAACCCATTGTTGCTGACAAGGTGGACATCGCCGCCAATTATAAAAAAACACCGGATAATCGTTTATATCCCGTCTTTAAATTTCATAAAGAAGGCAATGCGGAAAATGTTGAAGCCTATATTCTCGCGGTGTATGGCCACGGCCTTTGGGGACCGATTTGGGGCTACATAGCCCTGGATACTGACCTGAATACCATCAAGGGTGCCGTATTCGACCACGAAACGGAGACACCTGGCCTTGGCGCAAGAATAACAACTCAGGAAGTTGAGGAGCGATTCACTGGCAAAAAGATCTTTGATGATAAAGGAGATTTGGAATCTGTGGCTATGCTCAAAGGAGAACATCACACAGCTAAAGATCTTGATGCCCATCATGTAGACGGTATGTCCGGAGCCACACTTACCGGTAAAGGCCTCAATAGCATGCTGGCAAGTTATTTCAAATATTACGAAGGTTTTATTGGAAAAACTGCCAAAAGTCAAAACAAAGTGGCATTACTATAAATAAAGAAATAGGGAATTACTAAAAAATTGCATATGAGTACTGAAACTGTTCAGCAAGTAGTCGAGAAAAAGAAAGTGGAACCAGTACTTTCGAAGCGACGAAAGAAATTCGTTATAGATCCGTTGAGCGACGACAATCCCATCACAGTACAAGTTTTGGGCATTTGTTCAGCTTTGGCGGTCACAACTCAGATGAAACCAACACTGACCATGGCCATTTCGGTGACTTTGGTTGTGGTATTTTCCAACCTGGCCATTTCTCTTATGCGAAATCTAATCCCCACCAGGGTTAGAATTATCGTGCAATTGGCCGTTGTTGCCACATTGGTGACGTTGGTGAGTGAAGTATTGAAAGCGTATGCCTATGATATGTACAAGGAATTGTCCGTATTCGTTGGGTTGATTATTACCAACTGTATTGTGATGGGCAGGTTAGAGGCTTTCGCTATGGCCAATAAACCATGGGATTCTGTGCTCGATGGTTTGGGAAATGGCTTGGGCTACAGTTGGATCATTCTGACGGTGGCATTGTTCAGAGAGATTTTTGGGTCAGGAAAATTATTCGGTTTCCCGCTCTTCGATGCTGTGGGCATTCACAATTTCCCGACAAATGGCCTGATGGTTACACCGGTAGGTGCATTTATCATCCTCGGTCTGATCATTTGGGTACAGCGGTCTAAAACCGGATATGTTGAACACTAATTAAAACGAACACAAAAATGGTTGATTTAATAAGTCTTGGTGTAAAATCCATTTTTATAGAAAACATGATCTTTGCCTACTTTCTGGGCATGTGTTCATTTCTGGCGGTTTCAAAAAAAGTAAGTACCGCACTTGGTCTGGGAATGGCCGTAATTTTTGTGCTGACTATCACCGTTCCGATGGACTGGCTGCTCAATGAATATGTGTTGAAAGAAGGCGCCCTGGCGTTTATCAGTCCAAAACTGGCAAATGTCGATTTGTCTTTCCTTCAGTTTATCATGTTCATCGCCGTAATTGCCGCTATGGTACAATTGGTGGAAATGGTCATCGAAAATATATCTCCCGCATTGTACGGGTCTCTTGGTATATTCCTGCCCCTGATCGCTGTTAACTGTGCAATCCTGGGTTCTTCTTTATTTATGGCACAAAGGGATTATTCTTTGGCAGAATCCACTGTATTCGGATTCAGTTCGGGAATTGGATGGATGCTGGCGATTGTAGCTTTAGCAGCTATTCGTGAAAAACTGAAATATTCCAACGTTCCTGATGGATTGAAAGGTCTGGGTATAACCATGCTTTTAACTGGATTAATGGGTATCGCTTTTATGTCTTTTATGGGAATTTCTCTTTAAAAAAAAATAATATCAACAAAACGGCTGCTTCTGATGAGGCAGCCTTTTTGTTTTAAAATCGTTTTTTAACCAGGAAATGACTTATTCAAATTTAACCGGCACAATCATTTTAACAACAATTGGTTTTCCGCGTTGTAGCCCAGGCTTCCACACGCCCATTTCATTGACTATTTTCAGCGCTTCCTGATCAAGCTTATTATTAGCGCTTTCCACAATTTTGCTGTTTGAAACATTCCCGTTTTCGTCGACTTTAAATTCCACATGGACCTCGCCTTTTACCCCTGTCTTTTGCACATAGGCTGATGTCTTATTGCGAATATAACTTTCCAATCCATTCATTCCGCCATCCTGGTATTCGGGCATATCCTCTACAACGGTAAAGATTTCCTTCGAATTTACTGTGACGCCGGTTTCTCGCTTCATTTTTTCCTTCGACTGATCTTTAACGGTTTCTATTTTTTCAGGAAACACTATTTCATAAACTTTTTGTTCCAAAGGAACATCATAACGATCTGCTTCTCCTATATTAATTTGTTTGGATTGATAACCAACAAAAGATACCACAACAGTCGAGCCTTTTGAGACTTCTAGCCTGAAATTGCCCTGACTGTCGGAAACAGTTCCCGCTGTAGTCCCTTTAATGACGATGTTTGCACCTGGAATAGGCGCCTTGCTGGATGTATTGTAAATTTTGCCCTCGATTACTTTTTGCTGTCCCTGGGACATAGCGAATTGCTCAAATCTTCCAGCGGCACTATCGCTAACATATCTTGGGCTGGCAAAAGCCATTAAGATGATGCCTATCAAAGGCAATACATATACTATTCGCCAGTGTTTTGCCGGTGATGATTTTGATTTATTTATCATGGTAATTCTGTCTTTGTTGAGTTTAAAATTGAAAAAGTTGGTGAGTGGGATCACTGGAGTACCAACAATCTGATTGACTAAAAAAGCAGCATAATAACCGGGATTATATCCCTGCACTATTGCGCCATGGTCAGCGAGGTACTCGTGATTAATTTTAATGGTCTTTTCATACCACCAGATAACCGGATTAAACCAGAACAACATTGTTGCTGATGTTGCTAAAAGCAGATCTATCCAGT
This sequence comes from uncultured Cytophagales bacterium, assembly GCA_963711495.1. Taxonomy (GTDB): domain Bacteria; phylum Bacteroidota; class Bacteroidia; order Cytophagales; family Cyclobacteriaceae; genus CAVQEK01. The sequence goes on from CAVQEK010000004.1 coordinate 338,541, forward strand.
GTCGCTCCAGAATGTGCACCTTCTCATGAGCAATGATACCGGAAAGTTCTTTTTTACTATAATTAGAACAGTTGATCAATACATAATTGAAAAATGAAAATGGTGTGTTGTATTTTTCAGAATTAATCAAGATGATTCCATTGACTGGTATTTTTTCGGATTTTCGAATATGTTTAAACACAATCAATATCTGCTGAAATGATATGGCTATGAAGAGGACCACACCCAGTCCATAAATGATCATTATAGCCCACCACGTTATATCTGGCCCTGAAGATTCTCCGGATGGCAAAACAATCTGTAAAGAAAATTGAGTTTTGCTCGGATCAACTGACGTTAATTGCGGAACGGTGACTATGTAGTGTATAGGAATCAATGGCAGCAACAGGGCCACAACCAATCCCGCCAGCAAAAAAAGGCGATTAACGCGGAAGAAAGTTTCTCCGCTCAGCAGAAATTTATAAACAAGAAAGAAGGCCGTTATATAGAGTCCCGACTTTAGGGCATATTCAAGCAGAGCATTCATTTTATTGCTGGTAAGTAGGATTAATTTGAATGATCTTGATCTTTATTAAATTCATCCTTCGCTTTACGGATCATTTCATCCAACTCCTGAATGTCCATATTATTTTCACGAGCGAAAAAAGCCGCCATTTTTGGAAATGAATTTCCAAAGTATTCCTTTACCAATCTAGACATTTGGAAGGATGAATAGCGGTCCTTGGTAACATTTGGAAAATACAGATAGGTATTCCCAACTGCACGGTGGTCCACAAATCCTTTGGACTCCAAAACTTTCAGGACAGTAGCGACTGTGGTATAAGCCGGTCTTGGATCAGAAAATTGATTGACGACATCTTTGACCACCACTTCGCCCAATTTCCATACGGCCTGCATTACTTGTTCTTCCGCTTTGGTAAGTTCTTTCATAGATGGAAAATCATATTATACTATAAATATAGTACTATATATTTAGTATTCAAACTATAATTATAGTTTTTTATTTAAATGAACTTGAGATCGCATTTTGTAAACTTATAACAATCAAATTCGATTAAACATTTATCTTTCCGCGGATTCCTGAATAAGGGAGTTTCCGGATGGGTTCATCCCCATAGAAAATAATGCGAACCCGTTGGTGGTTTTATTAAATTCGCCTATAAAACATTTGGTATGCAAATCAATCTTACGACACCGGCGCTGTTGTTCCCGGCGATTTCATTGTTGTTATTGGCCTACACCAACCGGTTTCTTGCCATAGCCAGTTTGATCCGCAATTTACATGGCCGATATAAAGAAAATCCTGAGAGCAGCATTTTGCGTGGACAGATTAAAAATTTACGTTTGCGTGTCAAACTGATCAGAAATATGCAGGCATTGGGCGTGTTGAGTTTATTACTTTGTGTGGTTTGTATGCTTCTGATTTTTGGTGGCAGCATTCATATAGCAGAAGTCATCTTTGGTATCAGTCTGGTCCTGCTCATCGCATCACTGGCAGTTTCGGTATACGAAATTCAGATCTCTATTGGCGCAATCAATATACAATTGAGCGACATGGAAAAACATAGCAAATGATGCGATTAAATCATCTGACTTATTGTTGCATTCTCCATTAAATGTTCAGTTCAAACCTTGGTTTTGACTTTATTCCATGGTTTCAACTGCCAGCTTACCTTTCCTCTGGTTAAATGATTATTTTCTTTATCAAAGATATCAATATCACAATCCACAATGATTGATTCCTGGTTTTCCAATGGTTTAAACACATTTTGATCCAGCCAGGAATCCGTGATCTTGAAAGTTGCAGTAGCATCCATTTTGCCCTGATAGTAATAATCCAGGTGCAAAGTTTTTAGTATAATTCGGTAGCTGCGTATATCGAACCTGGAAATCAATAAAATCCCGGTAGTAAATTCACAGAGGGTCGCCAGTGCTGTGGCGTGCAGCCCCTTGATGTGATTGAAATTGCGTTTTTTATATGGAAGAATAGTCGTCACGAAATCATCGCCGAGCGTTAAGATTTTGATGCCATGTGGTCTGTTGAAAGGTATCATTCGATAGAGCCCAAGATTGAGCATCCTCAGGGACCAGGATGAGGCCTTGGCTTTTTCAAGAATTTTTTGCAAGTCTGGCATGGCTTAAGTGTTTATTGAAATAACAAATATTTTATTCTACAATGATCTTAAATCCAATAAATTTCCATGTTTTCCATTCATATCCACAGGATGAACTAGGCATAAGAACCATAAAATTTTGACGCGGCGTTATCCTTATATTTTTCGACGACATTGTCACCCATGTAAAGGTTTGGACAATTTGATGAAAATTGGTTTAAAACCCCAAACGCATATTCATGATTAAATGGCATAAATTTGTGCTCCAAACCGAATCAATATATGCTCAAATAATAATTTCTCTACTTTTTTCATTTTTTCTTATCTTAGGTTTTTCTTTTTTGTACGATTTATATTTAATGTTGGAAAATATATTGAAGTCCGCACTTGACGAAATGGTGATCCCCATAGCTTTTTTAAAAATGATCAGTTTTTTGCTGGCGCAGGTATATGAATTAAAAAGGTTCAAAACAGCAGCAGCATAATATAGTTTTAGACTCCTAAGAAGATTAAAGTTGAAAACAAGTATTACCAAAGAGGAAATAAATCATTTGCCCCTATTCCGGTTTGAAGGTAAAGTTGTATTGGCCGCCACTGCTGAACAGATATCAACCGCGCTGAAAGAAATTCAATATCAAAATCTGGTAGGGTTTGATACGGAATCAAAACCCGCTTATCGAAAGGGTCAATTCAATCATGTGGCACTTATTCAAATCGCCATACCTGGTAAAGTCTATCTATTGCGGATAACTGATGTGGGGATTACCGAGGATCTAAGACAATTTCTTTGTGATGATAAGATCATCAAAATAGGAATTGCCATTGATGACGACCTGAATGCCCTGTTGAAGCGGGGGCATTTTCGCCCTGCAGGATTTGTGGATCTTAATAAGTTGGCGCCTGAACTTGGGTTTGAAAATATTGGCGCCAGGAACCTCACAGCAATGGTGCTGGGTTTCAGAATATCGAAAAGCCAGCAAACTTCTAACTGGGAAAGCAAAGTACTTACCACCCCACAAATTCAATATGCCGCCACGGACGCCTGGGTATGTCTGGAAGTTTATAAAAACCTTCAACAACGTGGTTTTATTGATGAATGATGATCTATGCTAATTGCTGAATACGCAAATCAGGGACCAAGTCCAGTTTAGATTGTAAAGATGCCGCGGACTTTAAACGAACAGCCACCTTCATCTGGCAGGTTGACATAAAGTGCTGTTCAAGAATTTCGAGATCAAATACTTTTACCAAATGCATCACGGCATTTACCTGTCCATAAGGAAAATCAATTAAAAAGGTAATCATCACCTTTTTGTCAATAATGTCGTTTTTATCCAGCGCTGATGCAGCCGCAGTTTTGTAGGCATTGATCAAACCACTCACTCCCAATTTTGTGCCTCCAAAATATCGAACTACCACCACCAGGGTATTGGTGAGGTCTCGGGATCGAAGCTGGCCAAGAATCGGATCTCCTGCCGAATGATTTGGTTCGCCATCGTCATAAGCCCGATACTGATCATGGTCCACACCGAGAATGTACGCAAAGCAATGATGCCGTGCATCATGATATTGTTTCCTTAATATTTCGACTTTTTCTCTGATCATTTCCTCCGACAAAACCGGATATGCAAAGGCAAGGAATTTACTGCCTTTTTCCTTATAGATGCCTTCCGATGTACTCTTAAGTGTTTTGTAGGTATCGTTTTTTTTCATCAATTGCAAGCTTAACATCCAACACGCTCAATACTATTTTCCGCAAACTAACCTTTGGTTCAAAGTTATTGATTTTACACCAGTTTTAGTAAGATCTTCATCTTGCCAAGTATGCAGAAATATGATAATATCTCCTTATCGCCAAATTGAGCATATTCGTTAACTTTAGCCCTGAACCAATATAATTTTGAATATTTTTGACTGCTGTGACTTTTGAATTTCTAACCGATCAACTACCATTTGGATACGCTTTCAATTTTGAGAATTACTTATTCAACAAAATTCAGCATATCAATATGCAGGGCCCCGACAGCCGGGTTGATTTTTTTATGGTCAACAATGTCCGCAAGAGGGTAGAAGCTAAGGTGCATTTTTTAATTGATAAAAATATTGCTTTTAGCCCGTATCGGTCGCTTTTCGGATCGTATGAATTCAATCCTGTATTGTCTCTTAATTTGTTGCGTGATTTTGTGCAATATTCCCTGGAGGAGTTGTACAAAAGATCGGTTGTCACCATCAAACTGATCCATCATGCTCAATGCTATTATCCTGAAAAATCGGATAAAATCCATCAGGCATTGTTAACAAATCAATTCAGGATATCCCTTCAGGCCATCAATCACCACATTCGAATCACGGACACACCCCTGGTAAAAAGAATGCATCTTATGGAAAAAAGAAGGCTGATAAAATGTCAAAAGTCAGGACTCCGGTTCAGCATCGATCTACCCTCCGAGATGGACAATATTTATGCATTTATCAAAAAATGCCGAATGGAAAATGATCTGGAAATTTCAATTGAGAAAGAAAAGTTAAAAGCTTATTTGGAACAGTTTCCTCAAAATTACTGGTTGATAAGCGTGCGATCAGGTGAAGAAATTCTGGCTGCCACAGTGGCTATAAAGGTAAACAGGAAAATTGTATATAATTTTTTGCCGGCCAGTCTTCGGCAATACAATGACCTGAGCCCGATGGTGATGTTGATAGACGGTTTGTATCAACACTTAAGTCACCATCAATATGAATTGCTCGACCTTGGTATTTCAACGTTGCACAATGGTATACATCAGAAATCACTCATTCAGTTTAAGGAGAGAATGGGAGCCGAACCAAGCTGGAAAAATTCCTATGAAATAAACTTATGATTTTTGTATTGTGTTGGATCTTCGTAGTATCTCCTCATAAACTTCAATGATCTGAGGACAGATCACTTTATCAGAAAAACGAACGTCAAAATCCTGACGGATTTTTTTAGGGTTAAATCGTTCATGGCTCTGGATCATTTTGATCATCGCTTTGGTGAGCTCAGCGACATTTTCCCGTTGCACCAGATAACCATTATTTTCTTTGATAATGTTTTCCGGACCACCACATCGTGTTCCTATCACGGGTTTTCCACAAGCTAGTGCTTCGGCAAATACGATGCCCATCGATTCGTGACGACTTGCCAAAACAAAAGCATCACAGCTTTGCATATGCTCTTTAACGGCCGGTCTTGTAAGTTCACCGAGCCATTCAATTTTATCTTTCAATTCCAAAGATTTGGAAAGTTCTTGGTATTCTTCCCAACCAGATCCATCTCCGCCGATTTTCAATAAAACATCCGGCGTTTCGGATAATACATTCTTGAAGGCTTTTAATAAAATATCCATACCTTTTTGTGGGACCAGCCTTCCAAGCGAAAAAAACACAAATTCACCAGTACTTCTTTTTTCTATTGTTGTGAAATATTCCGAATCAACATAATTATAAATGACCTTCCCAACTTCGATACCATTAGCCTTCATTTTATCCTTCAAACCTTCGGATACGGCAATATTGCAAGCTGAATATTTATAAGGTGCTTCAATTCTCCGGCTTAATTTGCCGTGGTTTACAAAATACTTAAAAGGGAACGGGCTCATTTGTTCTGTGATAATGTATGGCAAGGATAATTTTTTTGACAAATTCATGGCGATAAAACCAGCAGGAAATGCCACATGCGCATGAATGATATCCACCTTACCAAATTCTGACTGGAATCGCTGATAATTAAAAAGGTTGTGTTTAAGGACCGATTTAATATTCCCATTCATAAAATTCCAGGTCCAGGTGAATGCCGGAGAAAAATAATAAACCAGGTTTTTCGAATATTTTTCCTGATTTTGTTCTAATGCTGAGGCACCGATAATCTTTCTGATATTCCGGAAATGATCTTTTGTCCAGAGCAATAATCGTTCATCATTCTGCCCCCAGGAACTAATCCCAAAATTATGCTCCGGAAATTCCCTGGCCAATATTTCAATTTGCTCTTTAATAAAAATGCCAGTGATCGGATGCTGCGGTGAAGGATACCAGGATGCAATATGAAATATATTCAAAGCAACTATATTTGGTTGTAAATTTTTTTATAATCCGGCTCCGGATTTACAGAATATCCTTCAATGCCGAAGTCTTCGACCATCCCAAGTATTTGATCAATTTGTTGTCGACTTAAAAGATCTCGCCATTTAGTTAATTGTGTTGAAGTATCGATATATTTTTGATCGTGGTCTAAAACTGATCGGCTCGAAACATTGAACTTTTCATAAGCACGAGGAGGCAGCTTCATTTTTAATCTTGAAAAAAGTCTTTCCAACTCTTCCCGATAATTGCTGATTAACCTTTCATAGGAAATAGTGATCCACTTGATATTATTTTGTGGATTACCAAGTAAATTCCTGAGTGAAAAAGCCCAAGATGCCGCCAAATATTTTTCAATGGTATTTGCTTTCTCAAATAATTTTTGTTGTGCCTTATATATTTCATTGTATTTGAAATCCTGTATTACCCAAGGAATACTGACAGATATATTTTTCCAATATGGGCTTGTCAACTGTGATGCTACAACGGCACAAGGATGTCGGACTAACAAGATGGAGTTAACGTCAAAATTTTTGATAAACCATTCCATCAACAAATGACCATAGCAAAATTTTACGAGGTGGATTTTCCCGTTTTTCAGCTTTTTTAAATCATTCTCCTCATATAAACCCAAACTGGGAATTTGGCATTTTATGATCTGTTCGAACATTTCTCTGGCTTCCGGCCATTCATCATCAACCGGTATTGGCTGATTGTAATAAAATTTCAGATGAGCAGCTTCAGGTACTTTTCGATGATCATCGTTGGGGAGTGAGTTTGTTGAGAGCATTGATCCGCGCCAAAGTGGTTCATCAATCAAAATTGAATTTTCTATATTCTTCAAAATCTCAGCCAGCCACGTAGAGCCTCCTCTGGGATGCGCAAAAATGGCTATTGAATTTTGTTTTGATATTTTGAATTCGGGCCGTATGTGTTCTTTGACAAATGGTTTTATGTATTTAAGGAGTTTATACCTATTTTTAATCCTCGATGGTAAAGTTTTGAAAACCATAAGTCATGAATAATTTTTAGTTTATTACATACAAATATGCTTGAACAAAGATTATGAAAAAATATTTTCTAATACTCACACTGTTCTTGGTAGCATCAAACCTGTTTGCCCAGGAGTATCACTGGGGAATAAAGGGTGGTCTTAATGTAGCGGACATCGGTGCTAAAGACCTGGGCTATGTGACCCGGCTCGGCTATCATTTTGGAGGATTTACGGAGGCCATCATTACGCCGTTTTTTAGTTTGCAACCTGAACTGATCTATTCCCTGCAAGGTGCCGCTGCCGACAATTCCCGGGAGGTCTACTTCAACTATCATTACCTCAATATTCCGCTGCTCGCAAAAGTCTATTTTTACCAGGATGCCTGCATTGATTTGGGAGTGCAATATGGATTTTTGATGAGTGCTTATCAAAAATCCCAACTGGATAATTTTAGTGACAAAATCACTGACCAAGTGAACAGAAATGATTTTTCGCTGATACTGGGTGTGGCGTACAAAATAGCCGATCATTACAATTTCTGTATCCGATACAACATCGGAATTAGTGATACGGCCAGCAGAAGTATTATTTATGAGCAAAGAGCTACCAACCGGGTCTTACAAATTTCACTGGGTTATTTGTTCTAATCGAATCAGACTTTCACCACTTCTTTGTATTGCATGTTGTACAATTGAGTATAAAATCCATTTTTGGCCAGCAATTCAGCATGAGCGCCTTCTTCTACAATCCGGCCATGATCCAGAACCAGAATGTTGTTGGATTTTTGTATGGTGGAAAGACGGTGGGCTATAACAAGGGACGTGCGACCTTTCATCATTTTATCGATGGCATTCTGGATCATTTCCTCGGTTTCCGTGTCTACCGATGAAGTAGCTTCATCCAGTACAATAATCTTAGGATCATATACCATCGCCCGGATGAATGAAATCAACTGGCGCTGACCAACCGATAATGTTGCACCCCTTTCCATCACGTTATAATCGAGTTTCCCTGGCAGCCTTTCAATAAAATTAAGCGCCCCGACCATCTCGGCAGCTTCATATATTTTCTGTCGTGAAATGTTGTGGTTTCCCAGCGTAATGTTTTCTTCTATGGTATCTGAAAACAAAAATACATCCTGCAATACCACACCAATATTTTCCCGCAACGAATTCAGATCATAATCACTGATTTCCTCACCATCTATTACAATCTGACCTTTATTTATATCATAAAACCGGTTAAGCAAATTTATAATGGAAGATTTGCCAGCACCAGTAGCGCCAACCAGGGCTAATGTTTCACCCTTATTTACGCGAAATGAAATATCTTTAAGCACATATTCTTCATCGTTATAAGCAAACCAGACATTCCTAAATTCTACATTGCCAAGCAGATTTTCAGGCCTGTAAGTGCCGTTGTCAGGAATTTGTTCGCGATTGTCGAGCAGGTTAAAAATACGAGAAGAACTAACGATACCCATTTGCAACGTATTAAAACGATCTGCGATTAAACGTATCGGCCTGAAAAACATATTGATGAACATAATGAAGGCCGTGAGCGTACCAAATGTGGTAAAATCCTGTATTACTCCCTTTGCACCAAACCAAACCACCAGGCCAATACCCAACGCCTGGATTACTTCGGCAACAGGGAAATAGATCGAATAGTATAAAACAGATTTGATGTTGGCCTTTCGATGTTCTTCATTCAATTTTTTGAATTTCTCATTTTCACGCGACTCACTATTGAAAATCTGGACAATGCTCATTCCAGTGATGTGCTCTTGTACAAAAGCATTGAGATTTGACACAGCATTGCGCACTTCATTAAAAGCTTGCTTTACCTTTTCTTTAAAAATATAGGTAGCAATGATGAGTAAAGGCAGGGTGGATAAACTGATCAGTGTTAATCGCCAATCCAAATAAAACATACAGCCAAGAATAAACAACAACTGAAGCAAATCACCAATAAGAGCTGCCAGGCCCTGACTAAAAACTTCTGCCAGGGTTTCAACATCGGATACATTGCGCGTTACCAGCCGGCCAATGGGTGTGTGATCGAAGAATTTTAACCGTAAACTGAGGAGATGCTCATACAATTTTATGCGGATATCCCTGATAATATACTGACCGAGCCAATCGCTGAGATAGGTATGCAGATATTGAACGACTCCCTGAATGACCAGTAAAATAATTAAAATGATGGTCATTCTGACCAATCCCTGGTAGTGTCCAATGGCAACATAATTATCGATGGCTTTTGACACGATCAAGGGCCTGATTGGCGCCAAGGCACCCAACAAGATGGTTAGAAAAATTAAAAAGTAAAAAGTACCGGAATACGGTTTTATATATCGATATAACCGCTTCAAAACATGAAGGTCAATAATATTACCGCTGGTGGTGTCCTTTTGCAAATTTCTATATTTTAGTCGATAAATATTTCTTCGGGATATTCCACCCGATATAAATATAAGCCACAGGCAGGTAAGGCCTGACCAGCCTTCCTTCTGTCATGACTGTTCAGAATTTTCTTTAAACCATCCTCATCCAGTTTTTGTTCTCCAACCAACAACAAAGTTCCCACGATTGATCGCACCATGCCCCGGAGAAATCGGTTAGCTTTGATATAAAAAACCAGGGTATCTTCCTTTTCAAACCAATCTGCACTAAATACGTTGCAAATAAAATTATTTACCTGTGTTCTCACTTTACTGAATGACTGAAAGTTCTGCATTCCTAAAAAAAGTTCAGTGGTTTTACGCATTTTTTCCAGGTCCAGATCTTTATAGTAAAAATAAACCCGGTTAAACTGAAATGGATCTTTATGACGGCCGATTTTGTAAATATAACTCCTTGACAATGCGTCATACCTGGCGTGTGCATCATCTTTCACTTTTCTGATTGATTGTATGGAAATTTCAGGAGGCAGAATAGCATTCAACTGATATTTTATTCTGTAAACGTCGATGTCCTGCTCCGTTTCCCAATGGAAATATTGTTGTATTGCATGTACCCCGGTGTCCGTTCTTCCGCTACCTAACGTATCCGCGGGCTTACCTGTAATTTTTCCAATGGCATCATTTACAACATGTTGAATGCTTGTAGCGTTGTTCTGAAGCTGCCAGCCATGATATTTGGTGCCATCATAAGATAACTCAAAGAAAAATTTCAAGGTCTTTGATTTTCAGTTCCTTGTAAAGTAAGATGCATTCCCAGACACGAACACAAAGGTAGTAAAACTGGGGTTAATGATATTGTCTGTATTGGTTTTTATAATATTGGGATTTATCATTTCTTTGTAGCAGAAATGTAAAAAAATTATGATCCAAAGAATGCAGTCGCTGTACCTGCTGGGAGTTGTTATTTGTATGTCCTTGATATTCATCATGCCGATTTGGGAAAAGTCGGATCCCAAACTTGAAAGAAGGATCACGCTTGATGCGTTTTATCAATATGAATATGTCAATAATACACCAGATCAACCCAACTGGGTTTTAAGCAAAAAAACGTTTGCATTGTATATCGCCATTGCGGCGGGTCTGGCGGCATTAACAGCCCTATATTCCATTTTTCGCTATGACAACCGCTTACTTCAAATCAAGTTGGGTGCCCTCAATGCCTTTTTGATCATGGCAACGCTGGGAATATGTGCTTATCTTATTTATAATGCCGGCAATCTGCTTGGGGAAAATTTAAAAAATGATTTTAAAGACTTCAAAATCGGATTCTTCCTGCCAGCCATTGCCCTGGTGCTAAATTCACTGGCTAACCGATTTATCAAAAAGGATGAAGATCTGGTGCGATCAGTCGATCGAATTCGGTAGTAAAAATATTGGCCCTTTAATTTTTTTATTGCGATCAGGAGATTGCTTGTAGCATTCTCAGATCTTTGAGCGCTATTTGCCAAATCTGCTCATATGGCACAATTTCCAGGTCAATAAATTCATTGCCTCCTGGTTTGGTGGCTTTCAATTTTTCTTCAAGGTATTTACTCTTGGCAATAATCATCTCATAATCACGGTTGTGATTGGCAATTTTATGCAGCAATTTCGCCAGTATTTTAGTCCGTTTACCGAAACTATTATTTAAAAATTTGCCAATATAATCTTCCAACGCATCCAGATTTTCATGCAAGTCACTGAGTTCCCGATCAAATTTATGCATGATCTGAAGAATGATAATGGCAACATTATATGGGGCAAGTTCCTTTTGATAGGCTGGAGTATTCTCGATGAACTGCTGAAAATCAAATTTTTTGAGTAAAATTTTATTGCCTGTAAGAAAATACATATACGCCCGGAAAATGGTCCATTTTAAGTTCATCAGTTCATCACAATCTTTAAAATGTTTGTGATTCAAAACTTTCATTAACAGCATCGTGGCACCTTCATATTCCTTCTGATGAATGCTGGAGAGGAAATATATTTCCATCAATCTTAACCAATATTCGAAATCAGCTTCAAATTCCTTTTCATGGACCCGGGCAAATTCTATGGCCTTTTGTAAATTGCCACTTTTAAATAAAGCATTAATTTTTACGAGGTCAATCATCTGGGAATCAAACCGGTTTTCATTAATTTTTCCCTGTTCAAATTTCTGAAGAATACCCTCCGTAAATTTCAGTACTGATTTGTAATCACCAATTAATTCAAAATATTTGATCTGGAGTTTTATGAATTTTTCAAGGATATTATATGAATTGGTATCTTGGGCAAGTTTCTCTAATTTCTTCAAGGCATTCTGTATAGGCCTATAGCTCTTTTTCCTGTTATTAATATTGCTATTAAGCATCAATTCTATTTGATAATAAAGATTATTGGCATCTTCCTCCAGCATGTCCAGCTTTGCAAGTGAGGTGATATCATCTTTCAAACTCTGGAAAAGTTTTGGACGATATGTATTGGCATAAACCGTCCGGAGTTCTTTTTGGCATGCCAACATAATGTCCGTAAATTCACTGGCCCTGGCCAAATCGATCGTTCTGTTGAGAAGTCTTGTGGAGATCTTGTCCTCACCGATTTTAAGTAACATTCTGGAAAAATGTAAAAAATCCAGACATTCCTGATATAAAATATCTGTTCTGTGCCGTTTTACCGAAGTGAATTCAACAAAAAACAGATGATTCAACAATTTTCGGTTAAGACGGGATTTCAACATACGGAACTTGAAATCAACATCATCAGATCCGTAGATTCCTTTGGAAGCTTCTGAATCTGTTCTGAAATCACCACTTTTTATTCCTAAAAAGAGGTTAAGTTCTTTGTTGGTCGAGGATTGCTGAACTTTTAAGTCGATCAGTGGTAAATTACGTTTAGTGTGATCGTTAACGATCTTGATTAAATCCCTGATTTCTTCCATCTCCATTGAGTTAAAATAATTTTAAAAAGCTCCTGTATTCATGCCGGATTGTGTTTTCCGGACAGATTGAAGTTAATAGGAATTTAGCTGGCCAAAGAATTGACTTAGTTCAAAAAAAGTGCGTTCTAAATTGTAATGTTATGTTTCAAAAACAAATATTTAGATTTTTTTATCTCATATGTAAGAATTTCTTCGAGTCTGTTTATTTTTTAGACGGAATGTTATAAATCATCGATAAAACTTTTGATCGAGATATATTGAACTTGAATATTCATTTATTTTATGAATGGTTTCTCACACGATTGAAACATTACGAATTGACACAAAGCACAAAAAAAAACACTGCCTAACTTCAGAATTGATAATGTTCTTAACAGATCTGATTTTATTGAGTGAGAAAGTAAAATTTATTTTTTGGTGAAATGTGAAAAGTAAAAAAAACATTAAAATGCATATAAATTTTTCCAATCATTCTTTCTCGCTTCAATGATTAAGAAAGGCCTTTAAAAATTGAGAAAGTGAGATTCTGACCTTTCAATTTGTTATGGATACGTCAACTTCTCGGGTGAAAATCACGGATAATCTGTTTCAGATAATCGCGATCGAGGTGGGTATAAATTTCAGTGGTGGTGATGGATTCATGTCCAAGCATTTCCTGAACAGCACGTAAATCTGCTCCACCTTCAATTAAATGGGTTGCAAATGAATGCCGGAAAGTATGTGGGCTTATTGTTTTTTTGATGCCGGTTTTCCTTCCTAATTCTTTTATGATGGTAAAAATCATTACGCGTGTAAGTTTGCTTCCCCGCCTGTTCAAAAAAACATGATTTTGAAAGCCGGATTTTATCACAATATGATTTCTTATCTCCTCAATATAGATTTTCATATATTTAATCGCCTCACTGCCTACAGGCACGAGACGCTCTTTATTTCCTTTGCCCAGGATGCGCAAAAAACCGATATCAAAATATAGATTATTTAATCGCAATTCTACCAGTTCACTAACACGCAATCCTGAACTATATAAAGTCTCAATGATCGCACGGTTTCGGGTACCTTCTGGTGTTGACAAATCTATGGCTGCAAGTATCTGGTCTATTTCATGAACATTAAGTGTATCGGGAAGCTTCCTGCCCAACTTCGGCGCTTCGATCAATTCAGAAGGATCGGCATTAATGATTTCTTCGAAGAGAAGATAACTGAAAAATGATTTGATGCCTGAAAGTATTCTGGCCTGACTATATGCTGAAAGGCCGATTTCTCCAACGTATTTAATAAAATTTTCAAGTTGATGCGTAGTGACCTGAGGTGGTTCGATCTGCAAATTGGAGATTTCAAGAAACTGTTTTAGCTTTACAACATCCCGAACATAGGCCTGAACAGAATTCTCAGAAAGTGATTTTTCTAGTTTGAGAAAATTGGCAAATTGGCGGATAAGTGAATCCCAATACATATAATTTTTATTCCATGAAAATTCAAATCATAAACGGACCCAATTTAAATCTCTTGGGGAAAAGAGAAAAAGATATTTATGGGAATCAGAATTTTGAATCCTTTTTTTCATCACTTCAAGAGAGATTTCCGCAGACTGATTTGACCTATTTTCAATCCAATCATGAAGGTGAAATTGTAGATCGAATCCAGGAGATTGGTTTTTCCTTCGACGGAATTGTACTTAATGGCGGTGCATATACTCATACTTCTGTTGCTATTCGCGATGCCATTGCAGCCGTAACAACTCCTGTGATCGAAGTGCATATTTCCAATGTGCATGCCCGGGAAAAATTTCGGCATAACAGTTATTTGTCGGGGGTATGCCGTGGCATTATTGTAGGCTTGGGATTAGATGGTTATCGCCTGGCCATTGAGCATTTCATCAATAAGTAAAAAAATATTGCTTTCACCTGATTTGCAAGTTTGTACCTTTGCGAAAAATTTGGTCGCATGGTCAACTTCAAAGAAATAGTTTCCGTAAGTCTTATTTTATTTTCAATCATCGATATTTTGGGTTCAATTCCAGTCATCATTGATTTGCGTAAAAAAGCCGGTCAGATTGAATCGGAAAAAGCCACGCTTGTTGCCGGGATCATTATGATCTCTTTTTTGTACATCGGGGAAGCCATTTTGAAACTGTTCAGCCTGGATGTAGAATCATTTTCTATTGCAGGTGCTCTTATTATTTTTATTATTGGCATGGAAATGATTTTGGACCGTACTTTTTTTAAATCCAGCCCTGATACCGTTAATACCACCTCCATTGTACCACTGGCTTTTCCGTTAATCGCAGGCGCCGGTACCATGACAACTATATTATCGCTGAAAGCCGCCTATGGTCAGATTAATATACTGATTGGAATTTTGGTAAATCTGGTGTTGGTTTATATAGTGCTGAAGTTTTCCGGATGGCTGGAAAGGAAGCTTGGGAAGGGCGGTTTCAGCATATTGCGCAAAGTATTTGGCATTATCTTGTTATCATTGGCCATAAAATTGTTAAAGGATAACCTGCTTAACTTATGATCATCATGTACACTGATGGCGCTTCAAAGGGTAATCCCGGCCCGGGCGGTTATGGAGTGGTTTTGAAATATTATCATCATCGCAAAGAACTGTCTGAAGGATTTCGTTTGACCACTAACAACCGGATGGAATTGATGGCGGTGATAAAAGGTCTTGAAGCTTTAACGAAAGAAGGACTTGAAGTGACCATATACTCCGATTCAAAATATATTGTGGAAGCCGTGGAAAAGGGCTGGCTTTGGGGCTGGATAAAGAAAGGATTTAAAAACAAGAAAAACCGGGACCTGTGGTTACGATTTGTTGAACTGTATCGCAAACATAAGATCAAATTCGTGTGGGTAAAAGGACATGCCGGTAATCCTGAAAATGAACGTTGTGATCAATTAGCGGTAAAAAGCGCTGAAGGGCCAAACCTCAAAATTGATGTTGAATTTGAAAAAAGTGCTGAAAACCCAAACGCCTTGTTCCCCTGAAACAATATCCCGTGGCCAATTCATTTTTTGAATTTAAGCAATTTGTAATCCGCCAGGACCGTTGTGCGATGAAAGTAGGTACATTGGCTTGCATCCTTGGGGCTTACAGTCATTTCCCGGCCCCGGTTTCAATTTTGGATATTGGAACTGGCACCGGGTTGTTGGCATTGATGTTGGCGCAGCGTTATCCTGAAGCAAAGATCGATGCGGTAGAAATTGATGATGAAGCCTATCAACAAGCACGTGAAAATGCCGCTTTAAGTCCTTGGGGAAAAAACATATATGTCCATCATGAAGATATTGCCAATTTTAACATACCACGTTTAGTTGGTTATGACCTGATCGTCAGTAACCCGCCATTTTTTGAAAACCACCTAAAATCACCCTTCAAAAAACTTAACCTCGCGCGGCATGACGACGCGCTGAATAGCACTAAGCTACTTGAGGTTGTTTCAGAAATGTTGGATGAAAATGGCCGTTTTTTTGTGCTCATCCCACCTGATATAGCTGTAGCCTATATTCATAAATCTCCAAAGCACGGACTATTTCCGAATACCAGATTAGAAATATTTAATTCTTCAAACCTTCCATGCAAAGCTGTTATCCTGATCTATCAGCGACAAAAATGTGTTATGAAGCATGAAATCTTGTGCATTTGGAACCAAAATGGGAGATACAGTGAGGCATTTATCAGGCTGCTCCAGGCATATTATCTTCACCTCTAAAGAGACTTCTTGATGTGCTCTACACATATTGGTGAACTTAAACATGAATTTTATTTAAAAAAGCACATAGCACAACCTTCTTTTTTACAGTAAATTATCATTCAAATGCATGATTTAACTTTCACTCCCAAAATTTCCATTTTCAAATCATGAGCATTTCTTTTTATTATTACATGAATCTGCCCTCTAAATATAAATTAACTAAGAATTGATTGAATTAAAATGGTTACATCAGGGAGGGCATGCCGATAAAGAAGTGTGCCGAAAAAGTTGAAATTTATATATTATATTTCGTCAAGTAGATAATTTCGATGTTTAGGGGAATTTTTAGTTAAAAAAGTAAAAGTTTTGTCGCTCGATCCAATCCCCATTGTTCTATGCTTTAAAAGCTTAACTATTTTTTTAAGAAATTTTTAAATGGGCGGGGGTAAATTACCGTTATCATGCAGGAGATTCAAATTGTTGATATCAGAAAATTGACGGAGACCATTAAGTCGAAATATGGTTTCGACTTTACCAATTATGCAATGTCTTCGTTTAAGCGAAGGGTTTCCAGAATCATTGAACTTTACAAATTCTCCAGTGTAGAGGCTTTGATGCATAAAATCCTGGAAGATGCCGTTTTTTTTGAGGAGTTTATTTCTGAAATCACCGTTAATGTCACAGAAATGTTCCGCGATCCGCCATTTTGGCGTGAGCTACGTGACAAAATAATTCCCAATATTCTGCTCAATCACAAAAAAGTGACCGTCTGGCATGCAGGCTGCTCCTCTGGGGAAGAAGTGTATTCTATGGCCATTTTATTGCAAGAAATGGGAATTCTCCAACATTCAAAAATTGTTGCCACCGATATAGACGATGTGATCTTAGCCAAAGCCAAAGAAGGTATTTATCCATTGAAAAATATGGACCTCAATGAAAAAAATTATGTTCGCTTCAGGGGGGAGAACAATTTGGCAGAATATTTTGAAGTGAAAAATGGTAAGGCATATATGGATAGGTCACTTGTTAAAGATGTATCATACAGAAAGCACGACTTGGTAAATGGTATCGTATTCAGCAAATTCGATCTCGTGATTTGTCGCAATGTCATGATCTACTTTAATCAGACCTTACAAAATGATGTGTTGAAAAAACTGCATGAAAGCATTTTTAAATATGGATATCTGGCTATTGGGTCAAAGGAATCGCTGATTTGGTGTGAGATCGCCAATAAATTCATTGTGGTGAATAATGAAGAAAAAATATACAAAAAAATTAAAGAATAAATTCTGGTTGGTATTATGTAATTGATGCAATGAGGTTTTCCGAATTAAATAATAGTTACAAAGCCGTTGTCATTGGTGGGTCGGCAGGAAGCTTTCAGGGCATCTCCAGAATTTTATCTGGAATGCCGGAGGATTTTCCATTGCCCATTATCATGTGTCTGCATCGCTTGAAACACGTGAGGAATGGTTTTATTGAAGCATTGTCAATTAAAAGTATCAAGCCTGTTTTGGAACCTTATGACAAAGAATCGATTAAAAAAGGAAAGATTTATCTGGCACCCGCCAATTATCATTTATGTGTGGAACTAAGTCATACTTTTGCGCTATCAACAGAAGAAATGGTCAATAATTCCAGACCCTCAATCGATATTACATTGGAATCGGCTGCATATGCTTACAAAAATAAACTGATCGGTATATTATTATCAGGAGCTAATAAAGATGGAGCATTGGGAATGGCACAAATCAAAGAAAGAGGGGGAATCACCATAGTGCAAGATCCTGAAGAATGCATGATCGATACCATGCCAAGAGCGGCACTGCAGGCGACAAATATCGATCATACCTTGACTGTAGAAAATATTATCTATTTTTTAAAAGAACTATGTAAACTTTATAGAGAATAAATGAAATCGTTCTATTCACGGCTCAATATTATCCTGGTTATTTTCTTCATTTTGGGAGTTATTTTCTCTGCTTATGTGCTTTTCAATCTCCCAAAAGAATTACAACTGGCTTCTTCCAGGATTGATTTTAGTGTGATTGAAAAATTAAAACCTCTTTTTATCCAGACCAATGTGATCATTGGAATCACACTTTTCTTGGGCATTGCAGGTCTTATTTTTTCATTGTATCTGATCAACTCCTTCAAGACGTCGGAAAAGATAGTATATGTGGAAAAATCCGAAAGCCAGCGGCGCAACGAAGAAAAACAAGAAAAAGAATCTGAAGAAAAGACACTCCAGACTAAACTTGATGGAATCAGGGCAAAAATCAAATCAGAAAAAGATCACAAAAAGCGTTGCGACAAATTTTTATCCGCTGTTTGCAATACACTGGAGGCCAGTCAGGGAATATTATATCTAACCAAAAAAGAAAAGAATAAACGTTTGATCGAACTGTATGCTGCCTATGCCTACAGCCTTCCCGACAGCGAAAAATTATCGTATGAATTTGGAGAAGGGTTGGCGGGTCAGGCAGCCAAAGAAGGAAAAAAGGTAAACATAAAGGATGTACCCGAAGGATACATCACAGTAATATCAGGTTTAGGGAATGCTACGCCGGATCATTTGTTTATATTTCCTTTGGTAGAATCAGAGGAAACTGTTGCACTGATTGAAATTGCATCTTTTAGACCTATTTGGCCATCAGATGAAATGCTGGTAGAAAAAGCATTGGCATTGTCAGAACTGGAAATCATTAAAACTCCAGCGAAGAAATCGAACGAAAGCAGTCAAGTAAATAAAAAAGAAAGTAACCAATAAATATTTTTAGTATAGGATGTTTAAAAATATAAGTATCCGGACGAAACTAACGAGCCTGATCATTTTTTTGGTGATCATTACTGTAATTACTTCGGGTTATATCTCTTATTCCATTCGCAAAAGCCTGCTGGAAGAGAATTATTTAAATAATCTCCAGGCCCTTGCCGACATGAAGGCGGACAAGATCAATGCTTTTGTTGATAAAGCCAGGGATGACATTCATATCATCAGCAATTTAGATGATGTGAAAAATTACCTTTCATCCTTTGCGCCGGCAGCAGATTCGGATACGTCGGCAGAAAAGGCAGATTTAAAGAATATCACTCAAACCAAATCCACTACTGTGGATGAAGGCTTGTTGCACAACGACCTGGCGGATTTCACCAAAACTTTTGGTGCTCAAAATATATATATTACCAATACAAATGGTAAAATCCTGCTTTCTTCTAATGATGTTTTCCAAATAGACAATATCCGTCAATCGGTAGGGGGCTATGATGACTCGATTGCTGTAAACGCTTTAAAATGCATTTATTTTAGTCGAATCTTTAAAGAAGGTCAAAAATTCTTTATTACAGCAGGTGCGCCGATTTCCACAACTGGAAATAAACCAAACGGTTTAGTTTTTGTCAAGCTGGATCTCACTGATATTTATGATATGCTCTCCGAAAATCTCAAATTCGGAAATACGACGGAAACCATACTGGCGCAAAAAAGTAAAAACCGCGCTGTAATACTGAATCCATTAAAAACAGATCCTAAAGCCGCCTTGGTAAGGGGAGTGGATTACCATGACAATAGAGGAACGGCCATTCAGGAAGCCACACTCGGGCAACAGGGTATGGGGTATGCCATTGATTATCTTGGGAATGAGGAACTGGCTGTTTGGCGACATATCCCATCACTAAATTGTGGGTTGGTTGAAAAAATCGACATGCACGAGGTGAGAAGTAATGCTTTTGTAGTGGTGAAAAGATTTGCTGTTTATGGTGGGATCATTCTGCTTTTTGCCATCCTGATTGCCATTTTGTTTTCGCAATATTTTATCAGCCCATTGCTTTCATTAAAAGATACTTTACACGCCCTTTCCAAAGGCGTTTTGCCCGACAAAGTCGAAAAGAAATATAACGATGAAGTGGGTCGGATGGCAGAAACCACAGATGAGTTTGTGCAGGCATTGAAAAGAACTGCCGCCTTTGCTGAAAAAATCGGACAACAAGAGCTCACAGCAGACTTTAAACCCCTCAGTAAAGGAGATATGCTTGGTAACGCGCTAATCAATATGCGCGATAATCTCATTGAAACAGAAAAGCGGGATAAGGAGCGCAATTGGATTGTATCGGGAGTAGCGGAACTTAGTAATATATTACGAAATCATGATACCATCGATGAATTGGGGGACGCCGTAATCGCTTATATTACAGAAAAAATTGAAGCCATTCAGGGCGCATTTTATATTGTAAATGACGACAATCAGCAAGATTTCTACATTGAATTGAAATCGACATATGCCTATCACAAGAAAAAATATTTACAGGCACGCTTTAAATTTGCAGAGGGATTAGTTGGCCAAGCCGTTGCAGAACAAGCCTCTGTATTGCGTACGGAAATCCCGGATGATTACGTGTCCATTACTTCTGGAATTCTGGGTGATCGAAGGCCAAAATGTATTCTTATTACCCCACTCATTGCCAATGAAATCGTTTATGGGGTCATTGAATTTGCCGGATTCGTCCGGTTTACGGAAAGCCAGATAAAATTTGTGGAGGAAATTTCTCTCATTCTGGCCAGAACGATTTTCAATATTAAGATAAATGAGCGGACACGGAACCTCCTGGAAGAATCACAGGAAATGAGTAATGAGTTGCAAGAGCAACAGGAAATTCTTCGTCAAAATGCAGAAGAAATGGCTGCAACCCAGGAGGAACTTAAAAGGACCAACCAACGGTTGGAAGACCAGATTGAAGAGGTGAACAGAACACGAAACAGAATGCAGTTGCTCCTGGAAAATGCCTCAGAGGTAATTGCCATTTATGAGGAAGAAGGCACCATACGTTATATCAGTCCTTCTGTGGAGCGTATTCTGGGTTATCCTCAAAATGATCTTATTGGATTAAACGACAAAGTGTATGTTCATCCTGACGGCATCGGTAATTTTGAACAGCTATTCCATGACGTCCTTGAAAATTCAATACAGACGGCCACAGCGCAGTACGAATACATCAAGAAAAATGGCGAAGCCGTATGGCTTGAAGCTACGGCCACCAATATGTTAGGAGATCCGGCTATTCAGGGAATTATAGTCAATAGCCGCGATATCACTGAACGACGACGAGCAGAAAGAGAAGAAAGAATGCGTTCTAAAATGCAGGCCCTTTCAGAAAATTCTCCCGATCTTATAACGCGTCTTACGCAGGATGGAGAATTCTTTTATATCAATCCGATCATTGAATCCTATACAGGCCAGAAACCCAGCGATTTTTTGAATAAAAATCTTGAAGATATCGACATTGAAGAGACCATCAAAAATGAATGGATACAAATGCTGCGCACGGTCGAAGATCGCAATGAGACGGTTGCTCAGGAAATGGATTTTCCATCGAGTATGGGAGAACGCGTAATGCAGGTCAATGCGATTCCGGAATATGATGAAGAAGAAAATATAGAGTCGGTATTGTTTGTTTCTCACGATATTACTGAACGAAAGCAAATCGAACTCGAAATTCAATCTAAAAACAGGAAGATCACCGAAAGTATTAACTACGCCAAACGTATTCAGAGCGCAATTCTTCCGAACAATGCCATCATACGGCAAATTCTGCCCGATTCATTCATATTGTACAAGGCAAGGGATGTGGTGAGCGGCGATTTTCCGTGGTTCATCAATGTTGGTGATACGATGTATTTTGCGGCGGTGGATTGTACGGGTCACGGTGTACCTGGTGCCTTGATTTCATTAATCGGATATTTCCTCCTCAATGACATTGTGAAGGGTCGTAAAATAACTGATCCGGGAAAAATATTGGATGCCCTCGATAAAAGTGTAACCAAGACCCTGCGTCAGGACATTGATAATTCACAAACTAAAGACGGTATGGACATCGCATTGTGTAAAATCGAACCACACAATGCGAAGGTGACCTATGCCGGAGCACACAGGCCCCTTTATTTTATGAACAAGGGAGAACTCGAAGAGATAAAAGGTGATAAATTTCCCATTGGTGGTGGAATTTATAAAAACCAAACTAAATTTACCAGTACAACAATCGAAGTGAAAAAAGGGGATTCCATCTTTTTCTGTTCCGACGGATATCCCGATCAGTTTGGCGGACCGGATAATAGAAAGTTCGGACCTAAGAGATTGAGGGACGTCATTGTTGACAACCATCAACGGTCAATGGCAGAACTTTATACTATTTTTGAAAATGCATGGCTCAGTTGGAAGGGTGATCAAAAACAGACTGATGATATACTCCTGATTGGCGTTCGATTTTAAATGAAACAGTGACAACTAAATTTGATTTTTTAATTATATCAATACATAATCAACAAATTAACTCTGAATCGTAATAAAAACAATGGTAACATCATGAAGTATATCTATGATTTGCATCACATGATGCTGAGTAACAATATCATCCTGGTGTATGAAGGTGAATTTACCCAAGAAATCACCAAATCGGTACTTGCCATGGCTGAAAGAAATATGGATTCCATCGGGGAAGAATCAAGCATTAAGCGCAAGGTATTTAATGTGATGGTGGAATGTTTGCAAAATATTGTGAAACACAGTGAAGAATATATTACTGAAGCGAGAAAACTGAATACGGCTATCTTTATGATTGGCAAACAAGCTGATTCTTATATCATCACTTCTGGTAATCCGGTAAAATCCAGTGATGTGGAATTTTTGAAAAACAAACTGGATCAGATCAATAGCTTAGACAAAGACGGTTTGAAAACTTTGTATAAAGATATCATCAAAACCGGTGCCGGCCTCACTGAAAGAGGTGGTGCGGGATTGGGTTTTGTCGATATGGCCAGGAAATCAGGTCAGAAGCTCGAATATGATTTTGAGCCGCTCAATGATGTGTACTCTTTCTTTTCCTTGAAAACAACGGTTTCAAGGGGTTAATGAAAATGTCAATAACTGTAATTTGAAAAGACTATGGAAATTATAAATTTAGAAGGAACTGAAGATACTCCGAAAATAATTCTTGACAAATCAAACGGCATTTTTGAAATCTCCGGTCGATCATTACCAGAAGATTCATCGGAATTTTATCAGCCGGTTTTGGATTGGATAAAAGAATATTCAGAAAATCCGCTCCCGGAAACCATTTTCGTTTTCAAACTGGAATATTTCAATACTGCCTCTTCCAAATTAATCCTGGACGTTCTCACAGCCCTGGAAGAAATTCCCGGGGCAAAGATCCATTGGTATTTTTATGAAGATGATGAGGATATGGAAGAAGCCGGTGAAGAATTTTCTGAATTGGTTGATCTGGATTTTGAGTTTAAACCATATTAATTGAAAGTGAACTTGAAAAATAATAAAGTGATTGCGGTATCTGGAGTGAGATAAGGAATTTTTTATATAAACAGATCAACCTGGTCTATCGATTTATTTTTTTGATCAATGAGTGAAGAAATCCTAAAAGCGCTTACACAACTCTTTGCAATCATCACAAAGCAGGATGGGGGCGTTACGGAAAATGAACGCAGCTATGTCATCAGCATCTTCAAAGAAGATCTTGACCAGGACTCTATACGTGAATATTTGGCGCTATATGATGAATATGTTGGTTACGGCAACGAAGAAGAAATCGACGAAGAAAAAAATAAGAAGCGTCTCACCTCGGTCAAAGATTCGGTCAAAACATTGGCCATTTGTCGAAAAATAAACAAAACACTTACTCAAAAGCAAAAGATCGTAGTTTTAATTAAACTACTGGAACTCGTTGGTTCTGATAGAAATTTCACGCATCAGCGAATGGAGATCATCAACACGGTCTCCGAAGTGTTTAATATTGTGAGTGATGAGTACAAACTCATTGAAGGTTTTATACTTCATGCTTCAGGCGAAGCCTTGGACTACGAAGACCTGCTGATAGCCAGGAAAAACAAGACAGAACAACTTACAAGGACTAAACAGTTGGAAATTGATATTAAAGGTGAACTGATATTTCTATCTGTTAAAAGTGTTGACATGTATTTCGTCAGGTATTTGGGTACCGATGAAATTTCTTTGAACAGTTTTGCTGTAAAGCCAGGCCTGACTTACCAGTTTTCCCATGGCAGTACTATTAAAGCGCCCAGTGGAGATGCGCTCTATTACAGTGACCTGGTGCGGCAATTCCTTGCTGATTTTGAAACCAGCAAATTATCCTTTGTCGCCAAAAATCTCACAAAAAAATTTCCCAATGGTTCCCTGGGTTTAAGAAATATTAGTATTTCTGAAGGACATGGAAAGCTGATTGGCATTATGGGGGCCAGTGGTGCAGGGAAAACCACGTTGCTAAATATTCTCTCGGGTATCGATCATCCTTCGGGAGGCAGTATAGAAATCAACGGCATCGACCTCTTTTCAGATGACACCGAAAAAGTAAAAGGGATCATCGGATATATTTCTCAGGATGATTTGTTGATCGAAGAACTGACGGTCTATGAAAATCTATATTACAATGCCAAACTGTGCTTTGCCGATCTAAAGGAGGAAGCATTAGACAAAAAAGTGATGGAAACACTGGCCAGCCTTGGACTCGATCAGCGCAAGGATCTGAAAGTGGGAACCATTTTCGATAAGACAATCAGCGGTGGACAAAGAAAAAGGTTAAATATTGCACTTGAACTTATCCGGGAACCTGCCGTACTTTTTGTGGATGAACCTACTTCGGGACTATCATCGAGGGATTCTGAAAATGTAATTGACCTCCTCAAGGAATTATCCCTGAAAGGCAAATTGATATTTGTGGTGATCCATCAGCCATCATCCGACATTTACAAGATGTTTGATAAAATGATGATCATGGATGTGGGTGGCTACCCGGTTTATTATGGCCCTCCGGTTGAAGCGGTTACTTATTTTAAAAAAGCCAGCAATCAGATCGGCGCGGAAAGAGGGCTATGCCAGGTATGCGGCAATGTAAATCCGGAACAAATATTCAATATTATTGAAGCTAAAGTTGTCGATGAATATGGTGAGTTCACCAGTAGAAGAAAGGTAAATCCATCTCAATGGAATGAATTATATCAAGGAAATTTCAAACACGAAAAAGTCGAAGAGGTAAAGGAATTGCCGCCATTATCTCTAAAAATTCCTTCCAGATTGAAACAGGCGGTGATATTTGCTAAAAGGGATCTTTTGTCAAAGCTCAGCAACAAGCAATATATGCTGATCAATTTGCTGGAGGCTCCGTTATTGGCCTTCATCCTCGCCTTCATTATTCGATATAAGAGTAGCCCCGATCACGCCACTTACCTCTTTAGATTTAATGAAAATATTCCAGTATATATTATGATGGCCATTATCGTGGCACTCTTTATGGGACTGACTGTCAGTGCAGAAGAAATCATTAAAGACCGAAAGATCCTCAAACGGGAATCTTTTCTCAACCTGAGCTGGAACAGCTACCTGACGTCGAAACTGTTTATTCTATTTACACTCAGCGCCATACAAACCTTCACCTTTTCTGTGCTTGGTAACCTGATATTGGAAATACATGAGATGACATTGACGTACTGGATTGTCTTATTTTCGGTTTCGTGTTTTGCCAATGTGCTGGGATTGAATATCTCTTCGGCATTCAATTCTGCTGTCACAGTATATATTTTAATTCCATTATTGATTATTCCCCAAATGGTACTTAGCGGCCTCCTGTTCAATTTTGACAAATTAAACGAAGTGATCAGCACCAAAGGAAAAGTGCCGGTGATCGCCGATCTCATGGCTTCTCGCTGGGCATATGAAGCGGTGGCGGTACATCAGTTTAAAACCAATTCCTTTGAGGCGCCATATTTCAAATTTGAACAGGAAGAAATGCAGGCTGATTTTAAGAATTCTTACTGGCTCAAAGAACTGGAATCAAGCGTGAATTATCTGCTCGACAATCTCAATAATTCCGAACCAGAAATTATCGCTCAAAAAGAGAAAAATCTAAACCTGGTTAAAAATGAATTAACTCGTGAACTACCCGCCGAATATGTGAATATGATAAATTATGTCGGCAAACTCACGGCACAAAATATACAGCGAAGTGACGGTGAAAAATTGTTGTCATTTTTTAATCAGCTTAGCAAAAAATATTTGAATGATTACAATCTTGCCGTACAAAAGATCGAACGGCTAACTTATTATCTTGAAAATAATAAAGGAGGAGATTTTGATCTCAACCAATATAAAAACAGGTATTACAATGAAAGCCTTGCCGACCTTGTAAGAAATATGTCTGTAAAAGATAGAATTATCGCCTATGATGGCAAACTGCTTCAACAAATTGATCCGATTTTCAACAGGCCTGAAAAGCCCAATAATTTATTGAATTATCGAACTCATTTCTTCGCCCCGGAGAAATATTTTATGGGCCATTATATAAATACCTTTATTTTCAACATTTTCGTCATCTGGCTGATGAGTCTGTTGCTGTATATTGCCCTATATTTCGAATGGCTGAAGAAGCTGGTTCATTCGATTGATTTAATTGGAAATAAAGCAAAATAAATTTGTATTTTTCAAGGATTTATAAAACTACACATGAAAGATAATCGCTTGATTTACAGTTTTATTATCTCGTGTAATTAATATTTTTGTGCAGGTTAAAATACTTACTATGAAAAAATTATTATTGTGGGTTTCGATCATACTGTTATACGCTTGTGGCTCGGGTAAAAAACCCGAAGATCAGGCATTTTTAGACAGTCTGGAGTCAATGACCTTAGAAGCTCCAAAAATATCGGAGGAAGTGATTTCGGATATTATCCAACAAATACCATCACCGCTTGAAATTTCATTTTTGCTGAAAGATGCCGGAACAAAATACGACAGCGAAATTTTGAATGCTCCAAGCAATGCTTCGAAATACAATAGCAACTTTGAAAAAGCCTTGAATCTTGGTATTTACGCTACGGATCTCGGTTATGCGAATATATACAGTCAAAACCAGGATGCTTTATTATACCTTAATTCGATCAAGGGTTTGGCTGATGACTTGAGTATCGGTCAGTTTTTTGAGTTTAACACCATTAAACGGTTGGCATCTAACAGCAGTAACCTCGACTCACTTTTGCTCATAACGACACAGAATTTTAATAAGATCAATAGCTATTTGCAGGACAATAACCGGTCGAATCTGAGCATTTTACTGTTGACCGGAGGATGGCTGGAAGCGCTACATATTACCTGCCAGGTAGCACAAAAAAATCCGGCAAATCAGAAACTGATAGAAAAGATTGGCGAACAAAAGATCATATTGGATAATGTAAAACTTCTTTTGAGCTACTATACCAAAGACCCGTACCTTGCCGATCTCTATCAAAATATTCTCAAGCTTGAAAAAGTATTCGCTCAAATTGAAATTACTTATACTTATGCGGAGCCAACCATGCAGGAAGTCAATGGAGTTCTTGTAGTGAAGGATAATAGCACATCCAGCATTAACATTACTCCGGAAAATGTCAACGAAATACGCGAGGTAGTCACTGCCATAAGGGATAAAATCATTAGCTAAAACATTACTTTTTTTATGAAAAGATTATTCAATTTTATAGGTATAGCTGTCGTATCACTCATGCTGGGTTCAGTTGTGGTCAAGGCGCAATGCGATGCCGACGCATTGGCTCAACAGTGCATTCCAAAAATGCAGGAAGGTTTTACATTCCTGAAGACTTTCAAGATAGATGGTCAGGGAGGCGCTAAAACGAAAGTGGAGTACTCCTATGTTTTTAGCAAGGACACGCAATATTTTCTAAATATTTGCACCAGTGGAAGCGATGGCACCGATGGAATTGTGGTTACCATGTATGATTCGAAACGACAAATGGTTTCCACAAACTATACCAACGGCAAATTTTATCCGGGTATTATTTATCCTTGCAATGCTACTGGTATTTATTATGTCACATTTACCTTTCAGGATTCCAAGAATTATTGTGGTGGCTCAGTGCTGGGATTTAAACGTTAAAAAACGCAAATAATCTTCAAAACCAGAGCAGGTGAACCACCTGCTTTTTTTATGCACAGAAAGAAACAAATCTCCTTCCTTTTCGACGCTGAATATTATCAGTCAGGCCAAATTACTGCCAAAACACATACTGTATGTATCGCACTTCATGGTTATGGTCAACTCGCTGTGTTTTTCTAAAAAAAATTCCTGCCTATTTCAAATGAACAGGTCCGGAATATTGGATTAAATCCAGAAGTGATCCGATATAAGGGGGGTCATGAAATAAAAAGTGAAGTCCTTTCGGATATCCTCAATTATTTCGATTGAATACTGTGGCACTGGCTTGAGCGTTTGGTAAAATAATGGCATCTGCCAGATTTACATGCTTAGGCCTGCTGATGACAAATTCTATGACTTCTGCTACGTCGCCAGCTGTTAAGGGTTGAAAACCATCGTAGACTTTGTCCGCAGCTTGTTGGTTTCCTTTAAACCGCACCAACGAAAATTCTGTCTCCACAGCTCCAGGGTTCACTTCTGATACCTTTATTCCATATTGATTGAGATCTACGCGCATACTGCTACTCAATGCATCAACAGCATATTTAGAGGCGCAGTAAACGTTTCCATTGGGGTAAATTTCTTTTCCGGCGATAGAACCGATATTAATAATATGACCTTCACGACGCCGGACCATATCCGGTAGGATTGCCCTGGATACATATAGTAATCCTTTCACATTGATATCGATCATGGCATCCCAGTCATTCGTATCCCCTTCATGGATGGTATTCATTCCATGTGCATTGCCCGCATTGTTGATCAGAATATCGATCGTTTTGAAAGTTGCTGGCAATGAATTGATTTCCTGAAACACGGATTCTTTATCCCGCACGTCAAAATTAAGGGTATGTACTGCAGTGTGCTTCGACAAAACTGAATGCATTTCTTCCAGTCTTTCCTTCCTCCTGCCACAAATTATTAAGTGATGTCCCTTTTTTGCCAATAATTCAGCAGTTGCTTTTCCGATTCCTGATGTTGCTCCGGTTATAAAAACTGTTTTTGTCATAATTAATCTGAAAATTGCAAATAGAATGTGACGACGCTGGTTTTTAAGTCTTTTATGCCGTCACTATATCCATAATTATCTCGTCTTAACATATTTAGTAACCCGCGTGATAGCCGGATCTCTGGTGAAAACTTAAATAGTGGAAAATACATATCAACACCGAAACCGATATCAGCAGATAAATTAAAATCGTTGGTTAGCAATTTGTTGTCACTGTTTTCTTTGCGTTTTTTTCCGGAAACCTCAAATCCAGGCGTAATTCCCCCCACGATATACATTCTGAAATTTTGATGCCTCTCTGATTTGTATTTCAGTAAAAACGGGATCTCAATAAAGGTAGATTCGATGAGCTGGTTGATGCTGGTACTATCGGTAAAAAAATAGTCTACGCCGAATTCGTAAAAGGACACTTTCGGCAATATTCGAATGTTAAACTGGTCATGTAACCGGAAATCCGTAATAAATCCGAGTGAAAAACCGAAGGCATTCCGGGTCATGATAGAATGCAAGCTATCCATTTGGTGAGTAACGAACTTGTCAGAATATTTCAGTTTAAGCGTGGAAGTATGCAAGCCGATGCTAAAACCATAATGAAGCCATTTATCGTCAGAAAAGGGCAGATTAAGTTGGATACTCTCCTGGCTTTTGGCCTGATGAGATAAAAACAAAAAGAAAATAAGTACTGCGCTTATTTTATTCCTGTGTAAATGGAGCAGACACCAAAAGTTAGTGGGATGCATACTGTTTGTTTAAAACCAACATCTTTTAAAATGTCTAAAAATTCGTTGCCATCGGGAAATGCCTGCACCGATTCCGGCAGATATTGATAAGCTGAACGATCCTTAGAAATAAGTTTACCGATAATAGGTAATATATGCTTAAAATAAAAATTGTAAACCTGCTTGAATGGAAATTTTCGAGGTTTTGAAAATTCCAATACGAGTACCTGTCCGCCTGTTTTCAATACCCGATACATATCGGTGAGTCCTTGAAACAGGTTTTCAAAATTTCGTACACCAAAAGCAACGATCACTGCGTCAAAAATATTATCCTCAAATTGCAATCTTTCGGAGTCTCCCAGTCTGAGTTCAATATGATCTGCTAATCCTTTGTGGGCTATTTTCTGGCGACCAACCTTCAGCATGCCCTCACTGATGTCTACACCTGTTATCTTGTCTGGTTTCAGCGCCATGGCCTCGATGGCAAAATCACCGGTGCCGGTGGCGATATCGAGGATATCTTTTGGTTGTAACTTTTTGAGTTGCTTAATGGCTTTTTTACGCCAAAGTATATCAATACCAAGACTTAAAAAATGGTTAAGGAAATCATATTTTTGGCTAATGCTGTTAAACATGGTGGCTACCTGCTCCTTCTTGCCATCCTTACCCTGACTGTACGGTACTACCTGCGTCATTAAAAAGATTTTGATAAAACAACCAATTGTGTTATTACTGGTTGCAAATATAATGGAATGAGGTTGTGATGGATAATATTATTGCGCCTGGTTTTGCGCCGTCGCTTTCAACACCTTAAATTCTACGCGTCTGTTTAATTCCCTGCCTTCGCGTTCATCATCATTACTGGCCAGCGGGCGCTCTTCTCCGTAGCCCCTGGCAATAAGGCGATTCTTACCGATACCTTGGGTAATCAACCAATGGACTACGGCGTTGGCTCTGTTCTGGGAAAGCTCCTTATTGAAATCTTTCGGACCCACATTATCAGTATGACCTGATATTTCGATGGTGGTATTTGGATTTTCAGTTAAAATCTTTTTCAATTTGTTCAATTCCGGGTAAGATTCGGGTTTAATGGTGGCCCTGTCAAAATCAAAGTAAATATTACGCAGTACGGCACTATATCCCTCCTGTATCCTTTCCATACTCACTTTGCGCTTTAATTCCTGCGCCTGTATTGTAGAGGCGGGAATGGAAATGGTGAGATTTTTAAACATATAGCCTGACTTTTCTACTGATAAATTGTACAATGTCTGTTCACTGTTGTTAAAAGTCATACTATATAATCCCGTGCTAACCTGACTAATATTCACAGGTTGATTAGTGGCTGTATTGAATACATTCACATCAACATCAATTTCATTGTTGGTCTGAGCATCAACCGCCTTCAACAATAATGTTATGGGCTGCAATTGAGGCTTTTCAATTTCCTTTGGTTTTTCTTCTTCTTTTTCCTCTTTCTTTGCTGTAAGCTGAGATGGCGATTTCAGATCAGCTAAACGTATCTGATAAATATCGGTAAATCCCATTCCATCTTCCCTGGCAGAAGCATAATATCCTCGTTTGCCATCTCTGGTGCTGACAAAATAAACATCATTATCCGGTGAATTCATCGGATACCCAAGGTTAACAGGTTGTGACCATTGTTGTGTGGCACTGTCGTATACCGATTTATAAATATCATATCCCCCCATTCCTTTATGTCCTTTACTACTGAAATAGAGTGTTTTTCCGTCATAATCGATAAATGGTCCGTCTTCGTCATATTCTGTATTGATCACACTGCCAATATTTTTGGCCTGACCCCAGCCACCTTTTCGATCCAGTTTTGAATAGTAGATATCCAGATCCGTCTTACCAGGTGTAATTGGCCGGTCACTGGAGAAAAATAAGGTAGTCCCGTCAGGTGAAATGGAAACACTATTTTCTGAATAAGTACTGTTAATATTTTCATTCAACGGAACCGGATCTGACCAGTTACCATCTGCTTTTTTTTCAGAAAGATAAATATCACCGCCGTTCTGGCTTTTATACAAATATAATTGCGTACCGTCTGCATTAATGGCCACATTCGAATCATGGTAGGGGCTGTTAATAGGCGGGCCAATATTCTTAGCAGTCTGCCATTTTCCATCTACACGGTGTGATTCGAAGATATCTTCGTAATACAAGTTATCGTCAAATACGTTTTCGTTGGTATTACCTTCCTGTCGTCGCGTAGTGAATACCATAAAAGTCTCATCGGCATTGAGTACGGGAGCAAAATCATCCCATTCAGAATTGATCGCCGGACCAACATTCTCGATCACGTAATCCATTGGTGTGGCAACAAATTCAATACCATTGCCGCACTCGTAGACCCTGCGATCCACATCCTTCGCCACAGTAAAATCGTCGCCGTGATAAGAAGGATTTCCTTTTAATTTATCGAGATAACGGTTGTAATAATCGATGGCTTTTTGGAACTGCAGTCCGTATTGGTAGCTCTGCCCGATCATGTACAGAATATTGAATTTATAGTTAGGATCGATGTCGAAAACACGCAAAAGGTATTTGGTGGCCCTGGATTTGTAGTTGGTTTCAAGATAAGTCCGTCCAGCCATATAATTGGCCTCCAGGTTCTCCGGGTCAAGATCAGCAGCCTGAACATACTGCTCATTGGCTACCAGGATTACCCTCAGATTGAAATACGCCTCATTTGCAATTTCAACAATTTGTTTAGCCGCCTCTTTGTTGTCATCCTGTGCTGAAGCCCCCAAGGAAAGTATGGCAAAAAATACGGCAAAAAGTATGATACGGGATGTCCGCATATTGAAAAATAATAAATTGAAACTCTTCGCAATAACGAAATTCAAGCCATTAATTTAAAATGGTTTTTTTCCAATAACAAATGGTTGTAATATTCATCGTCTAATACTTTAAATCAATTAATCCAAATGCTTATGAGCTAATGAATTATACAAAATTATCCCCCTTAAAATATTGATTCTCTTTTACTAATCTTAATAATTATTTTAGCATTGCCGCATTTTCCTCCCTAAAAATATTGACATTACATATTATACAAACACTTTTTGGATGTAATAATTACAGAAAAAAGTGTAAATTAATTTAGAGAAAGATTGCCATTCTTTAATTTTGCCGACCACAATTGATGCGTATATGTTGATTAGAGAGGCCCAATTTGTAAAAAGCAGTACAAAACCGGAGGAATGCCCACCGCCAGCATTGCCCGAATTCGCCTTTATTGGCCGCTCCAACGTGGGTAAATCATCACTGATCAACATGTTGACAGAAAGAAAAAACCTGGCTAAAACCTCTTCAAAACCAGGCAAAACCCAACTAATCAATCACTTCAATATTGATGATCACTGGTTTTTGGTCGATCTTCCCGGATATGGCTGGTCTAAAGTGAGTAAGGAGAAAAAGGCAAGTTGGGGCACAATGATTGAAAGTTACTTGTTAAATCGGCAAAATTTGGCCTGTGTGTTTGTGCTTATCGATGGCCGTCTGGAACCACAAAAAATAGATTATGACTTTATGTACTGGTTGGGGGAAATGCGAATTCCATTCGGCATCATTTTCACCAAAACCGATAAGTTGAGCAACAACAAGATCAATGGCATTCAGGTACTTCATAAAAAAATGCTGAAAAAATCGTGGATTGAATTGCCGGATATTTTTCTTTCATCAGCGATTACCAAAAAAGGGAAAGACGAAATTTTAGCTTTCATCGATGCGGTAGGTAAAACTTTCGATCCCCGAAAGCCTTTTTAAAAGCCGGTAAAATAAACTAAATTTGCCGCCTGCTAAATTAAACAATATGGAATTAAAAGACATTGCTGCAGTAGCTGGTAAACCAGGATTGTATAAAATAATTAAACCAGCCAGAACAGGTCTTATACTGGAAAGTCTCGATGCAAATAAAAATAAACTGGTGACCGGGCCCAACCATCGCGTTTCGGTCCTTAATGAAATTTCAGTCTATACGGTAGATGTCGACAAGACCGTGCCACTAGACGACATTTTACATAAAATTCATGATGAATTTGGGGACGATCCGGGTGTTGATGGCAAGTCTGATAAAGACGAACTCTTCGCTTTTATGAAAGTGATTGTTCCCGATTTCGACACAGAGCGTGTCTACCCCAGTGATATTAAGAAAATTGTGAATTGGTACAGCGTCATATTGAAGGAAGCAAAGGAAGTACTGGAGAAAAAGCCAGAAGACGAAAAGGAAGAAGTAAAAAAAGAGCATGATGATGAAGAGGTCAAAAAGCAACCTTCAGCTACTGCCAAAACAAAAAAATCCGCAACCCCGGAAAACAAAAAGAATTCTTAAATCATCAGTTGATCTGCCGGAATTCATTTGAGAAGACGCTCATAGACGGCCCGATAATGCTCAATGCCTCTTTGTAGCGAGAAATAATCCATAGCAAAATTCGAGACAGTTGTATTGGATTTTTTGATCAATTCCTGGATAACCCGGCGATATTCTTGTTGATCAAAATTGCTTACCATATAGAAATTCTCAATTTTAGACTGAAATAAATCCACATCGCCCCAGCCTGTATTGGTAATTACCGGTTTGCCCATCGCCAGGACTTCTCCCATCTTGGTAGCGGAAGATGCAATCTTAGAAAATGACGGCTTAATAAACATAATGGAGGCATCGGAATATTGAACAAATGCCGGCACATGTTTCCTGGACGTCTGCGTTACCGCTATTTCTGATCCGCTGTACTTGGCGTGTACAAAGATTTGTAAAGTATTGTCCAGCAGCGTATGAACGCTGTTTGCTTCACTCCAACCCCTTTGCACAAGTAAATGCTCGGCGCTTTCGAGGTCGTTGGTGAGCAGTAGAAATTGCGTCCGGGTGACAGTCCCGCACAACGCTTCAAAAAAATCCAGCATCGCATCAAACAGATACCAGGTGCCTAAAGAGCCCAGGTACAGCAATTTGAAAGTATAATCTTTATTCAGCCCCGCATTGACCTCATCTAATGTTGCACTGTCGAGTTCATCAGCATTGAATAATTGCAAATCTGCACAACAGGGAATTACTGTGATGGGTTGATTTGGTGATTTGGTGATTTGATGATCTGGTGATTGATTTGATGGTGAAAAATATTGTTTTAGAATATACGATTTGGCATTTTCTGTAAGGGAGATGATAGCATCTGACTCCTTGAAGAATTGCTTTTCCTTCCCTTTGAAATAATTGTAAATGATATTGAACAATGGATTCTTAACATTCCAGATCTTCCCTTCAATACGTTCATTAACCCAAAAGCCCCGCATGTCAAAAATGAACTTCAAGCCTGCTTTTCTTTTAAGCCTGAGACCGACCAAGGCTGTTATATAGCTGCGGCAATGAACGACCCCGATATTATGATCTTCCAATACTTTTTTTGCTTTCCATTGCAGCGTTAGTATGTCCAGTAAAGTAGAAAACACAGGAGGTTTTTTATGGTATTTTAACGGATGCCAGGTGATTTTTTTACCCGTAATCAGATGCTTGACGGAAGCCCCGTGTTTTTCAAAATTCCCATCTTTCTCAAAACTGACAATGTGGAACCCCATCCCTTTTTCTTCCAGGCCCAATAAATAAGGCAAAATTTGCGACTGCCCCAGTGGGTCGGTAAGGCCATCGTAGGTGAGGTAGAGGGATCCATGCGTCATGCTCATGCTTTCTATTTGAAGGCTAAATTAAAGCATAATTGGCGATTTTTGGGGAATGTGGCAGTAAACAGAAAATAAAACCTTGTAAAACAGGATTCTATAGTGTTTGATTTCTTTATGAGTTAAGTCTTAAAAATTGCATTAAATTAAAAATAGCGGCTTGAAACTGTAAGGCTTTCTCTTCATTGATCATAAATCTAAGAAAGTGGGGCAAGAAGGTTTTTTATTTAGAAATTGTATGTTTTCTTGTCTCTGCCAATTTTCACCTCGATGGATAATAAAACATTATTTTACTTTGGCCACCCAAAAGCAGGATCAACCTGGTTCGGGGGTTTAATGGCTGGAATTTCAATTGATTTGGGATTGAATTTTTTTTATGGTCAATACACTTTGCCAAGCAATCAGGAAATTCTCAAATTCAAGAGGTATGATATGATTATCAGTCAAAATTCAGATTACCAATCTTTAATAAATCTAAATATCCCTTACAAGGGATTTCATATCATTAGAGATCCAAGAGATCTTTGCGTTTCGTCTTATTTCTCTTTTAAAAAAACTCATGTATTGGGGGACTGGCGTCAATTAAAAGATCTGCGAGACAAACTTAACGCGGTTTCAATGGAAGAAGGGATGTTGGAAATATTCAATTTTAATAAAGGATTTTTCAATTCGATACATACTTGGAACTACGGCGATGAGAATATATTAGAATTAAAATACGAGGATATAATAAATAATCCGGAAGAGTATCTTCTTAGAATTTGTGATTTCTTGTTTTGCTGCGATCCACATACTTCCATCAAATTTAATGTTATCTCAATATACAATCGCATTCTACTTAGAAACAGAAGATTTTTTTATGACCATCTTAAAATTAAGAGCCAAAAATTACCTGTCAATCATATAAAAAACCTAAACAAAAAACTATCATTCAAAGAATTATCTAAGGGGAGAAACCGTGGTCAGGAAAATTTTAATTCTCATTACAGAAAGGGGATAAGCGGGGATTGGAAGCATTATATTACGGGAAATCTGAAAGAAATGTTTAAAACCCAATACGGGAACTTATTGATCCAACTTGGATATGAAAGAGATAATTCATGGTAAATTCTCTTTTACAATGGCCCAAAACTTTTTACTAAAGACCACATAATAATTTACACTAATAGCCTTATATAAGTATTTAAAAGATCTACCTCTACTTCCATTCATGGCCAAATGTAAAGCCAGATATATGAATCGATGACTGATAAACCTCTTGCACTCATTTCTATCCCACAGGGAACTACTGGACGCGACATCAATTATTTTGCTTATCCTATTAATTAAATGATCATCATTAAAAGATGAAATTACACTTCGATTAGAATGTTGAATTATACAACTGGTGATTTCGTTAGAATAATACAAAGAATACTTGGATGCCAGTCTTAACCAGAGTTCATAATCTTCAGAACCTATTATTTCGTGATTTTCATTGAATTTATTTGCTTTGACTATATCATTTCTTATAAACACTCCAATACAACTCAAATGATTGCCGGTCAAGAGCTTTTTATTAATATTGCCACTCCTTTTGTCTTCCTGCCTCAAAATTCTTCCGTTTTCATCCTTAATTTCGTATGCTAAATGGAACCATTCCGGGCTATTATGTTCTTTGACTAATTTGTGTGCTTCTTCGAAATGATTAGGATAAAGAAGATCGTCGCTATCCAGGAAAGTAACATACGCTCCAGTAGCTTTATCTATCCCAAAATTCCTTGCAACTGCCCTCTCCTCATTTTTCTTTTTATAATACCTAATGCGTTGATCTACAAAAGTATTTACAATTTGTTCAGTATTGTCTGTACTTCCATCGTCAACAATTATTAATTCAAAATCAATATACGTTTGACTTAAAACCGAATAGATTGTTTTACTGATGAAATCAGCGCGATTAAACGTTGGAATAATAATGGTAAATGTCCGATCCATTCACTGAGGAATAAAAAGAAAATTCCGGCCCGCGCTATCGTAATTCAACGAGTCGACAGGTTCTAGTCTACCACCTTTCAATACAAAAATGCCATACTTCAATCTTTTAAATAAATCATTGATAAAATGAACAGCCGGCAACTTAGACTGAAATTCAATGTCTGTGTCAAACACTTTGGTAAATATTTCACACAAAACAATCGGTTTATACTTTTCTATTGTTTGTTGTGCTCCCAGAATCACTTCAAGTTCATGCCCTTCAACGTCAATTTTTATTAATTGAGGATAGATTTTTTGATTTACACAGAATGAGTCAATGCTTATGACTTCAACTTCGGTTTTAGCAGATGAAGCATCTGAATGTTTGTAAAAAAAAGCCCGGTCAAAAGATGAAACGGTGGTCATACTCATGTCTTTGGGCAAGTAAAAATCCATACGACCTGTTTTATTACTGATCCCCATGTTAAAAGTTGAGATGTTATCAAGTTTATTAAGCTCAATATTATAATTAGTTCTTTTAAAGTTGGCGGGATTCGGTTCGAAGGAAAAGACATTTAATTCGGGATACTTCATACCCAGAACTATTGAAAACAATCCATTGAATGAGCCTATATCAAAAAAAATATTGCCCCGTTTAATGATAGAAGTCAAACATTCAATCTCATGAATTTCTTCGTCAAAACCCGAATAATAATAACCACTAATCAGATAATCATCGCAATCGGAATAGAATAGCAATTTTTGATCCAATAAATCAAATTTAACGATGCCTTTAAGGGGCCATTTAGCGTATAGAGCCTTAATCTTCAATTTTTTTAGAAAAAGTGCAATTACTCGATTAAGAGAATATACCGATCTGATTTTCTTAAGCTGATTTAACATCAGAATACAGTATCTCAAGTTTATTGATCATCTTATTCAACGCAAATTGCTCGACATCTTTCCTCCCGTTTTCTATGAGCTTAGCTCTCAAATTCTGATCTTTCATGAATCTTAATAACGCATCGAAAATTGCTTCAGAATTTTCAAAAGGAACCACCAGAGCATTTTTTCCATGCTGAATAAATTCCTTCGCTATGCCGGACAATGTAAAAATTGACGGTATTCCTGCAGCCAAAGCTTCCACATAAGTCTGGCCAAAAGCCTCAATTTCGGCATTGATCGGTGTATGCACATAAACATCAAAAATATGATGAAGCGCAAACAAATCATTTTCAAACTCAATAATACGATACGACTTTTCTGGTAAATCCTTCAACAATGATCTAATATGATCGGTGTAAGGGCCTTTGGCATTGGCGAGTACCAATTGTGCATCCGGATATTTTATTAATAGTTTTTTAAACGCCGGAATGATGGATTGAATTCCTTTCCATTCAATCCAGCGTGCAATAACGCCGATTATTGGCCCACCAGTAACATTATATTTGTTTTTTAAATCATCAATGCTATTCTGACGCACATTTTTAAAAGCTTCAAGGTCAAATCCGTGATGGATTAAATGGATTTTTTTTGGATTTACATTCTCCTTTTCCACAAGAACATTTCTAACATTCTCGCTAATAGCAACAATATCCGTGGCCAACCAGTTGATAAGTTTATCCAATGTCACTCCTTTCTGATTAAACTGCCAGTTATAAGTGCTGTGATGTCTGGTGTAAACTCGCTTTTTGACACCTGCTAATTTACCTGACAATAAGCCAATTAATGCTGCGTCGAAAAGGTGGCAATGGATGATATGAGGTTTAACCTCTCTTAAAGTCTTTACGACGCCAAATAACGATCTTAATGAATCTTGCCGGCTCCTATGGGTGATCCTGATGAAATAAATATTGTTTTTAATCAGGAAGTTTTCTATTTCAGATCCATCCGGATTGAGCAGAATAAAGGAAAATTCAAATTTTTCTTTTTCCAAATATTCGACAATCCATTCAAATGCCTGCGCTTTGTTAATATTGGAAAGAATAAAGGTCACTTTATTTGTATCTGGCATTTTCACTTTCTCAAAACTCCCACATATTTTCCACCAGTAAAAGTGATTAATGGTTTTCCATCAACCTCTTTCGAAAATTCAAGAAAAGCGGAATTATCCTGGATGTCATCGGATATAAAAATACCCCCATATTTTAGATGAGACCAAAGCAGTGGATATGCCCATTTTCTCCCGGTGTAACTTTTGTCGCTGTCATAATGGCAAACATCAATGGTTTTATTAACCATCTTTAAAGCCTTTTTCAATCCATTTCTATCGGGCTCTCTTATGATTGTCCAATTAGACCTCAGTCTGTCTGGTACAGCTATTCCCACGAAATTTTCATTACCCATTTTTGGATATGGCATATCAACACTTATCAATCTTCCTAACTCATTTTCTGCAATGGCCCCAAGAATTGCAAGTGAACTCCATCCATAAGCAATTCCGGTTTCAATTACACTGTTTGGTCTATAATTTTTGATCACATTATACAGAAGATTTAAACCACCAGCTCCGCCCATTTTAAATGATAAATTGTCAACCCTTGTCGTTGCCTGTTTAATATCACTGACATATTTTTCTTCAAAAGAAATAAATAACGTATTGCGTCCAAACAATTTGATGAGTAAATGTTCCAAATCCATTTGGTGCTTATGACAATACAGTTTAGTTTGATCACCATTTAAGCTGTCGTCAAGATTTAAAATTCTTCTTTTGGATAACTGAACAAGAAAAGGATAAAATTTTGGCCTTTTCAAAAACCAAAACAGGGTTTTAATCTTGGAAATCATTTTAGAGTTTCTTGTTGGTATAAACCTCGCCTAGACTATAAATCACCCATTCATACAATTTAAACCGCACTACCCTGGGAAGGAAAATAAAAAAATCATTATCAATAAGCTCCACTATTCTTGTTTTGGCAAATAGGAAAAGAAAAGTGTTTTTCATACGGCTAAAAAGGCCTGGATTCTTATTGTCTAGTGTAATGAAAGGCTTAAGTTGTGATAAAGAGCTTTTAGCTTGATTATATTCTCTTCTTCTTTTGATGTAATTTCGACAGGTAATGTGGTCATTATGCCAAGCGATCATGGCTTTGTTAAAAAACACATTAATGTTTTTATTCAAAGCTGATATTGCAAAATCATAATCTTCAATATCAGTTAGCCGCTCATCAAAACCGCCAATTTTATTAAAGATGTTCTTAGACATAGAACAATTCGCTGCTGTGAAAAACAAATTATTAAAATTCAATTTATTTAACCCCATCTTATATTTCTTTGTCCACTTGATGCTTAAAGATCGCTTATAGCAAAGGATATCGCTGGTGCAAAATTCAGCTTTTTCCATTGGGTTTCCACACAAAACGGCATTCTTATAATTTCTATGAAATCGGCAATGTTGAACTACACAATCTTCCATTGGACTCATATCATCATCAAAAAAAATTAATAGTTCACCAGTCGCCTCTATTGCACCTTTGTTTCTGGCGCTGGCCCTACCTTTGTTTTCTTGCCAAATTATTTTAAAATCTTTGAAATTTAAACCCTGAGACCTCAGTAATTCCGCTGTATTGTCATTGCTGCCGTCGACAACGATAATGACTTCAAATTCTTTATGCGTTTGTTCCTCTAAAGCCTTTATGGTGTTACCAATTTTATGTGCTCCATTGTAGGTTGGAATTATTATTGAAATCGAAGAGGATTTATCGAGCATTAATTACTTTCTGAAAAAACTGATCACGGAATGAGGAAGAGAACTTCTCAATTTTATTTTCCTATACAAAGATAGGTCTTCTTTAGCCAAAAAAACAGGATTTATGGTTTGCAAAAACCTTTTACAGACTTCATGCCTTCCTCGATAGTATAACTCTTCGGCTCTTTTAAGCAAAAAATAGTTTATACTTCCTTCAATAATGGTTTGATTGGTCCAGGTTCCAACCTCGGAATCGATCGAATAATCAATATTTAGATAAGATCTTATTACCTGCTCTATCTTTTTGTTTTGAGATCTCGTCGATAATAAATAAAAAATAGTGTCGTGTTCGATTTGAAATTTTTCATTCGCCGAAATTGTTTTGGATTGATCATGCAATCGAAAATTAACCAGAACATTTTCAATTTTCACAATCCCATCCAGACCAAAATGATACAAGTACCGCATCCACCACTCCCGATCCATTGCGTAATGAAGTTTTTCATTCAATAAACCAACTTCATCCCAGGCTTCTTTGCGAAAAAAAGTTTCTGGCTGATCAATTCTTGCCCACCCTATGGTTTTGTATAAATTATCAAAATAAACATCTGTACCTCGACTAAATTTTACGGTTTCCTCTTCATTGAACAGTCTGGACGTTCCACAAATAACCTTGACCTCCGGTTTACAAAACCATTTTGCCACCGTATTAAGAGCATCTGCCTCATAATAATCGTCGGCATTAAGCCAGTTTACAATATCGCCCTCTGCCTGCTTAATTCCTTTATTGATTGCTTGACTTTGGCCATTGTCTGGTTTGCTACACCAATAAGCAAGATGTTTTTCGTATTTTCTAATAAGATCAACCGATTTATCAGTACTTCCACCATCAATAACTACATACTCCAAATCGGGGTATTCTTGTGAAAGGACAGAGTCTATCGTTTGTTCAAGAAACTGGCCTTGGTTTAACGTCGGAGTTGTAATGGAAATCTTCATTCTCAAAGGAATAATTGAATAAGCGAATGTCTTCTGCAAATGCTTCTTGAACAAGTTTTATTAACTCTTCATTATAATAATATCTGTAATCTTTGTGTATAGAGCTGTTTTTCACCGTGAGTTTCCTTTTTGGGATTTTTAATTTTGTGCAAACAAGATCAAAATCATTTTGTAAATTTTCTAACTTTCC
This sequence comes from uncultured Cytophagales bacterium, assembly GCA_963711495.1. Taxonomy (GTDB): domain Bacteria; phylum Bacteroidota; class Bacteroidia; order Cytophagales; family Cyclobacteriaceae; genus CAVQEK01. Next base: position 381,047 of record CAVQEK010000004.1, read on the forward strand.
AATAAAATTCACCAAAAGTTCACCCCTCTCATTATAAACAAAATCTTTTTGATGCCTCTGGTCATAATTTACCCTCCAATGAAGGTATTCATCAAAGCTCATATCCTTTATGATATTGTGTTGAAAATGATCTTTATTCTGTTTCGTGTAATGATACAACGAAACCTGCCAGTCCCATGGATTCCTAACAAAAGCAAATTTATAGTAAGCATTAAAAATTTTTGGGTTCAATCGTCTTCGGATATCGTTAGCGGTAATATGACTATCAAAATCGGACGAGTAAATGGATGGATATAGCCCAATGAAGCTGAGAAAGGTGTTTTTTTTTGATCTTGTGTGATTATATTTATTAAGCTCAGTACGTATATTATTGCCGGCAACTTTGAAAACATGAACAAATATAAATTTCTTAGAATGAGAAATAATCATATTAGATGTCTAAAATATTTGATTCTCCAATAGGGGGTCTTTAATAAATATCTGTAATACAATCTTTTGTTGGCATTTTTCTTATAATGCTTACTACAGGGTTTATGAATCCCGACAAAGTGCAAAATTTTAATATTCAAATCTTTTGAAAAGACACCACAATAATTCCACTTGATATCTAAATATTTTATGTTCTGCTCCAATAGCACATTGATGGCATCCTGATCCCAAAATTTTACTAATTGCGGATTTCGCGTGATAAAATCTGTTGCTATTTCCGTGAAATTTCGTTCTCTCCAATCTTTTAAATTTACTACTAAAACGCCGCTGTTGATATATTTTTGGCTGTCCAATTGTAGGGCTTTTATTCTCTCAACATTGGTATACTCAACCGCGGCTAAAGCATAGTTCTTAATATCTGAATTCCATAATTCATCAAGCCTCCCTAAAACAATGGTATCTGAATCCAGGTAGATTATTTTATCAATTGTTGGCGGTAAAAACTTAGGCAAGTAAATTCTAAAATAATTGGCTAGGCTGGCATGTTTATCTATTTTGAAATCCGGATTTACAAAATCCGATTCTATGATAAATTGTAGGGTTATATTGCAGTTTAAAATTGTGTTCGAAATTTTCTGTTTATTTTCATGCGATATGTAGTCTGAAAGAATATAAAACTTGATAGGCGAATCATTTGAGGATTTAATTGAAGCCAGCAAAACAGATAATTGCTCAGAAAACATGTTGTCTATTGTTACTGCAATATGCATCATTTGGTAACTATTTGTATCCACCTAATCTCAACTGAATAAAGGCCTTCAGGATATAGAGATTCTGCTTAACTGTATGTTTTCTGAGGTAGTGTTTTTTTTCCCAAATAATATTTTTGATCGAGTTTTTTGTTGAGTGGTTATTCTTTACTACCCACTTAGATAAGTAAGGTATGATTCCAATCTCATTCAATATTCTATTTCGTGCCTCTACGATATAATTGAAATTCTTTTCATACAAATTGCTTTTTAGAGCGTTTCTTATAACATCTAGAGACTCAGCATAATTGCTAATATCGATTAAGATCAGTGATTCCCTGGGAAAATAATCCAAAATATTTGGGCAACCATAATATATAGGCATGGTATAGCTTAAATAGCAATCAAGTATTTTTTCAGTAAAGTAGCCCTCATAACATGAATTCTCAATTGCAATCGAATACTTGTAATCCTTAAGACCGTCCCATTTGTCTGCTAAGGGGTTAATGTTCTTCCCATACCAGTCCAATGCATCTCCGAACACTTGTTTAATATATTTAATAAATTTAAGTCTTTTTCGGTGTCCTTCCTTAATCACCACATTAGAAATAATTGCAGAAAGGTTCTTCGTCTTATTTAGGGGAGCCAGTTCATTCAGAAATGAAAAACTCTTTTTGATATGCCAAGTACATATGTGTTGTTCCTCTATTATGTTTTTATGTTTTAAATCCTTTCTCGCAGTAAAAACACCTGCGAACTGATTCAAAAATCTCTGTGGATATTGCCAATATTCGGAGACTTCACCTGTTATGAAAATTATATTTTCTTTTGGGCATATTACCTTATCAAATAGATATTTATCAATGTCATCATAGATGAACCAGAAATCGCATTCACGGATATCTTCATGTACATAGAACTTTACATTTTCCCACACCCCTACCTTCCCAGGCGTCTCAATTAAGAACATAGGCCCACCCCAATCTTCATCCCACCATTTCGGATATGATATTTTTACATTTATCATTTTACTGCCACAATATTCTCGTAAGTATAGAAGACCTTTTCTTTAAGTTTCACTTCATCAGAACTATTGTCGAGTTCATAAAACTTATATCCGTATTGGCTTAAGATGTTCATTAACTGATCACATGAGAATCCAGCCCTATTTGCGTTGGAATCATTGAATTCCATTATTAAAGTTGGTGAAAACCCTTTTTTGAATTCACTCTCCAATCCTTTTATAACTGGTACTTCGTAGCCTTCTACGTCAATCTTTATATAAACACTTCGATCTTTCAGATTATATCGGCTGACAAACAAATCAAGTGTTTCACATACTATATTTTGTTCTTTAATATAATTGTCTGTCTTTACCAATGAATTTAATGCGTCATGGTATTCATCATTTACGTACAGGGTTGAAGTACTATTTTGATCAGATAGGGCGATATTATAAGTTTTGATATTCTTAGCCACCTTATTATTAATTCTAATGTTCTCGATTAATTTCTCATAGGTTTTCATTGTTGGTTCAAACGAAATTACAAGTCCCTTTTTACCAACTAACCTTGATGCGATTAGCGTAAATAATCCAATGTTAGCTCCAACATCCACAAATACGTCACCTTTCTTTAAATTTTTTTTTAAAAAACCTATTTCTTTATACTCAAATGTATTGAGATAAATTGCTTTAGATAACAAGTGATTTTTGTGCAATTTTATTTTTATCGTCTTATAAAGCTTTTTAATAATATAATCTCGATTTGAATTAATAAAAATTCGCCAATCCTTTTCTCGCTTAATTTCCCGATAATTTATTATTCGATTGAATAAAGTACCGTTCCTTATATGATTCACCAATTTTTGCACAAAATCCATCAATTCTTATTTATGTGATTAATCTTAAAAAATCCACTGACAGATTTTGGATAAGGTATAAATTGAGCACTTTCCTTAGTGTCGACAACTTCAAATTCTAAAAGGTTCTCTAAATTGCCGTGAAAAAAAGATGAATCTAAATAAATACCCATTGCATAATGCCCTGATAAAAATGACTCAACTGAAAATTCGCCATACAATCTTAATTTACCGGACGTTTTAGATTTGGTGATTAACTCTTCTGTTCTTAAATCAATGACAGCAATTCTTCTATTCATTGAATCAAAAAAAAGCAAGGCCAATCCGTTCAATTTGTTTATTAAATTATGTGAAAACTGGATCTCGTAATTACAATTCTCAGTATTTAGATACTTCCCCTTGTTTATTTGAAACTTTTCAATCATTACAAATTCGTTGACTCTATAATTATTAAGAGCACTCCTTGGTTCGGGCCGGTTGGATATTAGATATTTTTCGATAACGGCCTTCGTATTATCATTACAAATAACCATTCCTTGTTCCAAAAGAATTGATGAAAAACACAATCTTTCAATAGCCTCCATATTATGACTAACAAATAATACAGTCCTTCCTTTCCCCGTTACATCCTCCATTTTGCCTAAACATTTCTTCTGAAATTCTGCGTCACCTACCGCCAATACTTCGTCAATGATTAAAATCTCGGGTTCCAGGTGTGCCGCTACAGAAAAAGCAAGTCTCACCTTCATGCCACTTGAGTAATGTTTTACTGGTGTATCTATAAAATCCTCCACACCACTGAAAGCCACCATTTCTTCAAATTTTGCCTTGATTTCCCGGCGTCTCATCCCTAAAATGGTCCCGTTAAGATAAATGTTTTCTCGGCCGGTTAATTCCATGTGAAATCCCGTACCTACCTCCAGCAAAGAACTCACCCGCCCAGCAATCTCAAACCTACCGGTTGTTGGTTTGGTTATTCTACTTAAAATTTTAAGCAGGGTACTTTTCCCGGCTCCATTTCTGCCAATTATACCTACGGCCTCGCCTTGCTTTATTTCAAAATCGATGTCCTTCAGCGCCCAAAAATCATTGGTGATGCGATGACGAATTGTTTTAATGATGTGAGTATTTGAAGAGTCCGCGGCCGGAATCTTGGAAGTGTTTTTTTTGAAAAGATTGGTTAGTGATTCCCTGAAATTACTGCTTTCTTTTCGGCCAATTTTATACTTTTTCCCTAACCCCTCTACCTTTATGGCTATGTTGCTCATAGTCTGAAATCCTAGTTATACAACAAGTCTTTGTTTCAAACCCCAAAGTTAATAAACAATTAAACAATATCAGCCATAGTATCTTCTACTGAGCGGAAATAGATCAAGCTGGTTAAAAAGATGAGAATAACCACCCCGAATGAAATCCAGAAATATTCATCAGGTGCCTTTCCTCCCAAGACTGACCATCGGAATCCCTCGATGATACCAGCCATCGGGTTCAGGTTGTATAACCATAAATATTTTTCAGGCACCAATCTTGCGGGATAAGCAACCGGCGTAGCATATAGTCCAAATTGTACCAAAAAAGGAACTAAATGTTGAAAATCGCGATACCGTATAGAAAGTGCACTCAACCATATCCCAACACCTAAGGCAGCAATAATATTTAGCAGTATAAATGCTGGGGCAAGCCAGATATAAGCGGAAGGAGTAAATCTATATACAATCATTAATATTAAAAGCATTAACAAGGCAACCGCAAAATCCACAAAACCAACCACTGCTTTACTTAGCGGGACTATCAATCTGGGGAAGTAGATCTTTTTGATCATTTCTTGAGCGCTGATGAGGCTGTTACCGCTTTGATTCAGCACAAAACTGAAATAACTCCACATAGAAATACCACAGATTGCAAAAAGAGGATAAGGAATGCCACCAGTATCAATTTTAATGGCTAAGCCAAATACGAGAATAAAAATGAGCAATGTAGCGGCAGGTTGCAATATTGCCCATAAAACCCCTAAGAATGTCTGTGCATAACGAACCCTAAGGTCACGATAGGCCATTATGTAAAATAAGTCCTTGTAATTTTTTAGCTCATGAAAATTGACCACCAAGGACTGTTTGTTGGCATCTACTATCAATTTTTGCATGGATATTATTATTGTTACAAAGGTATCAAAAGTAAAATTAAACTTTTGTTTATATCTTAATTAGAAAGGCTAAAGGTTGGTAAAATTGATTTTTTTAACTTGTGGCTTTAAATGAGTCCATGGAATGGAGCAATTCAAAACACCAATATTATTTTTAATTTTTAACAGACCAGATTTAACCGATATTGTATTTAAAAGAATCCGAGAAGTAAAACCCAAATATCTTTATATTGCCGCCGATGGCCCTCGTTTAACTCACCCAGATGACTTTGAAAAATGCAAAAGAGCCAGAGAAATTGCTCTAAACTTAATTGATTGGCAATGTGAATTAAAAATTTTATTTAGAAATGAAAATTTGGGATGTGGAAAAGCTATTAGCGAGGCAATCACTTGGTTTTTTAATCATGTCGAAGAAGGTATTGTTTTAGAAGACGATACTTTCCCGAGTTTATCTTTCTTTACCTTTACTTCTTGGGCCCTAAATAAATACAGAAACAATAAAAATGTCATGCTTATAACCGGCACTAATTTTCAATTAGGAAAAAAAAGAGGCTTGGGGGATTACTATTTCTCCTATTATCCGAATTCATGGGGATGGGCTAGCTGGAAACGGGCATGGTCATTTTACGAATACACTGTTAAAAATTTTTCAGATTATGAAAAATCACTAGAAAATATATATTTTTCAAAGAAGGCCCGAAATTATTGGAAAAATATTTTTAAATCAATGGAACATTTAGAGGTGGACACATGGGATTATCAATGGTTTATCGCAATTCAAAAAAAACAAGGGTTAACAATCGTTCCTAATAATAATTTAATTATAAACGTAGGAATAGGTAAGGAATCTACTCACACTAGATCTTTTTCTAATAATTACATTAAATGCAAATTGGAAGAGCTTCCTCATCCTTTTAAAAGCCCGAAAAATACAATTCCTGATGTAAAAGCAGACAATTATACCTTTAAAAAATTCTTACGAGCTAGAGTAAGCTTGATGAATAATATTCGAAATATAATGTATAAGTTTTTCCCCAACCACGTTTATCTAAAAATTAAAAAATTAACAGGCAGATAAAATAGTATTTCATCTATAGTTTTTTATGAAAGGTCTTTCAAAAATTTTTCTTCCTATTTTTATGATTCTTTTTGTGCATGAAAGAAGTTTTGGACAATGCCCTATAGCTTCATTCGAGGTATCTGACACTCTTTGTGTTAATGAGTACCTAATCATAAAAAACGAATCGATAAATTCAAATTATTTCGAATGGGATTTTTGTGCCGGAGACCTCCTTTTAGATCCTACTGCTGAAATCATTTCGACTATCAGTGAGAGCTCAGCTCCAATTGCAATAGATGTGGCATATGATGCAAACAATTGGTATGGGTTTATTGCTTCAAGGAACAATAATAGTATCATTCGCCTTGATTTCGGAACCAGTTTGGATAATACACCAACCCTTCAAAATTTAGGTAATATTGACGACCTTTTAGATAATCCCCAAGCAATTAAAATTAGAAAAGATAATGGCGATTGGTACCTATTTGTTCAGAATAAAGGAACAAATGAACTCATTCGAGTAAATCTTGGAGCATATATCGAAAATAACACACCTTCTGCGGATACAATACTTTCAAGCTCTGGAATATTCAACAATGGCTTTGACATTCGTTTTGACGGAACAGATTGGGTTCTTGTTCTAGGAAAAGGCGCTGCGATTACGCTAGTGAACTTCGGCAATAGTCTGGCCAATGCAATACAGCCTGAGGATATAATGACGTCTCCAAATTTCACAAGCATTAATAATATTTCAGACGTCAGTCTTTTGGACTATCAAGGTGATTGGTATGCTTTTATTTCCGCATACGGAAGTAAAACAATTCACAAATTAGAATTTGGCACCTCTTTATTTCATTTACCAACGTCAACTCCGTTAAACAATAGTTTTCTCGGATCCGATGCACCATATGGGATATTTGTGACACAGGAAGACTCCTTGATAGTAAGTTTCATTAGCACGTTAGGGGGAAATTTATATAAGCTCACCTTGGATAATATCGATGCCACCGGCAATGGTATACAAATTGGCAAGCTTGGCGTTCTTTCAAATACTTTGAAGATGGCGTTTGCTAAGGATGGTAGTAATTGGAGGGGTTTTATGTTAAATTATTCCAGTAAGCAACTTTTCAAAATTAATTTCCCCAATAATTGCTCAGCAAATTTTAGTACGAGTAATGCATATTCACCCGATAATATTTATTATTACACTCCAGGAAATTACTCAGTTGAATTGATAGCAAATAATGACGCAGAATGCTCCCAACGATCGGTTAGGCATCTAAATGTACGAAACTCTTCATCTCCCATTATCTCTTTCATGACAGATAATATTTGTCTTGCGAATACCAACCAATTCACCGCCACTTCCTCCGACGATGCCTCCATCTCTGCGTGGAAGTGGGACTTTGGCGATGGAAATGCGGGAACCGGGCAAAATGTTAACCATCAGTATGCTACGGATGGCACCTATGAGGTAAGTTTACAGGTGGACGCCACCAATCAATGCAGCAATACCAGTAAAAAGACCATCCCGATATTCCCAACGCCGCAACCGGATTTCACCTATACATCCGGGCAGGTATGTTCAAACAATCCGGTTGACTTCACCAACAACACTCAACTCTTCGGCGCCGATACACTGGTGCAATATCTATGGAACTTTAATGGCGAATATACCTCAACCGCGACTGATACCTCCTTTACATTCACCACAGGCGGTGACAAAAATGTCTCCCTCAAAGCATCCATACCTGGCTGTGAAGCCACTGTTTCGAAAACCGTGAACATAACTCCGGGTCCAAGTACGAATTTCACATGGTCGCAGGTATGTCAATATGAGCCATTCCAGTTCAACAATGTCACAACCGGAGACAACGTTACAGGATACCAGTGGGATTTTGATGATGGCTACTTCTCACAGGAAATCACTCCCATTCACAATTTTACTGATGGCGGCGACTACAACATCAGTCTTTCCGCAACCAATGCACTGGGATGTGAAACGACTATTGTAAAACCTGTCCCTGTTCGTTTTAAACCCAACGCAGATTTTACCAATGAACTGGCTTGTGCGAACAATCAGGTCCTTTTTCTTGATCAAAGTACTGTTGAAGATGCGAATATCAGTAGTTGGAACTGGACCATTGTTGACGGTCAGGGAAATTCGATTGGATCTGCTACGAATAAAGATCCGGTATTGTTTATGGATAAATCCGGAACTTATTTAACAAAATTAATTGTAAGCAGCAACTATGGGTGTCTGGATACCCTTAGTAAAAATGTAGAAGTACTGCCGTCGCCACAGGCCGATTTTATGGCCAGCAATTTATGTGATAAGGACAGCACCATTTTCACTTCTACAGCCCTACCGCCTGAACAGGGGAATATTATTGCCAACACCTGGTTGATTGACAATAATATATTTACGCAGCCAGAAGTCAAATATAGATTCAGTTCCACAGGAGAAAAACAGGTTACCCTCATCGTAAAATCTGATAACTTGTGTGAAAACAGTATTGTCAAAAACATAAAAATCCAGCCAACACCAACAGTCGATTTTTCTACTGTTGGAAAATGTGACAATGAAAATGTGCTCTTTAGCAGTACTTCACCGGCAACGGAAGACACGGTTGTATCCTATGAATGGAAATTGGGGAATCAGACTATTTCATTTGAAAAGGAATTCGTCTATCAATTTTCCGCTGCAGAGACTTATAATGTAAAGCTGATTGAAACCACGAAAAATAAGTGTAACAACAGTATTCAAAAAAATATCACGATATATCCGGCACCTGTTGCGGCATTCACTGCTTACCCCGAGTCAGGAGCGCCGCCTTTGCAAGTGGATTTTACCAATAATTCTAGTGGCGCCAATAGCTTTTGGTGGCACTTTGAATCGGGTGCTACGAGTGCAGTGAAAAATCCAACACATACCTATGAGAGCCTCGGAGATAAATTTCCAACTTTAGTCGCATCCAATGATTATGGATGTCGAGATACTTCCGACTTAAGAATTTCAGTGGTAGTACCGGAACTTGATCTCGTATTGGAAAATGTATCTGTCATCAATGATCAGGATAAGTTAGAATTTTATCTAAAGATCAGAAATGCCGGTTCCCTGATCGTTGAGAATGTGGATGTTCAGGTGGATTTCGCTGGTCAGGCTTCCGTCATAGAACCAGTATCAACCTACCTGCACAAAGGAGAAAGTATCACCCATAAAATCGGTTTCAGTTTGGTACAAATGGCTGGGAAGAACACCGATTATGTTTGTTTTACATTAATTCCACACTCCGGTGAGTATGAAGAAATGACACCTGTGAACAATACTGCCTGTGTTGAATTGGATCATGACTTGCGCATGCTCAATCCTTATCCAAATCCGACTCGGGACCACAAAATATATGTGCCTTTCATTCTCCCTGAAGGAGGTTCCGTTTCCCTGGACATGTTTAATTCAACCGGAGCTTTGGTCTTTAACCAAAAATACCAAACTTTGCAACCCGGTTTGAACATCATCAACCTCGAACTTAACCAGTATCAGTCCGGCATTTACATCCTCACGCTGAATTTTGGAATGCAAAAGGTGGTGAAAAAAATAGCCATCCAATAACTTTTACAAAATCCCAATTATCAAACAAATCAGAACATTTATTGGTATATATTTAAAATAAAAATCAGAATTACTAATTTGTAACAAAATAATATTTTGTATTTATTTATGGGGCACTCACATAAATTAGATGAGATCGACAGAAAAATCCTGGAGATTTTGCAATCACGAGCCAAAATAACCAACGCCAAACTTTCGGAAGAAATCGGGCTTTCTCCCGCTCCAACACTTGAGCGCGTCAAAAAATTGGAACAAATGGGAATCATCACCAGCTACCACGCGAAGTTGGACCCCGAGCGTATCGGGCTTGGTGTAACTACTTTTGTTTTGGCATCGCTTATCGGCCATAACAAAGCCAACATTGAAGGTTTCATCCAGGAAATACAGAAAATACCTGAAGTTATAGAATGCCATCATATCACCGGCGCCGGAGATTTTATTTTGAAAATTATTGCCAAAGATATATCCTCTTACCAGAAACTGATGCTCGAAAAAGTAAGTGAAATAAAAGAAGTGGACAATATGCAATCAATGGTGGTGCTGTCAACGTTTAAGGACAGTAAGGTACTCCCCGTTCCCGAATAATAATTTTTTAGACGTATAACCATGGAAGAAAATCAGATCCTGGACAAAAAAGAAGTACTCCAGAAAGTAAGAAGGATAGCTTTTGAAATTTACGAGAATAACTACCTGGAAAAGAAATTGATAATCGCCGGCATTCCGGATACAGGCTATAAACTGGCAAAAATGCTGGTCAACGAACTCGGGAAAATTTCTCCCTTTGATATCCAGTTGGTTAAAATTTCGATCGATAAGAAAGACCCTGCCAAAAGCGAGATCAAGATCGACTGTGACCTGAATACACTCAACAAATCGTGTATGGTGATGGTCGATGATGTGTTGCATACCGGCCGCACTTTCATGCACAGCCTGAAACCTTTTCTGAACATCAGCATGAAAAAAATAGAAACTGCTGTGTTAATTGACCGCAGTTTCAAGATGTTTCCGATCTCTGCAGATTATACCGGCTATGAGTTATCCACCACCCTCAAAGATCATATTGAAGTGTCCCTCAAACCAGGGAAATACGGCGTTTACCTGTATTGAACATACGATTGAAGTCATTGGCTGCATGGTTATTAATTTGTGGTAGAAATATCGGAAAGCGGTATATGTACCAAACAAATGCGACCAGGATATTTTTTAAAAAAGTCAAACATTCAAATCTCATTTCCCCCCAAATCGGCCTTTATTATTCTTTTTACTTTTAATGTCACGGCCTGAAAGGTGCTGTTAATTCCAGAAAAATTATCTTTGGATCAGCAAAACGGAAAATATGACAGCGAAACTTTTTGTGGACATCATCGGATGGATTGGTTCATTCGAAATTATTCTTGCCTACGCACTGAACAGCGCCCAAAAGATTGATTCAAAATCAATGCATTATCAAATGTTGAACCTGACAGGCGGTGCTTTTTTGATCGTCAATACGGTATATTATGGCGCCTACCCTTCGGCTTTTATTAATGTAGTCTGGTTTATTATTGCCGCAGTGGCGATCATCAATGTTTTTAGGCAATCCTGAATTGCTGCCAGAGCTGGGTCTGGAAAAATCAGATATTATTTTATTAAGCCCTTACGTTTCAGAATGGTCTCCATAAATTTCTTCTCAGCCTCCGAATTGAAAATCCTAAATGGAAGGTGAATAAGCTGAACTTTAGAAACGAAGAGCAGAAAATAATTTTTACCCATTTTTGCCCTTTTGATCTGATCCCATTTCAGTGGCATCCCCTGTTTTACATTAATTTTAATGAGTATTTGCTGACTGGTTATTTCATAATTCAGACGATCAAATAACACTTTGCCCTGATCGAGTTGAGTAACACCGGCAAATTGGATCAGCCAAAACAATATATACAACGCATATGCGATCAGTGCTCCGGTAATCCACCAATGCGACCAGATGATAAAAGCACCACACATAATGGCCAAAGCAATCAAAATGACCCACCATTGCTTGCGAATGACTGCGGCAAGCGCCAGTTTAATGTAGGTGCCGGTTTCCAGCTTGTATTTCTTTGTTTTTATAATCATGGTTTGAACGTAAAAATTTTGGTGTGCAAATTTAGAAAACTATTTGTCAATATCAGCCTTTAAACTAATATCCAGACTTTTTACGGAATGCGTTAAAGCCCCAATTGAAATGTAATCTACCCCGGTCCTGGCAATTTCGGCAATTGTCTTTTCCGTGATACCACCGGAAGCCTCTGTTTGAGCATGTCCATCAATCATTTCTACAGCTTTTCTCATGGTGTCAAGGGACATATTATCCAACATGATCACATCAGCTCCACCACATTCCAATGCTTGCTTCACCTCTTCTAAAGTTCGCGTTTCAATTTCTATTCGAAGATTTTTACCTGTTCTTTCTACATACGACTTGGCCTTTTGCAATGCCTGGCATATTCCTCCGGAATAATCCACGTGATTGTCTTTGAGCATGATCATATCAAAAAGTCCAAACCGGTGATTTGTGCCTCCGCCAATCCGAACGGCCCATTTTTCCAGCGGTCTTAGGTTAGGCGTTGTTTTTCTGGTATCGAGGATCTTTGCCTTGGTTCCTGCCAGAAGTTTGCACAAATGGTTGGTGTATGTCGCGATACCACTCATGCGTTGCAAACAATTTAAGATCAGCCGCTCACCGCTTAAGATATTTCTCACTGTTCCTGTTACCAAAAATCCAAGGTCTCCTGATTTCACGGAATCGCCATCCTTTTTATAAAATTCAATATGTAATCCAGGGTCCAGCATGTGATAAATTTTTTCTGCCAAAGCCAATCCAGCCACAACCCCATTTTCTTTAAAAAGCAATTTTGCGCTGCCAGTTTGATTAGCCGGAATAGAGGAAATAGAGCTATGGTCACCGTCGCCAATATCTTCTTTGATGGCGTCGGCAATAAATTTTTTCAGATAACGATCAGTGACATAAGGCGGTTTCACGCCGCAAAAATAGAAAAAGACCGGAAACTGCTGTCAGATTTTTATTGATAAATTAAAAAAAGGACCAAAATGATAAGAATAGATTTTATCCGGATTTGAATGGTTGCTGAAACATGATACATAAATTGAATTTCGAACAAGGATGCGGATGATGAGTACGCCACCAATCAAACCTTCTTTTAAAAAAAAATAGGCCTGTCTCCAGGTTTCGATCTTTCGTGAGATTCATTCTTTGCTGAAATCGATCAGGTCGACCATATACTGGTCTTCAAACTTTTTGATGTAGAGTAAAACCCGAAAGGAGCCGCTTTCAAAAGAATATTTGCCAATTACATAAGTAAGTCCCTGCTTGGACGCTCCCTGGTGAATGTATTGAAAATCGCTGGGCGGATATTTTTTAAAAAAATCTTTGAGCACAAATTCTGCCTGGGTACGGCTGTAATTTGATTTCTCACCGTCAAAATTCAATTCTACGGTAGTATTGAAATATTTTACCAATTCTTTGGAACTTCCGGCTTTTAATGCCGCACGCACATTGTTGATCACATCTCCTTGTGCCTGAACTGGTTCAAAGAAAAATAAGCTGATAACAGCCAATGTTCCTGATAATATAAATAGCTTAATATTCATGGCTTTCTGCAACGCTCAAATTAACAAATAAAGAAAGCTAAATCTATGCCAGTATTTGTTTAATTTTGGACAACTTTTTTGAATACGGCAAAAAAATACATTTTTTTGACTTCACGCGAAAAAAATTGATAACAATTTAGGGTAAAATTTTTGTTTAATACTAAAAGGATTTCGATATGTACAAATTAGTATTGCTGCGACATGGTGAAAGCCAATGGAACATGGAAAACAGATTTACCGGATGGGCTGATGTCGATCTAACGGAAAAAGGGATAACAGAAGCCAAAAATGCTGGTGAATTGTTAAAATCTGAAGGTTTTCATTTCGACAAAGCTTATACGTCGGTGTTGAAACGCGCCATCAGAACGCTATGGATCACGCTGGATGAACTTGATTTAATGTGGATACCTGTAGAACGGAGCTGGCGTTTGAACGAACGTTTCTATGGTGGGCTCACTGGTTTGAACAAGGCAGAAACTGCCGAAAAGTATGGCGACAAACAAGTCCTTATCTGGAGAAGAAGTTATGATGTGCCGCCGCCGGATCTTGAAAAATCCAGCGAATATTATCCGGGAAACCATGCCCGTTACAAAAGTCTTTCCGATAAGGAACTGCCTGTTACGGAATGCCTCAAAGATACCGTAGAGCGCGTAGTACCCTACTGGGAAATATCGATCGCGCCTGATATCAAAGCCGGTAAAAAACTGGTCATCGTGGCACATGGAAATAGTCTCAGGGCTTTGGTAAAATACCTGGACAATATTTCAGATGAAGAAATACTTAAATTGAACATACCCACCGGTGCACCGTTAGTATATGAATTGGATGAAAACCTGAAACCGATCAAACATTATTACCTGGGTGATCAGGAAGCCATTGAAGCCAGGATGAAAGCAGTGGCAAACCAGGGAAAATCAAAATAATACATGTTAAAAATTGAATGGCTTGTTTTATGTACAGTTTTGTTGCTTTGCGCCTGCAATGCCAAAGAAGCCGGAATAAAAAAGTCGATTCACCAATATTATGATTTAAAAGGGCTCATTGAATCACAGGTGGAACTCCTCGATTCAGTGGGCTCTTTTTTGCATAAAAATGCATCAATTGATGGACATACCACGGATAAAACTGTTTATAAGCCAGATACGGTGCAATGGAAAAAGGAACTCAATTTATTCCTTGAAGCTGACATCAACAAAACAACGCTGGTAAACAGTTATAATACGCAGCATCTCAACACCGACACTGGAGAAGTAACCCGATATATCTCAAAGTATCCGGGAGAAACCGATGTCGATACACTGGAAATTGAGTTTAATAAAACCACCAATCTTCCGGAAACAGTTAACGCAACTATTCGACATCGAAACACACTTTATTCGTCGCTGATGAAACTGCAAATGTTTTTTCATCCACTGAATCAAAAGCGGGTCTTATTGCATCAGTTTGTAATTGACGGTGGCCAAAAAATGATTACGAAAGACACCACCACCTTTCAGATCAAAGGCGACATAGTGGCAGATTAAGCGTAAACGAATCAACAATAAATAAAAGAAATATAAATACTCGTATTTAAGCCGCAATAGTTTTCAGTCAAGAATAATGCAATAATCCAAAAATATAAGAACGGAGTCCGGACTTTTCTCACTACTAAAAATTAGCATTTAAAATTCATGTGGGTTAATTTGCAAAAATTTATCAAATCTGAAACCGTTAACATTCAAAACTTCAGATATGACAGCACACGATAAGCAATTACAAAACAAAGAAAGCTTCCTGGAGCGGATGAAACGGAAATGGGGAGTTAAAAGTATTTTTCAGGTAATCCTGATCATGGTAGTTTTCAGCGTAGCAGGTTCTTCTGTGGTGGTACTTCGCAAAGCTTTTTTTCATTTGCTGGGCTATACAGATCAGACTGCATTCTGGATCAAAGCCATCACTTATATTTTGTTTATATTTCCATCCTATCAAATTTTGCTGTTAATCTATGGCGCCGTGTTGGGGCAGTTTAGTTTTTTCTGGGAGAAAGAAAAAAAATTGATCCAGGTACTTTCGAAACCCTTTAGAAGATAGCATCGATATAATATTCACCTGAAAACCATTTTTCATCCATGACAGGTGGTTAATTTATTTTCTGACAAAACGCTTATAAATCCTTGAATGAAACAAAAAGTAGCGCTGGTATTGTCGAGCGGGGGTGCCCGCGGATATGCGCATGTTGGTGTGATTGAAGCACTCGAATCAAATGGTTTTCAGATAACTTCAGTGGCAGGATGTTCCATGGGCGCTGTTGTGGGTGGTATATACGCTACGGGCCAATTACAAAAATTCAAGGATTGGGCCATGAGTCTGGAACGATCAGATGTTTTCAAACTTTATGATTTTGTTTTTTCCAGTCAGGGTCTCATTCGCGGTGAAAAAGTTTTCCGCCAGATAGAACAATATATCCCGGATTGCAATATTGAAGATCTGCCGATTCCATTCACCGCAGTGGCCACCGATTTGAAGAAAGAATCGGAAATGATATTTAAAACAGGAAGTCTCTACAATGCTTTGCACGCAAGCTCCGCCATTCCTGCTGTAGTAAAACCTGCTATTGTCGATGATAATGAATTGCTCGACGGCGGAATATTAAACCCCCTTCCGATCGATCATGTTCATAGGACCCCTGGCGATATTCTCGTCGTAGTAGATGTAAATTCAAGAAAGATAAATGTTCCTGTCATACCTGTCAAAACCGAGGAAGAGATCAAAAATGACCGCGTCTTTAAAAACAGCATGGAAAGACTGGCTAAAAGATGGTTTCGAAAAGAATCTCCGGTTGTAAACCATACCAGTAAAAAACTGGGTTTCTTCAATTTAATGCTGAAATCCATTGACATGATGCAGGATCAACTTACCGCTCAGATTTTGAAAGCTTATCCGCCGGATATACTCATTGAAATTTCCCGGGCCAGTTGTGGCACCTTTGAATACTATAAAGCGGCAGAAATGATTGAGGCTGGTAAAAAGGCCTTTGAAACGACATGTCATTTAAGTGCCGACAAAAACGCACCATGGACTACCGGTCACTAAACAAGCTGCTGGGAAATATCGATATTTATCTGCTGGACCAGATATTGAAAGGCCGGTTTGAAAAATCCTCAAAGATTTTGGATGCAGGTTGCGGTGAAGGTAGAAACCTGGTGTATTTTCTTCGCGACGGCTATGAGGTTTTTGGTATTGATCGCGAGCCCGGAGCGATCCGAATGCTGCAATTTATGTCCAGATCTATTCGCCCTGGTTACGATCTTGATAATTTCGCAGTGGGCACTTTGGAAGCTCTGCCGTATTCCGATCAATCCTTTGATGTTTTGATCTGCAGTGCAGTATTACATTTCGCTGAAGATGAGGCACATTTTTTATCGATGACGGACGAACTTTTTAGGGTGTTGAAGTTGCAGGGCATTATGTTCATTCGTATGACCTCAGATATTGGCCTCAATGGCGAAGTCAAAAAATTGGATGATTGGAAATATCTTTTGCCAGACGGAAGTGTCAGGTTTCTGCTGACCCGGACTTTACTGGAAAAAATGCGACATAAATACCAATTTGAATTTGTCGAACCATTAAAAACCGTAAATGTCGCTGATCAGCGTTGTATGTCAACACTGGTGCTGATGAAATCACGATAATCCCAAAGTGCTATTTATTTTTCTCTATTCGTTTCAGTCGTTCATGTAGGCTGTCCATCTGTTGTTCCATCATCAGCATCTTGTCATACAAAGGCGAAGGTGCCGTGAGATTGGTGGTAAAATAACCGACAGCTTGCCATGTTTCCAGAATGTCTTTTTCTTCCAACATTCGCTCACTCAGGCCCGGATGATCGGCTTTGAGATGAAACACGTCTTTCGATCTGCTTAATCGCCTGATCAATATTTCTCCCGCAGTCACTACCACAAAAATTTTGTCCTGCAAATCATAATTGATTTGACCAACATCCACTCTTTTCGCCACAACAAGATCACCACGATTGATGCCACGATAGTTGTCATGCATTTCATCGGAATTCATTTCAAAAGAACGAAACTGCTTGCCATTGAATTCAGGCAGATAGATCTTGGGTAAGGCGGCAATAAAATCTCGATTCTGATGCTGCACAATATAATCGAGTTGTTTTTCAACGGATACCAGTACCGTATAAAATGCTGACAGATCCGGTGCCTGCACGGATTTTATTTTACGGGCCTTTTCTGCAAGTGCCTTTGCACTTACGTCAAATTTATATAAATCATTGATCGTCAGTTCTTTGGTCAAAAGCAAATCAATAGAGAGGCCAAAATAGTTAGCAATTTGAATGATCGTATCGATTTTAGGTTCAGCGCGCTCCTCTTCGTAAGCGCCGATGCTTGGTCTGGCCAGATTAAACAATTCCGCAAAAGCCGCCTGACTCATTTTTTTGACCACTCTGATCTTTTTAATGTTTCTTCCTATACGCGACATAAATTTTTTGGGCTTTGTGCTAACCTTTTGAGCAACTCTATCGTAATTAGAATTAAAATTACAAAATTAACTGAGATGATAAAAAAGGACGTCGACTTTTATTCCACAGTAAATTTGAATTCATTTAAAAATTATTTAATTAATTTTAACCATGAAAAATTTGAAAACCTCACCAAAACATTAAATAAGATGAATGATTATTTTGAAAAAGTAAGGGGATATTTGCTCGATCTCGATTTCAATATTGTACAGGAAGATGAACAGGAAGGCGTCTTTTGGGTAGAAAAAGAAGATGCCGCAATCCACAACCTGGTTATCGGATGTCTGGATCCAATCCTGGTCATGGAGCAATATCTGTTCGATATCAAAGAAGAATCGATTGAATTATTTCGAAGTCTCCTGATCAAAAACCGCGATATTATCCACGGTGCGTTTGTCCTCGATGAAACTGGTAAAAAAGTAATTTTCCGGGACACACTCCAATTGGAGAACCTCGACTTAAACGAACTGGAAGGCTCGGTAAATTCTTTAAGCCTTCTGTTGAGTGAATACTATGAAGAACTGATAAAATTTGCAAAAGGAAATAAAATAGAAATATCATGAATGTATTACAAAGATTATTTAAAGTTGGGCAGGCTGAAGCCCATGACCTTGTAGACAAACTGGAAGATCCAATTAAACTGACGGAGCAGGGTATACGCGATTTGAAGACCGATCTGGACGCCAGCTTAAAATCCTTCGCGGAAGTTAAAGCCTTGTCGATCAAAGCTAAAAAAGAAGCCTCTGATGCCAAAAATCAAGCAAAAAATTATGAGCAAAAGGCCATGATGTTATTGCACAAAGCAGAAAGTGGCGATCTTGACGGTAGTGAAGCTGACCGGCTGGCAACCGAAGCCTTGAACAAAAAGCAGGAAGCAGAACAACAGGTGAAATCATCTGAGGAAAATGCCAGAAGGATTGATGCCAACCTGGTGCAATTGGAGCAAAACATAAAAAAGCTCAGATCCAATATCAGTCATTACGAAAACGAACTGAAAACACTGAAAGCCAGGGCCAAGGTGAGTCAGGCTACCACCAAACTGAACAAACAAATGGCACAGATCGACGGAACCGGTACCATCTCCATGCTGGAGAAAATGAAACAAAAAGTAACAGAAAATGAAGCGCTTTCCGAGGCTTATGCCGATGTGGCCAATTCCAATCGCAGTGTCGATGACGAAATTGACGAAGTGTTGAAAAGCTCACCAACACCACAAAGCGCTGATGCGCTGGCAGAATTGAAAGCCAAAATGAAGGCAAAGAAGGATAGTGAACAACAGTAGAAGTTAAACACTAAAACTCCAAAACTATCGGAACTTTGATAAAATTCTTATTATTTGTCCTGATTGTGTATATTGGATGGAAACTTATTCAGGGTCTTGTGTCAGGAAACAGAACAAATTCAGATACAAGACCCAACCATACCTATATTAAAGAGAAATACGACCAAAGAACACAACACATGGGAATTTTTGACCGGTTTAAGAAAAAAACCCCAGACTACGATCCAAATAATATCACCATCCACGACCTCAGAACTGGTTTTATGTTTGATTATGATATGAAGACCTGGATCATCAAAGAGGAATATGCCTACGACTGGGGTAGCAATTATTTTACTCGTGAATTCAAGGTTGACAGCGGCGATGATTCCGCCTACCTTCATATCGATGAAAATGACGACCTCATCATGATCTTTAGTCGTAAAGTGATGGTGCGCGCCATTGACGAAAATATTCCGGAAGAAATCATAAATCACCAGCAGCCCCCCAAAAAACTGAGCTATAAAGACACGATTTATTATCTGGACAAAGAAAGTCCGGGGTATTTTTCAGATGATCCGGAAAACAATGACAGTTGGGCGGAGATGATTTCCTGGGATTATTATGATGAAAAGGGTAACTTTACCATAAGTGTGGAGCAATGGGGAGAACGTGATTTTGAGGCCTCTCACGGCGTGATGGTCAAAGATTATGAAATTACAAATATACTACCTGGGTCATAAATAAAAACTCAATGTATTATGCGTCAATTCATACTTTTTATTCTATTTATTGTACTGGTTTATGCCTGTAGCCGAACCTGTCAATCTGACTATGGTGAGCCGGTGAAAAGTCCTGTCGATGATCTTATCAAAGAAATGAGCGATGTGCCAAGTTACTCCATCATCCTCTATGATATGAACACGGAGGGTACATTTTTCAAGAAATACCTGCACCAATACCGGATTATCAAGGAAGACGAAAATGGAGAGATGAAAGAAGAGATTACCGATTGGTATCCGGTGAGCAAGGATTTTTTCGTGGCAAATATGGACAATATGGGCATGGAGATCGCTTCAAAAAATGCTGAGGGTAAAGTCACCAAAGCCGTGGGACCCCCGGGCTATGGCTCCTATGTGGGCAATGAACAATACGGGCATTGGGTGCAACGCGACGGTGGTTCTTTCTGGGAATTTTATGGAAAATATGCCTTAATGTCCAGTATGTTTCACATGTTCACTTATCCAGCCCGCAGATCTTACTGGGACGATTACCACACCAACTATTACGGTACAGGCCGTGCCTATTATGGACCAAACGTGAATGGAATGAATACTTATGGTACCAACAGCAGTTACGGTCGATCAGTAAAAAGCAATTCTACCTGGTTTGGCAACGCCTCCAATGATTCCTTCAGGCAACGTGTCCGAAGTGGCGTTTCACAAAGCTCCAAATCAGGCTCGCGATACAGTAATTTTTCACGTTCGAGAAGTGGCGGGTTCGGGAAATAATTCAATGGATAAATAATGATATTATGAACACCTACTACATCGATGTCATTCTTACAACACTGAGCTATCTGGTCAGTTGTTTCATACTTTTTTTTATTGGTAAATTGATTTATCCCCTCATTCATCGTGGTTACGATGTGAAAAATGAACTGGTGGAAAAGGACAATCTGGCCTTTGCCATTGCACACGCCGGATATTTTATCGGGATCATTGCGGCCCTGGGCGGGGTGATGTTGGGAGAGTCCCAGGGACTTATGCTCGACCTGATGTACATTGGCATTTACGGACTGCTTTCTCTGGTTTTGCTAAACCTTTCCATCATCATCAATGATAAGCTGATCCTGCGTAAATTTAGTGTGCGCAAGGAAATTGTCGAAGATCAGAATGTCGGAACCGGTGTGGTCGAGGCTGCCAGCGCCATCGCTACAGGGTTGATCATTATGGGGTCAGTTTATGGGGAAGGTGGTGGTTTGGTTACCACCATTATTTATTGGATTATCGGTCAACTGATCATGCTTTTGACCGCATTTGTTTACAATTGGATCACCCCATTTGATATTCACGAACATATTGAAAAGGACAACATCGCGGTCGGGATCGGCGTCGCCGGTGCTTTCATTGCCATCGGCAACCTGGTTCGCAATGGATTGATGCATGATTTTGTAAGCTGGCAAATTACCTTTGAAAATGTAGCCGTCGATGCTGGCGTGGGATTAATATTTTTACCCATCGCTCGCTTGCTGGCCGACAAAATTCTCCTGCCGGGAAGAAATCTTACCGACGAACTGGTGAACCAGGAAAAACCAAATGTCGGCGCCGGTGTGATTGAGGCATTTGCCTATATTGGCGGTTCTGTTTTGATATCCTGGAGTTTGTAAAATAAAAACTTGAAAAAAATGAAGGGCCTCTGGAAAAAAGAGGCTTTTTTTGTGCGCGAATGTCTGAATTATGAACATTAAAAACATTAATTCGTGAAGCTGAGATCGGGCATACTCAAACTCTGCCTGTTTGCCACAGGCCTTTCCGGCATTGTTGCCGAATATATTTTATCTACTCTCGCCACATATTTTCTTGGTGACTCTGTATTTCAGTGGACGATGATCGTGTCTATAATGTTATTTTCGATGGGTTTAGGAAGCCGCATCACCAAATTCATTGATCAGCAACTTCTGGAGAAATTCATTATTATAGAATTTGTACTTTCCATCCTGACCTCCTACGTTTCGTTGATCACTTACACCACTGCCACCATCTCGATCTATACGGGTGTGATCATATACACCCTGAGCATCATTATCGGTTTATTGATCGGCATGGAAATACCACTGGTGGTCAGGATCAACGATCAGTTTGAGATCCTGAAAGTGAATGTATCGTCGATCATGGAAAATGATTATTACGGCAGCCTGATCGGTGGAATATTTTTTGCTTTTATCGGATTGCCAATCCTCGGGCTCACCTACACCCCTTTTATCCTCGGCAGCATCAATTTCTCCGTGGCTTTATTGTTACTCTTCATTTTATGGGAGAATCTCCCTCAAAAAGTTCGTATTACATTGGGTTCTTCGGCCATACTGGTCATTTTAATGATCGGCGGCGGTGCAATTTCTGCCTCCAGCGTCATTGCACATGGAGAGGAAGTGCGCTACAAAGATCGTGTGATCCTGTCGGAACAATCGAAATACCAAAAGATCGTGATCACCCAGGCGCACAGCGATTTCTGGTTGTATATCAATGGCAACCAGCAATTGAGCACCGTGGACGAAATTATGTACCACGAGCCACTGGTACATCCGTTGATGCAACTTTGCCCCAATCCCGGAAATATTCTAATCATGGGTGGCGGTGACGGTTGCGCGGCGCGGGAAATACTCAAATATCCTCAGGTAAAAGATATCACCCTGGTCGATCTGGATCCTGCCATGACCAACCTGGCCAAGACACATCCTGTGCTCACCGAGATCAACCATCATTCGTTCAGCAACCCCAAAGTCCATATCATTAACCAGGACGCCTTCACCTACCTGGAAAAAGACAACCACTTTTACGACATCATCATTGTAGACCTTCCCGACCCGAAAACCATTGAGCTCGGCCGGTTGTATTCTTTCGAGTTTTATAAAATGTGCTACCGGTCCCTGCGACCCAACGGCATGATGATCACCCAGGCGGGCAGCCCTTATTTTGCAGCGAGGGCTTTTAAATGTATCGATGCTTCCATGGCAGCAGCGGGCTTCAACACCCTGCCGCTGCACAATCAGGTGGTCACCCTGGGTGAGTGGGGGTGGATAGTCGGCGCCAAAAGCCTCACATCGGAGCAATTCAAAAAAGGCCTGCAAAGCCTCCATTTCGACAATGTAGAGACCAAATGGATCAATCACGAGGCCATGCAACTGATCACTTCTTTCGGCAAAGAATTCGCCCTGAAACCAGATGAGAAGGTCGAGATCAACACCATCCATCACCCGGTGCTTTACAAATATTACCTCAACGGGCAATGGGATCTGTATTGAATTTTATCCTTTACATTTAATAATTTATGCCGAATGAAGATTTCGCTGTTGCCGAAAATCATTGTATTGGATAACGGTTGATATCCGGGATATTTTTCTTCAATTCACTAAATGAATAAATTAGTGCTATAATCGGGTGATTGGGATAATCATTATGCACATAATCCAATGAAAAAAAACAAAAAATTAAAATAAAATGAAGGCGATTGTTTATACAAAATATGGCCCTCCAGAGGTTCTTCAACTCGTTGAAAAGAAAAAACCAACACCAAAAGACAATGAAGTACTTGTTCGGATTTGTGCAACTACTGTAACAGCGACAGAGTGCACTTTCCGAAAGGGAAAACCTTATTTTTCCAGGTTGTTCACAGGTCTCAGAAAACCTAAAATTATAATGCTTGGTGAAGAGTTGGCCGGTATAATTGAAGCCGTTGGTAAAAACGTGAAACTGTTTAAAATAGGAGATCAGGTTTTTGGTACTGCAGGCCCGGAATTCGGTGCTAATGCAGAATATAAATGCATACCCGAAGATGGCGTGTTGGCCATAAAACCATCCAACCTGACTTTCGAAGAGGCGGCTTCTTGCGTAGATGGTTTTCTCACGGCACTACCTTTCCTAAGAGATAAAGGTAAAATCAAAAGGGGGCAAAATGTACTTATTTACGGAGCCTCCGGAAGTGTAGGTTCGGCGGCAGTACAAATCGCCAAATATTTCGGCACAGAGGTTACCGGGGTTTGCAGTGGATCCAACATGGAAATTGTAAAAAGTCTTGGTGCGGATTCTGTAATTGACTATACCAAAGAAGACTTCACGAAAAATGACAAGACTAATGATTTAATATTTGATGCCGTTGGCAAAACCTCATTTTCCAAATGTAAACAGGCACTGAAACATAATGGGATTTTTCTTGAGGCAGGCATTACCTCCTCTGTGTTTCCTATTGTGTTATGGACTTCTTTTTTTGGCACGAAAAAGGTAAAAATTGCCGCTACCGGCCTGAGACCACCGCATGAACGGACTAAAGATCTAAAGCTCCTCAAAGAACTTTTGGAATCAGGAAATATCAAGCCGGTTATTGACAGGCGATATCCTTTGGAAAAAATTGCAGATGCACATCGATATGTAGACGAGGGACATAAAAAAGGAAATGTAGCCATCATTGTATCAACAAAAAATTAATGGCATGACCAATGGCAATTAAGATAGGATATATCGAATTGAAACTCCTCCTCTTATCTACTGGTAATTTTCTAACTCTTGTGTACTAATAGTAAGTGGCAGTCCGGTTTAAAATAAACTAAAAGAAAATATACACTTTAAAAAAGCGTGAAAGCGGACAAACAGCTTTTGGAACTGCAATAGCAAGATATCTTGAACAGTATCAGCCAGATGAAACTCGTTTATTTAGTGATGAAATGATCCCGTCGATCTTTGTGAAATGTCCATCGATGTGCGTGGAATGGGCATCGATCTTTGTGGAACACCTGTTGATCTTTGTGAAATTATCATCGAAATTTGTGAACCAAATGTCAATCTTTGTGAAACACTTATCGATACATGTGAATCGGGCATCGATGCTTGTTGGCTGTTTTGAATGCAGCTGTTATCTTGGAATGTTCTTTTAGATTCTTCGGTCGCTCTGCTCCTTCTTGATGACGAAATAGACAAATCGTCACTCAGAGCGGCACGCAGTGAAGCGAAGAGTCTTTCCGGTTCGTTGGCAACCTGCTGATCCAATATCTCTGTGGTAAATTTAGATTCTTCGGTCGGTTTGCTGCTTTGCATGACGTTTGGAAAAAGTCTCTTATCGCAACATGTACCATGACGGAAATGAAAATTAAGATTCCGTCCGGGGTATAAACTAGCATCTCAAATTTTACACCAACGCGTCAAATGATTAACTTGGAGAAATAAACAAATAATTGGAATGATTATTAGGTTTGGGATGTAGTTGAACCCAATAGTATGAAAATGAAAAATTCCGAAAGAAGAAGGAAGATATTCAAAGTATATTCAGATAATCTGTGCTTCTTTGCTGACAAATACGGAGTCAAATTGGCCGTTGAGACTGACAATGGACTACAACCTGTGGATCAACCTATGTATATTTGTCCACTTTGTCTACGGGCTTATACTGATAAATCACTTGATCAAAAAGTCTCAAATCCTTTAACTCTGGAAGATTTACCTCCTAAATCAGTTGGTGGGAGTCCAAAGATTTTAACATGTAAAGAATGTAATAACAAAGCAGGTCACTCATTAGATAAAACAATAGCAGAATCCTTAGAAACTGAATCATTCATTCGAGGCATCCCAAATAGTAAAATCAATGGTATCATTAAAGTGAATGATGGGGTGGAATTTCGATCGGTAATTAAAATTGAGGAACATAAAAGGTTTAATCTGTTCTTCAATGCTAACATTCCTCATGTCAAAAACGATCTTGATTATTTAACAAACAACTGGAATAATTCTAAGATTAATTTTTCTTTCCGTAGTCCAGAAAATGAAATCTACTCACGCTCATTATTAAGAATTGGATTTCTTCTCGCCTTTTATTATTTGGGCAACAGAGTTCTTTTTGAGCCAAATTATCATAAAATACGTGATTACATCAATGAACAGAATCAAAATCAACTAGCTTATTCAGGCGTAACGATATTTCCTCCCGATTTCGATGGAAATACAGGACTTCATGTTTTAAAGGAACCCCAAACTTGTAGATCTTACCTTATTATTTATCAAATAGCTTTACAAACAATTACTAAAAAGGTTGGAGTTTTTTTCCCAGGACCCGGAGAATTGGGTTGGACAAGATATACATCGTTACAAAATATCGATAGACAAACAAGATTTAACTTTTCTGACCTTAATACTAGAAATTTTATTACCAATAAAAATCTTGTGAATTCGTACGACTATATTTATTGGAATAATTAAGTACTGGGCCCAACACGAGTCTATGAGAGGTGATAAAAACGAAAATATTTACTTTTTACGAATACGAGGCATTTAGGCACAGGGACTTGACCAGAATTCTAATTTGCCCTGAATATAGATTCAACTTTCGCAACTATAGTGAAAAAATCAAACATTGAAACAACTTTAACAAAGAAATTTCCTTACCACAAGAATATACAAACTGACTGACTTTGGTTTAGACATCTATTCAAAAGACTTGTTTAATAGGGCCGAAGAAAAGGTGAAGTTTGAAGAGATAGGAGCAGGCAAACAAGTAATAATTGTTTACCGAAAACAGATATTATACCCTTCTATTTTTTTCATCTTGATCGGTTTATTCAGAGCTCTTGTTTTTATTGGTTATAGTTCAGAATCATTAGATTCTGTTTTATTTTGGACATTTACGGGATTTATAGGTGTAATTTTCTCCTACTTAACCAGGAGAAAAGAATTACACTTGCGGTCACCAGGACAGACAAGAATTAAGTTTTATTACAATAAACCAACCGCTGAAGAATTCATTGAATTCATTGATCATGTTATAGCTAAGCGTGATAAATTACTAAAAATGAAATACGGTAACATCAGTTCCAAACTAGATTATGTCATTCAGCACGAAAGACTCCTTTGGCTGAATAATATTGATGTTATTTCCAATAAAGAACTCGAATTGAAGAAAAATGAATTAGACAAATTGTTTTCTCTTGAAGGAGGATCATTCGATATAAATTTGAATTAAATAAATATTGTCACCAAAATGGCGAACATCCTTTGGGTTTAATCGAGAATATCAAGTGTAGCCCTGATCTGGTTTATCCCTGTCGCTCCTACCACAGCAGGTTTCCTGTGACAAAAAACAGGGTTCACCCAATATTTATGCTAACTTCGCAAATTCCATCCCCGATTTGTCGAATGATGAACATAGCAAAACAAGCCAATGTAAGGAATACTTATTTTGCTCAGAAAGTGATGTGCGCAATTTCAATGTAAATAAGAAGAACTTTCTGGCCGTTGCAACATACATTTGTGTTGTTTTAAAAATGGCCATGTTGCATATCCGGGTTACAGTACAAGGACATTCAATATACAAAAGAAGAGGACGAGGTTCTAATATTCGAAACCACTTCCTACGGAGATGGTACGGTACTATTCTCAAATGAAAATACCGACAGTCCCGTAAAAGTTTTAATTGGCGGAAATCAGGCAACCGAAGGTGTGGACGAAGGCCTCAGGGGCATGCAAGTAGGAGAGATCAGGGAACTCATGGCACCACATTACCTGGGAAAAAGAAAAACCTATCCGCCAAATGTTTCTCCTGACTCAGCACTCGTTATAAAAATTATACTGCACAAGATTCTGTAGCTGACCATGTGCTGTAAGCGTTGCTGTGCGCCACGGCTATGAATAGTGATTGTATTTTCCACTCGTGCCTCTCATGGAATATTCACCTTATCGATATTCTCTTTCTGTATCAAATAAACCATATTCACTTCTGGAGTAATAAGAATATCGATCGAATACCGGGAATTTTTTCCCATTTTGCTAAATGATTAAATTGATTTTTCAACTGCAATGAACCTAAGAATTAAAATTTCTTTCCGATTAATAGTAACGCATATAGTACTGATCGTCGGATTGGTTGTTGCCTCATTATTGGTGACAAATTGTGATTTTCTGTTCCTCTCGATTACACAAACCGTACTGCTAATAGTGTATTTTTCGGGATACTGGGAGTTTTTTGGATTAAAATTCAAGCGCATCTTTTTTTCTATCACAGAGTTGGTGTTGGCAGGAATTTTTGCATACAAACTACTCACTGGATTTAGCGGAAATATCAATTGGTATTTGTTCGCTCTACTTGCCGTCATTCAGGTATTTCTGCTGATCGAATTGATCAGGATCCTGATCGTGATCTTTAAAAAGGATG
Organism: uncultured Cytophagales bacterium; assembly: GCA_963711495.1. Taxonomy (GTDB): domain Bacteria; phylum Bacteroidota; class Bacteroidia; order Cytophagales; family Cyclobacteriaceae; genus CAVQEK01. The sequence goes on from CAVQEK010000004.1 coordinate 409,224, forward strand.
ATCTGTATATGGATATCGAGTTTCCGTTTAAGCATGGAAATTATCTGATAACAGATGGAGGAAATTCTAAAATGAGCCGGTTGATGAATTACCATTATTATGCCCCCATACATAAAAAAAACAAAACAAATATGTCCATGCTCTACGCAACTGACATTGTGAAGCTCGGTGGTGGTAAACTGGAATGGTTACCGAAAAAGAATGGAAAATATCCCATTTTCAATGAAAAAATATACAGTCCGATTGATGGCCGCATCGTGAAAATGGAAAATGATATTGATGATAATGAACCTTTTCAGGAACATTTTCCATACAATACAGGGAACACCTTGGTTATTCAAAAAGATAACTATTATTTCTTATTGGGTCATCTCAAGAAGGGGAGTATTGTTGTAAATGTTGGCGATATTGTTCAGGCCAATGATCTAATCAGCGCTGTAGGAAACTCTGGCTGGACAGAACGCCCGCACATTCATATTCAGTTGATCAAAAGCGAGACAATAAATTATTGGTCCGGGACCGGCGTGGAGATTAGATACAAAAACAAAACTTTGATTAAAAACAGGTTGATCAAGAATTAGATCTTCCAAAAAACCATTTTTTACATAGAACATGCCCTTTCATCCTTACAAAAGGAGATTACAGGTATTTTTTGCAGGCTAAATTTCCCATGATCGTGTAAATCATTTTTAATGCGTTTACCTTGAATCAAAGCAACCAAATTTGCGTCATTTGAAATATTTTGAGTATTTTAGTCGGTTAACAACCCGACATTTGGGGATGCATCACGTGCTAAAGGAAGTTTAATTATTGCTGCCATTTCACACAAAAAAATGATTTATAAAAAATTACGCAAGACGGATATACCGTTCTGCAAGTATATCGTGGGAATATTATTTTGTTTGTATCCGATCATCACTGCTGCCCAGGCGGATAATGAAATTCAGGTATATGCTTCGCCCATCACGCCGAAAGCGGTTACATTCTTTGAATTGCACCAGAACTATACGTTTAAAGGATCTGACTTTTTGGAAAATCCAGATGCGGCCCATTGGCTCAATGAAACGTTGGAGATTACCAGGGGTTTTGGCGGTAACTTCGAGATGGGAATTTATACGTTCACCGGTATTTCCCCTGACGGCAAATTTGAATATCTGGGAAGCCACCTCCGTCCAAGGTTTACAGTTCCCCAATCCTGGGGTTGGAAGGTCGGTGCGAGCATTTCTATGGAAATCGGTTTTATCAGACCCGACGGGCAGTCAAATTATGTAATGGACGGAGAACTCAGACCCATTATCGATAAACAAATCGGGAATTGCTATTTTTCCTTCAATCCCAATTTCAGCTTTCAGTTTTCAGGCAATGATAAGCATGTTGGCATTGAGCCTCAATTTAAAGCCTATTACAACTTCAATGACCAGTTTGGTTTGGGTATTGAATACTATTCGTATTTGGGAACTTTCAGCAAAATAGACCCGGGCAACATGCAGGAACATTTACTCGGACCGATGTTCAATTTATTATCCAGTCCCGGTTGGGAATTGGAAACGGGATTTTTATTTGGTTTAACTCCCAACAGCAACCAAGAAATATTCAAGCTACTGGTCGGCAGGAGGATTGGAAAGTAGCAATTCATTCATCCTAAAAAGTTATCCGCTGAAAACCCTGAGACTTCAATTAATAGTTTGTAGTGGTTGCTCAATCTTTGGCCGATTTAGAAAATTGTGAGGTGTGCGCGCTATTATCTCCTACCAACTAAAACATTTAAAAGTAGACTTCGAATGGCCAAAAATCCAGGGCCATACGACGAAATTTTCCATCTTTCGGTCTCCAGCCTCTTACTTCCAGTCACCAACTTCCAACGCTCGCTCCATCAATATTTATCCGCTCCTTTGATCAGGGCGATCGCCACGCCATTGGTCCAGCCGAAGCCATCCTGGTTGGGATATTCTCCGCCGCCTGCCACAATGGTGGTGTCGGTCACGTTGTATTTCTCCATCATTTTGCCGGTGTTCGCGTAAACCCGCTCATTCTCCCTCAGCCACCGCGACGTGATCTTTTTGGCCAGATCATCAAAACCATATTGCTGCAGGCCTTTTATGTTGATCCATTGCAACGGTGCCCATCCATTGGGTTTGTCCCACTGTTGTCCGGTGTCCATGAACGTGGTCAGCAATCCTCCCTCCGAAAGCAAGTCCTTGTGCAGCACTTCAGCCTGTTTCCGGGCCTGTTCTTCGGTGGCAACTTTATAATAAAGCGGATATCCGGCGGCCAGGGTTTTGAGCCCGGTAGCTCTGCCTTCCACAAAATTATAATCGGTAAAACATCCGAGGTTGTCATCCCAAAAATAATGCACAATGGCCAACTTGCGCTGCGCAGCCTTTTGCTCAAATTCATCCGCCATTTGCTGGTCTCCTTTTAGTTTATTCAGAGCACTGATGGTACTTTCCAGGTGATACAACAGGCAATTCAAATCAACCGGTAAAATGTCGGTGGTACTGATATCGATAAGATTGCTGCTGCCACCAAACCATCGTGAACTAAAATCCCATCCCGATTCGGCGGCAGAGCGCAAATTACGATAGAGCTTCAATCGGGTGGAATCAGTCAGCTTCTCTGCCAATTGCACATCTTCGCGGTATGCTTCCGGCCTTGGTTCTGCTTTGTTGTCCCAATACCGGTTCAGTATTTCTCCGCTTTTGGTTTTCACCACGTGTTTAAATGCCATGCCATTTTTAGTGACGTTTTCCAGGCCATCCATCCAGAATTTGTATTCTTTTTCCAGTTCGGGTAAATATTCCAACGCAGCATCATTGCCTTTATATTGAGCATACAACATCACCATGGACGAAAAAAACGGTGGCTGTGAGCGACTCAGAAAATAGGCGCGGTTGCCATTGGGAATAAAGCCAAATTGATTGATGAGGAAGGCAAAATTGTCGAGCATGTCTTTGACCAGGTCAAGGCGGTCTGAAGCAGAAAGGCCCACCATGGTGAAATAGCTGTCCCAGTAATATATTTCGCGGAAACGACCTCCGGGGACCACATACGGGTTGGGCAAAGGGATCAGGGAACTCGCTTGAGTAGTGTCGTCAGCCTGGCGTGTAAGATAGTCCCACATCTTGATAACGTGGCTGGCCATGTTGTTGCTTGTGTCCAGCGTCTTGCCACTAAGGTCCACCGCAGGCACCTCAAAGTTGTCTTCCACAAACGCCTTCAGGTCAAACTTTCTATCATTCATATGACGATGATAGTCTTCAAGGATTTTTTCAACCGGTCTTTTGGGAATGCAGTCTACAAATGTCTTAGAATCCGGAAACACCCGACTCATCTGAACATCAACAAAAAGGTCACCCAGGTCGGTGCTCGGATAAATTAATTTATGATCTGGCTGAACTAACTTTTCTTCTTTTACTGACGGATTACAGGCAGTTAACAGTAATAAAATAATGCCTATGATCCAGGGAGTTTTATTGATTGATCGCATTCGTAAAATATTTAGATTTTAGGATCGATTAAGTTAACCATTGATTACAATAATGAAACATTCTATTACTTATAACAAATCTTCCTGTGACCAACTCACTTGACTTTATAAGTTTTACGGTCAGGTCCTGCACCTGTTATGGTTATTGATTTCCAATTATTGGGCAATTTGGTATCCAGTTGTATTATTCCCTCATCAGTAATATCAAGTCCTCCGAAACCCGTGAGCATGGCCTGTAACATACCGCCAGCTCCGGTAGCGAAATAAGGATTTGTGCCGCCGGCAGTTTCTGCCAGCACACCAAATGGCGGAACTTTGTTGCGTTCGTAGCCCTTTTTAAACAACTCCAGCGCCTTCTCCGGGTCACCCATTCTTTCGTGTAGTATAGCAAGTACTGCCATCCCCATCGCAGGCCCTCCCGGATCCATCACATTTTCATAATAGTCGAGATCTTTCCTGATCGCAACTGGATCTTTGACGTATTTCAGCGGATATGCCAGCAAATTGACATCGGCCTGCTTGATGGTTTCTCCATTGTAGGTAGCATACTCTTTGGTCGTGCCGTCCGGAAAATGGTGGATGACAATGTTATTGGCCACTTCCATCCATCGGGGGTCTGCCTCAAGGCCCAGCACCCCGGCTGCCTCGGTGGCATATTGCAGACACACCGCGGCAATCCCGTTGGTAAAAGCATTATCGTCAACATTTTCAGCATATTCATCAGCCGCCACCACATTATTAATATGATATTTTCCCTGATCATCTTTTTCAACCCGGCTTACCCAGAAATCGGCAACTTCCTTTAGTACAGGATAGCCCCTGTTATCCAACCATTGTTTGTCTTTGGTGACCTGGTAATATTTCCAAAATGCCCAGCCCACATCACCGGTTATGTGATGCTGATAAGGACCAGTCAAGGCCCACACCGGCGTCGACTCCTGGCCGTCATCCGATGATTCCCAGGGGTACATAGCGCCCTTGAATCCGTGGGCAAAAGCATTTTGTTTGGCAGCAGCCAACATTTTATACCGATATTCCAGCAGTGAGCGGGCAATTTCCGGATGCAACATCAACAGCGGCGGGTACATCCACAGCTCGGTATCCCAAAAGACATGTCCATTGTATCCCAAACCAGAAAGTCCCATCGGTGAAAGACTGTAGGCGGTGCCTTCCCGGGCGAATGAATACAAGTGATAAAGCATGAACCGAATGTCTTTCTGTGTCTGCGGATCGCCGTCTATGCTAATGTCGCTTTGCCAAAGTTGCTGCCAGGCCAGTTCATGTTGCCTGAGCAATTTCTTCCTGCCTTGCAGCATGGCAAATATGGTCAACCTTTCCGCCTCATTGAAAGGATCTCCGTACTGGGCTGTAGAACAAACAGAGCCAACTACCGCGAAGCGGAATGTTTCGCCGGCTTTCAGTTTTTTATCAAATTTCAAAAGGTGCTTGTTGTAATCCCAGTCCTCGTGAATGAGTCTGGGAATGTCAGTGTTGTTGTCGAAAATAAAGGTATTGGAAGCGGCGATGGTATGTTTGCCGGTAGGGCTATTTCCTACCGAAGTCAATAGCGGTATTTTAACATGCGGGCGGTCGATCACGGCATAATAATTCCTCACATCCTGCAGAATCTCCGGGGCTGTTATCACTGAAGCCGGAGTGATCACAACATCTTTTTTGGCCTGGACCTCCAAATCGATCATAGCGGAATAGGGCAAATGGCGTAGGGCTAACAATTTATATCGCACAATCACTTTATCACCTACCTCAAAAGAAACCAACAGTTCCGCCTTGTGTATATCCAGTGTCTGGCGAAAATTAGAAATATTGCTGCTACTGATCCGGTTGCCGTCAACGTCGAGATCCATATTGGCAAAATTGAAACCTTTGAGGATATTCGAAACGCGTCCGCGACCGTAGGTATCGTAGGCCCCGTTCAGCACGACATCTTTGATCTTCAATGGTTCGGGACTTGATACGATCCCGATCATCCCATTGGCAACGGTTACACCGAAATAATGATCCGGATTGATATTTTCGGCTTCAATTTGCCACGGCAGATCAGAATTTTTTTGTGCAATTCCACTGGTTGAAATGCCAATAATGCATGTCAATGCCAACGTGATTTTTCTAATCATGAGTAATAGGGTCTTAATTCAACATAACAATTTTCTGTCTTTTGTTTACATCCATCCTTTATCAGATTTTGTTTGTGCCGGATAGATGTTCAGTTATCATCTGTCAATATTTGGTTTCTGGCTTTTGGCATCTTTTGTATAAGAAGAAAGCTACCTTTTAGATAAGTGGATTCTTTACTCCTGTACATTGCCTGGTGAACGCCTATTGTATTCAGATAACGATCATTCGTATTTAGAAGCAAAATCACGGGCATAAGCATTAATTTCGTCGTCGTTCAAATGCTCCCCCGAACTTATAATTACACGGTATCGAAAAGTAACGGACTGCCCTGCCGGGATCTTAAAATTCAAATGCTTTTTACCTTTGGTGAAATCCTTCCAGCCCAGTGGGTTGGCTGCAAATAATCCGTATCCCCGGGCATGCCAGTAGGTGGGGTATTCCGGATTTTCCGGATGATCACAAATTACCAGCGAGATCTTTTCATTGCCAATATTTCCGTAAAGATCCATCCACCTGGCACGTGTTCCCCAGACTTCCATTCCGGTTATCCCTTCACTGCTTCTGTAATTTCCGGATATCCCTTCGTTTGACATTGCTTTGACGGTGGTTGCCTGTCCGTCGGCACTGTACAACGTGATGTCACCGGTCGAAGGCAATTCGAGCTGCCGGGCAACACGAATACCAAACATGCCTTCTTTGGTGTCGGGCATCGATACTTCTTTGTCAGTCGCTGTTAGCGTAGTGATCCTGTCAATGATCCGCACATCTCCTTGAGCCATAAAATGATAAGTTGTCTTCTCTGCCAGCAGTTCTTTGCCCGCATGATCTGTCCAGCTTTCGTCTGTAACCAAGGTCCCTTCGTCAACTCCGCCGGACATTTTCTCCACCTTGAGGTGTTTGATGATCCCGCCATTGGGATTGGTTGTTCCAAGCCCTTGGGAACCATTGCCCCAGAAATCATTTTCATCTACGTTGCCATAGGTCAGCCACATGCCGATCTGGTGGGGGTGGTCTGCCCGTTCACCCACTTTAGGATTGATCGGAAATCCCCGGGTAATAGCCGTGCCTGCCGAAGTGAGCACCGGGTAGAGCACTGGTTTACAGATGTTATCCTGCCATCGATAGGAAGTAAACAGTTTTCCGTTTATTTCCACGTCAATTTTCTTATTGGGTTTATCCTCAATGAATGAAACTGTTCCCTTTTGATCTTTTTGTATTTGATGAACTGACTCTAACGTACCCGAAATGGAGAAGGCTGCCACTAAAAACATCATTGATAGAGTGAATACTTTCATGCTTTTTAATTTTTATTTCTGGGATGTTTAAATATAATCAATTTCTGGTGGAGTATCCCAGATATGTACTTCGTGGCCAGTAAAAAAAATTAACACATTATTGCTATAAAAGATTTACACAATGAGTTTTAAATTGGATTGCATGATGGTGAGAACCAAATCTGGCTGAGGGATGAATACTCATTATTTTCGCCAAATCACAGATGAGGTTTGCCAGGTTTAACAGGATCGTCGAATGTATTTGCTCCATAGACTTTCAATTTTCGCCGGTATACTTTATCACCACAGGTGACATACAAGATATCAAAATTGGCGCCTCCAAAGCAACAGTTGGAAGCTTGCCCTGAAGGCACAGGCAGTATGGCATGCACGCGCCCCAATTGGTCGAGTACCTGTATGCCCAATCTGGTGGCCACATAGACCCTTCCATCCCTATCGCATTTCAAGCCATCAGACCAGGCGTTTTCTGCTCCATCCGGCACGTTCAGCCAGCCATACCGCTGCTTGTTGGTCAGGGAACCATCTTCCTGAATGGAATATATCCATACCCAGTGTGTAGCAGATTCCGTGACATAGAGCTGTGTCTGGTCAGGTGTCAGGGCAATGCCATTGGGAAATCTCAGTCCTTCGTCCACCACCTCCTTGTCTCCATTGGGTTTCACCAGGTAGACTTTTCCCGGCTTTTCGCTTCCGTCGGGTACTGTTACATAGATATTGCCTTTTTTGTTTATCACCAGGTCATTTCCGGAGATATCATTGGCTATTACCGTTGCTTTTCCCTGCGCATCATAGGCAATGATCTGTTTCGTTTCACCGGCTGTTACGTACCGTCTGCCATCGGCTCCGAAGACTGTGCCACTGCTTTTATGTGCATTCAAAGCCAGCGCCATTGGTTTTCCACCCGCTCCTGTTTTATATGTTTTAGAATTGGGTATATCCTGATAATATACCGTGCCTGCAGCATCGGCGATCGGGCCTTCAGTAAAGGTATACCCATCGCCAACCAGTTCCCATCCTTCTCCGGGGATTAGTATTTCATTCAAAAACTGATTTTTCGTGGTACCAGCGCCCACTGGTTTTGGCCAATCTTTCCACAACCATCGCATGGCTTCCGGGAAAACTGATGCGCCTTGCTTGCCATTATGGCCATCGTCACCCCAAACATGCTTCACTTCGTATCCTGAAAAAATAAGCGCCCTTTCCATAGACTGGTTGGCCATCCACCAGTCACCGCCGTAAATGTTGAGGTCATTGGCACCGTCCTGCATAAAAATACGGATGGGTTTTGGTTCATATTTACGAATGAGTATCGGGTAACGATCCGCGCCGCGCAGCCCAACATAAGTTCCAATGGCGCTGAATACCCTGGAAAATGTCCATGGCCTTTCCCATGCCGCCGTGAACGCGCAAACAGCGCCACTGCTGGACCCGCCGATGGCATGGTCGTTACCTTCTTTTGACAAATGTATACTGCGGCCATCACTTGTCTTAAGCTTTTCTACAGCAGGTAAAATTTCTTCGGTTATAAATCGGACATAGGCATCGCCAAGACCATCGTATTCTAAGCTGCGGTTAAAGCGATCAAGGGAAGTTTCCTGCTTGGGTGCAAGTACCCTTCCGGGGCTAATGAAAACACCAATGGTAACCGGCATCTCCTTATGATAAATGAGATTGTCAAATACGGTTGGCGCATTCCATTGAATGCCATCCTGGTTTACATAAAGGCAAGCTGCACTGTCCGGATTGTACTGTGCCGGAACATAGACCCAATATTCACGCCAGGTGCCTGGGAAAATAGAGGATTGATCGAACACACCTTTAATGATTTCACCTTTGGGTATTCCCGGCTGCTCCATGGAAGCGGAATCGACAGGATACATTTCTTCGGGCCGCTGTGCAAACAGGTTAAGTTGCAACAACATGAATAAAACGAACAGAGATTTTTTCATAATGAAAGGGAACTTTAGGATTTTGAATGACTGCTTTGCCAGCGAATTAGAAAGATATGGATATTCAGGAATAAATGCCATATACACCTCCTCCTGTTCAGGCATTTTAATGCCAAAGCTTTCCGTATGCCTAAATCACTGTTTAATATTCTACTGATTTCAAGGTTTGAATTTATTGAACCTGTCTAAATGCAGGACCAATTGGTGATACCTGTTATTCACAATAAATTAGGGCTTGGAATAGATTTCTATTGAGAATTTTGGGTTTAACCGGTATAAGCAAATGGAAAGTGCCAGTCCTTATACATGGAAAGTGCGCCGGGCTGTTCATTTCCTTAAAAGGAAAGAAACCTGTCGAAGAAAAATCAAGGTAATGGCTTAAAACTGGTGGAGGCCCGGTTCTTACTCTTTGAGTACTTTTGTAGCAGATAACCCATCACTGGTCTGTATCTTTAAAACATAAGTTCCTGGAACAATGGTGAGCATATCCATCGTAGCCGATGATTTTCTAGGGTATGTTTCTCCTTTTATTATTTGTCCGGTCATGTTGATCAATTCAATCAATATATATTCATAAATTCGTGACATTTCTACATTCAATGATTCACCCACAGGATTGGGGAATACAATCATTTCTGAATGTTGCTCAGAACCCAAGCCCAGAATATTGTAAGTATAACAATCACTAGTATCCACACAGGAATTTTCCTTGATGATGACAGCAAAGGCCCCTTCTGAGTTGGCTGTAAATGATAGCCCGGTTTCGCCGGTTATGGGCGTATATCCGCTGGAGCAGTCAACCCATTGATATGATGCACCGACAGCCTGGGCCATAAAAGTTTGGTCATCCTGTACGATTGTGGTATTTACCTCGTGCACAATAACCGATAGGTTGACCAGTGAATCACAACCCGGCTGATTTGTAAAAAGTTCTTTATATTCACCCGATTCGGAAATAGTTTGGGTGCCGAACTGATAGGTTTCTCCTTTACAAAGTGTAATCCCACCAGCATCTACCGTGTCGGCGAGACAACCCGGGTCATAAGCGCACAGGTCAAATCCCCCACCAGCATCACTGACATAATTATATACCCGAAGGTATACCGTTTCGCCCACCAGATCGGGACGATTGACGAGAAAATGAGGTGCAAATGGGGTGCAGGCAATCTCATGAAAATCGCCGCAGGTCCCCGTATAAATTGACAGGGCGTTGTTGTCGCTGCCTTGTATATTGCCGGTTTCAATGCTTATCAACCCTGACGACGGAACGACTGCTTTGAACCATACATCGCCGCCGTGATATTGTTCACACGAAGGTTCAGGGGTGGTGTTGGGCGATTGTGTGGTGGCATAGATGTTGGAATATTGCTCCGGTTCACAAGTATTTCCGATGGTCAATGAGATGGCGTTTTCACATTTATCGTTGGGGGGCAAGGTTGGCTCAAAGGCACACAAGGAAAAGACACGGCCGTCTGCACTGCCATAAGTAAATGCCCTGATGTACAGGGTTTTTCCCGCCAAGGAGGGATCAAATATTGTTCGTCCTTTTTCATTACCCATACAGGCAATCTCATTGAAATTTCCACATTGGCCTGTGTAATATGTCAGAGAAGGAGGGACGGCCCCGGCTGGGTTGTCGGCTTCTAGACGAAGCGCCCCGGAAGCAGGCACCGTTACCTTAAACCACACATCACCTCCCTGGTAAATGCCACAAGAAGGATCAGGAGCAGTTCCGGTCGGCTGTGCTGTGGCCTGAACGTTGCTATAGTTGGCCATTGAACAACTGCTTCCAACCGGAAGGACGATAGCATTCTCGCAGTCGTCGTTTGAAGGGGCTTCTTCTTCGTACAAACAGAGTGAAAAAGCGGAACCTTCCTCGCTGTTAAACCGGAAAAGCCTGAGATAAATAGTCTGCCCTGCCAGCGAAGGATCGGAGAATGTTTCCGTGGGATCGTTCCCGCTGCAGAATACCTCGGTAAAATCGCCACAACTCCCGGCATAAATGGTCATGGAAGGGTGGGTTGCCCCACCTATCCTGTTTTTATTGACCCTCATTACACCGGAGGCAGGCATTACTGCTTTGAACCAGATATCACCCCCGAGGTAATATCCACAGGAAGGCTCCGCTGCAACAGCGTTGGGTTGGGATGTCGAAAAAGCATTGGAAAAAGTATCCAAATTGCAACTTTGCTTAACGTCCAGCAGAATGGCGTTTTCGCATTGATCGTTGACCGGAATGAGCGGCTCGTATACGCACAGCGAAAATACGCCCCCTGCTGCAGTGAAATAACTATAAACCCTTATATAAACGGTGTCTCCGGCCAAAGAAGGACGATAGATGGTTTTGTTCGGATCATTTCTGACACAGACTATTTCGGTGAAATTGCCGCAGGTGCCGGAATAAACTGTAAAAGACGGCGGAGTGGCTCCTTTTAAATTATCGACCTCGACGCGCAGCCCACCCGAAGCGGGTATGGCGGTTTTGAACCACACATCACCGCCGGCAAACGAACCACAAGAAGGGTCTGTTGCTACCGATTCCGGTTCGGAAGTGGCGCTGGTATCCGAATATGTCGCGGTAGTACACTGCGTGTCAATTTTTAAAAAAAGGGCATTGGCACAGTTGTCATTTTCTTCTGCGAAAACGTAATGGGAAAATGCCATAACCAGGAGGGCGATGCAGTGCTTCATGGGTATTTTGTGGTTAAGTGGGGTAGATCAGGCTGTGTTTAATTGTTCATTCACACGCACATCCATGATCCGGATTGGGTGATGTACCTGTTGGGCATGCAGTATCAACGCAAGTAGTCGTTACCTTGGTTTCACAATTTGTACCGGTATAACCTGCCGGGCAATCACAGTGACAATCATCAATACCGGCTATTTTTTCTCCTCCGTTGAGGCACTCAAGATTACCGCATGGGTCGTTTTCATTATTCGAGCTGCAACCTGAGTATTCAAGAACTGTCAGACCGAAGCTTACGATCATGAACGCAGATAATAATTTGGTTTTGAAGGTTTTCATAGTTGTTTTATTTAGTGTTTAAGGTGATTTATATAATCCTGAAATTGGATCTCACATATTGGTAATTAATACATTGTCAATCCCAGTGTGCAAATTCAAACGAATCATGGTCCGATTTTCTTTATGCGATTCTTTTAAGTCTTATTTCAATTGGCATTTTGGATAGACAAGTTTACAATCTGATCGGTAACTGTATTCAAACCCTCGCAAACATAGAGCTTCAGTATGCCTTTACCGTTTTCTGCGGGCGGGAGTTGACTAGCAGGGAACGTATAGGCATTTTCGTGAAGATTAACCGCAACGGCTACCCAGTTTTTACCGCTATCCGGACTGTAAGCCAAGTGATAAACAAGTCTGTCGGCAGGTGTATCAGTATCTTTGGCTGTCCACCGAACAGTTACCTTTTCTTTTAATTGACTTCCCTGATCCGGACTTATGATTTTAACTAAAGGTGGCTTGGAAGCTACCAAAGCACCCATCTTACGCATCTTTTCGGTATTGTAAATCTCCAGGCTTTTAATCTTTGAATAAGGTTCCAAAGGGATTTGCAACTCAAAATAACCGTGTTTTTCTGGGCTGCCATCCTCGTAGCACACTTTCGCATCGAAGGGTATCCGTTGTGGCTCGCCTTCATCCGTGGTGACCACTGCGATGAAAATACCGTTTTCTGGCACCGACCGCAACCGGGCAGGTGTGGTGAGGCGCAGGGTTGGATAGAGCAGTAATTGAGTTCCTGCCCCATTGAAAGCACCTTGTACTATCAAAGCACCAGAAGCATCAATGCTTTTATTTTTATCTTGCGGTGCTGTAGCTTTTGTACCAATCGTAGCGGCGAGCGGAGGTGTTAGTACGGTCTCTAATAGCATGCGGGTGTAAACGAATGAATAGGAAAGCGTATTTACCCAAGTGCTGTTAGTTGGTGGCCCTGCATTCATAATATCAACCAGCGTACTGCTTTTCACCCTTCCGCTGGTATTATTTGTGGTAGGGTTATTTTCCAAGCGAGCGCCGGTATCCCAACCCGTATCTGGAGCGACCACACCCGGAGCGTGCCCCAAGCCAAAGTTATGACCCAATTCATGCGCATAAGAGCGTTGGTATTGGGTTAGGGTTGTATTACCGAAGGCGCTGTTCCCACCCACGGGAGCTATCCCCGCGAAACCGTCCATTGGACTGCCATTAAGCCAGCCATAAATAAAAGTGTAGCTCAGGGGGTGTGTCCCGAAAACTACCATCAGATCTTTGAAAATATCAAGCGTGGATAGCAAAACACTCGCTTCCGTTGTTGAATCGATCAAGTTATCACCATCCAGATCATAATTGAATGGGAAAGTGGCAGGGAATGCGGGTTCATACAAATTGGGATCGCTGTCTACCACTGGATATATTCCATGCACCATTGCATCACCTATCCCGGCTTCCACAGTTGATAAGGCAGGAAGTCCGAGGCCTGCCGGTAGATAATTCACCCTTGCAAACAAGAGCTTGGGGTTGTCGAGGGAAATAAAATTAAGATTATCGATGCGTAAAGTATTATTGCTTGGATCGGTATCCTTTACATAGTCGATGGTAACTTCGAAATCTACATTGGAAGACTGGGTAATACCCGTTGGGGCGGGCAGTTCAAAATTCACCGTATGAGATTCGACATCGCGGTTGGGGTTGGGCTGGGCATCTCCCACCGATTGCTGCAATAGCCCCCCGGCCGGGGTAATCTCACGTCCGTCTACAGTAACGATCAGCCGCCCGGTAACTGGTCCTACATCGCTGGTGGCATCGGTGCTCAGATAGACCCTTACGGCAGTGGAACGGTCGGCAATCAGGGGTATTGTGTTATTTGCATTCTGTATTCCTTGCGTGATTTCTATGCTGGTGACAGCAACATCGGCTTCCTCATGTTTACAACCCAAAAAAAGCAGCAAAGCAAATAAACTTGAGACTGACTGGAATAATCTTAAATTAGGTTTCATGATAGTTTTTGTTTTTAGGTTTCAGTAGTAAAGAATTAAAACAGTGTATCAATCCCAAACCTCATATATCCATGAATTAGAGTTATTTTCAGATTTTCTGAATACAACCCACCATTTTGATTCTCCTCCGTATCCGAAAATCAATAAGTGACATGTATATATTAATTCACCACTTTGGATAGTTTTTCCGAATACCGGTGGATCGGGCACTATGGAAAGCGGCTCAGCGGTGGCGCTGGTATTGGAATATGCTGTGGGTGTACATTGGTTGCCCACTTCCAGCACGATGGCATCCGCGCAGTTGTCGTTTTCCTCCGCAACAGCCACCTGGAAAATCACCAAGAACAACACGGGGAAAATGACAATTGCTTTCATGGGTTATCACCGTTGTGGTCTACTCACAAGCGCAGCCATTGTCCGGATTGGGCGTTTTCCCTATTGGGCATTCCACCGTAACGGGGCATTGTGCATCTTTGACCTCGCAATTTTCGCCACTATAACCAGCCGGGCAATCGCAATGGCAACCATCAACGCCAACTATTTTTTCTCCTCCGTTTAGGCATTGCAGTTGTTCGCAGGTATCGGGGTCTGCGCTATCTCCTGATTTGCAGGAAGGGAAAGCGAGCATGCCAAAGCATAGGCCAAAAGCCGCGATGGAGGTAACGAGGTTGTTTTTTACTGATTTCATTTTGTTTGAATATTAAGTTTATGGTTTAATTGTTCTTTCAGGTATTGTATTGTATATCTCAATCCCAGCCCCCCAAGGTCAATTCTGTTACGCTAACCCCATCAGAAGGCCTTTGATATTTGAAATACCACTTTTCACTTTCGTTGCCAAAGCTGATGAGCATGTTATGGGAAGAATACAACAACTCCCCACCGTATATATTTTTCCCAAACACTGGCGGGTCAGTTATGTTATAGGTAAACTTGATATGATCGGCACCGGGGGTGAAGTCATGGGTGCCAAATTTGACAAAAGTATTGATGTCAAAATCATACACGGCTTTGCCGTTGCAAAAGTCAGAGAGCGACGGCCGGTAATTGGTTTGTACGCTTGTATTGGCCTGCCGAAAAGTGCCATCGTCATAGAGGTACAAGACGTCATAGGCCCACATGAAGAAGTGTTCCACATCGAGCGTCCGCCACTTGGGATTGGGCGTCCCATTCGAGAATTTACCAAAACAATAAGGATCGTTCGCCACGGTGGTGCTGATGCCGTCATCGTTGCAACACCCGCCAGTCTGGTAAGCGCTAATTTTTTTTAAGCCTTTTGCTTCAAAATGCAAAACATTGCCTTCGAGGTCAGAAGGATCTACTTTAGAAGGATCTATTTTAACGGTATACATCCATTCCCAATGAACAAGATCAAGGGAAAAACTTGTAGGGACAGTTATGTCTTCTGCATCTTTTCCGGGGGCCTCTATTTTCATTATTTTAAAGAACTCGTCCCAGGGCAATCCGTCTGGGCCGTGAGGCAGGATCAATAAAGGAAAAGGCAGTTCCCAGTCAATGCCTAGCGTCTCTCCGAAATTAATGTAGAATACATCAGTGGAATCCTGGGCCTCGGCCCCTACAACAGGCACATCATAATAGAAGGAACTGTTTTCAACGGCTATATAGAAACCACTTATGTCATACAACTTATCGTGCCTTATCACTATCCGTTCCCCGATGGGAAAACCGTTTGCGATGTATAAGGTGTCTTTAATATTTATTTTGAGGTGGTTGTCAGGAGCCGTGGGCAGGTCTCCGGTGATCTTGCTGGCATCATCGAGCACCAAGAACCCAGCGAGTTCATCGGCGGTGAAAACACTTACTGGGTTATTGCCGCTTCCGTTGTTGCCACCACTTCCGTTGTTTGCGTCGAGGTCCGGTTCTGATTGACAGGAAGCCAAAATCAGAAAACCCAGGACTACGCGAAGAGGGCAAAATGTGATTGGTTGATGTGAAGGTTTCATGATCTTGCGTTTTTGGTTGTGAGTTAAAACTATGGAGGGGGGAAGGATTTTAAGAGCTACACTTCTCAATTGGCGGCATGCAATTCATATCTGGCGGCCACCCTGGATAAATGGAGATTTACTTGATCTTAGAAACTTTGGGTATCTTAAATGGACCATCCCCGCGACTTCCTTTGCGGAAAATATCTTCCTGGCCGTGCCGTTTACAATCCTCTCCACTGACTGGACTGCAAATTCCACTTCTTCCATTGTATTGTATAAATAGAAACTCAGCCGGCAACTTGCCGGTGGATTCAGATTTAGGTGCTTGTGGGCAAGCGTGGCGCAATGACAACCGGCCCTGGATTCAACGTCCATTTGGCTCAACTTTTCTGAGATGTCTATGGGGCTCCAACCTAAGACATTGAACGCGACCAGTCCGGTTCGGCGTGCCACATTTCTGGGACCGTATATTGTGATACCCTCAATGCTACTGAGAAAGTCCATTGCTTTTTGGGTGAGAGCGCGCAAATGATCGGAAACGGTGTTCATCGCTTTCTCAACAGATTGGGTGGTAATCTGAAGTCCGGTACGAAAATACAGGGGTTCATTTGGGCTTAAAACAAGATCGAGCAAAAGCCGAATAGCCTGTCCTGAGATAATCGTTCCAAGGATGTTTGGCGTTCCCGCAGCGTATTTCCATGGCAGCGCATTATAATCCACTTTTTCAGGGCTTACCTGTCCTTCGGCGATCATGTCTCCACCATAAAGAAACGGAAGTGAGGTTTGCAACAGATGCTCTTTGGCACACAATACGCCTACACCAAAAGGAGCCAGCATTTTATGGAAGGAAAATGAAAGGTAATCAACATCCAATGCCTGAAAGTCAGTGAACGTGCTGGGAACCAACTGTGCACCATCTATTAAGGTTAATGAGCGATATTCGCCGTTTGGTTGAATATATCCGCTATTGTCAGCGATCTCTTTTACGCTCTGTAGCGGCACCTTGGTGCCGAAAAAATTGGAGGCACCTGTGCAACAGATCAGTTTGGTGTGTGAATCCACAAGTGAAGCCATGTGGTTAAGGTCCAATTCTCCGGTATGGGGATCAAATCTCACAAGCCTGCATTCCACGTGAATGCCAAACTTTGGAAGAATTTCCTTGCAGAGCGCATACCACGGGACATAATTGGAGTTATGCTCCATCATGGTGGTCACCACGTTATCTCCATCGCGAAACTCAGTAAGCAGAGAATACATCACCAGGTTGTTCGCTTCTGTGGTGTTGCGTGTGAGCACTATATTTTCGCGTCCGGGTGCATTGATAAAACTGGCAATGGTGTCGTAAGCCCCTTCAAAGAGGTCTGTCATGAGTTTTGAGGCGTTGGATTGGCCGCGGTGAACATTTTCATAGTCGATGGCAAGCTCATTATACATATTTACCAGTTCCCTCGGGGGTTGGGTACTTGCGGCATTGTTTGTGACAATGCGACCACTTCGCGGGAAAAGAAAATGACGCCGGATTGCGGCGACATTAAGCGTGTCAGGGTTTCTCCAAAGTTTCATTTTGTTTTTTGCTTAAGTTTTGGTCCAGGAGATATTCAACAGGGCATTTCCTGCGATGAAATTGTATTACAAAACATGAAACGTGAATGAGAAGATCTCATGGCTTTTGGTTTTGGTCAATCTTCCAAATGTAGCGGCTGCTTCGGCTTTTTGGGAGTATCAATTCCTATCCGGCGGAATGGACTTTTTAAATGGTCGGATTACTTCGATTGCCGGTTAAATTGGATAGGGTGAAAGGGGGTTTCCAGCAGACCAATTTCCCGGGATAATGTTGTTGTAATCATACCCTGTCCAGCAACATCAGAAATTCCTCTTTTTTTCTTCTTGAAATGTCGACTTTTTGTCCGCCGCTCATGATTACATATCCACCTTCGCCTTTCATGTATTTTTGAACATGGCGTATATTGATCAGAAAGGAATGATGTACCCGGCAAAATCCGGAATCCATCAGAATATTTTCGAACTCCTTGAGGTTTCTCGAGATCAGTTTTTTTGGCTTGCCCACCAAGAATACCGATGTGTAGTTTCCCTCGGCTTCACAGTAGATGACATCGTCGATATCAAAAAAATCGATCCCTTCCAAAGAAGGCACTGCAAGTCGCGAGATCTTTCCTGATTTATGCTGAACGTTATTCAAAACGGACTGATACTGGTATGTGTTGCTTTTCTGATGAAGTCGTTCTGTAACTTTCCTGATGGCGTGGATCAGATCATCAACATCGATGGGTTTTAGCAAATAATCCAGCGCGCTGAATTTAATGGCTTTTATGGCATATTTGTCGTAGGCCGAAACAAAAATAACTTCAAAAGATATGGGATCAACCTGCTGCAGCACATCAAATCCGGACATCCGAGGCATTTGTACATCCAGAAACACTAGATCAGGGTTTAGGTTTTGAATGGCTTCAATCCCTTTTTCAGGGGTATCGCATACCTGAATGATGAATACTTCGGGACAATATCTTTCTACTGATATTCTCAGCGCTTCGCGCCCGTCTTCTTCATCATCAATAATAATTGCGTTGATCACATTTAGATGGATTTATTTTTGGAATTTTAAGAAACCGGAATATTGATATCAACCCGAGTACCCAGGGCCTCTTCATCGCGGCCTTTCAGATCGGTAATATGGATCAGCTCCTGTAATTTTTCTTTACTCAATAGCCTTAGCCGCTCTTCGGTGATCTTCATCCCCATCGACTTCGATTTCCACACCGAATTTTGGCGAAGTGCTTTTGCTTTTTCCCTACCCACGCCATTGTCTTCGATGGAGCAAAACAAGCGGTTTCCTTCTTCTTTGACGATTATATTAATTTTCCCATTTTCCTTTTCTTCCCGGTGCATCAATCCGTGCCAGATGGCATTTTCCACAAAAGGCTGCAAGATCATGGGGGGTAAGAAGGTATTTTCGGGTTCGATCTCATGATCCACCAATATACTGTAGCTGATCTTTTCCTTGAATCTCAACTCTTCCAGTTGAATGTAGGACTCAATCATTGCCAGTTCATTTTCCAGAGAAACCTGGTTGGTTTCTGAGTTTTCCAGGATCAGGCGCACCAGTTTTGAAAATTTAGACAGATAGCGGGAGGCATTCTCCGGCTCGCCTTCCAGGATCATCCGGTTTATGGAATTCATACAATTAAAAAGAAAATGGGGGTTGATCTGGGCGCGGAGCGCTTTCATTTCCAGTTCGCTCAGTTGTCGTTTGAAATTTGCCTCTTTTATTTCTTCATTCTTTGCTGCCAGCAATTTTTGATTGCGCAATCGCTGGCGAAATATGTAAAATAATAGAACCGACAGCACGCACATGAACAAAAATCCAACTGAGAAAGCCTTTTTTAGCGTCGCCTGACGGTCCGTTTCTTTTTGTTGAATTTCCTTTTCCTTGGCCAATAGCGTGATCTGTTTATCTTTTTTTTCAGTTTCGTATTTTGTCTCCAGTTCGGCTATCTGGTTTAAATGGTTTTTGTTGATCAGGCTATCTTTCCATTTCTCGAATTCTTTTCGGTAGTTGAGGGCCAATTTAAAATTTCCAGTTTCTTCATAATTATATGAATAGCTAAGGTATATATTCTTCATTTCTTCCTTCATTGCCAAGGCTCGGGCCAATTCCAACGCTTCGTCTAACATTTTATTTGATAATATATAATTCCCTGAAATCGCCTCTATAACCGCAATGGCATGATTTGCATAAAGTATTCCTCGTTTAGAATTGATTTTTATTGCTAACTCTTTTGCGTTCTTAAAATAAAACAATGCAGAATCCAACTTTTCGAGCTGTTGATAAAGTAAACCTATATTATACAGATCAATCCGGGCATCTTCCAGAGCGCCAAGTTCCTGATTGATTTTAAGTGACTGTTGACAGTATTCTAATGCATGCGCATAATCTCTCTTTGTCCGGTATACCAATGCAATATTTCCTAATGCATTTGCTTCTCCTTGTTTGTTCCCGATATTCCTGGCAACTTCCAGACCCTGCAGGTAATATTGTAAGGCTTTTTCAATATTCTGTAAACGAAAATAAGCACTACCGATATTTGTGTAACATTTTCCCATACCAACACTATCATTCAACGCTTCATATTTGGTAAGCGCCTGAAAGAGGTCTTTCACTGCTTTGTCGTAATCTCCCAATAATGAATAAACAACCCCTCGTTCTATATAGTAAGTTGCTTCAATTTCGGGATCTTTAAGGATATCGTTTTGTTTTCTTACTTCCACAAGGGCCTGCATCGCATCCTCATATGATCCTTTTCTCCATAAATAATAATCCAATTGTAAATAGCCTTTGCATATTCTTTTTTTATCATCAATTTTCTCGCTGAGGTTAATAGCCTTACGAAGATATGCCATGGCCTGGGTAGTATCTTCTGAAAACAGACTTTTGTGCAAAGAAATATACAGGTCTACTTGTGTTGAATCAGGCGGATTTGCTTTTAACAAAGCAATCAGGCTGTCGGTTTTATTTTGAGCAAATACCCGGAATTGTGAGAGCATCACAGTTAAAAAAAGCAGTATAACAATGAAAACTGATCTGTTCATGGGTTCATATTTTAATTTTTGCCAAGCGGTATGGACCTGCCGGTAAAAAGCAGATGAGGTTATAGGTTTTATCTTGGGTATGTGCCCGGACTTGTAAGTGATTCACCAAAGGGGAAAGCAGTTTTGATAAAACTACATATCGGTTCATGGGTTCTGATGTATAACTGTAATTTAATACTTTGCATCACATCTTAAAAGAGAAAATGGTCTTAAAATTTAGTGTATAAAATCACATGACATTTACGTAAAACCATATGTGGCGGTCAATCGGCTATAGATGGTTAGTATTTTGCTATAACTGGCGGTTCGAGTTATTTTGGCGAATAGTAGTTTTTATATTCAGCAAGACGGGTACATTTCGTCAGCGGTTTAATGAGCGCGTGGAGTTGATCAACGGCAGGATATTCAAAATTTCTCCGGTGCCTTCTGAACAGCATCATAAAATTTCATATAATATCACAAGTATATGATCAGATTATTTAAATAATAAGCCGAGCGGTGTTTATTATGCCCCTTTCGATGTGCAACTTCCTTTAAAAAATTCAATTGATGAAAAAGAGATTTACACGGTAGTCCAGCCTGATATTGTTGTTATTTTCAATCAATCTAAAATTGATGAAAAAGGTTACCTGAGAGTACCCGATTTAGTATCTGAAATTTTATCCGGGTCGACTTTCCAGAAGGATATTCACGAAAAATATGACTTGTACGAATCTTCGAGTGTGAAAGAATATTGGATTGTAGATCTTTTGGAGCACACCATTCAGATCAATATTTTGAATGAGCGGAAGAAATATCTTCCCGGTCGTCTGCTTACCAGAGGAGATCGGGTATGCAGCGGCGATTTCAAAAACCTTTGTATCGATCTTGACTTAATCATTCCTTTAATTGTTGAAGAGCCTGAAGGGGCATATAGAAGATTGTAAAAAATGTCATGAAACATACGAGTTTATCAAAATCTCAGGTACCTGAGTGGATCACTTTTAACGGTCACCATCCTTTACAATTGTTTGTATCATTAAATACCTTATGTGTCCCAATCCAATCTGCCAGGGAAAATAATTCTTAGCTATTCATTATATCAAGTTATACGGTATGATCGTTAGTTTCAAAAAGACCGCAAATCCTGTTATTGGATTCTATCACAAAAATATTTAGTTAAAAATCAATCCTAATCGCGCCAATATAAATTATTTTTTGTATAGTGTTATTCAGACCGCAACAAGATGTTTATTTCGAATAAATTAATAAAATATCCGTTTTATTACCAATAATCATAAATTTATTGATTTTAATTTAAAATATATTACATTACCAGATGTAATTTTATGATTTATGAATATCAGCGAATATCCGAACAATGGACTCTATGATGAAATGTTCGATGAACAGTTAAACGTTCGTCCGAATTACCAGTTATTTTTTGACCGGTTGGAAAAACTCAGCCCAAAAAAAATGATGCAACTGCAGCAGGCTACAGATCGGGCCCAACTATTGATGGGCATGACATTTAATGTCTATGGCGAACAGGAAGGAATCGAGCGGATCCTGAAACTGGATATCATACCACGAGTCATTGCCGCGAATGATTGGGCAGTGATCGAATCAGGTCTGAAGCAGCGCATCTATGCCCTCAATTTGTTTCTTGACGATATTTATCATGAAAAGAAGATCCTTAAAGACAAGGTCATTCCGGCTGATATCATCGAAAGTTGCCCCGCCTACCTGAAACAATGTGTTGAATTAAATCCACCGAAAGGTATTTGGTGTCACATTACTGGTTCGGATATTGTCCGGCATAACGATGGAAATTTCTACGTGTTGGAAGATAACCTGCGTTGTCCGTCAGGGGTTTCTTATTTGCTGGAAAACCGCGAAATACTGAAACACACCTTTCCTGAAGTTTTTAACCAACTTCTCGTGAGGCCGGTTTATGACTATCCGTTCAAATTGCTGGATATATTGGAATATCTTCCCGACAAGGATAATCCAGTTGTGGCGGTGCTGACGCCCGGGATTTATAATTCCGCTTATTTTGAACATTCTTATCTGGCATTGCAGATGGGCACTGAACTGGTAGAAGGACGGGATTTAGTGGTGAAAGATGATTATGTTTATATGTTCACGACCAAAGGTCTCCAGCGCGTAGATGTACTCTATCGTCGTATTGATGATATCTTTATGGATCCTACCACCTTCAGAGCTGATTCCATGTTAGGGATTCCGGGCCTTTACGATGTGTATAAAAAAGGCAGGGTGGCCCTTGCCAACGCACCCGGCACCGGTGTGGCAGATGATAAAGCCATCTATGCCTATGTACCCGATGTGATCCGGTATTATATGAATGAAGAACCTATTTTAGCCAATGTTCCGACTTATATCTGCAATAGGCCAAATGAAATGCAGCATGTGCTGGAAAATATGGGTCAATTGGTAGTGAAAGAAACCAATGCAGCGGGCGGATATGGCATGTTGATCGGTCCACATGCTTCCAAAGCAGAAATTGAGCAGTTCCAGCTAAAAGTGAAAAGCAATCCCAGAAATTATATTGCTCAGCCAACCTTGTCATTATCTACGGTTCCCAGTGTAATAGATGGACATATTGAACCCAGGCATGTGGATCTCAGACCATATATCCTCTACGGTGAAGATATTGAGGTGATCCCCGGGGCACTATCCAGGGTGGCTTTAAAGAAGGGGTCATTGGTGGTGAACTCGTCACAGGGTGGGGGAAGTAAAGATACCTGGGTTTTGAATTAATAATTTTAATCTATGTTAAGCCGAGTAGCAGAATCAATTTATTGGATGAGTCGATATGTGGAACGTGCAGAAAACAATGCCCGCTTTCTGGACGTTAACTTCAATTTCACACTTGATAGTTCCCTGGGCTTGGAGGAACATTGGCAACCATTGTTAAGTGCTACAGCTTCTTCCAGGTTATTTCAACAGTATTATGACAAACCCACACGCGAAAATGTGATCTTTTTTATTGCATTTGATCGCAATAATGCCAGCTCTATTTATTCATGCATCATCAGTGCCAGGGAAAATGCGCGGGTCATCAGGGAAAACCTCACCAAAGAGACCTGGGAGGAGATCAACGACCTTTACCTAATGGTGAAAGAAGGTGCATCCAAAGATTATTACAAAAAACGCGACCCGAGGAAATTCTTTGACAAAATTAAAAAAGGATGTCAGCTATTGCTAGGTATGGCAGAAAATACAGTTTCCAGGACGGAAGGCTGGCATTTTGGTAAGATTGGACAATACCTGGAACGCGCCGACAACACATCGCGGATCCTTGATGTGAAATATCATATTTTATTGCCCTCAGTCACCGCAGTAGGATCGCCGGTTGACATTATACAGTGGGCTTCTCTTTTGAAATCTGTCACGGCCTATAACATGTACCGGCGTATTTATGGAAAAATCATTCCTTTGAATATTGCCCGGTTTTTAATCCTTGATAAATATTTTCCGCGTGCCATTTTTTATTGTTTAAGAGCGGCAGAATTCTCCTTACACGAAATATCCGGGGGCTTAAAACCAGGTTTTGTCAATATTGCAGAAAAAAAGATGGGAATCGTTCGCTCAGAATTGGAATATGAAGATATGGATGATATTTTTGCAAGTGGCCTTCATGAATTTCTTGATCAGACACAGGTCAAATTGATCGGTGTCTCCAACGCTATTCACAAGGTCTTCTTTTCTTATGGGATTAAATAAAATTGTGTGACCTACTGTTTGGGAATTAAAATAAAAGGCGGCCTGATCGGCATTGCTGATACCAGGATTACTTCGGGAAATGAAACTACTTTTGCTAAAAAGGTATTTGTCCTTAACCGCAAAAAACATTCACTTTTCATTATGACTTCAGGCTTGCGATCCATTCGGGACAAAGTCATAACCTATTTCAATGAAGTAATCGAAGAACAAGATGAAAATTTCAACAAGTTATACAAAGCAGTAAATGCCTTTGCTGATCAGGTACGTCGTGTCGGTCGGGAAGACCTTAAACCACTGGAAGATGCTGGTTTTCAGTTCAATTTTCACGCCATAGTAGGAGGCCAGCTGGAAAATGACGCTGAACATAAACTTTTTTTACTGTATCCCCAGGGTAACTGGGTTGAGGTCGGTAAAGCCTCCCCATACATTATTATCGGAAATACGGGTTATGGCAAACCCATTCTTGACCGGTCGGTAAATTATGAATCGGATTTCACCTATGCCTTGAAAAGCGGTTTTCTTTCTTTTGATGCTACCCATATAAGTTCCAATGATGTGGAATATCCGCTGGATGTTGTGCTGTATAAAAAGGATTCATACCAGATTGTAGAGCATCGCTATGAAAAACAGGACCTGCAACACCTGTCGGCTTTTTGGAGGGATAAAATTGCTCAAGGGGTAAATGAATTGCCTTCGGAATGGATGAATAAGATCCTGGCAAAGATGCCCGGAGTGGATGCCGAAGAATTGATACGCTGATGTCAGTTAATTTTCAAATCAGGCATCAGTCTCAATATGAATTCGATATTCCGGTTTATCTGGAACCACATCAATTACTGTTTTATCCAAAAAACAATCATCAGCAGAAAGTTCATGCATTCAACATGAAAATTGACCCCACCCCAGCGGGTATTTCGGGGTTGTTGGATTTGCAAGACAATCAGGCCTGCCTGGCGTGGTTTAACGGTGAACATCGTGACCTAAATGTGACGGCAGAATCGAGGGTAGAATTGTTCACAGATTTATCCATGGATTTTTTAATCTATCCATTTGAATGCATGGAACTGGGGTTTAAATATGATGGGCTGTCTGAATATCATTTGAGGCAATATTTATTGGCATCGCCGCCAGCTCATTCCGTGGTCGACTATGCTGAACAGCTCCGGCACAATCATGGCCCTGGTACCATAAGTTTTTTACTGGAATCCACAAGGCAGATCCATGAGGACTTTGAAATAGTCAACCGGGAAACAGGTCATCCTCATTCTGCAGAAGATACTATAAAATTAGGAAGCGGTTCTTGCCGGGACCTGGTGGTATTGCAAATGGCCGTATGTCGCCATTTAGGCTTGGCGAGCCGATTTGTAAGTGGTTATCTGTACCATGGTGTCGACGGCGAAGTGCATGAACTGCATGCCTGGACTGAAGTTTATGTACCAGGAGCAGGCTGGTTGGCGTTTGATCCTACCATTGGTTTTATGACTGCCGGAGACCATATTAAAGTAGCCAGTGGCGCGGTACCGGAACTCACTTTACCCATAAGGGGTACATTTAGGGGTAGTGCGACATCGACACTTATAACCAATGTATTGATCGAAAAACAAGAGTAGTTCATGTTCCTGAAAAATAAGCCAATAGGGGTAGCATTGTTACTCGGACTGACCGTACTTGTTTCATGCAACAAGGATCATGTTTTGAAGTCACATGGTGCAATTATTCGAACGGATACTACTGAGAAAGCCATCAATCTCATATTCTCGGCACATGAATTTGCGGATGGTTTCAATACCATAAACCATGTGTTGAACAAACACCACATTAAAGCCTCTTTTTTCTTTACCGGCGATTTTTATCGAAATCCTGAATTTGATCCATTCATCAAAACGTTACAGGACGAGGGACATTATTTAGGTGGACATTCCGACAAACATCTGCTCTATTGCGACTGGACCAAGCGTGATTCTTTACTGGTGAATTATCAGACTTTTTCCAAAGATATCGATCATCTTTATGCAGCAATGCAACGGTTTGGGATCAGCAAAACGGATGCACCCTATTTTTTACCGCCCTATGAGTGGTACAATGATACGATCAGTAGGTGGTGCCAACGTAAAGGTCTGATCCTTATTAATTTTTCTCCAGGGACTTCTTCTAATGCCGACTATACATATCCTGAACTTGGGAAGCAATACAAGGACAGTGAAACGGTCTACAACAGGATACTTGATTATGAATCAAAAAATGGACTTAATGGTTTTATACTTTTAACCCATTTTGGGACAGACCCCCGCAGAACAGATAAATTCTATGACAAACTTGATGCCTTGCTAACCGAATTGGAAAAAAGAGGATATCACTTTACGACGCTTCGTGAATCGTTGAAATAATGAGCGACAAATGATCTTGTTTCGCTATTTTAATATCTTATAGTCAAACTGATTTTAACTTTTCGAAAAAGGAAAAACACCGAATATTTTTCGGCCCTATCTCATGAATATGCCACAAATATGAGTAAAATGCCAATATATGTTACTTTTACAATCGGACTTTTACGAATTCTGTTGTTTATTGCACGTCTGTTT
Source organism: uncultured Cytophagales bacterium (assembly GCA_963711495.1). GTDB lineage: Bacteria > Bacteroidota > Bacteroidia > Cytophagales > Cyclobacteriaceae > CAVQEK01. The sequence continues at coordinate 435,945 of CAVQEK010000004.1, forward strand.
CAAATACTGAAGTAAAAGTCATTTCAATCAAAATATAAAATGTACAATGAACAAATTAACCTTTGCCATTTTCATTATTGCATGTTGCGGTTTGGTGTATTCCTGTGGTGGAAATAATAAATCATCTGAAAAGGAGAATTCCAGTGATGCATCAATGCCTGCCGAAAATAGTCATGAATCCAGCAATAAATCAATGACAGAAATTGCTTCCGATTCCAAAGGCGTCGGACCAATTGAAGATTTTGATTTGAGACCTTTTGATCCTCAACTGGCGAAAAAGGGCGCTGATATTTTTACCAATAAGTGCATGGTTTGTCATAAAGTTGATACCAAGCTGATTGGTCCAGCATTGAAAGGTGTAACCAAGATCCGTACACCGGAATGGATCCTCAACATGATGCTCAATCCTGATGGTATGTTGCAAAATGACCCCGTGGCAAAAAAATTACTGCTGGAATTCAATACACCCATGAATAACCAGGGACTTACCAAGGATGATGCCGAAGCCGTACTGGAATTCTTACGTCAAGTGGACGGTGCAGGCTCGAACTAAGCCTTAATCCTTTCAGCAGAATAAATAAAGGTAAATCCCGCATATCAGAGCGGGATTTTATTTTTAAATATTGCTGAAATCCATCGGCTTATCACGATCGGATGGTTTCACATATTTTGGCAACAACTCAGGATCGTAACTGATGTCCAATGATTCCATAACATCATTCGGTGGTCCATCCCAGACGGTCGCCATGTTACCCTGATAGCCGATATCCGCAATACCTATTTTACTGGTCCAAAAGCCACTGGCTACCAAATCACGGAACCGATTAAAAAATGCCACACCCTGCTGCATTTCCGGTTTTGCAGTGTCCGGAAAGGCAATATCATCCAAAATGGAAGTCTGCTGACTTTCATTGCAAGATCTAAAGTTTTTGTCATAGCGAGTAAGCGCTTCCAGATCCAGCCAGCGAAGACCTCCCCGTAACGGCGTTTGCATTTCAGGGCGATCTTTTGCCATGAATTCAATAAAATCCGGTACACCTGAGTCGGAAGCGCTTCCGGAATGTTCATCGGCCGGAATGACCAGGTTGGCCAGGACGGTGATGGTTGCCATTTCATCATCTGTGAAGAACTTTTCCTGCATTAGCCGGGCATCGCGTTCTTTTTCAGCCTCCGGTCTTTGTGGATCTCCTTCGACAGCAGCATGCTGATGTTCCTGATGAATGTCTTTTTTTGTTTCGCATCCCGCAATGAGCGCACCGGATGCCAGTGAACCTAAAGTGATATATTTCAGAGATTGTCTTCTATCCATTGTTCAAAAGGTTTGTTCATTAAACATTTTGCTTTTTAGCCTGATCGATAATGTATTCTGAAGTTCTCATGGAAAGTGCTAGGATGGTCCAGGTTGGATTTTTATCAGCCTGTGATACAAAAGGCCCTCCATCTACCACAAAGAGATTGCCGACATCATGCGTCTGACAATATTTGTTGAGTACCGAAGTTTTGGGATCATTACCCATTCTGGTGGTCCCGACTTCATGAATGATCCTGCCTGGTGTTTCCAGTCCATAATTACTGTCAGGACCAGGTTTGTGACCCATTGGTATAGCATCCATTTTATGGAATATTTCTTCGAATGTATCCTGCATGTGTTTGGCTTGTTTGATCTCATAATCCGACCAGGTATAGTGAAATCGCAATACCGGTATGCCGTATTTATCCACTACGTCAGGGTCAATCTCGCAATAATTATCGGCCCGTGCAATGGATTCACCACGACCTGCCATGCCGAAGAAGGCGCCATAAAAACGCCGGTAGTCATTTTTGAGTTGTTTGCCATATCCACCGCCACTGCTTCGCATTTTGCCATTTTCGTCAGGTACGAGGCCGTTGTAATTTTGGATCCCTCCCCCAAAGCCGTAGCTGGGCATATGCATTCCACCACCCATCTCTACATGATAACCTCTGGGAAAATCAAGTTTCATATTGTCCAGCCACCAGGGAATATACACATGCATACCACCTGTTCCATCTTCATCATATCGTTTTCTGTCCATTAGCTTGGGAACCAATGCTCCGCGAGAGGCTCCGGTGGAATCGTGCAGGTATTTACCTGCCACCCCACTGGAGTTGGCCAATCCATTGGGGAAATGCGATGATTTTGAATTAAGCAACAATCTTGCAGTTTCACAACTGCTTGCGGCAAGGATTACAATTTTTGCCTGCACCTGGTTTTCTTCCAATGTGTTGGTGTCTACATAAGAAACGCCGGTCGCTTTGCCATTTTTATTGGTAAGTACTTCACGGGCCATGGCGCCAGGGATGAGGGTCACTTTGCCAGTTCCCATTGCCGGACGGATCAATACCGGTCCCGAAGAGAAATTGGAATAGGTCGAACACCCGCGATTGCATTGTGAACAATAGTGGCATGGAGGGCGGTCATTAAGTGGTCTGGTAATGATGGACAATCGCGATGGTATCACAGGTATGTTGATCTTGTCACAAGCTTGTTTAAAAAGCATTTCGTGAGCCCTGGGTTTCGGTGGGGGCATAAAGAAACCATCCGGCTCATTTTCCAGGCCCTCTTTCGTACCAAATACGCCAATCAATTTGTCTACCTTGTCATAATATGGTTTTACATCGTCATAAGAGATCGGCCAGTCGTCACCCAACCCATCGAAACTTTTATGTTTAAAGTCTTTGGGACCAAATCGCAACGAGATACGACCCCAATGATTGGTTCTGCCCCCAAGCATCCTCGAGCGGAACCAGTCAAATTTTGTCCCATTTACGTGGGTGTATGGTTCACCACTGATTTCCCAGCCGCCGAAAGCAGCATCAAACTCACCAAATGGCCTATAGGTATCAGCCCCACGTCTGGGAGAACTGTAAGGCCATTTAAACATATCACCTTTGGCCGAATCGAAATTAGGGCCGGCCTCAAGCACGAGTACCTCCATCCCCGCTTCTGAAAGTATTTTGGCTGCCATACCTCCTCCGGCACCGGAACCTACAATACAGGCGTCAAAAACTTTAGGATTTTTTTTAATTTGAAATTGCATCATGGGTTTAGGTTAATAATACCAAACAAAACGCACTGTTCATTTAAAACAGACAAGCTTTCAATATAAAAATTTTATTTAAATAAACTGTACAGTCATTACTCGACTTGCCAGTTCAATATTTATTGAAGTCACTTATTTATTGGGATTTAAGGAGTAAAATATTCAATAGAATTATGCGGTTTAATTTGGATATCAGTCAATTATAATGTTTGTCCGTCCTTTATCCAACGATCTTAAAATTATTGAATGACCACGTATCGATAAATATCAGAAAAGTAAATGGAAGGATGAAAAAATGACCCGGAAGTATTTAACCTTCCGGGCCTATATTAAAATTTCAGTTTGTTATGCAATTTCCGGAGTATCCAACTCGGCCAGTGATTCCTGGATTTCTTCCGAAGTCAGCTCATGCTCCGAGAGCTTTCCTTCAAAATATGCCTGGTAAGCCGACATGTCAAAATTACCGTGACCGCACAAATTGAAAAGGATTGTTTTTGATGTTCCTTCTTCCTTACATTTTTGTGCTTCCTGTACCACTGTAGCAATACCGTGATTGGCTTCCGGAGCAGGAATTATTCCTTCGGCCTTGGCAAATTTGATCCCGGCTTCAAAGCATTCAATTTGGTGGTGTGATCGGGCTTCAATCAATTGATCCTTCAGCAACTGGCTTACAATTACACCAGCCCCATGATAACGTAAACCACCGGCATGGATGGGAGCAGGCACAAAATTATGGCCCAATGTATACATTGGGAGTAGCGGTGTCATGCCTACGGTATCTCCAAAATCATAGCGGAAAACGCCGCGCGTTAACTTAGGACATGAAGAAGGCTCACTGGCAATGGCCCGGATTTTCTTCCCTTCATCGAAATTGAGTCGTAGAAATGGGAAAGACAATCCGGCAAAATTGGAGCCTCCTCCAAAAGGAGCCACGATAATATCGGGAAGGTCACCGGCTTTTTCCATTTGCAACAATGCTTCCTGACCAACAACCGTTTGATGTAATAGCACGTGGTTCAACACACTTCCCAGGGAATATTTAGTTGCATCATCCTGCACAGCTTTTTCAATGGCCTCTGAAATAGCGATTCCCAGACTGCCTGGAGAATCGGGGTATTTGGCGCGTATTTTTCTGCCTGCTTCAGTGATATCGGTTGGTGATGAATATACGGTAGCGCCCCAGGTGTTCATCATGACTTTGCGATAAGGCTTTTGATCGTAGCTGATGCGTACCATAAAAACCTCACACGCGATACCAAAAATGTTGCATGCGAAAGCCAGCGCGCTTCCCCATTGACCGGCCCCGGTCTCCGTGGTAATTCGTTTTACACCTTCCTGTTTATTATAGTAAGCCTGAGCTACGGCCGTATTTGGTTTGTGAGAACCTGCGGGACTAACGCCTTCATATTTATAATAAATTTTGGCTGGTGTGTCCAGCGCTTTTTCGAATTGATAAGCCCGATATAAGGGCGTTGGCCGCCAAATCTTATAAATTTCACGCACTTCATCTGGTATTTCAATCCATTTGTCAGTACTTACTTCCTGTTGTATCAATCCCATGGGAAAGATTGGTGCAAGCGCTTCAGGTCCGATGGGTTGCTTTGTTTGCGGATTTAGTGGAGGCAGTGGCTTGTTGGGCATGTCCGCCATAATATTGTACCATTTTTCAGGTATCTCTTGTTCAGTTAACAAAATTTTTTTATCACTCATGATTGTTTACTTTGATTAAAAAAGAAATAAAAAGTCTATTGGTTCAACCGTAAAAAAATCGCCCTAAAATGGCATTTGAATTTATAAATTATAATTCGTTTTACAAACAAATGCGACATGACCCATTTTTTGAGAACCAAAAAAATGGTGCGATAAGGAAATTTTGCATTCGATATTATTTCCGATATAAATGATTATTAGTTCCAATCGAATAGAGATTGGCACAAAGTAGTTTTATCAATTTTAATGAGGTAAATATTTCTTATCGTTACAATGTTGATATCCGGGAACATCAGGGATCTAAAAACAGGCAAAATCTCAGTAGACTTTTACTCCTTTTTTCAGCCATTTGGACCAAGACTTGTTATAAGTATGAACACTATCGGTAGGCAATCCTTCAATATTTACCACTTCATTACCTTCATTTTTCCATTCGAAAATGCCACCGTACAGATTGTCCACTTTTTTATAACCCATATCCAGCAATTTTTTACCAATTCGTTCACTGCGATATCCCACGGAACAATACACTACAAGGGGTGCATTTTTGGGAATATCTCTGATCATTTTGGGATCAAAATGTTCATAATCCAAGAACCGGGCGCCTTCAATATGACTTACATCAAATTCCTTTCTACTGCGGATATCGAGTAATACCAATGATGGTTCACTTCGAATCAAGCTTTTTAGGGAATCACTTTGTATCAATGGTACAGTATATTGATATATCGATTGAAGTTTTTTGTTGTAATTTGTTTGACAAAATGCCATGCTCAAAGAAAGTGTTGTCCAGATCAAAATATTGGTCAATCGATGAATCAATGGGTGTATTTTTTGATAGAAAAAAAGAAAATTACAGCGTATCCCATGGTCAGCATAAGATGAAATAACATGAGGCCATAATCTTTTACCAGAAATCCAACCACAATGCCAGAAAGAAAATACAGGCTCAAAAAGGCTTCGAACAAAGTACTCCAATTTATCTTATTCTGCACATAAAAATTGTTCTTAATCCAGGTATTTTTTGAGTCAATAATATTGAATTTAGGTGTTCTGATGAAAGGAGATTTTATGCCGAGTAAACCTTCCAGAACAGCGATACCATTGTGAAACGAGAGCCCCATGGAGAAAATCATAAATAAAGGAAAATACTTGAAATAGGTTTTCCGGGGTTTGGGATTGTTGTATTTGGTGGCTATCCAATAAAAATAGGAAATAGCCAGAAAACCAAAGATAAACACACCGCCCACATCAAATCCCGTCTTTAATTCGGGATGCTTGTATTTCACATAAAGCAGTGGGATACTTAATAATGAAGCAACCAGCAAAAACAAAAAATTTGCGCTGTTCGTGAGATGAAAAAATGCGTGGATTTTATTTTTCCAATACATGGGGGCTTTGAGTACTTTAAATAAATTTTTTCTCGCGGTTTCTGCACCTCCTTTTGTCCATCTAAATTGCTGAGATTTCACTGCTGACATCATCACCGGCAATTCTGCGGGGGATTCTACCTTTTCAAGATATTTAAATTTCCAGCCAAGTAACTGCGCCCGATAGCTGAGATCCAGGTCTTCGGTGAGCGTATCTTTTTGCCAGCCATCTGCTTCCACAATGCATTTTTTACGCCAAACCCCTGCCGTACCGTTAAAATTGATAAAACTTCCGGAAACGCTTCTGCCTGTTTGTTCTACTGAGAAATGGCCATTTAATCCAAAGTCCTGAAGTTTGGTGAGCAGGGAATAATTCTTGTTGAGATGCTCCCATTTGGTTTGTACCATGCCTACAGCATCATCCTGGAAAAATGGAATTGTTTTGAGTAAAAATTCTGGATCCGGAAGGAAATCCGCATCGAATATTGCAACAAATTCACCAATAGCAGTATTCAAACCATATTGAAGAGCTCCCGCCTTGAAACCGCTTCTGTCCGGGCGTCTGGTATGAATGAATTTGAGTTCGGGTTTGGTGATGTTCAATATTTCCAATTTTTTTTGAATTATATCCGTGGTCTTGTCCGTAGAGTCATCCAGGATCTGAATTTCGAGTTTTTTGGCGGGCCAGTTTAATGTTGCCACGGCGTCTATCAATCTTTCGATGACATAAATTTCATTGAATACCGGAAGCTGGACTGTAACGAATGGAATATTTCTCTGAAGTTTAGCGACTAATAAATTGTCGTTATTCCGGGATTTATATGATTTTTTATATGTCAGCGCAAGATGCATTTGCACCAGGCTGAACAGCATCATGAACAGCATGCAAACACCATATAAAATCATAAGTAGAATGGCCATAATGATTTTTTGAGCGCAACAATGTACCAATATAAATTAAAACCGCCTTATCCGATAAACGTACAGCTTAAATCAGTCGTACCAGAAACGCGAAACTCAAATCTAACATAAAATGGAATTCAATTTAGTCCGGTGATAGACAGATAAAAATTAATATCAATTGTTCTTAACCTTTTAAGCTTTAATAATTGGCACATTGGTTGACCATATATTGCTGTTTACTTTTATCAACGCACTCCCCGGCATTTTATATGGCTTTGATAATTTTCAATAATCTTGAGTCTTCACCAAGGTCATATAATTTGACTTACTTGTGAATAATTTTGTTAATAGCAAGCTGTATCTTTTGAATATTTAGCGCATTACATTGGCCATATTGTATCTGTTGTCGAGCAGCTCAAATTTCGCCGGCTATAATATGGAAGTGGAATTATTGACATCAGATTTTCGGATTATCTACATATTGGCCGCAGCATTTTAGGAAATATTTCGAAGTCACCGGGTGTGTAAGGAATTAATAAATCTTTGATAATTTCATGACATTACAGGTATTTTCATATTTTAACTTAGCAAAATTATATATTAAAGTTCAAACTGACTTATCTTTTTACCAGCCGATAGTCACAACTGACGAAAATTCTAAATTAATGTACATCCATACTCAAATGTTGATTTTCATCTATTCCTCAGGAATTGTCCAAAGTTGATGTTCATTTCTACTTGACTCTGTAAGTAAGCAGGCAGGATAAATGTACAAGATGAATTGATATGTTCTATCTTCAAGAAAGTATTGGACGAAGATCCGATCGGAAAGTAGGCTGTTTTTCAAAAAATATTTATGGCAAGTTTAAGAAAGCAATTTTGGCTTGTGAGTGGGTTACTTGTCCTATGGATTGGAATAGGTCATCACGCTGTTTTCGGTCAATGCACGCCAATCGTTTCAGGGCATAGGATCCAGGGAAATATGTTGCAGGGGTGTGCTCCTTTTGATCTTACTGTAATCAATCTTTACGCAAATTCAACGGCCGATGCCGTTTTTACTGTTGACTGGGGAGATGGCAATGTAGATACTTATCAGGGGAGTGATGATCCTGTAGATGGTGGCCAAAATGATCCAATCTATACACCGAATTTTTCACATACATATCAAGCCAATGAAACCGATTGTGGTTATTTCATCACCATTGAAGTAACCAATTCTTGTACCGAACCGGAAGATGCAAGGGTAGAACTTTCCGTTTCTGTTTGGGATACCGATTGGCGTGGGTTGGCCGTTGATCCCGGATTGATCAGGGTTTGTCAGGGCTATGCAACAAGTGCCCAATTTACCGATGTGAGCGACTGGAATTGTTATCCGAGAAATGCCAATCAAAACAATCCTCCAAGATACATTCAATGGGAATACAATGGGGGCACGATGGGGGGTATTAATATTCCGGGTTTAGGTGCAATACCTGCAAAAGGTCCTGTGGAGGGTGTCATGGATCCCGGTGAAGTGAGTGAAACCATCAATATACCAGCCGAAGATCCAACCAATCCAGGAAATCCATATCCTGTAGGGGCGTATTTTGATGTAACGTTGAACAACTGGAACAAGTGTAATCCTCCTGGCACAGATCCAATTCAACAAACGGCGAGGGTGGTTATAGTTGCAACGCCAAAGCCAGATTTTGCTACGCATAAAGAAAATGCCTCCAATCCGGTACAAACAATATTTTGTATTGACGATATTGTTTATTTTCAAAATAAATCAACTGCTGATGCAGGAGCAAGTCAATCGTACAAATGGGAATTTTACGACGGTCCTAACGATTCTTATCAATTATTGGCATCAAAAACTGATAAAAATCCAGTAATGACTTATACCACTGGCGGACAAAAATTCATTAGACTTACGGTGGCAGATCGCAATTCCATTGGCGGGTGTTCTGCCCTGGTGGAAAAAGTAATCGATGTTTTCCCTACATCAATTGCACAGATCAATGCTTCCCAAACCAAGTTTTGTAAAGACCCCGGATCAACAGATGTATACTCCGTAAATTTCCAGGATGCTTCCATTGGCACCACAATTAACACACAGTGGAAATGGGAATTTTACGACGAAAATGACCAGTTGATTCGCAGTGAACCGGCTTCCGGATGGTCGAATACTCAACTTGGACCTTTTGCGGAGCAATATTCCAAGCCCGGTGTATATAAAGTTAAATTATTCACGAAAGACCAGGCAACCGATTGCAGTACGGAGGACGTAGTCAATATTGTGATTTATAATAATCCGAAGCCTGATTTTATTTTCTCAAAGGCTTGTGAAGGTGCAACGACTGAACTTTATGATCAATCAACACTGGCCTCAATCAATGGAAGTACGATCGTAAAATGGGAGTGGGATTATGATTATGATGGCACAAATTTTAACGTAGATCAGGTATATGACACTAATATTCCCGATACCGTCAGCCATGTTTTTTCAGGAGGTTCTCATCAGGTAGCGTTGCAGGTTACCAACGATCAGAATGGTTGTAGTGCCATGGTGGTAAAACCCGTTGATGTCTCTAATAACCCAATCGCTACGTTTACCCAGAACAAAGACAATGGTTGCACTCCACTGGAGGTGACTTTTACGAACACTTCCCTTGCCGGGCAAACAACCGCTGTAAAGCAATATACCTGGAGCATTGATTATGGTTCGGGATTTGTTGATACAGTCAAACAGGATCCGGGCGTGGCTGGATTTAACCCGGCATATACTTCTATATTCATCAACAATACCCGGAAAGCCAAACCTGTTTTAGTCCAGTTAAAAACAACATCGAGTGAAGGTTGCAAGGCTGCCAGCATAATCGATACTGTTGAGGTGATGCCATCGCTTAAACCAGGTTTCGACTATTTGAATTATGATGCTTTTAATAGCAATTGCTCACCGGTTGAAGTAACTTTTCAGGCAGATGCTGCCACAAGAGCGCTTTCGCCGACCGCGTATAACTGGCAAGTCCGCAATGCTGAAGGGGTACTTTATACTGAAAACAAATCGCCTTCAGATCCGCAATTCACCTACACTTTTGAAGCTGACGGAATATCGATCAAACCTTATCAGGTCACCTTCAAAGCCAATGTCGATGCTGCCTGTATGGAAGATTCAACATTGCGTGTAAATGTAAATCCCGTACCAAAATCAACTTTTACCATCGATACGGTAAGTCTCGATTGTGAGAATATGGTGGTAGAAGTAGATGCGGCGCAAAAAGGTTTGGTTGCCTATGACTGGACCATTAATGAAGGGCTTTATGTTTATTTATATGATACTTTATCTGATCATTTCATATATGCCATGAAAAGGCCGAATCCTGGTGATGGTGATAAAAGTTTGAATATTGATCTGAAAACCAACAATTATGCCTTATGCGAAAGCGATCAGACCTCCAATAATATATTGGTTCCAGAATCACCAGATCTTGTGGCACAGTTTAATGCCGATCCTCAAATTCAGGAATTTCCCAATACAACGGTGAGTATCATCAATACCAGCAGATCCGACAATGGTAATTACCTGTGGGATTTTGGAGATGGTCAGACATCTCACGATGTCAGTCCTGGCAATCATATTTATCAACAAGCAGGACATTATACGGTAAACCTGACTTTGTCTCAGGATTTCTGTGTGCAGACCGATTCCATGCAAATTTATATAAAGCCAACGCGTCCTGTTGCCGATTTTGCCTATGCCCCGGGAGAAGGTTGTGTGCCACTTACCGTTGATTTCACAAATCTGACTAAATATGGAGATCCGAGTTTTTATAATTACATCTGGTATTTTGGTGATAATCAGGGAACGTCGACCGCCATTAATCCTTCCTATACTTATCACGAACCCGGAACATACAGTGTAAAACTTGAAGCAACCAGTGCCGAAGGATTAACGGATGTTGTTATAAAGAACTCCATTATCCAGGTCTATCCTAAACCTGTTGCATCATTTTCGGTAAGACCCGACATCGTAAAACTACCCGATGATCCCATTTATACGACCAACCTTTCTGTTGGCGCTAATCAGTATGAATGGCATTTCGGCGATGGTGGAATGTCATTTGAGGACGAGCCTTCATATGTATATCTCGATACAGGATATTACGATATCACCTTGATAGCTACGACCAGTGAGGGCTGTTTGGACACCACCACCATGGAAAAGATAGTTCAGGTGGTGAATGGGGATAAAATAAGAATTCCCAATGCTTTTACGCCGAGTGTCGATGGACCTGGAGATGGAAACATTTATAATTCCAATGGCAGAAATGATATTTTTTATCCGGTAACCGAAGGCGTAATTGCTTACAAACTGCAAATTTTTAACCGGTGGGGGGAATTGCTTTTTCAGACGGAAGACAGGAATTTTGGATGGAATGGGTATTACAAGGGTCGAATATGCCCTCAGGATGTTTATGTTTACCGAATTCATTTCAAGTTCATCGATGGACATGAAGAATCGAAATTGGGGGATGTCACATTAATCAGATAGCAGATGAGGAAATTATACATACTGGGATTTTTATTATTGATAATGGCAGTGGCTGGCAAGGCCCAAGATCCTCTTTTTTCACAATATTATGCTTCGCCACTTTATCTGAATCCAGGTCTGGCGGGATCATTGAAAGACCCCAGATTGATTTTCAATAGCAGAATTCAATGGACCCAGTTGCCAAAAGCATTCAACACCTACGCGGTTTCCGGCGATTTCCAGTTGCCAGACCTGAACAGTGCTTTTGGCTTGTTGGCAGTAACGGATAAGGCAGGCTCGGCCAATTTACGGACCACCACCATAGGTGGAGTTTATGCGGCCAAGATCCGGCTGAATGAAAAATGGGTGTTTTCGCCAGGTTTGATGTTTGCCTATGGAAACCGATCCATCGATTTTGATAAACTGGTATTTGGAGATCAGATCATTTATAATGGCCCAACATCCGATGACGCTATCAGTCAGTTGGGTAACCGTAATTTTTTCGATTTTGCTTCCGGGGCCGTTTTTTACAACAAATCATTCTGGGCAGGTATTTCTGCCTATCACATTAATCAGCCCAACCATTCATTGTTAGGGGAGGATAGTCGCTTACCCATGAGAATGTCGGTGCACACCGGATTGCGTATTCCAATTAAACACGGTGTTCTGTCAAAATCGAAATTGAATAGCGTGTCACCTTCCATCGTATATACTGCCCAGGGAGAGTTTCAATTTCTGGATATTGGAACCAATGTACTTTTCGATCCAGTCTTGATTGGACTGTGGTATCGAGGCACTCCGCTTATGAAAAATGTTCAGAACAGGGTCAATCACGATGCAGCGATTTTTATTTTAGGTCTTAACCTGAAATACCTGGAAGTGGGGTATAGTTACGATTTTACGCTTTCACAAATGGGACCCGATTCCGGCGGCGCCCATGAAATATCGGTCGTTCTTTTTTTAAGCGGGATCAACCCACACCGTGTTCCCCGCAAAGACAAAATTTTGCCCTGTCCGAATTATACCGGATTTCACTGGAAAGATTGAAGAAACTGTTGTTGACGGATTTATAACGGGCATTTCATTCACAAGGAAGTCGGTAAATTAACTAGTATCCAGCTGGGTCCAATCCTAAAGTTTTACCTTTCAATTGGGCTGGAATTCCCTTCTCCATCCAGATCGGGGCAGGCGCCCCACTCAGATAATGTTCAAAAAACTGAAACATCCTTTGCTGATAATCCAGTCTGTTTTTACGGTCATTGAAGTTGTGGACTTCCCCATTGTAATTTAATAACCAGGCGGGTTTATGTAATCGGCGTAATGCCAGGAAGAACTCAATACCCTGATACCACGGAACGGCGTCATCACGATCATTATGCAAAATCAAAACAGGGGTATTTATTTTATTGGCCGCGAACAACGGCGAATTTTCAATATATAACAAAGGCTTTTGCCACAATGTGCCTCCAATCCGGCTTTGAGTACTTTCATATTGGAACATCCTGCTTAAGCCGGTTCCCCAGCGAATACCTCCATAGGCACTGGTCATGTTCACTACCGGTGCCCCGGCGACAGCGGCTTTAAAAAGGTCAGTTCTGGTGATGATATAGGCAGCTTCGTATCCGCTCCAACTATGTCCCCAAATACCAATTCTATCTTTATCGACATAACCTTTATCGACCAGACTTAATACCCCGGGAACCAGGCAATTTAGAGCACTTTCTCCCGGATAACCTATTTTATATTTAATGTCCGGCATGAATATGACATATCCGTGGCTGACAAAATAAGGTACGTTCAATCTTGATCGAATGGGTTCGGGGGTGATGTGATCATGCAAGTCATCGGATATACGTTCATAAAAATACACGATCAGTGGATATTTTTTAAGGGGGGAAAAATTGTCTGGCTTGTAGACTATACCCTGTAATTCTTCTCCATCCAGGTCAATCCAATGTGTGAGTTCGGCAGAACCCCAGGCATAATCTTCCTGTTGTGGATTCGCATCGCTTATTTTAATTGGATTATTGATAAACACGTTACTCGTCCACAAATCCGGGAATGTTTGATAACTGGATTTTTTGAAAAGGATATTCGGAGAACCTTTCGCTTTCTTGAGACCAAAGAAACGATAGTTATCCAGGATTAACGCGATCGGATTGCTAATGGCATTGAGACTGTCCCGAAAATACCCACTCATTTTATTGTTTTCCTGAAAGGCAGTCATTAAAAAAGGCTGGTTTTCCGGGATGTATTCGACTTCATCATCAAGTGTGATATAGCGAAATTGCAAACCCTTATTTCGGCCATATCCATCAGTCAGGTTTATGGGAATTGCTTTGCCGGTCGGATCTATTTTCCAAATATCAAATCGGTCATATACCAGAAAGGCCGCGTCATTGGCAGTCCAACCCGCAGAACCGTAAGACTCAGCTTCTGTGGGGATATCATTCAATTCATTATAAAAGGGGACTTCTATGTCTTTGGTTAAATTGACCGTGGTTTTGTTAGAGATCTGATAGGTATACCAACTGCTGTCGGCATAGGCATACCAATAAACAAATTTTCCACCCGGGGAAAGCCTTGGATTGCCTTTGGTTTTTTGAATGATCAAATCCCTTTTGCCAGTGGCCAGATCGATCAAGTACGCATCGCGATAATAGGGAACTTCCCATGAAAGCATCTGTTTGTATTTGTTTTCACTAATACCTACCGCAACCGGAGAATTCATTTTTTTATCCAGATAAATATCCGGGACTTGGTCATTGGCCAGTTGGACGAATTCATTCTTGTTCAGATCGAAACAGGCCAGGTATGATTTTTTCTGATCTTTTTCCAGTTCTGAGAGTTGTTCGGGTTGAATGCGTTTGTCCGTCCATGACCAGACGTCCAGATTGACCCTTTCTTCATCCAGTAAAGTACTGTCGTTTTCGTAATTGAAGCTCGGTGGTTCCGGAGCTGTGCCAACAAATAAGCGATTGTCATTATCTGAAAATACCGGGGTAAAATATTCACTGATTTTCCAGTTGCTGTAGCTATCGCTATGAGGTGAAATTACCAACAGGCTCAGTTTGAGCAACTTTTTTTGCCAGTACAGCAATTTATAATGTGGTTCTTTAGTTCCAATACTATCTGATGTAGCCAGAAAAGCAGCCTTATCTCCGGTTTTGTCGGTGGCAATATTTTTGCACTCAACATGTGATGAATCGATGAGTGTCAGCCGTTTCGTTTGGGTATCAAAGGCATACGCTGCACTATGACGAGTGGAATCCCCTTTTGTCAGGAAGAAAAACATACCGTTCTCTTTTGAAATCAAAAACTCAACCACATGACTGAATTCATAATCGGTACGTGTAGAAAGTTGTCTTAAAACCAGCCTGGAACCTTGATCTTCGTGAGGTTTATTTGTTGCGTTATCATCTGAACGATCTTTTATTTCTTCAATACCAGTGGTGTCTGACATGGGTTGATTAACAGGGCTCAATAAAAAAGCCACCCAGTCACTCCACTTTTCAGGTATTTTGAAGTCTTCTGCATTGGGAAACTTCCAGGTTGAATCCTCTGCTATGGAGTAGATACCGAGTGAATCCTTGGGCCATAGTTCCTTGTCCAGTTTGGATCTTTTGGCATATCTAATGGTATCTTCCGTTGGGCTGATCTTAAAGATCAGATATTTTGATCCGTAAGTAAACTGTGCACCTTTCCCCCGATTGAAATTGACAACCACTTCTCCATTTATTTTTTTCAACAACAACAAGCCATCGCCCTTTTGCGGATCCTTTTCATAACTGACAAACTCGCCATTCGGAGAAATTATATCATTAACAATTGATTTCCATTCATCGGCAGCCTGAAGTGTCAAAGGCAACTTTTGGGCATTAAGCTGACCAACAAAAAGAACAAGGAATGGTATTGGGATAAAAAATTTCATTTCAACTCCACATTTATTTGACCCTAAAATGGTCATTATTTATTAAAAATCAGGTTTTATCGATCCATTTCTCCCGTTCGATAAACGAAAAATCACACATTCTTGAAATTAGCCGGGGGATATTTTCCGCTATGATCAGTTGATTTTTCGTTTCCCGTCGCAAGAAACCATCACTTACCATCAGTTCTAGAAAAGTAATAACCGGATCGAAATAATGATTGATGTTCAACAAAGCTACCGGTCCCCGGATCAGTGCAAGTTGGGACCACGTAAAGATCTCAAAAAGCTCATCCATGGTGCCGATCCCTCCTGGCATAGCAACAAAGCCCTCCGATATTTCAGCCATCTTCTGTTTGCGTTCATGCATTGATTCTACAATAATCAGTTCAGTAAGGCCGTCGTGGCCCACTTCTTTATCGTAGAGGAATCTTGGAATAACACCAATAACTTCACCACCTTCGCTTAGTACGGAATCGGCTAAAGTGCCCATTAGACCAATACTGCCACCGCCATATATCAAACGAATCTCTTTCTCCGCCAAGATCTTGCCCAACTCCAATGCTGCCTGCTGATAAACGGGATTCTTACCAGTGCTGGAACCACAAAAAACGCCAATGCTTTTCATTTTTAAGTACTTCCTGAATTACTGATTTTTCGTGTTTTTTTGAACTAAGAAACCAAAGTAAGCTAAAAAATTTCAAAAGGGTGAAATCGTCAAGCAGCAATATATTTTTTTTGTAGTTTTAGCCAAAATCAGAAAAACAGGAAGATGGATTTTTTACACGCTCTAATAATCCTTGGAACGGGACTCGTTGCCGGTTTTTTTAATACGGTGGCTGGCGGAGGTTCCTTGCTAAGCCTGCCTATTCTTATATTTTTGGGATTGCCACCTTCAGTAGCCAATGCCACCAATCGCGTTGCAATTTTTTCCCAGAATATTTTTGGTGTCGCAGGATTTAAGAGTAAAGGGATTTCCTCCTTCGGATACAGCTTTGTCCTGGGTATTTCAGCATTATTAGGGGCAATTATTGGTGCCAAAATTGCCGTGGAAATGGAAGGCCACCTTTTCAACAGAATTTTGGCGGTCATTATGGTGATGGTGGTCTTGTTCACAGTATTTAAAAAGAAAAAGATCCATGATCAATCCAGCGTAGACCTGTCCTTGAAGAAGCGGATTATGGGTACCATTTTGTTTTTTTTCATTGGCATATACGGCGGTTTCATACAGGCGGGTGTGGGCTTTATCATCATTGCGGTTATTTCGACATTACACGGATTTAACTTGGTGAAAACCAACAGCATTAAAGTATTCGTAATCCTGGTTTACACCACCGCAGCACTGGCAGTCTTTATTTGGGAAGGCCAGATCAATTGGATGTATGGGTTGATCCTGGCGGTGGGCAATTCGGTGGGTGCCTGGTTCACCAGCCGATGGTCAGTAGAAAAGGGAGATAAAGTCGTTGGGCGGATTTTGCTGGTTGCAGTAATCGCGCTGGCCATTAAATTGTGGTTTTTTAATTGAATCGATATATTTAGATATAAAATAAGAATTGTTTCATTCACCAATAACAACCTGCTACAATGAAAAGGATTGCAATCAACATTTCCGGTTTTTTGGCATGCCTTACCATTATATCTTCTTGTGCAAGCCATAAATTCAATTATTCCCAAGCGTACTATTTTAAATATTACAACTACCACAAAACGGATCAGGCGACATTGGCAGAAAATTCAAAGGCCAATCATATGGGGCATGAAAGTCCATTATTGGTGTCGTCTGAAAAAATAATCGCTCCTGCCTCTCCGGACCGTATTGAACAGGCGAGTCAACATTTGCCCGATAAAATCCATTTACCGGAAAATCGAATGGAAAATATAAGTAGAGTCGCCTTAGAAGAGCACATTAAAAGTTTGAGCAGATCAGAACGCAAGTCTTTGATCAGGCAATTGAAGGCAGAGATGAAAGCATTTAAAAATGCTGAATCTGCCAGTATAAAGAAATTTGATCCCCAGGATGTACAACGGACATCAGAATTACGCGGCTATACTCGAACCGGGGTGATTATTGGCGGGTTGGGTGTCATACTATTACTGCTGGGGGGTATTTTCGGTGTAAGTGCGCTGACTTTTGTCGGGGTTGTCGGTGTTCTTGCCGGTGTGGTGTTTATTTTACTGGATGTGTTGTGAAAGTATCATTTTAACAAAAGGGACATAAATTGGCTGATTGACCAGTATCTTCATTTTTGCAATCAGCCAATTTTTAAGCATACTCTTTTAATAATTGATCAGGATTGAGTCTTCAAAAAGACATATAGCGCTTTTAATTCAGTATCGCTATATTGTTTGGTCATGGTCCAGGGCATGTTTTTTTCATCAATTTGTCGGCCTTCCGGTGTAATGCCTGTCCGTAACATTTGGATAAATTGTAGTTCGGTCCACTGACCGGCTATGCCTGAGGCAGAAATATTGGGCACTGGCGGAAAACCGGGAGCAATGGGTCCGCCTCCTTTAAAGTCAGACCGATGACAGCCAGTGCAGGCGGTCGCCAGATATTCTCCAAAAGCAGGGCCAACAGTTTCTTCAATATGGTGAACGATTGGTTTATCGTGATCAATTTTTTCTGCCACGATCAGCGGAAGTTTATCAAGATCGGCTAGGATCCTGGCCAGAGGTAATAATTTGTTGTCCGGCAACTCATGATCCACGGGAGGTTGTTTGCGGCAGTATAAAATTAAAGAGCCAAGGTCATTTTCTGTAAGAGCGTTAAATTCTGGAGCTGGCATAAACAGTAATGTTTTTCCATCGCGGTTGATGCCATGCCGGATAGCGCGCACCCAGTCATTCGTGTCGAAATCCTGAGGGAGGCCACCTTTCCCTGTGGTGATATTGCTCGCAACTATTCGTCCGAGAGGACTGTTATCAATTAATATTTTTCCAGACAGATCGGCACCGTGACAATCTGTACACCCTTTGATTTTAACTAAATGTTCACCAGTTAGATAAGAAGCCGAATCATCGGGAATTTGTATGGTTTCGGTTTTAACATCATAAATTTTGTTCAATTTTCTGTTGGTATTCCAGTAAACTTTTACATACCACAGTAATACCAATAACACCAGCGAAACGATCGCCAATGAAGTCCATTTCAAAATTTTTTTGAGCATAGGGATTCAATAATAGGTTGATAAATGTTTGTCGGGTTATCGAATTAATTTGATCATATAAACGGCAATGCGCTATTTCAATGTGCTGAAATTTATTTGAATGGATAAAAATGACGGGCAGAAATAAGAAAATGAATGATAAATGGCATTACTTAAAAATTACAATAATTATTCCGTTTGATATTTTCAGTAACATATGAGAACGGTGTCAATAATAAAAGTATGCGTTTCCTCCATTCATCAGTCAGCAGATTAATAAAATGCATCTTCGATATGCAGTATTTCCGTCTTGTTTTTTTTGAGAATGGAGATAATATCAAAACGGATGTCGTGGGGCCAATCGATCGATTCCAAATAATGACCTGCAGCCAGTGAAATCATTTCTGCTTTTTTGTCGTCCACAAAATCTTCCGGCATACCGAAAGCAATACCCGATCTCATTTTAACTTCTACAAAAACCAATAATTTTTCATTTTGGGCGATGATATCTATTTCGGCATGACTAAAACGATAATTCATTTCCCGTATGGAATATCCTTTATTTTTTAAATATTCAGCAGCTAATAATTCACCTTCTTCCCCCAATTCCTTATTATTGCTCATCAGTATTCAATTAATTCAACTTTAAAAATACTAGATAAATGGCAGATTTATATCCATTAAAATTCAAAACAATCTTTAAAGACAAAATTTGGGGTGGACAAAAGATCAAAACCATCATGGGCAAAGATTTTGGCGATCTTCCCAACTGTGGCGAAACCTGGGAGCTTTCTGGTGTGGAAGGTAATATTTCCGTAGTAAAAGAAGGTGCTTTGCAGGACAAGGATTTAAAGATGTTGGTGAAATCGTACCAGGGACAACTGGTGGGAGAGCATAATTTTAAAAAATATGGTGAGGAATTTCCGCTGTTGGTAAAATTTATTGATGCCAATGATGATCTTTCTATTCAGGTGCATCCCAACGATAAACTCGCGCATAAAAGACATCAATCCAATGGAAAAACAGAAATGTGGTATGTTTTCCAGGCAGATGAAGGGACCCAACTACAATCAGGATTCAACAGGCCACTGGATAAAAAACAATATCTTGAATATTTCAACAGCGGAAAATTGATGGATATTCTCAATTTTGAAGAAGTTGGACCCAACGACGTATTTTTCCTTCCGGCTGGTCGTGTGCACAGTATCGGCAAAGGCTGCTTATTGGCCGAAATCCAGCAGACTTCTGATGTTACCTATAGAATCTACGATTTTGACCGCACCGATGCTAATGGCAACAAGCGGGAGCTACATACCGAATTGGCGCTGGATGCGATTGATTTTACTTATCACGATCAGTATAAAACCATCTATCAGGACCGCCTCAATGAACCGATTCAACTGGTAAAATGTCAATATTTCACAACAAACAAGCTCCATTGCAATCAAAGCATCATTCGGGACCATGGTCACCGTGATTCCTTTGTGATTTATGTTTGCATGGATGGCAAACTGACGATGAACTATGGTGATGGTGAACTGCAAGTACAAAAAGGAGATGTAATTCTGGTGCCAGCGGTGATAAAAAAATTAACCTTAGTGCCCAATAATGAGTTTAAAATGTTAGAGTCATACGTTGATTAACACCAGTGAATTTAATTTTAAATAAAAAGGTAAAGTTCATAGATCTGGGCACTGTGGATTATAAAAAGGCCTGGGATTTTCAGGAGAAGCTATTTTCGGAGGTGATCGGTGTCAAACTTGCCAATCGCAATTTGCCTTCGGAAAAACAGCAACCCACCGATAATTATCTTATATTTTGTGATCATCCCCATGTTTATACCCTCGGGAAAAGTGGTAATGAAACCAATCTTCTTTTGAGTGAAGATGGTCTCAAAGAACATGAGGCGTCATTTTACAAAATTAATCGAGGTGGTGATATCACCTATCATGGTCCGGGACAAATTGTGGGTTATCCAATTTTTGATCTCGATAATTTCTTTACTGACATTCACAGGTACCTGCGTTTACTGGAAGAAGCTGTGATACTGACCTTAATGGATTATCAATTGGATGCTGGGCGTATTCCTGGCCTCACTGGTGTGTGGCTCGACTATCAAAAGCGCTTAAATCCCAGGAAGATCTGTGCCATTGGCGTGAAAACCAGTCGGTGGGTGACCATGCATGGCTTTGCCTTTAATGTTAATGCTGATCTTAATTATTTTAATTATATCATCCCATGTGGTATCAGTGATAAAGCCGTCACATCACTTGACCAGGAATTGGGACATCACGTAAACAAGAGTGAGGTGGAGGGCAAATTGCTCAGTCACTTCGGTATGTTATTTGGATTTGAATTGAAAGATAAGAAGGAGGTTAATCTAGTATGATAAAAGACATAAAAATGCCAAAAGTGAAGGGGGTGGAACTGGCTATTGTCAAAAAAGAAGAGGCTGGGGATGTCGCTTGGTATGTCTATATAATCAACAGCAATAAATTTCCCATTGACAATGTAATGGTGACTTCCAGGGGATACGGGCGTAAAAATGGGGAGGTACAGAAGACTTCCGTACTTCGGCACGTGATTGGATGGATTGAGGCTCAAAGCTATGCCCTGATTGAGCCAATTCATCCTGCTTTATTTCATCTCAATAATGAATTCTGGGTAAGTTATTACGTGGGCGGAGATATTTATGATAAAAAATTCATCTTTTTGCAGGACAGTATAAAGGTTGAAAATTTACAAATTATTCAACAACTTGGACTTTCAGGGGTGTTGCACTCTTGATTATGGCTTATCTCGTTCGTAAACCAACTGACCCTGCCGGTTCCATTCACGGCTGATGAACGGTTTGAAATCCTGGTCATAAGGATCTTTGGTATATTGAACTTCTTTCTTATGCCTGTTGCGAAAATCGTAGTATTCAGTCCAGGCTCCAACACGCACATCATTATCATAGGCACCTTTTACGGCCACTGAGCCATTTTCATGAAAATAATAGTAGGTGCCTTCCTTTTTGCCGTATTGAACCGGGACGACTTCTTTAAGATGTTTGGGATCGTTTTCATAATAACGAACCAGTGATTCTTTGGGCCATCCTTTATAGTATTTTCTTTTATCGATCAAAACATCATTTTTGTCATATCGGGTCCAACGCCCGTGTTTTGTACCCACGTAAAAAATACCTTCCTCGATCACCTGGTCTCCAATCATTTTCTTATATGGTCCATGAAGGATAGCGCCATGTTTTGGATCCACCTGACCTGTATTTCTAATGGTTTTACGTTTAAAGTCGTACCAGTAAATCTCCGGAACATAAGGGTCAGGCTTTTGATAATCTTTCAGGTAATGGAATATCTCAACGGTAACATTGTCTCCATAACCGGTTCGTGTAAACCCTTTTTTTGTCTTCATCCCGTAGAAAACATTTTTTTTGTGCTTTTTCTTCTTCTTTTTGATTTCTGCTTCCAGACGGGTCTTCCTTTTTATCCAGATCGATGGTAACAGGCGTTTCACGTATCAACGAGAAATCATCATCAGGTTTTCCGAAAGGATTGTTTACTTCTTGTTTTGGCGGTGAAGGCTTGTCGTTATTCTCCTGAGCATTGGACTCAATCCCAAATGCACAAATCAGCAATACCACAAAGCCATAGACAGACCTCATTTTCATAGAAACTATGATTTTTTTGTGTTACAACGCAATGGAGGCCAACATATTTTATTATTTAACAGACTGATCAAATAAGGCAAATTGTTTGGCAAAATAAGTTAAAATGATTTTGGCGCCGGCGCGTCTAATGCCCAAAAGACATTCAATCATGGCTTGTTCGCCATCGAGCCAACCATTTTGCGCGGCAGCTTTTATCATGGCATATTCACCGCTAACATTATATGCTGCAATAGGTTGGTTAAAATGTTCGTTCAGGTCCCTGATCACGTCCAAATAAGGTAATGCCGGTTTGACCATTAAAATATCGGCTCCTTCACCAACATCGAGCGAAGCTTCAATCAGCGCTTCGCGCCTGTTGGCAGGATTCATTTGATATGTTTTCTTATCACCACTTTTGGGAGCGGACTCCAGGGCATCTCTGAACGGGCCGTAAAAGGCACTGGCATATTTGGCCGTATAAGACAATATAGAAACATTTTGATAACCTTCAGAGTCCAGCAGGGCACGAATATGTTTCACCCGGCCATCCATCATATCGGAAGGACCAAGCAAATCAGCACCGGCCCTGGCTTGGGCTAATGCCATTTTACCCAAAATCTCAAGCGTTTCATCATTGAGGATTTCGCCATTATTGACTAAACCGTCATGCCCATCAGAACTGTAAGGATCCATAGCCACGTCCGTCATTATGCAGACCCCGGGGAAATTTTTCTTAACTTTTTCAATGGCCCGCAAATAAAAATTTTCAGGATCATAACTGATGGAGGCGTACTTATCTTTATACTTTTCTTCGAATGCCGGAAAAAAGCAAAAGGTATTTATGCCCAGGTTAATGCATTCGTCAATCTCTTCCTGAAGTTTATCAATGGTATATCTGAATATGCCTGGCATTGAGCCAACTTCTTCTTTTTTGTTTTCCCCATCGAGTAGAAAAAGAGGGAATATGAGATCACTTTTATGAAGAGTTGTCTCTCGCACCAGTTGCCTGACTACTTCACTTTTTCGGTTCCTTCTTGGTCTTACTAACATTTTATTCACATTTAAAACCCAACATTAAAAATGAACGAAAATAAAAATATATGTTGCTTCTGATACTTCCTAAAAGTTTATTTTCTGCGTTTCAGGGGCAAAGGTATGAATAAAAAACTGCTTTCACATTTATACATGAAAGCAGTTAATTTATAGATATGTATGGAGGATCCTTTTTTAAACTTAGATTAATCGATGACGATCTCAACTTGCAAAATGAAATCTAAAATGGTATTGATCAAGCACATATTTCATGAAGATGAATTACGTTCAATTTTAAAGGACTGAAGATATTCACTGATAGTCAGTTTTCATATCACCCTAACTTGTTAAAAGAGTTCATTTTAAATAAATCTCCCACAAATCATCTTTCACCTCATAAATAAATCTCGTGATTTCTCAGGCAGAGTTTTTAGACAGAACCTATTTTGGGGTAAAAATGTCTTATAAGGGATAAAATTACAATCATAAAAATAGTTCAAGACAACAAATTATTCACATCCTGACAATATTGGGTAATACTTGTTCGAGGTTTGACATATAATTTCGGGAAACCATAATTTGCTCCTGGGGAAAATTTCTGAGTTGAACTAGCAGATTACGGCCATCTTTTTTGCCAAATGTGATTTTTTGGGTATTGACCATATAAGAGCGGTGACATCTTTTTATGGGCCATTCGGCCAACTCTTTCTGCAGCCGTTTTAGACTTGTTCGTACCAGTTCCTTTTTGAGTATTTGATCTTTTTCAAAATATACTTCTACGTAATTATCACTGGATTTTATGAAAAGTAAATGGTCCAGATCGACGGCAAGTTGATATACGCCATTTTCATCTTTAAAATGAACCAATGAATTGCTAACTATAGAAATGGCAGATTTTTGTTTATAAATATTGTGTAAATGAAAATATGATATAATGACACTGTATGGGATGACCATTATTAAAGCACAATATTTTACATTATCGATATAGTCTCTGAATATCACTGAAAATGAACGGTCCAAGTCACCATAGTTATAAAAAAACAACATGAAAAGGGCCATCAAAAATATTTCACCTAAAATCCAGAAAATAAATGTAGCTCTGGTAAAACTATGGATTTTCAATACTGGACGGATAACAAACTCAGCCAATAGGAGGGCCGTCATGCCGATAAATCCAAAACCGGAGACGAGATAAAATAATTGTAAACCGCTGACGTGATACCAAAGATTTAGATTGAACGGCGCGTATAAGAACATAAATACAATACTGATTGTGCCTGCACCAAAAATAAGCCAAAGCCGGTTTTTGTATGGATCGATCAATTCAAATGGCGCAGATAAAAAAGAGAATATGTTCAATACAACTTTTCTAATGAAAAAAATCATGATCCTATATAACTGTTTGAGTCAATTTTTCCTGCATTCATATACAGGTTTCAACTTACTATTATACAATTTTTTGATGAATTTCTCTCGATTTCCACCATGGAATGATATCCATATTTGTCGTGATGCCTTACGCAGTCTATAATAGTTTGGATTATAGAAAAAAATTTCTGTTTTATAATTATTGGACTTAAGATATCTAATTTTTCCATGAGTTGTTTCGTGGAAATCACAAGACGTCAGAAAGTAAGCAAAAATCCATAATTCTAAACTTATTTGATATTGCTCAAAGTCGCATTGCAGATTCCGCTGAAAAATCTAAATCTATTTGGAAATGTATTCAGACCGTGAAATATGGTTAATTCAATAAACGACAAAAACGATTGATCAATGCAAGCCAAAAATCTCACTTTTGGGGAACGCAAATGGAAATTATTCGGTTTTTTAAGTAATTAAATACCTTTGGAAAAAGGGACTATTATGAGAAAAACGGGTTTTGTCCTACTAATTTTAGGAGTTTTATTTTTACTCCTTGCATTATTGCCGGATTCTCTACTCCATTCATGGCATCTCCATTATGGTTTAATAGGTTTTATCCATAGCTGGACTTTCATGATTGCTTTCTATTTTATTTTTGGAGGAGGGGGTGCAATAATAGGATGTAAAAAACACTCAGAGAAAACAGGAAGGTTTGCTCATTAATTTGTTTTTCTTTTAAAAACTGAACTGCATATGTCTATTTAAGACAAGGGAGAATTATGGTTTGTTAAATAACCACATCACACAATCATTTCGAGCAAGAGGTATCCACAGCAAATAAAATATTTTTACATTTGCCCTCTGGATTTAAAGACCTGTAAAATGTTACGAACGCAAACCTGTGGAGAACTCAGAATTCAAGATATAAACAAAGAAGTTACCCTTTGTGGATGGGTACAACGGATAAGAGACAAAGGAGGCATGATTTGGGTAGATCTTCGTGATCGATACGGCATTACTCAATTGATGTTCGATGAAAGCAAAACCAACAAAGCCATCATTGACATGGTGAGGAAATTGGGAAGGGAATTTGTAATTAAAGCTTCCGGTGAAGTGGTGGAACGCTTTTCTAAAAATGATAAAATTCCAACCGGTGATATAGAAATAGAAGTGGCCTCATTGGCAATTTTGAATAAATCTAAAGTCCCTCCTTTTACAATCGAAGACGATACTGACGGAGGAGAAGACCTGCGCATGAAATTCCGATATCTTGATATACGACGGAATGTCGTCAGAAAAAATCTGGAATTGCGTCATAGAATGATGCAGGAAACCAGAAAGTATTTGGATGGACAACACTTCATGGAAGTGGAGACACCTTTTTTAATCAAATCTACTCCCGAGGGTGCCCGAGATTATGTTGTACCTTCCCGGATACATCAAGGTGAATTTTATGCATTACCGCAGTCGCCACAAACTTTCAAACAATTGTTGATGGTATCCGGAATTGACCGGTATTTTCAAATCGTGAAGTGTTTTCGCGATGAAGATCTCCGGGCAGACCGCCAGCCGGAATTTACTCAAATAGACTGTGAAATGTCGTTCATTACCCAGGAAGACATATTAAATACATTTGAAGGCTTGATCCGATATCTGTTTAAAAGTGTTTTGGGATATGAATTGCAAACGGTGGAGAGGATGTCATTTGATGATGCCATGAGAATTTATGGAAATGACAAACCTGACACAAGATTTGACATGCACTTTGTTGAACTCAATGAAACGGCAAAAGGAAAAGGTTTTAATGTACTTGACGAAGCAGAACTGATAGTTGGCTTTTGCGCCAAAGGTTGTGCCGAATATACCAGAAAACAAATTGACAATTTGACTGAGTTCGTCAAACGTCCGCAAATTGGAGCCAAGGGTTTGGTGTATGTCAAGTATAATCAAGATGGCAGCTTGAAGTCTTCGGTGGATAAATTTTACAGCCAGCAGGACTTGCAAGTTTGGGCAAGAAAAATGGGGGCGGAGAAAGGTGACCTCATGTTGGTTCTTTCCGGAGAAATGAACAAAACGCGAAGTGCGCTTTCAGAACTCAGATTGAAAATGGCAGATGAACTTGGATTACGTAATAAAGAAGTTTTCAAGGCTTTATGGGTATTGGATTTTCCATTGTTAGAATGGAATGAAGAAACAGGCCGCTATCATGCCATGCATCATCCTTTTACATCTCCGAAACCAGATGATCTGGATAAATTAGAATCTGATCCTGGTTCTGTTCGGGCCAATGCGTATGATATGGTGATCAATGGAGTAGAAGTTGGAGGTGGATCGATTAGGATATTTGACAAGAAAATCCAACAGCGAATGTTTAATGTATTGGGATTCACCGAAGCGGAGGCAAAAAAGCAATTTGGTTTTTTGATGGATGCATTTGAATATGGAGCACCACCACACGGCGGAATTGCTTACGGTTTTGACCGGCTGTGTTCTTTGTTTGGAGGAGCCGATACTATACGCGATTTCATTGCATTTCCAAAAAACAATTCTGCTCGCGATGTGATGATCGACTCGCCTTCTACGATTTCACAACAGCAACTGGATGAGTTAGGATTAATTATCAAATCCGGGGAATAAAGTTCAGTAAGTTAGAAACAAAAAAAGACACGGTTTTCCGTGTCTTTGTATAAATTCTTCAATGGAAAAGCCTGTTAAGCCGGATTATTATTTGGTTCCAAAGTAATTGTTCTTTCCACAGGATTAAAGGGATTGTTAACCAGGTTGCCATTATTATCAAGCAATTCCAATTTAAAAGTATTGGTACCCATCGGTAGACCTTCTACAAAATAAGGCACCCACTTGGTTAATGTAAATTCTTTTCCATTGATAGTAGCCCGGACTTTATAACCATCGGGAGAAAGATCTACATTTACCAGATAGAAATCGAGCAGTATTTTTTTTGTGTCATCACCTGTATAGGTTCCTTTTGGACGGCTATAAAACATCAGCGGTTGTGTGAGATCGATGGTATGAGGTTTTACATTTCCCACCGTGATTTGCCTTAAGACATAAGCATTCGGTTCCTTCAAACTTTCATGATATGATCGGGAAAGGAATGCAAGCACGACATAATTTCCCGTATCCAATTTTTGTTCAAAATCTGGTGTATAGTGGGCTGTGTACGGCCCATTATTTAAAATCAGGTGTATGTGTTGTCCTTCTGATGAATTGGCACACATTTTAACATCAGCATCGGAAGTTTGTGCCTTTAACTCATAATTGGTGACATCAAACGAAAATTTGACATTACCGGGATCTACGCTGGCATTTTCCCCTGGTTCTTTCATCGTTAAAATAGCATCGGGAAATTCCGGAGAATCATTTACCGGGCTAACAATAATTTCCTGTTCAGCTGACGATGTTTGAGCTTCGGTAGATTCTTCATTGGATTTCTTCTTGTTTGGACCGCAACTCACAGTCGCTATAAATGTTGTCAATAGAAATAAATAAAATAATCTTTTCATTGTTATTGAATTTTGTTTGTCAATACGTTTAACAAATATTGAAGACTAAAGTTGAAAAATGTCTTGCAATTTTCACTAAAATACAAATAATAAAGCGGAGGTTTTGAAAATTTTATAAATTAACAACCGTAAATTTAAGTAAGGGGTAAAACTCAAAAATTTTTCTTACCTCAACATAAACCTGAATTTTCAATGGCAAAATCTTGATCAAGCGCATCCGTTACATCATATTTTTACGGGATGTTTTTTTAATAGCCATCAGCGCCTTTGGGGGGCCTCAGGCACATTTTGCCCTGTTACTTAAAGTTATGGTGAAAAAACGCCGGTATCTGACTGAAGAAGAATTGGTAGAGCTCAATGCCTTGTGTCAGGTTTTGCCGGGACCTACCTCAACGCAAACCATCACAGCGCTGGGATTTAGAATTGGAGGCCCCAATCTGGCTTATTTGACGCTATTGGTCTGGATATTTCCAGCTTTTGTGATCATGACGGTATTTGGAGTATTGATTTCTCATTTTCAGGAAACGCAGGTATCCCTGGATTTTACCAAATTTATTCAGCCTATGGCAGTTGGTTTTGTTGCATATGCTGCGTATATGATCAGTACAAAAATTGTAAAAACCTATGAGGCGGGCGCTATTATGATCGTTTCGGCGATTTTATCATTCATGCTGAAATCACCTTTTGTATTTCCTGTCCTGTTAATAGGCAGCGGGGCATTGACTGCCATCAAATTCAAAGCGCAACCCATGGAAGAAAAAGATAAACTAAAAGTGAATTGGTCGAATTTCATTTTGTGGGCATCGGTTTTCATTGCTATCGCGGTACTAGGCCATCTCACCAGGGAGTTACCTATTCGATTATTAGAAAACTTTTATCGCAATGGCAGCCTGATATTTGGGGGCGGACAGGTTCTGATTCCGTTATTGTATACTGAGTTTGTCGAATTTAAGGGATATTTGTCTTCTTCAGAATTCCTGACCGGTTTCGCGGCGGTTCAAACGGTGCCCGGCCCTGTCTTTTCATTTAGTTCCTATATCGGGGCACTTTCAATGCGGGAATATGGATTGGGCGGTGAAATATTGGGCAGTATTTTGGCCACTATTGGCATCTTTTTACCAGGAACATTTTTTATATTTTTTGTAATCCGTTTTTGGGAACAATTAAAAAAGTATCGTATCGTAAGGGCTTCTTTGGAAGGCATTAGTGCTGCCAGTGCCGGTATGGTGATCGCTGCAGCATTTTTATTGTTTCAACCCATAGAACCCGATTTTGTCAACATGGCCATGATCATATCGACATTTTTGCTTTTAATGTATACCAGGATACCGCCCCCATTCATTATTTTAGTTGGTCTTTTGGCAGGTTTTATTTTATAATTGGCAATTTAATTTTGCGCCGATTTGTTGGTCCACGATCAATTCGCTTTCAACGCCTACTGGAAGCGGAAAGTTGATTTCTGAATGTCCTATTGGAAAACCAAAAGCTGCAGGAAAGTTGTAATCTTCAATATGCTCCCGTATGATTTCAAAAGGTGTTTGGCCAAATGGTTCATCATTGTCCAAAACGTCTGAAAAATGACCCACAATTAATCCTGCAAGATTGTCTAATTTGCTACTGCGTTTTAATTGAATCATCATCCGATCCAGGTTATACAGATATTCTCCGACATCTTCGAGGAGTAAAATTTTATGATCGAATGAAATGTCAGACGATGTGCCGATCAAATGGCAGATGATCGATAAATTCCCACCGATAATTTTACCCCTGGCTATGCCAGGTTTGTTTTGTGGCGTGTTTTTGATCTCAATAGGAATGAATTCACCAAATAATAAAGATCGCAATCTTTCTTCTGATTCAGCCGACTGAGCACGTTTGAACAGCATTGGCATCGAACTGTGGATGGCGGCTATCCCCAAATTATGGAGTTGAAAAAGCAAGGCGGTAATATCACTGAAACCACAAATCCATTTCGGTGATTGTTGTATGGGTGAAAAATCTATCCGGTCAATAATTCTGGTGGTCCCGTATCCACCTCTGGCCAACATGATCGCCTTTATTTTTTCATCATTAATCGCATTTTGCAGATCTTCCAATCGTTCTTTATCGGTGCCGGCATATTGGTGATGTGAACTATACAAATGGGATCCTTCCTTGACGAGAAGTCCCCAGGTTCTCATTAGGGAAATTCCAGCCATCATCTCTTGCCGGATCACTTTCTTAGCTGGCGCCACAATGGCAACCTGATCTCCTGCTTGCAAAGGTGGTGGTATGATCATCACATTGGAATTTACATAAAAAAACCCCTGCGGAAAACAGGGGTTTCTTAAATGATGTCAAATATTTTATTTTTGACCGTTTGGTGGCGTAGTTGGTTGGGGAGATTCCAGCGACTGAGATTTGTCATTGGCTGGAGGAGTAATACCCAATTTTTTCAATACCAGATTGGAAATATTATCCTCATCCTTGGCATAAAGCAAAATATGCAATCCAACTTCTGGTTGACCCGAGTTAAAAACATAGGTGTAACCATTTTCTTTGGCCACAACATCGATAGCATTCTGGATTTTGTCGTAAGCCGGTTGCAACAATTCGGTTTGTTTTTTCTGCAGGGATGTTTGGGCATCTTGTTGAAATTTTTCAATAGAAGCCTGGAGATTTTGTAATTCCTGCTGCTTGTCGGCACGCACTTCCGGGATCATATTGGCCTGATTTTTTTGAAAATCGGCAACTTTGGTTTGGAATTCCTGCATTTTAGAATCCAGCTGAGTAGAGAGTTGTTTTTGATAATCGCTCAATTCGGATTCAATCTGTTTGGATTCCGGCAAAAAACTCAATATGTATTCTGCATTGGTATAACCAATTTTAATTTCACTGGTTTGTGCCTTAACCGTAAAACTTGTAATCAATAATGCTACAAGAAAAATCACATTCTTTTTCATGATGATAAAAATTAATAATTATTATTTTATTGTGTCATTTGAGTCGCCCAATCCCAATTCTTCCAGGACATAATCAGTATAGTCATGTATAGGATCGGTGTATATCATTACCATATCGCCCGCTTTATCAAACATAAATTGAAGTCTGTGATCTTTACAAACTTTGGCGACGGCTTCAAATATTTTATCTTGTATTGGTTTTATAAGCTCTTTTTTCTTTAGAAAGAACAGTCCGTCCACGCCAAAAATTTTATTTTGATACGCGGTTACCGAATCTTCTTTCGCCTGTATGGCTGCTAATCGCTCTTCTTTCATTTCCGGGGTTAATAAAACTTCCTCTGCTTTAAGTTCACCGTACATATTATCAATATCTTTATGCATACCCTGGATCTCTTTTTGCCAGCTTTTTGACAGCTGATCGATATCCGACTGTGCTTCCTTGTATTCCGGCATCTGATTCAGAATGTATTTGGAATCAATATATCCGAACTTCTGTGCTGAAACGTAAGGAGCACTGAGCCAAAATAATGCCAAAAGTAAGAATATTTTTTTCATATGAAACCTGTTACCTGAATTGTTGGCCAATTGAGAAGTGAAACTGACCTCCACTAATGGTTCTGGTGCCTGGTAACGCATCGAGGCCATATCCCCAGTCAATTCCCAGCAAACCAAAAGCCGGCATAAATATTCTGGCGCCGACACCAACTGATTTATATAAGGTGAACGGATTATAATCTTTCAGTGTATAGAAGTTGTTCCCGGCTTCGGCAAAACCCAGTACGTAAATTGTTGATGCCTGTGACATCGTCACCGGGTACCTGAGCTCCAAGACAAATTTATCATAGGCAGTGCCGCCTCGTATACGATCTCCAAGTGGTACGGTGTAATAGTCTGGCGGAGTAATTTTGTTATCTTCATAACCTCGCAGCGCAATGATGTCATACCCAACAATCCACTGATTTCCTGATAGTCCACTTCCTCCCATCTGGAAGCGGTCGAATGGTCCTGTGGGGGCCTTTTTCGAATATGTTCCCATAAAACCAAAGTGGGCTCGCGATTCCAATACCAGCTTACCAATTAAGGTTTGGTAATATTTGGCATCTAACATCCATTTATGGTATTCTACCCAGCCATAGAGTTTTTCTTTTGGTGCATTCACATAATAACTGGCGTCTCGCCAAAGTGAATACGGAGGAGTAAGGTTCAGACTCAAAGAAATCGATGAACCGCTTCTTGGGAACATTGGATTATCGATACTGTTCCTGGCAAGGGTAATGTTGTACATGAGATTCCTTGCATTACCCGTGTTGAAACCGATCTGTTGGTTGCCCGTTGAATTGAAGTTATTAAATTCATATAGCGTAAATGACAGTGTATTGGATAGCGTGAAGTAGTCATCTGGCCATCTCAGTCGTTTTCCCAATCCAACACTAGCGGTAGTCATCTTCATACTGCCGGTTTCTACCTGTGGAGTGGTTGGATAATAATAACTATACGGATAAGAACGCACCACGGATCTGTTCAGCCCAAACGTAAATGAATTGGGTTTTCTGCCTCCAAGCCAGGGCTCTGTAAATGTAAGTGAGTAATTCTGGAACTGCTTGCCATTGGCCTGCACACGCAACTGAAGTCGCTGTCCATCGCCAACAGGGAGTGGTCGCCATGCTTTAAAGTTGGGGATATTTCGCAGGGAGAAATTATTAAACACCAATCCCACCGTACCAACAAAACCATAATAGCCACCCCAACCACCGGAAAGTTCAACCTGGTCGCTGGGTTTTTCCACTAATTTATACTCGATATCTACCGTGCCGTCAGCGGGATTAGGCAAAGGATTCATGCCAATTTGTTCCGGATCGAAATAGCCAAGTTGTGAAAGTTCGCGCTGGGTTCTGATCAGCAGATCTCTACTGAAATAATCACCTGGGATGGTTCGGATCTCTCTTCGGATCACATGATCACTTGTGCGGTCATTTCCTTTCACAATGATTTGGTTGATCTTAAATTGATCACCTTCATATACCCTCATTTCAATATCAATGGAATCATTATAAACCTTGGTTTCGACAGGATTTACTGAAAAGGTCAGATAACCATTGTCCATATACAAGGCACTTATGTCTTCACCATTTGGATTGAAAGTGAGTTTTTTCTGGATGAGATCCATATTATATTCATCGCCTTTTTTCACCCCTAATACTTTCTCGAGTACATTATCCGGATAAACGAAGTTTCCTGTCCAATAAATATTCCGAAAGTAGTATTTATGTCCTTCCTCGATATTGAGTTTGATGTCAATCTCGCGATCATTAACGCTGAAAATTGAATCAGATAATATCCTGGCATCGCGGTAGCCTTGAGAATTATAATATTTTATGAGATTTTTTTTGTCCTCCTTGTAATCACTTTTCTTGAATTTTGATGGTTTAAAGAAATTAACATTTACCCTCCGTGATAAATCTGCCTTCAATTCTTCTTTACTGACTTCGTGGGACTTGGTAAAAAAGTTGTATAATTTCTTAGGCGTTGTGTGGGTCACCAGCCTGAAGGCATCTCGGAATAGCGTAAACCGTAGTTTTTCGTGGGTTTTCTTAAGTTTGGATTTTAATTTACCCGCGCTTATTTCTTCATTTCCATCAATTATGATCCGATTTATTTTGACCTTTGCATTTTTTGTGACTTCAATATTTAAAGTGACGCCGTTAGTAAGCAAGGTGTCTTTTTCCTGCAATACCTTCACTTGTGTGTTGAGATAACCTTTATCCACAAAATAATTTTTCGCGGTGAGTTCGGCATTTTTGACTACTGCATCGGAAACGACACGTCCTTTAATCAAGTCCAGCTTCTTTTTGAGATCTGTTTCCTGCGTCTTGTTGATGCCGTGTAACACAATCCTGGTGAGTCGCGGACGCTCAGTGAGCGCGATGGTGAGGTAAGCTTTATCGCCTTCTACCTTGCTGATATAAATGGCTACGTTTCCTATGATTCCACGCTTCCAAAGTTTACGGATCGCATTGCTGGTGGCTTCTCCGGGAATTTTGATTTTATCACCGACTTTGAGGCCGGAAAGGGATATAAGTGCATTTCGATCTAATGTTTCAAGACCAGTGACATCAATTTCCGCAATTTCATACGTCTGTGGATTGGCATAGCTTAGGTTAATTTGATCATTGTTGTTATTATTAAATTGGCGACCAACACCTAACGGTACCTGAGCAAGAGAAGACAGATTTACCAACAATGTAATTGTTGCAAAAGCAATTACTCTTACGATAAGACTAAACTTTTTCTGTTTCGATAACCTTTCCAAACCTTCTTTCTCTTTTTTGATATGCTAAAATGGCCTCATAAAGATGCTCTTTCCTGAAATCCGGCCATAAAACTTCGGTAATGTATAACTCCGTGTAGGCCAATTGCCATAGCAAAAAATTGCTCACCCTCATTTCACCGCTTGTTCTAATGAGCAGCTCAGGATCAGGAATACTTTTGGTGCAAAGATAGTCCGAAAATACCTCAATGCTGAGTTCGTCAGGATTTATTACACCGTTTTTAACATCTTTTAACACTTTCTTTATACCTTCAATAATTTCCCAACGTCCGCTATAACTCAATGCCAGTATCAAATTCAACCCGTCATTTTGTGCCGTGAGATCCATACTTGCCTGCAATTCTTTCTGACATTTACCCGGTAGATCCTTAATATTTCCAATGGCTGATAGCCGGATGTTGTTTTTCATTAATGTCTCCGTCTCACTGCGAATGGTGGAGACCAACAGTTCCATCAGGCCATTCACTTCTGCCTGGGGGCGGTCCCAATTTTCCGTGGAAAATGCATAAAGTGTAAGATATTCAATGCCAAGTTCCGCGCAAGCTTCCGCCGTTTGACGAACAGCTTCAACGGCATGTCTGTGCCCAAAAATCCGCTTTGCACCTTTCCTTCTGGCCCAACGGCCATTACCATCCATAATTACAGCTATGTGCTTCGGAAGATTGTTTTTATTAATTTTATTTTTCATTTGGTGCACGACGCCTCAAAACGAACTGCAAAGTTGCTTACTTTTTTTCGTATTGTAAAGAATTTAGTTACAACACTTTATTTCTTATCCTCGGGGCACGGGATTTTCCAGAGTGTATAACTGAGTGATAAGCCAACGAAATTATACCAGTCGGTATCATACTTGTTTCCATACTGGTAATTCTTATTTGTAATGTCTCCATCAGAAATGCCATCGAGATAGTCATAGAAAGTTTTACGTAACCCCATTTCAAAATTAATGATGAATTTGGGGTTGAGTGCATATTTTATCCCCAACCCAAACGGAATCACCGGTTGAATATTGCTTCCATTTTGACTTTCATTCCCAAAAATACCGAACACTCCAAGTCCGAAAAACAGATAAGGAGACCAACGATTTAAACTATGATCTGCTTTGAAATCGATAAAATTATATTCCAGTGTTGCTGCTCCTTCAATAACGACAGCGTTAAAAGAGGCTTGTCGTTGTACAGCGAAAGCATCAAGAGGCTGACTGTCGCTGCCACTTATCATACCCCCTGTAGCACTATACCGAACACTAACGATATTATTAAAATTCATTTTATAAAAGAGTAGCCCGCCTGGCCGCACATAAGAAAAATGATAGCCACGGGCCAGATCTCCTGCATAATTCAATCCGCCAATTCCAACACCCAATTCTGATTTTTGCGCAAAAACAGCATTCGAAATAGCCACTGTGATCATCACTATCACCATTGTCATGAATAATTTCCTGAGGTCATTAAAAGTGATAGAATGGTGTTTATTTCTTTTTTCCATATGAATTCGCTTTACCCAAAATGTAACTGATCTTGAAACTGGTGGTCAAATAATAATCTTTGCTGGGGCCTCCTCTTTTCGATGAATTGTTGTCCTGGCCGTATCCTTTATAGACATAGTAAAAGGCATCCTGATATTGAGATGGGTACATAATTTCAGTGGTCATTGCATTGATGGCCTCAAAGTTACGTTTTTCACCTGAAATAACAGCCATTTCTTCCATAGATCGATCTGACATAGATCGCGCCAGGTCGCTATTTAAAGCCCCAAGATCGACATACTTTCCACCTACGTCATCGAGATAATCCGTAAATGTGATTCTATAACCAACCTCGATATTAACATTGAAATGTTGAGACACCTTCACTTGCAATCCTCCTCCGATTGGCAAAACCAACTGAAAATTACTGTATGGTTTTTTATCATAATAAGGACTAAACTGGCCTTCGGTGCCCAACGGTCTTAGTGCAACCCATTTTCCGGCATTGGGGAATCGGCTATTGTCTCGTTTAAATTCCGGAATTTTTCCCATTGGATTTTGATATAATATGCCCAATCCACCAAACACATATATATTAAATCTTCTACGGTCATAATATGGCCGAAGATCTTTCAGCAAGTCAAGCTGGGTTGTCAATGATAGTTCTACCAGATCATTACGAAAACTTAAGTTTCTAATATAGCGGCTGGCCGAATTGGGGTCGTTAAGATAAGATACATTGAAATCGTCACCCATAATGCGGCCGTACATCAATTCGGATCGAAATTTAATGTGCGAATTGTACTTATAACTCAGAAAAACGCTGATTCCTGGACGTTTAAGTTTAAAATCTGTGCTCAATAAACTACCGGATGGAGAAAGATCACCAAAATAATACAACAAATGCAGACCTCCTCCTATGGACCAATGGCGAATATCCTTTAGACTTACTTGGTTTCCCCGGTTAATTGATTTATTGGAGGAACTATGGGGCCAATTGATCGTTTGTCCGGAAACCGCAGAAACCAGACACAATAAAAGTATAAGAGGAAATATGTTTTTTGGAGCCACTAAAAAAATGAATTAAACTTAATTTCTGGCGTCAAGTCCCCAGTTGAGCTTTTGGCGTAAGGTATTAACGAAACTATATCCATCAAATTTTATCAGTCGCGCTTCAAAGCTTTCACGACAAATTTTAAGCCTAGCCTTTGCATTAACCGTCCGCGATCTGGAATCAAGTGAAACCAGGAAATAATTGCTTCGCCCTTCCACTTCCAAAGTGATTACACTATTGTCGGAAACCACCAGTGGACGAACATTAAGATTGTGCGGACTTACCGGGGTAATGATGAGATTTTTTGAATGTGGAAAAACGACTGGTCCACCACAGCTCAAGGAATAACCTGTTGATCCGGTTGGAGTGGCAATGATCAATCCATCAGCCCAGTATGAATTTAGGAATTCATCATTGAGATAAGCGTGCACATTGATCATTGAAGAGGTATCCTGCTTGAGTACGGTAAATTCATTCAGACCAAAATTTAAACCCTCAAACAGATCATCATCACATTCCACTTTCAACAACATTCGATTGTCAATGTCGTAATTGCGTTCAAACAGGCAAGTGATGGCTTCAAATACCTGATTTTTGGTGGTTGTAGCCAAAAAGCCTAAACGGCCGGTATTGATACCCAGAATCGGTGTCTGGGCTTTTCCTACATGTGTAACGGTTTCCAGCAATGTACCATCACCGCCAATGCTAAGCATCACATCAAATTCTTTAAAATCCTGTTTTATATGATAAATTTCAGCATTTTGCAGATCAATTCCAGACTTTTCGGCGATTTCAAAAAAGGAATCCGATAAAACCAGACGAGCGCCATGATGTTTCAAGGCATGGAAAATCTCTTCAATAACAGGTATTATATCTTCAGAAAAATATTTTCCATGGATTGCTACATTCATGTATTGCCGATTATTTTGGGTTAAGATAATTTGGGTTAAGATAAAAAGTAAAACGGAATTAAGCGACCGACCCGATCAAATGTCCAAAAATTTCAACAGATTATCCAGCCTTTCCTTTTCGCGATCATTGCTTTTTATATGATGGAATTTCGCCGCGATAAGATAACCGAAACGCTCCAGGGTAGATGAAATTCCACTGAGGTCTTCTTTATTTAGTTTTAGGGTAAGATATAATCTGCCAGAATCGGAGGGATGCGGATTTACAAAGCTCCCTAATATTTTAATGTCTTCGGATTCAATAATACGGCTTATTTGGGAAAGGGAATAATCTATACTTCTCAAAGAAATCACAATTATTCCTCCTTGTCCTTGTATGGTTAAGGTATTTGAAAAAGATTTTAATGTATCTTCATAACTCGAAACACCCAGAAATTCATTGTTCTCATCAACGATTGCCACCAGTTCCAATGAACATTCCTGAGACATTTTTATAATATCAAATAAGTGTTGGGTGTCATAGACAAAGCAATGCTCACCAATCAAAGTATACTCGCCTATTTTGGTATCCAGGTTGTTTTTTTCCAGAATTATATCTTCCGAGATCAATCCCCTGAATGTTCGCCCATCGATTACCGGCAACTGGTTGGTTTTTAATTCTTCCATCCAGATGATGGCTTTTTCTGCCGTATCTGTGATTTTCAGGGCAGGGATCATTTGATTGATGAGTTCTTCCGCGATCATACCAACACTTTATCTTTAAGTAAAAATTCTTCCAGGATTTCATTGAATTTTTCCGGTTTTTCCATCATCGGAGCATGACAACATTTGTCAATAAATCGCAAGGTGGAATTCGGAATAAGCCTGTTAAAGTCGTGTGCAACCATCGGTGGAGTTATGGTATCGTTCAAACCCCAAATCAGTAAAGTAGGTATTTTGATATTTGGTAATTCACTGGCCATGTTATGCCGCTGTGCCGATTTGGCAATGGCCACAATATTCAGGCATTTCGGAATGCTCTGAGTTGTTTCAAATACCTCATTAATATAATCTTCAGAAATTGTAGCGGGATTGAAGAAAGTATACTGTACCCGTTCTTTCACATAGTCATAACTTCCTCTTTTTGGAAATGATCCACCCATGGCATTTTCAAAAAGGCCGGAACTGCCGGTTAAAATGAGCTTCTTCACATTTTTCTGGTTTCTTAATGTATAGATCAATCCAACATGGCCTCCCAATGAATTGCCCATTAAGATGATATCATTCAGTCCTCTGAGTTCGATGAATTCCTCTAAAAATTTAACCAAACCTTCTAGTCCCGCTTGTCTGAATGGCATATTATAAATCGGAAGTAAGGGAATGGTTATCTTGAAATAGTCTTGAAATTTGGATACTACCGATTCCCAGTTACTGAGGGCGCCAAACAAACCATGCAGAAGTACCAGGGGTTCTCCACTACCTTCCTCGATGTATTGAAATTTTCCGTCTTTCCTGATCGTATAATTCATAAATATCTCAAATTGACACAGGCATTGTATTCTGTAAAGTAATGTAATTTTAATTATTTATCAATTCACCAATTTATTTATTGCTAACCAATTTTTCAGAATTGGCAAACCATTTTCAGTTAATGCTGCCTCAGGATGAAATTGTAAACCCCATATCGGTAAGTTTTTATGCACTACGGCCATGATTTCATCTGATTCTGAGTGAGCCAGTATATCCAATGAATCAGGCAAATCCACACAAACCAGCGAATGATAACGAACTACTTGAAATGTTGTTGGCACGTTGGCAAATATAGGATTTTCGGTAGTCGTTATTTTCGAAATCTTGCCATGCATCGGTTTTAAACCATGTTTCAGTTTGCCTCCGAAGTAGGAGCAAATGGCTTGTTGTCCCAGGCAAATACCCAAAATAGGCAATTGTTGATGAAGAACATGAATGTATTCCAGAAGAAAACCCGCCTTTTCCGGAATACCCGGACCTGGTGAGAGTACCATTCCTGTGATTTTTGAATAATCAACCAATGCAGGGTGGACATTGTTTCTTACTACTTTACAAGTAACATTTAATTGGAGGAAATAGTCGACGAGGTTATAAGTAAAGGAATCAAAATTATCGACCAGAAGAAGCAAGGCTACATTTTTTTAAATAATTCTTTCAATGAATTAAAAAAACTTTCTGTTGATGGAAAAACGTTGACGATTACCTCGCCCAATTTAGGGGCTATTTGCTGGATTTGAGGATATATTTTTGAGTTTTTAACCAATGCTTCCGGGAAATTAAAGCCAAAAGCATCGAACAGCCAAAATAATATGCTCAGGCCCAGGGCCCATTTGAGTATGCCAACGGCAGCGCCTGCAATGCTGTCCACCGCACCGAGCGGGGTCCAGTCAATGACTTTTTTTAATGCCTTGCCCAGTATATTGACAAGGATTATAATGAGTATGAAAATAATAATGAACGATACAAAGGGCAATAAACTGCCAAATCCATCATACACCTTCGATAAGTATTCCATCCCCACATGCAACAATTTGAAACCACCAATAATGGCCAAAATAAATGCTAAAATGGCTATCACTTCAATGACCAGACCTTTGCGGAATCCGTGAACCCCGCCAACGATCAAAAGGGCAAGAATAATAAAGTCGAGGATACTCAAGGGTTTATGATAAAAGTGATTTTACCTTTTCAGAGATTGTCTTACCGTCAGCTTTGCCGGCAAATTGTTTTGAAGCAATGCCCATCACTTTCCCCATATCCTTGATGGAAGAAGCGCCCACCTGATTTATTATCTTCTGTAGTTCTCCCACTAGAGCTTCTTCTGATAGTTGTTCAGGCAGATAACGTTGTATTACTTCCAATTCGGCCTTTTCGCCATCTGCCAGATCATCACGGCCTGAATCGCGGTAAATGGTCATACTGTCGGTCCTTTGTTTGACAGCTTTTTGCAGAATTTTCATTTCAGCATCTTCTGACAATTGCCTCCCCGATCCCTTTTCAGTTTCAGCCAATAATATCATTGATTTAATACCGCGTAGTGCCCGCAGATCATCTTTATTTTTGGCCAGCATGGCTTTTTTTATGTCTGCTTCTATTTGTTCTTTTAAACTCATAATTAATATCATTAACTTGGCGCAAAGTTATGGAATTAAAATCAAACCAATGACGAAGCTCAGTGTAAATATCAATAAGATAGCTACCCTGCGCAATGCCCGCGGAGGTAATGTTCCTGATGTGGTGAAAGTGGCGATTGATTGTGAGCGTTTCGGTGCAGAGGGAGTTACTGTACATCCCAGACCAGATGAAAGACATATTCGTTATCAGGATGTAATCGATCTGAAAGAAGTAGTCAAGACGGAGTTTAACATTGAAGGGTATCCTGATGAACGATATATGAAGTTGGTTAAAAAAGTACGTCCGGACCAGGCAACACTTGTGCCTGACCCGCCCGATGCTTTGACCTCAAACGCAGGCTGGGACACGATTAAATTTGCGGGTTTCTTAAAAGAAATTATCGCCCAGTTGAAATCATATGGCATCAGGACAAGCATTTTTGTGGAACCTGCGGAGAAAATTATCGAAGGTGCCGCCAAAATCGGAACAGATCGGGTAGAACTGTATACCGAACCTTATGCGTCCAATTATCAACAAGATCGTGAAGCCGCCGTGGCAGCATTCGTAAAAGCGGCTCAAAGCGCCAAAAATGCAGGTTTGGGTTTAAATGCAGGTCATGATCTAAGCCTGGAAAATTTACATTTTTTAAAATTGAAAATACCATTCCTCGATGAAGTGTCGATCGGGCATGCACTCATTTCCGACGCACTTTATTTCGGTTTGGAGAATACCATTCTGATGTACAAAAAACAATTGATCCTATAATAATTATACTATGAATAAATCTATGACCGGCTATGGACAAGCACGGTATGAAGACGATTCTCAGTCTGTATTTGTCGAAATAAAATCTTTGAATTCTAAATTTCTGGACATCGGCCTAAGGCTTCCCCGGTCCTTGGGAGATAAAGAACTTGAAACCAGGAATTTGCTCAGTGAACACCTCCAGCGAGGTAAAATAAACGTTACCATCGAATATATAAAAAAGGATGGCGCTTCTTCTCCATTGGAAATTAACAGGGGACTTTTTGTTCAATATTATAAAACATTAAAAGAACTCGCTGAAGAGGTAGATGCCGGACAGGAAGATATTTTTAGAATGGCCATGCAATATCCCGATGTGGTGATACCATTGGAGGATGATCATGAAAAAGAAAAGGAATGGGAAAACATACGGCCAGTGCTGGTTGAAGCCATTAAAAAATGCGATGAATTTCGGGAAAAAGAAGGAAAAGCCCTGGCCGATAAAATATTAACTTATATCCATAACATAGAGCAGGGCCTTGAAAAAATAGAAAAACTTGATCCGGAAAGAGTGGAGAGAATTAAGGGCCGTCTTGAAGGCAGTCTGGTGGAAGTTATTAAACAAGGAGATATAGACCAGAACCGGCTGGAACAGGAATTAATTTTTTACATCGAAAAATTGGACATCAGTGAGGAAAAAGTCCGCTTAAAGAGTCATCTGAATTATTTTGAGGAAATCCTCAGCCATGGTGCATCAATGGGTAAAAAGATGAATTTTATAGCCCAGGAAATGGGCCGGGAGATCAATACCATCGGATCGAAAGCAAATGACGCAGAAATGCAAAAAATCGTGGTCAGTATGAAGGACGAACTTGAAAAGATCAAGGAACAATTGTTGAATGTCTTATGATGATCCCACGATTTACCTTAATGGGAGCATGAAGCCAATGGTAACGTCGGGAAAAACCCGGCTTTTGGTAATAATGGCCCCTCCATGGAGGTTGATATACATATTTCGGTTAAATCCGACCTTTTTATACCAGACAATTTCCGGTTCGTAGCCGGGACTGCTTTTTTCACTATTTTCCAGTTCGAACCACAACACGTGATTGTAACGGCAGCCAACGCCAAAACCTGTATTACCCAGAAAAAATCCACCGCCTGCGTTGACTGTATTCCAAATGATAGAGGACTGTGCCGCGGCGGCCAGATAGAGGATATTGGTTCTCTTGTTGCTGAGGATATAGTTGATTTCCAGGCCAAATGCAAAAAGCAGCCCCACTTTTGCCCCCGCAAGTACATGGTGCTCTATTCTACGTTGGTTTTTAGCAAGAACTTCGTTGATGACGGATGAATCTGCCAGAACGGTTCCCGGATAATTATTAAGATAAAGATAGGCGTTATTGGCACTCAACGGGTGATGGCCATCATTTTGGGCCATGGAATAGGTCATTGTCACTACTAACAATATGGAAATGAACAAAAACCTCCTGATCATCGGTATAAAAGTCATTATCGCCATATCAACGTCCGCCTCACTGTGCTATTGGATATAAAACCTAATTTAACAAATATTTGGTTTGGTTGGTTTATAAGGCAGTAATGAATTATAAATATATTTTTAAGCATTTGTGATAATTACCAATTTGAAGCAATTAAATGTTCGGGAAAGCGGTGAAAGGAAGTCCAACCGATAAACAATCAATGGAATTCTAAAAGGCAGATTCCAACATCAACAAAAAAATTACTAAAAGTAAAGAAGAATGCAGTAATTAGGTACCCAGGGCGGGACTTGAACCCGCACGACCGATAAGGGTCACAGGATTTTAAGTCCTGCGTGTCTACCAATTCCACCACCTGGGCCTAAACTATCCCGAAATAAATTCGGGTATAGTCATAAAAAAAGAGCGAAAGACGGGATTCGAACCCGCGACCCCGACCTTGGCAAGGTCGTGCTCTACCAACTGAGCTACTTTCGCTTTTTGCTTGGTCGAAACACCAAATTTCAGCTGCTTGGTGGCTCTTCCTTTATTCTTGATATTAGCCTTCCCGTCGCCCGGAATGCCCGGAATACCGTATGTATTCAAATGGACTGCAAAGATAAATATCCATCTATAAAATTCAACAAGATTATCAAGAATTTATTCATGGAATTTTTCGTTTTTACATGGTTATTCAAGTCCTGATTTGATATCTTGCAGACCTCAAAATGCCCGTCATTTTGAATACTTTATGTTTTACAATATTGAAAAAATACAGATTTTCAGGTAAGTCTAAAAATCGAATTTGAGAAACACAACATACACAAAATTGATCGCTAACCAAAAAATGAAGTCAAATGACAGGGACAGATTTTAAATCATATATCGATGAACACAAAGACCAGTTTCTGGCCGAACTTTTTGAACTTTTAAGAATACCTTCAATCAGTGCAGATAGTACCAAAAAGGGAGATGTTCTGAAGGCGGCTCAGTTTGTCCGTGAAAAACTCCTGGCTGCCGGTGCTGACAGCGCCGAGCTTTGTGAAACCGCAGGCAATCCCATTGTCTATGGTGAGAAAATTGTCAATGCCGCTTTACCAACCATTTTGGTGTACGGGCATTACGATGTTCAACCAGCAGATCCATTGGAGTTGTGGAAGACACCACCTTTCGAACCGGTGGTACGCAATGAAAAAATTTACGCCCGTGGTTCTGCCGATGATAAAGGGCAATTTTATATGCACATCAAAGCCTTTGAAGTGTTAAAGGCAATGAACAGCCTTTATTGTAATGTAAAATTTATGATTGAAGGTGAGGAGGAGGTAGGTTCTAAAAACCTGGAATTATTTGTGAAACAAAACCATGGGAAACTCGCCTGTGATATAATTCTAA
Organism: uncultured Cytophagales bacterium; assembly: GCA_963711495.1. Classification (GTDB taxonomy): domain Bacteria; phylum Bacteroidota; class Bacteroidia; order Cytophagales; family Cyclobacteriaceae; genus CAVQEK01. Next base: position 480,590 of record CAVQEK010000004.1, read on the forward strand.
TTTCCGATACCAGTATGATCTCTAATGATCATCCGTCCATTACAGCAGGGTTGAAGGGTCTGAGTTATCTTGAAGTAGAAGTAACTGGTCCGAACAGGGATTTGCATTCGGGAACATACGGCGGGGCGGTAGCGAATCCCGTGAATGTACTCTGTAAAATGATCGCCTCCCTCGTGGATGAAAATAACCGGGTGACCATACCGGGATTTTATGACAAAGTAGTGGAGTTGTCTGCAGAAGAAAGAGCAAAAATCGCCAAGGCGCCGTTTGATGAAGCGGAATACAAAAAAGAACTGGAAGTTGAAGAACTGGCAGGCGAAAAAGGTTATACCATCCTCGAACAACTGGGCATCCGTCCAACGCTTGACGTGAACGGTATTTGGGGCGGTTATACCGGTGAAGGGGCCAAGACTGTGCTGCCTTCCAAAGCCCACGCAAAAATTTCAATGCGCCTGGTACCTGACCAAAACAGTGAGGAGATCACCCGCATGTTCACCGAGCATTTTATCAAAATTGCTCCAAAGTCGGTGAAAGTACGGGTTATTCCGCAGCATGGTGGCGAAGCGGCAGTTACACCCATCGATTCATTGGCTTTTAAAGCTGCTGAAAACGCATTTGAAGAAGGATGGGGGAAAAAGCCAATTCCAACCAGAGATGGCGGCAGCATTCCTATTGTAGCGTTGTTTGAAAAAGAATTGAAGGTGAATTCCATTTTATTGGGGATGGGGCTTGATTCGGATGCCATCCACTCACCCAACGAAAGCTATGGGATATTTAATTTTTTAAAAGGAATAGAAACCATTATTCTGTTTCACAAGCATTTTGCCTTGCTGAATAAAAAGTGATTTTTAGCTGAAATATACGTACGGCCCGGGCCCTGCGTTTTTTAAGGTAATGTTCGCGCTATGACAAATATTTCAATTGGGAGTAAACAATTTTGCCGGCTTTGTTTCTGATAATCGGTGAAGTCATGTAATATGAAGAAAATAATCTTATTGTTAACAATGTTGACCTTGGGCGGCGGAAGGTTGTTTGCCCAGGTGTTAAAACCGGCAACGTGGGACATTTCCACTTCGAAACAAAATGTGCAGATCGGTGAGGAAGTCGACATCATTTTCAAAGTTACGATCGACAAAAACTGGTATCTCTACAGCTCGGATTTCGATCCCGATTTGGGGCCAATGGTCACTGAATTCAATTTTGAACCAAACAATGATTATGAATTGGTGGGTTCAATTAAGCCAGTTCACCCAAAGAAAAAATATGATGATTTGTGGGGAGGAGAATACACCTATTTCAAAGAGCAGGGAGAATTCAGACAAACCATTAAAATTACTGGTAAAAACCCAATTATTAAAGGCAGCTATTCCTATCAGGTGTGTTCGGATGCCGATGGTAAATGTATTCCTTTTGATGAGGAATTTGAGGTTGATAAATTAAATACTTCCAATAACCGAAGCTCCTACAATGCTGTCGCAGAAAATAAAGAAGAAGCCTCCAATTCACCCATTAAAACTGTCAATTTCGGTCAATCGAATAATACGGATCAACCGGGAATTCTTGATCCTGTAAAGTGGCATTTCTTCATTTCCAAAGAGAATCCACAAAAAAATGATGAAGTAGATTTGATTTTCCGGGCATCCATTGGTGGAGATTGGTATTTATATTCTTCCGATGTAAAACTCGATCCGGGACCAATGCCTGCCACTTTTCAATTTGAACCGAACGATACTTATTCCCTGCTGGGAAGTATTGAACCGATTGGGGCGGAAAAGAAATTCGATAAGATATTCAGTGGGGAAGTGAATTATTTTGAAGATTCGGCTGAATTTCGTCAGAAGATCAAAATTCTCAGTGATGAATTCAGTATTTCAGGAAATATAGAATACCAGGTATGTTCGGAAACAGAAGGTAAATGCATCCCACTGGAAGAAGAATTTCATTTTGGCCAGCCAGTCACAATAAACCAAATAACTGAAACCGGATCGACACCGGCTACAGGAAAAAGTTTTCTAAATGCCAGAGATACCTATTCCCCTTATTCTCTACTTAGTTTTATGATCGTTGCATTTCTGGCCGGGTTGGCGGCATTGTTGACACCGTGTGTTTTTCCGATGATCCCCATGACGGTCACTTTTTTTACAGGCAAGGCAAAAAGCAGAAAGAAAGGCATTCGAAATGCTTTTTTCTATGGATTGTTCATCATTTTAATATACACTTTTATAGGATCGCTGGTGGCGCCATTTATGGGAGCGGAAACAGCAAATGATTTGGCAACGAATTGGATACCGAATATTATCTTTTTCATTGTATTCTTGATATTTGGACTTTCTTTCCTGGGATTATTTGAAATCACCTTACCAAGTTCCTGGGTGAACAAAGCGGACCAACGAGCAGATAAAGGAGGAATAGGGGGCATATTTTTCATGGCATTTACCCTGGTTTTGGTATCATTTTCCTGCACAGGTCCCATTGTCGGAACAATATTAGTTGAATCGGCAGGTGGCATGATTGTAAAGCCCATTCTTGGTATGTTTGCCTTTTCTATGGCTTTTGCTATTCCTTTTACCCTCTTCGCCATATTTCCTGAGTGGCTCAGTTCATTGCCAAAATCCGGTGGATGGCTAAATTCTGTGAAAGTGGTCTTGGGATTTATCGAATTGGCATTTGCCCTCAAATTCCTGAGTATTGCCGACCAGGCCTATCATTGGCGGTTGCTGGATCGTGAAATTTACCTGGCTTTCTGGATCGTTATATTTACACTGCTTGGTTTTTATATGCTTGGAAAACTCCGATTGCCCAACGACAGCAAACAAGAGATTACCAGTGTTCCAAGATTAATCCTTGCCATTATTATATTTTCTTTCGTCGTATACTTAATACCCGGTATGTTCGGCGCTCCCTTAAAAGCACTTGCCGGCTATCTTCCACCCTTGTCCACCCACGATTTCAACATGTCTGCTTTGCTGGAGAAAGACTATTATTCAACAGCCAGGAATAAAGCGACTTCTTTGTGTGAGGATCCTAAATATTCAGATTTCCTGCACTTTCCTCATGGAATAGAAGGATATTTCGACTATGACCAGGCCCTAACCTGTGCCAGAAAAATGAACAAACCAATTTTTATTGATTTTACGGGTCACGGTTGTGTCAATTGCCGGGAAATGGAAGCACGGGTTTGGTCCGATCCGGAGGTTCTGAAAAGGCTAAAAAATGATTTCATCATGCTGGCATTGTATGTTGATGACAAGACAGAACTTCCTCAGTCGACCTGGTATACCTCCGATTATGACGGTCGGGAAAAAAAGACGATCGGGAAGCAAAATGCAGATTTGCAAATCAGAAAATTCAACAATAACGCACAACCATTTTATGCAATTGTCGATGGAAATGGCGAACTTTTAGAACAACCGACTGCTTATGATCTGAATATATCCAATTTTATTGCATTCCTTGATAAAGGGCTAAAAGCGTATAAAAATCAGAAATAGAGGCACTTATTTTTATTGGGCTAAGATTTTTAGTAAATAATTTATTTAAAGCTTCATTAGTCGGTTTTTTTTCTTAAATTTTCAGTCGAAATATTACATCTCTCTCGTTTTTTTATTTTATTCACATTTTTGAAGCGCTTAATTTAAAGCAACATCATGGCGAAACTAAAGAACATCATCAAACAGTTGTCAGAAGAGGATTTTGAAGCAATATATAATCAATTGCTGGAGAGCAGCGCAGACAAGTCAGCATTCCTGTTGAAAGCCATGCGTGAAAAACAGCAGTCGGACAACAAAATTATGGAAGAGCTTGGTGTCAATACCAATGCTTATTATACCCTTCGATCCAGACTCAACCAAAAAATAGAAGAATACCTGCTGCAGCAAATGGAGAACCCCAGGACCGACATCCTGAAAAAAGTTGCCAATATCAACGAAATTATTTTTACCAAGAAACGCGCGATCGCTATTGCTACTTTAAAAAAGCTTGAAAAAGAATTGCTGGATTACGATCTCTCCAATGAATTGACCATTGTGTACAAATTTCTGAAAAAGTTACACATCAATTCGGCGGATTATTTCAACTATTCGCAGCTATACAATAGACATGTGGCCTATACCCTTGCCATTGATAAGGCTGAAGATCTGCTGGCCGAATATTTTAAAAAATACGGCAATCACACCCTTGGCGGGGAAGATATTTCGAAAATGGCCCTTTCTTTGTTGAGCCGTGAAATGACCAACGTTTGCCGTCTCTACAAATCACATCGTCTTTATGTTTATGAAAGTTGTATCAACATTTTCCACCGGTTGTTCGTGGAAAAAGAAGAAGATATTCAAGATGATCTGGAACCGATCGAGGATATCTTGATGAATGTTCAGAAAATATTTGAAGAATACCATCTGGATTCTATTTATTATCATTTACGCATTGTTTTTGAATATCTGAAACTGGAATATTACGATCACTATAAAGTTTTCCGAAAGGCAGAAAATTATTTTGAAGAAGTCAATGATTCTTGCGCCGATCTGCTCTCAAATTATTCGTTATACACATATCCCGCGCAATTTCTCATTACAAAAATCAGACGTCACATCAGAATCAATGCTGTAGAAGAGATGTATGACGAGAATGAGGGGATATTTCACGATTACGAACCGGATAAAAACGACATACCCAATTACATCACTTATGTCACTTATCGTTCCATCGCCTGTTATTATAAGAAAAAGTATGAAGAGGCCGCCCGGTGGATCAATAATCTCTTAAATGAAATCAGTCTCAAAAAATATCCCAAAGCCCAGCTGGAAATAAAGACAATTCTTGCGTTACAATACTGTATGATCCGGGATTATGATTTGTTCAATCAATTGATTAACAGCATTCAACGTCAGATTCGATTGTTGGGTAAAGATGAATGTGATCACGTCATTGATTTCACCAAAATGCTGAAGATCTCGATAAGTGATTCCAAGCGTAATAAAAAGAGTAAAATTGAAGCACTGGCAGAAAAGTTCAAAACATACCAATTGAATTACTTCACTCCGACCATGCTCATAAAAGTAGACGATGATTTCATCGAAGCTTTGAGCCGGGAATAGGGATAGTAAAAAATTCTATTTTCGAGAAAGATTAAGATCAGACCGTCAACTTTTCCAGGTTTTCCTGGGACAGTGGTTTGTTGATATATTTTTTAACGTAGCTATATTCTCTGGACTTATTGACATCCTGCGGATTGATGGAAGAGGTAAGCATTACGATCTTACATTTTTTCTTGGTCCCATCCTGCAATTTTTCAAACTCATCTAAAAACTGGAAACCATCCATCAATGGCATATCAATATCGAGGAAAATTACGTCTGGCAGGATCTGAGCAGAAACATCGTTTAATTTCTCAATATTTTTCAAAAATTCAATGGCACTGCGCGCTCCGGTGTGGGTAAAAATATGTTGTGTAATATTGGCAGCTTCAATCATTTTTTGATTTATAAGATTATCGATCTCATTGTCGTCGATAAGCATCACAGCAAAATATTTCGTGTCCACTTTATTTGACATTTTATTATTAGATATTTCTGTTTTGACGGGTATTCAAAATATAAAAAGAAATCAAAAGATACACTTAAAAATGGATTTATTCAAAAGAACTTAATTTTCTGTAGCCATGTAACTTCCTTAAACTTTTTATTGGCAACTACCAGCATTGATGTGGCCAAATGTATAAGTTATTTACTATATATCAAATTTTTGCCTGTTCATACCAAGTAAGTTTTAATTTGAATTTGCCCAAAATTGTGCAATTCAAAGAGACATTACTCCTATTATTTTTTGAAATTCTGTATAAAAAATGAAAAACAATAACTTTTATCGTTTTTTTCTTTCTGGCGCCACCTCATTTTTTGACTACTGGAATCCCGAAAATCCATGTAATGAGCATCAGGAATTTCATTGAAAGCCTTTTTGCAAGTTAAAAACAGCCTGAATAATAATACGGGAATATTAAAAAACACAGGTTATTAGCCTGTGTTTATATGAAATTGTTAATTGTTTCAATTCTTAGGCTTGAGCGTCCGGTTCTACAAATACAAAAGATCTGTTTTTGATTCCTTTTTTGAAGATGACAACACCATCGTTCAGCGCAAACAAAGTGTGATCTTTGCCAATCCCAACATTTTTACCGGGATGATGCTGAGTTCCTCTCTGTCTTACAATAATGTTTCCGGCAACGACTTTTTCACCACCAAATTTTTTAATACCTAGTCGTTTACTATGTGATTCTCTTCCGTTTCTTGAACTTCCGGCTCCTTTTTTATGTGCCATGTTTCAAACTATTTAATGTCTTCAATTAAAACTTTTGTGAATTGTTGGCGATGACCATTTTTCTTACGGTAACCTTTCCTTCTCTTTTTCTTAAAAACGATCACCTTGTCACCTTTGACATGTTCGAGGATTTTCCCGGAAACTTTTACGCCTTTCACGGTAGGTGTACCAACTTTAATTTTTCCATCGTTATCGTAAAGTAGTATCTGATCAAATTCTACTTTATCTCCATCATTTCCAGCAATCAAAGGGGTATAATAAAACCGATCTTTTTCAACTTTGAACTGCTTTCCTGCTATATCTACAATTGCGTACATCTTCTTTTGTTTTTAATGGATGCAATACTCCACCGAAAATTGGACTGCAAAGATATTTGAATTATCAATAATTGCCAAACAATCAATAATCAAAATGGAAAATAATATTTAGGACGCATAATATTCATATTTTAATTCAGTGACCAGGTTAATCGTGACCTATTTAAATTTATCTGCAATGATCATATCGATATTTAACTGATCCTGCTCCAGTTCACCACATTTTTTCTTATTGAATCAACTTGTGTCCTCACCTGGGTATGTTCGGGCTTGTGTAAATTCGGATCGTTTTCGATCATCTCTTTGGCTGCCTGTCTGGCCAGTTCAAGAATTTTGCTATCCTTAGCAAGATCGGCGATGAGTAGATCGAGAATGCCACTCTGTTGGGTGCCCATCAGATCACCTGGTCCGCGAAGTTTAAGATCAGCTTCTGCAATGTCAAAACCATTATTGGTATCGACCATGGTTTCAATCCTTTTTCTACTTTCTTTGGTCAGTTTGTAGCTAGTCATTAATATACAATAGGATTGTTCTGCCCCTCTTCCGACCCGACCTCGCAATTGATGCAATTGAGCCAGGCCAAAACGTTCAGCATTTTCAATAACCATAACCGAAGCATTAGGAACATTTACACCTACCTCAATGACTGTTGTAGCAATCATGATTTGTGTTTCGTTCTTTATAAATCGCTTCATTTCAAAATCCTTTGCTTCCGCTTTCATTTTACCATGTAAAATTCCAATTTGGAATTGAGGAAAAGCTCTCGTAATGGCTTCATAACCATCAGTAAGATGTTTCAGATCGAGCTTCTCTGATTCTTCAATAAGTGGATAAACCACGTAAACCTGGCGCCCAGCTTCAATTTGCTGTTTCATAAAACCAAAAACCCAGAGCCTGCTGGAGTCATATTTATGATAGGTTTGGATTTCTTTTCTTCCTGCTGGCAATTCATCAATGACTGAAACATCTAAATCACCATACAGGGTCATAGCCAGGGTTCGGGGAATGGGTGTTGCCGTCATCACCAGAATGTGGGGATAATACTGATGATTTTTTTGCCATAACCTTGCCCGTTGAGCTACGCCAAAACGATGCTGCTCGTCGATGATGGCCAGTCCGAGATTTTTAAAATGAACTTCATCTTCGATCAGGGCATGCGTGCCAATTAAAATATTTAATTCCCCAATATCCAATAACTGGTGAACGATTCGCCGCTCACTTTTTTTGGTCGAACCTTTCAATAGGGCAATTTGCAATCCCAGGGCATTGGCAAAGGGTTTCAAACTGTGATAATGTTGATCAGCTAAAATTTCTGTTGGAGCCATAAAGGCTACTTGAGCTCCTCCTCCGATAACCACCAACATGCATATAAATGAGACAATGGTTTTCCCACTTCCCACATCGCCCTGGATCAGACGGTTCATCTGCTGGCCAGATTTCATGTCCCGGTAAATTTCCCTGATCACTTTCTTTTGGGCATTGGTCAATTGGAAAGGCAAATGCAAATTGTAAAATCTGGTGAGCAGACGTGTATCATCGAAAACCTGCCCTTTAAATTTGTCCATTCTGGCTGCCTTCATCTTTAGCAGTCGAAGTTGAACATAAAAAAATTCTTCAAATTTGAGTCGATAGCGTGCTTGAGCCAGTTTATTGTGACTTTCCGGAAAATGAATTTGTTCCAACGCCTCCTTTTTACAAATTAGGCCAAATTGAGTCATCACCTTGTCGGGCAATGTTTCCCTTATGTGCGGCAATGCCACTGTCCTTAATGTATGCTGTAATTTTGAAATGGCTTTACTATCCAGAAAATGTCCCTTTAATTTTTCGGTAGTAGGGTATACAGGCTGGAGAAATTGTCGATTTTCATTCGCTTCAGTAAGCAATTCGATTTCAGGATGTGCAATATTATATCGGTGATTAAATAGAGAAGGCTTGCCAAAGACGACGTATTCGGGGCCCTTTTTAAGTTTTTTCAAGACCCATTGAGCGCCTTGAAACCATACCAGTTCCACTTCGCCGGTGCCATCAATCAAATAAGCATGTAATCTTTTTTTGCGGGTGTGCCCTACAAGTTCTATATGCCGTATTACACCTTTTAGCTGTATATAGGGCATTTGATCATTGATTTGCGAAATGTGATAAAATTTTGTCCGGTCTTCGTAACGAAACGGATAATGTTGGATCAGATCTCCGAAAGTGAAAATATTTAATTCTTTATTGAGGAGCGAGGCCTTAGTCGGACCTACACCTTTGAGGAATTCTATTTTAGTATCGAAGAAACTGGTCATTATCCATTTGGAATGTATATTTCATTTATTGCTCCACGATAGCGTATTGAGCATGTGTAGAATATCATTGCGAATATACCCAATCACCGGGGCCAGGGAATCATTTTTTGTAGCAGTATTGAAATAAAGCGCCCCACGCACAAAATGATGAACCGAATCGGTAGAATAAAACTGATATTGACTGGGTACCTCACCAGTCAATTCTGCCAGAACGGCTGTCCTACCGGATCTGGTGGTGAGAATTTTTTCTTCTATAGAGTAGGCTTTCACTTCGTGTTTTGCGGTAAGTCGATAAGCGGTATTCATATATTCCTTTAACAATTGCTTGTCACCTTTTACCGGTTTATAGGACATTTCAATACTTGCTCCCATAGTTGGGTAATAAATATCAAACCAGTATTTTTCGGAAATCCACGAAGTATCGGGTAAAATTTTAGCGTATTTGGAATATTCAAAGAAAAACGGAAATGAATCGGGTAAAGCCTGATAGGCAGGTTTTGGCAAAACAATTCGGTTGTATCCTTCTGGTTTTGGAACGAAATTGTGTTCACAGGCAGTCATCAACAACAATCCAAACAACACCAACGGAATAACTTTCATTGATACAATTTAATGGTTAATTCTGAATCAATACACGTATTCTTTTAATACGCTTCTGGTCCACGGCCACCACCGTAAAAACGAATTTATCAAAAATAATTTTCTCACCGGCTCTGGGTAATTTACTGCTAATTTCCAAAATCAATCCTCCCAGGGATTCGCTTTCACCCTTGATACTTTCAAACAACGCCGGATCCTGGTTGGTGATTTTGCAAAAATCATGTAGCGAGGTCTTTCCCTCGAATACATAAGTATTATCATTGAGTTTGTTGAATACAATTTCTTCTTCATCGAATTCATCCCGTATCTCGCCAACAATTTCTTCAATGACATCCTCGAGGGTGATCAATCCTGAAGTGCCGCCATATTCATCAACCACGATTGCCATGTGCACGCGCCTTTCCTGGAAGTCCTTCAGCAAGGTGTCGATTTTCTTGGTTTCCGGAATAAAATAAGGTGTACGGATTAAATCCTGCCATTTGAAGTCTTCTTCTTTCTCAATAAATGGCAAAAGATCCTTATTGTAGAGGATCCCTTCGATGTTATCAATAGTCTCTTTAAAAACGGGAATCCGGCTGAATCCGCATTTGTTGATCTTGTCCATTAATTCGTGAAAATCCAGTTCGATATCAACAGCGGTAATATCAACCCTCGAACGCATAACCTGTTTCACACTCAATTGCCCAAAATTTACGATACCCCGCAAAATTCCTTTTTCTGAGGTTTCTTCATTGGTGGTTAGCTCCAGGGCCTGGTTGAGTTCATCAACAGAGATCTGGTAACCTTCACGTTTTATTTTGTTATCAATTAATGCTGAAAAGGAAGTGAGCAGCCAGGATACAGGTTTAAAAAACCAAAAAGCTGCATTGATCAAGGGTACGGAGAAATGAGCAAACTGAATGCTTCTTTGGTTGGCATATATTTTTGGCACTACTTCTCCAAAGTATACAATGGCAAAAGTAACCAAAACGGTGAGAATGACTACCACATTGCCCTGCACACGCTGTGAACCCACGATATTCCAGGAAACGAATGTGGATAAGGTGACGATGGCAATATTGATCAGATTATTCATAATTAAAATGGTTGCCAACAGTCGTTTTGGTTTCGAAATTAGTTTGTAAATGATTTTCTCGCCGATATCTCCATTTTTGAAGTTGATGATTTCATGGGGAGACATTGAAAAAAAAGCCACTTCCGAACCAGAGACCAAACCAGACAATAATAACAGAATCACCAGGGCCAGTCCCTCCACAACATAGATTAGGACTGGAGAAGTTTCAATAACAAGAAATATCAAATGAATACACGGGAATGGATCGTCTAAACTTGTTTCCAAAGTAGAAGCATTAAATTAGCTATCAGAAGGGCAGATCGTCTGTTTCGTCATCTTGCTGAACGGATGCTGCCTGGTCTGCTTGTGTAGATGGTTGTGACGAGGGCTGTTCTGACTCTGCATTTTGATCTCCGGAATCACTATTGCGACTTCCCAGCATAGTCATGTTGATGGCACGAATACGTGTGGTAGTTCGGTTGTTGCCATCACTATCCTGCCAGTTTTCGGTTTTTAACTTGCCCTCAATATATACGGAGTTGCCTTTTTTAAGATATTGTTCAGCTATTTTGGCCAGACCGTCCCATAATTCTATACGGTGCCATTCGGTTTGAGTAACACGTTCGCCACTTTTATTGGTATATGATTCTGAGGTGGCGATGTTGAAATTTGCCACTACCGAGCCACTACTGAGATGCCTTACCTCTGGATCTGAACCAAGATTTCCAATTAAAATTACTTTATTTACTCCAGCCATAGCGTCTTTTCTTTGTGCAAAGTTATGATTGAATTTTAAAACTAATCAAATTATTTTTTCCTTCAAAAATCTCTCAATTAAAATCGGCTTGGGTAATTGTTCTATTTCTTTTTTGTCATAGAATCTGAATTGACTGTCAGTATTCGGGACTATGGCACCATTCAATCTAAATGTATAAAATACGGTCATGATTTCCTGGTGTGTTAAAATATGTTTAAATAATCTTGATTCATCGACCAAAATGGCGGATTTGAGCCATTCAGGCAAATGGAGTTCAAGCTGCTCCGGGGCAATTAATTGTTCGGATTCGATCAATGGAAATTCATATAGTCCGTGCCAGATATCATTCCCACTTCTAACCTTCAAAATAAAATTCCCACCATGCTCAATCACCAAATAATTAAAATAACGAATCCTCTTGGGACTCTTTTTAATTTTCAATGGAATGGCATGAACCTTATGATGAAGATGAGCATAACATGAACCATTAAAGATACACTTTTCACAGGCAGGATTTTTAGGGACACATTGTATGGCGCCAAATTCCATTATAGCCTGATTAAAGAGATCTGGCTGGTCATCAGGGATAAGTAATTTTGCAAGATCACTAATACTTTGTTGAGCCCTGGTAGTCGTTACATCTTCTTCAATACCATAGATGCGGCTGAGCACCCTGATCACATTACCATCTACTACGGGGACCTTTTCCCCGAAAGCAAATGAAGCGATAGCCGCGGCAGTATACTTGCCTATCCCAGGGAGTTTCAGCAAACGATCGTAAGTGCCGGGGAATATACCGTTGTATTCTTTAACAATTGTTTGCGCACACAGATGAAGGTTTCTGGCACGGGTGTAATATCCCAGTCCCTGCCACAGTCGCATGATTTGTTGTGTTTCAGCATTCGCCAGGGCTTGTAAGTTTTTGAAGGCTTTGGTGAATTTTTGGTAATACGGCAGACCTTGTTCAACCCTGGTTTGTTGTAAAATTATTTCGGAGAGCCATATTTTATAGGGATCTGTGGTATCTCGCCAGGGCAAAGATCTTTTGTTTTGCCTGTACCAAATCTTTAATAATTTAGAAAACTCTTTACTGTCCACTTTATTTATTGACCTCCTTTACAAACACATTTTATATTTTTGGGGTTTTCTTTTTTAAATTTCACCTGAGCATTTAAATTTGTGCCTCAAATTTATTGGATAATAGTTTTTTCCTTTAATTAAACAAAGAAAATAAAGTGACTAAAGCAGAGGTTATCAACCAAATCGCCGATCAAACAGGAATAGATAAAGCTGATGTTCAAATCGCCGTAGAAGCATTTTTTAGTGTGATAAAAAATTCCATGGCAAGTGGTGAAAATATTTATGTCCGAGGTTTTGGTAGTTTTGTAAATAAAAAAAGGGCTAAGAAAGTTGCCAGGAACATCTCCAAAAATACTGCCATCATCATTGATGAACATTACGTACCGAGCTTCAAACCCTCAAAGGTTTTTATCGATAAAGTAAAAAAGAGCGATAAAGTAAAAAAAGCTAATTCATAGTTCTGAAGCCTTTCGGGAAAAGGCAGCGCATATGATAAAAACCAGAATCATCATTTTGGTGGCAATACTCGCCGCCGCCGCTATTCTTTATATGTTACCCAGTTCGGTAGTCGACAACTCCAAGAATAACTTAACCGAGGAAAGCAGTGGCAGAACGTCTGCACCCGCCGTGCCAGAAGTTACCGAACAAAATTCAACTGTGCATCAAATGCACATTCCCGACTCTCTTGTTTCTTATTTTAGTGAACTGCGTCATCAATTTGAAAATAGTGGAAATCAGAAAAAAAAGATTATATTTGCAGATTCTTTAGCAAAAGGCTTTAGAAATGTCAATTTTTATGATAGTGCTGCCGTTTATTCAGCATATATAGCAGAACAAATACCTTCTGTAGAAAATAACAGACAGGCTGGCGATGATTATTATCAGGCGTTTAATTTGGCCGTTGACAATGCCTCAAAGCAACATTACGGCACCATCGCCAGGGAGTATTATCAGAAGTTGTTGGAGCAGAATCCCGAGGATCTGGATTTGAAAGTGAAAATTGGAGTAACCTATGTCACCACTTCCAGTCCAATGCAAGGGATCCAGATGATTCGGCAGGTACTGGACAAAGACCCAAATAATAAACTTGCCATTTATAATTTGGGGATCTTATCGATTAGTTCTGGGCAATATGATAGGGCTATTGAGCGATTTGACAAACTCGTAAGCATGGATCCTAATGATGGGCAAGCCCATTTTTATTTGGGTTTATGTTATCAGCAATTAGGAAATAAAATTCAGGCAAAAGCAGAATTTGAGCAGGCGCAATCTTTAAACATTTCACCGGATCTCAAGACTGCTGCCCAAGAATATTTAAATACATTAAATTAATTTTAATTAAATAATTATTAAGCATATGCCTTGCGGAAAGAAAAGAAAAAGACATAAAATCGCTACACACAAGAGAAAAAAACGTCTGAGGAAAAACAGACACAAGAAGAAATAATAAAATATCACAATAAAATATTTTAGGGTTTTTCATGTGAATCCATAATAAATGACTTTGAGTAGTGAATTAGTTATCAATTCAACTCAAAATGGTTGCCGCATAGCCCTTGTAAGAGATAAAAACCTCGTTGAATTTCACAGCGAGGAAAATGCAAATAAGTTTACAGTTGGTGATATTTATTTAGGGACGGTTAAAAAAGTTGTTCCGGGCTTGAATGCAGCTTTTATCGATATTGGTTATGATAAAGATGCATTTTTACATTATCTGGATTTGGGCCCACAGATAAAATCTCTGAATAAATACACTAAATATGCATTGACTGGTAAAAATCCTTCTTATGACCTGGATAAATTTAATGGAGAACCCGATATCAATAAGCTCGGGAAAATCAACCAGGTTTTAACAAAAAACCAGCAGATCCTGGTTCAGGTCGTAAAGGAACCAATTTCTACAAAGGGACCTCGTCTATCATGTGAGTTGTCAATCGCTGGCAGGTACTTAGTGCTTGTCCCGTTTTCCAGCGCTATTAATGTTTCCAAAAAGATCAGCAATCCCGATGAACGGAAGCGATTGTTACGTCTTATTTCTTCCATAAAACCCGGCGGTTTTGGGGTGATCATACGCACTGTGGCAGAAAAGAAAGATGTGGCTGAACTTGACCGCGATTTGAGGAACCTGCTCGAAAAGTGGATACAGGGTGTTAAAATCTTAAAAACCGCCAAACCACGAGACAAGGTAATTGGTGAGGTGGGTCGGGTTTCTTCATTGTTGAGGGATGTATTGAACGAATCTTTCGATAATATCGTCATTGATGACAAAACGATCTACGAAGAAGTCAAATCTTTTACCCGGGAAATTGCACCTCAGAAAGAGAAAATAGTTAAGCGCTATAATGGTAAATCCAAGATTTTTGAAGCCTTCGGAATTGAAAAGCAGCTTAAAACTTTATTTGGTAAATCGGTAAGTTTACCAAATGGCGGATATCTCATTATTGAGCACACAGAAGCTTTACATGTAATTGACGTAAACAGCGGCAATAAATCTGTTAGCGAAGCCGATCAGGAAAGTACGGCGTTGAAAACAAACCTTGAGGCTGCCAAGGAAATTGCCCGGCAACTACAATTGAGAGATATGGGTGGTATTATCGTGATTGATTTTATTGATATGCGCAGGGCAGAAAATAAGCGACTGGTCTACGACAAAATGAAAGAATTCATGCATCACGACCGGTCTAAATTCACGATACTTCCATTATCCAAATTCGGTTTGATGCAAATTACCCGGCAAAGGGTGCGTCCTGAACTCAATATCAAAACTACGGAGATTTGTCCTACATGCGGAGGTTCTGGTAAGATAGCGCCTGCCATTCTCATTGCGGATCAAATAGAGAGAGATCTGGAATTTCTCTTTGTGAAGCAAAATGAGAAGCATATCACCATCACCCTACATCCATATTTATTTGCCTTTTTTACCAAGGGTTTCATTTCTCAAAAAGTAAAATGGTATTTTAAATATTCAAAATGGGTTAAACTGGTGCAAGATAGTTCCCTGGCTATTACCGAATATTTGTTCACAAATAAGCTTGGTGAGCAAATAGAAATATAATCCTGAAATGTTGTCGTTTTTAAATTTCCGGGCACATTTTTCGTTCATTTTTTCAATTGGCCGAAGTGATCAGTTGCTGCTTATGTTTTGCATAGCCAGAATATATTGTGAGCCAAAACCTTCATAGGCATTGTAAAAACCTGATAAGATGCGGTGGGCAATCAGGGAGAGTATCAATTCCTCATCACTTTTGCCTTCTTTACCAATCCAATAAATCCGGTTTTTATGTCTTTTCATATCTTCCACATACTCCCGGGCTTGAACATACTGGTCTTTGGTATAACTAATTTTGAAGGTAGTTTCTACGGTATGTAATGCTTGATTTTCCATGGGAATAAAGATTGTTTGACGAATTTACAATTTTCTTTCCAATTTATTTAAACGTAAAATGGGGGAATTTTTCTCTGGGAAACAGACAAATTTTTAATAAAAAAGCCTGCCAATAAATATGGCAGGCTTTGATATATATTAATATTATACAATTATTTATCTCCGTGTGTTAACACTTTTTGTTTACTCAGGTCAAGTGCGACTGGGGAGGCAATAAATATGGATGAATACGTACCGACCACAATACCTATAAACAGGGCAAATGAAAAACTTCTCAACACTTCTCCGCCAAACACCAACAGGATAAATACCACAATTAAAGTAGTGAACGAAGTGATCACTGTCCTGTTCATGGTCGTATTGATGGACATGTTGAAGGTTTCAATCATTTTTTCGTGTGGCCTTACCAGTAGATTCTCCCTGATCCTGTCAAATACAACCACGGTATCATTGATGGAATAACCAATGATCGTTAATATCGCTGCAATGAACACCTGGTCTACCTCGAAAGATTTCCCCAGCAACCTGGCTATAGCAAATGCCGCCAGCGTAAATAGTGTGTCGTGGAACAAAGCAACAATGGCCCCCAAGCTGAATTGCCAACGCTTAAACCGTACGAGGATATAAAGAAATATTGCAATCAATGCAAAAAACATCGATTCATAAGAAGCATGGATAATGTTGCTGGCAATGCTAGGCCCCACCTTGGTAGAGCTGGAAATTGTAAAATGATCAGCATCTACTTTGGAGTCGTCGGCAACGAATTGTTCACCGGAAGATTCGGATAAACCCTGGATCAAGGCGTCTTTTACTTTATCATCAGCTTCGCCAGAGGCATCGTCGATCAGATAACTTGTAGTCACTTTCACCACATTATTAGAACCATAAGATTTAACTTCCGTACCATTGGATTCAAAAGCTTTGAACAAGGAAGTTTTGAGCTTTGATGGCACTACAGGTTGCTTGAAAGTAACAATGAATGTTCTGCCTCCGGTAAAGTCTACACCCAGGTTTAATCCGCCTTCTATGATGATCAGGATCATGCCAAAAGCTATGATAGAACCAGATACCAGGTAAGCCACTTTTCTGAAACCCAGGAAATCGAAATTGCCTTTTGAAAAAAGCCTTCTGGAGAAAATCGTGTCAAATGAAATCCTGGTAGCATCGCCTTTTCTTTTCGACATCCAGGTAACAATCACCCGAGAAATAAATACTGCGGAGAAAAAAGAACAGATAATACCGATCATCAGGGTTGTGGCAAAACCTTTCACCGGTCCCTGACCCAGGATAAACAAGATAACACCAATAATAAATGTCGTCACATTGGCGTCAATGATGGAGCTATAGGCCTTTTCATAGCCCAGTGAAATGGCTTTGAGCAAGGCGTTCCCTTGTCGCAATTCTTCCTTTATCCGTTCATAGATCAGAACGTTTGCATCAACCGCCATACCAATGGTTAACACGATACCGGCTATACCGGGCAATGTGAGTGAAGCCTGTAGCTGTGCCAGAATCCCAAGAATAAAAAAGATGTTGAAGATCAGCGCGAAATTAGCTATCAAACCTCCTTTTGAATAGTAAGCTAACATGAATAATACCACCACGATCATACCGGCAATGATAGAAACCATGCCCTGTCTTATTGCTTCCTTTCCTAGGGATGGACCGATCATTTGTTCTTCCAGTATCCTGGTTCGGGCTGGCAATGCTCCTGCCTTCAATACATTGGCGAGGTCCTTGGCTTCATCCAATGTGAAATTACCCGTAATAATCGATTGTCCATTTGGAATTTCGTTTTGAACATTGGGCGCCGAATACACATAATTGTCGAGCACTACGGCAATTCTTTTTCCAACATTCTCAGCGGTAAGTCTTCTCCATTTTCTGGCACCTTCCGCATTCATTGACATCGATACCGCAGGAGCGGAACGATCATCATAGGACTGTCTCGCATCTGTTATAACTTCACCGGTAAGTGGTGCTTCACCACCACGGCCTGTTCTGACAGCGTAAAGTGGCAGCATGTCTACGCCGTTCATTTGTTGGGTATGGACGTCCCAAAGGAATTTAATATTGCTGGGTAAAAGGCCTTTCAAATCACCATTCATGATTCGTTTTAAAATTCGATTTACTTTGGCGGTGTCCTTGAGATTTACCAATCCTTGGGGATAATGGATTAAATTAAAGAACTCCGAATTCTGATCATTGCTCAAGGAATCGAGTGCAGTGGTATCTTGCTTGGCGACGGCTTTGGAAGTGTCGTTTGTATTTTTTTGCGTTTCAAGTAAAGTTGACAAATCCTCAGAAGACGTTGACTTGCCACCTGACACGGCTGTGTCAGTCTGTATTTTTTTTGATGCGTTCAGTTTATTTTCTTCCGTGAGTTTTCTGTTAATTGCAGCCAGTGGGCCTCTAAGTTCGTCATCGTAGAAGTTTACCACTTCCAGGAATTCGAGTTTTGCTACGCCTTGCAATAATTTCCTTACCCGTTTCTGGTTTTCAACCCCTGGCAGTTCGATCTGAATCAATCCTGTTCCCGGCAATCGTTGTATATTCGGTGAAGAAGTACCAAAACGGTCGATACGGGTGTTCAGAATTTCGAAGGCCCGATCGATAGCCTGGCTTACTTCCTGCCTGATGATCTTTAGGATTTCCTGATCACTGGATTGAAGACTGATTTTCCCCCGATTTGCCGCTGTGGCAAATATTGGTGCCAGTCGGCCATTTGGGTTGATCTTCTGAAAAGCTTGATAAAAAAGATCGGTGTATTTTTCCTGACTGGTTGTTTGCATTTTATCTGCTTGTTGCAATGCCTCCAGGAAATCTTTGTCGTCGCTATTTCCACTGAGACCTCTGATGATATCAGAAGGTGAAACTTCCAGCGTCACATGCATACCACCCTGAAGGTCCAGCCCCAGGCTGAGTTCGGTTTCCTTAACTTGTTTGTAAGTGTATTGAATCCCGAAAAGGTTGTAAACCGGTAGATTCCAGACAGAATCCAGATAAGATTGCTTTTTGCCAAAGTTGACGGTACCATTGGCGCTTTTGGCATGCGCTATGGCCCTTTGCTGCACCTTTGAAGCCACAAAAGTGAAAGAAAGGTAATAAAAACACAGCAGTGTTATGATAATCGTCAAAAAGATGATAATACCTTGATTTCTCATTATGAATATTTATTAAGAATAAAACTTGATTTAGAAATTGAAAAAATCCCGTTAACCGGGCACTACATCTCCATATTAGGGGGCGTTGGGAGAAATAATCATTCGAAACAATGTGCGATTGTATTCGGTGAAATTGAGCGCAGTTTCGATAATTGAATGCACCTTCTGATTGGTAATAGAAGGCAGCTCAAATTCAAAAATGAAATCTGAGTGAAAAACAACCTGTCCAACTTGTACAATGACGGTGTAAAAGTCAATGCTAGCTTTTTGAGTCTTGTTGTTGGTATCTTTTTGAGTGTGGTCTGAATCGGTCTTCTTCTCAGCATGCTTTGGTTGCACGTCGAAATACCTGCCTGACATGGCAACCAACAGTAAAAAAATGGTAATCAGAGAAAATGCAGCCTTCTTCACATCATTCATATTTAACAGGGCGAGCAAAGGTAGAAATTATTAAAAAATATTCAAGCTAATCGCTCTAAATTCATCATTCCCCCCATCTGATTTTCAGATAATTAAGGAGTAAAATCAATTTACATGGAATCCAAGATGTTATTACACAAATTGTTTGGTTTAATCCTGCCGGAAGGCTGATATTATTTGTTTTCTAAAATAAGGCTTTATGAAGATTTCAACAATGATTTACAAGAGACTCCTTAAATAAGTTACGAGTACCTGCAAACTTCGATCAAAGCCATTGTTGTTGTTTGGAATGATGAGATCTACTTCATCTCGTATGGGTAAAATGTATTGTTCAAAAACCGGTGTAACATGTTTTTCATAGCGATAGAGCACATCTTCCAGATCATAACCGCGTTCTTGTTCATCACGCAGTATTCTTCGTTTTAGCTTGATCAATTCTTTGGCTTCTACAAATATTTTCAAATCAAAAAGACGGGCAATTTTAGTAAAATTAAATACCAGAATACCCTCTATCAAAATGATTGGAGCCGGCTTGAATTCCAATATTTTCGGTACAATTTCGGGATTGTTAAATGTGTATTCGGGGAGACGTACTGTATCGCCAGATTTCAATAGCATGATGTCATCATAAAATCGATCTTCATCAATACTCTCCGGCAAGTCAAAATTTTCAATGCCGTTTTCATCCAGTGGCTGAAGATCCTTGGCTTTGTAGTAGTTATCCTGGGTGACAACGCAAATTTCTTCCTTGGAAAAATGTGAGAGCAGTTCTTTTAAAAAATAGGTTTTTCCGGAGCCACTACCTCCGGCAATTCCTATAAAATAAGGTTTCTCCATCAATCGACTTCTTTTTTCAGAAATTCCACCAGTTTTGTCAGGGCCAAAGCCCGATGGCTTATCTGGTTCTTTTCAGACATATCCATTTCTGCAAAAGTACGGTCAAATCCAATGGGAACAAAAACCGAATCATAACCAAATCCTTTTTCCCCTCTTTTATTTTGGATGATCTCACCGGTTACACTTCCTTCAAACTGGAAGGTGTGGCGATTGAATATGAGTGTGATGATTGTTCTGAACCTGGCTTTTCTGTTAGGCTGGCCGTTTAAATTATTAATCAACAATCTGATATTGGCATTATTATCTTTCTGAGGTCCGGCATAGCGGGCTGAATAAACGCCGGGTTTTCCATTCAAGGCATCTACTTCCAGTCCCGTATCATCGGCAAAGCAATCAATGCCAAACTTTTTGTGGATAAATCGTGCTTTTTCCAGAGAATTACCTTTTAAAGTTGCCTGGTTTTCTGGTAATTCTCCGGAATACCCAATATCCTTGAGACTGAGTATTGTAAATTCCTTTCCCAATAAATGTCTGATCTCGCCCAGTTTATCAGCATTGTTGGTGGCAAAACACAACTTCATCCGATTAATTCTAATATGCCGGGTTAAGTTGTTTGAAATCCACACCCATCACCAGTACGGAATTAGCAGGAATGCTTCCCACCGCTTGATCGCCGTACCCATAAACAGAAGGAATGAAAATTGTAGCGGAGTCTCCCAGGTGCAGGTGATGAAAACCCATATCAAAACCTTTGACTACCTCGCCACTCCCTAAATGAAAAGCCAATGATCCTCCGGAGCCATAAGAACTGTCGAAAGTTGTGCCATCCAGAAATTGCCCCACATAATCAGTTGTGATGTAGTCTCCATTGGCTGGCAAAGATCCCGAACCGGCTTTGTGAACGACAAACCGAGTGCCATAAATCGAGTCGATCTTAGCCGTGAAATTATGATCCATGATATATTGATCAATTGCAGTATTGTCTAAAGCCAAATTTTTGATGCCCTCAAATTTTGTATGATAGACCAAAATGGAATTGGGTGGGACGCTTCCGGTTTGATTATTTTGATAACCGTAGGGAGAAGGTACGTAAAAAGTAGCTGAATCACCTTCATCTAAATGCGATAAGCCGATGTCAAATCCCTGGGTTAACCCATTTGTATTTGCAGCATTCCCAAAGGTGTATTCCAAAGCACTTACTGAAAAATTGTCGATAAATTTGACGCCTTCCAGGGTATAGCCTGAAAAATGAACACGAACAACAGCCGACAATGCCGGTCGGTAACCTGCTCCGTTTTTATGAATCTCGTAGAATATACCAGAGACAGAATCCATCTGAGCGGGTATGCCGTTATTAGATAGATAATCCTGAATGGTTTGAACGTCTTTTTGCAATATTCCCAGTGTATCGTAGGTGTCATTGTTCAAACATCCTCCCAAAAAGATGGCTATGAACCCAATAGAGGTAATGAGTGCGATGTTAATGAAATTCAAATGGCTTTTCATCTGTCTATAAATTAATGTTTTAATTATTTTATTATTGAGCAAATTGCCCAAAGTCCAAAAACATATTTACACTAAAGTACTTAAGCGTATGTTTCTGCATATTCTGAATACCATTCCGCAGGAGGCCAAATTTTACAAGAGAACTTATGACTTATGTTACATGGAAAGCCATATCATATAAAAGGCATTCTATGAAAATTTAACCTTACATAAGGGGGTTTGGCGACCGCAATTACTTTTGTGTATACTCCTTGATATTAAAATTTACACCCGTATTTAAATTGGATAATTTAACCCGTAAAATTTCCTAAGCTTTCTGCCGGATATTGGTGGGATATCAGGCAGAAAGCCTGAGATATTTATTCTTTTTATTGTTTTTTAATATCTTTCAATTCCACCTCAAATTTCAAAATGGAATTAGGTTTAATAACAGGTCCTGCCCCACGACTTCCATAAGCCATCGTCGAAGGGATGTAAATAGTTCCTTTTGCACCTTTGCTAAACAGCGCAATGCCTTCATCCCAGCCTGGAATTACCTGCCCAACTCCAATTGGAAATGTAAAGGTATTGGCATCGAATTGGGTTCCGTCCAACAAAGCGCCACTATATTGTACCGTAACACTATCTCCCGGCTGGGGGTACACCCCGTTTCCTTCAGTATTTACAACATAACGCAACCCTGACTCAGTGGTCTTGGCTTCAATGCCGTTATCGGTCAAATATTTGTCAATAGTATCTATGTCTTTTTGTTTTTGTGCCTCCGATTTTTTTGACATATAGTCTTTATATTCGTCAGGAAGCATCACATTTTTAAGTCCAACATAAAATGTAATCGCCCCTGCGGTATCCATCTCAGGAGGCACCTGTGTTTTGAAAGACTCCTGAAAAAGCTTTTTGGTTGGAATCTTTAAAATGGCAGAATCCCCTTCACCAAAAGTTTTGAATGCCTTGAACAACGGACCACCATTATCCCAATTGCTCATATTGCAAGGCACAACGATTGGCCCACCCTGTTCTTCCGAGTCGAATAACACAGAGTCTTTGGCATCTTTATAAACGAGATTAAACTCTACGTAAGAACCATCCTGCGGCGTAGTTCCTTCTCCTTTTTTGATAAATTTCACTTTGTAACCATCAGGTGATTGCTGAAATTTATCGGATTGACAACCAAAAAATAGGATTGGCGCCAACATCAATGTTAAAATAGATCTCAAAATTAATTTCATGATTTTTCTTCTTTTAAATGATTAATGTTTAACTCTGTTTTGTATTGTTTAACAATGCGTACAAATTTTGTAACCGTGTCCTCCAGGCTTAAATGCGATGTTCCTCCGGCAGCATTAGGATGTCCGCCACCATCGAAATGGAGTCGTGCAAATTCATTTACTGAAAAACTGCCTTTTGATCTCAACGAGAGACGAATACAATCTTGTCTTTCGATGATAACCGCGGCAAAGACTACTCCTTTCAAAGAAAGCGCATAATTTACAAGCCCTTCTGTATCCCCGGTTTTAGAGTTAAATCGTTTGAGGTCCTCGGCGCTAATTGAAAAATATGCTGTTCTATAATCTTTTAAAACTTTTAGTCTCCGGCTTAAAGCATATCCTGTGAATTTTAATCGGTCGAGCGAATTATTGTCGTAAATCATTTTACCCACCCTGGCTGTATCCGCCCCCAGATCTATAAGTTCAGCCGTAACCAGATGGACGTTTTTAGTCGTATTTGGATGTTTGAACTGACCAGTATCGGTCATGATACCTGCATATAAATTTTCTGCAATATCACGATCAATAAGGGCTCTGTCACCAAGGTCGTTGATCAATTCATAGATAAGTTCGGCAGTGGCTGCAGCGCTATTATCCCAAAATTCATAATCTGCAAATTTATCGGGATCAAGATGATGATCTATCAGAACCTTCACCGCATCCGACTGTTCTACCATTTCTCCCAAAGAGTTGATCCGCTTAAGGCAATTAAAATCAAGACAAAATATCAACTCCGATTCTTTTACCAGTTGTTTAGCAGTCTCCTGATTGCCATTCTCAAAATTTATAACTTCCTCGTGTCCCGGCATCCAATAAAGGAATTCGGGATAGTCGGATGGTGTGATTACACTCACCTGATGATTTTTCTTCCTCAGATAACCTGCCAGTCCCAAAGATGAGCCCAAAGCATCAGCATCAGGTTTATAATGCGTAGTAATGACGACCTTCTTGGGAGAATCAATTATTTTCTTAAATGATTCTAATTTATGCATATTTTAAGACCTGATTTCAGGCTTACAATAAATTAGGTGCAAAGCTGCGAATAAAAACATTAAAAGAAAAATTGAAAAATATAGCTTTACGTACGCTCATCTTTATCTCAAATTGTTCCGATAGTACGTTGATTTAAAATCAATTCCTTTATTTTTGCAGCCGAAAACATAAACCTTTTTTTAAAATGGCAGGAAACAGAACATTTACAATGATTAAACCGGATGCAGTAGCTGATGGACATAGTGGTGCTATTATCAAAATGATTGAAGAGGCTGGCTTTAGGATAGTCGCCATGAAAATGATGAAATTGTCCGGTGATCGCGCTGGTCAATTTTATGAAGTACACAAGGAACGGCCCTTTTACCAAAGTCTTTGCAGCTACATGTCTTCAGGTCATATCATTGCCATGATTCTGGAAAAATCGAATGCCGTGGAAGATTTCAGGACATTAATTGGTGCTACCAACCCTGAAAATGCCGCTCAGGGGACCATCAGGAAATTATTTGCCAAATCTATGGAGGCCAATGCCGTGCATGGCGCCGATTCGGATGACAACGCCTTGAGGGAAGGAAATTTCTTCTTTTCCGAAATAGACAAATTCTGAATTACGCCTGAATTTCTGGTCTTGTTTTTCCCCTTTTATGGAGAAATACCCTTTTCACCCATTTGGGTAAAAAGATGGCTCCCAGCAAAAGATATGGATAATAGGTAAAAATTCGCCATAATACATTGCTGATAAAGGTGTAATCACCGAGGATGGCTTTGAAAAATATGGGGAAGAAATATTCCGCGGTACCGCTACTTCCGGGTGTTGGGGAAATTAACATAATTACCCAAAGGATTATTTGTTTTCCAAATATCATGAGGTGCTGCTGAATATCAATATGGGTAAAAGCAGACATAATACAATTGAGCATCAGGTAGCGTGAGGACCAGACGAAAATGGTCGATAATGAAATTTTTATCCAATAACTGTATGTTTTACCCCTCAATTGCTCTGATGCAATGAGTATTTCGTTGCCCCTTTCATAAGCTTCATACCGCCAGCGACGTAACAGACGATTAGAAGTTACTTTGATCAGGAACCATTTTATCAACCGTGGGTTGACAAATAGGGCAAAAAACATAACAAAGGTATAGACTGCAATAAGTCCATAGCTAAGGAAAAAAATGAAATCCAGACCGTCTTCCAGCAAATTTGATTTCATCATGCTTTCCGGGAATATATGATTGTAGCCAATCAACAAGAAAATTGGGGCGGAAACCACAAAAAATAAATTATCGAAAATGGCAGTAAGCATTACATATCCCAGTGATCTGCCGAACTTCAAGCCTTCCTTCCAAAGGATAAAAACGGCCACCGCAGTACCTCCAACAACTGACGGTGTCACCGCTGAAGCAAATTCCCAAAGGATGATCACGTAGATACTGCTTGTCCATGAAAGATCATCATCGGTGACGATCTTTATTCGATAAACGTAACCGGCGAATCTTGAGAAAAACACTAATATAGCCAGTATCATAGGCCACCATCGGGCATCCGATACCATTCTAAGTTGTTCTACAGTTACATTGGGATCACTAAAAAACAAGTAGGCCACTATGCCAAGCCCCAGCAGCACTGGCACCCAAATCTTGTTAGGATTCAGGGTTTTAAAGATCTTTTTGGCATTGAGATCCATTTAACGCACCAGTTCTTCTTCGAGACGTTCTATCCAGAAATTATTAAAACCTTCCCCCAATTGAAGTTTAATTTGGCTTAGTTGGAGTAACTCTAGAATTGCAAGAAAGTTATATACGATGGCGATTTTTTCCCGGTTGTATTCAATAATCTGAATGAAGGACAGTCTTTGTTTTTCCTGCACTTTATGCATGATAAATTCTTTTTGCCCTTCGATGGTGTATGGATATTGAATGACTGTATGTTGTGGTTTGGCCGATTCCACCTCGAAGCGCACCAGGACTTTTTGATATACCTTGAGTAGTTTATAGAGATCAAGATCCTGCAACTCGCTTTCCACATCAATCAATTCACTGAGTTTTTTGATCTCTTTTTGGATATTGCCTCTTTTTTCGCGCATCATCCGTGATTCTTCCATGGCAGAAAGTTGCTCAACTACCGATTTGTATTTTTTATATTCGAGCAGATGTTGTACCAGTTCCTCCCTGGGGTCAATTTCATTCCCTTCTTCATCAAGTTCGGGTCTTGGTAACAACATCTTGGCTTTGATGCGCATGAGGGTGGCGGCTACCAGGATAAATTCACTGGCGACTTCAATATTCATTTTTTCCAACTGATGCAGATAATCGAGAAAGTCTTTGGTTATTTTTGATATTGGAATATCATAAATATCCAGTTCATCGCGTTCAATGAAGAAAAGTAACAAATCGAAAGGACCTTCGAAAAGCGGTAATTTAATTTCAAAATTCAAATCTAAACCCTTTATAGATCATGTATTCAATACCACCTGTTCCACTAGCGCCAAAGATATTACTAATAAAATGATATATTGAAGTATTAATAAAATTTTAATGTAATTTTGAATCCAAATAAAGATCAATTGTTTAATCTTTTTCTGATAATCTTAAACAAATTGTGATCTATTATTGTTGACAGTGCATAATTTATTCAAAGATATGCTCATTACTTCCGGTGAACTTCTTTCTAATATCAACTCACCCAAAGACCTTAAAAAATTAGATCAGGCCCAGTTGGTACAGTTAAGTGCTGAACTTCGTCAGTTTATCATTGACCATGTTTCAGTATATGGCGGTCATTTTGGAGCCAGCCTCGGGGTAGTAGAACTAACGGTAGCTTTGCATTACATTTTTGAAACGCCCAAAGATTTGTTGGTTTGGGATGTTGGACACCAGGCTTATGGTCATAAAATATTAACTGGCAGGAGGGACAATTTTGAGAGCAATCGAACCTATAAAGGGATTTCTGGTTTTCCGAAAAGATCTGAAAGTGAATTTGATGCTTTCGGTGTAGGACATTCATCGACTTCAATTTCAGCAGCATTAGGAATGGCCATTGCTTCAAAATATAAAAATGACCCTTCCAGGCATCATATTGCAGTGATTGGAGATGGAGCTTTAACTGGTGGAATTGCCTTTGAGGCAATGAATCATGCGGGTGTATCCAATACGAATCTATTGATTATACTCAATGACAATTGCATGTCTATCGATCCCAATGTTGGGGCGCTAAAAGATTATCTAACGGACATTACCACTTCAAGAACTTATAATAAGGTAAAAAACGAGATTTGGCATGCACTGGGTAAACTCAGCCATTTTGGCAAAAATGCCCAGGAAATCGCCTCCAAATTTGAAAATAGCGTAAAGTCTTTGCTGTTGCGCCACAGCAATTTTTTCGAGTCCCTAAATATCCGTTATTTCGGGCCCATCGATGGTCATGATGTTGATCATCTCGTTCATGTGTTATCGGATCTCAAAGATATTCCCGGACCAAAAATCCTTCATTGTATTACGACCAAGGGAAAAGGATTTCCGCTGGCTGAAAAGGATCAGACCAAGTGGCATGCTCCGGGAAAGTTTGATAAACTTACAGGCGTCATTCACAAAAAAGAATACGATAAGCCACAACCGCTTAAATACCAGGAGGTGTTTGGGCAAACTTTATTGGAACTGGCTAAAAAGAATGACAAAATCATGGGCATTACGCCTGCTATGCCGACTGGTTCTTCACTCAATATTATGATGAAGGAAATGCCTGATCGTGCTTTTGATGTAGGCATTGCCGAACAACACGCCGTAACTTTTTCGGCGGGTTTGGCAACCCAGGGAATGATTCCTTTCTGCAACATATATTCAACATTCATGCAACGGGCCTACGATCAGGTTATTCATGATGTGGCCATTCAAAAGTTGCCGGTAATTTTTTGTCTCGATCGGGCTGGATTAGTCGGGGCTGACGGCCCTACCCATCATGGTGCATATGATATTGCCTATATGCGTTGTATTCCTAACATGGTGATTGCCTCACCCATGAATGAATCGGAATTGCGCAATCTGATGTATACCGCCCAGCTTAATCCTTCCGGACCATTTGTAATTCGTTATCCAAGAGGGCAGGGTGTAATGCCGGAATGGAAAACTGCGTTTCAAGAAATTTCGACAGGAACAGGCCGAAAAATAAAAGACGGTACCGAAGCAGCCATTTTGACTTTAGGGCATGTTGGAAATCCTGCACTGGAAGTTTGTGAGGAATTGCATCAATCAGGATATGAAATTGCGTTGTACGATATGCGTTTTGTAAAACCATTGGATGAGGAATTATTGCACGATATTTTTAGCAAATTCAACAAAATCATAACGGTGGAGGACGGTTGTCTGCCTGGTGGTTTTGGTTCTGCTATTGTGGAATTTATGACTGATAATGGTTATTCGGCACAAGTTACCCGTTTGGGAATTCCTGATCATGTCGTGGAACACGGCGAGCCCCAACAACTTCATGAAGAATGTGGTTATGATAAAGCAAGCATACGTAATGCTGCCTTGAAATTGGTTGAACCTGCATTTGTAAAATAATTTTATTTTATGTCTGACATTTTCTTCAAGGAATCCGGAACAGGGTTCCCGATGGTATTACTTCACGGTTTTTGTGAAACTCAAGAGATTTGGACTTCATTTCGGAAGGAACTCTCCGATGAGTTCCGGGTTATTTGTCCCAATCTTCCCGGATTTGGAAAAAGCCCTCTTCCTGAAACGCAATTTCAATTAACCGATATTGCTAAAATATTACACGATTGGTTACATACCATTCAGGTGAATAAATGTATTTTGGCAGGACATTCCCTTGGTGGTTACATTACGCTAGCCATGTTGCGTAATTATCCTGATTTTCTCAGTGGAACCGTTTTGTTCAATTCTTCTGCCTATGAAGATTCCCCTGAAAAAAAGGAAAACCGGAATAAATTGATGGAATTTATTGGCAACGAAGGAGTGGCACCCTTTATCAAGACTTTCGTCCCTTCTTTGTTTTACCCGCCCCGAGCTGAAGAATTTCGTGAAACTATTGATTCAATTAAATCCGAAGGAATGAAAATTGTTCCCGAAGCGGTGATCAATTATGCCCGCGCAATGCGAGACCGGGTGGTCAGTATTGATCTACTGTCGTTGCACCGGAAAAAAATCCTCCTCATTTCAGGGGAACAAGATCAAAATGTTCCTTTGCACAAAACACAGGAAATGAGCCAATATCTATTGCCGGAAAATGTTCACATTTTACCAGACACGGCCCACATGGGTATGTTCGAACAAAGAGATATGGCCATTAATATCCTGCGTGCCTTTGCCCGAAAACATCAAGCTTAAATTTGACACAATTTTATTTTATTCTGTCTACAGCATTTTTTCCAATTGAGATTTCAAATCCCTTCTGGTCATCAATCCTGCCTGACGCCAAAGTATCTTACCGCGATTGAATAAAATGAGAGTTGGAATGCTACGAATGCCAAAATGTAACGAGGCAGATTGATTTCGGTCAACATTGACTTTTATTACTTTCACTTTTTTTTGGAATTCAGAAGCAACTTCCTGCACAATGGGTGAGAGCGTCTGACAAGGGCCGCACCAGTCTGCGTAAAAATCGACCAGTATTGGCACGTGAGATGAATTGATAAGATCCTTAAATGATTTTTTACCGGACATGATGAACTTACTTTAAGTGATGACTTCAAACTCATACACGAAAACTTTTTGAAATTGTTGAATTCTGATATGTCATTGACCCCTTTCTTCGATCTAATTTTATTCCGTCTGGTCAACATATTATAATGTATAAATAATCATATGGAAAACCCTGGGGTAATCTCTCGCATCCGGAACTTGATCTCTAAAATGCTCATGATTTCAAACAAAAGAAAAACGCCATATTTCAAGAAAATATCGCTTACAGTAAGTTTGACGTTTGGCAAAAAGGTTGTCAACCAAATGCCTGTCATCGTGACTCACAATATTTTTTACTCGAACAATTTACAATACATAAAAACGGAAAAATCTCAGGTCATTTTTTGAATGGAATCCCATGAAATGAAACAATTGATCAATTTTGAATATTTTATTACGCTGCCTTTCCAATCAATCAGGGTAACTTTTCAACCCAAACAATCAATTGCATTGATTGAATTGAATTAATTGTGAATACAAATCTTAATATTGTTAATAAAAAAAATCAGCTTTTTTAAGTTACCGGGTTTACATTTTCTTTCTAAATAGTATATAATGTATCACTTGTAATATATTCTTTGAAAAGTGCAGTCTTAAAAAACCCTAAATTATATCTTTGCAAGTGGCTATTAAGTGCTTAATAAACAGGTTGATATAATCAGATGTATCCGAAAACACTAGTGTTAAACCATACAAAAAAAATTTAATATGAATGCATACTTATACTTAGACGCCTGGAACAAATGGGGTAAGATGATTTCTTACGGCCTGTTTGCCATTGCGATTGTATTATTGCTCTACCATTTCATCTCATTGATGACCATTAGGGATTATAAGAAAAGATATGATTTTATCAATCGACATGAGATAAATAACTTATGGCATGCCGCGCTGATTTTACTTTTTTCGATCGGCATTTATATCAACACACTGCGATCTGAAGGTGAATTGATCTGGATAATGGTGAGCATATTTGTGACCGTGATGATGGGTTTGATCGTTGGAGTGATCGTCTCAAATATTCTTAAATTCTACTATCCATTCTATGTTGAAAAAAGACTTAAGAGATTACGCTATTCACCGAGAGTTTCTCCAAAAACTGGTAAACCAATGAAATTACTCAGTGAAGATGAAGAAGATGTTTATCTTGACGAGGGTATGCAGGCTGAAGAAAATGTGTTTTCAGTGGACTATGATGTATGGATAGATGAGGAAACCGGGTACACTAAAATAGAAAAATATGCTGGTCATTTAATCGCATTACAATGTCCTGAATGTAACTATCAAACATTGAAGGTGGTGAAAGAAGAAATTCTTGAATCTCCAACCGAGAGTGAAGAAGGTGAATTGATGAAATTTTACAAATGTGACTATTGCGGTTATAAAGAAAGAAAAGCTTTCCGGGTGGCTAAACTGAAAGGACAAAAAGGAGCAGAAACTACCATGGCGGCTTCTTGAAAGATAAAAAATGAAACATTGAAAGGCTGACTGACCGTCGGCCTTTTTTGTGGACAATTCATGAGAATTCGTGAAAATTCAATCTGTTGCACTTAGACTAGCTTTTAAAAGGCTTGTCTCTCATCATCCTATTCTATTATCAATGCATTCTTACTTGTACACATTTTCTTGATTACATTTTGGCCTTTCTACATTTTAAAATATTATTTCTTTAATTTGCGACGTTAGTGTATGTAAGTCTCACCATAAATAATTGATGAATGGAAGAATCCATTGTAGACCAGAAAAAAGAGCTGCAACAAAAAATTAACCAGACCATTAATGAAGTCGGCAAAGTAGTAGTTGGCCAGGAATATATGATCAACAGGCTGTTGATTGGGTTATTTACCCAGGGGCATATCTTGTTGGAAGGTGTTCCCGGATTGGCTAAAACACTGACTGTTAACACGCTGGCCCAGGTGCTGCACCTGGATTTTCAGCGTATTCAGTTCACACCGGATCTGCTACCGGCGGATCTGATTGGGACCATGATCTATAACCAGCAAAAATCGGAATTTGAAGTTAAGAAGGGCCCCATTTTTGCCAATATGATCCTGGCGGACGAAGTGAACCGTTCTCCTGCAAAAGTACAATCCGCTTTACTGGAATCTATGCAGGAAAAGCAAGTGACCATTGGAGAAACCACGTATCGGCTCGATCGCCCATTTTTGGTGTTGGCTACCCAAAATCCCGTAGAACAGGAGGGAACTTATCCATTACCGGAAGCACAAGTTGACCGCTTTATGATGAAAGTATATGTGAACTACCCCCAGAAACATGACGAACTGGAAATAATGCGGCGCATGTCTGATCTTTCCTTTGACGGTAAGGTAAAGCCAATTCTCACCAAAGAAGATATTTTTGCGATCAGGGATGGCATCAACAAAGTGAAAATCTCTGAATCGCTGGAGAAATACATCATAGAACTGGTCTTTGCCACGCGCTTTCCGTTGGAATATAAATTGAAAGATGAAGCCAATTATATTATGTACGGCGCATCGCCCAGAGCAAGTATCAATCTGAACCTTGCGGCGAAGGCAGTGGCTTTCTTTGATGAACGCGACTACGTTTTACCGGAAGATATCAAAGAAGTGGCTCTGGATGTCATCAACCACCGTATTTTACTCAATTATGAGGCTGAAGCCGACGGCATAAAAACCCAAAATATTATCAATACGATCCTCAATAAAGTGCCCATTTCCAAGTAAAATTTTCAGTCATTTTTCTAAAAAAGAAGGACCAATTTGGTCCTTTTGTTTTACTTATAGCCCCTAAGTATCTGATATTCAAAAAAATATATTTTCAAAGCTTAACATTGGATTAAAAAACAAGTCCATACTTAACACTTTAGTAATATTATCAGGCACGGCCTTAACAATAATGTAAATTTCTCTCCCTCATAAGTTAATATTACTTCCCCACCTTTGCACTGGTTAAACCTAATTAAAAATTAATCTTCGAATCAAATTATTTGATGACCATGAAAAAATTAACACTTGTTGTCCTATTCGCATTATTCGGGAGTCTGGTCCTATTGGTTTCCTGTAATAATGACAGCTCAAACCCAGAAATTCCCGCACCCACCATATCGGTAGCGCCGACCAATGCTGCCGGTTTACCGGGGGCAGATGTTGCACTTGCTGTGGTAGCTACTGCAGGAACTGGTGCATCCGTTGCTTCTATAACTGTAAGTGATGGTACCAATACAGACAATGTGAATGGTGATTCCTATACTTACAGCGTTCCTTCTGATGCAACTCAGAATTCTCAGATCATATTAACTTTTACAGTTACTGATAATGAGACTCCGGCAAAGACAGCAACAGCCACTGCCACCGTAACAGTTGGTACAGTACCCGCTCAAACCATTACCCTGAAAGAACCGGGTGATAAGAGCGGTTTGTCCAGCTTTGATGGCTATGATACCGGATCGAAAACTTATATCATGATGGCTAAAAATACTTATATCCTCGATGGATTTGTATATGTCAATGATGGTCAGACTTTGGTAATTGAACCTGGTACTGTAGTACAGGGACTTCCCGGACAAGGTGAAGGCGCCAGTGCGCTGATTATTGCCAGGGGCGGAAAGATCATGGCGGAAGGTACAGCCACTGATCCGATCATCTTTACCGGAAAAGCCGATGACCTCAACGGTTCTGTTCCCGACGATGCCAACTCACTTTGGGGTGGTGTGATTTTCTTGGGTAAAGCAACAACCAGTAATCTTGCAGAAGGTGGTGAAAAAAGTATTGAAGGTCTTCCAACTACAGACGACAGAAATCTTTACGGTGGGAATGATGACAGCGATAACTCAGGCGTATTCAAATATGTGTCCGTACGACATGGCGGTAGCGTGATCGGCGCCAACAACGAGATCAATGGCCTTTCCATGGGTGCCGTTGGTAATGGAACCGTGATCGATCATGTGGAAGTATTGTCAAACTTTGATGATGGTATTGAGTTCTTTGGTGGCGCTGTCAATGTCACCAACTGGGTTAGTGCCTGGGTTGGAGATGACGGACTGGACCTGGATGAAGGTTTCCACGGTTCCATCCAGAATGCATTGGTTTGGACCAGGGCTGCATCCATGGAAAGTGATGACCCCAGAGGTTGTGAACTGGACGGTGGTAACGGCGACAATGAACCGGAAAAACCATATTCTACGGCGATATTGGCCAATATTACCTTGTTCTACCAGCCTGACGATGCGCATCAAGCTGCCGATACCTGGATCATGCGAGACAATTACGGGGGAAGCTTTATCAATAGCATATTCTATGGCTACGATGCCCCTATTAATATAGAGCGCAGAACAGACAAGGTGAGCGCTACGGATGGACCTGGCAGCAGTTATGACCGATGGGTTGCCGGTGATATCAAGATTAAAAAGAATGTATTCTATGATATTATGGGTGTAAAAACCGGAACAAGCTTTGCCGACATCTTCGTGCTGACCGATGAAACGGATGCCGCCAAAGAAGCGGATGTCGAAAGCAAGTTGAGTATGGACAATACGATTGCAGATCCGGGATTGGGTATAGGGACTGCCATGT
The DNA here is from genome assembly GCA_963711495.1 of uncultured Cytophagales bacterium. GTDB lineage: Bacteria > Bacteroidota > Bacteroidia > Cytophagales > Cyclobacteriaceae > CAVQEK01. Next base: position 514,815 of record CAVQEK010000004.1, read on the forward strand.
TCACCCCTTCTACTGATGCGGCAACTACTGATCTGTATACGGGATTGGCTGACCTTAACAGCAGTTTGACCGACGAAAATTACAAAGGTGCTGTTGATCCTGCCGCCGGTAAGCCATTCTTTGCCGATTGGACAAAAACCTGGGAATTGCTCAATCAATAAACATTTGAGCCATTAATATTAATATAATATTTACCGGAGCGGCCTTAGGCCGCTCTTTTTTTATATCATGTTAACAATTCATTAATATTCAATTAACACTATATATCGACCTTTGCCATCAAACTGAACCTATTGATTAATTCTAATTCTATGAAAATCAGGATTTTATTTTATTCTATTTTTTTTACACTCCTTGCTTTCTCATCCTATGCACAAACCGCCAGTCTGAGGATAAGCGTGTATGATCAGGAAACAGGAGAAGCCTTAATCGGGGCTACGGCACAGATCCAGGGCACTACCACCGGAGGGGTAACCGACCTTGATGGTAAGGTAACCATTCCGAATCTTCAACCTGGAAAATACAATGTGGAAATTTCTTATGTTTCCTATCAAAAGAAATTGATTCAGGATGTTGCGGTGCTGTCAGGTCAACCAGCAGTACTTGAAGTAAAACTAGCCCCTGAAGTGATTGGGTTGGGAGAAGTGGTGATTACTGCAGAGGCCATTAAGAGTAGTGAAAATGCCTTATTAACGGTACAAAAAAAATCACCGAAAGTGCTCGATGCAGTTTCTTCAGACCAGTTTTCGCGGAATGGCGATAACAATGCTGCAGCAGCCATTAAGAGGGTCGTGGGTGTGACCATCGAAGGAGGAAAATATGTGTATGTGCGCGGCCTTGGAGACCGCTACAGTAAAACCATCTTAAATGGAGCTGATATTCCCGGCCTCGACCCAAACAGGAATTCCGTACAACTGGACCTTTTTCCCAGTAACCTCATCGACAACATTATTGTATACAAAACTTTCTCTCCGGACCTAACCGGCGAATTTTCAGGTGGGCTGGTGGAAATCAACACCAAGGATTTTCCGGATCGATTTACAATGCAGGCATCCGGTTCAGTAGGGTATAATCCACAAGTCAACTTTAACAATAACTACCTGACCTACAAAGGAAGCAGTACCGATTGGTTGGGATATGATAATGGCTACCGCAGTTTGCCGCCTCTATTGCAGCAATATAAGGACAACGGTAATTTTCCTGAGCCTTATCCTAAAAACAACGAAATCACCGAAGCGTCCAGGGCTTTCACCAACCGTCAATTTGAACCCACACGGGCATCGCAGTTTATGGACCATTCACTGAGCTTTTCCATAGGCAACCAAAAACAGCTTTTCGGCAGGCCCATCGGTTTCATTGCCGGTTTGACCTATCGTCGTGACTTCAATTATTATGGTGATGGAACAGTGATCCGTTATGAAGGTTTATCTTCCAGTGTTCCTTCCCTCAATGGCGATATTATTTTTAATAATAGAGATCAGATGTCAGAAGATGAAACCACTTTAGGAGCTATTTTTAATACTTCTTACAAGATCAATCCGAACAACAAAATTGGAATTAATTTGCTCTATAACCAGGGAGGTACGAAAATGACGCGATTCCAGAGTGGACTTAAACTGGATAATACACCGGATTCAACCAATTTAGTGCAGACAAGGGTATTATCCTATACTGAACGAAGCCTGAAAAATGCTCAGATTAAAGGGGAGCATGTTATCCCGGGTTTAAACAATGTACAAATTGACTGGCTGTCTTCCTATACGAGTTCGACGTTAGATCAACCGGACCTGCGATTCCTTTCCAACAATATTTTTCTTGACAAAGTTACCGGTGATTCTACCTATTTGATCAGTAATCAAAACCGGCCCGGGAGGTATTACCGGAATATGGACGAGCAGGATTGGGACAACAAATTTAATGTCACGATCCCTACCAAATTCTGGAGAGGATTTGACGGAAAATTTAAGACCGGTCTGGTTTACACCCAAAAGGACCGTTCTTTCAGGGAGGATCGTTATGAGTATTTTCTCCACAACAATGTTTATAATGGAGACGTAGAAACGTTATTCACCGATGAAAATCTCGGGTACGATGCTGAAGGTCAACTGCACAATTATTTAGCATTTATTAATGTTCCAAACAATAATTATGATGCCACACAAAGGATTTATGGTGCCTATCTCATGCTTGAAACCCCGGTAGCGAACAAATTGCGGATGACCACCGGCTTGCGTTTTGAACGCACCGAAATGAACCTGGAATCATTTGGCGGTGTGAAGGGCAATCTGGAGAGCAATGACTACCTTCCGTCAATTAATTTTACCTATTCAATCAAAGACAATACCAACTTCAGGGTTTCCTACGGCCGTACCATTGCCCGTCCTACGTTCCGGGAATTTGCGCCGCTGGCTACTTTTGCTTTTTATGGTGAAATCAATCAGTTGGGGAATCCCAATTTGGAAAGGACCACCATCGATAATTTTGACTTGCGATGGGAAACTTATCCGAGTAATAGCCAATATTTTGGGGTGAGTGCTTTCTACAAGAATTTTAACAATCCTATTGAGAACACGGTGAACCCCCAGGCCGGTGGAAATACAAGGGAATATGAATATGCCAATGTGCCAAAAGGCATGGTGGCAGGCGTCGAACTTGATGTCCGTAAAACATTAGATTTCATCAGCCCTGCATTGGCCAACTTCAAGATTGAAGGTAATTTCTCGATGATCTATTCGAAAGTAGACCTGGAAGCCGATGAATTATATGCCATCAAAGCTTTCGATCCCAATGCTAAAGATATACGCCCGATGTTTAATCAGTCACCTTACGTGGTGAATGTAAGTCTGAATTATAGCAATAGCCATGGCTGGTCTGCCGGGCTGACTTACAATGAATTCGGGAAGCGTCTGCAGTATTTCCAAACGGATTTACCCTATATCTATGAGCGCTCCAGACCGGATTTGAATGTCAGTGTAGCCAAACAATTTACCGATCATTTTAGCATGCGGTTGAGGGCTGAAAATCTGATCAATCCCGATTACCGGAAATCTAGTGATTTCAAAGGCAATGAATTCATTTATGATAATTTTAAAATAGGCAGATCATTCAGCCTGGGACTGACTTACCTGATCAACTAAAACAATTCCATTGAATTTATGGATAGAAGGAAGTTGAGTATTCAGCCTCCTTTTTTTAGTGCCGTTCCACCGGCTAAAACAACATTCCAGGGCCAGCGTATTGGAGATTCCGTAGTTATTGCCTTGAACCATTCGCTAAAAAAAGCGAAGATTCCGGATATCAACCCAAACAGGGTCCGGTTTGCTTTCTACAACGATGTAGGATATTTAAAAACAAAGTCGGGATCTTTCCGGGTATTCGATTCCATGGTCCGGATGGCGAAGGGCGGTTCCGTGAGGCCTGATCAAACATTTAATGTCGGTGAATGGGTATCATTCCAAAATCAGGACCGCCAACTTACCGGAACGAACGCAGCAATAAAAGAAAAAACAGCCACTTTGAAAGTTGAGGACCAGTCCGGAACTACCAATTATAAGGTATTGCTATATCAGTTAAAGAAGGTTTCAAAATGATTAATTCTTATTCCGAATTTGTTGCTGTAAACCATAACAAAATAGTATGAAAATTGGCTATCCAGCCTATCGCATGTGCTCACTAGGGAGGCGACTGTGTGAAATAATTTGGCTCCTGTGATGAAAAGGATAACCAGGACTCCGTCCTTACTATAGGCAATGAATATTCAGCTTCCCGGGGCTTTACTCGCTTGAATATATTCTTTCTAACATATATGACTGGATTTTAAAAGCTTTTGAACATCAAACCGGTAAAAAATACTTAACAGAAATGAATTTGGGAATTGACTTTATCTCCCAAATGGTGTAAGACGCATTGTTAGCCACTCGTATTATTTAATTTTTATCGTCCCATTTCTATACAAGTGCAACGCTCGCTTTAAAATTAATTCAATGGTAGCAATGGGTAAATCGGTGTTCGGGTTTACTCTGAAAATCTTCATCCTCGAGCGCTTACCTGTTTCCAATTCAGGGTGGTCAAGATGTTTTCCTTCCACCATAAGAATGTATGGCTCATTCGTTTTTTTATCCAGCCATAGATAACAGAACATTTTTTTCTTATAACAGAAGCAGGGCATTCCCCACTTCTGTGTTTCAGTAATGTTTTTGTCTTGATCTAAAATAATTTTGCGTAGAGCAAGTAAACAACTCCGGTTTGGCTCTTCCATATTCAAATAATAGTTGTCTATTTTTCGCATCATAATTTCGGATATTATTTCACTGCAATTATAGAATCCATCTGCCATGTTGCGGGCGGTATAAATTCAGCTTCCCGAATCTTTACACGTTCGGGTACAATCTATAATATGCAGGATAAAGAAAGCGGGTTTATCACGTGTATTTTGTTTTAAATTCAGGATGGAGTCCTGTTGCCACAATTATCACCAGACAAGCGCAATACGACAGTAGAGGGACCCTCGCTATTTTATTCGCCGGGTGTTTGTTTTAAAGATGCTCATGAATCTCATTGCGTTCGATTTGCCGGGCCAGCGCATTTTTTTATAACGCAGGATGGAACACTGTGTTTATGGAACATGACGAACTCTTATACCAAGCCAAATTTGTAATGCCGTATAAATTAGAGCTGGAATTGCGGTAACCGGTGAATTGATCCGGAAGTGTGAATAAATTGCACCAATTGTTGTGACCGTTAGTCCGGCTGCTGCCCATTTTGCAAAAGGTCGAATTAATACGCCTATGGCACAAATGATTTGTACTGCGCATGTTATATAAATCAATTCTGGTGAATAGTTGAAGCGTATAGATAAGAGATGGTCCTTATATTCAAGAAAAGCTGCGATTGGAGCACCAAAACCGTATGATATGACCAGAAATCTGGAGATAATCAGAGCCCAACGATCGACTTGGGTCATTTCAATTTAATTTTAACAACGGATATATTAGCCTCAACTGAGAAATTTTGGTCAACTTTGCCATATTACATGCTGTGGGAAAAAGTGAGTTTACTTTTCCAATATCTACAGACGAAGCAATATCTAAATTTAATATTTTTTAGAGGACTTTCCAGAATCCTCAGCATTTTCGTTTTACTAACATCCACTATGTTTTTTATCTTTTATGTATATGACAGTTCTCACTCCCCTACCATTATTGGGGCTGAACCTCTCTATTCGATATTACTTCAATCAGGGGAATTCCAGCTTTCACAGGAATGACGGCAGTAGTGGTGTATCGTCCTAAAATAACCATATAGTCAGACAAATTATGAGTAATTTACTTCGAACGAGGTCCCAAACCTTGTCAAGGTTAGGGCATTCTTAATTCAAATTAAAATAGATCTTATACTGCGTCTTAACCGAATCGATTTTTTTGGTCCCCACCTTGAATAGCGTCACCGATTTAAAATCCGGAATGTCCTTCCAGATGATCATGGCATTGGTATCGGCAGAAGTAGGCGTGGTGGCTTCCAGCCCGTAACGTTCAATGGTGTGCTGGTCAAACGGCAGATCGTAAGGCTTGTTGATGATTACCTCGGCGACATGGCCTTTGAGATGCCGGATCTCCGTGTCACGGGGTTGATACTGCTGAATGAAATAATGATGTCCGAGAATGTTTTTATAATAACTCGTGTCTGGTTGACCCAATACCGCGATAACACCTTTATCATCTTTGCCGATCAGATCACGCACATTGAATATCACATCTTTTTTAGGATGAGCGCAGGCAAGAACGATCACCATCATGCCGGTCATCATCATAATTCTTTTCATCGTGTATACTGGTTTATTGATTATTTTTTCCAAGATTCAAAATTACCTGTTGATTGTATGTCATTCCTGAGGAGATGCAACACTCAGGGTGCGAAATTAGATAAAAACCAGCACCCACACTACTCTGGTATTTTAAGATATTGTGAACTTATAATACCTTTAAATTTGTTAAATCCACCATCGTCTCGCTTAACCTTGGTTCTACTGATATTTATAAACGCTTATGAGGAAAGTAATACGGTATAGCAACCGGTATTTTTCTATGAAATGCAGCAACTCAATTTTTATTCGCGTATTTTATGATTCATTAAAACAGTATCACAAGATCTTCACCAATTATGAAAAGAAATATTCTTTGGATTTTCACCATCGCAACACTTAGTATTACCGCCTGTTCAGGTCCGGATTCTACTAGAGAGCGGACCAAAGAAGACGTTACCGGAACATTGAAAACCTTCGGCACCATGGGCAAAGAATTGCGTGTCCTGAAGAAGAATGAGGAAGCGGAACTGTTTGCTTACCAGGGTAAGGGATGTCTCACCCATATGTGGTTTGGCGGGGCATTCAAAGGCATAGCATTTACCAGGATAAGGATTTATGTGGATGACGAGCAAAAGGCATCCATCGACATGTCACTTTTTTTGGGACATGGCATTGGATTTGGCGACAAGCACGCACCCTGGGGTACCGCCATAATGGGCAATACCGGTGGTGATAGTGGTATTTACGACACTTATCGCATACCTTTTGGGCACAGCATCCGGGTTACCGCCGAGCTTGCCCCGGACGCCGATGACAATCCAATGTTTTGGTGGATCATTCGGGGCACGGAAAATCTGCCTGTAACATTGGGAGGAGTTATTTTGCCGGAAAATACACGACTGAAATTGTATACACTGGAAGATTATTCCGCCAGACCCCTGGAAGAATTTTCAATGTGCGACGTAACAAGTGCCGGCGCATTATATCAGGTGACCATGCAGGCAAAAGGAGAAAAACAATCCGGTGATTGGAAAGACCTCAGCTATATGGAAGCCTGCATCAGGGCATACATGGGTCCCGGGTCGAAACCCACTTTTCTATCGTCAGGTTTGGAAGATTATTTCCTGGGGACGTATTATTTCAAAACCGGGTTGTACCAAAATATGCTGGCAGGATTGACGCATTTCGATGCCGCAAAAAATGAATTTTCTGCCTATCGGTTCCATGAAGACGATCCGGTGTTTTTTCAAAACGGACTGAGGCTGACTTGTCGTTGCGGCGAAAAAATTGGCGATAAGGTATTTCATGATCCCCCGACAACCCGATACACCACTTATGTTTGGTTATATCAATGGTAAATATCAATAATCACCAGGTTTAAATGACGTCATGAATACCGAGATCAACGAAAAAATATTCGAGGAATTTCCGATACTGGAAAGTTCAAGACTCCTTTTCAGAAATTTTTCCATAAAGGACGCCCATGAAATGTTAATACTCCGTAGCGATAGCCAGGTAATGGAATTTTTGGATATCAATAAATATGAATCCTTGCAGGATGCGGAAAAAATGATCGTACGGGTACGCGATTCATTCAGCGCAAAAAATGGCATTAACTGGGCCATTACTGATCGGACCACTAAAAGTTTCATGGGCTATTTCGGGTTTTGGCGATTGTTTCCTGAACAATGCCGGGCAGAGATTGGATATTCCTTGATGCCAAGATATTGGAGTAAAGGTTATATGACGGAAACGTTATCCCGGATGATCGATTTTGCCTTCCATGACTTGCAGGTACACAGCATAGAAGCCAATGTAAATCCCAAAAATTCCAGATCAATTGCATTGCTTGAAAAAGCGCATTTTAAAAAGGAGGCCTATTTTCGCGAAAACTACCTGTATAATGGCCGGTTTTATGACAGTGTGATTTATGTTCTGCTGGAAACAGACCAGTACTAATTCATACCTGAAACAGCTTGAAATCCAGCATCAAAATAAAATGTTCGCAAATATTCTGTTTGGCATTTTCAGATCATTGCTAATTATAACAGCGATACATTATTGTAAGAAATTTTTATGGTTTCCGGCAAACCGGAGACATGATTTTATCGTAAGCAAAAAGATGTTACATTTCCTGAGCCGTTAATAGCAACTCTGGATGTCAGTTGTCTATATGGGTCAAAAGCACATAAAATTTAAAAATTCGTTTGATGCATCACCGTAGGTATGGCGATACTGAGTTGAATTCTCACAATCATAATTACCAGAAATCAAAGCAAAGTGGAAAGCTGCTATGTTCGCACCGGGGGAGAACCATGTTTTTATAGATTGCAGATATGGGTAAATGTGATTTTTGTATCCGGCACAGAAAACTATTCAATTTGAACCTTGTTCATTTTAAAGATCAAATCCATATTCAATGAATAAACCATTTCTTTATTTATTACTATTGGTTTTTCAGGTAATTTTTTCCGCAAATATCCGGGCACAAAATTCACCTGATTCCACGTTATCAGAGGCTTCATTGGACCAGTGTATTGATTATGCTTTAAAACATCAACCTCAGATCAAACAATCGTATCTCGATCAGGAAATTGCTGAAAAGACCATTGCTGTAAATCTGGCGTCGTGGCTGCCACAGGTTGATGTAAACTATTCACTGCAGCATTATCTGGAATTGCCCACCTCTTTATTTCCCGATTTCAACAACCCCAGTTCCGGAGAGCGCACACCGGTTCAGATTGGAGTAAGCAATACATCCAATATTTTACTGGAAGCCAACCAGGTTTTATATAGTAATGACGTCATGTTTGCATCAAGCACCGCGAAATATTACAGGCTTCAGGCATCACAAAATACAATCAATACCAAGATCGATTTAACGGTATCGGTGAGTAAAGCCTATTATGATGTGTTAACATCGATTCAGCAATTGGATGCCATAGACGAGGATATCATCCGTCAGCGCAAAAATGTTCAGGACACCAAAAATCTGTTTGAAACGGGCATCGTGGATGAGACCGATTATCAGCGGGCGGTTATTTCCCTCAATAATGTGCTGGTCGAAAAAAAGAGCGCTGAGGAGGCAATCCTGTATAAAAAGGCGTTTTTGAAACAGTTGATGGGTTATCCTTCGCGAAGTGAACTGCAGCTTTCATACGATACAACCCGCATGATGTCGGAAGTACCTTTTGACACTACTCAGCGGATCGATTATGAGCACCGCATCGAATACCAACAACTACAAACACAGAAGGAATTAAATATTCAGAACGTCAGCTATTATCGTTGGGGATTCCTGCCCACGATTTCAGCATTTTATAATTATAATCTGAATTATCAGAACAATGCTTTTTCTGACCTTTACAATCGAAATTTTCCCAATTCTCTATTGGGATTAAAAGTGTCGGTACCAATTTTTCAGGGAATGCGTCGCACAAAAAACTTTCAAAAAGCCAGGCTTATGGAACAACGACTTGATTTGGGAATCGAAAATCTCCAACATTCCATCAACACAGAATATCAACTGGCCCTGGGCAATTACAAAAGCAGCTTGAAGAGTTATGAAACTATCGGAGAAAATCTGGATATGGCACGGAATGTATACCGGGTGATCAACCTTCAATATCAGAAAGGGATCAGGAATTATCTCGATCTGATCTCTGCAGAAACAGATCTGCGGACTGCTGAATTAAATTATTACAGTGCCTTATACAAAGTCCTGGCGGCCAAAATGGATCTGAAAAAGGCCCTTGGTGAAATTAATATTGTACATTAATCATTGCTTTTAAACCAAAATATAATGAATCATAGACTTCTTTGTTTCTCTTTATTCGTAGTGGGTGTTGCTCTTTTGATGAGTTCTTGTAAACACAGCAATTCACAAAGTAAGTATGGTAATGAAGCAGTGCCAGTCAGTACCTATACGGTGAGTAAAGGGGAGGCGGTGTATTATGACAAATATCCGGGTACAGTAGTCGCGCTGAATGAGGTGCAACTGCGTTCGGAGGTAAGTGGATTTATCACAGGTATTTTTTTCAAAGAAGGTCAAACCGTGCATAAAGGACAAAAGTTATATGAAATTGACCGGACCAAATATTTGTCGGCATACAACCAGGCAGTTGCCAGCCTCAATGTGGCGAAAGCCAATTTAGACAAAGCACAGAAAGATGCCGATCGATATACCCAACTCGACGCTCAGAATGCCATTGCCAAACAGAAGGTCGATGATGCCCTCACCAACCTCAACAATGCCAAAATGCAGGTAGATGCTGCGGAAGCAGCGGTTAAAAGCGCCGCCCAGGAATTAAATTATGCCACCATTCGGGCCCCTTTCGATGGTGTTATTGGCTTGTCACAGGTCAAATTGGGGGCCTTGGTATCTGCAGGTCAGACATTGCTGAATGGGATATCATCGGAAGACCCGATTGCCGTGGATTTTGCCATTGATGAAAAGGATATAAGCCGATTTGTTGATATTCAAGCCAAAGAAAATACTCAGGACGATTCTATATTCACCATCCTGGAGCCCAACGGGCAATTATTTCCTGCTACCGGACATATTACGGCCATTGACCGAGCCGTAGATCCTCAAACCGGTACATTGACCGTCAGAATCACCTTGCCCAATAAACAACAAAAATTAAAAAGTGGAATGAGTTGTACTGTCCGGGTAAAAAATAAAAATCCAGGCGGCGCTTTACTCATACCTTATGAGGCTGTAACAGAACAGTTGGGTGAATATTATGTTTTTGCCATTGAGGACAACAAGGCCAAGCAGAAACAAGTCGACCTGGGGGTCAATATTGGTAGTCAGGTGGTTGTGCGAGACGGCCTGGAGACTGGTGAAGTGATCGCCGTAAAGGGAATACAGAAACTTAGGGAAAATACTTCGGTGACCGTCAATAATTCCGGTCCACAACCCGGTGAGCAGGCTAACTCTTCCACCACCAATTGACAGGATCATCTTATTTCCACAAACAAAAATCGATTGAATAAATGATTTCAAAAGTATTTATAAACCGACCGGTAACTGCCATTGTTTCGTCCTTGATCATCGTGATCATCGGACTTTTGACCATGATGAATCTGCCGGTTAGTCAATATCCGGAAATCACACCTCCCGATGTGCAGGTTTCGGGAATGTTTACCGGAGCTGATGCAGAAACGGTGGAACAAACAGTAGTGACACCCTTGGAAAACCAGATAAACGGAACGCCCGACATGGCCTATCTGAAATCGAGCAGCACCAGCGATGGAAGAATGACCATGGATGTAACCTTCAACTTGGGAACAGACGTTGATATCGCCGCACTCGATGTACAAAATCGCGCGAGCATCGCTACTCCGCAATTGCCGGATATCGTGAAGCGCCTGGGGTTGACGGTTCGGAAACGCAATCCCAGTATCTTGATGGTGGTGGCACTGTATTCTCCAAAAGGCACCCACAACATCAAATTCATGGATAATTATGCCAACATATATGTCAAAAACAATTTGCTGAGGGTGCCAGGTGTAGGGGACATTTTTTCGGTGGGTCAGGACTTCAGCATGCGGATATGGCTGAAGCCGGATAAACTGGCGCAATTGGGTATGAATGCCAGTGAAGTGATCCAGGCTTTGCAAAGTCAGAATGTACAAGTGGCTGCCGGTGCTGTGGGCACCCCTCCTCAATACAATTCTCAAATTTTTCAATACACCATTTTTACCAATGGCAGGTTATCGGATGTGGATGAATTTAAAAAAATCATCGTTCGTTCCAATCCTCAGGACGGAAGTTTGGTTTATCTGAAAGATGTGGCCCGGGTTGAACTCGGACGATTCAATTACAGCAACAATAATATGGTCGATGGGAAACCCGCCACGATATTATTGGTTTTCCAGTCGCCGGAGAGCAATGCCCTCGAAACCTATGACGGTGTTAACAGTGCGTTGGACGAAATGCAAAAAACATTTCCCAACGACCTGGCATATACTGTTCCTTACGAAGCGGCATCGGTTGTTCAGGTTTCTATTGACGAGGTCGCTCACACCCTCATTGAAGCTTTGTTGCTGGTGATCCTGGTCGTTTTTATATTTTTGCAAAACTGGCGGGCAACCCTTATCCCGGTGCTGGCGATTCCTGTTTCAATCATAGGAACATTCACCTTTTTTCTACCACTTGGTTTCACCATCAATACCCTGACATTGTTTGGCTTCGTACTGGCGATCGGTATTGTGGTCGATGATGCCATTGTGGTGGTGGAAGCTACGCAGCACTACATTGATCATGAGAAAATATCGGCGAAGGAAGCGGCATTTAAAGCCATGAAAGACATATCGGCACCGGTCATTGCGATAGCTTTGATTTTAGCAGCGGTGTTTGTTCCGGTGGGATTTATCCCGGGAATTGTGGGACGGCTCTACCAACAATTTGCGATTACGATTGCCATCTCGGTACTGATCTCCGCATTTGTCGCGCTTACCCTCACTCCGGCGTTGTGCTCACTGCTTTTGAAACCCAGGCCAACCGGGGCTCATTCAAAAGGCATTGGAGCTTTATTTCACCGGTTCAACCTGTGGTTCGACCGTTTCAACTCCAATTATGGGCGGGGAGTACAGGTTTGTATTCATCACTCGCGTTTGGTGATTGTTGTACTGGTATGTATTGGTATTGGAACTTTATTTTTATTTAAGCATAAACCAACCGGGTTTATACCTACCGAAGATGAGGGCCGTTTGTTCGTGGCTTTCGAATTGCCTGAAGCTGCAGCACAAGCCAGGACTCAGGAAGTCATGAACCAGATGCAGGACATTCTCAAGACAGTACCGGAGGTCAATCATTTTGCCGCCATTGTTGGGATAAATGCCATTACTTTTGCCAGCAAAGCAAACAGCGGAACTATTTTTATGCAGTTAAAAGACTGGGATGAACGCAAGGATCCATCCCAGCAAATATTCGGGGTGGTAGCTACGCTCAACAGGAAATTCTCCCAGATAAAAAATGCCAACATCCGGGTGGTGCCGCCACCGGCCATTCCCGGGCTGGGAAGCTCATCCGGTTTTACATTTGAGTTGGAGCAAAAAGAAAGTCCGGATGATCTGAAAGGTTTTAATAACGTGGTCACGAATTTTATGACAGCGGCCAATCAAAGACCGGAAATTGCCGCTGCATTTACTTTTTTTACTGCCCATACACCTGGTTATGCACTCACGGTCGACCGGGAAAAATGTGCTAAAATGGGCGTTCCGCTTTCGGATGTATTCAGCACGATCCAGACTTTTATGGGTAGTATGTATGTCAATGATTTCACAGAATACGGGCGGAACTTCAGGGTGGTGGCCCAGGCGGATACGAGTTACCGGTCAGACATTTCTCAGATCGGCAAATATTATGTTCGCAACCAGGATGGTAACATGATTCCACTCAGTACCTTAATATCTTATAAATTGACAGAAAGCGCTCCCTATATCACCCATTATAATCTTTTCAGGTCAGCAGAGTTCAATGGCAATGCTGCTCCCGGTTATAGCAGCGGACAGGCATTGGATGCCCTCCGGGAGGTAGCCGAGAAAACATTGCCTGCTGGTTATGGATATGAATTTTCCGGATTGAGTAAGGAAGAGATCAAAGCAGGCAATACCTCTACATTAATCTTTACACTCTGTATCCTGTTCGTTTTTCTGTTCCTGGCAGCACTTTATGAAAGTTGGTCGGTGCCATTTAGCATTTTGCTCGCCGTACCGATTGGTATGTTTGGGGCCATATTGGCTTTGACATTTTTGCCCAAACTAAGTAATAATGTATATGCCCAGATCGGCTTGATCACCCTGATCGGGCTGGCGGCAAAAAATGCCATTTTGATTGTGGAATTTGCCAAAGAGCGGGTAGACGGCGGCATGGATCTCAATAAAGCTATTCTCGATGCAGTTAGACTGCGATTACGACCGATTCTGATGACTTCATTTGCTTTTATCCTAGGCGTCACCCCGTTGGTGATGGCCTCAGGAGCAGGGGCTTTCGCCCGGCAGACCATCGGATGGACGGTCATGTGCGGTATGATGGCAGCGACTTCGCTCGCGATATTTATTGTGCCGGTGCTTTTTGTTGTGATCACGCGTCTGGCGTATGGCAAAAAGAAACTTCAGGAACTCCGATCGCACCATGATCCCGGCAAAGACCATTTTCCCGAGGTTTAATGTATAGTTGAATAATATGGAGGATATCCAGTTACCCGGAAAAAGGATAACTGCTGCGTGATGAGGATGTGATGCTCAGGAAATCGGTACATAGTTCTGTACGTTTTGGTGCCGGAGGAATATAAATGTCATTTCAGGACATCTTCTTTTATTTTTGATTTATCAATGAGCAATAGATAATGCCGATGTATCGGATTATCCATTGCTTATCATTGCCTTTTACATTATCTTTTGCATGAACTTGATTGGGGCAATACACTTTGCCATTTCATCATTGGATTTTTTAATATGGCGGAAGAACAGCACAACATCGATAAGTTGGTTCAGAAACTGGAAGAACTTTCGGATCAACAGGTATTTTTTAAGCTTGAGATTGAAAAGCTCAGAAATCAAATCGAACAGCTAAAGCTATCACAACCACCGCAACGACTGACCAGCACCGATACAAGCAAAAAACCAATTTTAGTGGAAACCTCAGTATCGCCCACACCACCTACCTTGAAGCAGGTGAAACAGGATCGAACAAGTGGTAGAATCGCCAAACCACCATACCTTGGACACGAACCTCTCCGCATCAAAGCTGATATTGAAAAATTTATTGGTGAAAACCTGGCCAACAAGATCGGCATTGTCATCACGATCATCGGGGTAGCCATAGGCACCAAATATGCTATTGAGCACCAACTGATCAGTGCCCTTACCCGAATCCTTTTAGGATATCTTGTGGGTGTTGGCTTGTTGGGATTTGCGATCAGGCTGAGAGAGAAATATAAAAATTTTAGTGCGGTATTGCTCAGCGGGGCTATGGCGATCATGTACTTTGTTACCTATGCTGCCTACGATTTTTATGGGTTAATCCCACAATGGCTGGCCTTTGCGCTCATGGTATTGTTTACGATTTTTACGGTAATCGCCGCCATTCGATACAATCAACAGGTGATAGCCCACATCGGTCTGGTGGGGGCCTATGCCGTCCCTTTTCTGTTGAGCAAAGAACCAGGAAAAGTGGCCATATTATTTAGCTACATCACGATCATCAATGCCGGAATATTGGTGATCGCTTTCAGAAAATACTGGAAGCTCCTTTACTACAGCGCCTTTGTGTTCACCTGGTCGATCTTCAGTTCCTGGTATTTATTTGATTTTGATGTTGAAAAGCAACTAACCCTGGGCATTTTATTCCTGACCATGTTTTTTGGGATTTTTTATACCGTCTTTTTGGCTTACAAAATAAAACGCAAGGAATTATTTGGCAGGGAGGACATTGTATTGTTACTGGTAAATTCCTTTATTTTTTACGGTTTGGGCTATTTAATGCTTGATAAAGATCTTATAGGTAAGGAACTCCTGGGTTTGTTCACGGTCATCAATGCGGTTGTCCACTTTGTTGTGGCCGTAATTGCCTATCGCATCACAATGCCGGACCGGAAGTTGTCTTATTTCATCACGGGACTGGTACTTACCTTTATAACCATGGCTATACCAGTGCAGTTGGAAGGTCACTGGGTGACTTTGTTATGGGTTTTTGAAGCAGCCATTTTATTCTGGATCGGCCGAACAAGGAGTATTGGTTTGTACGAAAAACTTTCTTATCCCATTATGTTGCTGGCATTCTTTAGTATTATTCATGACTGGGCAATGGTTTATGAACATTTTATGCCGGAAGATGCTGATTCTGCCTTGACGCCTATTTTTAATATTAATTTCCTGTCCTCCCTTTTATTCATTGCCTCATTCGCATTCATTCAATACATCTTTTTGCAGAAAAAATATTCGTCAACACTAAATACCGCAGGAGTTTGGTTACGATCCGCACAATATGGTATTCCGGCTATAATGTTGATTACAGCCTATTTTCCCGTCAGGCTGGAGATTTCCCATTATTACAATGTCCTTTATTGGACTTCATCAATTGATGGGACTAATCCGGAAGGGGTGTCCAATACTTTTTATAACAGAGATTTGTTGCAATTCCAAACCATCTGGGTTATCAATTATTCCCTCCTTTTTATGGCGGCCCTATCGATGACAAACATCTTTAAAATTAAAAATCGCCAACTTACGCTGGTCAATCTGATATTGAATGCGTTTGTACTGCTTATTTTTCTTACCGAAGGTTTATTCGCGCTGAGTGAACTGCGTGAAAGTTATCTCAGTCAGGAACTGGCCCAATATTACAACAGGGGTGTTTTTCACCTGGTTATCCGATATATTTCCCTGGCGTTTTGTGGCATTTTATTGTGGAGCAGCTATCAATACGTGCGGCGTAAGTTGCTTGATATAAAGATCGCCCTAATATATGATTTAGTCGTTCATGCATCTTTACTTTGGGTGCTGAGTAGTGAGTTATTGCAATGGATGGACATTGCCGGTTATGCTCAATCTTATAAATTCGGATTGAGTATTCTCTGGGGCATTTATGCGCTGTGCATGATTGCGATTGGAATATGGAAGCATAAGCGACATGTGCGCATTGCCGCCATTGGTTTGTTTTTTGTCACATTGTTCAAACTATTTATTTATGACATTACAGACCTGGACACCATTTCCAAAACCATCCTTTTTGTTGCGTTGGGTGTTTTGCTGCTGATCATTTCTTTTCTTTACAACAAATACAAGAATATTATTTTTAGCGGGGATGAACACTAAGCGATTTTTATTAGTTATCGGATTTATTTTTTCTCATTCAATAGGCTTCAGCCAAAGTTATGATTATCATTATCAGCGAACTATTTACAAGGTAACAGACACCTGGCACATCATTACTCTCCCCAATGATATCTATGGTAAAGTATCCGATGACCTTGCGGATATAAAGATAATTTGCATGACCAACGACGGAGACACGCTGGAAATGCCTTATTTAATGCGACCGAATATCCGTCAGGTGGTGGACAGAGAGATCCCGTTTAAACAGATCAACCAATCTCACCTGGGTAATAATAATTATTTCACTTTTTACAATTCGTCAAAAACGCTCCTGAATCAAATAATACTTGATTTTTCAAATAAAAACTTCGATTGGAAGGTCACCCTTCAGGGCAGTGATGACCAACAACAATGGTTTACCATCCTGGAAAATTATCGTCTTTTATCGATAAAGAATGCCTACAGCAACTATAATTTCACCACTTTGAATTTTCCCGAAGTGAACTACCGCTATTTGAGGCTGGCGATCCCGGAGGCAGAAAAACCGACGTTAAATTCTGCCTCTTTGAATGATCAGCACATCGAAGAAGGAAAATATCAAATTTACCAGATTGGAAGCATGAATATTTCCAACGATCATGAAAAGCAACAAACGATCGTTGAAATTAACCTCTTGCAAAAAGTACCGGTCGCTTCTTTAGCAGTTAAGGTGAATGACACGCTGGATTATTACCGGCCAATCAGCATACAATATGTCACGGACAGTTTTAATACGGAGCAGGGTATTCACTATAATTATCGCCTCTTGACCACCAGTATGCTAAGCTCACTTGAAGGTCACACCTTTAATTTCAACAGCACCATCGCGAATAAACTGAAGATGATCATCCGCAATCATAACAATCAGCCGCTGCACATCGCTTCTGTCGAGCTAGGGGGGAATGTCAATGATCTGGTGGCCAGGTTCAATGCCCGGGGTAACTATTACCTGATCTACGGTAATAAAAATGCCCAAAAACCCAGCTATGATATTGAGCAGTTCAGGGATAAAATACCGGACAACCCAGCAGCACTAAAGTTGGGAGAGGAAAAGATATTTTACGAAAAAGGAGCTTCAGGCGGGGTACATCCACTGTTTGAAAATAAGCTTTGGCTGTGGGGCATTATCATAGCGATCGTCATCGGGTTGGGCTGGTTCTCTTTGAAATTGCTGAAAGATTGAAGGTACAACCTTCGCTTAGGACCGACTTTTTAATGAGACAAAAATTTATGGATTTTACCACTGCTATCCTAAATCCTCACTTTGCAGATCTCAGTGAGCTTTTGAATAAAAAAATCAATCTCTTCCTTGGTGTTGTACTTGCTGAATGAAATACGAATAGTGCCCAGATTTTGATCAACCTTCAGCGCCTCCAGCACGTGTGAACCAATGTTGGTACCACTTGCACAAGCGCTGCCCCCGGAAACGGAAATTTGATTAATATCCAGGTTGAATAAGAGCATGTCGTTGTCGTCAATGCCCGGGATGCCGATATTGAGTATTTTGTGAAGGCTTTTATCGAGGTTGGCGCAGTCACCATTGAAGATCACACCATCGATCTGTTCCTGCAATTGGTGCATGGTATAGATTTTCAAGTCCTTGATATAACCGGCTTCATTTTCCATTTCATCATGCGCCAGTTCCAGTGCTTTGGCCAGCCCGATGATACCGTAAACGTATTCCGTTCCACCGCGCATATTGCGTTCTTGTCCGCCACCGTAAATCAGCGGGTCGATCTGGTGCGTATTGTTTATATACATAAAGCCAATGCCTTTCGGACCGTGAAATTTGTGCGCTGAGGCGACAATGGCCTGAATATTCAATTTTTCCAGATCCATGGGAAGTCTTCCCATGGACTGAACGGTATCGGAATGAAAATAAGCCCGGTGTGCGGTACACAATTCACTTACTCGCTCCAGGTCGGTAAGGTTTCCGATTTCATTATTGCCATGCATCAAGGATACGCAAGCGTCAGGATTTTCCTCCAGCAATGCTTCCAAATGCTGGTAATCAACATGCCCTTGTTCATCGAGATTGACCAAGTGTATCTGGAGTTTACCCGCTTTTTCCAGTGCTTCCAGCGTATGCAGCACAGCGTGGTGTTCAATCGGCGAAGTTATGGCTGTTTTTATACCAAACTTTTCGATGCTATTCCTGATGATGGTATTGTCTGCTTCGGTACCGCCGGATGTAAAGAATATTTCAGCCGGTGCGGTATGCAAGAGATCGGCGATTTTTTTTCTGGCCTGTTCGATGGCAGACCGGGTCTCGCGGCCATGGCTGTGGATGGAAGAAGGATTTCCGAATTTTTCCAGCATGAATGGTTTCATGGCCTCGAAAACCCGCTGATCCAACGGTGTTGTAGCGGCATTGTCGAGATAGGTCCTCATTCTTCTGGTTTTTCAGTGATTATTTCCTTGATATCATTGATGATTTTATTGGCTAAATAATCGGCGGTGGCCTGCGTTTCCGATTCTGCATAGATCCTGATGATGGGTTCTGTATTGGATTTGCGTAAATGCACCCATTCTTTGTCAAATTCAATCTTTACGCCATCGATGGTAACGATGGGATTTTTTTTGTACTGAATCTTGATCTCTTCCAGTATATTGTCCACGTCGATCTCTGGTGTCAGTTCGATTTTATTTTTGGAAATATGATAATTTGGATAGGAAGCACGTAGAAATGAAATGGATTTGCCAAATTTCGCCAGGTGAGACAAAAACAACGCAATACCCACCAGCGCATCCCGGCCA
Organism: uncultured Cytophagales bacterium; assembly: GCA_963711495.1. Lineage (GTDB taxonomy): Bacteria > Bacteroidota > Bacteroidia > Cytophagales > Cyclobacteriaceae > CAVQEK01. Next base: position 534,241 of record CAVQEK010000004.1, read on the forward strand.
TAATGCAGTTCGGGGTAGATCACCCCACCATTACCTTCACCACCAATGATGGCGTTCACTTCTTTCATTTTGGTCACCACATTTACTTCACCCACAGCAGCGGCTTCATAATGTCCCCCGTGTTTGAAGGTGATATCCCGGAGAGCGCGTGACGATGAAAGATTGGAAACGGTGTTGCCTTTTTTGTGTTTCAACACATAATCTGCCACAGCAACCAGGGTGTATTCTTCACCGAAAGGAGTGCCATCTTCGGTGAGCAATGCCAACCGGTCCACATCAGGATCGACGACAATACCAAGGTCATAATGTCCAATTTCTATCTGGTTGGAAATATGGTTGAGATTTTCCGGAAGAGGTTCGGGATTGTGGGGAAACAGTCCGTTGGGTTCACAGTACATTTCTTCTACTTTAGTCACACCCAGCGCTCTGAGAAGCCTTGGAATGGCAATGCCCCCGGTAGAATTCACACAATCTAGGGCAATCTTAAAATCCTTGTCCGCAATGGCTTCGACATCCACCAAGGGCAATTTCAGGATCATTTCAATATGCTTGTCTATGTAGCTGTCATTCGTGGTGTAAGCGCCGATTTTTTTAGTTTCTGCATAAACAAGTTCATCGCTTTCGGCAAGGCGAAGCACTTCGATGCCTTCTGCGGAACCAATAAATTCTCCCTGGTGATCCAACAATTTTAAAGCATTCCATGGTGAGGGATTGTGGCTGGCAGTAATCATAATTCCTCCACCGGCTTGTTCCAAAGGGATGGCAATTTCTACGGTTGGTGTGGTGGAGAGTCCTAAGTCAACCACGTCAATACCCATTCCCTGAAGGGTTGCTGCCACGAGGCGTGAAATCATCGATCCTGATTGCCGGGCATCGCGGCCGATCACCATTTTTTGGATGCCGGAATTTTCCCTGCACCAAAAACCGAATGCAGCAGTAAATTTGACAACGTCGACAGGTGTTAAAGATTCACCCGATTTGCCACCGACGGTACCCCTGATTCCAGATATTGATTTTATTAAGGCCATGGTTAAATGTCTGAATACAAAGGGCCAAAAATATGAATAAATGAAGTTTTAAATGGAATTATTTTAACCTTTAAATTTTGACAGCACTTTTTCAACAGGATTCACTTCATTTTTACCGCAAGCCTCGCCGTCGTCCAGGTTTCTGCCACAATAGCCGCAAGTGCCACCTTCTTTTTTAAGAAATGGACTTTGCGAGGCACAAGTACCCCTGAATTTACCATCTTTAATAAAAAGAAGTCGTACGGACATTAATATAAAAAATACTGCAATGAATCCGATTCCCAATAATACCGTTGTCATAATATTCTATTTTGTCGCAAATATAATCTTAAATAAATAACGTATATAAAAACTGATAGTTTGATTGCACACCCTGAATATGAAATAATCATTGAACAACGCCACATTCTTTGTGAAAGTTCAAAAAAAGTAATTTTGTGGTGATGGCATTTGGATTTTTATCACACAAATAGGGAAGGTCATTTAAAGGTCGCGATGCCTGAGCATGATAATAATCAAGATCTGATAGATGACCAGCCAGCCCAGCACCAGCACCACATCCTGAAAAGCCACAAAATCATGGGTATCCATAAAAACATATTTTGGAAAAGGGATCTGCACGAGGTTATTTAACGATTTGATGGGCATAAAGGGCACCAACGGCTTGAGGTAACCCGGAAAGATTGGATTGTGTTCAATATTGATGGTGAGGAAGGGTTCGAATATGAGGGTATACATGAAAATGATTACAATTACGAAACCGGATTTTTGCAATAAGACCGACAGTAAGAAAGCCAGCGACATAAAAGTGATCAATTCCAGGAAATACGCTGCCAGGAATTGAAGGTCTGAAAAAATCAATTTCCATTCGATCACATGTGAATAGATCAGGCCGTCAACCAGTCCGGTAAAAAATAGAAAAATGGTTGCCAGGATTGCCAGACTAAGTACCAGCAACGCCTTTGATCCCAGAAATTCCCATTTGCTCAATCCATCGATGATGTTTTGTCGCAGCGTCCGGTAATTGATTTCATTGGTGACTGAAATGATCACGATGAATGCCAGAAAGACTTTGAAAAAAGTGGCGAAATAAGTGATGTTTTGCCAGACATCAGGGAAATCGTACAATGGCAAAATGGTTGGATCAATGCCCCGAAATTGAGCGCCTTTACTTTTGAGAAATTCCATCAGGAACATACCACTGGAGCACACTATGACAATGGACAGCAGGTAAAGTCCCAGCAGGATCCAGAAGACCTTATAATTTTTTAATTTGAGCCATTCTATCTGAAAAAGTCTAATCATTGCTGTCTGCCAGTATTTTCAGAAATTCCTGCTCCAGGCTGGTTTTTTGCAAAGCGAGATGATTGACCACAATGCCTTGCTTTACCAAATACTCATTCAAATCTTGTGTTGACGCACCATCCTTCAATTTGATCAATAGTTTGTCTTTGTCATGGTTAATTTTTTCCTTCAATCGGAATGCATTTATGGTATTTTCCAAAAGCGCCATATCGTTCGCTGCTACCTCAATCTGGTGGTTTCTGGAAAGCGCTTCAACTACGGAACCTACAAAAATGCGCTTACCTTTTCGCAATACCGCAAAATGACTACATACTTTTTGTACCTCATCCAAAATATGACTGGCAAAGATGATGGTTTTTCCCTGACCGGAAATGGTAAGGATCAGGTCACGTATTTCCGCAATTCCCTGAGGATCCAAGCCATTGGTCGGTTCGTCGAGGATCAAAACAGGGGGATCGGATAGCAGGGCAGCGGCGATTGATAATCGCTGTTTCATGCCCAGTGAGTAAGTTCTGAAGGCATCTTTTTTGCGGTCAGCAAGTCCGACCTGTTCTATGACTTCATCGATCCTGTGCTGGCCATACTCCTTGATTTTAGCTATGATTCCCAGGTTCTTTACGGCAGAGAGGTAGGGATAAAAAGCCGGGGTTTCCAGAATCGCCCCGATTTTTTTTCGCGATGCTCCCGAAGGTTTTTTTTCAAACCAGGAATAGGATCCGGTTGTGGGCTTGATCACGTCCAAGACAGAGCCCAAAGTGGTGGTTTTTCCGCTGCCGTTAGGGCCAAGCAATCCGAAAACCATACCTTTTTCGACATCAAGTGTGAGATGATCCACAGCATGTATCTTGCCGTAGTGCTTGGTGAGATCTTTTATGCTTAGGATATTCAAGGGGCCTTTCTGGATTTTTTACCGTTTTGCAAGTTAAAAACATTGATGAATTGCTCAGACTGGAATGATGACCATATTTCCGGGATTTTGGCCAGATTGAATATGCCGAGCATGTCGATCACGTAATAACTGCTGTCTTGTTCAATGAGTGCCACCAGTTCTGGTGCGCGGGATTTATCCTTGCCCAAAATGGTTAAATTCATGCCAAAATTTTCGACAGTCATCCAGTTTTCAAATGAGGCCGCTTCCAAATCCGATTGAAGATGTTGTTTCTCGACTGCATCAAAATTGTCTTTGCTAACCTGGTAAAAGTCTAATTTTTTGATGTCTTTCGCCATTTTATTGAAAGCAGCATCCTGTTGTAAGTTGATCATGCGCAAAGTACTGGCATCAAAGTGCAGGCTTTTTTCCAGCACATGGGTTTCTTTGAAATTGGTAATGACATGACTTTCCTGGGGGCCGCACGCGACCAGCGATAATCCCAATATAAGCGTGATCAGAATATTTTTGGTATTCAACATGCAGTCTTGTCAATCACTTTTTTTGTCATCCTTGGTTTTTTCTTTGTTTTTGTCTTTCCTCATTTCCGGATGGAGATCCTTCAAATAATCCATTCCGGTAATCTTCAGGCTTCGTGCAAGTTTAGATATATTTTTAAGGTCTATTTCTCCGTAAAGTGAAAGGACCATAAAACGGTGATTTTCACTGACCACCATAGCCAATTCATTGATAATACCACTTTTTTCGTGTATTTGAAAATTCACCGCCTGGTTCTTTTCTTTTACTGACATCAATTCTTCGAAACCGGCCTTTTGAATTTTACTGATGGCGTCGTTATAATATTTTATTGGGTCCGGGAGACTATCGAAACCGACGGCTTTAAAACCTTTGAGTTTGCTGATGGCATCCAGAACTTCTTTTTCATCGGCGTCGCCAGGTTCGATTTCAGTGAATAACTGAAACATTTTGCTCGAAACAGATATCTTGGTCGCATTTTCATCGTTGTAATAGCTCTGGAAAAAGCGAGAAATAATATCGTCCTGTGCCTTCAGGGTGTATGATGCACCGATCATAAAGGCAAATAATATCAGTTTTTTCATAACTACTTCGTTTTAATTTTTTCCTGTGCTTCTTCAAATTTTGAAATTTCGCTGGTATAATCGACCCCCTCATTTAGTTTGGAAGAGATAAACAAAAGCGCCTTTTTTGTCTCTTCATAGGCCTTTTGTGGATCCGAATAGGTGTCTGCAGCCAGCATTTGTGTATCAACATGGGGTTTCAGCATGAAATCCCGGAAAAGAAATCCCAGTGAACAAATAAGAACCAGACCCGCAGCAATACCCCATATGATGGCTTTTCGGGAGTGGCGCCAATAAACTTTCGCTGGTAATTTGCCTATTTTTTCAAGGATGTTCTCATCGAACTGCTCATTATCAATACGAAGGTTCCTTTGTTTTTCAAAATAGGCGAACAATTGCCGGGCAGTGTCGTCTGGTGATTTTACTTTTCCTTCAGCCACGTATTGTCTGAGGAAAGTTTCTTCCTCACGTGTTGTTTCACCGCGCCAATATTTAATGAGAAACGTCTCCGCTTTTTTCGAGTCCATAGGCATTCATTTTTTCCATTGTTTCCTTGATTGTTTTTCTCGCTCTGAATATGCAAACTTTCACATCATTGAGCATATAACCTGTAATCTCACTGATCTCCAGATAACTGTATCCTTCGATGTCGCGCAATTGCAACACTTCCTTTTGTTTCAGCGGTAACCGATGGATAATGCCATGTACAATTGACATGATATCCGAAAGTTCTGCCTCCTGATCGGGAAGAAGTTGTGTATCATACATATGCTTAGTGCCAACCTGCTCAAGACTCGTTGTCCTGGCATGTTTTGATCTCAGTTTATCGAGTGCGCAATTACGGGTAATGGTCATACACCACGCTTCTACACTGCGATAGCTGAATAGGTCACTTCGTTTTTCCCAAATCCTGATCAGGGCCTCCTGCACGGTGTCCTGGGCTAATGCTTCATTGCCCAGCATGCTGTACGCATACCGGTAAAGCTTGTCTTTGAGCGGAAGCACATCGGACTTGAAGAATTCGAGTGACATTTCAAAGTGGAGACGATGGAATGTATTGAAAGTTACAACAGGTGGGGAATATTTTATATCTTTGCAGTAAATAATTCATTTTACACAGCGCACGGAATTATATTATTGAAAATATGATGTGTGATCCAGATTAAAACAGAAAAACACTTTACCGTAAAATTGGGTTATTGCTTTAATTTTAATTTGAAAAAGCAAATAGAGCGGTGAAAAGGAAAATAAGATTTTTTTTCTTCATGTTGGCCATGTTTTTTTTATTAGGCCATACCATTTTACCGCATACACATTACTATTTCCCGGATCATCAATATACGTTTCAGTCTTACTCTTCATGTAATTTTTTCGGACTGTTAAAAACGGTTTTGTATCATGATCTGGGCGCAAACCACTTACAAGATTTCAGGACTGCCAGTGGAGTATCATTCGGCACATTTCATGTGGTCGGTTTTTTGGTGCGGCCCGTATTGTTTCAAATGCTACGTACCCAATTAGTGCAGGTAGTTCCTGTAGAATTTTATCAATCACTAATACTTTTTGAACAATTCAGCCCGGATGCCAATGCACTTCGGGCACCCCCAACCGTCTGATCATTTCTAATTTTCAAGTAGTAACAATGTTGATGTATCCATGAGCCATCAACACATTGATTTTTTAACGAATTATTATCCTATCAAATTAGAATACATGATCAATGCAATAATATCTTTCAGTATAAAAAATAAGCTAATAATTCTATTATTTGTGGTCGGTCTGATCGCCTGGGGTATCTTTTCCATGATCCAGATCCCGATCGGCGCCGTACCCGATGTCACCAACAATCAGGTTCAGGTCATCACCACTTCCAGAAACCTGGCGACTGAGGATATCGAACAATTTATCACCTATCCCATCGAATTGGAAATGGCCAATTTACCAGGTGTCCAGGAAATACGGTCTATTTCCAAATTCGGACTTTCGGTCGTCACCATAGTTTTTGACGACGATCTGGGCACCTATCTTCCACGACAACTTATTGCCGAAAAAATTAAAACCGCCCAGGAGAAAATTCCGCTAGGATTTGGCGTACCAACCATGGGGCCGATTTCCACCGGGCTGGGTGAGATTTACCAATATATCCTCGATGTAAAGCCGGGGTATGACAGCCTCTATTCTTCCATGGATTTGAGGACGATTCAGGATTGGATCGTTAAACGACAACTTATTGGTATTCCTGGCGTGGTGGAAGTGAACACCTGGGGAGGTTACCTCAAACAATATGAAGTCGCGGTGGATCCGGAAAGACTTCGGGCAATGAATACGACCATCGGAGAAGTGTTCCGCGCTCTTGAGACCAACAATGAGAACGCCGGTGGCGGATATATTGAAAAATATCAGGAGAGCTATTTTGTGCGTGGGGAAGGTGTAGTGAACAATATCGAGGACATCGAAAACATTGTGGTGAAAAGCAATAACGGTATTCCCATCCTTATGCGGGATATCGGACAGGTCCATCTCGGGTACGCCACCCGTTTTGGGGCCATCACGGCAAACGGACAGGGAGAAAAAGTGATGGGCCAGATCATGATGTTAAAGGGCGCCAATTCCAATAAAGTGATCCGGACGGTAAAAGAACGCATCGCCGAGATCCAACAGACATTACCGGAAGGTATTTATATTAATCCATTTCTGGAGCGCTCCCATCTCATCCAAAAAACCACCCATACGGTGGAAGAGAACCTCCTGCTTGGAGCGCTGATCGTTATTTTTGTGGTGGTGCTGTTGTTGGGCAATTTGCGTTCCGGCATCATCGTGGCGTCCATCATTCCATTGAGTTTATTGTTCGCCATTTCTATGATGAACCTCTTTGGTATTTCTGCCAATCTTATGAGTCTGGGCGCCATCGACTTTGGGATCATCATCGATGGCGCTGTAATCATCGTGGAATTTATCATCCATGAAATAGCCCGCAACAACAAAGAATTGTTGCAACTCTCCGGGCGTAATCTCCAATTGGAGAAAGATTTGATTACGGAGAATGCTGCCAAAAACATGATGCATTCGGCATTTTTTGGTCAGATTATTATTTTAATCGTTTTTATACCAATTCTCACGTTGTCCGGCGTGGAAGGAAAAATGTTCCGGCCAATGGCCATGGCATTTAGTTTTGCTTTGGTTGGCGCCATGATTTTATGCCTTACCTATGTGCCGGTTATTTCTGCTTTGTTGCTGAAACCTGTGAAAGAAAAGAAATTTGACCTGTCGGGCAGGATCATGGGCTGGATCGAAAGCATGTATTTGCCAACCATTAGATATGCCATCAAGCACAAGTTACTCACTATAACCGGCGCAATCCTGTTGCTTGCGTCCAGTATGTTTATTTATATCAATATGGGTGGTGAATTTATCCCGACTTTAGATGAAGGCGATTATGTCATTCAGCCGGTATTGAGACCCGGAACATCCCTGACAGAAACCATAGACTACTGTACCAAAGTAGAAAACATTCTTTTAAATAAATTTCCTGATGAGGTCAGTGAGGTGGCCTCCAGGATTGGAGCAGCCGAAGTGCCTACCGACCCGATGTCTATGGAAATGAGTGATATAATCGTACGGCTGAAATCACCGGATGAATGGAAAAGGGCTTCTTCCAAGGAAGAACTCGCCGATCAGATGAAGGCCGAGCTATCCGTCTTTCCGGGTGTTGAATACGAATTTACCCAGCCTATTGAAATGCGCTTTAATGAACTGATCACCGGTGTGAGGGCAGACCTTGCCATTAAAATATTTGGGGAAGATCTGCAGGTTTTGTACGACAATGCCAACCGGATCAAGAAATTAATAGAACACATACCGGGAGCTTCCGATATTACGGTGGAACAAATTGTCGGATTACCACAAATGACAGTGAAGTATAATCGGGAAAAGCTGGCGCATTATGGACTGAATATTTCGGATATTAATAAATATATCAGGATGGCTTTTGCCGGAGAGGTAGCCGGGACGGTATTCGAAGGGGAGAAAAGGTTCGATATGGTGGTGCGATTTGGTCATGAAAACCGACGCGATATAGAAAACCTGAAGCAACTTTATGTGAGTTTGCCCAATGGCAACCAGATACCGGTCGAGGAGATTGCAGATATACAAATACAGCGAGGACCGGCCCAGATCTCCCGGGATGATACGCGTAGAAGAATAGTGATTGGGATTAATGTGAGAAATCGTGATGTTGAATCGTTGGTGCATGAAATAGAAGGCATCATCAACCAACATATTCAATTGCCGGAAGGATACTATATTACCTATGGCGGTCAATTCGAAAATCTCCAGCATGCCCTGGCCAGGTTGAAAGTGGCCGTGCCGGTCGCATTGCTGCTGATATTCATCCTGCTTTATTTCACATTCAATTCTATTTCACAAGCATTAATGGTGTATACAGCCATACCCCTTGCAGCCATCGGTGGTGTGGTGTTGCTTTGGATAAGGGGCATGCCATTCAGTATTTCAGCCGGTGTCGGTTTTATCGCACTTTTTGGCATTGCAACATTAAACGGTATCGTTCTGATCACTCATTTCAATGAACTCAAAGAACGAGGCATTGAAGATGTCAAAGAACGGGTACTGATGGGGGCCAAAGCGCGGTTAAGACCTGTTTTGCTCACAGCGGCAGCAGCAGCGCTTGGATTTTTTCCGATGGGTTTATCCACCTCTGCCGGTGCCGAGGTTCAACGACCATTGGCCACTGTGGTAATCGGAGGATTGGTAACGGCGACCTTATTGACATTGGTGGTGTTGCCGGTGATTTATTTAATAGTCAATCAAACTTCCTTCAATGCCAGGTTGCTAAAACTTGGTGCTAAGTCGGTCATCATTTTTATGTTTGCAAACTTGCTCATTTCTGGTAATGCCAAAGCCCAGGAACAAGCAAGGGAGATTAACCTTCAGCAAGCCATCGATCAGGCCAGAGGAAACAATTTGTATCTGTCGAATGCCCGGCAGGAAGTACAATCTGCCCAATCGATGGTGAAAACCGGGTGGAACCTGGGTGAAACGGAATTTTATTATATGCAAGGCCAGATCAATTCCAGTCTTGCTGATAATCATCTGGCGATCAGGCAGAATTTCGGTTCACCTTTTGAACAAGCCAGCAGGACCGGTCTTTTAAAGAAGATTGTCGAGAAGCGGGAATATGAATTGGCCATAACAAACCGTGATCTGGAGCAGGAAGTTTCTTTGGCTTATTACGGGTTAATATGGCTTAAAGAGCGCCGGAAACTGATTCGTGATATCTATGCACTATATGAGGAGGCCGATAAGATTGCCAATCTGAAATATGAAACCGGAGATAGTAATTATTTGTCAAAGGTAGTGATGGATACCAAAAAGGAATCATTGAGGGTGCAATTAGAGGAGTCCAATACCAATCTGAGCAATGGGCAGCGTCATTTTAAGAAGTTACTTAAATCAGATGAATGGATATTGCCGGTAGAAGATAGCCTAATCCGTTTTCCTTTGAATGCAGGTTTGGATAGCGCCCTAAGTACACCGGATCAGTTTTTGAACATGCAATATTTTAAACAGAATATACAATTGAACGAACAATCCCTTAAAACGGCCAGATCACGAATATCTCCGAGTATAGTTGCAGGATATTTCCGGCAATCTATAGATGAAGTTCCTGGCTTTGATGGCTGGGAGTTAACGCTTAGAATTCCGATATGGTTCAGGCCCAATATTGGGGAAATTCAGCAGGCCCGGTTGCAATACGAAATGGCGCAAAATACTTTTAGTCAAAAGTCCTTCGAATTTCAAAAGGACCTGGAGGTGCTTTTCAATGACAAAAATACCATGGAAAATAAGCTTAAATCCTATGAAGGGTATACGTTGAAGAATGCAGAAATCATTATTCAGAATGCAAGCGTAATGTATAAAAACGGGGAAATCGAATATCTTGACTATATCAGAAATATTTCTGAAGCCATAAATATAAAAATCGATTACCTGGATAATCTAAACCAGTACAATCAGACAGTCATAAAAATCAACTATTTGTTAAAATAATTTCGAAAATGAAAAAAATCATTATATATCCAGTATTTATCCTGATCGCGCTCACCATGGGGTGCAATAACAACAAACAGCAGGAGCCGACACAGGATGCGGCTGATATTTTGGCAGCTAAAAACCAGGTGGCTTTAAGTGCAGAGCAAATGAATGTCATCAAACTTAAAACCGGAAAAATCAGTAAGCAGAATATAGAAAATGTGGTTAAAGCCAGTGGTTATGTAGACGTACCACCTACTGGCAAGGCCGTGATCAGTCCGATGGTTCCCGGTTATATCCGGCAAATCAGGTTTCTGATTGGTAATCAAGTGAGAAGAGGTGAGATCATGGCCGCGTTGGAAAGCATGGATTATGTGGAACTTCAACAACAATATGTCGAGCTCAATTCAAAACTGGGGTTTTTAAAAGATGAGTATGAACGTCAAAAAACCCTGCAGGCACAAAATGCTACCGCCAGAAAAAAATTATTGATGGCAGAATATGACTATAAAAGTGCACTATCAGTTTTTGATGGCGTTAAAGAAAAGCTCAACATCATTGGCACCGATTTTAACAACCTGGCAAACGGATCGATTTCTTCAGTCATGTATCTCAGAGCACCAATTAGCGGTACGGTAACCAATGTAACAGCGACCGTTGGAAAACACGTCGATCCCCAGGAAGAACTTTTTGAAATCGTCAATCCCGGACATAAACATATTGAACTGGAGGTTTTTGAAAAAGATATCATGAAAGTGAAAAAAGATCAATTGGTATTATTTAGCATTCCAAATTATGGCAATACGTTGTTTAAAGGTAAAGTCTTTTTGGTAGGGCAGAGCCTTGAACCGGATCAGCGTTATGTAAAAGTACATGTACATCCCGACGATGAAGAAAGTAACTTTAAGGTGGGAATGTATGTGAAAGCTTCCATAGTAACCAATGATCAGGCAACGCCTGCTTTGCCCAGAGAAGCAGTGGTGGTTCAGGGAGGTCAGGAATATATTTTTGTTCATAAAGGAGAGCAAGAAGGGAAAAAGGTATTTGAAAAAATGCCAGTGATTACCGGCATCGAAAACCAGGGATGGATAGAACTAAAGCTTCATGATGGTATTTCTGAAATGGACGATGTGGTGGTGAGTGGCGCATTTTATTTACTCAATGCATTTGCCGCTTCCGAACAGTAAAAATTATTCAAAGGGTGTAAAATATTGTGGTGTCGGTTTTGGTGTTCGATGATCAGGTGCGCATTAGATCAAAATGAACAGGTATCGGGATCATGGTAATCGACAATTGTGCAGAACAATGCCATATTCAATAAATGGTGATATCAATTGCCGGTTTTTTAATACTTGAGGGATATCATTTCATCTATAAAAAATTTTACTGAAGAATACGGAGGATACGTTCAAAACCCAAAAATAAGATTTGGAAAACAGACCCTAATCTTTAAGATGTTTTTGCGCATCACCGGAATATTTAAAGTATAATTTTGAATTTTGCACGAAAAAATTACAACCCGCAAAATGAAGATAACTGGTGAAGTGAATAATTTCATGATAGAAATGAATATCTTTGATAATGATGAACCGGTTTAGAATCATTTTACTGGTGATTTTATGATTTGTTAATTAAATTGTATTATTAAGGAATTCAAATATAATTCGATATGAAAAGTCTCAATACTGTACTTTCTCTTGTTGTGGTGGCGACATTGTTAACATTTATCGGATGTGGCGGAGGAAGTGAGGAAACTGCCAAAGATAAGGCTATGAAATTGCTGACTTCCAAAACCTGGACTGTGCAAAGTGTGACTGTACCAATCAGCACAGCAACCGATGACAGTATGTGGCAAAATTTCACAGTACAATTTTCAAATACCAATATGACAACGGCAGAAGTATCCTACAGGTGCAGGCAGATGTATGGCCATCGGGAACTTATACTTTAAGCGATGATGCCCAGACAATTTCACGAAGTGACGGAGTGGATATGGCTATCATACCAACTTTAACCGAAACTCATTTTTCAGTAAATTTCATTGTTCCGGCAGGTACCGTGATTGGCGGCCGGGTTGCCGCATTGGATGGGGACTACACGTTTAACATGAAATAAACAAATTTGAATTTTTTGTGATAAGTAATAAAAGGCCCTCTTTTGAGGGTTTTTTTGTTGCCCTTAAACATGATTGGCAGTGTATTGAAATCAGGAAAATGTCACAAAGTATATCATGACATCGCTATTTAGGTCTTATCATAGATGTTTAGCCAGGGGCGTAAATACATAAGTTATTGGACATAAAATAATTATTTGCCTTCCATCACCTTGCTCAGGTCCGCCAGCATCCTTTTCAAACTATACCACGATACGATACGGTCTCTTAAATGAGCTATTATGGCGGATTTCACAAACATCAGTTTCCCCAATTTCCTGGAATCTGAATGTGCTCGTTCAACCCGATTTTTTTGGCGTCGTGTATACAAATCAAGGGCATATTGAATATGTTCCCGGTCAACCCGGGAAAGTTCGTCGACCAATGCAGCGGCAGAATCCATGGCCATGGAAGCCCCGACTCCAGCGGTAGGCAAAAAACCGGTGGCTGCATCGCCTAATAATACAACATTTCCCTTATGCCAAACATCACATCGACAGTCTTTAAAATTCCAGAAAAAATGTCGTTCGTCCCGATCAAAGCATTTTAGCGCCTCCTTTGGAAACGTTTTATTGTGTTTCAGCATGTTTGCTACTTCACATGAAAATTCCTTTAATCCTTTTTTTTGAATGTTATATGCAGGTCCGCCAAGGAATACACCGATATCATTTTCTGCAGGATACAATCCTAAAAAACTGCCGGCCCCCCAGTATTCTTCATAAGTACTGCCGGATTGTTTCCCCATCCAGGTGACCCATCCACCCCAACCGGTGTCTTGGTAATGATACTCAGAGGCATTAAGAATTTTTTTTCGCGTTTCTGAGTGGATGCCGTCGGCGACAATGACCAAATCGAATTTGCGAACAGTATCATCGGAAAATACTACTTCTACTCCACCATCTTGCTGAGCAACGCTGATGACGGTTGTTTCAAAAAGAATTTGCTTCCGATCAATTTTTTGCATTAACAATTCAATGAGATGTTGCCTGCTGATGCCACGATACGATCCATATTGTTTATTGATGAATTCCAAAGGATAAGACCGGATCAAAGAACCGGATGAAGAATGCACATTGTAAAGATCCATTTGAATACTATTCCTAAAATATTGATCGCGCAAGTTGATCTGGTTAAAAACCCTTCCGCCCAAAGGAAGTAAACCAAGCATATAACCTGAAGCATTAAATGACTGGCTCGGTTCTCTTTCTATAATGAATGCATCCATTCCTTGATTTTTCAACAGATTAGCACAAGTTAAGCCGGCGACTCCGGCACCGACAATTAAAATATTTAGATTTTCCATAATAGAAATTGAATTTATGGCCTCAAACAATTCAGAACATATAAAAAATTAATAGAAAGTAAAGTGTCCTGGAGAAATTTTAGATTATCCGGACCAAAGAAGTTTGTCGTCGTCTGGCTTTTTATTAAAAAGATTGCAGGATTTAATCTTCGAATGTATTTGAACCACTTATTCTTGTGGTGCAGATCGCTGAAAATGATTGAATCTGATTCGATAAAATCAATTTTTTGGTAAAAAATCGTAAGGAGGAGTGATTGGGTAAAGGAAGGGAATTTTTTATTTATACCATTTTATTCATAAATTTTGAAAAATAATTTAATAAGGTCTCCGACTTTTAATCAAGAATTATATTTAATTTAAGATTTTGAAAAGCAATTTTTAGAGCACAATTTACTTGGGGAGAGTTGGGAAGAATGAGTATGGGGATCAACTTTTAAACATTATTCATATAAGTGGGCTGTTAAATCCATCCTGTAATTTTGCAATCTGAATCAGAAAATAAGGCTCCTGATTTGCATGTTGAATTCGACAATCAACTGGAAGAGTTCTCAAGAAGGAATCTGAGTGCACAATCATTTCCTGCCTTCACGTATTTATCCGAAAAGACTAATTATTACAGTCAATATTTTCTGGTTAATTCGGAAATTCTATACATAAAATCTCATGGCACCCCGGATGAAGATGATATGCGACTGGCGATCAAAGGCCTGGAAAAGTTACTTATGCAACTTGGGGTAGGTAAAATTTATTTTCTCTGGGAAATCGTCGATGCCAGGCATATTTCCATTAAGGTCAGAAAAATATTGATACAACTGAATGAGAGATTTGCCGATCAGTGTCTTGAACAATATATCGTAGCAACAACCTTTATCAAAACCATATTTTCCATATACAAATTGATCAAACCAAAACATTCTGTGAATTTGAAACTGGTGTCAACCACGGCTGAAGCATTGGATCAGATATTAAATAAAGATGCTGAATCGGATCAGCCGGGAGCATTTACTCCAGGTATTTCCAGGGAACAACTGAATAATCTGAGTAAAAAGGAACTGATTGACATGATCCTGGACATGGAAAAGAGACACGCGGTCCGTACCAGAGAAATTATGGAAACTATCGGACAGATTTCCTGGGATGGTGAATTCAAACCCATGCAAATCGATACCCACGAAAGTGATCCTTTTCATGAACTTTTCAACGCCATTACATTGTTGCAGTATGATGCCTATGAAGTGATTGGCGATTTATTGGATCTGAATCAGAATCTGGAACTTAAAGTTGCCGAACGAATAATGGATCTCATTGACACGGAATCCAATTTACGGGCGATCCTCGATAATTCCGGCAGCATTGTTTGGCTGATCAATAATCGGTATGAACTGATTGATTTTAATGCCAATTTTGGCAAGGAGATCGAACAACGATTCAAAATTATTCCCGCGCTTAACAAAAATATCCTGGAATACATTCCGGATTCTAATGAACGCATGGAGTGGAAACGACGATTTGATCGGGCTTTAGAAGGTAAACCTGGTATTTATATCGATCAGATCATTGAGAAGGAAGAAGAGATTGTATATGAAATTAAAACGTTTCCGATCAAGGAAATTGGAAATATAAAAGGGGTGTCCGTTTTTATCAAAGACATTACAGACATCAAACGGGCCGAGTTGAAACTTTTGGAAAAAAACCGGGATCTGGAGAAGGTAAATAAGGAACTCGACAGTTTTGTGTATCGCGTGTCGCACGACCTGCGGGCGCCATTGACATCAATTCTCGGTTTGATAAACCTGATCAAGCTTGAAGAGGACCAAGAAAAACTCCGATATTATTTTGAGCTGCAGGAGAAAAGTGTAAAAAAACTAGATCGGTTTATTAAGGATATCATCAATCTTTCCAGGAACAGCCGTCTTGGTGTAGCTATTGAGCGAATAGATTTCAATAAAATGGCCGGGGATATATTTGAAAGTCAGCATTATTATGACAATCATTTAAAAATTGAAAAACGTTTGGTAGTCAATGGTGAAGAGCCATTTTACAGTGACAATCAACGTTTATCCATTATTCTCAGCAATCTCGTCTCAAATAGCATCAAGTATGCGAATTTAAGTCGTAAAGATGCTTTCGTAGAGATAGAGGTGCTTGTTACGACAGACCAATGTGTAATAAAGATACGAGACAATGGTATTGGCATTGCACCCGAATATCTCAATAAGATCTTCACCATGTTTTTCAGGGCTTCCCAAGATGATAATGGCTCGGGTTTAGGACTTTATATTGTCAAAGAAACCATTGACAAATTATCAGGTACCATACAGGTAAAATCAAAATTGAGAGAAGGTACTTCTTTTACCGTTACTATTCCCAACTTAAAGGAAAGATTTAAAGCCGTACTTAACATGTGATTATTGCTTATCCGTCCCCTTTTGATAATTCTCAGGATACAGCACAAATACGTCGTAATTTTTAAAATCGAAATATTGATTGGCTGCTTTTTGTAAATCAGCAGCATTTAAACCTTCTATTCTTTGATTATATTGTGTAATCAATCTTGGATCCTGATCGTACATACAACTGTATTGAAGTGCGCTTAACCAATAGCGATTTTCTTTAATATTCACTTCCATTTCACGTTTTTGCGTTTCTTTGATACGGTTAATATAATCCGGGTCCACGCCATTTTTTTGGAGATGTCTTATCACATTCAATGTAGCAGTTAACAGGGTATCAACATTATCCGGATTGCAGGGAAATGAAATAGAGATCTGGTAATTCTGATAGGGGAATTTGCTTTCCGTAGCTCTTGAGCCTATGGAATAAACGCCACTTTTTTCTTCCCGAACGATCTCTTTTAGCCGAATGTCCAGAAAATCGGACAATGAAGAAATAAGATAATTGTTTTGTCGGTTGTATTGGAATTTACCATGAAACCGAATGGAAACCGAACTTCTTTGGTCAGACCCTTTATAGAAGTTATCGTGAATGACCCCCTGTGGCGGCCTGATTCCCAAATCTTTCCAGGTTTCTTTTTGGGATGAAGAGGGAAGACTGGCTATATATTGATCAACATATGTTTTGATGGAATCCTGACTAAAATTACCAACAAAGAAAAAATAGAAGTCGGCGGCATTGGCGAAACGCTGTTTGTAAATATCCAGGGCTTTTGAAAGACTAATTTTGTCAAAATCTTCCGGTCTTGGAATGCGCCCTCCTCTGGGATTGTTTTGAGTCATCACCTTGAGGATCTGATCCATAAAATAATAATTGGGTTGAGAAAGCAGATTTTGATTCATGGACTTGCTGCGGTTGATGAACGAAGCAAAAAGGGTGGTATCTTTGCGTGGCTCAGTAAAATAGAGATGGATCAATTGAAACATTGATTTCATATCTTTTGGAGTACAACTGCCATTCATGCCTTCTGTTAAGGTGCCGATATAAGGACGGGCATAAGCATTTTTCCCGGCAAGAATTTTTTGTATATCGGTGGGTGTTAATCCGTCAACGCCGCATTCATTGACAATACCATCAGCATTATTGGCGGAAAGGTATAATGAATCAGGATACAAAGATTGCCCTCCATAGCTGAAAGACGAAAACAGGACTTCGTCATTCTTGAAATCTGTTGGCTTCAGTATGACATGAGCGCCATTGGAAAGGGTCCATTCAGTTACTCCGATATCCTCAATAGGCTTTTCACTGGTTACTTTACCCGGTTCCGGCAACTGTTCCATGAGTTTATTGGTCTTCAGTTTATCGTTGTAAGGCGATAATGTGGCCATGTTGATGTTATTCAGCACTTGGAAAATATCTTGTTTTGAGGGAAGTTCCAGGCCCTCTTTTTCAGGGGCGGTAATCACCACGACCCGGTTTTCCTCTTTGAGGAAGTCTTCACTGAGGTTGTTGATTTCGTCGAGGTTTATTCCATCGAGATATTTCTTTACGAATGCATATTCGAATTCAATCCCCGGTATTGGCTCGTCTTCCAGAAAATTCCGTATAAATTCAGCTGCATAATTCTGGGATTCTGTTTTGTTCCGTTCATTATATGCCTGTTCATAAAAATTGAGTATATCTTTTTTGAATCGATCAAGTTCGCCTTGGGTGAATCCATATCTTTTTACTCTTTCATTCTCTTCCAACAGTGTTTTAAGACCGCCTTTAATATAATTTTCATTTAAATATGCCTGGGCGATATAAGCATTTTTTGTGCGTACAATATTGCCATAACCGGTGTTGGCATAGATAAAAGGAGGGACAGATTGCTGAGTTAGTTCATTGAGTCGCTGGTTGAGCATTCCGGTATAAAAAGTCTTGAGTAAATTACTGCGGTAGTCATTTAATGTTTTTTCCAATTCGACGCTGTCCTTATAATAGACCGAAGCATTGGTATAAATAGCTTCTTTGTCACTTACAATAGAAATATAGGTGCTGTCCTGGTCGGGAACAGGATAATATTTACGTTCTGGTTCATCGGGTGGATTGGTGAGTTTGCTGAAATGGTCTTTTATTTTCTGTTCAATGTCCTTCACATCGATATCACCAACAGCGACAACTGCCATGAGGTCAGGCCGGTACCAATCATGATAAAATTCACGCAGCGCGTCATACTTAAAATTTTCGATAGATTCTTTGGTCCCGATGGGAAGTCGCTGGGCGTAACGTGAATCTTTGAGCAAAACCGGAAAATATTTGTCGCGCATACGTTGGGCAGCGCCACGCCCTGTTCGCCATTCTTCGAGAATTACACCTCTTTCCTGATCGATATCTTCAGGCTTGAGGGACACATTATGGGCCCAATCTTCAAGGATCTGGAATCCCTTGTCTACGATTTTTTCATCATCGGTCGGTATGGGTAAAATATAGGCAGTTTCATCAAAGGAAGTATAGGCATTGAGGTCGGCGCCAAACTTCACACCGACAGACTCGAGGTATTTAATCAAATCATTTTTTGCAAAATTTTTGGTCCCGTTAAAGCACATATGTTCCATGAAATGTGCCAATCCTAACTGATTGTCCTTTTCAAGAATAGAACCTGCATTCACCACCAGCCGCAGTTCAAGCCGTTTTTCGGGTTTGGTGTTTTTCTTAATATAATATGTAAGGCCATTATCCAGTTTTCCTTTGATAATATTGGGATCTTGAGGTATCAGGTTGCTAAGACCGGATAATTGTTGTTGTGTGGGATAATCCTGGCTAAAGACAGCAGAGATGGCTAACATAGCCAGCATAAACAATAAGACGATTTTTTTACTCATTGATAAAAAATTTTGTTGATGAATGATGGCCAATAACATGTTATTCTGTATTTAAAGGAAACAATATAAATTGAAAGATGGATTATCGTTTAGAATATTAAATTGAAATCAACGCTTAACATATCATTTTTGAGCACGAATTTTCCTGGTAAATTATCGCTTTTTGAGATGTTGACTAATCCACGGTTGTAACTCATTCCAACTTCAAACATGGTATTTAAACTCAGACGAAAATTCATTCCCGCTCCGAAATAAAGTGAAAAGTCTACTGGATTGAATGATTCTACCAAGGTTGATTCCGGATTTTTGTCATGATGAATAAGCACTTGAGCCAAAGATCCAATTTGCGCATAAATTTTTTTGTCAATGGATATTTCATTCGTGTATAATTTCAATGTGAGTGGAATCTGAACATATTGCAAATGATAATCCTGTTTGCCATTTTCGATCGTGCCTGGGCCATTGAGCACATAATTTACTGGCTTGGATATGTAACAAATACCAGTACTAAAATAGTAATTTTCGGTTATCGTCGCATCGATATAAACACCAACCTGAGGTCTTAAACCTACTGTATTGCCAGAAACCGAGATGGAATCCGGCAGTTCTTTAATCCGATTGATGAGAAAAGTGGGGGAGAATTTTACACCGATTTTAACCTGTGCAAAAGAAATTTCATGGAATAAAAAGAAAATTATTAATGGGAGTATCGCTTTTCTCATAGATTTAAAATAAAACGCAACTTTAATCATTAGAGTTATACTATGGATTGTATAATTGCTTCAACGAGCAAAATTTGTGCTAATATTTAGGAAAATTAATCACGAATAATGGCATTGAGAAAATCAAATCCTATTTTCGCAAAAAAGAAATATCATGATGAAACCATTTATAATTGCGACATTAATGACATTGATGTTTTGGGCATGTGGGAAAAATCAATGCCTGGAAACGCCGGATATTTCTTCCATTGATGTCAAGGTGAAATTGGTGCGTTTGGACCAGCAGTTGAGACATGTTTCCGACAAGGCTTCTCTAGAAAATATAATCAATAACAATCCGGTGTTTGCCGAAGAATTTCTGGGAAAATCGCAATATCCTGCAGACTCCATACTGGTTAACCGGTATTTTCAACTACTTCACGAACCGAGTATCGATACATTATTTATGCAGTCAAATGATATTTTTGGAGATTTTTCAGCCGCGATGGATGACTTTACCCGTGCTTTCAAAATCATAAAATATTATTATCCGGATTTTAAAGCGCCGACCATAAAAACGGTAGTTACCGGATTGAGCTACGACATGTATATTTCAGACTCGCTTATCATTATTGGCCTGGATTACTATCTGGGTAAAAAAGCAAAATACAGGCCTGCTGGTATTCCCGGTTATATTTTGAAAAGGTATCAACCGCAATATATGGTACCACAAATTATGTTGTTGTATTCAAACCTGTTCAATAAAACTGACTTAAGCGATCAAACTGCACTGGCTGAAATGATTTACTATGGAAAATCTTATTATTTTGCCAGGCATACTATTCCCTGTGCCCCGGATAGTCTATTTACAGGCTATACTTCTGATGAGACCAATGATATTGAGAAACATGAACAGGTGATTTGGGCAAGTTTACTGGAAAATCAACTGCTATATACCACCAGTCAACCCATGAAAGATAAAATTCTCAGTGAACGTCCGAAGACCCTGGAAATTGGGGAAAAATGTCCTGGGCGAATAGGTCGGTGGGTAGGTTGGAGAATTGTTAATAAATACATGAAAGAACATCCTGATGTTCAGCTTCCCCAATTAATGAAGATTACTGACACGCAAAAAATATTTACCGGGTCAAAATATAAGCCGATTCCTTATTGATGGGATTTTCGTCCTTTCGTTGTGGCAGAAGGTGACAAAGCTGATTGGTGAGTATGGAACAGGAAAATTGACTTTCTGCCAGGTGCCGGGCATTTTGCTGGCATTTAAGCACTTTTTCATTATTGTTGAAGTATGGAACGATTTTCCGTATAAATAAGTCTGCATCTTCAGGATTGGCATAAAATCCAATATGGTATTTTTCCACCAATTCTTTAATCCATCCTTTTGTATTGACAATGATCATCTTCCCGGCAGCGAGTGCGTCGAAAAATTTATTGGGGCTGTTGGTATTTAAAATGGGTAGATGCTTGAAACTGATGTATACTGCTTGAGAACGGTTCAGTAGATCACGAATTTCATATTTGTCCAAATGGCCCAGTAATTCAACATTATTAAGTTCTTTTTGCGCAATCAATTTTTTTAAACTTAGCAGCCTCGCCCCCTGACCTGCTATTAAAAATTGAATATCCAACTTGCGCATTTCGCATCTTTCGGCAATGGCAATGAGGTATTCTAAATGGTTCACCTCGCCAATCGCGCCAAAATAAGTAATTACAAAGGAATTTTGATTGGGCTTGACAGGGTGGAAGAAATCACAATCGGCCATATTGGGTATTATATGAACATTTTTATGATTTGCAGTCCTCAGTATTTGATCTTTGATTCCTGGAGAAAGTGCGATTATTTTAGATGCATGGTCATATATGCGTTGCTCGAGTTTTCTTGCCAAATGAATAATCAGTGGATTTTTGAGCAATCTCATCTGAATCGGTGCTTCCGGCCAGAGGTCCCTTACTTCAAAGTAAAATGGAATGCTTAATCTTCTAAGCGCCCAAAGGGCTGTCAGCCCAACTGTAAGTGGCGTGGAGGTTGCATATATCAGGTCAATATGTTGAATTCGCCTTATCATTCTATAAGACAACCAGGAGAATTTGAGAAATGCATAGATACGTCTTAAAAATCCATATTCATTTTTATATGGTATCGGCAGGTAATGAATATTAATGCCATCCTCAATGGATTTCTTATAAGCAGGTAAATTGTGCGCAGTGATCATTTCTACTTCAATACCCAGGTTGACCATAGCCTTGGCAATGTAATAGGATCGGATTGCCCCACCATCTTTAGGTGTATTGAAATATTGATGCAGGTAGACGATTTTCATTTAATCCAAAACGGTATTTATCCAATGCCCCAACACAATGACTGACCAAAGCGCCTGGCAATGGTCAGATTTATTTGTTTGCTGTGCAAACTTCAATTTTATAAAAGTATTCCAATCAATCAACTCGAAAATGGGATGATCCTTGTCTTCAAATAATTGCCAAAGATAAGCATGTTCATTTTTATTTAACCACTGAGTCAAAGGCAATCCGAAACCTTCTTTCGATCTTGTTGTAAATATTTTGCCGCCATGTTGATTTAGTATTACTTTTAAGATCCATTTTTTACCATGTTTTAGCAGTTCCCTTCCTGGAATATTTTGCATATAATTTACCAGTGGATCATCGAGAAAGGGCATCCGCATTTCAATGCTATTTCCCATTGACATGCTATCACTCAGCATGAGCACATCATTGGGCAGATAATTTCGTCGGTCGTGGTTGAGTGCCCAGAGAACAATATCATTGCTTTCAGACACATCGTTCTGGTTTTTTTGTGGAGCTAACAAATGCTGATCCCAATCGCTGATTTGCAGCATGTTAAGATATGTGGTTTTGGGATCATCGCTAATAGATTGAAACAATTTTTGATATAACCTAATTTTTCTTCGCGTGCCTATCTTCAGGTTTGGAATCATCCCAGACAGAATTTTAGTCAAACCAGAAGTTCTGTGAAATAATGGTTGGTATTTTGAATATTGCTGAATTGCCAAATGACGGTTGTAACCCGCAAAATATTCATCTGCGCCAGCTCCGGAAATCAATATTTTTATATACGGCCTGGCTTTCCCGGAAATCATATGGGTCATTAAAGCTCCACTGTCAGCTATCGGCTGATCGACATTGTTGATATATTGGAAAAAATCTTCTGCCCGGATCTTTTCAATTTCAAGAACCTCATGAGCAGATCCGTATTGTTTGGCAGCAAGTCTGGCATATTTGTAATCTTTGGTACCGTATCGGACGTCTGCTTTTTTATTCACGATGGAAAAAGAAGGCATCGAAATTCCGTTTTTTTGTGCTATTGCCAATAAAAGCGTTGAATCCACACCTCCACTTAACAATAATCCGATAGGTACATCAGCATGTAAATGTTTAAATAGACTGTCTTCCAGTAATTGGTGTATGTAGTTGACATTTGGAATCGTCACACTTTTATGATTACAATGATGAATTGTTCCTTGGGTTATTTGTCCGGATTTAAGGTCATAACTTAGGTACTGGCCTGGAAGTACGCTGAATATGCCGTTAATAAAAGTTTCCGGTAATCGGGCAAATTTGAAATGCAGATAATGGTTGACTTGTTTGCTGTTCAATTCCTTTTTAACCAGACCCGAGGCAAGTAAGCTTTTTATTTGAGAGGAAATCAGAAAATTGCCGTGATGCTGACAGTAGTACAATGGTTTCATTCCATGTCTGTCTCTGGCCAGCAGCAAGATATTTTCGGCAAGATCAATAAAAGCCAGAGCAAACATGCCTTCCAAATTTGCCAAACCTTTCAGGCCCTTATGTGCCAGCCAGTGTAATACGACTTCTGTATCTGATCGAGTGTGGAATCGAATTTTTAATTCGAGTAACTTATTACGCAGTTCATAATAATTGTAAATCTCTCCATTGAATAATAGGACAAAATTACCATCTGTGCTCAACATTGGCTGATTGGCCTGGTCAGTCAAGTCCATTATTTTCAACCGGTTAGCGCCAATATATATTTTGTGCGTTTGAAGTGGAATTATTTCCCTTTGAGTTGCATCAGGCCCACGATGGGCAGTTGCTTGAAGCATTCTATTAAAATGCACTTCATATTGATGGTCATTTTTACAGAAGAGTATATTAATACCACACATTCAATTGCAGGATTTATCGATTACCAGTTTCAAGGTAAAATTGAAAGGACAAAAGTAGATACATCAGAGCAAATAAGCGCTGCAAATCGTGGTATAGTCGAATAAATTCGAATTTGAAGATCAACTGATGGAATGGAATGCCATGATGCTGGAGTAATCCAAAACTTGTTGAATAATATTTTCGGACGGTTCCATTGTCAAGCTTTCCAATTGATTCAAGATATTTTTTGACTGCTTGTGGAATTCAGCCAATTTTGCATCTGTCAGCAACTGGCACTTGATGGCATATGATTCTTCTTCCGTGGTTTCGTTAAAAATATACCTTATTACATCATCGCGGGTAAAAATTTTGATCATAGGCAATGTTGTTTTGAATCAGTTTTTTTCTCAGGTTGATCAATGCGTATCGCATTCTACCTAAGGCTGTATTGATGCTAACCCCCGTTGCATCAGCAATTTCCTTGAAACTCATGTCGAGGTAACTGCGCATTATTAATACCTCTTTTTGTGCTTCAGGTAACTCCTGAATTAACTTTTTTAATTTACTTATTGTATCTTTTTTAATTTGAATGCTCTCGTAAGGGTCTTCTGCAAAATCCAACGTGTCAAAAACATTGCTACCATCTTCCATAATCACCATCGGATACCGCTTCGATTTTCTAAAAGTATCAATGGCCAGATTATGAGCGATCCTTAATACCCAGGGGAGGAATTTTCCCTCTTCATTGTATCGGCCGGATTTTATTGTATTTACGACTTTGATTAACGTTTCCTGCAATAAATCTTCGGCTACGTATCGGTCTTTCACAATAAGGTTAATGGTTGTAAATACCTTATTCTTATGTCTTAGGATTAGTTCTTTAAAAGCCTCCTCGTCTCCATTAATGTAAAGCGAAACCAACCCGCTATCACTTACTGAATACTTCTTCATTACTACTTACATTTGGTCAACGTAGAGTTTTACTTCATATTGTAGCCTTTTTTAGTTGGAAAAATCTGTCATGCAGTTTCAAATGTATACAATAAGCAAAAAACATGCAAAAATTACTTCTTAGAAATAATTCATTCAATGCAACCATCCTGCAAACCTTTAAATTTACATTTGGTTTTTATAAAGAGCCAGTTTTTAACATAATTTAACATGCTTTTTTTATACCGACCCAGAATATATTTTTGCAATCCATGATAAATAGCAATTTAAAAATTGAGAATGCCAGGTTAGATCTTTTGGATCCCAAAAATTATATAATTATAAAGGGCGCAAGGGTCAATAATTTAAAAAATCTGTCTGTGGCGATCCCCAGGAATAAACTGGTGGTAATCACCGGATTGTCAGGGTCGGGTAAATCATCGCTGGCATTTGACACACTTTTTGCCGAAGGACAGCGGATGTATGTTGAAAGTTTGAGTTCATACGCCCGTCAGTTTTTGGGAAAAATGGAAAAGCCTGAGGTAGATTATATCAAAGGAGTATCACCGGCAATCGCCATCGAACAAAAAGTGAATACCAGAAATCCGCGGTCTACGGTAGGTACGACAACGGAGATATATGACTATTTAAAGTTATTGTATTCTCGGATTGGCGAGACTATTTCTCCAATTAGTGGTCAGGCAGTGAGGAAAAATTCGGTAACTGATGTAGTGGAATTTATACAATCCAAAGAGCAGGGGGCACGTTTTATGATCCTTTGCCCACTCAAAAAATTAAAGGGACGTTCGTTGGAAGACGAATTGAATATTTTGCTGAGTAAAGGTTATACCCGGGTGTTATTTGGAACCGAGGTCTATTTTATTGAGGAGTTACTGAAACAAACCATAAATCAAGATGATGAAGTACTCATTGTGATAGATCGGGCTCAGGTAAACAAAGATGATGAAGATCTTGAATACCGAATTGCAGATTCAGTTCAAACTGCTTTTTTTGAAGGTCAGGGTGATTGTGTGGTTGAATTTGTCAATGAAGGCCGATTTCAATTTTCCGATCGGTTTGAAGCCGATGGCATTCTGTTTGAAGAACCTTCAGTGAATTTCTTTAGTTTCAACAATCCTTACGGTGCTTGTAAAAAGTGTGAGGGATTTGGGAAGATTTTGGGTATTGATCCGGATCTTGTCATTCCTGACCGCAATTTGTCTGTCTACGAGGGAGCTATTGCTCCATGGAGAAGTGAAACCATGAAGCAATGGCTGGAGCCATTGATCAGGAACGCAGATCGATTTCATTTCCCGATACATCGTGCAGTGAAGGATTTAACCGAAATGGAATGGAACCTGCTTTGGGAAGGAAACAGGTTTTTTGATGGGCTGAATGCATTTTTTCATCACCTGGAATCAAAAACGCACAAAATCCAATACCGGGTACTTTTGTCTCGATATCGCGGAAGAACGGTTTGCCCGGACTGCCGGGGAACCCGGTTGAGAAAAGATGCCTCCTGGGTGAAACTGGGCGGCAAGTCGATTATCGAACTGGTTTTGATGCCCATTGACAAACTGTATGATTTTTTTAGCAATTTAAAATTGGATAATCACAAAGCGACCATCGGCAAACGTATTCTTAAAGAAATTGAAAACCGATTGAATTACTTATTGCAGGTAGGGCTGGGGTATTTAACATTAAATCGACTAACTTCCAGTTTGTCGGGAGGAGAATATCAACGCATACAACTCGCCACTTCGCTGGGGAGTTCCCTGGTCGGATCCATGTATATTTTGGATGAACCCAGTATTGGACTGCATCCCAGAGATACCAATCAATTAATCGGCGTGCTAAAACATTTACGAGATTTGGGAAATTCTGTCATAGTTGTGGAGCACGAAGAGGAAATAATGCGTGCTGCGGACCAGATTGTCGACATAGGACCTGATGCCGGCGCTCATGGCGGTGAATTGGTGTTTCAGGGAAATGCTAATGATATCGCAACAAATTCACAATCGCACACCACCAGGTTCCTAAATGGAATTGATAAAATTACAATCCCTAAAAGACGCCGGCAATGGCAATACGCCATCAATATTCGGGGAGCACGTGAAAATAATCTTAAAAATATTGATGTAGAAATACCGCTCGGAGTACTTGCAGTTATCACTGGTGTGAGTGGTTCTGGTAAATCCACCCTGGTGCGGAGCATACTATACCCGGCGCTGGGGAGAATGTTGGAATCGGCAACTGAACAAATTGGAAAATTCGACTCGGTTGAAGGAGATTATCTAAAATTGCAAAGCATTGAATATGTGGATCAAAATCCAATAGGAAAATCATCGCGAAGTAATCCGGTAACTTATATCAAAGCATACGATGTCATCAGGCAATTATTTGCAGATCAGAAGGCATCTAAAGCAAGAGGATATAAGCCGGCCTTTTTTAGCTTCAATGTAGAAGGCGGTCGTTGTGAACAGTGTCAGGGTGAAGGCACTGTAAAAGTAGAGATGCAGTTTATGGCCGATATCTATCTGACATGTGAGAGTTGTAAGGGAAAACGCTTCAAAGAGGAGATTCTGGAGGTTGAATTCAACGGAAAAAATATTTCTGATGTGCTCGGCCTCACGGTAGATGAAGCGGTAGAATTTTTCAAGACCAACAAATCTATTGTTACCAAATTAAAACCATTGCAAGATGTCGGACTGGGATATGTGCGATTGGGTCAGTCTTCCAACACCTTGAGTGGCGGAGAAGCACAACGGGTGAAACTGGCATCATTTTTATCCAAAAGCAAAAATGATAATAATCATGGTGTATTGTTTATTTTTGATGAGCCTACCACAGGGCTGCATTTTCACGATATTCGCAAACTGTTAGACGCAATTAATGCATTGATTGACCAGGGTAATTCTGTCTTGATCATTGAACATAATATGGAAATAGTGAAATGTGCCGATTGGATTATCGACCTTGGGCCGGAAGGCGGAGAAAATGGTGGAGAGGTCGTTTTTTGTGGAACGCCGGAAGAAATGATCAAATTGAAAGACAACCATACTGCTGGATTTTTAAAGGAAAAACTTAAATAATCGGATAATTAGTTTTAATTCGAGCACCCAAGTGTAACCGTTTTATCTTATTATGAAATCATCATTTCCGAACCACTTTTCATTGGAAGTTATTTGTTGCTTTATTTTGTTGATGTCGTCCTGTTATTTGAGCGTTTTTGGGCAATGTAATTCCTGTAAATCAGTTCCTGGATTTACGAGTGACTACTGTTATGTGGATACTTTATTTCAGGGATACTGTGGCCAGTTTTCATCAGATCAACATTATTTTGTTTTACAACATGGAAAGAAATTAAAAAATATACCAGCGTTTGAAGATTTTGAACTCACTAATTTGATTTCTATTGCCAATGATAAAAAGCTCAAAATTAGCGCAGGTGAGATACTTTTTATTCAGCGGGCAACAAAGGCTTGGTCGTTGGCAAAAAGAGATATAGGGATGAACTACACTGATTCTGGCTTGGGATACAAGATAATAAAACCAGGGGGAGGTCCGTTGCCTCAAAAAGGTCAGATGGTTAAAGTACAATATCGGGGAACCCTGTCTGACGGGACAATATTCGATGATTCCTGGCAGCGTGGTGAACCCATTGCATTTCCACTAGGTACAGGAAGAGTTATAAAGGGGTGGGATGAAGGGATTTCACTATTGAATATTGGCACAAGGGCAATCTTAAAAATACCTCCTGATCTGGGATATGGAAGTCGTGGAGCGGGAACAACCATTCCACCTAATGCAACACTTTATTTTGATGTGGAGGTTGTCGGTGTTGAATAACATATTTCTATCTGCTCAATTATAATCAGAACGTATGCGAAATGTTTTTTTTATTTTTTTTATAGTCACAATGTATTTTTTCCCTAAATGGGCAAATGGTCAGGAATTGCAAATAGATGTAGTGGGCTGGCATTTTTTAAATTACAAATCAGCATATATACCACAGGATATCCTCAGCACACAAACCATTGTCCTGGTCAAATTTCCTGAAAAGGAGGATCATATTCGTGGCGACTGGAAGAAATTTGCTACGGATGCTCACCCCTTTATCAGGGCTATAGGAATTGATCCTGTCAAGTATTACTATTATCAAGATGTTTTTGCTGGTCCGGATGCCCTTCGGGCTTTTGCATCCGAATGGGAAAAAAGGGATATCAAAAACATACTGGTACTTGCAAAAGTGAGTTCGACTGAAAGTCCTGCCCAAGATGATCGGATCGTGCTGACAGTTATTCCTTTCAGTCATGATATCAAAATATTTAAAAATGGCCAGGATGCATGGCAGATAGAAGAATCCTCACTGGACAGGGCATTCAGGGAATTACTGCGGGTTATTGACCAATTTAAACTTAAAAAGGAAAATTTACTCATATTGGACCATCCGGAATTTTTCGAGAATATTCAGATAATCAGGGGAAGACGTAATGAAACCTTTAATACAGATTTGAGGATCGATAAATTGGCAATTCCCAAATTTAGCGATATTGATATCCCTGAAAATGTGCCGTCCAACCCAATAAATGATCGGTTAAAACAAGCTGCTGTAAAATATAATGAAGCCAATATTGCCCGCAATAGTGAACTGGAGCAAATGTTCATGAATTATCCTTATGAACATAGTTTCGTTGATTACGCCTACGACGAAGAGTCTTTGCGTAAGCTGGGATTTCAGTATATTCTAATGTTACTCAATACCTCTGCCATTAACATTCGGGAAATGCTCAATTATGAAGTTGAAGACAGTGGAAAAGATATTATTACCATGCAACAAGATACCACAGGAGAAGTTCATATTGAAAGTATTCCAACCAAAGCAAGTGCATTTAAATATTATATCAAACATATCTATACCGGTGATGTATATCTTGGTGAACAATGGGATGCATCCAAGACCTGGCAGGAAGCCCTTCAGAATCATTTGACTGGTTTGTTGATGAAGCTAAAGCAAAAGCAATAATTTTCGTTCAGGAACAAGCCATCTTCAAAAAAAGATAAACAAAGAAGAAAAACTTACGTTATTAATCTTCATTAAGGCTATTGAGGCATCCAATAGTAAAAGGAGAAGATTTCAAGAACTTTATTTTGATGGAAGGTAAACCAATAATAGAAAATAAAATTGATGTTTCTTAAGCAACACATTGTAAAATTCTTATATTTGTATAAGTTTATTCATAATTTATTGTATTTAACTAATATTAATCAACCATGATACGTAATACATCAACCGCAACCAATGACGTATTCATTGAATTATTAGGGTACAAAAAAGAATCGGTCAACGTATTAATTGTAGGGAACAATCCCATAGATATGGCCGAAATTTACAGCGAATTGAGCGAAATAAAAGGCAAAAATTACATTGTCGATGTTTGTTTCGATGTAAGGGACTGTTTTGCAAGAATTGTTAAAACACATCCTGAGGTGGTCTTGATTGATGACAACATGGATTATATTTCCACGAAAAAACTAATCGATCAAGTTAAAAGTAGTGCAAAAACCAAGCACATTCCACTTGTCTTCCTGAAAAGTTCGAATTGGAATTTTAGTGTTATGGATAAAGTTGATGATTATATTCTGAAAAGCGCCATGAACACCATTTCATTGGACAGAACCATCTCAGGAATAGTACACAAAAAGCAACAATTGGTGTAAAAATGCTGATTTTGCCCACAATATGTCAAACCCTGGTCATCCAGATAACCAGGGTTTTTTATTAATCTGAAATCAAATTAGAAACTAAATCGATTATTAGACTGATTTTCAATGCCTTGAAAAACTTAACACAAAAAAGATTCTTGCCAACATTCATTGCTAATGTTTTTTTAACTTATTTTACGCCCTTAATTTTGGGTTAAGTCATACAATTTCATCACAACTTAATTTTAAAATGGCATTACCTGAGCAATTTCAACATCCTTATGAATTTGATCCGAAATACAAAAAGACGGTGGCGTATTTTTGTATGGAGTTCGCTATAGATCAGCCATTGAAGACCTATTCCGGAGGCCTTGGTTTTTTGGCAGGTTCTCACATGAGAAGTGCCTATGAATTGAAACAGAATCTCGTGGGTATTGGGATTTTATGGAAATACGGCTATTATGATCAGATCAGGAAAGGTGATCAATCAATGGACGCTTTGTTTCAGGAAAAGCTATATGGCTTTTTGGAAGATACGGAAATCACCTTTGAAATTGAGATCAATAATCATCCGGTTCATGTAAAGGCTTTTTATCTACCCCCAACAGTTTTTGGAACGATCCCGTTATTCTTTCTATCAACTGATTTGCCGGAAAATGATTACCTGGCACAGACCACATCTCATAAGCTGTATGATTCAGATCCCGCTGGAAGAGTAGCCCAAAATATCTTGTTGGGTGTTGGCGGAGCAAAATTACTGGATCTTTTAAAGCATGAAACCGAAGTCTATCATATGAATGAAGCCCATGCGCTTTCGCTGGCCTTTTATTTATATAAAAAAGATAACGATCTTCAGGCGTTAAAAGAGAAGATCGTATTTACCACCCATACGCCCGAAGAAGCGGGTAATGAAAAGCATGATATCAGATTATTGGATAAAATGGGTTTTTTTTGTGGCATACCACTTGACGAAGTGCGGGAGATCACTGGTATTAATGATGATGTATTTAATCATTCCCTTGCGGCCTTAAGATTGTCTAAAATTGCCAATGGTGTATCCAGAATTCATGGGGAGGTGTCGAACAAGATGTGGGGAAAATACAAAAATTTATGTCCGATTATTTCTATAACCAATGCACAAAACAAAAAGTATTGGGCAGATAAGATATTATATAGTGCATTGGAAAGAGGCGATGACGATGTTTTAGTGAAGAGGAAAAAAGAGCTAAAGCAATATCTTTTTGATGTAGTAGCTGATCAAACTGGCCAATTGTTTAAAACTGATGTGTTAACTATTGTATGGGCCAGAAGATTTGCCGGTTACAAAAGGCCCGATTTAATCACTCAAGACCAGGAAAGATTCGAAAATATTTTGAAAAACTCCAAATATCCGGTTCAGATTATTTGGGCAGGCAAACCATATCCAATGGACTACGGAGCAATCAGCACATTCAACAGCCTTGTACATCAGGATAAAAAAAATTCAAATATTGCGGTGCTGGTGGGCTATGAACTTCGCTTATCCCGTCTTCTTAAAGCGGGTTCCGATATATGGCTGAATAATCCCAGATTACCAAGGGAAGCATCAGGTACCAGTGGTATGACGGCAGCCATGAATGCTTCCATTAATTTTTCTACTTATGATGGTTGGATCCCGGAATTCTCAAAGCATGGTGTAAATAGTTTTGTAGTACCTCCTGTAGATCAATCCTTGCCAATTCATCAACAGGACCAAATTGATCTTCAAAATTTGCTAGATATATTGGAGAACGAAATATTGCCGACATACTATGATAATCCGAATAAATGGTTAGATATCATCAAGAATAGCATGCAAGATGTAGTACCATATTTTGACGCCGATCGTATGGCATATCAGTATTTCGAGAAATTATATAATTACAAAAAAATCGAATAATCGATTAAACAGTAAACGATCACAGACTTATCAATTTCCTCACCAATTTTTTTCTTAAGGATTTATTCAACTAAAATTAATGTTTAGAGTATAAACCTTTATACGGTTTTTATTCTTTTGAATAAGATATGAGCTTCGTTTGGGGTAACACATAACCCTTTTCCGAACACTTGATGTTTATTGTCTTTTATTAACACTAATTTGGTTTTGAACACCTCCTTTCTATAAACTATGAACAAAACTCGCGTTCTCATGTTGGGCTGGGATATAGCCCCCTATGTCAATGGTGGTCTAGGTGTCGCATGTCATGGAATGTGCAAAGCATTATCCGAAAAAGTTGATATAACATTGATCTTGCCAAAAATCACAAATAAGACCAAGTTTCAAAATATTAGTGTTGTTGGAATTAGTAAGGAACAGGTCAAAAAATCGATTGAAGAACATGGATATCAAGATATCGTTGATATTGTAGAAACCAAGGAAATTAATGTTAACCTGGATCCTTATTTCGAGGCTTCCCAAAAAGAAATTTTGCAGCATTATTTAAAACAAAAGATAAGGAAAGGTCAATTACTTGAGAAAATTGAAGAATTACCAGATTTTTTGAGCGATACCGATGTATTCGGTGAAAATGTTATTGAGAAAGTCATTCTGTATGCCAATGAGGTTCAGAAATTAGCTGCAAACATTCAATTTGATGTCATTCATGCCCACGATTGGATGACCTTTTTAGCGGGTATTTATGTGAAAAATGAATTTAGAAAACCTTTGATTCTCCATGTGCATTCATTGGATTACGACAGGGTGGGGGCAATAGGCAGAAGTTGGGTTTTTAATATTGAAAAGTATGCTTTTTCCAGGGCGGATTTAGTCATCCCGGTAAGTAATTACACGGCTGGCATTATATATTCCAGATATGGATTGAGTTCAAAAAAAGTTCTACCGGTGCATAACGGCATTGATGAAATTTCCCACAAAGTGCCGAAGCATAATAATAAAATAAAAGTAGTATTATTTGTCGGTAGAATGACCGGACAAAAAGGGCCGGAATATTTTCTCGAAATTGCACAAAAAGTAAATGAACAATATAAAAATGTAAAATTCCTGATGGCTGGCGCAGCAAATAATTTTACTGAATTCCTGAATCAGGAAAAATTTCTTGATATAAAAAATAAGGTGGAAATTTTGGGATTTGTGAATCAGGATAACCTGTATAAATTATATTCAAAATCAGATGTTTTGTGTATGCCCTCTGTTTCAGAACCATTTGGAATGGCAGCGCTGGAAGCAGCTCAATTTGGTTTGCCCATTGTTATAACCACTCGTTCAGGTGTTTCGGAAATTCTCACTGGTGCCTTAAAAGCAGATTTCTGGGATATTGATCAAATGGCAGATTATATAATTCGATTGTTTAAGGACAAAAAGTTTTATCTAAAAGTATCAGAATCCAATAAAAAAGATGTTCAGCAAGCTACATGGTTTAAAACGGCAGAAAAAATATTAGGTGCCTATGACAAAGTAATGAATGAGGTCCTGGTTTGATTGGACTTATATCTTAATGGAATACAAAATGTAACCAAACATGGTTGTATCAATCAAAGCAGTGAATTCAAATATTATAAGGGTCCTTTCTGAAAGGACCCAATTTCATTTCTCCTGTTTCATTTTATTTTTTTCATGACTAAAGCACATCGATTAGGCAAGTATATGCTCAGCTTGTCTTCTTCAAGTGTAGGGTATTCCATGGTTGCATCAATTCTGTTAAATCCCCCGAAATCTAAATCATCAGAAGATAAAATGATTTTATATGCACCGGAGCCAAGACTGTTAAAACGATAATCCACGATGGAATGATTGGTATGAAAATTGAAAAGAAACAGTAAATTTGCACGCTCAAAAATGATCACTTTGTTATGCGCGTCCATGTTGATCTGCCTGCCCTGCTGGGCGTGTAGCACCTTGTATTTTTTAAGCAACTGAATCATGGCCTTATCAAAGTGATTCAGGTATTTGTATTTTAAATTTTCATTGTCGACCAGTGACCATTGCCTGCGGGCATATTTATAGCTCCAATTGTTGCCTTCTCTGGGAAAATCTATCCATTCCGGATGCCCGAATTCATTGCCTATGAAATTCAAATACGCTTCTCCGCCAAGGGATGCTGTATATAGTCTAATCATTTTGTGTAGTGCTATTCCTCGGTCAATAATCAGGTTTTGGTCATTGACTTGCATATGATAATACATCTCTTTGTCCATTAGCCAGAACGCAACGGTTTTATCGCCCACAATGGCCTGATCATGAGACTCGGTATAGGCCACCGTTCTCTCTTTCCAACGCCGATTGGTCATTACGCTCCATAATTCGCTAATTTCCCAGTCTTCATCTCTCTTTTCTTTGAGGTATTTGATCCAGAAGTCGGGTATGCCCATGCCCAATCTGAAATCAAATCCAATACCACCATCTTCAATTTTACGGCACAATCCAGGCATTCCACTCATGTCTTCTGCAATAGTAATGGCATATTTTTTTAATTCATGCGTGAGTTCATTGGCTAATTGTAAGTAAAGAAGTGAATCCCAATCTACCCCGGATAAAAAGTATTTATCATAGTGATCGAATTGTTCAAAATCACCATGGTGGAAATACATCATAGAAGTAATGCCATCGAAACGAAATCCGTCCAGATGAAATTCTTCAATCCAATAACGAATATTGGAAAGTAAAAACTGCCGAACTTCTTTTTTGCCATAATCAAAAAGCTTGGAATCCCAACCACTATGATATCCTCTGCCGCCTGAGTGAAAATATTGATGTCCGGAACCATCAAAATCATTTAATCCTTCTGAATAGTTTTTAACGGAGTGAGAGTGAACCAAATCGATAATTACCGCTATGCCTAGCTTATGGGCCTGATTAACTAAGTTTTTGAATTCTTCAGGGGTGCCGAAACGACTTGATGGGGCAAAGAAATTAGAAACGTGATAACCGAAGGAACCATAATAGGGGTGCTCTTGTATGGCCATAAGTTGAATGACATTATACCCTAAATCGTGAATTCTGGGCAACACGTTTTCCGTGAACTCGTTATAGGTGCCAATGCCTTCTTTTTCCTCTGCCATTCCCACGTGGGCTTCATAGATCAAAGGACAATCGAAGATTGGTTTAAGCTTGAATTGTTGATCAGTCCATTTGAAATTTGGATCTGGCTCCCAGAGTTGGCCACTAAAATCATGAGATTTTGGATCTTGTACAACCCTGCGAATATAGGCAGGAATTCTATCTCGGCTTCCTTGTCTTGTGACCACTAAGACTTTAATCAGCGTATGATTCTTTAAGTCGGTCTCCGGAATAAAAATTTCCCAGAGTCCGTTATCTTTTTTCTGGAGTGGATGGGTTTCCCTGTTCCATTGATTGAATTCACCAATAAGATTTAGTTTTTCTGCTTCAGGAGCCCATTCGCGGTACCACCACCCTTTTTTTTGTTTGTCATAATTGAACCCCAGATATTGATGGGCACTGGCAAAATTTCTGAGATTTTTTGACTCTTTGTGTATGTCATTTAATACTTTATGATATCTGTTGATCCGATCGGCAATTTCATCAGTATAGGGATTGAGCCATGGATCATCTTGTACCAATTGAGGAATTTCGTTCATGATAAGGTTATTTTGGTTTTAAGATATAAAAAATAAACTGACAAGTGGTAAGGGAATAAATACAATTCGTGGATTTAATCAAAATTTTCGGGTGGGAAGTATGTTTAATATAAATGAAAAAGGGAAGCATAGTGGCCTCCCCTTTTCAACATCAACCAAACAACCAAAAAAATTTTAATACAATATCTTGATCTATTTCTTGTAAATGAAAGTTTAAAAAAGATGAATGCCTGTATTTACAATTCGAATGCTATAAAAACATTTTTTTTGGAATATTCAAAATATTTAATGCTGAATTTTCTTCTCAAAAGTAAGATTATTTTAAGTTTCATATTCAATTAATTGAATTAATCAAAACTATAATTGAACTATTTCAATATTTGAGTCGACGTCGCAATCTAATTTGTCCCTAAAAATCGTTTTATTTTTGAGAATAAAAAATTGTATTTATGGGTAGATGATAAAGGCGAATCAATATTTAAAGTGGACCACACATCAAATTAAAGTAAAAAGTACTTTTATTCGATTTTTTTTAAGTTAAGAAATGGAATGATATTTTTTATAATGGAATGAATAAAAATTCAAAGATGTCTTTTTGGTTGCAGTCCTTTTATTAATTTTTATTATTCACTCATCAACAGGCTTCGGGTATTAACTATATACCGATAGTTAGTTTAAACAAGTTGGATCTATATTAATTTTTATGAAATTTCAAACCAACAGAAGTTGTATTCTTGCACTATGGTTGATTTCAGTGAAGGACTATAATTCCGGCAGATAAATTTGATATGAGGAGTTAAGGAGATTTTGGCCCTATAAAATAAACAAGGGGTAGTAAACTACCCCTTTGTTCAACCTAAACACCCAAAATTATGAAAAACTACTAAGACAAAACGAATTAATTAAAATTTTGTTTTGGCAATTACGCGTTCATCATTAATTACCTCAAATAAAACATTACCGACACTTAATCTTGACAAGTCATAAGTTTTTGTAAAACTATTGGTAAGATCAATGTAATCACCAAAAATTCTTTCACCTCTCCAATCATAAATATTGATATAAATGGGGTTGCTGTGGTCACCAAGTACTGTTACTTCAAACTTGGCATCATCAGTTTTTTTAATTTTAGCTAAAACCGCTGAAGTCTTTACCGATGAAGGCAGATCAATGGTTTTCGATATCATCCCATTGGCGTCAATTATTTTGAACGTATATGATCCTGTTGACATGCCCTTAAAATTGTAAGGTATTGTAAAGGACTTATCAGACTTAATTTTATTTGAGAATATTTCAATGCCGTGGTCGTTAACAATTTTCACAATCACATTACAATTTCCGTCATTCAGATAGGTAAATTTAATTTTTCCATTTGATTCTGGTGTGATTTTCACAATCCTATGCGACTCACCTTCACCTGCACTCGCTGTTAATACACTACTTGCAACTATTGCAAGCAATGCCAATGTTGTTTTTGTGAACTTTTTCATGGCCGTTGTTTTTGAGTTTTTGATCAATTGACTTTTCAAATATACACATAATAATATTACAATTTCAAATAATACTATATTTAATTGTTAAATAATTATTATTTATACTCAATTAATATATATTTGACAATTAACGTGTGCATCAACACACACGAGATATTTGATGAAAACAATCATACATAAAGAGAATATAGATCAATTCAATATTATAAATAATGATTAAGAAAACCGGGTCAATCAATTAGGTGGAAGTGGAATTGTGGCAAAAAAGGATTTTGAATTGGTGCAAAAGAAACAAAGCAGGTCAGAGACCTGCTTTTGTTCAACCTAAACACCCAAAATTATGAAAAACTACTAAGACAAATTGCTATGCAATTTATTTTTAAAACTTTTTTGTGGCGATTAAATCACCATTGTTTATTACTTCAAATTTCAATTCACTTGTATTGAGTTTCGATAAATCATATTTTCTGGAGAAACTCTTAGTGTGATCAATTTTGTCTCCATAAATCAATACGTTGTTTCTATCATAAATGTTAACGTAAACAGGAGACAATTTATCACCTTTTACGATTAATTCGTATTGTTGGTTGTCTTCTTTTCTAATATCGGCCGAAATTATTTTCGGACCATTACTTAAAGCTACAGTTTTCATAACTGTTCCAGCGCCATCTTCAATCTTAAAAGTATACGTTCCGGATTGAAGTTTTTCCAAACTATAAGGTTTGGTAAAAGATTTAGCAGATTGGATTTTCTCGGAGTAAACTTCATTGCCTACTTCATCCAAAATTTTTACCTGAACGTTACAAGCACCATCTTTTAGATAGGTTAATTTGTAGGTTCCGTTTTCAACCGTTTTAATAAAAACCTTTCTTTCCGTCGATGCGCCTTCTTTGGCGTTTGCGTAAAAGGTTGTGCTCGCCAACAATGCCAGCACCACCATGGTTGTTTTTGTTAATTTCTTCATTGTTTTGTTGTTTTTGAGTTTCGAAGATTATTATCATCTTCTTTGCAAATATACGGCGTTATTGTTAAATGAGTTGCAATAAAAAGTGAATAAATTATTACGAGATCGTAATTGAAGCATTAAAATTTTTAATATTTTAAATTAACGTGTGCAAAATTGCATTTACTTGTAATTTTTTGATTCAGATCAGTAGTTTGAATAAAAAATCGTAAAAAATAATTTTTTAAAATTCATTTTAATTTAATCCAGCGCTTGGTCAACATGCCGTTTTTGTTGAAAAAATACCCCGATATTACCTGATGTTTTCGTTAACACAAAAAATTTATAGAGGGTAAATGACATATAATAAAAAAAGCTGTCCATTATTTTGAACAGCTTTAGGGTGAAAGACCGGATTCGAACCGGCGGCCTCCAGAGCCACAATCTGGCGCTCTAACCTACTGAGCTACAATCACCATTTTGGGAATGCAAAATTAAAGCATTGGGAATCATTTACAAAAATTATTCAAATTTAAATACGATCAAAATTTAATCTTTGCCCTCGATATTGATTATTAAATTGTCCGTTTTCGTAAACCAGTTTTCCAGAAACAAATGTATGAGTAATCTGAGTATGAAATGTTGATCCTTCAAAAGGTGACCATCCACATTTATACAGAATATTGTCTTTTGTAATAGTCCAGGGATGATCCAGGTCGACTAAAGTTAAATCTGCCCAATATCCTTCGCGAATAAAGCCTCTATTGCTGATTTTATACCGGATTGCAGGATTGTGACACATTTTCTCAATTATTTTTTCAAGGGTGATGAGGCCCTCTCGATAAAATTCGAGCATAACCACTAAACCATGTTGTACCAGAGGACCGCCTGATGGGGCGTTAAAGTAGGTATTGTTTTTTTCTTCAAACGTGTGGGGTGAGTGATCTGTAGCAATAATATCAATGTGATCGTCCAGCACCCCTTTAAAAACAGCCTCACGATCTTTTGCAGTTTTAATGGCGGGATTCCATTTAATCAAAGTGCCTTTTTTATCATAGTCTCTGTCATCAAAAAACAAATGGTGGATACAGGCCTCCGCTGTAATATGTTTTTTTTCCAGCGGGATATCATTTTTGAAAATGGAAATCTCTTTTGCCGTTGAAATATGCAATATGTGGAGATCAGTTTGATATTTTATGGCCAGATTTGCCGCAAAAGAAGAAGACAGGTAACATGCTTCTTCATTCCGAATCAATGGATGACACCAAATAGGCACATTTTCACCATATTTCTTTTTAAACAATTCAACATTATTTCTAATGGTAGATTCGTCTTCGCAATGGGTAGCAATGAGTAAATTACTTTTTGAAAATATATTTTCCAGTGTTTTTTGATCATCAACAAGCATATTGCCTGTTGAAGCACCCATAAAAATTTTAATCCCACAAATATTTTTTCCATCTGTTTTTAGCAATTCCTCGAGATTATCATTGGTAGCACCTATATAAAATGAATAATTCGCAAGAGATTTTTTGGCAGCCAACCGGTATTTTTGCTCCAGTATTT
Source organism: uncultured Cytophagales bacterium (assembly GCA_963711495.1). GTDB lineage: Bacteria > Bacteroidota > Bacteroidia > Cytophagales > Cyclobacteriaceae > CAVQEK01. Next base: position 574,383 of record CAVQEK010000004.1, read on the forward strand.
CCTGTGTTACCGCTTGGGGTATGGTATTTGGCATTTCCATGAAAGACGTGATACCTCCTGCAACAGCAGCACGTGATTCAGTGTAAATATCTGCTTTATGTGTCATCCCGGGTTCACGGAAGTGTACCTGATCATCGATCACCCCAGGGATCAGAAATTTACCATTGGCATCAAGCACATGATCTGCAGAGATCGAGGAAAGATCTCCTCCGATTTTTTCTATAAAATCATTTTTAATTAGGACATCTGCTTGATAAACCTTGCCTTCATTGACTAAATTCGCATTGATGATTTTAATGGATTGCATACCTTAGATAATTTGAAAGAAAATAGTTAATGCCAAAAATAACAGAGCATTTTGAAGAATTTAAATTAAACCGACAACTTATTAATGCCGTTGAAGATTTAAACTTTCAAAAACCCACTCCTATTCAGGTTAAGGCCATCCCTTTAATTTTAGCGGGCCATGACTTAATCGGTATTGCCCAAACCGGTACTGGAAAAACTGCAGCTTATTTATTGCCTTTGTTGATGAAAGTTAAATATGCCCAGGGTCTTGTTCCAAGGGCTCTCATACTGGCCCCAACCAAAGAACTGGTGATACAAATCGATGAGCAAGTACATCATTTAGTTAAATATTGCGACATACGACATATTTGCTTGTATGGCGGTATAGGCGCGCAAACTCAAATTAAGGCAATTGGCCAAGGTGTTGATATTATTGTAAGCACACCGGGAAGATTCATGGATCTATATCTAACAGGTTCCGTGCCGGTGAAAGCTATAAAAACGATGGTGCTCGATGAAGCGGATAAAATGATGGACATGGGGTTTATGCCCCAAATTCGCCGGATACTTGAAGTGATACCCAACAAAAGACAAAATTTATTGTTTTCGGCCACCTTTCCGGATAAAGTTCAGCGGTTTTCAGAGGAATTTCTGGAATTTCCTGAAACTGTTTCAATTACCCCGCAAAGTACTCCAGCGGAAACGGTGTTGCAATATTTTTACCGTGTTCCCAATTTAAAAAGTAAAATTAATTTGTTGCAATATTTACTAAGTGACCCTTTGTACAACCGAGTGATGGTCTTTGTGAGAGCAAAAGAAATGGCCAACAATATTTTCAAATTTCTGACCCGAAAAATTGATGGTGAGATCAGGGTGATACACGCCAATAAAAGTCAGAATAGTCGCATCAATGCATTTAATCAGTTCAGGGAAGGGGAAGTGCGGGTTTTGGTTTCCACCGATGTTTCATCACGCGGGTTGGATATCAGTAATGTCAGCCATGTGATTAACTTTGAAGTTCCATTGGTATATGAAGATTATATTCACCGGATTGGCCGAACCGGCAGGGCAGAAAACAAAGGTATTGCCATCACATTTGCCAATGACGCTGAAATGCTTCATCTACAAAAAATTGAAGAGATCATCAAAACAAAAATTGAGGAGAAACCAATCCCGGACGATTTAGAGATTACAGTAACCGAATCCTGGGAAGTGCAAAAAATTAATCGTGAAATAGACCAGTTCAAACGCCGGGAATTTCCTGAATTTAAGGGAGCATTTCATGAGAAAAAAAGAAGGAAATCGCAACGTACTCAATCAGGTAAAAAAGGCAGACGGCGATGAACAGCATATAACAGATTAAACGAAGTGGATTATTATCAATATTTTTATATTTGCAGGTGCCTGACATTATAATTCTTTACATAGCTGGTTGAACAAAGAACTTGGGTGATCAAGAATCTCTCTTTTTACCCAAGTTTCTTTTTTTAAAATATTTTTTCTTTAAAATATTCTTTGGTTAATGGTTACCCCAATGATTTTCGCTTTCTTAAAAAGGGCCTTTTAGGCTAATTAATTGGGGGAATAAGCAACTGAGTACAGTTTTATTTTATGTGGGTCAACATTTTTTCTTCACAATTCATTTTACATTTGTATCCTTATTGAAAGAAGTAAAAATCATAAGAATTAGAGCGCATGGAGATCAATCTGAATCAATCTGCAAGTTTTGAAAGCAGGCACAACGGACCTTGGGAAAAATCCATAAATCAAATGTTGAAAGTGATTGGAGTTAAGTCGATCGATGAATTAATTGATCAAACCGTACCTGCCTCCATTCGGCTCGACAAACCGCTGAATTTACCCGAACCTGTTTCGGAATTCGATTTTATCAAACAATTTGAAAGGTTAGTACAAAAAAATGTAGTAGGACATTCTTTTATTGGAATGGGATATTACAATACGGTCACGCCACCTGTTATTCAAAGAAATATTCTGGAAAATCCAGGTTGGTATACGGCTTATACACCATATCAGGCTGAAATATCTCAGGGTCGCCTGGAAGCTTTGGTGAATTTTCAAACGATGGTGATTGACTTGACCGGAATGGAAATTGCCAATGCATCTTTATTGGACGAAGGAACAGCTGCTGCCGAGGCGATGTCTATGTTGCATGCACTCCGTAAAGGAGAAAAGAAGGGTGCCGAAAGATTTTTTATCGATAAACATGTTTTCCCTCAAACCATCGAGGTGGTGAAGGGCAGGGCAGCTTCTTTGGGTATTGATCTGGAAATAGGGGAAGCAGACCGTTTAGATCTTACTAATCGTTCTTATTTTGGTTTATTGCTGCAATATCCCAATAGCAATGGATTAGTGTTTGACTGTGATAATCTTATCAGGCAAGCCAAGGAAGCAGGTATTCTGGTAGCGGTTTCTGCTGATTTATTGAGTCTTACAATATTAAAATCTCCGGGAGAGATGGGAGCCGATGTGGTGGTGGGGACCACTCAGCGTTTCGGGATACCCTTGGGTTTTGGCGGGCCACATGCCGCCTATTTTGCAACGAAAGATGAATATAAACGCCAGATACCCGGCCGTATCATCGGAGTTTCCATAGATAAAACAGGCAATAAGGCGTACCGCATGGCGCTTCAAACCAGGGAACAACACATCCGCCGGGAGAAAGCCACTTCCAATATTTGTACCGCCCAGGTTTTGCTTGCCGTAATGGCTGGTATGTATGCCGTTTACCACGGTCCCCAGGGATTGAAAAATATTGCATGGAAAATCCATGGGATAGCGGCCCTATTGGAGAAAAAATTGAATGGGTTGGGCTACCAACAAACAAACGACAATTATTTCGATACCCTTAAAGTTAAAATCGACAATTCTAAGCTCAAGGCCAGGATTCGAACAATAGCAGAAGAGCGGGAAGTGAATTTTCGGTATTTTGAAGATGATTGTATTGGTATTGCCTTGGATGAAACACATTCTCTGGAAGATGTCGTATTAATTACGGCGATATTTGCTCAGGCAAAAGATATCCGGTCGGAAGATACCAGGGAAACGACAATCCAAATTGATTTGCCTGAAAGTTTGACCAGAACGTCTGTCTACCTGGAGCATCCCGTTTTCCATAAATTTCACTCCGAACATGAAATGCTTCGATACATCAAACGACTGGAAAATAAAGACCTTTCACTGGTACATTCCATGATTTCTCTGGGATCTTGCACGATGAAACTAAATGCAACTGCTGAAATGATCCCGATCACCTGGAAAGAACTGGCCAACATTCATCCTTTCGCACCAGGAAATCAAACCCTGGGATATCAGGGAATTTTCAGAAAACTGGAGCAATGGCTTACGGAGATCACGGGATTTGCCGCCACCTCATTGCAACCCAATTCCGGTGCTCAAGGTGAATATTCCGGACTGATGGTTATCAGTGCGTATCATAAAAGTCAGGGAAATCATGAACGAAATGTGACTTTAATTCCATCCTCTGCCCATGGTACCAACCCGGCCAGTGCAGTGATGGCTGGCATGAAGGTGGTTATTGTACGATGTGATGAACAAGGCAATATTGACGTCAGCGACTTGCGTGAAAAGGCCATTCAATATCGCGACCAACTGGCTGCCCTGATGGTTACCTATCCTTCCACACACGGCGTATACGAAGAACACATTGTTGAAATCTGCGGCATCATTCATGAAAATGGCGGACAGGTATATATGGATGGTGCTAACATGAATGCACAGGTTGGGATCACCAGTCCTGCCAAAATTGGTGCCGATGTCTGTCATCTCAATCTGCACAAAACATTTTGCATTCCTCATGGTGGTGGTGGACCAGGAGTGGGACCAATTTGTGTCGCCGGTCATTTGAAACAATTTCTACCCGGAAATCCAGTCATCCGAACTGGAGGAGAAAATGCTATACATGCCATTTCATCGGCCCCCTGGGGTAGCGCTGGAATTTTGGCGATTTCTTATGCCTATATTGCCATGATGGGTACTAAAGGCCTAACCGATGCGACTAAATTGGCCATACTCAATGCCAATTATATTAAGGATCGTTTAAAAGGGCATTACAACGTTTTATATATCGGTAAAAATGATCGATGTGCCCACGAAATGATCATCGATTGCAGAGCATTTAAAAAGTTCGGTGTTGAGGTTGAAGATATTGCCAAACGCCTGATGGATTACGGTTTTCATGCGCCAACTGTTTCCTTTCCTGTACCAGGGACTTTGATGATCGAACCTACGGAAAGTGAAACCATGGCAGAACTGGATCGTTTTTGTGATGCGCTTACCGAGATCAGGGCGGAAATTAAAGAAGTAGAGGATGGTGTAGCAGACCGTGAAAATAATGTCCTTAAAAATGCGCCACATATTGCAGTCAACGGGTTGTCAGAAAACTGGGATCATCCATATAGCCGTGTAAAGGCTTTTTATCCGCTGCCATTTGTGAGAGAAAATAAATTTTGGCCTTCGGTGGGAAGGATTGACAGCGCTTATGGTGATAGAAACTTGGTTTGCAGTTGCATTCCTGTGGAAGCATATCAGAATGAACAAGAAGTATTGACTACCTAGTTGCTGCTGGATAGATGAAAAACCAGACTGAAATCAACCGGGGTTTTGCTGTTTCTGATGGAATTCTATTTGTTTATCGATGAATCCTTCAATCTGGTCAACATCCAATTCTTTGGCTATAATATTTTTTTTACTGTCAAGTATGTAAATTTTCGGGGTGCTGCTCACATTATAATCAGCCCGGAAATTGCTGCGGTAGTACGGATCGGCCAGATTGATCCAGTCAAGCTGGTCTTTTTTGATAAATTTTTTCCATTTATCGATGTCAGTGGCAATACAGGCCCCCACGATTTTTACGCCTTTATTCTTTAATGAATTAGTATATAACTTATTGAGAATAGGGGTTTTCTTTTGGCAATGCCCGCAATCCGGATCATAGAAAAATAATACCAGATAATCAGCTTTGATGGTATTTAGAGCTACCGGTTTCATCAAAGTATCAAGAAGAACCATTTCCGGAGCTTTCTTTCCCAGGAGATTGGGTTCCAGTTCTTTAACGCGCTTTCCTATTTTATTCAACAAGGTAGAATCGGCCCAGTATGCATCGCCCTTTAAATAGTAATTTTTTGCCAGATCAACGAAGACGGCATCCATTCCCATAATATTTGAAGTTTCATATTTGTTGGTGATGGTAACGAGGCAATATCGAAATACATCATCGTTCGCCATGGATTTATCAATGATATAATGGGCAGAAGCAGCTATAGAATCAGGTTGTTTTACAGTCAGATTATCCAGATATTCCATGATTTTACTGTGGAAAATTGGTGTTCTCAACATTCTGGAATCTGAGAAATCGATGTTGTCGAAAAAATGGGCTTTATAATATTTATACTTAAAATTAGGATCTGTTTCTTTGCCATTTTCATCTTTAGGCGGGTCGGGCACTTCAATATTTGAAGTCGATTTTATAAACTTGGCCACGAAAGTATCCGAATTTTCATCGATCAGTTTTTCCCTAAAATTATTTACTTCCGAGTCAAATGCTTTCAACTGGGCTTTATATTTTTCTGCTTCGGCACCGTTAGGATCAGCTTTCAACTTGTCGCTAATCGCTTTGGCTTCTTGTTGTTTTGACTTCATAAATCGTTGAAATTCCAGAAATATTTTGTTTTCCCCAGAACCTTCCACTTTCATATCACCAACAAAATCTGTTGTATCTGTGATTATTGTAAATTTCGGCTCGTTGACAACGATATCAAAATAAACTTTTTCCGGCGCATAAATGAAATATATGCCACCCTTCAAGGCTTGTTCACCCTGAAATATAAATGTATCGCCATTGGTAACTTTGGCAGTATCCTGAATGTATTTTTTATCACCATACGGATAACCCAGGTAACAGACCGAATCCTGAATATTTTTGATCGTTACGGTAATTTCATATCCCTCTGTTTCTGCAAAGGATTGATAAGCATTACAAGCATTAAAAAGTAGAAAAACTGTGAAGAGCTTTACGTTAAACTTCATTATCAAATTATTTTGTTGCAATCAATCAAACTGATTATTAAACGACAAACGAGATTTTATGTATTTATTACGTATTTGATAAAAAAGTTACCGTTCATCGAAAAAATTTTAATGACGACATTAACTATTGGATTTCACCCTTAAAGTCGTTCCGCTTTCGTCAATCACGATCACTTCCTGGCCTTTTTCTATATATTCTCCCCTTGTGTACGCATCAAATATTTCGTCATCGATGAGCACTTTGCCACTCGGCCGTAGTACGGTATATGCAATACCTTTTTTGCCGAGATAGGATTGGGTGTTAAAATTGGACGTGAAGCCTTGAGAGCGCTCTTCGGTGGTGTGGAGTGATACTCGCTTGAAAAATCTTGAATTTGCCAACCGCATGCCGCCAACCCCCATAACCACGATTCCTGCCAGGAGGCCTGCAATAGCAGTTGAAATAGCCGTGAGTATATTTGAACTTTTAACGAAAGAAAAATCAAATAAATCATTATTCAGCATTACCAGTATAAGTCCTCCCAGCGTACAGATGATGCCTGTGACTCCGGCAATACCAAAACCCGGAATTACGAAGATTTCCAATGCCAACAATATAATTCCAGCCAGGAAAAGTAAAATTTCCCAATTTTCAGCAAGTCCATTGAGATAATATGGTGTGAAATACAGTAAAGCAGCTATAATACTCGCAGCAAGTGGAAATCCGATTCCTGGAGTTTGTAATTCAAAATATATTCCACCAATAATGATCAAAATAAGTATCCCGCTGATGATTGGGTTAATAAAAAAGCGGATGATCTTTTCGGAAGGGCTCAGTTTAAAATCAACGATCTCATAATTATCAATGTGAAGTCTTTTAAGAATATCATCAATAGAATTTACTTCGGCCTCACAAAATCCATATTTGATCGCTTCCGAGGTAGAAAAAGTGATCACCTGGCCGGCATCTGTTATGCTGTCGATGGCGATTTTTTGATCTACCATGGCTTCGGCTATTCTGGGGTTTCTTCCCCTGGCTTCTGCGGTTGAACGCATAATTGAGCGCATATACGATTGATATTTGTCAGGAGCTGCTTCGCCAGACGCTACCACCACCGTGGCAGCACCGATACTGGCACCTGGCGTCATGTAAATGCTATCGCAGGCGATTGAAATTAAAGCGCCCGCCGATGCAGCGTCTTTATCGATAAATACATACAATGGCTTATCGAATTCAAGAAAGCGAGTCCTGATGTCGTCGGCATCGTTCAATGCCCCGCCATATGTATCCAGATCCAGAATTACCAAATCAGCTTGTTGTTCATCAGCTTCTTTCAATGCAAGTTCGCTGTAGCGGTTGGTCTGTGCATTGATTTCAGAATTGATCTTCATCACAAAGACCTTTTTTTTATCGTTGATAGAAGGAGTTTGGCCCAAGGTTTTTATGATGGGTAAAATACTTAACAACAGAAAAACCTGAAAATGCCAGACCCTCATAAATCTATTAGCTGTCATTTTTTCATATTTATCAATATATAGAAAACAAATTTAGTGAGCATTAAATCTTATTGAATTACCACTTTTTGGATTAAAAGGGACTTATTCTGCAATTCATACGTTATCTTCATGTCCTTTGCCAATCTCTTCGAAATTGCAATGACCACCAGGCCAGACAATGAATTGCAAATTAAACAATAACCTGGTTTGTTTATAGCAAATTAAACAGATGGTTAGCATTGCATTTATTCAAAATTAGTTTAGCATGGTATTAGGTATTTCAACGTGTTTATCTTTTGGGCAATCGATAGATAATCGAATTTTGCATGAGAAGTTCCGGTTAATATTCTTATCGATAGGAAATCTTTCTAAATTTACCCAACCATATTCAAAGATTAGTTTTGGAATAATATTTGGTTGAATGATCATTAATCAAGACAGAGGTAGAAGTATGAATAAATTTTTTCTCATCATTTTTTTTATTTCATGGCAATTTATCGCCTCAGCGCATATTTTGACTTCCATGGATTCCATTGGGGTAACCACAAGAAATAAAGAAAAATTCATCGTACATGAAGTTGAAGCCGGTGAAACCCTTTTTTCCCTTGCTCAAAAGTATCATGTAGATATGGATGAACTCACCAGAATTAACCCAATCCTAAAAAATGATGGGCTAAAAGCAGGAAGCAGAATTTTTATTCCGATCGCCAAGCAAACGAACGCTGAAACACCTGCTACAGTCAATGGTATGGTTTACCATATTGTGAAACCCCAGGAAACGATGTTTTCAATTTCACGTGAATATGGGGTGTCGATAGAACAAATCAGGGAGTGGAATCATTTGTCAGGCAACAGTATCGACATTGGTCAGAAAATTCTTATCAAAAAAAATGGTGGTTCACCCGCCACTAACATCACCGCAGCACATCAGGAACCTGGTATCTCCGATAGAAAAAAGCATACCGTAAAAGCCACAGAAACTTTATATGGTATTTCCAGGATTTATGATGTGACCACAGATCAGTTGCGCGCCTGGAATAATCTGCCGGACAATAATATTAGCATTGGGCAGGAACTTATTGTTTCACCGCCAAAAACTGAAAAGCATAATGAAACCGGTGACACAACAGTAAAATCCACTGCGAGTAACTCGTCGATGCTCCCCGGCAGTGTGGTCACCGCCACGGCTACTGCAAATAAAACCAGTGACAATGCCGAAGTAAATCTGGAAGGTAACAATACAGGAAATTTCCAGGAGACAGTTCAAGAAGAAAATACCGAAGGTGGGCGAACCATCAAAAAGGTGGTAGAGCATGGTATTGCCGAAGTGATTGATGAATCAACGGATACCAAAAAATATTTAGCACTGCATCGATCTGCGCCCATCGGAACGATTATGCAGATTAAAAATGAAATGAACAACCAAAGTGTTTTTGTACGTGTGGTAGGCTCTATTCCGGATACTGGTAACAATGGCAAAGTACTGGTTAAAATTTCAAAGAAAGCTTATGAAAGGCTTGGGGCAGTTGATCCTAAGTTCCCGGTAGAAATATCTTATATCCCCTGATTTTTTATGGGCTGACAAATTATGACCTTATCAAAGGAGAAAATCAGGACATTGCTGGAAATAAAAACGCAGGAATATAACCGGCCGGAATTCATTGAAGCGGACCCGATTTCTATTCCACACCTCTTTTCTAAAAAACAAGATATCGAAATAGCTGGATTTTTTTCAGCCACCTTGGCTTGGGGACAGCGTAAAACCATATTACTAAAATGCCGTGAATTGCTGGCATATATGGACTTTTCTCCATTTGAATTCATAAAAAATCATAAGGAAAAAGATTTGTTACCATTCTTAAATTTCAAACACCGAACATTCAATGCCACAGATGCCCTGTACTTCATACATTTTTTAAGAAATCTTTATCAACGCCATGAAAGCATGGAAGAAGTGCTGGTAAAGGGAATGGGAAAAAATGCTTCAAACGTTGAATCAGGTTTGAATTATTTCAAAAACATGTTTATGTCTGGTGAAAGTTTACCGGCGCGGACCGGCAAACATGTTGCGAGCCCGGAGAAAAAATCAGCATGTAAAAGGCTCAACATGTTTCTACGTTGGATGGTCAGGAAGGATAACAATGGTGTCGATTTTGGCATTTGGGAAAAGTTGCAACCCAGTCAACTGGTATGTCCGTGTGACCTGCATGTAGAAAGAGTATCGCGCAAATTGGGCCTGATTACCAGGAAACAGGTCGACTGGCAAACCGCCTTAGAGTTGACATACAACCTAAAATTGATGGATCCGGCCGATCCTGCGAAATATGATTTTGCCTTGTTCGGTTTGGGGGTTTTTGAAAAAAATGAATGGCACTTTTGAGCTTTTATTTTCAGTCTCGTCCCCATACGTCAGGTGCATCGCGCCAGGAACGTAATAATTCCAGATCTCCCTCATTAATGTAATTCGATTTCAAGGCTTCTTCAATTAAAAAATTATAGTTGCTGAGGGCCGTTAATCCCAGCTCTGATTCCTCAAAATTCATTTGTGCCAACGGAAAACCGTAACTAAAAATTGCCACCATACCTTTTACCTTGAAGTTGTTATTTTTTAATGCGTTGGCCGCTTTGATCGAACTTCCGCCGGTTGACACCAAATCCTCAATTAAAACAACTTTCTGCCCGGATGTGATCTTGCCTTCAATGAGATTTTCCATGCCATGATCTTTGGGTTTGGAGCGCACATACAAAAATGGCAGATTTAATGCGTCTGCAACCAGGCTGCCTTGCGGTATCCCGGCAGTCGCGACGCCGGCAATTGCTTCCACATCGTTGTATTTTTCTTTAATCACATCGATGATTGCATTTTTTATGAATGACCGGATGTCAGGATAAGACAAAGCAAGCCGGTTGTCGCAATAAATGGGCGATTTCCAACCCGAGGCCCAGGAAAAAGGCTGGTGTGGTTGTAATTTTATTGCCCCAATATCTAAAAGCATTGAGGCGATTTTTTTACCTATCACTGACCGGTCAATTTGTTCCATGTTAATTTTTTTTGGGCACAAAGTTAAAAAAATATACTTTCGCCAAAGTATTTATTTATATTCTTACAATTAAAATAAACACCGTATCCATGAAGATTTTTATTAAAGATAAACCAGTAAATATTCTTCCTGTCGAAAAACTTCTGGAAACCAGCCATTTCGATTTTGTGCTCGATGGCAGAAAGGATAAAATAAATTTTAGGGATCTTGCAGAAGAAGTGTTGATAAAAAATGCCACGGTGGCCCAGGTTGACGATTTTCTTATTCATCTCAAAATGAATTCTTATAAAAAACTTGAGGAGATCACATTCTGTGTAACAAACTATCAGGAGGTTGTTGACCATGTCAAGAGTGAATATACCGTGATTAAGGCAGCAGGCGGTTTGGTCCTGAAAGAAGGAGAGGTGTTGATGATTTACAGGCTCGGAATGTGGGACCTGCCAAAAGGAAAACTGGAAAATGGTGAAAAAGCCAGGGCAGGTGCAATTCGCGAAGTGGAAGAAGAATGCAATATTAAAGTACAACTCGACAAAAAGATCTGTTCAACCTGGCATACTTATAAAAGAAATGGCAAAAAAATATTGAAAAAGACCAATTGGTACACCATGTATTGTCTCGATGACAGCCAAATGAAACCGCAAATAGAAGAGGATATTCAGGAACTGAAATGGATGGATGAAACAGAACTTAGAAAGGCTTTCTACAATACATACCCGTCAATCAGAACCGTTTTCAGACATTATTATCAACAGGATTAAAGCTGATAAGGAATATATTGATGGATATTTCCTTTATATCGATGGACTTCTCGAATAACAGAAGAACTGATGAAAGCATATTCCGGGGAAGTGATCAGGAAAACGGTCTCCAGGTTTTCGAATAATCCGTGATTGACCTGTGCAATGGTATTTTCATATTCAAAATCCGTCGTATTTCTTAAACCGCGCAACAAGTAAGCTGCCTGAATTTTTTTGGCAAATTCCGCAGTCAGTTCATTAAAGGTTTCCACTTTCACCCGTGGTTGTTCACTAAACAGATCGTTGATTTTTCCGATCATGAGGTTAAGATCGAAATATCGCCGTTTCTGACTGTTATGGCCGATGCCAACTACAATTTCATCGAATAATTTTAATCCGCGTAATACAATATCGTAGTGTCCATAGGTAAAAGGGTCGAATGAACCTGGAAAGAGGGCTATTTTTTTAGTCATGATGTGTATTGGCCAGGTAAATACAGAACAGGTCGAAGTACTGATGATCTGATATTTCATCGAAAACATAACTGAATTTCAGATTTGTTGGTCGATTGCCCAGTTGAAGCATTCCAATATGCTTTTTTAATTCCAGAAAATGGGGTGTGTTTTTGCCTAAATAGCCATACACCGTAATATGCGCTGACTGTAAATTGAGTGATAATTCCTTCGATACCAGCTTCATAAAGCGCTGATAATCTTCAAATTTTTTGATCGGATATTGATTGTAAAACCGCAACTTGTTTCCATTGGAAACGATGATATGGAAGCTAAAACGGTCAATATAAAGAACAATGTTATTGTTTTCCTTGGTGAGATGCAATGTGCCGTCGATCAAGGCACTGCTTTGATGCATAAAATGTACATCTGTATTCTGATAGGTAGCATTGATGAAATTCATAATCATCCTTTCACCGGCAAAAACATTGACAAGGTCACCATTCTGATGGGGCAGTGAAAACAATACATCATTGTCTGGCTCAAAGGGCGCATTCATACGCAAATAACCACTGACCACACTTTCAGAATACAATTCTGAAGGCACCAGAGAAAATTTCTTGTTTTTCCACGAAACAGTTACAGAATTCCAAAATCCGGCTTTGAGTAAATGATGATCATCAAAGATATGACGAATGATTTCCAGTTTCTGTTCATTCGATTCTACCTGGTCAAACACATAATCTTCTATCAACAGACATTGATTGGTCGTAGTATCGGCGACCATGACCTGAAAATCCCGTTGACCTAAATGCAAAGACAGGCTGTAATATTCCAGCCTGTCTATTTCAAATTTAGGATCTTTTATTTTCTTGAGTAATCTATATGCTTTGCTTATGTTATATGTCAAAATTTACTCCCAATTTCCGCTTGTTGAAACATCAGTTTTTGAGCCCACTCTTAAGGCATTCTCCATATTATTTTTTCTTCTGGCCGGATTAACCGGATCAGTATCTTTCGCTTCAAAAACATCAGCTACTACGTTGCCCTTGGCGACTTTTCCAGCCCACAATTCAAATTTCTTTCCGGTTTTTGATCCTGGTATATATGGAAGATTTGCTACATTCTCAATTCTTTTGTACCGTAACCTGGTAATACTGGTCGTTGGTTCCACCTGACTGCCTTCTCGCACATAAACGGTATCTACAGAACCCGTGGTAGGGGCCTTGATACGCAATATTCTTCCCTTTTCATTCTGAAGGGTTCCCAATAAGTCTCCTTTGTTGACCAGGCTTCCCTGGGTGACATCTAAATTAGTTATGGTTCCTTTAGCCAGGGCAGGCACTCGCTCGCGTACAACAAACATGGAATCTTTCACATTCACCCTACCGATCGTATCGATTGTCACAATGACATCTTCCTGACCGTATTGTTTTGGAATGATCTTTTCATTTCGCTGAGTAATATAGATGTACCCAGTATCAATAAAATTGATTAACGTATCCCAATTGCCAGTGTATTTGCCATTTGCTGCGCGAAAGGCCACTTCAGCATCCCTGATCATTTTTAACTTATTAATGACCAATTGTTCCTGCCGGGCAATTCTTTTATCCTCATCAATTTTATATTTGATCCTGTAAACCAAAAAGCCGGCTAATACCAGTGCGATCAGGAAGAAAAATACCGATAAGATTCTCGTCAAACTCATTGTAGTGGAATTTTTTTTTGCAATTATAAATATTTTATGTCTTAAAATACAATTTATTAGATGGCTATTTCACTGCTTACTATCGGACAAGAGATAGCCCTTCTGTTCCCGTAATTTAGACAAATCGTCGTAAATATTTAGAATATTATGAAAAATTGATGGCGAATTGGCATGGATTTCTTCAAATGGATAAAATTTTACCTCCGCGATAATCTGCTTGTTTGGATGCATTTCAGGATCTGTTCCGGTTTTCAATGCGCCACCAATGCGTTTAACCCTGAAAAATAATTCTATGGCATGCAGTGGTTTAGAAAGAAATTCATGGACAAACAAAAATTCTTCCACCCTGATGATCAACCCTGTTTCTTCTTTGAATTCCCTGATCAGGTTTGCTTCAGCGGTAGTACCGAAATGCATGCCACCGCCAGGTGGTGCCCATAAAATTCCATCAGGCCCCAGAGCGTTGTGTTTCACCAACAATATTTTATCATCTTCAATACAAATGCCGGAAACTCGTGTGCGCAACCTGTTTCCAAATTGATGAATGATTTTGTCATGAATGCCACCCATAATTTATAATTTTGAATCCGCTAAATAGTCAAATATAATTATTAAACAGCAACACAATTAGCTTTAAATCAATTGCCTAAATTTTCAAGCATCCTTGTTTCCAAGTTTCCATATCAGCCTACAGAGGGCCAGCGACAGCTTTTTACTCTTTTTGACGATTTGTTTGAAAAACAAGGAGACCGGAAAGATTCTATTTTAATCAAGGGCTACGCCGGAACCGGCAAGACAACCGTGGTTTCTTCCCTGGTACAGGTGTTGCCGTTGTTCAATTATAAATTTGTATTGATGGCACCCACTGGGCGGGCCGCTAAAGTGCTGGCATCATATTCGGGAAAAACAGCCTTTACCATTCACAAGATCATTTATAGACAGGTCGCTGATCCGGAATCAGGCGAATTGAAATTTGTTCGTCAAAAGAATTACTTTAGGAAAACCGTGTTCATTATTGATGAGGCTTCCATGATTTCTGATGAACCGGACATGTCAGGTAATGGCCTGTTAAATGATGTATTATCCTATATATTCGAGCACAAGAATAATAAACTGGTAATGATTGGGGATGTCGCACAATTGCCTCCTGTAGGCAAACAGGATAGTCCCGGATTGGAATCAGATTATCTTAAAAACCATTACGGGCTGGACCTGGCGGTGGTTGAGTTGCGCGATGTGATCCGGCAGGAAGTACAGTCTGGCATTCTTGACAATGCTACGTCACTCAGAAATCTACTTGACAAAGAGGGCATAAAATTAAAAATACTCACCAAACCTTTTCAAGATTTATTTCGCATTACCGCGGAAAAACTCGAAGATGGTTTACGGTATGCTTATGATAAATATGGCATTGAAAATACCACGGTGATCTGCAGGGCCAACTGGCAAGCGGTACGGTATAATGAGTATATTCGTCGTCAGCTATTGTTTTATGAAGAGGAAATAGAAGCTGGTGATATCCTGATGGTGGTCAGAAATAATTATTATTATTTGCCATCGGATTCTCCTGCGGGTTTTATTGCCAATGGAGATTTCGTAAGGGCGAAACGCATCAGTAAAATGGAAGAAGAATACGGTTTCCGTTTTGCCCGGGTGGAACTCACCATGGTCGATTTTCCTGAGATCCCATCGTTTGAAGCAAGAATCATTTTGGATACACTCAGGTCAAATACGCCATCGCTGAATGCGGAAGAAAGCCTTAAGCTATATCGTGAGGTGAGTAAAAACTATTCGGGCATTGCATCAAAACGGCAATTCAGAGAAGCCATTCGCAACGATGAATATTTGAACGCCCTTCAGGTAAAATTTGCCTATGCACTCACCTGCCATAAATCGCAAGGCGGGCAATGGAAAGTCGTATTTTTGGATCAGGGTGTGCATAAAGACTTTAAACTTGACCGTGATTATATCCGCTGGCTTTACACGGCATTCACCAGGGCCGAGAAAGAATTGTTTTTGTTGAATTTTAATGAAGATTTTTTTAGATAATAAATCCTGAATCGATCGTTTTCGTAATGAATATTTAATGAAACACTGGCCATATCAAATCCATATCAATATGAAATTTTTGCTATACGCACTGATTTTTATACTTCTTCCATTCAAATCATTTTCCCAGCAACATACGGATTCATTGGAGACTAAAGATGGAGCAAAGATGCATTTCGAAGAAATGGAATTTGATTTTGGGGACATTTATCAAGGGGACAAAGTAGAACACACTTTTGAATTCATCAATATTGGCAGTGCGCCATTGATCATCAATAATGTACTTACGACGTGTGGTTGTACAGCTCCCGAATGGCCCAGAGATCCTATTTCTCCCGGAAATACGGGGACAATTAAGGTGCTTTTTAACAGTGTCGGTAAAATGGGCCGGCAAAATAAAGTGATTACGATTCGCTCCAATTCCGTTGAACCCGATCATAGATTGAAAATTGTGGCCATGGTGTTACCTCCTCAAAAATCCAAAGACCACTAAAATTGAACCCTGGATTACGGAAGATTTTCTGATGTTCTGTTTAGGATTGGATTTGATGGCTTGATGGGGATATACCCTTAACCGATTATTGCCAAATCATTCTTATTTTTGATGAAATGGAAAGTACACCTGATAATTCATTGGAAAAACAAGAATTTACCATGAATATGGGCCTGGTAAACATATATGGTTTCTTAATGGTCCTGCCAATTGCAATCGTGTTCACCGGGATTTTTATCATTTTTTGGAATATTGATCAAATTGTTTTGGGTTTCCATGAATTTTTGGGGCAGATTATCTGGATTCTTGTAGTTGGAATAGTAATCCACGAACTGCTTCACGGATTAACCTGGGGGATATTTGCAAAAAAAGGCTTGAAGTCAATCCACTTTGGCATCAACTGGAAATATCTCACGCCATATTGCCATTGTGGCGAACCGCTCAAAGTCAAACAATACCGTCTTGGCGTAGTCATGCCATTGTTCATACTGGGAATTTTACCATTTTTAGTATCACTATTGTTGGGCAATGGGTACTGGTTCTTTTTTAGCTTATTTTTTACCTGGTCTGCTGGTGGCGATATAATTGGATTATGGATGTTGCGTAAAATCAAACCGGATCAACTTGTCAGCGATCATCCGGAAAAAATGGGATTTTATATTGAATCCGATAAAGCCGTGTGAAGTCAATTGATTTTTAGCCAATTCAATTCAGCAAAAGTTATAAACTTCTATAAATCCCCATTGCCAGCAATATCCAACCGGCAATAAACGCCAATCCACCAATGGGCGTAATGGCACCGAACTTGGTGATGCCCGTAAAACATAGCAGATACAATGAACCGCAAAACAGTATAATGCCCAGAATAAATGCCCAACCTGCATAATTAAAATTTTTGCTATTCAACTGAAACATGATCAGTCCGACGGCCAGCAAGGCAAGACTATGATAAAACTGATATTTCACGGCTGTTTCGTAGGTTTCAAAACGGCCATTGGATTCCAGCAAATTTTTAAGCGCGTGCGCCCCAAAGGCCCCGATCATTACGGCCATAGCTCCTGATACGGAAGCGATAATGAGAAATAATTTTTGCATGTTTATAAATGTTAATGATAAATCCTGGGACCAAAGATCTTGCTCCCCACCCGGATAAGGGTGCTGCCTTCTTCAATGGCGATACGATAGTCACTGCTCATTCCCATCGACAATTCTTTCATAGCCAGATTTGGCATTTGATACTTAGCGCCAACCCGGTCGAACAACTTTTTGAGCGAGCGAAATTCCTTTCTTATCTGTGCTTCATTGTCTGTGAAGGTGGCCATTCCCATCAGGCCCATAATTTTGATGTTGTTTAATTTTTTGAATTCATCGGACTCTAAAAGTCCAAATAATTCCTCCGGATCCAACCCAAACTTGGTTTCTTCCTCGGCAATATGCATTTGCAAAAGACATTCAATAACGCGATTATTTTTGACCCCTTGTTTATTCACCTCCTTTAGTAATTTCAGACTATCAATAGAATGAATGAGGTGGACATAAGAAGCAATGTATTTAACTTTATTGGTTTGGAGGTGACCAATCATGTGCCAGCGAATGTTTTTGGGCAATACGGGTTGTTTGTCACACATTTCCTGTACTTTATTTTCACCAAAATCAATTTGTCCGGCATCGTAGGCAATCCGAATGTCGCTGACTGGTTTTGTCTTACTAACGGCCACCAAACTGCAAGATCCGGAATGAAGAAAATTTTTAAATTCCTTAATGTTTTCTTGAATGCTCATAAACACAGATTTTCTACCTTCACCTTGAATTAATCTGTCGACTAAGGTATAAATTCATTATTTTAGTTTCACATTTTTTTATTATTGCCTAAAATTAATTATCGCACATGGCCATATTGGGAACATTATTAAAACGGGGAATTAGTATACGCGAAAGCCTGGAGCAAAAATATTCGAGGCCTTTTGATCTGCAAAAGCAAGAACTAAAAAAATTGATGATTACTGCAAGAGAAACAGAATTTGGCAAATATTTTGAATTTGAACAGATACTTCGGAGTTTTCGCGATCCCCATACAAAAGCATTTCATAAGCATTTCAGAGACCAAGTACCGATTTATGACTACAATAAAATTTTCGATGAATGGTGGTTTAAAATACGGGACGGCAAAAGGAATGTAACCTGGCCGGGAAAGGTAAAATATTTTGCGATGAGTTCGGGTACTTCCGGCGATACATCGAAATACATTCCGGTAACCAAAGAAATGATTGGCGCCATCAAAAAGACCAGTATTCGGCAAATCCTGTCGCTGAGACACTATGAACTGCCTTCCGAGATATTCGACAAAGGTATTCTCATGTTAGGAGGCAGCACAAAATTACGGAAGATGCAATCCTTTTACGATGGAGATCTTTCCGGTATTACTGCCAGCAAAATTCCTTTCTGGTTTCAGCATTTTTATAAACCCGGGAAAAAAATATCTAAAAATCCCGAATGGCAAAGTAAACTGGACGAAATAACAGAACGTGCCCCTGATTGGGACATCGGCTTTATGGCCGGTGTGCCGGCCTGGATACAAATCATGATGGAAAAAATTATTGACCGGTATCAGTTGAAGAACATTCATGAAATCTGGCCTAATCTCAGCATTTACGTTCATGGAGGCGTTGCCCTGGAGCCGTTTAAGAAGGGGTTCGAAAAATTACTGGGGAAACCAATATTTTATATCGAAACCTATATGGCATCCGAAGGTTTTATTGCCTTCCAGGCATTCCCTTACCGCAATTCCATGCGGATGGTATTGAACAATGGATTATTTTATGAATTTATCCCTTTCAATGATCATAATTTCGAAGGGGAAGGAAATTTGGTGAAAAATCCGGAAACATTACTGATTGACGAAGTGTCAGAAGGTGTGGAATATGCTATCTTACTCACTACTTGTGCGGGGGCCTGGCGCTATCTGATCGGTGATATCATCCGTTTCACATCGCTCAAAGATTGCGAGATTGTCATTACAGGTCGCACTAAACATTATTTAAGTCTTTGCGGAGAGCATCTTTCGGTAGATAATATGAATCAAGCCATCAAAATGGTCAGTGAAAAACTGAATGTAAATGTAAAAGAATTCACAGTTGCCGGTATCCCCGATGGCACCTTGTTTTCACATCAATGGTATATCGGCTGTGATGATGATGTGAATATCGACAAATTCAAAATATTACTGGATAATGCATTGAAAAGTTTAAACGACGATTATCTCACCGAACGCAAGCATGCGATAAGAAATGTTTATGTTCAAAAATTGCCGTCAGTTATATTTTATGATTGGATGCGACAGAATGGCAAGGAGGGGGGACAGAACAAGTTTCCACGTGTTTTACGCCGCGAAAAGTTTGACAGTTGGTTAAGATTTCTTAAATCGGTGGAAATTCAATAAATCTACTGGTTTTGCCATTTTTGGATGGAATTTTTTTTGGACTGCTACTGGCAATTATGCTGGGTCCTGTATTTTTTGCGCTGATCCATACCAGCATGAATGAAGGACCTTTTCCTGGCGTGGCCATGGCGATTGGCGTGTCACTTAGTGATACTTCTTATGTTTTCCTTTGTCATCTTGGCGTATCTCTATTACACAAAAACCAAAATTTTGAGACTTATCTTGGCATTGGTGGTGGTCTGATTCTGTTAATTTACGGACTCAAAATGTTGATCAATCCTATTAGTTCGAAAGGAACCAGTGCAATGGTTACGCGCCGGTCCAATTTTTTTAAGAAAATGCTGAAGGGATATCTGATCAATGGCATCAATCCATCGGTGCTCATTTTCTGGCTGGGAGTGGCAAGTATGTCTGCCATAAAATATTCAACCAATCATTATTTGGCTGTCATTTTTTATGCAGGGGTTTTATTGACTGTATTTTGTACTGATTTATTGAAGATTTACCTTGCGGGTAAAATCAGACCTTTAATTACAGCACGATTTATAACGAACCTGAATCGACTTGCTGGTGTGGCATTGATTTTTTATGGCTTGCGATTATTTTATTTTGCTCTAACTTCTGAATCTATATTTTAGTTAATGATAAGTGGTTTCAGGTACTGATTGTACCAAATGAATTTTACGAATTACCAGATAAACAAAAATAAAACATGAATAAAAATAGCAGAAAGTTCCTTTTCGAGTATTTGAATAATGAATCACCAACGGGCTTTGAATCAGCTGGCCAGCAAATGTGGCTAGACTATGTCCGTCAATTTGTCGACGATTATATTGTAGATACCTATGGTTCTGCAGTTGGAATAATTAATCCTGGTGCTGACTATAAAGTAGTGATCGAGGCTCATTGTGATGAAATATCTTGGTTTGTGAATTATATTTCCAAAGAAGGATATATTCATGTGATCAGAAATGGGGGCTCAGACTATGTGATTGCCCCTTCCAAGAAAGCTAAAATCCATGGTGATTTGGGGATTGTTCCTGCCGTGTTTGGCTGGCCGGCAATCCATGTACGCGAGAAACGCGAAGAAGGTAAAATGGATGTGGAATCTGTGGTACTGGATTGTGGGGCGGATTCCGAGGAGGAAGTTAAAAAAATGGGTGTGAATGTGGGTTGTGTGGTTACGTTCGATGACCAGCCAATGGAAATGAATAACAAATATCTGGTTGGCAGAGCATTGGATAATCGGATCGGGGGCTTTATGATTGCAGAAGTGGCCCGTCGTATTGCTGAGAATAAGATACAATTACCTTTTGGCCTGTATGTAACCAATGCCGTGCAGGAAGAGATTGGTCTGCGTGGTGCTGAAATGATCGCACGAAGGATTAATCCGGATGTAGCCATCATCACAGATGTCTGCCATGATACCAGTTCTCCGGGATACAACAAAATAAAGCATGGAGACCAGCGGACTGGGAAAGGCCCGGTATTAACCTTTGCGCCGGCTGTACACAACAATGTACTTAAAATGCTCTTTAATGTGGCCGATCAAAATAAGATCCCCTATCAGCGGGCCGCAGCATCAAGATTTTCCGGCACGGACACCGATGCATTTGCCTACAGCAATGAAGGAGTGGCTTCTGCTTTGATTTCCTTGCCCCTCAAATACATGCATACTACCGTGGAAATGGTGAACCTGGAAGATATCGACCATGTTATTGACCTGATGTACGCTTTTGTAACCCATTTGGATGCAGGTCACGATTTTAGGTATATCAAATAATTGCAAATAATGAGGTTTTGAGATCGATCAGTTTGATGTCTTGATCTCAAAACCTGTTTTGATCAAATCATTCCAAAAGGAAGGGTAAGATTTTTGAACCACCTCTGGATTTTTGATGATAACGGGATATAGTGTTGCCAATATTGAAAAAGCCATGGCCATCCGGTGATCTTCATACGTTTCAATTTCTATGGGTAATTTGAGCGGTCCATTTTTATCTGCGGGAAAGAGAGTCCATTTTCCCTCATTTTCGACTAATTTTGCCCCAATTTTGGCAATTTCAGTTTGCAAAGCAGCAATGCGATCCGTTTCTTTTATCCGGAGGCTTTCCAATCCGGTCATTTCGCATTGAACATTTTTTGCCGCACAAATGACAACAACTGTTTGGGCCAAATCCGGGCAGTCTGAAAAGTCAAATTGCACACTGGATTTATTGGCATTTTTGCGAAGTCTGATGCCATCCGACTCAAATATTGTTTCAACACCCAGATCTTTCATGATTTCGGCAATACGAATATCTCCCTGCAATGAATCTTTTTTGAGACCTAAAAGTTTCATTGTAGCCGTTTTGGCCAGGGAAGCAATTCCGTACCAATAACTGGCACCGGACCAGTCGGACTCTACAGTATATGCTGTAGCTCGATATGGCTTAGCGTCGACTTTTATGGTCCTGTTGTCCAGCCATTGTACAGAAGCGTTAAAACTTCGCATCAATTCAATGGTCATATCGATATAGGGACGACTTGCTATTTTTCCGGTAAGATGCAATGTTAATCCCATGGGCAAAACAGGAGCGCTCATTAACAAGGAGGAAATATATTGGCTACTGACGTGTCCACCCATTGAAATATGGTCGGTTAACTGTTGCCTAAAACCCAAAGTTTCGATGGGTGGATACCCGTCAGATTTTAGGTAATTGATGTCGGCGCCTAGAGTTTTCAGTGCTTCAACGAGAATGTGGATGGGTCTTTCCTGCATCCTGGAGGTTCCGGTTAGAATATTGTTTTTACCAGTTAAAGCACAATATGAAGTAAGGAAACGCATTGTAGTGCCGGCATCCTTTACATCGAGGACTTTTTCGTTTGAGTTAAGCAGATCCATCATGATATGCGTGTCACGGGCAGTAGATAGATTGCGTAGAATTGGTTGATGTTGACTTAGTGCACTAATGATAAGCACCCGATTACTTTCACTTTTTGAGGCAGGTAAAAGGATATCGATAGGTTTAGGCTCTGGATTTACCGATAAACCTATTTTTCCATGGTTTAAGAACATATAGTCTAGCGTGTTAATCATCAATAAAAATTAATTCAAAAATATTCAACTCAAATATGGACTATTTCAATATTTTTTATAACTTTATATGAAATACTGGGCCAGGTATAGTCACTTCCAGAAATTAAGTATGGTACGATTTGTGCTTAGGTCAACTTAAAACGACCAAATATATGAAACGATTTGTAAAAGTTGCCGCATTGCTGGCGTCCGGAATGGTTTTTGGAGCTATTGCCGGAAAAATTGCAACACATGAATTTGTGCGGGCAAAGAGAAAATCATTTTCAGATGCTTCCAACAATTTTAAAAGTTATTTGAGTAGTGCTCAGATTTCCGAAACAGAAGAAAATATCAATGAATATTTCATATAGCCATTTCTAACTGATGGTTGAAGTATTTTATAGATTCCCTGACTTCATACTCGGTGATTTCAACATTATACACGCAGTCACCAATTGCTTTTAGCAGAGAACACATGATCATGTTCTTTTCATTTTTTTTGTCCTGAAGCGTTAAGCGGGCAATTGCATTAATGTCGTTTTCCTCAATTTTTTCCGGTTTATACAAATCAAACAAATAGTTCGAGATTTTTGATAGTGCATCGCATGATAGTCCTACTTTTTTGGTGGATAAAAATACTTCACAAATCATTCCAACGGCAATGGCTTCGCCATGTAATAGTTTATGACCTTGCTTAGACAGGAAATAACTTTCGATGGCATGACCAATGGTATGTCCAAAATTCAGGACTTTTCGATAGCCTTTTTCATTGGGGTCCTTTTCAACTATTTTACTTTTTATGGCCACTGATTGCCGTATGATCGGTTCCAAATCCAATTGGTAAAAGTTTTTAATCAGGATATCATCGAATGACATGGCATCCGCGATCAAGTTGTGTTTTATGATTTCCGCAAAACCGGACCTGAGTTCACGAGGATCCAGGGTATTTAAAAATGTTGTACTAATAAAGACATTTTTGGGTACCTGAAAAACGCCGATTTGATTTTTGAAATGGTCAAAATCGATGCCTGATTTTCCACCAATACTCGCATCGACCTGGGCAAGTAGGGTAGTTGGAATATTGATGAAATCAATTCCTCTTTTGTAAGTGGCGGCACAAAAACCGCCCATATCTCCAATCACACCCCCTCCCAGGTTGATCAACAATGATTTTCGATCAAAAGCAGCATTGGTCAACTCCTTCCAAATATATGTACAGGTTTGAAGGTTTTTTTCTTCCTCTCCACTGGATATTTTAATTATTTTGGCGCCCGCTACCGAAGATTCAATTTTAGGATAACAATGTTGCATGGTATTTTCATCCACCAACACTGCCGTCTTAGAATATTGATGCGCCTTCAGAAAATCATTTAATGCACCCTCAATGTCCTGAGTGAAAATCACATTATTTGGCGTGCGCATTTATTTTTTCTAATGGATTATTCATGATAAACTCTTGTCTTCTGATAGAAGCATCGTGAATCAGTTTAAACACTTCGGCCATGAATTCCTGATTAAGCCCGAGGTCTTCCGCCCACTTACTACGTGTTTCAGAAATTTCCTGCCAACGGCTTTTCTGAAATACCGTAACATTATTTGTTTTCTTAAAAAGCCCTATTTTTTCAACAATTTCCATTCGCTGTGAAATAATCTCGAACAACTCCATGTCGACATGGTCGATTTGCTGCCGCAATTCTTCAAGGTGTGTAATAAACTCGATATCTTCCGAAGTCGGTTTCCTGTATTGAATGTTCTTTAACATTTCACCCAGAACCTCCGGTGTAATTTGCTGTTTGGCATCACTCCAGGCTTTATCCGGGTCACGGTGTGTTTCTATTATCAAGCCGTCATAATCCAGGTCAATGGCCTTTTGCGATACGTCGAATAACAGATCTCTTCTGCCACAAATGTGGCTCGGGTCACAGATTAATGGGATATTGTTCAATGCGCTTTTCAGGTCCAGGGCGATTTGCCACATGGGCATATTGCGATATTTTGTCTGTTTGAATGAAGAGAAACCTCTATGAATCGCGCCTATTTTGGTGATTCCAACATTGCTGATACGTTCAATGGCACCCAACCACAACGCAAGGTCCGGATTGATGGGATTCTTTACAAACACCGGAGTGTCAGCGCCTTTTAAAGCTTCAGCAATTTCCTGTACGGTAAATGGATTGGTCGTTGATCTGGCCCCAATCCATAAAATATCAATATTATGCTTAATGGCTTCATAGACATGTTTCGGATTTGCCACTTCTATGGCAAACATCAATCCCGTTTCTTTTTTAACATGCTGTATCCACCGTAAAGCTTCGACACCAATGCCTTCAAACTGATTGGGTCTGGTCCGCGGTTTCCACACGCCTGCTCTGATCACCGAGATTCCCAGTTCTTTAATTTTCAAACTGGTTTCCAGCAACTGTTCTTCTGTCTCGGCACTGCATGGACCAGCAATGATAGCCGGTTTTTCAAGTCCCAATCCCCAATCTTTCAATGTTTCGATTTTCATTATTTCTTTAGAACTATTATTTAAATATATTAATTTCAGCCGTTGATTTTTTTAACGATATCTATTGCCCCAACAAGGCATTTTCAGATAATAATATGAAGCATAAATTTATCTCCTTCACTGATACTTCCATAGCATTTTCCTATAAGTCAGACAAAGCACTAAAGAAGAGTTATTACCTTTTTGCCGCTATCAAAAACAAAATTTTGGCAAAATTGGGTACAAATATCGTGAAATTCGCCATTAAAGTAAAAGCTCCTATAAAAGGAATTATCAGAAAGTCCATTTTTGCTCAATTTTGCGGGGGAGAATCCATTGCCGATTGTGAGCAAACTATCAAAATGCTGGCCAAGCACAATGTAGGAACTATATTGGACTACGCAGTGGAGGGTGAATCAGGCAGGCAAGATTTCGACCGTACCTTGGAAGAAATACTAAAAACAGTTAACCGCGCAGCCGGTGATCCGGATATTCCATTCTGTGTTTTTAAACCCACAGGCCTGGGGAATAAAGAATTATTAACCAAAATCCAGGCAAAGGAAACATTAACTACTGCAGAAATTACCGAGTATAATGAAATAAAAGTACGCTTTAAAAAAATTGCACAGCGTTGCTATGAAAAGCAGGTCAGGCTTTTCATTGATAGCGAAGATAGTTGGATACAGGAACCAATCGATGAGATCACCTATGCATTGATGGAAGAATTTAACCGGGAAAAACCGGTGGTATTCAATACATACCAATTTTATAGGAAACAAATGCTAGATCATATAAAAAAAGCTGTGCAGACGGGTCGCGAAAAAGGTTATTTTATTGGCGCAAAGCTTGTTCGGGGTGCCTATATGGAAAAGGAACGGGAACGCGCAGAAGCTTTAGGTTACAGCGACCCGATCCTGTCCGACAAGGCTGCCACGGACAAACAATACGACGAAGCCCTGAAATTTTGTGTGGAAAACATCGACAGGATCTGGATCTGTTCGGGGTCTCACAACGAACAAAGCAATCAACTGCTCATTGATTTAATGGCGAAAAAGGGTCTTAAAAACAATGATGACCGAATTTATTTTGCCCAATTGTATGGGATGAGTGATAATATTTCCTTCAACCTGGCCAACGGAGGTTATAAAGTAGTGAAATATGTACCATATGGCCCGGTAGAAGCGGTTTTGCCTTACCTTTTTAGAAGAGCCGAAGAAAACACCTCTATTGCCGGCCAGAGCAGTCGTGAATTGGAAATGGTCAGGAAAGAATTGAGGAGGAGAAAAGAGAAAAGAAGTAATTAAGCCTGTAAAACTTTTTCATCAGTATATACCTGGTTAAAACATAGTTTTTGAAAATCAATTTATTGCCTAATTTTGCACCCTCCAAAACAGAGAATCAGATGCAACTAAGTGAACAAGAAGCCAGAAGGCGCGAAGAAAAGGCAGAACTCGAGAAACTGGGTATTAATCCATATCCGTCCGAATTGTTCGAAGTAAATGTGACCACAAAGGATATTCTTGAAAATTACGAGAAACAAAAAACCGACTATAAACATATTTCTATTGCCGGGCGATTGATGAGCAGGAGGATCATGGGGTCTGCCTCATTTGCAGAAATTCAGGATGAAACCGGCCGTATTCAAATTTATATTCGACGTGATGATATTTGTCCTGAAGAAGATAAAACACTGTATAACACGGTTTTTAAAAAATTACTGGATATCGGAGATATTATTGGTATTCAGGGTTTTGTTTTTACTACGCAAACCGGAGAGATCTCTGTTCACGCCAAAAGCCTGAAAGTTTTAACCAAGTCATTGCGGCCATTGCCTGTTGTGAAGGAAGTGGAAGACGAATCGGGCGAGGTGAAAACTTACGATGCCTTTTCCGATCCGGAACAAAGATATCGCCAACGATATGTAGATCTGATCGTCAACCAAAAAGTCAGGAACGTTTTCAGGAAAAGAACGCGTCTGGTCAATTCCATTCGTGCCTTCCTCAATGATCACGGTTATCTCGAAGTAGAAACACCAATTTTGCAACCCATTTACGGGGGTGCAGCAGCGAGACCATTTAAAACATACCACAACACCCTCGATACTTCATTGTATTTGAGGATCGCCAATGAATTGTATCTCAAACGACTTATTGTAGGTGGTTTTAGCGGAGTGTATGAATTCGCCAAAGATTTTAGGAATGAAGGTATGTCACGTTTTCATAATCCGGAATTCACTCAGGTGGAGTTATACGTGGCGTATAAAGATTATTTGTGGATGATGGATCTCGTGGAAGAAATGATTGAAAAAGCCGCGCTGGACTTGCATGGAAATACCGAAGTAAAATTGGGAGAAAATGTGTTAAATTTCCAACGACCCTGGAAAAGGTTCACCATGTTTGAAGCCATTCAACATTACACAGGCATCGATATTTCGGACATGGATGAAAAACAATTGAGGGAAACGGCTGCAAAATTGAATATTGCTGTGGATGATACCATGGGGAAGGGTAAAATCATCGATGAGATTTTTGGAGAGAAATGTGAACCTCATCTGATTCAGCCCACCTTCATCATGGATTATCCTGTTGAAATGTCGCCATTAGCAAAAAAACATCGGTCAAAACCCGGATTGGTGGAACGTTTCGAAGCGATATGTAATGGTAAAGAGATATGTAATGCCTTCAGTGAATTGAACGATCCCATCGATCAGCGGGAACGGTTTGAAGCGCAACTTGAATTGGGCAAAAGAGGTGATGAAGAAGCCATGGTGCTTGATGAAGATTTCCTGAGGGCCCTGGAATATGGTATGCCACCAACTGCCGGGTTGGGTGTAGGCATTGATCGTTTGGCGATGATTCTTACAAATTCTAATTCAATCCAGGATGTCATTTTCTTTCCTCAGATGAAGCCGGAGAAAAAGGCAGCAACTCCAAACACATCCGATTTTGTGGAACACGGTGTTCCTCAGGAATTGGTGCCGGTGTTGGTAAAATTGGGTTTTAATTCAATCGATGACCTCAAGGCCACAAAGCCTGCCAAGTTATTCAATGACGTTTGTGGTATGCGGAAAAAGATGAAATTAGATCAGGTAAAAAACCCTACCCTGGAAGAGGTTCAACATTGGATGGGGAATAATTGATTTTTTCCAGAGGAAGGAATGTTTGAATTTTTTATTTGTTCAGGCACTTATTGATAATGGAACAATGAAAAGGGGTATTCTTCCAAGGTTTCCGCTGCAAAAAAATTAAGGAACCAAGACCTTGGGCTAATTTGTTAATATACAGGGATTTATTTTTTTGCAATGGATTAATGTTTTTTAACGCACTGGGCCAACCAGAAGGAGTTAATTTGAAAAATCCTGAAGAACGAAGTTGTTTGCCGAAAAGGCGTAAATTGAACAGATCAACCATTCGCTGGTTATTGCCTGCTTCGGCATGTGCAATATTTATGCTGGATACTTTAATCACATTTGCGCAGAATAGCAGTGATACTACCACCATTACCATTAAAGATACTACCACCATTACCATTAAAAAAGAAAAGCGGATATATCATACAGTCAAAATTACCGGTGAAAGACCCAAAATAGACGGTGTTTTGAATGACGCCTGCTGGGAACAAGGTGAATGGGCCAGTGACTTTACCCAGTGGATCCCGAAAGAAGGAGGAAAACCATCCCAGCAAACAGACCTCAAGATTCTTTATGACGATAAGAATATTTTCGTTGCCATCAGGGCTCACGACAATGAGCCTCAGAAAATTCATAGAAAAGCCGGGCGACGTGATGAATTTGCCGGGGACCTTGCCGGGGTCACATTCGACAGCTATCACGACCATCGCACAGGTTTTGAGTTTGATGTTACGGCTGCTGGTCAAAAAACGGATCTGGTGCTGACTAATCCAATGGAAGCAGATTTTAACTGGAATGCTGTATGGTTTGGGAAATCTTCGATGGAAGATTCGGCATGGACCGCCGAAATGCAAATTCCACTGAGTCAGTTGCGATATAGCAAGGAAGAAGAACAAATATGGGGGTTGCATTGCTGGCGCTGGATAGAACGTCTTCAGGAAGAAGATGATTGGGAGTTTCAGTCTGTCACAAGTCCTGGAATGCTATACCTTTTTGGAGAAATGTACGGCATTAAGGGACTAAAAAAATTTCGACATATTGAACTTATGCCTTATGTACTGGGCAGTTTAAACACATTTCAAAAAGACCAGGAAAATCCATATGCCCGTACCGGACATTCTTTTATGGGTAATGCAGGTCTCAATGCAAAGATTGGCATCACCAGCAACTTTACGGCTGACCTTGCCATCAATCCGGATTTTGGGCAGGTAGAATCTGATCCTTCGGTGATGAATCTCACGGCATTTGAACCATTTTTTGAAGAAAAGAGGCCGTTCTTTTTGGAAGGGAAAAGCATTTTTGATTTTCTGCTAGACGATGCCAGTCTGTTTTACAGCAGACGCATTGGCCATGCCCCGTCTTATCAGCCGGATCCTGGTGAGAATGGTTATGTAAATACAACTGAAAATACTACAATTTTAAGCGCGGTAAAACTGAGCGGAAAAACTTCGAAAGGTTTGTCAGTGGGTGTCATGCAAAGCTTTACAGCAAGTGAACATGCCGATATTTTTTCAAATGATGAAGAACAACAAATCACAACGGAGCCTTTTACGAACTATTTTGTTGGCCGTGTCCAGCAGGATATCCACGAGGGCAATACTGTTGTTGGTGGTATTTTTACCGCTACCAATCGATTTATTAAGGATGATCATTTGAATTTTCTGAATAAAGATGCCTTCACGGGCGGTTTTGATTTGTTGCACCAGTGGCATGACAAGGAATTTTATTTTAATGCCAAAATTATAGGAAGTAATATTCAAGGAGATACATCTGCAATTACCGCATTACAACGTGCTTCAGCTCACTATTATCAACGACCGGATGCGGAACATCTGCATTTTGATAACACGTTAACCCAGCTTTCCGGTGAAGGTGGAAGCTTAAAAATCGGGAAGGGCAGTAAAGGCTTTTGGCGTTATTCCACCGCGTTGAATTGGCGTTCCCCCGGCTTGGAACTTAATGATGTAGGCTATATGCAAGTGGCTGACATCATAAACCAGGAAAATGAGGTGTCTTATTTAGTAAATCAACCTACCGGAATTTTTCGTACCTACAATCTAGGTTTTCAACAGTTTAATAACTGGGACTTTGGCCTGAATTACCTTGCATCCGGCGCAGGAATTAATTTATATCTTGAATTCCTGAATAAAATGGGCATTTCACCTCATCTCAACTTTACCTCACAGTCATTGGATACACGTATATTACGCGGTGGTGATGCACTGCTTCTGCCGTCGAACTGGATCGGTAGCCTCTATTATAAGACTGATTATTCAAAAAAATTATATTTTGATTTGAACGCTGATTTTTCCTTGTCAGGTCAAAAGCGACTTCAAAGTTGGTCTCTTGGACCAAAGATTACTTATTTGCCGTTTAATAGGCTCAAAATTTCCAGCGAGTTGGTTTATTCATCAAACATTGATCAACTGCAATATATTGATCAAAATGAATTCAATGATCAACCAAGGTATATTTTGGGCAAAATCGATCAGCAAACGTTACAACTTACATTCAGATTCGATTTCAACATCACGCCCGAAATATCGCTACAATACTATGGTAGTCCATTTGCATCTTCGGGGCGATATTCTGATTTTAAGTTTGTTTCATCACCAAAGGCAGCAAATTATAATGACCGGTTTACCAATTTGGATAATATTTCATTGGTAAATGGTGAATATCAAATAGACGAAGATCAAAATGGCCAAATTGATTATACATTCCAAAATCCGGATTTTGATTTCTATCAATTTCGTTCCAATCTGGTTTTCCGCTGGGAATATTTGCCAGGATCCCAGCTTTATTTGGTTTGGTCCAATGAAAGAACAAACTTCCTGAATCCGGGTGATTCTGGACTTAATCATACCATGGAACATTTATCGGAGGCTTTCCCAAATAATGTTTTTCTGATTAAGCTAAACTACTGGTTTCCTATTTGATCAAAAAAAATCCAGCATTCCCCGGCATTTCAGTGAAAATGAATTTAGCCAGAAATTCATGCGGTATATTTCACTTGGATCTACGTTAAAAATGATCCTGGAAATTAGTCTTTCAGGATTTCTATTTCCACACGAACATTGCGTTTGGCCAGTGCGTCAGTTTTCTTATAGATCATTTTCTTGCCACCCCAGCCTTTCAGGGTCATCCTTTTTTCTGATATGCCTTGGTCAACCAACCATCTTTTTATTGTTTCGGCCCTATCTTTAGACAATTCTTTTGCTGAACCATAACCGGTGATATCATTGTCGGTGATCTGGAAAAAATTATTGTCATCATCTTTCAGTTTTATGATCTTACCGGGAGCATTGCCATTGGTGTGGCCATGTATTTTGATGGTGAGATTTTCGTTTTCTTTGAGCATATCCAACAAGCTGTTTAATTCGAATGTGGACTCCGGCTTCATAATGGCAGCATCATTGTAAAAATATACATTGTACATCGTGAGCACATCACCTGCTTTATGTCTGGCCAGCTCAAATTTCACCGTGGTCAAATCGCCATTTTTTGAAACCATATCTCCATTCTGACCCTGAAGTGGATCATCGATCGGGAACTCCACTTGTTGTTTGACATAGCCAAAGACATCACACAGTATGATGACCTTTTTAGAAGCAGAGTTAGGCGCTTCCAATTCAACTTCTTCATTGGTCGGCACACTGGTCATGACCTTGTTGCGTTCAGCGTCCACCACAGTTATATAACCGGGAACTTCCTTCAACGTGGTTGCGCTCGTGACATTGAACAGGAATTTATATTTTCCAAGAGCAACTTCACTCTCTGTGGTTTGTACCGGGGGTTCTTCCACTACTTCCGTTTGTTGCGGTTCTTCTTGTGGCACCGATGGCGGAGGATTTACTGCAGAAATTTCTTGGAATCCATCCTGCTCATCACTGGGAATTGGCATATTATGATAGAGAATCCAGGCGTCCCGGAATTCGTGTGTTCCCCTCAATTCCGTTCTCTTTGCCCTGGCAGCCAACAAATCATCAGGCGTATAGAACAGATATACATAATAATTGCTGTTGTCCGGTCGCAAGCCATAATTTGCAGGGTGACCACTGTGTTTGAGGTGATCAGTGAATTTTTGGGCATTGTCCAATATACTGAAAACACCTACGATCACATACATTCCTTTTTTTAATTCAGGTGTATTTTGTTGCTTGCGATAATTGGCAAAACTCGAAGATCCAAAGACCAATAACAGGATGACAAGAGAAAAGATGAAAATATTGAGCGGGTTAGGTTTTTGGTATGATTCATTTTTAGGTGCCGTAGGTATAATCATGGTTAGTGGTATTAGTGTGCACGGATCAAATTGATTACCTGAATTTAGCTCGTCTGAAACTCCCCGTCAAAATATAACTAATTCTGAAACTGGTTACAATATAAATGTCTTTGTCTTTACTCAAGCCACGGTTGTTGGTGGGAAATTCTTCTCCATATCCTGCAAGAACGGTGTACTGCTGGCCGTCATATTTTGAAGTGTAGGTCACTGGTTTGGATACCGCGTTTATTGCATCAAAATCTCTTTCTTTGCCAGAAACTGCCGCCGTGGTTTCCCTTGACCGATCAGACATGGCCTTGGCCAAATCACTGTTTAAAGCACCGAGGTCTGCATACATCCCACTTACATCGTCGATGTAATCCGTAAACAAATAGCGATATCCCACTTCAAATTCGAAATCCCATCGTTTTTCAATACGTTTTCTTATTCCGATGCCAAATGGAATCGATACCTGGAAGTTGCTGTATGGTTTTATATTATATGCGTCGCTGTATTGCCCTTCCGTGCCAAGGGGCCTTAAAGCAACCCATGTATCCGCCTCTGCTAAAGGCTGGCCATTTTTGTCAAGTTCGGGGGCTTTACCCATTGGATTATGATGGAAGGCCGCCACGCCCCCCCAAACATAAGGGGTGAAATCTACCCGGTTGAGAAAAGTACCATGATTTCCCATAAAATCCCATACCCCCCCAACAGCCAGCTCTGTTATATCGTTCCTGAAAGATAAGTTGCGGACATATCTAAACTTGCTGTTTTCTCCATAGGGATCAGCCGATTTAAAATCATCTCCCTGAATTCGACCATACGACAAACTACCGCGCAATGTAAGATTGGGTCGGTAGCGGTATGCCAGGTAAAGTCCGACACCTGGCCTTGTAAAAGAAATATCTGTACTAGCAAAACTTGATTTAGGCGTGATATCACCAAAATAATTCAGAGCATCCACACTGAAACCGACAGAGACGTAACGCTTACTTTTATCGAAATGGATAGAGCCTCCCTTGTAATGAGAAATTGCCTTGTTTCTGCGCTTGAGATAACCCTTTCTTTTTCGTTGCGCAGATGCATCAAAAGAGGTAAAAAGAATAACGAGAATTAATGATAAAGTCAGTATTCTCCTTACATACTTGTAAATATTGCTAGTCAACAAAACTTTAATTGTTTTAATCGCCCCAATAAAATAGAAAATCTACTGATATAAAGTAAATAATTTAGGTAAAAATGGATGTTTTCCATCAAAAAGCAAATATAGTGATTAACTTTTGTTTATAACATCATTGCCGATCTTCACGTAAGTTAGGGCTTGTTATTACACAGGAATTAATTATCATACCAACTTCGTTGTTTGTTGACTTTGAGGTCTTGCAACAAAGAAGATTTAGCGTTAACGGACAGGTTATAGGATGTATATCTGCCGAATGGCGTCCATGCAAAATTCATTTGCCAGCAATGCAAGTCTCTGGTGATATTAAAATTTGTTTGCGTAAATTGTTTTTTTACAAAATCAAAGCCGGAATTAAAGCTGACATTCCATTTGTCAGTCAGCGTAAGACTACCGTTGAACATGATGGATTGGGTGATGTTGGATTCGGCATATCCATTTTTTGTGTAGCTGATATTATAATTGAAACTAATGTTCCAGGGAATATTGAAGTCTACATATAATTCGGGATTGTTGCGTATAAATTCCAATTCCATTTTTTCCTGGGGGTTAAGGGTTTCATTGATCTGGTCCTGCTGCTCATTTTCTTTTTTCCTGGCTTTTGGGTTTAAACTCATACTCAGTGCCAGGTGAGCACTGGAAATCTGTCCCAGTCCCTGGCCAACATCCCAGGCATAAATATCGCGGTGACGCTGGCTGACGTTTCTTTTGCCATTGGTATAGTAAACGCTGTCGAGTTGCCATATATACGGATTGACCACCATTCCAAAATTCACGTTCAGTTTATTTTTAAAAAGTCGGGTTCTCGCCGCAAAATTGAGCGGCGCAAGTTTGAAAGAATCTGCCAGGAAATTATAACTGGAATTTAAAGATAAATTATCGAGGATTGATACCTTACGCGGCTCATCGGTGGTATCGCTTTTTGCTTTTATCTTCATTTCAATATTATTGGAAAGGCTAAAAAAAGCACTGGCATTTTTACCCGCTGATGGCGGGGCATATACTGCCCCCTGGTATTTGGATAAGCGGCGCGTATGGCCAAGTGAATCGATCTGTACCTGGCTGTAATATCCATATTTTTCATCAGAGAAATCCGGACTAAAACTCATGCCAGCGGTAGGAATGAGCACATGTCTGATGGCCTGTATTTTTTTGCCGTTGAAATATTTGATGCCGTACAACCTTGTATTCAGCGAAAGTGAAGTGTTATAGGAATAAGCCCTGGAAAATTTTTGCAATGTATCGATCCTTACTGCATTTTCCTGTTCATCCCATTGATAATGCAATTCTTTGAAATACCAGATCTCATTATAACTGAAAGAAGGACTCAGGGAGATGTATTTGAACAAATTCATAGAAGTCGAAATCGGTATGCGATGCTGTACGCCATTGAGGGCCCTATCAATCAATTCACTAAAATTATTGAAGAAATCCAACGTGTCCTGCATACTGGGATCGAAACCAACTATGTCAAATCCAGGTGCACTCAGCGGTGTATTGCTAATACGATTGGTGGCCGCCATATTCCATGAAAGGCTGATTTTTTGCAGTGGATTTTTTGCTGAACTGTTGCCAAATTTGAAGGGGTAAATCCGGTTCATATTGAGCGACATTTCCGGCAATAATAAATTCATGATTCCGGTATTCACATTTTGTTGGAAACGGCTGCTCGCCGATAAATTGAAAGGCGTTCC
Organism: uncultured Cytophagales bacterium; assembly: GCA_963711495.1. Classification (GTDB taxonomy): domain Bacteria; phylum Bacteroidota; class Bacteroidia; order Cytophagales; family Cyclobacteriaceae; genus CAVQEK01. Next base: position 609,946 of record CAVQEK010000004.1, read on the forward strand.
GCGGAAAGTAGTTGAGTAAGAAACACTGGAGTTAAAATCCTGACTCAGCGTATTCCTAAGATCGGAAGTGGGGTTGTTTTGATTATAGCTGGAAGTACCGGCACTCACTGATGCTGAAAATCGGCTGGATCCTGTAGATTTTGGGCTGTGGCTCCAATTGATCCATAAATCGTTGGTAATGGTAGAATCACCTTCAGACAGCGCTTTCTGTTTGTTGAATCGAACATTAAATCGGCCGGAATAAGCGTAACGCTTACTGTAGGTAGACGCCACATTCAATCCCCAGCTACCTTTGCTATAAACTTCACCCAACAGGTTCAAATCAATATAATCACTGATGGCGAAATAGTAACCACCATTCTTTAGAAAAAACCCGCGTCGTTGTTCTTCACCATAGGTAGGAACAATGATACCGGAAGATTTTTCTTTTGGCACCGGGAACATGCCGAAAGCAAATCCAATGGGCAGCGGAATGTCATGTACATAAATGTTGAAAGGACCGGTAATAACTTTTTTACCAGGGATCACTTTTATTTTACTGGCTTTAATATAAAAATGCGGATCTGCCAGGTTGCAGGTAGTATAGCGCGCATCGGAAATATATAACTCATCGAACTGGTTTTTATATACTTTTTTACCATGCATGTAGGCATCGCCCTGTTGGGTGACAACCCCGTCGATAATGGCTTTTTTGGAGTCGAAGTTATATTTCATATCATCCGTTTCATAGGTATCGTTACCATCTACAAACACGGGTTTACCGATCACTTTACCTAAAGAATCGGTACGGCTATTGGCGGTGATGATATGTGTAAGATAGTTGATCTCTATGTGGTCGGCGGTAAGTTGAATCTGGCCATATTCGATTTTAGCGTTGCCATAAAGTTTTACCGTTTTATTAGGGACATCCATTTTTATAGAGTCCTCGGCATCGTATTTAATGGTTGTTTCGATATCACTTTTAGGGACTTTTGTTTTAGTGGAGTCAGCAACAATATTAAGTGTATCGGAGTTGATTTTCAGGTTATTGGTAGTGTCCTGTTCCATCCGGACAGGAGAACCAATATTTTGCCCTTTGACCAGAGAGTAAGAAAGGGATAATATAGACAGAAAAAACGCATACTTTAAAATATACACTCTGTTTTTCAGTTTTACAGAAAAATTGTCAATTTTACGTAAAATTACCTGATTGAATAAAAACGAACGCAATATTGTGAAAAATATTCTTTTTACAATTGCCTTAACTGTCATTGTTTTACTCAGTTCTTTTACCCCGGCAGACAAGCGAGATTTACGCATCAACACCGTAGTTATCGATGCCGGGCATGGTGGCAAAGATACTGGAACTGTGGGTGCAATTTCAAAGGAAAAAGACGTCGCTTTGAAAATCGCACTGGACCTTGGCAAAACCATTAATGAATATCTTAAGGATGTAAAAGTAATTTACACGCGCTCGACAGATGAATTTATTGAATTGGAACAGCGTGCAGAAATAGCCAACAAAAATAGTGCAGATCTTTTCATATCAATCCATGCGAATTCACTGCCAAGAAATACAAGTGATGAAAGAAAAGCCTCTATATATGGCACAGAAACTTATGTGATGGGATTGCATACTTCGGAAGCCAACTTTGAAGTGGCAAAAAGGGAAAATTCAGTGATCCTGCTCGAGCCAAACAATCAAGAAGTATATGAAGGTTTTGATCCCAACTCCCCTGAATCCTATATATTATTCTCACTATACCAGAGTGCTTATCTCGAAAACAGTCTCGATCTTGCAGAAAAAATAGAACAACAATTCAAAAATAGGGTGGGCAGAAGAAGTCGCGGAGTGCGGCAGGCAGGTTTTTGGGTATTGTACAGGACGTCAATGCCCAGCGTGTTGGTGGAAGTGGGGTATTTGAGCAACCCCAAAGAGGAAAAATATTTAAATGACCCATTGGGTCAGACATACATTGCTTCAGGTATTTTTAGGGCTTTCAGAGATTATAAGGAGGAAATTGAATCATCCATCAACTAAACCAAAATTTACGTGCGATATTCCAAAGAAGTTAAAGTAGGTTTACTGGCCATTGTTTCACTAACCATCTTATATGTTGGTTTTTACTATCTCAAAGGCATAGATTTTCTTGAGAAAAACAGCGAATATTATGCAGTTTATGATAATATAGACGGGCTGACTATTTCAAATCCTGTTGTGATCAATGGCCTTCGGGTTGGCCGTGTGAATGAGATACAGATCTTGCAAAACAGGAACAACAAAATTCTTGTTGAACTCAATGTCAACAGTGATATTAAACTTACCAAAGGAACATTGGCCAAACTGGTTAATCTCACATTTCTGGGCGATAAGGCCATTGAGCTGGTTCTATCGGATTCAACAATGGCTTATTATAAAAGTGGGGACACTTTGCGGGCACAGGTAGTTCCGGGATTTACCGAGTCACTGAAGGCGAATGCCGGTCCGGTGGCGGCCAACCTGGAAACGACTATTACCAAGATCAATACAGCATTTGACAATTTCAATAAAAACAATGAAAACATCAGTAACACGCTGAAGAACCTATCTGAAATTTCTGCACAATTAAATGAAGACTTGCCATCCATAAAATCAAAATTGAGCGTATTGCTGGATAACCTGAATAAAAATTCAAACCTACTGACCGAAACGCTAACTGGTTTGAAACCAATCTTAAACAAAATGGATCAGGTAGCTGATTCTCTGGTTGTTTTGCGGCTCAATGAAATGCTGGAAAAAACCCAGGTTACCGTAGATAATTTAAATGCCAACCTCGTCGCTATCAAGGATGGAACAGGCACCCTGGGAAAGTTAGTATATAATGATTCATTGTATAATAACCTGAATAGTTCCGCCAAAAGTCTCGATCTGCTATTGACCGACTTGCGGGAACGCCCGAAAAGGTATGTTCATTTCTCGCTCTTTGGCGGAGGAGGCAAAGACAAGAAAAAGGATGAAAATCCAGAATAGCCGCCAAAAAAAATATTACTTCCTGCCAAACATTTTCATTCCTTGATTTTTATCATTATAATTCAGAAGGTGGTTAGATAAATTTGTATTCATAATATAATCGTTGATGGAGAAATCACTTGATCAAAAAGAACTGAAAGCCCTGGTATCGCTGCTTGATGACGAGGATTTTGACATTGTAAGACATGTAGAGGAAAAAATCATTTCTATCGGCAATGATGCTATTCCGTTTCTTGAAGAGGAATGGGAGAAAAGTTTTAACCCGATACTTCAGCGGAAGATTGAGGATCTTATCCATACCTTACAATTTGATCAACTCAGGGAAAAACTACAGAGATGGCACGAAGAAGGCGGCAATGACTTGCTGGAAGGCATGTGGTTGGTAGCCACCTATCAATATCCTGATTTGGAATTGACTTTCCTCAAACAGCAAATTGAACAAATTTATTATGATGCCTGGCTCGAATTCAGAAAAGACATTCATCCGCTGGACCAGGTGAAAGTGTTGAACAATGTCCTATTCAACAAACATAAATTTAGTGCCAATACCAAACATTTTCATTCCCCTGGAAATTCGATGATTAATGTGGTACTTGAAACAAAAAAAGGCAACCCGATTTCGTTGTGTGTGTTGTATATTCTGGTAGCTCAAAAGCTTGAAATGCCTCTTTATGGCGTAAACCTGCCCAACCTGTTTATTTGTACCTATAAATCTCCTGCAATCCAGTTCTATATCAATGCATTCAACAAAGGATTGATTTTTAGCAGGTCAGACATCGACAATTATATACAGCAATTGCGCGTGAACCCGGCGGATATTTTTTATGATCCCTGCAACAATCGCGATATCATAAAAAGGGTATTGCGCAATCTTATAATTTCCTTCGAAAAAATTGGGGATCACTACAAATCAGATGAAGTCAAACAATTACTGCATGTGATTTCTGAAATCGGAGAGTCCGATATTTAGCCAATTCGTGACGGATACCTTTTTATGATGGCCCACTTCCGGAAGGTTTAGATAACACACAAATAAAACCTTATTTTTTCCAGGGTCTTTATCATTCAGTGACAAAGAGCTGTATCGTTGAAGGCATATTCAGGTCCTTTAAAATAAATCAGATTCGGTTTATAAGGTTTGCCATTATTATTTGTGACTTTTGGCCTGAAAATTTGAAATAAGTGGAAATGCTCCCATATATTTGCAGCTATTTTGGTCATGTTTGGAGTTGAATAATATCCTGATCTTAATCGTATAATGAAGTATGCAAATGCCAGAGAATCAAGATATTCAGTATAGTGAACTCACCGTAGAGGAATTATCACAAATCCTTTTGGAAAGTGAGGACGATACTATCCGCGATTTGGTTCGCAACATTCCGGGGCATTTACTGGCGGGAGTGCTGAATGAAACGGAGGATCTGAATATTATTAAGATCCTGGAGTTTTTGGATGTTGACGATTGGGTTGAGATTTTTGAACAACTGGAATTTGACCGGCAACTGGATTTGTTGAGGAATCTCCCATTAAAGCAGATTGTATTTCTGCTCAACGAGATTTCGCCTGACGACCGTACTGCTTTTTTTGAACAACTGCCTGCAGCACAACTCAAAAAGTGGTTAAATGTCCTTTCCCCCGAAGAAAGGAAAATGGCCAACAGCCTGCTACACTACCCGGTAGAAAGTATCGGCCGTATGATGACGCCGGAATATATCAGTGTAAAGGAAGACTGGACAATAGAGATAGCATTAAGTCATATTCGCAAGCACGGTCACGACAGTGAAACACTCAATGTTATTTATGTGGTGGACGAGCAGGGCAAACTGATCGATGACCTGAAGATCAGGGAAATTCTTTTATCGCCGTTAAACATGAAAATATCGGATATCATGGATGGTCAATTTGTGGCACTCAATGCCTACGATGATCAGGAGAAAGCCATCCGGGTATTCAAAGATACTGACCGTTTTGCCCTGCCGGTTACGGATTTTGGTGGTTTATTATTGGGTATTGTCACTACTGACGACATGTTGGACGTGATTGAACAGGAAGATACTGAAGATATTTATAAATTTGGCGGTAGCGAAGCATTCAATGAACCTTATTTTAGAATATCATTCTTTAAAATGGTTCAGAAACGGGCTGGTTGGTTGGTGATCCTGTTTATTGGTGAGATGCTCACAGCGACTGCTATGGGCGTGTTCGAGGATCAAATCAGCAAAGCGGTCGTGCTGGCATTGTTTGTGCCATTAATCATATCAAGTGGTGGTAATTCCGGTTCACAGGCTGCCACCATCATTATTCGCGCAATGGCACTGGGTGATTTGCGATTGGCCGACTGGTGGCGGGTGATGCGTCGCGAAATTTTTTCGGGATTGATGTTGGGGGCCATTCTGGGAGTTGTGGGATTTTTGCGCATATCAATTTGGACATTATTCACCAATATTTATGGCGATCACTGGTTATTGGTGGCATTTACTGTCGGTTTTTCATTGGTTGGTGTAGTGATGTGGGGGACACTTTCCGGTTCGATGCTTCCCATTGTATTGCGAAAGTTTGGTTTTGACCCCGCTACCTCATCAGCGCCATTCGTAGCAACGATTGTAGATGTGACCGGGCTGGTAATTTATTTTACGGTGGCCATATTATTATTGAAAGGGACGCTTTTGTAATGCGATCTATAAAACCGAAAACTTTTTATCGCTGATTTATATGAATTTTATACAATCAATTATTCTGGGCATCGTCGAGGGACTAACCGAATTTCTTCCGGTTTCTTCCACAGGACACATGATCCTCGCGTCTTACTTGTTGAAAATACAGGAAAATGAATTTTTAAAAACTTTCGAGATCGTAATCCAAATCGGGGCGATCCTCGCCATTGTTGCCCTTTATGTCAGAAGATTTCTTACCAGCTTTACTATATACCTTAAACTCATTGTAGCATTTATCCCGACCGGAATAATTGGTCTGTTGGCTTACAAAATTATCAAGACCTATTTATTCAGTCCGCTGGTAGTATCCATTAGTCTGGTAGTTGGAGGAATTGTCCTCATACTCATCGATAGAAAGGTAGAACAAGGGGAATCGCAGTGGGAAGATGTCGAAAATATTTCTTATCGCAATGCATTTTTCATCGGATTGATTCAATGTTTTTCAATGGTCCCGGGTGTATCCCGTGCTGCCGCAACCATCATTGGGGGTGTTTTTAATGGTTTTGACAAACGGCAGGCTGCGGAGTTTTCTTTCCTGTTGGCTGTTCCCACTATGTTTGCAGCGAGTGGTTACGACTTGCTCAAAACCGATCTGGTTTTTACGCATGACAATTTGATTCTCCTCGCTACTGGACTGGTTGTTGCGTTTATTACAGCCTGGATCGCTGTTAAAGCTTTTCTGATTATACTGAAACGTTATGGTTTCAGACATTTTGGGTATTATCGAATCATCATCGGCATTGTTTTTCTTCTGATTTTTTATTTCAGTATTTAGAAATTATCCAATAATGTGGGCAAGACCGTAACAAATGAACTTTTCAATGCTCACAGTCAGCCACGCTAAAACTACATCACCAGGATTTTACTGCTATCCAAGCCTGTCTTAGTTTTTTATTCGTAATCATCGGTTTCATTCAATTGAAAATGCAGTACTTAAAAACGAGGTGTTATTGGGCTGGAATAAGCGCTATTTTCCTTGTATTTTAGTCCAACATGTATCCATAGAATTGAAAATTAGTTTTTTCATTCATTTGGGAACTGATTGACAGCTACATCGGGTTATACATAAAACTTCAAATGAATTAATTTTTTAATTGGCAATTTCTAATTCATGGATACGTCCGAAAAACCAAGTGTTGCGTCTGCTGATTTTGTTTTTGATTTTCCAGATGACAGTGAACAATATCATTGTATGATAAAACCTGGTGTGAGTGTAAAAATGAAATCAGGTTTGGTAACACTGCAGCCAGGCACTAGCGTAGGAACCCACAGCACTGAAAATCGCGAAGAGATGTTGATCATCTTGTCGGGAACTGGAGAATTATTGATCGAAAATGAAGTGTGCCATGTGCTGCACAAAGATCGTATAGCTTACATACCTCCTTTCACACAACACAATGTCCGCAATATTGGAATTGAAGTACTGAAATACATTTTCGTCGTAACTCCAACTGATTGAATTTTATTTCAGAAACAATAACTGATAATGTGTCCCTTTAATTCGCGATAGTTCAGGGCGATTTTTACTGCGTGTCCATTTGTGACAAATTCTGAACGGATCACATCACGTCTGATGAGGTTGAATGGATATATCCGGATATTTTTCTTGAAACTTAAACCTCGTTTACCATTGAGTTTGAAAATGGCTTCTTTACCTGTCCAGTAAACACACAATTTTTTAAAATCACCGCCTGTATCCAAAAATTCCCCGTCATTGAGAAATCGATGAGCGATGCGCCCAAGTTTTTCTACCGGTTTTTCAATATCGATCCCCACAGGCAATTTTTTGTGTACAATGGCCACGGCGTAGGGGAAAGAATGGGATATGGAAATATGATAATTCAGATCGACTAAAAAGGGCTTGTCGTTTTCATCCTTCATAATGCCTTTATATTCCTTGCCCATTGTTCTGATAATCTCCTGAAGGCAATTCCTGGACGCCAAGCGTTCTTTTTGTTTAATAGGGTGACTGATCAATTGAAGCTCGGCTTCACCAAATTCGCTGAGTACTACCCTCCGGCGCAATTCATTTACTGTTTCCGTAATTTCCCACAAACACCAGTAAGCATTACTCCCGATCTTGTCTAATTTTGCAATGGGCATAAAAGTGCAACTTCAATTTGAAATATTAACTTAATGAATCGCAGTCGAAAATTAACAATGAAAATGAAGAACTTTATATTTGACACCAATTAAATTGCATGCAACCAATGCTCATTTACCTTACGTATCTGGATTAATTAAAAATTTTAAGAGGAACAACCATGAAAATAACCGTCCAAAAAAGATATACGCTGACAGGTCACAATGATTGCATTTACAATCTGAAACATGGCGAAAATGAACACATTGTATATTCGGCAGCCGGGGATGGCATGGTGGTGCGGTGGGATTTAAACGATCCTGAAAAAGGCAAGTTGGTCGCAAAAATGAATGCCTCCGTTTATGCCATACGGTTTGTACCTGAATTTCAAACCTTGATTATTGGACAGAATTACCAAGGCATCCATCTGATCAATATTGGAGATCCTCAATCGAGGCGTTCTCTGAAACTTACTGAAACACAGATTTTCGATATTCAATATTTCGATCATCAAATCCTGGTTGGTACGGGTGACGGTTTGATTCTCGTTGTGGATTACGACAATTTAACAGTCGTTAAGAAACTAAAAGTGTCTGATAAAAGCGTGCGTTCCATTGCCATTAATACCGAATTGGGCGATATGGCTGTGGGGCTTAGCGATAATTCCATCAGGATTTTCGCACTGAAGGATTTCATGCCAAAATATCGGATTGATGCACATAAACTTTCGGTCTTTACCGTTGAATATTCAAAAGATAACCGCTATTTGGTCAGTGGCAGCCGTGATGCACATCTCAAATTCTGGGATACCAACGTTCATTATAGTTTAAAAGATTCTATTGTTGCTCATATGTATGCTATCAATTCAATAAGTTTTAGTGACGATGGCCGGTTCTTCGCCACCGGATCGCTTGACAAGACGATGAAAATATGGGATACCAAAGCGCGAAAATTGCTGAAAGTGATAGACCGGGCACGGTATGGAGGTCATGTTTCGTCGGTCAACAAAATACTGTGGTTGAAGCGCAGCTTTGACTTATTATCAGCCAGTGATGACAAAACGATTAAGCTTTGGGATTTGCAGTTTAATTGATGACATTTGCACAATTTTAAGGAAAAATTTGTAATTTTGGTGAAAATGACAAATCAGATTTGAAAATTCATAGTTAGGACCACGATGAAAATTACCCCACTTGAAATAAGACAAAAGACTTTTGAGAAGTTATTCAGAGGTTACGATAAGGATGAAGTCAATGCCTACTTATTGTCTCTTTCTCATGAATGGGAAAAAATGCTCGATGAACAAAAAGAGTTGAAAATAAAACTGGAAGCTTCCGAAAAAGAGATCGCCAAGTTACGCGAAGTGGAGAGTTCTTTGTACAAAACGTTGAAAACAGCCGAAGATACCGGCGCCAATATGATTCAACAGGCCAACAAAGCCGCCGAATTGAGGTTAAAAGAAACCGAAATGAAATCCGACAATATTTTGCGTGAGGCCAAAGCAAAAAGCAAGGAAATTATTGAAAAGACCGGAGCTGAAGCCAAGGAAATAATTTCCAATATGCTCGATGAAGTAAAAACACTGGAGCAGAATTTCAATATGGCATTATCTCTAAAGGAAAGTTTGATCAGTGACCTGCGCAATTTGTCCAACGATACCCTCGACAGGGTGAAAAAATTCAGTGAGCGCAAGGAGCAACTCAACATCGATAAATTCATGAAAGAAGCCAGGGAATTTGCCAATAATTACGATTTGAAGAAATTTGATGTTCGTGAAGAAGACTTTGTTGATGAACTGGAACGAAAAGCAGAATTGAAAATGAAGTCGGAAAAGAAAAATTCTACCACTCCCGTGAACAATGACCAATCAGAAAAATCATTTTTCGACCTGATCGACTGAAACCTGCCATGGGGAAAATTACACTGGAAGGGTTGGAATTTTTTGCATTCCATGGCTACTATGATGAAGAACAAAAAATAGGTAACAAATATGGCGTTGATATTAGCGTGGAAACTTCCCTGGAAAAAGCCAGTGAAAAAGACCGGTTAGCCGATACCATCAATTACGAAGATCTTTATGAAATCATAAGGCAGGAAATGAAAATTCCTTCGCGGTTACTTGAAAATATCGGTAATCGTATCATCCATTCTGTTTTCGATAAATTTCCCCTTATTACAGCCATCGATATTTCTATCTCAAAATTCAACCCGCCCATTGGTGGGATTTGCCGGCGGGCAGTGGTAAGTATATCTAAAAAGCGTGACGATTAAATTCCTGTTCTGCCGGGTTATTCACTGCCAGGTAAAAACACAAATCCAACATCATCCGGTCCTTGGTGATAATCAATGATCTTACCAATCAGGTACATGAGGTGCTTTTTGTCGACAAGGATATTGATCCCGTCATATTCATAACATTCATCCTGATCTCCGGGTTTGTCAAAACCCAGCAAATAGGAAATGCCGGCACAGCCACCTCCTTTTATGCCTACCCTTAAATGGTAATCATCCGGTATTTTTTTATGCATCCTTATATTTTTGATCTCCTCCAGTGCCTTGTCAGAGAATTTTACGGGCGGTATTTTGGTAATCATCGATATTTATCACTATTTAATCATTCACATTATCCCGGTTTGGTCGTAAAATTAATTAAATTTATCGCGCTTGCGACTGCACATAGAATCTTAACTAATTTTTTACATGGATGTACTCATTGAATTCGGAAAAATTTTGTTGCCTGCGGGTTTGGTACTTTATGCCATGTACCTCACCATGAAATCCATTCTCCAGAAAGAGGTGGAAAAAAGGGTGATGGATTATAAAATTGAAAATAGTAAAATAGTAATGCCCATCAGGTTGCAGGCCTTTGAGCGGATTTGTTTGTTTCTCGAGCGTATAATGCCAAACAATCTGGTGTTGCGTCTTAACCAAACTAATCTTTCAGCCAAACAATTTCGCCTGATTTTGCTTAATGAAATCAGGGAGGAGTTTAATCATAACCTTTCCCAGCAAGTATATTTGAGTGATCGCGCATGGGGCATGATCAAGAATTCTGTTGAGGATGTAATTGCTTTGATCAACACCTGTTCGGAAAAGCTCGATAAAGAGGCCAAGAGTGTTGAACTGGCCAAAGAAGTATTTAATGAGATCGAAAGGCGTGGAACGGATCCTGTTTCCGGCACATTATCACTGGTGAAAGCAGAGATACGCGAAGCGTTTTAAACTTGAATAAAATTATTATGACTTCCAAAAACTTCGCACGCAGTATTTTTTTCAGAAGAGCCTTGGGTAAGGCCTTTGCGATTGTCAATGACCCAAACCAAATGAATAATTTGGTGAATACGGTAAAAACAAAAATCAGCAATATCGATGAAGGGCGTCATGCCATGGACAATTTTTTAAGCAAAATAAAGACATTGATGCGAATGGTCCGGGACTATATCCGTGGTGATTATCGCGAAATTCCGTGGAAATCACTGATCATGATCCTTGCCGGATTGTTGTATTTTCTTATGCCACTGGATGCAATACCGGATTTCATCCCAGGTGCTGGGTTTATCGATGATATTTCCATCATTATGCTCGTATTTAAAAGTATTTCGGATGATATTCATAATTACGAGCTATTCGAAGAATCCCGGATAGAAGAGATTGGATCATATGAGTGAGGACTTCGCAAAAAAAGGGAAAACAGCATTGATCGCCGGCGCTACCGGATTAGTCGGTGGGGAAGTGCTAAAATTATTAATAGAAGAGGCACAATATAAAAAAGTAATTGTCTTTACCCGCCGGGAACTTTCCTATAAGGACACAAAAATTGAACAACACATCGTCGATTTTAACCAACTGGAAAAATACCAATCTTTTGTCAAGGCCGATCATGTTTTCTGTTGCCTGGGCACTACCATGAAAAAGGCCGGAAGTAAGGAAAATTTTTACAGGGTCGATTTTAAGTATTCTTATGAACTGGCCCGATTGGCTAAGGAAAATAATGTTTTACAGTTTAACCTGATATCCTCAATAGGCGCGAACAAAAGATCGTTGGTTTTTTACAATAAAGTAAAAGGAGAACTGGAGACAGCCATTGCTCAGTTGGGGTTTTATATTTTTAATATATTCAGACCATCATTGTTGTTGGGAGATCGTAAGGAAAACCGCACCGGAGAGAAATTTGGTATTATGCTAGCTTCTGTCATTGCGCCTTTATTGATGGGCGGCCTTAAAAAATACAGGGCAGTAGACGCTCAATTATTGGCCAAAGCCATGATCAAAGCAGCGCTAAATGAAAAGCCAGGTGAACATATCATCGAATCTGATGACATTTGGGGTTATGCCGAAGCATATGTGTAAATACTATTTTTGTTGTGTACAACAAAGTCTTGACCATTGGTTGTTTTTCTTATGACCAACCTTAATTTGAAATAGTAACTCCATATAATTTTTATGATCGCTTTAATTCAACGCGTAAGAGCGGCCAGTGTGACCATTGAAAACCGCATTTCCGGTAAGATTGGGGCAGGTTTGTTAATATTACTGGGTATTGAAAATGCCGACGGTAATGAGGATGTTTCCTGGCTCAGTAAAAAGATAGTAAACCTTAGGATTTTTGATGATGACAATGGAGCGATGAATAAAAGTTTGCTTGAGGCAGACGGCGATTTGTTGGTTGTGAGTCAATTTACCTTACATGCCAGCATCAAAAAGGGGAACCGGCCATCCTACATCAAGGCCGCAAAACCTGACGTCGCTGTTCCACTTTATGAGCAATTTATCAGGCAAACTGAATTTGATCTGGGTAAAAAAGTAGCGACCGGTGAATTTGGCGCAATGATGGACGTGGCGTTAATTAATGACGGTCCGGTAACGATTATCATCGATACTAAAGAAAGGAAATAATTAAAAAGCCAGTCAATTCTGCTAAATTTTTAAGGGGCATCGCATTATTCCTCTAGGAATCCATCAAACTTTTTATAGATTTGCAAATCAAATATGAAATCAGTAAAAGTCAATATCGCCATTATCAGCTTTGCAGCCGTGGTCGTTGCAATACAAGGTCGGTATTGATGTTTTAGATAAAAACATCGAAATAAAAAAAGCCGGCCCATTAAGCCGGCTTTTTTTATTGAAGTCAATAAAGAGGTTCGAAATATTTCTATGTCAATGAAAAGAATTTTTATCGGTTTAGTCAATAATATTATTGTGGCAGCGGTGGTGATTCTACGCGATACCGGGTGAGTTTGGCATATAGTGAAAAATATCAATGGCCCTTCTCACCTGGCGTGAGAAGGGCTTTTTTATAACCAAAAATTATAACAACATGAAAATAGCAAAAGAAACATTCACTCCTCAATTCACCGAAAGAATTGAGAATATACCCAAATCATTCATACGCGAAATGTTGAAAACAGCCAGTTCGGCGGAGACCATTTCATTTGCGGGAGGGCTTCCGGATGAAGCGTTATTTCCTTTGGAACCACTCAGAGATGCATTCTTGCAGGCATCTCAAAAATATGGTAATAAATTATTTCAGTATGCCAGTTCAGAAGGATTCGAACCCCTGAAAAAGTGGATCGCTAATCGATATTTGAAGCAATTTGGACTGCAGGTATCGCCAGCAGAAATACTGATAACCAATGGGTCCCAGCAGGCTTTTGATCTTTTGGGAAAGATATTTCTCCGGAAAAATGACCAGGTATTAATAGAACAACCCGGATATCTTGGAGCGATTCAGTCGTTTATGTGTTTTGAACCGGAAATTTTGGGTATACCACTATTGAAAAACGGCATGAACATCGATGCATTGAGGCAGGCACTCAACTTATGTAACCCAAAATTGATGCATATTGTGCCCAACTTTCAGAATCCTTCCGGAATCCAATATGAGGAGGTAAACAGAAAACGCCTGGCTGCCATAATTAGTAATCACCCCATGTTGCTCATTGAAGATGATCCGTATGGGGAATTATTTTATGACGATACCCGCTATATGGTTCCGGTCAAAAAATACCTTGGAAACCAGAGCATTTTGCTGGGATCGTTTTCAAAAACGTTATCTCCGGGAATGCGATTGGGATGGATGGTGGCCGATGAGTACATTATAGAAAAACTGATCGTAGCCAAGCAGGCCAGCGATTTACACACCAACAGCATTGCCCAGGCCATGGTGTATGAATACCTGGTCAATAATGATTTTGAAATGCATTTAAATAAAATCAGGTCGTGTTATCAACAGCGCCGGGATGAAATGACGGCTGCTATAAGAAAATATTTTCCGGAAGGAGTAAGATTCGAACCGCCTGCAGGAGGCATGTTTATCTGGATTGAACTTCCTGAACATATTCAAACAAGAAAATTATTGAGGTTGTCCATGGATGCGGGCGTGTTGTTTGTTCCGGGAGATGTATTTTACGCTGATCGCAATGGTGAGAACGCTTTTCGATTGAATTTTACCAAATCCTCCAGTGAAGATATCGAGAAGGGCATAAAGATTATTGGTAAAGCCATTGCTTTTTTAAATTCAAAACACAAAGTTTATGCAGTTCAATAGTTGCCGGATAGACCGGCAACTTTTTATAACCAATCAAAGCAGGACCAATGACCATTGCAGATGCGCAACAAAAAGTAGACGAATGGATCCGAACTGTCGGTGTTCGATATTTTAGTGAATTGACCAATATGACCATCTTAACCGAAGAGGTAGGTGAGTTGGCCAGAATTATGGCCAGAAAATATGGTGACCAATCATTTAAAGAATCCGACAAAGAAAAGGAATTGGCAGATGAAATGGCCGATGTGCTATGGGTACTCATTTGTCTGGCGAATCAAACGGGGGTTGATCTCACCAGTGCTTTTCACAAAAACCTGGAAAAAAAGAATCTTCGGGACAAAGACCGTCATCGCAACAATCCCAAATTAAAATAACATATCCTGCAATGACATTTTCACGAGATGTCTATTTTTAAGCACGGGTATAACTTTATATCGGTCAGTTTGCAGGCAAAAATCAATGTCTTTCTCCAGGTCCAGGCGCATTAGTCGCTGGTAATGTGAACAATGCGACAGAAAACCTTTGACATCATTCCTGGCTTTAAGATATAATTCCTTGGCTACAATCGGGGCATCGCCCTCCAATTCAAATTCTTTTTGCAGTGCATGAACCAGCGCACCGGCATATATAGTATCTTCCATATTTACCAGTCCTTTCCAGCCAGCACAAAGTATGAGTACATCATAGGGCAGCCTTGTCAGATAATTAACGATCGTATTGAAGTTGAGGAAAGAACCAATCAACACTTGATTAGCCCCCTTTGATCTGGTGATGGCCTCAGTGCCGTTGGTGGTAGTCATGGCTATATTAAGTCCCTGCAGGGAGGGATCCATATAACTGAAAGGTGAATTACCCAGTTGGAATCCATCGACCATTTGACCACCGCGCTCCGCGGCGCCGATATAACCTTTTTCCTGTAGTCGTCTGCATTCCATCAGAGAATCCACGGGTTTGATAGAAGCCACTTCATGGGCGATGGCCGTAATGATGCAACTTGTGGCGCGCAAAATATCAACGACTACCACGACGCTGCCAGGAAGGGAATGGGCATCGATCATTTGCGGTGAAAGACACACGTCAAGGGATTTCATTGATTCGGATTTCATGACAAAGGCGACCAGTTTATGATTAAAACACTAAAAAAACCAGAAGAATTAAAAATTACTTAATTGATGTTTATTGATTTCATGACTTTAAAAAGGGTGGTTTAACCACTTCAGCTTTCAGCATCTTATTCCTAACATTAACAAATATTTCAGTATCAGGACGGGCAAAAGCAGACTGCACGTATCCCAGACCGATTCCATAGCCTAATGAGGGTGACATGGTGCCGGATGTGACTTCCCCGATTTTGTTCTCAGAAGCATCAAAAAGTTCATAGCCATGCCGGGGAATTCCTTTATCGATCATTTTGAAACCGATTAAATGCCTGGAAAGTCCCTGGATTTTTTGTGCTTTTAAATTAGGCGCATTGATGAATTCCTTGGTGAATTTAGTGATCCAGCCTAAACCGGCTTCCAGCGGAGACGTCGTTTCATCAATGTCGTTGCCGTAAAGGCAAAATCCCATTTCAAGGCGTAGCGTATCTCTGGCCCCTAAACCAGCGGGTTTGATGCCCAGGTCTTGGCCGGCTGTAAATATAGCGTCCCAGATGACTGGCGCAAATTCGTTATACATATATATTTCAAACCCTCCGGCGCCGGTATATCCAGTGGCCGAAATAATTGGACCTTTTGTTATGTCTCCGATGTTACCCTTGGCACTGTGGTAATATTCAAGCCGTGAAAGATCGACTTTTGTTAAATGTTGTAATACTTTTTGGGCATTGGGGCCCTGTATGGCAATCAGTGAAATACCGTCAGATATATTTTCCATATCAGCGCCAAAGTGGTTATGCCTGGAAATCCAGTCCCAGTCTTTTTGGATGTTCGAGGCGTTGACGACCAGCATATATTCCTGGTCTTTGAGCATATATACCAGCAGATCATCAACAATACCACCCTGTTCATTGGGGAGACACGAATATTGAACTTTACCCGGGTACAGTTTGGATGCATCGTTGCTGGTTACTTTTTGAATCAGATCCAGGGCTTTTGGGCCGCGGATTAAAAATTCTCCCATATGGGACACATCGAATACGCCAACGTTCTGACGAACATTGAGATGTTCTTCCGTTTCTGATCCATATCGTACAGGCATTTCATAACCTGCAAACGCAACCATTTTTGCGCCAAGTTGGAGGTGTTTATCGTAGAGTGCGGTTCTTTTCAATTCCATAAAAAATTATTTCATTCAACTACTTCGACTGCCACTATTTCAAGGCGAAATTTACTGTAGTAATCCCTATTTCACTAAGAAATATGATTTTTTTCCAGTAACCGTTTTTCTATTTTAAATCGTTAAGAAGCAGCGATATTTTTCCATCAGGACCATGGCGAAAGACCTTGCTCTATTTGCTCGTATTCTTGCATAATGCTGAATTTGGTTTGATTCCTTTCGTGCAGTTGACTTAAAAAATACATAAAATCACCAGGGCTAGAGGCACCGGATTTCCCTGCTGGGCGGATTTCGATGGCAATTTTCTGTCCGTTTTTTTATTTAATTTCTTCATAAGGATGGTAATAGCTGATTTTGGGCAACATAACGGCTTCAAAATAATGGACTGTAATTTTGGACATTAATTCCAGGATGAGTGGCAGCATTGCAGACTTAATGGTCAATTGGCCAGAATCACTGATTTTCCAAAAGGAAATAAAAGAATCATTTACAGGGCATTAAAATCTTTTGTAAATTACTGTATATCCAAATGACTTTCCTGATATGATTACCTTTAAAACTGCCATTGTTTACATTGGATTTATTATATGTTTTATCCAATCAGGTGTTGCGCAAAGCACGCATACCCCACCGGGTGCGGCCAATGAGTATATGTTTCAGAATTCCGTTGAAAGCCTGGCCCGGCACCTCGATGATCCACAGCGCGACAAGTGGCAGAAACCAGAACTGGTGATATCCCGTCTGGGCAATTTACGGGATAAAACCGTGATGGACCTTGGATCAGGATCAGGATATTTCACTTTCCGGTTGGCGACCAAAGCAAGGAAAGTAATTGCCGCCGATGTAGACGAGCGTTTTCAGGATATCATTCGAAAAAAAATGCAGGAACAACCATTGAGTGATCTTAAAGAAAAGATCGAATTAAGAAAAGTACCTTTCGACAACCCGGGATTGAAAGATGAAGAAGTCGATGTGGTTTTACTGGTAGACACTTATCATCATATAGAAAACAGGGTGGAATATTTCAATAAAGTGTTGAAAGGATTGAAAAAGGATGGCAGGTTGGTGGTTGTGGATTATATGACGGGTAATCATTTCGGGCCGCCAGATAGTCATAAAGTTGGCCTTGATGTTGTAAAAAAGGAATTAAACCAGGTGGATTTTTCCAGTATACAGATCGACACCACAAGTCTGCCTTACCAGTATATTTTAGTGGCGGAAAAATAATATCTGTTTTTTATGTGGTTTCGTCTTCTGGATTTTTTAAATATTCCAGTGTTAAAGGATTGTCGTTCCTCCAGTTCTATGTCTTTGTCAATTGAGATATTTTTTTAGCTTTGGCTTTTCATTCACCTAAAAGATCTCAGAGAGGTTTCAATCTAATTTTCCCATTGTCATGCAGCATTTACAGGAAATATTACAATTAATCGACGGATATATCGGCGGCGCACAGTGGTTTGCATTTTTCCTGCTGGGCACCGGAGTCTTTTTCACCATTTATTTGAAATTCCCCCAGGTCAGGTATTTCAGGCACGCACTCAATTGTGTCAAAGGCGTTTATGACAAAACCGGAGATGAGGGCGATACCTCGCATTTTCAGGCCTTGGCGACAGCGCTTTCAGGCACAGTAGGTACTGGCAATATTGCTGGTGTGGCGTTGGCGATATATCTGGGAGGGCCTGCCGCTTTGTTCTGGATGCTGGTTACGGCCAGTTTGGGAATGACCACAAAATTTGTAGAGGTGACCTTATCGCACAAATATCGCGAAAAAACTTCGGATGGTTCCATGGCAGGTGGACCGATGTACTACATGAAAAATAAGCTGAATTTAAAATGGCTGGCGGTCATCTTTGCGGTTGCCACCGTGATTTCATCGTTTGGCACTGGAAATTTACCGCAGATCAACAGCATAGCGAATTCAGTTTCTGCCACATTTGGGATAAATAACATCGTTACCGGTGGGGTGCTGGCATTTATATTATTTTTGGTCATTGTTGGTGGTATTAAAAGGATCGCGCAAGTAACTTCCAGGCTGGTTCCTGCCATGGCGTTGATCTATTTCGTGGGGGCCCTATCTGTGATTTTATACAATTATGAAAATATCATTCCTTCTTTTATTTCGATATTTTCCAATGTGTTTACAGGCACGGCGGCCGTTGGAGGATTCATCGGTGCCAATTTTAGCTTTGCTTTTAATCGCGGTGTGAATCGTGGATTGTTCAGCAATGAAGCCGGCGAGGGCTCTGCTCCCATCGCCCACGCCGCCGCTCGTGCTCACGAACCGGTGTCCGAAGGGATGGTGGCCATTTTGGAGCCATTCATCGACACCATCATCATCTGTTCACTTACTGGTTTGGTATTGTTATCTTCCGGCGTATGGCACCAGAAAATATTTAATGAATTTCAGAATACGGACATGAAAATTCTGGGACATGTTTATGATGAACATAATCCAACTGACAATAAAGTAATTTTCCGTTATCTAAATAGGGATGAGCCTATCGATTTGTTTACCGGTAAATTGGAAGTGAAGGATGGGAAAATACAAAATCAACTCTCAGTTTTGCATGCGCGTTCAATCGCTGAAGACGTGAAAGTTTTAAAAAATGAAAAACCATTTACCGGTGAACTGGCAATTAATAATGGAGATTTAGTCAATCCTGATCTTGATTTGAAGTTCACCGGATATTCTTTGGTACACAGCGCTCCTTTGACCACTGAAGCCTTTAACCGGGGATTTTTTGGATCTTACGGACAATATATCGTAGCCATAGGTTTGTTGTTGTTTGCTTTCTCAACAGCCATTTCGTGGTCATATTATGGCGACCGGGCCATGACTTTCCTTTTCGGGTCTAAATCTGTAGTGTACTACCGTTTGGTGTATGTGGCTGGATTTTTTGTGGCTTCTTTTACTGATACCACCATCATCTGGACGTTCTCCGGAATTGCCGTTGCCCTGATGACCCTCCCGAACTTATTTGGAATATTAATGCTTCGCAAAGACATGAAAGAAACTGTCCGTGAGTACTGGTCAGGATTTAAGCAAGAATTCCCCAATGTCAAAACACGTGATGATTAATATACGTATCCCATAAAGATTGATAAACATCCAACAGGCCAGAGATTATATAGTTATTTATTGAAGAATAACACAGAAAGAATTTAACTTTGGACGATCTAAAAATGTTCAGATAAAAAAATGATCGGTAACGTATTAACTAAAATATTCGGCACGAAGTCGAACAGGGATATTAAGGTGATTATGCCTTATGTGGAAAAGACATTGGAAGAATATGCCTTGCTGCAGAATATCAGTGATGATGAACTAAGAGAGAAAACCCATGAAATAAAGGCCATAATTGACGGTAAATTAAAATCAATAGATGACCAGATTGCAGATCTTCATCAAAAGATAGAAGAGGATTCTGAAATGGACATCCATGAAAAAGAAGCCATTTTTAATGAGATCGATAAACTGGAAGAGGAGCGCAACAAGCAGTTAGAAGAAGTACTTTTGGAAGTACTTCCACTGGGATTTGCTGTGGTGAAAGAGACGGCCCACCGGTTTAAAGAAAACGGTAAGCTGATCGTGAATGCCACCATGTTTGATAAACAAATGGCGGCGAAATACGAACACATTACCATTGACGGTGAAAAAGCAACCTGGCACAATGAGTGGATGGCAGCAGGTAATAAGATAAAATGGGATATGCTGCACTATGACGTTCAACTCATTGGTGGAATAGTATTGCATCAGGGTAAGATTGCCGAAATGGCAACCGGTGAAGGTAAAACCCTCGTTGCCACGCTACCTGCCTATCTCAATGCGCTGGCGAAACGAGGGGTCCATATCGTAACTGTCAATGATTACCTTGCCCGTCGTGACTCCGAATGGATGGCACCCTTATTCCAGTTCCACGAACTCACCATAGATTGCATCGATAAGTATGAGCCTAATTCGGAGCAAAGGCGTCAGGCTTACCAGGCAGACATTACTTATGGCACAAACAATGAATTTGGTTTTGATTATTTGCGTGATAATATGGCCAGAGAAGTTGATGAACTGGTACAGCGCAAACATCATTATGCGATGGTGGATGAGGTGGATTCGGTATTGGTTGATGATGCCCGGACACCATTGATCATTTCAGGCCCTGTTCCCAAGGGAGATGAACATCAGTTTCACAATCTTAAACCCCGGGTCCAGAAATTGTATGATGCTCAAAAAAAGATCGTTACTCAGTTTTTGAATGATGCCAGAAGACTTATCAAAGAAGGACATGAAAAGGAAGGAGGCCTTCCTTTATTTCGGGCATTTCGCGGACTGCCTAAGTTTAAACCATTAATTAAATTCCTCAGCGAAACAGGAAATAAGGCAATCGTTCAAAAGACCGAGAACTTTTATCTTCAGGACAATTCCAAAATGATGCCTGAAGCTGATGAGCCATTATATTTTACGATCGATGAGAAAAATAATGCCATAGAACTCACGGAAAAAGGGCTCGACCTGATCACCGGTGAAGGTGAAGATCAGCGGTTTTTTATCATGCCGGATATCGGAACAGAATTGGCGGCATATGAAAATGATCCTGAACTTTCAGAGCAAGAGAAACTACATAAAAAGGAGACGCTTATTCAGGAATATGCGGAAAAATCAGATCGTATCCATACCGTAAATCAGTTGCTCAAGGCATATACTTTATTTGAAAAGGACACAGAGTATATTTTAGTTGATGGAAAGGTTAAGATAGTCGATGAGCAAACCGGTCGCGTTATGGAAGGAAGGCGTTATTCCGACGGATTGCATCAGGCCATTGAAGCTAAGGAAAATGTGAAAGTTGAAGACGCCACGCAAACCTACGCCACCATCACCTTACAAAATTATTTCCGGATGTACCACAAACTGGCCGGTATGACTGGTACTGCCGAAACAGAAGCAGGTGAATTCTGGGATATTTATAAATTGGACGTCGTTGTCATTCCCACCAATGAGCCTGTGGTCAGGAAGGATATGGAAGATAAGGTTTACAAGACCGTCAGAGAAAAATTTAATGCAGTTGTAGATGAGATTGTAGATTTGACTTCAAAGGGCCGACCGGTGCTCGTAGGGACCACTTCGGTAGAAATTTCTGAAGTACTGAGCAGAATGTTGAGTATCAGAAAAATGGATCACCAGGTATTAAATGCCAAGCAACACCAGCGTGAGGCTGAAGTTGTGGCTAACGCCGGCCAACCCGGGACTATCACGATCGCCACGAATATGGCGGGACGGGGAACGGACATTAAATTAACACCGGAATCCAGGGCTGCTGGTGGTTTGGCGATTGTGGGCACGGAAAGGCACGAATCCCGGCGGGTCGACAGGCAGTTACGTGGAAGATCAGGACGTCAGGGAGACCCGGGTTCTTCGCAGTTCTTCGTCTCTCTGGAAGACAACCTCATGCGCTTGTTTGGTTCCGACCGGATCGCCAGACTAATGGACCGAATGGGACTGAAAGAAGGTGAAGTCATCCAGCATTCCATGATCACGAGATCTATAGAACGTGCTCAGAAAAAAGTAGAGGAAAATAACTTCTCCATACGAAAGCGATTGCTGGAATATGACGACGTTATGAATTCACAGCGGGAAGTAATTTATAAACGGAGGAAAAATGCCCTTTTCGGTGAACGCCTGCAACTCGATATTCTAAATATGATGTTCGATACCTGTGAGGACATTGCAATAAATTCCCAAGCAGCAGAAGACTATGATGGAATGCGGTTAAATGCCATCAGTATTTTGGGTCTGGATTTTAAATTCAGTGAGGAAGAATTTAAAGCTATTACTCCTGAAGCATTAGCTGACAAGCTCTACCACGATACGCTGCGGCATTATCGTGAAAAGAATAAATTAATATCAGAGCGGGCGTTTCCCATTTTCCAGAATATTCAGGAAACCAAAGGGGCCACAATAGTTGATGTGCTTGTGCCATTTACCGATGGCAAGAAACAAATAGGGGTAGCCACAAACCTGAAGAAAAACATTGAAAATAAATGTCGTGAGCTTATTTTAAGTTTGGAAAAGATGTCGACCCTGGCCATTATCGATAATACGTGGAAGGAACATCTTCGGGAAATGGATGACCTGAAACAATCGGTGCAAAATGCGGTATACGAGCAGAAAGACCCGTTATTGATCTATAAATTTGAGGCGTTTGAATTGTTTAAGAAATTGATCGACCGGGTAAATGAGGAGTCAATTTCATTTCTGACCAAAGCAGATTTACCCGTAGAGCAACCAGACGAAGTACAGGAAGCGAGACATCGTCGGGCAGTTCGGCAACAATACCGCGAGTCGAAGGAAGAATCGCGGTCCTTACTCGAAGGTGGTTCCGGGGCAGATACCAAAAATCGCCCGCCTGTAGAAAAACCTCTGCCAAGAAAATCTATCAAGGTAGCTGGCCGAAACGAGCGTGTAACGGTGCAATATACAGATGGCACCATTAAAAAAGACGTGAAGTTCAAAACTGTAGAAGAGGATGTGCTGAACAACCGATGTGTTATTATTGAAAATTAGTATATGCGATTAGTTAGGTATTTTCTTTTTTTTGTTATTGTGGCTTTGTTGTACAATTGTGCAACGAAGGTAGCGACAAAAACAGCATCAAAAAAACACACTGAAGATCTTTCATCATATCGGCCGAAGGTGATGCCTGAAAATGAAGTTCTGTCAGATACGGCAATGAATATGTTTATAAAAGGTGCTTATGTAAAGCCCACTCATGATATAAACAGAAAACTCGACATGGCGCTGGACACTTTGACAAAATTGAATCTAAACAGGCCAATAACGGCTTATACCGTGCAGGTATATACCGGAAGAAGTCGGGAAGAGGCCAATGAGGCAAGGCAAAAAGTATATGAATCTATGCCCGATGCCCAGCCCCACTTGGAATACCGACAACCGAGTTTTAGGGTAAAAGTGGGTAATTTTTATGATCGTGTGGAAGCATATAAAACCTTTACAACGCTCAAAAGAGCTTTTCCGGCAGCAATACTGATCCAGGAGCGCAAATATCTACAGCAATAGAACATTACAATTTATGGATTTGAAGGAGCAGATTAAAGTACTGGCTTCAAAATCAGCCAATGAAATCGTTGATATACGCCGACATTTACACGCCAATCCTGAATTGTCTTTTCAGGAATACAATACATCTAAATTCGTAAGTGAAAACTTGAGAAAATTTGGCTTGAGTCCGACAGAAGGCATAGCCTCCACTGGAATTACCACCATAATTGAAGGTAAAAATTCAGGGAAAAAAGTTATTGCTTTACGTGCCGATATGGATGCTTTACCAATTCAGGAAGCCAATGAAATTTCCTATAAGTCAAAAAACGACGGGGTAATGCATGCCTGTGGTCATGATGTTCATACCGCTTCTTTGCTTGGAGTTGCAGGCATTTTGCATTCATTGAAAGATCAATTTGAAGGGACGATAAAATTCATTTTTCAACCGGGTGAAGAAAAGGCACCGGGAGGGGCTTCAATGATGATCAAAGAAGGTGTACTCACCAATCCCAGCCCAAAACACATTATTGGCCAACATGTAATGCCGCTGATTCCAGTCGGAAAAGTTGGCTTTAAAGAAGGCATTTACATGGCCAGTGCTGACGAGATTTATCTTACCGTAAAAGGCAAGGGAGGACATGCGGCGATGCCAGATAACAATATCGATCCGATATTAATTGCGTCACACATTATTATTGCACTGCAACAGGTGGTGAGTCGCAATGCCAACCCAACTGTGCCATCCGTGTTATCGTTTGGAAATATCATCGGAAAAGGTGCAACGAATGTAATCCCCAATGAAGTGAAGATTGATGGGACTTTCCGAACTTTAAATGAAACCTGGAGAAAGGAAGCATTGAAGAAAGTCAAAAAAATAGCAGAAGGTGTAGCCGAATCAATGGGAGGGTCATGTGAAGTAAATATTTTGAATGGATATCCCTACCTGTATAATCATGAAGTGCTTACACGCAGAACAAAGCAGCACGCAGTAGAATATCTCGGAGCCGACAATGTGCTGGATCTCGATATCTGGATGGCAGCCGAGGATTTTGCTTTTTATTCCCAGGAAATGCCTGCTTGTTTTTATAGACTTGGCGTTAGAAATGAAGATAAGGGAATAATTTCCGGTGTTCATACGCCAACATTCAATATTGACGAGCAAGCATTGGAGATTGGGGCCGGACTTATGGCCTGGCTGGCAATTTGTGAATTAAATACAAACGATTAGAGGAATTCCTTGATGCTTTGAATAACATCATGTCTTATTCCGGAATTGATGGATAAGGCCAAAATAAGTGAAATAATCAATCCGATAAGCGCATAAAGCATATCTTTTCCAATCATTTTTGTGGCTTTCATGGTAGATTTTTTCCGCTTGGAAGCTTTTTTCCTGGTGATACTGATGGCTAGTTCACGACCACCCAATAAACCGATAAACAGCCAGGTGGTACTCATGGGTATTTTGCTTTCAAAAAGTTTGTAATACAATAGCAATGCATACACAAAATCAACCAAAGTTGCCGCTCTGACATCCGTTACGCCTGATTTTTCATCGACGATGCTTTGGATTTTATCGCCTTTAAGATAAAATAGCAATCCCAGACCTAGAAAAACGTAAGATAAAAATGCAATTAATTGCCCAACAGATAAACTTCGGGGCAAGTATATGGCAATGTTGGCGGCGTCTTGTTGTATCCAAACCGACCATAACATTCCGCTCGTAATCCACTGCAAAACTACCCAAATCGGGTGTGGCCGGCCCTTAAAAAATCTGTTGACATATTTGGCAACCAGCAGCCAGACAATCACAGCAATCACGAAAGCAAGTATGTAACCACTGACACTTTTCCACAAAACACTAAGTATGGCACTGGAACTGGTTGTGAAGGCATTAAGCAGTAAAAACGTCGTGGATACCGGCATTCGCATTCTGGTGATGATCAACAGAATAAGCGGAGCAGCAAGCTGAAGAAACGTAAACGATGTAGGTGCCACACTAAATCCTTTACTCTGCAATCTTTGATTGCTCACGTCACCATTGAAAGTATACCAACTGTACAATACCGTGATCACGAAGATCAGGCCCATGAAAAGCCACAGGTAATACCACTTACGATTTTTGTTGGAAGCAATGAAAGTACCAATAGTCTGGATGCTGTCATTTGCGATGGCCGCGTAGCCAGCCAGTCCGAAACCTACCCACATGGCTACATGTGGATAAGGGTATACGATGAAGCTCAATATGCCCAGCACTACAATGAGTGTAATGAAGACTCTCTCTTTCCTGGCAACATCAAAGAATTGATAAACCCAATTTAGGTTTTTGGTTCTGACTTTGTCATCAAAAGAAGAAGGCATTGTATTGGCGATACATTAGAAATGAAGAATCGTTACAAAACTAAAAATACTTTATTGAAATCAATGTTAAGAAATTGTTAACGATTCTCCCAGCAGTGCCCTGAAATATAAACCATACACTTAAGAAGTTTGCTTTTGGCAGGATGAGGAATTTAAGTTAACCCAGATGTTTTTTATACGAGT
The DNA here is from genome assembly GCA_963711495.1 of uncultured Cytophagales bacterium. Taxonomy (GTDB): domain Bacteria; phylum Bacteroidota; class Bacteroidia; order Cytophagales; family Cyclobacteriaceae; genus CAVQEK01. The sequence goes on from CAVQEK010000004.1 coordinate 636,148, forward strand.
TTAAATATTCTAAATTTGGCCAAAATTTTTACAACCAGAAATATTTTCAGTAAATCGGTTCTTTAAAAGATTGAATGCAAAAAATCATCATACTTTTAAAATAATCAGATCAGGAACTTATGTGGTCCTGATTATTACACTCTTCCTCTTATCCATCGATTTACTGGTAAATGCTTTGAGTCACATCAGCAGTGACGTTATTCAGTCGGCACTGAGTGTAACGACCAATCCATTTATTAGCCTTTTTATAGGTTTATTGATTACTGCTCTTATTCAAAGCAGTTCCACTACAACTTCAATGATAGTCGCTATGGTGGCTTCCGGATCACTCGATATCGCCAGGGCCATTCCCATGGTGATGGGCGCTAATATTGGCACCACACTGACAAGTAATATCATTTCACTGAGTTTCATCAATAAGAAAAATGAATTCAAAAATGCTATGGCGGCGGCCACGGTCCACGATAATTTCAATATTCTGGTCACTTTAATATTATTTCCACTGCAGTATTATTATAATTTCCTTGGGATAATTGCCGAAAGGTTTACACATTTAATCACCTTTCAGGATACTGAAGCTGGGGTAAATCACACTACACTGTATATATTTCAGAATACGCCGATCACCAGATTCATTATTGGCACCATTCACAATTACTACCTTGTGCTCTGCCTTGCCGTGATTCTGTTATTTTATTCCATTAAACAATTATCACAGCTCATTTACCGCATCTTAATTGGTGAAGCGAGAATGGATTTCGAAAATTATGTGTTTAAAAATCCATACAAATCTTTTGGCTGGGGCACTTTGTTAACTGCGTGTATACAGTCCAGTTCAGTGACTACTTCTTTGATCGTACCATTGGTGGCAACAAGTCGCGTAAAACTCAAAAATGCTTTTCCATTTATTATGGGGGCCAATATTGGGACGACAATCACTGCCATGCTGGCTGCAATGTTTAAATCAGAAGCTGCCATAAGTATTGCCATGGCACATTTTATTTTTAATATGATTGGAGTCATTATATTTCTGCCTTTTCCACCAATTAAAAGAATACCTGTGCTGATTGCTGAGTGGCTCGGCGGATTGGTTATGGATCACAAATTTGTCAGTATCATATATATCATTGTAATATTTTTTCTCGTACCCTTTGCATTTATTTACCTGACAAAATAGGAAATGTTCTTTCATCCCATTTCTGCTTATACGTTTCTTCTTAAAAAATGCTATTTTTGGGTTAAATAAACAATCTGTAGTTTATAAGGCTTATTATTAATAAAGGAATAAATTTTGGGTTTGGATAAAATTATCGATGCAATAAAAAAATTCATCCGCATTGAAATTGAGCTGGTCAAGCTGGAATTGCGCGATAATTTTATCGATTTAATGACCTCAATGATCATATTCACCCTGTTTTTGGGGTCGAGTTTATTTGTCTTACTGTTCATTAGTTTGGCAGTTTCATTTTATTTGAATGAAGTACTCCAGAGCAGTTATATTGGTTTTTTGGTCGTGGCAGCATTTTATTTGTTTTTAATCATTTTATTGTTTCTTTTCAAAGGTAAGCTCATTATCAGCAATATTGTCAAAAACATTTTTGGTAAATCACTTCAAGTAAATGAAAAGGAAAAAAATCATGAGTAGCGAAATAGATCAGGTTGAAAAAAAACGACAGGAATTAGAAAAAGCCTCTATAGAAGCACGGCAAGAAATTATCGAGGAATTCGAAAAGACCAAAGAAGACGCAGAGCATATTATAAAAAAAATATTGGTAATTGGAGGTGGCCTGTTGGTTTCTTATTTCTTTTTTAAGACGCTTTTTGGAGGTGATGAGTCGGCAGAAAATACTGATAAAAAAAAAGTCCGGAGTTAAAGAAGGCAAAAAATAGTTTCGGACATATTTTATTCCAGAAGGTCGGCGAACAATTGATGATTTATTTATTGAGTAAAGCCAGAGATGAGCTAATTGATTTTTTAAAAGAACAAATCAATGACGGAAGGAAAGATCCTAAAGAAATTCAATGAATCTACGTCCAACGGACTAAAATCCCTCTCCATACTAATTGACCCTGATAAGGTAAGTGACCAAAATGAACTCCACGCACTTATTGATGTTTGCAATATCACTTCAGTAGATAATATCCTGGTTGGAGGCAGTTTAATCACATCAGTAAAACTGGAAGAAGCGGTACGGTATATAAAGACCTGCACGGCAATACCAGTCATTATTTTTCCAGGGAGTAATACGCACATTTTCGCAACTGCCGACGGCATCTTGTTTTTATCCCTGATTTCAGGTCGAAACCCGGAATTTTTAATCGGTCAGCATGTTGTAGCGGCGCCTATTTTAAAGAATGCTACCATTGAAATTTTGCCGACAGGATACATTTTGGTGGGGAATTCAATAGAAACAACAGTCGCCTATATTAGCAACACTTTACCCATTCCAAGAGAAAAGTACGATATAGCCGCGTGTACGGCTATGGCTGGTGAGATGCTGGGTTTAAAGCTAATTTATCTTGATGCAGGCAGTGGCGCCGCATCGCCCGTTCCTGGTAAAATGATCAGTACAGTAAAGAAATTGATCGATATTCCATTGATTGTGGGGGGAGGAATTGACACCGTCGCTAAAGGAGAAGTAGCTTTACACGCGGGGGCAGATATGTTGGTTGTCGGGAATGGCGTTGAAAAGCAACAGAATTTAATTAGAGAAATGGCAGAATTGGTTGCGGACTTTAATGATAAAGTATTAAATATTCATTAAGGATTCTCTTCGTCTCATTTTTCCGGCCGGTATGCCAAACATCATTTTAAACCTGCGGCAAAAATAAGCCGTATCTTTATAGCCCACATCGTGACCAATTTCACGGATACTTTTTTTGGTGGTTCGAAGCAGGTTTACAGCTCTTTCCATTCTTTGGTATTCGATATAATCCTGAGGATTAATGCCGGTCAGCATTTTGAAATATTGTCCCACATAGTCTTCTGAAACATTGGCCACATTAGCCAGTTTTTTATTGGATAAGTCTCCTTCCAGATTTTCTTTTATATAGCCAAAGATATCCAACAACCGGGGATCCTTAAAATAGGTGCTATTTGTGGCAAATTGTTCCACAAACAACTGATTTTTTAATATATATCGAATAACTTCTACGACAAGTTGATCCGTAGCAAGTTTTATTATACGCTCATGTCCGGGAAGGTTGCTGTTGTTTTCCTCCAGAATAACATTTAAAATGTCATCCATTTTTTGGCTTTTGCCCATTGTGAAAGGGGGAATGTCCAGCGATGCGAAAAAATTGACGGAATCAAACACTTTTGCATCAAAATTGACATAACTAAAACTTTCAGGGACGGAATCGTTGATTTCAGAAAATTTGAGACTCCTGAAATAATTTTCTTTCCGGGATATAAAATCATCATTGGAAAGACTGAGGGGATTTCCGCTACCGAAAGATATTGGTACGTTTTTCCCTCCCGGTATAAACAGTATTTCGCCCTTCTTTACCAGTTCTTTGTTTTTGCCAAACCGGATCTCTCCACTATTTAATCGGAAAACGGCATTTTCCACGTCATAATAATTTTGTATTGTGATTGGCTGAATAACGCGGATGTTGTTGGCTTTTTTAAAATGTACGCTTAGCGACTCGATGATTTTGTTATAGTCTTCCATCTGGAAAATGTGCAATTGGTGTTTAACGATAGACGAAAAGGGAAACCCTTTAAATAATAACAAAAATGGTTAAAAAGTAGTATTTTATCAAGGGAAATATTATTAAAGTACAATAATTCTTTAGTAAATGAACAAAAATGAGAAAATTACAATATCACGGATTATTTCAAAAGTTCTCTGGCAATCACCAAATGTTGAATTTCTGAAGTGCCTTCATAAATTTGGGTTATTTTGGAGTCCCTGAGCATTCTTTCCACATGATATTCTTTAACGTAACCATATCCGCCGTGTATCTGTATAGCTTCATTGGCTATTTGCAACGCCATTTCTGAACAAAATAATTTAGCCATGGCGGCTTCTTTGGTGTGGAGCAAACTGTTGTCCTTTAAAAAGGAAGCTTTCAGGCACAATAATCTGCCGGCTTCTATGTCCATTGCCATTTTAGCGAGTTTGAAGCGAATGGACTGGTGATTGATGATGGCTTTTCCGAATGTTTTTCGCTCTTTTGCGTACGCTAATGCCCTTTCATAAGCACCGGAAGCGATACCAAGTGCCTGAGCGGCAATTCCAATTCTCCCTCCATCGAGGGTTGACATCGCAAAATGGAAACCGAAGCCATCTTCACCAATTCTATTTTCTTTGGGAATTTTTACATTGTTGAATTGGAGTGAATGGGTATCTGATGCCCGGATGCCTAATTTATTTTCTTTTGGACCTATCACAAATCCATCTACCCCTTTTTCCACAATGAATGCATTGATGCCTTTGTGGCCTTTGTCTTTATGTGACTGAGCTATTACCAGGTAAACTGAGGCACTTCCTCCGTTGGTAATCCAGTTTTTTGTTCCATTTAAAAGGTAATAGTCCTTTTGCTCGATGGCGGTTGTCTGCTGATTGGACGCATCAGAGCCTGCTTCTGGTTCAGAAAGACAAAACGCACCAAGTACCGAACCGCTGGCGAGTGGTTTTAAATATTTTTCCTTTTGTTCTTCACTGCCATAATTCTCCAGTCCCCAGCAAACTAATGAATTATTCACCGACATAATTACGGCTGCTGAAGCGTCAATTTTGGCAATTTCTTCCAGTGCCAGCACGTAGGACACACAATCCATTCCGCCACCGTGGTATTTGGGATCAACCATCATTCCCAAAAAACCCAGTTCTCCCATTGTCTTTATTTGGTTGGAAGGGAAAATTTGCTTTTCATCACGCTCAATAACGCCGGGTAGAAGTTCTCTGATAGCAAAATCTCGTGATGCTTCTATTACTGCGATTTGTTCTTCTGAATAATCAAAATTCATGGGTGCACTATTAGATTTGGATATAAATAAAAACTGGATTTATCCTGCACGATAAATCCAGCCTCATATTTCAAGATTTCAATAGTTTTTAGTTCCTATTTCCGAGAAAAATAGAAATAAAATAGAATAATGTCACAAGTGAACCAATGGCAGCAACCACATAGGTCATAGCAGCCCAATTAAGGGCATCTTTGGCCATGGCATGCTCCTGAGAAGTTACAACGCCACGACTGGTGATCCATTGCAAACCACGCTTGCTGGCATCGAATTCCACGGGCAAAGTAACGAGTGAAAATAACGTAATTACTGTATACGTTCCAATAACGATCAGCAAAACCAGGTTAGTTGGAAAAGCTGAATACAAAAATGCGCCTCCAAAAATACTGGCCAGTACAATGAAGTTGAGTATTTTGGCACTCACACTTTGCAGAGGAACCAAGGCAGTTCGCAGTTGCAGAAAACTGTATGCATTGGCATGCTGAACCGCATGACCACATTCATGGGCCGCAACAGCAGCAGAAGCAGCGCTTCTGCCATAAAAGACAGGCTCACTCAAATTAACGGTTTTGTTTGCCGGATTGTAATGATCTGTCAATTGTCCGGGTTGACAAACTACCTTTACATCATAAATACGATTGTCTTTAAGCATCATTTCAGCAACCTCCTGTCCACTCAAATTGGATTTTAAACCAATTTTAGAATACTTCCTGAATTTACTTTTTAGTTTTGAACTTATCGCAAAACTGACAATCATAAAAAAGACTGCAATAACAATGATATACATATACGTTTTATTTTAGTTGCTTAACTTTATCAATAATTTTAGTGGTGGAATATCCTTCTACCAAATCGACAGTGATCACATTTCCACCATTCTGCATTACGATATCTGCACCAATAATGTTGCTGATTTCATAATCCTTGCCTTTAATTAATACATCTGGAATTATGGCAGAAATCAGATTAAAAGGAGTGTCTTCATCGAAAAGGACCACGGCGTCTACAAATTCAAAGGCGGCAAGCATTCTTGCGCGGGCTTTTTCGTCGATGATGGGCCTTTGCTTTCCCTTAATATTTTTAACAGATTTATCAGAATTAAGACCTACGATCAGTTTATCTCCGGTTGCTCTGGATTTTTCCAAATAGTCAATATGACCAAGATGGATTAGATCGAAGCAACCATTGGTAAATACAATGGTTTCATGTTGTTTTTTCCATGATTCAACCAACTTTAGCAATGCTGGCAACTTCAGTATCTTTTGTGCTGTTGACATGTTGTTTTTCTTTTTTAAGGAAAATGCTGATAATGTAACAGATGGCACCGACCACTATAACCATAACAAATTGGGAAGTGTGCATTAGAAAAGCAAAGAATTTTCCATCGTCGGCACTGATACCATATAACACCAATACTCCGCTTACCAATAAGTGATAAGGTCCAATTCCACCTTGAACCGGTGTCGACATGCCTATTCCCCCCATGATGAGCACCGACAGACCAGCTAACATTCCAAGTTTTGATGTTTCCGGAATTGAAAAAAACACCACATAAGCCATAAGATAATAAAGCAACCAGATTAATATGGTTGATACCCAGAAACCAGTTTTGTTTTTAATCTTTCGTATGGAAAGAATTCCCTGGATCAGATCATAGATGAGTTTTCTGATTTTCATGACCAGAGGGACTCGCTTTACCTTTTCCCTAAAAACACGCAAAACAATAAATACCGAAATGATCAATATTCCGGCAGCAATGGCCAGAAAAAAAATGGCGGCAAAATTTTTATTGAATCCTTCCAGTTTTCCTTTGAAAAATTCGGTTAAAAATTCACTTAATCTATTAAACTCAACGAAAAAGGCAAAGATGATCAGTGAAATTAAAACGATGAGATCGAAAACACGTTCAGCAACGACGCTTCCAAAGGAGCCAGCCAAAGCGACATCGTCATTTTTTTTAAGGATGCCACATCTGGTGACTTCACCCATTCTTGGCACCAGCATATTGGCGAAATAACCAACCATTACGGCCAGAAATGTACGATGTGTTTTTAGCTTATATCCGAGTGGTTCTAGTAAAATATTCCATCGATAAGCACGCAAATAGTGCGACAACAATGCCATGGTCATCGACAAAAAGATCCAATTGTAATTGACTTCTAAAAAGCGTGAAAGCATGGTATGAACATCCAAATCGCGGTATACATACCATAACAGAAATGCTGCCACGCCCAGTGACAACAAATACTTCAGAATATTTAAGGTTAATTTGACCAGGGATTTAGCCAACGACTTGATTTTTTTCGTCCGGAAAAATAATTACGGGCTTGTGCTTTTTGGCCGTTTCAAAATCCATCGATGCATAGGAAATGATAATGACAATATCACCAACCTGGGCTTTTCTGGCAGCCGGGCCATTAAGACAAACCTGACCACTACCACGCTCACCTTTTATCACGTAGGTTTCAAGCCTTTCACCATTGTTGATATTCACTATTTGAACCTTTTCATTTTCTAATATATTCGCTGCATCCATTAAATCTTCATCGATGGAGATGCTGCCAACATAATGTAGCTCAGCCTCAGTGATCTTTACTCGATGTATTTTTGATTTTACTACTTCGATAAACATCTTTCGCCTCCTTGCCCCAAATTTATATCAATTTAATGAGATATTATCTATTAATCTTACCTTTCCCACATACCCGGCAATACAAAGTGAAATTTCATCACGTGGATCAAAATGATCAACCGTTTGCAGGGTTTGAGAATAGACAATTTCAAAATATTCCAGAGAAGTCGTGTCTTCCATATTTTCGAATACTTCTTTCACGGTTTCCTTCACTGATTCAACGCGCTCTCCGGATAAAAGTTTTTTACGGGCATTTATCAAAGTATGATAAAAAATTATGGCTTTGGGCCGTTCGATCGCCGAAAGATGAAGGTTTCTCGAGGACAGCGCCAGGCCATCTTTTTCTCGAATGGTATTGATACACTTGAGATCTAAATCGAACATTAATGCTTCTTTCAACTTGTTGATGACAACAAATTGCTGTAAATCCTTGCGTCCAAAATAAGCCACATTTGGATGGATGATGTTAAAAAATTTGGCTATGATCAGACATACTCCATTAAAGTGTCCAGGTCTGAATTTACCTTCCATTATCTCATCGAGATAACCGAGGTTGAAACTCAGGGGATTTTCTTTGGGATACATCTCAGAAGAATCAGGGATTAAAGCGATATCACAGCCGATATTTTCAAGTATTTGTATGTCAGACTCAATTGGCCGCGGGTATTTTTCCAGGTCTTCGGCATTATTAAATTGCGCAGGATTCACAAAGATGCTGCAAATCGTGAGGTTATTCTCTCGAACCGATTGTTCGACCAGGGCAAGGTGCCCTTGATGTAATGCGCCCATTGTTGGGACAAATCCAATATTTTTTGAAACCGTGCGTTGAGATTTTAGATATTTTTTAAATGAGCCGATATCATAGAAAGTCTTCATTTATGCGGGCTGATCTGGAAAAGGCTGCAAATCTAATGCTTAATTCCGAATTCGTATGGAAATGAGGCAATTTTTTTGTACTTTTGTGAGCGATTTTTAAAATAAATAAACAACATAGCGGAATTATGTCAAAATTGAGAATTCTATATGTAGCAAGTGAAATCAATCCTTTTTTGCAAACCTCTGAAGTAGCCGATTTGGTTAGGATGCTACCACAAGCCATGCAGGAAAAAGGGATGGAGATCAGAATTTTGGTACCACGTTTCGGACTGATAAACGAAAGAAAAAATCGTTTACACGAAGTGGTGAGACTGTCAGGCATTAATATTTCTGTGGGGGAAGAAGAAAAGCCACTTGTTATAAAAGTAGCGTCGATACCCAACGCTAAGTTACAGGTTTATTTTATTGACAACGAGGATTATTTCCACCGGAAGAGTGTATTTCACGACAAAGAAAACCGGTTTTATGATGACAACGACGAACGTGCCATCTTTTTCTGCAAGGGCGTTTTGGAAACAGTAAGAAAACTGGGATGGATCCCGGATATTGTGCATTGCAACGACTGGATGACCAGTTTAATACCAATGTATTTGAAGACCACCTACAAAAATGATCCTATTTTCCAGCATGCCAAATCCGTTTTTACCGTTTATGATAATCCGTTTAATCATAAATTTAACGGTAGCCTCCTGGAAAAAGTAAAAATGATGGATATTGAAGACGACATGCTTTCTCCATTAGAGTCCGGAGATTTTGAAGGATTCATTAAAGTAGGCATCGAATATGCCGATGCCGTCATTAAATCAGAACAAGAGTTTAAAAATGGGTTGAATGCCCTTTTCTCATCAATTGATAAATCCAAAAAATTAGTAGATACCATTCAGCGGGACGATAACTGCGAAGAATCTTATTATAATCTATATAATGAACTTGTGGGTTAAGCGAGTAGGGCTAATCGTCGGATTAGCCCTGCTTATTTTTGCTTGTGAGGATTCAAGCCAAATTGGTTTAGAACTTGATCCTGGCAATGGGAATTTTGTGGCCAAATATATTGAATTGCCGCTCAAATCATCGATAGTTCAAGTCGACTCAGTTCCTTCCAACAATTCAGGAAGAATAATGTTTGGACATTTGAATGATCCAGATTTTGGCAATATTGATGCAATCGGTTATACCCGATTCTTTACAAATGGTGCAGGCCTGGCTATTGCTGATGATGCTTCTTATGATAGCTTGGTATTCCATATAAATTTGAGCTATTTTTATGGAGACGACAAAAATACAATTCAAAATGTGGAGCTTCATGAACTTACCGAGGACCTTTTGGATACCACTTATTTTACCTGGAATACCACCGCCTTTGACCCTGAAGTGATTGGCACGAAGCAACTCGATCTTTCTTATGTCGATACAACCCGTATTGATTCAGCGTACAGTATAAAGATATCTGATGTATTTGGGCAGAAATTGTTTCAGGCAGCAAAAACGGATACTGCCACTTTCCTGCACGCTGATAACCAAAGACTTATTGATTCATTTAAAGGACTTGCCATTGTTGCCGGAGATCCCAATACGGTTATATTGGGTTTAGATCCTGCTAGTTCGAATACTCGATTGATCATGTATTATCATACAACAACTGATACTTTGGCTTATCAGTTTAATTTGATTGATTACAACTACGGTTATATCAATGATCTTACATTATACTACCACCATTTAGCCATCGATAAGTCAGCTACAGCGCTCGCTGGCCTCAATGAGTTTTATAAAGAATATGATCCCGGTGACAACATGGATTATGTTCAGGCTGGTACCGGAATTCTCACCAAGATTAGTTTGCAGCCGTTACTGAATTTTGTCGATACAGCGGGTAATGTTATTTTGAACAGGGCAGAAATTGAAATTAGAACAAACAATTATCAGGATTACCTGGAACCACCGCGATACATTGAATTATCAGTATGCAACGAAAACAACAACTTCATTTTTTATAACAATAGCAGACTTGCTATACAAAGTGAAGAATCTACTGGTAATCTGCAGATGATATTTAGCCGGACTGCAAATGTAAACCAGGGATTTTACAATGGAAATATCACCAAGTTTGCCCAGTATATCATTAATGGAATCAGTATGGATACTACCTTATTGGTAACCCCATCGAGTTTTATTTCCAGTTTGGACCGTTATACCGGTAACAATTCCGACTTGAAGCTTAAATTATATTATTCAGCTTCTAAATAGTTACTTTAATTTCATAGTTTAGCTTTTTAAAAAGGCTAAAAACATGTGTGGAATTGTAGCTTATTTAGGCGATAAACAAGCCTGCGATGTCATCATAAAGGGGTTGAAGCGACTGGAATATCGTGGATATGATAGCGCAGGTATTGCGATCTTAGAAAGCCAAAATTTAAAATTATATAAAAAACAGGGTAGGGTTACTGACCTTGAACAATTTATTGATGGCAAGGATGCTACTGGTAAATTAGGACTGGGTCATACCAGATGGGCGACGCACGGAGAGCCAACCGATAATAATGCACATCCACATCTATCACATAATGGCAGATTGGCCATTGTCCACAATGGAATCATCGAAAATTATAGTGCGCTAAAACAAGAATTAATAAATAAAGGGCACTCTTTTAAAAGCGATACCGATTCTGAGGTAGTCATTCATTTCGTTGAAAATATCATAACTAACAATCATTGCTCACTGGAAGAAGCCGTTCGCTTGGCATTAACCAAAATCATTGGTGCTTACGCCATCGTCATTGCGTCAAAAGATGAACCTGACACCTTGATAGCTGCCCGAAAAGGCAGCCCGCTAGTGATTGGCGTTGGGAAAAATGAATATTTTGTGGCTTCTGATGCCACTCCAATTGTAGAATATACCAAGGAAGTGGTTTATTTGAATGATCAGGAAATTGCTGTTTTAAAGCAAGGCGAAATGCGTGTCAAGAATATCGCAGATCAACCTTCAGACCCTTATATCCAGACGATAGATTTGGAATTGGAAGCAATTGAAAAGGGTGGTTTTAAACACTATATGCTTAAAGAAATTTTTGAACAACCCAAATCAATTGCTGATGCCATGCGGGGACGGCTAAATTCCTCCAGGGACTATTTGGTGCTTGGCGGGATACGTGAATATGCTAATAAGTTGATCAATGCCGACAGGATTATAATAATTGCTTGCGGAACTTCCTGGCATGCAGGTCTGGTGGCCGAATATTTTTTTGAAGAGTGGTGCCGAATTCCGGTTGAGGTGGAATATGCTTCTGAGTTTAGATATAGAAATCCAGTAATAAAAGAAGGGGATGTGGTGATTGCTATTTCCCAATCAGGCGAAACTGCCGATACGCTTGCTGCCATTGAACTGGCTAAATCTAAAGGAGCGATCATATTTGGTGTATGCAATGTGGTGGGGTCGTCGATTGCCAGGGATTCTCATGAAGGCGCATATATTCATGCCGGACCGGAAATTGGAGTGGCCAGTACCAAAGCATTTACCGCTCAGGTTACTGTATTAGCCATGATTGCCATTCGGCTTGCTCATCAAAAAGGAACCCTTGCAGAACGGAAATACAGGGAATTACTGGTTGAACTGGAGCATATTCCAAATAAAGTGGAGGAAGTTTTGAAACTCGATTTCGAAGTGAAGGCAATCAGTCAATTATTTAAAAACGCCAGGAATTTTCTGTATTTGGGGCGAGGATATAATTTTCCTGTAGCCCTGGAAGGAGCGCTAAAATTAAAGGAAATATCCTATATACACGCAGAAGGATATCCTGCGGCAGAAATGAAACACGGGCCTATTGCTTTGATCGATGAAGAAATGCCTGTTGTTTTTATTGCTACACAAGACAGTTCTTATGAGAAAATTGTGTCCAATATCCAGGAAGTAAAAGCCCGAAAAGGTAAAGTCATTGCCATTGTCACAGAAGGCGATGAACTCATTCCAAAAATGGCAGAATATGTCATTGAAGTGCCACATACCACTGAAGCCCTGATGCCATTAGTTTCGGTCATTCCCCTGCAACTTTTATCCTATCATATTGCAGTGATGCGCGGTTGTAATGTGGACCAGCCCAGGAATTTGGCTAAATCGGTAACTGTAGAATAGTAGAATTAAATGAGATTTGGACTTTTGGTCTCTTCGGTGGGGTCGCTTTTAGTCATTTCTTCTTTTAAGATCTTCTCAAATTTGGTCTCAGGTTCTTTTTCCTTCTCCTGAAAATATTCATTGATGATTTTCCTGATTTCCTGTATGGACAAATTGTGGTAAATGGTACCCTTTCTGACCACTGATATTTGACCGGTTTCTTCAGACACCACCAGCACAAGCGTATCGGTCGTTTCACTCATTCCGATGGCTGCCCGATGGCGTAAGCCGAACTGAGCTGGCAAATTTTCCTGATCGCTGACAGGCAAAATACACCTCGCAGCCAAGATTTTGCCTTTATAAATAATTACCGCTCCATCGTGTAAAGGGCTATATTTATTGAATATGGAGATCAATAATCTTTTGGAAATAATACCATTTATGCGATCCCCGGAGTCCACATAAAATTTCAATTCCGATTCCCTTGAAAAAACGATGAGTGCGCCGGTATTGGTTGCCCCCATAGTCTTGGCGGCTTCGATAACAGGCGTAAAATCGAAGGATTCACTGTTGTCGCCTTTTCTCCAGGGAAGATTTTTAAAAAAATTGTCACTGCTGAAGGTGGTTGATTTACCGATGATGAGCAGAAATTTTCGAATTTCAGGACTGAAGAGTATGATAATTGCTAAAACACCAACACCCATAAACTGTCCTAAAATTGCAGAAAGCAATTCCATTTGGGCGGCATTGACCAACAAATAGGTGAAATAAAGGAATATAAAACCAAGGAAAACTTTAGAGGCAATGGTTCCCTTCATCAATTTGTAAACCTGGTAGAGCAAAAATGACACAGCCATGATGTCGATTACATCGACCCAGCTAATTTCAAGAAAACCGATTTTAAACAGCAGTATCACTTCTATAGGTCAATTCGAACAATTTTATTGCTTCTTTTGCTTCTCTTACATCATGAACGCGCAAAATTGATGCCCCGTTTACAAGGGCAACGGTGTTAAGGACAGTTGTACCGTTGAGCGCATTTTGCGGGGTTGCTCCGAGGTTTTTATAAATCATAGATTTTCTCGAAAGCCCGGCTAGGATTGGCGCATTTAGAATCTGAAAATAACTCAAATTTTTCAGTAATTCATAATTTTGCCCAATTGATTTTGCAAAACCGAACCCCACGTCAATAATAACATCTTTTACCCCTAAGTTTGTTATGTTAAACAGCCTGATTTTGAAGAATTCCAGGATTTCTTTCAGTAAATTATCATATTTAGTCAAATGGTTCATCGACTTTGGATTGCCACGCATGTGCATCATGATATAAGGGACATCGAGTTGTGCTACCGTAGTAAACATATCAGGATCCAATGTTCCACCTGAAATGTCATTGATCAATGACGCGCCATTTTCACAGGCTAGTTTAGCCACTTGTGCACGGAAAGTATCGACAGAAATGATGAGCTGAGAAAAATGCCGGTCGATAATTTGGAGACCCTGTTGTATCCGCTTCATTTCTTCTTCAAATGAAATCTCTTCCGCTCCTGGTCTTGATGAATAGGCACCAATATCTATGAAGTCAGCGCCTTCGGCGACCATTTTTTCTATTTGGTTTGCCAACTGTTTTTCAGTACGATAATATCCTCCGTCATAGAAAGAATCAGGGGTTAAATTGATTATCCCCATTACTTTTGGACTTGAAAGGTCAACGATTTTTCCCCGAATGTTAAGTGTCTTTTTTGTGTAAAATGCCGTATCTTTCGCAGCCAAAGTCAATATCAGGAAATTTTTTGGGATAGTTTAAAATCAGAATTTTGGTCAGTAAAACTGTAGGCGAATATAAACAAGTTATCAAGGCTTGCAAAGAGGTTTTCGAAAAGAAATCGATGGATTATGGTACAGCGTGGCGTATACTTCGTCTGCCATCCATAACCGATCAAATATTTATTAAAGCACAGAGGGTCAGGTCAATACAAGAAAAAGGCGCACGGAAGGTTGAAGATGATATTACCAACGAATTTGTTGGTATCGTCAATTATTGCATCATTGCCCTTATACAAATGGAACTGGATCAAATTGCCCCTCTCGATTTGACCTATGATCAGGTCGAGCCACTATACGACAAAAAGGTTGAAGCAACCATGCACTTATTATCAAATAAAAATCATGATTATGACGAAGCTTGGCGAGAAATGCGGATCAGCTCAATCACGGACATCATACTTATGAAATTGTTTAGGATAAAACAGATTGAGGATCACGAAGGTAAAACCATCATTTCGGAAGGAGTTGAAGCAAATTATCAGGATATTATCAATTATGCAGTATTTTGTTTGATTAAGTTAAACTTTGCCAGGAATGAAAATTATTGATCAGATATCCGGAATTTTTGTAGGCGTGCTTTTTATTTTCTCCGGGTTGATAAAGGTAAATGACCCAATGGGGACAGCCATAAAGCTGGAGGAATATTTTGATGTTTTTGCCAATAATTTTGCTGCGTTTTTCCATACTTTGGTACCATTTGCCCTGGTTTTTTCAGTGATTTTCTCGGTAATGGAAGTAGTTCTGGGTGTGGCATTGCTTTTAAAATTCCGAATGCGATTCACGGCATGGTTTCTCCTTTTGCTGATCTTGTTTTTTTCTTTTCTTACTTTTTATTCGGCCTATACCAATAGTGTTACAGATTGTGGCTGCTTTGGAGATGCGATTCACCTTACACCCTGGCAATCTTTTTCCAAGGACCTTATCCTTCTCGTATTGGTGATTTATCTTTTTATAAGGAGAAAAAATTTAGATTCCGTATTCAGGGCTCGTGTAACGGATGTAGTCATGGGTGCTGTTATTTTTATCAATTTATTCCTGGCCGTATACGCCATTGAACACCTGCCTTTTTTCGATTTCAGGCCATACAGTATCGGATCAAATATTCAAAGCAAAATGAAACCATCGGCACCATACATTTATAAATATATCATGGTCAAGGATGGTAAAACTTTTGAATTTAACCAATATCCCACCGATACAACCTATCATTTTAAAGAGATGATTTTGACCAATCCGGAAGCGCAACCAAAAATAACAGACTTTAGTATTTGGAACGACGAAGGTGACTTTACAGATCAGGTATTGGCGGGGGTGAAATTATTGGTAATTTTTCAAAATGTGAAAACAGCCAACTTGAAGCATCTCGATCAACTTAAGGCATTAATTTTGGCTCTAAGTGGTGATGCAACAACGTGGATAATCACAGCCAGTGGCGAAGCTACCTACGATCAATTTCGGCATGAACATGAGATTATGGCGCCCTACTTTTTTGCAGATGGAACTGTGTTGAAAGCAATGATAAGGGCCAATCCCGGCATTATACTGCTCAAAAATGGCATTGTGCTGGGGAAATGGCATTATAACGATATACCTGATCCGGGAAAAATCAGACAATTAATTTCCGGGTAACACATGATTCATTTTATAACCAAAAGATTAGCTTATGGAATAATGGTACTTTGTGGAGTGGTGGTGGTTGTTTTTTTTCTTTTCCATGCTTTACCAGGTGATCCGGTAGCCATGATGGCCGGACAGCGGAGTGATTTGGCAACACGCGAAGCAATTGCCAGGGAATTGGGTCTGGATCAGCCGTTGTCACAACAGTTCGTGAAATATATTACTGATCTATCTCCTATTTCCATTCATAGAAATACCATTCAAAATCAAAAGAAATACCAGTTTCACATCCTATTCTCAGTTGGTCATGGAGATGTACTAGTCGTTAAAAAACCATATTTGAGGAGATCGTTTCAGACCAATAGAAGGGTAGACGAGATTATATGGGAAAATGTCGGCAGTACCTTTTGGCTGGCTTTGGCAGCCATGCTGATAGCCACAACGTTTGGGATCTTATTTGGTATTTTTGCTGCATTAAAACAAAATACATTTTGGGATCACTTTTTTATTACCACTTCGGTCATTGGCATTTCCGTACCTTCCTTTGTAGCTGCCATCATTATAGCCATGGTGTTTGGTTTTTATCTCAGTGATTATACTGGGCTCAATCTTACAGGTCAGCTATGGGTAAATGATCCAATGCATGGCCGGGAATTACATTTGGAAAATCTTATTTTACCAGCAATTACATTAGGAATTCAGCCATTGGCCATTATAACTCAGCTTACGAGGAGTTCCATACTTGAGGTCTTCTCTCAGGATTACATTAGAACGGCTTTTGCCAAAGGACTTCGGTTTAGAATGATTATTCTAAAGCACACCTTAAAAAACGCCCTCAATCCAGTAATTACTGCGGTATCGGGATGGCTGGCTTCTTTGATGGCAGGCGCTTTTTTCGTTGAATACATATTCGACTGGAAGGGTTTAGGTTATGTGACGATCAAGGCAGTTCAGAGCCTCGATTTTCCGGTAGTAATGGGCAGCACATTGTTTATTGCTAGTATTTTTATTATTGTAAACATCACGGTGGACGTATTGTATGCTGCGATTGATCCACGGGTTAGACTACAATAGTTATGAGGATTTTTTTAATTGGAATGCCGGGATCGGGAAAATCAAAAGTAGGCCAAAAGCTGGCTGAAATGTTGTCATTGGATTTTATTGATCTGGACACCGTTATTGAAAAGGAAGAACAGCGGGAAATAGTCGAAATTTTTAAAAACAGCGGCGAGGCTTATTTCCGTGAGATTGAACAAAAATTATTGAAGGCAGAGTCGAATAAAAATGAAAATCTGGTAATAGCCACTGGGGGTGGCGCTCCTTGTTTTTTTGATAATATGGAATTTATGAACAGGAATGGCACCACAGTATTTCTCGATGTACCGGTAACAATGATCTATCAGCATCTCCTGGAGAAAGGCACAGAAAGCAGACCTTTATTGAAAGATAAGCAAAATGAGCAATTGCTGTTGGAATTAAACCAAAAATACAGTGCCCGATTGTTTTATTACAACCAGGCACGCATTACGCTCAAACAGAAATATGGTGATATCGAAGAACGGACAAAGGAGATAGTACTCCGACTTAATGCATTAAAAAAATAAGCCTCCGCTAATCACTATACTTAAATTATTATTATCAATTTCTGCATATGGTGTTTTAAAGATTTCCGGATTATCAGTGGGGTCAAGTGTGTAGGGTGCATAAATTCCCTTGTTCATTGAATTGATTACTGCCAAATCCATGAAGAATGTCTGATTTCTAAAACCTATTCCTCCGGTAATGTTCATTCGATCTCTTTTTACGTCCGAGGCATTTTCATAGGGATCGCCATAGTAGGCAAAACCAGCGCGTGCACGAAAATTTTTTAAGCGATATTCTCCACCGATCTTATAATTGATGGTTGACCGATATAATTGTTGCGTTAATAAATTCTGATCTTCCAGAGATGCCCCATTACCGCTCAGTTTTGTGCTGGAATAATTGACAAATTCCACATCGGCAGTAATAAAACCACTTTTGTTGATGAACAAGGTAGCACCTCCATTGAGTCTCAGTGGGGTGTTCATATTATAATCAAATACGACTTCCTGTTTATCCGATACATCATTCAAATTCGTTGTGTCATCATAAGGATAATTATTGAAGCTTGTGTTCATGGTGAAAGTTGAATATTCATTCATGCCGTACCATGAAGGGGAAATGATGGAACCACCAATTGTAAGTATATTAACGGGCCTTACGATGAAACCGGCTGATAAATTTACGGCAGTTCCCTTTATATCCTGCATTTCAGTGATAGACAATGCTGACAGATCAGGCCCACTATAATCCTCGTGGTAATCTTTTAATAAGTTATAATGTAATGAGGTTATTCCAAGTCCTAAGCCAAAATAGAATTTATCCGCAAAATTGCCTCCGTAGGAGAAACTCCATTGGTTCTGTCCACCTGAAGTTTCAATGGATTCCGACTGTATAACTGGATATTCACTAGATGGATAGGGTAAAACAGTCCGATCATAAAACTGTTGATTCGTATTAGGATCCGTAAATTGATCAATAGCATATGTATTATAGGCGAGATCCGTTAAAATTGTCCAGTTATCAGCATTGGCATTTTGAACAAAATGATCAATGATATCATTCAGATCATTTGTTCCCTGATAATATATTCTATTATTGAATTTTCCTGTTTTAGAAAATGAAATACCAAATGAACCGCCCCTGTATGCGCCCGGCGTAACATCATCTTTCTTTTTATTGAATACAATGCCAAAATTGTCGATATACAATTGGTTATTGTTTGAATTGACGGAATTGCCCAGATAGGTTGATTTTGAATTCAAAAGGCTAAATGAAGGGGTTATGCTAAATTCAGAACGGTTGTAAAATCCTAATCCTGCCGGATTAGACAATGCTGAGCTAATATCGCCGCCCAAGCTCACCTGAGCTCCTCCCAATCCCTGAATTCTGGCACTACCGGTATAATTATATTGGCTGAATAATAAGGCTTCTTCATGATAGTCGGATGCGCCTGGTACGATCTGTCCGAATATTTTTGTTACAGACAAAAGCAAGCCTCCGCACATTAAAAGCGCGATTAATTTTTTCATTTCAACAAATATTTTAAAGAAGAAAAACCAAGAAAAGAAGCAGGTCTTAATGCCTGCTTCTTGAAGATGATGATGATGAACTTCCTGAAGATCTTGTTCCACCAGAGAAAGAAGACGACGAACTACTACGACTTCCTGAGGAATAGCTACTGCTAGATCGCCCAGTGCTGCTTCCAGAATCAAAAGAACTCCTGCTCGGAGAAGAGAAAGAAGATGAGCTTCTGGAGTTATTAAGATTGGAATTACTGTTTGAACGATTATATCCGGAAGAATTGAAGTTGCTGCTGGACCTTGAAGGTCGGTTATAATTCATTGAAGAATTAGAGCTGTTCCGTCCTGAATAAGTACTTGTGCCACTAGTATACTGATTTCTATTGGTGGCAATTCTCTCGCTTGAACTTCTTGTTCTATTATTATTATAATATTCACTCACCGATTTTGAGTAATCCTGACTTACTCGACCTGAGGAAATATTAGGATTGGTGCTCGTAGTCCTTAAATTACTGTTATCTATCGATCTGCTACGGGGTTCGGTCCTGGTGTTATTAGCATTACTTGTAGAACTTCGTGACGTTCTAGGCTGATATTCAATGTTATTTGCATGATAATCGCCATTGTTATTATTTACAATGATAACCGGTGACCCATAACCATAATAGGAGCTGTAACCATACGGGTTATAAAAACTGCTATAATAATTCATTCCATAATACGGCGAGTATCCCCACGGATCATAGAAAGATGAATAACCCCACGGATCATTCCATGAGTTCCAGGGATTGTAGTACCCTCCGGTACCCCATGACATTGCAACATTCCATCCCATGTAGGGTGAATATCCCCAGCCACTTCCATAACTCAAACCTACATTCCAACCTGAACCATATCCATAACCACCATAAGGGCTTCCATATCCAAAATATGGATTGAAACTATAGCTGGGATAACTATGATTGTAGGAAGAACCGGAATATTGGGTGTAATTCCTGTCATACTTGGAATTGGTACTCTGTTGTGATGTATTCTCGGTTGTCGTATTATTCTTGTTATAGTCTTCTACATAATAGTCTTTACTGCTGTAGGATTCATCCTGATTTGTGGCTTTCTGTTCTTCATTGTTTGAAGTTGTATTTTTATATCTTGCGATATATTCAGGATTAACATTTTTAGCTGAAATGTTATCAGTTGTTTGACGAAGTTCCTGATTATTGTCGAAATTATTCGAATTCATGGAACTAAGTGCTTCTTTGTCTATTTTCACAGTTTTACGATCACTGCTATTGAAATACATGTCATCATATTCCTGTGCCAATAACTCGCTGGCCGTAAAGCTTAATAATAATATAACCAGTGAGGATTTTATCAGATTTATGGATTTGAGCGCTTTCATAACTTTGCCTTTCATTAATGTCCGAATATATATGCTTTAAAGATAACGATATTTTAATATACTTGGTTAATGTATCTGCAAAAACTTAATTTTGCCGAACCGTTTACAATTATAGAATTAAACAAATATCATACCAAAAAAAAGAAAAAATGGGTAAAGGATTACCAAAGAGAAGTGAAGATTACTCCGCCTGGTACAATGAATTAGTAAAAAGAGCCGATTTGGCTGAAAATTCACCAGTGAGGGGATGCATGGTGATTAAGCCATATGGCTATTCTATCTGGGAAAAAATGCAATCTGTCCTGGATAATATGTTTAAAGAATCAGGGCATAGCAATGCTTATTTCCCACTATTTATCCCAAAATCTTACCTTAGTAAAGAAGCCGATCATGTCGAAGGGTTCGCAAAAGAATGCGCTGTAGTAACCCATTACAGGCTGAAAAACAGTGAGGATGGATCTGGCGTAATCGTGGATCCGGAGGCAAAATTGGAAGAAGAATTGATTATAAGGCCTACTTCTGAGACTCTTATTTGGAACACTTATAAGAATTGGATTCAATCTTATAGAGATCTTCCTTTGCTGATCAACCAATGGGCCAACGTGGTGCGCTGGGAGATGAGAACCAGGTTATTCCTCCGCACAGCTGAATTTCTTTGGCAGGAAGGGCATACAGCGCATGCCACACGGCAAGAAGCAATGGAGGAAACCCTGAAGATTTTGAATATTTACGCTCAATTTGCTGAGAATTTCATGGCAGTTCCAGTCTTAAAAGGTTTAAAATCGGAGAGTGAAAAATTTGCCGGAGCAGTTGATACCTATTGCATTGAAGCACTCATGCAAGATGGCAAGGCATTGCAAGCGGGCACATCTCATTTTTTAGGGCAAAACTTTGCGCATGCCTTCGATGTGAAATTTGCCAATCAGGAAGGGCAATTGGATTTTGTTTGGGGAACTTCCTGGGGGGTGAGTACACGACTGATTGGCGGGTTGATTATGGCGCATTCTGATGATAACGGATTAATTTTACCACCGAAGCTGGCGCCGTTTCAGGTGGTGATTGTGCCTATCGTTAAGGAAAAGGAACAATATTCCCTGATTGCGGAAAAGGCTGAATTGATCGTAAAAAAATTGCAGGCGAAAGGCATATCGGCGAAATATGATGGCAGAGATACACAAAAGCCGGGTTGGAAATTTGCAGAATATGAATTAAAAGGTGTTCCTATAAGAATTGCCATAGGTCCAAGGGATCTTGAAAATAATACTGTCGAGCTGGCCAGGCGCGATACTTTAACCAAGGAAATTCTAAGCGCAGATGCCATAGAGCATCGGATCGTTGAGCTTTTGGATGAAATCCAGGAAAACATTTTCAAAAAGGCTTTGAAATTCAGGGATGATAATATCAGCTATGTTGATCATTATGATGAATTCAAGGAGGTGCTGGATACACGAGGTGGATTTGTAAAGGCCCACTGGGATGGCACTGCTGAAACCGAGGAAAAAATAAAAGAAGAAACCAAAGCAACCATTCGTTGCATTTTGTTGGATGGAGAAGTGGAGGAAGGAAAATGTATTTATTCTGGCAAGCCTTCATCAAGACGGGTAATATTTGCGAAAGCCTATTGAATTAATTAGGCATGTCTGGGGATTTTACTATTTTTGATCTATGTAATTAAACTTATGATAGATTGGCTCACCATTGTGCTTCTGGTCGTGTCGGGGATTGCCTTGATCCTTATAGAAATTATTTTTATACCAGGGACAACCATTGTCGGATTTATTGGTGTGGCATTGGTAATTGGCGGTGTGATCATTGCTTACAAAGATTTAGGATCACAATCAGGTACCATTATACTGGTGCTGGCCATAGCAGTTGGCGGAGTAGTCACGTATTTTAGTTTTAAAGCAGGTGTGTGGAAGAAATTTTCATTGAATACTACCAATAAATCGAAGTTTAATGAAGACCTTAAACCCGGTTTGTATTTAAATGACAAAGGAATCGCGGTTTCCGATCTTCGTCCCATGGGCAAAGCAGAATTCGGCGATCGTACATTTGAAGTAAAAACGATTGGAAACTTTGTAAAAGCCGGCACAAAGGTCAAAGTCATAAAAGTTGATAATTTCAATACAATATTTGTTGAACCTATAATATAATATACTCATGTCATCCATTTTAATCGTGGCCATACTGATCATGTCAATTATTCTGATCAGTTTATTTTTTTATTTCATACCTGTAAATCTCTGGATTACAGCCTATTTTTCCGGTGTTTATGTGGGACTGGGGAAACTCATCGGAATGCGGTTGAGGAAAGTGCCTCCAAGCATCATTGTCAATTCCCTGATAACAGCCAATAAGGCGGGGCTTCAGTTGACCTCAAATGATCTGGAGACACACTATTTGGCCAGTGGAAATGTGCCCACGGTAATTCGTGCACTGATCTCTGCCGATAAGGCCAATATTGATCTGTCCTTCAAACAGGCAACTGCCATCGACCTTGCCGGTCGTGATGTGTTTGAAGCCGTACAAATTTCGGTCAATCCAAAAGTGATCACAACACCTAAGGTGGCAGCAGTGGCGGCTGATGGGATTCAGCTCATTGCAGTAGCCCGCGTAACGGTAAGAGCCAACATCAAACAGTTGGTTGGAGGTGCCGGAGAAGACACAATTCTTGCCAGGGTAGGAGAAGGGATTGTCACTTCAATTGGTTCTGCAGAAACACACAAAGAAGTGCTGGAAAATCCTGATAAAATTTCTAAGCTCGTATTGCAGCGGGGTCTGGATGCAGGAACAGCATTTGAAATTTTATCCATCGATATCGCCGATGTGGATGTCGGTACAAATATAGGCGCGAAATTGCAAACAGATCAGGCCTCTGCAGACCTGAAAGTGGCTGAAGCCAAGGCAGAAGAACGCAGAGCCATGGCCGTTGCTTTGGAGCAGGAAATGAAGGCAAAAGCCCAGGAAGCCAGGGCCAAAGTGATCGAGGCAGAAGCAGAAGTGCCGAAAGCCATTGCTGAATCATTCCGGTCCGGTAACCTGGGGATAATGGATTACTACAGAATGCAAAATATTCAGGCTGATACTTCTATGAGAGAATCGATATCCGGGCCGGAACCTCGGCGGGGCGACTCAGGCAAAGGACCAGCCAAAGACACCAGAAAATAGTAATCAGAAGACCAGATTTCCACAGCCTCATTTTTAATGGGGCTTTTTTTTGAATTTGTAATTTTGATATATCTGTTTTCTTTCTGAATATACCGGTGATTTTACTTTCTCCCTGAGAAGTAATAATTGTGCCTTCAACTCTTCAAACACATTTTCGAACAGGCTAATTTTACACTATTAGATAGTTGCATTTTCAACCCTATTGCTTTAGCTTTAGTCACTATTTTTTTCGAATCAATTCTACTTTTTTGTCATTTTTGTTAACCTAAAAAGCACTGTCATATGAAAGTATACGATGTAAATCATATTAAAAATGTGGTACTCATTGGAGGGGCGAAAAGCGGCAAGACCACTCTTGCCGAAACCATGTTGTTTGAAGCTGGCCTGATCAATAGAAGAGGAACTGTAGAAGACAAAAATACCGTCTCAGATTACCATGATATTGAGCACGAACGATTAAACTCGGTGTATGCAACCTCAATGCATACGGAATGGAGGGGGTATAAAATAAATATTATGGATACGCCGGGATTGGATGATTTTATGGGGGAAATTGTCTCGTCATTGCGTGTGGCCGATACCTGTGTTATATTGATCAATTCCCAGCAAGGAGTGGAGATCAGCACGGAATTGATCTGGAATTATGTAGATCAATTTAAAAAACCCGTCGTTCTGGCGGTGAATCAACTCGATCATCCCAAGTCAAATTTTGATGAAGCCATAGAATCCATTAAAAGACGCTTTGGAAGCCAGGCTGTTTTAATGCAATATCCGGTGAACCAGGGAGAAGAATTTGACAGTATTATTGATTTGCTGAAGATGACCCTGTATAAATTCCCCAAGGATGGTGGCAAACCCGAAAAACTGCCCATTCCGGAAAATGAAAAAGAAAGGGCTGCGGCGTTACACAATGAATTAGTGGAGAAAGCTGCTGAGAATGATGAAGAGTTGATGGAATTATTTTTTGAAAAAGGCAGCCTCGACGAAGATGAAATGAGAAAAGGATTGAAGATAGGTATGCTTAAACATGATGTATTTCCGATATTTTGTCTTTCCGCTAAAAATAATATGGGCAGTGGCAGATTAATGGGCTTCATTGATAATGTGGCTCCCGGGGCACAAGAAATGAATGCAGAAATTAGTACCGAAGGTGAAGAAATACATTGCGACCCCAATCAGCCGACTTCACTATTTGTGTTCAAAACCGTAGTGGAACCGTTTCTTGGGAAAATCACTTTTTTTAAGGTCACTTCAGGGGTGTTAAAATTGGGTCAGGACCTGATTAACAACCAGACGGATACAGTTGAGCGATTTAATCAGCTTTTCATTATGGACGGCAAGAATCGTCAGAATGTTGAAAAACTGGTTGCCGGTGATATCGGCGCCACCGTCAAATTGAAAAACACCCATACCAACCACACATTACACGACAAGAGTGTGAGCTATGAACTGGCACCGATGAAATTTCCGGAACCGCGCATCAGGACGGCAATTAAGGCCAAAGATAAAAATGAAGATGAAAAACTGGCCGAAGTACTCAGAGATATCCACGAAGAAGATCCAACCACAATTTTTGAATATTCAAGGGAGTTGAAGCAATTATTGCTTTCAGGCCAGGGGGAGCTGCATTTTGCAGTAACAGAATGGAAATTAAAAAATCTTTACAATTTAGAAATTGAGTTTATTGAACCTAAAATTGCCTATCGGGAAACAATTCAAAAACCGGCTGATGCATCTTACAGGCATAAAAAACAATCCGGTGGCGCAGGACAGTTCGGAGAGGTATTTTTAAAAATTGAACCTTATTATGAAGGTATGCCCGAACCAACCGGAATCTCAGTTCGCGGAAAAGAAGTCATTGACCTGGATTGGGGAGGCAAGCTGGTGTTTTATAATTGCATCGTAGGTGGTGTGATCGATGCCAGGTTCATACCTTCCATTTTAAAAGGGATCATGGAAAAAATGGAAGTCGGCCCGATTACCGGGTCCTATGTTCGTGATATTCGGGTGATGGTATATGATGGGAAAATGCATCCCGTAGATTCCAATGATATTTCTTTTAAAATTGCGGGTGCCCAGGCTTTTAAAGCAGCGTTTAAACAGGCGGATCCTAAAATTTTGGAACCTATTTATGAGTTGGAAGTCATGGTGCCTGAAGAATTGATGGGTGATGTGATGACTGACCTCCAAACCAGAAGGGCAATCATTATGGGGATGGATTCGAAAGATCATTACCAGATCATCAAAGCAAAAACACCACTGGCAGAAATGTATAAATACACCACTTCTCTTCGATCAATCACACAAGGAAGGGCCAGTTTTACTACTCGATTTTCTGAATATTCGCCGGTCCCGGGTGAGATCCAGCAACGGTTAATGAAACAAATGCAGGAAACTGAGCAAGATTAATAAGAATCACCGGAATTTATTATTTTAGGAAGGGCCAGTCGATTGCGCTGGCCCTTTTTCTTATTGCGATTGCAATAATTCATCGAGTACTGATCCACTTTCTGCCAAAACAGTATCCTGTCCTTTCCGGAATATTTTCAATGGCCCTTTGCCAATAAATTTTAAACGCTGATCCAGAATTTGTAGCAACGAACCTTCCGGTAAACCCAGCACGGTTATGGCAGGATTAATTTCCAGAAATTCTTTGATGCGCATTTCCCTGGTTTCACCGCCGTGGTTTGGTATGGTAGCATCGGTGTAGTGCGGATTAATTTGAAAAGGGACCAGGTTCAGCGCCTTGAAATCCTTGGGTTGAATCACAGGCATGTCGTTGGTTGTTTGAATGGTCGGTGAAGCAATATTTGAGCCGGCGCTCCAACCGATATATGGCGTGCCTTGATTCAATTTATTTCTGATGGCCTCCAATAAATTATTAAGTTGTAGCTGATATAGCAGATGAAATGTATTTCCTCCACCTACCACGATCGCCTCGGCTTCATTTACAGCATTCACCGGATCTTCAAAGTGATGAATACTGATTGCCTCATGACCCATCGACTCAAATCGTTCGACCACCATTTGTTCATATTGGTCATAATCCAGCGTTACCGCGGCAAAGGGAACAAACAAGATCTTGTGTACTTTCGAATCCAGGAAATCCTTTATGTATTTCTCCGGCCAACTGAAATATGGTTCACCTTGATTGGTGGAATTACTCAATAACAGCAGTTTTCTCATTGGAATAAATTTTTTTAAAATATGGTGAAAATCCGGATTGATTCATTATCGGGTTAAATAGACGAAGTTCAATCATAAGCGACTTTTAAATTGAAAATTATGCTTATTGGGATCATGTTCCATAGGCAGTCAGAACCAGTTTTCTGGATCCGCCAAAATTTCTGTGTTCACAGAGATAAACACCTTGCCACGTGCCCAGGTTCAATCGACCATTGGTAATCGGAATGGAAACGGAGGTTCCAAGCATGGATGCCTTCAGGTGGGCCGGCATATCGTCTTTACCCTCCAATGTGTGTTCGTAGTAATGGGCATTTTCCGGTACCATTTCATTAAAATGACTTTCGAAATCTTCCCGCACAGTAGGATCAGCATTTTCGTTAATGGTGAGTGATGCTGAGGTATGCTGAATAAAAACATGCAGTACACCTGCGTCGATTTCAAGGATTTCGTGAAAATTGCCCGTAATTTGGGAAGTGATAATATGAAAACCTCTTTTTTGAGGCGGAATGACAATGGTTTTTTGAAATACTTTCATGTCTTTATCTATTCAATTCTTTCGTATGCTCCGATGTCTGGCATTGGATCGCGAAAGTGCCCATCGAGATCTGTAAGAACATTAATATTTAATCCGGCATCTATTGCTGGCGATAAAGTGTCAAGCCGATAATCATAACCGAACGGATCAATAAACTTTGGATCTATGTTTAATAAGTTATCGTTTATATTCAATTCATCAATGGATGTTTGCAGTATGTTGTGGGCGAAAAGTATTTCTATCGCCGCACCTCCGTCATTATTAATCAGAATCTCATCTTTAGACTGTCCCGTGATTATGCAATTGATCACATCAATCTTTAAATCATTGACAATAATCGATTGATCATCCAGCGGAATATTGTCAGTCATTAAAAAAGCTTGATTCTGGTTAATAAAATTGATGCCGTCTCTCGAGAATGTGCAATTTTCATAGCGGTAATTACCGCCGCCAAGGTTTGCTGCAGCAAACTGTACACAATGATCAACCAGGACGTTGGTAGCTTTTAGGTCTGAAGTAAAACATAATATTCCGGATTCACTCATATTTTCAATGATGGTATTGCTCAGTGTAAGGTCAGGTATGGTATCATTGTCGGGCGTTCCTAACCGAACACCAAACTGTGCATTTCTTAAAACTGCAAAATTTATCGTGTTGTTTTTACTGCCCTCTAGAAATAAGATACCTCCCCATTGACCGGGCGCGTTGTCATATCGTGGTTCCATGCGTACATTTCGGAAGAGTACACGATTCTCTGCCGTTCCATTTACCGCCAGACTACCCTTGACATAAATGTACGCATCGTGGGCCGCGAAGATCCTGGTACCCGGGTCAACTGTAAGTTGGCAGAGTGTATCGATCAGAATGGAATTGTACAGCACATATGGCCTGTCGGCATGCCAAACTGAGTTACATGGCAATACTTCATTACCAAGAAAATGCGCATCCTGACCCCAGGCAACCAATTGGATCGTTTGTTGAATACCGTTCGTTTCCAAAACGATCGAATCCTGTATGAGATATGGAAGATTTTCATTCCTGGGATCAATTTTAACTTTCACCAGGATCAACAAGCTATCTGAACCCAGAAGTGTCTGATGCTCAAATTCAGTACCAGTGAAACCATTTACTGTAATATCGAATGGAGATAAATCACCACCACCCACAAAAATTTGACTTATATCCAGGGCTTTACTGTTTGGGTTGACCACCTTAATTCTTTTCGTTATGCTTCCAACTTCTGTAAATAAAGTGTCAAAAGTCAACGTGTCTGTTGAAAAAGAAAGCCCGTTCTGATAAGTGTTGTCAAATGTTTCTTCATCGGGACGGCAGCAATAAACCGTCCAGGCTGATAACAAAATAATCAGCAAGGGAAAGTGACTTTTCTTTCCTAAAATATGCTTTTTCCCCAGCATTTAATCTTTGGTGCCTGATTGCAGTTTTTGAGCATTATCTGCGATTCGAAGTTGTTCGATAAACTCTCCGATATTGCCATCCATTATGGCTGGAAGATTATGTACGGAAAAGGAAATCCTATGATCAGTAACCCTTCCTTGCGGATAATTGTACGTTCTTATTTTGTCGGACCGGTCTCCACTGCGCACCATCGATTTGCGCTGTTCACCCATTTCGTCTGCCTGTTTCTGCATTTCTATTTCAAAGAGCCTGGATCGGAGAACTTTCAGGGCTTTGTCAAAATTTTTGATCTGTGATTTTTCATCCTGACAGGTCACCACGATCCCGGTAGGAATGTGAGTGAGTCGGATGGCCGAGTAGGTTGTATTTACTGATTGACCCCCTGGTCCCGATGAACAATATGTATCCTTCCGGATGTCATTCATGTCCAGATCGACTTCCACATCTTCCATCTCCGGCAAAACCACTACACTGGCGGCCGAAGTGTGAACTCTGCCTTGAGTTTCAGTGGCAGGTACCCTTTGTACACGATGAACACCTGATTCATATTTGAGCATTCCGTAAACGTCATTTCCGGAAACAGAACAAATAATTTCTTTATATCCGCCAGAGGGACCTTCGGTGAAATCAATGATACTCATTTTCAAGTTCATTTTTTCAGCAAACCGTGTGTACATTCTGTAAAGATCACCGGCGAAAATGGCTGCTTCATCACCACCCGTACCTGCCCGAATTTCCAGGATCACGTCCTTACTATCGTTTGGGTCCTTTGGGATCAGCATCTTTTTTAATTCCTCTTCAAGGCGATTTTTTTCTGGCAGAAGGTCATCAAGTTCCATTTTGGCCATCTCCCGGAATTCTTCATCACGCTCCGTTTCAAGAATAGATTTGGTGTTTTTAATATTATTAAGAACGTTTTTAAATTCTTTAAACTTATTTACGATCTTTTCGAGGTCTTTATATTCTTTGGAAAGCTTGGAATATTGTTTCATGTCGGCCATTATATCCGGTTGAATGATTAACCGTCCTACCTCTTCAAATCGCGATTTAATGGCTTCGAGTTTGTCGATCATAGACTAAACAACTTTAAATGTGTAATGATTATTATCGAAAAATGTTAAAAACTGTTATGTGTAATATTTGTAAGTTGATAGGCCAGCTTAAAGATGGTTACCGACTAATTTTGGAGGGTATTAACCACCGATGAAATTTTAAGTTTCTGAGGCTGCTAATTTGTGAAATGCTAGTAATCATGAAGAAGAAACATCTCTTTTTGTTTATCACTTTTATTTTATTGACTCAGGTTTTACAAGCTCAAAAGTATAATTATTATCAGATATTTATGTATAATTTCACAAGATATATTCAGTGGCCGCCTGAGGAACTAAGTGAGGATTTTGTAATTGGAATTTTGGGAAATTCAGAAATTGTGAAGGAATTGCAGGATATGGCCAGAATAAAGAAGGTGAATAGTCACAATATAAATATCAAAGTATACAATTCAGTAGAGGAAATTGGGCAATGTCAAATGCTTTTTGTCCCGGAAGATAAAAGTAAATTTATTGAAGATGTACTGGCAAAACTTGGCAATCAATCAACCTTACTGATCACTGAAAAACCAGGTCTTGGCGTTGAAGGTAGCGGAATCAATTTTATTGTGCGGGATGGGAAGTTGCGATTTGAACTCAATAAGTCAGCCACCGATCGGGCGAACCTGAAGGTTTCAGGTGAATTGTCTAAATTGGCCATATTAATTTGATGTCATTTCACAATTCAATTTTTTAAAGATTGCCCTGCTTTTACGGCAATCTTTTTCATTTCTTAGGTGGATTAGGATCATGAAATCAAATTCATTATTATTTTTATGTTTTCGTGGTAATTTTGCACGCTCAAACATTGTATTTTTTAGGTAATCGATATATAGGAAATTTAACAAGTTCTAATGAAGAAGATCAGGTTCACTATCCGAAAAAAAGTAATCTACGGATTTTTATTGCTGATTATTATTTTTTCATCTAATGCCATTTATACCATTTATACCATCAATAAAGGTAATCAGATCATTACCAAATCACTGAATGTGGTCAATCCAACATTGGATAGGATCAATGATTTCATATTATTGGTAAACCGCTCTAAAATGTTGATTACCAACTGGGTTTATCTCCAATCAAACGATGTTGATAAGCAGGCATTGAAAGAAGTGCACAGCAATGTGTATCCTGAATTGAAGGATAAGTTGCAGCGGTTGGCACCTAATATTGAAAAAACGGCAGACCTGCCCAATCTCGATTCGATTTTTGTAAAATTTGAAGAACTTCTTGATGTCGAAAAAAATGTCATGAACCAATTGCAGACATTCGAAGATTATGAAGATGCAGTCAAGAAATTCACAGCGGAAGAAACAATTGAAAGTGAAGTGCTGCCACGGTCCAGTGAATTGATTACCCTGCTCAATAAATATAGGGATGTCATTGCCCAGCAAAAGGACAATAATGATAAAGTTATGGCCAGCAATTTTGAGCAACTAACCTGGATGACTTTTATATTGGGGGCATCTTTACTGGTTATCGGCCTTATTTTAGCCTTTTACTTATCACAGTCTATTACCAGACCCATCAATTATCTGCGCGGTATTATCGATAAAGTGGGTAAAGGGGAATTGGTACCGATCGATAAGAAAAAAGTTTCAAACGACGAAATCGGCGACATGGCCAATTCCGTGGCGAATATGGCTTCCGGATTTTCCGATATTACTACATTCGCCGAGAATATTGGGAATGGTAAATATGAAACCCAGTTCAGGCCGTTGAGTGAAAATGATATGTTGGGCAATGCTTTAATTGAGATGCGCGATAACCTGAAAAAAGTATCAGAAGAAGATAAAAAGCGGAATTGGACCACCAGTGGGCTGGCCAAATTTGGTGAGATTCTGCGAAATTTCAGTGACAACTTTGATAAACTGTCGGATGAGATCATTTCAAATCTGGTAAAATATGTCGGGGCCAATCAGGGGGGTCTTTTCATCATAGAAACCGATGCTTCATCTGATGAACAGTATATGGAACTCGCTTCCTGCTACGCCTGGGACAAGAAAAAGTTCACTGAAAAGAAAATTTATCGTGGTGAGGGTCTGGCCGGCCAGGCGTGGATCGAAGGTGATACAATTTACCTTACCGAAGTACCTGAAAATTATGTGGCGATCACCTCCGGGCTTGGCGAATCTAATCCGAGAAGTGTTTTGATTGTTCCGCTAAAAGTAAATGAGGAAATTCATGGAGTCCTCGAATTGGCGGCTTTCAAGGAATTCCAGGAGTATGAAATAGAGTTTATCGAACGGGTTTCTGAAAGTATTGCATCCACAATATCTTCTGTGAAAGTGAATGAGCGTACCCAAAAATTGTTGGAAGAGTCGACCATGATGACCGAACAAATGCGGGCGCAAGAAGAAGAAATGAGACAAAATATGGAAGAGTTGCAGGCGACACAGGAGAAGATCCAGCGCGATCAGATGGACCGCGAAGCCCGGGAAAAAATTGTGCTCAACGATACCGTTATGTTCGAGTTGAACAAGTCAATGACAATCAAGAAAATCAACGAATTGTCCAAATCAATTTTTGGCTACGCTCCCAGTGAATTAGAAGGCAAACCTTTGCGAGAGCTACTCAAAAATACCGCAGATCTTCAGGCAATTGCAGAGGAGACAACGGAAGAACATGCCTGGAATGGCCTGTTAAAAATGAAACATCGCAATGGCAAGGAGCTTACTATTTTGGCCTCTGCCGGGTTAATCCCCGATTCAATTAATGATGAAAATATGTTTGTGGTTTATGGTAAAGATGTAACCCATCTTACGGAAAATGAGTAATTCTGGATTGGTGTTGCCTAATAAAAAAATTCTCTTTGCGGTATTACTAATAGTATTCATTGCAATAAATTGCACACCCAGAAAAAAGATGAATACTGCTGAGGTGAAGGAGGAAATAAAGGAACGCGAACCCAGAAAGATCAATGATTCGGATATTTTACAAAGAGCCCAGGAAATAGGAGCTGAAGTTTCTTCGAAAACGCAACAGGCGCTCTCAGTCAAATTGCAATCAGCAATAAAAGTTGGTGGTATCAAAAACGCAATCCAATTTTGCAATTTGAATGCCTATCCAACTGTGGATTCTGTACAACAGCTTTACCATGCTACCATAAAAAGAGTAACAAATCAGCCTCGGAATCCCAATGATGTTCCCGATAAAATTGAGGAAGAATTGCTGGTGGCTTATCAAGCCGCAAAAAAAAACGGACTTCCGCCAGAAGATAATGTTCAAATTCTGGATAATGAATATGTCCTTTTTTCCAGACCCATATTTATAAATAATACATTGTGTCTATCGTGTCATGGAGTCGTAGGAAAGGATATTGATGCAGAAACTCAGGCTTTGATCCAACAATATTATCCTGGTGATAAAGCCACTGGATATCAATTTGGTGATCTTCGTGGAATGTGGAGCATTAAGCTTCACAAGAAAGAAATCATTCAATCCATGTTTTGAAACAGGGGGTCTTCCGTTAAGGATACTGCTGCAAGATCTCATTATACCGATAACAATCAATTGTATGGTCGTTGACTAGCCCACAAGCTTGCATGTGCGCGTATATGATCGTAGTGCCAACAAATTTGAATCCGCGTTTCACCAGATCTTTACTCAAAGCATCGGACTCTTTGGTGTTGGCTGGGATTTCATCAATGGATTTCCAGTGATTTATAATCGGTTTTCCATCAACGAACTTCCAGATGTACTGGTCGAATGAGCCAAATTCTTCCTGGATTTTAAGAAAAGCGCGGGCATTGGTAATTACAGATTGTATTTTAAGCCGGTTTCTGATGATTGAAGTATCCTGCAGTAGTTCTATGATTTTCTTATCATCAAAAAGAGCCACTTGTGCAGGATCGAAACCGGCAAAGGCGTGTCGATAGCCGGCTCTCCTTTTGAGAATGGTGCTCCAACTCAAACCAGCCTGAGCGCCTTCCAACACCAGAAATTCGAAATGTAACTGATCATCATGTGCCGGAACACCCCATTCTTCATCGTGATATTGTTCATATTCCGGATATTTTCCAAATGCCCATTGACAGCGTGGTTTTGCCATAATTTAATTTTTTAAAATGCCTCCCGAACTGATAAATAAAATGCACTTTGTCCATGACTGGCTACACCAATATCCAGTCGAATATTGAATTTTTCATCTTTCAATGCCTGAAATCTCCCACCCACACCTGCCACATACTTGAATTCACGCAAATCAAAATCACCAATTGAAGGTGCCACATCGCCAAAACCAGCAAATATTACTGCTCCAAGTCGCCAAAAAAGATCTCTGCGATATTCAGCCTGAGTCCAAAAAGATTGTTTGTCCATGTATAAATTGGCATTGGCGATACCTCTTAGTTTATTGTCCCCGCCAATTAAAGATAGCTTGTAGAAAGGTATATCATCCCCACTATTGAACATCCCCACTACCTGGAAAGCGACGATATTTTTGGAGTTGACAACCGTCAGGTATTTTCTAAGGTCAATCAGGTAAGATATATAATGATACCGGCTTCCAAATATTTTGGAAAAAAACAGCACCTGTGTCCGGCAGAATGACCCCTTTGTCGGATATAGCGTATTATCACGCGTGTCAAAAGTAACAGCCGGGCCGAGGCCGGCATTAAATCCACCATCGTGGCCAATAAGATTGGTGGTATCCAATTGTTGGTGCTCTTCAAATCCATACAACATATTGTATTGAACATCAAACCCCAGTCCCGCATACCATTTACCATCTATGGGTTTCATCCAACGACCGTCAAAACGGAAATATTCATTAGTATATATTTCTTCATTTTCTTCTTTGCTTTTATTACCAATGCCATAGAAGGTATCCGGATATTTATAATATCGGGGTACTCCATTGAGGTTCCAGCCATTTTTGAAGTAAATGTCCAGGTCCAGTGCTGTGAGGATTTGTTTCTTAAATGTATAGAGAAAATAGGGTGAGATAGATGTGGGCCGATAAAATGCATCATCGGCTTTTGGGGTTTTAAATACTATAAATGCCACAGCACCCAACTCGACACTGGTTTCAGGCTGATATCCAAATGCAGGATAGATTGAAAAGTTAACTGTTTTTGTCTGAGTACTGTCGGTATTTTCGGCATGGACCATATATATTGTTGCCAAAGATAAAAAGAGAAAAATTGATATTCTCACGGACATAAGTTGGCCTGAATATTTGAAGAGGCCTGATGTTGTCTTCACTGGATGATGTGGCAATAATTGGTTGTTTATGATTGAATTTTCAATCGGCAAAAATACAAATTTGACTTAAAAATTGATTTATAAATAAAAAAAGCCGGGAAAAATTTTCCCGGCCTGGCAATTCATAAAAGCTATTTTAGATTTCAACTTTATCCAGATTGATGAATTCTATGGTTTTATCATCGTTCAGCGTAATTCCTATAATAGAATCCTTTGAAATATTTCCCGAAAGGATCTCTTTAGACAATTCATTGAGTATCATTCGCTGCAATACCCGTTTCAATGGCCGCGCACCAAATTGCGGATCAAATCCAACCGTACCCAAATAATCCAGGACTTTATCGTCTGCTTCGATCTTAATATTGCTTTCTTCCAGTCGTCGTTGTATCAATCGGAACTGGATTTCCACGATCTTTCTGATATCTTTTTTCGACAATGGTCTGAACATAATGATCTCATCAACACGATTGAGGAATTCGGGTCTCACGGATCTCTTAAGCAATTCAAAAACCTGGTTTCTGGTATTTTCAAGAATTTCCTCCATGTTTTGTTCCGTCATATTCAGAAAACTTTCCTGGATAATCTGCGATCCAATGTTAGTGGTCATGATGATGATGGTGTTTTTAAAATTGGCGATTCTGCCTTTATTGTCAGTAAGGCGGCCATCGTCGAGTACTTGCAACAAAATATTGAAAACATCAGGATGCGCTTTCTCTATTTCATCCAGCAAAATAACACTGTATGGCTTACGGCGGACTGCTTCAGTGAGCTGGCCACCTTCATCGTAGCCTACATAACCGGGAGGAGCGCCGATCAACCTGCTTACGGAATGTCTTTCCTGATATTCCGACATATCGATACGCACCATATTATTTTCGTCATCAAACAGAAATTCTGCCAGGCTTTTGGCCAATTCTGTTTTACCCACACCCGTTGTTCCAAGAAAAATAAATGAACCGATAGGCCGCTTCGGGTCCTGCAGGCCGGCACGACTCCGGCGAACTGCATCTGAGACAGCGCGGATCGCTTCTTCCTGACCGGCCACTCTTCTGCCGAGTTCTTCTTCCAGATTCAGTAATTTTTCCTTTTCGGTCTGAAGCATTTTCGAAACCGGAATGCCTGTCCATTTGGCGACCACCTCTGCAATATCTTCACTGTCAACTTCTTCTTTCAGCAAGGCATTTTCACCTTGCATCGACTTCATTTGCTCCTGGAGTTCTTCCAGTTTTTTCTGGCCGGCAATGATTTTCCCGTATCTTATCTCTGCAACTTTACCGTAATCACCGGATCTTTCTGCCTGCTCAGCTTCTATTCTGAACTTTTCGATATTCTCTTTTTCTTGCTGGATTCCCTGGATCACGCCTTTTTCATTTTCCCACTTGGCTTTAAGTTCGTTTTTTTTATCCGTGAGTTCGGCAATTACCTTGTTCAATGTTGTTTCCTTCTCTTTGTCCTTTTCCCGCCTGATGGCTTCACGCTCAATTTCGAATTGCATGATCTTCCGTTGTAATTCGTCCAGTTCTTCCGGAAGCGAATCTATTTCAATCCGCAATTTTGACGCCGCCTCGTCGATCAGATCTATGGCTTTGTCAGGTAGATGCCGATCCGAAATATATCGGTTAGACAGTTCAACCGCTGCAATTACTGCATCGTCTTTAATCCGGACACCATGATGCAATTCATATTTATCCTTGATCCCGCGCAAGATGGAAATGGCATCACCGACGCTGGGTTCGTTGACCATCACACCCTGAAAACGACGCTCAAGTGCTTTATCTCTTTCAATGTACTTTTGGTATTCCTGAAGGGTTGTAGCTCCGATGGCGTGTAATTCACCTCTGGACAAAGCAGGCTTGAGTAAATTTGCCGCATCCATGGCGCTTTCTCCACCGCTGCCAGCTCCTATTAAAGTATGGATTTCGTCAATGAACAAAATAATTTCACCGTTTGAATCCGTTACTTCCTTAATCACCGCTTTCAAACGCTCTTCAAATTCGCCTTTGTATTTGGCTCCTGCAATCAGCAGGCCCATATCCAATGAAATTATCATCTTCGTCTTGAGGTTTTCGGGGACGTCGCCATCGACGATCCGTTGGGCCATGCCTTCTACAATCGCTGTTTTTCCAACTCCCGCTTCACCCAGGAGTATCGGGTTGTTTTTGGTCCTTCGCGAAAGAATTTGAAGTACGCGTCTTATTTCATCATCACGTCCTATGACCGGGTCAATTTTGCCATCCCTGGCCATTTGATTCAGATTTCTTGAATAGCGTTCCAATGACCGGTATTTAGACTCGGCATTCTGATCTGTCACATTTTGGCCTCCACGAAGTTCCTTAATAGCGGTGGCCAAAGCATTTTTCGAAAAACCAAGATTTTTGAGCAGTTTTGAGACTTTATCCCCTTGATCCACCAAACTCAGCAGAATATGTTCTATAGCTACATATTCATCCCCAAATTCTTTCAGAAAGTTGGTTGCCTTTTGTAAAACGGCATTGGCGTCGTTAGACAAATATGGCTGTTGGCCGGTAACTTTCGGGTAACTTCCTATGATGTCATCAACACCGGCGTCGAGTTGTAACCGGTTGATATTTAACTTCTTGAGCAGGAATGAAATCACATTTTCATCTGCCACCAAAATTGCTTTTAGCAAATGACCGGTTTCAATGACCTGCTGCTGGTTACCATTGACGATTTCTACCGCCTTTTGAATGGCCTCCTGTGATTTTATGGTATATTTATCAAAATTCATATCCTTATATTTTTTTGTTTCTCAGGTTGATGCTTCCTATTTTTCACAAATCTTTAGCCAATGAAATAATCATCATTAAATCGGAAATAATGGCGCATTTTTATTTGGCTAATGCGTTTTTAAAGACATTTTGTCATTGTATTTGAATAATATTTGAAAAATGGCCCGAGTGAAAATAGTGCTACCTGAACATTTTATATTTACGACAGAGATAAAAATCCGGATCACCGATCTCAATTATGGTGGTCATGTTGGCAATGATACAGTTTTGTCACTGGCCCAGGAAGCTCGGATGCAATTGCTGCAACAATATGGATTTTCGAACGAAGGGCATAGCAAATATGGGGTTGGTATTATTATGACCGATGCAGCAGTGGAGTATAAGGCAGAGATTTTTTATGGAGACTCGGTATTGGTAAAAGTTGCTGCTACAGAACCAGGCAAATATGGATTTGACCTGGTGTACCAGCTTTTGTCGGTCAATACCCAAAAGGAACTGGCCCGGGTAAAGACAGGAATACTGATGTATGATTACGATTTGAGAAAAATAGCGATTTTACCAGTAGCGTTCCAACGGGAAATATTTCAAAAATAATTTATGATTTAATCCTTTGAATAGCCAGTAAATAGGCTTTATCGTAATATTTTGTGAGTATTTCCCAATCAAAATTCACCGAAGCACTTTCTGATTTATTGCGCATTTCTACCCGTTCCCTGCGTGTCTTTTTCACAAAAGACAAAAGCTGACTGGCCAGTTGATTGGCGGATTCGTCAAAAGTTTTATTGATTTTGTCAATGACAAAAATGCCCTTATCTTCAGCATTTGAAAGATGGTTGACGACGTAGTCGCCAAATCCGGCAAGATTGCTGGTTATGGCTGGTATGCCACGGGCGATACATTCCAAAGGAGTATAGCCCCATGGTTCATAGTAACTGGGGAAAACACCCAGGTTACATCCACGCACAAACTGGTCATATTCGATACCCCAGAGTGGGTTGGTTGTGACGATAAAATCAGGATGATAGACTATTTTAACCTTATCCTGTTTGTAATTCAATAAATTTGCTGTTCGCAGAAATACCAGAATGGGATCGTCGGTATCATTCACAAGATTGTGTGTTACAACAGGAGGGAGCCGGTCCGATTTCCATGATTGAAGCGTTCTTCTGAAACGCAGTCTCCAGTAATCGTCTACAAAGTCACTGAGCTGGGGTAACTTATTATCCGGAATACCAGCTGCTGCATAGAATAGCCGTGAGCCTACCTGCTTTTCAATAGTCCGGCAGGTTTGCCGCAATTCTTCCATTAAAGCCCTCGATTGCATGACTTGTGGATTTATGGAATGATACGGTTGCTTTGTAATAAAAAACATGACCACGGTTTTGTCGATCTTATCGCGTTGCATAAGGTAATTTAATCGTGCCAGCGCTTCCAGTGTCAGGCCAAAACCTTTGTTGCGGAATTCAAATCTACCGGAGGTGAATAAATAAATTGTTTTGTCCAGATTAAAAGTGTAGTTCGAAAAGAAATGCGCCATGACGAACTGGTGGATTTTTTCTTTATATTCCTGATGCAGGTTTTGAAACTCGTGCAGTACGGCAAAACGCTCGTTGTTGATGCCATTTGGGGTGACGACATCCGGATCACGACCTAATAAATGAACGCATTCCCTGGCCGTTACTTCACTCACAGTGGTAAATACATGTGATCCATGTGCGGCGGCGCGTTCGATACGTACAGGGGATTCAATATTGAAGTTAATGGCTTCATCCAGCCAGTTGAAAAAAGGTAAATGGTTATAAAATTCCGGGTCGTTCATTGCCAGATATCTTCCCAGCAATGTGGCGTGGGTGGTGAATACCAGGGAAACAGGTACATTTTCCATTCGCAGATCCGGGATTGGTGTTCCCGCCATCCATTCATGAAAATGGCCAATGATGTGGTTTTTTTTGGCATTTTTTTGTGCTAACAGAGTAAAGAATGTTTTTACCAGGAATCCAAATGTTACTACCTTGTTTAACAGGTCATCATCACCGGGTGTGCCAATA
Organism: uncultured Cytophagales bacterium; assembly: GCA_963711495.1. GTDB lineage: Bacteria > Bacteroidota > Bacteroidia > Cytophagales > Cyclobacteriaceae > CAVQEK01. The sequence continues at coordinate 676,082 of CAVQEK010000004.1, forward strand.
TGGTGATGTTCCCAAAGTTCGAATTTGATTTCTCCCAGTCGATCATAAACAGAATATGGATTTAATAAGACGATATTTGGTCTGCCGGTTACCAACCATTTTCCGTATCTCACGTCTAAACCCATTTCCCTCATTTTGGCTACAACTTTACCAAAAGCATCATTGTATTCTTTAACTTCTTCAAATTCTGTTGCGACATTGGGATTGACATAAGGACCTATCAGGCAATAATTGTCGCCAAATTTTGCTACCTGCGTTGGCACTTTACTTCGTAAAACAGTATAGATACCACCCACCTGATTGCAAGATTCCCAGGAAACTTCTACCAATAGTGTTTTTTGTATTTCTTTTTTATTCAAACGACCTCTAACGGGGGTTCTGGTTTCTGTCTTGATCATAATTTCAGATTATGGATTCCTGAATAATTGAAATTAAATAAGATTAAAAATTAGGATAATTTTTCAATTACCCAAAATAAGGTCTCGATTAATATTGAAGCACATTAAACATTTCTTATCTATATTAATTAAGATATAGGTTGCTTGTTCACAAAATATTCTGATTTCTTTAGAGTCAAGCATTGTCATTCACAGTTAGTACATGAAGAATGAAATTGGTCAACTTGAAGAATTGAACTCAGCTGAAACGAGCAAAACTTATTTGAAACAGACCAAAGTCATACCAGTCAATTGTTTGAAAAAATCACCAAAATACCAGCATTGTCTGATCATTGCAAAGAAAGTAAGAGGGATCAATATCGGATTATCGTACGATGCATTGAATGCAATCTACATAGATATATCACCACAGGGATTTTTAAATATATCGATTTTATTATATGGTGGTTAGAAATCTTAATTTTGCTGTAGACGAGATCAAATTAAAGAACGTTTTTCATCATGAAAAAAATACTCATTATTTTACTCTCATTCATCGGATTGATTGTTTTAGCAGCATTGCTTATACCAATCTTATTTAAGAGTGACATTCAAAGTCAAATAGATCGGGCAATTGCAAAGAACGTGAACGCAAAAGTCTATTTTGATCCTGGAAAGTTTAGCCTTACACTATTCAGACACTTCCCCAATCCTACCGTAACACTGGCAGATTTCGGGATTGTTGGACATGAACCGTTCCAAAAAGACACGCTATTTGCTGTCTCCGATTTTGGCATCACCATAGACCTTTTTAGTCTTTTCGGGAATGAAATTAGCGTTAATTCCATTGATTTGACAAACCCGAAAATTAAGATAAAAGTGCTTAAAGACGGGAGAGCGAATTATGATATTGCGGTGGCCAGTGACCAAAATGCACCGGACACAACAACGTCAGAATCCGATTTGAAAATTGGCATTGAACACTGGAATATTAGCAATGGTAAAGTCATTTACGATGATCAAAGCTTGCCATATTATATGGAACTCGATGGTGTGGACCATACGGGTAGTGGCGATTTTACACTCGATGTTTTCGACATGGCGACAAGCTCGGATATTGACAAAACGTATGTGGTCTACGATGGCGTAAAATATCTGAATGGCCAACATTTAAAAGCTGATCTTATTCTAAACATGGATCTTAAAAATTACAAATTCACATTCAAAGACAACAAGATCAGCCTGAATGATTTCCCACTCACATTTGACGGATATTTTGCCATGCCGGGAGATGATATGGATATGGATATAAATTTTGCTTCCGGAGACGCTTCTGTTAAAAGTCTTTATTCGCTGATCCCCGCGGCCTACACGGAGGATTACAAAAATATTCAGGCTGAGGGTAATTTATCCTTCAGCGGATTTATAAAGGGCACTTATAATGATCATTCCATGCCGGCTTTCAGGATAAAATTGGATGCTGAGAACGGCCAAATTAAATATCCCGATTTACCAACGCCCATTACCAATATCAATATGGATTTGCTGACGGAAAGTAAAGACGGGAATTATGATAACATGTATGTGGATATAAAAAACCTGCATATGGACATGGGACAGAATCCTATTGATGTACAGTTTTTATTGAGAAATATGACCAACTATAGCATGAAAGCCAACGTGAAAGCACGGCTAAATTTGGCCGAACTCAATAAAATGTTTCCCATTGAAGGACTTGAGATGAAAGGTATTTATAACCTGGATTTCCAGGCTGACGGAATTTACGACTCCGTGAAAAAAATAATGCCAGCCATCGAGACTGAGATGTCATTACAGGATGGATACATCAAATCAAAGGAGTTTCCCAAGGCCATCGATGATCTGACTTTTGATGCCAAATTGAATAGTAATGATAGCAGGATGGAAAATGCAAAACTTGATGTAGAGAATTTTAAAATGAAAATGGGAGATGATCAACTCCAGGGGCAAATGAAATTGCAAAACTTCGCGGATTATACCTGGGACCTGGCATTAAATGGCTCACTGGATTTACAGGTAATTTCGCAGATCTATACCATCGAAGACATGGAATACAGTGGCAAAGTGTTGGCTGATATCGTCACCAAAGGAAAATATTCTGATGTAGAAGCCGGAAGATACGATCAACTTCCAACCAGTGGGAAGGTAAAATTGGCTGATTTCACCTATAAAAGTAAGGATTTACCCCAAGGGTTGATACTGACCAATTCGGAAGTTACTTTTAATCCGGAGCAAATGGTTATTGAGGCACTAACCGGCCGGGTTGGACGCAGTGACTTTCAGGTTGGTGGATCAGTTTCCAATTATATCAATTATTTATTTGGTGATAATGCCTCATTGCAGGGCAAAATGAGTTTACAGTCAAATGTCCTTGATATCAATGAATGGATGACGGGTGAACCCACAGCTTCTACCAATCCACAACCAACAGACACGGTAGCCACAGAGGTGATGGAAGTGCCCAGGAACATTGATTTTGAATTTAATTCCAACATCAAAAATATTTATTACGATAATCTCAAGCTTGCCAATGCCCAGGGAATATTGACTGCGCATGATGGCATCCTTGATATGAGTAATCTGCAATTTGATCTATTGGGAGGAATGGTTGTAATGAATGGAAAATACAACACCCAGAATCCTGACAAGCCATCTTTTGAGTATAAATTGGCCGTGAAGGCCTTGTCCATTCCGCAAACTTTCGCGAGTTTTTCCACGGTACAGGCATTTGCACCAATGGCCCAATTGGTAGATGGAAATTTTTCTACAGAATTTAATTTGAGTGGTTTGTTGACCCAAGATCTTAAACCTGTCTACAACAGTTTGGATGGAAGTGGTTTGATTAAGATCGCGGAAGCGTCAGTGAAAAATTCGAAACTTGTACAAGAAATTAGTAGTTTAACCAGTCTTAAGTCTTCTGTTACGGCAATCACGTTGAAAGATGTAAAAATGATGGCAAGTCTTGAAAATGGAAGAGCATATGTGAAACCATTTGATATTAAAATTGGTGGTTACGATGCCAGTGTTTCAGGTAGTATCGGTGCAGACGGTAGTCTCGACTACAATTTGTCTACCGAAATCGATGCTGGTCAATTGGGGCAACAACTGAACAACCTGGTATCCAATTTAACCGGCCAGGAAGGGGGCAAAGCTGATACTAAAATACCGCTCAATTTTAAGATTGCCGGATCTTATAACGATCCAAAAATTTCACTGGTTGGTGCAGATGGCAAAACCGGCATAGAACAGCAAGTGAAAAATGAAGTTCAGCAACAAACTCAGGAAGTTAAGTCTCAGGCCAGTGAAGCTGCGAATGATGTGAAAGAGCAAGTGACAAGTGATGTCAAAAATGAAGCGGAAAAATTGTTGAATCAGCAAACTTCACAACAAAATCCGGACAGCCTCAAAAAACAACTTCAGGAAGATCTGGGTAAGAACAGTGAGGATGTAAAAAAGAATTTGGAAAAATCTACCGACGATGTAAAAAAGACGCTCAACAATTTATTCAATAAGAAAAAAGATGATAAAAACAAGCAGGACACTTTGGGGCATTGATTTGGGGGGTACGAAAACAGAAGGCATTGTATTGAAAATATCGGACAAAACGGAGGTTATTGCGCGCTTGCGTGTTCCGACGCATCGGGAAAAAGGATATTTTCACATTCTCAATACGATCAATGATCTCATCAATCAATTAAAGGAACAAAGCGGTCTAAAACCACATGCCGTTGGAATTGGTACTCCGGGTACACTTGATCCGGCCACAGGATTACTTAAAAACAGCAATACCACTTGCCTCAATGGAATGCCTTTCAAGAGTGATCTTGAAAAAATGATCAATATACCAGTAGAAATCGCAAATGATGCCAACTGCTTTTCTCTGGCTGAAGCAACATTGGGATGCGTGCGTGAACTGCATATGCCAACCCCGGTGGTGTTTGGCTTAATACTGGGTACCGGTGTTGGGGGAGGCTTGGTTGTCAACAACAAAGTGATCAATGGGAAAAATGGCATTTCCGGGGAGTGGGGTCATAATTTTCTTGATGAAAGTGGCGGGAAGTGTTATTGTGGTAAGACGGGATGTGTTGAAACACTAATTTCCGGCACCGTGCTCGAAAAGTTTTATGAACAAAAAAGCGGGAAACACATCACACTGAAAGAGATTGTCAGGAAGTATCGAAATGACAGTGATCCGATCGCACAAGAAACCATCAACCGGCTTATCCATTTTTTCGGCAAAGCCATCGCGGTTGTAATTGATATTGTTGATCCGGATGTTATAGTGGTTGGTGGAGGTGTAGGAAATATTGATGAGTTGTATTCCAAAGGTGTCGAGGAAGCCAAAAGGCATATTTTCAACGACAAGTTGGAGACTCACTTTCTTAAGCCCACACTCGGGGATAGCGCTGGTGTTTTCGGGGCGGCCATGTTAACGGCTAATTAAAAAATGGCCATATTCTGTTTGAAAATATGGCCACAATATCACCGTGATTCTTAAAATCTACCGGCACTAAAGTTTTCGTTTTGTTTCTTTATGTTCGAAGGCTTCGATCACATCGCCCGTTTTGATGTCATTATAATTTTTAATACTTATACCGCATTCAAATCCGGTTTTTACTTCGGTGACATCATCTTTGAACCGTTTTAGGGCATCGATTTCGCCAGTAAATACCACAATCCCGTCTCTGACAAGCCGGATCCTGCTGTTTCTTTTGATGGTTCCTTCTGTGACCATACACCCGGCCACGGTTCCTACCCTGGAAATCTTGAAAACATCCCTGACTTCAACATTTGCCGTGATTACTTCCTCCACTTCAGGCGCCAGCATGCCTTCCATGGCATCTTTGATTTCATTGATGGCGTCATAAATTACTGAATAATGTCTGATTTCTATTTCCTCTTGCTCTGCCAGCCTTCGTGCACTGGAAGAGGGCCTAACCTGGAAACCCACTATGATGGCATCCGACGCAGACGCCAGCAATACATCCGATTCTGAAATTTGTCCGACGGCCTTGTGTATGATATTGATCTGGACTTCTTGCGTGGATAATTTGAGCAATGAATCACTCAGCGCTTCCACAGAACCGTCAACATCTCCTTTTACAATCACATTCAATTCCTTGAAGGAACCGATGGCCAGTCTTCGACCGATTTCGTCGAGCGTAATATGTTTTTTGGTTCTGAAACTTTGTTCTCTCAGTAATTGGGCCCTTTTTGTGGCAATGTCTCTGGCTTCCCGTTCTGTTTCCATGACATTGAATTTGTCACCGGCTTGTGGTGCACCGTCAAGCCCAAGTACTTGCACCGGGGTTGATGGCGGAGCCTCGTCCACTTTGTTTCCACGGTGATCGAACATGGCTTTTACTTTACCAAAATGAGCACCCGCCAATATGACATCACCTACATGCAGTGAACCATTCTGTACCAAAACCGTTGCAACATAACCACGGCCTTTATCCAATTCCGCCTCTACTACGGTGCCTGCTGCCATTTTATCGGGATTGGCTTTCAATTCCAGCAGCTCGGCCTCCAACAATACTTTTTCAAGCAAATCATCCACCCCTTTTCCGGATTTGGCTGAAATTTCCTGGCACTGGTATTTTCCGCCCCATTCCTCTACCAAAATATTGATATTGGCCAGCCCCTCTCTGATCTTATCCGGATTGGCATTGGGTTTATCAATTTTGTTGATGGCAAATACAATGGGAACACCGGCGACCTGGGCATGATTGATGGCTTCTTTTGTCTGAGGCATGACAGCATCATCTGCCGCCACCACAACCACGACAATATCTGTTACCTTTGCCCCACGCGCACGCATTGCCGTAAATGCCTCGTGACCAGGTGTATCGAGAAAGGCGATCCTCTTTCCACTGGATGTCATTACATCGTAGGCACCGATATGTTGCGTAATTCCGCCTGCCTCATCTTCGGTGACTTTGGATTTTCGGATGTAGTCGAGTAGTGAGGTTTTTCCGTGATCGACGTGTCCCATGATGGTCACAATGGGCGCCCTGTCAACCAAGTCCTCCTGCTTGTCGACTTCTTCCTCCACTTCAACAGTATCGTCTTCATCTGCAAAATTCACATTATACCCAAATTCATCGGCAATAATAGTGATGGCTTCCGCATCGAGTCTTTGGTTAATCGAAACAAACATGCCCAGATTCATGCAGGTAGAAATAACCTCATTGACGGTTACATTCATAAGTGATGCAAGATCTTTGGCAGAGATAAATTCGTTGACTCTTAAGATTTTGGAGTCTTCCTGTTCTTTCAGTAATTCCTTTTCATGTGCCTCGGCGATAGCTGATCTTTTCTCTCGGCGATACTTCGACCGGCTGCCACTGTGAGATTTCCCTCCACCACTCAATTTGGCCAATGTAGCTTTGATCTGTTCTTGAATTTCTTTATCAGACAGTTCTTCTTTCTTTGGGCGTGGTTTCCTTTCTCCACGTCGTGGTTTGTTCTGTGTAGATTGTTGATCCGGGCTTTTTTCAATTTCTCGACGAACACGTTTCCTTGGACGTTTTTTCTTCTTCTTATCCTTATGTTGATCGTCTGAGGAGGCGACTGGTTTTTCCGGTTTTTTGGGTTTCTCTTCGGGAAGATTAATTTTTCCAACCACTTTCAAACCTTTCAGTTGCTCCGCTTTGACCTGTATCACTTCCGTTTCCTCTTCCTCTTCTTCTTCTGGTTCCTCAGGGATCTCAGGTGTTTTTTCAATTTCTTTTTTCTCAGGTTTCTGAACTTTATCTTCTTCTTTCTTTTCTTCAGGTTTTTCTGGTTCTTTAACTGTTTTTTTGTCTTCCGGCTCAGCGGCTTTTTCAGGTTCCTTTTCCGGTTCTTTGGGCTTTTCAGCTTCGGTTTGAGCCGGAGTAGACTTTTTCTTAGGATCCAGTTCAATTTTTCCTAAAACTTTGATGCCTTGGAGTTTGGGGGCAGAGGTGGAGATAATATCGGAATCTTTTTCTTCGGCATCTTGGTCCTGGTCAGGAGTTTCTTTTACATCGGTTTTTGTTAAATGATGGCTTTTGATAAATATTTCTTCTTCATCATCATCCTGTTGTTCTTTGGAATCGGTGGTGGAATCGATAACCACATTTTCAGAATGTTTGCTCCCTATTGACAAGCTGGATGCTTCTTCCTTGTCCAATGCAGAATCTGCAAATTCTTTCGAAAGCAAACTGAGCTGCTCCTCATTGATTTTGTAATTCGGGTTATCCTCCACCTTATAACCCTTGGTTGCAAGAAAATCGATAATGGTATTTTTACCAATATTGAGTTTCCTTGACACCTGACTAAGTCTCATGATTTTATCAGCCATATTCCGATGTTTTTCTTGATCCTAAATATATATTATTCGAATTCCTGTTTCAGTATCCTGATTAATTCATCGATTGTTTCTTCTTCCAAATCGGCCCTTCGTACCAGGTCGTCTCTGGTAAGGGTCAAAACACTTTTGGCCGTGTCTAAACCAATTCTTTTCAATTCATCAATAATCCAGCTTTCTATTTCATCTGCAAATTCTTCGAGGTCCACATCTTCTTCCATTTCTTCGCCCTCAAGATCTCTGAATACATCAATTTCCAGATTAACCAATCTGCTGGCTAATTTGATATTATGTCCTCCTTTGCCGATAGCCAGCGACACCTGATCCGGCTTGAGGTATACCGATACACGCCCCTGGTCAGCGTCGATCTTCATGTTGCTCAATTTGGCCGGGCTTAACGCTCTGGAAATATACAATTCCAGATTTTCGGTAAAGTTGATCACATCGATATTTTCATTTTGCAGTTCGCGCACGATACTGTGAATTCTGGACCCTTTCATACCGACGCAGGCACCAACCGGGTCGATGCGGTCATCGTAAGATTCAACGGCAACTTTTGCCCGCTCGCCAGGTTCACGGACTACTTTTTTAATGGTGATCAGTCCGTCGAATACTTCGGGGACTTCATTTTCAAATAGGCGCTCTAAAAATACCGGGGAAGTCCTGGAAAGTATTATGCGTGGATTCCCATTCACCATTTCTACGCGATGCACTATGGCCCTCACGGAGTCTCCCTTACGGAATCTGTCCTTTGAAATTTGTTCCGATTTAGGCAGTATCAGCTCGTTGCCTTCGGCGTCGATCAGCAGCATTTCCTTGGGCATAACCTGATAGGCCTCACCAATAATAATCTCACCTACGAGGTCCTTGTATTTCTGGAAAAGGTTATCTTTTTCCAGATCTTTAATTTTCTGAATCAATGTTTGACGGGCGGTCATTACCGCACGGCGGCCAAATTCTTCCAGTTTAATTTCTTCCGCAACCTCCTCTCCAATTTCAAAATCGGGCTCAATTTTGCGGGCTTCCGACAAACTTATTTTGTCGTGGTCCCATATATCTTCTGAGTTATCATCGACAATTTCCCTAAACCTCCAGATTTCGAGGTCACCTTTGTCGGCATTGATGATGATATCAAAATTGTCATCGGTTTTAAATTTTTTACGGATCATGGTTCTGAAGACATCTTCCAGAATTCTGATCATTGTCGGCCGGTCCACATTTTTGTGACGGGCAAAGTCCGCAAAAGATTCTATTAAATTTGAGCTATCCATTTTTTTACACTGATATTTTCATGTTTTATTCACATAGAAATCATAGAAATTCACCTACTTCTCACAGTTTAACCAAAACTTTGGCTTTGTCAATATTTTCAAATAGAATATTCGATTCAGTATATTTTATGTTTTTCTTACCTTCCTTTTTTTCTTCATTTATGGTGATGCCGGAATCATTTACAGCCAATAGTTCACCTTTTTTTGTCGAGCCTTCTTTCAGGGTTATTTTCAATTTCCTTCCGATATTTTTATAGTACTGCCGCTGTAATTTTAAAGGCTGATCAATACCCGGAGATGATATTTCCAGAATTAACTTACCTTTAAAAGGATTTTCGTTGTCCAGTTCAACAGAAATTTTCTTGCTCAAGCTGGAACATGCATCGATACCAATTCCCTGATCTCCATCGATATATAGCTGGACCTTATGTCCGCCATTACTGTTCGTGACCTTCACGTCAACCAGAAAAATATCTTTCCGGTCTATATTTTTCTCTGCCAAATTGCGGAAATATTGTTCTACATTTTCCATAGAACCTCAGAATAATTTTCATGAAAAAAGGGGACTTAAGTCCCCTCAGGCTCATATAACTGAATTCAAATGCAAAGTTAGTTAATTTGCTTACTAAAACAAATATTCAACAGACAATGGGATTTAAATGTTTTTCCGTGTTTATTAACGGGAACTGTTTTCAGCTAATTTTCTTTTTTATATCAATAAATATCTATTTTGTTAAATTTGCGCCATGCATTCGCAATTAAAAGTTTATAACTCACTCAGTAAACAGAAAGAAATTTTTGAGCCCGTGAATCCACCATTTGTGGGGATGTATGTGTGTGGCCCCACGGTTTACAGCGATGTCCATCTTGGTAATGTGCGCACGTTTCTCAGTTTCGATATCATTTACCGGTATCTGAAGCATCTGGGTTATAAGGTTAGATATGTCAGAAATATCACTGACGTCGGGCATTTGGAATCGGACGCCGATGATGGTGAAGATAAGATCAGTAAAAAGGCAAAGTTGGAAAACCTGGAACCAATGGAAATTGTGCAGCGATATGCCAATGGATTTCACCACATCACCAACATATTTAATCTACTTGATCCCGATATTGAACCTTCTGCAATTGGTCACATCCAGGAGCAAATTGAATGGATAAATAAACTCATTGAAAACGGTTTGGCTTATGTAGTCAATGGGTCAGTCTATTTCGACGTAGAAAAATATAGTAAGGGACATCAATATGGCATATTATCAGGCCGCGTATTGGAGGATTTGATGGCGGGTCAACGCGAGTTGGAGGGCCAGGACGAAAAGCGCAACAAAGCAGACTTTGCACTTTGGAAAAAAGCCAGTCCTTCGCATATCATGCGATGGAAGTCTCCATGGAGTGATGGTTTTCCTGGCTGGCATCTGGAATGTTCCGTGATGAGCACTAAGTATTTGGGTGAAACCTTTGATATTCATGGTGGTGGTATGGATCTTAAATTTCCACATCATGAATGCGAGATTGCCCAATCGGTTGGAGCAATCGGCAAACAACCTGTAAAATATTGGATACACACCAATATGCTGACAGTAAATGGCCAGAAAATGAGTAAGTCATTGGGCAATTCTTTTTTGCCAGAGCAGTTATTTACAGGTGACCATCCGCTTCTGGAACAATCCTTTAGTCCCATGACGGTGCGATTTTTCATGTTGCAGTCACATTATTCGAGTACCCTGGATTTCTCCAATGATGCGCTGAAGGCTGCCGCGAAAGGTTACAAAAAAATGATAAATGGATTGAAAGTGGCGCGTTCGTTGAATTACAATCAGGAAGAAGACGTTGCGATCAATCAAAAAGTGGTGAATCAGGTGGAAGGAATTATTGAAAATTGTTATCGTTCCATGAATGATGATTTTAATACAGCGCAAACCATCGCGCATTTATTCAATCTGCTAAAAAAAATCAATTCCATTTCCAATGGTAATCTCAAAAGCACGGAACTTGGAGAAGAGACGTTCCATCGAATGATCGAAACCTATGTGTCTTTTGTAGTAGACATTCTCGGGCTAAAAGAAGAAAAGCCTGCAGAAGTAGAAGGGATTTTGGATATTGTTTTACAACTATACGCAGAAGCAAAAACAAATAAAGAATACGATAAGGTCGATGAGATCAGAGAAAAATTAAAGAAATACGGAATTGTCTTAAAGGATATGAAAAACGAAATAAGTTGGGCATACGAGGAATGATCATGAGGGGAAGCGTAAACAAAATTTTGGTGGCAATCCTGCTATTCTCAGCCTTGTTCGCCTGTGAAAATAGTCGAAAAACCACAGACAGGTCCATAAATAAATCTGAGAAACGAGCGGTTACTGTACCCGCATTCAATAGTGACTCCGCCTATTATTTCATTGAGAAACAAGTTGATTTCGGACCCAGAGTACCCAATACCCCGGCTCATCATAATTGTGGTGATTATCTTATTCAACGGTTAAAACAATATGGCGCTAGAATTACAGTCCAGGAGTTTCAGGATCAGGCCTATACCGGCGCGAAATTATATTTGAGGAATATTATTGCCAGTTACAACCTTGACGCCCGTAAACGAATATTACTGGCTTCACACTGGGACACCAGACCGTATGCCGATAAAGACACGGTGAGGCGGTATGAACCAATTGATGGTGCCAACGATGGCGCAAGCGGTGTTGGTGTGTTGGTGGAACTGGCCAGGATATTGGGTAAAAATGAAAAACCGGAAGCTGGAGTGGATATAATTTTTTTTGATGGCGAGGACTACGGAGAGCACGAAGATGTTGAGGAATCGCCAATGAAAAATGGCAGGATGCAAATATGGTGGTGCCTTGGTTCTCAATATTGGGCAAAAAATCCACACGTACAGCGCTATTCGGCCTACTATGGTATATTGTTGGACATGGTTGGAGCACAAGATTCTAAATTTTACAAAGAAGGGGGTTCCATGCAGTTTGCACCAAAAATTGTGAAAAAAGTATGGGGTATTGCCCGAAGTCTCGGATATTCCAATTATTTCATTAATTCCAACAGTCCGGGTATTACGGATGACCATATTTTTGTCAATCGTGATGCAAAAATTCCAATGATCGATATTGTGGATTATGATCCGAATGCCGCTGATTTCTATTTTGCTCCGTATCATCATACCCATCAGGATAATATGAGCATCATCAGCAAGCAGACGCTACAGGCGGTTGGAGAAACATTATTATATACCATTTACTACGAATAAATACCCAAATAAATATCAGGGTTTTTCCCTTTTGGGAAAATCCATTAATTTGAGCTTTCTCCCACAATTAACAATACATTTACCAGATGCCTAAACCGACAAAAAAATTATTCCTCCTCGATGCAATGGCTTTGATTTACCGGGCCCATTTTGCTTTTAGTAAAAACCCCAGGATCAACTCAAAGGGACTTAACACCGGGGCGGTGTTGGGTTTTACCAATTCATTGCTTGAAATATTAAATAAAGAAAAACCGACGCACATCGGTATTGCGTTTGACACGGCGGCGCCGACATTCAGACACCAACAATTTGAAGCGTATAAAGCCCAGCGCCAGGAACAGCCCGAAGACATTCAGGTGGCCATACCGCTGGTAAAAGAACTGGTTAAAGCCTTTAATATTCCTGTAATGGAAATGGATGGTTACGAGGCGGATGATATCATTGGTACTTTAGCCAAAAAGGCTGCAAAGACTGGGTTTGAAGTGTTTATGATGACACCAGATAAGGACTATGCCCAACTGGTAGAAGAACATATTTATTTGTTTAAACCAGCTTATATGGGCAATGCCGTGGATGTGCTTGGCGTGGATGAAGTGCTTAAAAAATTTGAAATCGACCAGGTGGATCAGGTGAGGGACATACTTGGACTGCAGGGTGATGCATCGGATAATATCCCCGGAATTCCAGGTATCGGCGCGAAAACGGCCGTAAAATTATTGAAGGAATTTGGCACCGTAGAAAATTTGGTGGCCAACGCAGATCAACTAAAAGGCAAACAAAAAGAAAATGTGGAACAGTTTGGCCAACAGGGAATAATGTCTAAAGAACTTGCAACGATCATCACCGATATGCCAATTGAGTTCAAAGAAGAAGAATTAAAATATGATGGGTTCAATGAGGAGGCAGTCAAAAGTTTATTTGAAGAACTGGAATTCAGAACATTGGCAAAACGGGTATTGGGTGCTGCCGCTTCGGGCGTTGTGGCCCCGGAAAACGGTCAGCTTTCCATGTTTTCAGAACCTGCAAAAATCGATGAAATACCAGTCGAAGAGGAACCCATTCCACCAGTGGAAAAGAATCACCTTTTCAATACCATCCACGATTATCACCTTATCGACAGTCCGGATTTGATCAACGAACTGATTAAGTACCTGGAGGAACAGGTTGAATTTTGTTTTGATACGGAAACCACAGACATCAATGCCCGTGAGGCGCAATTGGTCGGCATGTCTTTTTCTTATGTGGCGAAAGAAGCCTATTACGTTCCCGTTCCGGCGGATCAAAAGAAAGCTCAAGCCATTGTTGACTTTTTCAAACCAGTATTTGAAAATTCAAAAATCACCAAGATTGGACAGAACATTAAATATGACATCATGGTGTTGAAAAACTACGGCGTTGAAATACGAGGGAAGGTGTTCGATACCATGATCGCCCATTATCTCTTTGAACCGGAAGCCCGGCACAATATGGATATTATGTCGGAAAATTTTCTGGATTATATACCAGTTTCGATCGAAACATTGATTGGCAAAAAAGGCACGAAACAAGGGAATATGCGGGATGCCGATGTAAGCAAAGTAGCGGAATACGCTGGTGAGGATGCAGATGTCACACTGCAATTGAAACAGAAATTTGAACCCATTGTCAATGAAATGGGAATTGAAAAACTATTTTATGACGTAGAGATCCCTTTGATTGATGTGCTGGCAGACATGGAATATGAGGGGATCAGGATCGATAAAAACACACTGGCACAGCTTTCCACGGAAATGGGCGTAGAGAGTTTGAAAATAGAACAGGAGATCTATGATATTGCCGGTGTTAAATTCAATATTGCTTCTCCTAAACAACTAGGGGAAATCTTGTTTGATCGATTGAAATTGATTGAAAAACCAAAAAAGACCAAGACCGGCCAATACGCTACGGGAGAGGAAATTCTCACAGATCTGGCTAATCACCATGAAATTGCACAAAAAATCCTTGATTTTCGCCAGATCCAAAAACTCAAATCCACCTATATCGATGCTTTGCCTACCATGATCAGCCCCACCGATGGAAGAATACATACTTCCTACAATCAGGCTGTGGCGGCGACAGGCCGGTTGAGCAGCACCAATCCAAATTTGCAAAACATACCGATAAGGACCGAAAAGGGACGTGAGATCAGAAAAGCGTTTGTGCCCAGAAATGATGATTTTATTTTGATGTCGGCGGATTATTCTCAGATCGAATTGCGGATACTGGCTGCTTTCTCTAAAGATAAAAGTATGATCCAGGCGTTTAAAGATGGCAAGGATATTCATTCGGCAACTGCCGCAAAAGTATTCGGTGTTCCTTTGGAAGAAGTGACTTCCGAACAACGAAGCAGGGCAAAGTCGGTCAATTTTGGGATAAGTTATGGCCAAACGGCTTTTGGGTTGGCCAGGAACCTGGGTATTTCACGTACGGAAGCGCAGGAGATCATCAACGCTTATTTCAAGGAATTCCCGTCAATCCGGGAATATATGGATCAATTGATCGCGACAGCTCGGAAAAATGAATATGCAGAGACCATCCTGGGAAGAAAGCGATATTTGCGTGACATCAACTCCAGGAATGCCACCATGCGTGGGTTTGCAGAGCGCAATGCGGTGAATGCACCGATCCAGGGCAGCGCGGCCGACATGATCAAACTGGCCATGATCAATATTCATCGCTGGATGAAAAAAGAAAAACTTAGATCAAGAATGCTATTGCAGGTGCACGACGAACTGGTCTTTGATGTGCATCATTCCGAAAAAGATCTGATGGAAAAAGAAGTGCCTGAGTTCATGAAAAGAGCATTGGAACTGGATGTGCCCATGGATGTTGGGCTGGGATTTGGCCAGAACTGGCTGGAAGCGCATTAAGCATTTATTTAAGGGCCTAATTTATAATTGGCATGGCGCCAGACTTTTTTGGTTTAATACTTGCTGTATTTTTATTTACCCACGAAGGATTTACTTTGAATGGGCCACAGGAAAATGTGCCAAAAAAAAATGTCAGCATTCAAACAAACACACTATCAAGTCTGGATGTTCAATGGTATTCTGATTCGACAAAGCTTTGTGACATTTACAAAGATAAGATCGATTTTCTAGAAACGCTTCTTGATAATAACCTCGAGAAGGGAAAAACCAGCTTAAAAAATAAAGCTGATTACGGGGATTCCCTGATGCTTTATTATGACTTGGCCTTGGAACAATGTAACGACTCTATTCAGTGGCTCAATCGCAAATTATTTGATGCTTTCAAATACCTTCATGATGACAGGTCAAAATTGCCGTGGCTTTACAAACTGTCGAAGCAGACTATGAATGCTTTAGCGACGCAACTCGCTCCACGCAATTTCTTGGTTGTGTTCGATCTCGCCCGGCGGTACCAAATGGAATATGATCGCATTTTGGACGACGATGTTTTAGATCTATATCAATCATTGAATAATTTACTTGATCAAAAAGAGCAAATAGAAGATGACCATGACCAACTTGACGATATCCGAAATAAACTTGATACTAGGTTTCCTCCTGGAGACCCGGTGAGTTGTGAATTTATCCGGGATGTTTTATATCCTAAATTACAGAAAAACCCCAAGGATACAGTTCTGGCGCTCAATGTGCTTCGACTTGGTTTTCTGATCAATGATGCGGACTGCTTGCAGGATCTGAAGGAGCGACTATCGCAATATCTTCCAGTCGAATCCGATATTCCGGTAATCCTTAATCTTGCCAATACATTAAAAAAGAGTGGAAGAGTAGATGCTGCAGCAGCATTATATAAAAGGATCATTAGGGATGAAGCGCTTAAGGAATACCGATTTCAAAGCCTCAATGCACTGATCGACATCTATGAGCGATCAGGTGATGAAGAAGAGGCAGATTATTTTCGTGGTGTGAAGGAGAAATTATCTGGAAGTGATTGAGGTGTTGATTAGTCTTTCTTAAATGTTTGTTTTTGATTTTGTCACAATTTTGCAAGAAGAAAACGTCTCGTCAGCGCCAGAAGATAACGGGAAAAGGTCGACATGTGCCTTACTGTAACAGTTTTAGTAAAGAATAAAAGTGGTAGTTCAGATTATTTTCTCAGCTTCTCCACAAGCCATAGCACAATTCCGAATAACAGAAATATCGGGCCGCAAATATGAAAGAAGATGTGCGCCGGCTTTTCCAGATCAGGAGGCCAATGGATCAAATTAGCATTGCTCAGATGTGCCAGTACAAAGCCGACCAGAATTAACACAATACCAAGGATGATCCAGAACTTTGCTTTGTAGATTAATTTCAATCTTTTATCGCCAGAATTTGATGTTGCCATACTTTTTTTAGAAAGACCTGATGTTTTATTCTTCAATGATTTCATTTGATATGGAGGAGACTTCGCAGTCGTAGAATCATCCAATAAACCATAACAAATTCAGGATAATTTAAAACTTTTAGGCGAATCCATCAAAAACACTATTTTTATCAAAATAAACCTAATCACTCGAATGAAGCGTTCCCGGATCTTTTTTAAATGGCTGTTTATTTTCAGTTCGACTTTCTATTCTTTGCAATGTGTAATTGCCCAGGACCAGCCAGCATCACTACCGGAAATCAAATATCACCTGACGGCATTGCCGTGGAGTCTGCTGAATATTCCGGCGGGATCTTATCTGGATGCGGTTGAAGGTATCGCCCGGGTGGCTCATCAGTTTCAGGATAAAACCGGCGCCATCATCGATCCTTATTTAAAGCGGGAGCACCAGTATTCCACGCCGTATTATGCTTTTGCAGTCGGTGCATTGATTCACGCGCATCGTGCCAGTGACATGCTGCCATCGGGGATCCTGGCGATGAATAAAGCCTTGACGAACTTCTCTCAAGGCAGCACCCACATCCCGGAGCAGCACGGTGAGTTTTACATTGCTGCCTTGGCGGAAGCTATGGAGCTTTATAAAGGGCATGTTAATGCCGCAGAGTATGCCCAATGGGAAACCATGATCTCCACACCGTTGGATAAGATCTGGAGGGGGCCGGAAGGACGGCTGAACAACTGGCGTACCTATGCCATGAAAGGGGAGTGGGTCCGGGCAAAAAACGGATTTATCGATAAAGAGGAAACCATCCGGTTTATTGAGAACAACTGGAAAAATGCCACGCAATATGAACGCATTGCAACGGACAAATGGAATTTATACCAGGATTGGAGCAGTGATCCTCAGTCACTGGCCGTGGAAGCAGTAGGTCGCGGCAACCTCGCTGCGTTGTCGCTGGAGGGTTATGACGGTCCGTCGGCTAAAGAGATCTACGATATCATTTGCCGGGGAGGGCGCACTTCGATGTTGCTGCTCAGCCCGGATGGTCAATGTCCGCCAAATGGCCGCACGGACGACCATGTGTTCAATGATATCCTCTATCAACTGATCTTTGAGGCCCTGGCTGAGGATGCTGCAAATAATCATGACTTATATCTCGCCGGACAATACCGGAGGTCCGCGGAGCTGGCATTTCGCAGCATTCAACGATGGAGAAGACAGGACGGCCAATGGGCAGGTTCCTTTTACATCACCAAAAATCACTTTGATCCCAAAGAACGCGTGGGTTATCAGCCGGCCAGTCAGTGGGGAAACTACAGCGGCACCATGATGTTTCACCTCGCCGAGGCATATCTGACACGGAAGTCTGACATAAAGGAAGTTCCGGCGCCAACAGAAATTGGTGGATACGCCATACAGACCGATGACAGATTTTCCACCTACACCGCCAATGCCGGAGGCATGCAGGTTTTTATTAATCTTCGGGGAGCTTCGGTACCAAAATATGACAAGTACTGGACCCCGCTGGGCACGGTGCGATTTTCGAAAGTAAACTGGGATGGTCGCCTGGGTCCGTCGGACGGTGAGCGGTATAACCGGACAGACAACCCTTCGTCTTTTTCCGGAGGCTCCGACGAAACAGCCGATCTGGTCTACCCCCAATCGGGATTAACATTTGGCCCTACCTGGATTGAAAATGGTCAATGGACCAGAATTGCTGATGTGGCCACCAATTACCGTGGCTCTGTCGTGACGGAATTTGTGCATCCGCTGCTCGTGAAATTCCGGGTCACTTATTCTTATGTCACCGGCCGCGGCGGGCCTTATTTTCAGCAGGAATTTATTGTCACGCCCGATGGTGTCATGACCTATTTGTCTTGCCTGCAGAACATCCCAATTGGCTTGACGGCACCTTTGTTGGAGAATGACGGTAATGCCCTGGAAACCAGTATTGCGAATGGTATCGCCAGCACCAAATATCCCGATGGACCAGATACGCAAAATTTCATTGGATTGAACAACAATGGTACTGTTGCAGTAGATGGCGCAGCGATCAGAAGCACTTACGGTGATCTCCTTCCCGTAAAATTTCAGTCCAATGATGAACGCCAGATCGTGTTTATCTATCCCCAGTCAACTAATGATCCGGACGCTTTAGAGGTTAAAAGAAGTTTGTCTTTATCTGACGATGGATTTTCTTCGATATTAGGGACGGTGAAAGGAGAGGTATATATCGGAAGACACAGCGCCGGCGGGTATGGCAACGCGCTGGATCTCGACGGTGATGGTCATCCGGAATTATCATTTAACAAACCATGCGGGTTTATTGTTCAATTGAAAAACGGCGTAATTTCGGCCGTGGAAACGGATAGTGAAGTAGAAATGCAATTGAATGGAAAAACGATGAATTTAACACCTTATCAGCCAGTATCGGTGGAATGAAAAAGATTTGTCATATAGTGAAAAAATGGCTTTTATTCAATAGTAATCTCTTTCTTTACGTCTAATTTCCCTAACCATATCCTGCCATCTCGCCGGGCAATATCTTCTTTGTCGATCTGATAACTCAGTCCCGGAAATTCAAAAAAGGCCTCGTATTGTCCAGATGGGATATCATCAAAGCTGTCATAAGTAATGGTAATTATTTTGGACTCATTACTTTTTATCAACGATAGCCAGTCAGAATCCCAACTGTTCCAGGGTTCAGGCTTGGCGTGGACAATATGGTTGGTAAATGATTTTTTATTCTTAAAATTCCAGATGATCAGCCCATTGGTAAAATAGTGAAACAAATTGGAGCCCATTTTATCAGGATCCAGATAATAATAATTAAAGGTATCATTATTGCTCAATTGCAGTGCTATAGTAAGCTTATCTGGCGAAGTGTATTGAACGGAAACCATGTCACAATCCAATCCTGAGTGATACTGATTGTATTTTTTTAATGCTTCAATTATTCTCGGATCTTTCCGGAGATCAGGGTCTACATTTCCCAGTGAGTCCCTAAATTGAATGAAATCAATTGAAATGATATAATCTTTATAAAAAGAAGGTTGCGATCGAATTACAGCTCCGAAGGGTAAAAAAGAGGAATAGCCAGGCAATGTCTGCCCGGAATATATTTCAACTCCATCGGCATAAACACTAAAATCGGCTGTCTCGTTTAGGCTTTGAAGAAATGAATTGTTCTTTTTCAGATAAATCAAATGGGTGGAATAATCATAATAGTGGATATCATTGTGATGAAGGACGACTTTGTCATTTGAGATTATCGAAAATCCATCCAACGATCCTGCAATTTGGTCAGTCTCATTTTCCTCACAACTGATAATAAAAAAGCTTACCATCAACAGTAAAAAATTGATTGTTTTCATGATTCGGTTTTCATACAGTGATCTGAAAAATACGACTCTTTTTAATCCAATTCATTCCACCTATTCAACTATATATTAAGACACTATAACTTCAATTCTGGTTCGAAATCGATCTACATTTTTAAAATATTTAATCTTCTGTAGATTCACGATTTTCAGGAAACTCCCAGCCCATTACAAATTGATGCGTTTTTCAAATTGACAACTGGGCTTGCTATAACACAAGGGAGCGTTTGATGCACCAGATAAACATTTTATTCATAACATACCAGGTCAAAACATCAAATACTTCTCGAATTTTGACTTATATTAAATATATAATTGGATTAATAGTATAATTTTGATACATAGTAAATATTTATAAATAATCAGGAGCTGTTTAAAAATTTGAATAAAAAGTGTTGAAGATGGAAAATCGTTCTTGTGTGGTTGGAGACAAGGGCTGCCCGTTTTATGGTATTCGATTATCCATGGTCATACGTTTGATCAGTTTTGCACTGCTATTGCCGGCAATTATTTCATGTTCTACCAAAGAAGTCGTTGAATATGTTAATCCCTTTATCGGTACGGCAAATTCATTGGTCCCTTCCAAATGGGAAGCTAATGGCGGCACCTATCCCGGCGCGGCCTGGCCTTTTGGTATGGTCCAGGCTACTCCTGAAAATTATCACTACCACCAGTTGTCAATCAATGCTTTCAGTCTCATCAATCATACCAGTGGCTATCCGAATGGGTCTTCCGGTAATTTTTGGATTATGCCTTTTGAGTCAGATGATTCCTCTGGTTCGGTCAATCCACATTCCAAATTTTCTCATGAACACGAGACGGCTTCCTCCGGATTTTATAGCGTGCTTTTACAGGATTATGGCATCTTGGCAGAAATGACGGTGAGTGAGCGTACGGCATTTTTCAGGTTTCATTTTATTCGCGGGTCCAGTCACAATGTGCTGATTCGGGACATTCTTGATCCGGAAAAAAGTGGAGATGGCCAACTGACAGGAAAAAGTGGGGGATACTTTTTTGTTTTGAGCGTTCAGCCGAATCCTTCCGCATTGAAACTGGATAATGATAAAGCGTTGTTGCGGTGGGATGACCAGGCGAGTGATGAATTGCTGATAAAAATAAGTTTTTCCAAAAACAATGTGTCTGCTGCCATTCAGAATCAAAAAGACGAAATCGCGCATTGGAATTTTGATAGAGCTAAAAGGGCGGCACAAAAGAAATGGCGGGACCAACTCAGCCAGGTAGAAATAGAAGGAGGCACCAAAGACCAGAAAACCATCTTTTATACTGCGCTTTATCATACTTTGTTGGATCCGCACCTGATCTCCGATAGCCATGGACCCGACCGCTATTCAGGATTATCTCCCTGGGACACTTATCGGTGCAAGCAACCACTCATTGCCTTGCTGCATCCTGCGAAGCAAAGTGAGATGATCGAGTCTGTGCTCGATGTGTATGATAAAAATGGAATGATGGACCCGGGCCCGATGACCGGGATGCACAATATCCCCATCATTGCCGACAGTTATTTTAAGGGTATCGATATTGGCGACCCCGAACTAGCTTACGCGGCTATGCGACGAAGTTTGCTTCAAAAGCCGTATGCAAGACCAGATATTGCCAGTTATTGGAAATATGGATATGTGCCAGCCGATATCAGTTATTCCGTGACCAAAACGGTGGAATATTCGTATGACTGCTGGGCAATGGCCGAGTTTGCCAAGGCATTGCAAAAATCGGATGATTATCAATTCCTAATTGACAAAAGTCACGCTTACCGGCATCTTTTTAATGTCAATACCAAATTCCTGGCTGCAAGGAGCATTTCTGGTGATTGGGAAAAAGGGGGATTTCGGGAGGGAGACCAGTGGACTTATTTGTGGTCGGCTCAACAGGATATTCAGGATATGATCAATTTGGCTGGAGGCAAAGAGGAATTCACCCGGCAACTGGATCAATGTTTTGATGAAGGGCATTATTTTCATGACAACGAACCACCCTTGCATCAAGCCTATCTTTATTGTTATGCAGCAAAACCCTGGAAAACCCAGCAGCGGGTCAATAAGATCATGGTCAAAAATTACTCAAATAATCCAGGGGGATTGTCCGGAAATGATGATCTGGGCGCGTTATCGGCCTGGTATGTATTTACTGCCATGGGTATTTATCCGGTTACACCAGGCATTCCCGAATATGTTCTGGGTGCTCCGATATTCGACAAAGTCACGATCCATCTTCAAAATGGGAATATGTTTATAATCGATGCAACCAACAATTCCGCAAAGAATATATATGTAAATTCCATAGCACTTAATGGTGTTCCCTACAATAATTTATTTCTGAAACACCGGGATATCCTCCGTGGAGGAAGGCTTACTTTCTCCAAAACTCCAGTACCTGATACTGCTCAGCAATACAATCGTCAGCATCTACCATATTCGCTGACCAAAGCGGAACCTGATCTGGAATTAGCAAGCTGGGAAGTGGAACCGAAAAAGGTTGAGGGTGGGCAACCAATACATTTGACCCTGACCATTAAGAATGCAAAACAACTGGCGGGATCCATGCTTTTCACCGTTCAAGACAATGATTCAACGATCCATACGCAATGGCTTTTGGCCAAACCGGAAACAATCACCAAAAAACAGATAGATGTTCAAATATACCGTTCGGGAATACATAAAATAAGTCTCAATCATCAAAAGCCAATCCGGGTGGAAGTTACGCCCAACCCGAAACCCAATTACGTATTTGGCAATATTTCTTTCCCGTCACCACCCATTTGCTCCGTAGGATCTGCGGTAAATTTCAGCGTGGAAATTCAATATTCCGGAAGCAATAACCAGCAGAAAACAGTGGATCTTTTTGAAAATGGTATCGTTGCAGATCGTCAAAAGTTAACTTTTTCCCCAGGCGCCCGGTTGGATATTACTTTTACACACACTTTCTCCAAAGAGGGAATTTACCAAATCGCCATTGACGATCAAACTTCTCAGCCACTTCTCGTTTACGGACCAAATTACCATTCTGATGAATCGACGGCCACGTTAAAGCCATTGATCTATTATAATTTTAATGAAGGTAAGGGCAGGGAAGTTATAGACCATTCGGGCCATGGAAATAATGCTGAAGTAATAAATAATGTAGAATGGGTTGACGGTATTTTCGGCAAAGCCATAAAAACCGATGCCGGGCAAAATGCCTATGTTCAAATCCTGGCCCAACACAATCCCGACAAGATTGGAAACGGGCATATCCTGAGCATCTTGTTTTGGGTATATCCTATGGATGAAGAAAATTTTGCGGATATCATTAGCAAAGGAGATCTCAATGTAATCCAGGTGCGGGCCAGCAACCATGAGGTCAATTTTTATTCCGGCGGATGGCAACGCGGAGAAGCTTATGCGGAAGTTCCGGAAAACTGGAATCGGCACTGGCATCATATAGCGGGGGTGAGCAATGAAGACACTTTAAAACTCTATATCGACGGTCGTCTTGCCGTTACCAAAGTTATTGAAAAAGACAAAAATTATAATTTGAACACGGCGATGCCCTGGAATATCGGAAGAAACGCCCAAAATCCAGGCAGGCTATTTCACGGTTATATCGATGAAGTGAAGATTTTTGATCAAAGCCTGACCGCCGATGAGATTGTTCGGCAAATGATGGATGTGCAGATGCAATAACTCAGTCATTCCGTAAATCGACCAATGTGTGAATTAAATTCTCCCAGCAGTTTTTCATCTTCCGTCAATTGTTCGCAATATTTGTCAGGCACTTCAAATTCTATGCATTACTTCAATTTCCCAATCACCCAGTTTTTCTTCATTTCCCATTCTTCAGGGTATGTCCAGTGGCCGGTGTCCTGGAAAATGTGCAATTCTTTGGGCGCATTGATGACATTATAAGCCGAATAAGTGGAAGTTGGCGGGCAGGTGGTGTCGTTAAAACCCCAGGCATAAAAACCAGGCTGTGTAACTTGTCGAGCAAAATTGACAACATCATAATAAGCCAGTGTTTTGATGTTGGCATCGGTTCTGTTTTCCGGATGGTTGGCATTGAGCATGTGGGGCCAGCCTCCCGCCCGATCGTGTAAATATCCGGTGAGATCGCTGAGTGCAGGATACAGTGCAGCCAGGTATTTTACCCTTTTATCCAGTCCGGCAGTGACAATGGTCAGTGCGCCACCCTGGCTGCCACCGGTCACAATGAGATTGGAACCATCAAACTCAGGCAGACTGAAAATGTAATCTACCGCGCGCACGCAACCCAGATAAACCCGCTTGTAATAATATTCGTCGCGGTTGTCCATGTTGATATTCCAATAGTTGTATAGGGCCCCATTTCTGAGATTATCATATACTGAAGGGTCCATAGTCACCGGAATGCCGTGTATCCCGATTTGCAATGAAATAATGCCTGCTTCTGCCAGATCAACTCTACCGTAATAAGGCCGGATGCCAGCCCCCGGAACCTCCAATACTGCAGGAAAAACGCCTTTTCCTTTGGGCAAACAAAGTATGCCGTATATATAGGAGCCCTGCCGATAATTCTGGATCTGCACCTGGTAGACATTCACTTTGTCAGTGCAACGATTGGTAAGCAAAGTGACCTTTGGTTCCATGGGAATTTTGTTATTTTCTTCAATGGCCTTTTGCCAGAATTCTTTGAAATCTTCAGGATATTCCACGGTGGGTTCAATTTTTTCCGGCTCGAAGGCTGCCGTGGCCATATTGGAATATTCCTTGCCATCGATGGTGGCGTATACCCAGCACCGCAAAAACCCGGGTTGATCCAGCGTGCCTCCCTTGATCATGGTTTCGCTGTGTTTCAAAGTAAGGGTTTCAGATTTGGTCGGCTCCATTTTTTCAGGTTTTATCTCATACCGTATCTCGATGTCTTTTAAAGGATTGCCATACTTATAAATGCCAACATTGAAACGTACATTTTCGCCTACTTTGTAAGTCCAGCCGTCATGGTCTGGCGCGACGATGATTTTAACGATCTGTTCACGGGGTTGAGCATTAAGTGCATTGGAGATGCCCTGAACACCAATTACTATCAGCAGACAAAAAGTTCGGTAAAAATGCTTCATGATTTCTTAAATAGATTAGTATTGAAAGCATTAATATGATGCTTTCTACGATAATTTAAAAATATTTTGATTCAGGAATTTTTCCAGTTCTCCAGAATTTTACGTGCCTGTTAAAAGTCTTTTGTGGTTTTTAAATTCCAATTGAAGACCATAATTTGGCTAAATCAGGATAACAATTCGATCCGGTTTCTGCCCAGCTTGATGTCTCCGATCCGTTCCAACTGCTTTAGTAATCTGGAAATCACCTCGCGGGAAGTGTTGAGATCATAGGCAATTTGCTGGTGTGAAATGTTCAATTCTTTGTTGCCATGGAGATCTGCTTTGTCCTGGAGATATTTACTCAGCCGTTCATCCATTTTTTTGAATGCCAGTTGATCAATGGTCTTTAGCATTTCCTCAAACCGTTCCGAATAAGTATTCATCACAAAATTCTTCCAGGTTTTGTATTTTAGCATCCATTCATCGGAATACTGTACAGGTATCGAAATATACTCAGTTTTATCTTCAGCCACGGCGCGGATTGTACTTTTCTGTCCGGCATAGCAACAGGTTATGGATGTGGCGCATGCCTGTCCTTTTTCCAGGTAATAAAGGAATATTTCATTGCCGTCATCATCTTCTCGCAAAACTTTTATTGATCCATTAATAACAAGCGGAATTGTATCGATAATCTGGCCAATATCCATGATGATCTCCCCGGGTTCAACAGTATGGATTCTGCCAGTTTTAATGATCTCATTTTTTAAGCCATCTTCAAAATATGCGGGAAAACTCTCAATGGTTTTTATATTAAAGGGATAATCATTCATTGGTGTAACACTTTGATCCTATAAATCTAACATTCAAAAACCAAAATGGGCAAAAATGTTTTAGAAAAATGAAGTTTGGCCTGATTTCCCTCCATTATCTCATTACCATTTGGAGGCTAAAATTCTGTGTAAATTCTCATTATGCTACACATTTGTTTGAGTAGCATAGTGATGTGACTTCGAACCAATCTGATCGAAATGATTTAGGGCATCCTCAACGCGCATATGAAAATGATCAACGCCAATTTTATCCAGCAAACCGGTTTTTTTAAGCATGTCACGTACAGGTCCGATCACCTCCGTCATATAGAATTCAATACCTTTGTCGTGTAATTCCTCCAACAGATCTTCCAGACCATGCACTGCACTGGCATCGAGCGCATTGATGGATTGTGCATTTACCACAATCACTTTCAATTCGGAACCTTTTGGCGCAGACATTTTATGAAGTTGAGATTTAAAAAAATCGATGTTGGCAAAATACAATTGTGCGTCAAATCGAAAAATAAGGGCGTCCTTACGGTCGTTGGCTTCAGGAAAGCGGTCGAGA
This sequence comes from uncultured Cytophagales bacterium, assembly GCA_963711495.1. Classification (GTDB taxonomy): domain Bacteria; phylum Bacteroidota; class Bacteroidia; order Cytophagales; family Cyclobacteriaceae; genus CAVQEK01. The sequence goes on from CAVQEK010000004.1 coordinate 702,501, forward strand.
TTTCGGAAATAGTTGGTGTCTGGCAGTTTGCCCAACCTGGCACTATGCGGATAAGCACTGCGATGGATCACCAGGATCAATGATATCACGACCCCGGCAGTAATGCCAATCTGCACACCCAGGAGGAGCGTTGCAACAAAAGTGACTAAACCCATCAAGAAGTCCTTTTTACTGGTTCGCCAGAGGAACCCGGCTTCATGTAAATTGATCAGGCTGGAAACCGCTACCATAATGATGGCAGCTAAGATCACTTTTGGCAAAAAATAGAACAGTGGTGTCAAAAATGCCAGGGTAATGCCCATTAGAATGGCACTGAAAACGGATGATAAATTCGTATTTGCACCTGCCTGTTCGTTGACTGCCGAGCGGGCCAGTCCCCCCGAAACCGTGAAAGCATTGAAGAATGAGCCGATAATGTTAGAAAAACCCAGTGCTGTAAGTTCACGATTGGCAGATATAAAATAATTTCTTCGTTTAGCCTGCATGGCTTTCGCTACGGAAATAGATTCCATAAAACCAACCAAAGAAATGATCAGGGCCAGTGGAAATAATTTACGGACCAATTCGAAAGTTATGTTCGGAAAAGCAAGTGTAGGCAAGCCTTGTGGTATGGCGCCGAGGACCTGGAGACCATGGTCATATAACTTAAACAAGTATACCGACAAAATACCAATGATTACGATGATGATGGGACCTGGAAGTGCGCGATTTATTTTTTTGATAGCAACCATAAGCAGAATAGCAATCAGACCAAGAGATACGGTAAACCATTGGATTTCGCCAGTATGGGACATGGTATTTTTAATGATTTCATAAAGGAGGTTGCTCGACGGCATATCCACACCCAACAAATGCCTCAACTGACTCAGGCCAATTATAATGGCAGCGGCAGCAGTATATCCCGTAATTACCGGATTGGGCAGAAAATTGACCAGAAATCCCATTCGTGCCAGGCCAAAAAATAATTGCAGAATTCCTACCATTAAGGCAAGGGTGATGGCAAGGCTTACAAAATAATCGCTGCCCGGGGATGCCAGTGTACTGATCCCCGAATAAACCAGCAGTGAAACCATGGCGCTGGGAGCTACTGAAAGCTGCCTCGAAGAACCGAATAGAGCATAGACCACCTGAGGAATAAAAGCGGCATAAAGTCCATAAATGGGCGGCATTCCGGCAATCATGGCATAAGCCATTCCCTGTGGTATTAACATGATTCCCACAGTAATGCCGGCAAATAGATCGCCTTTCAAGTCGACCCTTTTGTAATTGGGAAGCCAGGAGAGGAGCGGTAAATATTTTTGTAGCGCGTATTTATTCAATGGGGTGTTAAATTTTCACTTGGAATCCATGAGATTATTACTCATAATTATTTGGTTTTAGCTTCCCGGAAAGCTGATTTTAGCTTGTTTTCTACATTAGACTTTATATGATTGGTCAAAACAAAACTTGATAATGCCCATGCGTGGTGATCATCGTTACAGTTCTGAATTTTATTCATCAACTTTTTACCGTCTGTCCAAATAATAGAATCCATGGGATAGACAGTTATTTTGCCCGGCTAAAAATACAAAAGGCGCTTCAAAGCGCCTTCCAAACTTGATGATAATTTATTTGAGTCACACATTTTCAGTTTCAATTTCCTGGGTCTCTATCGTCTCCAGGGCTACTTCTTCTTTTTTTTTGTCCCCAAAAAAACTTTTCTGAAAAATGAGAATAATGGCTACACCTACAAATATCGATGAATCGGCAATGTTGAAGATTGGCCATAAAGAAAGGTAATCACCGCCAAAAACCGGTACCCAATGCGCCACTTGACCTTCCCAGATGTCGACGTAGAACATATCGATGACTTGCCCGTGAAACCAAGGAGTAACTACATTTGGAGGCGCGTTGCCTTTGAGTAATACGCCATAAAAAATACTGTCGATCACATTGCCGACAGCCCCGCCCAGGATCAGAGCAATACACCATGACAAACCTTGGGGCACACCTTTTTTAACCAGATAATACAAATAGTAGCCTATTCCAAACATGGCCAGCAATCGAAAAGAAGTGAGCGCTACTTTACCAAATTCGGATCCGATTTCCAATCCAAATGCCATTCCCGGATTTACAGTATAGTGAATCTTTAACCAATTCCCAATCAGTGAAATTTCCTCGCCCAGTTGCATGTTAAAATAAACCATCATTTTAACCACCTGGTCTAAAATAATCACCCCAATGGCGAGTAAATAAAATTTAATGTATTTCATGAGATGCTATTTCTAATGTCAATTCGAATCATCAACTTTTATGTGAACAACGATTTTTTATCCTTTAGTTCTGTAAAACCATTGCTTCAATTTTTATCTTCAACAGGTAATCATCCATATCAATTTCACGTCCATCTGGAAGTGAGGATGTCATTTCTAAAGACAATGCCTGGGTCTCAGTGCAAATGTAATCCTTATTTTCAGTGAGTGCCACATTGACTATCTTTTCATTTGCTTCAATGAAAATCCTGATTTTGTCCTGAACGTCTAAGCCCATCTCTTTTCGGAGGTTCTGAATTCGGTTTACGAGGTCACGGGCAATTCCTTCCCGGAGTAAATTATCGGTGATCTGAATATCCAGAGCGACGGTAATTCCGTTTTCCGTTGCTACGGTCCATCCGGGAATGTCCTCTGATTGTACTAACAGGTCATCGTCCTTTAATATTATCTTTTCACCAGAAATATTGAGTTCTACTTGTCCGTTTTTCTCAAAGGAGGCAATATCTTCCTGGTTAAGTGATGCAACTGTTTTGGAAATGTCCTTCATTTTTGGACCGAACTGTTGACCGAGTTTCCTGAAATTAGGTTTTACTTTTTTAACGATCACACCCGAAGTGTTGTCAACATATTCAATTTTTTTAATGTTTACTTCTGAGAGGATCAATGATTCTACCATGTGAATTTTTTCCCGAACTGAAGCATCTAAAACTGGGATCAGAATCCTGGACAAAGGCTGTCTTACTTTTATTTTGTGTTGCTTCCTGAGTGAATGTACCAATGAAGAAATCTGCTGCGCCAGATCCATTTTTTCTTCGAGATCTTTATCGACAAGTAGTTGATCCGTTTTGGGAAAATCATTAAGATGTATCGATTTTCCATTATATTCTCCATCTACAGTGAGGTCGAGAAAGAGTTTTTCCATATAAAACGGAGCAATCGGAGCCGACAAAGCCGCAATCGTTGACAGGCAATTATGTAATGTCTGATAGGCTGCTTTTTTATCGTCGTTGACATCACCTTTCCAAAAACGCTTCCTGTTCAAACGCACATACCAGTTACTGAGGTCATCGATCACAAAATTCTGGATAGTACGGGCAGCTTTGGTGGGCTCATAATCGTCATAGGCGGCTTTTACTTGTTCGATCAACGTATTCAGTTTTGATATGATCCAGCGGTCACTTTCTGTTCGTTGTGCAACCGGGATTTGGACGTCGCGATAGTTAAAACCATCAAGATTGGCGTATAGCGCAAAGAATGCATAAGTATTTTGCAAGGTACCGAAAAAACGACGCTGCACTTCAGTGACTCCGCCAATGTCAAATTTGAGGTTGTCCCAAGGGTTGGCGTTACTGATCAAATACCAGCGGGTGGCATCAGGGCCATACTGATCAATAGTTGCAAAAGGGTCAACAGCATTCCCCAGCCGTTTCGACATTTTGTTGCCAGCTTTATCGAGCACCAAACCATTGGCGATCACATTTTTGAATGCCACTTTATCAAACAACATTCCCGCAATGGCATGCAAGGTGAAAAACCAACCTCTTGTTTGATCCACACCTTCTGCAATAAAATCGGCCGGATAATTTTTTTCAAAGATTGCTTTATTTTCAAAAGGATAATGCCATTGGGCATAGGGCATGGAGCCGGAGTCAAACCAGACGTCAATCAGGTCTGGTTCCCGGAACATTTTCCTTCCTTTTTCACTCACCAAAATGATCTGGTCCACAAAGGGGCGATGTAAGTCAAAATCGTCTTCAATTTGTTGCTTCATAAATCCGACAGCAATCGATTTGGCCACTTCCTCTTTCAGTTCAGCAATTGAACCGATACACTTTTCTTCTTTGCCATCTTCTGTGCGCCAGATCGGCAGAGGTGTGCCCCAAAATCTCGATCTGCTGAGATTCCAGTCAACCAGGTTTTCCAGCCAGTTGCCAAATCTTCCGCTTCCAGTAGATGCTGGTTTCCAGTTGATGGTATTATTCAGTTTAACCAGTTGCTCTTTATAGGCTGTCGTTCTAATGAACCATGAGTCCATGGGATAGTATAGAACCGGTTTATCCGTTCTCCAACAATGTGGATAAGAGTGAACATATTTTTCAACTCGAAAGGCCTTGTTCTCTTCTTTTAATTTTATGGCAATGAGCACGTCGGTGGACTTGTAATCCGGGTCTTCCTCATCCTCATCAGCATAATTTTTGACATACATACCAGCGAAGTCGGTGATCTCTTTTACAAATCGCCCTTGTTTGTCAACAATGGGCATTTCATTTCCATTTTCATCTTTGACCAGCACGCCCGGCATGTTGTATTTCACGCTTACCCGATAGTCGTCGGCGCCAAATGTTTTGGATAAATGCACAATGCCGGTACCATCTTCGGTTGAGACGAAATCGCCAATAACCACAGTGAAAGCAGGCTCGGGTAAAGGCACATAGGGGAGCAATTGCTCATATTTCATACCGGCCAGTTCAGAACCTTTGAAGTGATCAATGATTTGCCAGGGAATGACTTTACCGCCAGCCTTGAAAGCGTTAAGAGGTTGGTTCTCTGCCTTGGGATCGAAAAGATACGAAACTCGTTCTTTGGCCAGGATGACGTTCACCGGCATGTACGTATATTGATTGTAGGTACCAATTTTTACATACTCTATATTTTCACCAACAGCAAGACCATTGTTGGCCGGTAAAGTCCAGGGTGTGGTAGTCCAGGCCAGGAAATAATCATTGTTTGTTCCTTTTATTTTGAACTGGGCGACTACCGAGGTGTCTTTCACATCTCTATATGCCCCCGGTTGGTTTAATTCATGAGAACTCAATCCTGTGCCGGCGGCTGGCGAGTAAGGCTGGATGGTATATCCCTTATATAATAATCCTTTTTCATAGAATTTCTTTAGCAGAAACCATAGCGTTTCCATATAATTCCGGTCGAAAGTGATATAAGGATCGTCCAGGTCAACCCAGTAGCCCATTTTTTCAGTGAGATCGTCCCATTCTTTTTTATATTTCATCACTGCCTCTCTGCAGCGCTGATTATAATCTTCCACGGAAATCTTTTTGCCGATATCTTCCTTGGTAATTCCAAGGTCTTTTTCAACCTGTAATTCTACCGGTAAGCCATGGGTATCCCAACCGCCTTTTCTATTTACCTGATATCCCTGCATTGTTTTATACCGGCAAAATATGTCTTTCACAGTTCTGGCCATGACGTGATGGATACCGGGTGTACCATTGGCAGATGGCGGTCCTTCATAAAATGTAAATTCCTTTTGGGCGGATTTCTCCGAGATAGAACGCCTGAAAATATTGTGTTTTTTCCAGTAGGCCAGGATTTCTTCCCCTACTTTTGCATAATCAAGATTTTTATTGTCCCTGTACTTCACCTGTTGAAAGTTTAGTTATTGGCTAACTTTGTTATCCTCCTTGTTATAAACTGAAGGGTGACCATTTCCGTTTTCTTCAAGAGCAATAAGATCCAGATCTATTTCTTCATCTTCCTCTTCCTGGTAGAATTCATCGTAATGTTCGATGAGTGGGTGGGCATCTTTACTGCGCTTGCCGTCGTCGAAAGCCATAAGTAAAGAAGGCAATACAATAAGATTGGTAAGCATGGCAATGAGCAGGGTAGTGGAGGTTAATATCCCCAGCATGGTAGTTCCAACAAACTCAGATCCGCTGAAAATGATAAATCCGGCAAAGAGGATAATGGACGTATACATCATGCTGGCACCCGTTTCACGGATACTTTTGCTGATGGCCAGGGGGACAAAAAAATTGCTTGTAAACAATTCTTGACGGTATTTGGCCAAAAAATGAATGGCATCGTCAACAGAAATCCCAAAAACCACACTGAAAATAAGGGCCGTACTTGGCCTTAATGGAATATTGAAATATCCCATTACGCCAGCGGTCACAATCAATGGAATCACATTGGGTATTAATGAGATGAGCATCATTTTTAAATTTCTGAAGAGAATAGCCATGATGATGGCAATGATCAGAAATGCCAGGATCAGAGTCATTCTCAGGTTCTGGACCAAAAATTTATTGCCTTTGACAAATAATAATGTTGTGCCGGTGGCTTTGACGTCAACATCCGTACCCCCAAACAAGTCATTGATCTTTACCTGAACAACATTCTGAATCAATGAATCGAGTTTGTGTGAGCCTACATCCGCCACCTTCAGCGAAATCCTCATTTTGGAAAGGGTGGTATCCATAAATGAGTGAAGCATATCCGTATTTCCCTTTTTTCCAATCAGATATCGCAAAATAAAATTACGATCGCCGCGATTGGGTAAATCATAATATTTTGGATTGTTATTATAAAAGGCTTGCCGGGCGGCCTTCATGAAACTCACGATGGACACTGGTTTCGAGATGTATTTCTGATTGCCCAGATACTGTTCCAGTTCGTCGGCTTTTTGCAGAAAATCCTGCCTCAGGATGCCACGTTTCTTATGGGTATCAATCACAATTTCCAATGGCATGATGCCACTGAAATTTTTTTCAAAGAATTCCAGATCTTTCTTGACCTGACTGTCTTCCGGTACATCATCGACCATATAAGAGATGGATTTCAATTTTAGTACCCCAATAAAAGCCAAACATACCACAACACCGGTGACGGCAAAGACGGAATATTTATGCCGGTGGACCAGTAAATCCAATCCGGTAAGAATAAACTCAGTTCCTTTAAACTGAAGATGTTTCAATTGCTTTCCATGTGGTGTGGGCAGGTAACTGAAGACTGCCGGAATTAATATCATACTGACCAGAAAAGTAGCCATGATATTGATGCCCGCCACAATGCCAAATTGACGCAATACCGTAATATCCGTGAAGATCAATACTACAAATCCAATGGCTGTAGTGAAATTTGTAATAAGCGCAACGATGCCAATTTTCCGGATAATGTGGCTGAGCCCCCGTATTTTATTGCCATGTTTTTCAATTTCCTGATGATATCGGTTGAGTAAATAAATACTGTTTGGTATACCGATTACGACAATCACCGGTGGCAATAATCCCGTGAGCATCGTGATTTTATAATTTAGTAAAGCCAGGGTACCCATAGACCATACCACAATCACAGCGATAATTATCATTGGAAATACGACAGCATCCCAGGATCTGAAAAAATACAGCAGAATTAGTGCCGTAATAATGAGTGAAAGTATTAGAAATACCTGAAGTTCCGATTTTATCTTTCCATTTACTTCCGTGCGTATGTATGGCAAACCAACATAGTGCAGGTCAATGCCAGTTTGAAGTGCAAAAGCATCAGCTACCTGTTTAATATCGTCGATTACCACATCCCTGTTTGGTGAATTTAGGATGTCAGGATCGATGGTGAGGAGTATGAAGGTGGCGCCATTTTTCTGATTGATCAGTTGACTCGAATAAAATTTCTCATTATTGGCAAAATTCAATAGACTGTCCAGGGCCGATTGATTTTGAGGTATTTCAGGAAAGATCGGTTCAAGTTTAAATTCTTTTTGCTGTTCGTCTTTTACGAGCATTTTCAACACGGGCAATGAAAGCACCTGCTTTACACCGTTTATTTCACCGAGCGCTTCACTGAGATATTTAAATCGTCGGAAATTGTCGACCCGGTAAACAGCACTGTCGTCCACTCCTATGGCCAGGATATTTCCATCTTCTCCGAAATTGCTTTTAAATTCCTCAAAAAATTTCATATCAGGATCAGATGCAGGCACCACGGTGGCGAGACTGTAACTGTACTCCGCATCCTTCGCATGATAACCCATAAAAACCGTGATCAATCCCAGAATAATGATGAGGGTCAACCGGTATTTTAATACTATATGAGCGAGTTTAGTCCACATTTTTTAACAAGGGGCAAAGGTAAAGAAATTTTGTTGTAATGGTGTGTCTATACATTTATTTTATTGAATCTGTCTTCCCCCTGGTTTCAAGTTATAAACAATGATTAAACAACGTGCGAAACTGAATTTTTAGTGAGATAATTTCAGGCATTTTGAGGATCATTTATTATTGGCGTATGATTTTTTTCGCTTTTCAATTTCCTGCAAAATGCAATGCGGGTTTAATTTAAATTTATAAGGATTAATTCTCTCGCATAACATTGTACAATAAGCATTTTAAATATTAAAATTAACGGATGAACACTGACAATGAAAAAATTGTGTCAATGTGAGAAAGACCTGAATAATATCTTAAAATGAAACGAAATTATGGCTGGATTGCAAAAAGGGACTATTCGGCTTTTTGTCGAATATGTATGTTAAAGCCAAATGTGAAATAAAATAAGTATAAAGTTTGAAATGGACACCACATTTGTCTTGAGAAAAAAACCTTAATTTATTTTTTTATAATGGCATTGCTATTTTTGATTTCAGAAAGCGAATAATAATGTTGGTGATATGAACAAGGGTTTTTTGGTGATCTTGGCATTTATGCTATTTTTTGGAATCACCCAAAAGGTGCGGGCACAGCGATATCGTGGTGAAAATAACCTGGGGACTGAGGAGATGGTGAAATTTGTAGCGACGAAAGATGGCGACGTATTGGAATTTTCCTGGGAAATCAATACAACCCGGGAGATTGAAAGCATTGTGTTGAAAAAGGGGGAGTTTTATGGGAAAAAGGTGAATGCTGAGATAAAGTGGAAAACGGTGAAACAATTCGAGAAAGAAGACCACGAGTATGTTGAAACACTGCCTCAATTAGGTCAGCTCAATTATCGGCTCATGGTAGTTGGTAAAGATGGAAGTGTGAAAGAATATTCTCCCACCTATCAGGTGAAAAAACAGGAAGGGACATCGTTTATGTGAGGGTATGTTAAGACAAAATTTGTGTTATGGTTTCTTATAAAGGGGAGGGGCGATTTGCCCCTTTTTTAGTTGGTCATTGCCATCAGAATATCATGTTGAGTAATGATATGCACCGCATTTTGTTCATCGCGTACCAACAGCGCTTTATTTTCTTTATTGATCAGGGAAGAGAGTACATCAAGTGTATTATCAAGGGCAACGAACTGCAACGGCTTCTCCATAATTTCACCTACCGTAACTTCTTTGATGGCTGGATTTTCAATCAATTTATTAAGGATTTTCGAGTCAGTAATGCTGCCAACAAAGGTCTCTCCCTCCACAACAGGCATTTGTGATATGCCCTCTGTATTTAACACTTTAATGGCTTGGCCGACTTTCATTTTAATATCAATCGTCAATAACTTATCCCTTCCCTGCTTGCCTTTTATAATATCTTTGGCAGATGCGAATTCCCTCGCCTCAAAAAAACCGTGATCTTTCATCCAGGTATCATTATAGATTTTACCCAGATATCGGGTCCCGTGGTCTGGTAGAATGATGACCATTATATCGTCATTAACCAGATTTTCGGCTGCGTATTCTAATGCGCCAAATACTGCCGAACCGCATGACCATCCTATGAAAAGGCCCTCTTCTCTGGCTAATTTACGGGCCATAATGGCGGCATCTTTATCGGTGACTTTGATGAATTGATCGATCACCCCAAAATCAACATTTTTGGGCAGAATGTCTTCGCCAATGCCTTCAGTGAGATAAGGGTAAATTTCCTTTTCATCAAAAATTCCGGTTTCCTGATATTTTTTAAAGACTGATCCATAACTATCGATGCCAATGGTTTTAATTTTGGGGTTCTTTTCTTTGAGGAATTTTGCTGTTCCACACATGGAGCCACCAGTACCCACACCTGCCACAAAATGAGTGATTCTGCCTTCGGTTTGTTCCCATATTTCCGGACCAGTGGTTTCATAATGAGCGGCCATATTTGAGAGGTTGTCATACTGATTTACGTAGAAAGAATTGGGAATTTCCAGGGCCAACTTTTTAGCTACGGAATAATAAGACTTTGGGTCATCTGCCGGCACATTGGTTGGACAAACAATCACTTCCGAGCCCATTGCTCGTAAAATATCCACTTTTTCTCTGCTTTGTTTATCCGCCAATGTAAAAATGCATTTATAGCCTTTGGCAATTGCTGCCAGAGCCAGGCCCATTCCCGTGTTGCCACTGGTCCCTTCAATGATTGTTCCTCCAGGTTTAATTTTACCGTTTCTTTCGGCATCGTCAATTATCTTGATGGCAATCCGGTCTTTCATGGAGTTCCCGGGATTGAAATATTCTACTTTAACCAGTATCGTTCCTTTTACATTCCGGGTAACTTTGTTGAGTTTGACGAGGGGTGTATTTCCAATGGTTTCTATGATTGAATTGAAGAACATGTAAGGTTTTGGTTTTTGGATTCAATTACAATTTATGAAGTAAATTCGAATATCTGATTGTCGCACGTAATTATCATCACATTTCTGATTAGCCTGAATACCGTACCTGTCTTGCACTTTCAGTATCCCCTTATTTTGTTTTTATGAAATGACCAAAGAACAGGGCATTGGTGAAAATGTGGTTTGTTCCATACCAAAATGCCCTGAAATTGAGATCGTCTGTAAAGGCAATTATTCTACCCAAACCATATTGGTTGACAATCGCCGCTGCAGTGCCCTGGATATGCTGTATATTTTTAGCAGAGGCATATCCACTCAACAATGGGGAGGATGTGTAACTGATCGGATTGGATAATAAATTTGTGTTGCTTTCAATGGCCATGGTGCCATTTTTAAACAGGGCAATATTTTTTTTATGGTAACCATAAAGCAATGGATTAGTCAAATCAACTTTGGTGTTGAATATGGCCCCGGTTATATTCTGAGATCTTTTACTGTTGTCGGTCAGATTGTATGGTACAGACCTCGTGCTGTCAGGTGGCAGCGGAATAAATTTATAGTCGGTTATTCCACTTTTATTTAAGGTCCTTAGAGCATTTTTCCAGGCGATCAAAGTACCACCTTGTTGCACCCATTTTTTTATATTATCCAGACCAGAGGCATCCAATGAATTGTAATATCCATCGGGCATCACCAACACATTGTACCGGTTCATATTGATGCGGCTAATAATATCAGCAGGAACCAGTGATACGGGTATATCAAAGTGTTCATCGAGCAGGTGCCAGACTTCACCCGCCTCAGTGGCGTTCACACCCTCACCCACCAACAACATGATCCGGAGTGGTTGCAATGGTTCAAAACTGTCGCTGCCCAGATCGACACCATTGGCTGACAGGCCGGTTTCGATAGGATGGACCACTACATGATAAACTCGGCAGTATTTTTCCAGGAGTTCGTAAATAAGATCGTCAGATACTTCCTGAATTCCCACCGGTAGTAATATTGTTCCCGGTTCGAACTGTTGGCCGGTGTTATCTGTAAATGCTTTGGTTGCAACTTTGAGTTTCACATGCTGCTTGAGTAACTGATTGACAAGAGCCGGGGCATTGAATTGATACCAGGGAATAGCATAAGCATATTTGCTTTTCCATGCCACATTTCCATCGGGCAACTTTAAGGTGTCTATTTTCTGGCCCACCAGATCATCGGGAATATTTTTATTATTGAGCCATTCAATGTCCAAATTAAAGGCAAGGTCCATGGTCCATGCTGAAATATCATAAAATATACTGTCTTTGAATTGCTTTCTGCGCTCAAACATTGCTTTGACCAAACGATACTGGGGTTGTGGTAATGGTACTACGAAACTATTGGATGCTTTAAAGATTTTATTGTTCACTGTTACATCTTTCAATGGTTTATATACAAAGATTTCATGTTTCATTAACATCTCAGCCAGATAATACGAGCGCAATTTGTCTTGGGGGGCGCCAAAAATAATAGCCTTGTTGTTTTCTTTTTTTTCTTCTTCCAAAGCAGATTTAAAGAAATTCTTCTGGTGGTACAGTAAATCTTTTTTCAGCGCCATGCCGGCCTCAAGGGTTGACAGCGACGTGATAATCTGATTTTTGATGGTGAAAGGAAATGAAATAGTCCCGTTTTCTGTTTCACGGAGATTCCCGCGTGATGATGCCTGTTCAAATAAAATCCCGATACTGCCATTGATATCCGGATAAGTGGATCCTTTGCCAAAATAGAAATCATCGTAAGATTCCTTACTGTAATAAAGGCGTTTGTTGCGGTCCAGGGCCCTGGCATGGTATGCGGCAATTTTATTGGTTAGGACAAAGGTGTTTTCAGGCGTAAGCGGATGATTTCTGGAAGGAACACCGGGTTGAAAGAAAAAAGTTCCATCGCTCCCCATTTCATGATGATCTGTTTGAATGTTAGGTTTCCATTCATGAAATAATTTGAGGCGACCCTGTGATTCTGGTAACTGAACCGGTAGCCAATCTCTGTTGAGGTCGAACCAATAGTGGTTCGTACGTCCGGTTGGCCAGGGTTCACGATGTTCCAAGTCGTTTGGATCAGCGACCAAATTTTTTGAACGGTGTTCATTTACCCATGAGGCAAAACGCTGATAGCCATCCGGATTAAGACAAGGATCGATCAGGACGATCGTATTTTGCAATATGGAATCAACTTTGGCACTTTTTACCGCTGCAAGATAGTACGCAACCAGCGGTGCAGCATTGGTACCACTGGCTTCATTGCCATGAACGCTATAACCCAGACGCACGACAAGTGGTATTTTATTAATATCCACACTGTCCGCTCTGGATGGCTCGGACAATTTGGCATGTTCAATGCGAAGTTTTTCCAGATTTTGTTGATTGGATTTCGAGGTAATAATCACATTCAACAATGGTCGATGTTCATAGGTATAGCCGTAAATTTCAACTTTCACCTTATCAGATGCACGAGCCAATTGATAAAAATAATATACCAATTGATCGTGGGTAATATGCCGGTCTCCAATTTCGTAACCAATTACAGAGGCGGGAGCAGGAATAGAGGGATCGAGTGTTGTATTTTCCGGTAAATAATAAAAGAGATCGGCTTGTCCGTATACTTGGATCAGACTTGAGAAAAATAGGGCAATGACCAGGGTGACTTTTTGATGCTTGAAAAACATAAGTTTTGTGTTACTGGAATTTATATCAATTTAGCCTGTGTGTGGATCCATCGTTCCGGTACTTCGCCTTTGGTAGCCAATTGGTAATCAGAATAACTACAGGGTACAATAAGATTTCTTTCATACTGAAAGTTACTGTGGGGATAAGGTACTTCAATCCACCATTTTTCACTTAATTTACTTTTATAAAAAACGATGGTGGCGGGTTCCGTTGGCATGGAAACCACATAACGCAAATAGTCGTTACCGCGAAAATTACTTTCATCTTTTCTGTGGTAAAAACCCTCTATAAAATACCAGATCATGGTGGCCACCACGGCAGCTGTCTTTTTATGTTCATCATCCATTTCTGGATTGTATTCATAAAATCCGGCCGAACTCAATTTTTCATTCAGACCTGCATACCAACATATCTGACAGGCTTCTTCACCAGTTAACCCGAAAGGTTGGGCATGCTTGTTCCCTGGCGCATCAGACGATTTTATGGCCGTGATATCAAAACTCATTAAATCCGCATCCCTAATAATTGGCTCCATATCTGGCAGATACTGTCTCAGATGTCCCAGGCGATAAGCATCGAAGTAAAGTTTTTCTAAAACCGCCAGGGTTGAATTATCGATAAGATAGGATTGATAAGCCAGTTGATTCAGGTTAAACAAATAGTTTGGCTCATGCATAAATATCTTGTGGATATGATTTCGATTATTGGTTTCTTTCGATTCATCTTCAATATCCAAAAATGCATCTACATTTAGTAATGTCACCAGTTTATCCAGAACCTCATAGGCCAAATACTGTCCCAGAGTATGATCGTGTGAACCGCCAATGACTATGGGCAGAACATCATTTTCTATTAAGGTTGAGCACACTTCTTTTAGCCTATAATGTGATTCTTCTACATTAATTCCTTTCCTAAGATTACCCAGATCGATGATTTTATAATTGCCAGTGCCCTTTTTAAGCCGATAGAGACTTTTCCGAATTTCATTGGCTGCTCGCCTCACACCTTCATTGCCCACAGCGCCGCGTTCCTCTTCGATTCCGATAATGGCAATATTGGCACCTTTAAAAGCGGGTTGATTTTCATGGAATACGGAGATGCTTTTGAAGAAAGAGTTGGGGTCGCGAATATCACCAAAAATCGATTCATCTACGGGAGAGAAAAATATTTTGAGGTCCATAAAAACAAGGTATATGCGGCCAATTTAGAATAAAAAAAGGGAGAAAATCAAATTTTCTCCCCCAAGACAAGAATTTATATTGCTTATCCTCCGAAGTCGTCGAAACGAATGTTTTCTGGAGGAACACCCAATTCATCCAACATTTTTTGTACGGCTGATATCATCAAAGGAGGACCACACAAATAATATTCAATTTCTTCCGGTTCCGGGTGATTTTTTAGGTAATTGTCATAAAGTACCTGGTGGATAAATCCGACATAGCCGTCACCGGCTTTGTCATTCAGGTCTTTTTTGGCCTTCCAGTTATCTTCCGGGAGCGGTTCCGACAAACCTACATAAAAATTAAAATTAGGATTTTTCTTTTCTATTTCCCGAAAGTGTTCAACATAGAAAAGTTCTCTCTTTGAACGTCCGCCATACCAATAAGATACTTTTCGATCCGTATGTGCGGTATGGAATAAATGGAAAATATGTGATCTCAGTGGCGCCATACCTGCTCCGCCGCCGATGTAAATCATCTCTTTATCTGTAGGATTAATAAAGAATTCGCCATAAGGACCGGATATGGTCACTTTATCACCAGGGTTTCTGCTAAATACATAGGAGGAACAAATACCAGGATTTACCTCCATCCATTTGCCGGCATCGCGATCCCAGGGAGGAGTTGCTATTCTAATATTCAGCATTACAATATTCCCTTCAGCGGGATGATTGGCCATGGAATATGCTCGAAATATGGGCTCATCATTTTTCATTTTCAGATCCCACATTTTAAATTTATCCCAATCTGATTGATAAATGTCTTTTTTATGTCCCAGATCTGGGTGTGGTGTAATATCCATTGTCTTGAAATCAACTACACATTCCGGCACATCAATCTGTATATAGCCCCCGGATTGAAAATCAAGATTTTCACCTTCCGGTAATTTGACTACGAATTCTTTAATGAAGGTGGACACATTATAGTTGGACACTACTTCACATTCCCATTTTTTAATGCCAAAAATTTCCTCCGGAATTTTTATCCGCATGTCACGTTTTACTTTTACCTGGCAAGCCAGCCGAACATTTTCCTTCTGTTCGCTACGGCTTAAATGGCCTACCTCCGTGGGAAGTACTTCACCTCCACCATCTTCAACTACACATTTACACATGGCGCAAGTACCACCGCCTCCACAAGCTGACGGCAGAAAGATCTTTTTTCCAGATAAGGTGGAAAGTAATGAAGAACCGGCGGAAACGGTCAATGCTTTTTCTTCATCACCATTCATCACGATTTTTACATCACCAGATTGAACCAATTTGGATTGAGCGAAAAGTAACAATAAAACCAATAAAAGAATTACTATCGTGAACGCGACAATAGAAGTGATTATAACAGAAGCCATCTACAACAAATTTTCGATTTTACCTCACATAAATTGACTTGCAAATATAGAATTATATTGATGTTTTTGCATGAGTTTGATCATTTTTTCCATGATCAAAAAGAAAACGTAGTGCATAATATTTTTGTTTTCACAAATGCAGAAAATGATACTGTCAGAAAGCTAATTTGTTGCGCTTATTGCAACATTTTTAATAGAGAAGTGAGCTTTGTTTTTAATTGTCTTCGGTCCATAATAAAATCAATGAAGCCATGTTCCAAAAGAAATTCCGAGCTTTGAAATCCTTTGGGAAGATCCTTGCCTATGGTTTCCCTAATTACCCGAGGTCCAGCAAAACCAATGAGTGCTCCCGGTTCGGCAATATTAAAATCTCCCAGCATGGCAAATGATGCGGTAACACCACCGGTGGTGGGATCTGTCAGTACAGAAATGTACGGAATTTTCATTTCCGAAAGTAAGGCCAATTTTGCCGATGTTTTAGCCATTTGCATCAGTGAAAATCCAGCTTCCATCATGCGGGCGCCACCTGACTTGGAGATCATGATGAAAGGTTTTTTATTTTTAATAGCGTGATCAATTGCCCGGGCTATTTTTTCACCTACCACGGATCCCATGGAGCCTCCGATAAAATTAAAATCCATACAGCCCACAACAACCTCGATATCGTTCATCTTTCCATAGGCTGTTCTCACGGCATCCTTGAGATTTGTCTTTTTTTGTGAATCTTCAATTCTGGAAGGATATGGTTTACTGTCCACGAAGTTCAGCGGATCAGCTGATTTCATGTTTTTGTCCAGTTCCGAGTATTTGTTGTTGTCAAAAAGTATCTCAAAATATTCCTTTGACCCAATACGAACGTGATATTCATCATCGGGGCAAACATAGGCATTGTTCTTCAGTTCGCGAATATGGATGATTTTTCCACTGGGGGTTTTGTACCACAGTCCATCTGGTACGTCCTTTTTTTCCTGTGTGGGAGTTTGTATTCCTTTATCTTTCCTTTGAAACCAGGCCATATTTTATAAAATTGTTCCTTCCAACAAATATATCTATTATTTTTTACCCCACAAGAATTGGCGTTTCATATAGCAGGAGATTTAAAATAAGCCAATAAATACTATTTAACTTCCTCATAGTCAACGTATTCACCCCCTTTGAAATCATTACCGAATTTGCCGTTTCTATTCTGAGGCTTATAATCAATATTTATTTCACCTTCTCTTTTGTATTGCTTCTCATTGGAGGAAGTAGGGCGTGTGCCACCCATAATTCTAAATAAAAATCCCCCAACCTTTCTCAGCAAATAATAGATAACAATGAAAAAAAGGATAAATTTTAATAAAACTGACATAACAGATCTTATCGACTCAAATACAAATTTCTTTCAGAATAAATATTAAGGAAATATTCGTCCAGCAAATCGTTGATGAAGTAAATGGATTCACCAGTAGATTTCATTTCAGGACCTAACTCCTTATTGACGTTTGGAAATTTATTGAAAGAAAATACAGGTTCCTTAATGGCATATCCATTCATATAAGGACTGAATTTAAAATCTTTCAACTTCTTTTCTCCCATCATCACTTTGGTAGCGTAATTTACATAGGGTTCTTTATAGGCCTTACAGATAAAAGGTACGGTCCTTGAAGCCCTTGGGTTGGCTTCTATCACATATACTTTATCATCTTTCACTACGAACTGAATATTGATCAACCCTACCGTGTTCAACGCCAGCGCGATCTTTTTGGTATAAGCTTCAATTTGTTGGATAATGAAATCCCCCAGATTATACGGAGGTAGCACTGCATTGGAATCACCAGAGTGAATACCGGCAGGTTCGATGTGCTGCATGATGCCTATAATGTATACATCTTCTCCATCGCAAATTGCATCTGCTTCCGCTTCGATTGCGCCTTCCAGAAAATGATCCAAAAGCACTAAATTACCTGGTATATCCTTTAATATTTCTACAACATGTGATTCGAGTTCTTCCTCATTGATCACAATTTTCATGCTTTGGCCACCCAATACATAAGAAGGCCTAACCAGCAAAGGGAACCCGATTTTTTTCGATAATTCCAGGGCATGAGTGGCATCTTCTATGGTGCCGAATTCAGGATAAGGTATATCGTTGTCTTTGAGCAACTGACTGAAATGTCCTCGATCTTCTGCAAGATCCAATGATTTGTAGTCAGTACCTATAATTTTTATTCCGTAACGTTCGAGCTTTTCAGCCAATTTTAAGGCAGTCTGTCCTCCCAATTGCACAATGACTCCTTCGGGTTGCTCGTGTAAAATGATATCATAAATATGTTCCCAGAATACAGGCTCAAAGTAGAGTTTATCTGATACATCAGGGTCGGTAGACACTGTTTCGGGATTGCAATTGATCATGATTGTCTCATAACCACATTCCTTCGCCGCCAGCACACCGTGAACACAACAATAGTCGAACTCAATCCCTTGACCAATCCGGTTCGGCCCGCTTCCCAAAATGACAATTTTCTTTTTCTTTGAAGCAATCGACTCATTTTCCTCCGAAAAAGTGGAGTAATAATAAGGTGTTTGAGCTTCAAATTCTGCTGCGCAGGTATCTACCAATTTGTAAGTTCTTCGAATATCCAGTTCAATACGGCGGGCATGCACCTGGCTTTCAAGACAACCCAGTAAGTGGGCAATTTGTCGATCGGCATAACCTTTTTGTTTGGCCTCGAGCAATAACTCCCTGGGTATACTTTCCAGATCATATTTTTGGATTTCCTTTTCAACGCCGATGAGTTCTTCGATCTGCTTGAGAAACCATTTGTCAATTTTAGTGTATTGTTCAATCGTATTAAATGGTATTCCCAGTTTGAAGGCATCATAAATATGGAATAGGCGGTTCCAACTGGGGTGTCCCAGACTTTGCAAAATCCTTTCACGGTCGGTCAATTCTTTAGCATCGGCGCCAAGCCCATTTCGTTTGATTTCCAGGGATTGACAAGCTTTCTGGAGTGCTTCCTGAAAATTTCTTCCAATTCCCATTACTTCACCTACTGATTTCATTGAAAGTCCCAGGCGACGATCTGCTCCCTGAAATTTATCAAAATTCCAGCGGGGTATTTTGACAATGACATAATCCAGGGCAGGCTCGAAAAATGCGGGAGTGGTTTGTGTAACCTGGTTGGTGATTTCATCCAGATTATAGCCAATGGCCAGTTTTGCCGCTACTTTGGCGATGGGGTAACCAGTAGCTTTGGACGCCAATGCTGAAGATCTGGATACCCGTGGATTTATTTCTATGCCGATAATGGTATCATCATCTGGATTTACAGCAAATTGCACATTGCACCCGCCAGCGAATTTACCAATGCCGTTCATCATTCTAATGGCGAGATCACGCATATGCTGATACACGGTGTCGGGTAATGTCATCGCCGGGGCCACGGTTATCGAGTCACCGGTATGAATACCCATGGGGTCAAAATTCTCAATGGAGCAGATGATGATGATATTGCCTAAATTATCCCGCAACAATTCCAATTCATACTCTTTCCAGCCTAAAATACTTTGTTCAATCAACACTTCGTGAATTGGTGAAGTGTGAAGACCATTGTTCAGCGCTTTATCAAATTCACTTGCAGTGTCAACAAAACCACCACCAGAACCACCGAGGGTAAAAGATGGCCTGATGACCAGAGGAAAACCAATTTCCTGTGCTATTTCTTTTCCTTGCAGGAAGGATGTGGCGGTTTTACCCTTACAAACCTTTATCCCCAATTCATTCATTTTTAACCGGAATTTTTCCCGATCTTCAGTGGTTTGTATGGCATTAATATCAACTCCAATGATTTTAACACCATATTTATCCCAAATGCCCGCATTATCACAATCGATGGCCAGATTGAGGGCTGTCTGTCCCCCCATGGTGGGCAATACTGCATCTATTTTGTGTTTTTCAAGAATTTCAATGATGGATTTCTTGTCGAGTGGTTTGAGATAAATATTGTCTGCAGTAACGGGGTCCGTCATAATGGTAGCAGGATTAGAATTGATGAGGGTGACCTCAATGCCCTCTTCTCTTAAAGACCTCGCTGCTTGTGAACCGGAATAATCAAACTCACAAGCCTGACCGATGATGATTGGACCACTTCCTATAATAAGTATTGATTTGATACTCGTATCTCTTGGCATAATTAATAATAATAGCGATTTAGTTAATTGGTTTGATTTAAAATTACCTGTTTGAAAATCCGGGCAAAGTTATATGAAAATGGGAAGAATGGAAAAGAACAAGGAGGATTCTGGGCATGAAAATATTATAATTTGGCGAATTCGAGACATAAGGATCTAAGAATTAATTTAAAAATTAAAGAGGGTTGAGTCATTCTGAATCATTCTTACAGACTATTAATGAATTCGCCAGGATAATTTTTTTCATGCCATTGATGAAAAAATCTGAACACACAATGTGTGGATCATGAATTGGATAACTCAACAAATTGTGGAATATTTCATCAATCCCAGTTGTGGAGAAGCTGGCCAAAATATGAACTTTAAGGATGTAAACATCAAAGAATCAGAACGTTAAATAATTTTAATTATTATGGCATAAAAATGGTTCAAAAGAGAGTACATCAGATCAGAGCGTTGAAATCATATAAAGATAGGGATGAAAGGAATATTATTGATCTTGATGATTCCATGAAGAAAACATGGGATGGCAGCAATGGCAATGAAAACACAGTGATTAAAGTATATAAAATCATCAAAGACAACGAAATTATTGGTAACAAAAAATTCACCACATCTTCCGCTAACATGAGAACCATGAAATTTGATGTGCAAAGAAATGAATTAAATTAAAAATCCCTCCTATATATCAACCCCCTAAGAAAAAGGCCTGACCAGGGGCCTTTTTCTTTTATTTATCAATCTGGATTCGTAACTATTGTTTTTTTGAGTTAGAGATCTTGACGCAAAATTAGGGTTGTTTACAAAATTGATCGTACCTTTTCAATGTTTATTCGGTTAATCAATGGTACTTTTGGTCTATTCATTCCTTTTTTTCAAATCAAAAATAAAACACTATAAGAGGATTTTCTCCGTTTGAATAAAAATCCAATGAAGATTTCTTTTAATCAGGAAATATGGCAAAAATTGCATATTATTAAACTCTGATTACTGGTACCTGATCTATATTATGAATCGCCTCAAGTTGATATGCCGAATATACTGATCGTAGAAGATGATCTTACCTTTTTAAAGATCCTCAAAAATTTCCTGGAGAAAAATGGCTTTCGGACCCAGGCTGTAAAAACTGTAGCTTCTGCTTTTGAAAGCTTTAGTAAGGAAAAATTCGATTTGATTCTCACTGATTACCGCTTGCCTGATGGAGATGGATTGAATATTCTGAAAAGTGTAAAAGAAAAGTATCCCGGACAGAAAGTCATGGTCATGACCCGTTATAGTGATCTAAATACGGGCATTAGTTCCATGAAACTCGGCGCACTGGATTTCATTGTGAAACCGATAAATCCGGATGAATTGTTGATTACGCTCAAAGAAGCGTTGAAAGAAAATACGACAAAAGTAATTGACAATTTAGAAGTAACAGGTAAGCAAAAGGTCACGCTTCCCGGGTATGTCAAAGGGAAAAGCAAAGTGGCCGCAAAATTACACGACCAGATCAATTTGGTGGCCCCAACGGATATGTCAGTGATCATTCAGGGTGAAAGTGGCACCGGCAAAGAAATCGTGGCACGGCTCATACATGAAATGAGTTCCAGAAAAAACGGACCATTTATAGCCGTTGATTGTGGCGCCATATCCAACGAAATTGCTTCCAGTGAATTGTTTGGCCACCTCAAAGGTTCTTTTACAGGTGCTGTGATGAACAAAACAGGTCAAATGGAAGCCGCCAACAAAGGCACTTTGTTCTTGGATGAAATCGGAAATTTATCCTATGATGTGCAGGTAAAATTATTGCGTGCCATCCAGGAAAGAAGGATTAAGAAAGTAGGGGACGTAAAGGATGTGAAAATCGATGTGCGGATCATCGTCGCCAGCAATGAAGATCTGAGAAATAGTATTGCTAAAGGAAAATTCAGAGAAGATCTATTTCATCGATTGAACGAATTCGGCATTTCTGTGCCGTCATTGAGAGAACGAAAAGCTGATCTCGAAGATTTTACCTGGCATTTTGTTGAACTTTCAAATCAAGAGCTCAACAAAAATGTCCGGTTAATTGAAGATGATGTTTGGGAAATGATCAGAAATTATAATTGGCCGGGCAATATCCGCGAATTTAAAAATATTATGAAGAGGGCCGTGTTGATGAGTAAGGCTGAAACACTTTATTTACAAAGTTTCCCTGAAGATATCGTCCTTGAATCGGAAACGCCAAGAATCCATGAAATAAATGATCATAATACAAGCGGACCTGATTCACCCGATTTAAAAGAATTGATCAGTCTGAATGAAAGGGAAATGATTATCAGGACCTTGAAAGCCAACAAATACAATAAATCAAAAACGGCCAGGATATTGAAAATTGACCGTAAAACACTTTATGCAAAAATCGAGAAATACAATATCGATGCCTGACATGTTCTGAACAGATGATTTATACCAACTTTTCAGCTTCCAGGCTAAAAAACAATTTTTTTCCTTCACGGATAAAAATCTCAAAATCACGAAACGGCAAATCATTGTCATTTACAAGTTGTTTTTCCAATTGTCTGGCATTTTGAGACATGGTGCTGAATTTGAATTGTCCCAGGCGTGATGCCAGTTTATGCACGATGTTGCGCAGGGCAGGCCGATCCTTCGAATTCAACGCCTCTTCAAGTTGATTAAAATCGTTTTTGGTTTCTGTTAAAAATTCGTCGATAATATCTTTCAAAAGTGCTTTATCTCCCATGGCAAATTTTTCAATCTCTTCCAGTTGGTCCTGACCAAGCTTCCATCCATTCTTTTTTACATGTTCGGAGTTTTTATATTGTTCCATGTCAATGCAGAGGTCTTTTGCAATTTGTTGAATGAATTCTTTTTCCACAATTGGTTTTAATATGAGATCATCAAAACCTGCCTGGCGATAGTAAGCTTCATCGTGCTCAATTAAATTCGCAGTAATGGCAACAATTTTAATAGGCGTGTTATTGGTATTTTCACGTATTTTTTGACATAAATGCAATCCGCTGCTTCCGCCAAGCTGAATATCAAGCAAACATAGATCTGGCTGTATATTGTTGCTGAGTACATTTAATGCCGATTCCTCAGCATCAGCATTCAGGACACCGGCCCCGTATTTTTTCAGAATAATGCTGATCAATTTCAGAATAAATGGATCGTCATCGGCAATCAATATGGTTCTGTCTTTTAACAAATTACCGGGTAACTGGTAATCTTCTGTCTTTTGCGACAAAGGGACACCTTTTTCAAAGCCAAATCGAAGATTGATTTTAGTGCCTTTGTTGGGCTGACTCTCAATATTCATGTAGCCATTCATCATGTCCACCAGTTTTTTAACAATACCAAGCCCCAAACCAAATCCCATTTTTTTCATGGCTGTTGAACCCGATTGATGATAGTCATCATAGATTTTATTCAACTCTTCACTCTTGATGCCCACACCGGAATCCACAATACTTATTTTAATAAAGATTTTTGATTCTGTGGTTTCTTGTTTTTTAACACTGAGTTTGATGTAGCCGTTTTCAGTGAATTTGAGCGCATTGTTGAGTAGATTGGTGATAATTTGTTGCAGCCGGTAAGGGTCACTTTTTACGATGAGGTATTCAATTTCGGGAAGGTTCCAGGTAAATTTTAAATTTTTATTCTTGGCTTTTAGACTGTAATCAAGGGCCAGATATTGGAAAAATTCCATTAGGTCGAATGGTTCACTTTTCATTTCCATGATCCCGGAATCTATCCTGGCCAGATCCAGAATTTCATTGGCCGTTATCAACAGTTGATCAGCCGATTTTTTAATGGATTTGATATAATCATTCTCCTTGTCCCTGAAGAGGTTAGCAAAACCGATAATGGAGGTGAGGGGGCTTCGAATTTCATGGCTCATTTTTGCCAGAAAATCAAGTTTCGATTTAGCGGCTTGTTCAGCATTTTTCTTGGCATCAAGCAATTCCTGTTGATAATAACTGCTCTTCGAGAGATCAACCAATACGGTATACACCAATAAAATGCCCGCCAGCACAAAAAACACTACAATAATTAAGATTAGATTTTTGAATCGTTGTGATATTGCATAGGCATGATTGATATCTCGGAAGGTAGAATTCACCGTTGTTTTATTGATTGAAATAAGCAGTGACCTGGCGCTTTCAATGATTTTATTATTGCGGTTGGTGACTTCCAGTTCAAGTTGGTTGGCCAGGTCGATTGATCTCCTTTCTTCACTGGTTATCTGATCGAGGATGGTGTCAAGCCGGTTGATGAAATCCTTATTAGACATTAAAACCACAGAATCGGTACTGACGGTCTTCAAAGTGTCTATCTGTTTTTCGGGAACGACGTACATAGTATCCACCAGCGAGGAGGGTGTTTTTTTTGAGAATAGCCAGGAGAGTTTTTTGAAGAAATTGGGATTTTTGCTTTGCTGGCTGAGTTTATAGAGGGAGTCGATATTGGTGCGGTCAAAACTGGAGACCCGAACATCAGAAACCGTGGTACGCACCCGATAAGAGCTATCGCGCTTTATTATTGAATCACTGCGCATCTGGTGAGAAAGTTGTTTGATCAAACGGGTTGTAACCGAATTCATATTGGCCTTACTTTTGGCATTAGCCAGCTTTTCGGAGTCGTTGACCATATCGTGTACCAAAAGCTGAAGGCTGTCAATTTGAGGACTTAGCGTATTATTTTTTTTCAGTAATCTGGCCAGACTATCAGTCTTAAGTACGATTTGACTGGCAATCTCCTCAATTTTTTGCAGATCGGCAGGATCATTAGTGATGCTGTATTTCCTATTGAAATTTCCGGTTAAATTGAGGTCGGTCAGGATAGCATGCATTAATTCAACACTTTTATTGGGAAGGGCAATGCTATTTACTGTACCTAGTATTTTATTGAGGCTTTGCACCGCAATTATACCCGCCGTAATGAGTGCAAGAAATGCGAGAATAGCGCCAATGAGCACTTTTTTGCGGACTCCCTTAAGAAATTTTACATTCAACATGAACTTCTTTGGAATTGCGGTTTGGTAAAATTACAATGGATTTGCCTTATAACCTTATTTTAGAACTTTTAGTATAATGCAATCTTAGGATGCTCAATATACAAAATATCCAAGGCATTGAGAATATACCATTCATGTAAGTATGCCGTCAGAAACTGTTCCCATGAAATCTTTTCTCAAATATTGATGGCCCTGTTGGCTGTAGCGGCCAGGCAGGCTTCTCTGAAAGCCTCCGTATAGGTTGGGTGCGCATGCGACATACGGGCAATATCTTCTGCAGCGGCCCGATATTCCATGGCCACAACAGCTTCGGCAATCATGTCGGCAGCCCTGGGTCCTATCATATGTACACCCAGAATTTCATCGGTCTCCTGGTGCGCAAGTATTTTTATCAGCCCGTCAGTATCCATGCTCGCCCTGGCGCGTCCAAGGGCTTTAAAGGGATAGGATCCCGTTTTGTAAG
This sequence comes from uncultured Cytophagales bacterium, assembly GCA_963711495.1. Lineage (GTDB taxonomy): Bacteria > Bacteroidota > Bacteroidia > Cytophagales > Cyclobacteriaceae > CAVQEK01. Next base: position 727,908 of record CAVQEK010000004.1, read on the forward strand.
GTGTCCCTTTTTCCTTGAGCTGTTCTTCGGTATAGCCTACAGCGGCAACCTCCGGCCATGTATAAACCACACCGGGTATAAGCAGATAGTTAATGTGTGGTTTCTGACCGGCGATCGTTTCGGCAACGAAGACACCCTCTTCTTCCGCTTTATGTGCCAACATGGCTCCCTGGATTACATCACCAATGGCGTAAATATTTTCAGTGTTGGTTCTCAGTTGTTCGTCAACTTCAATTTGACCCCGGGAATTCACTTTTACACCAGCATGTTGTAATTCGAGGCCATCAGTGTAAGTACGTCTTCCAATGGAAACCAGGCATACATCTCCTTTAATTTCCACGGATTCACCCTGCTGGTTTTCTGCTTTCACAGTTACTGTAGCCCCTTTGGCCGTCACTTCAGTTACCTTGTGTTTAAAATAATATTCAAAGCCCAACTTTTTCAATACCTTCTGAAGTTCCCGGCCCATGGTTTTGTCCATAGTTGGGATGAGGCCATCCAGAAATTCTACCACAGTCACTTTAGAACCAAGCCGGGCATACACTGATCCCAGTTCTACCCCGATTACACCGCCGCCAATCACAATCATATGTTTTGGTACCTGGGTCAGGTTGAGCGCTTCGGTGCTGGTAATAATATGCTTTTTATCCAGTTTAATAAAAGGCAGATTGGCTGGTTTCGAACCTGTGGCGATGATGACTTTGGCACTATTTATTGATTGATCTTTGCCATCTTCGGATTTTACATTAATGGTGTTTTTGTCGACAAAAGAACCATGACCATGAAATACATCGATTTTATTTTTTTTCATAAGAAACTGTACACCATCCACTGTTTGTTTCACCACGCCATTTTTCCGGTTGATCATTTGTCGCAGATCGACTTTGAGATCTTTCAGTTCGATCCCGTGTTCCTGAAAGTGTGATTTGGCATTATAGAAATGTTCGGAAGAATCCAACAAGGCTTTCGAAGGTATGCATCCAACATTCAGGCAAGTGCCACCCAATGTATTGTAACGCTCTATGATGGCTGTTTTGAGTCCGAGTTGTGCACAACGGATTGCCGCTACATATCCGCCGGGTCCGGAACCTATAATGGTTACATCGTATTTCATCATCTGGTTATAAAATCGTAAAAATATAGTTGCGCATCGACAGGCTCCAATAAAAAGCAATTTGCCGAAAATTTAATGGTTCGAATGGAATAATACTTTTTTTTTAGTTAAACACCCAGTAGCAATCTTGAAGGATCTTCTAGCAATTGTTTTACACGTACCAAAAAGCTTACGGATTCACGACCGTCGATAACGCGGTGGTCATAGGATAATGCTACGTACATCATTGGTTGAATGACGATCTCTCCATTTTCAGCCATGGGTCGCTCCACAATGTTGTGCATTCCCAGAATAGCAGATTGCGGTGCGTTGATAATTGGCGTTGACATCATCGAACCGAAAATGCCGCCATTGGTAATAGTAAAAGTGCCACCTTGCATTTCTTCAATACTCAATTTTCCATCACGTGCTTTGGTGGCCAGTTTCACAATTTCCTTTTCTATCTGGTCAAAAGACAATTTTTCAGCATTGCGAATGACCGGAACCACTAAACCTCTCGGAGTGGAAACCGCAATTGAAATGTCACAGTAATTGTGGTAAACCAATTCTTCTCCGTCAATCATCGCGTTCACCGCTGGCCATTCATTTAGCGCCAGGCAACATGCCTTGGTGAAAAATGACATAAATCCCAGATTCACCTCATATTTCTCTTTGAATATATCCTTGTATTTTTTTCTGATTTCCATAATTGGTTTCATGTTCACCTCATTAAACGTGGTGAGCATGGCCGTTTCATTCTTAGCAGCAACGAGCCTTCGGGAAATGGTTTTTCGCAAGGTGGTCATCTTCTCCCTTTTTTCAGGGCGTTCACCTTTCACAGGTGAAGATATTGACTGGCCATTTTCTAATGTTTTTTCTGCTTCATTTTCCCGCTTAGGTTCGGCTGGTTTTTGTGCCTTTTGGGCATCTTCAAGGGTAATCCGTCCATCAACCCCTGTTCCTTTCACCGCTTCAGGTTTTAAACCTTTTTCGGCCATTAATTTAGCCGCCGCTGGAGAAGGGTGTCCCTGAGCATAATTGGTTCCTTTATCTTCCGGTGTTGGGACAGAGTTTTTTTCAGACGGCTCTGCTTGTTTTGCCGGTGCTGATCCACTGGTTTCTTCAATGGTACATATGAGTTCACCAATATTCAAAGTTTGCCCTTCTTTTACCTTGAGGTGCAAAATTCCCTGAGCTTCAGCAGTGAGTTCAAATGTGGCTTTATCCGATTCAATTTCTGCAATGGCTTCATCAAGCTCCACAAAATCCCCTTCTTTTTTGGTCCAGTTGGAAATCGTGACTTCTGTAATCGATTCACCAACTTCGGGTATATGCATCTCCACTGTTTTTCCTGTTTTGACGGGAGATGATTTTGAGGATTCATTGCTATCAGTTTGCGGCCCGATGTCTTTTTTTTCAGGGCTGGATTCAATGTTCGTTTCATTATTGTCAGGGGCTTTTTCTGATGGCGATTTTTTCTGCCCATCCGGATCGATCAGACATATGATTTGACCGATTTCCAGCGTATCCCCTTCATCAGCTTTATGTTTCAGGATTCCCGATGCTTCAGCATTCAGTTCAAAAGTTGCCTTGTCGGACTCCAATTCACATATCGGTTCATCCATTTCTACCATTTCACCATCCGCTTTCAACCATTGTCCGATGGTTACTTCTGTAATTGATTCCCCAACCGTGGGTACTTTTACCTCAACACTCATTTTATATTGAAAAGATTAAATTATGCAAATGCCTTGTCTACGATTTCCTGTTGCTCTTGCAGGTGAATTTTGCTATACCCTGTAGCCGGAGATGCACTGGGTTTCCTGAAAATACCTTCATGGATTTCCTGGCGATATTTCCTGAGAATATAGGTCCACGCCCCCATGTTTTCAGGCTCTTCCTGCACCCAAATGATCCGGGCCTTTTCTGGATATTTCTTCCTCAGATCACTCAATTGTTTTTCCGGCCAGGGAAAAAGTTGTTCAATACGAACTACTGCGACATCCTTTTTTTTGCCTTTTTGTTGTTCATGCAACAGGTCGTAATAGATCTTACCTGAACAAAGCAGGATTTTTCTCACTTTTTTGGTGTCTGCATAGTCGTCATCGATGACTTCCTTAAAGCGGCCTTTTGTAAAATCCTCTATAGGGGAAACCACCTCGGGATGTCTTAACAGTGATTTCGGACTCATGACAATACAGGGTTTCCTGAAATTCCAGGCCAGTTGCCGTCTCAGGAGATGAAAGAAATTGGCAGGTTTGGTGACATCAGCGACGATCATGTTGAAGTCGGCGGCAAGCTCAAGGAATCTTTCCGGCCGGGCACTGGAATGCTCCGGACCCTGTCCTTCATAGCCGTGAGGAAGAAGCATCACCAGTCCATTCATGCGTTGCCATTTGGTACCGGCGCTGGTCACAAATTGATCGATGAGTACCTGGGCGCCATTGGCAAAATCACCAAACTGGGCTTCCCAGATCACCAGGGCATTGGGAGTAGCCATGGCATAACCATATTCGAAACCCAAAACCCCGAGTTCGGATAACAGCGAATTATAGATCTTAAATTCTTCCTGGGTTTCGTCGATGTTGCAAAGAAAACAATAAGGTTGATTGGTCTCTGCATCAAATACGATAGCATGACGATGAGAAAATGTCCCGCGTTTTACGTCCTGACCGGAGATACGCACTATTCTCTGTTCCATCAACAATGTACCATAAGCCAGTAATTCGGCATCAGCCCAACTCAGGGTTTTCTTTTCAAAGAAGTTGCTTTTACGTTCTTTGATCAGTTTGTCAATTTGTTTGATCGGTTTAAACCCTTTTGGCAATCGGGTGAGTGCATTGCCAACTTTTTCGAGCATTTCTGCCGAAACTGCGGTATTGGGAGAGTGATCAAAATCACCGGGTTTTGAGGGTGCCAGCATTTGCCATTCTTCTTCCACCTTTTGAGGCTGATAAGGCAAAGGTTTTTGTTTGACCTGATTTAAACGATCCTGAAGTAGGTTCCTAAACTCTTTGTCCATATTTTTTGCCAACTGGGCTTCCAGATCGCCATGGTCAATCAATTGTTTTGAATATACCTCCCGGGGATTGGGATGTTTTGCAATGATATTGTACAATTTAGGCTGTGTGAATTTCGGCTCATCACTTTCATTGTGGCCATGACGCCTGTAACACAACAGGTCTATAAAAATATCTTTACCAAATTTCTGCCTGAATTCCACGGCAATTTTGGCACAGAAATTTACCGCCTCTGCATTGTCGCCATTTACATGAAGGATCGGTGCATCAACGATTTTTCCGATATCTGTACAGTAAATGCTGGAGCGTGCATCATCATAATCCGTGGTGAATCCCATTTGGTTGTTGATTACAAAATGGATGGTACCGCCAACAGTATACCCCGGTAAATTTGCCATTTGGGTGATTTCATAGATGATGCCCTGCCCGGCTACCGCAGCGTCGCCATGGATTAAAACAGGCATCGCCATTTTCAGATTTCCTTTATATTCATCATCTATCTGGGCGCGGGTATAACCCAGAACCACTGGATCGACGGCTTCCAGGTGCGATGGATTTGGCGCAAGTTTCAGGTACATTTCTTTGCCCTTATCATCGACGAATTTGCTGGAATATCCCAGGTGATATTTTACGTCGCCATAGCCCATGGTCATATCCGGAACTGTAGTGCCTTCGAATTCACTAAAAATTTCTTCGTAGGTCTTACCCATTATATTGGCCAAAACATTGAGTCTTCCTCGATGTGCCATTCCTATGATCACCTCTTCAACGTTGTCTTGGGCAGCGTACCGGATCATTTTGTCCAGTGCAGGAATGGTGTTTTCTCCTCCTTCCAGCGAAAATCGTTTCTGACCAATATATTTGGTGTGCAGAAAATTTTCAAAAACCACCGCTTCATTTAATTTGGAGAGTACCCGCCGTTTTTCTTCTATGGGAGGATTAAAATGAAGAAATTCCTGTTCGGCTTTTTCCTTGAACCAATCTATTACTTCATGATCCCTGATGTGCATATATTCAAAGCCGATCGGACCCAGGTAAACGGTTTTTAGGGTATCGACAATATTCTTGAGTTTTGTTTTGCCCAGCCCAATGGCGTGTCCTACTTCAAATTCGTATTCTTTATCCAGATCCTCTTCGGTTAATCCAAAATCGGTCAACTCCAGGCGTACTTTATGTTTTCTGCGCGGCCTGACAGGGTTTGTGTCTGATTTGAGATGGCCACGGGTTCGATAGGCATGGATCAGGTTACGAACGCCAAGTTCTTTTAACGAGATGAAATCACCAACGACTTCAGTGGCATGACCGTTTTTCCCATTGTGTTTGAATTCCAGTCCCGAAAATTCAAAGCCTTCAAAAAAACGGCGCCAACTGATATCGACTGATTCCGGATCTTGCTGGAATTTTTTATACAACTCGTCGATGTAGCTAACATCTGCGTTGGATATATAAGAATATTGGTCCATGTGGTGTATTTGGGGTTAATTATGTCAAAGGTATAAATAAATGCAATTGATTATAAATTGCATAAACGCATATACGATTATATTATATTTCAACGGATGATGGCGCATTTTGATGGGAGTATTTTGAAGATAGATCATCTTTAACGACACATAATAATTTAAATTACCGAATATGCATGATCACTGCCACTATTTTTTGTTGTAATTGCCGAATGTTCATATAGAAAACAAATTATTCTATTTGATGATTTTAAAATAAATCTCCTATCTTTGCACTCCATTTTAATTTCGGACGAGTTCCACATGTATAAATTTAATATTAAATGGCAGTAAAAATCAGATTAACGCGTCGAGGACGCAAAAAGCTGGCGAGATTTGACTTGGTCATCGCAGACGCCAGATCACCACGAGATGGTCGATTTATTGAAAAGATCGGTACTTACAATCCGATGACCAACCCAGCCACAATTGTCTTAGACGACGAAAAGGCATTGGATTGGTTGATCAAAGGAGCGCAACCAACCGATACGGCACGCAGAATACTTTCTTATCGTGGATTGTTAATGAAAAAACATTTACAGATAGGTGTGTTGAAAGGTGCTATCAGCCAGGAAGAAGCTGACAACCGCTTCGAGGAATGGAAAAAGACGAAGGAAGAAAAAATTGCCGGGAAAGTAGATTCACTCGCCAAGCAAAAAGCTGACGCTGAAAAAGCGCGACTTGAAGCAGAAAGGAAAGTTAAAGAAGCCAAAGCGGAAGCAGTCAGGAAAAAACAGGTTGTAGAAGAACCGGTTGCTGAGGTATCTGAAGAAACGGCAGGAGCAGTGGACCGGGAGGTTGAAGAAACCGCTACGGAAACAGCTGAAGCTACTGTCGAAGAAACTGAAGTTCCAGAGACCCCGAAGGCTGAACAAACCAGTGAAGAAGTTGAGGTGCCAGCAGCAGAAAATGCCAAGGAAGAAATTGCCGAAGAACCGAAAGTTGAAGAGGCAAAGGCCGAAGCAACGCAAGCCACTAACACTGAAGATGCCAAAGAAACCAAGGATGAAGTGGTAGAAACGCCCAAGGCTGAAGAAACTAAAGTCGAAGAAGCTGAAACCGCCAAAGAAGAAAAAACAGATGATTCATCATCTGAGGAATCTGAATCTGAGGAGGAAAAGAAATAAATAATGTCTGCCCATGAAGCATGAAGATTGCTTTCAGTGGGGATATATTATTGGTCCGCATGGCATAAAAGGTGCACTCAATATTCTGATGGATGTTGACGAACCTGAGAAATATATGGATTTGGAATCAGTTTTGGTTGAAATAGACCAAAATTTGATTCCTTTTTTTATATCCCGACTGGAAATAAAGGATAAAAAATCCATTCTGATACTTCAGGGTGTGGAAAATTGGGAAAGCGCCAATAACCTGAAGTCTTGCCGGTTATTTTTACCGCTTCACTTATTGCCCAGGCTGGGAAAAGACCAATTCTATTATCACGATATCATTGGTTTCGCTGTTGTTGACATTGAATTAGGCAAACTCGGTACTGTGACTGCTGTTTATTCCAAATCAGGCCAGGATCTTATTGCGATGACTTACCAGCATAAAGAGGTATTGATACCAGTGACTGACAATATTGTGAAATCGTCTGATTCGGAATTGCGTGAGTTGAATGTGGCACTACCCAATGGTCTGCTTGAAATCTATTTAAATCCCTGATCATGCGTATAGATATCGTTACTTGTTTGCCAAAATTGTTAGAAAGTCCTTTTGAACATTCTATCTTAAAACGGGCTCAGGATAAAGGATTGGTTCAGGTAAATGTGCATGATCTGCGAGATTATACGGAGCGTAAATACCGACAGATTGATGATTACGCCTATGGAGGAGGAGCTGGAATGGTGATGATGATCGAGCCAATTGATCGTTGTCTTTCTTCATTGAAGAAAGTCAATGCATACGATGATATTATATATCTGAGTCCTGACGGTGAATTGCTGGACCAACCGTTGGCGAACAGGCTGTCCCTCAATAAAAATATGATATTTCTTTGCGGACATTACAAAGGAGTGGATGAACGTGTGCGGGAACACCTCATTACCCGAGAAATCAGCATTGGCAATTATGTGCTATCCGGAGGTGAATTGGCGGCCGCTGTTTTAGCGGATGCCGTAGTCCGGTTAATTCCGGGAGTGTTGTCAGATGAAACTTCGGCACTTAGTGATTCATTTCAGGATAATTTGCTGGCGCCACCAGTATATACTCGTCCCGTGGAATATAACGGTTGGAAAGTGCCTGAAATATTATTGTCTGGTCATACGGCTAAAATCGAAGCATGGAGGCATGAACAGGCCTTGATACGCACGAAATTACGCCGACCCAAGTTGCTTGATTAAAACCTGCCAATATTTTAATATCCGGTTACGTAATAATAAAATTAATGGCTATATTTGCACTCCATTTTCGGTAGCTGAATAAAAATACCAAAGTCATGAACGACATATTATTAAAAGAAATTCAACAGGAAAACAGTGAAATGAGGGCTAAATATCCGGTATTTAAAGCGGGTGATACCATTAATGTAGCTTTGAAGATCCGGGAAGGAAATAAGGAACGGATCCAGAATTTTCAGGGCACTGTTATCCAAAGGAGAAATTTAAGCTCCAACGGAGAGACTTTTACTATAAGAAAAGTATCAAATGGTGTGGGAGTGGAGAGGATCTTACCTATTTTAAGCCCAAATATTGAAAGCATTACAATCGTTCGAAAAGGAAAGGTACGACGCGCAAGACTGTTCTATTTGAGGGGACGTCAGGGTAAATCGGCAAGGATTAAAGAAAAGTTATCTTAACAAAATAAAATCTACTTTGAAGCCAACCCAAAAGGTTGGCTTTTTTGTTGTATAGGTGCTAAGTTTGGATGAATATTTTTAACAAGATGGAAAGCATTCATTTTTATAAATATCAGGGAACGGGCAACGATTTTATTATGATCGATGACCGCAAGCAGCAATTCAATGAAAATAATGAAGTACTAATTGCGCATCTGTGTGACCGAAGGTTTGGTGTTGGGGCCGATGGTTTAATATTACTAAGACGGCATGCTGAGACTGATTTCGAAATGATCTATTTCAATGCGGATGGCAGGCTTGCCAGTCTTTGCGGCAACGGCAGCAGATGTGCGGTGCATTTTGCCAATTTTCTGGGAATTATCGATGAAAAGACCACATTTAAAACAGTAGAAGGCAATCTTGACGCTTATATTCTTTATGGTCTCATTCATTTGCGTATGCCGGATGTAGTAAATATCCAAATGACTGGTGACCATTTTTTAATTAAAACCGGATCTCCGCATTACATTTGTTTTGTGGATGAAATTGAAAATCTTAACGTATACGAACAAGGAAGGGAAATCCGATACAGCAAACCATTTGCCAAAGAAGGCATCAATGTAAATTTTGTAAAGCCAATTTCCGACAGTGAAATTTTTGTGAGGACTTACGAACGCGGTGTTGAAGATGAAACTTTATCGTGTGGTACCGGAGTCACTGCTTCTGCCATTGCATACAGCCTGAAAAATGCGAAATCACCAGTGAACATTAAAACACCCGGAGGGGATCTTCAGATCAGTTTTCGCAAAATGAATGATCAAAAGTTTACGGACATTTATTTAATTGGCCCGGCTCAACAAGTGTTTGAAGGAACGATCTTGGTTTGATTAGAGGATGGCTAACCTGTGTAATGGTAAACTGTTCAAGCTGAAGTAAAAGCGTTGATTAAATACACTTAATCCAGTGTTTGGACCAGGAATATCCTGTGCATATCAGGAAAATATTCAGGAAGCTTTCATGAATTGAATACCCCGGTATTTATATACTTTTAATTCGAAAAATTCATTTAGAAAATATTTCAAGCGCCGCCCCGCCAATTGTGCCACGCGATCCTGCGTGTGAAATACCCCGATATCAAGTACGGCACGAATAAAAAACCTGTTGGAACAGAAAGAGTGGATATTTTGCATGAAATATTCTTCCCAATCGGCAGCGTATTTTTCATAATGAGACCGCCCGTCAAATAAAAATTGTAATTGCACTTCACCATATTTGAACCGGTAAATGGTGGCGAGATCAAAATAAAATTCCTCGAAAGGTTCAAAAGGGAATGGCTTGCTGTTTTTAATTTTTAGGATAATGTCATCTATAAGTCCAAGTGGATTATAATGACGGAGATAGTACTTTTTAACAAAGGTGACGAGTTCAATGAGCAATTCTTCCTTGTTGGACGATTGCACACTTTTGAGGATATAATTTTTATCGTCTGGGAATAACTTTCGTTGCATCCATTCAAAACGGTTGTACAAAGATATAAAAAAATAAAAATTATTCAGCTTTCGGCTTCTTTGATGCAAAGTTTATTGACTGGAAGTCTAAAACCGAATTTTCACTTTTCCTCCGGAGATTATCCAAATTAAAAAAAGACGATCCAATTATTTCTTAATGTTCCTGGAGGTGTGCCAATCTCTCCCGTAAAGTTTGTAATTTATTTTCGGCATCTTCCTTTTTCTGGCGTTCCATTTCTACGACTTTTTCCGGTGCATGTGCCACGAATTTTTCATTATTCAATTTTTTCATGACCGAATCCAGAAAACCTTTAGTATAGTCGATTTCTTTACTGATATTTTCAATCTCTTTTTCGTGATCAATTCCTGATTCCAGGGGAACGTACCACTCGTCGGTTTTGATCATGAAACTCATGGCGCCTGCAACCTTGTCATCCACCTCCTCCAGTTTGTCAATATTGGCCATTTTCTGAATTATCGAAACAAAAGGTTGATAGGGCCGGTAGTTTTCTGTATTCGCAAATAAATCAAGTGTGGTTTTGAAAGGTATCTTATTGTTCTGACGAATGTTCCGGACATTGGCGATCACCTCAAAAGATAACCCGGCACTTTCAATAATCGATTGATCTGCTTTTTTTGCCTTTGGCCATTCAGAGATCATAATACAATCCTGAGTTTCCCGATCACGTAGCTGATGCCAAATTTCCTCGGTGATGAAAGGCATAAAAGGGTGTAATATTTTCATGAGCCTTTCGAAAAATCCAATCGTATATTCATGGGTCTGAATATTTACCGGCTGGCCAAATTCAGGTTTTATCATCTCAAGATACCAGGAACAGAAGTCATTCCAGATCAACTTGTATAAAGTCAGTAATGCTTCCGATATCCTATAATGGTGAAATTGCCGTTCCAATTCAGCCAAGGCCTGGTTGAAACAGGCCTCAAACCAGCGTATGGCAACTTCTTCGTGTTCGCCTTGGGCAATATTACTAGTTTCCCAACCTTTGATCAAACGCAGGGCATTCCAGATTTTATTGGAAAAATTGCGACCTTGTTCACACAGTTTGATGTCGAATAAAAGATCATTCCCTGCCGGAGAACTAAACAACATTCCGGTACGCACGCCATCGGCGCTGTATTGATTCATCAACTCAATTGGATCCGGAGAATTGCCCAGTGATTTAGACATCTTTCTGCCCAATTTATCTCGTACGATTCCGGTGAGGTATACATTTTTAAATGGTTTGTCATGTTTGTATTCATATCCGGAGATGATCATTCTGGCTACCCAAAAAAAGAGGATCTCTGGTGCTGTGACCAGATCATTGGTGGGATAGTAATAATCAAGATCAGCATTGTTTTCCGGATGATTGATCCCATCAAACACAGATATGGGCCAAAGCCAGGATGAAAACCAGGTATCCAGCACATCTTCTTCCTGCCTCAAATCGCTCATGGTAAGGGCACTGTTTCCGGTTTTTTGTTTGGCAAATTCCAGTGCTTCTTTTTCCGTCTCTGCTACAACAAATTCGTGCGAGTTAGGAAGGTACCAGGCCGGTATCCGATGTCCCCACCACAACTGTCTTGAAATGCACCAATCTTTCACATTTTCCATCCAGTGCCGATAGACATTTTTGAACTTTGCCGGATGCAGTTTTACATCATCGTGCATCACCGCCTCCAATGCAGGTTGAGCGAGTTCTTTCATAGCCAGAAACCACTGCATCGATAATTTGGGTTCAATGATGGCATCGGTTCGCTCAGAATGACCGACCTTATTGGTGTAATCCTCCGACTTCAGCAATGCGCCTTCTTCTTCCAGTCTTTTTACTGAGGCTCTTCGGGCGTCAAATCGGTCCATGCCCACAAACATTTGAGCCGCTTCACTTAAGGTGCCGTCGTCATTTAAGATATCGATAACTTCCAGATTGTGCCTAATACCAATTTCGTAGTCGTTGATATCGTGAGCTGGTGTGATTTTGAGACATCCGGTCCCGAATTCCATATCGACATATTCATCCCGGATAATGGGGACTTCCCGGTGTACCAAGGGTACGATCACCTTTTTACCCACTATATTTTTATATCGTTTATCCGCAGGATTCACACAAACCGCTGTATCCCCAAGGATAGTTTCCGGTCTGGTCGTGGCAATCGTTACAAACCCATCTTCACCTGCAATTTTATACTTCACGTAGTACAGCTTGCTTTTTTCTTCCTGGTATATGACTTCCTCATCAGAAACAGCCGTTTTTGCTTGAGGGTCCCAGTTAACCATCCGGACACCGCGATAGATCTTCCCTTTATTATAAAGATCGACAAACACTTTGATCACACTTTGGTAGCGGGGTTCATCCATGGTAAAACAGGTGCGGTCCCAGTCGCAGGATGCACCTAGTTTTTTCAATTGTTCCAGGATGATTCCACCATATTTTTCCTTCCATTCCCAGGCGTATTCGAGGAATTTTTCACGGCTGAGGCTTTTTTTATTGATTCCCATGTCGCTGAGCATAGCCACCACCTTAGCTTCAGTAGCAATAGAGGCGTGGTCGGTGCCAGGCACCCAACAGGCTTCAAAACCCTCCATTCTGGCTTTTCGCGTGAGCACATCCTGAATGGTATTATTCAGCATATGCCCCATGTGGAGTACCCCGGTGACATTGGGTGGAGGTATTACAATGGTATATGGTTTTTTGTCAGGATTGGGTTTTGATTTAAAAAATTCGTTTTTCAACCAGATCTGATACCACTTGTCCTCTACCTTGCTCGGATCGTATTTCGTTGATAATGCCATATTAATTTTTTATTGCCGGAATAATGCTTTTAAAAATGAGGTGCAAAATTAGTTAAAAAATGGATTTATTTGGAACGGTTTAGGTTGAAATGCATCAAGAAACCAGACAAGATCACCCTGCTCATTTTTACTTGTCAGGACGTTTAAATTCTTTAAAATAATCCGATATCGCATTCACATAAACTTCATAAGCATTAATTCCTGCCTCTGTGATCATACAGGTTGTCAGTGGATAGTTGCCCCGAAAGGTTTTTTTAATTTTAATATAGCCACCGTCCTTTAATTTGGTCAACTGAAAACTTAGATTACCTTTTGAGGTGTTGATATTCTCCAGTAAAAAACCAAACTCAGCCGACTTTACACCAATTAAAATGGACATAATGGAAAGCCTGACCTGCGAATGTAACAATGGATCCAAATCCCGGAACATGGATACTCAGCTTTTTCGTTTGGAATACAAAATGTGCCCCGGAATGATGAATGCAATTAACCAGGCCAGCGCTTCAACAAGAAGTTGATTTTTCAATTCGAGATAAGAAGCTGCATATGCCAACATGCCAAAAATTATTCCCCCGATGATCAGTAATCGGTAGCGCAAAATACCTCCGGTGACAACTGTTGCAAATGCAATAAAAACCATAAAGATCGGATGTTGAAGTTTGAAGTTGGCTTCATTCAGGATATTGAACAGGATCAAATTTACCAGCATCATTGCCGCTACGAGTGATACCCAAACATATCTCAAAGAAATACCGATATAGGTCTGCACCTTCCGGCGATGTTTTAAAATGTAATATATCGTAAAAGCCAGCCCTAGGAAATAATCATAATTTTCCACGAATTCCAGCACATGCCTGATTTGAAAAGGTACGTATATTTTGCTCATCAAATAAGGCAAGACGTAGTTAATGAAACTGATCCACCCCCATACGATGAATAGGATCCCGTCATTTTTGAGTTTGTTTTGTGAAACCCGGATCATTGCATGAATCACCTGAAGCGATTGGCTTTCATCAAATGATTCTGATTTTGGTGTGTTTTCATCCATGATTTGAGTGTTTTAATATTAAAACAAGTTTGTAATACAAACCTAATTAGAATGCACATTTTAGTCAATCAAAAGGTCATATTTTATTGCTGTGTTATAATGCCTGCCGGTCAGGAATTAGAAAGGCGTAATCAAAAAAATAATTTCAGTCAATTCGAATTTTTATTCAGGAAAAAGACTGAAATTCGCCAGCTTTTTTGCAACGATCTCATGAACCAAGGTTTTGATTACCTGATCGATAACATTGCCGAACGAGGTTTTGGCATCATCGATAATTTCCTCACCACACAAGATATTACCTTGTTACAGGAAGACTTGCTGCAAAAATATGAGCAGGAAGGATTTAAAAAAGCGGGTATTGGCAAACAAGACCACTTTCAAATTGAACGCGCGGTCCGTGGAGATTATATCTGTTGGTTTGACAAAGAAAATAGAGAAGTTGCCCAGCAGGCCTATCTGGAAAAATTGAACAAATTGATGACTTTTATCAACCGGACATGCTATTTGGGTATTAATGATGTGGAAGTACATTACGCGCTTTATCCGAAAGGCTCATTTTATAAGCGACATCTCGACCAATTTTTATTTGATGATAAGCGCAAACTTACGGTGATCTTTTACCTCAATGAGAACTGGTCTGCTGAAAATGGGGGTCAATTGGTGATCTACCTGCCGAATCAAGAAACCATGGAGATTCTGCCAATCAGTGGCCGGCTCGTTTGTTTTGATAGCGCCAAACTGGAACACGAAGTGTTGCCGGCGAATCGTGAACGATTAAGCATCACCGGATGGTTTAAAAATATTCCAGCCTACGGAATGGCTTAATGCGAATTAGTTTTTTTATCTGTTCAACTAAGCAGATCGTTAAAATCACCGGGTTTGCTTCAGGAACTCGGACGATTTTTCAGCAGCATATTTTGTGTACACGGGCAAAGAATTTCTCTTCCAGGGGTGCGTTCCACCAAAAGTATGGTCTGCACCATCCATAATATCCAACGCAACAGCGGGATTCCATCTTTTCAACATTCTCGCAGCTTCTGCATCTACCGTTTGATCATCCGTGCCGTGCATCACCAATACTGGAATTTTAAGGGTTTTTATGGCTTCCGGTATCTGAAGGCGTTCCCGGTTAGCCCGGTAATTTTCAACGATCTGATAGTGCATTGGCATTTCCTGATTGGTGCGGCTGTTGTGCACATAGATTGTTCCAACACGTTTCCAATATTCCAGTTCTTCGGTTGTGTGCCAGGTTTCCAAATTATTGACGGCAGCCCAGGTGACAATACCTTTTACACGTTGATCTTCCTTGGCCTTCAGAATGACGTGCCCTCCTCCGCGACTGTGGCCAATCAGAAAAAGGTTATTCAAATCCATTTCTTCTTTTGGAACCGGAGTTAACCCCGTAAAAAGCGCATCAATCAGCACACCGGTGTCGTCAAGTTCAATACAGAAATTATTATTGGCAAAAGCCTCGAGGTCGGCAAATGCGGTGGGGATTTCAAGGGTGGTGCCATTGTGAGAAAAATTCATTTTAATGAAAATAAAACCGCGATTGGCAAAAAATTCTGAAACAAGATTGAAATGTCCCCAATCTTTAAAACCTTTGAATCCGTGATTAAAAATTATCACCGGTTTCGGCAGGCTGTTTTTTAAATAACGGGCATCAGCAAGAAATTTTCTCTGGTGATGTTTTGAGGTAAGTGTAAATTGTTTATACTCCATAATAAGCAGGCAAATGATATTTACAGTGAATATTTTAACGCTTCATTAACTTTGCAGATGCACAAATTGATATTATTATTGTAGCATCTTTAACGGCATGTCTTTGAAAATAAAGGATATACAAGCACCAATAGCAAATGAAATGGTGGAATTTGAAAAAAAATTCCGTGATTCCATGAAGAGCAAGGTGCTATTGATCGACAAAATAATGACATATATCGTAAAGCGCAAAGGTAAACAAATGCGACCGATGTTTGTCTTTCTTGCAGCAGGAGTAGCAGGAGATATTAATGAATCCACCCACCGTGGAGCCGCCTTGATTGAATTGTTGCATACGGCTACATTAGTGCATGACGATGTCGTAGATGATGCTAATTACCGGAGGGGGTTTTTTTCGATTAATGCTTTGTGGAAAAACAAAATCGCCGTACTGGTTGGGGATTATCTGCTTTCCCGTGGTCTGTTGCTTTCCATGGAACATGGCGATTACCACCTGTTGAAAATTGTAACGGATGCCGTACGTGAAATGAGTGAGGGAGAATTGCTCCAAATGGAAAAGGCCCGAAAACTGGATATTGATGAATCGGTCTATTATGACATTATACGACAAAAAACAGCTTCTCTAATTGCCTCCTGCTGTGCTGTTGGGGCTTGTTCTTCAGGCAGTGACCAGGAAACCATTGAACAGTTGCGGCTTTTTGGTGAAAAAGTTGGGATGGCATTCCAGATCAAAGATGATTTATTTGACTATGGTTCTGCTGAGATCGGTAAACCACTTGGCATCGATATCAAAGAAAAAAAAATGACTTTGCCACTCATTTATGCCTTGAGAAACGCCGGCAAACCCGACAAACAAAGATTGATATCCATCATCAAAAAAGAAAGCCATAAATCAAAGAAAGTAGAAGAAGTGATTGCTTTTGTTAGAGATTCCGGCGGGATAGAATATGCGAATCAAATCATGGAAAAATATTATAATGAAGCCCTGGAAACACTGGAGAATTTCGAAAAATCAACATATAAAGTCGCGCTGCAACAATTGGTACAATTCACCATCGAGCGCAATAAATAATTGTTGTTTTACCAGTTAATCCCTGGTTTTTCGATTAAGTGAAACAATAAAACCTCTCAGAACATTGAAAGCACTCGTTTTAGAAGCCTACAACAAACTTGTTTATAAGGAAGTTCCGACACCTGAGATTGCTGATCACGAAGTGCTAGTCCGGGTCAAGGCATGCGGTATCTGTGGCAGCGACGTTCATGGCATGGATGGCAGTAGCGGCCGAAGGATTCCACCGATAATAATGGGGCATGAAGCATCCGGGACGATCGCAAAAATGGGCAAAAATGTCAGGAATTGGAAAATTTCTGACCGGGTAACCTTCGATTCTACCATTTATCCACAGGATGACTGGTTTACCAAACGCGGGCAATACAATTTAAGCGATCATCGGAGAGTACTTGGTGTATCACCGGGTGATTACAGACAAAATGGAGCATTTGCGGAATATGTAGTTGTGCCGGATCATATATTGTATCGCATACCAGATAATGTGACATTTGAGCAGGCGGCTATGGTTGAGCCGGTGGCTGTGGCGGCACACGCTATTGGTTTGACAAAAATAGCACTGAACGATACAGTGGTTGTGGTGGGCGCCGGCATGATCGGACTTTTCCTCATTCAATTACTTTCCCAGACCAGTGCAGGAAAAATCATTGCAGTGGATCTGGATCCGCGGAAGTTGGAACTGGCCAAAAATTTTGGAGCGGATGAAACATTAGACTCGAATGCCATGGTGATGGAAAATATAAAAACACACACTGAAGACCGTGGCGCCGACGTTGTTTTTGAGGCAGTTGGCCTTTCGACGACATTAACGCTGGCTGTGGAAAGCGTGCGTAAAGGTGGGTCCGTAACCTTAATAGGTAACCTGGTTCCAAAGGCCGAATTGCCGTTACAGTCAGTAGTAACCCGGCAAATCACCATACAAGGCAGTTGTGCTATTTGTGGTGAATATGACTTGGTTTTAAAAATGATGAGTGAAGGAAAGATTGATGTAAGCAAAATGATCTCTGCGGTGGTTCCACTTGCAGACGGTGCAGATTGGTTTAAAAAATTATATGATAAAACGCCCGGTTTGAATAAAATAATTTTGGAACCTTAAATCATTTCGTTATGTCAGATATCAGGGTTGCAATATTGGGTTGCGGTAAAGTAGCTCACTTGCATGCGAAGGCTTTGGAACAAATTGAAAAAGCAAACCTTAAAGCTGTCTGGAGTCGAACTTTTTCCTCGGCAGAAAAGTTTTCTGCCCATTATGGGGTTGCCGCCTATCAGGACATTAACCTGATGATCAGAGAAGAAGGAATTCAAATGGTGATTGTTTGTACGCCGCATCCTTTCCATCTCCAACCGGTTTTGGAATCACTGGAAGCTGGAGCGCATGTGTTGGTAGAAAAACCACTTGCATCGTCATTGGCTGATTGTGATCAAATGATCTCAATTGCCAAACGCACCAGCAAAAGATTGGGCGTGATTAGTCAGCGGCGCTGGTATCCGGCTGCTTTGCGGGTAAAACAGGCGATCGAATCCAACAAAATCGGGAATCCTGTATTGGGTACGGTACAAATGTTGGGTTGGCGAGACCGGGATTATTATGACAGTGACGATTGGCGCGGAACCTGGAACGAGGAAGGAGGAGGGGTTTTGGTCAATCAATCGCCGCACCAGTTGGATCTTTTGCTCTGGTATATGGGAGCCATTGACGAGGTTTATGGCACCTGGTCTAATTTGAATCATCCTTATATCGAAGTTGAAGATACAGCGCTTGCCATCATTAAATTTCGTAATGGTGCATTGGGAAATATCATTGTCAGCAACAGTCAGAAACCAGGCATCTATGGAAAAGTGCACATTCATGGTCAGAATGGGGCTACAGTAGGGGTTCAAACGGAGAGCGGTGCCATGTTCATCGCTGGTCGGACTGGTATTTCGGAACCTGCCATCAACGATCTGTGGACTGTGCCGGGGGAAGAACGACTGCTGGAAAAATGGAAAGAAGCCGACGCCCTTTATTTTAATAAAATTGATCCGACCATCCATTTTATACAACTGCAAATTGAAGACTTTTTAACTTCCATCAGAGAAGGTCATGATCCCGTGGTTAGCGGAGAAACAGGAAGAGATGTTGTAGAATTATTCACGGCAATTTATCGATCTCACCGGGATGGAAAACCAATAAAATTCCCTTTGTTGCCGGAAACCGATCGCATGGATTACGATGGAAGGATTACGCTGGGGGAACGTCTGAATGTATAGTTTATGCATTGGTCAAACGCATTTATTAAAGATGGGTGACAAACCAAATTAATCCCAATATTCCTTTTTTCAAATCGAACTCAGGTGAAAGAAAAAAGGCTCCAAAGGAGCCTTATGAATATTCATTGTTTATAAACACTATTTGATGATCAATTTTTTCATAGCCGAATATCCCCCGGATTCCAGGCTATAGATATACACGCCAGGAGTTGCTGTGATCCGACTGTCATTTCTGTTCCAGGTAACCACATTTTCACCAGCATCAAAATCTCCTTCATAATGATACACTAATTCGCCAAGCATGTTAACCACATTTAAGGTTACTTTCCCTTTTTCAGGTATACGGAAATGGATATCGGTGTATCCGGTAAACGGATTGGGGACATTTTGACGAAGCACAAATGGTTTATCGAATTGATCTTTGAGATTGAGATGTCCATCACTGCATTTGATCTTAACCTGATCGAGGTTGTCGTTATATGCAAGTGCCTGAATCACATCTGAGTTTACAGAAATATCTGTTTTGGCATCATTATTTTTGGTTCTAAAATGGAGTTCCAACAATTTTGTGCCATCCGGCAAGGTCATCGATCCGCCCCTGACGTCGTCCCAAAGTACTATTATTTTACCGGAATCTTTAATTTCTGTATTATACTGATTGCTTATTGCACCGTCTTTCACCTCACTGAATTCAAGCGCCCTTGGGTCCCAGGCGATTGTAAACTGGTATCCACTGATGTTCCGGAAATCCTTGATTAATAACGGCACTACAATTTCATCACCTTGGATTGTCACATTTGATAAGTCGAAGGTTATCTTGTCTTTGGTAACCTGTCGCGCATTGTTGTTCCAGGAAATGTCCACATCGCCGCGTTTTACTCCGACAAAATTGATGTCCATTTCTTCTGGTCCCATAGTGAACTGATAATCGGTTTGATAAGCAAAAGGATCAGTGCTCAAATCATAAACGGAAGGTATGAATAGCCAGGGTGAACCTCCTGTAAATGAAGTTGTGTTCCCCAATAATACCTGTTGTATTTCGGCAATATCCAGTATGCTCACTGATAATGATCCATTCACATCTGCTGCAATGACCTGATAGGGGTTTGTCAGAGGGGCCATACCCAATAAATGTCGACGGGTAAGAATGATATCCAATACGGAAAGCCCTGCCGTGACATCACTACTTGTCGAAGTGGAAGCTGAAATTTCATATTGATCCTGTTCATAAGCATCAAAATTGTATAACCCGTCATTGCCGCTTACGAACCGGGCATCCAGATCACCGCTCAGTTTTACGGCGACATTATCTACCGGGAACCCGGCCACGGTCTTCACTGCTCCGGCAATAATATTGTTACGCAAAATATCGATCAGCCCTGATTTCAGATTGAGCGGCAGATCAACATCATTGACCGCCGTAAAATGTGCTGAGTTTTTGTTTATATTGATCTCGGTATTGTCAATGCCACTTTTGGCCAGGAATCGTATGGCAAAAAGCCTGCTGCCATCAGTTAGGTCAAGTGGTATATTATTTTGTTCCTTCCAGTCAAAAGTAAGTTTGCCGGAAGATGTCTGCACCATATCAAAGTTGTTCATACTGATAACTGCCGAACCAAAATCTTCCACATTTAAAAATTCCAGCGCATCGGAGTTCCACTCCAGTGTAAAATTGGATGCCATCACGTCGGCAAGTTTATCGGTTGTCAGATAAACCAGGACTTCCTGACCAGCTTTTGCATTCTGGTCTTCTATGGAAAGCGTAACTGGCTCGGCAAACTGTATCTCCAGCCGGCCATCGGCGTATGTTTCCGGAATATTCTGCACAATATCGAATTGGTATTGCGCTGCCGGACTGATCAGGATCGATTTGTTGGTGTAATGATCGATCAGTTTCAACACGGCATTTGGATCGAAATTTTCATATTGGTTGAAGTCGATCGAATAGGTGCCGTAATAATAAGGCCTGATCCGGAGCGGCACTGACTTGGCTCCTCTCAACTCACCCATGGCGTTAATGGCCAGATCTTTATCATCATTTTTGATCAATGATGAAATATTAATCCAGCCGGCACCAAATTTATTGGCATCCAATTCCATGTCATATCCATCACTGGCATTCGGTAGAAAAGCAATTGCAGTTTCGTCATTGTATCCTTTGTCAGCCGAAGTGATCTTCAACCTTAATTTACTCAGTTCCCGGGAATCTTCAGAAGCTACCCTGATGAAGGAATTGCCATTGCCTGAGCTTTTAGCATTCTCATTGATCGACACTTCTGAGGTAGCACTATTGGCCTGGACCCAGAACGACTGCCCTGACGCGATATACCGCGTAGCGCCATTTATCCCGGACACACCATTATAGGTAGCATAATTCCCGGTGACCGGGTTCCAAACATAGAAAGCATCCCCTTGTATATCGGTATGAACAAAATCAGTATTATCATCCCAGTCAGTTTCACTCGGGTAAATATTTCCCAACAGATTCCATCCGCCGCCGCCATAGGCAGTAGGTGTGTATGAAAGTGAGTAAGTAAAGGTTCCGGAACCATCATTGGAGTCTCCATTACCGGTAAAAGGTAATCCCTTATTGTCAATGATCACGTCAGACTGCATCACGACCGACCAGATATAGATCCTCATGCCAGGACCTACCGGAAGATTATCATTGATGTTCTGAAATGGCGTCCAGCCTTCTATGCCTCCGGAACCATTGGTTCCCAGACTTTCGGTATACGTCCATACATTTGGATCATATCCCGGCCTCAATCCGGTGACACCCTGTATCCTGAAATCATCAGCCCATGAATTGAGGGTTTGTCCTTTTATTGGTGTGCTCACATATCTCGATCCGGGAGTATTTGCAGGTAAAAATCTTTGCCAAACGATTTCTCCGTTCAAGACAGCGCCGTTCAATATTGGTGCGATGCGTGCCGTTCCATTGGCATCTGAGAGCAGGGTAAAATTCTTATCATCTGTAGTGCCATCAGTATCAAAAGTGGCAGCATCGTTTAGGGTAAGTGTATTGATCAGATTGATATCCACATTGGCATTCACGGCGTTCACAGCATTTGTGACAGTGATATTATAAAAAGTTACCGGTCCGGTGGTTGTTCCTGTAATTTGCTGGGCTCCGGTAGTCCCGTTGAAAACGGTTGTTGCTCCCAGGTCATTCAGTACCCCACCATCATCAACCGTAAAATCACCAGCCACCGCGAGGGTAATTCCAGAAGAAAGAGTAAGATTTCCCGTCGACTGTATGACAACATTATTTACGGTGAGGTTTTGAGTCAGGGTCAGATTGCCAGATACGATCAGATCGCCGGGGGAACCAACAATGATCTGGTCGGTTACAGTATCCTGGATCCCTGTGTTGTCCGCATCTGCCAAAATGGTAAATACATCATCGTTAACAGCATAAAGCAGGTCGCTCCAGGTAAATGTACCACTGACCAAAGCTTGTGTTAATCCAGTTACGGATGAAATCTCACCCGCGCCAAAATCCCGGCTTAGTGTGACATTGAACGTAGTACCGCCATCGATATCCGTATCAACATTGCCGTTTTCATCGGTAGCCTGAATGGTTAAACTGAACGGTGTAGTATTATCGGTAAGAGTTACCGGATAGCCACTGGCCACCAGCCGGTCGGCTGTCACATCGATGGTGAAAACTTCGGAAGTTACACCGGAAGAGATTGGGGAATCAAATTGTGAGCCCACGATCGATGTGGTGTTATCTCCATCTATTGTACTCAACTCAAAATCCAGTTCTTCATTATCCACCAGACTTGTATTATTCAGATAAACAGCCATGGTGATTTCCTCTGTGGAATTGTTCGCAACCTTGAAATTGGCCGTATCGATATCCGCCACTATATTATCCGGCAAAATACTTACGTTTGACAATGGAATATTGCCAAGCGTACTTCCTTGAAGGGTTATTCCCTGAATGGCGGTGGTCCAGTCAGCAACAGGACTGGTGGCCAGTGAACCACGTTTAATATAAATTCTGCTCACCTTGGTCGGAAGACCATCCGTAGTGCCTTTGTCTTCCACAACAAACCTGAATACATCAATAGCTTCTCCCTGGGTATCTGCTGTAGATGAGATTGTCCCTGAAGGTACCTGGCTCGCCGGTGCAAGGATGTCCGAGTCCGTGTCACTGGTGCGCACATTGATCAGGTTTATCGGCGGGTCGTTCTGGCTTTGATTGGTGGCAGCATCTTCCGTTACAAAATATACATCATAACCATTGGCTTCTGTTAACGAATTGATCGTAGCCGTGTAATCAGTGTCTGACAGTGGCACATCAATTGTATTATTGGCAGCAACCACCGTTGCCTGATCGGGTGCCGGATCACCGTTTGGTTGTATGAGATAATAAACTTTACCCGCCTCATCCAGGTTCACAATAAGATCAAATCCTGATACTGTATTGTTGATGGCTTGTGGATAACCAAGCGTGAAATTGGGTGCGCCGACATCAGTTGTAGTACCAAAGATCTCTATATTATCGAGCGCCCAGGTACCCGAACCACTGGTTGAATTATAACCATAAAACCTGATCCGCACTGCTCCCGACTGATCTGTGATAGCACTCATGTCTACATCGGCATTTCTGGTAAAAACACCATCCTGGGTACTGTTCCCAACATCGATCGGTGTTGCAAAATTATCCAAGTCTACATCACTCCTTATTTCCCATGTGCCTGGGCCTGTTGATGTACTTCTATGATCAAATTCCAACGATGAAAGACTGAAATTATATCCGGCATCCGGTGTAATTGTAATTTCATAATAGCTGTCCGTCTCAATGGATTCTGGCCAATTGTTTGCATTGAAGGCATTGCTTAGCGTTTGGGCAGATATTGAAGATCCACGTGAAATATCACTAATGGTCACATGGGCCGGCTGGTTATCCGGAGCAAAGGTCACCTCATCACCGCTCGCCCCGGTAAAGGTGAATATCGCAAACCTGGCTTTTACGATCAGGTTACCCGAATTCAATGTCAATGAGCCCCCATCGGATACCTGCAATTGGATGGTCTCCGGCGTGTCATACATCAGATCATCCCAATAAGCCGTACTGTCAGATGTATTTTTGGTAAGTCCTGAAACAGCAGTAAGATTACCCGTCCCGGAAACTGTAGAGATGGTCAGGCTTTTATCCCGGTCTCTGGTGCCCTGGTCATCTATCGCTTCTACTTCCACCGCAAATACTTCATTCAACGGAATGGAATATTCCGGCACCTGGACGAATTGCAATTGAGTGGCATCAACTGTAATTCTATTATCATCATTCAAAATCGAACTGGTTGCCCCCCCACCGTCTGGTTGTTGCAGGGATGAACCGCTCGGGTCGGTGCTGGCTGCAGTAACGGTAAATTGTACCTGTTCGTTGTCAACTATGTGATTTCCGGTTTCGAAGGTGACATACAATTCAAAATTAGTTGAACTGTTATCCATCGCAACGACCGGATTGCTACTTAAATCTATGGTAACTGAGGTTGATCCGTTCACATTAACTGCAGTAAAATTAGTACCATCATAAATGGCCGCTGCCCTGATGGCTGTCGAACCATTGGTACTAAATGAAATAGATGTTAAATCAGTTACAGTACCATCAGTATCATTCATTGAGGCACCGCCATCCCGAAGTGTTAATCCAAATACACTCAATGAATTGTTTGTGGTCATCGTTAGGTTAGGAGCCTGGTATAGCATGTAATCGATATTTGAAGGATAAGTGTATCCGGACTGCTCCACAATATCCGATCCATTCGGGTCCAGCGTAGCCTGGCTGCCTGTTGCAGAGGTGCTACTATAATTGGCAGAAGTTCCATCACAATTGTATTCAAATATGGCAAAATAATAGGCGGTGGCTGGATTTAAATTCGTGATATTTACGGAATTTCCGGTACCATTATATACAACATAATTGCCCCCTCCAAAATCAAACCCTGATCCGAAAGATGCATCCGCATTGTATGTATTTCCATCAACAGGGGTTGCGTCAACCGCAGATTCTTCTTTGGCCACCACGATCCTTCTGGTCCCATTTCCAGGGGTAAAGGTGAGGGTCATATCATGCTGGTTGATGTTGCTGAAAGTCAGGTTTGAGGCTGGCGCAGAAGGTTCGGCGCACCCATCATTGGTGATGAGCACGTTATCAATGCGCCATTCGGCGGCCGCCTCGGAAGTTGTTCCTGAAGAAGTGTATTTAAAGGCAATGTAATTATCGCCGCTTAATGCTGACAGATCGACCAGGCCCGAAGAAGTCCAGGCCTGCGACTGCTCCGGGGAGAGGGTATAAACGAGCGGCATCCAGGTGGCCACATTGGGATTGCCGGAACCGGAATAATCATCGGAATACAAAACCTGTAAGGTTGGATAACCAGTGTCTGTTCCATCAGTCCAGGAGTCAAAAGACAAGGCCTCACTGGCAAGCAGATCAAAGTTTCTTTTCGGTGATATCAGCCAGGTCTGCGAAGCCCCGGTACCGCCCAGGCCATTGGCAGACTCGTAACCGACATTGCCGGCCCCGGCAGTGCATTGCCAGCCATTGCCGCTATTAACCAGGGTGAGCCATCCGGTGGGCGGACAGGTGGTAAAATCCTGTGATAATAAATAAGTCGTAGTACTGGTCGCATTGTCCGTCGTGTTGTACTGAATATCGGCGCCGCCGCAATTGGATTCATAAACCCTGAACCAATACGTTGAGGCCGGCGACAGACCCGTTACCGTTGCCGAACTACCACTGCCAAAATACACCACCTGCTGGCCAGTATTTTGCCATACCGTATTCGGTGTGGCAGGCGGCGCCCCGGGTGTGGTAAAAGAATTGCTGGAATTGATCACGACGACACGGCCGTCTCCATCACCATTGGTCCAGTTTGCTGTGATGCTGTTTTGCGCATAATTCGTGAAATTGATACCGGAAGCCTGGGTGAGCGGAACATTACAGGTAGTATGCCCGCTAATGGTCGCCGGGCTGGTTTGCAGGTAATTTTCCAATGTAGCGGTTCCATTGTCATTGTATTCATAAATGGCAAACTGATATGTAGTATTATTGGGTTGTAAGTTGGTGACGGTTACCGAAGACCCGGCACCTACATAAACCACGTAATTTCCAGTACCGATTTCATCGCCACTTCCAAAATCCGCATTGGCGCTATAAGTAGTACCGTCTTCGGGATCTGTATCCACGGGATCTGTGAGATGCGCCAGTACAATCCTTGCGGCGCCATCTCCGTTGGTGGTCCATTCCAGAGTCAGGGAGTTTGTTGTCCGGTCGGAAAAACTCAACCCTGATGCCTGAACGGTTGGTTCCGCGGCGAGTACCCTGAAGGACGCACTGGAACCGGCCTGTACATTGTCTCCGCTTCCATTTCGTGAGGCATCAAGGACCACTCCGGTTTCGGATGCATCGTAGGTCACACCTGAAATGGTCACCTGACTGGTACCGGCCACGATGGTTCCCGTTAAGGTTCCGCTCAAATTACCTGTTCCGGTAATTAGTGTAAGTTGTATTGGGGTATTCTCCAGCACATTGGCCGGATCGCCATTGATGTCCCGGACATCCACGACAACATCGAAGGGGGAATTGACTACCGGCGGAAGATCATTGTTAATGGTGGAAACCACCAATTGCGTGGCCACCTTTGGTGTACCGATCAAATTGATATCGTCAATCCTTGTACGGATAGTATCCTGTTTGATGAATCTAATCTTCAAGTTGGAAACTTCCGCAGCAGTGGGCAAACTTACTTGATCCACCAAATACCACCCGGCGCCATTGGCACTGGTCGGAAAATTACTCACCGTTATATCCTGCCATGCGGTACCATAATCAATTTGCACGGTAAGATCGGCAAATGGATTCAAAGCAGCTGTTGATTTATATACACCAAAACTCAGCTTTAGATCGGTATAAGTCGATGCATCGATACCTTCTATAGAAAAGCCATATTCACCATCCGTTCCTGTAAAATACACATTGGCCCCCGCTGTGGAACCACTGTAACCGGTGGAACCATTGGTGTCCCTGATATCCGCAGGATTGGCCGCTCCGCCATCGGTCATGGTCAATGGGACATTTTTAAACCCATCATTCAATTCATGATCAGCGATCGTGAATACCATTCCATCAGTTTGTCCCATATCTTCCGGTCCATTGGGGAATACCGAACTGGGCGTAACAATGGCAATAATGCTGCTCACACCATCCGTTAGCGTTCCCGAAGTTGCCCTCAACGTGTAATTACCAGGCTGGTCGAACTGGATATCATCAAATGTGGTAATGCCATTCACCGGAGTTTTTACCAGTGTGCCTGAAACCGTTCCGGGACCGCTTTCTTTGGTGATGGTAATATCGCCGGGATAGTTAGTATCCACGGAATTGTCGGGTTTCTGCGCTTCTACGGTAAAAGTGGTCACGGAAGTATTGGTGAGGCCACTGGATGGAAAACCTGCAAAAGCCAGATGATCTGCGGTTTGAATAATATCAAAGGTGCCAGACGTACTGCTGGTCAGACCGGTTGCACTGGCAGACAACTGTATTCCGTTGTCGGCAACTGTATGAACAATGCTGGAATAAGTAGCCAATCCACTCACGGCATTGACCTGAAGGGGATCATCCTGCATGGTACCCGAAGATGACAGGTCTACCTGACTCACAAAGTCTAAATCACGATTGCCATAAACATCAGTGGCTTCCACAGTAACATCAGAAGCCATCGGAACATTAATATCGGTATCCACCGGCTGATCTACAAAACGCAATTCCGAGGCTGTTACATCAATGGTGAAGTCGTTCGAATTGATGTCACTGCTAAAATTTAAATTTGAACTATTACTCCCTATCGTAAAACCCGGATCGTTGGAATCAATATAAAACGCGAGTGTTTGGTTGTCAGTCAAAGGCGTCTCATTCAAATAAATATAAATGTCAATGGTACCCAAAGTCCCATCAGGTATTGATAAACTACCATCAGCAATTGGTATATCGATATAAGAGTCGGTAATCGTCGCAGGATCATTTACCGAAGTGGCCCCACCCGCCACATTTACAATTATACCTGCTATATGGTTGGTCCAGCTAGCTGTATTCGTGACTTGTGGTTTCAAACGAATATTTGTAATTACTGTATTTCTTCCATCACACTCGCCATAATCATATACCAAAAATTCCAATACTTCTACGGAATCCCTGGCCTGAGTATGCCCGAAAGAAGCAATAGGCGATCCATCAGGTGTATTTACCGAACCCACAATGTCACTGTTTTCGATGCACTGAGCAATAGTCTGAAAATTTCCCGCCGGTGCTGGATCTGTACCAATTTTGTTTGCTGTTGGACTAAACGTGATATTTGAAAATGCCGTCGACTGTATGCCAATGGTATGTCCTGGAGTTGCATTCCCGTCCACATCTACTGTTAGAAAAAGATATTTGGTGGTATTCTGGTAAATGGTTTGCGATAAACCACTAAAGTCAAGATCATTTCCGGAATCAACAATCCCTACTAATCTCAGAAAAGTATCTGAGCCGCTATCAAAAATATCATCATCAGAAATCCAAAGCTTAAAGCTGCTAGATGCCAGGTCTGATGTGACATAAGTGCCGTCAGTAGTTAATATTACCTCCGTTAGATGTGCCAGTGTAACTGTAGCTGTTAAATCAAGACGATACAGTACAGCCTCCGTGGTATTTTGTTGTATGTTACCGGTGGCCAGGCTGTAAGAATTAATTTCAATGGTTGGGTTTCCTGTCACTGAATTGCCTGAAATAATTATGTCATCAATGCGTGAACCACCTCCCGGTGTAACAAATTGCATACCATCGAGTGTATGATCGGAAGTCATTATCCACCTCAGATATACGGAAGATTGATTTGAGGCTTCGGATGGGAGGTCAACCGCATTTAATATGCCTGTTGTCCAATCCTGGGCTACAGTAACAGTCCCATTGCCATTGGGTAAAGAAGTCCAGACACCACCTGAACCAATTCGATATTGTAACTCGAAATCCCTTGGCCCCCCTAGACTGCTGTATTGCCGAGAGGAAACCGTGAGGTCTTGATAACCTGTTGTACTTATTTCAATCTGCCAATATTTTGTGCCATTTCCACCATCCCAGCCAGAGGCCTTGGCCGCGTTTAGTGAATAGCCGGAAGTATAAGTAATAGAACTGGTTCCACCTTGCGTAGTTAAAGTCTTTCCATTATTAGCAGTAATGCCTGCGTCGATTATTCCATCACTATCATCGAAATTCCATTCGGCAATGGTGGTCTGTCCGTATGTGGAAAAGGAGAGAAAAAGAAAAAGAATGAAAAATGAACCGTATAGTTTTTTCATATACATTGCATTAGCCCCGACTTTAAAAAATCAGGTAAATTTAGGGGTTATATTAATTTATCGATAAACTTTTGTGCTTAAACATTAATTTCTCCAGGAAAAATTTAGTAACCAGCCATTTTCTTGCACACATACATTACCAACCGTATATGATTTGAAGATACGATTTTTGTCGAAATGTTGAATAATCCATCGACATATTCTCGGATATGGAGATAAGTTTTTATGATGTTCGATGAACAAACCAATTCATTGACAGGGATGCATTTTGTTCCAGTACCATTGCTGTAAACCCTGCGACAGGTGCTGGGTTTCTTAGAGATTAGAAAATGTCCACGTCAAACTGAAAAACAATATTTATAACGTGCCAAAATTGGCATTCACCTACTGTCCTCCATTTAAATTCCAATGCCAGGAGGAGGATTTTCGGCACATCTGGAAATCTAAAATGAGCCAATAGCAGGAACTTGCCTGATCAATCTATGGCGATACTGTGTATGGAATTCCATACGTATACATATTAATCCATATACCATCGGATTGATGATAAGTTTTTTATTTGTGATCGGGAAAGCATTTCCAGTGGATCCGGATCTATTAATTCATGACTGAACTTTAATAAAGTTTTGTCTAATCATAATTTGTGGGCCTTCGACAGCGAAAATATACAAACCTGAAGGTAGTAATTCGACCGGAATGACAAGGTCCCCGTTTGGTTCACCGGTCATTTTCATGCTGTGTTGTAGAATCTGTTTTGATTGCAGATCGCGGATCGAGATAACATAATTTCCCGGCATCAGATTTCTATTGAATCGAACCATCAAATATTTTGAACTGGGATTTGGATATAAATTCAGGGTCATGTGTTATACGGATTATTCAAACCTGTAATTGAAACCACTTCCGAAATGCAATAAACGATGTTTTCCGCCAATGATCCGGAATCACTTTCTACATGAGTGTAGGGCTCAAATTGTTCGTTTTCGCGTATGTATTTACGCATACCACCTCCCCACGTGGCAACCCAGAGGTGATTGCCACTGTCTCTAAGGAGACGCAAAGTATAATTTCCGGAAAGCGATCCCGGGTCATTCATATTGTTAAGGTATTATTGAAAGGTATTTTTTTGGGGATTATAACGGATCAATCCACTGCCGTAGGTTGCGATCCAAATACAACCTTCAGGAGAAATATAGATATCATTTATATAATTTAAACCCTTGGTTTCAGGTAAATTATCCTGTTCCATTATCGCCATAAATTCACCGGTAGATGGGTTGAAATGATTCAACCCTCCGCCACGGGTTCCAATCCAGATGTGCTCATTTTCATCCTCTTCCATTGAACTGACATTGTCATGACTCAGGCTGTTTATTACCTTGGTTTTCTTTAAATAATGTTCAAAATCATATGTTGAGTTGTTGTATTTGTTAAATCCACCCATGGTCCCTACCCACATTTTCCCATCATTGTCGCATTGGATTGCCATGCTATTATTGTTAATTATTACCGGAGGTATAGTGTCTTCATTCCTGAAATTGATAACCGTATGGGCCGATGGGTTATAAATGTATAGCCCGTTTCCAAGGCTTCCGATCCAAATCCTCCCCTTTTTATCTTCTCCAAGCACCGTGATCTCTTCTTTTTTGAGACCAATGTCATAGGACTGGTTTGTATTTAATGTTTTGAATACATACACGCCGCCATCGCCTTTAGTCATATAAAACAATCCATTCCATGTACCGATCCACAGTATGCCTTCACGGTCTATCATTAGATCCCGGATGAACAAACCTGGTTTTGTATCTTTTCCTCCAAACGAAGTAAACTGTCCTTTTTTTTATCAAACCGGTTTAAGCCTCCGCCCCATGTCCCAATCCACAGAAAGCCGTCTTAATCTTCCACGATTGAAGTGGGCCGCTCACCATGGATGCCGCTTGTATTCACGGAGTCCGGAAGGTACCAGATAAATTGTCCATTGGCCCGATTAAAAAGATTCGGTCCCTTCTAGGTGGCCACCCACGGTTGTTTTTGGGAATCATCAAAAATATCCCATTTCCAGTTATGAGAAATACTGGTCGAGTCGTCCGGATCATGATGAAAAGTTTTGAAATCGTAACCATCAAAGCGATTGAGGCAATCCTCGGTTCCTAACCATAAAAAACCGTCGCTATCCTGGCAGATGGTGTTAATGGTATTCTGGGAAAGGCCGTTTTCAATGGTGATTCGTTCAAATTGGATGCTCTGGCTCCGAATACTTGATCAGTTAAAACAAAATAAAAGAATAGCAGATATGACCGTGTGATTTTTCATTCTGCTCTTTTTTATGGAATCAATTATCAAAACACCATTACACCAAACCTCGTTCCCGACATGTGCAGTTCATCTCGACACACTCTGTGGTTTCTTACCTTGATTTGGGAAATTGTGTGGATCGAGGCCTTAGCCTGCAGATGAATGGATAGAAAGAACAATGGTTATATTTCTCTTTTCAAAATCGAGCATTCAATGCTATTTTTTTGGCACAAGTAAAATCCTAAGCAATCATTTGTGCAATCCTTTATAAATCAATTATTTAACACCTAATTAAGTTATAATATTATCATTGTTGATCCAATTTTTATGATAAAAGATCGCCGAAAATATTTTTTTGGCAAGTAATTTTGATTTATTTTCAATAGATTAATTTAAATCATTGCGAAACCAAAACACTCAAATAGCACTGACCTACTGGACCAATCTGCGCCGTGGAAGCCGTTCTGCATTATTTGAATTGTACAATACTTTTTACGATGACTTGTACAATTATGGCTTCAA
The DNA here is from genome assembly GCA_963711495.1 of uncultured Cytophagales bacterium. GTDB lineage: Bacteria > Bacteroidota > Bacteroidia > Cytophagales > Cyclobacteriaceae > CAVQEK01. The sequence goes on from CAVQEK010000004.1 coordinate 759,863, forward strand.
GATCAGCAATGACGACGCGCTCACCAGGGATATAATTCATGACCTTTTTGTGGATTTATGGACAAAATGTAAAAGCCTACCCGAAATAAGGTCAGTAAAACCATATCTGCTTCGTATAATGAGGAACATGATCCTGGACCAAATAAGAGAATATCGCAAAGGGATCAATCTCGAAAATTCCGGATTAATAATTGATGAGATCCAGTTTTCTTATGAGGAAATGATCTTGACCAGAGAGATGAATTCTGAGGTGGGCCACCAATTGGCATTTGCACTCAGTTGCTTGCCTGCAAGGCAGAAAGAGATGATACAATTGAGATTTTATCACCGTTGTAGTTATGATGAAATGATGGAAATAACAGGGGTCAATTACCAGTCGGTACGCAATACCATATCTCGTGCGTTAAAAAATTTAAAAAAGTTTTTCAGAGAGGAGGTTACAAAACTACACTGATTGAGAGTATGTATAAAATACTCGCATGGATCGCACACATTACCGTGCAGAAGACTTCGCTGCGGAAGAATCATTTCAGGAATATGCTTTAGGCATGAATCCATTGTCAATTAATCAGTGGGGGCAATGGATCAAGGAGCATCCCGAAAAGTTAGAAGAAACAGTTTTGGCGGTCCAAATGGTACGAAACCTCCAGTTTCGAAACCCTGACCTCACCGATAAAAAAGAATTTGACCGGCAACAATTGCAATACCACTTATTTAATGAGGATAGCTTCAAAAGCACAAATCGAAGTGAAAGGAATGCTAATCAGGTTGTTTTTAACTTTTGGAAAGTTGCGGCAACTTTTATTGCTTTAGTGACAGTTGCCTATATTGTTTGGAGAGCAAATGAGTATGACTGGTTTGATCGGCATAGACAAGCCGTTGAACATAGTACACTGATAGAAAAGACAATTCCTAAAGGACAAAAATACACCATTCAGCTGATTGACGGAACCATTGTCAAGCTCAATTCGGAAAGCACTTTACGCTTTGAAGAGGATTTGAACCAACAGAAACGTGAGGTTTATTTAACAGGGGAAGCTTTTTTTGATGTTGCCAGGGATCCACTGAGACCATTTATTGTGCATACAGGTTCTGTTGAAACCTGTGTTTTGGGAACAGCTTTTAATCTTCGCGCTTATTCGAATGAAAAGTCTATTGAGGTAGCATTGATCCATGGCAAAATAAAGGTTAAAAACAATCAGTCCCCTGAAAAATTATCTGCAATTCTCGAGCCCCATCAAATGATCCGGATTGATGAAAATACCGACCGGTATGTGGTACAAACATTCGATGAGACCGCGATAAGCGGTTGGACAGATGGTATTTTATATTTCAAAAATGCCGGAATTTCTGAGATTGTCCAAAAGCTGGAACGCTGGTACAATGTTGAAGTTCAGGTCAAAGGCGAACTGGGAGTAAAGGCTTTTTCTGGCGAATTTGATAATGAGAGTTTGGACAAAGTGTTAAATGGAATTGGTTTTTCTCTTCATTTTCAATATTCCATTAAAGGAAGAAAAGTGGTCATACAGCCCAATGAATCTTAAAAAAATACGCACATGAAAGAAATTAATACATCTTAACAAAATGGCTGGTCCCGCCAAAGTGGGACCAGCCAAAATGTTTCTTCTACCAGGAAAGAAATTTGGTCGTTTCGCGAACCTGGTAAAAGTTTCTTGAATAAAACTATGTTTCATCCAACCTTTAAAATTATGAAATTCAAACTACTACGACAAGTAATCGCTATGTCACGCTTATTGTTTTTCGCGATTTTCTTAGAGGCCAGCTTTAGCAGCCTGCTCATTGCCTCTAACACCAGTGCACAAAATCAATATCAAAAGCTGGCGGAAATCACCCTTTCGCTGGATTTGAAGAATGTACCCTTGTACCAGGCTTTTGATGTTATCAGTAACAAAACGAATCTGAAATTTGCCTTCGACAAGAATGAAATTGACAAAAATGCCAGGATAACGACTAACTTAAAAAATGCCACACTCAGCGAGGTGCTTATGGAGATCTCCAAATCGGCAGATTTAAAGTTTCGCAGAATCAATGAAAATATTTTTGTGAGTACGAGAAATCTGTTTTCAAAAGCTGTTACGGAAAAGATTGACCCGGAAGAATATCAAGGGACTACTGTTTCCGGTAAAGTAACTTCAGTTGAAGACAAGGAAGGCTTGCCAGGTGTAAATGTGGTGGTTAAGGGAACAACCCAGGGTACTGTCACAGACATCAACGGTGACTACAGCATCAATGTGCCTTCGGCAGAATCTGTGTTGGTGTACAGTTCTGTGGGATATATCTCAGAAGAAGTCAGTGTAGGGAGCCAAACTGTCATTGATATTTCTATGACGGCCGATATTAAGTCGCTTCAGGAAATTGTCGTTGTGGGCTATGGTACCCAGAAAAAGGCAAACCTTACCGGTGCGGTTGGTGTTGCAGACTCCAAAAGACTGGAAAACAGACCGATTACGTCCGTCGCACAGGGATTGCAGGGTGTTATCCCGAACCTTAACATCACCATTCGTAATGGTGACCCGACACAAGCAGCCGATTTCAACATTCGTGGCTACGAATCGATTAACGGCGGAAGCCCACTTATTTTAATTGATGGGGTGCCCGGAGACATGGATAAACTGAACCCGAATGACATTGCCAGTGTAACCGTACTGAAAGATGCAGCAGCAGCAGCAGTATATGGAGCAAGGGCTGCATACGGCGTTATTTTGGTAGAAACCAAAAGCGGTAAACCAGGGAAAATGAATGTGACATTGTCTACCGAACAGTCGGCGACCACTCCGATTGCTTTGATTGACCCAGTTGAAAATCCTTACGAAGCTGCACTGGCCTGGAATCAGGCAACCCTGAGAACTAATGGTTCGCCCAAGTTCGACGACAATTATTTGCAAGGATTTCAGAATTGGCTTGCAAATCCGACTTTGGAAAACGAATGGGGTGTATATGAAGGAAACCTACGCCACTACGGATACACGGATTATAAAGGGATGACCATTGCCAATTCGTCCTGGCAACAGAAATATGATATTAATGTTTCCGGGGGGTCTAACAATGCTTCCTACTACGCTTCTTTCGGATACCTCGACAAGGCAGGTTGGGCAAATCTCCCGAGAGACAAAAATTATATGTACAAAAGATACAATGTATTGATGAAGGGCGAATTTGATATTAACGATTGGTTATCTATGGACGAGCAAATCACCATGAGCACCGAGCACAACGATCAGCCGCACTTTTACAATTGGGACGTAAACATTAATACAGTGGCGAGGGTGGACCCAAACCATATGGTTACCTTTCCCGATCTCCCGTATTATCTTACACCCGGCGACCACGATCAGTTTTTGCCTTACATCGGGAAATATTTCCTAAGCCTGAATGCCCTTCCATATTGGGAAGACGGTGGCCGCGATACCGATATAGGGCAACGCCTGCTGCTGAAGCAGGGCGTTACGATTACCCCGTTTAAAGGTATGCGGATCAGGGGCGACTTTTCATACACAACTTATCACCAGGAACGCCAGGATGTGGCCAGTAAAATTGAAGGTATACAAAATACTGATTTAACAGACCTGCAATTTGGTAATGGTTTTAGCGGCGATGACTGGATTCGGAACTATTCCTACTACAATCAATATTATGTGTTCAACACGTATGCAGAATATACTGTGCCAGGTCTGACCGACCATTACCTCAAGGCAATGGTAGGTTTTAACCAGGAATGGGGGCGAAATACGTATACAAGCGCACAGGCTTATTCACTTATCACACCGCTGGTTACCGATTTAAATGCCACAACAGGGACGCAAAGAACTTTTGGAAGTAAATCAGAACTAGCGTTGCGCGGCGTGTTTTACCGGTTGAATTACAGCTACAAGGACAAGTACCTGCTGGAAGCCAATGGACGTTACGACGGAACATCGCGTTTCCCTAAAGACGACCGGTTTGGGTTCTTCCCATCATTATCACTGGGATGGAGGATTTCCGGCGAAGAGTTTATGTCATCGACAAGCGACTGGCTGGATAACCTGAAACTGCGCCTTTCTTACGGTACGTTGGGGAATCAGATCTTGGTTGATAATGATGGAAACCAGATTTATTATCCAGCTATTTCAACTATGGGGATCGATCAATCACCTTATATGATGTCTGCTGCCGGGCGTATTCCAATTGTTACTCCTGCCGGATTGGTTAGTCCTACTTTGACATGGGAGTCGGTGACGACCAAAAACATAGGCCTCGATTTTACGATCTTAAAACAGCGGTTGGATGTTTCATTCGATTTGTACCAACGTGATACCAAAGACATGTTAATGAATGTCACTTATCCATCATTGCTGGGTACATCTGCCCCGAAAACAAATGCTGCGGATTTGAGAACCCAAGGATGGGAACTTGCGGCAACATGGCAAGACCGCATTGGCCAGGACTGGCAGTACAGTGTGACGCTGGCACTTTCGGATAACAAAGCCGAAATCACAAAATATGATAATCCATCAGGAGCCCTTGGATGGAGTAATTCAAACGGAACATTGAATCAATATTATGTAGGTCAGCAAATCGGTGAAATCTGGGGTTATGTAACTGAGGGTATTTTCCAGACCGATGATGAAGTAACCCAACATGCCGATCAGTCACAAGTTGGAGCCAACTGGAAGGCCGGCGATATCATGTATGAAGATTTAAACGGCGATGGAAAAATCACCCCGGGAAGTGGTACTGTCGATGATCCTGGGGATCTTACAATAATCGGTTACAACAGGGACCGGTATAATTTTGGTATTCAACCTAATTTACAGTATAAAGGCTGGAATCTTAGTATTTTCTTCCAGGGACGGTTGAAGCGCGACTATTTGCCGGACAATGGAAACTGGAACGCTTTCTATCCATTCAATGCCGGTCATATCGAGAAATTTTATATGACCGAAACCTGGAGCCCGGATAACCCGGATGCCTATTTTGCTGCCCCGCACATTTCTACGAATACCAAAAAGAACATTATGCCACAGTCGAGGTATATACAGAATTCTGCTTATATGCGGTTGAAAAACATCACTTTGAGTTACTGGTTGCCGGAGAATGCAGCCAAAAAAATTGGGATGAGCCAGGCGCAAATATATCTTTCCGGTCAAAACCTGTTTACCATAAGTGGCATGCATAAGCCGCTCGATCCTGAACAAACTGCTACAGTTACTCAGGAATATTACTTCGACAAGATCTATGCAATTGGTCTTAAGGTTACATTCTAAAAACTGTAAAAGGAAGAAATATGAAAAAGTATAGTATGAAACTTAGTTTGGTGATTTTTGCAACCTTGTTGTTTGGGCGTTGCAACGATGAATTCCTCGATAGGGCACCATTAGATGAAATTACAAGCGATACGTATTGGTTAACTGAAGATCATCTTGCAGTTTACAACAACGGGATTTACGACTTGGCCAGGAATGATAACGATGTGCCCATTTTAATGGGACACGACGATGGATTCGATAGTAACAATCAAAGTATTTGGTATATCGATGAGTTTTCAGATAACATCGCACCACTGGCTTCCCGTCATAACCGCTATCAGGAAGTGAGGGCCGGTAAACAAAGTATTCCATCTAGTCCGCAAATGTATGGTTGGCGTGATGGCGGATGGGCATTTATCCGAGCTATTAACGTGGGGATGGACAATTACGACAAAGCAGTCGAAAATGGTGTGCCGGAAGAAACCGTGAACAAGTACAAGGCCGAAGCGCGTTTGTTTCGCGGCTGGTTTTATGCCGATAAAATTTCGAAATTTGGGGCAGCCCCCTGGGTTGATCACGAACTCAATGTTGACTCGGAAGAATTGTATGCACCACAGGATGATCGGGAAACCGTAATGACCAACGTATTGGCCGATTTGAATTTTGCCTGCCAGTGGCTGCCTGATGACTGGGGTGACGGTGGTGGCCCGGGACGTATAAATCGCTGGTGTGCGTTGTTAGTAAAATCAAGAATTTGCCTGTTTGAAGGAACATGGAGAAAATACCATAATATTGATTCTGATGCCAACATGTGGCTGCAGGAAGCCGCCAATGCCGCAAAGGAAATTATGGATAACGGCCCATATGAATTATACAATACCGGCGATCCGGAGAACGACTATCAGGCCATTCATAAAATACGTTCCGATTTAACCGGTGTCCCCGAAGTAATGTACTGGAGAAGGTACCAGTTGGGGGTTTTCACCAACCATGTTCAGAGTTATCACAGGAGTTATAATGGCGGGGCAACCAAGAACTTTGTGGAAGATTATCTTTGCACCGACGGTTTACCTATTACGCTTTCTTCGCTTTACCAGGGGGATGCATCATTCCCAGATGTATTTGAAAACCGAGACCCAAGGTTGCGTCAGACCATTCTGCACCCGGATGATGTACTCCGTTGGCACTGGAACAATGACGATACACAGCGTACTTATCCTCGCCTTTCAAATATGGGCGGACAGACATCCACAAGCGGATATGAAATTTGTAAGGTTTTCGATCATATTGCGGCATTTGCTACCTACAATACCTCCGATACACCGGCCATTATTTTGCGGTATGGTGAAGTTTTGTTGAATTATGCTGAAGCCGTGGCCGAACTGGGCACCATTACCCAGAACGATTTGGATGTAAGTATTAACCTGCTTCGCGACCGCGCCGGAATGCCGCATATGCCTTTGGTCCCGCCTATGGATCCGCGGTACGCCGACGACGGGGTTTCTTCGCTTATTGTTGAAATCCGCCGTGAACGCAGGATTGAGTTGTTTATGGAAGGTTTCCGTTACGATGATCTGAGACGCTGGAAACAAGGTAAAAAATTGGAAGAACATCCAGATTTAGGTATCCGCTGGGACGATGCCATGAAAGCGGAAATCGATCCGGAAGGACTGAGTGAAGGTTATATTCAAACTTCTATGGTCGATGGCGTACCTTATGTAGATGTTTACAAGGGGACCGACTGGGCCAATCCGGTATTCGACGAAAACAAAAACTATCTGTGGCCAATTCCGACAAGTGCAATTGCCCAGAATCCTAATTTTGAACAAACACCTGGTTGGCAATAATTAAATAGTCATTTCAGGACAAAAGCCGTCTCTTTTGTGGGGTGGCTTTTGTCCCTTTTTTATTTTCAATGAAACGTCCATCAAAAATTTCATGCTTTTTTGATTTTGGCCAATTTTCGAAGATTTAAATATCTGGTTAAAAAAAGAATTTTTTCGAACTACAATCAAAATAGGGTTATTATTTACTTTTTCCTGCCGATAAGCAGGCGCTACCTATGCCGACATGGTGAGACTTTATGGACAATCTCTAATTAATATCTAAAGAGATATGAAGAAATTATTGATTTACAATGGCTTGACTATCCTTCTTATTTTATCTCCTTCAATTGGATTTTCTTCTCGTTCCGATATCGAAACCATTCGTGGTCACGTGGTGGTTGAACTGATGAAGCCCGCGGTGAGCGATGTTCTGGTACAGGACCTGCTGAATACGATACACGATGACGGCACCTGGCCCGGCATCAATTACAAAGATGTTTCGCGTACTGCATTTGAACACCGTATTCATTTGGCAAATATGGTCGCACTGGCCCGTGCCTATAAAAATCCGGATTCAAAATTTCACAAAAGTCAAAAGGTAAAAAATGCCATCAAATCAGCCTTGGGGTTTTGGGTGGAAAATGATTTTATTTGCGACAACTGGTGGCATAATCAGATAGGAACACCTAATAGTCTGGTCACGCTTATGCTCCTTATCGGCGATGAATTGCCCAAAGACCTGGTTGATAAAGCACAACCCATGATTGGCCGGGCGAACCTCAGTGCTTCCGGGGCAAGGCCCAGTGGCGACCGTATAAAAATTGCTGGCATCCTGGCGGAAAACCTGCTCTTCCTGAACGACGAGAAGCATTTTGATGAGGTGATAAAAGTGATTGAAGGCGAGATAAAATTTGCTGACGGCCGCGGGATGCAATACGATTATAGCTTCCACCACCGAACTGATGGGGTGAACAATACCTTATCTTACGGGCTGCAATATGCTAATGTTTTTGCCGAATGGGCGTCTTATGTTGCCGGTACTGAATATGCTTTTTCCGAATCGAAGTTGCAACAACTTATTGATTATTACCTCGATGGCATTTGCAAAATGATGGTTTATGGGAAGTATCCTGACCCGGGAGCCAAAAACCGAGGTATTAGTCGGCCCGGTGCGCTGAAACCTATGGATTCGTCCATACCGGAAAAATTATTGAAGATTACCAGTTACCGTAGCAACGAATTAGAAGAGATTGTGAAAATCCGGAATGACAAAGCCAGTCCTTCGTTAGCACACTCCACCTTTTTCTGGCATTCGGAATACTATAGCCACCAGCGCCCTGGTTATTTTGTGTCGGCTCGTATGTTTTCCACCCGAAATGACAACATGGAAGTTCCCTATAACAGCGAGGGGCTGAAAAACCATCACCTGGGCGATGGCGCCAGTTTTGTTTCTCTTACTGGTCGTGAATATTATAATATTTTTCCGGTATTCGACTGGCAGAAAATTCCTGGTGCAACCATCATGCAAAAACCTGAACTTCCCCCCGCAGATGAAATCCAGAAGCAAGGTCTTACCGATTTTGTGGGGGGTGTTACTGATGGAAAATACGGGGCTGCGGTGTTCGATTTCAAAAGTCCACACGACCCGCTGGAAGCCAAAAAGGCCTGGTTCTTTTTCGACGACGAATACGTTTGCCTGGGTGCCGGAATTAATGCAAGCGGCAAATTGCCTGTGGCAACTACACTGAACCAATGTCTCCTGGATGGAGATGTAACGGTGGACGATAACAATGGCCCGAGAACAATTCAAAAAGGTGAACGCCAACTTAATAATATACAGTGGGTGCATAGCAACGGAATTGCTTATATCTTCCCGGAACCTCGGGCAGTGTATCTGATAAACGATGTCGCCACCGGTAGTTGGTATGATATAAACAAGCAATCAGATACACCGAAAGAAAAGGTCAGCAAGGAAGTTTTCAAGCTCTGGATTGATCACGGTGCCAGGCCTGTTAATGAAAAATACAGTTATATTGTGGTGCCTGGCATTAGTTCCGGGAAAATAAAATCATATTCTGAAAATACAAAAGTTGAAATACTCAACAATACTCCGGAAGTTCAGGCGGTAAAACATGCGGGACTCCACATTTGTCAGGCGGTCTTTTACAAATCCGGAACGGTTCAGGTTTCTGAAAAAATAAAATTGGTGTGTGACAGCCCCGGAATGATTATGCTTCAGACCAATGGTGAAAAACCAGTGAAGGTTACTGTTTCCGACCCCAATAGGGAGCTTGGAAAAATTCATTTCTCAATTTCTTCCAGAATTGAAAAAAAAGGTGATAATTTCTCCATTTTGTGGAATGAAAAAGAAGAAATGAGTGAAGTTTCTATTGAGTTGCCCAGGGGTGTTTATGCGGGTCAGAGTGTGATAATTGAATTATAAAAGTTCACGATGAGAATAAAAACAGGCTTTTTATTTTACTTATTTTTAAAAACATTTAATTATGAAAGACAACCTCTATAATAAGGGCAAACATGCCGCAGTAATATTATTTTTTTCCTTATTGCTTTCACTTAGCTTCCAAGTTCATGCTCAAAGCAATAATCACGCCGCATCCCAGGAAATACCAAAATTGGAAAATCCGGTTACGGTACAATATCTGAAACAACACCTACGCAAAAAAAGCCCGCGACTGGTTTTGACGCCAGTCATAGAAAAGAATTTAAAGAAGAAGTTGAAGACGGATCCAGTCGTTCAAAACATGTATGAAGCCATTAAGTTGAACGCAGTAGAGATTCAAAAGCAACCGCTATTGGAACGCGTTCTGATCGGACGGCGATTACTATCCACATCCAGGGAAATGCTCTACAGGATGAATATACTTGGAATCGTTTATCGCATTGAAAAAGACCCGGTAATATTGAAACGTATTGACGACGAAGTCAAGGCGGTATGCAATTTTGTCGACTGGCATCCTCCCCATTATCTCGATGTGGCCGAAATGTCGATGGCAGTGGCGATCGCGGTGGACTGGGCTGGGGAGGACTTGCCAAAATCCACCGTGGAACTGGCCAAAACTTCATTGATAGAAAAAGGGATAAAACCCAGTTATGACGAGAAAGGCAATACAGGCTGGATCAATGGCAATAACAACTGGAACCAGGTATGTAATGGGGGAATGATCGCCGCTTCGATCGTGGTTGCTGAAAAAGATCCTGAATTGGCTGCCAAAACTATCAGCCGTGCATTGGATGGCATGCCGCATGCTTTGGTTGAATATGGTCCGGATGGGGTTTATCCTGAAGGAGCTACGTATTGGGGCTATGGGACAGGATTTTCAGTCATGACTTCATCGATGCTGGAAAGCGCTTTCGGCACCGATTTTGGATTGGCAAACTATCCCGCATTTATGGAAAGTGCCAGGTTTCGTGTGTTGAGTGTTGCCCCTTCTGGCTGGTATTTCAATTATTCTGATTGTGGCGATAAGCGGGGAGAAGACGGTGACCTTACCCTGGCCTGGTTTGCCATGAAAACCGGAAATGCGGAATTCTTTGAAAAAGACCGCTTCATGATGCCTCCCGAAAAAATGGGCAAATTATCCAGGAATGCCGGCGCAGGCCTGGTTTGGCTGTCGGAATATAAAGAAACTACAGATCAAAAACTGCCACTGGCCTGGCAAGGAGATGGTGCCAATCCGATCGTGATCATTCGCGGAGGAGAAAGTGACCCGCACCAATATTACTTTGGGGCTAAAGGCGGACGAGGTTCGGTGAATCATGGGAATATGGACGCCGGTACCTTTGTTTTTGAATTGAACGGCGTGCGGTGGGTTGTAGATCCGGGAACACAATCGTATAATGAACTGGAACAGGCTGGTTTTGATCTTTGGAGCCGCTGCCAGGACTGCCAGCGCTGGACCTTGCTTACAAAAAACAATTACGGGCACAGCACCATCACGGTGAATAATGCGTTGCACAACGTTGACGGATATTCACCGATCACGGATTTCAAGGCCGGAGACAACCCGGAAGCTACAATTGACATAACGCCAGCATTTTTTGATAACCTGGAAAGTGCGCATCGGCGATTTGTAAAAGACAGTCCGCAATCACTGCTGATCGAAGATGACCTGGTAACCAATGACAGCACCAAAATGATCACCTGGCAATTGATGACCACGGCTGATGTTATTCCATCGGAAGGGGGAGCTGTATTGAAGCAAGATGGCAAAGAATTGAAGCTGGATATTCTCGCACCGAAGCAAGTTCAGGTTTCTGTGATATCGATGGACCCGCCGCCATTGGAACTGGACCGGCAAATTGAAAATTTAAAGCGAATTGAGATCAGGGTCCCGGCTTATTTATTTAATAATAAAGAAGGGAAGATCAAGGTGAGACTTTCAGGGGATTGATGAGATTCTTAAGATGATCCCTTGTTATTTTCGCCACCGTTTATACGTTTATAAAAATCTTCGACAGATTCGCCGGGAAGAGCAGTAAAAATCTCTATTTTCTTCGATAACGGTTTGTAGTCATAATTCGAATGTAAAGAATAATAATGTTTTCGTTCGCCGAAAGACATACGATTAATTTCCAGCATTCTTGAGATCCTTACATCGTCAAAGTCGGTATAAAACTTAATTTTTTTCTTCCCCATGATTGGCAAATATAAAGAATTGGTCATCAAATGCTTAAGAAATTTAAACGCATAAATAGGTTAGGGTGTTTTATTCCTTTAAGCGTTGAACGACTTCTTTTACTCTGACCTACATATTTGGCTACGAAAAAGATTGAATTCTTCTTCCACGCGCCTCACAAACTGCACTGGAAGATATGGGACGGAGGGACCCGTTCCGGATTGCAAATCATGAAAATATCCAGGAGGTCCAAATTTCCGACAGTTCAATGGCAGGGATCATTTTGAAATCAATAATGATCAGACAGAGGCACATTATGTCAATGGGATCACCAATTTAAAAATCAAACTACCGGAAAAGGTTAACGCGGGAAAAATAGCAACAATATTCCTATCGGGGATTTAAAGGCCTATCTCAATATTTTATGATACCACACTGATTTTATCTCTTATGAAATTTACGGCCCCGGAAACAGACAGGCTCCCTATCAAATGAATTTTGTGGAATTCAAAATATTGGATAGAATTTTTATTAAAAGCTTCTTTCTAAAGTGTGAATAATATGGGTATTTTATAAATGCGTCGAATTAAATTGTTCATAAACCATAAACCAATAACCAATGACCGAAGACCAGCACCGGAAATGGGATATTTTGATCAAGGGCGTCATCACCCCGATTATTGCCGTAATTACAGTTTTGGTGGGCATTTATCAATACACCGATGGTCAGCAAAAGTCCATTGAGAAAGAATATCAACTGAGGAAGTTGGAACGACAGGAAAAAATGCTGGAAACCAAAACAGCGCTCTACAAGGAAACCCGGCAAATATTATCTTATTTATCCACCCATAACGAATTTGATTCTCAAACCTTTAAATCAAAAAAAGATCGATTCTGGGAACTTTATTGGGGTGATTTGGCGGCTGTTGAAAGTGATGCTGTGGAACATTTAATGGTGAGATTCGGGAGATATCTGGAGCAAATTGAAGAGAAAATAACCCGGGAAGATATCGATTCTATTCAGCGAGAAATGCAACAAATATCGCTCGAACTATCCAGGCTTACCGAAAAAGAACTTGATGAAGAACAAACCAACTTATTGACTAAACATTGAGAAAAGTAAGGGATGCATTTCTATGAATCACTCAATTACTCAAACAACGTAATTCAAATTGGTGAGATCGATCCACGCTGGCTTTTTATACTACGATCTAATTTCCCTTTGCTTTTAAATTGATGGTTTCCCATTTCCCGGGTGAAGCGGCCAAATAAAGCTTTCGGTATGGGTCATAAATTAGATTATCGTACAGCATGGGGATGGGGCTGAGGCCATCCGTAGACATCAAACCGTAGTGACCTTTGCGTTCTACGATAACGAAGCCATTGCTCAGGTCTTTGATATAGGCAAACCTTGGGAAAATGAGGTTTTTACCAGCCTTATTGATAAGGCCTTTTTCATTGTCCCGGACGGAGATAAATCCGCCATTTTCCAGTCGGTACAGGCTATCATATTGCGGTTCGATCACTTCATGTCCTTCAGCGTTGATCAGACCATATTTGCCATTTCGAATAACGATACATAAGCCGTTTTTAAATTCGGAAACTTCGTCGTACCGCGGCTGTACTTTCAGCACTTCCAGTTTATCGATGTATCCCCAGTGACCAAGGATCTTAATTGGCGCCAGTCCTTCATGGTAGAGCCCGATGCCATTGTAACGGTTGGCAATGCGAAGCTTTCCATTCACATCCACAAATCCCCATTTGCCGTCGATTTTTACGCCAATAAAATATTCCCGCATTCCCACCACTTCCTGAAATCGCTGGTCATCACGATTGAGAATTCGGCCATTTTTGGTAATAAAGGTATATTTATTATCGTTGCGTGCTATGTAAATACTGTCTTCCAGCAAATCGGAGATCTCATCATATTCCGGCTTGATGATGCGATTTCCATCATCATCTACCAGTCCAATCTTTTTGTCCAGTGTTTTTTCTATAAACTGGCCTCCTTTTTTATATAGAAAATATTCTGCGTCAAACTGTTTGATGTCAGGATAGTAGGCGACATAGCTGCCATAGGGAGAGCGTACCAGGTAGCGTATGGGATCGACAATATCAATATCTTTTTTCTGTGGCGCCACCTCCCATTCTCCTTTCGTATCGAGTATGCCATCTTCGCCCAGCAGATTGACTTTGAAATGTCCGTCGATATAGGTGTCGATATGGTCGTATTTACAGATGGTGATTGCTTTTCCCGAACTATTGATTATACCCCAATATTTATTTTGTTTGACTTTAAAATAGCGGTCTCCCAACCAAAAAATGGCATCATATAACTGGGTAGTGATCCGTTTACCATTCCGGTCCAGCAGGCTCCAGCCATGCTGTCCATTTAATACTTCTTTAACCAGTAAAAAATCTTCCTGGATGGTTAATGAATCATATATTGCAGGCAATAGGATATCACCATTTTTATGGATCACGCCGTATTTTCTATCTTTTTCAAAAATAGCCAGGTCGTCGTGGATCATTCCGATCCTGAAATTCTTGAAACCGGTGAGGTTACTGTCCTGTTCATTGATCAACGCTTCTGCCGAACCAATGCTGACTTTGTAGGTATTGAGGGCGGCGGGCAGGATGGCATCGTAATAAAAAGTGTCAATGGTATTATTGTGTTCATCAAGCAATAACCAGCGCGTAAACTTCTGTGCGCTAAAGGTACCATCCTCGTTCATTTTAATGTTTTTGTATTGAGGTAAGATTGCCGTAGCCGCCGACTTGTCAATCAGGCCTTCCTTGCCATCTTTATAGATCAGTGCAAAATCTTTTTTAAGAGTGGCAATGCTATCGAGTATAAAACCAGTGAGATCATGTCCGTTTTTATTGAAAATTGCTCTTTGTTCATGATTGTTGAGCACAGCATAAAGATCGCCGCCCAGTGGTTTTATCTGCTGATAATTAATTGGAATATATACTTTTTCTTTGGCGTCCATCAGGCCGGTCCTATACCGGTTCTGCTCACGCACCATGACAATGAGCCGGTCGTTACTCTTGGATAGATTGAAATATTTAAAATCAATTTCGGTTTTCCCCTTGAGGTTAATCAGGCCATAGACGATCTCGTTATTGTAAGGCAGTTTTTTGGCGCCGATCAGATTATTATCGTCAAACGGCAATAAATAGGTATAAACAGGCTCGATGAGTTTTTCATTTTTTGTATTCAGCAAACCCCAAAGTCCATTTTTTTTGTAGCCGATCATATCATCAATAGCATGGGGCATTCCTTCACTCCAGCCCAGATCGTCATATTCTGTTGGAATGAGTACTTCACCTTTCTGGTTAACTAAACCTTTTTTGTGATCTTTTTCAATGATGGAATAATGCTCACCTTCCAGTCCGTAAGCTTGCAAACCAGTCAGGAATGTGATCAGCAATACAAAAATCCATGAACGTTTAAATAAAAAATGTCTCGGCCTAAAAAATTGCAGCATTACTCCTCCCATCAAAATCATAATCCATTAGATATTAAAATATTAACCCAGTTTACCTGAAGTCAAATGCAAAATAAATAAAATAAATTGAATCCGACATCATTGCATGACATGCAGCCAGCCGGTACATGTAGTTTTTTTATCCGGAAGTATCACTTCGTAGAAATAAACACCCGATGAGACACTTTCCGCAGGCCAGTTATTGGTATAATTGTCAGTTTCCAGGAGCTTTTTACCCCACCTGTTAAATATTTTCAATTCCACACTTTTGTCAGTTATCACCTCAAAAACGTCATTTTTGCCGTCATTGTTGGGAGAAATGAAATTTGGAATAAAAGTTTTGATATTGGTCACCGGTAGTTGTTTGTCACTCGAACAAAATGATTTGCCCGCATGCAATGTTACGGTGAAGGTAGTGTCTTTTTGATTGGTAAATTGATGAACGGGCTCGAATTCATCGGTGGTATTTCCGTCACCAAAATCCCAATTAAAATCGGAGGCATTCACTGAGGTGTTGGTAAAATCAACCCTTGGTGTTTCAAAGCAATCATACGATTTGGAATAGCTAAAATCCGCAATGACTTGTGGGATCACTTTTATTTCAACCGAATCTTCAAATTCACAGGCATTTTTATCGACGACATGTACTTTGTAGGTCGTTGTCGTATCTGGTTTTGCTATAGGTGTGGCTATAGTCGGATCGTCCAGTGAAAAGCCTGGCTCCCATTGATAAATCACACCGCCCTGGGCTTGAAGCTTAATCTGATCACCAAAACAAATGGAATCCGGAGGCATAATTTTGAAATCATAGTCAAATACATTGATGGTACCTATTGCTTTGCTCACCCGCACACAGGTATTGATATCGGTTGCTGTCAGGGCAACCTGGTAAGTTCCTGGCAAGGCATAGTTGATGGGAATGCTGTCTTTTTTATCTGACGTAGTTCCTTCACCAAAATCCCAATGGTAGGATTCGCCTCCGATACTATTGTTTAGAAATACAATGTCTAACGGATAACAACCCGATCTTATGCCGGGATGGTCAAATTCCGGAGTGTCGGTATCAAATCGTGCCAGCAGGGAAGCGAGATCAAATTTAAAGGCCGCATTATTACAGTTGTTGCTTTTGTTAGAATTTGACCATACTCCTGGTGTTGTTGGGAAACCTTCCGTGCGACCACAACTTCCGCAAACAGATTGGTATACAATGCCTCGTTTGTCAAATCGGCTGGTGCCGCCATCTACATGTTCCCCGACACCGCCATATTCACCGAAATAAGTGGCATAAAGCAATTGTTTTGCTCCTTGCAGTAGCACCATAAGATAGAAATCTGAGCCGTCGGTTTGTTTTTGTATGGCATTGCTGGTGATGGGTAAATTGAACATGGAACCGCCGATATAACCCCTCTCCGGTGCATTGAGCCTTCCACCCCAACCGCTGATAAAAATATTTTCACATTCATTGACCAGAAAGGCGGTGGGAGAGATATCAGGGCCTCCGGAGCCAGAGCCAACCACCGTAGAAAAGTAGGTGGTATCCAGGCCTGGGGTCATTTTATGGATGAACAACCCGCTGTGAGGATTGGCATATACACCGGAAGTCACCGGGTAGAGACCGGTGGTCTGGCCCAACACATATACATTTTGACTGGAATCGATGTCGATGCAATAGGCCTGATCATAGGAATTAGTACCCAAAAATGTACTGCTCAAAATGATGTCACCTGATGCCGAGATGCGCGTTACCGTGGCGTCAATATCGTAATACCCGGGTTTTTGTGTTTTCAATGTTCCCTGGGTAATGGGGAAATCCGGACTTTGCGTGCCTCCGGCAACGTAAACATTATGTTGACGATCAGTTTTTATTCCATAGAGAGCATCATCACCAGCACCTCCGAGATAAGAACTCCAGACCAGTTCAGATAAATCCGGATTCATTTTAAATACGATGCCGTCATTTGATCCGCCTGAAAATGCTGGTTGAAAGGCATTTATTACGGGAAAGTCATCTGACGTTGTGTTTGAGGCTACATACACGTTATCCTCATCATCAACATTGACTTCTCCCTTGAATTGATCACCATAATTTTTTACCAAAATCTGCGTCTGCAACATGACGCCATCATTCTCGCTTCCGCCAAGAAATGTAGATGAAAGCAATTGTTTGCCATCGGAGCTGAGCCGGGAGATATAAAGATCGGAACCATTCAAAAATGAAATTCCGGGTATAGGCTGGGCAAAATGCTGACCGGAATCATCCATTGGTGTGCCACCTTTGAATTCTGTCTGCACAGCATTCGATGTGATTGGAAAATCCGGGGAACTGGTGGTGCCATATATAATCAGATCGCCCTGGTGATTTACGATGAGACTTTGCGGTGTCTCGGAATAGGCACCTCCCAGATAGGTAGCATAAAGAAGATGAGTGCCGGTTGAATCATATTTTAAAATGCCAATATCCCATTCACCACCAAACGTACGCTGAAAAACCCCGTTGGTGACCGGGAATCCGGTGCCAAACACGATGCCGCCTGAATAAAGATTGCCCGCATCATCGTAGGTGGCGGTAAATCCCCAGTTGTCCGCCAATGAGCCGGAATACGTGGAAAAGATCAATTTAGGGTCAATGGTCAGTGTTTCTTTATGATTGTATTCTTTTCCCAATCGAAATGATACCGTATTCTTTTCGATATGATAGCGGCACAAAACATTCTTTTTGGATGGACCTGTTGACTGGTAGCTCCAGGGAATAGTCTCTATAATATTTCCAAAAATTGTATTGGTTTTGAGCTTATTGTTTTCCAGTGTCAAATCAGTCATCCCTTCATACAACATTTGGATTTGAGCGGCATCGCCCGCTGGATGGACAATGAAATTGTATTTTATACCTTGATTATCATGAAACAATTCCAGATCAATTCCCTGGTAAATCTGCAATAATTTGACGTTTGAATAGGCTTTTAATCCGGAAGCCCAGTGTTTCGGGTCGTGGCCCAGGAAATAGTTATAGTTAGTTTCTGCCTGCCCGTTGACCTCCATTGCTGGCTGTGGATTGGAATTAATAAAATGGACCTCAATGGCCTGACAGGAATCTGATGCTGGTTTTTCCGGCATTTTTCTCAGGTTATCCTGACCGGTAGTGTTTGTGGTATTGAGATGGTCGTGTCCGGGATTTTTTGGATAAAAGACATATTTGAAACCGTGCTTTAAAACATAGAAATCTCCGGATGGAATTGCTGCCCGGAACAAGACATCTGACGGCCATTGTCCCTGATTCTCAATAAAAATTCCGTGTTGATCCGCTTCATGAGCAGATGCTAAAACAAAAAAATGCAGCATGATTGAAAATGAACAAAAAAGAAAACCTTTGATGAAGGCACCCATTTTATCAACAATCTAAATCAACAAGTCACATAACATATCAAACAAATGAAGTGAATTTTTATTTCAATAAAAATTCCATTTATGAAGAAAAGACAGCGTATGAAGGGAAATAGTTGAAACCAACTGGAACTTATTTCATACTCGAACAAAACGGCTCATGAAAGTGGATAAATTCTACTGTGGCCAACTGAGGGAATAAAAATCAGTAATTCATACTCAATGGCTGGTTGCTCTGCAAGGTCGATCTCACAATTTTCCGGAACTCCCGGATCCGGGGTGATTGATAAAATATCAATGCTTTTTCCAGGTATTCATTGGCTCTTTGGGGTTGTTGCTGATTATAGAATTTGATAGCCTGATTATAGTATTGCAGCCCAACCATTTCAGGTAAACCAATGACATAATTCTGTGTATGCTTAAAATTGTAATAATTTCCATCCTCACTTCTGTCAGCAGAAAGATTATGGTAATAATCCAGGCGTTCGCGGATATCCAGCGGGTCACTCAAAAATCCGCTGGCAAAATCGGTTGATTCAAAAAGATATTGCCGCTCTGGTGTGTCAATGAGTAAAAGGGCGTGGTAGTTGGTTTCAATAATTTGATAATGATATCCCAATTGATCGAGCAATAAAGTGTAAAATGCAGTTCCGGTCAGGCAATCATATTTTCCCTTCTCAAAAAGGTCCGTTAAGGTCACGTATTGTTCGTAATGTTTCAGGAATTTGTTGTGGGTGCGATAAAATAAAAATGTCAGAAACTGATTTTCGGTACGATACCTTTTTTGTTTCTTTTTGAGCATTTCAACAAATGTGTTGAACTCCTGGACGTATGCTTTGACACTTTCAGCATTGTCCACGACTGACGGTGCCAGAAAAAGTTCGAGAAAATTGACGGGATGATGCTGGAGGTAATCAGTAAGCAATGCAGCTTCGTATTGACTGTTGAAACTTAGGTTCCTAAAATCGATATTATCATTTGAGGTTTGCCCCAGGCATGTTGAGCCAATAAATACAAACAACAATATGATCGCTCTTAATTTCACTACTGACAATTCTATATTTAATCAAACACCTGGAATTAACTGAATGTTAGCTAAAGTTAACATTAATTTAATATTAAGCACAAATCCGGACACAGGAATACAAAATTGCTATGTAATATTCTGTGATGAATTTCTGTTTGACAGCAATGAAACGCTCATTTTTTAGTAAAAAAAGGTGCTTTGTGGAGTTAAAATCTATAATATACAAACGTTAACATTGAGTTAATATAAAGAATATTTGATCTTTAGTAATCAAGGGACATGAGAACCGGTCTAATATTTTTTATATTTGCCTTTTTGCTGAAAAAATATGGGAAAAAACCAGGCTAAGCCACAACGTCACACTAAAAAAAACATCGTTTCATCAGTAGAAGATGCGCGTGCCGAAACAAGTCTGATGTCGAATTTGGATCGATGGGTAGAACCCAGGCTGGAGCTTTTCTTCTGGATATCTTTTTTTCTGACTTTGTTGCTGGGATTGTTGTTCTTCGATCCTAAAGTCTCCATAGGTGGAGATGACAGCATCTACGTCAATCGCGCTTACAATTTTTTGGCAAAAGGGATATTTCCAACCTTCCAGGGTCCGCTTTACCCGTTGCTGTTGGCCCTGATCATGTCGTTCTCGGGCATAAATCTGATCGTATTTAAAATGGTTTCCATTTTGTTTATGTTGGGTCATTTATGGTTTTATTATAAAACCTTCAAAAAATATCTTTCACCAGCGATATTGGTTTTTTTGCTGATGGTACTTTCCACCAATTACTCACTTATTACATTTGCCAGCACCACGTATTCGGAACCAATTTTTCTTTTTCTTCAAAGCCTTTTCATTTATTTGTTTGACCGGTATTTTATCGACACGCACTCCACAAAATTTGACCTTAAATCCCATTGGTCAAAATTCATTATCGCCGGACTGGTCATTTTTCTTCTGGTCATTTTGCGTAATATTGGCTTGATCGCCCTCATTGCCGCGGCAATATATTTTCTGTTCAGGAAACAGTGGCTGGCCATTGCTTTTATTGTTGTCGGTTTTCTGGTATTTCAAGTGCCTTTTAACCTCTCAAAACGATACATCTGGAATTTAACCGATGCACAGATTTCGGGACAAAGTAAAACCTTGTTTCAAAAAAATCCCTATGACAGTTCTCAGGGGACTGAGGATTTTTCCGGCTTTGTAGACCGGCTGACTCAAAATTCACAATACTATCTCAGCCATCATTTTTTGGTCATTTTCGGATTAAAATCAGGAGATCGAATGACAAAATCAGGCGTAATCACATTATTGATTTATGCCATATTCATCATGGGTTTGATTTTGGCTTTCCGGGAAAGTAAATTCTGGACTTTCGCAGGTTTATATATAGCTGTTGGTTGCGGAGTAACCTTTCTGGTTTTGCAATTGTTCTGGAACCAGGAACGGCTTATTTTAGTGTTTGCACCATTGATACTTACCTTTTTAATGCACACCATCCATCAGGGGCTCAATGTTGAGCTAAAGAAATTCAAGATGGTCCTTCCTGCCCTGATGGCTATATTCTTACTGGCCAATACGGCGAAAACCTTTGCCCGTATACCACAGGCGACTACTGCCCTCAGTCATTATACGAAGGGTGACCGTTTCTTTGGCTATACGCAGGATTGGGTCAATTATCTGAAAATGACAGAATGGTGCGGACAGCATCTTCCCGACAGTGCCTATGTGGCTTGCCGGAAACCGGGAATGGCCTTTGTCTATAGTGGGGGAAAAGACTTTTATGGCATTTATCGTGTTCCTTCCGACGATGCCAACGATCTGTATCAACGATTGAAAGATGCCGGCGTAAATTATGTAATAATGGCTAACTTACTGGTCAACCCAAATGATCCGAATGGTCGCACCATCAATACTGTTCGTCGCTATCTCACAGCCATTCACTCAGCCTATCCCGATAAACTGAAGTTTGTTCATAAAATTGGGGAGCAGAATCCTGCATTTTTATACCAATTGAATTAGGAATGTCAATGAGCAACAGCACGAAGGGAACGATCAACAAACTGGATATTCCGGAAACCACCATTCACCATGGAAGTCTGATCAAAAAAAAACAATTCCTCAGGAAAATTTATGAAGAATGGTACCATGGCTTTATAGAGGCCACCAAACTGTTGACCATCGCGGGTCAAATGCTGGAACTGGGCTCTGGCGGTGGATTTCTAAAGGAACTTTTACCGGAAATCATAACCTCCGACATATTAGATCTACCTGATTGTGATATTTGCTGCAGCGCTGAAGATTTGCCTTTTGATGAATATTCGCTTAAAGCAGTATTCATGCTCGATGTATTGCACCACATTCCTGATGTGCGCCGGTTTTTTGCGGAAATGGACAGAACCCTAATTTCAGGGGGCATGGTATATATGATTGAGCCAGCCAACACATTGTTTAGCAGTTTTATTTATAAAAATTTTCATCACGAAGATTTTGATCCCAATACACCGAACTGGTCCTTTGAAAGCATTGGCCCCCTTTCCAGTTCCAATCAAGCGCTGCCCTGGATCATCTTTAAACGTGACAGGGCAATTTTTGAACGCGAATACCCGGCGTTGCAAATCAAAAAAATCGAATTGCATACTCCATTGAAATACCTTTTGTCGGGTGGATTATCTTTTAATACCCACATTCCCGGTTGGAGTTATGGTTTTTTTAATTTTATTGAACAACTGTCCAGGCCGGTTTTGCCGCTGATGGCCATGTTTCAAACCATCATTATAGAAAAGCGATAGCCATGTATTTAGATCAGGAGCGATATATAGAAACCAGGGAATATTTTAATCAGGCGGCAACCAATTGGGAACAATACCGCAAAAAAAGGGCCTATTATTGGAATTCCGTCACAGCAAATATTGGTTATTTCATCCAGGACGGAAATAGCATTTTAGAGATTGGCTGTGGAAATGGGGACCTTCTCGGTAATATCCGGGGTAGCAGAAAAGTAGGAATTGATTATAGTGAAAAACTCATCGCGCTGGCCAGAGAAAAATTCAGCGAAATTGAATTTCATGTGATGGAAGCCGAGAAAATTGCACTTCATGAAAAATTTGATGTCATCATACTCTCCAATGTGATCGGTTATTTTCAGGATATAGAACATGTTTTTCTTGAATTGGGTAAGCTCTCACACCAAAAAACCAGGATCATTGTCACCTACTATAACAAACTGTGGGAACCGTTGATCAAATTATCGGAATTCCTTGGCATCAAGAGGAAGTCGCCCGAGCAAAACTGGCTTACCAATCATGACATCATGAATTTGCTGTACCTGGCGGGATTTGAATCGTATCGTCACAACAAGAACATGCTTATCCCATTCAACATTCCGTTGCTCAGTCCTTTTCTCAATAAATTCCTCTCCAGGATCTGGTTTTTTAATATTTTGTCTTTGAACAGATATGTCTTTGCCCGGCCGTTTCAAAAAATTCGCACCAAAAAGGAAATGGATACATTGTATTCCACTTCTATTGTGATCCCGGCGAGAAATGAAAGTGGTAATATCGAACATGCCTTGGAACGAATGCCCAAATTCGGGAAAGATCTGGAAATTATTTTTATTGAAGGCCATTCTTCAGATGATACCTGGGAAACGATTCAGAAAGTCCAGGCGCAATATAAAGATACCTTCAACATCAAAATAGGCCGGCAGGAAGGAAAAGGAAAAGGTGATGCGGTGCGCAAAGGATATGATCTGGCTACGGGGGATATTCTTATGATCCTCGACGCAGACCTTACTGTTCCTCCTGAAGAACTGCCAAAATTTTATTATGCATTGGTTTCCGGGAAAGGAGAATTCATCAATGGAAGCCGGTTGATTTATCCGATGGAAAAACGCGCAATGCGTACGCTGAATTCCTTCGGGAATAAATTTTTTAGCTGGGTATTTTCATGGTTACTGGAACAACCGGTAAAAGATTCCCTTTGTGGTACGAAGGTGATGTTCAAGCGTGATTATGAAAATTTAAAGAGGAACAGGAAATTTTTTGGCGAATTCGACCCTTTCGGTGACTTTGACCTGTTGTTTGGAGCGTACAAACTCAATCTCAAGATCATTGATCTTCCAATCCGTTACCGGGAGAGATTGTATGGCGATACCAACATTTCACGATTCTCCCATGGTTTTTTGTTGTTGCGCATGGCAGGTTATGCTGCTTTTAAAATTAAATTCTGGTAGGCATAGATTTTCATGTACTAATTCTTTCCGCTTAACAATCATCCGATCACGTCCTGATATTTCTCATAAAACTTGTACGGTCTGTATAATACCGGTCGATCACATTAGGTATGGTAATGCCCAGTGAAATTCCAACGAGGGTGATGGTGGTTTGTAATCCGAAATTTACCGTTTCGGTTAACGCAAGTTGCTGATCAATTTGACTTACATGAATGTATTTCCAGATTCCCATCATTGTGCGATAGGCCAATACCCCCGGGATCATGGGAATCATTCCTGGAATGGAAATAACATGGCCTGGAGTGTTGACCTGATGTGACCACAACGCTGCCCAAATGCCGATACAGATGGCCCCGCCAAAACTGGCAAAACCCAAAATCGGCGTGTATAACATCAAAAGGTTTCTGGTCACGACACCAATACTTCCCGCAAGGGCGATCAACAATAAGGTACGGGTAGGTACATTGAAAAGAATGGCAAATCCAGCGGCGGCAATGGCTCCCCAGAAAAATGTAAATAACAGGTGATAGAAATTCATCATTAAATTTGTTGAATGTTGAGAAAATTTAGGGCGATGATCATGGCGAAGGCGATGGCACAAACGATCATCAATCCAACCATTGCTCTGGTCAAGCCGACAATGGTATAACCATCAATCATGTCATCGAGCGAATTGATTAGCGGAACGCCCGGTATTAGAAATAATACGGAAGATAGAATGGCATAGTGGGGATCGGCACTCCAATCGGTGAAAGTGAGTAAACCACTGATAAATGTGGCAACAAACGCTGAAATGGCAACGGCCATGTACAGATTTATATATCTTTTTTGAATTTCCTGCCGTACGAACAAGGCAATACCTGAAGCGACAACCGTAGCTCCGAATGCCACCCAGTCGCCGCCAAAAAGTTTGCAAAATGCTCCACATGCCAACCCAATTGCCAACACGGTTAACCATCGTGGATAGTGATGCGCCAGGTGGGATATCCTGTCAAGTTCCTGTTGGTACTCTTCCAGGGAAAATTGTTGGTGAATGACGCGCACAGAAAGTTTACTAACCGCCGAAATTACAGTCATATTTACACCATGCCGGGTGCATTTGCGGAATTTTGTGAATGAGTTGATTTCATCGCCAATGGTGATCATTAAAGTAGTATAGGTGATATGCAGATGCATGCTGTGCTGGGGAACTCTCATAAATTCAGCGATACGGCGCATATTGCGTTCGATACGATTGCTGTCAGCACCGTTTTGAATCAACAACTGTCCCGTCTGGAGCAGAAGATCAATTTTTGCTTCAAGTGGTTTGGAGTTTTCCGGTTCTTTAATATTGACAGACATAATTATTTGCAATTATGGACAAATATCACATTTCTGAGAAGAGTAGGCCAATAATATCTGCTAATTTGAAAGTATCGGTTTATGTTGGTTTATATGATATTTTGTTCGAACGCATAGATGTTAACGATAACTGTCGTAAATTTTGAATGAAGAGAAGAATTAACATAATGAAAATGAAAAATTTCCCATTGATTTTTTTAGCGATCCTTAGTTTGGTCGCCTGCACCGAAAAGTCTCAAACACCAGCCTACAAAGACAGCACGTTACCCGTCAATGAACGGGTGCAGGACCTCTTGTCCCGAATGACACCGAAAGAAAAATTCTGGCAGATGTTCATGATCCCCGGCGACCTGAGTGATGGCAAGGAAAAATACAAGAATGGCATCTTTGGCCTGCAGGTTTCTGCTAAAGGGGCATCAGCAGGAGTATCCGGGCAAATGTTAAACTATGATAACACAAGTGTGGCCAAGGCTACTGCTGAAAAAATCAATGAGATCCAGAAATTCTTCGTCGAAGAAACACGCCTGGGGATTCCCATTATTCCATTTGACGAGGCCTTGCATGGATTGGTACGCAAGGGGGCCACCGCATTTCCGGAAGCGATCGGTCTGGCAGCAACCTGGGATACTACACTGATGCATCAGGTAGCATTGGCTATCGCTGAAGAAACAAAATCAAGAGGCATCCGGCAAATACTTTCTCCGGTGATCAACATTGCACGGGACGTGCGATGGGGCCGGGTTGAAGAAACCTATGGAGAAGATCCATTGCTCACTACCCAGATGGCCCTGGCATTTGTTACGGCTTTCGAGAAAAATGGGATCATCACCACGCCGAAACATTTTGTAGCCAATTTCGGCGACGGTGGTCACGATAGTTATCCGATTCACTTTAATGAAAGATTGCTGGAAGAAATCTATTTTCCAGCGTACAAGGCATGCTTCGGGCAAGGTGGTTCCAGATCTGTAATGATGTCTTATAATTCACTTGATGGCACACCATGTACCGCAAACAGTTGGCTGATGCGTCAGAAACTTAAAGGTGACTGGCATTTTCCGGGTTATGTGATATCAGACGCAGGAGCAGTTGGTGGCGCCAATGTACTGCATTTCACATCCGGTAGTTACGCTGAATCAACCAAATATGCTGTGGATGCGGGGCTGGACGTGATCTTTCAGACTTCTTATGATCATTTTCCGTTGTTTTACGAAGCTGATCAAGAAGGAATGATCGTGGATAAGATAGTCGATGAAGCGGTCAGCCGGATTCTAAAAGCCAAATTTGAATTGGGTCTTTTTGAAAATCCCTATGTTGACCCGGAAAAGGCCGCCCAGTTGAATGGGAATAAGGTTCACCGGCAACTGGCAAAACAGGCAGCCCTTGAATCCGTCGTTTTGTTGAAAAATGAGCATAATGTTTTACCATTGAGTAAAAATGTCAAACACATCGCTGTGATTGGCGAAGATGCCACAGAAGCCAGATTGGGAGGATACAGCGGACCTGGAAATAATAAGGTTTCTATTTTGCAAGGGCTGCGTCAACGGGCAGGCGACACAATAAAAATTAACTATGCACCAGGATGTGGAAGGGCTGAGGAAAAATACAAAATCGTCCCCAATAAAAACCTGGTTTCAGAATATCAGGGAAAACCTGGGAACGGCCTGAAAGGAGAATATTTCGGCAACATCACTTTGTCAGGGCAACCGCAAGTGGTTCGTTTGGATAAAACAATCAATTTTGGATGGACTTTATTTGGCCCAGACCCGTCACTGCCATACGATTGGTATTCTGTACGCTGGAGCGGACAATTACAGGCTCCGGCCACCGGAAAATACAAAATAGGCATTGAAGGGAATGACGGCTACCGGATGTATATCGATGGTAACATGGTCATTAATGACTGGGAAAAACGCGGTTATGGCAACCATCTGATAGATTATGATTTTTTGGCCGGAAAGAAATATGATATTAAAATAGAATATTTCGAAAGTACAGGAAATGCCAGATTCAAATTGGTTTGGAACTATGGCATTGATAATGCCTGGAAAAACCAGATCCAACAAGCAGTGAATACTGCCCGGACCTCGGACCTGGCAGTTATAGTTGCCGGAATCGAAGAAGGAGAATTCCGCGATCGGGCACGCTTAAATTTGCCTGGGCACCAGGAAGAATTGGTCCGTCAGGTCGCCGCTGCAGGCAAGCCGGTTGTGGTGATCATTGTCGGAGGCAGTGCTGTGACCATGAGCAACTGGCTGGACCAGGTTTCCGGCGTGTTGGATGTTTGGTATCCGGGCGAGGTTGGCGGTACTGCTGTTGCTGATGTACTTTTTGGCGATTACAATCCCGCCGGTCGATTACCCATCACTTTTCCCGTATTTGAGGGTCAGTTACCACTGTATTACGATCACAAGCCCACCGGACGGGGTGATGACTATATGAATCTGACAGGTCAGCCATTATTTCCCTTTGGATATGGATTGAGCTATACGGATTTTGAGTACTCAAATTTGGAATTCGATAAGTCTGAAATGGGACCAGCGGATTCGACAATGGTTCATTGTACGGTAAAAAACATAGGTAAAACTGGCGGTGACGAAGTTGTTCAAATGTATGTACGCGATGAAATTGCTTCGCTGGCACAGCCGATAATAGCGCTGAAAGGATTCAAACGGATCCATCTGGATCCTGGGGAAGAAAAAACCATTGATTTTCCAATTGGTTTTGAAGCCCTGAAAATGCTGGATCGATCCATGAATTGGGTGGTAGAACCCGGAGAATTCCGCATCGTGATCGGAAGTTCCTCTAAAGACATCCGTTTGAGGGGTATATTAAAGGTTCAATAAATATTGAATTGGTTCGAGATGGAAGTCGGGGATATTAGCAATTTATTCTAAATCCAATACCAGAGATCTTGGTAGCCATTTACACAAGGAATTCATGGTCATAAACCGTTACCCTGTCCCACAGAAGGGAGTACTTTTCAACAAATGCTTTGTGAACCCGGTGATCCTGGTACACATCATGGTCTGCTATGGTTCTAAATTGTATGAAAAGTGAATAAGCAAAACTGTGATCTACCACATCACGGTCTTTGGTTTTCGCAGGTTTGCCAATGTGGGCCAGGTGTATTTCCGGAACGCCATGCACAAGATCTTTGAGACCTAACTCAAATCCTCTTTTTTCTGCTTCACTCACTCCATCTTTTAACCAGAAGTATACATTATGCATCATCATATGCCTGGTGATTTTATTTATTTTGATTTAACCCATCACATTGAATGTCCCAAACTAATCATTTATTAAATTCGCCACAATTTAAATTTAAAACAATTGAGTCATGTTAATGAGTGTTGATTTGCGCAGTGACACAGTTACCAAACCTACACCCGGGATGCTTGACGCCATGTTCAGCGCCGAAGTTGGTGATGATGTGTTTGAGGAAGATCCATCGGTAAAAATCCTGGAGGAAAAAGCTGCTCGTATGTTGGGCACGGAAGCCGGGCTTTTTTGCCCTTCCGGTACGATGACCAACCAGATTGCCATCCGGATACTGACTGTACCCCAGGATGAAGTCATCTGTGACGAAAAGTCTCACATCTATAATTATGAAGGCGGTGGCATTGCCTACAATTCATTTGTTTCTGCTCAATTGATTCGGGGGGAAAGGGGCAAATTAAAAGCTGAGGAGATCAGGGCATTCATCAAACCGGATAATGTACATAATCCCCGCACCAGGCTTGTGGCTTTGGAAAATACCGTGAATAAAGGAGGCGGAAGTATTTATACCCTGGAGGAGATAAAGCCTATTGTGGACCTTTGCAGGGAAAAAGACCT
Organism: uncultured Cytophagales bacterium; assembly: GCA_963711495.1. GTDB lineage: Bacteria > Bacteroidota > Bacteroidia > Cytophagales > Cyclobacteriaceae > CAVQEK01. Next base: position 788,872 of record CAVQEK010000004.1, read on the forward strand.
GAACATCCACCTCGATGGCGCCAGGCTTTTTAATGCGTTGGCTGAAACCGGAGAGGACCCCAGGCAATATGGCCAATATTTTGATACCATTTCTATTTGTTTGTCCAAAGGTTTGGGCGCCCCGGTTGGATCGGTATTATTAAGCTCTGCCGAGAATATAAAAAGGGCCAAAAGGGTGCGAAAAGTTCTCGGAGGTGGCATGCGACAGGCGGGATACCTGGCTGCTGCCGGAATATATGCCCTGGATCACCATATCGAACGCTTATCGGAAGATCACCTGAGGGCGAAGATTTTGGGTGACACGCTTTCTGGTTTTCCCTGGGTGGAACAAATAATGCCGGTAGATTCCAATATTATTATTTTTACACTAATCCCCGAGATCGATCCAGCCAGTTACTTGCAAGACTTACACCGGCAAGGCGTTCGTGCTTCACGATTTGGAGGGCAGGATATTCGCATGGTCACCCATCTGGAAATAGACGATAAAAAACTTGACTTTACTGTAGAAACACTGAAGAAGATACGGTTTAAGAAATAGTATAAAAAAGCCCCGTAGAGGCGGGGCTTGTGAGATAAATTAGATTTGTTGATCAGGCATATATTAATTTAAGTATTCTTATTTCGTTTTAAATAATTTCAAAACCATAACATCTCAGACTTTATAAAAGTTGCTTACTTCCCATGAAGTATCAGGCTCCTGATGTGTAAGTTAATTATTTATTGGCAAATGATTCATTGATTTAATGATCAATTTTTGCATGAACCCGGTTGTGATTTGCATGATGATATGGTTGTCGTTGATCAATGAAGCATAAGCACTTTTTTGAAACAAGATTTAATTCCCATGCCCAATCGTTCTAAATTTATGACAAGAAATATCTCCGATTATGCAACAACAGACATTCCCATTGGCCGAACGTATCCGACCAGCTTCTCTCGAGGAACTTATAGGCCAAGAACATTTGGTAGGAGAGGGAGCAATTCTGCGCCAAGCTATACAGTCTGGCACTATCCCTTCCATGATTTTCTGGGGCCCTCCCGGTGTAGGAAAAACCACGCTTGCCAATATTATTGCCAATCAGGTGAAGGCACCTTTTCATACGCTCAGTGCCGTGAACGCCGGAGTAAAGGAAGTACGTCAGGTGATTGATCAGGCTTCACGTCTGCAACGGACGATTTTGTTTATTGATGAAATTCATCGTTTCAATAAGTCGCAACAAGATGCATTGCTTGGCGCAGTAGAAAAGGGGGTGATCACGCTTATTGGCGCCACTACAGAAAATCCATCGTTTGAAGTCAACGCCGCATTGTTGTCACGATGCCAGGTATATGTGCTCAAACCACTGAACAGTGAAGACCTGCTTAAACTGCTCGATTTTGCCATAAACAAAGATTCGGTGTTGAAAAAGAGAGTCTTCGAACTCAAGGAAACGGAGGCATTGCTCAACCTGTCTGGCGGTGATGCACGACGATTGCTCAACATCCTGGAATTGGTCGTTGACGCATCACCCGAAGATCCGGTAATCGTGGAAAATGACCGGGTCATGGATATAGCTCAACAAAAAATAGCTTTGTATGATAAAGCGGGCGAACAGCATTACGATATTATATCCGCCTTTATTAAATCAATGCGCGGAAGTGATCCCAATGCTGCTGTCTATTGGCTGGCACGCATGATTGAAGGAGGTGAAGATGTGAAATTCATTGCCCGGCGGATGGTGATATTGGCTTCGGAGGATATTGGCAATGCCAACCCCACAGCCCTGGTCATTGCCACGAATACTTTCCAGGCAGTCAACATGATCGGATATCCGGAAGCGAGGATCATTTTGTCTCAATGTGCAACTTACCTGGCTTGTTCGCCAAAAAGTAATGCCGGTTACATGGCCGTCAATACTGCATTGCAACTCGTCCGCGAAACCGGAGACCTGCCAGTGCCCCTTCACATTCGAAATGCGCCCACAAAATTGATGAAAGACCAGGGATATAGTAAAGGCTATCGATATGCACATGATTATCCCGGAAACTTTTCTGAGCAGGAATTTCTTCCCGACAAGATCAAAGGCAAAAAACTGTACGATCCCGGTGACAATTCCCGTGAACAGGAAATGCGTAAAAGGCTAAAAATGCTCTGGAAGGATAAATATGGATATTGAAAATATATTTTAAGATTCACATTGCCATCTGCACAAACATAGATAATGGGAATCGTCCGATTAATAAAAAGACTTCACAATTTCCAGATAAGGGCTGGTTGAAATACCACCAGGATTGCATCCCGGTTTGCCTTCCGGCACCGACATCCCCAGTTGATCATAGTAATCTTTCCAGGCTTTCATGGTTTTCCCAGTGACCGGATCTTTAAAGGTCATCGGTTGAAGTTTGAAAAGTGGTTTATTGTGGTTGGCGAATTTATAACTGTCATAAATAAGTTCACTGCAGTAATACCTGCCATTATTATAAAGATATTCGTCGTCATATGGTGTGCCGATTTGTCTCAATGCAAAATCCAGGGCACTTTTATTCAATTTGCGGCAAGATTTTCTCAGCCGTGCGACTACAATTTTCGGATTTCCGTGATTATCCATGTTTCGATATAAAAATTCTTTGAGCGGGGTGAGGTGTACGTCATTGCCCGATGCTTCAATGACATAGGTAGAATCACTGCTAATATACACCAACCCGATATGAGAGAAATCTTTCCCGTTTACTCCCTCGGTAACGTTTTCTATTGCATCACACAAGGCGCCACAATCCAGATCCTGAAACAGGAAGTCGCCATTTTCAAATTTGAATTGAACAGATTGCTGGGCTTTCAGTGAATAATGAGTAGTGAAGAGAACCAAGATCAGCAATGATTTGATTTTCATAAGGTCATTATTTCAATTTGAGATCTTCTGCTCTGTCAAGTATATAGCAATAATCATATCGTATCATTCCAATCTTTGGGTAATATTCAATGGCTGCCGGCGCGGCCAGTAAAATTAGTTTGGCTGTTAAAGTCTGCTTCTTGGTGAGTTCTATGAGTTTAATACCAATACCCTGTTTTTGATACGCGATGTCCACTGCCAGGTCGGACAAATAAGTGCAAAATGCAAAATCAGTCAACGACCTTGCGACCCCCACCAGACGCCCATTTAAGCGCGCCGTGACATTCATATTACCGTATTGGCACATTTTTTTTACAGTTTCCGGTTCGTTGACTGGCCGTCGTTCTGCCAGCGTACTTCTTTTCAATATATCCACAAATTCTTCAGGGTCCAGGTGTTCTTCAACCTGATAAATAATGTTCTCGCTCATATGGTTAATGCAATAGGTTCAGCGCAATATCTAAAATTTCCTTTTAAACAAAAAGCCCTGCATGAATTGCCAAATTCCCTTGGTCAACTTGATTATCGGCAGTTTGACGAGAGGCTTTGTGTCGTGAATGACAAAATGCATATTTATTCAAGCATTATCCGAAGATCACCTTGCTCCTGTCTGATATCAAATCATATCGCGTAGTCCTCAACCCAAAACCTTTCATTATCAATTGCCTAAGACATCGAAGTGATATGGTTATTAATTTCAATCAATTAACCATTTAACCAATCAAAATAAAAATACAATGAAACCTCAACAAACAACAAACACCATTGGTGCATTGATGCTGCTTATACTTGTGATTACCTTACTTGTAAACAGCGGATGTGAGGACCAGACTATTGATCCCACCTTTGCTTCGAAAGACAAAGTTTTTAATCCGGCATTATTTAAAGAGAATATTAAGGCAAAACTGAACCAAAACAATGCGGATAATATCGGTTATGCATTGGTTATCAATCATCTTGGAAAACTTGCGGACAGCGCCCAGGTTGGCTACGCCCGGATGCCTCAGGATGGGAGTTTGAAGTGGGGTATCAAACAAGAGATGAATATTGCGAGCGTAACGAAATGGCTGACAGCGGTAGGCGCCATCAGAATATTAAAAGAAAAAGATATCTCGCTCGATGATTATATGTGGCATTGGTTGCCTAAAACGTGGACCAAGGGAACTGGGGTGAATACCATTACTTTCCGGGAATTACTCACCCATAAAACAGGGCTTACAACCAAAGATATCCGGTATGCAACAGATTATAATTCCCTGAAAAATTGTATAGCCACCGGCGTAGTGAATAGCAGCAAGTCCTACAATTACAGCAATGTAAATTTTGCCCTGTTCAGAATTATGTTTGCCTATATCTATGCTGGTGAGCAAACTTCCGAAAATGAGAATACGCTATTAACCATCAAGCATGATACTGCGGCTTTTAACGGATACCTGGCACTGTGGTATCTTAGTTTGATGCAGAAAAAGGTCTTTACCCCTGCAGGAGTGAGCGAAGCTGTCATGCACGCCAAAGATTATAATCCGGACAATATCACCATGGAGTATTACCGGTTTAACACTAACCAAAACGGCAGCCTGCCCGGCGTTGACTGGTCGCTGATTGGCGGAGGTGGCGGTTATTATCTTTCCCCGGTTGAGATTGCAAGTGTGATGGCCCACGTGATTCATTCAGACGATATTTTAAGCCTTAACCAGGTTACTGAAATGGAAGACAGCATGTTGGGCTTTGACCAGCATCCTATGACGGATCACGGGCGGAGCTTTGAAAAAGGTGGCGCCTTATATAGCGATACCAATGGAACACCGAAATTTAACAACGGTGATAAAGGGCTTCAGGCAGAAATAATGATATTCCCCGGCGATGTTGAACTTGTGCTTTTTGTCAATTCCCTGGGCAATGGATGGACTGACTATGTGACTATGCTGGTAGGCGCCTATAATAATGCCTGGGAATCCTCTGAATAGCCAGGTATCACATCAGCATCTCTATCGAATCCTTACCTTTATGTAATGATTTTTGAAGAAAAGGGAAGCGAATTTTCGTTTCTCCTTTCTTCATATACCACAACACTTAATCAATTGACCGGAGAATTCAGTAGCGTGCTTATTATCTGATTGCATTAGAGCCACTTTTAATAGCCGCGGTACTTACTTTTCATCGGGTTGATACTGGTAAAATTCCCACTCATTTTAGTCCATTATCAAATGACAACGCATAATCCTCAATCCAAACACCTTCATTATCAATTGGCTAAGGCATCACAATGACCTATTCGTTAATTTTAATCTATTGATCAAACAACCAAAATCTTTTAGGATGAACCATTTAAGTCAAAAACAATTGCCCCTCTTTGTCTTTAGGCCTCTGAGCCTCCGGATAACCAGGTATTTCTTTGTAGTCACCGGTCTGGTCATACTATCAATATTACAGTCATGCCAGGATAATACCATAGATGGAATAAAGCCCAATGTGACGCAATATTTCGACATGGATAAATTCGAAGAGAACATTAAAATCACGTATAATGATTCAACAGTAGGTTTTTCTTATGCTATTGGCAATGGTCAGGAAGTGGTTCGCTCCGGCGCCAACGGCTTAGCCAGGAGACCCATTGATATAGAAAAAAAATATACTCCAGAAACCAGGCAGGATTGGGCCAGTTGCAGCAAGTTTGTCACCGCAGTTGCTGTTTGCCATGAATTGGAAGTGCAGGGCAAAACACTCGATGAACTTATTTATCCTTATTTACCCAGTAACTGGACTGTCGATCCTTCATTAAAAGATCTCACATTCAGGCAGGTGCTGGCCCATAAAAGCGGGCTTACCAAATGGAAAACTGAGAACTCACTTTACCTTGACCTGAAGAAAACCATGAACACCCCTCAAGTGGAGACCGCGTATAATTATGATAATGTGAATTACGCCCTCTTCAGGGTGGTACTGCCCTATCTTTGGGCAGACAAGGATAAATTTAAGAAAACTGAAACAAATGCAGGTGCAAATGAAGATGCTACTGCACAGGTATTCCGGACCTATTTAAGAATAAATGTTTTTGAACCTGCAGGATTGCAATACTATAATTTGGTCGATTTCCAGGATTGGTCACATCTTTCCAACTTCACCATTGACGATCACACCCTTTACTATTATTTCGATGATGATCCGAGTACTCCAGGCAAAACTCATACAGGGACCTATTTGAATGCCGGGTCGGGGAACCTCATTCTCAGTGCCTATGAATTCGCTCAAATTTTAGCAGCATTTGATGAAGGCAAATTGGTGAGCCCTGCCATGCGTGATGCTATAGAAAACACAGACAACCCACACAACGAACTGGGTTTCGACGGGTGGTCAAATGAAAAAACCCATGGCTATTATTTCTGGAAAAACGGAGCCGATTCGAAAGGAAATGAATCGCTAATCATGCTTTTTCCACCCGTCACCAGTGGCAAACCAATAGAGGTGGCCATTTGCACCAATTCCAAGATTCACGGTGAAGATCTTGTTGCCGCCCCTTCAAAAATGAGGGACGCATTTGACAACGCCTGGGTATCCATAGAATGACATTATCACTTTTAACATCAACCAAATAACTATTAATCATGATAACAATCAATTCAAAACTTCGAACACTGACCGCATCGTGTATTGTGGCCACCGTGTTATATGGCTGTGGTCTCAGCCGCGTATTGCTTGCTGACTTCGATCAATATCCGAATGCACCGGCAAATGAACTCCTCGAAACTAGTATTCCGGGCATTCCCGATGGTGATCGGATAGATAATGTTCAACCCTCAGTGTTTGTGGTAAACGGGCCACTTCCCGGAAAGGATTTAAGGATAGAAGGGCAACTGGATTTTATCACAGCGGACCATAATACGCCCGATCTGTATCAAATCAGTTGGACCGGTAGCCGGGAACAATTTGATACCGGGAATTCAGATATATCTTTCTTGGACAACAATGGCCATGAAGCACTGGTGCTTCGCTTTAATGGGCAGACGGTTCGGCAATTGACGGGCGATGATCTGGAACCACCACCATTCCAATCTAGCACAACATCGCAGCATAATATAACGGTTGAAATTAATATGGGAGGCGTAGGTAGTGTGGATGTAACTTACCAGGAAGCGGGTGATGAACCAATTGCTCATAACCATTTAAAACTTAGAGATCCCAATTTTAGCCATCTCAGGGCTATTCATTGCAGCGGTAACACATCGGCGACTTATTATCTCGATGATCTCAATGTGTTTGCCAAGTCCAACTGATAAATGACCAGTGATTTATAAAGATCAACCGGCAACAGACTTTATTAATTAAATGATCCAAAGACTATGGTAAAAGGCATAATTGCAGCACTGGTTTTAAGCTCAATTATTGTAGTGATCTCCTGCCGGGAAAATGACCAGCCCGTCCCGGTGGGGGAATACTTGCTCAGCAAAGTGTATGAAGATGGTACACTACAGTTGGAATACCGGTATTCATCAGATAACTATCTGATCGAAACGAATGAATCGAAAAATACCACAATTTACAGTTACAAATTTGAAAATGCATGGCCTAAAGCTGTTGGTGATTCCAGTATTTATTACAACGCCAATGGGAAGATCCTTAGCGTCACAGAGTACGGCCACGACAGTATGGGGCGGATCACATCAGAGGAATATTATCCGTACACCGGCGCAGATTCTGCCAAACTTTCCCTGACTATACAGTACAGCTATGATGCCGATGATCTTTTGGCAAAACAGGTATGGGTAAGAGACCAAAAAACTTATGCCGCGAGAGAATACCAATATGATCAATATGATAATTTAAGCAGCGTTTCGGATTACTTCTATCTCGACAAGGTAAAAACCCTGGTTTCAACTATTGAATATACCGGAGCAGAAGAAAAACTACCCAAGCCCCTGGTGAAACTGGAAATAGAAGGGCCGAATTTTCGCAATCCCTATTTCGTAAGCAAAGTGGTGCACACTTTTGGTTACAGCAACGATGAGGTCACCACAGAGATTTTGGAAACAATGAGCGACAGGCAATACAATGAAGCCAGTTTGCTCGTTGCCCAGACCATTACCAAAGAGCAGATATTGCCGAAGAAAGTCCGTGAGGTCCACGAAATGCGGTATGAATATGTTATCCAATAAAAATTCCAACCCGATGAAAAGTATTAAAAATATAGCCTTGTTAAGCCTGCTCGTTTTCACCTTCGCGTGCAGTCAAAATGATGAAATAACGCCCGAATCCGATCAACCCAAGGCAAAATTGTTGAGTGCCGTAAAGGAAAACGGAAAAAAATATCTTGAGTTTGAGTATGATGCTGACAGCAATGTGGTCAGGATAAATTACTATAACATCTATAGCACAAACGATGATATGGCATTCTATGAACTATTAGTTTACGGAGGTGATCATGTTTTAAAACAGATTACGGTCTATGATATGCCGGGGGATGTGCCCAAGCGCAAATATACCTATGATTACAATCTCACTGGCCAGTTAGTGAATCAGAAAACATATTGGTTGAATTTACCAAATCCATCATCACCAACGACTACAAGCTATTACGCATATAATGGATTTGGAGGGTTAATAAAAATTGAGGATCGGGATGACCAAAATAAACTCACCGAATATTACACCATTAGTTATCACCCCAACGGTTTTATTAAAGGATGGGGATGGTGGAATGCCGACGATGAATTAACCGGATTAAGGGTTTTCGGACCAAATGATATACCAGCACCCAAAGGGCTGTCATCTTTATACGGATTACAATTCAATGGGGACTTCCACATATATTTCACCGCCCTCAAACTGGTTCAGGAATTTAACACTGAATCCATTCAACGGTATAATTATACCGATGGGAAAACTACGTATCATGATAACTACCTGATGTCATCCCGAGAATATGATGCCGACGGATTTATGACCAGTCAGATTATTACCATTAAACATTCGTTACCGAACAATTCGGATGATATCCTGAACGTCGATTATCAATTCACTGGTCCCTGAATAAAAGAATTCAATACGTACGTGGCTTTTGTTTGGTCAAAAATTGGAGAAATTTTACGATATAAGAAAAATGTCTGGGGGAAAAGGTAAAATTTCTTATCCCTAGCACTATTAATATTTGGAGGAAAATTGTAATTTATAGGATTATTCCCAGAGCCATCAAAATATAGTTTAAATCCTGGCAATTTGGATTATTTTCTATTATCTCTTAAAATCGATGATGTGCTCACATTCACATACAAAAAATCATGGGAACAATTAAATGTTTGATCATTAAAAGGAATGGAGACCCAAAAAAAAACCAAGGTTGAAGAAACTGAAAACCGAAAAGTCCTCACGTCAAAAGATGTTGAAGATATATTGTTCTATTTTTCATCGTCAATATTCAGGCAAAATACAGTAGATGATATATTATGGGACCTGGCCAGAAATTGTATATCTCAGCTTGGTTTTGTGGATTGTGTGATCTATCTGTTTGATGAACAAAATGAAAAATTGACCCAAAAGGCAGCCTTTGGCCCCAAAAATCCCAATGAATTCGAATTATTAAAACCAATTCAGATACGATTGGGTGAAGGAATTGTTGGAAGTGTTGCTGAATCCGGAATAGCGGAAATTGTTGATGATACATCCCTGGATCCACGGTATATTCTGGATGATCAGGAGCGCTTTTCTGAGATCACTGTACCCATTGTTGATAAGGGAAAATTGATTGGCATCATCGATTCCGAACATCCTGAAAAGGGATTTTTCACCACAGAACACCTGCAGATCCTCATTGCGATAGCGTCCCTTTGCGCCAATAAAATTGCCAAAACCTTGGCGGAAGAGCAAATACGCAAACAAGAATTGGAATTGCTGGAGGCAAAACACAAAATGGTGGAATACCAGTTGAAATCTTTGAAAGCGCAGATGAATCCGCATTTTATATTCAACGCGTTAAATGCGATCCAGCATTTTATTACCATCGATGATAAGGACTCAACGCTGAGGTATTTATCAAAATTTGGTAAATGGATCAGGATGGTCCTCGAATATTCCAGTGACCAAACCATACCACTCAAAGACGAAATTTCCATGTTAAATTATTATCTGGAACTGGAGGAATTGCGTTCGGATAAAAAATTCACCTACAGGATCGATGTAAATCCGAATGTGCGAATCAATGAAGTCAGGATACCGTTTCTGGTCATCCTGCCTTATGTCGAGAATGCAGTTTCCACTCGCCTGATGCGCAAAAAGGAAACGGGTTTGCTCAAAATAGATTTTGAACAGGTACAGGATCATCTGCTATGTTCAATCGAAGACGATGGTATTGCCAGAAATGTGGTTGAAGAACATGAAAGTTCGAGAAGACTTAAATACCAGGCTTTAAGTTTATCACATGCCGTAAAGCGAATCGAATTGCTTAATGAACACAGTCAATTTCGAAATGAAATAAAGATCATTGATTTGCAAAATGGAGAAGGCCGGTCTTCCGGAACGAGGATTACCATAAAAATGCCAGTTCATTATAACTAGTTTCAAATATTGATATGTAAATTATGCTATTGCGTGTCATTTAGTCATTCAATCAAAGCATGACTGATTTTCAGACTGAGCATTACAACAATGAAGTTTTGAGAAATATCTGATCTGCCATGAGTCATGAAAGCCTTAAAATTCATATTATTCATTTTCCTGATCTGTTTGACATTTTACAGTTTTGCCCAATCTGATCACAAAATTGACAGTCTGGAAAATGTTTTGGACAAGACGAATGGGACCCGGAAAGTGGATATTCTGAACCTACTTGCCGATGCCTATCTTAATAATTCACCAGCAAAATCAGAAGAAATGGCACAACAGGCCATAAAGCTCAGTGGGGCATTAAAATATGATATCGGTTTGGGGAAGGCACATCAAAATTTGGGCAAAGCATTTGAAATGAAAGGAAAATATGAAAGGGCATTTGCGGAAGATAGTACAGCGCTGGAGATATTCAAAAAAGTGAACGATCAATCAGGAATTGCTGATGTCATAAATCATATCGGAGTGATATTAGATCTGCAGGGAAATTATATTCCGGCGCTGAATGCATATACTCAATGCCTGGAAATTAAAAAAACATTGAATGACCAAAAAGGGATAGCCAGTGGCTACAACAATATTGGCATTGTTCACGATGAACTGGGGAATTATGTAAAAGCCATGGAATTTTATCTGAAAAGCCTGACAATCAGAGAAAAACTAGGAAACAAATATGATATTGGCGGATCCTATAACAATATCGGAATTGTACATGAAGAACAGGGAAATTTTGATGAAGCATTGGAATATCTTTCAAAAGCATTGGCTTTATATAAAGAATCCGGAAGCAAAGTAGATGTGGCAAGGGCCTACGATAATATGGGGGAAATTTATCGCAAACAAGAGCATTATGAAAAAGCTTTGCAGATGACTTTTGTCAGCCTGGATATTTATGAGGATTTAAAAAACATCTATGGACTGGCTCAAGCCAATGAAGATATTGCTGCCGTCTATAAAAATCAGGAAAAGTATGATCAGGCAATCAAATATGCGAGTACGAGCCTGAAATACTACCAAGAGCTTGGTGATAAACGGGGAGAAGCGTATCTCATTCAAGCAATTGGAGAAATGCATTTGTTACAGAGTAACCATAAGCAAGCGTTCAAATATTTAAATGATGGTTTGAAACTAGCCGAAGAAATTCAAGCCATGGATATCATTAAAACCAGCTATAAAGATCTTTCCCAACTTTATGATCAGGCTGGTGATTATCAAAAGTCCCTGGCGTACTACCATCGTTACGACTCCATTAAGGATAACCTTCTCAATGAAAGCAAAACCCGCCAGATTACTGAGATGCAAGCCAAGTTTGATCTGGATATGAAAGAACAACAGATCAGCAGTCAGCAGCAACAGATCAATCTGCTGGAACAAAAGCGACAAACCCAAAAACGATTGCGCATTGCTTTGATCCTTGGTGTGGTCATGTTTTTTATCCTTTCAGCATTCATTTTTAACAGATATCAATTAAAAAAGCGCTCTGAACAACAGCTCCAGGCCAAAAACCTGGAGATTGCCACAAAAAACCAGCAGATCGAATCGATGAACAAGGAGCTGGAACAAAAAGCATTGCGTGCCCAAATGGACCCCCATTTTATTTTCAACGCGCTGAATTCGATACAACATTTTATCACCACCAACGAAAAATCGTCTGCCTTAAAATATCTTTCAAGATTTTCCAAACTGATTCGCCAGACATTGGAAAACTCCATCAATGATAAAGTACCGATTGCCCAGGAAATTAACCTCTTGAGAAATTACCTGGATCTCGAGGCCCTTCAGATTGGGAAATAAATTTGAATATGAAATTCAAATAGAACCTGACATTGACATTTATAATCACGAAATCCCATTCCTGCTCATTCAGCCATATGTTGAAAATGCTATAGTACATGGACTGAAAAATAAAGAAGGACCTGGACATCTTATCATTAAATTAACTAAGAATGGAGATCACATGCTCTTTGAAATAGAAGATGATGGTATCGGCAGAAAAAAGGCGCTGGAGATAAAAAAATCCAGGGATAGTCATCACCGGTCTGTTGGAATGACATTGACCAAAAGACGCATTCAGTTGCTGGATCAGCAGCAAAAATATAAAACCAAGGTACACATCGAAGACCTGTACGATAACAATGAAGGGGCTTTGGGAACTAAAGTAGAAATTGAAATACAACATGAACTCACCTGAGACTAACACGATCAAAATAATCATTAGAAACAAAGCTATAATTATTTTAGTCGTCAAACCTGCCTGTGGCAGAAAGGTGTTCCATCTTATTGGTGAAAATAAATTAAATAAAGAAATGAAATGTTACAAGTAGTAATTGTTGAAGACGAACCACACAGCCGTGAGACACTAAGAAACCTGCTGACAGAATTCTGTCCTGATGTTGAGATTGCAGGAACAGCCGGGACGGTTGGTGAAGGGATAAAGACGATAAAGAAATATCACCCGGATCTGGTTTTTTTGGATATTGTACTCCAGGAGGAATTGGGCTTTGACCTGTTAAAAAAAATGCAATTCCTGGATTTTGAAGTGATTTTCACCACAGCGTATGAACATTATGCTTTGAAAGCCATTAAGTTTAGCGCCATTGATTACCTGCTGAAACCCATTGATTTTGAGGAGTTGCAAGAGGCTGTAGACAAAGTGGCTCGACGTAAAGAAGCGTCTATCCAAAACCTGAAACTATTTCATTTGTTACAAAATTTTAAAAACAAACAAACTGATCAGGATATCATCACCCTGGCTACTTCAGAAGGACTGGAGTTTATCAAAGTATCTGAAATCATCCGGTGTGAAGCCGACGGCTCATATACCCGGTTTTTCCTTAAAGATCAGCGGGAATTGATGGTGAGCCGGCATTTGAAGGAATATGAGAACCTGCTTTCGGAATACAATTTTTTTCGCGTTCACCAATCCAGTTTGATCAACCTGGGAGAGGTGAAGAAATACGTACGGTCTGAAGGTGGATACATTGTGATGAATGATAACAGCCTCGTAAACATCGCCCAAAAGAAAAAAGAGGAATTTTTCCAGGTGATGCGTGGTAAGTAGGGAGTTCTTGCAATCATTTCATATTTTTATACCGGGAGATTTTTTGAGTTTTTTTATTGCATTGCATCTGGTGAATTTTCAAATTGATCACTTATTTTTTAGATATATACTTTAATTTCCTTTTTCAATAAATCTTTGAATCATGATTAGAAAGCAGCTTTTTGCCTTGATGCTGTTCTTAGGTACCTGGGTTGTCGCCTACGGCCAAAAGGATATTCTTCCGGTCAATGATATACTCGATCGCCGACCGGGATATTTTATGCTAACGGGGGCAGACATTTATCAGGATTATCAAACGGTCATCCCACATTGCGACCTGATCATTAGAGACGGAAAAATTGAAGCTATTGGGACAAAACTTCAAAAGCCAACCGGTGCCACAGTGATCGATCTGACCGGGGAGACGATCTATCCGGCTTTTATAGATCTATATTCTGATTACGGATTGCCCAAAATCGTTTCAAAGTCAGGAAACCCCTGGGGAGAGCGAGAAAAAATTGAAAAACAAACCGAAGGAGCTTACAATGCCAATGATGCAATAAAGGCAGCTTATAATGCTTCCGGGGAATTTAAATACGATAAAAAGTCCGCTGAAAAGTACCGCGATATGGGTTTTGCAACCGTCTTGACTGCCCGGCGGGACGGGCTGGCCAGAGGGTCAGCGGCTTTGGTTGTAGTTGGCGATGGAGAAGAAAATTACAACATGATCGTCCCGAAGAGCGCTGCGGAATATTCCTGGGAAAAAGGAACATCAAAACAATATTATCCTGTTTCCATCATGGGATACATGGCGGTGTTGCGACAGACATTTTATGATGCCGATTGGTATGCCAAAGGGGGTAACCAGTCATTCTTCGACAATACCCTGGAATCCTGGAATCAATTGATGTCGTTGCCGCAGATCTTTGTGGCTGATAATAAATATGGCATTTTAAGGGCCAATACTCTGGGCAAAGAGTTTTCTAAAAATTTCATTATGGTCGGCGGTGGTGATGAATACCAGTTATTGGATGAAATCAAATCGATTAATGCCCCGTTGGTGGTCCCGATTTCTTTTCCAAAAGCATACAATTTTTCAGATCCTTTCGACATAGAATCGATATCGTTGAAAAAATTAATGCACTGGGAATGGGCGCCTTCCAACCCATATCTGCTTGAAAAAGCCGGTGTGGCATTTGCCATTACGGCGAATGGATTAAATGATTTTGAAAGTTTCCACACCAACCTGGTGAAAGCGCACCGGTATGGTGTTTCCAAAGAAACGTTGTTGAAAGCGTTGACTTACAATCCTGCGCAGTTCATAAAAGCAGAGGATCAAGTAGGAACATTAACCAAAAACAAACTGGCTAACTTTCTGGTTTGCAGCGGAGATTTCTTTGATGATGAGTCGATCATCTTATCGACCTGGGTTAAAGGAAAAGAATACCGTATACACAATCCCGAGCTTGCAGATATGCTGGGAGATTTTCAGTTTAAGCTCGATTCGCTCAACATCCTGATGCACATTAAGCTAAAAGCTGGAGATAAAAACGGATTGGATATCAGCTTTACCAAATCAGATTCCACTAAAATTACCAGTAAACCGGAATTTATCCAGGAACAGATTCAAAGCATTCTCCAGTTAGACAGCACCGGCAGCAACTACTACAATATAGTTGGCTGGTTCCGGAACAATCGCTGGGAAGGAAGAGCGCGAAATGCCACAGGAGATTGGGTGATGTGGGAAAGCTCCAGAACAAATGGCGGCACAGGAAAGCCGAAAGAAAAGTCTCCCGTTTTATTCAAACCTGATTTGTCTAAGTTGCCGCGACCTTTCAATGCCTATGGATATCTGACGCCACCGGAATCCAAGACGATCCTGATCAAAAATGCCACGGTTTGGACAAGTGAAGCGGAGGGAGTATTGAATAATACCGATGTGCTGGTAGAAAACGGCAAAATAGTCAAAGTTGGCAAGGGGCTGGAGGATGAAAATGCCGGGGTAATAGACGGTACAGGAAAATATCTCACCGCTGGCATTATCGATGAACACAGTCACATTGCTTTGTTCAGCATCAATGACGTGGACAAGGTAAGCTCCATGGTGCGGATGAAGGACGTCATTAACCCGGAAGATATGGATATTTACCGGCAATTGGCTGGCGGGGTCACCGCTTCGCAACTCCTGCACGGCTCTGCCAATCCCGTAGGAGGACAATCGGCCATGGTCAAACATCGCTGGGGGGTGGCGCCGGAGGAAATGCTGGTGAAAGGAGCTGCTCCCTTTATTAAATTTGCATTGGGAGAGAACGTAAAAAAATCTTTCAACCACAATTCCATCCGCTATCCGCAAACCCGCATGGGTGTTGAACAGGTTTACCGGGATATTTTTTCCCGTGCCAGGGAGTATCAACAAAAGATGGACAAATACCAGTCACTTACTTCCAAAGAAAAGGCCGGGACCATTCCACCGCGGAGAAATCTGCAACTGGAAGCCATCAGCGAGGTACTGGATAGCAAGCGCTTTATCACCTGTCATTCCTATGTGCAATCCGAGATCAATATGCTGATGAAGGTGGCGGAAGATTTTGGTTTTCGGGTAAATACATTCACCCATATTTTAGAGGGATACAAAGTGGCCGACAAAATGAAGGCACACGGTGCAGGAGCTTCGACGTTTTCCGACTGGTGGGCCTATAAATTTGAGGTGCGATATGCCATTCCCTACAATGCGGCCATCCTTACCCGGGAAGGGGTGGTGACAGCCATCAATTCCGATGATGCTGAAATGGGCAGGCGATTAAACCAGGAAGCAGCAAAAACAATGAAATATGGAGGGATGTCAGAACAGCAAGCCTGGGACATGGTTACCATTAATCCTGCAAAGCTCCTGCACCTCGATGACCGAATGGGTAGTATCAAAACGGGTAAGGACGCTGACCTGGTATTGTGGACTGACGATCCACTCAGCATATATGCCAGGGCAGAAAAAACCTGGGTGGACGGCAAACTCTACTTTGACCAGCAGAAAGATACGGAAATGCAGCAGTGGGCCGATCAGGAGCGAAAACGGATCGTGGCCGAAATGTTAAAAGCCAAAGAACAGGGTGAAGAAACGCAGGAAGTGTACCCCAATAAGAAGCCCGCCGTTAATTGTGATTTAATAGGCAATATAAATTAACCGATCATGAAAAAGTCCAATCAACTAATTAGCGTATTATTCATCCTGATCTTTTGCGGTGGCTATCTTCATGCGCAGGTTCCCGCTCCCGGAGCGCCGCAATCCAAACCCATTATGATCAAGGGCGCCACCATCCATGTAGGTAACGGTGAAGTGATAGAAAATGGTGTGATATGCTTCGAAAATGGCATAATTACCGCAGTCACCAAAACTGAAGGTTTTACCCCCGATAAGGACTACCAGGTGATCGATGCCAGTGGCAAACAGATCTATCCGGGCTTTATTTTATTAGATTCCCAGGTTGGACTTGATGAGATTGAAGCGGTCCGGGCCACACTGGACAATGTGGAAACCGGTCAGCTCAATCCCAGCGTCAGGTCGTTGATCGCTTATAATACCGATAGTGAGGTTATTCCCACGTTCCGGTTCAACGGTGTACTTACCGCCCAGGTAGTTCCGGATGGCGGACTGGTATCGGGATTATCTTCGGTGATGGCCATGGACGGCTGGAACTGGGAAGATGCGGTGATCAGGACTGACGAAGGATTGCACATCAACTGGCCGTCGAGGTTCAAAATGACCATGGATTCTGCGACCTATAAATACACTACGGTGATCAATAATCAATATGAACATCTGGTAGAGCAGATTGGCCAATTATTTCAGGATGGAGAATCCTATGTGAAAATGGTGGACAAACCAGTCAATGTGAAGCTTGAAGCGCTGCGGGAGGTATTTGAAGGAAAACGAAAAGTTTATATCCACGCCGACAAGGCCGAACAGATCATGATGGCCATTCGCACATTGGAAAAATACCATACTCCCGGTACTCAAATCGTCATTGTCGGAGGCGCGGAATCCTATAGGATTTTAGATGATCTGGAAAAAGATCAAATCCCGGTCATCGTTTCTACGACACAGCGACTTCCGGAAAGTGATGACGAGGCGTGCGACATGCCTTATAAATTACCGGCGCTGTTGAATGAACATCACATACCTTTCGCGATTGCGCACAATCAGGAGTTTGTCTCCAGTGGCCGTAATCTTGGTTTTGCCGCTGGCAATGCGGTATCTTACGGTTTGGACAAGGAGTTGGCTTTGCAGAGCATTACACAAAATGCCGCCAAAATATTAGGTGTGGATAATAAGCTGGGCACTTTAGAGAAAGGAAAATTTGCAACATTTTTTATTTCAGATGGTGATGCTTTGGATATGGCAGGAAATATCGTGGAGCAAGCCTTTATATATGGTGCAACAGTTCACCTTAACGCCATGCAACAGCGGTTGTATGAAAAATATATGAAAAAGTATGGAATGTCTGAGTGATATGTGACCGCTTTGGAGCGGACCCCTTTTTTCATAAAAAAAGCCATCCATGATTCACAGGATGGCTTTCGGCGTTATGAAAGCGGGTTATTTAAAATGCTAGCTTAATTCCTACACCCGGGTCCAGGGAAAACCAGGTGACGCTGCCTGAAGCAAATTCTATGAAAGGTTTGAGATCAAAACTAAAAGCTAAAGGTATTTCAGGGACTTTATACTCAATACCGGCCATTCCGTCGATACCGACACCAACCGCTCCATCTTCGATCTCACGGTTCTCCGTGAACCAGGCCGGGCCACGGTAGCCTCTGTAATTGGCATTGTAAAATGCCACGTGCGCACCGGCCCCATATAGCCAATGAAGGCCATTGACATTAAAGGCATTGGGATGTTTTTCATAAAGTCCGGTAATGCTGAGTCCATCATTCCAAATTCCCAAAATGCCTTCTACAGCACTATTTGGATGAATGATCTTTCTTGCAGTGATACCTGAAGTACCTCCGGCGCGAACACCAATGGCGAAATCATATTGTGCCATTAGATTATTACTTGTTAAAAAGCATAGAATACCGATTATTGCTATTACAAAAATTCTTTTCATAACTATTTTCGTTGGTTCACTATGCTTACTTTCCAAAACCTTACCAGGGATTTATATTGGCCCAAAGATGTATTTTGGCAATATTGTTTGGATAGATTTGTACACAGGAATACACAGATTGTCCTCTTATTCAACACATAAGAAGATTGTAGCCGGGTAAATGTTGACTATTGAGCTATTGGATTTGTCAAGACCTGTCAATCAACTGGCAATGTTACCGTAGTATTGCTATTCATTCCAATGACCGAATTTGCCTTTCCTATAATCATCGTAGGTCTCGTAGATCTCTTCCTCGCTATTCATCACAAACGGCCCCTGGGCCACCACTGGTTCTTCAAAAGGTTTGGCATGCCCGAACAATAAAATTCCATTTTCCAGGGCCTCTATTTCCAGTTTATCATCATCATTATTAAAATCAGCCAGTTGTCGGAATGCCACTTGCTGGCCATTGACCTGAAATGTTCCACTGATCACATAAAAAAATATGTTGTGTTCAGCAGGTATTTTAAGCGAAAGTTTTCCGCCGGCCTCAAAATGTATGGTGCAGATCCGGATGTCGGTAGAAGCGTGAAATGCACCTTCCTTGCCCTCCCAGTTTCCGGAGATCAAGTTCATGATCACCTTGCCTTCATCCAGGCTGACGAAGGGAATTTTGTCTTTTTGGAGCCCGATATATTTTGGATCGGTCATTTTCAACTTTGCAGGCAGATTGAGCCAAAGCTGCAATATTTCCAGGTCGCCGCCATTCTTTTTAAAATGGTCCGACGAAACTTCGGCATGGATCAATCCGCGGCCGGCAGTCATCCATTGCACCCCACCGGCGGTGATCACACTTTCATGACCTTGCGAGTCCTTGTGCATGATATCACCATCGATAATAAAAGTGACCGTTTCCATACCACGGTGTGGATGTGGTCCGAATGGAAGTCCGGAATTGTTCGGGGCATAATGTTGTGGGCCATGGTGATTAAGGAAGAGAAAAGGATCAATTTGATCCAGAGATCTTGACGGCAAAGGAGAGTAGGTAATCAAATCTGCTATGGGTCGATATTCAGAATCATGGATTTTTTTTATGGTGCGCATAATCAGTCAGGTTGAGATCGAAATAAAATAAAATTTCAAATTTCAGGTTTTAATCATCTTCAATAAAACTGGAAACGGGATTTGTTGTTGAAGCAAAAATATAATTCCCTTTATACCAGGTATCCGAAAAGGTTATCGTTTTTATTGATCTCCGTATAGTTGATCTTCCGTTTTTGGAGGTTTTCGATCAATACTTCATAGTCTTCGCGCCTTGAAAGCTCTATGCCAACCAGTGCAGGCCCGGCTTCCTTGTTGTGTTTCTGTATGTATTCAAAACGCGTAATGTCATCGAGCGGGCCCAGTATTTCGTTTACAAACTCGCGCAAGGCGCCCGGGCGCTGGGCAAAACGGATAATGAAATAGTGTTTTAGCCCCTCATAAAGCAGGGACCGTTCTTTGATCTCCTGCATCCGGTCAATATCATTATTGCTGCCACTGACAATACACACCACATTTTTCCCTTTTATTTCATCGGCGTAATCATCCAGCGCCGCGATAGACAAAGCGCCGGCAGGTTCCACGACAATCGCATCCTCATTGTATAATCGAAGGATGGCAGAACAGACCCGTCCCTCGGGAACCAGGCTGATTTTATCGATCACTTGTTTACAGATGGAATAGGTGAGATCGCCAACACGTTTCACCGCAGCCCCATCAATAAATTTGTCAATTTCCGGTAAGGTCACTGGATGACCCTCTTCAAAAGCCTTTAACATGGATGGAGCGCCTTCAGGTTCTATGCCAATTATTCTGGTATCAGGACTATATTTTTTGAAGTAAGTGCCTACCCCTGCGGCCAGACCACCGCCTCCAATCGGTATGAATAAATAGTCCACTTTCGGTTGATCTTCCAGGATCTCCACCGCCTGAGTACCTTGTCCTTCGATGATCCGTGGATGTTCAAAAGGAGGGATAAAGGTCATTTGGTGGGCTTTGGTGTATTCCAGGGCTTCAACCTGGCAATCGTCATACGTGTCACCAATGAGTATGATCTCTACAAATTGCTCGCCGAACATCCGCACCTGGTTGATCTTTTGACGGGGTGTGGGCGTGGGCATAAAGACAACGCCCCTGACCTTCAGTTTGGCGCAGGAGTAAGCAAAACCCTGGGCGTGATTGCCGGCACTGGCGCAGGTCACACCTTGTCGTAATTGCTCCGGAGTCAGGTGGCTCATCATGTTGTAAGCGCCGCGTAACTTATACGAACGCACGATCTGAAGGTCTTCTCTTTTGAGCGACACATGACAGTGATACCTTCGTGATAAGTTGCGGTTAAAAGTGAGCGGAGTGTGCTTTACAATCGGCTTTAACTGTTGATATGCTTCTTCAATATGTAAATCCTCCACGGGGATATCGTTTTTTTGCTTGTACAAAGAAATGGTCCATGACCAACAGACCACAATGTTACAACAAAATAGGGGCAATTCTGAAATATTTGTCAGCAGGATTTGGAAATGGACTCAAAGGAATTTGCTAAACGATCTGTGTTAAGGTTCTATCAATAAATGTCTCATTCTGTTTGCATGTCAGTAGCCGGAATCTTGATAAGAACAGTAATTTAGATGAGAAATCAGACATAGGTTTATTAACTTTTGGAAGTACTTCAATCTCGAATGTTAAACACCTCAATATGGAAAAACCAAAAATTACACGTTCCGAATTCCTGAAAAGGGCCGCTCTGGGAACGGCAGGAATCACTATTGGTCTTTCTGCCAAAAGCTACTCCCGCGTCATTGGCGCCAACGATCGTATACAGATCGGACAGATTGGCACCGGTCATCGGGCCGGAGGTCACAGGCAAATGATCAAGCTTTCGAAAGATGGCGGTAAAAATATTGAATTGCGGAGTATCTGTGATCTTTGGTCAGTGAATCGTGAAAATTCCGCCGACGATGCTCGTCAGCTTTTTGGACAACGTCCCAGAACCTATCAATATTCGGAGGAATTGCTGGCTGATCCTGATATCGATGCGGTAATGATTGCCACTGGCGACCACCAGCATGTGATGCCTATGCTGAAGGCCATAAAGGCGGGCATGGATTGCTATGTAGAAAAACCATTGGCCAATAGGCTGGAAGATGCCAAATTGGCGCGGGATGCTGTTGTGAATAGTGACCGTGTGGTACAGATGGGTTCCCAATGGGTGAGCGAACCACATCAGATCGAAGTACGGGAAATTGTGCGCAGCGGAAAGTTGGGCAAGATTACAAGGATCGAACAAAGCTGGAATTACAACGGACCGCGCTGGTACGATCCAAATGACCCCGATTTAAAACTTCTCAAGGAAGAAGATGCCGATTGGAAACGATGGCTTGCCGGCAGGAAATGGGTGCCTTTCGACCCGGAGAAATACTTTTATTTCAGGATATTCAAAGAGTTTTCCGGAGGGATCACGGACCAGTGGTATAGCCACGGCTCAGGATTGGCGCACTTCTATCTGGACACTTTCATCCCCGATGATACGATGGCAAACGGCGGAATATTTGCCTGGCATGATGCCCGTGAAAATCCGGATACCATGACCATGCTATCAACATTCCAGGAAAAAGAAGTCTTGTATTCCTTCAGTTCGTCCTTTGGGAATTCGTATGGGGATCATTCCATTATTCGCGGCACGGAAGGAACACTTTATGCAGTGGGAGGAGAAGGCAGTCCGCAGTGGTGGTTCAAGCCTGAACTAAACAGTTCTTGGCGTTCAAATAAGGTTTTTGATAAAAAAGGTATAGATCCGGAAGCCAAGCCGGTATTGCTTCCTGGTGAAACAGAACTTCCTCCTACCGGTTTGAGTGATGACAGTAAGGAACATATGGACAACTGGATCGATTGTATGCGCAACCGGAAAACGCCCAACGGCAGCATTGAGACCGGGTTTGCCCATTCCGTAGCAGTGATCATGGCTAATCGCAGCTACCGGGAAGGTAAAAAAATGTACTGGGACCGCCACAACAAAGAGATCGTGGATCATCCTCCGGGGATATAAAGGCTTACACACTTAAACTTACCAATGTGTTGATAAAAATCAAGTTAGACCCGATATCGACACAAATATCAGGAATCTCCAAGCTTCAAGAAGCTTTGCCCAACTCCCTAAGCCAAGTTGTTGCAAATAACGGAAAGATTCCTGGATTTTGTTGGTGAAAGGTAGCTGGTTCTTGCCTGCAAAACTATTTAATCACCAGATGGTCCTGAATGGCATTTTGATCATTAATGATATTCAAAATGTAAGATCCCGGCTTAAGATCACTAATGTCCAATACCATCCTGTTGTTTTTGCTGGTGCCGTACTTTACAATTTTATTTTTACCGTCGAAAATAAATGTCTCAAAATCTACGGTTGTGCCATTATCCAATAATTTTCCATCGGATTGATCCACTGCCTCTACTGTGAGTTGGCCTTCTGCAGGATTGGGGTAGTACACAATATTATATCCACCGCAGTTATAATATGGATATACCGTAAGACCGGTGTACCCACTTGGTCCACATCCGTCATTAACCGATACCATGACTGTACCGTAATCCGGATTATATTGTGGAACATACAACCTGATATAATTGCCGCTTTGGCTAAAAACAGACCAGTTACTTGGGTACGTCCAGGTATAAGTAGACGGCCCTCCAAATCCGGATACGTTGGCATAATAATTATATGCATTTCCAGGGCAAACACCAGACTGACCGGTCACATTAATTTGGCTCGTATTGTACGGACCGGCCTGAATATCCTTATGAACTATCACGGGTCCCCCACCACAATTGTTTGGAATTGTTGCTTCAATCCAGGCCGAACCGGAGGCCGAACTTGTTGCCTTGAAAACCGAACTATTGGTACCCTGCCCGGACTGTAAAATGATATTGCTACTGTTTGTCCAAGTGGCAGGCCAATTCGTATTCAATGTATAGGTTTTGTTTGATGTGCAAAGTGTATTGTCGCCATTGATTGCGGTGGGCAGAGGGGTTCCGGGAACTCCAACAGCAGTATAGGCAACATAGGTAGAAGCCGGGGCGGCCGGAACCCATTGGTTAATGGTCTGGGCTAATGCATTGTATCGCACATAATAAGCTACGTATTCAAGATCGAACCCTGTGCCTGTAATATTTGTGATTTTGGCGTATGGATATCCGTTATTTGGGTTAGCAAAACTCATACTCTTACTTTGCCGTTCCTCATCCAAACCTGCGGCAATCCACAGAAAGACGTACCAAAAGTGACGTATTTCGTAATTTTATATTAATCCACCTGAAAATAACTACCCGAAGCAAGTCCCCACCGGCCACTACTTAGTATCCATTGTGACAGTGTTTGAATTTTGGTAGCTGTTCCACCAGTAGAAGTATAATGATACAATGCATTCGGTGCATCAATCAACTGCAGGGCATGATGAGCATTGACTATGCCATAACCGGTTTCATTGTCAAAGCCCGTACTTGGTGGTGCATCTGTTGCTGTTAATTCCATAATATGCCTGACATCGTCATTGGTCAGGTTGAAATTTCGATCTTTACCTTGTGAGATGACAAGCCCAGCAACTCCGGAAACGATCGGGGCAGCCAATGAGGTGCCACTTGCTGTACCATCTCCCCCGCCCCGCGTAGTAGTTAAAATATCTGTACCGGGTGCACTAACGTTGATATGAGGCCCGGTACTGGAAGAAGATCTCCGGGTTCCATTTGGATTCGTTGCGCCTACCGCAATAACCTGTTCACTGAATCCGGCGGGATAGATTGTCGGGTTACCATTCTGATAATCATTGCCCATGGCTGCGACAATCACCACGTTGTTTCTGTATGCATTATCAATAGCCTCAAAAAGTAACGGTACTCTCAAGGCTATTTCATTAATAAGAAAACCCAGATCCGGAAATCCATAACTGAGATTAATTACGTTAGCGTTGTTGTTGACAGCATAATCTATAGCGTCGGCTACATCAGAAGGGAAAGCAGTAGTTGACCAGTCCCAATTAAATAGGGTAGCATCAGCAAAGTAAAGTCGAATACCTCCACTTCTTACCATTTTTACCGGCATGATCCTGCAATTCCACATTACACCCGCCATTTTACTGCCGTTATCAGTTATTGCTCCGACTACACCGGCTACTTTCGTGCCATGTCCTGCAAAACTTCCCTGTGTATTATCAGGCAGATCATCCATCGGGTCATTATCATTGTCTCCCGTATCGATTCCGCCGATGACCCTTGTTCTGTTTCCCGGATCCAGGTCGGGGTGGGTATAATCGACTCCTCCGTCAAGAATGGCTATGGTCACATCGTTCCTTCCCCTGTTAATATCCCATGCCGCTTCGGCATCGATATCCCAATTCGGATTAGCCGGATTGTTTAAATGCCACTGACTTCCGTAATCCGTATCATTAGGTGCAACGCACGGTTCCAGAAATATAGGTGCTTCAATAAAAGCAGAGATGACATCATCTTGTTGTTTAAGCAAAGCAACAAATTCTTCTGCATCAAATTTTTCATCCAGGTCTTATTCAAACCAACCCTTCAAAAGATCCTTACCTGATGAAGCCACATGTTCTTTTAAAGAACCATTCTCATCGTATCTGTTTTTGAAACAGACCGTATGTCGGTTATATTGAATTTTTTCAGGATTTTTATGAGATTTCTATCATCAATTTCCTTTCGTCGATGATCATATGTTTCCTCGGAAAGTATTCCTGGAGAAAGCATCGCCAGTATTCTACTTTCCTTAGTGTAAACCTTCATAATATCCCTGTATGTTAAAAAGGAAGGAAGGACAGTCAGCAGGACTACGCCTAAAAACGGGAGTATTAATTTTTTCATGATTTTGTGAGATTTATGGTTGAAGATTAAAAGGTAATCTGTCGTTTATTTTTTCCATCGGGGTTTATAATATAAAGTATTTCTTTTGTGTAATCAGCATTAACATTGCTATACACAATTTCATCAGCAGGAGACCGTGAAGGATAATTTCCATAATCAATAGAGTACTGATTGCTGCCATCAGCGTTCATCACCTGAATCCTTACATCGCTGCTTCAGACTATCCGAGTACCATCCGGTGACCATGTAGGGGCTCTATTATCTCGGTTATTTTGGGTTAACTGGATTTCTTCCAGTCCAACTGTATCCATTAGGAATATTTCACTGTGTTCCACCTCATTTCCCCCTCTCCAGTAAATTAATTGAGTTCCTAACGGAGATAATTCAGGGTCTATTCCAAATGTTTCTAAACCAAAAACCCTTCCTGCATTTTGAAAATCATATGTTGTATAATAGAACCCCCAATCCGAGCCCAAATGCTTATCAAATAAAATATACCTGCCATCCGGCGACCAGTCCGGGAAATAGAATTTGGGATAATCTAAGTGATCTAATCCTGAAAATCTTGTCAGGCTATCCCCATTGATTTTGCATTTTTGAAATACTCCCCGTGAAGAAAACACCAGCCATTGTCCATCCGGTGACCAATCAGGATTTTCATGATGCCCCTCTAAAACCAACTGCCGGTTACCGCCATCTTTATCGATGATGTACAGTCCGCTGGGATAAACCTGTGGTTCTGGAAACTCGCTGCTGTAATGATAATAGGCAATATATTCCCCATCAGGAGAAAACTTGGGATATTTATCCTGGGCGTCAACATAGTCTTCATAATTAGCAGGTGTGGGGTTATCTTCCGGGATACAGGAAATCAGAGATAGTGACCAGATTAACAATACTATCCCAATCAGGATCATTGAAATAATACTCAATTTCATGACTTCTTTCAAGTTAATCGTCTAATTTCAAGACACATGATTAGCACAAAATGTTGTAATTAGTCATATAAAAATCTACAAAATTTTTAGCGTTTTCAATGCAATTTTAACAAAGAAATGTCATTCACTTGCCCGGGTTGAGATTGCACAAAATGGGGCAATGCACGATTGAAAATGATAATTTTATTAAGTAGACGAAGTCCTGGCTTCAATAACCATCATAGGGATAGAAAAGCGCTGTGATAATCATCCGGCACTCAGTTTTTTCACCAGATGCTCGGCAGCGCGTGAGTCATAGTCCTGGCCTGCAGGTTTGTCTTTCACTAATTTTTTCACTTCCTCCATGGCTGGCAGGGCATCTTTGCCGATGAGGTCAAGCACGTTCAATGCCATAACGCGGGCCATTTTGTTGTCGCTTTTCAGTGCC
This sequence comes from uncultured Cytophagales bacterium, assembly GCA_963711495.1. GTDB lineage: Bacteria > Bacteroidota > Bacteroidia > Cytophagales > Cyclobacteriaceae > CAVQEK01. The sequence goes on from CAVQEK010000004.1 coordinate 815,733, forward strand.
TCGGTCAAGGCCTGAACGGCTTTGGTTTTTTCATGCATATCATAGAGCGCCTCTGCCGCCGCAATGCGCACGCTTATTTCAGGGTCGTTGAGCATTTTTTCCAATTTCGGTTTGGCATTGGTAGCTTGATCATGCAGGATAATGCAACCGGTAACGGCCCAATATCGCACGACTTCATTGTCGTCGTCCAGCCTCTTTATGATTTCCGGCAAATATTGCGGATCGCGCATGCTGGCCATATCCGCAGTTTCCATGATCCGTTCAAAAGGATATTTTGGATCGCGCACATAATCATATATGGTGGTAGTCTTTGAAATTGCCTCTTTCATAGGCTCTGGGATAAACCCGGCATCCTTTATCTCCCGCATCCAGTCCTTGTTGGCCTTGCGCAACGTGTCCAGTATTTGTTGATGGGCAGGGTCGTCGGCTAGGTTATGAACGTTGTCCGGATCGGCGTGCACGTCAAAAAGCTCTTCAGCAGGTTTGGGACCCCAAAACTTAGATTGTATGGCGTTCAAGTGGCCGGCTTTATATTCCCGCTCCCAGGAGCGCATAGATGGCGCCCGCCACAGATATTCTAGGAACTGGCCATAAATGCGGTGCGGCATATAGTTGCGGATATATCGGTATTGCTTGTCGCGCACGGCCCGCGACAAATCTATCCTTTCATCCATTCGGCCACGAAAATTATAGGCATAATCACGAGGGGCTTGTTGTTCCGGCCCCAGGAAGGCCTTTCCCTGCATATATTCCGGCACAGGCACGCCTGCCAGGCTCAACAGCGTGGCGGCAAAATCCACAAAGCTCACGATCCGGTCTGTTCTGGTGCCCGGGGCCGATGGTGCCAGGTTTTGGTACATTTTCGGGAAATGGATGATCAATGGCACCCGCGTACCCGATTCGTACATAAACCGTTTGCTGCGCCCCAGCACGCCGCCGTGGTCGCTGTAGTAAAACACAATGGTGCTATCCGCCAGGCCATCATCGCGAAGTTTTTTCAGGATCTGTCCCACCTGCGTGTCCATATCTTCCACCTTGTCATAATACTGGGCCCAATCGTGTTCCATCTCAGGGGTCCGTGGATGATAGGCTGGGATGGGCACTTTGGTGGGATCATGGCGCAGTTGGTCCCAGGGAATGGAATCGTGGATACTGCTCTCATGCGACACGCCAAGGTTTATGATATGGAAAAATGGCTGTCCAGGTTTCCGGTTGTTATATGTAGCTGTATTGCTCGATTCGTCCCAGACTTCTGGTTGGTCGATGGTGTTATAATCTTTCTTGGCGTGGTTGGTGCAGTAGTATCCGGCCGACTTCAAGTATTTGGGGTAAAACTTGATGAATTCGGGAATGGGGTAATTGCTGCGCATGTTTTCGGTGCCGAGTGAATTGGCGTACATACCAGTAATGAGTGTCGATCGCGTGGGGGCGCACACCGGGGCTGCGGCAAAGGCATTTTCATACAAAACACCTACTGAGGCCAGGCTATCCAGTACCGGTGTGGTGGCGAAAGTATCACCATAACATCCGAGAAAAGGGCTATTGTCCTCACTGACGATCCATAAAATATTGGGATGTAAAACTTTAGCGATTTTCTTTTGCTGGCAGCCATTGATGATTAAAACCGCAATAAACGTGAGGGTATAAAAAGTGATCTTTTTCATAGCTGGTGTTACAGGTTATTTAAAAATGAAAAGTCTAAAATAAGGAATATTGTGCATTATTAAAAAGGAGCAAAGTATCATTTCCTGTGCTGTTCATAATGACCCATGCGTTGCACAAAATGGGTGAAAAAATCGACGTATTCATCACTTTGATGATTAAGTGGCCAGGCAAAATCAGATATAAGATGACCATCTTCTTTGATCTTGGTCCAGACAAAATCGCGTTCCGGAGAACCTGGTAAAATTTCTTCCATGAAGAGTGAATCACCTGAAGCGCGATCAATTTTCAAAGAAGGTTCCTTATCATCATGATTAGCATACTGCATAAAAATAGTATCGTGTGAAATACGGTATTGAAGTGGTGGAAGGTTGTTGGATTCACGATTAAAAATACTGATCAAATTGGAACCCACATGTACTTCCGTATACGGAGAATTTGCGCCAAGTTCTTCATCCAGATATGCCCAGTTGCCCTGAATTTGCTTTGATCTGTCCATGGCACAAGCATGGATCAAAACCAAAAAGACCATAAAAAGAAAAACCTTTCGCATCGTGGTTATGTATTAATGATGACGTCTGGCTTACAATTATAACATGTAGACATTAGAGTACTACATTTTTTATTCATATATCAAAAGTTGTGTCCAGGTCATTATGACATCTCATTACGGAAATGGATTTTCTTTCACTTTATTGGGAACGATCTTGTCACGAACAAGCAATAAAATCTATGAGGCCAAAATGTGCCTGTTTATCCTTTCCAGTTTGGTCATTGTTTGGCATTCAAAGAATCCAACTCAAAATTTTGTTTCCTCAACCACTTGACATAGTGAGCCAAAGTATCGATCTCACCCTCACGCAATATTTTGCCATAGGCTGGCATTTTGATGATCTGTCTGGAAGTGAAATAGGTAGCAAAGCGGTTTTTATCAAATCGATCAATTTTTCCATCTGCTATCCACTGGTGCAACTCTTCATCATTTTCCACCATGTCTTCAAAATCGCTTCCATCCCAACCCGGTGTATAACGTTTAAATGATTTTGGATTGGGCATGCCACCCATTCCATAAGGCCCATGACAACCAAAACACCCGAGATTACTCATCTTATCAAATCCGGCACTGGCAATTTCATCATCAATTGGAATTGTTTGCATAACTGCTCTGAGGTAGATCATTAGATCAGACAATGCGCCATTGGAAATTTTATCTTTGAATCCAGGCATTTTTATCAGTCCTTTTGTTTTCTCTTTTTTATCAACCGGTTTCCCGTAAAGGATGTAGGATTTCAGGTCACCTGGTTTATGAAGAAACATCATAGCAGTGCCACCCTGCCAGGAAGGTATCCGGTCATATTTATATCCGGGATTGGAAATGCCTTTACTGCCTTCAAAACCGTGACAACTAAAACAACCCATTTTTTGAGCAACCTGCCGGCCTCTCCAGACAGCAGTATGATCGGGCTGTCTTATTTCATGGAGGGTAGCTAATGCCAAAATTCCCAGAACGAACAATGCTATAAAGGTAATTTTTAAGGCCGCCTTCTTTTGCATGGGTTGGACTTAAAAAGAAAAGGTCCCCTCAATTGATGAAGGAACCCGGTTCTTTTAGTGAAAATAATGTGTTAATCTGTTTTGATGCTGCTGACCACAATGCCCTGAACACCACCACGTTCATACATTGTACCTGTTACCGTTACAGTATTGGCAGCCTGGTCCTTTAGCTTGGTGTATGGGTCAGGATTGTCATGATTTTCAGTCAACAAATAAACTTTATTGTCATTGGTGAGGATACCTATTGGTGCACCACCTTTGATACACATGGCAGCACATTCTTTGTGGCCCGGGCCATGTTTTCCGCCCGACATATAGCAATTCATGTCGAGTACTTCACCTTTAATCGAAACCTGCTTACCATTGTCGTTTTTACCGGCAGCCGGTGACTGCATATAGGTGAAAAGAACCATTGCAATGACCATTGCGCTGGCCATTACATTTCGTGCAAAGTTGTTTTTTCTTGAATTTCCCATGGTTAAATCGGTTTATGATTGGTAAAAAGAAAATCTTCTAAAATTGATAACAAGCAGTTAACTAATATAATACTTAATTGTTTCTATTCGTATCCTATTAATTAAATGAATATTTAAAATGTCGTTTTGATTACTCTTTCACGGGCGTCAAAACAATATTGCGATACATCACCGTACCGTGGTCACCTTGTAGATAGATCGGGCCGGGTGAAAACTCATCCGCATTAAGGGCCCCGCCGGTGACACCGTATACCGGGGCATTGTCGATAATTTTTGTGCCGTTCAAATAAACAGTGACATGACGATCGACCAAAGTAATATCAAGATCCTGCCACTCGCCGGCCGGCTTTTCTGCGGAAACAGAAGGGGTGATGCGACTATAAATAGCGCCCATATTGTGGCTGTCGAGTGGTTTTCCATAACTGTCAAACACCTGAACTTCATAAATACCTTTCAGATAAATGCCACTATTACTTTCTGCCGGTACATTGACTTGTATTTTCAGGTTGAAGTCATTGAATTTCTGATCAGTTTGCAGATTGCCGTAATGAATGTGAGGTTCTCCGGGTTTTTGTACCGGATTGTTGACTAATACACCTTCTTTTACAGACCATCCATTGGTGGCTTCGGGATCAGTCAGTTTCCATCCATCCAAATTTTTACCATTGAACAATTTGATTGGCTTGTCATATTCCACATTGCTCAGATCCGGGGCGGCAGGAACCGGTGGTATTCTTTTACCAGTAAAATCAGTAACCTCGACACCTGTTCCGTCATTCTTTGGCACATAATATTTTCCACTGAGCATGTCTTGTCCATTCATTTTCAGTTCCAGCCAGGAAGTTTTGGTCTGGGTTTTATCACCCTCCCGTTTCACATTGCTATTGCGGGTGACAAGTAGTTGTCCGTCCCAATAAAAAACATATGAAACCGGTACCACGCTTCCGCCATACCACAAGACATTGCCATCGAGATATCCGTTTTCTTGTTTTACCTCCAGCCAGCCAGCACCTCCGGGAAGAAAAAGAGCCCAACGGCCCAGAAAAGAATTAACGTCGGCGGCTTTTACTTCAGACATTAAGGAGCTTGCACCGAGCATAAAAAGCAGAAAAATCACAAATTTACCAGAAGTTTTCATTTGTTTATTTTATTATAAAGTTCGCTAAAATGAATTTCTATAATCAACGATTGTTTGGAACCACAAGTCTAATCATTCCAGGTTTTGTGTCCTGGGTTTTCCTGTGGTTTTCGAAGGCAATATAGGAATTGTGGACAAAAAGCAATTCATTTTCCTCAAAACTCTTCCTGTAAGTTTGTATAAATGGCTTAAAATGCCGGGTATTTTTTTCCGGGGCAGCATATCCTCTTTATGGATATAAGCAAATCATTGCCAACCAATGGCTTATTTGAAGACAATAATAGATCGATAAGCAGATTTAAGCGGAATTTTTCAGGAGTCAGTGTTCATGTGGGCGGACCAGCACTACTTTTGGAATCAGGTATTTTCTTCCGGTAGTCATTTGACAACACAACACCCGTGTGCGGCGGGTGGCCAGTTTTTCATAAGGCTGACCCTGGAAAATAAACCTATTCCCATGCTCCAGGGCATCAAGCAGTACGAAGCCATCCGGTGTTTTATCATATTGTTGCAACGCCGCCACCAAGGCCGGATCTGACTGAGAAGAAGCTTTCGGGTTGAGCATATGCCTGCGAAGCAAAGCCAGCAATTCTTTTGGAAAGATCAATTCGTTCATCACCGGGACCATCAATCGGTTAAATTCCGATTTCCACGCTTTACCATGGGGGGGAACCCTGCGCTTATATTTGGTCGTGGTGGTCAGATGGGCTACTTCATGGATATATGTCATTAAAAAAGCATAGGGATTCAGGTTATGGTTTATGGTAATATTATGTTGGCCGGAGATTCTGTCGAAACGATAATCACCCAGTTTGGAATTTCTTTTCCTCGTAATCTTCAACCCAAATGGATGGTCACACCATAGATCGTAGCAGTAGTGAACCGCATTTTCCGGCACATACTTTTGCAGGAGTTCATATAATTTGTATCGAGCGGAATCCATCGGAGATACTACTTGTTTCTGAAAATTAATTTGATGGGGACACCTTGAAAGTCAAACTTTTGCCTGATCTTATTTTCCAGGAATCGCTCGTATGGCGGTTTGATGTATTTTGGGTTGTTGCAGAAAAAGGCAATAACCGGTGTATGGGTTGGCAACTGAGTGATGTACTTAATTTTGATGTATTTGTCGCGATAAGCGGGTGGAGGATATCGTTCGATTTCCGGCAATAAGGTACTGTTTAATTCTGAAGTAGCAATTTTCTTTGTCCGGTTATCATGAATTTCAATGGCTGTTTCTATGGCTTTGAATACCCGTTGTTTATTGATGACGGAGGTAAAAATGATAGGTACAAAATTCATTGTCCCCAGCCTTGCCTCCATTCCTTTCCGATAATTGTCAGCGGTTTTTTGGTCTTTTTCCAACAGATCCCATTTGTTGACCATGATCATGATGCCCTTCTTGTATTTATTGGCAAGTTGCAGCAGGTTCACATCCTGGGCTTCAAGTCCCTGGGTGGCGTCAATCATGATAATCGACACATCACTGTTTTGCAGTGCTTTAATGGATCGCAACACCGAATAAAATTCTATGTTTTCTTTTACTTTGGCCTTTTTCCGGACACCCGCTGTATCGGTGAGCATAAAATCTTTGCCAAATAAATTATAGCGGGTATTGATGGCATCTCTGGTGGTTCCCGCTACTTCGGTAACAATGCTCCTTTCCTGACCGAGCAATACATTGAGAAAAGAAGATTTACCTACATTAGGTCGTCCCAGGATGGCGATCTTGGGCAGACCAGCTTCAGGATTTTCTTCTATTTCATCACTAAAATGTTTGACCACCTGGTCCAGCAATTCGCCGGTACCGGAACCATTGATGGAAGAAATGGCAAAAACTTCGCCCAGGCCAAGGGCGTAAAATTCTCCTGACATTTGCATCCGTTCAGAATTATCTGCTTTATTAGCGACGATAAATACAGGCTTTTTCACCATCCTCACGATGTTGGCAAAGTCCTTATCCATACCGGTCAATCCGTCCACCACATCCACCATAAAGAGAATCACAGTGGCTTCTTCCAGTGCCTGGATAACCTGGCGCCTGATGGCTTCTTCAAAAATATCATCAGAATTGTGGACATAACCCCCCGTATCAATTACCGTAAAATTTTTGCCAGTCCATTCTCCAAATCCGTATTGGCGGTCACGCGTTACACCGCTGGTGTTGTCCATGATGGCCTGCCGTTCTTCTACCAGGCGGTTAAAGAGTGTCGATTTACCAACATTGGGTCTCCCCACAATAGCCAGAATATTTGCCATCAATCAATGTATTTGAATTTAATGGCAAAATTAGAAAGTTTAATTTGATTTAAACCATACGTGCCAAAAGGTTTTTAAGCCCGGGAAGGATCCTGGTTCAATAACCGGGTGAGCACGGCATAAAGTGCTGGTTTTTGTTCTTTAAATTCCATGGTCCGCTCAAAGAAGTTTTCCACGGCCACGGCAAAAAATTCCTGGGAGTTGGTCGCTGCATAATCCCTGAAAAAATGACTATTCCCTGCTCGTACCAATTCAATTTCTGCATAGCTCAGTTTAGTCCATTCCTGAAGGTCGCCATCATCGAGGAAACCGTACTCATTATTTAAAATGCCATTTTCCAGTCGCAAGGCATGCGCCATTTCATGAAGTCCGAGATTCCTGCCGTCCTGATGGTCCATGTATCCCCGGGCAAAATTCTTCCAGGACAGTACGATAATGCCACCGTTGAGGTTAACTTCTCCCTGATGATATTGTCTGGATATTTTGGAATAATAATCATCGGGATACACCAGGATCTTTTTAAAATGGGAGAAATAGATCCTTGGCAAACCAAAGGTGATCTGAATGGCTGAACCGGCGATCAGTGTTTTCATTTCATCAGTCACTTCTGTCAAACCACGCGGTATGAAGTCCTTCAAATGAATAAATTTTTGCACGCGGCGTTCGAAAAGGTCTTTGTTTTTGGTATTGAGCTGCTGGTAATACTTGAAATATTTTTGCAGGGGAATGCGATAAGCAGGATTGAGTTTGTGTAAATACAAAGACTGCTTTTGCACAAAATCATTGCTGTATTTTAAATAATAATATAACAACATGCCGCCGAAAAATGCAACAGTCAGGAAAATGCCCACCAGGATTGGTGTTCGGTTAAATTCCTGTTGCGCTCCGTTTACCTGAAGCAAGATCAGTGATAATGCACACCAACCGAAGTTCATGATCAAAGGGCGGAAAAAATATTCTTTATAGATACTTCCTGCTCAATTTTTGATTTTAGTTCATTGATCTTCACCCGTTCCTGCTCCATCGTATCGCGATGTCTGATGGTCACCGTTTCATCGTCTTTGGTTTGATGATCAATGGCAATGCAGAATGGCGTACCGATCAAATCCTGACGGGTATAACGTTTACCGATCGATTGTGCGTCTTCATAGATCAGGTTATAATCATATTTGAGGTCATTATAGATCTTCTGACCAATTTCAGGCAATCCGTCTTTTTTTACAAGGGGCAGAATGGCAGCTTTCACCGGGGCGAGTGCGGGATGAAATTTTAGTAAAGTCCGTTGTTTTTGATTCTCCCCTTCACCGACCGTTTCTTCGGTATATCCATTACACAATAACATGAAGAACAACCGATCGGCACCGGCAGAAGTTTCGATCACATAAGGGACATAGTTTTTATTGATCTGCGGATCGAAGTATTGCATTTTCTTTTTGGACAGTTCCTGGTGGTTGCCAAGGTCGAAATCAGTTCTGGAATGAATACCTTCCACTTCCTTGAAGCCAAATGGAAACTGAAATTCGATGTCTACAGCCGCATTGGCATAGTGGGCCAGTTTATCATGATCATGAAATCGCAATTTGGAGGCCGGGACGCCCAGTGCCTGGTGCCATTTCATGCGCATTCCTTTCCAGTACTCGTACCATTCCATTTCCTCTCCTGGCCGGATGAAGAATTGCATTTCCATCTGTTCAAATTCCCGCATACGGAAAATGAATTGCCGGGCGACAATCTCATTTCTGAATGCTTTACCCACCTGGGCAATGCCGAAAGGGACCTTCATCCGGGCCGTCTTTTGAACATTCAGGAAATTGACAAAAATGCCCTGGGCGGTTTCCGGTCTGAGATAAATATTGCTGGCATCATCGGCCACGGAACCGATCTGTGTGGAAAACATCAGATTGAACTGGCGCACATCCGTCCAGTTGGAAGTGCCGGAGATCGGGCAGGTAATATTTTCATCAACGATCAGTTGGCGAACGCCATCGAGGTCTTCGGCCTCCAGCAGTTTACCCATCTTTTTCAGTAGTTTGTCCGCTTCCTCCTGTTTGCCTTCCATGGCGAGTTGTGCCGCCCGGTCTTCGATGAGTACATCGGCGCGATATCGTTTTTTGGAATCTTTGTTGTCGATCATGGGATCATTGAAGCTGTCGATATGTCCGGAGGCCTTCCAGGTGAGCGGGTGCATGAAAATAGACGCGTCCAGCCCCACTACATTGTCATTCAGCTTCACCATGGCCTGCCACCAGAGATCCTTGAGGTTTCGTTTCAATTCCACCCCATATGGGCCATAATCATAAACAGCCTGGAGACCGTCATAAATTTCACTTGAAGGATAAACAAAACCATATTCTTTGGCATGTGATATGATATCTTTAATTCCAAAATCCTGCTCGTTCATGATATTTCCTTAATAATTCCTGCAAAGATAAAATAAATGATTAAGGTGCAAGAAACGGCAAAGGTTATTTAAACATTTTTGGAGTGTGGGCGATCCATTATGTAGCTACTGGATATTTCGCTATATTTCATCACCGTTAATGCCAATCTATTTACAATAATGTACAAGAAATTAGGAGTAGCGGTGGCATTTTCTCCAACTTGCGAAGCCATCATTGGAGCAGCCGCACGCTTACAAAATATGTTGAAGGCCGAACTCATTCTCATCCATGTGGGGGAAAAGAAATCGAGTGAAGAGGACTATTTACAGGAACTCATACAAACAACTGCGGTAAACCGCAAAAAATTAAAGATCATTTGGGAGAATGGCAGTCCGGCCAGTAAAATTCTTGGCGTGTGTCGTAAGGAGAAAGTAGACTTGCTGATTGCCGGAGCTTTGAAAAAAGAAAACATCGTTAAATTCTATATTGGTTCCATCGCCAGAAGATTGATCAGAAAAGCCAATTGTTCGGTATTGATGCTGATAGAACCCACATCCCCGGCACCTGCATTTAAGAAAATTGTGATCGATGGCACTGAAGGTTTGAATAATCTTAAAACGATTGAGCGCGGTATTGAACTCGCAAAAATCGAAAATGCACAGCAAGTTCATATTTTCAAGGCCATTAAACTTTTTGGCCTGAGTATGGCCATTACCGGTGAAGAAGCCAGCGAGCGTGACTATGAAGAAAAACGCCGGGAAATTGTGGGCCGTGAAATTGGAGAGATCGAACAATTACTCAACAATATTGAAACAGACGATCTTCGGGTTAACATAAAAATTGCTGCCGGCAAACCAGGTTTTGAATTACAAAAATTCACCCAAAAAGTCAGGGCTGACCTGTTGATCGTCAAAGGACCGGGACATCGTTTGAATGTATTGGACCGCCTTTTCCCCTATCATCTCGAAACGGTAGTGGAAGACCTGCCTTCTAATATTTTAATCGATAATATTCAGTAGAGCTGCTATGGAGAAGCTAAACCATATTGAGGTGATCAATCTGCTCATGCAACTGGGCATTATGATCTTATTTGCACGCCTTTTCGGAGAGCTTGCAAGAAGATTAAGACAACCCATGGTGGTGGGCGAGATCATCGCTGGCGTAATACTGGGGCCTTCAGTGCTCGGTATGCTCGACGGTGAACTCTACCAGATGCTCTTTCCCAGTGAAGGCAATTCGGCCATCGTACTGGACGGTGTTATCACCATCTCGGTGGTGTTATTATTGTTTATCGCGGGCATGGAGGTGGAACTGGATCTGGTATGGTACCAGGGGAAAAAAGCCATTTACACCAGCCTTTCCGCGCTCATCATTCCTTTTATAATTGGCTTTTTGGTCTGTTACTTCTTCCCACATGTATTCGGGCTTAACGATTCGGAAGATCTGGTGGTTTTCTCTATGTTTTTGGGAACCACACTTTCTATTACAGCACTCCCGGTAATTGCGCGTATTCTAATGGATCTGGATATTTTTAAATCCAAACTGGGGATGGTGATTATTGCGTCAGCCATGGTAATTGACATCTTGGGGTGGATCATTTTCACAGTAATCCTGAGCATGATGGAAACCGAACACGACCAGGGTTCACTGTTAAAAACCATCATACTTACTGTTGTTTTCACACTAGCCATGCTCACAATTGGCAAGGTATTGATCAATCGCAGTCTGCCCTGGCTCAACAGAAAATTTGCATGGCCGGGCGGTTTGTTGTCCATGGCCATGGTGCTTTGCTTCCTGGCGGCGGCTTTTACCGAATTTATTGGTATACACGCTATTTTCGGTGCTTTTATTTTGGGCGTTGCATTGGGTGATTCACAGCATATGTCGGAAAGGGCCAAAGAAATTGTGCATCAATTCATCAACAACATTTTTGCGCCACTATTTTTTGTATCTATCGGACTGACCGTAAATTTTGTTGCCAATTTCAATTTAACAATGGTTTTGGCTTTGATCGGACTGGCTGTGGTGAGTAAATTGAGCGGGGCGTATTTAGGGGCCCGAATGGGCGGAATGACCAAATTCCAGTCCCTTGCTGTAGGCTTCGGGATGAATACCCACGGCACACTGGAAGTCATATTGGGTTCGATAGCACTTAATGCAGGATTAATCAGTACGCAGTTGTTCGTAGCCATTGTAGTGATGGTCATCGCGAGTATACTGATCGCTGCGCCATTGATGAAATACAGCCTGGACATGCACAAAAAGATTAAAAGGAGGAAAAAGATTGAATTGGAGCGAACTTAAAACAAAGTATTTTTTTCGACTTTTTGTCGTGGTCGGCATGTTACTGCTGATATATGCATGTTCTGATGGATACCCATCGGTAAAAGGGTCAAAAGTTCCCGATCATTCCTTATGGACCACATTATTAAAGAAACATGTTTCAGAAAACGGACTGGTCGATTACCGTGGTTTCCTTCACGACAGTTTGCAATTGTACCATTATCTCAATGTTTTAAAACAACATCCGCCGGATAAAAATGCCTGGAGCAACCAGGATCAAATGGCTTACTGGATCAATGTCTACAATGCCTTCACCGTCGATCTGGTTTTAAAACATTATCCTTTGGCCAGCATCAAGGATATTACCAAAGGTATTGAAATTCCTTTTGTCCATTCTCCCTGGGACATCAAGTTTATCAACATTGCCGGCCAGCAACTCGATCTCAACGACATCGAGCACAACATACTACGAAAGAGATTTCATGATACCAGAATTCATTTTGCGGTAAATTGCGCCGCTCTATCGTGTCCTAAATTGAGACGGGAAGCTTATAACGGAGCAGAACTCAACCGGCAACTGGATCAGCAGGCTGCCGATTTTATCAATGATCCGGAAAAGAATATTATCAGTACCAGCCAGGTCAGTTTATCCAGGATCTACCTCTGGTACCGCAGTGATTTTACCAGGAAAATGTCTCTGATTGACTTTCTCAATCAATATTCTAAAATAAAGATTAGCCATGATGCTGAAATCTCCTATCTTGACTATAATTGGAATTTGAACGAAACTGAAAACCGGTAATTCGATTAATTTTTTTATTTTGACCGGGATTGACTGACAAACAAGAGGCGGATGTTACTGAGTGTTACCTTTGAAATTTCATTTTTGCCATTGCTCATTGTAATGGCGATCGCCTGGCTGGTGCCAATTGTCGCCATGTTGTTCAGGCTTGACAAATTGCCTACCGTGATCCTCGAGATCATCGCCGGATATTTTGTGGGTAAATATTTGTTGGGCATTATTCCCAGCGATGGCCGGGAAGTACTCGAGTTTCTTTCACTTACCGGTTTTATTTTTCTGATGTTCCTCAGTGGTCTTGAAATTGACACCGACCAGATCAGGTCAGCCTTCCCTCGTATATTTGTAACCAGACGTTTTGTCAGCAATCCGTTTATCATTGGTTCGGCAATGTTTATCGTAACGCTGTTGTTGTCGTATCTGCTTACGATGGCGGCCTCCCAAATTATTGAAATCAACAATCTCTGGTATTTTTCTTTAATTCTGGTCACATCGTCGGTCGGCGTCATTATGCCTGTTCTCAAAAACCGAGGCGAGAATAGCACACGTTTCGGACAAATGATCATCATCGCTGCCGCCATTGCCGATATCGTCAGCATCATTTTATTCACGTTCACGGCTTATATCCTGGAACATGGATTTCAGATCCAGATCCTGTATATCGTTTTTCTCTTTGGTTTGTTTTATTTGTTCTACCGGCTGGGATTGAAAGTGAGCCGGATCAGGCTTTTCAAACGACTGGTTTACCAGTTGTCCCATGCTGCTTCCCAAATCAGGGTGCGAGGCACGTTGCTGGTGATCATGGTTTTTGTTGTGATGGCCCAATATATCGATAAGGAAGTTGTGTTGCTTGGCGCATTTATAGCGGGAATATTACTTTCTATATTTTTTCATAAAGGCCGTTCCTTATTGCTTATCAAACTGGATGCCTTGGGGTTTGGCTTTTTTATACCGGTATTTTTTGTCATGGTCGGTGCGCATTTTGACCCGGCAGCCTTGCATGAATTTGACAATTCACTGGTCCCTTTTCTCCTTTACCTGGTCGCGGCACTATATGTGGTGAAAATTGTCCCCTCATTTTTTTGGACACGTCTTTTTGGGATCAAGCGATCAATTTCCGGCGGCATACTGCTTTCTTCCCGGCTTAGTCTGATCATTGCCGCATCAAAAATCGGTCTGGATCTGGGGATTATATCGCCTGGGATCAATGCCTGTTTTATCATTATGGCAGTAGTGACATGCCTGATTTCACCAACGGTATATAACTTTCTCAGTCCTTCCAAAAAGACACCTTCTGAAAAAACCGTGATTGTGGGTGGCAGCAGTACAGGCGTATTATTGGCCAGAAGATTGAAAATCAACGAGAGACACAGCATCATAGTCGAGAACCGGATAGAACGGGTCAATGAAATAAAATCAAAGGGTTTAAATGTGGTCTATGGCGATGGATTTGATCTGAAAATCTATGATCAACTAAAATTACAACCGGACAATCATGTAGTGGTGTTGACCGAGTCGGAGCAAAAGAACATTAGTATTTGTCAACTCCTGAGAAATAAAAGACAACATGAACGATTGGTGACTAAAGCAACCTCACTTGCCAATGAACAAACACTGAAAAATCTGGAAGTCGAGTTTCTGGATGTGAAAAGAGTCATTGCCACAACCATTGAAAACCTGATCCTGCGGCCATCTGCCTATCATGCGCTCATTGAAAGTTTTGAAAATTACAATATTGAGGAAATTAAAATCACCAATCCACATATGGATGGGCGGCAGGTGAAAGAGCTGGCTTTTCATAAAAACGGATCACTGGTCTTATTGAAAAGACAAGAGCAAATGGAAATTCCACATGGCGATACTTTCTTCAAACTTGGTGATGTGGTTACAGTGATTGGTACAGATCCCGCCCTGGCAGATTTCAGGGAAAAATTCGACCAGCATTGAATCCGAAGTTTTTTATCTAAACAATTGTTAGCTTGACACTGGAAACATATCACTGATCATTCAAAAGAGATTACTGCAGGCGGCACATCGGATCGATGTTTGAAAATATCCATAACATTCGTATTAAATTCTTATCGATTATGGTGTTGTTTTATTGCAAATGGACCACCTGCAGTAAATCAATTGTGAGGGATGCAATGTTTATTTGTTTTTCTATTCCGGTTGAATGGAATATTACTGTTATTTACTCCAATTCAACAAGGTAAACCTTCACGGTGTTATTGCCGTCATTCAATACCATATGGGTCTCCGCATCACTCCAAAATGTAGCCCCTGATTTTAAATTTATATCCTGGGTTTTTCCATCTTCGGTCGTCAGACTTACACTGGCATCGGTGAGTAATATGGATAGATGCGGAACATGGCTGTGCATACCCGGGCCACATACATCTTTGCCCGGAGTGCTGATATACTCAGTCAATTTCAATTTGCTGTTTTCAAATACTACAAAAGTAGTATCCTTGGGAATTCGGATTTCCTGACTTATTCCACACACTGAAAAGCCGAAAAAACATAAACTGGCTAATAATAATCGTTTCATGATATAGGTTTTTTGAAATGAACAATAGTACTGTACCAAAAATAAGGTTCAGGTAAAAATCCTATTTTTCTCAAACACTCAAAGTTTTTGTTTTAAGAGATGCTTCTGCTGGTTTGGTTGAAAACAGAAAAATGTAGTGATCAAAGATGGTGTAATTTCAAATTCTAATGAATGGGGAGGGCGGGGATATTACTGCGATACTGACGTGGAGAATAGCCATATTTTTCTTTGAAAACCCGGCTAAAATGGGAAATATTTTCGAAGCCACTATCGTAAGCTTTTTCGCTGATATTCCTTTTACTGGTATCTAAAAGTAATTTTGCGTACTCAAGCCTTTTCCTGGTAAGCCATTTTCCCGGGGTAATGTTATAATAGGTACGAAATTCCCTGTTAAAGGAGGCAAGACTACGTTGGGCCAGGCGGGCAAATTGGGCGTTGGATAAATTAAACATGAAATTCGTTTCCATAATTTGCCATAATGGCGTTTTGTGCTCATCATTAATACTGTTTACCTAGGCGAGCAAAGATGCATTGGAAGGATCGGAAAAAATATTGAAAAGCAGCTTTTTAAATTTTAACTCCAATAAATTTTCAGATGGTGGAGGTTTTGTGTGAAGTAAGGTACAATACTATAAAATAAAGCCCGGTTCGTTTCATTCACTTTTATTTCTATCAGCATATCGGTGGGAGGTGGCGGTATATTTTTTAGTGGTAGAAACGGCCTGTATTCATGGAATACCTGGCGTAAGAAGTCATCAGGAAAGTAAAATGCAAGCACTTCTCAACCGGCAGTTTCATGCAATTCCTGATTATAGGCGGTTTTTCGTATAAATATGGTCTTGTTTTCTGTGATGGTCCACGATTTCCCCCCGTGATGAAATGTCTTTTTGCCGCTTAGGGTAAAGCCAATTTCGTTGAAATGTGTAAAAAGTTGCATTTGTTTATCGACCTGCGGACACTTATAATACACAAACAGTATGTCTTTTACGGCAATCTGCTTAAACTCATCAGGATGGGCAATCTTAAAATCATAAGTATTAAGAGCAGGCATAGTGAAGTGGTTCTAAGGATGTAAGCATAGGAAATTATAAAAATAATTTCAATTTAACAACCCTTTTCAAGAATACTGCCCTCATGATAGGTTTGTCCTGCCCGCCATTTATAAGCCAAAACCTGAACGATAAAAAAATCATTTTAATCGTAGTGATCTCTGATTCAATTTTTATTTTGCACGTCACCAATCCCGGTAATTTTTGAATCTACAGCCGGAGTTCCTTTGTAGTAAACGATCCCGGTTCCGGAAATAACTACATTCAGCACATCACTTGCCGTAACATAGCAGTCGCCCTGTCCCGTGATCTTAATGGAAGTCTGTTCGGTTGACAGAGCGTAGGCATTCAACTGGGCACTGCCCGAATTGAGATATTCGTGCCTTTTGGCGGCCCCACTGAGTTCTGCGCTGCCTGTTCCGGTAATGGAAGTTCTTATGGTGTCAGCTTCAATATTGGCATTGATGGCGCCGGAACCATTCAATATGAGATCAATGTTGGCGCATTGCCAGGTTCCGATGGATTTGATATTACCAACACCTACCAGATTGACTTTTTCTATGTCTGGCATAGTGATGTTGACGATCAAATTGTATTGTCCATTGAAACACGATGTGGAACTGATAATCAGATCATTATTTTTAATTTCAGTATCCAAATGGTCCAGCACGTTGTCGGGACCCTGGATGGAAATGGCATATTCCGGTCCCTGTTCAATGCTTACATCACCAATTTGGGTGAAAGCAACACCTGTAAAACCGGTGAGATTTACCACCTTGGTTTTTATATTGCTGCTGGCGCGGAGGCACTCAATGCTATCGATATTGCAGGAATTAATAATCATTCCAACAGGAACAATCATCAGTATGAATTTATTCATGCTAGAAATGGCGATTTATGATACATGTTTAATTCACATCGATTCTATCAGATATGACTTCAGTTGGTCAAAGTTAGTGGTTACAGGTATCGCTTGCTTTTCTTTTTTGATGATTTTCTGGAGTCGGTCAGGAATTTCGACTTTTTCACCAATTATTGGTTCTACGATATCAATAAACTTTGCCGGATGGGCGGTGGATAAACAAACTCCCATTTCTCCGGAAGTGGTATCAAGCAGCGTTTTCAGCCCTCCGTACCCAATGGCAGTATGAGGGCACATCACATAATGCTTTAGTTCATATACATTTTTTATCCAGGTGCGGGTTTGGTCATCGGTAAATCGAATTCCCTGAATGTTATCTATGATGGATTGATAGTTATGTTCATAAAGTTCCGTTAAACGGACGAAGTTACTGGGATTGCCCACATCCATGGCATTGCTAATAGTGCGAATGGAAGGTCTGGGATTAAAATGATTATTTTTTAAAAATTCCGGTACGATGTCATTGATGTTGGTGGCGGCAATAAACCGTTTCACCGGCAGTCCCATTTTTTTTGCCAGCAGACCTGCACAGAGATTACCGAAATTACCGCTAGGCACACAAAAAACAATAGGTCGCCGATGTTCCATGAGTCGGGCAAAAGCATAAAAATAATAAAATGACTGCGGTATCAACCGGGCAATATTGATGGAATTGGCAGAACTCAAGCGCATTCGGCGGTTGAGTTCCGGATCCAAAAATGCCGTTTTTACCAGTCGCTGACAGTCATCAAAAGTGCCATCGACTTCAAGCGCAGTTACATTATGGCCAACCGTTGTAAGCTGTTGTTCCTGGATTTTTGACACTTTCCCTTTGGGGTAGAGCAAAGTGACTTTAATTCCTGGCACACCATAAAACCCCTGAGCGACTGCACTGCCAGTATCCCCTGAAGTGGCTACCAGGATATTTACTTCTTCACCTTTGTACTGTAGGAAATGACCGACTACACGGGCCATGAAGCGAGCGCCAAAGTCTTTAAAAGCCAGTGTCGGGCCATGAAACAACTCCAGGACATGGATATTCTCATCTACGGGTTTTAACGGTACTTCGAAATCGAAGGCATCGGTTACGATCTCTTGTAAAGCTTCCTGTTTAATTTCATTTTCAATAAAAAATGATGCAATGTAGAAGGCGATTTCCCGAAAAGTGAGATTCGGTAATTTCTTTAAAAAGTCATCACCCACATGTGGCAATTTCGATGGCATATACAGACCGTTGTCATCAGGAAGGCCTTTTAATACGGCTTCTTCAAAACTTGCTTCACGAACTTTCCGGTTAGTACTGTAATATTTCATGGAATTGTCAAATGTCTCATTTATGGAGGTGCAAATTTATAAGAAGCCATCAGGATTTTTTAAAATATTTGATAATATGTACAAACTGTCCTGGTTATCCCTTAAAAACGGACGATAATCTTTAAATTGTGAACTTGATAAGACCAATTTCAACCAAAGAAATGCCAATTGCGCTATAATTGATATGGAACCTTATAAATCAAAACATCATATCCGTATTGTTACGGCGGCCTCATTATTTGACGGGCATGATGTTTCCATCAACATTATGCGGCGAATTTTGCAGTCAACGGGCGCTGAGGTGATCCATCTGGGACATAATCGCAAAGCTGAAGAAGTGATCAACTGTGCTATACAGGAAGATGCGCATGCCATTGCCCTGACTTCCTATCAGGGAGGGCATATGGAATACTTCAAGTATATGTATGATTTATTGCAAGAAAAAGGCGCAGGACACATTAAGGTTTTTGGAGGCGGTGGCGGGACGATACTTCCGGCAGAGATTCGGGAATTGCAGGATTATGGTATTGCCGCGTTATACTCACCGGATGATGGCAGGAAAATGGGACTTCAGGGAATGATTAACGAATTGATGGTTCAATGTGATTATGACATCATCCGATTTAAGCCGCTAAACATCAAAAAATTATCCACATGTAACCAACAGGCTTTGGCCCGAATGATCACTTTGGCCGAAAATGATGAGCAGGCATTTCTTGATCAATGGGCCGGACTGAATAAAAATGATGGACATAGCCCGCCGGTGCTGGGAATCACCGGTACAGGAGGCGCCGGCAAATCCAGTATTGTCGATGAGTTGATCTGGCGATTGCTTAATGATTTTCGTGAAATGACGGTGGCCATCTTATCTGTGGATCCATCACGAAAACGCACCGGAGGAGCGCTGCTCGGCGACCGGATCCGAATGAATGCCATTGATACACCCAGGGTATATATGCGGTCTTTGGCCACCAGGGCATCGAACATTTCAATTTCTAAACATATTGGTAAAGCCATCGATGTGGTTCGGGCGGCCGGATTTAATTTGATCATGCTGGAAACTTCGGGAATTGGTCAGTCTGATATTGCCATTTTGGATTTTGCTGATCTGTCTGTTTACGTTATGACTCCGGAATATGGCGCCGCCACCCAATTGGAAAAGATCGACATGCTCGACTTCGCGGATATGGTGGTGATCAACAAATTCGATAAGCCGGGAGCCGGAGATGCTATGAAGGAAGTGAAAAAACAATATCAACGCAACCATCATTTATGGTCGGAGGACATGCTGGCAATGCCCGTGTTCGGGACTATTGCTTCCCATTTCAATGATCCCGGTATGAATCAGTTTTTTATTAGTCTGATTAAGGAAATCAATCAAAAAAAGGGGACAGACTGGAATGTACCGGAATCAGCCCATTCAGAATTCCAGCGAAAATTTGAGATCATTCCACCCAAAAGAACGCGTTACCTGGCGGAAATAAGTGAGGTCATTAGGAATTATAATAAAAACACCAAAGAGGAAGCCGAAAAAGCAGAGGAGCTATATGCAGTGCAAAAGACGCTCAATCTGCTGGAAGACAAGCAGCAAGAACGGGGTGTTCGGGAAAAAATTCATCAACTTTTTAATAAACTTCGGGAAAGTATTCAAAAGGAAACAGCAGAGATCATTGATCAATGGCCGGAAAAATACCAACAATACCAGCAAGATGAATTTCATTATCAGGTACGTGATCAGGATCTTTCCATCCCCACTTTCAGCGAAACGTTGGCGCATTCAAAAATTCCAAAAGTGATCTTACCCCGCTATAAGAACTGGGGCGAAATTGTGCGTTGGAGTCGTCAGGAAAACGTTCCAGGTGAATTTCCATATACCGCCGGCGTATTTCCTTTCAAACGGGAAACCGAAGATGCTACGCGAATGTTTGCCGGTGAAGGGGCTCCGGAACGGACCAATAAACGATTTCATTATTTATCCAAAAACCAGGAGTTTGTCAGGCTTTCCACTGCATTCGATAGCGTAACACTCTATGGCGAAGATCCTGATCCAAGACCGGACATTTATGGTAAAGTGGGCAATTCAGGGGTAAGCATTTGTTGCCTCGATGACGCCAAAAAGTTGTATTCGGGTTTCAATCTTGTTGATCCATTTACGTCCGTTTCCATGACCATCAATGGACCTGCTGCAACCATGGCCGCTTTTTTCATGAATACCGCCATAGACCAGCAATGCGAGTTACACATTCGTGAAAATGGTATGACAGATGTAGTCGAAAAAAAACTCAGGGAGAAATATGAAGACCAAAACCTGTCCCGGCCGCTTTATCACGACCAAAAGCCCGATGAAAATGACGGTTTGGGCTTGCTGTTGCTGGGCCTGAGCGGTGAAGAAGTGCTGCCCGCGGAAACCTATGAGCGCATCAAATCCATGACATTGTCCTCGGTGCGCGGCACTGTTCAGGCCGATATTCTCAAGGAGGACCAGGCCCAAAATACCTGTATATTTTCAACGGAATTTTCTTTAAGGCTGATGGGAGATGTGCAGCAATATTTTGTTGAAAACAGGGTACGGAACTTTTACTCTGTTTCCATTTCAGGTTACCACATTGCAGAAGCCGGTGCCAATCCCATTACCCAATTGGCATTTACCCTGGCCAACGGTTTCACATATGTGGAGTACTATATGAGCCGGGGAATGGATATCGATGAGTTTGCGCCCAATCTTTCGTTTTTCTTTTCAAACGGTATCGACGCCGAATATGCCGTGATTGGCCGGGTGGCGCGCAGGATCTGGTCCAAAGCCATAAAATATTATTACAATGGTAATGAACGGGCCCAAAAACTCAAATATCACATACAAACCTCCGGGAGATCGCTCCACGCCCAGGAAATTAGCTTTAACGACATACGGACGACCCTGCAGGCTTTATATGCCATTTATGATAATTGCAATTCCCTGCACACCAACGCTTACGACGAGGCCCTCACTACCCCTACGGAAGAATCAGTCCGGAGGGCTATGGCCATACAAATGATCATCAACAAAGAACTGGGATTGGCTAAAAACCAGAATCCATTACAGGGATCTTTTCTCATCGAATCACTGACCGACCTGGTCGAAGAAGCAGTAATGGCAGAATTTGACCGGATCTCTGAAAGAGGTGGTGTACTCGGGGCAATGGAGCGGATGTATCAGCGCAACAGGATCCAGGAAGAAAGCCTGCATTATGAATCGCTCAAACATTCGGGTAAATTACCAGTGGTTGGTGTCAACACCTTTCAATCTTCAGAAGGTTCGCCCACTTTAATTCCTCACGAAGTCGTCCGTGCAACACAAAAAGAAAAGGAAAGCCAGATCGAGACGGTAAACCGGCTAAAAGAAGCCAACAAGACCAGGGCTGCTGCAGGATTGAAAAAACTGCAACGTGCAGCACTAAAAAATGAAAATACCTTCGCTGTACTGATGGAAGTAAGCAAATATTGCTCCCTGGGCCAGATCACCCATGCCTTGTTTGAGGTGGGTGGACAGTATCGGAGGAATATGTGAGATTGATGATTAACGAGACGCTCTCAGCACCACCCCTGACCCGTCATTTGGGATTTGTTATCCATACTTATTTTGCATGGAGTTCGAAGGTCTGATTATGGAATGTTAGATACTTTAATTCTGTTAGAGGTATTGAAAATTCATAAGAAAAATTGACAAGGCAATCACAAAATGCATAATTACGCTCATAAGTTTCAGTTGTTACCACGAACTTGTTCCCAGCTGAATCAAGCTTGATACTACTTGTTTTTTTGACAAATTTCGCATCAGTATCTTTAAATTATTAAAATTGATGATGGATAAAAATCGAAAAACAGGACGTCCTAACAAAATAAATTAAGACGTCCTCGTCGCAGCATTATTTAATGAAGGCCAGATTTGAATATTAGCTCACATTTGTGAGTTGTTTAAAGTAATAAACGTTTCCGTCGGAGGTGACATGCACCACTATTTTGTTGTTTGTGTTGGTTAGCTCAACAAAATAGGAGTCTTCATCTTCGAATTGGGTACCATATAAAAGCATATCTGTGTCGTTGGCTTCATTATCATCAAAGAAGATAACAGGGCCAATTTTGTAACCTTTATATATTTTTTGGATTTCTTTCTGACCTGAAGCCGGCAGATCTGAAAATTTTGCAACCGAGGTCGTGCCTACCAAATCCTCGTCATAATCATAATAGGCAGTCATCGTTTTTCCATCTTTGGTGAAGGTGGCTTCATCAAAGTATGGCGTTCTTTGCCATTGTACATTCGCAATTTTTCCAAAATCTGAATAAAACTGCGATTTGTCAATGTCGCCCACCATGGTGCTTTCATGTTTTTTTAACGACACTTTTTTAATTTTTGGATCTTTTTTGGCAGATTGAGTTTGTGCCTGTGCGGTTGTAAGCACCAGTAGACATGCTACGGTTAAAACAGCAATCTTTTTCATAGTATTTTTGATTTTTGGTTAATGTAATTGGATAAACGAGTCTCTTGTTTAAAAAGATTACATGTTAAATAAATATTTTTTGTCGGTTTGACGGCATGAATAAATCGGTGCCTTCCCAAAAAATTTGTTCATTTTCCAATCAATGAGAAGAAATCCAAACATTGTATTTTGGATATCAAAAAAGGCTTAAGCTGGGTTATAATTTTTTTCTTGTCATGATAAATGCTGAACCCGAGTGATCTTGCAACTTGATGATGCTAATTGACAATCCAATTCCATGAAATTCTTATATATTTAAATATGACTTTTACACTGCTTGGTTTTATTGTATACCTCCTGTCCATTCTCGCTGTTGGTTTCATCACCTATAACATCAACAAATCACATGAAGACTATTTTATTGCCGGCCGCAGGCTCAATCCCTGGGTGGTGGCATTTTCAGAGCGCGCTTCCGGGGAGTCTGCCTGGTTGCTTTTGGGGCTTCCGGGGGCTGCTTATGCGATTGGCATACTCGAATTCTGGACCGCACTGGGATGTGTACTGGGAATTATTTTTTATTGGTACGTCATTGCCGAACGCTTGAGGATCGAATCGGAAACCACAAACTCCATCACACTGCCGGATTTTTTTGCCATGCGAATTGGTGAACATCAGAACCTGATTAGGATTGCATCCACGTTCATCATTATTTTTTTCTTTATATTTTATCTGGCTGCGCAGTTCAATGGGGCTGGGAAGGTACTCTGGGTCACCTTCGGCATTCCTGAACAATATGGCATATTATTGGGAGCTTCGGTGATCGTCCTCTACACCATGATGGGAGGATTTTTTGCTGTTGCCTGGACAGACTTCATTCAAGGTGTCATCATGATCGGCGCCCTCGTGATCTTACCTTTGGCGGGAGCCATTGAAGTGCTGCAGGAACACAAGAGTATTGGCATTGCTGTCAGGTCGGCAGGGACGGATTTTGCCAGCCTTACTGGTGGAACAACAGGCTGGGCGGCCACTGCGGTGGTGTTGAGTGGGCTGAGTTGGGGTTTGGGCTATATGGGTCAACCCCATCTGCTTACACGGTTTATGTCGATCAGTCATGCCGGAAAGATCAAGATCAGCCGAAGGATTGCTTTTGTCTGGGCGATTCCCGCTTTTACCGGTGCCATGTTGATTGGCTTGGTGGGATTTGCACATTATGGTTCAGGACATTTTGAGGATGTGGAACAGATAATGCCACAATTGGCCAAAGATCTCTTGCCATCCTGGCTGGCGGGCATCTTTGTTTCAGGGGCCGTCGCTGCCATGATGTCTACCGCCGATTCACAATTGCTGGTAATTTCCAGCTCGGTGATTGAGGATTTTTATCATAAAACTTTGGGTAAAACGACCATTTCGAAAAAGCGTTTATTAAAGCTTAGTCGGGTAATTACGGTAGTAGTAGGTGTCATTGCGTTGATTATTTCACTCACCTCAGCCAAACTCATCTTTCAGTTGGTTTCTTATGCATGGTCTGGTTTGGGGGCGTCTTTTGGGCCGGCTTTATTGCTCTTGTTGTGGTGGCGCAAGATCACAGCGAAAGGCATATTGGCAGGAATGATTTCCGGGACAGTGATGACTATTGTATGGGAAAGTATTGATTATTTGAATAGAATGATGTCAGTGAGGCTGATAGCCTGGGTCGTTGCTCTGTTTTTTGTTGTGGCGATTAGTTTAATAACGCAAAATAAAGTATCGGAAAAATGAAGCCTGAGGATTACGCAATAAATGTTATACGGAACTTCGAACAATATGCCAATCCTGAAATGGCTGTTCCGATGAAAAGCTATATGAAAGACCAGTTTGAGTTTTTTGGGATTAAAGCGCCATTTAGATCAATAATAACCAGAGCAATACTCAGTGGTGGGAATCTGCCTAATCCGGCAGAAATTGGACCAATTGCCTTGGAATTATGGCAAAAACCCCAGCGTGAACTTCAGTATTTTGTAATCGATCTTTTGATCAGATTAAAAAAGAAAATGCCGAGGAGTAGCATGGAAATTTATGAGCATCTTATTATCCAAAAATCGTGGTGGGATACGGTTGATCTATTAGCATCTCATTGCATTGGCGCATATTTTATCAACTATCCCGATGCCATAAAATCCAGGACATCACAATGGATTAATGGCAATAATTTATGGCTTCAGCGGACGGCATTGCTGTTTCAGCTCAAATATAAATCGAAAACCGATGAGGATTTACTTTTCGATTTTACAGAAAGATTAATGAATTCTAGGGAATTTTTCATTAGAAAAGCTATTGGCTGGGCGTTGAGAGAATATTCTAAGGTCAATCCCAATGCTGTGGATTCATTTGTGCGTACACATCAACTATCACCTCTGAGCGAACGGGAAGCGTTGAAATATATTCTTAAAACCCAGGAAGCCTCACCTGAGCAGGAATCGGCATAATCATCTGGTTTTCAAATTTTAGCATCATTATAATTGTGACGATTGTCACCAGAGAGATATTTTGATTGTGGTATACTTGGAGCAATTAATAAAAAATTACAAAGCAATGAAAAAGAACATGGGAAGTGCCGACAGGATCATCAGAATTGCACTGGCTGTTCTGGTGGCAGTTTTATATTTTACCGACAATATTAGCGGAACAATGGCAATTATATTGGGTGTTGTTGCCATCATCTTTGTTCTTACTGGTTTTGTTGGATTTTGTCCATTATACGGGGTATTCAGTATCAAAACCTTGAAGAAGCAAGAACCTAAAGCGCAGGCTTAATTTAAAGATTTATTCATTGGTGTTAACCCTTACCGGCTGGAAGCAGTTACATTTTCCGCCGGTATTTTTTTTAACTGACAATAAAGCCGTATCGTGGTAATGATACGGCTTTTGGTTTTAGCGTAATTCCCTCTGCCAATCGTCTCTTTCATTTTTGTTTAAGCTGAGTTATTGTCTCGTTTAACAACACTTCAATATTGAACATTGGCTTCAAACGCCTTCACAGTTAGTCTTTATTTGCATATGCCAAAAAAAAATAAAAATCTCCGGCTCATTTGCCATTCACCTAATTTCTTTTGCTTGAGGTATACCCCATTGTTATACAAGAATAATCAAATTATTTTTTGATATATTTATATTTGTTTCTAAATTCAAAATTCATTGATCATGGAAATCAGGCGAACATTTCAGTTTGTTAGATTATAGGCTTTCATGATTTCTATAAGCGACTGACAAGCGACATAAGCAGGCCGCATATCCTGACGGACAGGTGATACAGAACAAACTTGGTTGTCATTTGAATTATTTAGATTATCCTCAGCCTTAAAATTAGAGTAGGTGATAACATGACATGTAAATCTAATCTGATGTTTATGTTTTTCCAAATACGATCCAATTCGGTCAGTAAGATTTTACTGAGCAAACGACACATAGAATTGGTTTAAATAATTTAATTAATTAAAAATCTTCACTATGTCAACAGTACTTGTTCACGACACGCGATTGATTGGGGTAACACCCACTGCACTGGCCGATGTCTCCATTGAAGTAGGTCAACATTCGCCCATTAATGGATTGGTAGGTGATATTTCTAATGCGTCGTATAATACCATTTCAAGGTTACTCATCATGTGTCATGGTTATGAAAGCAGTGCGATAAGCCAAACTTCCCCCCCACGCTAGGTTTTGGACTGCAACTATGCATGGAAGGCCTCACATTGAGAAATGTAGACGTGCTCGCCCAGTTGTATGGCGCTATTGAAAATATCATTCTTTATGCCTGTGGTCCGGCGAATACTGGTGCAGGGGCAGCCGGTACCAGGGGTGACGGTAGAAGGTTTTGCCAGGAAATGGCCGCATACACTTTGGCAAATGTTTATGCCAGTGATGCTACGCAAAAATATAACCCCAGTTATAACTATGCAGAAATGACATGTGACCCAAATGTTCCGCTTGATTTTGGACGTTGGGAAGGGGATGTCTACCTTTTTACACCGGATGGAGGCATAACCCTGGTCGAATCTAATCCTGTATAAATTATATATTCGAAACATTATGTCTTTTAAAACAGAATTGACAGTAGAGGGTAAAACATACCCCGTTCGTTCGTGTTACACTGCAATACATAGAGATACAGACAAGAGGGGCAGACCAAGTTCAATGCTTTTTTGGTACGCCATTATTACAATAGATGCCACTGATGACACAACCATTACCAACTGGATGATTGATCCAAGTAAGCAGGTTGAAGGACAATTGGTTATTTATAAAATTGATGAAGAGTCAAAACTCAAAGAGATTAAGTTTAAAAAAAGTTACTGCATATATATGATGGACAGATTTATGTCAGATCAATCTTATACTTGTTGTGAAATCGTAATTACAGGAGGAGAACTTCATATTGATTCGGCTAAGCTCATTCTGCAGTAAGAATTAAAATATATATTTTATATCGAGTCAAATGTCATTTAAAGCCACATTAACAATTGAAGGTAAATCCTTTGATATATTAGAGTACAGATGTTTGCTGGAACAGCAATTTGATCCAAAAGGAAGACCGGCTTCCGGTGTAAAAGGTGGAGATATAGACATGATACTTGCAGGCACTGCTGATAACACGTTCTCAAACTGGATAGTTGATCCAACATCGAGGAAAGATGGTTCTATCACGTTTTTTCGGATCGATCAGAATTCCAAATTTAAGGAAATAAAATTCAAGGGGGCTTATTTAATAAGGCTTACGGAAAGTTGTATTACACCACCTGCAGACTCCCAAATTGAGAGTCGTATAATAGATAATGTTATTAATAAAGGGCGAGAAACATTCGATCAGATTATGAGATTTCATGCCCGCACCTCAATGAGTTATATTATTCATTGCAATCTGTCCGCTGAAAAAATCACAATTGATGGAGTAGATCACGACAATCAATGGTAAATTCCTCCAAGTTAACATAAAAGACAATAAAGGAATGGCGCAATTAGTAAAGGCGAAAGTAGAATTGGAAAATGGTAAAAAGATCACCCACTGCCAGCGTTTGGTGATAGAACAGGATATGTTTGGTCATCATAAGTTTGAAATGGTCGTTCCCTTTGAGGAATTGGAGAGTGAGGATGAGAGTTTTTTTAACCAATCACACAAGAATGTTTGTGGTAAATTGGTTAAAATATCGTTCGACGGAGTATTAAAGGATGAAGATTTCGATTTTCAATTTAAAGGTATTATTACAGAGATATCATTAAATAACCAGGGGGATCTCTCGAATGTCTTTATAATTAAAGGCTATAGCCCGACCATTTTAGTGGAGGATTATGCCTTGCGACGCGCTTTTCACAATAAGTCCGTCGCCCAACTGTTTAAGGATGTGTTAAATGTATATCCTAATAATGTTCTTAAAAAAAGTATTAACCCATCTTCAAAAGAGACGATTGCCTATACGGTTCAATACGACGAATCGAATTTCGAATATTTAAGCCGTGTAGCAGACGTTGAAATGGAATGGTTTTATTACAATGGACAAGAATTGATATTGGGTGAATCCAATGATCATAAAGAAGTAGATTTTATTATCAATGGCGCGCAATCTTTCGATATGTCCATAACCCTGTTGCCCTCCAAGTTCAAAATGATTGGGTACGATTATACAAAGGATGAGGTTTATACCGGTAAATCCAGTGGGCAGTCGGTTGATGGGTTGGCTGATTACAGTAAATTTGCGCTGGATGAATCTGAGAATTTATTCAGCCATGAATCCTTGATGGAAACAGACAAGAAGCCTGGAAGTCAAAAGGAATTAAATGAGGAAATTAAAGCAAGACGTTCAGGGTTGGCCAGTGAGTTGGTGGTGTTTCAGGGTCATGGCGAAAATCCGGATTTGTCGATAGGTACTGTCATCAATGTGAGTGTCACCAAACCTAAAAAGAGCGGTAGAAGTGGTAAAGAAAGCCTGGGGAAATATCGTATTACCGGGATTCGTCATGAAGTAAATATGGCCGGTAATTATTCCAATTCATTCAGGGCTATTCCACATTCGATGGGCAAACCGCCAAAGAATCCTTATGTTTCCTGGCCAACCGGAGAATTGGAATTGGCTACTGTCATTGACAACAACGACCCGGATAAACTTGGACGGGTGAAGGTCTCCTTTCTTCACTGGGGAGCAGATGAAAAGGAAGGGAATGAATCGGACTGGATGCGTGTGGGGAGTTTTTATACTGGCGGCGATGATGGCAAAGGATCACAGTTTATTCCTGAAAAGGGAGCACAGGTGATCGTTGGTTATGAATTTAACAACCTGCATTCACCTTTTGTTGTAACCAGTCTTTATCCGAAAAAGGACGGCACACGGCCTGTCAAAGGGAATAATGAAGAAAAAGTGATCTATACCAAAGCTGGCAATATCATTGGACTAATTGACGAACAGGGAGATAATAAAATCTATATCTCTAATGTCAATAATGCCGATACAGCAATCACCCTGGAATTTAATGGCAATGGTACCATTCAAATTGGCACCAATGGCAAGGTTGAAATAGAGGCGAAAGAAAACATAGCGTTAAATGCCTCTAAAAAACTGACCCTTGAAGCCCCTGAGATTGAAATAAAAGCGCGAAGTGGCCTTACTTGTGAGGGGTCGAGCACCAAGATATCAGGTTCGAATATTAGTATAAAAGCAGATGCTAATCTGGAATTAAAGGGAGGTGCCAATGCAAAATTGGATGGTGGGGCAATGGCGGAGGTTAAAGGTGGAATGGTTAAGATAAATTAGAGAAATTAAATATACCAAAGTGACCCAAAGTTAATTAGATCGGTATTTGCTTAACAAGAAATGTATTGTTTTACAACTTATAATATATAAAAACCTATTATTCACTTAAAAAAAACGTATCATGTCTTCATTTAAAGCAACCTTCAAAGTAAGTGGAAAAGAATATGATGTGCTTAGTTGTTCATATTCTTTTGGACAAGTTGTTGATGATAAAGGAAAACCAGCTTCCGATGTTCATGGAGGAAGTATCTCTCTGCAAATAGTTGCCGACGACGATGATGGCCTCGTTGGTTGGATGATCGACCCTTATAAAACTACAAACGGCTCCATTACCTTCATGCGAATTGATCAGGATTCGTCACTGAAGGAGGTGAAGTTTGAAGATGGTTATTGTGTAGGGTATTCTGAGAGTTTTAATGCTAATTCATCCATGCCAATGACAGCGTCACTGAAAATATCAGCACGGAAGCTGACAGTAGGAGGAGCGAGTCATGAAGCCAAATGGTAAATTTGATTTTTAGGAAATTATCATGTCAGTATTTAAATATTTTGGTAGGAATAATTATTATATTGTTCACTTAAAAAGATATCATGTCTTCATTTAAAGCAACCTTAAAATTTAGCGGGAAGGAATACGACGTGCTTGGCTGTTCATATTCCTTTAGTCGTACCATGGATAGTGAGGGAAAACCGGCCTCAGGCGTTCATGCAGGAGAAATCTCTTTACAAGTCGTCGTTGGTGATGATGACGGTCTACTTGGATGGATGGTTGATCCATATAAAATGGCAGAGGGGTCCGTCACTTTCATGCGGATCGACCAGGATTCGTCACTAAAGGAAGTGAAGTTTGAGGATGCTTACTGTGCAGCTTATTCCGAAAGTTTTAGCAGCAATGATTCCATGCCAATGACTGCCTCCCTGACAATATCGGCTCGTAAACTGACTGTTGGCGGAGTAAGCCATGAAATCGAATGGAAAAAATAAACCCTGATTTTGGAATGTAACAAGACAAGAAGCCGGTATTTTTCATTTTCAGATAAAAAAAACAGCTTATGCCATTTGCAGCGAGAGTAGGAGACATGCATACATGTCCGATGCAGACACCAGGCACACCGCCCATTCCCCATGTTGGGGGACCTATATTGCCACCGGGAATGCCGACCGTACTCATTGGAGGTATGCCAGCGGCAACCATGGGGAATATGTGTACTTGCGTTGGACCACCAGATTCAATAGTTAAAGGATCGGCCACCGTAATGATTGGGGGCAAACCAGCTGCCCGGCAGGGAGATACAACAGCTCACGGTGGTTCCATAGTGGTGGGTTGTCCCACAGTGATGATTGGCGGTTAGTTATTAGTGGTCGCTAATAAATGCCATGTTATTTATGTGATACCGGAGAGATAAAAATATTATCTCTGAAGGCAAAGGGTTCGTTGGTTTTTTTTATGGTGCCTTGAACTTCAATCGTAAGGCTTTTCCGGATGCGAAGTTGCTCTTTGCCGAACAATTCATTTTGCTCTTTCATGGAGGCTTTTATCTCATTAATTTCGAGACGCGGTTCAAATTTAGATATTGCCACCCTGAGGGATTGGCATAGTTCTTCTTTCCAGCGAATATTAAATTTAATGTTAAACTCTTCGTCCCACAGGCTGCAGCCAAATTCATTGTCATACGCAGATTCACCACGGTAGGTGGAAAAGATGAGATCCAGATTTTGAGCGATTGAATCCTCCAATGAACAGTAGGAGTGCTGTTTTTTTTGAATGATCGTATCCAATCGCAAAGGGATCTTATAATACGAATTTCTCATGAGTTTCCTATTGCTTTATAGTTTGATGGCCAGGCCAATGGATATGGTGATCGCATTCACATTTACAGGATCCTGAACTTCAGTAACTGTGTAAGTTGTTGTGCCATCCGGGGCATTTTCCGTTGTGGTTGTATACTCGCCTTCTGATTGATATACTTGAATAGTTTTATTCTGTGGGGTTTTGTTGGATCCCGGAGGGTTTTCTGTATAGCTTTCAGTTTGAACAGATCGGTCTCTTTTGAACGAAAGTCCATAAGCGCCTATTTCACCAAATCCCCTGATCGCATCACTGATCCTTACCTGTACTCCAATCGCAGCAAGGTAACCGAGGCTGGTTTTGAGCTCATATTTCGTTTTTGTATAGTAATCGGTTACATTGCCATTGTTATCATATCGTAAAGTGTATACGCCATCCATTTTAAGGGGAATGCCAATTAAGGGGCCTAAACGTGTATAAATATAATATTTTGGCTGTGATATTGCTTTAAAAGTGATGTTCGGTATAATAGACAATATCGTATATTCCAGTGAAGTGTTGTTGTTGTAGGTATAATTTGTTCCGGAATAGTCGCCGCCAGAAGAAATTTTGTTGCCAATATGGTATTCCCCATCAATGCCCAGATTCAAGAAATCATTCAATACCATTCCAAGGCCTGCTCCAATGCGAACACCCCCTCCTAATCCTGTTTTGGGCACTTTAAAGTAAGTTTGGCTATTTACACTACTATAGGAGACCGGTTTAAAGGATCCTGGAGTAAATAAACCGTAGGCGCCATACACTTTGGCAAAGTAGGCCTTCTTTTGGCCGAAGGAATTGGAGCATGTTATGAATACCAGCACTGAGGTTATTAAAAATAATCTTTTATTCATAATGATATGTTTGTTTAAAAGCTGGTTATTAACTTGATTTTTCGGATAGTTATAAGTTTTAAAAGCACAATATTTCCAAAAAACTATTCCTAACTTATCTCCAGAGGGGGAATTCGTTCTCACATGACAATTCTTATATTATAACTATGATCATCAGAAATAAACAAAAAAAACCCAAATGCTAAACATTTTCTATTTAGATGGATCATATCTTTCATCTTGGACCTCATTAGCCAATCTATAAAATATCAGAAACTACAACCATTCTACAGTTTGAAAGCCAAGCCAACAGAAATGGTGATGGCATTGACATTTGCGGGATTTTGCGGTGTGGTGGATGTATAAGTGGTTGTCCCATCCGGTTGTAGCTCCGATGTGGAAGTCTGTTGAGCATCCGATTTATATACAAGAATAGATTTATTTTGTGGAACTGGATTAGATCCCGGAGGTGTTTCGTAGTAGTTTTCCGTCTGCACGTCTCTGTCCCTTTTAAACGATAACCCATAAGCGCCAATTTCTCCAAATCCTCTAATCGCATCGCTGATCCTCACCTGTACGCCAAAAGCAGCGAGGTAACCCAGGCTGGTTTTGAGTTCGTATTCTGTTTTTGTATAGGAATCGGTTACGGTGCCGCTGTATTCATAGTGTGATGTAAATAAACCATCCATCTTCAGCGGAATGCCAATTAATGGGCCTAAACGTGTATAAATATAATACTTGGGTTGTGATATGGCCTTGAAAGTGATATTCGGTATGATGGACAATATTGTATATTCCAGTGAAGTGTTGGAAGTGTAGGTATAACCTGTACCGGAATAGTTGCCGTCAGATGAAATTTTGTTTCCAATATGGTATTCCCCATCAATACCCAGATTTAAGAAATCATTCAATACCATTCCCAAGCCTGCTCCAACGCGAACGCCCCCTCCTAATCCTGTTTTGGGTACTTTAAAATATGTTTGGCTATTTACGCTACTATAAGAGACCGGTTTAAAGGATCCTGGTGTAAATAAACCATAAGCTCCATAGACTTTGGCGAAATAAGTCTTCTTTTGGCCGAAAGAAATGGAACATGAAAAGAAAAGCAGCGCGGTGGCCATTAAAAATAGGTTTTTTTTCATCTTTTAAATTGTTTTATTGGCCGGTTACAACAGAAACTTGAGACAGCCAGTTGAATTATTTATTTAATTTTGAGCATATTCAGATTGCCATTCGGCTGAATCGGGATCGTCACCTTTCTGTCCGTCCAGTTTGATCAAGAAATTTTTTCCCGGAAAATAGGGCACCATATGAATGTCCAAAAATATCCTGTCTTTCTGCTGAGGATCCTGCTCAAATCGCAATATCTTGAATTTCTCTATCAATTTTCCTGGGCCTGTTACACTGTCGAGAAACTTCACAATTTGCCTTTGTATGTCCATTCTGGTATTCACATTGAAATTCTCAAAAGCCCGGCGATTTAAAAAGTCAATCAGTACTTTGGTTATATAGTCGAATACCCGTACTACTGA
Organism: uncultured Cytophagales bacterium; assembly: GCA_963711495.1. Classification (GTDB taxonomy): domain Bacteria; phylum Bacteroidota; class Bacteroidia; order Cytophagales; family Cyclobacteriaceae; genus CAVQEK01. Next base: position 849,529 of record CAVQEK010000004.1, read on the forward strand.
ATAGGTTTGTAAGCCGATGTTGTCACCATTAAATAATGTTTTGGCTGAGAAAGGCATTACCTTACCATATTCATTCACCATAGGGATGAGTCCTAATTTCTCCAGTTGGGCGATTTCACTTTTTTTGAGTTGAAAACTGACGCCATCTATTTCGTTAAGGGCGCCATATTTCTTACCAGCAGCTACCTGCGACATCAAGGTGTTGTATACTTTACCTGCTAATGCCGTTGAAGGGGGTACGAATAGATCTTCTTCTTCTCCCACATCCTGTTGCTTTCCCCTGCCAACCAACCAGTTGCAAGTCATCATTACGTTGGAGAGGTATGCGTCGCCACCTGTCAGATTGGCGGATTCAAATAAATCGATCACATCTTCAGAGTCGTCCAAATGTTCGAAATCCGTCACCAGCATCACCTTGTTTTTATAAGCAATCCGAGCCCATTTATCAACAACTTTTTTTGCTCCAAGATAACCGGGAATAGCCAATATGGAATAATTATCCCTTAAATCCAGGCGGTCATAATTCTTTTCGAGTTCTTCTGATACCGCATCGATAAAAACAGTATTATCGAGATCTGCCAATTGGTCTGGTGCGGCATTCATTACGGCTACATTTTTCGCTTTTTCTTGTTCCGTGTTAACATAAAAATTATTTAAAGCCCGATAAGATTGTTCCAATTTCCTTGTAGCATCGAGGGCCTTGTTCAGATTGGTGTTCAGTAACTTTTGCACCTGGTCAGATTTTGACTGGGCATTTTCCAATAAGGCAGCTGTCGAGTCAGAGTCAGTTAAAAGATTTGCTACTAATTTTAATCTTTTACGCAATTCCTCGCGTTCATTTTTTTTGGCGTCTTCATTCAGAAATATTTTTTTCCGGGCCTTTTTTTCCGGGTTTAGGTTTTGAGCGCCATCAATGGTGGTTTCAAGAATAGCAAAACCGCCATATCGCACTAAAGAAGCAATGCTTTCTTCAAATGAAAGCGCTTTCTCTTTTTGCTTTTCTGCAGCAGATGGCTGCTTCATTTCTTCATTTTTTTCAACCATGATTACGGATTTTAATCTTAAGGTCTATTATTCCTCCCCGAGTTCTGTGATTAAGCCTTGAATACTAGCTATGTAGGCAGCCCTGCCTTCTGGATTCTCCAGCATGGCTTTAAGAATTTTGTTCGACCTCAATTGTTTAATGAATTTTTCCAGATCGTCGAATTCATGCTGCATTTCATTGAGAAATTCACTCTGTTGTATGATCCCTTGCTTACCAAAAGATCCCAGATTCTCAAACTTGAGTTTTTCCGTGGTCTGAGTGCCTTCCGCAGTATCAAACTCCACTTCTTTTTCAGGTTTGAAGAAGTCAAAAACTTCCCGGATATTTTTAAGATCAGGTACAATGTTAGGCGCTAATGGGGGATCATCGGTAAGTTCTGCCACAATTAATGTGCGGTTGGACGGTATGTCGGTGATTCCCTCATTGACATCCGATTTTCTTTCCTGACCACCAATACTATAGTCGTACATAAATTGGTTTATTTTAATTAAAACTTAGATAAATGAAATTTATCAAAATTTACAAAAAAAAATTACGAATACAAGAAATGATCTGTATAAAAATCCACCGGCATCACCTTTGAAATTCGGAATTATTGAGGAAATTAATCATTGATGTACAGCCATTGTCAATATATAATTTCTCTGGATTTAATGATTTTTAATTTCCCAAATCAGTTCCTTTTCCTTGTTAATCTTCAGGTTTATGGTGGTGCCTTTTAGTACTTCACCCAAAATTATTTTCCTCGATATGGGTCGCCGTAATTGATTTCTGATGACTCCCTTGATTTGTCGTGCACCATATTTGGGTGAAAAACCTGATAAGGTAAGCACTTTTTTCGCTTCAGGTGTAATTTGGAGTGTAACTCCTTGTTTGCTCAGTGGCTGAGTAAGCCCGGTTAAATGAATGTTGAAGATTTGTACGGCATTTGCTTCAGAAATTGGTGCGAAAGGTACGATCTCGGTCAATCTCGCAAGAAACTCAGGTCTGAAATGTCTCGCCAAAAGCTCCATTAGATCATTTGGACTTGGAATGATATTTTCGTTAAACTTACTGGCTACAAATTCACTGGCAATATTCGAGGTGAATAAAACAATAGCGTTGGAAAAATCTCCTTCTTTTCCAAGCCGGTCATGCAATTTACCCTCGTCAAGGATCTGAAGGAAAATATCAAATACCGAGGGATGTGCTTTTTCTATTTCATCAAACAACACTACTGAGTAGGGTTTTTCTCTGATTTTGTTGACCAACATTCCTCCTTCCTGATAACCGACATAACCAGGAGGAGCGCCGTAAAGTAATGCGGCGGAATGTTCTTCCTTGAACTCAGACATATCGAAACGAATCAAAAAAGATTCGTCATTAAAAAGGAAGTCTGCCAATGCCTTGGCGAGTTCTGTTTTACCGGTACCTGTAGGTCCCAAAAGAAAAAAAGAACCAATGGGCTGACCTCCCTTGAGCAAACCTGAACGCGATTCTAAAATGGCATCTGAAATGGCTTTGATGGCATGATCCTGGCCTAATACCCGCTTTTTCAATGTTTCTTCTATACTTAGTAACTTTTCCCGTTCTTTACTCAGGATTTTCCCAATGGGTATTCCGGTTTTATAGGATATGATGGAAGCCACATCGTTTTTTGATACCACATCTCTTTTTCCTCCAGCCAGTTTCATATAGCCATCTACTGCTGACGACAAATGTTCTATTAAAACATCGGGTATTTCCAGGTCAGATTCTTCATCATTTTCCTCTAATTGATTCAGCAACAAGGGGCTCAATTTATCTTGTAGTTCACGTTGAAACCATTTCAGATTACTTAAAAGTTGCAATTTGTCTCCCTGATCTTTTTCGATAATTTTATCCAGATTTGCCTTTATCGTTTCCAATTCATTCACAGAGGTGTCCTCCATCATTTTTATGGCGGCCATCGTTCTATCCATTAAATCCAGCGCAGAATCAGGAAGGTGCCTGTCTTTAGAATATCGTTGTGCCATTACGACGGCTTCATGCAGGGCGTCATCTTCAACTTTCAGTTCATGATGCGCTTCGTATTTGGCAATGACATGCTTTAACATGTGTACTGCAGTATCTACATCAGGTTCAGCCACTTTGATTAATTCGAATCGTCGGTTGAATGCCTGGTCCGTTTCCAGATATTTCCGGTATTCGGCCAGTGTTGTTGCTCCAAGTAGTGTTAGTTCACCTCGTGCAAGTTCAGGCTTGAGCATGTTAACAACACCGGTACCAATAGCGGAACGGTCATCTAAAAGCAGATGGATTTCATCAATAAATAAAAGTGCCTTGTCAAATTGTTTTATTTCCTTGATGATATTCTTAAAACGATCTTCAACTTCACCTTTATATGAAGCACCAGCAACCAAAGCTCCCGAATCCAATTCGTATAACCGTGCATGCTGTAATAGTTTTGGCACTTTGTTTTCAATGATGAGTTGTGCAAATCCATCAATAAGGGCCGTTTTGCCAACGCCAGGTTCCCCCGCAATAATAACATTAGGCTTTGATCGTCGACCGAGGACCTCGATCATCATTCGAAGTTCCTTATCTCGCCCAATAATCGGGTCAAGACGATGCTCTTCAGCCAACGCAGTTTTATCGATGCAGTATTTATATAATGCATTGGTTTTCACCTGGCCTGTTACACCATCGGTTTTGGATTTATTGTCTGGCTTGACCGCTTCCGTAATGGCATTATCTTCTACAGCAGCGTCCATGATTTCTTTTTGAGTGGCAGGAAAGGTTTTCAACTGGTCTTTCGTGAAAGCGGCCTCTGGCTTTAAAAGGGCCGCGAAAAGACACACCGGATCCATAGGATCATGATTCAATTGCATGGCGACAAGTTCCGCAAAATTGAGAATGGCTGAAGATTGATCATCCCCAATGGGCTGTTCAGAAATATTGACTCCTTTTGGATATGATTCAAGCCGGATTTCTGCCCATTCCCGCATGAAATTTATGTCCTTTTGAATGACGCCTAACCAAGAGGCAAGACCCACATCGTTATGCAATACTGCCATCAGCAGGTGTGGGGCACCAAATTGCGCATTACGGTATTCCTTCGCCAGGGACTGGGCGATTTGAATGGTTCGTTTAACTTCTTCCGAATATTCCATGATATAGTTTAAAAGCTACCAAGTTTTCTTAACATACTGGTTACTTCTTTTTGTTTCTCTTTCAATTTGTTCTTATCAGGATAGGTGTTTTCAATGGAATTTAATATTTCCCTGGAGGCAAACAGCATGCCTTTTTTATAGATCAGATCACCGCCACTATCGGCCTTTTTAACTAAATCATTAACTTGAACAAACAACACATTGGCTTTGTCGGCCTCAGTAGGTCCCTGGACTGGTGTAGGTTTCTCATTCTTCAGTTTAGTCAGGTCACCCTTACAATTAGCCAATTCTTGTTGCAATTGCTGCAACTGTTGTGCTTGCTGGGCCAATTTTTCGCTATCCCCGCCACTATTGCCTTTATTGTTAGCCATTACGGTCAACATGTTTATCTGATCCCTTAATTGCTTGTTCTCATCATTCAATTTCGTGAGGGCATTGACATCAACATTTTTGTCTTCCATTGTTTTTCGGAGCAACAGCATGGAATTGCGATAAGAAGTGACCGCATCAAAAGCACTAATATAGTTCATCGCATTAGAACGTACGAGATCCGGCATGTCTTGCAGCGCGCTATCGCGCTTAATATCGGCTACCCCATCTTCCACATTTTTCTCATATTCATTCAATTTTTTAATAATGTTCCCTTTTGTGATATCATTGGTGGTTGCACTGTATTCTTCATCGTTTTTTACTAATAGCGATACATTTTCAGCAATGGTGCTGGCTTTTTTAATTAATTGTTCCTGCGTCGAATTGGCGGATTTATAGCTTTCAAGACGTTCTTTAATCATGCCAACCGGCAAATGAAAAAGCAGATAGGCTGCGAATAAAACGATTGCCAATGATGATCCATAAATCAGAATAAATCTGAGGATAATGTTTTTTCGTTCCGAGTAATTCAGTGGTTGCATATCAATTAATTTTATTTTCGATTAGTTAATCCAGCGGACTCCATCTTCCCGCCTTTTTATCCGGACCAGAAGCAGGCTTGTTTTCTTTTACCTGTTCTTCCATCACAAAAACGCCTTGACCTTTGCGTTTACCAATAAAATCCAATTGGGCCAGCTTTTCAAATATCTGGCTATAAATGATATAGATTTTATCAATATCAGAAAAAACGCGTTCAATATTGTAATGATCGTAGGTTATTTGTTGTGCCTCAATTGTTTGTTGCTCCAGGGCACCTGCAGGAAGATTTATCCATTCACCAAAATAATTGAGCAATTCTTCCTTGTCCTTTTCGGCATAGCATTGAAGAATGGCATAAATATATTCAATGTTTCTTAACAATAATTCACAGAGATGAATCGGCGCAGATTTAACGACGATCCACCTGTAATATGTTTTCTGTGTTACCAGTTGGGTTAACATATTTTCACTGAGCTTTTGTACATTCAGGGCCAGGGCATTTTGTTGTTTGGACTTCATATTGACTTTTTGAATAATCTTATAGCAATTTTGTTCCAGATTCTCCAGGTAATGTTGGAATTTGTCATACCACTCCAGCATTGCTGGCAGGCTGTTTACAGCCGTACATGGCGGTAAATATTCCTTTCTACGTGTTAATTCACCATTGGAATAGTCAATAATGCCAATTACAAGATGATTGGTTAATGTGTCAGTTTGTATCTGTTCAGATGGAACAACATTCAGCAGAATTTCTGGCTGGGTAAATGGTGTGCGCGGCGGGTTTTCGTTGACACGTGGTTCACCGACGGGAGTGCGCTTGAACGGGTCGACGCTGACAATGATGTATAGTTCTGTTTGAGGTCCAGACGATGAGAGGCTTTCTTTTAAATCGATTTGGGTGTCGTGTTTATTTTCCGGAACTAAATAAATTCGAGCGCCATTTGGGGTGACAGCATTGCAGGCCTGGAGTTCTATTTTGACCTGCTGCTGTTGTGTGTTACAAAATACTTTAAAATCCAGGGAATGGGTCGTAGGCAAAATCCCAAATTGGTAATCTGATAATTGGAGTGCATTGCTGTCGAGGATGCTTTCTTCTACGTGATGCTGCGTTTCATCAAAGTGTTGTCTGGAAATTTTCATTCCGTCTATCCAATTCACGGCCAAATGCGAAAGCTTATTTTTCATATTGTTGGTACTTTTATATTATTGTTGAATAACCGAGCCTTCCAGCATAGTTTGTTTCTTCTTTTAAGTTAAAGTCTGAATATTGTCGACCAAGATTGTACTGAATGGTATAGTCTATTTCATAAGGTATAAGAAGTTCGCAAAGATAGTCATAGACTTTTCTTTTGGTTTCACCACAAATATGGTTTAAAAACAGTTCCGGATCGTCGAAGTGGATCCTCAGTGTGATGGATTGTTGCAATTCGCGCAATTCTCCCCCCATAATGAAATCTGCTCCCAGTTGAATTTGGCCTAGAGCCGGACATTCTGATTCGATTGTACGATGTGGTGGTGATGGCACCAGTTCCACTGTTTCGCCGGTAATTAGTTTTATGATTTCGGCTGTTTCCTCCAGGTCGCCAACTACTTCATGGATCAAGGGCATTAAAAGTCCAAGGATGTTTTTTTGATTCTGATCCAAAAAGTTAGGCAAGTCCCAAAACTGGTTAAATATTTTTCCTAAAAAACCAACATTTGTTTGGAAAAGTGTGCTTTTCTCTTCGTTTTCCAAGAGCGCTCCAAGCAAATAAAATTCTTGTTCTATCGGAAGAAAAAATTTCCGTGCGGCCTTTTCCCGCTCATTTTGCACTTTAATTTCCTCAATAGCCTTTTCCTTATTCATGTAAGTCTTAAAATCCGTGGGCTGGTGGAAAAGACCTTCCGGAAGATGATCGTAAAGACTATTTCTGTTTAGTTCAATTTTAAGATTTTTTTTCCCGCGGACATCATGTTCCCCATACTGTATCCGCTCTATATCAAAATGAAAGTTTCTTTTAAAAACACTTTTGCTGTGAATAACCACATCATCAAAATTCACATTGTGCATTAAAAGGTCAGCAAGAAGCACTTCCAACCGTATATCTATTGGTAAATTTCCGAGAATGACATTATATTTTTCCAGTTCGTTCATACGGCACTATGCACTTTCCAGGACTATTTTAAAAGGAATATTGTTGGCGGCTTGTTTTTGAAGTTTTATTTGCAATTCTTCTAATTTAGCCTGCCATTCGTCTTGTTGCATGGTATTGTTTTCTGGTTTTATGACTATTTGTATGCAACGCATATAACCTTCATCCGGCCCATTGCTTTTGGTATAGGTTTTAAGGACTTCTATAGACCTGGCATTTTTGCCTATTTCGGCACTAACCGCCATTTTTATATCTTCCAGCGTGACTAATCGGTTATGTGTTAAAATTATTTTTTTTAACTGTTCGATTTTATCCGATTCGCTCATCTTATTTTTACCCGCGTAGGTGGTAGTTATAAAAAAGAGTGAATCGGATTTCACATCACTTCCTCTGTATGGCTGCAATGTTGAGCCCATTGGTATTTTATTTGCCCGTTCACCTTTACAAGTCCAGTACTGGATCATTACATTAGATCCTTCACGGCGTGGTTTTATGATGAGATAAGGATATGGGGATTGCTTCTTGTTTTGTGATTTGATACGGGCATTCATTCGCGCCAAAGTCTGATTGAGTTCACGGATATTTTGTTCCAGAAAATCGCTGCCAATAGAGGAGAAATAGGCGCTTTCTTCTTTCAGAAGTTCCATCATTTGGATCAGTGCCTCATGGGCATCTCTGGAGTCAAATCGGTTAATCCCATATCTCAAGGTGTAGGAATCAGCAGCTATTTCGCCTCGTTGCATTGGAAGTAATCGAATGATTTCCCCATCGCTGTTGGTAATCTCCTTTATTGAAAGGAAAGCATCTTCAGTAGCGAGTGGTACGATGTTTAAGCTTTGGGTCAATTTGTATGGGATCTTATTTAACCTCCTGTTGAGTACAGGTAGAGCATTCATCTGGCAGAAAACCGTATCAAGGGCTTCTTCAGGTATGACAGAAGGAAAAATAACTTCAATCCAAAGAAGAGGCTCCTGTAATTGCTGCAACGCATTCTGGTCAAAAATACTTTCAAAGACATTAGGATATACCTGACGTTTTGCATCACTGGTATTCAGTGATTGTTCCGATTGAATGGTGATGTTATGTTTTTTGAATGTGGCAATTACGTCACTTTCAAGGTCGGACATTTCTTCAAATTTTTCTTTTAGTTTATTTCCACTCTCAGGGGTTTGTGATGAAGAAAATCCTTGCAGGATCTTAAGCGGAGTACCCCCAATCCGCCATTGTGTAAAAGGTAAATACTCATACCATTTTGCACTATCTGGCTGATTGACCCAGTGAAAGAAAAAAGAGACATCTTTGAGGGATGTGATGTCTCCATTTAAGTCAATACCTAACCAAAGGGAATGCGCGTGATCGGGATGAATTGATGAGCTGACAGCAGCTTGTGTTTTTTGCATCCCCTTATCTATTTTATAAAGTTTATGGGTACTTCCACAATATCTAATACAACCATCAAATATTTTTGTATTCAGACAAGGAGAAAAAAAGAATTCTTCAGCGGCATTTGCATCTTTTTGATCTCTCTTGGAAGGTTTATAAATAAATTGAGTTGCTGTATTCAATATTGAAAATGGCTCGGAAGCTGTTGCTTGAATCACACCGTAAGCGGGTGAAACGTCAATCATCCGGGGGTGTAATAAGTTGGCCAACTGCTCGAGCATGCGATGTTGGGTCTTTCCGATTTCCAGGCCAAGTTTCTCTAATTCAATGGCACATGCTTCTATCATGAGACTTACGAGGGGATCAAAATCATCTAACTCAGATTCAGCAAAATTCCAGATTTCCGCTGCCCTTTTGAGCATGCGGTTTCGGATTCTTTCCCGGGTAAATTGTTTGTCGCTCAGATCTTCAATTGACATAGTCTATGTACACTAAAAGTTTGTCGGCAGAAAATATACATTTCTTAGATTATTTATAAAAATACTTAAACCGTTATAAATACCAAAACCTTTAACTCAAAGAAGTAACTGTTTTGAATTTCTGTTTAATTTCCAGAAATATGACTTAAGCTTATCCTTTTATGCAAATGACAAAAACTGAAGATGTTGAATGCACGGCTCTATATTCAAAACAAAATATCTCTATTCCTATTTTTATTGTTCTCAAGTTGTTAAAAAATAAGAACAGGACAGGCAATCTGGATTTTTTACGATATTTTGGCGTATCGCACAGCATAAATGGAGTCATTGGCGATTATTCCATTCTCTTGGAAAGTCAGCCCTGGATCCAGGAAATGTTTTGATTTGAAAAGGCCCTTTTTTTTATAAAACCACCAACCATATGGCTTTTGCTCCGGTGTCAAGTAAGTTACGGTACTTTGTGGATTTTTTTCGTTGTAATCGTTAATCAAAATGAAGAATAACTGTCCCAAAGTCATATTGAGTGGTGCTTTGGAAGTAAAATTTGATTTTGCTGCATTCTTCGGTGATTTTTTTAAAAGAAACTGGACCATCTCAACTTGGTTAAGATCTATAAAATCCAAATCCGGAATATCTTCCGATACCGGATAATACCATAACTTATAAATACGTGGCGGAATGGCGGCAAAATAGTTAAATGCCTGCCAGGCCAGATATGGAATTATAAAAGGTATGATATAGGTGATGAAATTATAGGGCAGTTTTATAATATAATAAAGAACAGCAGCTGCAATGGCTGACAATATCATGATCACTATTGTCATCCAAAACCCATTTCCGAAATTTTCACTTACAACTTCTGGAAAAATTGCACGTATCAAGAAGACATGTGCAATACCCAAGACCAGCGACAGAATTTGAGCGATATAATAATAGAATATTAAATTATTCACATCGATCCAGGGCAACAAACCAGTTCCGGCAATTGGAATAATGGCAACAAGTGCGTAAAGTACCAGATATTTAATTTTTGGCGAAACGTTACTTGTCATAATTGAGCATTTTGATAATTTCGTGTAATTTATAAAAAACAATGAAAAGAGATATCATTACACGAATTTCCAGATCTAATTTTTTCGATACAATAGGTTTTGTTAAGAATTCATAATTCTCCGTTGAGTATTTTCCTCGATTAATTGTCAGTATTTCTCACTACCTCATCAGATTTGGTATTTTTAACCACTAGCTTTTAGACTGTAATCGAAGTACAAAAAGGACGATGTCTTCAGTAATATATTTTTACTCGAGACGAGGCAGAACAGAGAAGATAGAAGAACATAAAAATTGAACTTTGTCTTCAAAGTTTTTCTGCGGGAAGTAGTTGCATATTTGTCTGGTATTTACTTGGCAAAAAAAAAGCCGAATGGTTTTAATCACACGGCTTTTCGTTTAAGAATGAATTCGATTAATAATTATTTTTTGTCTTTATCGTCAACTTCTTCGTATTCAACATCAGATACATCTGAATCCGTTGGTCCGCCGGCAGCATCCGAGGTGTGCTGATCAGCTCCTGGTTGACCGCCCGCGTTAGCATCGCTCTGTGCTCCGCCTGAAGCGGCATACATTTCCTGAGAAGCACCTTCCCAAGCTTTATTCAATCCACTCATTGCATTATCAATGGCGTTCAGGTCTTGTGACTTATGTGCTTCTCTCAGTTTTTTCAGCGCTTCTTCGATAGCTGATTTATTTCCGGCAGATAATTTATCTCCATATTCCTTCAACTGTTTTTCTGTCTGGAAAATTAATGAATCTGCTGAATTCAGCTTGTCGATCTTTTCTTTTTCTTTTTTATCAGAATCAGCATTGGCTTCCGCTTCTTTTTTCATCTTCTGAATCTCCTCATCGGTGAGACCGGAAGACGCTTCAATGCGGATCTTCTGTTCTTTACCGGTTCCTTTATCTTTTGCCGATACATTCAAAATACCGTTGGCATCGATGTCAAAGGCAACTTCGATCTGAGGCACACCCCTTGGTGCAGGTGGTATTCCATCGAGGTGGAACCTGCCGATGGTACGGTTATCCTTGGCCATTGGACGTTCACCCTGCAACACGTGGATCTCAACGGAAGGCTGGTTGTCAGCGGCTGTCGAGAATACTTCAGATTTTTTGGTTGGTATTGTGGTATTTGATTCAATCAGTTTGGTGAACACACCACCCAATGTTTCAATACCCAGTGAAAGCGGAGTAACATCCAGCAACAATACATCTTTCACTTCTCCAGTCAACACACCACCCTGAATTGCAGCGCCTACAGCTACGACTTCATCCGGATTAACACCTTTGGATGGTTTTTTACCAAAAAATTCTTCAACTACTTCCTGAATTTTTGGAATACGGGTTGAACCACCAACCAAAATTACTTCATCAACATCAGAAGAAGTCATATTGGCATCCTGTAGAGCTTTTTTACAGGGATCCAAAGTTCTTCGTACCAGACCATCAGTGAGTTGTTCGAATTTTGCCCGGCTCAAAGATCTAACCAGGTGTTTTGGAATACCATCTACCGGCATAATATAAGGCAGGTTGATTTCCGTATTGGTCGAACTCGAAAGCTCGATTTTGGCTTTCTCGGCAGCTTCTTTGAGGCGTTGCAGTGCCATTGGATCTTTTCGCAGATCGATTCCTTCATCTTTTTTGAATTCATCAGCCAGCCAATTGATGACCTTGGCATCGAAATCGTCACCTCCCAGATGCACGTCACCATTGGTGGATTTCACTTCAAACACTCCGTCGCCCAATTCCAGGATAGAAATATCGAAAGTACCACCACCCAGGTCAAAGACAGCAATTTTCAGGTCTTTATTCTTTTTATCCAAACCATAGGCGAGTGAAGCTGCTGTGGGTTCGTTGATAATTCTTTTTACATTTAAACCGGCAATTTGTCCGGCTTCTTTGGTGGCTTGGCGTTCAGAGTCATTGAAATAAGCCGGAACAGTAATAACGGCATCAGTGACTGTAGTGCCCAAATAATCTTCAGCGGTGCTTTTCATTTTTTGTAAAACAATTGCTGAGATTTCCTGAGGTGTATATAATCGCTCACCAATTTTTACACGAACAGTATCATTATTGCCCTGTTCTACTTTATAGGACATGTTTTTGCGTTCGTCACTCACTTCACTGTATTTCTTCCCCATGAAACGCTTGATGGAACTGATCGTATTGTGTGGATTTGTGATAGCCTGACGTTTCGCCGGATCACCAACCTTTCTTTCACCATTGTCGAGAAACGCAACAATAGATGGGGTAGTCCTTCTGCCTTCACTGTTGGGAATGACTACCGGCTCGTTTCCCTCCATCACCGACACACAAGAGTTGGTTGTTCCTAAGTCGATACCTATAATTTTTCCCATAATATAATTTTTAATATGTTTTTGATTTTATTTAATTCATTCTGCTTCGAAAGGGTGCAACAATGCTTGTGCCAAGAGGGTATCAATAACTTTATAATGTCATATTGTCAGGTTTTAAGAACAGTTTAGTGTTTGGTGCCAAGGTGGTTTTTATCATATATCATTGCTGAAAATGCTGCTGAAGCAAAATTCTGGCAGCAGTGATGGCTGGAATTTGACCGTTCTGTACCCGATTTTCATAAGATTCCAGGTGAGATGCAATTTTTAAATTTCGATAAAAATTTTGTTTAAGGGCAGACGAGATAATGTCGTGCATCCATGCCACATTTTGATGTTGACGCTTTTGTCGGAAAAAGCCATTTTCTTTCATCATGGTTTCATATTTCATAATGGCTTCCCAAACTTCTGCAAGTCCGGTTTTTTCTGTAGATGAGCACGTAAGTACGGGAGGATACCAGCCATTGGCGGAGGGAGGGAACAAATGGAGGGCATTTTTGTATTCTCTTTGGGCTATTTCACACATTCTTTTATTTTCTCCGTCTGCCTTGGTGATGACGATGGCATCTGCCATTTCCACTATTCCTTTTTTAATACCTTGTAATTCATCGCCAGCGCCAGCCAGCATAAGGAGCAGAAAAAAATCAACCATGCCATGGACTGCCGTCTCAGACTGACCCACTCCAACAGTTTCAATGAATAATACTTCATAACCAGCTGCTTCACAAAGTAACATCGTCTCGCGTGTTTTTGTACTTACTCCACCCAGGGAAGTGCCAGAGGCAGAAGGCCGAATGTATGCTAATGGATCATTGGCCAATTCAAACATTCTCGTCTTATCTCCGAGGATACTACCCTTTGATCGTTGACTACTTGGATCGATGGCCAAAACGCCCAACTTTTTTTGTTGACTGGTGATAAGTTTACCGAAGGTCTCTATAAAGGTGCTTTTTCCGACACCTGGAACACCGGTAATACCAACACGAATGGATCGTCCGGTATTGGGCAATATTTGTTCAATAACTTTTTCTGCAAGCAGATGATCCTCTTCCAAAGCACTTTCTACCAAAGTAATGGCCTTACTTAGAATTACCCGATTGCCATTTAATACTCCTTCAACGTATTCACCTGGTGAAAGCCGCCTTCTTTTTTGATAGTTCAAAATTGTTCTATTTTCTTTTAAAACGGTTACAAATAAGGTTTTTATGAAAAAAAGATAAAATACGCTTTTAAGTTTTTTTGCTTTTGATTTTCTTCATCTTCGCTGTGCATAAATTTTTTAGCAAAATGTTCAAAAAAACCATTTTATGGGATTCTGTTTATGGCACAGTATTTATATTTGGCCTGATCCTGTTATTTCAATTCGTCCGATTCCTGGGACAATCCAGCATCTTTGATCCGATTGGTGACGCAATAGGGGATGTGGAATTCACAGATCTCGTTTTTTCACAACTTCGTGAAGACCCAAAAGTTGATACTTCTATTGTGCTGGTAAATATAGGAAAATTGTCTCGTCGTGAAATAGCCCGGGAAATTGAAATTATCAATCAGTATCAACCCAAAGTTATAGGCATAGACAGCTACTTTTGGAACCTTAAAAAGGATTCCCTTGGGGACGAAATGCTGTCGAAAGCCTTTGGTCATGTAAAAAATCTTATTTTGGCCAGTAAGCTTTTGTATAATCCTAAAACGCAACAATACGATTCCATCCAGTATTCAAATAAGCTCTTTTTGAGCGATTATACTGGTTTTGCCAATGTCGTTACTGATGCCACGGAGCAACATCAATTTAAGGTAAACAGAATGTTTGCACCAAAAATCACGATTGATGGCCACACCGAGTATGCACTGTCTGTAGAGATAGCGTCAATATATAATCCTCATGTGACACAAACTTTTCTCGATCGCAATAATGATTATGAAACAATTAATTATCGTGGAAATATTATTGATTATGGACAAACCAATTATGGCGGCAGATTTATTGCGCTCGATATTGCTGACGTATTCCAGCATAATTTCACTCCGGAAATTATTAAAGACAAAATTATTCTTTTGGGATATATGGGAGAAAATTTCAATGAACCCTCCTGGGAAGACAAGTTTTACACCCCGTTAAATAAAAAATATGCAGGACGAGCCAATCCCGATATGTTCGGTGTTGTGATCCATGCTAATATCATTTCGATGATCCTGAATAACGACTATATCAATAGACAAAGCCAGGGGTCAAGTACTTTGTGGGCCATTATTATCACTTTTACTACCGTAATTGGCTTTACATGGATATATAAACGACTTCCGGAATGGTATGATGGATTGACCAAAACTATTCAAATCATAGAAGTTTTATTAATTTTAACTTGCAACGTCTTTCTTTTTCATTGGTTCAGCTATAAAACAGATCTGACTATTGCCACTATCGCCGTTGCATTGGCAGGAGATTCACTGGAGGTTTGTTTTGGATTGTTAAAAAATTTATTTACCAGAAAGGGAAGAAGATTGATTTTTAAAATTCATCATGATAAAAGTTAAAACGACTCATACCATGAAAACATTATTTTTCACACTCATTATGCTCTTGGTTGTAAACAGTCTGGTTTATGCCCAAGATGCTGTTTTTACCGTGATCTTGAATAAAGGTCAAAACAGTTATGAAATGAATGGTAGCTGGAACACACTTGCCGTTGGCACTAGGCTGAATACCATGGAAAAATTAAAAGTCACCAATGATGGTTATGTAGCCCTACTTCACAGTTCTGGAAGTAATCTAGAATTGGAAAACCCGGGTGAATATTCCATAACTGAATTAACAGAAAAAATAGCGTCAAGTCAGCAAACGTTATTGCAAAAATATGGTAAATATCTGATGAGTAAACTGGAACCTGAAGACGATTCCGGTCAGAATATGAATGTGACAGGAGCGGTGGAACGAGGTACAGAAGGCATGATTGACGTATACCTTCCCAATGCCATGGATCTATTTGGTGAAAAGGCGATCATTAATTGGGAACCGGTAAAAACTGTCAATAATTATGTGGTCACGATTAAGGACATGTATGACCAGGAGATCGAAGAACGGGTAACCAATAAAAATTCATTGGAACTGAACCTGAATGACCCCAAACTTAAAGATCAATGTTTGATTATTGTCAATGTAAAATCCAAAGATCATGGCGACATTCGTTCACGGGAATATGGCATAAAAAAAATGTCAGGTGAGGAATCCGATAAGATCAACAAAGAACTGACAGCACTCAAGGCAGTGACCAATGAAAACAATTCCATTAATAATCTACTGATCGCCTCATTTTTTGAAGAACAAGACCTCTTGATCGACGCTATGACTTATTATAACATTGCCATGCAAAAATCATCAGATACCGGGAGTCTTAAAATTTTGTACGATGGATTCTTGGTGAGAAATGGATTGAAAAAATAAAATATTTTTCTGGTTGAAAGATATTCTGAGGCCGGCTCCAACACCCATTGAGCCAGCCTCAGTCATTATTTGTCCTCTAGTGTTATTAGCTTGAATGTGTTTCGCTGGTCATAAGCAATTTTTCCAATATTTCCCTGGCAGCTTTGGAAATCACTGTACCCGGGCCAAAAACTCCGCCAACGCCAGCCTTAAAAAGGAAATCGTAATCCTTTGGGGGGATTACGCCTCCGGCAATCACCATAATGTCTTCACGTCCCAGTCGCTTTAATTCATCTATGAGTTGAGGTACCAGGGTTTTATGTCCGGCTGCCAGGCTCGAAACTCCAACTACGTGCACATCATTTTCAACAGCTTGGTGGGCCACTTCTTCCGGGGTCTGGAAAAGAGGACCAATATCTACGTCAAAACCAAGATCGGCAAAACTGGTAGAAATTACCTTAGCGCCACGGTCGTGTCCGTCTTGCCCCATTTTTGCCACCATGATTCTCGGTCGCCGGCCTTCCACTTCAGCAAATTGATCCGCAAGGCTTCTGGCTTTTTCGAATATTTCATCTTGAGAAGCCTCGGCAGAATATACGCCCGAAATGGAACGAATGGTTGCAACATGCCTTCCAAATATTTTTTCCATGGCATTGGAGATCTCGCCGAGGGTGGCTCTTTTTCTGGCAGCTTCCAAGGCAAGTTCAAGTAAGTTGCCCTGTCCGCTTTTGGCACATTGAGTAATGGTTTCGAGCGCATTGTTCACTTCTTCGTTATTACGTTCGGCTTTTAGTTTCTGTAGCCGGTCGATCTGTGATTGTCGGACTGCCGTATTGTCTACTTCCAGCAATTCCAGGTCCAGGCCTTCATTTACCTGGTATTTATTCACTCCGACAATTATGTCACGCCCTGAATCAATACGGGCTTGTTTTCGTGCAGCGGCCTCTTCAATGCGCATTTTGGGGATGCCTGTTTCAATAGCCTTGGCCATTCCGCCAAGCTCTTCAACTTCTTCGATCAGTTGCCAGGCTTTTTGCGCCAGTTCATGTGTAAGCCGTTCTACATAGTAAGAGCCTGCCCAGGGATCTACGCTTTTGCAGATATGGGTTTCATCTTGAATATACAACTGGGTATTTCGCGCAATACGCGCTGAGAAATCTGTGGGCAAGGCAATTGCTTCGTCAAGGGCATTGGTATGCAAAGATTGTGTATGACCCAATGCTGCCGCCATCGCCTCAATACACGTCCGGGTGACGTTATTAAATGGATCCTGTTCAGTGAGTGACCATCCGGAAGTTTGACTGTGCGTGCGCAATGACATCGATTTCGGATTCTTCGGATTGAATTTCTTCACAATCTTTGCCCACAACAATCTGCCCGCCCGCATCTTTGCAATTTCCATAAAATGATTCATGCCAATGGCCCAAAAGAAAGATAGTCTTGGCGCAAATTTGTCAATGTCTATTCCCGCCGTGATACCGGTACGCAGATACTCCAGGCCATCAGCCAGTGTATAAGCCAATTCGATATCGGCAGTAGCGCCGGCTTCCTGCATGTGGTATCCACTGATGCTGATGGAGTTGAACTTGGGCATGAGCCGAGAGGTGAACTCAAAAATATCAGCAATGATACGCATTGATGGAATAGGAGGGTATATATACGTATTGCGAACCATAAATTCCTTAAGAATATCATTTTGAATGGTTCCGCTTAATTGCTCCGGTTTAACACCCTGTTCTTCTGCAGCTACAATGTAAAATGCCATAATCGGAATTACAGCGCCATTCATGGTCATGGAAACTGACATTTTGTCCAGAGGGATTTGATCAAAAAGCAACTTCATGTCCAGAATGGAATCAATGGCTACTCCGGCCTTGCCAACATCGCCGACGACCCTGGGATGATCCGAATCATAACCCCGGTGTGTAGCCAGGTCAAACGCTATAGAAAGGCCTTTTTGACCAGCGGCCAGATTTCTGCGATAAAAGGCATTGGATTCTTCCGCGGTTGAAAAGCCCGCATATTGCCTTACAGTCCAGGGGCGTGTGACATACATGGTGGTATAAGGACCACGTAAAAATGGCGGAATACCAGCTGCAAATTGGAGATGCTCCAGGTCTTCAATATCTTGTCGGTTATATGTCGGTTTAATATTAATTTTTTCGGCTGAATTCCAGCTTGCCAGATTTGACGGAACTGACATTTTCGGTGGCTGGCTATTCTTTATATCATGATAAGTGATTTTTGAAAAATCCGGTCTCATTGGGCTTTGGATTAAATGATGTTTAACTTTTTCTGAAATCCTTGGAGTGTTTTAATCATATCTGCCCGCAGATGAATGAATTCATCTATACCGGCATTTTTGAAATCATCTATATGTTCTGTTGGATACCCGGCCAATACAAGAAGTTTGTTCCCGTTTTTTGCCTTAAACTGTCGGACATATTCGATGCCGTTTTCAATATAATCGTCATCTGAACCGCACATCACTGTAATTTCCGCATTTTTTGCAGTGGCTTTATTTAATGCCTCTTCAAGGGAAGATGAGATGCTTCCTTCTTCAATTTCAAACCCGGCGCAGCCAAAGAAACCACTCGAAAACATCGCTCTTGCTGTTCTCATTGCTGCATTGTTGCCAATGAGCGATAAGAAGACTTTGGGGTGGCTGGCTATACCATGTATTTTAACATAAGACTCTGTTTTCATCCGGAGTTCTTCAAATCCCAGGGCGCCACTTTGTTGAGGCAATACTTCAATATTACTTTCTATTGGTGACACCTGGACTTTTATCAGATCGGGATCAATGTGTTCATTCAAATTAGGATATTGGTTGGCGCCAACAAAGATATCTCTTCTGGATGCAATGCGTTGTTCTTTCAGAACTCTCACTTTTTTGATTTCCTGTTGGATAATACCTGATTCGAAAGATTTCATAAATCCTCCTTTGGCTTCAATTTCCTTAAACAAATGCCAAGAATGCTGAACAAGCTCATCGGTAATTTTTTCGATATAATAAGCTCCTGCAGAAGGATCAGCAACCTTGTCCAAATAAGATTCTTCTTTGATTATACTGGATATATTCCTGGAGATGCGTCTGGAATAACTGTTTGGTCTGACATATTTGTTATCATACGCATCAATGGTTATAGAATTGCAACCCCCAATTATGGCCGACATAGCTTCCGTAGTATTTCTGAGCATATTTACATGGGGATCAATTATCGACTTGGACCAGATTGAGGAATGACTATGAATGCTCAATGTACCCGGATTAAAATTAGTCATCCCATATGCAGTTGTCAACTGATAAAATAAAATTCTCAAAGCCCGCAGTTTGGCAATCTCAAAGAAATAATTGGTACCAATGGCCATTGAAAATTCAATGCTGGGAATAATATGCTCCATGGAAAGTGCCAACTCACTGAGCTGATCAATGTACTCCGCGGCCATGTTTAATGTAAAGGCCAGTTCTTGCACCGCAGTAGCGCCGGCGTTCAGGAATTGACTGCTGTTGATCGTGATCCCATAGAACTCAGGGGCACTTTTTGCGATTTCGATATTGGATGCGGCGACCTCGAATGCATCACCCGGTAAATTTCCCATCACACAAAAATGTCTGAGCGGATCATAGTTGATGCTTCCTCGCAGTTCTTTAGGGTCTATGCTGAGTGATTGGTTATAGTCAAAATAATGCCTGATTAGCACTGCAGCATGATGATCTGCGAAAAAGGAAATAGAACAATGATGGGGTTGAATGTTGTTTAAAAGTCTTTCGAAATCAATGTGATTAAATCCGGTTATGTCGAAAATAATGCCGTCTGCGCCTTGTTGTAATGCTTCAAGCGCCAATTGATTTGCGGATTCTTCCGTTTCTACCCTGATCAATTCTCTGTTACTCCAAGCCCTTGGACCTTGCGTTCCATCCGTCAGGTTAACAAAATTGTTTTCAAAATTCTGGAGGTAAGCCAAATCTTTGAGATCACTGCTGTCATAATAAGGTTGAACATTAAATCCCTCTAATGTTGGCCAAACAAGTTTTTTGTCAAAATCAGCACCTTTTAAATCCAGGAGAGTTTGTTGCCGCCATTGTTCTTTTGAAGTTGCTGGAAACTCCTCGAACAATTTTTTTGAAGATTTTTCTTCTTCCATGAGTTGGTCTATTTCGGCTGAGTGAATAATTTATTTTATATATTGAGGTAAACTTTTTTGGGATCAACCTCAAGTGTATCTTGAACCAAAATTAATCAGGATATGTATCCTTTGCGAATGATTGTAATCATCGTGTCGGATGATTAAAATCATGTTTGCAGATTATGCAAGATTATTTGATCATGAAATAATTTATAATCAATCTAATTTGATAAATTATAAGATTGAATACGTCGTAATTATATTTTTTTAAGAATTTTATAATAAAAGATTCGAATTTAAAAAGATTGTGCATATAATTAAAAATCAAGTTTTTGAGTGCTTTTTTGTTCACCAAATTTTTATGAAATTTGGTACCCATTTTCGGAATTGTACCTATAATAAGTCCGTTTTTTCGACTGTATGCTGACCGATCATTATATAGCGTGGAACAATTGTCTTGACAAGATACAGACCAGTATCGGTGAACAGGCTTATGAAACATGGTTTAAACCCATCGTCCCTGTAAGACTTGAGAATTATGTGTTAACCATTCAGGTGCCCAGCCAGTTTTTCTATGAGTGGCTGGAAGAACATTATGTGCATCTTTTGCGCAATGTGATCGATGAACAACTGGGTAAAAATTATCGCTTGGAATATTCCATTGTGGTAGATCGAGGAGATGCTCATCATAAACCATATACCGTAAATCTTCCCAATAATACCAAACCTTACAAGTCTCAGCCAAATGGTAATGGGGGGCATCAATTGTCAAATCCTTTTGATTTGCCTCAATATGACATGTACATGCTCAAATCCCAGCTCAATCCAAATTATTCTTTCGACAATTTTATTGAGGGGGACTGCAACCGGTTGGCGCGATCTGCCGGTATGGCCGTAGCACAGCGACCCGGTGTAACTTCATTTAATCCCTTGATGCTTTACGGTGGCGTGGGTCTGGGAAAAACGCATTTAGTCCAGGCGATCGGCAATGAGATCAAACATAATATCGATGATAAATTTGTGCTTTATGTTTCCTCAGAAAAATTCACGAATCAATTTTTTGACGCTATAAAAAACAACAGAATTCAGGAGTTTTCAAATTTTTACCTGCAGGTGCATGTGCTGATCATTGATGATGTTCAGTTCTTCGAGGGTAAAGAAAAAACACAGGAGATATTTTTTCATATTTTTAATCACCTACACCAGTCAGGTAAACAAATTGTCATGACCAGCGACCGTGCTCCCAAGGACCTGATCGGTTTAATGGAAAGGCTGGTTTCACGATTTAAATGGGGACTTACTGCCGACCTCCAGCAGCCGGATTATGAAACCAGGGTGGCGATCATCAAAAGAAAAATGCAGTCCGATGGCATTCACATTCCCGATAATGTCATTGAATATCTGGCATATAGTGTTGATACCAATATCCGGGAGCTGGAAGGCGTACTTATTTCTCTTATCGCAAATGCGTCACTGGTAAAACGGGATATTGATCTGGAACTGGCTAAGCAGACCTTGAAAAGTATCGTTCATGATATTGATTCGGAAGTGGGCATCGATTATATACAGAAAACCGTAGCTGACTTTTTTAAGGTTACCATTGATGAATTAAAGGATAAAACCAGGAAAAAAGAAATTGTCATGGCCAGGCAAGTAGCCATGTATTTTTCCAAAGAATACACCAATCTTTCTCTGAAAACCATTGGATACCACTTTGGTGGTCGTGACCACAGCACGGTAATCCATGCAGTTCAAACGGTCAGTGATTTATACGACACCGAAAATAGTTTTAAAAAATCCGTAGACGAATTGCGAAAGAAACTCAAACTTAAATCCGTATAAACAGCTCTGATCATTACAATAAGATTCACCAATTTTATGAGTCGTGACTCTTCCGGATCATTTCTTCCTAATAAACTGCAAATCAGAAATAGTAGCGATAATATACTTTTCGCCCGCCTTTATTGACGCCTTCAATCAACACACGTCCTCTGATCTTAGTAAGAATATCGGTAAGTGTTTCCGGATCTTTGATTGGAATTTTGTTGATATAAGTAAAGATGAAACCTTCATCGATGCCCATTTGGCGGATAAACCCATTTCGAATTTTTAATACCCTTACCCCGTGATCAATATTGAGCAAATCACGTTCGACTTTCGGAACCGATTCGAAATCAGCCCCCAGCGTTCTGGAGGAAAAGATTTCTTTTTTCAGTAAATCAGTTGTGCCCTCTTCATTAGTAAGGGTGATTGTTTTCCGGAGGACCTTGTCGTCTCTTTTATATTCCACAGGTATTTGGTCTCCGGGAGAGTGATAACTCAGCCGTTCTTCAAACTCACTGCGGCTATTTACTGGTTTATCGTCTATTTTTGTAAGGATATCACCACGTTCCATTCCCGCTTTTGAAGCGGCTCCATCCTCCTGGACATAACTTAATACCACACCAGAGTAATCATCAATATTGAGCTTTTTGGCAATAGAAGCGTCAATGTCAAGCACCTCAGCGCCAAAGTAGGCCTTTTGAACAGTGCCGTAATTGATAATATCGCCGGCCACTTTTTTGACAATATCTGAAGGTACGGCAAAACCATATCCTGCATATGAGCCAGTCTTTGATAAAATTGCAGAGTTGATACCAACCAATTCTCCGTTGAGATTGACTAAGGCACCACCACTATTACCTGGATTAATGGCCGCATCGGTCTGAATGAATGATTCTATAGGGAAATTACTTTCCACAATATTCAATTCCCGTCCCTTGGCACTGACAATTCCGGATGTGACTGTTGAATTTAAATTAAATGGATTTCCCACGGCAAGCACCCACTCGCCCACCTGTAAATCGCTGGAATTACCCATGGTGACAGGGGGTAAATTATGGGCATCAATCTTTAATACAGCCAGGTCTGTAGAAGGATCATTTCCCACGAGTTTGGCATCGTATGGTTTCTTTTTAATGATCACCTGGATCTGGTCAGCATCTTGTACCACATGATTGTTGGTGATAATGTATCCATCACTGGAATATATCACGCCTGATCCGCTGCTGATGGCCTGGGCCGCCTGATCTCCAAAAAACCAGTCCATCCATGAACTTCCATATGAGGTTTGTGAAACTGTTTTTATATAAACCACACTGGGAGCACTCATTTTAGTTGCACGGATAAAATCTTCATTGAAAGGAGCATTTGCATAGCGCGCATTCGTTTGGGATTGTGGTCCCTCAGCATTATTTCCATTGGTGACATGATCGTACCGAGCGAAAGATTTTTTGGCGGAATCCCGGTTGCTGTCTCGTAACTTCGTGGATTTTCCATAATTCTGTTGAATTTCCCGGTTGTTGAATACGTTTTCGTAAAAAAATGATCCGCCCATTCCAGATAAGAAACTTATTAGAATTACTATAAGAGTATTTTTCATTTTCAAAGAAAATTTTGATTAATAATATAAAAGCGTTTGGCTTTGTAGCGAATGAAATCCAATACTGGATCAAACGTTGCAAATATGATTCACATCATAAACAAGCTCAATATTTTAACGTTTTTTAACAGTTCTTGTGACGAAATGAAACATTCCAGGGGACATCCTGCTCTGTCATACCTAAAAATGGATTTAAAGAAGCCATTTTTATTTCTACATTTGTGGCACCATGGGAATCCGGTCTTTTCTTAGTAAACCAATAGCAGCATACATTGCTCAACAGCAAAAGCATTGGTCTTCCAAGCCAGAGGAGACGCAGAAAAAGGTTTTTGAAAATATCATTGGTACGGCAAAGGGAACAATCTTTGGTCGTGAACACCAATTTCAATCCATCAGGACATATGAAGATTTCAAATCCCACGTACCGGTAAGGGATTATGAAAGCCTTGCTCCTTACGTCAAAAAGATTATTGACGGCGCTGCTGATGTACTTTGGCCAGGCAAGCCAGTTTATTTTGCCAAAACGTCCGGAACGACCTCAGGGACCAAGTATATTCCCATTACTAAAGATTCAGTTCCCAACCATATCAACAGTGCGCGCAATGCGTTGTTAAGCTATGTGGCGGAAACCGGCAATGCTCAATTCCTGGATGGGAAGTTAATATTTTTATCCGGGAGCCCGATACTGGATGAAAAAGGCGGCATTGCTACCGGCAGGCTATCGGGAATTGTGAATCACCATGTTCCGGGTTATTTGCGAACCAACCAAATGCCCAGTTATGAGACCAATTGCTTCGAAGATTGGGAAACGAAGTTGGAACGCATCATTGATGAAACGCTTGATGAAAGGATGACTTTGATTTCCGGAATACCGCCCTGGGTACAGATGTATTTTGACCGTATTCATGATCGAACAGGAAAGCAAATCAAAGATGTTTTTCCGGATTTTTCGGTATTTGTATATGGAGGAGTCAACTTTGGACCATACCGCGATAAACTTTATGATTCCATTGGAAAACATATAGATTCTATCGAGACCTATCCTGCATCAGAAGGATTCATTGCCTATCAGGATTCACAACATGAGGAAGGACTGTTGTTGTTGCTTAATTCAGGGATTTATTTTGAATTTATTCCAGCGGAGGAGTATTTCAATGAAAAACCCACCAGGCTCAATATTGGTGAGGTAGAATTGGGAAAGAATTATGCCGTGATCATTAACAGCAATGCGGGACTATGGGGATATTCTATTGGAGATACCATAAAATTTGTTTCGAACAATCCTTATCGTTTGGTAGTTACGGGTAGGATCAAACATTTTATTTCAGCTTTTGGCGAGCATGTTATTGGAGAAGAAGTAGAAAAAGCGATGAAGCTGGCCCGGGAACAATTTCCTGAAGTGGCTGTAATAGAATTTACTGTGGCGCCTAATGTTACTCCGGAAAAAGACTTGCCACTCCATGAATGGTATATTGAATTCTCAAAGGCCCCTTCAAATTTAGAAGCTTTTGAGCAAGCAATCAATGAGCGACTCCGGCAGTTGAATGCCTATTATGATGATTTGATTTCCGGCAAAATATTGAGACCATTAAAAATTATTCCATTGAAAAAGGATGCATTCAGAGAATATATGAAATCACAGGGAAAGCTTGGTGGTCAGAATAAGGTTCCAAGACTGGCCAATGACAGGAACATCGCCGATGCAATGCAGCGCTACAGATTGTAAAATTTTTTATATTATTGTGCGGCCATAGTATTTATCTTCATTCATTAAAAAAAACCCTGGAAAACAGAAAAAAAAATATTGCCATTTTAGGATCTACCGGATCTATCGGGAAACAAGCCATCGATGTAATTAGTGCCAATCCCGAAAAATTTCAGGTAGAAGTACTCACGGCCAACAACAATGCAGAATTGCTGATCGAGCAGGCACTGGCTGCCAAACCCAATGCAGTTGTTATCCGGAATGAAGCTTTATACGATTTGGTTCAAGGCGCTCTTGACCGGGAAGATATAAAAGTATATGCCGGTGAAAATGCCATTTGTGCGGTTGTGGAGATGGAATCCGTTGACCTGGTATTATCGGCACTTGTAGGCTATTCTGGTTTACGGCCTACTTTGAAGGCTATTGATGCCGGTAAAAATATTGCACTGGCAAATAAGGAGACATTGGTTGTGGCCGGTGATCTGATAACGAGGCGCGCTCTGGAGAAAAACGTGCAAATATTTCCGGTTGATTCGGAACATTCGGCAATTTTTCAGTGCATCGTGGGAGAATATCAGAATAATATAGAAAAAATTATATTAACCGCATCTGGCGGACCTTTCAGGGGAAAAACAAGTGAAGCATTGCAAAATGTGACCAGTGCTCAGGCGTTGAAACATCCAAATTGGAATATGGGCGCTAAAATAACCATTGACTCTGCCACGTTGATGAACAAGGGTCTGGAGGTGATTGAGGCAAAATGGCTTTTTGATGTTGAACCACATCAAATTGAAGTGATCGTTCATCCTCAGTCAATCATTCATAGCATGGTACAGTTTGAAGATGGATCCATCAAAGCTCAAATGGGTTTGCCAGATATGCGTTTACCCATTCAGTTTGCATTGAGTTATCCGGACAGATTGAAGAATAAATTGCCTCGATTTGATTTTACTAATCACACCACCCTTACTTTTGAGCAACCAGATTTGAAAACTTTCCGTAATTTAGCATTGGCTTACGATGCATTACACAAGGGAGGTAATATGCCCTGCATTCTCAACGCAGCCAACGAGATTGCCGTGCATGAATTCTTAAAGGGTAATATTGGGTTCCTGGAAATCTCGGAGATCATTGAATATTGCATGAAGGAAGTACCTTTCATCAAAAGCCCGGAATACGAAGATTACGTGAATACAGATAAAGAAACAAGAATAAAAGCATTAGAAAAAGTTAGCTGATGGAGATATTGGATATTTTAGTAATGGTTGGACAGCTTATCCTGGCACTGTCCATATTGGTAGGTGTTCATGAGTTTGGACATTTACTGGCGGCCAAGGCATTTGGTATGCGGGTGGAACAATTTTCGATTGGCTTTCCTCCAAAAATATTTGGGTTTAAGGTGGGTGAGACTATCTATTCCATTGGTTCCATTCCACTGGGTGGCTACGTGAAAATATCCGGAATGATCGATGAGTCCCTGGATACAAAGCAAATGAGTGAGGAGCCCAAACCGTGGGAATTCAGAGCCAAGCCAGCCTGGCAACGACTCATTGTTATGACCGGTGGGATTATTGTCAATGTTATTACAGGTATTGTCATATTTATCGCTCTGACTTATAAATATGGTGAATCTTATATTTCAAAAGATGAAGTCAATAAATATGGCATCGTTGCCTATGAATTGGGCAAGAAAATCGGATTTGAAACAGGTGACAAGATCGAAAACATCAATGGGCATGATTTTCAGAAATTCAGTGATATTACCAGTCCCGACCTATTGCTGGAAGATAACAGTTACTATACCGTCGAACGCCATGGACAGTTGATTAAAATACCCATCCCCCCAAACCTTATTGAAGATTTTTCAGACAAAAAATCCAATACTCTGTTTGTAGAACCTATGTCGCCTTTTAAAGTGGGACAAGTGATTAAAAACAGTGGAGCTGCTGAAGGAGGTCTGAAAAAGGGGGATCAAATAGTATCCATTAACGGACATCCCATTCATTTTTTCCACCAAGTGCAGGAGATTGTTGGTAAGTATGCCGGCCAGCAGGTTGATGTTGTAGTGAAACGCCCTGTCGACGATAAAATTGAAAATCCAGCGTATATTGAAAAAACATTGACCATTCCAATCTCCAAAGACAGTACCATGGGATTTTATTCTGATCCCCTACTCAAGGAAACTACAATAGAGTATTCTCTAATCCAGGCGGTTCCTATTGGTGCGGAAAGGGCGTTTAGTGTAGTTTGGGTAAATATCAAGGCTTTTGGTAAAATGTTCAAAGGCGAATTGTCTCCTACAAAATCATTGAGGGGACCATTGGGGATCATGAAAACTTTTGGCGTAACCTGGGATTGGGTGCGATTCTGGACCTTGACCGGTTTAATTTCGATGGTATTGGCATTTATGAATTTCCTGCCGATACCGGCGCTGGATGGCGGCCATGTGGCATTTTTAATGTATGAAATTGTTTCGGGACGAAAACCATCTGATAAATTTTTGGAAAATGCCCAAAAGGTAGGTATGGCACTGCTCCTGTGTCTGATGATCTTTGTATTCTTCAATGATATAATCCAGGAGTTTTTCTAAAAGATATTATTGATAAAATTGAGGGAGAACGGAATTACCATTCTTCCTCTTTTTCTTGTTTTATTTCCTTATGCATTTTCTCGAGTTCCGCTTTACTGGGGCGATAAAGCTCAAATTCTACACGGCGGTTCAATGCTTTGTCTGCTTCTGTTTTTTCCTCCACAATTGGTTTGGAACTGCCGTATCCTTCTGTCTCGACCCGGGCGGCAGAGATACCTCCGAAATATATAATATAATCAGCAATGGCTTTGGCCCTGGCTTTGGAGAGTTCCAGATTGAATTCTTTACTGCCTTCTGAATCTGTATGGCCTGAAATTTTTAATTTGAAATCCGGATTATCAACTAAAAAATTGGCCACCCGGTCCAGGTCGCGGTACATACTTGTTTTAAGTTCTGCCGATGCATTATCAAATTCTATCGATTCAAACTCCATACGACTGGTGATCGATTCGGACAGCATATCGAGGTTCATGTCACCTTTCAGCACGAAAATTTGCTCCACACGAAAGAATTCATCACCCTGGATTAAAAGCAAATATTTATTATTGTTGATCAAATTAAACTCGAATGTACCATCAGGGCTAAGATATTTGGGAGCTACTTCTATACCATTTTCCAGATCAATGATAGAGACGATACCGCGTTCAAACGGATTCCCGGTTGCCGTATTCAGGAGTGAACCTGTCAATTTGGTGGTCGCCAAAGGCTGTGCTTCCATAGGCAAAGGAAAAGAATACAAATCGAGGTTATCCATATTATTTTCTATCGATCGCGCATAGTAGAGATTTTTAGATTCCGAATCGATGGTAAAATAAAATTCACTTCCCGATCCATTAACCAAAGGGCCTATATTTTGAGGCTCTTGCCAGTGATCTTCTTTTCTGGCGGATTTGTATATATCAAATTCACCGAAATTGAGATTTTGCCCATTGGAACTAAAATATAAAATATTGTATTTCGGATGCATAAAAGGGCTTACTTCATTTTTCCGGGTGTTGATGATGGGTCCCACATTCTGAGCGGGCATCCATTCACCAAATTTGTTCTTACTAGTAAAATAAATATCTGACAATCCAAAACCGCCAATTCTATCGGATGCAAAATAAAGCGTGTCATCGTTGTGGCTAAGTGAGGGATGTGAATCCCATGCTTTGCTATTCACATTAATTCCAAGATTATGAATAAGTCCCCAAGTGCTGTCAGGTTGAAGCGCTGCCATATACAAATCACAATTACCATATCCGTCCGGGGCATCACAGCGCGCGAAATACATGGTTTTTCCATCCTTGCT
Organism: uncultured Cytophagales bacterium; assembly: GCA_963711495.1. Classification (GTDB taxonomy): domain Bacteria; phylum Bacteroidota; class Bacteroidia; order Cytophagales; family Cyclobacteriaceae; genus CAVQEK01. The sequence continues at coordinate 878,574 of CAVQEK010000004.1, forward strand.
CAGGCAAACTGAACCTTCGTTGCTGGACGTATTAATATCTTTTAGTGGTTCTGCTTGCGACCATGTTTCATATTCCAGGTGACTCAAATAAACATCCTCGTTCGATACCCTTCCCAAACCACGTTGTACAATATTTCGTTTCGAAGTAAAAATCAGGGTTTTGTTATCGACAGATAGTGCCGGGCCATAATCGGAATATTCGGAGTTGATGGTATGGCCCATGTTGATGCGCCAACCTCTTGGGGGTTGAATAGTATCGACCTGTTTCCGGTATTCTATCAGTTCGTAATAGTATTCGATGGGCACATATTTGCTTTGATCTTTTTGGCTGATGGAATCATAATATATTTCCAGCTTTTGTAATTGAATATCATCATGATAGTGTTTCAGGGCCAGACGATAAAGCTTTTTGGCGTCTTCCATATTTCCGTACAGTTCTGTCAATTTGGCCAGTTGCCAAATCATTTCGGTATCCTTATAGAAATTTTGAATGCCAAAGTTTTTGATATAATCGGCTAATCCATTGTATAATTTTTGCCAATCTTTTTGATCCTGATATTTGTGAATTGCTATTAATTTGGGCTCATTATAGTAGTAGGGAATTTTGTTGATGTTTCTAAATGCAAAAATTTCATTCAACGGGGTATTGGTATTGCTGATTGTATCGGCGGATAATTCGGTTTTTTCTTTATCTCGCTTTTTATTTTTGTGTTTCTGACAGAAGGCTTGGCTGTTGATCAAAAAGATCAATGCCAAAATGCCCGTAATAATCCTGCCACTTAACATCTTTCCGTACTTAAAAAAATTATTGAATAAGCGATAATTGCGCTAAATATGTCATAATTTTATTATTTAAACAAGAACACACAAAAGGTAACCGCTTTGGCATAGCTCTTGCAATTTCACTTGATTCAATTTGAATAACAGACAATTTCATGTCATTATGGCAGGGAGGATACGGAATATATGAACGATAACAACAAACAAGACCTTTACACGTCCATCGCTATGGCAGGATTTGATGAAGAAGATTCTGGAGAATTAATACAACTTATCACACCGGCGGAAGACGAACAAAATAAAAATGAGAAATTACCGGAAGAGCTACCCATTTTAGCCATTCGAAACACGGTACTTTTTCCGGGGGTAGTCATACCCATAACCGTCGGTCGGCAGAAATCGATCAAACTGGTAAAAAGTGCGTATCGTGGTAATCGAATTATTGGGGTAGTTGCACAAAAGAACAATAAAGTCGAAGAACCGGGATTCGAAGATGTGCATTTGATTGGGTCCGTTGCCAAGATCATTAAAATGTTGGTATTGCCAGATGGAAATACCACTATTATTATTCAGGGCAAGCAGCGGTTTAAAATAGAAGAATTTACCAGAGAGGATCCTTATTTAAAAGCCAGGATCAGTATTCTTGAAGAGCATTTTCCGGATAAAAATAAAAAAGAAACCAAAGCAGTTATCCAATCAATCAAAGAAGCGGCAAATAAGATACTGAAATTAAATCCTGAAATTCCGCAGGAAGCGCAAATAGCCCTTGATAATATTGATAGTCCGAGCTTTCTCACGCACTTTTTATCTTCAAATATCAGTGCCGATGTCAAGGAGAAACAGAAACTTCTTGAGATCAATGACGGATTGCAAAGGGCTACGCTTTTGCTCGAATATATGCTCAAAGATATCCAGATGCTGGAATTGAAGCAGGAAATTCAAAACAAAGTACATTCCGACATCGATCAGCAACAGCGAGACTATTTTCTTCGGCAACAAATCAGAATTCTGCAGGATGAATTGGGAAATGAAGGTCCTGATCACGAAATATCGACCCTGCAAGAGAAAGCCAAAAAGAAAAAATGGCCGGTCTTTGTCAAAGAGCATTTTGATAAAGAATGTGACAAAATAATGCGTATGAATCCGGCTGCTGCGGAATATCCGGTAGCGATGAATTATGTTGAATTCCTGATCGACCTTTCCTGGGGTGATTTCACAAAAGATAATTTTGATCTTGACCGGGCCCAGAAAATTCTGGACAGAGATCATTATGGTCTTGAAAAGGTTAAAGAACGGATTATAGAATTTTTGGCAGTAAGAAAATTAAAAAATGACTTGAAAGGCCCCATTTTATGTCTTTATGGTCCTCCCGGGGTTGGGAAAACGTCACTTGGGAAATCTGTTGCCAAGGCATTGAATCGAAAATATATAAGGATGTCATTGGGAGGAGTACACGATGAGGCTGAGATCAGAGGACATCGTAAGACGTATGTGGGTGCCATGCCAGGCAAGATCATTCAAAATATCAAAAAAATAAAATCCGCAAATCCAGTATTTGTGCTGGATGAAATCGACAAGGTAAGCTCTGATTTTCGAGGTGATCCTTCTTCCGCTTTACTGGAAGTCCTCGATCCGGAACAAAATAATGCTTTTGTTGACAACTATTTGGAATTGGAATATGATTTGTCCAAGGTGTTATTTATTGCTACGGCCAACACACTTGATACCATTCAACCTGCTTTGAGGGATAGAATGGAAGTGATCGAAATTACCGGATATACCATGGAGGAAAAGGTCCAAATTGCCAAAAGACATTTAATACCAAAACAGCGCACCGAGCATGGTTTAAAATCAAAGGACATCACCTTTACGGATAGCAGTATTGCAAAACTCATTGAAAGTTATACTCATGAGTCAGGAGTAAGAAGTCTTGAACGGATCATTGGAAAGGTAGTCCGTTGGGTGGCTAAGTCTGTGGCAATGGAAAAAGATTATCAAAAAAGCATTACACCTCAGCGGATAAGGGAAATCCTAGGTGCAGAAATTTTTGATAAAGAGTTGTATGAGGACAACAATCTGTCCGGTGTAGTTACTGGTTTGGCATGGACACAGAGCGGGGGTGAAATTCTATTCATTGAATCGAGTTTAAGCCGGGGAAAAGGAAAGCTGACTTTATCAGGACAACTTGGGGATGTGATGAAGGAATCGGCCATGGCAGCATTATCTTATCTTCGTTCTAATGCAGATAAGCTGGGCATACATCACAAAACTTTTGAAAATTACGATTTGCATATTCATGTGCCGGCAGGAGCGGTGCCCAAAGATGGTCCATCTGCCGGAGTAACCATACTTACTTCATTGGCTTCGGTTTTTACTCAGAGAAAAGTGAAAGCTAAACTGGCCATGACAGGTGAGATAACGCTTCGGGGTAAAGTATTGCCGGTAGGAGGGATCAAAGAAAAAGTACTTGCGGCCAGAAGAGCTGGAATTACAAAAATTATTTTGTGTGAAAAGAATAAAAAGGATATTGAAGAGATCGCCAGTAAATATTTGAAAAACATAGAAATATATTTTGCCAATACGGTTGAAGAGGTACTGGAAATCGCCTTATTGAAAGAAAAAGTAGAGCACCCCATGGAATTTGTTGTGGAAGATGAAAAGACAGCTCAAACTACAGCCGTTTAGTCAAACAGATTGTATTGAAGAAACTGTTTACAATATTCTTGGTCGTACTATTTATGCAGCATGCCTATAGTCAAACCGGTGGACGCTCCTCGTTTGAGTTTTTGCGTGTGGCTGGAGATACTAAAACCATGGCTTTGGGCGGAGAGCTTGTTTCGAGTCGATTTAATGACATCAATACCTTTATTGCAAATCCCGGAACGGTGAGTGATAGTCTGGATGAGCACGTATCACTGCATCACACATTTTACTATGGTGATATAAATTACAGTCAGCTTACCTTTGGTACTGAAGTTGGAAATAGTGGTTTCTGGATGCTTGGTGTGCAATATTTTAATTATGGTAAAATAATGGCTTACGATGAACTGGAGCAGGAACTCGGAGAACTGAGCGCCAACGATTATGCCATTACAATAGGACACAGTATGACTACCGGAGATTTCACCATGGGAGCGAATGTGAAATTAGTAGCCTCAAACCTGGTAGGTTATCATAAATCCGGGATATTATTTGATTTGGGTGGCGTTTATGCCTACCCTAAGGCGGACTTTACGGTGGGAATTTCCATCAGGAATTTTGGCTTCATAATGAGTGATTACACGGATGAAAATGATGAAAATGCACCTTTTGATGTGCAAATCGGGTTAACATATAAGCCAATGCATATGCCTTTACGTTTTTCCCTAACCGCACACCACCTTGCTTTTGGTAATTTAGCCTATTTTGATTCAAACAGTCCTTTAGATCAAACAGACCAAGAGCCAACAAATTTTGACAAATTCATGCGGCATTTATCTTTTGGCGGAGAATTGATATTAAGCAAAAACGTTAATTTAAGGATGGGATATAATCATTTGATCCGACGCGAATTGAGATTACAGAATAAATCAGGCGGTGCAGGTCTTTCCTATGGACTGATGTTCAAATTGAAAGGTTTGGAGTTTGCTTACACAAGATCTCATTCTCATGTTATCGGTGCATTAAATCAGATTGGCGTTTCAGGTGACTTGAATCGTTATTTAAGAAAAAAGCAATTATAGGATATGAAAAATTCAGATAAAAATTACACACCCAGACAAATTGTTGAAGAACTGGATAAATATATTATTGGTCAGGACGATGCCAAAAAAAATGTGGCCATCGCCATGCGTAACCGTTGGCGAAGAATGAATGTGCAGACTGATTTGAAGGGAGAAATCATCCCAAATAATATTTTAATGATTGGCGCAACCGGTGTTGGTAAAACAGAAATAGCCAGAAGGATAGCAAAGATCACCGATGCTCCATTTACCAAGGTAGAAGCATCAAAATTTACCGAAGTAGGTTACGTTGGCCGTGATGTAGAAAGTATGGTAAGGGATCTCGTGGAACAAAGTATCAACCTGGTAAAAACAAATAAGAAAGAAGAGGTACGGGAAAAGGCAGAACAAATTGTTGAAAACATCATATTGGATGCGCTCATTCCACCAATGAAACCAACACCGGTAAAGAGCCATTCAGGCGACAATGAGGTGCAAATCGAACATGTGGGTTCAGTCCCTACAGACCTGGAATTGAATGAAAAGACACGTGAAAGATTTCGTGAAAAAATCAGGAATGGTGAATTGGAAGATCGGAAAATCGATATCAATGTCCGACAACCAAATACGTCAGGGATTGGAATGATTGGTGGTGGATTAATGGATGAAACGTCTATGATCAATCTGCAGGAGATGCTTGGAAATATGCTGCCTCAAAAGAATAAGAGACGGAAAGTGACCATTGCTGAAGCCCGCAGGATATTGTTGGAAGAAGAATCTTCCAAACTGATTGATATGGATGAAGTTAAAGAAGAGGCTATAGAGAAGGCTGAAAATTCAGGGATCATATTCATCGATGAAATTGATAAAATTGCCAGTAGAACCGGGCAGGGAAGTGGCGGCCCGGATGTAAGTCGTGAAGGTGTACAGCGTGATTTGCTTCCCATTGTTGAAGGCAGTACCGTTAACACCAAATATGGGGTGGTTAAAACCGATCATATTTTATTTATCGCGGCAGGAGCATTCCACGTTTCCAAACCTTCTGATCTGATCCCCGAGTTACAGGGCCGTTTTCCCATTAGGGTAGAACTGGACAATTTGACCAAAGAAGATTTTATAAGGATATTGAGAGAGCCTAAAAATGCATTGACAAAACAGTATCAGGCACTTTTTGAGTCAGAAAGTGTAGAACTTAGTTATCAGGAAGATGCCCTCGAAGCGTTGGCCGAGAAAGCCTATCAGATTAATATGGACATCGAAAATATTGGGGCCAGAAGATTACATACGGTGATGAGTCAAATCCTAAATGACTTTTTATTCGATGTTCCTGATGTGATTAGCGCCAATGCCAAAATTGTGATTACCAAAAAGATGGTGGACGATAAACTTGCCGTATTGGTTAAAAATAAGGACCTCAGTCAATTTATTTTATAGATTTGACGACAAAGTTAGTTTAAAAGTGCTGGTTGTTTTTTTTGGGATAATCGAAAAAAACAATTTTACCTTTTCCAGCATCAATTTGTTCCCAATGTTCAATGTCAAATTGAAGTGCTACTACGCCACATGTTGGGATGTTATAAATATTACCACCAGTTAAAAAGTTGGCAAGGTCTGTTAATCCGGGATTATGTCCAAATATCATGAGACTGTTGACATCATCAGACACCAGTCGCAAACGGTGGATTATTTCATCTACGGAAGTATGCAAAAACAACGTATCAGTTTGGATTTTACTTTTTGAAAATCCTATTTCCGTGGCGATCTTTTTGGCGGTTGAAATGGACCTTTTGGCCGGACTAGATAATAAGAGATCAGGCAATACATTCCGATTGGCAAGTCTACGGCCCATTTGGGGTGCATTCTTTTTGCCTCGTTTGTTTAGTGGCCTGTCAATATCTGCCAGTTCCGGCTGGTTCCAGCTCGATTTGGCGTGTCGGACAATGAAAAGTTCTTTCACTGGTTATGCAATGTTTAATTATTCAATACTATTCAAAACTATCAAAAAGTAATATGGAGCAAAGAAAATTTATAATAAAGATAACAATTTAGTTGAAGTCCCGTAGATATGAATAAAATTATATATGATAATTTGTTTATATGTCAAAATGTTCATATAATTGCGTCTTCAGATTAAAGCGTAACGATCATGACAAAAAAAATAATTCTGGGTATAGGCTTAGTTGTTGTTGTGGCATTATTTGCCAACAGCATCCTGGCCAGAAAAAAAACATCAGTGACAACTGGAAATGTGATAACTAAAAACAAAATCAATATGGAACATCTCACAAAAGAAACCTTTTTGAAAAAAGTATTTAATTTTGAACAGAACCAGGAATGGAAATATGAAGGCGATTTGCCTTGTCTGATAGATTTCTATGCAGATTGGTGTGGACCCTGTAAAATGATTGCCCCATCCTTGGAAGAATTAGCCAAAGAATATGATGGCAAGATTCATATATACAAGGTGGATACAGAAGCAGAACAGGAATTGGCCGCGGCATTTGGAATAAGAAGCATTCCATCCTTGTTATTCTGTCCCAAAGAGGGCCAACCTCAAATGGCGGCTGGAGCATTGCCAAAATCAACCCTGAAAAAAGCAATTGAAGAAATACTGCTGACTGAAAATGCCTCAGTAGAAAAATAGAATATACAGAGCAACGGGAGATTGAAAATAAAAAGGCGGGAATTCCCGCCTTTTTATTAAAATACTTTTCACCTTATCAAATAATTTTTTAATTGCAAACCACCGATATATGTGGCAGGCAGTTAATTAAAGCAAATCGATATTTATCAGTACTGTAATTATTTCAAATCAAATTAGAACCTTTTCCAGCGATAAGCGTAACAAATAGAACAAAAAAATAGCCACAAAGTGAACAATCCCTTCGCCGAAATTACTCACCTTGTGACTGATATAGCTTAAAAAATAGTAATTGTTGTATCGCTTAAAAAGTATTTCAAAGATAAATTGAAATAGAAAATCAAAACATGATCTTGATCATGTTTTTAATTTTTCGTGTCAATTTATATTAATTCTTGATTGGTTTGTTATTCGTGGGATGAATCCGATTAAACATCAATCAATTTAAAATTTTAGAGAGATTGTATTTAATGGATTGTAGCTCCAAGATAGCGGGGAGAACCATAACTCCATCGTATTAAAAGACTATTCCAATATTGATTCCTATTCTCGGAGCAATTGAAATCTTGGACGTGTTTACATCATTGAAGATCTGATCATAGGCGGGATTTTGGGAATATTTTTTTTCTGTAAGTCGATAACCAATTCCAAGGCCAACAAAACCATCGATGGTGATGCCAATGGAACTACGACTCATTCGTTCCCCATATAAAGTCATAAAACGATCGCCAATAAGAACGGAATATTCAAATTTCGTTTCATGAATTCTGATGCTTTCCTGGATTGTCGTTTCTGTTGAAGTGGAATCCAAAATATTACTTAAATGGTTGATTGAAGTCAGGCGTACTTCATGAGCAAAATAAAACATTCCATAGTCACCTTCAGGATGATAAAATTTTTGCCTGAGTGCCACATCGAAACCACGCTCAAACGATTCATTTACAGGCACGAGACTATTTTTTTTGAAGAATGGATCCCGCAAAATTCTAACTTGTATTTCATAGCCAAGCCGTTCCTGGAAATAATATTCAATAGATATTGGCAGGCTTCCAATAAACATAGGCAAAGGGTTTGTAGCCAAAATTATACCTCTATATTCATTAATGACGGGATCAAAATATCTGATTTTGGAATTTTTATAACGATATGCGGGTTTCATATAGTCACCGTGTGGCTCTGCAGGTTTTTCAACTAACTTATATGCAGGTTCTTTATCTTCATAATAAGGTCGATAATAACCAGCCAATGAACCGTCATCATGGTACAATTCCCAAATGCCCACATTGACGCCATCTTCAATTTTACCCTTCATTTTAATGGTACCGTCAGAATAGTAACCAGTATAATCTCCGGTCCCCTGGTCAAAAAGGCATTCCCCTTCAAGACTTCCATCTTCATAATAATAGAACCACTGTCCATCATTTTCGCCTTTTTTAAGATTGCCCTGAGCCTTTAGTTTACCACTTTCGTAATATTCGGTGTACTGGCCGTCATTATTCTTGAACACCCCTTCAGCCGTAAAGTCCCCGTTTTCATTGAATATTTTCCAGTAACCTTCTTTTTGATTATTTTGCAATGCACCTTCAGAACTGATATTTCCGTTTTCATGAAAAAATGTCCATTTTCCGTCCTTCGTGCCATTCACATAGGCGCCCTCCGCTGATTTCGAGCCATTTTCATAAAAGAATATCCAGTTGCCATCCCTTACGCCATTGTTATAATTACCTTCAGCCTGGAGATTGCCATCTTCATAATAAAACACCCAGGTACTGTCACTTTTACTCTCAACATTTTTACCTTCTGCTTTTAACTTGCCACTATGATAAAATTCTTTGTACCATCCTGCATCTTTGATATAGTAAGCCTGCGCTTTATGGGTGCCATCTTCATAGTAATAATTCCAGATTCCATTTTTTTTATTATCAATGTAGCCTCCTTCCGATTTTAGAATACCATTTTCAAAGTAATATTCCCATGTTCCTTGTCGAGTTGAGCCAAATATTGGTCCCTGCATATTAAGGTTACCATTTTCAAAATAGTATTTCCAGTTGCCGAAATTTTGTCCGTTTTTCAACAGACCTTTCATTTTGAGATGTCCATTTTCATAGTAATATTGCCAAAGACTGTCTGGGATATTTGTCTTATAGAAACCTTTCGACGCGACATTTCCCGAAGAATAGAATGATTCATAAGGTCCATTGAGTTGAGCAGAAATGGAATCTTTTATATAGTAGTGTTCCTTAGGTTTGCTTTTGGCTTCGTCAAAATAGGTGTATATCTCGATGCCCTGACCAGTGACTACATGAGGTATCATTAGGGTAGCCCATAACACAAATTTAAAACACGTGTATTTCACCGGCATTTAGAATGATTGAAAAATTATATTCAAGTTAAAAAAGTAGTGTTCTTTATTACACTTTTCTCAACTTCAATTTTCAATAAATATTGCAGAATATCCAGGGATCAAAAATGAAAATTTTATTGATAAATGTGCCTACAATATTAATGGATAAAATACATCTGTATTGCGATGAGCAAAGCAAAAACATTTTTTGCGGCAGTCAGTTATAACGAATTATAATAAATTATATGATCAAATTTCTTTTTGTATTAATGTTTTGGTTAGTGCCGGTAAAAAAGAAAGGCCATCGGTTGATCAACATTCGGGTTGAAGGCATAAAAACCCTGCAAGGGCAATTGGTTGTAGCCTTATTCAACACACGGGAAGATTTCCTTAAAAAAGATTTCTGGTCGAGAACGTACCCGATTGCGCAAACAGGAGAAATGAATATATCTATCCGAGATATCCCACAAGGCGCCTATGCCATCAGCTTATTTCAGGACAAGAATAAAAATGGTGCTATCGACACCAATTTTGTGGGTATACCTAAGGAACCTTTTGGATTCTCAAATAATCCAAAGATACGATTTGGTCCACCAACTTTTGAGGAAGCTCAGTTTCAACACACAGATGCAGAAACCAATCTGATCATCAGGATCTAACATATTCCGATGAAATGGATAGAAGAGCAATAAAAAACGCTAACAAATGTTGAAAGTCTGTTAGCGCTTATTTTTATTAATCAGTATATAAAACTACTCTTCTTTCACGGTGCTACCCGACCCCTTTTCATCGAGATTAATATTTGCACTGCCTTTATAGCGAACATTGCTATTTCCAGTACTTTTGATATCAAGATTGTCAGAAGCATTGACATTGGCAGAAGAGGCACTGCTGGCGTCAACCTGAACATCCCTGGCATCAAATTGGAATGCCTCCAACGCGGAAGCACCAGACACTTTCACTTCCATTTTGTTGCCTTTTCCACTGAGATTTAATCTGGATGCACCACTCAAATCAATATCGATAAAATTGGCATCTACGTCAATATCCGAAAGTGCTGCACCACTCAAATCAACTTCTAGTTGATCCAGATTAAATCCAGTGATATAAGAACGACATGCACCACCAAATTTCACCCGATCGAGCTTTGGAGTGAAAACATATATTTTTATTTCATGACGATTATTGGTCATGTCAAACATGTTGGATTTGTATTGTACAGCAAGCTCCTGGTCGGTCTTATCAAAAATGACATCTTTGAGGTCTTCTTTTCTGCCGTTCACTACAACTTTATATTCGTTACTCATTTTAACAATCACCCGGAACGCATCGTTGATTTTGAGTTCGCTAAAGTCTTTTAAATCGTATTCCTGTTTATAACCTTGAATGTTATCCGTAGTGATTTCTTCACTGGATGCGGGCGTTTCTTCAACCGTAGGACAAGTCAGGCAAACCAGGTTATTATCTGTAGAAAACATCCAAATGTTACCGTTGAGTTGACTATTGGAAAATCCTTTGCGATATAGAAAATTCCCAAGCAAATAATGGAGGTCGTCATCCACGGCAAATTTCTCACCAATAGGCAGATAACAGGTCAATTCCAATTCCTGATGCCTGTATTTGGCATCAGGTTTGAATATAAAATTGGAGTCAAAAGTGAAAATCGAATCCTGAAAATTATAATTATAGTTGATCATTTGTGCATTTTGAATGGCCTCTGCTCTTGTTGGTCCCAGGGCCTTGAAATTCTGTACAATTTTAACACCCTGACCGTTATAACCTTCGATATTCAGGGAAACAGCATTTAATTCATTTTCACCAATATCATTGTATTTTAGTACGGCCGTTTTATTGCCCATATCATAGGTCTTTTCTTCCGTGTATATCCCGTCACGATGAAAATTTTTGATAAATTGAGGGACAGTAAAGCCTAGTAAAACCAAGGCAACAAACCAGATTGCCAACAATGACCAGCCGACTCTTGCTCTGATTACAGCCTTGCGCATGATGATTGAAAACCCGAGCATGGACAGATAGAGGAAAGGAATGATCAGGAATATGGCCAATGCGATTCCGGGAATAAAATGTATATCATTGGTAATTATTTCCGTCGGTATATGATAGAAAATGTATTGGTCGCCACTGGCAATCAATCCTATAAGAATTCCACCAGCAATCAAAACTGATAAAATACCTGTAATACCCAGTAAAATCAACAATATGCCAAAGATGACACGTATGGCTTCTGCCAGGAAAATAAGCAAAGGTCCCAGAGCACGACTCAAAAAATTGATCAGGGCGGCCACGAGGCGGAAAGGGAATAGCAGAATTTTCACAAAGATATTTTCTTCGTGCCCTTCAACCTTCAAACTTTTCTTGATATTGGACTCAATATTACTGAGGGTAACGGGCTGTCCCTGCATTTCCATTTTATCGGTAAGTGTTTTTGCTTCCGGAAGAATGATCCACAGGATGATATATAAAATCAATCCGGTGCCAGCGAAAAATATGGAAGCAAAAAACAATAATCTTATTATCACCACATCCACACCGAAATAGGCAGAAACACCACCTGCTACGCCACCTAGTACTTTATTGTCTGGGTCCCGGTACATTTTTTTGATCTTTTTCTCTTCTTTGAGGTCATCCGAAACGGGAACGACAATCCAGAGAACAATGTAGGCAATAGTCAGTATGCCGCCGATTGAAGGAAGTACAGACACGCCAAAGAAAAGAACGATATAAATGAGCCTTACCCAAATGGGATCAATATTGAAATAGTAAGCCAAACCGGCCAACACTCCTGCAAGCAATTTTCTTTTTTTATCCCGGTAAAGTCTTTTTGAAAATAATGGTTCACCTTCATGAACTTCCTCTTTGGCTTTCTTTTGCTTTTTTCCGCTATCTGTGGGGGGTTGAATATACGCTGAATCTTCTTCTGCTGCCTGAAAGTCTTTAATGCTACCCATGGTGGCGATCAGGCTTTCTACATCTTCTACAGTAATGACCTGTCGGCCGTCTTTTAGTTTAGCCAGGAATATTTCTGCAATACGGCTTTCGATATCGGCAATGATCTCAAGGCTATCATCAAAAGTAGAAAAGTAACGGTTTATGGATTCAAGGTATGCTTTCAACTGATCATATCCATCTTCCTCGATATGGAAAATGATACCGCTTATATTTATGCTGATATTCTTTTTCATGATTTGGAATTATTTGAGGTAGATCCTTTTCGCGTAGATTTCTTTTTAATGATTTTAATAGTCGATGTTAAAAGTTCATCCCAGGTTGCATCAAGTTGTTCTAAAAATTCTTGTCCTTCCCCGGTGAGCGTGTAATATTTTCTGGGTGGGCCAGAAGAAGATTCAACCCACTTGTAATCGACCAAGCCCGCTTTTCTCAGTCTTGTTAATAAAGGGTACAATGTTCCTTCTACCACCATTATCTTTGCCGAAGTCAATTCCTCCAGCATGTCAGAGGCATACACTTCACCACGGGCGATGATATGCAAGATACAGAATTCGAGAATTCCTTTTCTCATCTGAACTTGTGTATTTTCAACTTTCATTACCATGATTTCATTTATTTCTAATCAATTATACGACAAAGTACCTTGTATAGCCAAGTACTAAGTGAAAAATATTAGCTTGTATAATAAATTATTCAAATAATTATATAGTATATTTAAATATTTATAATTTTCTTCTGCAAGAATTGTCATTAAAGTTGGTTACACACATACAGAATTAGTTATATATCAGCGTCCCACCTTGGATATTTTTGTAGATTAGCGATTAAAAATGAGGCTGCGTTGAAGCGATTTTTTCTGATATTTCTGGTTTTTCTTTGCTGGAGTGAACACTTGTTGTTTGCACAGGCTACAACACCAAAATACAGCAATGAATTTCTGGCCATTGGTGTAGGGGCCAGATCTTTTGCGATGTCTCAATCTGTAATTTCTAACATATCAGACGTCACCGCATCTTACTGGAACCCTGCTGGGTTATTGTTGATCAAAGAAAAATACCAGATCTCACTGATGCACTCGGCGTATTTTGGAGGCGTGGCAAATTATGATTTTGCCGGATTCACCACCTCCATTGATAGTGTGAGCCGTTTGGGGGTTTCAATCATAAGATTTGGTGTTGATGACATACCGGATACCAGATTCCTGTATGATGCCAACGGTTCCATCAACTATGACAATATTCGTTTCTTCTCAGCAGCCGATTATGCATTTCTCTTTTCATATGCCCGAAAAATAAATTTATTCAGGGGACTAAATTTCGGAGCAAATTTCAAGGTGATCCATCGTACAGTGGGTAGTTTTGCCAATGCTTGGGGTTTTGGAATCGATGTGGGTTTACAAAAAACCTTGCATCACTGGCAGTTGGGTATCATGTTTCGGGACATCACCGGAACATTCAACGCTTGGTCACATAATTCTGCTTTACTGGAAGATGTATATAATCAGACCGGTAATGTAATTCCTGAAACTTCTGTGGAAATTACACTGCCAAAAATTCAAGCTGGGATTTCAAGGTATTTTCGGTTGACCGACAAGGTGGGTATGCTTACTGCATTGGAATTCGAATTCACATTTGATGGTAAGCGCAATACTTTATTGAAATCTAGTTTTACCTCGGTAGATCCACGAATCGGGCTGGAGATTGATTATTCAAAAGTGGCATTTTTGCGATTTGGTGCTGGCCAAATTCAGCAGGTGAAACAATTCGATGGTAGTAACAAATACACCTGGCAACCTAATTTTGGATTGGGGGCAAGGATGAAATATTTCACGGTTGATTATGCACTTACCGATATTGGCAATCAGTCCGAAGCACTTTATTCACATGTATTTTCAGTAACAGCCAGTTTTGATCAATTAAATCTGACTTCAACCAAAAAATAATTGATGAAAATCAAAAAGACCATATCATCATTGCTCTTGCTCTTTTTGACATCAACTTCACTATTTTCCCAACCATTTGGTAATGAATGGATTAATTTTAATCAGATCTATTATAAAATATCAACTGCTGAAAAGGGCATTTATCACATCACTTATGATGATTTGAATGCCGCGGGTTTCCCCGTAACCAGCATCGATCCCCGGAAGATCCAGATTTTTCATCGTGGCGTGGAACAAGCCATCTATGTAGAAGGTCAACTGGATGCCCGTTTTGATCCTTCCGATTATATCGATTTCTATGGGGAAAAGAATGATGGCACTTTGGATGCTGAATTATATGTGAACCCGGATGCCCAGCCTCATTCATATTACAATCTGTACAGTGATACCACAGCCTATTTTCTCACCTGGAGTCTGATTAACAATGGCAAGCGGATGTCTGCTTTTAAAGAAAACAACGTCAACAATTTACCGGCAGAACCTTATCAAATTAGTAAAAAGCTGATTATTCAAACCAGTGATTATTCGATTGGCCTGCATTATCCGCTGGGTTTACCTGGTGCAGAAACATATTTATCCGCTTTTGATTACGGTGAGGGTTGGACCGGGCCACTAATTCAAAAGGGAAAATACGAAGATCACACCATTTCCGGATTATCTGATAAATATGGAGCAGGACCGCCACCGACTTTGGATATATTGTTTACAGGACGGAATAGTCTTTCACATAAAGCGGAAATTCTGGCAGGCCCAAGCACGACAAGTTTGAGAAAAATCGGTGAGGTGGAATTCAGTTTTCATTATACCAAACTCTACCAGGATACACTACAATGGACGGATATTTCAAGTGATGGTAATTTGGTGGTCCGTGTCAATGATATTGGGTTTGATAATGCGGCTGACGCACTTTCGATATCCTATATCGAGCTGAACTATGCGGCTCAATTTCTTCAAAACGGTGCGATGGATATGGAATACCACACCATATCAAACAGTAACAACAAATCTTACCTCGAAATTGATGGAGTAACGGGCCAACCGGCTGTATTTGATATTACGGATCCTTCCAATGTTGGGATAATAGGTTTTAATCAGGCCGGCAACAAAATTAATGGCATTGTTCCCGCTACCTCAGTTCCCAGAAATTTGTGGGTTACTTCCGGAAGATTACCCTCACCAAAAATCAAGAAGATCAGTTTCAGAAAGATCATTCCAACCAATAACGATTATTTGATTATTACCCATTCATATTTAAGGCAAGCCGCACTGGGATATAGTGATCCACCAAAAGCGTATGCCAGCTACCGGGCGAGTACTGCCGGGGGAGGATATGATACACTCCTGATGAACATCGGGCAATTATATAATGAATTTAGCTATGGAGAAACAAGCTCACTTGCTGTTTACCGTTTTGTTCGTTTCATGTTGTCAACCGGCATTCCAAAATATTTGTTCATTATAGGAAAAGGGCTTGTCCCGAATTATAATTTTCACCGTCAGAATTTTGCCACAACTGAAGTGCGTGATCTGGTACCCACAGGTGGATTCCCGGGGAGTGACATTGTTTTTAGCGCTGGTTTAAACGGCACAACGCACGAACCAGGTATATCTACAGGCAGGTTAGCGGCTAACTCTGCAAAACAAGTGGCAGCATATCTGAATAAGATCAAAGAAATGGAATCTACGCCATTCAAATCATTGTGGCGCAAAGAATTTATTCATCTTAGTGGCGGTAAAGGGGCCTCAGAGCAAAATTTATTTTTAAACTATGTGGATAGATTTAAAGCGATTGCAGAAGGAGAATATTTTGGCGGGAATGTCACTACAAAAAGTAAAAAGACCGATAATGCCACTGAACTAATCAATATTTCCGATTTGGTGAATGAAGGGAAAGCCTTTATCACGTTTTTTGGGCATTCAGGTTCCACCGCAACGGATATTGAAATCGGTTATGTGACCAATGATGCACTCGGATATCACAACCAAGGGAAATACCCCATCATTATTGTAAATGGATGCAATGCCGGCGATATGTACAATGCAACAGAAGGCTTTGGTGAGAACTGGATAGTTACCGCCGACAAAGGGGCCATTGGATTTATTGCTCATACTAATATTGGATTATCGAGCAGGTTGGAAAAATATACCAATCTGTATTATCAGGTTGCTTATGCTGACAGTAGTTTTTTTGGGCAGGGTATCGGAGATGTTCAAAAGGAAACTTGCAGGCGGTATTTACAAACTTCAATAGAAAATCCAATTGATATCTGTCAGGTACAGGAGATGTCATTGGATGGAGATCCGGCATTTAAGATGTTCAACATCAAAACACCTGACTTTAACATCACTTCCGACAATGTTTTTGTAAAGTCTATTGATGGCCAGCCCGTCACTGTAAATTCCGAAAAATTTAATTTGGGTATTATTGTACAAAACTACGGCGCAGCGCTTTACGATTCACTGCAAATTACTGTGAGTCGTAAGTTGAGTAATGGCAATACCATTTACCTGGATACAATTCAGTATAAACCGGTATTTTACCAGGACACAATCTATTATCCCATTAATGCAGTGGGTACAGCGGGTTTCGGAAACAATCAGTTTATGGTGACATTGGATCCGGGACACCATTTCAATGAAATGGATCGAACGAATAATCAGGCAACGTATGATTATTTTCTTCCCCTGGGAGGCACAGCCAATCTGCAACCGCAAAATTATGCCATAGTCAACCAGCCAGCGGTAAATTTAATTGCTCAGTCGCTGGACCTGTTGATGGAGTCCAGGGATTTTTTGTTGGAACTTGATACAACAGCCTCATTCAACAGTCCTGTGAAACAAAGCATCAATATAAAGGCACATACTTTAGCAACGTGGTCGGTAAATTTATTCCGGCAATTTTCCGCAAAGGACAGTTTGGTTTTTTACTGGCGCAGCAAGTATGCCAACCCAAGACCTGATGAAATAGATTCGTGGTTTACTACATCATTCACTTTTATTACAAACAGTCCGCCGGGTTGGTCAATGTCACATGCGGGTCAATTCCCAGATATTCAAAGTGAAGAATTGTTGTATGACCAGGACACCAGGCAATGGAAATTTAAATCATTTGAAACCCAAATCGGGGTAAAAACTTTTGGCCCGGACAATACGGATAATACATATGGGAATGTAGAATTGCAGATTAATTCGACGCCATTTATTTATGAGACACGATTTTGTACCGACAATTCCATCAATCTGGTGGCTTTTGACCAATCTACAACACAACCTTATCTGGGAATAAAATTCGGCGTAGACGATATTCTCGATCGAAGAAGTTGTGGTCGTGTTCCGCAAGTTGTGAATAATTTTCTCAAAAACGAGATTGAACAAAGTCTTTGGATTGAGAAATATATTGATGCGATCAAAGCGGGTGATGAAGTTTTACTTTTTTCAATTGGCAATGTTACCTACGATTCATGGCCAGCCAGTACAATTAGTAAATTAGAAGAGATTGGTGCTTCTGCAGACGTAATTAATGGCCTGGCAAATGGCTATCCATTTATTTTACTTGGTAAAAAAGGAGCGCAGCCGGGCTCTGCCCTCATGGTCACTCCTGATCTCACTTCTGCTATTGAGCCCAAAGCGCAAGAACTCAATCTGAACGAAACCATCAATGGAAGCTACAAGAATGGAACTGCCCAGAGTCCACGGATCGGGCCAGCATCTCAGTGGCATGAACTCAGTCTTCATCTGGAGACATCGGATCAGCCGGTGACTGATCAGTATTCATTACAACTTTATGGCCTTAATAATCAGAATGTACCGGTAAAATTGATGGACAATATACAAGCATCCAATGTTGATCTGACATCCATCAATCCTTTGATTTATCCTTACCTGTATCTTAAACTGAATACAGAAGATATTCAAAACCTGACACCCATTCAGCTTCGGCGATGGACAGTACTTTATGATAGGGTTCCGGAAGGGGTGTTGCTTTTTGATGAAGGTCAGCCAACTTCGGGGACCAATATACAAGAAGGCGATACACTGATGACCAATTTTAGTTTTGAAAATATTTCATCTTTGGATTTTCCGGATTCAATATTGGTCCAGTATACTTTATTTAATCAGGACCAGCGCAAATCATTGAGTGACACAATAAAAATTGCAGCTCCTGCTTCGGGACAGCAAAGCAACTTCAGGATCGTCAATGAAACCTTAGGTCGCGCCGGAAAAAATGATTTGACGGTATTTGCCAATCCGTATATTTTACAGGAACAAACTTACAACAACAACAGAATTGATCTTACGGATTACGCCAACATAGAAAGTGATCAAACCAATCCAATCTTAGAAGTTACCGTAGATGGACAATTTATCATGGATGGTGATATTGTATCACCATCACCAGTCATCAAACTAAGGCTAAAGGATGAAAACAAAGTATTGCTCAAAAAAGACACAACCGGAGTTTCCCTGTATATTAAAAAACCGTGTGACAATTGTGCTTTTGAACGGATCAGTTTTTCTTCGCCGAGGGTTATTTGGACCCCCGCTACCGGAAATTCGGATTTTTCATTGGAGTACCAACCTGAAAACCTGCCTGACGGACTTTACACCATTAAAGCTCAGGCTACCGATGCCAGTGGCAATGTTTCGGGAACAGCTCCATATACGGTTCGATTTGAAGTGGTGAATGAATCACAGATAACTAATTTTTATCCTTATCCCAATCCTTTTTCTACGAACACAAGATTTGTTTTTACGCTCACAGGATCTGAAATCCCCGAGAACATAATCATTCAGATCATGACCATTTCCGGCAGAGTTGTGCGTGAAATCACACAGGATGAATTGGGACCTGTCAAAATAGGCAATAACATTTCACAATATGCATGGGATGGCACCGATGAATTCGGCGATAAACTGGCAAATGGGGTATATCTATACCGTGTAAAAGTTCGCTTACACGGCCAAGAGATCAAACAGAGAGCAACTTCAGCCGACCGCGCTTTTAAGCATGGTATTGGGAAATTATATATTCTTCGTTGATATACCCGTTTTTAATGCTCATTGTTTATACGTGACTTTTGAATAAGAAGGGGGTTACAATTTCCTGTTCAAGTAAACAAGTTAGCCGGAAGTTGGATTTGATCAGTATAAAATTTAATGCGGGAATGGTGTGGGTCCATAAGATCGATTTTTTCAATTTTATCCAGTTTGTGGTTGTAAAAAACTTCAACGTAAAACTGATCGAGTAAATAGAGGTTGATCTTGTACCCATAATAACGAATAGATGTAACAAACAGGCCTTCGGTATACAGGACTTTAATTTTCTCATCGAGCGTCAATTCCAGAAAATTCTCCGGTGTGATCAATTTGTATTTATCTTTAAAATTAAAATCTATCCATTTCTTTATGAACCATTTTCTCTTTGAATGTGGCCCGTTACAAGCGTTAAATATGATTCATATAATTTTGTAACGCCAATTAATCCCGCGGTGTTGCAGTTTGACTGACCTTAGATTTCATTTTATGAGTCTTAAGATTCATAGGGGTTATTATCCTGCTTCGTCCATTGTTTTTACCTTTGAGATTAAACAAACATTCATAAAACGCAAAGGATTTTAAGTTTCAACCGGTATTCCATGAGTTGCCGAAACTTTCATTAAGCACTAAATCTATTTTATTATTCAATAATTTCTTAGTCAAAAATTATTGATCTCCCTCAGGAAATCAAAATGTTATTTCATTTATATTATTACATGGAGTCAGTCGCAATGAGCACATTTTGAAAAAAACTTAATCGTCGACCAGAAGGCCGTATATAAAATCAATGGATACAAGCATTTACAGTATGAACGAATTTTAGTATATTCCCGGAAATCTATAAAATCGTGTCATCACAATTTTTTCCGTAGATTAGCATAAAAAATGATACTTTTGATATATTTACCACGAGAAAAACTAATCCTGAATTCTATTTTGTAAATTATAAAACCGGAAAGACATCATTATGAATACCAGAACTATAAACCAGGTCAGCGCAAAAATTTTGATGGCTGCAATTCTGGCAGTTTTTGTGGCTTGTGGAACCAATAAGAAAAAAGAAGAGACTACTTCTCAGGAATATTCCGAAGCTGCAAATCAGCTTAAAGAAAAGGTAGAGAAAGCAATTTATAATATTCCTCCCCCCTCACAAATACCATATATTATTGAGAGTACTGGAGCCGATTTCAATCCCAATATTATTAATGATTCCAAAAAATATGAATCATATCTGGTCTCACCTAAAAAGGCCGCTTTTAATTTGGGCGTATATGCTACAGATATCGGATATCTGAGTAGTTATGACAAAACCCAGGAAGCACTCAATTACATGGATGTATGTCTTAAACTCACAGATGCTGTTGGCGCACAGGATGCTGTTGACTTAAATATTCTGAAACGCTTTGAACAAAATTTATCTAAACCCGATAGTCTTGGCGCCATCATCAACGAAGTTATTGATAATAGTGATAAATATCTTCAACAAAACGAGCGTGCCAATGTTGCTGCCATGGTGGTAAGCGGTACTTTCATTGAGGCATTATATATTGCGACACAACTCATCGCCACTTATCCGAAAGATATGTTATCTACCGACCAGCGAATGACCATCCTGAGTCCCTTGGTACAAATGTTGGCTAAAGAGAAAGAGCCACTTGCCGATGTTGTATCTTTATTAAAAAGCATCGATGAAAAAGATGATTGGATAGTTGCAACCACAAATAGTATGGAGGAATTATATGATAATTATAAATCCTTCGACCCCATGGAAAAGATAAGCCAGGGAAAAGGGAATGAAGTGTTGAATGATCAGACTTTGGAAAGATTCACAAAGCAAGTGGCTTCGATCAGGTCGAATATTGTCTATTAAACATTAAAATTGAAAAGATAGAAAAGTATTGGAGTACTGGCTTCAATACTTTTTTTTTATCTTAATTTTTAACACGACTTCTTTACGATGAGTAAACAACTTCTTGAAGCCATCATACGATTGTTTGCATTTTTCGTACGCATCGACGGTATTTCGGAACGGGAGCGATCAAGAATGGAAAAGATGTTGACATCACGTCTTAATCAGTTGGCGGTAGAAAAATTTATGGCATTATTTGATGAACTCACCGAAAACAGGCCTAAAGACCAGTTATCAGCGATTGACCGGAAATTCAGTTTGCAGGAGGTGGAAGAGCTTTGTGATCGAATCAATGCTGAACTTACACATCAACAGAAAATTGTCATCACCATCGAATTGGTACAACTAATTTTTGCAGATGAAATTCTTTCAGCCAAAGAAGAGGATGCATATCAAAAAATTGGTGAATCGCTCAATATCGATACAAATGAACTTGAACTGATCAGATTGTTTGTGACCGCACAGGAATTGGAGGCTTTTAATAGTGCTTCAATATTAATCATCCAAAAAAATAATACCCAAATCCCAGTCGACTGCCAAAGAATTATAACTGGAGAATTTCATGGGCTTTTAGCCATTTTACACCTCCAATCCATCAAAACTTTTTTTATCCGCTATCTGGGAAATTCGGCCATTTTTATCAATCAGGTTACTGTCGAATCTGGCGGTATAGCTGTCTTTAGTACCGGAAGTACTATCCGGGGGGAAAAGATACCGACCATTTATTACAGTGATATTCTGGGACAGTTTAGAATGGATTCTCACGAAAAACAGATTTGTTTTGAGGTGAAGAATATCAGTTATCGGTTTAAAAATGGACAGGTCGGAATACACCCGCTGACTTTCACGGAAAATAATGGCCAGTTAATTGGTATCATGGGAGCAAGTGGATCAGGAAAATCAACCTTGATCAATATATTGAATGAAGAGGGAAAACCCACAGGGGGCACAGTCCTGATCAATGGCATCAATATGCATCGGGAACCAAGGAAAATAAAGGGATTGATTGGCTATGTGCCGCAGGATGATTTGCTTATTGAAGAACTTACAGTATTCGAAAATCTTTATTACGCAGCCTGTCTATGTTTCCGCAAACTGGATAAAATGTCGATTATCCGTTTGGTCGATAAAACATTGGGTAATCTTGGGCTGATGGACGTGAAAGACTTAAAAGTTGGCAATCCATTGCAAAAGGTCATCAGCGGAGGGCAGCGGAAAAGGCTTAATATTGGCCTGGAATTATTGCGCGAACCAATGATTCTTTTTGTTGATGAGCCAACTTCCGGACTGTCGTCACGGGATTCCGAGAATATTATGGACCTTCTGAAAGAATTAAGCTTGAAGGGTAAGCTGGTTTTTACGGTAATCCACCAGCCTTCATCCGATATATTCAAAATGTTCGATAAACTGCTTATTATGGATGTGGGCGGTTATCCTGTGTATTATGGCAATCCGGTAGAGGCAGTTGTATATTTTAAAGCAAGGACCAATATACTCGACAGGCAGACGGGATCTTGTCCCGAATGCGGCAACATTAATCCGGAGCAAATTTTTAATATTATTGAAACCCGGATGGTGGATGAATTTGGTAATATCACAGATAGAAGAAAAACGATGCCGGCTACCTGGTATGAATATTATCAGAAATACATAAAAATACCAGAAGCCGAAAAGATCAGCGAACTCCCCGTGCTCTTTTCTGAAAATTCCGGGAAAATTCAGACAATTACATATTTATACCATAAGGGATATAAAATCAAAACTGGCTGATCGACAATATTTATTAATTAATTTTTTAGAAGCGCCATTGCTTGCTGTCATCCTGGCGGCCTTGGTCAGATATCAAGGTAGTGATAAGTTTTCATCCTCAACGTATATTTTTCAGGACAATATGAATATCCCGGCTTATATTTTCATGAGTGTCATTGTGGCTTTATTCGTAGGGATGATTGTGAGTGCTGAGGAAATATTCAATGACAGAAAAATATTGAAGAAGGAAGCTTATCTCGATTTGAGCAGACTCAGCTATCTTTTGTCTAAAATGTTTATTTTATTTCTGATCACAGCCATTCAAATGTTCACTTTTGTATTGATTGGCAATTACATTTTAGAGATCAAAGGCATGCTCTTTATTTATTGGCTTGTTTTATTTTCGGCTGGTTGTTTTGCCAATTTATTGGGGCTGAATATTTCGTCAGCATTCAATTCGGTTGTGACCATTTATATTATAATTCCCATTTTACTTATCCCTCAAATTTTACTGAGTGGCGTGGTGGTACGGTTTGATCAATTAAATCCACTTTTCGGGTCAAAATCTCGTGTACCACTGATCGGAGACCTCATGACTTCTCGCTGGGCTTATGAAGCATTGATGGTCAGTCAATTCAAAGACAATAAATTTGAACGTATTTTTTATCAATACGACAAAGAGATAGCCATGGCTGACTACCAAAATGTTTACTATTTGCCCGAGTTGGAAAGTAAGCTTGAATATGCATTTTTAAACCGCGATGTGAAAACGAAAAATGTCAGCATGTTGGTAGATCATTATATTGATGTGCTGAACCACGAATTGCCGGGCACCTTAAACCAGATTGATTCAAATACGGGCAATGACACTGCAATGATTGATCGTAAAAATCTGGATTCGGCGCTGTTCCGGTCAATTCAGCGAAAGTTGGAGATTCTGAGAAAAATGTATGTTAATCGCCAGAGTTTGGCGCGAGACACCCGGCAAAAAATTATCGCCTCGATGACCGAATCACCAAAAAAAACATCTTCGTACCAGCAATTCAAAAAAGCGTATACCAATGAAAAAGTAACTTCCCTGGTTTGTCAAAATCAAGAGAAAGATCGTATCATCGTACAAAATAAATCCCTTGTTCAAATGATCTATCCGATCTACAAAGATCCGGATCCTGAGAATTTTTTTGATTTTCGTGCCCAATTTTTTGTGCACAAAAAGTATTTTGCAGGTGTATTATTTGATACGCCGATGTTTAATTGTGCAATTATTTGGTTGATGACTCTTTTTTTATGTATCACGTTGTATTTTGATCTCCTGAGGAAACTGGTGAACCCGGATGTCAGGAAAATTAAAACACTTGCCCAACAAAAAACCTGACAAAAGGAATAAAAGATGTTTTTTATTTTATCCAAAATGCTTTTTTTCTTCATCAAACCATTCAATGTGATTGCCCTTCTTTTATTGGCATCCTTCCTGATAAGAAACAAACATTGGACAAGAAATTGCAGGGTGGTTGCTTTGGTCCTGTTTCTATTTTTTACCAATGGATTCATTTTTAATGAATTATTGTTGCGCTGGGAAAAACCAGCCATACCCATTGCCGATCTCCGGGGTCAATACGATTTTGGCATTGTGCTGGGAGGCACAACCGATACCGAAAGAACACCCAAGGATCGTCTGTTTTTCTTCAAGGGGGCCGAACGCGTCACCCACGCGCTGCGTTTGTATAAAGCCGGTAAAATACGTCATATTTTGTTTACCGGAGGAAATTCTAAATTGTTTGAAGATCCGGAAAAAGACAATATTCCCATTTATAATTTCTATGTGATGTGTGGAGTTCGGCCTGAGGATATAATTATTGAGAATAAGTCACGAAACACCCATGAAAACGCCTTGTTTGTAAAAGAACTAATGGATTCAAGTAGCCTGCAACAACGCCATATTCTGATCACTTCCGCTTTTCACATGCGTCGGGCAGAGGCTTGTTTCAGAAAGGTGGGATTGAAAATTATTGGTTTTCCAACAGATTTTTACACGTCGTTACCGAAAGATCGTTATAGCATCAACGGTTTCATTCCTTCAGTGACTGTTCTGGCAAACTGGGATTTTTTTATTAAAGAGTTGATCGGTTACGTGGCCTATTCGGTTATGGGTTATATATAATTTTCAGGCAATCCACACTGTTTTCATATTGGTAAATTCCCTGATGCCCAATTGAGAAAGCTCCCTGCCAAAACCTGAATGCTTGATGCCACCAAATGGTACGGATGGATCGGAAAACATCATTTGATTTATATATATTGCACCGCTCTCAATCTGGTCGGCCAGGAATTTCGCTTTTTGAATATCGCTGGTCCACAGTGAACCTCCTAAGCCAAAAAGGCTATCATTGGCGATGGAAACAGCTTCCTGGTCCTTGTCAAACACAAAAAAGGACGCTACCGGACCAAATATCTCTTCTTCGTAGGCGGGCATTCCAGGTTTTACGTTTTCTAATACTAAAGGAGGAAAATGAGCATCCTGGATGGATTGTGGAAGTTCACCATATCTCAACGTGGCTCCAAGGTCGAGGGACTTTTTCACCTGTTGATGGATATCATTGGCAAGGTCATTTCTGGCCAGGGAAGCAAAGTCCGTATTGGCGTCCATGGGATCGCCTTTTTTCAATTTTTTGAGTTCAGCTATAAATCCATTCATAAACTGGTCGGCGATTGGTTTTTGTATGATAAATCGCTTGGCGGCAATACAACTTTGGCCACAATTTATCATTCGAGCTTTCACGGCAATTTGAACCGCAAGGTCCAGATCGGCATCTTCCAAAACGATAAACGGATCGCTTCCACCCAATTCAAGTACTGTTTTCTTTATGTTTTTACCTGCCCGCTCTGCCACCTTACTGCCAGCATATTCGCTGCCGGTTAATGTAACGCCCTGTATTCTTGGGTGATCAATGATCTGGCTGACTTTACTGGTATTAATCAGGAGACTTTGAAACACACCTTCGGGAAATCCGGCTTTATTAAAAATTTCCTCAATAGTCAGCGCACATTGTGGAACATTGGAGGCATGTTTGAGAATAGCCGTATTCCCAGCCATTAATCCCGGGGCAGCAAAACGGAAAACCTGCCAGAAAGGAAAGTTCCAGGGCATAATAGCCAATACTGGTCCTAGGGCATTATAATGAATAAAAGCTTTTCCCTTGCTTGTTTTCAATGGTTCATCATCAAGAAACTGGCTGGCATGTTCCGCATAATATTGGCAAGCCGAGGCGCATTTTTCTACCTCGGAGATCGATTCGCGAATAATTTTCCCCATTTCGCGGGTAATGATTTCCGCGTATTTTTCCTTATTTTCCAGCAGCACGAATGCGCATCTGTTCATGAGTGTTGCCCTGAAATCAGTTGTAGTTTTATGCCAGGATAAGAATGCTTTGTGGGAAAGGTTTATTTTGTTTTCTATATCGTGGTCTGAATGTTCGTCAAAGGATTTTAGGATTTCGCCATTATAAGGGTTGATTGATCGGATGGACATAAGATATTCTTTCTTTTTTCAACATAGTTTAGAGATAACCCTGCGGCTATCAGTGCAAAAACCGGTGCAAATAAAATACCAATAAGTGGGATTAACAGGCTGAGATTCAAAAATAATCCATTGCCAATGGTAAGTCCCAAATGTTGATTCACCAATTTTCCGGCTTTCTTTTGCAGACATTTTCAAAAATTCATTGCGGTAATCCATCATTGCATAACCCATATAATAACTTTCAACGATTAATATTAAAATCGGTGCGAGCGGTACCAGCCAGGTAATCAGGAAAGTGACGAATAAAATGAGGACTGTAAATAGGATTTCAAAGAAAAAATTCCGTATTGCGATCCGCATGCCCCTGGTAAATTCATTAAAATATTGTTTCGGTTGAATGTGTTCTTCGATTCCAAGATCAAGTGATTGTACTTTTTCGGAAATGAAAGCCAGTATGGGGGCGACCAATATAAGGACCAGATATCGATATATTTTTAAATACATAAACAGTACCATACCTCTCAAAATCAACAGTATAACGCTTTCCAAAAAACGATGAAAGCCATTATTCGAAGAAGCGAAATGTAGGTTTTTCATAAATAATGCCACCAATTGACCAGATGATTTGATGGCAAAAAATGAGATTATCAAGGCAATTAGGAGGTTTAATAGCGCAGGCAGTATTAGAAAAGTCCACAGATTTTTCTTTTCAATAAATCTGAAAGCCCTCCAATAATGGCGAAAAGCCAGCTGAATTTCATGAGTAAAATCCATCAATAGCAGCTTGTTAATTAAATCTATGTAAAATCAATCACATGTCCTAAACCGGATTTGATAAAATTAGAAAATGTAGAAAAATGGAATGAATAAATAGTAAAATTCCAAGAATTGAAACATTTATTATATCCCCAAACCAAAGGGTTTGCTTATTCGTTGTTACCTTTGAACCGCTCAAGATCACGACCAGTCAACAGTAGTATCAAGAAATTAAATGTTGAATGACTTGGGACCATTTTCAATGATTAATTATTTCGCAAAATTATTTTTTAAACTATGGATTTAATGACTTCTATTCGCGGAAACGCGAAAAAACTACAAAATACTATTGTATTGCCAGAAGGCACCGAAGAGCGGACGATAAAGGCTGCTGATCAGGTTTTAGCGCTGGGAATTGCAAAAATTATTCTTATCGGAAACCACAGCAATATCGAACAACTGGCCCGGTTCCATCATCTGACCAATATCGGGAAAGCATCCATCGTCGACCCCCTGAAAAATGCTAAAACGGAAGAGTATATTGCGTTAATGTTGAGGTTGCGCGCACATAAGGGGCTCACTGAAGATCAGGCTAGACAATTGCTCT
Organism: uncultured Cytophagales bacterium; assembly: GCA_963711495.1. Taxonomy (GTDB): domain Bacteria; phylum Bacteroidota; class Bacteroidia; order Cytophagales; family Cyclobacteriaceae; genus CAVQEK01. The sequence goes on from CAVQEK010000004.1 coordinate 906,530, forward strand.
TAAATCCATTGTATCTTTCTACCGTCATGATCAAGAACGGAGACGCTGATGGAGAAGTAGCCGGCGCTAATAATGCAACGGGTGATGTATTGAGACCGGCATTTCAATTTGTAAAAACCTTGCCAGGAATAAGTGTGGTTTCAGGGGCATTTATTATGATCATACCCGACAAACATTTTGGAGAGGACGGAATTTTTGTTTTTGCCGATTGCGCAGTTCATCCCGATCCAACGGATAAGGAATTAGCTGAGATAGCCGTAGCTACTGCACAAACGGCCAGGAACATTGCCAAAATTGAACCAAGAGTGGCTATGTTAAGTTTCTCTACTAAAGGAAGCGCTCAACACGAAATGGTGGATAAAGTCGTATCTGCCACCAAATTGGCTCGTTCTATGAATCCCCAACTTCAGATTGACGGCGAACTTCAGGCGGATGCGGCCATTGTTTCAGCCATTGGGGCAAAAAAAGCTCCTGGTAGTGAAATCGCGGGCAAAGCCAATGTATTGGTTTTCCCAACAATGGAATCAGGAAATATCGCTTATAAATTGGTCCAAAGATTGGCGAAAGCAGAGGCAATTGGTCCAATCTTACAGGGCATGGCGGCACCGATCAATGACTTGTCGCGCGGATGTTCCGTAGAAGATATCGTTAACATGATTGCCGTTACTGCCAATCAGGCACAATAAAAATTATTCATCATAAAGGTTAATAACATGACCATTTCAACTGAATCTATTGAAGGATACGCCATTAAAAAGAAAGAACAACCAGTTGTTCAAAAAAGCCGGTATAAATTTTCAAAAGTTGGGCTGGTGGGATGCGGAATCCTCGGCCAGGAAATTAGCAGGATGGTTAGTTCTCATGGTCTGGATGTCACTTTTATTGAGGTTTCCCCGGAGAAAATTGAACAGGCATTATTGGGTATATCCAATGAATTGGACAATATGATTGAGCGATGGGGAATGACCCTGAGTGAAAAAAGGGCAATTTTATCTCGCATAAAAGGAACCATGGACTACCTCGATCTGAAGGATGCTGATATTGTTATAGAATCGGTCAAATCCAGAACCCGTGAAAATAGTGTCGAATTGCGTAAAAGAATCTTTAAGGAAATTGAAAGACATATTGCAACTGACGCTATCATTGCCACGAATTCAACCACCTTGGTTATAACAGAATTATCATCAGAACTGGAACATCCTAATCGATGTGTGAGCCTGCATTTTTTATCACCGGCTGATAAAATACCGGTGGTTGAAATAGCCAGAGGGTTACACACTTCAGATGCCACCTATGAAAAAGTTTGTCAGTTCGCTACGGTGTTCGACAAAAAAGTGATTCCTGTTGTTGAATCCCCAGGCATAATAAGTACACGTTTGATTGCTCCGTTGATCAATGAAGCTTGCGAAATATTGCTCGAAGGAGTAGGGAAAATGGAAGATATTGATACTACCATGAAAATGGGTTTCGGATTTCCTATGGGTCCGTTTGAATTAGCAGATAAAATTGGATTGGATGTGATTGTCAGATGGCTCGATAATTTATATAGAGAATTCGGTGACTTGAAATACAAGGCGTCCCCTTTACTGAAAAAGATGATGAGAGCGAATCATCTTGGCCGTGAAACTGGCGTGGGATTTTATCATTATGACGGCGAAGGAAGGAAAATAATCAATTAATTTTTTAAGTTATATGAAGATTTTAGTGCTTAATTCAGGGAGTTCATCCATTAAATATCAACTGATTGAAATGAATGCCGGCAAAGTGATTGCCAAAGGGATCGTGGATAAAATCGGGATGGATGAATCTACCCTCACCAATAAAAGAGACGATGGTGACGAAGTGATGTTAAAGGGTGACATTGTTGACCATCAGGCGGGCATTGAGTATGTTTTAGGGGTACTTGTCAGTGAAAAACATGGCTCGGTGAAGAAACTGGAAGAAATTGAAGCTGTCGGACATCGAGTCGTCCATGGTGGAGAAACCTTTCACACCAGCGTTCGCATTAACGATCAGGTCATTGAAAAAGCCAGGGAATGCGTTGATCTTGCTCCATTGCACAATCCACCAAATCTGAAAGGTATTAGCGCCATCACGGAATTGTTGCCAGAAGTAACGCAGGTTGCTGTATTTGATACCGCATTCCATCAGACCATGCCTAAATATGCTTACATGTATGCCATCCCATATTCACTATACAAAAAATATGGTCTGCGGCGTTATGGATTTCATGGTACCAGTCATCAGTATGTTTCCCAAAGAGCTTGTGAAATATTAGGGGTTGATATTCACTTGAACAAAATCATCACATGCCATTTAGGGAATGGTGCTTCGATTACGGCTATTCAGCATGGGCGTTCAATCGATACTTCCATGGGGCTCACACCTGTTGAAGGTATGATCATGGGAACTCGAAGTGGCGATCTCGATCTAGGTGTACTGATGTACATTATCGACAAAGAAGAACTCAGTGTGCATGAAGCCAACACTTTGATTAACAAACATAGTGGAATTCTGGGGATCTCGGGGGTGTCTTCTGACATGCGTGAAGTACAAAAAGCAGCTGACGAAGGAAATGATCGCGCTAAACTTGCCCTGGAGATGTATATCTACCGCATTGTCAAATATATTGGTTCGTATACTGCTGCCATGGGAGGCACAGATATTATTGTATTCACCGGTGGTATTGGAGAAAATGCGGATCGTATCAGGGAGGCTGTTTGTGCCAAGTTCGAATTTCTCGGTTTGGAATTTGACGGAGAGCGCAATGAAGGATTGCAAGGAGAAGAAGCCATTATAACAAAACCAGCGTCAAAAGTTAAAGTATTGGTCGTGCCTACCAACGAAGAATTGGTGATTGCACAGGAAACTATGAAAGTAATAACAGAAGAAGAAAAAGAGCACAGTTGGCTATAGACATAAAAAACCGGCCATTAGGCCGGTGATATGTCAGATTTAAAACGAAAGACCAAAACTAAAAGCATTCAGTCGCGGACCTCGATCTTGAGCGAACAGTTCATTAAGATCATAGTTAATGAATAAATCAACATCACCAATGCCCACCACCAAACGTGTGCCATATCGGAAATTATTCAGGTAAAAATTGTCGTGATTGCGATCCTTATTTTTATTTCCATCTTTATACACATTTTTTGAATAGCTGTCGAGACGATAGCCCGCATACATTCCCAGGCCAATCCTAAAGCTGTTGCTGTGATAAAATACTGTACGTTTCCGGGTAGTGCCGTCACTGTTTTGGCTCACTTTTGTTTTATATCCAAAATCGAAAACCGGGACCAGGTGAAGGCCTAAATAGGCGGCAGTAAGTTTGCTCTTGATCGGATTGAGTTCCGGATCAATACTTTCAAAAATCACATTTTCATCACCTTTCAAAATTTTAGTTGCATTGTCCTGGAATTTAAAATTATACCAGCTAATACTTGTGCCGTAATCTAATGAAAACGGACCAGCCAAATTGGTTTGCCAGGTTGGTGCAATGGATACATACCACGATCCCCAGGGCTTCACCGTATACGGTGCATTATTTTCATCAGGAAATCCTTGACCATCTTCCAGGTAGTTATTCATCCCAAGATCTAACAGTGATATAAATTTTGTTCGATGAGCAACATAGCGTTTCTCTTTTTCATAATAATATTGATCATTGCTACGTGCTGAACCTTTTGAACCATCCTGGTGGTTTTTAAATGCATCTTCAAGATCCTTGAATTCCTTCGATTCTGGTTTATTTTGCAGGTATTTTTCACCGGTCGAGTCTTCAATAGCGATATGTTTGGGGTTGTTTTTGAGGTTCAGCGTTTCTTCCAGATCACTCACCATTTTATTGAGATCGTATTGTTTGAGTTTTTCCAATTCTTCCCTGTTTTCCACCTGGATGATCACACGGCTGTTTTCTCCGATTTGAACTTCAATGGTGTCTTTCTCTTGTTTATTCAAAGTAGTGTTTTGTTCACTTCCTGCCCAGGTCATCAGCGTTGGGTAGAATGTCAATAAAAATAAACATGTTGTTTTCATGGGTTTTAATTTTTAATGTTTTGTGTTGTTTTACCGAATATCCTGCCGAAGTTTAAGGTGAGAATATCATCTTTGGCATTGCGGATTTTTGCTTTCGTTTCATCACTGATCTTCAAATCATCTTTGATGTCAGAGATTTTTTTGATGCTTTTCTCCACAATTTTTTCCTGTGCATACGCCAGTACGGACTCATCCTGTGATTTTTTATAAATGATCTTGACTTGCGGATACTTTTGTTCTTCCAAGTTGTTCTGTTTAATTGCTGCTTGCGACGCTACATCGGGTGCATTTTTTTGCGTTGTAGGCAATTCAGTACCTTGATCCACAGCTAAAGGGATTTCATCAGTCTTTGATATTTCATCTGGTAGTTGAGCCAATTTTTGGGCTATAGGCCTGGGCTGGTCCTGCAATTCAACACTGGATATATTTGCATTGACTTCGGTAGTGTTAGGCGTTTTCATGGCAATCGTATTTTCTGCCCGGTGTTGCTTTTTATTTGTTGTGTGCTTTGTATCCGGTTTGATGTTGTTGATTTCCTGGTTTTTATTTTGGGCCATCTTCATAGCCATTTTGCCGGCATGCTCACTTTCTGTTTTAGTATCTTCCCCTTTCATAGTTTTTTTGTTGGTTGTCATTTCCGGTTCAGTATTTTTTAATTGGGTACTGGTGTCAACCGCAGTTTGAATCAAATTCATACTATCGTTGATCACAAAGTAAGATCCCAGTCCGACCAGTAAGATGATACTGGCAGCGGCTGCCAGCCATCGCCATCGTTGTTGATTTTTTTTCTTTTGGAGTGTTTGTTCAATAACTTGCCAGGGTTCCGAAGATGGCGGATATTCCAGCCCTCCGATTTTATCCTTAAACAAACGATCTGTTTTATTGACCTTCATGACTGATTGATTACTTTATTTTTCAATGCTGTTTCTGCTTTCAATAATTTATCCTGGAGGTGGGCACGCGCCCGGCTCAATTGGGATTTGGATGTATTTTCACTGATATCCATCATTTCGGCAATTTCCTTGTGACTATATCCTTCAATAGCGAATAAATTGAACACCGTTCTGAAACCTGTTGGCAATTCACCAATCATTTTAAGCAAGTCTTCTGCTTCGAGATTATTTTCTAATACATTGAAGTCCGGTGAGCGTTCAACATGTGCCAAATCGGTTTCCAGATACATTGTTTTATTCTTTCTCAAATAACCTAAGGATTCATTGATCATGATGCGCTTCATCCAGCCTTCGAATTTGCCCTCGCCCTGGTATTGATCAATTTTATCAAATATTTTAATAAATCCATTGGTCATAATTCCTTCTGCTTCATACCGGTCATATATATATCTTCTGCACAGTCCAAGCATCCTCGAAGCATACTTTTCATAAAGTATTCGCTGGGCTTTGGCATTCTTTTTTTTACAACCGGCAATCAGATCGATATCTTGCAATGATTTTCTGATTTGAAGCTTCATTTTTTATGGTATCCGAATGGTAGATGCATTGGTTAAGGATAAGGTTGCATCGGGAAAAGAAATTTTAAAGGATTTCCAGTTTTGCGTCAATATGAGGCCTTGTAGTTGATGTCAATGGTGACTTCGGTAAATTTTTTTGGATTAACATCAACCGGATTAATGTTGTTTTGACCATCCATTTTATTGGCAAAAAAGCCATTATCTTCTTTAGTGAATAGGGAGTATTTTCCTGGCGGAAGAACAACTCTGAAGCGTCCCTGGTGATCGGTAGGGATCACTTTCACCAATTCCGAATTAATATTTTCATAGATGGGTCCGCTATCAGGCGCCACATCTTTGGTAGTGGTACGTTGAAAAATATAAATTAACCTTTCAACAGGCTGACCTTGAGAATTCGTTGCCGAAGCATCCGGTGAAGGCATCTGATTTCCCTCATGCCATACAACCCGGCCATTAATTCCCTGATTATCAGTCTTACTGATCTTCATGGCACACGACCAGAAGAATATGGAAAAAATGAGTGTAAAAACTGCAATGCGGATCATGCTTCAATTTACAAAAAATACTGCAATATTCTGTCACAAATTGCCATCATTATGTCATGATGGCAGATTTGTCAGTGTGCAGAGGTGCAAACAGGGCATGGAATGAATTTTGTATTTCGGGGATCATCGAAAGGAAATAAAAATAGAAAGTAACATGCAAGAAAAAGGCACAATCTCAATTCATACCGAAAACATTTTCCCAATCATCAAGAAGTTTCTTTATTCAGACCATGAGATCTTTCTGAGAGAATTGGTTTCAAATGCGGTGGATGCTACACAAAAAATCCAACGCTTGGCTTCTATTGGTGAATTCAAAGGTGAACTTGGTGATACCAAGGTAGAAATTAAAGTCAACAAGAAATTAAAAACCATTACCGTTACTGACCATGGCATCGGGATGACCGCCGGGGAAATTAAGAAATACATTAATCAGATCGCATTCTCCGGGGCCACAGAATTCATTGAAAAGTTTAAAGAAAAAGGCGACAGTACCCAGATCATCGGAATGTTCGGATTGGGTTTTTATTCTGCTTTTATGGTATCCAAAAAAGTAGAGATCCTGACAAAATCCTATCAGGAAGATGCTGAAGCGGCCCGGTGGACCTGTGATGGAAGTACTGAATTTGAAATTTCCCCGGCTGTGAAAAAGGAACATGGAACTGAAGTGATCCTTCATATCGACAAAGACAATGAAGATTTCCTGGAAGATCACCGTGTTAGGCAGATTCTGGAGAAATATTGCAAATTTTTGCCCATACCCATTGTTTTTGGTGAAAAGGAAGAAACAATAAAAGGGGAGGATGGCAAGGAAAAAAAGGAGAAAAAACCAGACGTGATCAACAATCCAAAACCCCTTTGGACGCGTTCACCGGCTGATCTGAAAGATGAAGACTATCTCAGTTTCTATAAAGAATTGTATCCTTTTTCGGAAGATCCGCTATTCTGGATACATCTCAATGTGGATTACCCATTCAATCTCACCGGTATCCTCTATTTTCCGAAAATCAAAAATAACTTCGAAGTCAATAAGAATAAAATTCAGCTTTATTCCAGGCAGGTTTTTATTACAGATGAAGTAAAAGATATTGTTCCTGAATTCTTAATGCTGCTTCATGGAGTGATCGACTCTCCCGATATTCCACTTAATGTTTCCAGGAGCTTTCTGCAATCAGACAGTAATGTGAAGAAAATCAATGCCCACATTACCAAGAAAGTGGCGGATAAACTGCAGGAATTATTCAAGAAAGACCGAAAGGCTTTCGAGGAAAAATGGGAAAGTTTAAATGTATTTGTGAAATATGGCATGATCAGCGAAGAAAAATTTTATGAAAAAGCCAAGGACTTTGTCTTGCTGGAAAATGTTGACAATAAATTTTTCACGCTGGATGAATACCAGGAACAGTTGAAGGTGAATCAAAAAGACAAAGAAGGAAATCTGGTATTTATTTATACCTCAGATCCAAACAAGCAGGATTCATATATTCAGTCGGCCAAAAACAGATCGTATGACATATTGAAAATGGATGGCGTTCTCGACAACCATTTTGTGAATACGTTGGAAATGCGTTTGGAGAAAACCCGATGGAAACGGGTAGATTCGGAAACGGTTGACAAACTGATTGAGACGGATGAGAAGAAAGAAAGTGTATTGACCAGTGAGGAACAAGAAAAGGTGAAGACCATATTTGAAACAGCGATTGGTGATAAAAATACAACTGTGACTGTCGAACCTATGCCAGTTGATGAATTGCCGGTCACCATCACTTTGCCAGAATTTATGCGTCGGATGAAAGATATGTCCCAACTTGGCGGTCAGATGGCTATGATGGGAAATATGCCAGACCAATACAATGCGGTAATCAACAGCAATCATCCGATGGTATCGACAATACTGAAATCGGCAGACGAAAACCAACAAAAGGAACTTGCAAGACAGGCATATGAATTGGGCTTGCTCTCCCAAAATCTCCTTACCGGCAATAAACTCACAAATTTTATTAAACGTAGCGTAGAACTGATCTCGAAATAATTTCAGTAAGTTTATATATATATATAAAAGCCAGTGACCGATACAAGTCACTGGCCTTGGTTTTTATAACTGTTCCGGTTTAATCAAACAGCCCTTCTTCGCGTTCCAACATGAGAATGGAAGATTGTGGTACTATATAATATTTTTCTTCCTGGTATATTACTTCGAATGCACCTTTTTGAAGAAAAATGGCCAGGTCCCCTTCTTTGGCTTGCAGGGGCACATATTTTACTTTTTCCTCATTGTCTTTCCACGGCTCATCTTCTTCCATCGGAAGAGGGATGGGGTATCCAGGACCGGCCTTCATAACATAGCCGCTTTGCACTTTTTCATTTTCCTGAACTCCCGGGGGCAGGTATAGCCCGCTTTGGGTTTTTTCAGAAGGCTTTTTTAATTTGATCAAAACCCGGTCTCCCACAATGATCAGTTTTTTCAATTTATTATCAGCTGTCAATTCCATATCTATTTTAAACCATCTGCTTTTTATTAACCCGCAAATGTATTACAAGTTTTTATAAAATTAAGTTTCTCTTAAGCAAGTCAGATTATAAAACAAGTTTACTCCTGCTGCATGGGAATTTAAGTAATTATTTCTATTAGTCATCGGCTTTATCCAGCAATCGTTGATCGATATTTTTAGTAGTTTTTGCGCCGAGTTCGCGCAGGCGTTCTGATTTCCTGATCAGATTATCGCGGCCGGCTGCCAGTTTACCCATGGCCTGGTCGTATATTTTCTTGGTACTGTCCAGATTTTGTCCGACTTTCTCCAGGTCTTCTGTAAAGGATGTGAATTTGTCATATAATGCACCTGCTTGGCGAGCAATTTCCAGGGCATTTTTATTTTGCAGGTCTTGTTTCCAGATATAGGAAATGGTACGCAAAGTGGCCAGCAATGTGCTTGTTGAAACCAGAACAATGTTTCTGTCCAGCGCTTCTTCATACAATGATATATCTTCCTTTAATGCAATGGTTAGCGCTGGCTCGTTGGCTATAAACATGAGTACATAATCAGGTTGCTGAATGTCATACAGGTTTTGATATTTTTTTTCGCTCAGCAGTTTTATATGGGTGTTGATGCTATCCAAATGACTTTTAAGAAAGTTCCTTTGTTGATCATCATCCGCTGTATTGAAATAGTTGCTGTATGCCGTTAATGAAACTTTTGAATCGATCACCAGGGATTTATTGTCTGGTAGATAAATGATATAATCCAGTCGCTGGTTCTGTCCATCTTCCGATTTCAGATTCTTTTCTTTTTCATAATGGATCCCTTTTTGCAAGCCGGCTTTTTCCAGAATCCCTTCCAATTGCATTTCGCCCCAGTTGCCCTGGGTTTTGGAATCCCCTTTAAGCGCTTTGGTAAGATTCTCCGCATCACGCGTAATTTGCAAGTTTAGTTCCTTCAGGCTTTGAATTTGCTGACGAAGTGCGGCGGTGCGATCTATATTTTCCTTGTTTGTCCTTTCAACTTTTTGCTCAAAGTCACTAATCTTCTCTTTCAAAGGGTTGAGCAGGTCAGTGAGGCTGGTCTTATTCTGTTCTGTAAACTTTTTGCTTTTTTCTTCGAAGATGTCATGGGCCAGATTCCTGAACTGAATGGAGAATTTTTCCTGTAATTGTTCTATTTCCGCCTTTTGCTCATCCAGTTTTTGCTTCAGATTTTTATAATCAGATTCCCTGGATGAAACTGTTTTATTCAGTTCGATAATTTCACTGCGTTCCTCACCCAACGTTTTTTTTAAATCATCCAGTGCTTTTTGCTGAGTGGATAACCTGTCTTCAGCAATGTGTAAATTGGTCAGCAATCGTTGATTTTCCAGCCTGATGGCTTCGGCTTCTTCCTGGGAAATGACTTGTTTTGATTGTTGATAAAAATGAAGTACCAACCAGGTAATACCCACGCTAACCAACAATCCCATACCAGCATAAAGCAATTCCATAAACTAATTTATTCTTTGATTTTCATAAAAATAATCTGTTTTTTTACGGCCCCTTCCTGCTGTTCTATTACAAAAGAGTCGTCTTTTCCAATCCTTGCAATCGTTTCGTACTGATTGCCTTCTTCATCGGTCCAGGAAATATTGAAAAGGTCTTCTCCAAGTGTGCTTGCCTTGGCGCTCCCGATAACTTGTCCATCTTTAAAATTGGTGATGCCATGGTTAAGGATACTAATTTGAAAATTGGAACCATCAGGTTGTATATTGATCTGCAGGCTGTTTTGTTTGTTGATGAATTGACCAACAATAGGATATGTTTTCATATTTTTTTCAATCACGACTTGGGGATTATAAACATATTTATATCCGTCCAATTGGTAAAATGCCTTTTCGGTTGCGTTGTAAAAAGCATCGGTTTCTGTATTTCCGGAACCATGACCGGATTTTTCATAAAATATGTGATGGTTACAATCTGCCAGTTGAATGGTCACTTTATATTTGCTCAAAAGATTGGCGACCGGAATAATATTGCAGTGAAAACCAAGGCACGGATTGTCGATCAACTCGACTGGCCAGTCATATTGTTTTTCATCAACCACAAGAAGTCCAAGTTTATTAAAATGTCTTCTTACATTTGAACTGATTTGGAATTTGTCCACCTGGTGGTTGTCGTAAATCAAAGTCTCAACAATGGCATACTTGAAGGAATTCAGCGCAGTCAATTCCTGCGATTGCGAAAACCCGTCGTGAATCCCAATTGAAACAATGCCTATTAAAAGGAAGTACTTTAAACTTCTAAAGGCAAAATTTTTAAGTAGCCCCATTTTCATCGTGTGATTTCTCCGTTTTCTCAATATGACTTTTGGAAACAGCCAAAAATACATGAATCACGGCAGAGTTCAAGGGACATCGTCGTGCATTTCAGGATATAATTTCGCACTGCTCATAATTCTTTTTTTATTAATAATCTTCAGAGTATTCTTGTCAATTTGTTAAAAGTACAGTGGAAAATGTATCGGTGACATTTTTTATTCACTTTTCTCAACGAATTCGGGCATAATCAGTAAAACAAATTGTATATAAATAAGATTGGGTTGTTTTAATACTTTCACATAAGATGCTGAATTATTGGCAATTTCACGATTTTGACAGCAAAATCATCTTGACTTTTGCCAGTGATTAAATATTTTGATAAAAAAATTTGGTAACATGAGATTTTGGTGATTGTATTGTGAAAATTTGCAATTGTCATTGAATTGCATTATTTTCATACGCACTCCCGAAAATTCTCCCAAGAAATTAACAGGAATAAATAAAATTAATGTATAACTAAAATAAATATGCCTATGAACTTTACACCTAAATTGGACACCTCAGCCCGGGATGCCGCGAAAAAGGCTTACGAAAAGGTGAGTAATTACATGGCCACCAACCTGATTACGTTTAAACCAGACGATGAAATCGGTGAAGTGATCTCGTCACTGATGAAAAATCAGATTTCCGGTGCGCCTGTCTTGAACGAAAACAAAGAATTGGTGGGAATGATCTCAGAACAAGATGTGCTCAGGGTGATCATCGACAGTGTGTACCACAACCATCCGGTAAGCAAACAAGTCGTGCATGATTATATGAATAAAAATATTATCACCGTGCCGGTGGAAGCTGATGTGGTTGATGTTGCCGACATGTTTTTGAAGTATCGTTTTCGGAGATTCCCTGTTGTTGATGAAAAAGGCCGGTTGGTTGGTCAGGTGAGCAAGCGGGATATTCTGCGGGCTGCCACAAAATTGAAATTCACTACCTGGTAATCATGAATTTTTAAATCTGCAAAATTGGAACACTGAATTTCAGTCTATTCCAATTTTGCAACCGCCATTTTTTCACCCGCTCTACGTTAAAACAACCAATTCCCATTATTAAATTGTTCATGATCCATAGGCTCTTGTTGAGCGGCGCAAAGGCATACAAGGAACATGAAATCCTGCTTTCATCGGCTTAGGGCGAACACACTTGCCGACCCAATTGACAAACTCAATCCTTAAGCAATGGCTCAGCTAGTATAAACTGGCATGAGATCTCCCGTAAAACCACATTTTCTTCTTTATTTGTGTTTTATAAATTCATGGTATAATCCGGATGAAATCCATCAATATAATCACCGTAACCGGGCCAACAGCGAGTGGAAAAACTTTTTTTGCTGCGAACCTCGCCAAAAAAATAAACGGGGAAATCATCAGTGCAGACTCGCGGCAGGTATACCGGCAAATGGATATCGGCACAGGCAAAGATTATTCGGATTATCTCGTCGATGGGCATCAGGTGCCTTATCATTTGATCGATATTCACGAACCGGGATACAAATACAATGTATTCGAATTCCAGCAGGATTTCCTCAGGGTTTTTGGTGATATTTCACGACGAGGAAAAATGCCGCTACTCGTGGGAGGTTCGGGAATGTACCTGGAGGCAGTATTGGGCGGGTATAAATTGATTAATGTACCAGTGAATGCAGCATTGCGACAGGAACTGGAAAGGCGACCATTAGAAGATCTGGCAGATGAATTGAAAGCAATGCGTCCGGATTTGCACAACACCACGGATACACAGCATAAAAAAAGAACGATCCGGGCACTCGAAATTGCCTTGTATTACCAGCAAAATCCTGAGATCGATCTGGATTATCCGGCAATAAATGCAGTGATTATTGGCGTAAGATATGATCGCCAATCACAGCGAAGTCATATCTCAGAGCGATTAAAGCAACGACTGGAAAACGGACTGGTTGAGGAAGTGAGACAGCTCATGAAAATCATTCCCGCCCATGATCTCATGTTCTATGGTCTGGAATATAAATTTGTCACCGAACATGTACTGGGCATTACGACTTTCGATGAAATGTCAGGAAAACTGGAAATCGCAATTCATCAATTTGCAAAACGTCAGATGACCTGGTTTAGAAAAATGGAACGTGCAGGTTATGAAATTCATTGGATAGATGGTCATGCATCGATGGATGAGAAACTGGAACGCGCCTTTAACATATTTTCGCAATATGGCCTTAAACTAAGTTGAATAAAATGCCATTAAATTCACGATATTCGATAAATTTACTTGGAACATTTCAAACCTTAAATTTATGATCAGACATTTTACAATTTTTTCTGTAGTCATTTTACTCACTTTTGGTTGCCAGATGAAAAAAGAGAATGAGCAACTTAAAATGCAAAATGAAGAATTGCAAGCCAATCTCAACAGGGCCCAGGCAGCAGCCCAAACGCTGGAAGAAGTGGGCGTTTTAATGGATTCAATCGACAAAACCAGAAATGCCCTTCAACTCGATCTTGAAGCAGGAACGACCTATGAAGATTATGTCGCCCGTATGGAGAACATCAATAATTATGTGGCGGAATCCGAAGCAAAGATCACGCAGTTGGAAAAAGAGATTGCGCAAAATGGTTCAAAAAACCAGGCATATCTTCGTTCAATTGCCCGGCTTAAGAAGGACTTGCAGGCCAAAACGGAACAAATTGCGGAACTTCAGCAAGATGTAGAAAAGTATAAATCGGAAAATAAAGACCTGTTGACCCAGGTTGATTTGCAAGGGGCGCAGATCAATGACCTCAACACCGATATTGAGAGTAAAAAACAAGAACTGGAACTCCTTGAAAATCGTATTCAGGAAATCATGCAAAAATCTCAAATGTCGGAGGCGGACGCCTATTACGCCAGGGCTGAGGCTGTAGAAGAAGCGGCGCGAAGAACCAAACTGGCACCGAAAAAGAAAAAAGAAACGTATCAGGAAGCCCTGGAGCTTTACAAAAAAGCATTGTCATTTGGCCGTGAAGACGCCCAGAAAAAAATTGACGAATTACAGGAAAAAATTTGAGGGCCTGTTTCATTCTTCCGTACAAGACATAGACCCCGGATTTCGGGGTTTTTTAATGACGCTTAAAGGCAGAATTTATGTTAAAGGATTTTGGACTGGAAAAACGATATTTTCATTTGAACTAACACCTGCACCCCTTTCAAAGCGTACCATAACTTTTTTTACTGGATGTCATTATGATGATCTCGTCAATTGATTTTAAAAGCTGATCCACCTTGCCGTAGGATTAAATGAATCAAGAATCGATCCCTAAAAATATCATTTCCAGGAAAAATTCATCAATTGTTGTTAAATAGGCATAAAAGCAAGCTGTGTATGGTACCGCACTGATTTACAGCTTATTATTCCGTTAAACTCATTTTTTTTGCGGAGTGAATGCTAAATTCTGAATAGGTCCAAAGGAAAATAATTCTGATGAAAAACTTTTTCAAATGCTCAATTTGCCTCGTATGGCTTTTTTGTTTTTTTAATTCCAATGCACAGGAAGCCGCATGGAGGCTTTCTTTTGATCAACCCATATTGTGGCAGCAGGTAACGCCTCTTGGTGATTTATTGGTAAATACCAGTGATGGATTATACGGAGTGGATCCTGAGCACGGGACCATAAAATGGAAAATTACCCAGTTGGGCAACCTTCCCGGCGAAAGTTATCGCATTCTGCCTACTTCCTATTTCAATGAATTCATTTTAGGCGACCGGGTGGTTGTTCTGGATCCTTTTAATGGGAAAATGATATTCGATTCACAACAGGTCGGTTATAAAAGTGTGCTCTCTATTAATGTCTTGCTCGAGTCTGGTGGTCTGATGATTTATGGAATTAAAGATAATCTTCAGTCCGTATTGAGTTGTTTTGACATACAAACCGGGGCACAGCGCTGGGGAAATGATAATATTTTTAATAACAAAACTAAAATGGGGAGTTTGTTTGCCGCACTTCAAACGATGGCCCCGGCCGACGAGGGACCTGAAAATGCCTTCAGGATGATCGAGGTAAGTGATGGCGCATTCATCATTGCCGTTCCGAGTGGTATCTTTAAGTTCGACAGTTCTACCGGTGGGCAGGTATGGTCTGCAGATTTGCCACAGCCAAAAGGAATAATTTCAGCCAATCAGCAGTACGACTTGATTAGGGTGCCGAAGAGCCCCAATTTTTATTTCGTAAAATCCAATTATGTGATGGCTTACTCCATTGATAAGGGTACTGAGCAATGGCCCGATGTTGTGAAAATCAGCGGACTGGTCAATGAGGTGATCAATCATCCCCTGGGTGTCATATTACTTCCCAGGATAGATCCGGTGAATACGGGGGTTAAAACTAATATGGTCAATGCTTCAACCGGTGAGACACTTTGGGGCAAGAACGGTAAAGGAACAAAATTGAACGGCGAAGTCTCTGGTTATTACTTTTTAAATGAAAACGAACTGGCCTTATCCATGGGCAATGGTGAAAACTCATTTCTGAATATTCTTGATCTGAAAACGGGCGAACTAAAGTTTGACAAATCCGAAAAGATCCATGGCATGCTGGATTATACAGAATTATTACCCTGTGGTATGCTATATGTTACCCGATCAGATGAGAATTCCAATGGAGAATTGAATATTTATGATTTGAAAACGGGTGAAAATAAATGGTCAAAATCGATCAGATCGGGCAAGACTGCTTCCGGAGTGGAAAGTGGGGCAAACCTTTTTCAGGTAGTATCTACTGAAGATCAGGTCTATGTATATGCCGGTTCGGAAAATGCACTTTTTTCCATAGATAAGAATACCGGAGGATTAAAGACAATGCTGGACAAAGTGAAGCTGGAGGGGAAAGATGCGGTTAAAGCCATTGAGTTGCGTGAAAACGGGATCGCTCTTTTATCAGATCAAAATATTGTAATGGCCAATTTCAATGGAGGGGTTGCTTTTCAGAAATATTATCCTGCGCCGACTGATCCGGGTTTCCTGAAAGCATTGTATGGTATTGCTTCAGTTTCGGCAGCTTTGGTCAGTGCAAGCGCCGAAATAACTGCCTCCAACCTCGAATATGCTGCGCTGCAGACCAGTAATAGCTCTGCCAAAGGAATCTATTCTTTGTATTCTCAGGCATATAATATGGAAGGCGATGCCTACCGCGCTTACTCGAAAGGTTTAATGGCCCAGGCAAAAAAACGCTATAAAGCCACCTCAGCTAGTCAGGATGATATGTTTATGATGACCCGGAAGCCGGATAAGAGTATCGCTTTGATCCGGGTGAATAAAGACTCTGGTGAAGTAGAGCAGTCTATTGATATGGGCAAAGACAAAACACCCATGTACCAGGTGGACGAGCTGTCGCGATCTGTTTATTATGGCATTACTCCAAAAGAGCTTGTTTGTTATCATTATTGATTATAATAATAATTAAAGTTTTGGTAAACTGAAGCTGTCTTAGAGGCAGCTTTTTTTGTTTAGGCCAGTCTCCAATACACAGGCCACGGAATGTTCGATATAATTTCCTAATTTGTATGGACTTTTATGGAATCCCCAGAATATGAAGACTTTTTTTGGAGTTTTATTACTTTTTTGTTTGGGCTTGTCTGCCTGTCACCATCCATTCAATCCACAGTATTCAGCGCATGATCTAACTTTCACCAAATTGGCAACATCCTGGGATGAAGGAATACCTCTTGGCAATGGTATGGTTGGAGCATTGGTATGGAACCACGATGGCAAATTACGCCTGTCTCTCGATAGAGCAGATTTATGGGACCTGCGTCCTATGAAAAACCTGGATGTCCCTGAATGGAATTTTAATTGGGTCTATGATCAATGGAAAAAGAATGACTACAGACCGGTTCAGGAACAATTCGATGTGCCCTATGACCGTGACCCGGCGCCCTCAAAAATTCCTGCTGCGGCGCTCGAATTTGATATTTCCCGGTTTGGACAGGTCGATAGTGTGCGGTGTGTTATTCAAAATGCTGTTTGTGAAGTAAAATGGAAAAATGGAATCCGTTTACTGACTTATGTACAGGCAAATGCACCAGCCGGATGGTTCCGGTTTGAAGGCATATCGGAAGATATTGTTCCAAAGATAATTCCACCAAATTACCAGCAAGGTAGAACAAGTGAAGCAGAAAATCCGGTTAGTGGTCAGGATTTAAGGAGATTGGGATACGACCAGGGTACGGTCGCTGCTAAAGACCATGAATTGAATTATATCCAGGAAGGGTGGGGAGGTTTCCAATATCAGGTGAATGTTAGGTGGCATAAAAATAAGGACGTAGCAGAAGGGGTGTGGGGCATCACTTCTCAATTACCTCAACAAAAAGGAAAACAAGAGAACGCCTCTATCATAACGGAAAATGTGCTGAAAGCGGGATTTAATCGAAAGCTTGATGAACATTTGGCGTGGTGGAAACATTTTTGGTCAGCATCTTCCATTGCCATACCGGATGAGATTTTGGAGAAGCAATGGTACCTCGAGCAATATAAATTTGGATCAGCCGCCAGAAAGGACACCCCGCCGATCAGCCTTCAATCGGTATGGACTGCCGATAATGGCAAATTGCCTCCCTGGAAAGGAGATTTCCATCACGATCTCAATACCCAGTTGAGTTACTGGCCTTCTTATAGTGCCAATCACCTGGACCTGGAAGAGGGGTTTATCAATTGGCTGTGGGATCACCGGGAAACTTTTAAAAAATATACCACCCAATTTTATGGCACAAAAGGACTGAATGTGCCGGGTGTCACGACGCTTGAAGGTGAACCGATGGGCGGCTGGATTCAATATTCATTTGGGGAAACAGTGGCTGCCTGGCTCGGACAACATTTTTACTGGCACTGGAAATACAGCATGGACACCAGTTTTTTGAGACAAAAAGCATATCCCTGGATCAGTGAAGTGGCACAGCACCTGGAAGAATTGTCGGTCAGGGGAGAGGACGGTTGGCGCAAACTTCCCCTGAGTTCGAGCCCGGAAATCAATGACAATTCCAGAGATGCCTGGTTTGATCAAACCACCAATTATGACCTGGCATTGATCCGCTGGACCTACACCAAATCAGCAGAGTTGGCTGGTATCCTGGGCAAAATGTCTGAAGCGGCACATTGGCAAAAGTTACTTTCCGAATGGCCCGATTTCGCCATTGATGATCAGGAAGGATTCATGATCGCCCCAAATATGCCATTTCACGAATCTCACCGGCATTTTTCACACCAGATGGCCTATCATCCTTTGGGTTTGGTTGACTGGTCAAATGGCAAAAAAGATCAGCAGATCATCACGAATACTATTCATAATTTGGAGAAAAACGGGACAGACTGGTGGTGTGGTTATTCCTTCAGTTGGATGGGGAGCTTATATGCCCGGGCTTTTGACGGTGATAAAGCCGCTGAGGTCTTGCGCACTTTTGCCACCTGTTTTTGCCTTCCCAATTCATTTCATGTCAACGGTGATCAATCCGGAACCGGCAAATCAAAATTCACCTATCGTCCTTTTACGCTGGAAGGGAATTTTGCTTTTGCCGCCGGTTTACAGGAAATGCTGCTGCAAAGCCATACCGGTGTTATCCATATTTTTCCGGCCATTCCAGGAAGTTGGGAAAATGCCGAATTTCACGATCTGAGAGCACAGGGCGCGTTTTTGGTTACTGCAAAAATGCAAGAAGGAAAGGTGGATCTTGTTCAGATCATGGCGGAAAAAGGGGGGATGTTGCGTCTGGTAAATCCATTTAAGGGAGATTATCAAACAGAGAATGGTAAATTAACGGTGAATGATTCCATTCTCGAAGTCACAATGAAACCAGGGCAGGTGCTGACTTTAAAATCAGAATAATATAATAGCAGTTACTCCGTATTGAAATTTTACCTGAGTCTGACAAATTTTTTTCTCAGGCTGGATATTATATGTAAATTGATGCATTACAACCGATCCGTAATTTTTAATGTTCAAGTTTCCATTCTTTTATCATTTTGAAATGAAAACATTCCGTTATCGTGTTTCCCGTCAATCCTGGCATCCGGCAACCATGACTTTTATAGGTCTTTTTGCCCTATTGATGCTGACCTGGTCATGCAGTGATAAAAAGTCCGGATTGACCAGTGAGGATTTGGTAAAATCGGTGGAAGAAAATCTCAATGACCAGATTTTGAACATGTGGTATCCTCGAACCAGAGATGATGAATATGGTGGATTTCTGACTAATTTTGCCTACGATTGGAAGCAGGATAAAGATCAACCTAAATTCATTGTAACCCAGGCACGGCATGTCTGGACCACAGCGAGCATTTATGAATTTTATCCGGATCGCAAAGAATATCTCGATCTGGCGGATCACGGATATCAATTTCTTCGCGAGCATATGTGGGATCAGCAATACGGTGGTTTTTATCAACTTGTAGATCGGAATGGCGAAGTGTTGGAAAAATTTGATGGGCAAAAAAAACGCGCCTACGGCAATGCCTTCGGTATCTATGGTTTGGCGGCCTATTATGGTGTTTCTAAAAAAGATTCGGTCCTCGATTTGGCAAAAAAGGCTTTTTTGTGGTTAGATGATCACAGTCGTGACCCGGAATATGGCGGTTATTTTCAGCACATGCAAAGAGATGGCAGCGTAATCCGGCGGGAAGATGTGACTCAATATCAGGGTTCAGACCAATATGTAATTGGTTTGAAAGATTACAACAGTTCCATCCATTTGCTGGAAGCGTTTACTGAATTGTACAAAGTTTGGCCGGATAGTCTGGTGCGCGACAGGCTACAGGAAATGTATCACATCATTAAGGATACGATGGTTACAGACGAGGGGTATTTACAATTGTATTTTTTCCCGAATTGGCAATTATTCACAGACACCGATCTGGCAGCTTTCGATCCCAATGAAACAAAGGCAGAAGTCAATTTTATTACTTTCGGACATGATGTGGAAACAGCTTACTTATTGCTCGAAGCCGCCGAAGCCTTGGGATATCCCATCAATGATAAATTACTGGAATTTACCAAAAAAATGGTGGACCATGCACTGGATAATGGCTGGGATGCAGATAAAGGCGGATTTTTTGGCGAGGGGAAATACATGGAAAGCAAAATGGTGATCATTGATTCCGTGAAAAACTGGTGGTCCCAGGCTGAAGGGTTGAACAGTCTGTTGATCATGGATCATTATTTCCCAAATGACCAGCATCAATATTATGAACACTTTAAAAAACTATGGCATTACGTCGATACCTATTTGATCGATCATCAACATGGCGGATGGTATGCCAATGGAATTGATAAAAAACCAGATGAAGTTCACAGCCCTAAAGCCCAAATTTGGAAGGGGCCCTATCACACCTCCAGGGCGATGATGAACTGTATCAGACAATTGAAGGCCAGGGAAAAATCGCAAAACTAACTTTGATGGGAATTGAAATGGAATTTAGTATAGTTTCCGTCAGACGACTCAAGAGAAGTTATGATTCGGGTGGTGGTCCATCAGTCGTCAGACGGATGCCTGGTTCATAGCTGATCATCTCTCCAACAACCCGTCGGACCGCTGCCCGACCCAAGCTTACTAGCGGTCGGACGGGAATTATCGTTACTGTCAGACGGATGCCTGGTTCATAGCGGATGGTCTCACCAACAACCCGTCGGACCGCTGCCCGCACTCAGGCTCACTAGCGGTTGGACGGGAATTATCGTTACCGTCAGACGGATGCCTGGTTCATAGCTGATCGTCCCTCCAACAACCCGTCGGACCGCTTCCATCTCACTTGCTTACTAGCGGTCGGACAGGAATTATCGTTACTGTCAGACGGATAGCTGGTTCATAGCTGATCGTCTCTCCAACAACCCGTCGGACCGCTGCCCGACCCAAGCTTACCAGCGGTTGGACGGGAATTATCGTTACCGTCAGACGGATGCCTGGTTCATAGCTGATCGTCCCTCCAACAACCCGTCGGACCGCTTCCATCTCACTTGCTTACTAGTGTCATGTCAATCGTCAAAAGTCGGATAAAGCCTTGATAGTTTTATTCTGGCATCTTCTGTAGTGAACCGCCAATTAATCTTTGCATTCTTTTTGTCTCTGGCGGTTTGCCATGCCATTACTTCTTTTTCAACTTTTTTTATTGTGTCTATTCTTCTGTTTAAGCATTGTTTCATTAATACGTTGAGTTCAATTTCAGCCATATTGAGCCAACTACCATGCTTTGGGGTATACACGAAGTCAAATCTATCCCATAGTTGTTTTGCCTCTTCCGGCTTATAGGTTTCATATAGTGCGCCTGGCTTATGTGTCCCTAAATTATCCATTACCAAAGTAATCCTTTCGGCATCCTTATAATTTTCCGTTATTTCATTTAGGTATTCAGCCCAATCCTTTTTGGTTTTGCTTAAAGTCACTTTCACATACCGCTTCCCAGCCAATGGTTCGCTGGCCATAAATATATTGCAGACTCCGCATCGCTCGTACTCATAATCATATTTTTCTTCGCTGCCCGGTTTTGCTTTTATGGGCATTTTTGTCTCCTTTATTAACTGTTTAGGCGATTCATCCATACAAACAACCGGATATCTGGGGTCATAGGGCATTTTATACACTTCCAATACTTTTTCCATGTTGGCCACAAAATCACCGTTTTGAAGCGGTGGTATTACCCATCCTTTTTTCTTCCAGGGTTTTAACTCGTTTTTTTAAAAGTCGACGTACTGTCTCGTGAGAAATATTGTCTATGTATTCTAACTCTATTGCTCTGTCTGCCAACAATCTCAAGGACCATCTGGAAAAACCATCCGGGGGTTCACTGCAACTCAGGGCTATCAGATGGGCTTCTAAATCCCCATCCACTTTCTTTTTATAAACCCGCTCTCCTTTGTGGCCCAGTAAGGCGACCTCTATGCCTTCCTCTACGAATCTCTTTTTCACCCGGTCAATTTTTTTCATGCTGATCTGCAAAACTGTGGAGATATCCTCATTCTTGACTTTCTGTTCCTGATGTTCCCCCTGATCACAATTTAACAGGATTAGTGCATTCAACACCTTTTGTGATTTGTGAGAACCTTTCCTTGTAATCTCCTGTAGTTCCTCTCGCTCTTCCAGCGTTAAAGTTACTTTGTATTTTATCATGGCAGTTTCTTGCCAATATAATACATTTATACGACATTATAAAGTTGACATGACACTAGCAATCAAATCGATTAAATTAAAAAATAACAACATCCTTTTCATTTTAGGAATTACGGTGATTTG
The DNA here is from genome assembly GCA_963711495.1 of uncultured Cytophagales bacterium. GTDB lineage: Bacteria > Bacteroidota > Bacteroidia > Cytophagales > Cyclobacteriaceae > CAVQEK01. The sequence continues at coordinate 928,637 of CAVQEK010000004.1, forward strand.
TTTTGCATCAATATTCCTAGTAATTAATTTTCAGGAAATATCAAATTTCAGTTTTGCAGCAGACAATATTATTTTAGTTATTGCTCTAATCGCATTCCTTGAGACAATATTTTTTCCAATAATCACAATGCTTATTTACAAATTCTCAATTAGACTTAAGGGATTTGCTTTTGGATTATATTATTCATCAGTTGCATGGATATCAATATCGTTTAGTAAAATAGATATTAGCAGAATTTATCTACTTATTCCGATTGTGGTTTTATTGACACTAGTGTCATGTCAATCGTCAAAAGTCGGATAAAGCCTTGATAGTTTTATTCTGGCATCTTCTGTAGTGAACCGCCAATTAATCTTTGCATTCTTTTTGTCTCTGGCGGTTTGCCATGCCATTACTTCTTTTTCAACTTTTTTTATTGTGTCTATTCTTCTGTTTAAGCATTGTTTCATTAATACGTTGAGTTCAATTTCAGCCATATTGAGCCAACTACCATGCTTTGGGGTATACACGAAGTCAAATCTATCCCATAGTTGTTTTGCCTCTTCCGGCTTATAGGTTTCATATAGTGCGCCTGGCTTATGTGTCCCTAAATTATCCATTACCAAAGTAATCCTTTCGGCATCCTTATAATTTTCCGTTATTTCATTTAGGTATTCAGCCCAATCCTTTTTGGTTTTGCTTAAAGTCACTTTCACATACCGCTTCCCAGCCAATGGTTCGCTGGCCATAAATATATTGCAGACTCCGCATCGCTCGTACTCATAATCATATTTTTCTTCGCTGCCCGGTTTTGCTTTTATGGGCATTTTTGTCTCCTTTATTAACTGTTTAGGCGATTCATCCATACAAACAACCGGATATCTGGGGTCATAGGGCATTTTATACACTTCCAATACTTTTTCCATGTTGGCCACAAAATCACCGTTTTGAAGCGGTGGTATTACCCATCCTTTTTTCTTCCAGGGTTTTAACTCGTTTTTTTAAAAGTCGACGTACTGTCTCGTGAGAAATATTGTCTATGTATTCTAACTCTATTGCTCTGTCTGCCAACAATCTCAAGGACCATCTGGAAAAACCATCCGGGGGTTCACTGCAACTCAGGGCTATCAGATGGGCTTCTAAATCCCCATCCACTTTCTTTTTATAAACCCGCTCTCCTTTGTGGCCCAGTAAGGCGACCTCTATGCCTTCCTCTACGAATCTCTTTTTCACCCGGTCAATTTTTTTCATGCTGATCTGCAAAACTGTGGAGATATCCTCATTCTTGACTTTCTGTTCCTGATGTTCCCCCTGATCACAATTTAACAGGATTAGTGCATTCAACACCTTTTGTGATTTGTGAGAACCTTTCCTTGTAATCTCCTGTAGTTCCTCTCGCTCTTCCAGCGTTAAAGTTACTTTGTATTTTATCATGGCAGTTTCTTGCCAATATAATACATTTATACGACATTATAAAGTTGACATGACACTAGCGGTCGGACGGGATGAATAAGCATATCAACGATTCAACATCCGTCCAACTTCTTCTGATTTGGTCTGTCAATTCGTATTTTTCTTCTTTAAGAAATTTGTTAGTGACTTCAATCCTTATTGCTATCGGGAGCATTGCCAAGGCAAATGCTTTTTGCCGGTTTTGGTCGAAGGGTTTTTTTCATATTTGAAAACATAGAAGCTCATATTAATTATGTAATGACCAATCTTCACTTATCGGTGAAAGCTTTGTCCGATGAATTTCAAGCCGTCCTTGAGTCCTGTGCGCCAATAAACCCAGCTATGCGATCCATCGCGAACGCGATATTCATGCGGGATTTCGAGGTCACGCATTTTCACATGCAGCGCTGAATTCCCTTTGTACAAAAAGTCATCGTCGCCACAGTCGATATAATAGCGTACACTTTTTAGTTTGTCCTTTAGCTGGCTGTCCAGCAAATGCAGCGGACTGAAAGCTGACCATTGATCGGTAACCCGCGCAGCGCCTTTTAACCCGTCCCCAAAAAGAAATCCAAACATATTTTCATAGTGGTCATCCGCCATGGTGATCAATTCATCATCGGTCATTACCCCGGCGCTGAAAGCCACGCAAGCTGCGAAAAGATCAGGGTTGCGCATGGCCGTTTCAAGCGCCCCATAGCCACCCATTGAGAGTCCTGCAATCCCCCGGAATTCTTTTTTGGGCCTGGTGCGATAAGTGGCATCGATGTAGGGAATGAATTCTTTGATGAACATATCGGCCCAGGGTTTTTTTCCTTTATAATCATTCACATACCAGGTAACTCCTCCGTCAGGCATTACAATGATCATTGGAGGAATTTCGCGATTGGCAATGGCCTCATCGGTAATGTAGGGCGCTTCTCCGAATTGCAGCCATCCCGTATCATCGTCGGTATATCCATGCAGCAAATATACCACGGGATAACGTCGCTGGGAAGTATCATAATCCGGTGGCAAATAAATGGTGAATTTTACAGGCTGCTTCATTAGAGCGCTTTTGAACTCGAAGCTTTCCATAATTTTACCGGCCTGTTGAGCAAAAGCCGACAAAGTCAACAATAATAAAAATGCAGTGGTCAGTAGTTTCTTCATCATAAAAGTATTTTAGTTAATCATAGTTAATCTTAACTGGTGTACGCCAACGCCTTTCAGTAAAAGACGGGCATACTGAGAATTCTCAATTCGGGTGATATCCAAATCTACAGGATGTCCGTCAAGTTCAGAAGTTTTGAGCGATGAATTTTGAGGCAGCAAGATTTTCAATTCAGTTTCTTTTGGAGTGCCGGTAAATCTAAACAGGATATATGGATCGGTTTTTTCGTATTCATAAGCTACATAACCTTCAGAAGCTTCATATTTAACCACGGCCCTGGCTTTCGAGACTCCGGCAGCCTCCCATCTTGGCGCAATGACGGCTTTATTGTAGGCCACGCCGTTATCTTTAATTCCAGCCAGTCCTTCCACCAGGGCATAAACCACAGCCGCCGCTCCCCAGTTATCGGGGATTCCAAAAGAAACAATATCAGGCATAAAAAACACGGAAGCACTACATAAAGTAATAGCCCGGATTTTCCATGAACTGTCATTTTCGGCCTTGTCGAAATGGATATCACTAATGATTTTGTCCGGATAAGGGTTGTTGAATCCATAAACATAAAATGCAACATATTGATCATTGTTGCTGCGCCAGGCCAGTTTGCTGTTGGGATAGTCATCACCATTGGTTTGCTCGCAAGTCCACCAATGCCCTGATTTGTCCTGAGTGATGTAGTCGGTATAATATGTTTTATCATCGTAGATCAGTTTTATCGTCCCTGTCATTGGCGATTGACTGGTGTGCAACAGATACACCGAGGCGGCCTGCTGGCCGACTGGTGAAATAACAGATTTTAATCCGGTGTCATTGTTCAACTCAATGGCTGTATGTTGATGTTCATCAGGATTGAGTACAGCAAAAGGAATATCATGATAAATACTTTCCGACCAGACGAAGGTATCGTTGTGCATTGCTTCTTTCCCCGGGAAATTGCTATTGGCGACTCCGGTGATATTCAGTTGATCAAATCTTCTCTCGGGTTTTTCCGGCACGGCACCCCGATAAGTGCAGTGCAGATAGTCATCCGTTTCCCGGGCAAGCTTTGCTACCCTTTGCAAAATATCGGCACCATAGGACTCGAAACCGTGCTCAAAAGCGCCATGGGCCAGTTCACCTGCCACAATCGAGGTGACCCCACCATTCATATATTCCCACTTGGAACTGGAATCTCTATTGCCAAAACCACCTTCAAAAGGCGGGTAAATGGTATACCATTCCCCCGGAGAACTTTCCGGAATTTCTTGTCTTATTTGCTGATAGGTTTTGATGATCGCTACGCACTGTTCATGCGTCAATGTTCTGTTTATGGAATAGGCATTGGAAAGTGATACTTGTTTCAATTGGTCCACACCAAGGTCCAGGTGTAAGCTTGGATCTTCCGGCACATGATGGGTATAATAACGGCCGTTCCAGGAAAGCGCATTTAGTCTGTCCATCAGTGCCCCGCTGAGTTTCCGGTAATCGGCTGCTTCATCATGTCGTCCTGCATACTCCAGCATTTCAGCCAGATATAAACAAGACTGAGCCATTCCGGTGTTATCACCGTACATGATCCCAAAGCGTGTTTTTCCCAGTTCGATACGCATAATATCGTTGCCATCCATCAGCGCGGTATCTTCGTTTGACTGAAAATCCCAGGTGTCGATGGTAAAGCCGCGTTTGAGTAATTGATACTTGTCACTCCAGCGATAAGGACTTGTCGTGCTGTAGTGAACAGCCTTTAGGGCTTTGTCCAGATGACCGGCCATCCAGTCATCGTCACCGGTGGCCTTCCAGGTGTAATACAATCCTTCAATGAATAAATATTCCACGTCATTTTCGACCGGTATCCGCTTCATTTCATAATGACCGTTTTCAATGTGCTCAATGAAATCGGCATAGGCAAAGCGCCGGTCCCACCAGTTTTTGTCACAATACCGGGGATAAATATTATCCCAGATCATACCATCACCGCGCTGGGTATCGGCATAAAGGTCAATGCCGGATTTTAGGTTGGGATAAAAATATTTCAGGCCCTTCATGGTATGTACATGATCGCGGAGCCAGCGGACGAATGTTTCATAGAACCGGCCATTTACCCGGAACATATCTACGTATCCCCAGCCTTTGGTCATTGACCAAAATAATGTATCAAGCAATTTTCCATACCCAGCGCCTTCATCATTGATGTGTGTTTTACCGTTGACATTGAATGTAGCATAATCGAGCAATTGGCCTTTCTTATTGGCCAAAGAAACAGAGTGATAGCCCAGACAACCTCCAACCCAAAACTGAAAATTGTCGCCGGAATCCTGGGAAAAGTAGATATTTCCCTGGCCATCGCGTACAGTAATACGGCCTGGTTGCTGACAACGAATCGTGATGGGATCCAGTGGAGAAAAATGTGATTTTTCCAGGGTGATTGGCTTATCTCCGGAAGTAGTTTGCTGTTCATCTTGGAGAATGGAAGTTCCTGCAAGCATAAATGCTCCTCCCGCAGCGGATATTTTTTTTACAAAGGTGCGTCGGTCTGTCATATTTTTTGAGTGTTTAGGACATGCATTACACTAAGAATGACAACCAAAATGCACGAATTACCCAAAGACAGATAGAGATTTTGAAAAAAGAGAGCCGGAATGAAACTTTTTATCTTGTAAATAAGTTTATATCATAAACTAATTTATTAAAATATGGAAACTAATCAAACTGTACCAACAAGCGCTCAGCAACTCGATCTTATCACAAGAATGATTGAAGAGGCCAGAGGCAACGTGAAACGGGGAGGATTTTTCTTTCTGTTTTGGGGATGGGTCATCTTTTTCGCCGAACTTGGCCATTATGGCATCGCCAATTTTACGGATTACAATCATCCCTATATTGTATGGCTGATCACTATTCCAGCCTTTATCTATTCAATGATTAAAGGATACCAAATGGGCAAGAACGCCCAAGTCACCACCCATATAGACAAGATTCAAATGTGGCTTTGGTACTCCTTTGCTGTCAGTGTATTTCTACTTGTTTTTTTCGGATATAAAATTGGTTGGAACCTGAATCCGGTGATCATGCTGATGGCTGGTGCTGCGACCTTTATGTCAGGTATTATTATCCGGTTCAAACCATTGTTGTGGGGTGGCATAGCATTTTGGTTGTTTGCGATTGCCTGTTATCTTGCTGATGTCAATACCTCTTACCTTTTTGGAGCGGCAGGAATCTTTTGCGGGTATCTAATCCCCGGATATTTGTTGAAAAGAAGTACCAAATAAATGAAGTCATTTCACGATCTCGATCCTTTATTGCACGCGCAGCTCCGGCTGGCCATTGTCTCTATCCTTATCAGTGTGGAATCTGCTGATTTCACCTTCCTGAAAGAAAAAACGGAGGCGACTTCAGGCAACCTCAGCGTTCAACTGAGCAAACTTGAAGAAGCAGGCTACATCAAGATCAGCAAGCAATTCAAAGGTAAAAAGCCCCAAACGACCTGCAGTATCACCAAAAAAGGCATTGAAGCATTTGAGCGATACGTACAAGCCCTGAAGGGCTACATCGAGCCGTAAAATTTTTTGAATATTGAGTTTATTATAAAAATGTGTTTATAGGGTATGGAGTAAAATATCTAATAATACTCATAAGTCTGAATATCAAAAATCGCCCCCTCTGAATCCTCATAAATAATAATTTTATTCAGCCTGTTCAATAAATTGTCGTAAAAGTATCTTCTGTTTACTAAACGATCGCCATCGGTTATTTTGGCTTCTTCCGATTTTCTACCCATGCTATCATAAACAATTTCCTGAGTGCTGATTAAATTTCCATTTGCAAGGTATCGATTCAACTTTGTGGTATCCTGTACGTATTGATATTGGGTATAATAAGTCAAATTACCATTTTTATCATATGTTCTTATAACTTTCAAAGAATTATCGCCGTAATAACTATAATCTAGTTTTGAAAGCAATACTCCATCCGCGTCATGATATTCTTGTTTAATCAGATCATCATTGTCAAAATAGTTTAATAAATATTGATCTATTTCATTAGGGCTGCGGGAATAATAGTCAACCCTTGCATTCTTACCTTCCTCATAATGATAGACTATGCGTACCATGAGTTTTGTTTTACCTATTTCCATATCCGATACGACAGTAACTTGATTCAGACGGTTATAATTATAAATCACAGAAAATGAATAATCTGTATCGTTACGGTTATTATTAGGTATTTTTTCGTATAAGGTTTCCATTAACATCGTAGAGGTAATTGATTTTGCTATTATTTAATTCACTGTATTCCCAGGCGATTTTTCCCGGAGTATGGTAGTAATTTTCCGGAATATAAGGCTCTATTGCATCTTTATGACATCCTTGAATGAGCATCAAGAAACCAAGAATCAATAAATAGCAGAATAAAATTTTATTTTTGAACGACAAATCTTTGAGTTTTAAGATACCTTCATCATCCTTTTTAGCATATTACTTATTGAAAAAACTCCAACTCTCCAAATCTACCGCAAGTTTAGTGAAGCGTAACTTGTGGAGGATAGGGATGGCGGACGCAAACCATGAGGTAATGTGAAAAACATCACAAGGCTTTTATTGTCTTTGGGTTGCTTTATCCTTCAATGTTATATCAGCTTATTCTTACTATTCATTCGTCAAATGAATGGCAAATCCACCGGCTGGGGCCAGTTTAAATTCTAAATTCGTCTGGTTGTTTACCGATTTTTCCAGCTTTTTGTAGTCATTGCCAATGCGATCGGCATTGATGCCATCTCGGAAAATTTCCGCTTTGTACTGGCCTTCACCCAGAAATGAAAAATCGACATTCAGTGTTCTTGGCGACCAGTCGGTCATTCCGCCCACCCACCAATCGTTGCCTGATTTCCTGGCAATCACTGCATAATCGCTGACTTGCCCATCAAGCGCCACGGTTTCATCCCAGGTCGTCGGCACTTTTTTCAAAAAGTCCAGAATTACCGGTTCGGCTTCGTAAGCCGTCGGTGCGTCGGATAGCATTTCGAGCGGCGCTTCATAAACCACATACATCGCCAATTGCTGGCAACGGGTACCCTGGCTCATGGGACGCTCGAAGAAAACGCCGAAATTGGCTTTTTGAGCATTGTGCATGGCTCCGGGTGTGTAGTCCATTGGCCCGGCCAGCATGCGGATAAACGGGATGGTCAACGCGTATTCCGGCGTGGTGCCCAAAGGTTTGGAAAATTTGTTGTATTCCAGTCCGCGCACGGCTTCCCGGTTGAGCACGTTGGGATAAAGCCGGTGCAACCCTGCTGGCTTAATGGCGCCGTGGAAGTCTACGATCAGGTGGTGCTGCGCCGCGGCCCGGGCAATACGGTGATAATAATTCACCATCACCTGATCATCCCGGTCCATGAAGTCTATCTTCAAACCTTTTACGCCCAGGCTTTCAAACCAGGTCATGGCTTCTTCCAATTTTTGGTCCAGGGCCCATGCACACACCACAGTATGATGCCGACATTTTTACGTTTGGCATAGCGCAATATTTCTTTCAAATCAATGGCATCGGTTAGTTTCATCACATCGTATTGGTCAGACCAGCCTTCATCGCAGCCCTGAAAAAAGAACTGTTCCTTAAACGAGAATTATTTAAAACAGACTTCTCATTTTGTTATTTGATTATATCTGAATTATAAATCAGGTTCAATAATTCATTAATTAATTTTTCAGCATCAAAGGGAACATTTGCCTGTGCAACATTCGCTGAAAAAGTGATTTTGTCTAACGGGTCGTAAAGTAAGGCTGAACCATAAAATCCACCGTGCCCGTAAAATATTTTACCATTCACTTCCCAACTGAAAATTCCCATTCCATAGTGCTGCCCAAATTTTTCGGTAGAAGAAAAGTCAATCATTTTTTCCAGCGTTGAATGATTTTTAAAAAGTTTCAATGCAAAAAGACTTTCAATAAAAATACCCGTTTCTTTGGTTGTGGAAACCAAACCTCCGCCACCCCATTCGTAGGAAGTATTGATGTTTTTAGTCATGTTAATTCTGTTCAGGAAAGCATCAATTCGTTTTCCGTTTCCTTGTTTTGGTTCGTAATATTCAAAATAGGTGTTTCGCATATTTAAAGGCTTTAAAATCCGTTCGCGAATAGCCTGTGGCAAACTTTGCCCTGTTATTTGTTCAATAATAAATCCTAAAATCATATAATTTACATCGGAATAATGATACCCCTTACCCGGTTTATTAAAAGGTTTTTGATTCATTTTATATTTATAAAACCGGTTTATAAACATTTCGGGATTGTATTGTCTTTTTTTATGGAGCAGAACGCTTATATTAAACCTTGTGGCTGCATCTGTAAAAATATCGGAGATACCGGAAGTATGATTCAACAACATTTCTATTGTTATTTCACCGGCAAACCGCTTTTTATCCATTATGTGTATTTGGTCAAATTTTAAGAAATCCACATTTTTCAGGTATTTTATGGCTTTATCAGAAGTCTTTAGTTTGCCTTCTTCTTCGAGTTGAAGAATGATTGTTGCCAAAAAAGTTTTGGTAATACTTGCTATGTTATATTGGTATTCTTCGTCAATTGGGGTATCATTTCTTCCATTAGTTCCAACGCCTTTGTTGATTTCAAAACCTGATTTTTCATTTTTGGCATACAGCAAAAAACTATGCACAGGCCGTTTTCCTTTGTGAATAATATGTGCCTTCATCAAACTGTCTATTTTTGTCTCAGTGATTTTAAACCCGGATCGGGCCGTACAAAAAACAGGCACGAAAAAAATGAATATGAATTTTAAAACGAATCTTTTCATGGGCCGAAATTGTTAAAGAATTTTGTCAAAGATATTCTCAACCTAAAAGCAAAACAGAAAGTTCCGGGAAGTTTGTCGCTGAAGTGTAGCAGATTTCACCTTGAAGAAACAGTAAAGTATATCGGATTTTGGGTTGAAGTGTTCACGGAAGTAGTATTGTATCCTGCTCAAACCATTTTTTAAAAGCCGGAGCTTTCAACCTGCTTACAAGATGTTCTTTTGGAAAAGAACAATCGGGTGAAGTCAAAACGACTAATTTATTATTTTCTATTCTTTTGAAAGAAGTGATGGAACTTCTGTGAAGAATAAACTTTCGGTTTATCCTAAAAAATAAGGATTGAGGTAGTTTTTGTTCCAGATTGTCCAGTGAGCTATCTACTATATATGTTTTTAAATGTTTGTCAATCATAAAAGTAATGCCTTCATCCACATAAAATCCGTTGATATCGTTCAATGCTATTTTGATATTTTTATTACCTGATTTAACACTTATTCCATCGGTTTTTAAGATGTTCGCCTTTTGAAGTTTATGTTCTGAATTTTTCCAGTTCAAATAGAAATACATAGCTATATAAATACCATTAACCACCAAAATCCAAATGGCATATATCCAAATATCGAGTTGATAAAAATTAACAGGTACAGGTTCGTGTTTTGTTATTGCATTTAATAATTCAGTTGCAAGAATGATAAAGGCAAGGCCGGACAGGCAAGTGTACAGAAGTTGTAAAAAAAGCCGCCGAAAGGTAAAATCGAGCAGGGGAGACTTCTTTTCCATTTGTATGATTATGTAACGAACGATCAACCATGTCAGGTAACCCTGAACTGTATCAATAAAAAGAGTAAGGAAAAAATGTGTGCTTAAGGTTATATTATAATAAGTAATAAAATAATTTAACAAATTGATGAGTGGTATCAAAACAAGAAAAAGCTTAATATCTTTTTTATGCCAAACAGTCATTTTTTATTTGTTAAAAGGATTAATATCGATAATTTGTTTCATTTCCTTCCTGTAAAGCGGCAATAATTTCCATTCATTCGCCTGATGACGGATTCCACCATCTTAATTACAGCATACAATGAACTTTATTGCCGAATCATTGCTTCCCGGCACACCATTTTGCGGAGCGGATTTCGGAGCGATTTTCCGTCCGATAGGATGGAAAATTGATGCGAGAATCCGCAGTTGCTAACCGTACCAACCCCGCTCTGAAATATGCACTGTTACAAGCTGGCCGTTCTTGTCATTTGTCAATCTATCTTTATTTTTTGCTGCACTGTTTTTAAGTCCATGAGTTGGAGTGGGACGGGCTTGAAGGCTCTTTTGGCATTTTTGGATTGAGGGCAAGCCTTGCGGTATTGCCAAATGTGCCTGAAAGCGAAGAGAAGAGGTGTGTGCTGGGTTCGTTCTTATGCTACAATTTTAAGTGATTCTGTCAGTATATTTTGCCAATCTTGATTTAAGTTTATCGACATAATACTTATTCTATGGTTCTTGTATTTAAATGAATGGCAAAACCACCGGCTGGGGCCAGTTTAAATTCTAATTTGGTTTGCTTATTGACTGACTTTTCAATTTTTTGATAGTCATTGCCAATACGGTCGGCATTGATACCATCCTGGAAAATTTCTGCTTTATACTGGCCGTCACCAAGAAATGAAAAATCGACATTCAGTGTTCTCGGCGACCAGTCGGTCATGCCGCCCACCCACCAGTCGTTGCCGGATTTTCTGGCAATCACCGCGTAATCGCCTACTTTGCCATCGAGTGCCACGGTTTCATCCCAGGTGGTAGGCACTTTTTTCAAAAAGTCCAGAATTACCGGTTCGGCTTGGTAAGCCGTCGGCGCGTCGGATAACATTTCCAGTGGCGCTTCATAGACCACGTACATGGCCAACTGCTGGCAACGCGTGCCCTGACTCATGGGACGCTCGAAAAACACACCAAAATTGGCTTTTTGAGCATTGTGCATGGCTCCGGGTGTGTAGTCCATTGGCCCGGCCAGCATGCGGATAAACGGGATCGTCAATGCATATTCCGGCGTGGTGCCCAAAGGTTTGGAAAATTTGTTGTATTCCAGTCCGCGCACGGCTTCCCTGTTGAGTACATTGGGATAAAGCCGGTGCAAACCTGCAGGCTTGAATGCGCCGTGGAAATCTACGATCAGATGATGTTGGGCGGCTGCTCTGGCAATACGGTGATAATAATTCACCATCACCTGATCATCCCGGTCCATGAAGTCTATTTTCAATCCTTTAACGCCCAGGCTTTCAAACCAGGCCATGGCTTCTTCCAATTTTTGGTCCAGGGCCCAATGCACACACCACAGTATGATGCCGACATTTTTACTTTTGGCATAGCGCAATATTTCTTTCAAATCAATGGCATCCGTGAGTTGCATCACGTCGTACTGGTTGGACCAGCCTTCGTCGAGATTGACATACTCGATGCCGTTTGCTGCGGCAAAGTCAATGAAGTATTTGTATGATTCCGTATTGACTCCGGTGCGAAAGTCAACCCCCAGTAGGTTGAGTGCATTCCACCAATCCCAGGCCACTTTGCCCGGCTTCACCCAGGAGAAATCCAAATCCGGTGCCTGGGGATCGGATAATTTGTACACAAGATCGGTGTCCAATAACTGCCGGTCTTCGGCAGCGATTTTAAAGAACCGCCAGGGGAAAGCGCGACTGCCTTTGGTTTTGGCGATATAATCGGCGCGTTCTGTCACCCGCAAGTCAAATTTCATATGTCCGCCTTTTTCGGTTTTGGTGGGATACCCGGGAAACGTGGCATCCAGTCCGTAGTTGTTGTTTTTGGATTTAGCGACATACATGCCGGGGTAGTCATCCAGGGCAGCTTCTGAGAGCACGATTTTAATGCCGTTTCCCGCATCGAGCAATACGGGTAACACAGCAATGGAATCCGGTATTTGAGAGAGTTTATTTGTGGCATAAAGATCTTCATAACTGGACTGAAAATCATTGTTTCCTGGGTGGATGGCAGAAACCGCGTAGTCCGCCGGAAAATTGAACGCGTCATTTTCCTGCTTCACGACAATATCGTCTTTAAAGCTGGTGACAAAGCGATAAGCAAGCCCTTCATCATAAGCCCTGAAAATGACGGCATAATTTCCCCTAAAATCCAGGCGCAGTTCTTTATAGTGATCCGGGATCACTGCCCGTTTCCCGTACAATGGCTTCAATTCCTGATTGACTTCTGAGGTATTTTCTTTTCGCAGTCTTGGTGATGCGCCCAGATCCGGGCCATCCTGAAGTTGCATTCCAATGGCAGAGGGCGCTATCAGTTCTTTTCCATTATAATTCGCTGAATAACTGATTTGCTGTCCAATGGAAACAGTAATCTGTAATTTTCCGTCGGGGGAGGTGAGTGAAACCGATTTAGCATTCTGGGCAAAGGAACCGGCAACAAAAAACATCAGCCCCAACGCCACCATCAATATATTCTTCATCATTTTAGGTTTTGATTATAAAATCAGGTTAAACGCTGAAAGTTAATGCCAAAATGGTTCTAAGTGAAATTCTGTGGGTAATGAATTTTAAGGTTTTGCTTGATTTAATTGGATAAACAGTTGCGGGTTGCCAGTTTGCCGGTTGCGAGGTTTTAGCTTATTGTTCCGCCGGACCAACGTTCTATTTGTTCCGTTCATCATTTTGAAACGTCATTCTGAAGCCCCGAGCTTTGGGTTGGCGGGAGTGCGCTGAAGAATCTGTTTAACAGGAACGAAGCGGTTTTCGGTTACTTGTTTTGCACACATGCCAGGTGGATGACAATCGTCCGCCGGTTTGGCTTAGCCAATGCTCCTGAATGTTCATTTCTTTTCCTTAGATGAAAAGAAAGAACCAAAGAAAAATCAAGGCAAAATAATGCTTCCATCCGCATACCCAACGCACCCCCGCTTCCCGGATAGCAATCGGGAGCCGGGCCAACGCACTTATTTTATTGTCCGTTCCAACATAGTATTGGATGTATGGTGTTCGATGTTTCCAAGCTCTATGTTTAACCATCATGCTGAATGGCAGTCATTTGGCATGCGGGTGTACGCTGAAGAATCTGTTTAACAGCATTGGAGCGTTTTTTACTTGCTTGTTCGGGTTCGTGTGGGTTTCGCCTTTTGGATAATGCAAAATCCATTATCAGGTGTAATTTGTCACATTGCGAGCATTGAGTTCTTGTAATAATTCCTGGAATCCCGGTCTTGTTTTAAGATCGTCCCATATTGGGTGGGCGATCATATAGATCAGACCAGAGCGATTTTTGAGGCCCTTTTTGAGATTTTCAATTGCTTTGCCAAATTCATTGAGTCCGGCATAGACGATGGCAAAGTCCATGGCCAGGATCACATCGGGCTCCTGCTTATGTCGCTGATGCAATTTATCGATGATCTCCCAGGCCAGTTCAGGCCGTCCGGTTTTTCCATACACGTATCCCAGGGCGCTCCATCCTTTCAGGGGAGACCCGGTCATCATTTGGTAGGTTTTTAATGTTTCGATGGCCTTCTCGGTTTCACCTTTAAAGAATAAAGTCCAGCCTTTTTCTTCTAACGCGGCGCGATACGTCGGATCACTTTCCAGGATAGAATCAAAAATCTTGATGGCTTCGTCGTAACAGCGCGTCACCATTTTCAAGATCCCATAGCCATTGCGGATATTCAGTGAGAGCGGATCGATTTCCAGTGCTTTTTCCATTGATTCTACCGCTTCTTTAAGATTCCCGATGGCAGACAGATAGATGGCATAATACATATGTACCTCGGCTGATCCCGGATTGATGGTTTTTGCTTTTTGCAAACTTTGATAGGCGTCGTCGAGGTCCCCGGTATAATATAAAGCACCCAGCGCGTGCATCAGGTAGGGTTCGTAAATATCTGGGTCGAGTTCCATGGCTTTTTCCGCGCATTCGGAAGCTTTCTGAAAAGATTCTTTGGGCTTCATGATACCCGTGGTCCCAAGATAACCGTAACAATAGCTAAGCCTGGCATAAGCCAGGGCAAAATCATCCTGCAGTTTAATGGAATCTTCAAAGTATTTTTTAGCCACCAGGGCGTCTTCAGGAAAATTCTTGTTCATATGATAAAGACCCCTGAGATAAAGATTGTAGGCCTCAAAATTTCTACCTGGTTTTCGGGCCAATTTTTCTTCAATCTGGTGACTGCCCAGCATGCTTTGTAACTTTTTAACAACATGACCCGCAATTTCGTCCTGCACATCAAAAATATCTTCGATCTGCCGGTCGAATGTTTCCGACCACAGGTGGTAGCCGTCTTTGGTGTCGATCAACTGGGCGGTAATGCGGACTTTCTTCCCGGCCTTGCGCACGCTGCCTTCCAGCACAGTGTTCACATTGAGCTGCCGGCCGATTTCCCGGATGTCGATGGTTTTGTTTTTGAAGGCAAAGGAAGACGTTCTGGACGTGACGCGCATTCCTTCCACTTTGGTGAGGGCGTTGAGGATCTCTTCCGTCATTCCTTCGCTGAAATATTCATTGTCCGGGTCGGCGCTCATATTGATGAAAGGCAATACCGCAATGCTCTTGAAAGTTTTTACCGTTCTGGCCTCCAGTTCAGATCGCGTGGGTATGGTGAGTTGTCCGTATTTGATTCCAAAGATTTCAATAGGCCGCTTCACGTTTTTCAACTCAAACTCACCCAGGTTTTTCACGGGGAATTCCGGGTGATTTTTTAAATCGTCGAACACGCGCTCGGAGATGAGCACGCCGCCCGCCGAGCAAAGAGCTTCGATGCGGGAAGCCACATTCACCCCATCGCCATAAATGCCTTCATGGTCGTGGGCAATATCGCCAACGTGAATGCCAATACGCAGTGGTATTTTGGGTTCCTTTAAAAACTCGTGCTGAATTTCGACGGCGCAGACCACAGCCTCAATTGAACTTTGGAAAATGGTGAGCGTGCCATCGCCGTAGTATTGCAGGATCTGTCCCTGATGCCGTTTGGTGGATTGTTGCAGGATCTGGCGGTGACGATCCCGGATCTGTTTGGCCAGGACTTCGTTTTCCTGCATCATGGCCGTATATCCCACCATATCGGTGAACATGATGGCAGCAAGTTTTCGATTCAGATTCCCTGGCATGTTAGGTAATTTTTCCGCAAAATTAACGGTATTAGATCAATTATACGAGTAAATCGCCCGGAGGATGGTAAATATTTGATCAAAAGCGTCTATTGGTGAGCAGAGGGTGATGGGGCACTGGTGGTCAATGGGTTGTCAACTGCCTATTCGATTGTCAGCTGCTATTTTTTTTAATTCTTGTTATCGTTCAAATTAATTTTTACAAGTGGTAACTGTCGAGCGTATTCACTTACGTTTGGCTGGCTCTCAATTTATCTCCTTTTTTATCGAATTTAAATTTGTTTGAACAAAAGTAAATTCTTTGAAAAAGAAGTTTGAATTCAATTCCGGGTCATTTCCCGCTGGAAGCGGGACAGGCTCCACGAAAGCGGGAATCTCCTTGCGATCGGTTTGAGGTCGTCTGATTCACGGACCTGGGAACCGTGGTCTGTGACGCAGACTTCTAATGGGAGCGAGTTCGATCAGTCCTCGTGAAGCACCAGCATCGTTTCGGCAAGTTCTCGCACAGGCTCTCCTTCGATCTGATATGTCTCGGCAAGTGTTCCGGAGAGATTGCCAGCCCTCCAGGCGTCAAGGGACTCACGTGAATCCCAAATGTAGATCCCTCCATACTCACCTGTCTTGATGAACTTGACGTAGTACTTCTGTATCAGGCCCGGAACCTTTCGATAGCGATCTGAACGCTCTTTAAAGCGTTGGTTGACTTCGTCATAAGAAAGACCGGTCTTGTACCGAATAATATGGATTATCATCGTATCTCCTTTCGTTTTAGGTTAAAAATTTCGTTTTGCTGCTGTTCTGGTATCCTAACCTTATTCATGGAGATAAGTTACGAAGAGTACCTAAAAGTTCGACAGCCTGCATGTTTCGTTATTCCGGTGTCCGCTTCCTCTTTAGAGGTCTGCCCCCAGGTAGCAACACCCAAGGTGGTGGTTAGATAGACATAGGCCGTCTTCTTCCTCTTACCGAAGTTTGAATTAAAACCGTGTTCGATTAGAACCCCTGGCTTCAGGTCTGCCTTTGTGCCATTATAGAACCGCTTTGCACTCAGGTTGTAGGTAGACACCAACGACTTGTACTCACTTCTCTTTATTTTCATTGTCATTACGTTGCAATGGCTTTTGGCGTTTACTTGGTTGTCACAATGATCGCGTGTTAGCACACGTTGTTTTATAGGTTAAAATCTATGACTAAAGGAACATGATCACTTTCTGAAATCCAATCATCGTAATTACCGATTGCTATATCATATCCCCTTTTAATCAAATCATTTGAAGCAAAACAGTAGTCAATATGGTATGGCATATCTTGCTTTTTATACATAAACAATGTCGGATGTTTCTCATTTCCTTGAATCATTTTGAACTTATCGTGATATAAACTACGAATCGATTTTGAATCAAGGTAATCCACAACATTTGTATGGTTCGCAATCCTAGCGAAAGAATCCCAAATTTTGTTACTATTAAAATCACCTGTCAAAACAGTTGAATCTGTCAACAAGTAATCATAATGTTTTATTCCTAACCAAACTTGTCCGATGTATCTCTCATTCCAGTTCTCTTTGCAATCCATTGCCCAAACGGCAAATAATGTAAAAGAGTCGTCACCCTTGACTTGTATTGGAATCACGTATCGAAATCTATCTGTATAATCAATCAAGTCGAGTTTGTAATCTGAATACGAAAAGATACCAATCCCTTTGTTGGGGTTATCACCAAACCATAAAAAATCATTTGGTATTGGAGTCAACTTACCGAATTGAAGTCTAGTCTCGTTCTCACATTCTGGAATAATCAGGATATTGGGTTGTAAATCCAAAACCTTAGAATACTTTTTACGAAATGCCATATTACAATTCCATTCAATGATTCTCATGCTGTAAATTCTGTCATCCAATGTGTGGCAACGTCTGTGTATACAAAGTATATTGTTGATTTCTCTTTTGGAAAGTTTGTTGATACGTCCAAAATGGGCTGGTAAACAAATTATCCATTTCAAACAGGACCATCCTTCATCGGATTATTAAAATTAAAATTATTTTAAGATATATCGGGGAGGGGCCTCACCCTTTTGTATCAAAGTGATCCCGGATTTTTATCGTGTTGTAAATGATCCAGCACACTGGCGTAATGATTAAAAATTAAAGAATTTATGATCTGACGCAGGCAAAAGATGGATTCACGGTATCGGTCTACTGGTCATGGCCCCTTGGCATTAAAAAAGAAAAAGCGTCCATTGACTTTTAGCGGAGAGCGATTTCGTCATAAACTGGGCTCGCATCTGTTTTAACTGATATCCCAACCGTGACAGTGACACAAAAAAGATTAAAGATCGCATGCCCGGTCGGCGCAGATATCGCATGCGGAAACTTGGTTTAAACATGCCCTCAATTATATTTTAAGAATATCCCGGGACTCGAATAAATTGAGGTTTCTGTAGATATTTTGACCCACTATTGATGGATAGTTCACAAGATAGCTGGCATTTTAATTAATTATTACAGATATTTAATGTTCGATTATTATCAAATTAAGTTAGACTGCTGTGTTAGGTGAAGATCACCAAATCATAGAACAACTGAAATGTGGTAGCACCACGGCATTGGAATCCTTGCATTCAAAATATGCCAAACAATTGTACATATCTTGCAGAAGGTATTATCTATCTCATGAAGATGCCGAAGAGATCGTACAGGATGTATTCCTTAAGATCTGGGATCACCGGGATAATATAAAAGACGGATATCCCTTTCGTTCTTATCTTTTCACCATTGCCAAAAATGCTATCCTGAAATTTTCGCGGCATAAAATCATTTCTTACAGTATTGATAATTACCTGGAAAATTTGGATGGTCTTCAAGTTCATCATAATATCGAAAATAAAATAGAATTGAAGGAGACAAAGGATTTTATAGAATCGGTGATCAGAAGTTTGCCCCCTCAAAAACAAAAGATTTACATCCTGAGCCGCCTGGAAGGTCTCTCCCACGAACAGATTGCAAAGAGACTTGGACTGTCGGTCAGGACCGTAGAAAATCATACCTACCACACCAACCTTCTGCTAAAAAAGAAATTGGGATTAAACTGATTTTTATTGATTGAAAACCAAAGACTTCCCGCTTTCAAAGAACTGCTCTATTTACATTTTATCCCACCATTCCCGACAATTTTACCTTTTCTAAATCATTTTGGTGAACCTTTGAATATTTTTTTGTAAAAAAAACATTTTCACCTGAGTAGTTCCCTGGAAAAATGGATATCAATAAATAGAAGTGTTGATTGATCATGAAGAAACTCCTTAAAAATTTTTATAGCGGAAAAGCAAGCCGAAGGGAAATTAAAGACATTTTCGATTGGTTTTTTGATAAGAATGCCGAACGTCATCTCAATAACATATTGGAGCAGGAGTTGAATGACGATCAGCAATTTGAAGAATGGAATCAAAAGGAAAGCTTTGAAAATATCAAAAGCCGACTCAAGGTCGACGCGGGCCATTCTGTCAAAACTCGATTTGACTGGTGGTTTTATATAAAAATAGCGGCTTCGCTGATCATCGTGATCGGCAGCGTATTTTTTGTATTCCGCAATTATATCATCCCCGATCATACAGCTACTACAAAAGCTGTTGTTGAACAGGTAAAGAAGAATACGCTGAAAGGCCAGAAACTGTCGGTTTTTCTACCTGATGGTTCTAAAGTAATGCTCAATTCTTCGAGTGATCTTTGGTACAACAGCACCTGGAACAGTGACGGCATCAGAGTTGTTCATTTAAATGGTGAGGCGTTCTTCGATATTGAAAAGGACGTTCACCGGCCATTTGTTGTCAACATAAACGGCACCACTGTAACCGCCCTGGGTACAAGTTTTAATATTTTGGGGAGAGCAGGTGAAAATGTGGAAGTTTCGCTGGTGTCAGGAAAAGTGCGAGTGGTGCATGGAGCCAAACATTTAGTACTAGGGCCAGGTGAACAAGCTGTTGCCACAAAAAATGGGAAATTGGATAAACAAAGCTTTGGCGATGATGTAATAGCCTGGAAAAACGGAGAGTTGGTGTTTAAAAAATCTACGCTGGAAGAAGCCGTTAAACAGATGGAATTGTGGTATGGAGTAGATATATCTGTCCTTAACGAACCCACCAAAATAACCCATTACTCGGGAAATTTCATTGATAAGAATATGAGCGATGTTTTACAAGGGATGTCCTTTGTCTACGATTTTCACTATGAAATCAATGGTAAGAAAGTTCAAATTACGTTCGAATGAAAAATATGCTTATGACGCTACAGTCAAATATTAGTTAAAGGAAAAGCCTGCAGATGCTGGAACATCACACAGGCTTAAAAATTTATTAATAATTAAATAACCGGACGAAATTATGAAATTAAAACTATTACGACAACTTTTGAAGATGTCTAAAGTAACATTGTATGCGTTTATTATTAATGCCATACTGCTCCTTACACTCTATGCTGCCGGAGATCCGAATATACAATCCATCAAAAGCATCAGAGAAGTGTCGTTACATTTGGCATTGAAAAATGCAAGTTTGATCGATGTCTTTAAGTCTATCGAAGTACAAACCGGCTATCAATTCCCATATCGCCCGGAAGGCCTCAATCTAGCGGTACGGATTACGATAGACTTTAATGAACCTGCCAAAACAGCCCACGGTTCGGAAAATTTCATCAACGAAAATATGAGTGAAGTTTTACGAGTGATGCCTTCCTTGGTGTACAATCTTAGTTATGAATTCAATCATAATAATGTTTAACTGAATAAAATGCCTATGGAGTAACAGTCAATTATCAGTTCAAGGAAAAGCCTGCTGATGCTGGAACATCGTACAGGTTTAAAAATTTATTTATAATTAAATAACTATTCGAAACTATGAAATTAAAATTATTACGACGCCTTTTGAAGATGTCTAAGCTAACATTGTATGCGTTTGGTATTAATGTCATGCTGTTCAGCACGATTTATGCGACCGGAGACCTCAATGCACAATCCGTCAAAAGCATTAGAGAAGTATCGATACATTTAGCACTGAAAAACGCGAAATTAGTCGATGTTTTTAAGTCTATTGAAGCGCAAACCAGCTATCAATTTACGTATCGGTCAGAAGACCTCAATCAGGAAGTGCGGATTACCAAAGAATTTAATAATTGGAGTATTGCCGATATTCTGCTGGAAATTTCCAGGCAATCCAATCTCAGGTTCAGACAAGTAAACGACAACATTCATGTTTCACGAAAGCATTTGAGGAGAAAACCAATTGTTGAGGTTGAGATAAACCAGGATATATCTGTTAGTGGCAGGGTGATTTCCGATGAAGATGGAGAAGCTTTGCCCGGTGTGAACGTGATCATAAAAGGGAGTTCTCAGGGAACGGTAACAGATGTTAATGGATATTTTAAAATCAATGTCCCTTCCCGCGAAACAGTTTTGGTGTTTAGTTCGGTGGGGTTCGCTCAAGAAGAAATAACTGTTGGCAACAAAACAGTGATCGACCTTACACTTTCTCCCGATGTCAAGTCCTTGAATGAAATAGTGGTGGTCGGCTATGGGGAACAAAAGAAAAGCGACTTGACTGGCTCCATAAGTTCGGTAAGCCATGATGATTTTAACCAGGGCATCGTCACCAATCCAGAGGAATTGATCCAGGGCAAGGCGGCAGGCGTACAGGTAACCCAAAGAAGTGGGGATCCAAATGCAACTACTGTGGTAAACATAAGGGGTGTCGGGTCATTGCGGGAAGGCTCTTCGCCATTGTACGTGGTGGATGGCGTCCCACTTTCTGGCAATGCGGACTTTCTAAATCCACAAGACATAAAGTCAATCGATGTACTTAAGGATGCTTCGGCTACGGCAATCTATGGTTCCCGGGCGGCGAATGGCGTAATATTAATATCGACGATGAAAGGGCAAAGTGGAAAGCCGACGCTGACTTATGAAGGCTACATGTCCGTATCAAATCCAGAAAGGGAGTTGGATTTGTTGGATGCCCAGGAGTTTATTGATTTCCAAAATAATTATGGAAATCCAGCCAGTATTTACTCTATGGACACTCATACCAATTGGCAAGACCAAATTTTTCGCACTGCCTATTCGCAAGACCATACGTTGTCTTATGGCGGTGGCACAGATGACACGAACTACCGCGCATCTTTAAATTATAAGGACCAAGAAGGCATAGTGTTGGGCAGCAAGCGGACGAATTACAGCGCCCGTTTAAATTTGAACCAAAGTTTTTTGGAACACCGTTTAACGCTTAGCACCAACCTCCTGGGAAGTTATATCAGGGCTGACAATACTGCCATATCAAATGATGCGGGTGTTAGTGGGGATTTATTGTCGAGCGCCACCATTGCCAACCCGACCTATCCAGTGTATAATGAAGACGGAAGCCTTTTCGCGTTTCCAGTGGGCATCAATCCATTGGAAAGTGCGGAACGCACTACAGATTTCACGAAGCAGACCCGGATATTGGCAAGTGTCGAAGCTACGCTTAAGATCATAAAAGGACTGGAATACAAAGTGAGAGTTAGCGCCGACCAGTCCCAAATCATTGGCATCAACCAACTGGACAAATACAATGTGTCTTCTGGAAGTGCGGATATTTCCACTCCTGAAGGAAGATTGACAGACGGCACGGAACAGAACACCAATTATGATATCGAGCAATACCTGACTTATCAGTTTGATGTGGGGGACAATTCGTTCAAGCTTCTCGGCGGTTACAGTTATCAGAAATTTGAATACCAAACCAGGTCTTGGAGCATCAACAATTTTTCAACGGATGAGATAGATGCCTATAGGAACCCGAGCATTGGCACGGATTTAACGATCGCCCAGAACCGGCCTAGTGGGAGTGCCTTTATCACTAAACTCCAATCCTTTTTTGGCAGGGCCAATTACGACTTCAAGGAAAAGTATTTTCTCACTGCCACACTCAGGGCCGACGGATCATCAAAATTTGGCAAGAACAACCAATATGGGTTCTTTCCGTCTTTTTCAGCGGCATGGAGATTGTCGGAAGAGCCCTTCTTGTCAGGCGGGCCTTTTAGCAACTTGAAAATACGGGCAGGTTGGGGGCAAACCGGGAACCAGGATATTCCACCCTATATTACCCACCAACTGCTTTCGATTCAGACGGGACAAGGTGAGGGTTATTTTTTTAATGGTGTGAATTACCCCGGGATTAGCTTTGTGCGGGCCCAGAATGAAGATTTGCATTGGGAAACATCTATACAAGCCAATGTTGGCCTGGACTTCGGTTTCCTGGATGACAGGCTTTCCGGTACGTTGGATGTGTATAACAAAATATCTTCCGACATTTTGTTTGAATCATCCACAAGCGCCGACCCAATTAATCCTACATCTTCTTTCTGGAAGAATTACGACATGAAAATACACAATCAAGGACTCGAATTATCTTTGGAATACCGGCAGCCTATTGGTAGTGATTTTAGCTTCGATATTGGTGGTAATGTGAGTTTCATCCATAATAATGTGACTGGTTTGCCCGTGCAGATATTATCGACAGGTGAGATATCGGGGCAGGGATTGTCAGGGGTCACAGTCAATGGGATATTGAATGACTATCCTGTTGGCACCTTTTATCTCCAAGACTGGATTGGCCTGGATGAAAATGGCATGAACAAGTTTCGCGATGTAAACAATGACGGCAACATCAACGCGGACGATTATGTCACCGCCGGTTCAGCCGTTCCGAGTTCAACCTTTGGTGGGTTTGTTAAGTTTTTGTACAAAAACTTTGACCTGTCCTTTAACCTGAATGGCGTGTCTGGAAATAAAATCTACTGGAATGACGAGAATGCCTATTATGCCTATTCCAGGTTGGCCGGAGGCACGAATTCGCTTCGTTCCACGGCCGAATTCGGTGGCGAGGAGAACATCCAAAATTCCGCCACGCCATCGACGCGCTGGCTTCACGATGGTAGTTACCTGAGGTTGAACAATGCCACGATTGGATATGATTTCAATACTTCCAACATTTCATGGCTAAATAAACTCAGGCTTTATGTTACGGGGCAAAACCTCTTTGTAATTACCGATTATCCTGGATTTGACCCAGCCATAGATACCAGTAGGCCCAGCGGTAGTTTCAGGTCGTTCGGTATCGATGGGACTTCCTATCCACGGGCCAGGACGTTTATTTTTGGAATCAATTTTACATTGTAAAAAAGAAGCAAAATGAAAAAGATAGCTATAATAATCTTCATATTGAGTTTTATCACCGGTTGCAACCTTGATGAAGAGGTATTGGATACGGCGACAGGGGAAAATGCCCTCAACGGTCCCAATACCGCAGAATCTGTCTTGGCACCGGTATACGCCACATATCGCGATTTATACGGACAGCAAGATGAGCTGTTAAACCTTCAATCCATTTCCTCAGACGAAGGTATCGTGCCCTTTAGGGGAGGGACCGACTGGTACGATGGCGGTCGGTATATCCAAATGCACCAGCACACATGGACTCCGATCCATGTGAATGTCACCAATGTTTGGAGGGATTTGACCCAGGGAATTGCAAAGGCGGCCTACGCACAGAAAGTGATATCTACTGAAACCGATGAGCCCAATTCAAAGCGTCTGGCGGCGGAAGCACGGGCGTTAGGTGCATTCTGGAACATGTTGTTGTTGGATATGTATGGAGTGGCTGCCGAAAAGAAACCAGAAGAAGTAGGCGACCCCAATGCCCCGCTTTCGACCATTTATCATGGTGAAGATGCCGTAAATTATATTTTGGATGAATTTAATGCCGCACAGTCTAATCTCGGTGACTATAATGACGTGGGATCTACACGTTTCACTAAAGCGGCAGTCTGGGCGTTCAAGGCACGGTTGTTCCTTAATAAACCCGTCTATGTGGACCGCTATGCCGATCAGTTTGACTTTACAAAGGCGGATATGGATTCCGTAATAGCTTACACCACCAAGGTAATTCAGACCGGGGATTATGATTTCGACACGGAAAATTACTTTGCCATCTGGAACTACGATAACCACGATAATCGTGAACATATCTTTGCGTTTAACCAATCCGTGGAAAACAATGGCTCAAACAGGCTCGCTTATTTTCCCGCTTCGAGGGCGACGCAGGGTTCGCTAATCCACTTGTCAGCCCAGGGAACTGACGGTTATGCTTTGACGACCAGAATGTACCATAATTGGGATGGCCATCACGATGATCCAAGGTACTTTCAGCAAAACCTTCCAGATGATGGTTCGGTCAGTGATGCGGACTATGCATTGAATAGGGGCATTCAAATTGGCCAACAATACGGGATTGTATTGAACGAAAAGGGCGACGATTATCAAAGAACGCCGGATGGAAAGTTGAAAATATTGCCTTTGATAGATAAAGCAAGAAGCGGCGCTCCTGTGATTTATACCCCTGAAGTTGGGATCACCACCCATAACGAGCAAGTTGCCGGGGCACGACCATGGAAATTTCAATATGACCCGGAATCAAATACACATGACCCTTCAAGGGTGGATATTCCAATTATAAGAATATCGGACATGTATCTGATGCGTGCGGAAGCGAACCTGAGGGAGGGCAATGCTTCACTGGCTTTGCAAGACGTGAACGTTGTAAGGGGAGCCCGTGGCGCACAGTTGGATGTGGATATCGACCTCAAATCAATGGAATTGGAAAGGATTTTTGAATTTTATTATGAATTTTTAAGAAGGACAGACCAGATCCGATTCGGCGAATGGGAAGATACATGGACAGATAAAACCGATACGGACCCGACGCGAAGGGTATTCCCGATACCTCAAGACGTCATAGACGCCGCCTCTATCAAATCGGGATATTTGGAACAAAATGAAGGGTATTGATCATATAAAACTTGCACTTCAAATAAACTGGCAAAGTATAGTTGATATTCATAATAAGATTTTAATGAAATGAAATTGTTCAATGCTGTCTTTGTCAGTTTATTCCTGTTATTTGCTTGCAGTAGTCGATCAGCAGATCATAAAATAAAGAATGATCAGAATGGTGTTCAGTTGAAAGAAGCGACCTTTAATGTTGCGTCAGGTGAGAACGCTTCGGCAACAGAAATAGGTGAAGCGCTTAAGCCCTATGATTTTGATATTGTTTGTTTTACTGATGCCCCATGTGGAGATTGGACAAAAAAAGTCGCGAATATATTGGGACTTAAATATTACGTCGTCGGTCAATATTCCACTGCGGGCCAGAAAAATAAGTATAAAAGTATCGTGAGCAAAACGCCTCTTTTTGATGAAGAGGAGATCTTGATGTACAATGATACGCTGTATACGGCTACCAAAGCCCGAACCACTGTTGGAGGTAAAAAAATTGCTGTTTACGCAGTGGATCTTCCCTTTGAATGGAAAGACGCGGACGATGTTAGAAGTATAACGCAGGAAATAGATGATTTTGCTTTCTATTTGAAAAGCAAGCAACAAGATGAAATAAGCATTGTCATGGGTGATTTTAATTTTACCTTAGAAAGTCTTCACTATCAAATGTTCAATTACGTTGGCCTGCAATCTTATTGGGAGGATTTACCATGGCATGCCAGTCAATTCAGTAGTGAAGTCACTAATGATCTGAAAGGTCAGGTTATTGATCATATCATGTATAATCCGGAGAAAGTCAGAGCATTGGATGGGCTGGTCATTGAAATGAGAAAGCCTTTGTCCGATCACAAACCTGTTTGGGCTTTGCTACAGTTAAAGGAATAGATAAGCTTCATGCTGTTAAGTTCATGGTTTAACTGCACATCTTGGAGTTTGGCTTCTTTAATTTTTCTCAGTGTTATTCATGAAGATTCGAGATGTTTGGAACAAAATAATGGATTCTGAAATTAAGAGTCACGCTTTTGATATAAACAGGTAAAAGTTTTGATGATAATCTAAAAATGATTTTATGAAATGAAATTGTTCAATTCTGTCTTAGTCAGTTTATTCCTGTTAATTGCTTGCAGCAATCGGTCTGCAAATCATGAAACCAAGAATAATCAGGATCCGATCCAACTGAAGGTGGCCGCTTATAATGTTGAGGCGGGTGAGAAAGCTACGGCAACAGAAATAGGTGAAGCGCTTAAGCCCTATGATTTTGATATTGTTTGTTTTTCTGAGGCACCGGGTGGAAGCTGGACAAAAAAAGTTTCGGATGTATTGGGGCTTGAATATGAAGTAATAGGTCGATATTCCACAGCGGGTCAGAAAAATAAGTATAAAAGTATCGTGTGCAAAACGCCTCTTTTTGACTACAAAGAAATCTTAATGTACGATACATTGCATACAGCTACCAAGGCCCAAACCATTGTTGGGGGCAAAAAAATTGCTATTTATGCAGTCCATTTTCCATTTGGATGGAGAAATGCAAATCATATTATAGAAACAACAGAGAAGATAGATGATTTTGCTTTTTATTTGAAGGGTATGCAACAAGATGAAATAAGCATTGTCATGGGTGATTTTAACTTGACGCTTAACAGTCTTCACTATCAAAGGTTGAAGAATGTCGGTTTGCAATCAGTCTGGGGGGGGTTGGAGTTGGATGTCAGTCAACTCAGTAGTATGGTCGCTGGAAGACAAGGTCACGTCATCGATCATATCATGTACAATCCAGGGAAAGTCAGAGCATTAGATGGACAAATCATTGAAATGAAAAAACCATTATCCGATCACAAACCGGTTTGGGCTTTGCTCCAGTTAAAGGAATAATGATTAATTTTCCATCCGGTAAACCCTGATTCAAGCATTAATCTTAATTTAATTCATATGGTTCAATTTAATCGGTTAAATATTTTGGTTCATTTAATGCTCATCGGTGGGATGTTGTGTACCCTTTGTGGTTGTAAAAGCAAGGATGGAGGCGATGCTGAATTTCCTCGAAAAGTTTTTGTCATGACCTATAATCTTCGATATGATAACCCGGGAGATTCTATAAATAGTTGGGAACATCGAAAAGAACGACTGGCAAATGAGGTTGAATTTTATAATCCGGATTTCATCGGTATTCAGGAAGGGCTATATCATCAGGTCCGATATCTTGCCGACCATCTTACAGGTATCAAATATATCGGGGTAGGTCGCCAGGATGGAGATAAAGAAGGTGAATTTTCAGCTATTTTTTATAATGCCAGTCGTTTCAGCCTGGTTCCATCAACCGATAGCACGCTCTGGTTGTCTCCATCACCGGGTAAACCGAGCAAGGGTTGGGATGCTGACCTCCCCCGTATCGTTACCTTTGGAAAATTCCGTTCTGTGGTTACCGATAAAGAGCTATTTGTTTTTAATACACATTTTGACCACATCGGGGATACAGCCAGAATTGAAAGTGCAAAATTAATTCTCAAAACCATTCAAAAAATAGCGCAAAATGAGCCGGTAATATTGACGGGAGATTTTAATTCGTCAGAGCAAAAAGAACCATATAAAATTTTGACAAGTTCTTTCATGAAAGATGCGTGGTATGCTTCAAAATTAAAACCGATTGGTCCAGAATATACTGCTACTGGGTTTGATGTTTGCAGTTCACGTGCTCATATGGCGCGTATAGACTACATTTTTGTCAATGATTATTTTACAGTGGATAAGATTGCCACTATTTCCAATATAAGCCATGGTTCATTTTTGTCTGACCATCTGCCGGTTTACAGCGAACTTTCTTTTTACCAATAGGATACATCGTTGTAGAGACTTTATGAAGCAACATAATCTTTGACATGTTTAGAAACAATTTTTATTTAAATGAAATCATTATATCCAATTTTTCCACTTATTCTTTTTTGCATTTTTACCGGATGCTCAAGATCGTCCAAGCAGCCGGGAAACAAACCTGACCACATTGTCATTGTGATCGAAGAAAACCACGGTTTAGATCAGATTGTCGATAATCCGGACGCTACCTACATCAATGCTTTGATACACCAGGGATTGTTGTTTACCGATTCACATGGGGTAACGCATCCCAGCCAGCCCAACTACATTGCGCTGTTTTCCGGAGATACACAGGGAGTTACGGACGACCGTTGTCTGGAAAAGGATACCCCGTATACCACCCCCAATCTTGGCCATGAACTGCTGGATAAAGGATATACTTTCGCCGGCTATTCCGAAACAATGCCGGAGAATGGGTTTACGGGATGCGGTGCCGGCAAAAGTGTTTACAATGGCTCCTCATTATATGCCCGGAAACACAATCCCTGGGTTGACTGGCAGGGCAATTCACCTACGGGTTTGCCGGCAAATACCAACCTGACATTCAAGAATTTTCCAACGGATTTCAGCAAGTTGCCCACCGTGGTGTTTGTAGTACCCAATCAGGACAATGAAATGCACAATGGCCCCGATTCACTTTCCATAAAGCGGGGCGACGATTGGCTGAGAGATCATATGGATGCTTACATCCAGTGGGCAAAAACGCATAACAGCCTGTTTATTGTCACCTATGACGAAGATAATTTCACCAAAGACAATCGTATCCCGACGATATTTGTCGGCGCTATGGTAAAACCGGGCAACCGTTATGACGCCACGATTAATCATTATAATGTACTGAGGACGATCGAGGAACTGTACGGTTTGGATAATGCGGGACCAGCTAATGAAAAGCCCATTGAAGAGATATGGAATTGGGGTCAGCAAGGAAATAACACGGAGAAATCCAATACGACCTCTTCGCTAAAACTGAACCAGATCCAGGTTGTCGGTACGCACAACAGCTATAAAGTAGCTATTGATACTGCTTTGATGGACATAATCCGGGAAAAGAGCCCGGAATCAGCGAGATCGTTGAGTTATGCCCATTTACCGATTTCTGACCAATTGGACAAGGGCGCCAGAAATCTGGAATATGACGTGTATTACGATCCCGAGGGTGGCAGGTTTGTGCATCCTTACGGTTTGGAACTGCTTAAAAAACGCGGGTTGCCTTATAAACCCTTTGATCCGTCAAACAAATTGGAAGAACCGGGCTTGAAGGTTTTTCATGTGGTGGGCCTGGATTTTCGCAGCCATCATTTGTTGTTCCGTGACGCCCTGACGGAACTAAAAACTTGGTCTGAACAACATCCGGATCATGTGCCCATATTTGTGACGATGAATACCAAAGACGGTGCCGTTGAGATGAAAGAAATTACCAAGCCCCTGCCGTTCACAGAGACGGCCTTGGACAGCATTGATATGGAACTCGCAAAATATTTGGGAAAAGATCAACTCATCACGCCGGATATGGTCAGGCAGAAAGACAAAACACTAAAAGAGAGCGTCACAGAGATTGGCTGGCCATTGTTAGACAGCCTGCGTGGAAGGTTTTTGTTCATCTTTGACCAAAGTGGGGAAAAGATGGAACTTTACATTAAACATCATCCATCGCTCAAAGAGCGAATGATGTTTGTAAATGCCCCGGAAAGTTATCCGGAGGCCGCCACAATGATCATCAATAACCCCATCACCGATCAGGAGAAAATACAAAATATGGTTCGGCAGGGTTTTATCGTTCGTACCCGGGCAGATGCAGATACCGAAGAAGCCCGGAAAAATGACTATTCTCGTTGGGAGGCAGCCAAAAAGAGCGGTGCCCAAATTATTACCACAGATTATATTGTGCCGTCACAGACGTTTTCTTCTTCTTATCAGGTGAAATTTGCAGACATTTATCGGTTAAATCCTGTAGTAAAATAGGAGAAGGGTTGGTGATTCAATAATTTCAAAATAGTAATCTTTGAATTTCAGTAAACCAGGCGACTTATATCCAGCATCAACTGACCAGGTAATTATCTGATATACCTATAAAAGATCTGATTGCCAAGAGTTAAAAATATATCACAAGCGGACGCTTGCGATAGAGGGTGCTTATTGTAGATGATTCAGTTCAGTCGCTCATAGCCCAACCCCCATTTTTTAACAGCATTCAAATATTCTGAACTCACAACCTGTGGATATTGTACGCCCAACTGCATTCTTTTATCTTTTACCCATAAATATGTCGTTCACACTGAAATTTTCAGCATTGAAAGAAATTAATTTTACAGATTGGATATAATTTATTTTCTTGTTTCGATACTTGTTCGAATAGCTAAACCGGTCTAACCATGAGGGTCAAATCTATACATATACATTTTATATACTTATCAAGCATTTTCTTTTTTCCGAATGCTTTGGTTGCCCAAGACGGACGAATAGAAATTACAGGAACTGTGGTAGAGCCCCAAAGCCATAAGCCCGTCGAATTTGCAACGGTAGTGGTTAAGGGCAACGAAAACCAAAAGACCATTACCGGCACCACTACCGCGGAAGATGGCACGTTCTCTGTAAATAGCAGCTCTTCTGATATTTTTGTGGAGGTAAGTTTCATTGGTTTTACGACCCAGACTATCAAAAATGTTTCTGTGGTGAACGGAAAGGCAAATTTGGGAACGGTGATGTTATCTGAAAATGAAAAGGTCCTGGATGAAATTATGATCAGAGGCGAAAAGTCATCCACAGAATTTCAACTGGACAAACGTGTCTTTAATGTGGGAAAGGATATCAGCAGTACGGGTATGAGCGCCCTGGAGGTGCTCAACCACGTGCCTTCTGTGACTGTGAACATTGAAGGTGACATCAGTTTGCGGGGCAGCAAAGGTGTGCAAATCCTTATTAACGGCAAGCCTTCTGTGTTGGCCGATGACAAGAACAATGCCCTGGGAACCATTACGGCAGACATGATTGAAAAAATAGAAGTAATCACCAATCCATCGGCAAAGTACGACGCAGAAGGTACTTCAGGCATCCTCAATATTGTATTGAAGAAAGAAGAAAACAAAGGGTTAAATGGTTCCATATCTGTCAATACCGGAATACCTGACAATCATAGTATAGGGATTAGTTTAAACAGAAGGACCGACAAATTCAACCTCTTCACCCAATTGGGTGCAGGATACCGTTCTTTGCCGACCGATTCTAAAAGCAGCAACCAGGACCTTGTCAACAACACCACGGTCAACAGCAATGGCACCGAATACAGAAACGAAATTTTTTACAATATAATCCTCGGTACAGACTATCACATAGACCCCTACAATGTATTAACCCTCTCGGGGAATTTTGCATACGAAATAGAAAGTCAGCCCTCTTTTTTCAATTTCAATTACACCGATGCCACCGATGCTGTAATATCCGAATGGAACCGGGATGAAACCACCCAGGCCACAAACCCGAAATGGCAGTATGACCTTGAGTATAGCAGGGAATTTAAAGGCAATAAAAAGCACACCTTGCTTTTTAGCGCTTTGGGAAGGTTTTTTGGAAAAGACCAATCATCAGAATTTACAAACACGACTACCTCGGGCGACATGTATTACGACAACCAGCAAACCGAAACCAATTTCGAGCAGGCAGATTATACTTTTAAATTGGATTATACCAAGCCATTTACGGATGAAATCACCATGGAAACGGGGGCACAATACGTCATCAATGACGTTGGCAATGACTATGCCGTGAGGGACTTGATAGAGGGTGAATGGACACCTAATGAAGCGCTGACCAATAATTTTGAATATAACCAAAAAGTTTTAGGGTTGTATGGCACAGGTGCTTATGAAGGGAAAAAATGGGGGGCAAAATTAGGGTTGAGGATGGAAAGTACCGATTTGAACACCCTGCTCACCAATACCTACGAAGCAAATAACCAGGACTATATTGACTTTTTTCCGAGCGCTCATACTTCTTACAAATTCACAAAATCCTTTTCCCTCCAAGCCGGGTATTCCAGCCGGATTTTCAGGCCCAGGCTCTGGGATTTAAACCCCTTTTTTAACATCAGGAACAACTTTAATGTGCGTAAGGGAAACCCGGACCTTCAACCCGAATATACAGATTCGTACGAGCTTACGAGCATTTTCAACCTGGGCAGTGCCTCTGTGAATGCTGGTGTTTATTATCGCTACACCACCGATGTAGTAGAAAGCGTTACTACCTTTGAAGACAATGTAAACACAACCATGCCCTTTAATGTGGGTACCCAGGCGACCACAGGGGTTGAAATGAACCTGAAATACGATCCTGCCAAATGGCTGGCAATAAACGGTGATTTCAACTACAATCGATTTAACCGCGTAGGGGAGTTTGAAGACCAGTCTTTTGATTTCAACGGCGACAGATGGTCGTCGCGGCTCACCACGAAAATTAAATTGGTGGCCCAGATTGACCTTGAGCTAACCGGCAATTACCAGTCAGGATACCAGACTGTGCAAAGCCGGATTTCCGGGAATGCCTTTGCGGATGTCGGGGTGCGAAAAAAAATGATGAAAGGCAAGGCGGTCATCAATTTGGCTGTCCGGGATGTTTTCGCCTCTCAAAACATGGAAAGAATCACAGATCAACCAGGATTTTATCTGTACAACTTTGATGAACGTGGCAGGTTTATCACCCTGGGGTTTAGCTATGGCTTCGGAAAAGGAGAAGCCATGACCTATTCGGGCGGCCGGAGACATTAACATTTCCCGGTGACACCATAATTCATAAGTTTGGAAATCAGTTTCAGTTGGGGCACTGTGAAAAAACACATGATCTGTCAACACGCCTGGTCAAACAACAAAATTCACAACAGAAATCTATTCCAAGTCCTGATTTGTTGCAACTCAGTAACTTCCTCGGTTTTTGGTATACAACAATATATTACATTGTTTCTGAGCCAAAATCTTGTGAGCGCACCTGATGCACAACAACTTAGAACTTTCATTATGACATCTATTGATAAATTTGGGTTAAAACGGGTATTTTGAAAATATTGCATCTTTCTGTCCTTGCGAGGGCACATTGGATACTTATGGGGCCCGGGAAAATGACCATCAGGTTGGGAAGTTACTATAGAGAGTTGAACTCAAAATATTGCCGCAGATTAAATTGTATCACCAACATTTTCTCCTTCTTAATCAGGTGAAGTTCGGTACAGTTTACAGAAAAAATTCTCCTTCATTATCA
Organism: uncultured Cytophagales bacterium; assembly: GCA_963711495.1. Classification (GTDB taxonomy): domain Bacteria; phylum Bacteroidota; class Bacteroidia; order Cytophagales; family Cyclobacteriaceae; genus CAVQEK01. The sequence continues at coordinate 962,100 of CAVQEK010000004.1, forward strand.
ATGAAAACGGTGTTTAAAAGGTTATTGGTTGTATTTTTTGTTAATTGAACATAGTTAAGGTGATTAGTGGTTCCTGTAATTGGTAAACGCCGGATCAAACATAAATCTTAACCTTATCTAAATATGGTACAGTTCAGGAGGATAGATTTATCAGTTTACTTGTTTTGTGCGACAGTGATGATATGCCTTCTTGTTTCCTGCAAAAGCAACATGGAATACAGGTCTTTTTCCTCCGAGGTGGATAAGATGGCTGCTATTTACAACTTTAACTACCGGTCTTTCTTATCGGATCACCTGCCGGTTTACCGTGAACCTTTATGGTCCTTAAATACCCATAAAGATGCCATGGAAGGTCGACCTCTTCATACGCCGGAAAATTGGAAAATGCACATTATTGATAACACGTCATTTGGGGCAGATGGCACAAAGCTGGGCGATGCCAACAAGGATGGGTTTCCGGATATTGTTACCGGGTGGGAGCAGGGCGAGGAAGCCCGTTTGTATTTTAATCCCGGAACAAAAAAAGCAGATAGTCCCTGGCCTTTTGTGGCGGTACATGCTCCTGGATCGGAAGATGCGTTTTTGGTTGATTTGGATGGCGATGGATCTCAGGACATCGTGACGTTGTCCGAAGACAATAATGATCGCATTACTTTTCATTGGGCTCCCACTGATTTCGATCAATACCAAAAATCAGCTTATTGGAAATCAGAAGATGTACCGGTTAGTCTGGGAAGAAAATGGATGTTTGGTGTGCCTATGGATATCGATCATAAAAATGGGATCGATTTGGTTGTAGGTTCCAAAGGTGAAAATGGCACATTGGGCTGGCTGGAGTCGCCTAAAGATCCCAAAAGAATAGTCGAATGGCAATATCATGAGATTTCTCTTGCCGGATGGATTATGTCCATTAGAAAAACCGATTTGGATCAGGATGGCTTGGAAGATATTCTTATTTCTGACCGGAAGGGGCCTGACCGGGGAGTGCGTTGGCTGCAAAATCCAGGCAATCGTGAGCAATGGCAAAATCATATGATTGGCTTAAACGATGGCGAACCGATGTTCCTTGACTTGGTAGACTTAAATGACGACGGCTTAGACGATATTATTGTGCCGGATTTAATTCAGGGGTTTGTCGTTTTTACTCAAAAGCCAGATCATACTTGGCAACGCATTAATATTCCCTTTCCCCAATCATCAGGAACCCGCGGCAAGTGCGTGGCTGTGGGCGATATCGATAATGATGGTCAATTGGACGTTGTGAGTTCTTATGAGGGGGCGGAGGGAAAAGAAGGGGTAATGTGGACATCCGGGCTACTTTCGCAACATCGAAAAGACCATAATGTCAGCGGTGCGGCCGGAATCAAATTCGATTTGGTGAAACTGATCGATATGGATGGCGATGGCGATTTGGATATCCTCACCTCGGAAGAAAATAACAATAGTTCTACCGTGGCGGGCTTAGGCGTCATTTGGTATGAAAACCCTACAAAATAAACGATAATATGAATAAAGTAAGTCGCAATACATTTTTAAGGCAAATGGGGGTGATATCCATGGCAGGACCTTTTAGCTCTTATTTGAATACCAATAAAGTTGGTGAGGACTCTGGCGCAGAAAGCTTTGATTCCGATGAAAGTTTATTCCAACGCCTGGTAAAAGCCAATGATGAAGAAGTCAGAAAATTGTTGAAGGCTAAAGATAAGGGTAAAAACCGCTATATCAGAAGGCTTGCCGATGACTTTGCAACTTTGGCGGCTTCATGTTGTTGCCCAGGTTCAGCCTATTACCAAAACTCACAGGTCGTTACGCAACTGGAAAATGCAGCGCAACTTTTGCTGGATGCTCAGTTGCCCGACGGCACCATCAATGCCGGTAATCTGGGTTCACCGCCGGATACAGCTTTTGTATTATGGCCTACTTGTGCCGGTATGTCAGTGTTAATGAAAGATCAATCCAAAGCATTGAATAACGTTAAGGAGGCGATTAAGAAATTTATCCTTAATGCGGGGGAAGCCTGTGTGGTGGGCGGGGTTCATACCGCAAATCACAGGTGGGTTATTTCTGCTGCCCTGGCGCTCATCAATGCGTTATATCCTGATAGAAAATATGTCGATCGAATAAACGATTGGTTGGGCGAAGGCATATTCAATGATAAAGACGGACATTTCCAGGAGAGAAGCAGAAATTATTCGGAAGTAATTGACACCGCCCTGATCGTCCTGAGCCGTTTACTGAACAGAGATGACCTGCTCGAACCTGTCAGGAGTAATTTGGAAATGACTTACTATTATATGGAGCCGGATGGGGAATTGGTTACTACCGATGCACGAAGGCAGGATCAATATTCTTCAATAAGTATATTGGCCTATTATAAACATTACAGATACCTGGCCATAAAGGATAAAAATAGCATGTTCGCGGCAATCACCGAGCTTATCGAAAATTTTGATGGATTTGAAGAACAGGTTTTAAGCCATTCTTTAGTGGATTTTTTGGAGGTGCCATTGCTTCAAAAAGACCTGCCAGCACGTACTTCATTGCCAGTTAATTACGAAAAATTTATGGAAACTACTTCATTGGCCAGAATCCGTCGTGAAAAACAGACTACCACCATTTTTGGTGGCGTCGACTGGCCCCTGATCATAGCATCGGGCCGTTCTACAAATCCCAACTTTTTTTCCTTCAGAAAGGGGAGTGCAATTTTAAAATATATGCGCCTGTCACCCAGGTTTTTTAGTACGGGGTATTTCAGAAGTGATGGTTTAAAAAAGGAGGATTCGAAGTATATCTTATATAAAAAATTGGAGGTGCCATATTATCAACCACTTCCAAAAGATAAAAGGAAGAAAGATGGTGACTATAAATTGTCGGAAAGTATTGACGGGCGATTCTGGAATAAGATGGATTTTGAGGACAGGCCGGTCAGTAATGTAAAAACGCTGGAAACAACAATAACCGTGGAGGAACCAGAAGGTAAAAATGAAGTCTCTTTTTATGTATCAGGCTCGGAAAATGTGCTTGTAACCTTAGAACTTTGCTTCAAAGAAGGAGGCGAATTACAAGGCATTATTCCATCTAATGACAATCCAACGGATTACTTTTTAAAAGAGGGTATGGGGAAATACCAATATGGCGATGATTTTATTCAGTTTGGCCCCGGAACTTTTGAACATCAATATATACACAATTTGGAAAGTGAAGATTATCACAAACATTTTGGTAGTCTAAGAACGGATGGAATGCATGTGTATTTAACAGGTAAAACTCCTTTTAGTCATAAATTAACTTTTGCGTAGATAAACTAATGATAGATAGAACTGTGCTGAAAAATATTCAATGGGTTAGATTTCCAATTGTCAAGGACCGGATTAAACAGTCAGTCTATTAGTAATTTAAATAAGGCGAAGTGGCTTAATATAGAATCAAGGGCAAAAGATGGAACCGAATTGATATTTGTGAGAGACGATGTATTAACTTTATCAAAAATTTTTACTATGAGCATATCTAAAGTAATATCAAAGCATTTATGGGTCAGCTTATATCTATGGATAATAATGATTGGGATGACGAAATTGGTCATGGCTCAGACTGTTACGGCAAATACTGCGACGGACTCCAGTAATATCCCTTTATATTTACAGCCACCTGATTATCCCATATCTTACGGTAAAACCACGATTGATGATATTACAAAGACATTGAATAGTATTCTTGATTATCTTAAAACTGCAACTCCGCTCAGTACCACCAGTAACACAATAAAAGCGTCAAATAAAATAAACACGGATAATATTCTTAAAAGTGGTGATTTTAAACTTGTAAGTTATGAATGGGGAGTCACTTATGCAGGAATGCTACTCGCTGGCAAAGTAACAGGCGATTCCCATTTTGTTGATTATAGTCTCCGACGGCTGGAATTAATAAATGATTTGATTACAAATTATGGCACCCAGGTAAATGATGACCCCGATGCTAATTCACAACTCTGGTCCGTTCTTGAACCAAAAGCTCTGGATGACGCAGGTTCCATGTGTGCCGCAATGATTAAAGCCACTCGTTTTGACATTAAAACCAATTTGAGTCCTCTTATTGAAAATTATATCGATTATATCAGCAATAAACAATTTCGCCTTCCTGACGGGACACTAGCCAGGAACCGTCCGATGCCAGAAACGTTATGGTTGGATGATTTGTTTATGAGCGTTCCGGCATTAGCGCAAATGGGTGAGAGGACAGGTGAAATGAAATATTTTGATGACGCAATTAAGCAGGTATTGCAGTTTTCAAATAGGATGTTTAATGATAAGAACGGATTATTCATGCACGGATGGGTCCGGAATATGGAAATTCATCCAAAGTTCTATTGGGCACGAGCTAATGGATGGGCACTGATGGCCATGGTAGAACTACTGGATGTTTTACCAAAGGACTATCCGGGGAGGGACAAAGTGATGATTTTGCTAAGAGAACATATACAGGGTTTAGCTTCTTACCAATCAGGTAAAGGTTTCTGGCATCAACTTATAGATCGTGAAGATTCGTATTTGGAAACTTCTGCAACGGCTATTTTTACCTTCAGTATTGCGAGGGCAATTAATCGGGGTTGGATTGATAAGCGGACCTTTGGCCCCACGGCTTTGCTGGCATGGAATGCTGTAAGTACAAAAGTAAACAATAAAGGCCAGGTAGAAGGAACCTGTGTGGGCACCGGGATGGCCTTTGATCCTGTCTTCTATTATTATCGTCCAACGAGTGTTTACGCTGCCCATGGCTATGGTCCGGTTCTTTTAGCTGGCGCAGAGATGATCGAATTACTCAGGAATAATAGTTTTGAGATAAATGACGGTGCGATCCAATTTATATCTAAATAGTTGAATAAAGAATTTTAGCTGGTCAATGTACGAGAAGACTTCAACAAAGTTGGCAATGATTGTTTTGCTACGAAACATACCTATACGGACAAGTGAGATAATTTTTATGTTGCCCTATTAATAAATTGGTCATTTCTCCAAACTGTTTGAAAGATAATTTGAATTTGCGAAAGTAATTCGGTTCATTGAATTCTCTTTATCAATAGCGATGGTAGACTATTGCTTCCATTGCTATTAATTGTTATGTCTACCTTTTCATGGATTAAAGATTTTAAATAATAGACGTTCAGGATAATAAACCCTATCACAAGGAACCATTTATTGAAAACAAATGGTTAGACCTGGGATTTTCGGGGAAATAAAAAATCTTCAGGATGATTGCTGCAAAAATTTGTGGTTATCTTAGTGGTAGTCATCCTTTTTTGAACATACCATTTTATACCAAAACGTTAGCCGTAAAACAAAGAAATTATATGAAAAATCGCCGGTCCGTTTTTATTATTTTTATGATATCAAGCTTGTGCAGATCTGTTTTGGGGCAGCCTGTGTATTACACTACCGCCAATGCCCATTCTCACAATGACTACGAGCAGGCACTTCCATTTTACAATGCTTATGCCAGGCATTTTGGTTCTATTGAAGCCGATGTGTGGGCTGTAGATGGCACCCTCTATGTTGCCCATAACCGTGATCAGATCACTGAAAAGCGCACTTTGCATAAACTTTACCTCGATCCGCTGATTAGCCGGTTAAAAGTGAATGATCGGAAAGCCTATGATAATGGTCAACCGCTTCAGTGGCTGATCGATCTCAAATCATCATATCGCGAGGTGATGCCGTTATTAAACATGATGTTACAGCCTTACCGGAAATATTTTGACTGTGCACTGAATCCAGATGCCGTACGGATCGTCATCAGTGGGAGCATGCCACCACCGGATAGTCTGCATGTATATGATCCAATTTTTACCTTCGATGGCAGATTGGGTTATCAATATCCTAAAGGTGATTTTCAGAGAGTCACACTAGTGTCATGTCAACTTTATAATGTCGTATAAATGTATTATATTGGCAAGAAACTGCCATGATAAAATACAAAGTAACTTTAACGCTGGAAGAGCGAGAGGAACTACAGGAGATTACAAGGAAAGGTTCTCACAAATCACAAAAGGTGTTGAATGCACTAATCCTGTTAAATTGTGATCAGGGGGAACATCAGGAACAGAAAGTCAAGAATGAGGATATCTCCACAGTTTTGCAGATCAGCATGAAAAAAATTGACCGGGTGAAAAAGAGATTCGTAGAGGAAGGCATAGAGGTCGCCTTACTGGGCCACAAAGGAGAGCGGGTTTATAAAAAGAAAGTGGATGGGGATTTAGAAGCCCATCTGATAGCCCTGAGTTGCAGTGAACCCCCGGATGGTTTTTCCAGATGGTCCTTGAGATTGTTGGCAGACAGAGCAATAGAGTTAGAATACATAGACAATATTTCTCACGAGACAGTACGTCGACTTTTAAAAAAACGAGTTAAAACCCTGGAAGAAAAAAGGATGGGTAATACCACCGCTTCAAAACGGTGATTTTGTGGCCAACATGGAAAAAGTATTGGAAGTGTATAAAATGCCCTATGACCCCAGATATCCGGTTGTTTGTATGGATGAATCGCCTAAACAGTTAATAAAGGAGACAAAAATGCCCATAAAAGCAAAACCGGGCAGCGAAGAAAAATATGATTATGAGTACGAGCGATGCGGAGTCTGCAATATATTTATGGCCAGCGAACCATTGGCTGGGAAGCGGTATGTGAAAGTGACTTTAAGCAAAACCAAAAAGGATTGGGCTGAATACCTAAATGAAATAACGGAAAATTATAAGGATGCCGAAAGGATTACTTTGGTAATGGATAATTTAGGGACACATAAGCCAGGCGCACTATATGAAACCTATAAGCCGGAAGAGGCAAAACAACTATGGGATAGATTTGACTTCGTGTATACCCCAAAGCATGGTAGTTGGCTCAATATGGCTGAAATTGAACTCAACGTATTAATGAAACAATGCTTAAACAGAAGAATAGACACAATAAAAAAAGTTGAAAAAGAAGTAATGGCATGGCAAACCGCCAGAGACAAAAAGAATGCAAAGATTAATTGGCGGTTCACTACAGAAGATGCCAGAATAAAACTATCAAGGCTTTATCCGACTTTTGACGATTGACATGACACTAGTCAGTGCCGATGTGCAAAAACTGGTTCCCTGGAAGGGTGATAAGCCTCTGGATAAATTGGGTCAGCATATTTTACAGCAAGTGATTGATAGTATTCATCAAGAACATAAACTGATCCGCTTCTGGGCAACACCCAATAGCAATGAAGCTTACCAATTGCTAATGAATCTGGGTGTGGACTATATTGGATCAGACGACTTGCCCCGATTGGAATGTCTGCTCAGGAGTGAAAAGGAAAAATGACAATGCCCATTGGGGAGCTGCCAAACAAAGCGGAGCTTAATTTATTACCACCGATTTTATTGTGATGTCACAGACGTTTTCTGCTTCGCATCAGGCGGGATTTGCACATATTTATCGGTTAAACCTTGTAGTGGCATAGGGTAAGTGTTGGTGATTCAGTAATTTCCGAATAATAATCTTTGATTTTTTTTGAAATTTATCGCTGCAAACCAATCAACTTCTATGCAGCACCAACTGGCCAGGCAATTATCTATTATACCTTACTTTAATTTTGTGTCATGGTGATACTGGATCTTTTGTAATTTAGTAATTGATTAAACATACTTGTGCTATGATTAAAATTAAACGAGTATATGAACCCGCCGAAAAAAATGATGGCTTCAGAATATTGGTGGACCGGCTGTGGCCCCGCGGCATTAAAAAGGAAAAAGCGTCCATTGACCTTTGGCTGAAAGAGATTGCGCCAAGCAACGAACTCAGACAATGGTACCATCATGAACCTGAGAAAAAAACCGAATTTAAGAAGAGATACCAGGAAGAACTTAAAGAACACATCGAAGCCCTGGAATCACTGAAAAACCATATAAAAGAGCATAAACAAATTACATTCGTTTACGCTTCAAAGCATGTGGAGTATAACAATGCCGTAGTACTCAGGGAAATTTTGGAAACAGATCGATAATGCCATAACAACAGAATTTTTTTGCTGTTCTGTATGGTGTATTGAGTGTATTGCTGAATACCCTTTAATTTTGGATATTTTAATTCATACCAGTGAAAACAGCAATTATTTGCATTGAATAAGAATAAGGTCAGTTGGAGTTGAATGTAAAAGTTCTGGTCTGCAGCCAGGGTACACCGCACTATCATGCCTGGTTCATTATTGTGCTAAAATGATGAAAGAGGATGTTCTGCAAACTGAATCCTGTTAATTAGTCGTCCCTAAAAAAGTGGGCAGAGCGAAGTTGGAGCATATAGTTTAGGGATCGTTATGAAATACCAAAGTTGTTTTAGCCAGAAGACAATACGGCCCTTGAGTTTTCTCAAGACCCGTTTAAAATTGAATGCCGATGCCGCCATCAGGGCGTTGATGTGATCACCCCTTATGCCTTTCAGATAGTTCCTGGCCAGGCGGTGATCTTTTTTCAGATGACCGATCACCGGTTCGATCCCTGCTCTTCGCTGGAACCACTTTTTAGCTTTCCGCTTCCTGTAGGCTGTTTTTGCCTTTTGATTATACGGGGTGACTATCTGGGTTGAGCCCACCCTGTCTATCCCCCGGTATCCCCGATCTACGATAGCCACACCTGGCCTTCTCCCTGTCAGCCGCTCTACCTGATCGATGGCCGCAGGAAGCGTCTTGCCATCATAGATGTTTTTCTCAAAAGATATCATTCCGACTATCACCCCACTGGTTTTGGTCCATCCTATGCTGGTCTTACACCCATATTCATATTTCTTGTACTCTTTCCCCTTACTCATACATTGCACATGAGGCTCATGCAAACTGTAGATCTTATTTTTATCTTTGGGCTTTTGGTCCAGCACCCGCCTGAACAGGGCAATCTTCATGGAAACGGCATTAAAAGCTGCCGGAGGAAGCTTCCGCTCCAACTCTCGCACCAGGCGGCCTGCTATGGTCCGTAACTTCCGCAGTGACTTCCCGGCTATTTTTGATTGTTTCCTCCGCCTGTCAAACCGCAACTGTCTCCTCAACCCCTTCACCACAAACCGGTAGCTCTGGCGAAGTTCCAACTGGTTGGCTTCTGCTATGTCACGACATTTCTTAATGATTTTACCATAAAGCTTCTCATCGGTAGGAAAAGTAATGTTCTTCTCCTGGACGGTGGTGTCAAATATCACTTCGCCTTCCTGGCCGTCTTTTCCATTGAGCTCAATGGATAATCGAAAGATCTTTTCAGCACCCTCTTTGCCGATCCTGGTTCGGAACATGCTCAACTCATTGGCTTCAATAGGACATTTTAATTGAAATTGGCTCCCCCCGCAAAAGTACTGATAGTAGGGGTTCTCCACCCATTGCTCTACTAATGCTTCATCTGATAAATTACGAACCTGTTTCAAAATCAGCATCCCCACCATCAGCCGTATCGGTTTTGACGGCCTTCCAAAATCTTTGTAATAGCATTCAAACTGTTTATTGATTTCTCCCCAATTGATCAAATCAGCCATCCGGTATAATGGATGGTGTGGGTTCAACATCTGTTTGAACGTGGGGAATAGAAAGCTCAGCTGGGATTGGTCAGGGTTGTTTTGATGTGCCATTTTTTGCAGGGTTTCTTTACTTAAAATACAAAACCTGCGTCTTTTCTCAAAGCATTTTCTACCTTATTTACTCCTTAATCCTTTAATTTTCAATATATTATAGCCCATTTCGACTTTCTTAGGGTTGACTAATTACTTCTTTATACTTTCTCAAAGGTTAAAAGGTCTTGAAAATAAAAACGAATAATAAAGGTAAAAAATACTTTTTATTTATAGATTTGTAAAGAACCTTAAACCTCAAAAAGTATGATCATGAAAAGACTGCGAATTCCCCTCTGCAACTTTGGTTTGCTATTTCTCATTTTTACACTTGTTGCCGCTTGCAGTACAAAGAGACCCAAAGGGTCGCAACTGTCCGTTAAAATCGATGCATCCAGGACCAGTGATCCGATTTCACCTTTCATTTATGGCCAGTTTATTGAACACCTGGGGCGTTGTATTTATGGCGGGATCTGGGCCGAAATGCTTCAGGACCGCAAATTTTATTTTCCTGTAAGCGATGATTACCAACCCTATGGAACCCAAAGGGATGAGAACTGGAATGCCGGGGATTTCAAAGTGTTGAAGGCCTCTCCATGGAAAGTAATTGGCCCCAAAGGTACCGTTATGATGAATACTTCTTTGGCTTTTGTGGGAGAACACAGCCCTGAAATAAAAATTTCGGGTGGAGACGAAGCAGTTGGTTTGGGACAATCCGGACTCGAATTGCTCAGTAGTAAAGAATACCAGGGATATGTACTGCTGGCTGGGTCCTCATCAGCCGATGTAACCGTGAGGATTTCGTGGGGTGATCCTATTCAATATGTACAAGTTGCCAGGTTTACCGGATTGAAAAACGACTATACCCATTATGATTTTAATTTTACTGCACCGGATTCCATTAATAATGTTGCGTTGGAAATTGTTGGTTCCGGCAGTGGAAAGTTTAGAATCGGAACTGTGTCATTGATGCCAGCGGACAATGTGGAAGGTTTCAGGCCGGATGTGCTGGCCTTGTTGAAAGAACTTAATTCGCCAATCTATCGCTGGCCGGGTGGTAATTTTGTGAGTGGTTATAATTGGCGGGATGGAATCGGCCCCAGGGATAAACGGCCCCCACGGAAAAATCCCGCTTGGACCGGTGTAGAACCCAATGATGTAGGCATTCATGAATTTATGAAACTGTGTGAGCTCATTCATGCCGAGCCTTATATTGCGGTAAATACCGGCTTGGGAACGGTGGACGAAGTCGCCGAAGAGGTTGCTTATTGCAACGGCCCAGGCGATACGCCCATGGGTAAATTGCGTAGCGAAAATGGGCAAGATTCACCATACAATGTGAAATACTGGGCGGTAGGCAATGAGATGTTCGGCGATTGGCAACTGGGGCACATGCCGCTCGAGGCCTACGTACAGAAACATAAAGAGGTAACCAATGCTATGTGGAAAGTAGATCCGGATATCAAATTAGTCGGCGTCGGGGCAGTGGGTGAGTGGAGCAAAACCATGCTTTCACAATGCGCAGACAATATGAATTACATCAGTGAGCACATTTATTGTAAAGAAAAAGATAATCTATTGGAACATGTACGATGGATAAAAGAAAAGATCAAAGATGTTGCCGACGCTCATCGGGAATATCGCAAAGAAATACCCGGGCTGGCTCAAAAGGATATCCGCATCGCCATGGATGAATGGAATTACTGGTATGGAAATTATGTTTATGGTGAACTGGGTTGCCGGTATTATCTGAAAGATGCGTTGGGAATCGCCATGGGATTTAATGAATATTATCGCAACAGTGACCTGTATTTTATGGCTAACTATGCACAAACAGTAAATGTAATCGGTGCGATTAAAACCACACAAACAGCAGCAGATTTTGCCACAACGGGTCTGGTTTTAAAATTGTATCGGGCAGAATATGGCGAAATACCTGTTGAGGTCACAACAGCAAACGACACCCTGGACGTAACCGCCGCTCTCACGGGTGCAAAAGACTCACTGACAGTTTCGGTGATAAATCCCACCTACGAGTCAAAATTTCTATATCTTAATCTTACAGGATTGGCTGTAAATGATACGGTTCAACATTTTGAAATTGGTGGTGATGATCCGGAATTGTACAATGTGCCCGGTGAACCTGCCAAAGTGAATATTATTGAAACCGATCAGAATTTAGAAAATTTGGAAATAAAGCCATTGAGCGCTAATATCTTCAGGTTTAAAATAAAGTAGTGCCCAAGGGCAAGACCATAAAAAGCGCGTATTCCGGTGGAATCGCGCTATTTTTTTTCTGTTACCATTTGAAGAGTCCCCTTATTTTCACCAATAGAGCGGCCCCATTTTGCCATTTCTTCCAGCAACGGAATCAGGGTTTTGCCTTTCTCCGTCAAAAAATATTCTACTTTTGGTGGTACTACCGGATATACTTTACGGCCGATTAATTGGTCCTTTTCCAGGTTTTTAAGCTGGATGGAAAGCATTTTTTCAGTGATTTCAGGAATGCGTTTTTTTAGTTCCCCAAAGCGTTTTTTGTCTTTTCTTAAATACCAGAGCACGACCGTTTTCCACTTTCCTCCGATATAATCCATGGTAATATCCAGTGCACAATGAAAGACTTTATCATTCAATACATAACAGTATTCTTCACCATCAATGATCATAACAGTATTTAAATTTGAATCTCTTTTAAAAAAATTTCATCATTTCCAACGATTGGATTCAATTCCGTCAGGCATGACAGTATCTGTCATCAGAGATACGTCTTGCAATTTGTGTTTCAATACTATAGTTTTGAAATGATATTTACAAATTATAGTTACTGTAAAAAGTAAATTTAAAATACCTGGTCCGGGAGTAATTGATGCAACAGAGTTGTAGTTCATATATTTCAGGAATACAGTACTTTGAAAACGAGCGTTAAAATCGGCACTTTACGCATTTGAATGGGTTAACAACAAATCGTTACGGGTAGCCAGTTGCGGGTTTGCGAGTTGCAATGAAAGATTAACTGTGAAAAGTAAACGGTGGATTGCTGCAACTGGTATCCGGGAATATTTAATTTACCACAGTATGGCTCATAGCCATAAAAACTAAATGTATACAATATGAAAATAGGTGTTTTAGGAACAGGGATGGTTGGTCATTCCATCGGGACAAAGTTGATTGCATTGGGACATGATGTGAAAATGGGATCGCGAACAGAAACCAATGAGAAAGCCGCAGTGTGGGTAAAGAGCAACGGCACAAAGGCTTCACAGGGCAATTTCGCACAAGCCGTGGAATTTGCCGAAACCATGATCTTCAATTGTACGCATGGTATGGCATCAGTAGAAATTTTGAAATCTGCCGGTGAAAAACATCTTTCCGGTAAAATATTAATTGATGTGGCTAATCCGTTGGATTTTTCTGCAGGAATGCCCCCGAGCCTGGGTATTTGCAATACCGATTCATTGGGTGAACAAATTCAGCGATCGTTTCCCACACTCAGAGTAGTAAAAGCCTTGAACACCATGAATTGTGACCTGATGGTCAATCCGTCTATGGTTCCTGGTGATCACAATGTTTTTCTTTCCGGAAACGATGCTCAGGCCAAAGAGCAAGTGAAGACACTTTTGGCCTATTTTGGCTGGAAAAAAGAGAATTTAATCGACCTCGGAGATATCAGCACGGCACGCGGTTCAGAAATGCTGCTGCCAATCTGGCTGCGATTGTGGTCGGCCCTGGGTAATGCAGATTTCAATTTTAAAATAGCCCGTTAGTCGCCTTTTCAAATCAACTGAATAATCAATATGAAGAAGGAGACTGTTGGAGAAACAGTCCCTTCTTTATTATTTGATTTTTTCACAAACCACGTTCGGTTGTGGATCGCATCATTTATTTTTCCTGATATTTATTGACCAAAAAAAATCGGAAACCACCATTGATTTCCACCTTCCGGTACGTTTTATTCTAATCCATTTACAATCAGGCAACGTCCCAGTAATCGTCACCTTTCATGAGTTGCATCAGGTCTCCCTTCCCCTTCTTGGAAATTTCATGTTCAATCTGGGCCGTAACACTACTTTCATAACTCGGTCTTTCAATGGCCTGAAAAACGCCGATAGGCCGGGGCAAGGTGGAATCATAAGTCATATTTCCCAGAATAAAAGCAAGAGTCGAGTCTTTTTCATCGTGAACCAACAAATCATCAATAGAATATTTTCCATCGGCGAGGGAAACAACGACTGGTTTGAAACCATCAAGTTTGATGCCTTTATCTCTGTTTTCACCAAAGATAAGTGGTTTACCATGCTCCAGAACTACCGTTTTTTCGTCGCGAACATCCTTTCTTGAAAATTCATCAAACGCTCCATCATTGAAGATCACACAATTGGTATATATCTCAATAAACGAGAAACCTTTGTGAGCAGCAGCGCGCTCCAGCAAATGTTGGATGAATTTACGGTCCTTGTCAAAGCCACGGGCTACAAAAGAAGCGCCGCTTCCCAATGCCAGAATGGCAGGATTGAATGGTTCATCCAGCGCACCCAATGGTGATGATTTTGTGACCTGACCTCTGTGAGATGTTGGTGAATATTGTCCCTTTGTGAGACTATATACCTCATTGTTAAACATAATTACTTTGAGGTCAACATTTCTTCGGCAACCATGGATAAAGTGATTTCCACCTATACTCATATTATCCCCATCTCCGGTGGCTACCCAGACAGAAAGATCTGGTCGTGCTATTTTTAATCCTGATGCAATCGCGATTGCTCTGCCGTGGATGCCATGAAATCCATATACATCCATATAATAAGGAAATCGTCCGGAGCATCCAATACCTGAGATAAAAGCAATTTTTTCTTTAGGGATTCCCAGATCGGGCATCACCCGTTGTACGGGAGACAAAATTGAATATCCACCACAACCCGCACACCAGCGCACATCCACATCTGGTTTGAAATCCTTCGGTTCATAAATCATCGATCCCTCGTGGGGTCTTGATATCATTTGATCAAGCAGGTTTTTCATTTTGCTACAAGTTTTGAATTCAGTAACTCATCAATTTTTTCCTCAATTTCAGAAGCCTTGAAGGGTTGTCCCTGTACCTTATTAAATCCTATAATTGGTATCAGGAATTTCGATTGAAGAATGGTCTTCAACTGCCCGAGGTTCATTTCCGGGAGAAGAATTTGTTCATAATTATCAATGATGTCTTTTATGTTGGCAGGAAGCGGATTTAGATGATTCAGATGCACATAGGCAATATCCTTTCTTTCTTTTCTCTTTTTATCAAAAGCAGTTTTAATGGCACCGTACGTGCTGCCCCAGCCAATAATCAGCAACGGGCCCTTTTCCGGTCCCATTACTTTGGCTTCCGGAATATCATCAACAATACGGTTGATCTTTTCATTTCTGATCTCCACCATTTCCTGGTGATTTAAAGGATCTTGGCTCACGTTGCCTGTCAGATTTTGTTTTTCTAATCCACCGATCCGATGTTCCATACCCTGCATTCCAGGAACAGCCCAGGCCCTTGCCAATGTTTTAGGATCACGCAAATAAGGGGCGAATTTTTCAGGATCTTTAAAGAATTTGGGTGCAATGTCTGGCAATTCTTCCAATGCCGGTATACGCCACGGTTCAGAACCCTGAGCGATATAGCCATCTGTGAGTAATATGACGGGGGTCATGTACTTCAATGCCAGACGGGCAGCTTCAATGGTCATATCAAAACAGTCGGCTGCACTGGAAGCTGCAAGGACAGGTAAAGGAGCTTCACCGTGTCGCCCGTACATAGCCTGGAACAAGTCAGACTGTTCTGGCTTAGTGGGTAAACCGGTGCTTGGTCCTGCCCGCTGAACATCGATGATCACCAATGGTAATTCGGTCATGATGGCTAAACCTATGGCCTCGATTTTAAGGGACAATCCCGGACCCGAAGTCGTGGTAGCAGCCAGGTAACCACCATAAGAAGCACCAATGGCGCTACTGACTCCCGCGATTTCATCTTCCGCCTGCAGGTGTTTCACACCGTATTGTTTATATCCGGAAATATATTGCAATATATCAGTGGCTGGAGTAATGGGATAAGAACCCAGGAATAATGGCAATCTGGCTTTTCTTGCTGCCACCACCAACCCCAAAGCTACGGCATTGTTACCGGTAATGATCCGGTAAGTGCCTTTTTCAAAGTGCATGGGGGCAATGTTAAATTGCTTTTTGAATTCTTCACTTTGAAGGGCATAATTCCATCCGGCATTCAATACCCGTACATTTGCTTCCAGCACATCAGCACTGTTCTTGAATTTTTTATTGAGCCATCTGACGGTCGGTTCCATGGGCCGGTTAAACAACCAATAAGCCAGTCCCAGCGCAAAGAAATTTTTTGACTTCCTCACTACTTTGGGTGGCAGGCCATTGCCTGAAAGCTCTTTTTTTACCAGATCTTCAATGTCAAGTTTAATGACTTCATAATCTTTGAGCAAACCGTTTTCCAGCGGATTTGTGGTATATCCTGCCAGTTTCAGGTTTCGATCATCAAATCCCGAAAAATTTGCGATGATCATGCCGTGCTTTTTAATGCTGGGTAAATTCACCTTTAGCGATGAAGCATTCATCGCTACCAATACATCAATCTCATCACCATAGGTGGTCACATCCACAGAACCGATTCTGATCTGAAAGGCACTTACACCATAAAGGGTACCTTCCGGCGCCCTTATTTCAGATGGGAAATCCGGAAAAGTGTTGACGTCAACACCGGAACTGGCAGAAGAATCGGAGAATTGTTTCCCAGCCAATTGCATTCCGTCCCCAGAATCACCGGCAAAACGTATGGTGATGTCGTCAGTTAATTCAACAACTTTTTTCATTGCTCTCTTTTAATCCCCAGAAAATTGTATTTTTTAATTATATAATTCATAAGACAACGATGTTCTGATTCCTGACCAACCAGAATACCGGCCATCATTTAAAACTGATACTTTGTTATTGCTTTCATATATTGAGCGCGTTCAAAATTGCTGGGATCGGAAGTCTTTTTCTGGCTCATGCTACCTTGCAACTGGGCAACAGATTCATATTCCCTTTCCCGCATCCATTGTTTCATATGATCTTCAATATTGCGAACATGATTGACACCATGTTTCAATAAAGAAGAACATAACATTGCCACACTCGCCCCGACTAACAACATTTTGATCACATCCGTTCCGGTATGAATTCCGCTTGTTGCTGCAAGATCGGCCTTGATGCGATCGCTTAAGATGGCTATCCATCGCATTGGCAGTCGCATTGCGCTTGATTGGCTCAAAAGTAAATTGGGAGTCACCTCATATTGATCAAGGTCGATATCTGGCTGATAAAATCTATTGAATAATACCAACGCATCAGCGCCGGCCTCATCAAATTGCCGGGCCATATTACTGAAATTTGAGAAGAAAGGGCTCAACTTTAATGCGACGGGTATCTTAACCGCCGATTTAACCGATTTTAGAATATCAATATATTGTTTTTCCACTTGCTGTCCACTCATTCCCATATCCGTTGGGATATTATAAATATTCAGTTCGATGGCATCTGCACCGGCACTTTCCATTTCTTTAGCATAGTTGGTCCAACCGCCCAGGGTACTCCCATTCAAACTGGCAATGATAGGAATATCTACGGCCTGTTTGGCCTTTTCTATATGTTCCAGGTACAACTCAGGTCCCAACTTGTAGTCATGAATTTCCGGAAAATAGGACAATGACTCTGCGAATGCCTCTGTGCCCTGGGTTGTATGAAAATTATATTCTTCCTGTTCCAATCTGATTTGTTCTTCGAATAATGAATAAAGAACAACTGCTCCTATACCGGCATCTTCAAGTTTTTTGATGTTGCTGATATCTTCAGAAAGCGGGGACGCTGCTGCCACCAATGGTGAACGCAGTGTTATGCCTAAATATTTTGTTGTGAGATCCATTGTCTAAATTTCTTATGATTATTAATTTATTCTTCGGTTTTATCACCTTCCCTTGCTGCGAGATACTGATAATGTTTGAATCGCATTTCAGCATCATGTTGTGCCTGGTCCATATATTTCCTGGCAAGTTCTGGTTTGCTTTTTGTGAGCATTTTAAACCTGTTTTCCATGTTCATATACTCTTCAACCTTCATCTTTCGAGGTCTGGAATCCAATGACAGTGGATTTTCACCGGCTAGAATTTTATCCGGATTATATCGATAAAGTATCCATTGTCCGGAATCAACTGCTGCTTGCTGGTTTTGAAGTGGTTCCGACATGTTAATACCGTGCGCAATGCAGTGCGAATAGGCAATAATAATGGAGGGTCCGTCAAAAGCTTCTGCTTCCAGGAAGGCTTTCAAGGTTTGCTCATCTTTTGCTCCCATAGCGACAACAGCAACATAAACCGATTCGTAGGCCATGGCAATCATGCCGAGATCTTTCTTTTTTACGGCTTTACCACTGGCGGAAAACTTAGCTACTGCTCCAATAGGGGTCGCCTTGGAAGTTTGACCTCCTGTATTGGAATATACTTCAGTATCCAGGACCAATACATTCACATTTTTTCCGGATGCCAGCACATGGTCCAGCCCGCCATAACCGATATCATAAGCCCAGCCATCTCCACCAACGATCCACACGCTTTTTTTGGAAAGATAGTCGGCAACGGTTTCCAACTGACGTGCTTTGGCATTATCGATGTCCTTTAGTTTGGTTTTGAGTCGGGAAATCCTTTCTCTTTGTTCGAATATATCTGCTTCGTCTGATTGTTTGGCATTTAGCAATTCCTCAACGAGTGTATCGCCAATATCACCAGACAGGTTCTTTAATAATACTTTAGCATTTTCTGTTTGCTTATCAATCGCCAATCTGAACCCCAAGCCAAATTCGGCATTATCTTCAAAAAGTGAATTTGACCAGGCAGGTCCACGACCTTCACTGTTCATAGTCCAGGGAGTGGTGGGCAAATTCCCACCGTATATCGAAGAACAACCTGTAGCATTGGCAACAATAGCGCGGTCGCCAAAAAGCTGTGTCATCAATTTCAGATAAGGTGTTTCGCCACATCCTGAACATGCCCCGGAAAACTCGAAAAGCGGTCTTTGTATTTGCTGGGTCCTGATTGAATTTAAAGGAATTTTATGGCGTGGCAATTCAGGCAAATTGAGGAAGTAATCCCAGTTTTCACTTTCCTGTTCACGTAGTTCCAGTTGCGACTCCAAGACAAGCGCCTTTTTACTCTTGTCTTCTTTATTTTTTGCCGGACAAACTTCCACGCAAACACCACAACCGGTACAGTCTTCGGGTGCTACCTGAATCGTATATTTTAATCCGTCTGCGTTGTAATCTTTATTTCTTGTGTCGCAGTATTTAAATGTTGGCGGGGCATCTTTGAGGTGTGATTCCTCATACACCTTAATACGAATGGTGGCATGTGGACAAACCATAGTGCATTTTCCACATTGGATACAGGTCACTTCGTCCCAGGTGGGAATTTGCAAAGCAATATTGCGTTTTTCATATTGCGATGTACCAGTGGGAAAAGTCCCATCAATCGGAAATGCACTCACAGGCAGGTCATCACCCCGGCCGGCGATAATTTCTCCTAATACTTTGTTGACAAAGGCGGGAGCGCTTTTGGATACAGGTGCTGCCATGGTCAATTGAGAAGTGATCTCAGCGGGCACCTTTATTTCATGAAGATTTACCAGAGTATTGTCTACTGCCTGGAGATTCATTTGGACAATTACTTCTCCCTTGCGGCCATACGTCTTTTTAATGGATTCCTTTATGGCTTCAATGGCCTTGTCTTTTGGTAAAACACCAGAAATGGCAAAGAAGCACACCTGCATCACCGTATTGATTCTTCGTCCCATTCCACTATCTTCTGCTACTTTTTGTGCATCGATCACAAATAGTCTGGCTTCTTTTTCAATCAGTTGTTGCTGAAGTTCCTTTGGCAACTTGTTCCAAATCTCATCAGGTCCAAATGGTGTATTCAACAAGAAAATGCCCTTTTTAACCAGGTCTTTCAACATATCGTTCTTATCGAGAAAAACAGATTGATGACAGGCGATGAGGTTGGCCTTACTGATCAGATAAGGTGATTGTATTGGTTCTGGACCAAATCTCAAGTGCGATGTGGTGATGGAACCGGATTTTTTTGAATCATAAACAAAATAACCTTGTGCATAATTATCTGTATTCTCACCAATGATCTTAATGGAATTTTTATTGGCGCCTACTGTGCCATCGGAACCAAGTCCATAAAACATGGCCCGAACCACTTTGTCCGACTCAATATCGAAGCTATGGTCATAGTCAAGACTGGTATGGGATACGTCATCATTAATACCTATCGTGAAATGGTTTTTTGGTTTATTCTGTGCGAGGTTGTCATACACCGCTTTAACCATGGCTGGCGTAAATTCTTTGGAAGACAATCCATAACGACCGCCAACCACCTTGGGCATGGTTTTGAGGTTACAATAATTTTCACCAAAGCTTTCACTTAGCGCATTGACAACATCGAGATACATCGGTTCACCGGAGGCCCCGGGTTCTTTGGTGCGGTCAAGTACAGCAATTTTTTGTGTAGTTGCCGGTAATGCTTCAACAAAGCGTTTTACATCGAATGGCCGATAAAGTCGTACTTTGATTACCCCCAGTTTTTCTCCCTGATTATTAAGAAAGTCAACTGTTTGATGAACAGTCTGGGTAGAAGAGGCCATCAGTATTATCACTTTTTCAGCATCCGGTGCACCATAATATTCCATCACTTTATACTGTCTGCCGGTAAGCTGGGCAAACTTGTCCATATTCTTTTGCACGATGCCAGGACACTTCTCATAGAAATGGTTCATGGTTTCCCGGTTTTGGAAAAATACATCCGGATTCTGAGCAGTCCCCCGGATAAATGGATTATCTGGAGACAACGCCCTGCGACGATGTGCTCTTACCAGGTCATCGTCAATCATTTGGCGCATGGTATCATCGGAGACCAGTTCAATTTTGGCGACTTCATGAGAAGTTCTGAAACCATCGAAAAAATGCAGGAATGGAATCCGGGATTCCAGGGTTGATGCCTGGGCGATAAGACCAAAGTCCATTACTTCCTGTACCGAACCTGAAGCCAGCAGAGCAAATCCAGTGGCCCTGGCAGCCATCACATCGGAGTGATCACCAAAAATTGATAATGCATGGGTGGCTAATGTTCTGGCCGATATGTTAAATACCGTAGAGGATAACTCGCCGGCAATTTTATACATATTCGGGATTTTAAGCAGAAGGCCCTGTGAGGCAGTAAAAGTAGTGGTGAGTGCTCCCGCCTGAAGTGAACCATGCACAGCACCCGCGGCACCTCCTTCACTTTGCATTTCACACACAACCGGGATATTTCCCCAAATATTTTTAATCCCCTTGGCTGACCATTCGTCAGCCCACTCACCCATATTTGATGAAGGTGTTATCGGATAGATGGCGCAAACTTCATTTACACGATAAGCAACATAAGCAGCCGCCTCATTGCCATCTATGGTGATAAATTTTTTTTCTTTCATAACATGTTAGGTTATCAATTAAAAAAGACCAAAAGTTTTCACTTTATGAATCGAGAAATCCAATCTCAATCAAATATACTGAGTGCCAATAAGATAAAAAGTGATCTAAATCATGTTTGAGGTAAATCGCTGATAAACAGTGGGATGTGATGCAAATAAATTGCAAAAAAAGAGACTTTCCCCCACTAGGAAGGGAAAGTCATGAAAAGAGGAATAAACAAACGGGAAAATTATGAATCTTTTAATCGGTCTTTGATCAATTCCTGATAATTTAATTCAAAGAGCCTTTGAATGTATTTACCTAAAATATCAAACTCCAGGTTAACCCTGGTGCTTTTTTTTATTATCTTAAAGTTAGTAATATTATAGGTATGTGGGATGATTGTGACCGTAAAACTTCCTTTTTTACAGTTAAAAGCTGTTAAGCTAACCCCATCAATACAAATTGAGCCTTTTTCGACCAAAAAATTTCCTGTGGCTTCGTAGTCATACTCAAAGTCAAACAGCCAACTTCCGTCAACTTCCTGTACATTTTTACACAATCCGGTCTGGTCAACATGTCCCTGCACAATGTGTCCGTCAAAGCGATAACCCGTCGACATGCTTCTTTCCAGATTCACAATATCGTTGACTTGCAAGTCGCCCAGATTCGATTTGTTCAAAGTCTCCTGCACGGCAGTTACCCGATAGGTGTTGCGTTCAACATCGGTGACGGTGAGGCATACTCCATTATGGGAAACGCTTTGGTTGGGAACCAGTTCGGTGGCCATGCCTGCTTCGATGACGAAAGTTTTATTGGTGCCTTCTTTAATTATATCCTTCACCTTTCCTGTAGCTTCTACAATTCCTGTAAACATGATTTATTTTATTTTAACAAAAGAATATTTATGTCTTATTGGATATTTGAAAACAAATTTCAAACTGGTGTATAAAATTTCCCCCATGTTTTTGCAGAAAAGAAATTCATTGTCGTTGTACAATTTGGCCAGATCTTCACGCAGCGAGATCACATTTTCCTCTGGTGCTATATCGTCGTTCATCATGGCTTTCACCAAATGGCGTATTGAAGGACCAAAAACATTGGAGCGAAGTCTGGTTGCTATCAGCGAACGTTCTTCTTTCTGGTACTGGATCTCCAGGGTAGGATCCATACGGCTAATTCCCAAATGGATGATTGGATTGTTCTGTTTAAAGTACTGTGGCATGTAAATGGCACGCTTGCCCTCATAAGATTGTTGGTCGAAATCTATTGCCCTGATGCGGTAATAGATTTCATCGAAATCCGGGATTATTTCAATCACAAAGTTGCTCGAATGCATATCGCCAAGCAACCGAACCAGACATCGCTCATTGAACTTTACGAATTCCTTTGCCAGTCGCATGGCATGAAAACTTTGATCTTTGAGGTGGTGTTTGATAAAATCATCCCCCGGAATACCCTGAATATGTTCTTCGACCAATGTTTCCCCACTCACCCAGAAATTAATTTTGCTGGGTGAAATCAAGTGTTCCAATTCCAGCCCGTATACGCGTGAAGCATCGGCAATTTTGATATAAAAATAATCGAAAAGATCATTGATGCGATTGACAATTCGAACCCTGAACGGCTTTGTGTTGCCATAAGTGCAAAGGTCAATGCGGTCGATATATAGATGTTCAATCACGGAAACATCGCCTGATGATTTAAACAATGCATAAATTTTTATTAAGGCCTCATGCACGTGGGCCATTTCATTTTGATGATAAAAGACTGTTTCCCAAAGGGTGTCTTTACCTGTTTTGTCAATCAATGGAATGGAACTGTTAAAGCGTTGCAGTTCTTTATAGGAAATAGGCAATTCAGTTTCACGGCCCTGGGTAACCAGGTATTCTCTGAGGGGAGGATTAATTTTATAGATCTTTTTTTTCCTGCTGATTATTGCCATTTCATTGCCTCATAGCCATTGAGGCAAATTTAGCAGAATAAATTTAATGTATGTCCGTCCTGTTAAAAATTGGTGAATGCTTCTAGAATTAACGCATCACGTCGCTTGATCCATTCGAAATATGTAGTGTTTTCTCCTTGGTGTTTCGGCAAATATTCCAGGAGTTGACCAATATCAAAATTTGCGCCGGTTATTCCAGCTCCGGCTTTTTCAGCATCGATGGCATTGCAGGCCTGTTCATATTGACTTGTAACCGGTATCATCATCACCGGTTTTTTTAAATACATTGCTTCACAGATAGACTCAAAACCAGCAGTGGAGATATATCCCTGGCATCTGCGCATAAAATCAATAAATTTATTGTTATCGATAAGATGAAATGTGAGGTTTTCTTGGGGGATGTATTCCGTGGGCATTCCTTGACGATCCCAAAAACAATGGATCTTGATTTCGGGGTTCTTTTTGTGCCATTCGATGATCTCTTCAGCATAGCCATCATTCACCACATACCCAAGAATGAATTGTTCTGATCTACCTTTCAGTTTTAAAATTTCATCCCGGATCAATGGCGGACAGACATAGATTTTTTTGTATTTCAAAGGTGAATATGGCAAAAATGACAGGGCAATCTTGCGATAAGAATTTATGGATGTTATTTTATTATTATTAAGATAAAGCCATTTTTCAGTCTTCCGTTCCTTGATAAAAGGGAAATCGGGATGGTCGGCAAGGAACTGGTGACCAATACATAAATGCTTGATTTCAGGGGAGTAAAACAAAAAATAAAATCCTCCCAAAAAATCATAAAAATTAATCAATGCATCGGGCTTCGACAATTTGACTTGGTTATTGATTTTCTTCAGGCTATTCCAATACGTTTTAAGTTTGGTCAAATTGTACAAGATGGTTTTACCTAACCGCAAAGATTTATTGTTTTTATCCAGCACAAAATTCGGGGAGATCAATGGCTCTACGGGACAATTTATCTTGTCATAAAAATACTTGGGAATTTCCCTTCTGGCACTTTTACCAATAAAAACGTGTTCAACGATGTGTCCCTGGGTAGTGAGAATGTTGAACAAAACTATAGCTTGGGTCATATGCCCTCGTCCTTCGCCTTGTACTAAAAATATAAACCGTTTTTTGATGTGTGGCATCAAGCAACCAGTGCTGGTAAAAATTGTGCGGTCCTGTATACGGTATTCTGATATTTAATTCTTTTCAGCAATCTTTCGCTCAATATAATTAACTGCCTGTCCGATCGTTTTCAATTCTTCGGCATCATTATCCGGGATGCGAATGTCGAATGCTTGCTCAAACTCCATAACCAACTCTGCATAATCCAGGGAGTCTATACCCAGGTCTTTAATAAAGTTGGCGTCAGGGGTAATTTCAGTTTCCACCAGGCCCATTTTATCTATCAAAATCTCGGTGATTTTTTTGCTCACATCATTAGCCATAAAAAATATATTTTCGGGTTAATTTAAAAGGTTCACTAAACTAAGGAAACTTTAAAAGTTATAAAATGGAAATAATAAATAACTTTGGATGCACTCAGAATCTTAGAATAAATTCAGTGCCCAGGTTTGTTTTTGACCGCACCGAAATCGAGCCATTGTGCTGACGCATGATTTGCCGGGAGAGACTGAGACCAATTCCTGATCCGGTCTTTTTGGTGGTAAAGAAAGGAATGAAGATCTTGGTTTGCGCTTCCTCATCAATCCCCGGGCCATTGTCTTTTAATATAAATAATGTATTGTTTTTTTCATCCTGAAAAGCACGTAATTCAATTTGACGGTCTTCCTGTTCATTCAACGCCTGAACTGCATTCTTGATGAGATTGATGAGTACCTGCTGTATCAATTCAGGATCTATACTAATGGTGAGGTTGGTTGGTTCAACAAATATTGTAAAGTGAATTTTGTTTTCCTCAAACTCGTGTTTTAACAATATCTTCAGTTGATCAAACATTTCATTCACACTGACCATTTGAAATTTTGGTTCCGGGGTATGTGTAAGACTGCGGAAGTCATTCACAAATCGAATCAGTCCTTCACTTCTTCTTTGAATGGTTTGCACAGCCAGGTGGATATCTTCAAGATCGTCTTTATTCATGGTACACTCCCCGATATTATTGTCCAAGTGGCTGACAAGCTCGCCTTCTACGGTTGTTGCCAATGAAGAAATGGGGGTTACAGAATTCATAATTTCATGGGTGAGCACGCGTACTAATTTCTGCCAGGCTTCCATTTCCTTTTCTTCCAATTCCGTACGGATATTTTGCAATGAAATTAGTTTGAAATTTTCATTGTCAAGGGTGAGTTCAATGGCATAAATGGACAGGTTACGTTCATCGCCGCCAATTTCTACCGTCAGCAATTCTCTTCCACCGGTTTTGAGTCGCCAGAAGCTGGTCACCAGGTTCTCACTGATTGCACTCAACTCATTGATGTTTTTAATCTGCTCTACTTTTAGCAATCGTTTGGCAGCGATATTCATGATTTGGGTTTTGCCTTTCTCATTAAAAGTAATCAGTCCGATGCCCACATGTTGCACAATGGTAGTGAGGTATTGGAGACGCTCATCTCTGGCCAATCTCGATTTCCGCAGCTTATTGATGACCATAGCGAACTTTCCCTGGAGGTACTTACTATATACCCCATTGCTTTCCGATTGCTCTAGAGGGGAGAGGAGGTCGTTGTTTTGAATGGCTTCAAAAAAATTATTAATATCTTCATTGGTTCGCTCCATGAATTTTATCAACGAGATCACCTGCACGACCGCCAGCGTAAATACAAGGATAATGGTGAGGGCAAATGCTTTATTATAACCCAGATGAAAAAGTAAAAAAATGGTGAGCGCAATGGCCAACACCCGAATAATAATATGAAATCGAATGGTGTTAGAGCCCATGTTTTTCCAACCTCCGGTACAGTGAGGCCCTGGTTAGACCCAATTCTTTCGCTGCCTTGGAAATATTGCCACTATGTTTGTTGATGGCTTTTTGAATTACTGATTTTTCAACATCATCAAGATTGTAATTTTCGATTTGAACATCGTTGGACTGCGGATTATTGGACAGGAAAAAGAAATCTTCTGATGACAATGTCATATTGTCGCTCATGATCACCGCCCGTTCGATGGCATGTTGTAATTCTCTCACATTTCCGGGCCAGGGATATTTTTGTAACCGTTTGAGGGTATTCAGGCCAAAGCTTTTCTGGTCTTTCCGGTATTTTTTACAATAAGTATCCAGAAAATGCTCAGCCAGCAATGGTATATCATCTTGTCGTTCACGAAGCGGAGGAATAAAAATCTCCACCGTATTGATCCGATAGAGTAAATCCTGCCTGAAGGCATTATCTTTCACCATGTCGTAAATCGGCATATTGGTGGCACAGATCAAACGAATATCGATGGGTATTAACTTGTTTGAGCCGATCCTGGTAATTTCACGTTTTTGCAGGGCGGTCAACAATTTTGACTGTAATGTCAGACTCAGGTTTCCAATTTCATCCAGGAAAAGTGAGCCGCCATTGGCAATTTCAAATCTACCGGCACGGTCGTCTTTGGCATCGGTAAATGCCCCTTTTTTATGGCCAAACAATTCACTTTCAAACAATGTCTCGGTTATGGCGCCCATATCCACAGCAATAAAAACATTATCTTTTCGCAGTGATTTTTGGTGCAGCGCTCTGGCAATAAGTTCTTTACCAGTACCATTTTCACCGAGAATCAACACATTGGCATCGGTTTGAGCTACTTTGTCGACAACATCAAACACTCTCTGAATGGGTTCGCTTTCACCAATGATGTCTTTAAATGGTTGATTGCTGTCTTCCTGTAATTGTTTCCGTGTTTGTTTTAGTTTGTCGACTTCAATATAGGATTGTTTGAGTTTTATGGCTGCCGAGATTGTAGCCAGCAATTTTTCATTCTGCCACGGTTTTAACACAAAATCTGTTGCCCCTTCTTTGAGGGCTTTTACAGCCATCTCAACATCGCCGAAAGCGGTGATGAGAATGACCACTGCTGAAGGATCTCGTTCAATGATTTGGTTTAACCAATAGAAACCTTCCTTACCACTTGTAATATCTTTACTGAAATTCATATCCAGGAGAATGACATCATAGGTATCATTGTTGAGCAAGAAGGGGATTTTATTCGGATTTTTTTCAATAAGCACCTGGTGTGCATGTTTTTTCAGCAGCATTTTGGCGGCGAGCAAAACATCTTCATCATCATCAACGATCAGGATTTTACCAATTTCCTTGTCCACCATATTTAAAAATTAATTGTAGGTTCAACTAAAAACTAATTTAGTGCCAAAATAAAAATCGCTATTTACGATAATCCAAAGACCGCACATTCGGCATGCTGAATAAAACCGTGCACATTGGTCAATCTTTTGTATCAAAATCGGACACAATTTAAAGATAATTTCGGGAATATTTTGGAATGGTCACCAACATTAATTATGCGATCATTAAATTTTTTAGAATAATGTTTTAAATGTTGTGGAATTTCTTTAATAAATCTTTATATTTAAGGGTTGTTTTTGTGGATTTTATCATTGATCCAAGTTTGTTTTGAGTTTTTGACCAATTAATCCCGCCATGGGCGGGATTTTTTATTGGTATATGAGCAATTTCTTTGCCGTAAAAAAATAGTACATACCATTTTGCCCCACGAGTACAAATTTTATTTTTTCATTGACCGGCAATTCGACTGTTTTTTGCGTGTTGTTGTATAGATCGATGAGTTGCATTTGGTTGTTCTGAAGAAAATAGATCTCATCACGGATGAAATTAAAATATTCCACACCTGACAAATCGATCTTTTTTTGATAATTGCCCAGATTATCAAAAACAAATATCCCGGTAGATCTGTCGCTTATATAAAGTTTATTCTGATATTCTTTCATGAATTTCAACTGATATGTCTTTCTGTTGAGCAAAAGGTCTAGCGGAGTATTTAATTGAATATCATCGTGTGTAATATCATATTTTTTCAGACTAAAATCAGACTGATCTATGATCCACAAATTATTGTCAAAAGAGGGGGTGGCAATTTCGGCAAATCCGATTTTATCCGGATCAATTCCATAGTTGCCGGTAGCGGTTAAAAACCTGTTTAGAAAAATATATTCCTGAATATCCCTGAGGAAGCAAAAAATTCTTAATCCTGACCATGCCTCGAGCAGGTAGATTTTGGTCGTAATTTGTGGTGAATATATGGCAATCTGCTGTCCGTTTGAATCATATTTGTAGAGGTTCCCGGTATTATCAGCCACATAAATTTGACCTTCCTGGTCTATGGAAACGGAGTATGGTTCTGGTATCGGTGATTCTGCAATTTTCCGGAGTTGCTGACCGTCAGCTATGCTGTTAATGAGTATCAGCACAAAAAGCAATTGTTTGCCCATGTGTTATCCCTTATACGTTAATAGTTGAAGGTCCTTTCCGTCGAACATTCCATAAGTGAATTGATTGACCCATTCTCCCAAATTGTAATATACACTGTCTTTGTCAATTTCAATTTTTAGAGGCAGATGGCGATGCCCAAAAATATAGTAATCATAATGATATTTTTGGGCCATATCCTTACAATACTGAATTAAATATTCTTTTTCTCCCAAAAATTGATCAGCTTCCTGAGCATTGGCCAGACGACTATTTTTGGACCACTTTCGCGCAAGTGCAATTCCGATGTCGGGATGTATCCATTTGAAAAAAAACTGGGCCAATTTACTGGTGAATATTCTTTTAAGTATTTTATAAAAGTGATCACCAGGACCAAGACCATCACCATGGCTGATCAGGAATTTTTTATAATTAATAATACAAGTTAAAGGATCACGATAAATTTGAACACCCAATTCTTCACTGAAATAGTCGAACATCCAGAGATCATGGTTACCTGTAAAGAAAATCACACGTTTGCCCTGGTCTACAAATTGTGCAATTTTTGCTTGAAAACGGATAAATCCTTTAGGGATGGTATGTTTATATTCAAACCAGAAATCAAATAAGTCGCCAATAAGAAAAAGGACTTCAACTTCGTCAAAGATGCTATCCAGCCATTGAAGAATCTTTTGTTCACGTTGGTCTTCCTGGGATTTGGAATGAAGAGCTAGACCAAGATGAAAATCGGAAGCAAAAAATACTTTTTTCCCTGGGGATAATTGAATATTCAGTGTTTCTTTCATCTTGAAATACGACCTAAAAAATAAGGCAGCCTTGATGGCTGCCTAAGCTAAGTTGAAAATATTATTTTTCTTCGGTTACCCGTTTTTTACTTTTACCACCACCCGCACCATTGTCTTTAGACTTTTCTTCTGCCCCTGGCATTGGTTTTTTGTTATTTTCCGCCGATATTTTCTTGTCAGAATGCTCGGTAGTGTCAGACGTTTTCTTTGCCGTTTTCGTGCTGGACTTTGTTTTAGATTTATCTGTATCTTCTTTCTTGTCCTGATCAGCAACTTTGGCCTTCTTTGTCTTTTCACTTGTATCTTTGCGGTTGGTAAATGCCTGATAATTAGTCAGCCTTTCAAAAGGCCGTTTACCAATCAACCGTTCAAGATCATTCTGGAAAATAATCTCTTTTTCCAGAAGTTCTTTGGCCACAATTTCCAGTTCTTTTTTCTTTTTGGTAAGCAGTTCTTTGGCTCTTTGATATGCTTTATCAACAATTTTTCTCACCTCTTCATCGATGGTTCTGGCGGTTTCTTCCGAATAGGGTTTCGTAAAGTTGTAATCTGATTGCTTGGAGTCATAATATGAAATATTACCAATCTTATCATTCATGCCATACACCGTTACGATGCTGTAGGCCATTTTTGTGATTCTTTCAAGATCGCTTAAGGCCCCTGTTGAGATTTTTCCAAAGATTAATTCTTCCGAAGCCCTGCCTCCCAGGGTCATACACATTTCGTCCATCAACTGCTCTGTTTGATACAGAAACTGTTCTTTGGGTAAATACTGAGCATAACCCAGGGCAGCTACACCTCTTGGCACAATACTTACTTTTACCAATGGATCAGCATGTTCCAGATACCAGCCAGCTACGGCATGACCAGCCTCGTGGAAAGCAACGATCTTTTTCTCATCAGGTGATATCAATTTATTCTTTTTCTCCAAACCGCCAATGACGCGGTCGATGGCATCGTGGAAGTCATCTTCATCCACGGATGATTTGTTCTTTCGGGCAGCAATCAATGCAGCTTCATTGCATACATTGGCAATTTCAGCACCTGCAAAACCAGGAGTTTGCGCAGCCAGTCTCTTAGGCTCAACATCTTTGGAAAGCTTTAATGGTTTGATATGTACTTTAAAGATGGCTTCCCGGCCGATGATATCAGGTTTATCGATACTGATCTGTCGGTCAAATCGGCCTGGCCGTAGTAAAGCTGAATCTAAAACATCAGGTCGGTTGCTGGCCCCCAGGATGATCACTCCAGAATCTGTTGCGAAACCATCCATCTCCACCAATAATGAATTTAGCGTATTCTCACGCTCGTCATTGGCTCCAGGCATAGATCCGCGTCCACGCGATCGGCCGATGGCATCGATTTCATCTATAAATACGATACATGGGGCTTTTTCTTTGGCTTGCTTAAACAAATCCCTAACACGGGCTGCACCAACACCAACAAACATTTCCACAAAATCAGATCCTGACAAGGAGAAAAATGGAACGGCAGCTTCACCAGCCACAGCTTTCGCCAATAAAGTTTTGCCGGTTCCCGGAGGACCTACCAGCAACGCGCCTTTGGGAATTTTCCCTCCGAGTTTGGTGAACCTACTGGGATCTTTTAGAAATTGCACAATTTCCATGACTTCTTCTTTAGCCTCGTCCAGTCCCGCAACATCAGCGAACGTGATCTTCACCTTGCTTTCAGCATCAAACAAAGCAGCACGTGACTTGCCGATGTTGAAAATCTGACCTCCGGGGCCACCAGTGCCCGTCATTCGCCGCATGATGAACCAGAAGAAAAACAATAAAAGTATAAGAAAACCCCAGTTCAGAATAAAACTGGTAAAATCGGAACGCGTTTCAACCTGATAGCCGACGCGTTTATCTTCCGGAAGCTGCGCTTCCATTTGTTTGTACTCATCAATGAAATTTTCAGCAGAAACAACCTTTATCCTAAACTGAGGACCCTCATTAAAGGAAAATGATGGACGATCCGGGATATTGAATTCTCCACTTTTCAACCCTTCTTGGTTTAAGGTCACTTCCACATAATCCTGATTCTTGATAATCACTACCTGCTTCACATATCCTTTTTTTAGCATGGATTCGAACTTTCGTTCAGTGATATCCTGCAAACCAGTATTTTGATTGAAGTAAAATATCGACGATACCAATACGATCAACGATAATATTATCCAGACCTGATAATTGGGTCTTTGAGGCGGTTTAGGGATAAAATTTTTCTTTTTGTTCAGATTATTCGCCATTAGTTCAGCACCTTATATCTATATATTGAGATTTACTTAAAACCATTTTTAATGTTTAATGTTAGTTGCTAGTCATTGATGGTGATGGCAACTGCATCTCCCCACAATTCTTCCAAAGCAAAGAAATCACGTACATCTTTACGGAAGATATGAACAACCACATTTACATAGTCTATCAAAATCCATTCCTTATTTTGAAATCCTTCTTTGTGCCAGGGGTCCTCATGAGTAGAGAGGTATACTTCTTTTTCTATGGATTCTGTGATGGCATCTATTTGAGTGTCCGAGTTTCCTGTGCATAAAACGAAATAATCAGCGATGGCGTTTCCTATATCTGTTAAGTTTAATACAACGATATCTGAGCCTTTTTTTTCCTGTATTCCCTTGATAATAGATTTGTTTAATTCTTCTGCTGAGATTGAATCTTTTTTATGGACCATTCGTTACTTTTGAGATTAAATTGTAAAGCTACACAAATACTTGCATAAAATTTTCAACAAAACTTTATTTATAGGCAAAAAGGCATACTACCTGCCAACTTGTCACTCTACCAATGACATGGCTTCCGTCCTGATTGCCAATAAAAAACCTGTGGACGGTACCGTCATTTTTACTGATAGACAAACTGCCGGTAAGGGTCAGCGCGGAAATCGATGGGAGTCTGAAGCAAAGAAAAACCTTACATTTTCAGTATTGTTGAAAGTTGATTTCATCGATCCTTCTGAAAATTTCTTCCTCACGCTTATTACTTCGCTGGCTATCCACGACTTATTAACAGAATATCTCCGCGAAGGTTTAAAGATAAAATGGCCCAATGATATTGTATTTCTTAATCAGAAAATAGCCGGAATACTAATCGAAAATTATATCAAACAAAACATCTTGGAATGGAGTGTTCTGGGTATTGGCATTAATATTAATCAAAAACAGTTTTCAATTCTAACCGCCACATCACTATTCCAATTATGCAACCAGGAATTTGACCTTAAAGAAATGCTTGAATTATTGTTGCAATATCTGGAACGCCGGTATTTTCAACTTAAAAGACAAAAATACGATGAATTGAAAAACAATTATCTTGAACGTTTGTATTGGAAAGATGAAATCCATGTGTTCCGATCAGATCAACAATATTTTAACGGTCGAATACTTGGAGTCAATGATTCCGGCAAGTTGAAAGTGGAGACGGAAGATGGCATTTCATTATACAATTTCAAGGAAATTCAATTTATCCGTTAAGCAAAAAACCTGGTGAAAGAACTTGTTTTTTGAAGTAATAAGCTTTTGCAGTAGATTTGTGCTCATTTTATAAATTAATCAATTCGTAAATAATGGTAGACTCACAATTGAAGTTTAAAGTTAAAGATATTTCCCTGGCTGAATGGGGCAGAAAAGAAATAGAATTGGCCGAGGCAGAAATGCCGGGTCTCATGTCCATTCGTGAAGAATTTGGTGCATCGAAACCCCTCCGGGGAGCGCGTATTGTTGGTTGTTTGCATATGACCATTCAAACGGCAGTGTTGATAGAAACCCTGAAAGCACTCGGTGCTGATGTGGCCTGGTCTTCATGCAATATTTTTTCTACTCAAGATCATGCGGCAGCGGCCATTGCCAAAGCGGGGATTCCCGTTTTTGCCTGGAAAGGTGAAACGGAAGAAGAATATGAATGGTGTATCAATCAATCTTTATATGCTTTTGAGCATGGAAAGCCATTGAATATGATCCTTGATGATGGCGGAGATTTGACGAATTTGGTACTGGATCATCATCCCGAGCTGCTTCAGGATATTAAAGGAATTTCGGAGGAAACTACTACGGGTGTGCACAGACTTTATGAAAGGATGAAAAAAGGTACACTGGCCGTTCCCGCCATTAATGTTAACGATTCTGTGACAAAGTCAAAATTCGACAACAAATATGGATGTCGCGAATCTTTGGTCGATGCAATTCGAAGAGCAACGGATGTAATGCTTGCCGGTAAAGTGGCCGTAGTAGCTGGTTACGGGGATGTTGGAAAGGGATCGGCACAATCACTTCGTGGCGCTGGAGTACGGGTGATTATTACGGAGATTGATCCGATTTGTGCCCTGCAGGCTGCCATGGATGGTTTCGAAGTTAAGAAAATGATCAATGCAGTGCCTGAAGCCAATATTATAGTTACTGCTACCGGTAATAGAGACATCATTAATGCAGAGCATTTCAAATTGATGAAAGATAAAACGATCGTTTGCAATATTGGTCATTTCGACAATGAAATTGATGTGGCCTGGTTGAAGAAAAACTATGGTCAAACCAGGAATCAGATTAAGCCGCAAGTTGATTTGTATAATGTCGATGGCAACGATATCATTCTTCTTGCAGAAGGCCGTTTGGTAAATTTGGGATGTGCAACTGGTCACCCATCCTTCGTAATGTCCAATTCATTCACAAACCAGGTTCTGGCTCAAATTGAATTATGGCAATATTCCGATAAATATGAAAATGCTGTTTACACCTTGCCGAAACATCTTGATGAAAAGGTGGCCAAATTACACCTGGCTAAAATCGGCGTGGAACTGGATACATTATCGTCAGAACAGGCAGAATATATCGGTGTAGAGGTCGAAGGGCCATTCAAACCGGATTATTACCGCTATTAAAAAATACATATTTCACGAAAATAAGGCTCGACTAACAAGTCGGGCCTTTTTGTTGAAAAATTCCCTATCAATTCAATTAATTTGCGGCGTACTTTTTTGTGTTCGTACTTAAGGTACTGACAATTAGATATTTATAATATTAAAAACTTTTTGGTACGATTTATGCCAAATTCAAGCTATTGTCTTAAAAATTTTTCTAATCAAATGCATTCACCATGAAAAAACTCTCATTAGTTATTCTAACTGTGTTTTTTAGCAGCATGGGCTACGCCCAAATGTTTATGATTGGTCCGAGGATAGGATTGAGTTCATCTCAAGTGAAAATCCAAGACATTCCTAATTACAATTTCAAAAATGAAGGTGCCGAACTTGGCTTTCATGTCGGTTTGTTTACTCGTTTTACTATTCCGGGTATTGGAATATACGTGCAACCGGAAGCCCTTTTTACACAAAGTGGCGGTAAAATTACAGTCACTGATGAATCAAATGTTAATGAAGTCATGGAACAACTGCGTGACTATAAGTTGAATAAACTGGACATCCCAGTGATGGTTGGGCTGAAAGCCGGCAAAATATTCAGACTGAATGTCGGGCCTACTTTTAGTATGCTTCTATCTAAAAATGTTGACACAAGTGGAGACCCTATTTCAGATTTTGAAGAGGAGTTTAATAATGCTACGATAGGCTATCAGGCTGGCGTTGGATTTGATTTAGGCCCACTTATTCTTGACCTTAAATATGAAGGTAATCTGAGTACAATGGGTAATAGTATCACAATCTTAGGTAATTCTTACAGCACAGATTTCCGCAATAATCAGTTGATTTTTAGTTTGGGAATTAAACTCTAAGTGGGTAACAAAATTGATTTAACCAGTTAAGGCGTTCACTTTCGTGGACGCCTTTTTTTTGTACCCCTTAATTTATCTTCAGCCTTTTCATCTTTTTCAGGGTCTTTTTTATCATTTTGTGAAATAGACAATATCGACTATTTTTGTCGCGCAGTGAAATTAGAAAGCTTTGTCAGCCATGTTTTCTCTTCAAAAATTTGAACCAAAAAACACATTCATCTTCAAGCAGTGGAGTCACAAAGCTTATGCTGTTTTTATCTCCCTAAATAAAGAAGTTAGCATCGGTGTCATTTCTATTGATATCAGTACCAGACTTGCCACTAAAAACGAGGTTTTGATCGGAGTGATCACTAATTTCAATCAGCGTGATATAGACGAGGAAGAATTTGAAGAAGCCGACATCCCTATTTCCCCACTGAACGATGTTTTTATGATTGGCCCAATGACCAACTTTTTATTGGTTCATTTATTTATACAATTCCAGTCAAATGAAATTAATATACATGATTTACCATCAATTCATTGTTCTAAATTCCTGCCTCAATCAATTTCTTTTCCGTTACGTTTTATTTTTCCAATTTTTATTCTTCAAAAAAGCATAGTATATCAACTTGTTATTATCCCGTCTATAACCGCATTGAAATGTTTAGTCGGCACTGAAATTGGAATAAAATCAACTGTATCTTAATTACTATAGAAAATCATGATGGATATAAGTCGTTGCATATTCTGTATTGTGATGGTGATTGTAGGGGCGAATCACTTTCTTTTTGCTCAGTCGGATACCACCATTGTAATGCCTGAGATCACCATCTCTGATAACCGGATCAAAATACCATTTTCGGAAGCTTCCAGGGATATTACCATTGTAGATGCAACAGAAATCAAGAAATTACCAGTACAGAGTTTGCCGGAAATTCTAACTTATACGCCAGGTGTAGATATCCGGCAGCGCGGACCCGCTGGGGTGCAGGCTGATATTGGAATTCGTGGGGGTTCTTTTGAACAAACTTTGATCTTATTGAATGGCATTAAATTGACAGATCCCCAAACCGGGCATCATCTGTTGAATGTTCCCATCAGCCTGGAAAATGTACGACATATCGAAATATTGAAAGGTCCAGGGGCACGAATATATGGACAAAACGCATTCACCGGTGCAGTAAATTTTATTACCCAGGTTCCGGAATCAGCCAAAATCGATTTTCGCGGATATGGCGGTAGTTTTGGCAACTATGGCGGTTTGGTGGGGTTATCCCTGCCAATAGGCGCATATCATCAATACCTTTCCATTTCACGTGATGCATCGGATGGGTATCGCCATAATACAGATTTCAAGATTCACAATATTTTCTATCAATCAGAAACAAATCTGGGAAAGGGACAATTGGATGTTATCGCTGGACTGGCCGACAGGCAATTTGGTGCGAACGGCTTTTATGCGAGTCGGGCATATACTGAGCAATATGAGGAAGTCCGTACCAATATCCTGGGTGTCGGGTATCGACAGTCAACGGCAAAAATCACCATTTCTCCACGAGTATACTGGAGGAGAAACCGGGACAAATATTTATTAGTCAGAGATAATCCAGCTGTCTATCAGAATTTGCACATCACCAATGTGTTTGGTGCTGAGTTTAATAGCGCTATTAAAAATCAGCTTGGCACCACGGGTTTGGGCGTTGAATTCAGACAGGAAATGATAAATGGAGACTGGCTGCGCGGAGGTGTTGCGTCAAAAAGTAATCTCGATGGATACAGCCGGAATAATTTTGGATTGTATGCTGAACAACAGTTCAAATTGGTCCGGAAAATTGATTTTACTCCGGGTGTTTATGTGAATTGGTATTCTGATTTTGGGTGGAATGCTTTTCCCGGAATTGACCTGGGTTACAATGTAAATTCTGAAATACGGGTTTATGCCAATGCAGGAAAATCCTATCGGGTGCCAACATTTTATGATCAATATTATGAAAGCCCGGTAGAGGTGGGGAATGTGAATTTGCAACCGGAAGAAGCCGTCACCTATGAAATTGGCGGGCGATTCATGAAAGACGGCTTTACTTCTGAACTGAATTATTTTTATCGCCATGCCAGCCAACTGATCGACTGGGTATATAATGCTTCTGACAGCATTTGGCATGCGGAAAATTTCGGTAATATTAATACCCAGGGTGTGGAGATATCATTGCATATGAATCCTTCTGAATATTTAGGGCAGAAATTTCCAGTCGATCAATTATTTATCAGTTATAATTATTTGGACCAAAACATCGACGACAAGGAAAATGTACAATCCCGTTATGCCCTTGAGCACATTCGCAACCAGGTAATTGCCGGTGTGGATTTTCATCTTGGCAGAAAATTGGGAAATAGTTTCCGGACACGTTATATCGATCGGGTTGAGCAATCACCCTATATTTTGATCGATGATCGATTGAATTGGGAACAAAATGATCATTTTAACCTGTTTATCGAAGCCACCAATATCACTGATAAGCAATATACGGAAGTGATGACGCCTATGCCGGGACGCTGGGTCCGTGGGGGATTGAAATTTAATCTTGGCCTAAAAAAAAATCCCCGATAGTTTGGTCTGCCGGGGATTGCCAATGTTGTATTTAGAGGTTTAAAAATCGAATTGTACTTCAAGGGGAAAACGGGCCTGAATGCCACTTTGACGTACCATTGTTTGTATTTTCATGACCAAAGGATACAGTTCTCCCAGTTTGGATTGCATCATTTTAGAATCATATTCATCACTCAGTTTGCTGATCAATTGTTCCAGTGGTGGTTTCAATACCGGATAATATCTTACCCGGTAATCATCAGGGACACCTGCTTTTTCTGCCACCAGTCTGATGGCATCGTCGAGGTTGCCATACATATCAGCCAATCCATTTTGCACAGCATCTTCACCTGTCCAAACCCGGCCGGAGGC
Source organism: uncultured Cytophagales bacterium (assembly GCA_963711495.1). Lineage (GTDB taxonomy): Bacteria > Bacteroidota > Bacteroidia > Cytophagales > Cyclobacteriaceae > CAVQEK01. The sequence continues at coordinate 1,000,076 of CAVQEK010000004.1, forward strand.
CAATTCTAATAATTTTTGTTTATCCATGTGCCTGGCTTCGGCGACTTTAGATGTAAAAGTATCATAAAGTCTGTTGGTTTGTTGCTGAAACATTTGAAGTTCATATTCCGATTTTGGTCGGGTAACGTTATAGAGATCTGAAAATTTGCCGGTCTCAGCGTTATCTGTGGTGATGCCCAATTTATCTTCCAACAAGTGTTGCGCATTTAACATAATACTAAAAATACCAATAGAACCTGTAATGGTATTTGGGGCTACCAAGATGGTGTCACAGCCTACAGCTATGTAATAACCACCTGAAGCTGCCATATCTGACATGGATGCAATAACTGGTTTTTCTGCTGAGGCCAGTCGCAATTCTTTCCAGAGAATGTCGGATGCCAATGCACTACCTCCAGGAGAATTGATGCGTAAAACGATACCTTTTACATCTTTGTCTTTTCTGACTTTTCTGATTTCATTGACAAAAGTCTCAGCGCCAATCGTATTCTCATCCCCTTTGCCACCGGTAATTTCTCCGGAAGCCATAATCACCGCAATCCGGTTCGGCGAAGTATTGGTGACTCGAAATGAGTTTTTATACTTTTTATATGAAACGAAATTGATGTCGGCATCTTTTTCAAGGCCTATTTTTTGCCGGATTTTATGAAGTACAGCATTTTGGTATGCCAGGGTGTCTACCAATTTATAATGCACGGCATCTTGTGGGTCCCTGATCAGTGCTGAATCTGAAACCAATTTCACTTCATCATAACTCAATTTTCTTGAGTCTGCAATTTTATGAAGGATGTTGTCGTAAATCTCATTGATCAGGTGACTTAGATCTTCCCTGGATTTTTCACTCATATTTTTGCGTATCAATGGCTCAACCGCATCTTTATATTCTCCAACCCGGAATATGTAAGGCTCCACTCCCAGTTTGTCGAGCGTTCCTTTTAGGAACATTCTGTCAACATTAATACCGTTAAATTCCAACATCCCATAATCAGGCGTTAGTACAATTTCATCTGCTACCGAGGCCAGATAATAAGCGCCTTCGGAGTATGTATCACTTGATGCGATAATGAACTTGCCGGAGGATTTAAAATCTTCCAATGAATTTCTGATTTCATCAAGTGTCGCAAAACCGGCCATCATAAATGGTGTTTCAAGGTAAATTCCCTTGATCTTATTATCATTTTTAGCATGTCGGATGGCTTCTTTCAATTGGATAAGTCCAATGCCACCATCTTGCATACCTGGGAAAATGCCGATATCCTGAAGTGGATTGTTGGTTTCCCGTTCAAGAATCGGCCGATTCAATTTGAGATCCAGTACAGCATTGTCATCGATTTCGACCAGTTTCTCCTGAGAAGCTGAAGATACTATGGCGACCAGTATTATGATCATGACAAATAGAAAGACAAACAACCCAACAAGAGTTGCCAAAACATTTCTTAAAAATTTCATATCCTTCCTGTTATATTTCAACAATTATAGGATACTGGACGATTTTATAAAAGCATATTTTTATTTTTGAATATTTTATGGGATGAAAGGAATATATCTGCTTTTAGGAAGTAATTTGGGAGACAGCAAAAAAAACCTGTCGATTGCAACAGGGTATATTGAAGCTCAAATCGGACATCTTATTCAACACTCTGACGTTTATCGATCTTCTGCCTGGGGTTATGAAGATCAGCCGGATTTTCTAAATCAGGTATTGAGAATAAGTACTGTCTTAAATCCATTTGAGCTACTAAAAACAATTCACAACATAGAGCGGTCTATGGGCCGTGAGCGAAAAGTGAAATGGCATGCCAGAATCATCGATATTGACATTCTGTACTACAACAATGAGGTTATTGATACAGAAAATTTAAAAATACCGCACCCTGAAATTGCCAATCGACGTTTTACCCTGGTGCCTCTTTGTGATATTGCCGGGAAAGCAGTGCATCCCATATCGAAGAAAAGTCAGTTTGAATTATTGCATGATTGTCAAGATCCTCTATCCGTAGAAAGACTGGCATGACTTCATTTTTTTATTGATTGGTTTTATGATGAAAAAATAAAAAATCGGCCACATAAGGACCGATTTTTTCCTCATTAAACCATACTACCTCTTTCCACCCCGCATATTCTTGATCTCCAATTCAGAGGTTATGCCATCTTTGGTTACAGTATATAAATTATCACATGTGCCATCCCCCCAGTCAATTGTAATTGTCGGGCCACCTTCAATTGTTTTAACCTTGATACCTTCGACAGGAATAAATACCCTTTTGTGTGGTAAGCATCCACGCATCCAGACAATTGGCTTGGTTATTTGAACAGTATAGTTAGCACCACTACGAGTTACACCACTGGCGTTGCCATCATGGATACGGACATCATTAATGGGATTTAAAGCACGAATACGTTTGTTGATCCAATCCGCGTTTCTCGTAGCGACAGTGCCGTCTGGCCAGGTGAGTTTGCCACCTTCCAGCTTCACTTCATATTTCAGGGTATCCCTTAGATCTTCAGAAATATTTGTCTTCGTAAATATGCCTTCAACTTGTATACTATCAACGCTATAGTTTTCAAATGTCACGGTCTGCTGAGCTCCTGGCATGAATAAATGATCGGTAAAAGTAATAATGATCTTGCCACTTCGTACCCTGCCAAATGGGTCCTGGCAACCATCGCCAAAATCAATAGTGATCGTTTTTGACTCCCTGTCTATGGAAACGTTGGCACAATGTATAGGGCTTTCTTCATCGTTGGCGATTCTGCCATTTTCAGTAGTATAAACATCACCGTAATAGGTGACATCATCCAGATCTTCGAATACGGATTCGGTTACGGCTTCATTTTGGGCATCCTGAACATCTGAAGTAACCGGACCACTGGTTTCCGTATCCTGTTGACATTTTGTAAAAATTACAGCAAATAGAAATGTAGACAATAACAGATAAATTGCTCTTTTCATGACTTTTTTAATTTGGTTTTAAATTTTTCCCGATGAGTCTTAGATGACATCAACCATCAAAGGTTTAAATGAGCCCGAAAAAATATTAAAAAAAATATTTAGTGCAGAATTAAGGCATTTTACTATTTGTATAAACAGTGCACCATCATGTGAAACTTGGTTTCATTCCATCCATAAAAAAATACGATTTACTCAGTAAAGAAATTCAGAAGCGATGAGGTTAACAGAACTTAAATTTTCTGACAGGTTAACCTAAAGGAATTCTTAATAAGGAAATTCCATTCCATAAACTGATAAAATATCTGGTAATAAGCATTAACAAACCCGGATAAATAGCCATTTTCAATGAACTGACTAAAAAGAACTAAATGGCCCTTCTTTCCCAAAATGGGAAAAATGTCTAACTGTGGGAAGCGTTGTTCGGTTTAAAAAATCACAATCAAATGATTATCAACAATTTAATATTTTAGCATGATTTTGGTCTTTGAGGTAACAGAATGAATGAGGATAGAATAGGAGAAGTAAAGAAGTTTGAGAAGATATTGTGGAGGGTGGTATGGTGAAGAAATGAACCTCTGGGAAATGTAATTATTTTTTAAACTGGTTTTAGGGTTATTGGTTGATGGTGATTGTTGGCGCGTGAAGTTGGTAGCGCAGTAGGGAAGTCGCCAGATTTGAATTTTCGGAGTTGTGATGTTGATTGAGGGTGAGGAAATTCCGAAGATTTTTCCAAATCGGGAATCTGGTGACTGCACAAGCAAGAGTTGACTTGATGTTAGGCGGAATGAAAATGAAGCAGTTGAGTGAATTTGAAAGAATGTGCAGCACCTTTTTTCCTTTTTGACTCGATTTTTAGAGTAGGTTGTTCATAGCGTTAAACAGGTTAAGATCTACATTTAGTGTGGTTGGTAGTTAGGTTTTAAGGCGGGGCATTAGTCCCGCTTTTATCTTTTATAACCTTTTTGAATCAATAAAATAACTTGATCGCAGCGAAAGCAGTGGTCACTATGATGAATATGCGGTATGGCTTCTCGGGTATAATTTTTACAATCCTGACGCCAAGAATGGCTCCGATCATGATGGCTGGAAACATAGCCAGATCCAAATAGAATGTATGCCAGTCAATGGTATGCCAAACGGCAACATGAAATGGAATCTTAAATAGATTTATGATTAGAAAAAACCAGGCGCCTGTGCCGATATAACTGTTTTTCGGCAGTTTCATTGATAATAAATAAATCGCCATTACGGGCCCTGCGGCATTACCGATCATGGTAGAAAACCCACCGAGTAAACCTGCCACACTGGAAAAAAACCAATTATGAGGGACCTTTTCCACGGATTGATTACTTTCCCGCCAAACCATGATGATCAACCCTGCCAGGATAATAATGGCCATCATATTTTTGAATTGATCATCGTTGACCAACTGACCAACAAATAAAGCGATCAAAACACCAACAACAGTGGCAGGAAGCAATTTCAACACATATTTCCATTCTGCATGACGATGGTAATAATAAACAGCAAAAAAATCGCCCATACTGAGCATGGGCAGCAAAATACCGGCAGATGATTTTCCACCAAAAATACCTGCCAATATTGGCACGATCAACATGCCGATACCGGAAATACCAGTTTTGGCCATACCCACAAAAAGTGCACAAACAATGACCCAGAACCATTGATCGATACTTAAATGAAAAGATGTGAGTGTTGAAAACATATGAGGACCAAACCAACAAATATAATAAGCTCCTGATAATATGACAGGTATTGAAAAAATTAAAGTGTCAATTACTGGATTTAAAAGACTCTTATTTCGCCAATGAATAAAGATAAAACCAGCATATCACTGATTTGCGTGGTTCCGGTCTCCTTTACTTTTTCTGGCAAGAAAATTCTGTATACGATAAAAACCTATGATTCCGTAAAAAATCGCCGAAAGCCATACAAGCTCTTTTATATCTCCAATCCAGATTCCTGAAAAATGACCGATTAGTTGCATCGCCAGTACCACGAGTAGGAAAGCAATAACCACAAAGGATATTTCTTTCAACAGCAGACCCGCCCATTTTTTCATATTTTCAATTATTTTCGCTGGTTCCTCCAAATTCCGTCCCGACTGTAATATAACCAGGATAATTGATCGGAAACGTTTCATTGATATAAACCGTAGGTTTTATCTTAAGATCCACCCGCGAAGGTTTGTTGCTGGCATCAGCCAGGTTCAAACCAAAATTAAGCAATGCGTCTTTTGATTTTCCACTGAGCGCGTCGAGCAGGTTCACCGATATTTTTAAGGGGATAATGGCGGTGCCCTCATTGCCAGGAATGGAGATTTGGTTGTTATTGGTACCTTTGGCCATTTCAATATTGTCGATCGATACGATCCAGTCAAAGTTGTTGAGAACTGCCGGTTGTGTGTTCGGATTTTTTGCTTCAATATTGAGATTAAATTCCAGCGGAAGATCACCTCTAAGATAAGCGCTGGTGATTGTACCAATTTGCATTAGACTGAGGCTGGAAATGTTGTTGAGATGTTGTACATCTATACCCGCTAATCTGGTGTTGGTTAGCGAGGTCATCCGAAAATCGCATTTGAAAAGATTTGTGAATGACTGTAAACTGGCACAACCTGAAAAAAGTGAAAATACGGCGAGGGCCAGTATCGATGATGAAATCGGCTTTCTTAGCATCTTACAAATTTTAACGTAAATATAACTTTCTTGATGGTTCCCGTCCAAATCCTGATATTTTAAGGGTTTGCTCAGAGATTTCTACCACGCAAAAGGCGGGTTCATGTTCTGTCTCCACCATCCCCAGGATATTAACAAAATGAATGCCGGAAATTTGAGCATAATTTCCTTCATGATTGTGTCCGCAAAACCATGCCTGTACGCAACTATATGCCTGAATCAACTGAAGCAAGGCGTGACTATTGAGCAGGTTATGCCTGTCATCGGGAAAGATTGGGTAGTGACAAAAAATAATGACCTTTTTTCCAAGGTGCTGAGCGTGATTCAATTCGTTTTCCAGCCAGTTTAACTGCTCATTCCCAATACCGCCGTTCCAGAAATTGGTATTGGCAAAGTTGCCATATTGCATTTTTTTCAGCCATTCTTCAGCCAAAACATAATTTTTGGTATCAGCCGGATTGGCAAACGTACTTATTTCATTTCCATCGAGTACGATGAAAAAATATCCATTATATTCAAACCGATAATACGGAATTTCCAGTCCTATTTTTTCGGGGACTTGTGCTTTAAACGATTCGTCCACTTCATAGTCATGATTCCCTAAAACATGAAAAACCGGAGCATTAAAATGCTTGAAAGCAGGTAGAATTGTATCATAACTCTGCCAATCCCGATCGATCAGATCTCCGAGATCTACGACAAAATCAAGCGAGAAGCTGTTGAATACACGTTGGCAAGCCGATATTTTTTGAAGGGAGTTTCTGAAATGCCGATCTTTATATACATCACCATCCCAATATTGCAGGTCTCCAAATAGACCGAAATTTATATTTCCTGCCATGACGTGTAGAGAATAATGAAAAAGGGCTTATAAGAAGCCCTTTTCTGCCATATAATTATGAATACTTAATTCTTATGCCTTATTATAGACATATTGGAGAAATTCATTCTTCGTTTCTTCGTTGAGGAAGCGACCACTGTAAAACGAAGTCACCGTACTGCTGCTGGTGTCCTGGATTCCCCTGGATTGAACACATAAATGTTCGGCATCGATGATCACCGCCACATCTTCTGTTTGCAGAATTTCTTTCAACTCATTACCGATTTGCACGGTCAAACGTTCCTGGACCTGCGGCCTCTTTGCAAAATATTGAACGATCCGATTGATTTTGGACAAACCCACAACTTTACCATTCGAAATATATGCTACGTGCGCTCTTCCGATAATAGGCACAAAATGATGCTCACAATTCGAGAAAACCGTAATATTCTTCTCAACCAGCATTTGATTATACTGGTATTTATTATCAAACAATTTGATATCCGGCTTATTTTTAGGATCCAAACCACTGAATACCTCCTTAACATACATTTTCGCCACACGATCAGGGGTGCCGATTAGGCTGTCGTCGGACATATCAAGGCCCAGTATCTGCATAATTTCCTTGAAATGTTTCTTGATCAGTTCAATTTTCAGTTCATCATCCAGATCAAAAGCATCTTCCCGAATTGGTGTGTTGTAGGAAGTGCTGAGATGTTCGTCTCCAATTTCATCTACCGACATGCCATTAAGAGGCCGGGTACTCAACGAAATTTCTTTCTGTTTCATAAAGGGTTACTTTTAAATCGTATTTGGCTTCAACGTTTTTTCTCAAAATTTTCCAGATAACCGTCACAATATTTTCAGCTGTAGGGTTGAGATCTTTGAATTCCGCCGTGTCGAGGTTCAAATTTTTATGATCAAACCTGTCAATTATATTTTTTTTAATCAGATCACTCAATACTTTAAGATCCATTACAAAGCCGGTTTCCGGATCAGGATCTCCAGCTACCTTAACAATCAATTCATAATTGTGACCATGATAGTTGGGATTGTTACATTTTCCAAAGACCTCACGGTTCTTTTCATCAGACCATGCAGAATTATGTAAACGATGTGCTGCATTAAAATGTTCCTTTCGGAAAACGGCTACTTTCATATCGGAATACAAACCTGATGTAATTTAAATTGTTTAATTAATTATTATAAAAGTTAAACAAAAGAATGTATGTTGTTAAATTATTAGTTCAAATTCGATTTTGGACCTCAAAGGTAACTATTTTAAACCTTAAAAAGTTGCGCATAGGTGCAAGTAAAGTTGAAAGATCCAAAAAAGGCTTCAAGATACTCATTCTTGAACCAGTAAATTTCCGGACTGTTTGAGATTATAGAAACGGTAATCCTTAGAATGAATTTCCACGTCTTTGGAGGAATTGATCACCAGGTGACGATAAATCAGGTTTTGAGGCAAGTGTTTTGCAATCAGGCTGGCGTTACGAGGAATAACCAGATAATCTATCTCAAAATTATTTTCTAAATTCTTCAGGTATAAAGGTTCATTCAATACCAATACGCTTTGACCTTTGAAAATTAAGAACTGATTATTGTTTCCTTCTTGTTTGTGCCTCATTTTATCGATATGATCAATGTGATAAATGAGATGCATTGGATCTATGGTGTATCCATAAATCTTTGAGTCAGTAGCAGGTATATTACAGGCAGCAACGACATTTTGGCCAATTACTTTTTCAATAGCAATGTCGTCATTCAAACGGTAAAAAATCAATAGTTGCTGATGATTATGGTTCCAATAATATATGCCCATTAAAATGGAGCACATCACAATTGATATTGCAGCCAATCTGAGCAACCAAATTTTCCGAAATTCAAAAAACATAATCAACATTAATACCGCAGTGATTATTAGAAAAACCCAGGGAAGTTTCCAATAGACATGAGTGATAGGTCCTATCGGTATTCGGTCGATAAAACCAATTGATGCATTCATTCCAACGATAATAACTGACAGTAGCTCGCCAAGCAGCGTGGCAAGTGTGGCCCAGAATGAAAGGAAAAATAAGGAGAAACCCAAGACTAGTATGATCCAGACTCCATTAATAACGATAAAATTGGAAAGCACTCCGAGTAGTGGTATTTGGTGAAAGTAATAAATCACCAGTGGCAACGTGGCCACTTGGGCGCTTAGGCTAACGCATGTCAATTTCCAGCAATAATCCGGAATCAGGCCCGGAAAATAAATCAAATGGTAAAATTTGGGGTAAAGGTAAACGATGCCAGCAACTGCTGTGAAAGACAACTGGAAGCCCACATCATACAAGTTGTTTGGATTTATCAGCAATAAAATAAATGCGGCAATGGCCAGGGTATTGTAAATATTATTTTTGCGATTAATCCATTCTGCTATAAGAATACAGGAAAACATAATCGAAGCCCTGCTTACTGAAGCTGAAAAACCGGTAATTCCCGCATAAGTCCAGATCACCAACATTAGGAGCGCATAGTAAAAGTACCTGGACCACTTTCGTTTTTTTAGAAATCCGAACAGTCTGGAAAATAAGAGAAACAGGATACCGACGTGTAATCCTGAAATAGCCAGTACATGAGCAGCACCCACAGCATTATATTGTTGAATTAATTCAGGAGCAATATCGGTCTTATCTCCCAAAAGCAAGCCTTTCAACATGGCCTTTGCCTCATTATTTGGTACGAATTTGTTCAACACCTTTTTGAGAAAATCCCTTAAATCCCAGAGATATTTCATTACGGAATTTTCCCCATTATTGAGGATCCGAACATTCGAAGCGTCGACATATACATTGAAAAAAATATTCTTTCTTTCAAGATATTTTTTATAATCGAAGAGCTCGGGATAATCCGACTGTTGTACGGAAGAAAGTCGGCTTTGGGTTAAAAGAAATTGGCCATTTTTAAAGGAGACCTTTTCATTTTTTACATTTAACAGGCATCCAATATTTACCTGATGCCATGTGCCATCATAAAATACATATTTTAATATTGCTTGATATTTTGAATATCGATTATGTTGATCCTCCACAGAATTCACTTTCATGGCTAAAAATTCAGCCTTATTTGCAATAGTCTCCAATGCATTGGCTTCACTTGAAAGATCATTTTTTTGAGCCGTTAGATATCCAGCCAGCGATAACAATAAAAAAATACCGAATCCAAAAAAGAAGTTATATTGGATAAATTGCCATTTTTTCCATATAATTATAAGGATCAGATATATGGGAATTGCAATGAAAAAAATATAATTTGCAAATGGAATGGTTATAAATGACGTGTTGAATAAAAGGATGCCAAAGCAATAGCATAAAGTGATTCGAACAAACGGATATGGCGTCCAGGTGAGCAACGGTTACTTTAGAATTTAGGTTGGTATATAAGAGCAGATCCCTTCAATTTAAAACTTGCCTTCCAGAAATCTGACTGTATTTGAACCATTGCTGGTAGAAAATGAAAATATGACATGTTCAACAATAAATATTGTATTTTCTACTTATTTAGAAAAATTCAAAAAATAACTGGAAAAAAGAAATATTAATGTCTTATATTTTGACGACTTTTTCTAGCTTTCCAATCAGGTGATTTTTTTGCGGGTATGAATCTTGCATTATTGACAGCTCTTCTAGATTCCACCAGAGAAGCAATTCTCTCTATCGATCATTCAGGTAAGGTCGTGTTCGCAAATCAAGCTGGGTATATACTTTTTGAAACAGTTGATGCGGCATTGATTGGGAGGAAATTTTCGGAACTGATCGATGCTGAGTCCCGCAAAGAATTCAGAAAAATAATAAAACTGGTTTCGGCCCGCAAAAATGAAGAATTAGAATTCTATGTGCACAAATTGCACGATGGTGAAGATATAGTACCACTCAGGGTAAAAATAAAGGCAGATCCGGGCCTTCAAAATCATTATGCACTGATTATTGAACCGCAGGACAAAGACAATGAGGCATATAAGCTTTATCGATTGCTTGCGGAAAATGCTTATGATATCAACATCATGTTTGAAGATGATCAGCTGGTTTACGTCAGTCCATCGGCACATGATTTTCTTGGCTATGATGTTGATGACATAAAGACCCTGCAGGATTGGTATAAAACTTTGCATGCTGAGGACCTTAAAAAATATCTTGAAAAGTTGCATGAAGATGAAAAAGAAAAAGTCCCATTCAGCTTCTATACTTATCGGCAAAAACATAAAAATGGTCTTTATCGGTGGTTTGAAACCAAGATACGGCGCGAGTTCCGCGATGATGAAAGTATTGTGAGCATCGCTACTTCCGTAGACATTACACAACGGAAAAAGGCTGAAACTGAACTGGAACAACAAAAAGAATTTATTGAAGAATTATTCGATACTGACCCTAATCTTATTTTTGTTCGTGATGGAAATGGCCATATGATCTATTGCAATAAAGCAGTTGCTGATTTGGTTGGCATCTCACGTGAGGAATTTTTAGCACAGGAAAAAAATATATTTCCGGCAGATGAAGACAATTACCAGGAGTACCTGGAAATGGAAAATAAAGTGATCAACTATGGTCAGGAACTCCTGATCGAAGAGCAGATCGCAGATAAAAATGGCATTGTCAATTATTTTCAGACCATAAAAAAACCACTTCACACGCGTGATGGCGATGTAAATCTGCTCAACATCTCTACGAATATCAATAAGATCAAATATTATGAGCGGGAAAGTCAAAAACTCATGAAATCAAAAAATGAGTTTTTTTCCGCGATGAGTCATGAGATCCGGACCCCAATGAATGCCATTATTGGCATGACTGACTTACTTTTGCGTCGAAGTCCCAGAAAGGATCAGTTAAAACTTTTACAAACGCTTAATTTTTCAGCTAAAAATTTACTTACCCTCATCAATGATATACTGGATTTCTCAAAAATAGAAGCTGGTAAAGTGGAGTTAGAGGAAATCAATTTCAGTTTGAAAGAATTGCTGGATAGTGTTCGTATCAGTTTCAAACCAAAAGCCATGAACAAGGGACTAAAAATTAAACTGGCTGTGGAGCCAGATGTTCCCGAGATCATTAAAGGCGATTCTATAAAACTGGGACAATTACTGAACAACCTGGTAGGCAATGCAGTGAAATTTACTGAAACGGGCTCTGTAACCATTTTGGTGAAACAGCGCAGCAATCAAGGAGAGCTTGTGGAGCTTGAATTTCATGTTAAGGATACAGGAATTGGCATACCGGATGAAAAACTGGATTCAATTTTTGATCCATTCAATCAAGCCAATATTTCGACGGCACGAAAGTACGGTGGTACTGGTCTCGGGTTGTCTATTGTGAAAAATCTGGTTGAAATTCAGGGCGGCTCTATTAGTGTTCGTAGCGAAGAAGGAATAGGATCTGATTTCGCGATCATTTTGCCTTTCAGGAAGGCAGACAAAACTCAGCCCGTAAATAATTTGTCCGGTTCCAGGATCAGTGATGTGAAATGGCGAATGAACCTCAATATACTTTATGTTGAAGATGTCATTACCAACCAATTCTTAATTGAAGAAATATTATCTGAGTGGGGGATAAAAGTAGAAATGGCTTCTGATGGAAAAACAGCACTAGAAAAAATCAAACGACGTAATTTTGACATGGTCCTAATGGACATTCAAATGCCGGATATGGATGGCTATGAAACTGCTCAGAATATCCGGAAAATGGAAAGCGATTATTTTAAAGAAGTACCAATCATTGCACTTACCGCCAGCACCTCTGACAGCACCAAACACAAGATTTACAAATCAGGCATGCAGGATGTCGTACTCAAGCCTATTATAGCAGATGAATTGTTGACCAAGATTCTCGAGCATGCCAATATTGCAGAGGAAATGCCGCCCATAGTAGTTGGCCCATCTGGGGAAGAAAAAAAGGAAATCGATGCTAACATAAATTTCGAGAAGACCGACAACTTGTTTTTAGGAAACCTGGTGAGATATCAGGAATTTTTAAGAATGACCATTGAGGAATTTAGCATAAACCGCGACAGTGTTATCGATGCCATCAATCATAGAAATCTCGAATCATTTCGTCAGGTCAGACATCGTATGCGCAGCATACTCTCCACTTTTGGAATGAATGAACTGGATGATTTTTTGGAGGAGATTAAGAAAAAATTGACGGATCAAAAATTATCAGAAAAGCAAAAAAATGAATTGATCAAAGGGTTGAACCACCATATAGAATTTCTGATTGATTCATTAAATAACAAAATGTCTTCACTCAAATGGTTGTAGATTTCTATGCTCTGATCATTTCGTAATGTTTGATATTACATTCTTCAAACATATTCCCGATTTTCTTAAAACCGAACTTAGCATATAACGGGATGGCGCCTAATTGAGCATGCAGGTAAATCAAACGGCCCTTGCTTTCGGTAAAACCTGAAATGTCATCCAACACCTTCCGGAGAAGTGCACTGCCAACTCCCTTACCTCGAAATATTTTATCCACTGCAAATCGTTCAAGCTTTATTCCCTTATTAGTAAATCTCCAGCGTGCGGTACCGCACGGCGTATTTTTATCATCTAAAGCCAGAAAATGGCGGGAATTTATTTCATATTCATCGATCTCAGCTTCTGCAGGCACTTTTTGTTCGTCCACAAAAACCCTGGTTCTGATGGCATGGGCGATATCAAGATCTGCCTGTGTTGTGATCTGTTTGACCAAAATTTTCATCATCCATTACCATTTCCTGCCAGAGGCTTTGTCGTAAGCTTTGATGATATCCTTCACAATCTGATGACGAATAACATCTTTTTCATTGAGTTCAACAAACTCTATACCTTTCACATTCTTTAACACATTGGAAGCTTCCTCCAAACCGGAAGTTTGGTTAGGCCGAAGGTCAACCTGAGTCCTGTCTCCATTGATGATCAGTTTGGAGTTTGGCCCCAGGCGAGTGAGAAACATTTTAATTTGCATCGGCGTGGTATTTTGCGCTTCATCCAAGAGCACAAAAGCATTACTCAATGTCCTGCCCCGCATATAAGCCAGAGGTGCAATTTCAATCACCCTGTTTTCGCGATAATATTTCAGTTTTTCCGGGGGGATCATATCGTCCAGGGCATCATAAATTGGCCGTAGATAAGGGTCGATTTTTTCTTTAAGATCTCCGGGCAGAAAACCAAGATTCTCACCTGCCTCTACTGCAGGTCTGGTAATCACGATCCGTTTGATCTCCTTGTTTTTCAGGGCTTTGACTGCCAACGCTACTGATATATAGGTTTTGCCCGTTCCGGCCGGACCGATGGCAAAAACAACATCGTTTCTTTTTATCGCATCCACCAGCATCAATTGGTTGGGGGACTTTGGCTTGATAGCAAAACCTTTGGTGCCATAAACTAACACATCCTCCTTATCGACATCAATAGCCGTGAAGCCTTGCTCAAGATAGGTCTTTACATTCTGATTGGTCACCTTACCATATTTGTGATAATGGTTTACCAGCGAATTTAGAATATCATTGATTTTTAGAATTTCAGAACCAGTACCCTTGATCCGGATTTCATTACCACGGGAAATGATTTTTGTTTTCGGGAATGCAGAGGCGACTTCTTTGATATTGGAATTATCTACACCCAGAAAGTCGACTAAAGAGATGTTCTCTAAAGTGATAACTTTTTCTACCAATACGCCTTAGTTAATTAGTTTACGACAATTATTGTAATGGTCAAATTTTCTTTACTTTTGCGTCGACAAAGATACACAATAATTCTCATCTCTGTATGGCAATAATCACTTTTATGTCAGATTTCGGGACGAGTGATCATTATGTAGCCGCCGTAAAAGCAAAGATTCTCTCCATCAATCCCGGATTGCATATTGTGGACGTCAGCCATGAAATTGAACCTTTCAACCTGGCTCATGCCAGCTATGTATTGAATTCGGTTTTTCGTGAATTTCCAAAAGGTACTGTTCACATTGCCGCCGTAGATTCTGCGGGAGAAAGAAGTAACAAGGCCATAGCCGTTAAATTAGAAGATCATTTTTTTGTTGGCACAGATAATGGATTGTTCAGTTTGATCAGCGATAGGGAGCCGGCATTTGTGGTTGAAATCATGAATGGTGAAGACCCGGTTAAAACGTTTCCGGCAAAAAACATCTTTGCCAAGGCAGCAGCCATGCTGGCAAGTGGCTCCAACCTGAATGATATTGGCACTTTCACCAAGGAATATAAAAGATTAGTTGGGCGTAAATTCCGTGCGACTAAAAAACAAATTTCCGGCAATATCATTCGGGTCGATCATTATGGTAATCTTGTTACCAACATTGAAAAGGAAGTATTCGATTTACTTCATAAAGATCGAAAATTTGTGGTAAGCATGGGCCGGGAAAAGGTAGATCGCATACATCTTAATAGTCACGAGACAGAAGATGGAGATTGTTTCGTCATATTCAACAGCTCCGGTTTGCTTGAAATTGGGATCAACAAAGGCAACGCATCAGAGTTACTAGGACTTCAATTCGACAGTACGGTGAATATTGTATTTGACACCCAGGAATAAATTTCAACCCTCATAGGTAGTTGATTTACCGATCAAATTGTATCTGCCTTGATGCCAATTCTACGGCATTTTTGCAGGTCCCTGAAAGGCAACAAAACTTTTGGTAATTTTGGTAAGAAATTTCACGTTTTTTGAGTAAAAATATTTGTTTATTGAATTGTTGCGTAATTCGATCCTGGGACCATGGCGATTGGGAATACCCGGTGATCATCGATAATATGATGAATCTGGAATTTATTTTTTGGGCTACAAAAGCCACCGGAGATTCCACTTATTACAAAATTGACGTAACCCATGCCGATAAGACGCTAAAAATCACTTCCGGGATGATTGGAGTAGTTACCATGTGGTGAATTATGATACGCTTTCTGGCGATGTGATCAGTAAAGAAACATACCAGGGCTATTCTGACATATCGGCATGGACGTGGGGACAAGCCAGGGGACTTTATGGGTACACCATGTGTTACCGGGAAACTGAGCATCCTAAATACCTGGAGGCTGCGGAACACATTGACGGTTTTATTTTGAATGATAAAAATATGCCGGAAGATTTGGTGTCCTGCTGGGATTTTGATGCTCCTGACATTCCGAATGCCAAATACGATGTTTCTGCAGCGGCCATTCTATCTTCAGCACTGTTTGAATTGAGTGATTATTCAGTAAACAAGAAGGAATTTTATAATGATGCTGTCAGGATTTTACAAGTGTTGGTCTCCCCTGAATACAAGGCGGTTGACGAAGAAAATGGCAACTTTATCTTAAAAAATTCTGTTGGATACATGCCCAAAAATACTGAGGTGGATGTGCTCTTGATATATGCTGATTACTACTTTGTTGGGTCCTTAATGCGTTATCAACAAAGGGCGCAAAATAATAAAGGATTATAAAAGAGTGCTGTTTCTTTTAAGTTGATGCATATCATGGTTTGAATGTTTAGATTCTTTTACCTTTCCAGTGTATTTAAATGCCAATCATGATGAGAGCACTAAAAGAAGCCGCGCAAGACTTTCTCAAACTTCGAACGATTGCTGTAGCCGGTGTTTCCAGAAATGGTAATGCCGTTGGTAATCTTATCTATAAAAAACTCAAAGAGGCTGGTTATGAAGTGTTTGCGCTTAATCCTAATATAAATGAAATTCAGGGAGATCCCTGTTATCCTGATGTCACGGCTGTTCCGTCGAAAATAGAAGGAATGTTGATTGCCACACATCCTGAACAAAGCAAGCAAATAGTAATGGATTGTATTGCTCAGGGTGTGGAATATATATGGTTTCATCAATCAATAGATAACGGAAGCTTTTCTAAAGAAGCTTCCGACTACGCATTAGAACATGGCTTGAATGTGATTACTGGCGGCTGCCCCATGATGTTTTGCCATCCGGTGGATTTTGGCCATAAATGTATGCGCTGGATATTTTCTGTTACCGGGAAAATACCGAAAAGGGTTCCAGCATAACATTAAATCAATTTTCCACAAATTTTCTTAATTTAAAATGTGGCCCTGCTTTTTGATGTATAATTTCACTGACTTGTATGGGAGCAATTTATTTTTGTAATGCTTTAGTAAGCAGGGGGAAGTTTTCCAATCAATCTTTCTGAATTTGAATAATTTTTATAGCGACATTCTCTGGAATTCCCGCAGAATTAAATTGGTTTTTATGGCTTAATATGGAATCATTAAATCCAACCCATTATGTGTTTGAAATTTGAAAGAATAGAATGTTATCGTTAAAAATTGTAATTTAGAGTATATTGGGTCATCAAATGCTGTTGTCTCTAGACCAACAAATTTTGTGGTTGATTCATCCTGAATTTTAAAAAAATGTATTTATTGGGCAAATCGTATTGTGAAACATCGAAATTGCAGGTTGTTTTTCAGAAATACAATGCCATTATTTTTTTGTTCGTGTGAGGATAGGTCACAGAAAATCAGATAAATAAAAAGAATCATAATATGAGGAGAGGACTGACGGTCTCATTATTGCTATTCTTATTTTCCACCTGGCTTTATGGTCAAAAAATTAACGGTGATTTTATCTATCATTTGCACAAAGCAACAGACAATATAACTATTGACGGCATTCTTAATGAACAATCCTGGTTGAATGCGCAAAGGGCTTCAGATTTTTATCAGGTATTGCCCATGGATACCAGTAAAGCCTGGGCCAGAACTGATGTGTTAATGACCTACGACGACAAAAACATTTATTTGATGGCCATATGCTATGACAGCTTGCCTGGGGGGTATTATGTGGAATCAATGCGGCGTGATTTTATATTTGGAAACAATGATAATTTTCTGGTTTTCATTGATCCTTTCGATGACAAGACCAATGGGTTCAGTTTTGGCGCCAATGCCGCCGGGGCTCAGTGGGATGGATTGATGTCCAATGGAAGTGCAGTTGACTTGAGTTGGGACAATAAATGGGAGTCAGTCGTCAAAAACTACAATGACCGTTGGATATTTGAGGCAGCAATTCCTTTCAAAACCATTCGGTATAAGAAGGGAATCAAAAATTGGGGTATCAATTTCAGTCGGCTTGATCTCAAATTGAATGAAAAATCTTCCTGGACACCGATACCGCGTCAGTTTCCTACGGCTTCACTGGCGTTTACTGGCGTTTTGCAATGGGACAAACCACCGCCAGATCCAGGCACTAATATATCGATAATACCTTATGTATTGGCAAATGCTACCCACGATTATGAGGCAGATTCAAAAACAGGATATGACACCAATGCCGGCATTGACGCTAAAATAGCAGTCACTCCAGCCCTTAATTTAGATCTTACTGTTAATCCGGATTTTTCCCAGGTGGAGGTGGACCAGCAAGTCACCAACCTGAGCCGGTTCGAGTTGTTCTTTCCGGAACGCAGACAATTTTTTCTGGAGAACAGTGATTTGTTTGCCAATTTTGGTTTTGATGAGATCCGGCCTTTCTTTTCCAGACGAATTGGACTTAATGCTCCGATCCAGTATGGCGGTCGTCTAAGTGGTAAACTGAACAAAGACTGGCGTATTGGCGCTATGGATATCCAAACAGGAAATGTTGGCGGTGACAGTATTCCGGTACAGAATTATGCGGTGGCTTCAGTACAAAGACAGGTATTTGCCCGATCTAATATTTCAGCTATTTTCATCAACCGCGAATCGTTGAATTTTGAACCGGAAAGAGCCGATAGTTCCATCACCAGTTATAATCGTGAAATGGGTCTGGAATATAATCTAGCCTCATCCAATAATCTGTGGAAAGGCAAATTTATTCTTCACAAAAGCTTTAGTCCGGGTAATCCGGCAAATAGTTGGGTGCAAGCCGCCGATTTGCAGTACAGTGCTAAAAAAATCGCTATACAGTGGCACCATGAATATGTGGGTGAAAACTATAATGCAGAGGTCGGTTATGTTCCCAGGCGTAATTATATCAGTTTTAGTCCGGATATCAGTTACCGGTTCTTTCCGGAGTCAAAAAATATTATAAGTCATGGCATGTTTCTCCACACCAATACCTTCTTTGATACGCAATGGAAACTTACCGACAGTGAAACATATTTCAGGTATTCTTTTGAATTTCTTAGCCGGGCAGAGGGTGGCGCCTGGTTTAGCAATGATTTTGTGAAATTGTTGGCACCTTTTGATCCAACAAACACCGATGGCGACACGTTATCAACCGGATCACAATATCACTGGAATGCTTTTGGGCTTTTTTATACATCTACCCAGCGCAGGTTATTTACATATCAGTTTGAAACCCGGTTTGGAGGATATTTTGGTGGAGAAAGAGCTAATATTACCGGTGGGTTCGGATATCGGGTACAACCTTATGGACGCCTGTCCATTGATTTTTCATACGATGATATCCAGTTGCCCGAACCTTATAAAAGTACTTCTTTCTGGTTGATTAGCCCACGCTTGGACATAACTTTCACCAACAAAATATTCCTGACCACTTTCATTCAATACAATGAACAGATAGATAATATTAATATCAATGCGAGATTCCAATGGCGATTTAAACCGGCATCAGATATTTATATTGTTTACACGGATAACTATCTCCCGGAAAACCTGAATGTGAAAAACCGGCAATTGGTTTTTAAGATGACTTATTGGTATAACCTGTGATATTTGGTTTTGTCTTTCGCAAAGGAATTACTCATCACGAAACTTCACATTAGAATTTTTATTGCCTTAGCATGCTAAAGTGCAGGTATTGCAGTCGGATATGAATTCCGGAGAATAATAGAAGAATATTGCGTGGAATAAAGAAAAAGGCCATCCATATTTCGGACAGCCTCAAATGATTTGTGAACAACTAACGTCAGTGCCCCAGATAATACCGGATACCAATGGCAGCATTAAAATCAAAGTCAGTTGCCGGGGTCAAATCAAGAATCGGCACCACTTCTAAAAATACATCCAGCGGAGCACCTTCAAACAGGTAGGTTATACCAAACGGAACTCTAATTCCCAGATTAAAATCATCAGCAAATCTGATCTTACCTCCAACGCCAACATAAAGTGGGAGTTGCCCCTCGTCCACCTGGATCACATCCATAAAATGCCACAGATAATCTGCGTGAATGTGTAGTGCTTCGGGATCTTTAAAAGACCAGGCTAAAGCGCCATCAACAGCGTTGCGGTCACCGGTCCATCTTTTAAAACTGATACCGGTAGGTTCACCGACAATTACACCCAACCCAACGCCGTCTTTCTGGGCGAAGATTGATGAACTGATTAAAATTAAAAATGCAAATATGCTCAGTGGCTTCCTTAAGAAGTGTGATCTGATTTTCATGATTGGTAATTTTTAGTTTTAGTTAATGTATTGGTGCTTTGATTTTTCAATAGCGGTGCAATTTAATGATATTTTGAATTCAAAGACTTGCGACGACAAAAATATCACCATGAATTTAAATAATTTGCTGAATCAAGATTGTTTTATGTTAATTTAACCCGGAAATCGAAGATTAAGATTATACACCGTATTATGAGGTTCATTCAAACAATGTCAAATACGTATTCCGAATGCCCTTTGTTTATTCAAATTAAAGGCCATAAAGCAAACCAAACATCACAACAGCTTGGTCTGTAGATTCATTACTTACCACGTATTTCACCTCGACAAATCCTTTTAGTCTGCTGGCAAGTTTTGCATCCAGGCCCATTCCGATATTCAAGCCTCCTTTATGATTGGTGTATTTGGTGTCTCTAACCTTAGTGTTCACGGTAGTATAATTGAAACCGGCTAGAGGATAAAAATTGACTTGCTGAGACAATCCGATTAGGTAATGACCGTCAATGTTAAATGTAGTCCAGGTAATTTTTGAATTGTTATTATTTTTTGTAAAGAAAAAATTGAAATCCGGAGCAATAACCCAACCTTTTGGGAATCGGAAATCAGCCCGCAGGTTGATGCCTGGTTTTTCGATTTCACTGCCATAACTAAAACCACCGCCAAGATTTATCTGTGTATTTTGGGCAAAAGTGTGGTGGCCAAATCCAATAGAAAATGTAATTAAAGAAATCAATATTATTTTTTTCATGCTCATCTTTTTTAAACAAAGAGGGGTTTAAAAATTACGATCTGCCTGTTATTTGCATTTGCAAAATAAGCATCTAAATGGTCATGCTTACAACGCCTTGTAAGAAAATCACATATATTGATGTCTAATCGGAATTTTTAAATTTTTTCTTCGGTGTCTTTTTTTGGCATAGTGTCAAACACATAATCCCAAAATCGGGTAGAAACGCCAAATGCTTTGTAAGGATTGGAATAGTGGTGTGCTTTGTGATGAACCCACAGTCGTTGCCAGGGTTTATATTTTGGGCTTTTTATTCGGTGTTGGAAATAATGCATTGTAATGTAACACAAATAACCCAGCATGAATCCCGGGAAAAAGGCCATTGCTTTCTGTTGCATGATTAGCCAGAAAATACCGAAAAACACGGAAGCCAAAATGATACCTGGAAGTGGCGGCATGGCGAGTCGTTCGGGATCTTTTGGATGCTGATGGTGTATTCCATGACCATTGAATTGGAGTTTCAGAAAAAAATCAGATTCGGTTTCGGTATGGTAGAGAAACCGATGTACAAGGTATTCAATTAATGTCCAGGTTATAAATCCGGCTATTCCCAATACTATGATTTGCCAGACTAATAATTGAGTGCGCTCTAAAGCCAGCCAGAAGAATTCTGCAGAAACAGCTAACCAGAGCAATTGTGGCAACCAAATTGGAGTTCGCGAAAGTCTTTCCATCAAATCACTTTGATATAACCTACCTTTTTCTTCTTTTCTTGGCTTCAAATGGGAAGGCATCCGGCGTTCACCTCTTTTAAATGCAAGGTATTCCACCATATTTTCTTTCATGGTTATTGTGTTTAAAATTTACTGTTCACTAATGTCCATTTGATTGTCATCATATTTTCCCTTTATGGGTAAAAATTTACTTTCATGGATGAGTTGCCAGGCTCCATATAAAATAATTGCCTAAGGTCAAAACATTTATTCATAATCTATTGATCAGAAACGGCAATCCAAGATTAAAAATGGTTAAAGAAAAGTTGAGAGAAAATGATCTATGTCATAATACAAAAAAGAGCACTTCGCCTGAAGTGCTCTGGAAATATCGGGTGGTGTTAATCGTTAAGCGATGGTAACTTCCCTGGTGAGGTAAACATCCTGAATGGCATTCAACAATTCCACCCCATCTTTCATGGGTTTTTGGAAGGCTTTTCTTCCGGAGATCAGACCCATGCCACCGGCACGTTTATTGATCACTGCGGTTTTTACGGCTTCAGCCAGATCATTGGTCCCAGAACCTCCGCCAGAATTAATCAGTCCCATTCGCCCCATATAGTTGTTCACGACCTGATACCGGGTGAGGTCAATGGGATTGTCTGTGGTGAAGTCAGTATATATCTTTTCACTGGTCTTGCCGAAGCTGAGTGCTTTAAAGCCTCCATTGTTGGTGGGTTGTTTTTGTTTAATAATATCAGCTTTTATGGTTACACCCAGATGGTTGGCTTGTCCGGTCAGATCGGCAGAAGTATGGTAGTCCACGCCATCTTTTTTAAATGCGCTGTTTCTAAGGTAGCACCACAATACGGTGAACATTCCCAATTCATGCGCATATTCAAAAGCTTCTGCAATTTCCATAATTTGTCTTGTACTTTCTTCAGAGCCGAAATAAATGGTTGCACCAACTGCCACACATCCCATATCAAACGCCTGCTCTACACTGGCGAATAGGATCTGATCGTATTTGTTGGGGTAAGTCAGCAATTCATTGTGGTTGATCTTGAGAATAAAGGGAATTCTGTGCGCATATTTTCGAGCTACAGAACCCAACACACCCAGGGTAGAGGCCACGGCATTACAACCACCTTCAATGGCAAGTTTCACAATATTTTCGCCATCAAAATAAATTGGATTAGGAGCAAAAGAGGCAGCAGCACTGTGCTCAATGCCTTGGTCGACAGGTAAAATTGATAAATAACCAGTACCCGACAAACGTCCATGATCAAACATACTTTGCAGATTTCTTAACACCGGTGTTTGTCTGTCCGATCCAATGAATATTCTGTCAATAAAATCCGGTCCCGGAAGATGTAAGAGATCTTTTGATATTTTGCATTGATGTGAAAGAAGATTTTGTGCTTCTTTACCGAGGAGATTTTCAATTTTCGAAATCATATTTGTGTGATTTAGCAGTCAATAAAAAAAATGCATTGAACGCCAGAAGTTCTAGAATTTTCTATCCTTTGAAAAACTTTGGAGTCTCTAGTAAATGTCCTTCTGGTTACTTATTCCAACAGTTTTTTATGGTTGAAAGTTACGGCATGGGGAGATTATTTTTCGTTATTCAGGATTAAGGATTTTCGTCCTTGATCATTTCTTCAAACTTGACAAGATCAATGGATAAAGTCAGAAAAATTGTTCAGGAATAATTGGTGGGAGCAGTAAAGAAAATCAAACGTAAGTCTTCAAAATTCATATCTGATGTAAACGATACTGTTAAATTCTAATAATAGTCCGGTCATATCATTTTTCATTTAAACAGATGGTAGCCAAAGAAAGTCTCCAAAATTGTAATAATAACGATGAGACCCAAGATGACAGGAGCAAGGTATTGCAAAGAAAAACCCATATAACGGGCAACGATTGACTTCGAAAAATTCTTTTTTCCATAAGCGATTTCGCGATATAATTTGTGACGTGTCCACACGTGGATGCTAAAAATAGCTATCATAAAACCACCCAGGGGCAGTAAAGTATTTGAAGCAATGTCTGTCACAAAAGTCATAAAATCAACGGGTTGGTCATATCCCGGATAGGTAATGAATTCCGTGAAGAATTTGGAATAACCGTTAGCCAGCAATGAGGGCACACCTAAAAGGAATACGATGCCAGTAGAGATCCATACGGCGTTTTTGCGTTTCATATTGAATTGATCCACAAAATATGCCACCGGCAATTCCATCAACGAAATGGTGGAAGTGAGTGCTGCAAATGCGAGCAGGAGAAAAAACATAGAGCCGATTGTGACACCCAACAAGGAGCCCATATTTTCGAAAATTCCGGGCATGGTGATAAAGATCAATCCCGCGCCACCTCCGGTGCTTAATCCTTGCGAGAAAATGAATGGAAATATCATCAATCCGGCAAGAAAAGCGATACCCACATCGGCAAGTGTGATCATCACCGAAGAAGAAATGATATCTTCATGTTTTCCGAGATAACTGCCATATGTCATCATTGCACCAAGGCCAAGCGACAGCGAGAAAAAGGATTGGCCAAGTGCCCTGTAAATTACTTCCAGATTAATTTTAGATAAATTGGGAACGAGATAGAATTTCAGCCCTTCCATCGCGTTTGGCAATGTGAGTGCATAGATTACCAGAAATATAATAATCACCAACAATAATGGCATCAACAATTTACTGGCCCGCTCAATACCTTTTGTCACTCCTTGAGAAACGATGAGGGCCGTAGCCAGCAAAAAAGCAATCGTATAGCCGCCAACTTCGGGAATATTTTTGGCGAATACACCAAATTGGCTGCCAATCTTAAAATTACCAAGCATGATTTCCACAAAATAACCAAGTACCCATCCCGCCACAA
The DNA here is from genome assembly GCA_963711495.1 of uncultured Cytophagales bacterium. Taxonomy (GTDB): domain Bacteria; phylum Bacteroidota; class Bacteroidia; order Cytophagales; family Cyclobacteriaceae; genus CAVQEK01. Next base: position 1,024,241 of record CAVQEK010000004.1, read on the forward strand.
TATTGTAAAATGACAAGATGATTACGCCACAGGAAATGCCCATGATGCCTACAATATTCCATTTGGGGTAACCTAAAGGCTTAAAGGCGCTGGCAGCACTTTTTTGTGATCTTCGCCCAATGGCAATTTCAGTGATCATTATGGGAAGACAGAGTACAAAACAAAATATAATATAAACGATGAGAAAGGCAGAACCGCCACCTTTTCCAACTTCAAAGGGAAATTTCCAAACATTGCCCAAACCGACAGCACTTCCTGCGGCGGCTGCAATAAACCCGAATTTGTTGGTAAATTTATTTCTGCTATTCACCATATTTTGAGGTTTTCAACAAAAAAATCATGTCATATTTAAAAAATTAAATTCATGACTGGAGCATTTTATTTTGCTCGCCCGCTAATATTACCGGTAATTTCATTAGCCTGATTTACACACAGCCATCAACAAAAAATTAGGATGAAAAAACTATGAATGAGATGAGCCGTGGACTGCTTGCAATTTAGTAAAAGTAAAAACAGTATAAAATCGGGGATGGTCTTCCACGGAAAAAAATACCATGTGGAATTATGTCTACGGTTTTAATTATGTAAATTATATGCTCAAAACCGATACTGCAACTATTTTCTACTGCAATAATTTGGATATCAATATATTAACAATAAATATATTCAAACATTTGGTTTTTGGTCGTATATTTTATTAAATGGGCGTCATGAGGGTGAGGTACATCCAAATTGTACAATACGCTCACCAGACTGAATTTGATTTTTATGGAAATAAGATTTCTTGCCTTCGATATTGATGGCACCCTCATCGAGAATGAGGTTGAAAAAAGTGATTTTTATAAAAAATGGACCAACATCAAATTTGATCAAAAGCCTTTGTTGTGCTACAACACAGGCCGTTTGGTTGATGACACAAAAAGATTAATTAAATCCAAGATATTACCGGAACCAGATTACATTATCGCCGGTGTGGGAACTGTCATATATGATTACCGAAATAATACCATGATCAAGGAATTTTCAGAGATTTTGGAAGAAGGATGGGATTTAGGAAAAGTTTCGGAGGTGATGCATCAACTTAATAGCAATGTAGAAAAACAGCCTGGCCATTTTCAGAATGATTTTAAATCGAGCTGGTTTTACGATGATGCTACCGAAGATGATATCCGGAAAATCGAAAAAGCAATGGATGGAGAAGGATTGGAAGTGAATGTGATTTACTCTAGTTCAAGGCATCTCGATATTCTTCCGAAGTGGGCAAATAAAGGCAACTCCCTGGATTGGTTGTTGAGATATCTCAAAATAAAACCTGAAGAGGTTATCGTGGCGGGTGATAGTGGCAATGACAGTGCCATGTTCAAGATACCTAAGATCAATGGGATTGTTGTGGGCAATGCTCAGCCCGAGCTGTATCATGAAACTAAACACATGTCGGTTTTTTATTCCGAAAAGCCGGGGCATGAAGCTGTTTTCGGAGGGTTAAAACATTTTGGACTCGGCTTTGAGATAAGTGAAAACGGTACTTCAGTTTTTGCCGAACAGGGTGAGCCCGAAATCATGCATCTGAAAGAAATTGAGGAAATCACCGGAATCAGTAAAGATCAACTTGATTTTATTTTGGAGGGTTATAAAAAGGCAGTAGAAGTGATCAAAAAAAACATTACGCCCATAGGTTTTTCCGCTTGTTCACTGAAAGATAATGATACCACGGGCACAGATGAAAATTATAAAAGTGTCTGGGCCCGGGATGGTTCTATTGCCATTACAGGCACCACTGCGTTGGTCAAGGATAAGGAAATCTATAATTGTCAGAAAGATACCCTTGAAACGCTGATCAGGAATATAACACCCAATGGCCAAATCCCTTCCAATGTAGCCATCGAAAGTGATCGTCCTGATTATTCCGGTGTTGGAGGTATTTGTGCCATTGATGGCGGTCTTTGGTTGATAATTGCTTTTCACGATTTTGTGCGCACTACTAGAGATCTCAATTTCTTGCGAGTACATTTTCCGTCACTTTTACGAATAATGGATTGGCTTAGTGCCCAGGATGGTAACAATGATGCCCTGTTGGAAATACCGGAAGCGGGCGATTGGACTGATCTTTTTGGGAGGAGTTACAATATCCTGATTGACGAAGTGCTTTGGTACCGTGCCAATATTTGTTTCGGGCGCTTGCTGGAGTTATTAGGGAACAATGAAAAAGCCGGGGACTATTTGCGTTGGTCCCAGGTGATCAAAAGGGAAATTCTTTTGAATTTCTGGCCCACGACAAAAAACAAATTATACCATTCGGTCACTTTTGCAGAGCAACAATATGCCTTGGGTGATGCGCGGTATTTGTTAGCACAAGTCACTCCTTTTGACTATAGCTGGCGTTGTGATGTTTATGGCAATGTCATGGCCTATCTCTATGACGTGATTGATCGGGAAAAAGCGCAACAAGCATTTCGATTCTTATGGGGTGCTGGTGTAAATGAACCTTTTCCTGTCGAAAATGTTTATCCCGCCGTCAATGCCGGTGATCCGGATTGGAGACCATATTATACTGTCAATCTGCTCAATCTGCCCCACCACTATCACAATGGTGGCATATGGCCTTTTATTGGGGGTTGCTGGGTGCGCTTTATAAATAAACTTGGTTTGCGCAATGTGGCCTTGCAGGAGCTGCATAAATTGGCTACATTAAACAAACAGGGTATTCATGATGAATGGGAATTTAATGAATGGTCCCATGCCAGAACCGGCAGGCCAATGGGTAAAGCTTACCAGACTTGGTCAGCATCTGAATATATCAATGCCTGCCACGATTTAAAAATAATTAAATAAACAACTCCTATGCAAAATATTTTAATGTTATCAACCCACGGCTATGTGGCCGCTGAACCTGAATTAGGTAAGCCGGACACAGGCGGACAGGTAGTATACGTGCTGGAGCTCGCCAACCGTTTTAGTCGCCTTGGTGTGAAAGTTGACCTGGTTACCCGTCAATTTGAAGATCAGCCAGAAGCGGATATTGTCAATGAAAATTTTAAAGTATGGCGCATACCATTTGGCGGTAAAAAATTTATCCGTAAAGAAGACATGCACGACCACCTGGGGCAATTTGTTACCAACATGCTTTCGGCTATAAGAAGTAAAGGCATCGCTTACGATATAGTATATTCTCACTATTGGGATGCAGGGTGGGCAGGTCAGAAAATAGCGGAAGAATTAGGTGTGCCCCACGTGCATACACCGCATTCCCTCGGTTGGTGGAAGAAGCACAACATGGGAAAACACATGGATGAATCTGCCATGGAGAAGAATTATCGATTTAGTGAACGCATTGAAAAAGAATTTTTCGTTTTCCAGATGTGTAATCATGTGATTGCTACGACAGAACCGCAGACTGAGTTATTAATGGAGCATTATGACGTATTAGAGCGAAGGGTAAGCGTGATTCCTCCCGGTATGGATGAAAACAGATTTTCACCAGTACGCGCTGAGGACCAGAAAGTGCTGCGAGAAAAATATGACTTTAAAGAACACGATGTGCTGGCATTGGGAAGAATGGCGAGCAACAAAGGACACGACCTGCTCATTAAGTCAATGCCTACCTTGATAAAGCTAGTGCCAGATGCTCGCTTGATGGCATGTATTGGAAGCGATGAATCCAAACAGGATGAAAAAGGTACCAATTCCCTGAAAAAGCTGGCGAAAGAACTGGGTATTGAAGACAAAATTGTATGGAAACCTTATGTACCTGATGAAGATCTGGCCAATTATTACCGAAGTGCGGCAGTCTTTGCTTTGTCTTCAAGGTACGAACCTTTTGGTATGGTAGCGATAGAAGCAATGGCAAGTGGAACGCCAGCGGTTGTTACTGTTCATGGGGGACTATTTGAACTTATTGACTTTGGAAATCAGGCTTTATTTGCCGATCCCAATCGCCCGGAAGAATATGGCGCCATGCTGGCCATGCCCATGCTTTATGATCAACTGGCACGTGAAATTTCGGTTGAAGGAGCACGATTTGCCAGGCGGATGTTCGGTTGGACAGGAATTGCAAAAAGGATACTGAACATTTTTGATTCGCTGGTTAAGGCGAATTCTATTTCAGAATATAGCACCTATGGCAGAAACCGTTAATCATTTGTTTTATCCTCAAAAACATTGATGCGCCGCAGAAAACGGTGCATTTTTTCTATTCCAGGTTATCGTGCTTATGGCATTGAGACAATTGATCAATATGACTGCATAAATTTTATCAATATTTAGTAGTCCTGATTAATGCCTTCATTGCTTCAATTGGTTGATTGATTATTTCCATTTTTTACAGCATTGCGGAAACTTTCAGTGTTTACTTCCCTGGTATTGTATTTTTTTATGTAATTGGCATGTGCCTGATCATTCGGATATGACAATTCCGGGCCATAAGGATAACCGGGCATTGCCCTGAAAGGCAGTGGCTGCACAGTTTGACCCCAGGCCGTGTTCAGATCGCCGTCTTTTACCCATCCTTCACTATAAATCAGGAAATCTCTTTTCCAGCCCACCGGAAGATGCGGTAAACTTTGTGCGTCAAATTCAAATGATATTTCATCGCCGGCATTTGCAATAACATATTTATCATCGCCTTCAGCCAATAGTGGTTTAACATCGCCATACCGGGTATATTTTCCAGTAAGATCACGCCACTGCTGACCCTTGCTGATTTGATAATAATCAAACCAATGTGGTCCGTAGCGCCCGCCTTTCCTATACGAGGCTGAAAACCCCCGATAGTGTAAATCCGCCTTTAACAGGTTTATATCGGTCAATTTAACCGGAGTCTCAGGATTGCAAGCTGAAAAGAAGATCTGATCCCAATAGATTTGCATGTTGGTAATGATGCGTATTTTTCGGTCTTTGGTCAGAAACTTATTAGTCAGATCAACCACAACCGTTTTGTCTTTCCCCATAGGAAAACCAAGATTTTTGATGACTGTTTGCCATTCATCGTGTGCGTTTTTAACCTGCAAATAAGGAGCAACCAATTTGTATTGATCCGATTGTGACATAGCTATATTAATACTGGCATCGGAGGGGAAGATCCAACCGCGGAGAAACAGGTATAAACTATCGGTATGCGCTTGAGCCCCGAGATCCAATATAAGATCCCTTTGTTTCGTCAATCCCTGGTATTTTCCCAATTCAAACTGATGAACATACCAGTCGTCGTGATCAAGGACTTCCTGCAATAAGTTGTTCCCCTGACTATCATAGGCTGCGACGGGTGGATGTTTTTCCGGGACTTTGTACAGACGTCTTCCCGGGAATGGTGGTGGCATAAATTTCTCATCAACGAATATGTCAATAGAATCGGGATGATCGACAGCCACCAGTGATGTTTTGTCAAAAAATACTGCTTCCCACAACTCCTCAGTAATATTAAGCGCATAAACACCGTTTTTTGGTTTCAACATATCCCCTGGTATTTTGAGGTATTCCTTAGAGATATCAGCGAAGGCAAAGGCTTTTTTCCCACCCATGACACCCAGGGGCATTCCCAATGCGCTACGCCACAACATGTCTTTGGCAAAAACATATTTTTCCCCATTCCAGGTATACAGGAACGGACATGATCCTTTTAATTTTTGTTCTTCAAGCAGTTTCTGATCGCTGTTGGGAGAGATGATGTTTTGAGGCACACCGTTGGTCCAAACAATACGTACGATATCAGCACTTTCCCGATTCCCAATGCCAAATAATATTACAGGATCGGTTACCACTTTCATTTGATAAAGATCACCTGCACGGACTTCAACTTTAGCGCCGATGCCATAGTGGTTATTTTTGCCATTGCCATTGCTGAGCCCCACCAGTTGTACTTTGATAAAATGGTTGAGGTTTGCACCGTCATTTCGAATCAGGTGCAATCCATCAGGACACGTCAGAAAAATATCCTCATCACCATCTTCATTGAAATCGGCGGTTGCAATATGGCTGGCAGTGGTCACTGTTTTAGGCAATAATCGCGATACATTCCTGAAAATTCCAATACTGTCGTTGTGGAAGAGGAAAAGACCCTGCCCGCCTTTTCCTTTCGGATCACAACCCACCAACAGATCGAGATGACCATCATTATCAAAATCAATAAATTTAGCATCCTGGCCATTTAATCCATTTAACACGTTGAAGGCAGCAGTGGAATGTAATTCTTTTTCGAAAGTGTTGTTGCCTTTGTTGTTGTAAAGTGTGTTTTGACCAGCCTGATCAGATAACACAAAAATATCCGGAAGTCCGTCGTTATTATAATCACCAATGGCCGCAGCGCTGGAACCGCCTTTGTCTTTCAATCCGGATGTTTCTGTAATGTCCTTGAACCTGAACTGACGCTGATTGGTGTATAATGTATTGCTGACATTTTCATTCACAGCAAATAAATCGACGTCACCGTCATCATCGAAATCGCCAAAACCTGCACTCGTGGTAACGGCATTAACTCCAGCCAATCCTGCTTGTTCTGCCATTTCGTTAAAAGTACCATCCATATTGTTCCGGAACAGGGTGTTTTTCCCAGACTTCGCAATGAACAGATCTAGGTCGCCATCCTGGTCCATATCGAAAGTCAATATCTTATTTCCTCCAGAATCAATCAATTTTGAATCACTGGTATGATTACTGAAAGTACCGTCACCATTGTTGTGATAAAATACATCGCCATCATCCATGGTAATGAAAAGATCCAGATTGCCATCATTGTCCAGATCAGAAAACCCGGCTGCCGTTTCTCTTCCCTGGTGGTTCAGGCCAGACGCCGCTTTTGTTTCCTGGAAAGAACCACGGTCATTATTAAACAAATAATAGGTTGAGGGTGATTTCGAATCCGTTGAATAACTATAATATACATCAATATCACCATCACCATCGTAATCGGCCAGTGCAAGAACTGAAACGCCATCTGGCGATAAATTAGTTGGAAAATCATCCATGTGAAGTCCTACATCGGCAGTAGCATCAGTCAATTTAATGATATCCAAAATGGATTCTCCCTCGGAAAGGCTAGAGGAAAGCGGCTGACTTTGGGTAAATACCGGAAAACCAACAAATTGGTCTCCCGGTCCTTTTATTGCGGTATTTCCAGTCTGATACAGCGGTGTGACTTTCATGAAATTATGAAATATACGAAACGGTGTTGTGGCATCCTTCACATCGTTTTTTTGTAAGTAATCAACCGCTTTGTTGTAATAATCTTCCGCTTCTTTGGGGAATACGGGGATCAGGGTTTTAAGCTCTTCCAGTTGCGCGAGTGCCTCACTCCCCTGATTGTTTTGCAATAATACTTCGGTGAGTTGGAGGCGGGGCACAATATTACTTGGGAGCAATTTTACAACCATTCTCAGGTTATCTGCTCTTTGTTGAGAAGATGTAGTATCTTGAAATTTGGCATAAAAATCAGCCAGTCCGTAATAGGCCTTAGCATATTTCGGATCAATCCCGATAATTTTTTTGAGTTCTCCGACAGCTTCGTCATCCCTTCCACTCAATTCATAGATCTTGGCATAGATCAAACGGATATCCGGGTTTTTTGGATCTATATCGGTAGCCTTCTTCAATTGTTTTTCCGCCTTATCAAATTGCCCTTGGCGAAGATAGACCAGACCGAGATTGGCATAACCTGTGGCCTCATCAGGTGCCAGGTCGATCAATTTTTTAAAAGCTGCTTCTGCTGCGTCAAGTTGATTTTCTTCAAGATAAGCGAGGCCGATATTGGTTGTGGTAATTTTATCAAAATATGCCTTCTTATTGTCAGTTTTCTTTCTGTGACATGCGGTAATGAAACATATCATCAAGATTGGCAGCAAGAAAATATATATTCGTTTAATCATGATTGCTGATAATTTAAACTGGTGTCGCTTCATAATTTTTAGGGTCTATATGGGGTTTTGCCGCTGGCTTTTTTTTGATCCTTTCACAAGTAACGATAAATATCCAAAAGAATAAATAATTTTTCAACGGCCGGATATCCATTCATTTTTTTAGTTCGGATGGATTTATCACACGCGAGGTGGTGAATCAATTTGTTATCATATTGGCATTTTTTATCATTACGCTGGCGTATTGTTGAATTGCATGGAGCATTGCTCATTGTAACGGCCTTTTTATTCAAAAATTTTTGCTGATTCAGGCCGTTTTCTACGGACAAATACAGGCCTCATTATTCCGGTTTCCGTGAACATCAAAGCTAATTTGGCCGGTTATTCCTTCATATTTAGATTCTGCCAACTGGTCTCTTATTTTTTGTTTATCTGTCCCTGCTTTTTTGATAGATTTGATAATCAAACTGGCTCCGTCAAAGCTATATGCAGCTACGATTCCCGGAACATATCCATATTTCGATTTGAACTCATTTCTGAAATTCCTTCCCTGGTCAGCAAACCATCCTGTAGGGCACAAGGCTGTTAGATTGGTTTTCAAAGGATATTCATTTAATGCATCAATTGGGCAATAAACTGACGCATCAAGATGGGCATTTTTCATCCGGTCAGAAAAGATTTTCAGGTCCGGGACATTGCCGTAAAAAACGACTGCTTCAAATCCTTTGGTCTTCATTTCTTGGATAATGTCATTAAAATTGGCCAGTGTATTATCAAAAGAATAAATTGTTGGTTTTGGTAAATTTTCTTTGGCCGCTGTTTTTATAAATGAAGATGCAGCTACTTTGTCGTCGTAATTTTCAGCATGAAGAACTGCAATGTTCACCAGTTTTTTTTGATGATAAATTTCCTTTACAAGGGTATTGCTCTGTTGGTCATCGTCGTAAATACAACGGAAAAACCAGGGTACGAAGGCATAACCGAGACTTGGGTCCGTTGCCCTGGAGGCCATCAAAACAATATGGGATTTTGTCGCCACTTGTTCTGCCAAATGGGCATCACGTCCGTTGAGCGATCCGAGTATAGCACATACACTGTCATTATAAATAAGATTTACAGTTTCTTTGGAGCCAGCTCCCCACATGCCATTGCATGATCTGATCCTGACTTCCACTGCTGCACCATTAATTCCACCGGCTCGATTAATCTTATCGACTGCCATTTGTACTCCATCTACTGCTTCACGCGACAGTGGATCCGATTTTGCATCTTCTATCAGCAGTAAGCCGATGCGGATGGTTTCCGGATATTTGACTGACTGATGATTTGTATTATTTATATTCTTTATGGGTAGAAGCCTGTTTTGATCTGCTCCCAACCTTTGATATTTAAAATCAGGGAAAATGAATATCGTCAGAATGATCAGCCCACGAATGAAAACTTTTGAAAGCATGGAAAAGATGGAATTAATTCTTGAAATTAATATTTAACAGGTTCGGTTAATGCTATAATTCAACCTGTTTCATTATTGCAAAGGGGAATTTCTGAAAACAAATTTTCCATTTTTCACCTGAGTCAACGATACTGGCCCAATGTCATTCCACGATGCATCCAGGATGATTTCTCCAGTCACACCGTGATAATTTGTGATCGAAGTCAACTCATCACGAATTTTAGCACGGTTTAGACCCGCTTTTCTGATACTGCCGGTCAGTATTTGCATACCGTCGTAAGCAAGCGCAGCAAATTGATCTGGTTCTACCTGATATTTTAGTATATATTTTTGTTTAAAGTTTTGCCACTGTGGATTGTTATCCTCAGGATTAAAGGGGTATACTGCAGTGACCCCTTCTGCATTTTTCCCGGTCAGCGCAAGAAATCGATCGGAGACAATCCGGTCGCTGGCAAATACCGGCTGCTTCATGTGCATTCTTTTCATTTGGTTAATGATTCCTGCCGTTTCCTCCAGACTTCCCCAAATAAGCACTGCCTGAGCGGAGTCCTCATTTATTTTTGTGAGTTGATAGGTGAAGTCTGTGACTCCCGGTGCAAAGCGAAGATGCAACTGCACTGGATGCCCGAGACGCTGTGCCGAAGCAATAAATTCCACCACCCCCATTCTGCCATAGCGATTGTTGGCCCTTAATACGGCCACTTTTTTAAAACCTCTTTCTTCAAACATGTGAAGTGCCAAAGCATAATTATTTTGCCGGTCATCGTCATTGATCCGGATAATCCAGGGGATCCTGGTTTCAGTTAACGTGGGGTCGGTACAGCCTGTGGTCACTATAGGCAGTTCCACTTTCAGTGCAACACGAAGGGCAATATGTGTATTCTGACCATCAATGGATCCCAAAACCGCCCATACTTTTTGGTCATTCAATTTCACCATTTCATTGCCAGAGGCACCCCATAGTCCGGCGTCATTATGGGCCAGCAATTCAAATGGAATGCCCAGATAACCACCTTTTTCATTGGCTTCATCCAGAGCAAGCCGGGCGCCATGCAACATTGATCTGCCGTAGGCACTATCCTCAGAATTTGTCAATGGGCCTAAAAATCCGATTTTAACAGAATCCAGATCTGGTGGGGCCTTTTTACTTCTTCCCGGACCCAAATAAAGTTGCTCATCCTTGAAAAAGAGTTTATAAGGCTGCTGAAACCGTCCATAAGGCAATAATTCGTTGGGTGTATTTCCATAATTGTCCTTGTATTGCTGGGTGGTACCTTCCAGGAACATCAATACAAACCCAACGAACATTAAAAAACGCATCATGGTATGATTATTTGGAATTTGACGATGGGCAAATGGCAATAGCTTCAATTTCTACCAACAGTGTGTCCCAGCACAATGTGGCCTGTATACCAGTACTGGCTGGCAAGGGATCGAGTTTCAACCAGCGATAGAAGGAGGTCCTCACTTCGTTAAAATCTTTATAATCCCTTTCAATATCGCGTAAGTAACAAGTGGTTCGTACGACGTCATGCCACGACATTTCTTCAGCCCCGAGTAAATTGCTGACGTTGCGAAAAGTACGCCAGCATTGGGCCCTGAAATCACCGATATGAGCGGTTTTTCCTTCCTCGTTTACACTCGCAGTACCAGATATTAATAAGACAGAAACGCCTCCAATATCCAATCGCATGGCCCGTGAAAAGGAAGAAGGTCTGCTATAATTGTAGGCTTCATTCAATACCTGTGGGGCATGTACTGCCCGTTTATTAATGGAACCTCTTTCAGCATGAAAGGCGGGGAGCTTGTAATCCAAAAACTCATCAAGATTTGTTATAATACCAAGCCTGATCATTTCTTCCCGCTCACCGTCAGAGAGTTTAAGTTGTTGAAGGGGTAATTGTAAATCATTCATTTTGTTAAGATTAAAAATTGATAATTACATTTTTTCCGATTGTATTTCGGCCTTGCCGGTCACTTCTCCGCGGCTGACACCATTGGATGTTGCGATCCAGATCTCATCACCTGAGCGATCTACACCCAGCACAAAATTATTGGGGATCGAAGAGGTGGAAGTGATTTTTCTGGTATCAGCGCCATTTTTTATGGTTACCAACCCACCAGTGGAATTTTCAGCGCCGGTGTAGGTGACCCATGTGTTGCCATCGAAAGTGTTGAGGCCCTTGTCAGTACATAAATAAACCGTATTTCCCCAGGCCTTTAGGTAGTTGATGAAGTTGCTCACCAAACCACTATCATGGTCAAAATATCCCTGCCAATGGGTGCCATCATATCGGCTCAGGCCGAAATAGGTACCTACCCACAGTATGCCTTCCTGGAAAGATACCCCGGTGGTGATATCATGAACGACGCCGTCGTTGGGGAACAGGTCGATTTCCATTTCCCCGTCAGGATCGCGATAGTCCCGGAAATGATCGGTCACCTTATTGAATTCAATGACGCCGCCTCCCCAGGCCGCAATAAAAACTTTGTCCTGTCCGGCACATACTCCATAGGTCCAGGGCTCATGCATGGGGGAATTTTGTTCGTTGAAAATACGCCACTGGTTGGTGTAGGTGTCAAGCCTGCAGGCACCCGCTGCCGTAGCCACCCAAGTATCTTTTCCATCACAGATCACAGAATACAATACATCGTTGACCAGCCCACTGTTGAACTGGTCGAATTTTTCAAATCTGCCTGCAGACCATCGATTCAGCCCGCTTAAGGTCGCGATCCATACATCTCCGGTAAGCTCATTGACATCGATGGAGAGAATAACCTGATGGGCCAGCCCGTCTTTGGTAGTCAGGACTTTCCACTGATCATTTTCATAAATTGCCAGTCCGGCATCAGTGCCTACCAAAACACGGTTGCGATCGATCCTGACACAATTGGCTTTGTTCGATGGCAAGCCATCTTTAGTAGAAAAATTATGCCAATTACCGTAAAGAGGCATGGTTTCATGGCCTGGAGACTGTACATTATCCGGGGCCTTATTGATGGCTTGATCGGTGGGGTTGCTGACTATGCGAGAGCTTTCATTTTTCGATGAATTTTCCTTCCAGCGAATTCCCAGAAAAATAGATGAAAATCCAGTTAACAGGATAATCAAAAATATCGTAGCGTGCTTAGGTTTAGGTAAATGTTTTTTCATCATCATGTTATTATTGGTAATTGCCTGCCGAACCCAAACATTTCAGGTATTCCATCAGGTCGTTGAGTTGTTTTTTATTCATGTCATTCACCATCCCGTGTTTATCATCGGGATTAAATTTGGTCCAGATTTCTTCCAGGGTAGCGGCACTTCCATTGTGCAGGTAGGGGGCAGATTCATAGATATTATTCAATTTGGGCGAATCGAATACCAGCGGGCTGTCTTTTGAAGTACGTGTGCCCACATCAGATCTTTGGCGATTAGTAAAGTGTGGCGGCGGATGACAGGTGATACATCTGTTTTCCGGAGGGATCACCCGGCCATCGTTGGTTACGGTACGTTCAAATATGGCCTTTCCTCTTTTTTGCGCTTCAGTCAGTTCCCCTGATTTCTGATCATAAAGATTGGGCGGATGTCGTAAATCCTGAACAATGTATGCGACCAAAGCATCCAGATTGTGCGGAGAAAAAGATTGGGTGCGGGTCACATATTTTGAAAATCGCATGCCACATTGCATATAAATGCTCACATTTTTGCCATTCCATTTATAAGGGGAGGTATTTTCGAGTTCCATAAGAGTCTGAACATTGGCCAGATCTTTTCCCGGGAACAGCGCCATATCATAAGTCAGCCCGTCTTCATGACCATCCGGATGGCATGTATAACAACTGTATTGATTTTCAAATGTATGGGCTGCATTGGTGAACATTTTTCCACCAGTGCGGATCAGGGTGTTTTGGTCTATATCATCCAGGGCAATATTGTTTTCAATAGAGAGCGAAGCCGTATTGATCACACCAATTTTATCAGAAAAGCTTTCCGAGTAGTACAAATATTTTCCACTCGGGGCCATGGCCAGTCCTTTTGGATTGGGGCCTGTTTTTATGCGTTTAATAACAAAATCACTGCTCAGGCCAAGATTGTTGGAATAGTTGACCACTGTTTTTTCATCAATCTTATGCAACAGTTTGCGTAATTTTTCCATATCAATTACGCTGATCACGTTGGCTCCTGAATGAGAGACAAATGCTTTTTTACCATCGGGTGTAATGGCAATGCCAAAAGGATCAGCATAGAATTCATTGGGTTCGTCAAGTGACAACTGGTAGATGCTATCGGTCGCTGTATTGATGATGCCAATACCGAAATTCATCATCCATCCATTTTCCACCTGAACGGAAGGCACAAGATTTTTCGGTCGGACCAGGGTGAGCAGCGCCAGGTCTCCGGTTGGAGAAAAATCAATATTTTCCATAATGTGTGCTTCCCTGAAGATGTCCCGGTTGGCTACTTCCCTGGAAGCAGTGCTAATAATGGTAACTTCCGTTTGAGGAGGAGTTCGATACGCCACCGGAAGAGACTTGCGACTCACCACAAATACATACTGGCCATCAGGTGATAATTTTAATCCGGTTGGGTTATTTCCAGCACGCAATCTTTTTTCTTCTGTTTTGCGTGAAAGATCCACCACGGAAACATCTGAAGTATACGTATTGGCGACGTATAAAAATTTTTCTTCAGCATCCAAAGTCAATCCTGATGGACCTCCGCCCACCTGAATGGTGTCGATGATGCTGCCCTTAGGTATTTCCACAATGGAAATATTATTTGACCAGCGATTGCTGACATATGCTTTAGTGCCAGATCTGTTAATGATCACACTGTGTGGGTGGTCACCAACCTTTATCTCCGACAGGATATTGCCCTTGATAGCATCAATAATCAATAATTCATTTTTACCCATGGCAGTGACACAGAGCAATTCACCATTTGGCGAAACAGCCAAATTTAAGGGAGTCATGTAATCTTCATGGATGAACTTGCCGGCGGGACCCTCACGCTGTAAATACAGGTGACAAGACATGCAGTTCAAAGGGTGTGATTGCGTAGATGTCATGTAATTAACATGCTCCCTGGCCCAGCGATGAAAAGATAATGTGCCAAAGGCCAGTATTACTCCGGTAAAACTAAAAAGCAATATCTTACCATTAATTTTCATGTTGACCTCCTTTCCCGGATTTGGCCAGTATCTCTCCGGTTTTTGGGGAATTCAAGGAACCTGAGATACGAATGGCGGGTTTTCCAATTGCCAGCGGCACGCGATTATCAGGAGCGATTTCAGGATTTTCATGACATCCCACACATCCTCTTCGCTCCCCTGGTCTCAACCAAACCCAGGAAGAGGGACCCCTCAATATTTCCCTGTCCTCATTCAGGCTTTGGAATCGTACCGGAATATCGGAATCTAATTCAATATAAAATGATCCGTCTTTTTCAGGGGTGATCTCATCCAACACCTTGTCAATACCCAATATCTGGATGATTTTGGTTTCTGATTTTACAATATTCGGATCATCTATTTTCAGATTGGATTGATGGACATTAAGGCAAATCATTAAACCTGTAGAATCTTGGAGGTTAACAATGCTAGGGAGTTCTTTGGGGATAATTTTATTTTCCACCAACTGTGGTTCGATGGCGTGATATTCGTTATCACTGAAAATGGTGTTTTTAATTTTTCCGTTGTTTAAATCATAGGAATACAAGCCAAAATTGTCATCGGCCCCTGTCCTGGCAGACAGAATCAAAGTCTCTGATGATTGAGGGAAAAGACTGTGAATTTGTTTGCTCCGAGATTCATGTATTATTTGTCGCGTATGCAGAGGTCGATTGTATGAGATCATAATCAGTTGATCTGAATCGGTATTTTTGTTGGATTCTATAAAGAATATTTCATGATCCATACTCTCCCACGGCTTGCTTATTATACGATTGGATGGGACATCATCGTAAAATATTTCGGCTTTGGTGCCGTCTGGTCTGATTGCCACTAATTTATCATGTTCACCACCAGGATAGGTCTCTTTGTTTAAGGTTAGAATTCTGCCATCGTGCAACAGGACACTAAAATAATTTAAACCGGGATCAAAGGTGATTTGATGTGGATTGGTTCCATGGCTGCTGATGATAAAAAGGACCTGGGATTTGCCTGATTTTTGATCTTCTACTGAACAGCTAAATAGTATATTGCCGTCTGGCAAATAAAGTGGATCGAAACAGTCATCCTCAGTATTGGTAATTGGGTGGATATCTTCACCATTCAAATCAATTTCCCAAATTTGCCAGGGATCGTTTTCAGTACGTTTCCCGGCAAATAATAAGTGAGTATTGTCCCATGAAAGATTGGGAGAACAGGCCGAAAAAAAATCTTTTGTCAGTACACGGGTGGTGGTATCTTTTGTGCTGGCCACAAGGCTTACTATTTGGGCATTTGCATATGCCGGTTCAGTATTGCTACAACAAAACCTGTCGACTTTTTGATTGGCTGGAAGACGCGTGAAAATAAGTATGCCGTGCTCATTTTTGTGCTGTGTCGCTTTAATAAAAAAGCTGATTGATAGGGATATAAGTATAAATCCTATTAAAAAAAATATACCCTTCCTGGACATAACAATTTCAATTAAGGTTCTTCAATAGCCAATATCTGATTGGCTTTCACATTTTCCAATCGTTGTAATTTTCCTGAAGGCCATTTTATTTCGACCAAGTCAATATTTTCATTTTTGCCCAATCCAAAATGTACCCTGGGGTCGTTTTGTGAAAGATAACCTCCGGAACATTTTCTCTGGTCAACCTGCACTTTCCCACCGGCAGTGACCTTTATGCTGGCACCAACTCCATCTTTATTGCTGGTTGTACCGATCAAATGGATGAGCAACCAGTTGTTTTTGTTGCCATAGTCATTTCTCAGCATCACCGCCTTATCATCAATATTGATAATAAATACATCCATGTCCCCGTCATTGTCATAGTCCCCAAAACAAGCGCCTCTGCCTACCAGTTCCTTTTGGAAATAGGGACCCTGCTCCACCGAAACATCATTGAAATGGCCGTTGCCGAGATTCTCAAACATTTGATCTTCCTGACCATAGAGATGCTGTATTTCACCATTGACCTTGAAAATATCCAGGTCCATATCATTATCAAAATCGACGAATCCGGCCGACCAGCCTACATATTGTCCGCTGGCTACAGCAATTCCTGCATTAAAAGACATATCCGTAAAAAGTCCATTGCCCTGATTTTGATACAAAGAACAATAGGAATCGTCCGAAACATAGATATCCATGAGGCCATCACCATTGTAATCGGCAAAATCCACAGCCATGCTTGTTGTTGCGTCGCCAGCCTGATTAAATGCCACCCCGGTTTGAATGCCAACATCCCGAAAAGCCTTCCCGGCTTCGTTGTGATACAAATAGTTCACCATGTGGTCATTGGCTACATAAATATCCGTGAAGCCATCGTTGTCATAATCAGCGGCCCCTACTCCCATTGCCCGGCCATCTTTGTTGTATACCCCCATTTTTTGCGTCACATCTTCAAATTCTCCATTTCCGAGGTTGTGGTATAATTTGTCAGATTGCCCATCGAAATTGGTTGGTCCGGGAAATCCATCAGGCAAATAGTAATACCTGTATTTTGGATCGAATTGGATATAATTGCCTACATAAAGATCCAGCAAGCCATCGTTGTCATAATCGAACCAAACAGCGCCTACACTGCATTCTTCTCCACCAACGCCAGCTTTTTTTGTTATTTCCGTGAAGGTCCCGTTCTGATTGTTGTGATATAATACGTTTGGCCCAAAGTTGCTCAAATAAATATCAGGGTATCCGTCGTTGTCGTAATCCCCGACAGTAACGCCCATTCCGTAACCTTCATCACCCACACCAGCCTTATTGGTGACATTCTCAAAAGTTCCGTTTTTAAGATTGTGATAGAGGGCATTTTGGGGTAGATTTTTGGGCTTTTGTCCGTCACTCACTTGATCGGAGAAAGTTCCGTTCGTAATGTACAGATCAAGATACCCATCCTGGTCGTAATCCAACAAAGCAGCACCACCACCAACAGATTCGATGATATTACTGAGTTGATCGTCGCCAATGGAATGTTTAAAATCGATGCCTGCAGCATCCGTGATTTCCAAAAAATGATGCTCTCCTTGTGGTGGTAGTGACACCGTGATGGAGCCGGATTGTTCTGCTGAGCCTTTTTCTTTGGGGGCACAAGCGAAAAAAAAGATGCTGGCGGCTAAAGCTACCGCAAAGGTCTTTAAATATCTGATGAATATCATCTTGAACGCCGGATTACACATCGTCACTTTTTAAAAAAATTTTGAAAAATCACCTGTGTTGAATCATGAAATTGTGTCACACAGCAATGTCTTTTTATGCTTTGACATAAACTATGATCAAAATCATGAATCAAGAAAACTCGGGTTCAAGAAGAATAAGGTTAATACTAAAAGGCTAATTCTATCTTAAAAGTTCCCTAGGAGTGAATTATTTGGAGACCATAGATTTATGGCTGGTTTTTTGACATCTCTAACCAGCGGTAACTGTCAGGCTATCAAATAACTGGTTAGAACCACTTTCTTGGGGCAGGTTGATGGAAAATCATAATAAATTAATGAATTTTTGACGGCATTAATTATGGGAATTATTGCAGTGGCACTGCACTGAAGGCATCGAGTTTTGAGACAAATTCATTTGACTGAGTCTATATTTACGGGATTCAAAACAGGTGTCACAGGTCGAAAAATGCTTTAAATCCCAGAGGTCGGCAAATACGCGGCCTGCATTCAACCCAATGCCAAATTCCAACACTTCTTCCAGGGATTGAATGCTGGATTTTATGAATATTTTTTCTTGGCAGAGAGCATCCAGGGCCCCGTTTCCTGTTCTCGTCGGAATAATCACACAGCATTCCACACCGATTTCGAAAGCAAATTCGATAGCGGCTTTAGTCCATTGTATACTTTCTTTTTCCGAAAGGTAAGGCAGACCCAGCAAAATGAATGCTCGCGAGTCAATGTGGTGGACATTTAAAAAATGTACAGAATTTTTAAAATCTTTCAGTGTCATTTGCTTATTGAGCAGTGAAAGAATTTTAGGGTGTATTGTTTCAAGGCCCATCGCTACCTGCAACTTCGGTTCGATTAATTGCTGAAAATCCAGGCATCTTCGGTTTATTAGTTTCGGATGGCATTCTACAATCAATGTTTCAAAACCGGATGTCAAAGCAGCGATATCATGATAATCAGAAACCGGAATGGCCTTGGGATCAAAGAAATTTCCGCTGTTGTACAGCTTGAGGTGGTTTGTTTTCGGAAGTACTGACAGAGCGTGGTCAATTTGTGCAGGAATAGCACCTGCCGGGACAGTAACATCAGTAGTATTTTTCCATAGATCGCACATCAAACAATGGAAGGGACATTCCTTATTAGTCAGGAAAATAGTGCCCACATCCGCTACATAATTCTTACGGATGTATTCTTTTTCAACATGGAAGGAATAGGGCAGGAGGGGATTGACAGAATTTTTTTCCCCTCGCTGCTGAATTATCCACGAATTATTAATTTCAACAGGAATTGGTTTATTCATAGATGGCCAGGAATGCCTTGCGGTATTCTATATCTTTTCCAGGGAAATTTTGTTTGAAAACTACCCCGGAAGAAGCGCCATGCTGAAATCGTCGCTTGGGAAATACGGGCATTTCTATGCCGGTCACTGATTTCACACCACTCGAAACGATATCGCCTTTTAAGGCGTACAATTTTTCGTGGTCCCAATCCGTCATTTCTATGAAGGGAATTCCTTCGGCTACTTCAATTACATTCGGCAAAGTGTACGGGCTAAAGCCATCGAAACCCAATTTTTCTGCAGGCGCAAAGGTGCGCATGTATCCACGGCTCAATCCACCACTGTAAGTCAGGGAGTGTTTTATGGATTCCACACCCCAACCTTCATGATAGAGCATCAGGTTGTTTAATACACTTTTTATGGTCAGTTCGGGATTCTCTTCTATGGGATAATCTTTAAGATTTTCATCCCCGCCGTCACCATCGATCATAAATTTCCAATCGGGATAGCGGCTTCGAATACCCTGAAGCAGGGCAAAATTCATGGTCGCCGACTGAATATCCAGTGGTTTATAGTCTTCTACTATTTTAATGGTTTCTTTCCAGTTCAGCTCTGACGATTTCACTTCTATGGGTTCGAGGAACAACGACAATCCAGTTTGCTCCAGAAAAGCACGGGCTTGTTTCATGTCCTCTCCTTCGCCATCAACAGAAAGTGTAAAAGCCTTGAGCCGTGAGGGACTTTCACCCAACTCAAGCAACGCATGGTAGGTTAGCAAGAATATGGATCCGCTATCAATGCCTGCAGAAAAACTTACTCCGATGGGGCCGGTTTTGGCATGGTGTCCAAGCCATTTTTTGATCTCTTCATAAGTGGTGCGGATGTATAAATTCCCAATTTCTTCCACGCTTTTATTTTTCATCCTGTTGCGTTCCGGGGTAAAGAACCGCTGATATTTTGGGTTGGGATCCGGGCATCCCAGTAATTCAATGGTGGTTATATAGTGGGCCGGTGCCATACGAGTGTACGAAGGATGAAACTGATCATCAAGACCTTCCTGCTTGAGATAATTGAAAATGGTGTCGATTCGTTCGGCAACCACCAGACATGGTCCGTCAATCAATTTGGCGATGAAATAACGCAACGGACGTCCAATGGACCGGGCCATTTTTATGGTTTTCCCATTTATGGAAATAAGGGCAAACTGTCCGTCAATTTTTCTAATGTCGTCACTCTGGCCGGTTTTTAACAATTCACGGGCCTCATCGAGAGACATGTTATAAATAACATTGTTTCCAGGTGTAGTGAGATCAACCACTCGTTCTATATAGGCATTTTTCATAATCTGTATTTTTTGAATTTTCTGTTCTTTATTTTCGCGTCACAAGCTAATCAACGATACCCTTTTTTTGAACAATGGTAATATATTTATCGGCTTTGATGTGATAAAAATTTTCAATGGTCCCGTCAGGCCAGTGTATTTCGAGTTGGTCCACCATGGATGCCTTTCCCAGGCCCACATGAATCCGGGGATCATTATACGAAAGATAACTGGTTGCCCACTGATTCAGTAAAGTTTGTTTTTTATTGTCTGACGTTACAATGACTTTGGCTCCAATAGCACTAACCTGGCCGGTTTTGCCAATAAGGTTTATGCCAAGCCAATGGTTTTTCTTTCCACCATCATTGCGAAGTAACGCCGGTGTTTCTTTCAAATCAATGTGGGAAACAATGATATCGAGATCCCCATCGTTGTCATAATCCCAGACTGCAGTCGCCCTTCCAGATCTTTTCTCTGTAAAATATTTGCTGATGCCGGGCCCTACGTCTTTAAAGTTCCCTCGACCATCATTTTCTAAAAGTAATGGAAGTTGCAAGATCAATTCCTCCGCAGTTCCGTTGGCAGAAAAGATGTCCAGATCGCCATCATTATCGAAGTCGAACAAGGCGGCCCCCCATTCCCCTTTTCCAGAAAATAGGGGTGCGACACCGCTTTTTTCCGTGATGTCACCAAAAACGCCATGGCCATAATTTTTATACAGAGCACCGTATCTCAAGTCGGTAACCAAAAGATCGATAAGGCCATCGCCATCCACATCGCCGGGAGTACCGTGCATAGAGCCTGTTGGGATGCCCTGACTGTTGACTGCCAACCCGGCTGCCACGGCTTTATCTTCAAATTTTCCATGACCTTCATTTTGAAACATAAAATTTTCCTGATGATCATTACCCTGAAAAATATCGAGATCCCCATCTTCGTCATAATCAAATATGGTTAATCCCATACATTTGGAATCCGGAAAATACAGACCAAGTTGCCTGGTGATTTCCTTGAAAGTGCCATCCTGTTGTTGCTGGTAAAACATGGATGCTTGTCCCTGGTATTCGGAAGGATGTGGCATCATATCGGGCATGGCCGGTGAAATATGTTTTGGATCGAAAGCGAGAAAGTTTCCCACCATGATATCCGTCCGTCCATTTTGATCGTAATCCCAGAAAGCCACACTAACACTCCATTTGGTAAATTCGTTGAGTTTTTCCGGACCTTCTAAATTCAACGATTGTGTAATGTCAGTAAATGTGCCATTGCCATTATTGCGATAAAAAACATTGGGGCCATAATTCAACAAATAAAGATCAATATCGCCGTCGTTATCGTAATCGACAGCACCGGCAACCATACTCCAATGCGTGTCTCCAATTCCTGCCTGTGTAGTTACATCGGTAAATGTTCCGTCACCGTTATTTCGATAAAGCCGGTTGGGCGTGTTTTTGTACATCAGACCTGTCGAATCGCTAATGCCTTCGAGATAGGTTCCGTTGAGCATATACAGATCCATATCCTGATCACCGTCATAATCAAATACAGTCACACCAGAGCCACTGCTCTCCAGGATGTTCTGATAGGTTTTATCACCGAAATTATAGCGAAAATCGATACCGCTTTGCTTGCTTACTTCGGTAAACTTTACCATGGATTTTTGTGCAAAAATGGTAGTTGTATTGATACACCACAATATCGTTATTAGTAAATAATGTACGCTGAAAAAGTTAATCCGGGACATCGTAAACTTTCCGTAAGTTTATTTGCAATGTTAATGATATTTGGGATAAAATGCCGGAGATAATTTAATGTGATCATAATTCCTTGTTCTCAGCAACAACCAATTGGAATTGGAAAAGGATCAGTTTTACGTTTAAATATTAAAAGTCCTATTTTTGCAAACCATTATTAGCTGAAATGATTTAAATAAATAAAAAAGTAACAATTATGGCTGCAACACCTTCTACGATGATGCCGCTGGGGACATTGGCTCCTGATTTTAAGTTGATGGATACGGTCTCCGGCGAGGAAATAGCACTCCGGAACCAGCGTGGCGAAAAGGCTACTTTGGTGATGTTTATATGCAACCATTGTCCGTATGTAAAACATATAAACCATGAACTGGTGAATTTGGCGAATCAATATATGAACAAAGGCGTATCTGTTGTGGCCATCAGTTCCAATGATATAGCCGCTTATCCCGAGGATGCTCCGGAAAAAATGGCGGAAGTGGCCAGAGATCTGAGGTATCCATTTCCATATTTATACGATGAGACGCAGGAAGCGGCACGGGCCTATAATGCTGCCTGTACGCCCGATTTCTTTCTTTTCGATCAAAACCTGAAATGTGTCTATCGAGGACAGTTAGACGATTCAAGGCCAAAGAATGACATTCCTGTTACTGGAAAATACATGCGGCAAGCCATCGAAGAGACGCTGGAAGGAAGACAAGTTACCGTTGATCAAATACCCAGTATTGGTTGTAATATTAAGTGGAAAAATTAATGGATTGCTGTGCATTGCGGGTTGTGGGTTAAGTCAATTCTGGTGGGTCCTCTCCTTAGGCATTTCAATTTTGGGAAAGTGGGCTATTGCCTGTTTCCATGTCATGTTGCCTGTGCACAAGGTTTCATCTGGCGTAACTTGAATTTTTTATCGCCATTTATTTGTGATCCTCCATCGGCTTTACCTCACCAAAAATGTAAAGCATCATGGCCCGCGAAATACGGAACGTCAGCGGCGCCAACAAGATGGGCGGAATGAATACAGAAGCCAGAATGATCCATATTTGTACGGGATGAAAAATAATATAACAACTAACCCCGAAAATCACCATTACCGTTACATTGATGGCATAACTGAAATACATTCCTCCAAAATAAAAACCTGGTTCAGGAATGAAATTTTGGCCGCAATTAGGGCATTGGGTATGCATTTTTAAAAATTTGCCAAAATTGTAAGGGCCGTGTTCAAACATATTAGCCTGCCGACACCTCGGGCATCGCGTATTGATGACAGCGAGGAAGGTGTTCTCAATTTTTTTCCCGTTCTCCATAGTTTATCTCTCAATACAAATGTAGTTGTAGATTAAGAAAGGGAAAAATGTGAAAACAGAAAAACGAATGCAGAAGAGTTGTATTTGCAGTTTATCCATCTGCTTACCGGCTAATGGATAACCACCTGTATGTTTTCCAGGTTGATCTCCGAAAGTTTTTTGAGTTGATCTTTTTCCCACAATTCATCCATCTGTTCTACCGGCGTGGTGAGATTGCCATATTCATAGTTGGTGTAATCCTGAAAACGTATTCCCTGGATGGTTCTTGGATTATTCGCCTTTCTAAAGCGTAATCCACCACCATCAACATGATATAAATATGCCAGATAATCCAGGGTGAATGTTTCTTTATTAATCCAGTAGACATATTGATCCTCATAATCAACGCCACCGCTCTGCGGATTAAAGGTTACCATTATTTTGTAATAATGCTGACCATTAATCGTCTTTTCTCCAATTATATCCTTGGATACAGCAGGGTCATTCAGGAAAAAGGGCAAGAGGGCAAAATAAATTACTGAATTGACCGAATTGGTAAAAGCCTGACTCCTTTCACTGGAAAGATTCACTTCCTGTCCGTTTTTTAAGCGCCTGAAACCATCGTTGGATAAAATATCATCATAATTGCCCGTAGAATCCGCAAATTGCCGGTGATAGGTGAATTGTCCATAGTTTCTGTTCGAAATATAATGCCGACCCCTGAAATCAAATGAAATGGTACAATGCCGGAAATTATCTCCCCCATGAACTTCAATAGACCGATCAATTATTTCATTTGCGTCTTTAGGTGAAGTCTTACAATTAGACAATGCCGTCAGGAGAGCCAGGTAAAACAGAAGTCTGGTTATTGTCGTTTTCATCCATTCACCAGGATTCTTTCCTGGTCATCATTTCTTGATAAGCCTGATTATAGTGCGTTTGAAATTCTTCAAATGTCGTGGGATCAACAAACTGCTTCATATTCTCCAGGCCCTCTTCCGCATAATCGGTTAATCCCATTTTCAAACATTGCAAAATATAGGCCTCGTTAATGGGTACGGAATACCGGTTGATATTAATGGCATTCAATAAAATATTATAAGCTTCATTGACGTTGTGATTATTTTGATTAAAATAATTTACAGCCGTTTCAATAGACTTTTCAAAAAAAGGATCTTTATAACCAAGCATTTTAAAAGATTTTTCAGCTTCATCGAAATTACCTTTGAATTGATCTGTCACGGCTTGGGCAAGTTGTGCATATTCATGCATTTCTTCATCTTTCATATTTTTATCCTGAAGCAATTGTTCCAGCAGATCATAATTTTTTACTTCTATACAAAATTCCATAGTAGTTTTCAGGTAGTCGCGATAGATATCAGGACTGGTAATATTGATATTTTGGAGCTTGTTGATGAGTTCCGATGCTTTCCCGGTTTGTTTTGTTTGCAAGAACATTTTTATAATATCCAATGTCGCGCTAGCGCGGTAATTGTCGTTGTCAAAACTTAAGATGAGACCTTGTATTTCGTCCGGATCGAATTCGTGAAAACGGAAATGAATAAAATGATAGCGAAGATTTTCATCCAGATCGAGCGCTTGTCGCACATTGGTAATCGACAGGATTTTGATCATATCTTTCGCCAGATTGCCATAGTTTCCTGTGTTATTGTTTGCGATTTGTCGCCACATGAACGAAGCTTTATCCAGATCTCCATTTTCCATATAGGCAAAGGCCAGTTCGGGAGCGTCGAGTACAATGCCACCATCCATTGCTTTACTCAGATAATCAATGGCAAGCCTTGGAGCACCCAATGCCAATGACATCTTGCCCAGATAGGAGGCGTCCTGGTATGCCTGGGTATCGTCGCCGGATTGCATGCTGTTTAGGGTGTTGAATGCATCACTGATCTGGTGGTTTTTGAAATTGGCAAAGGCACCTGCCACCTTCAGTGGGTCGTACATCCAGTAGTAGGGACTTTCGGAAAAAAAATCGCTGAGGCTATTCACCAGGGTGCTATCCACCAGGGATGGTTGATTGAGCATTTTGTTGTAGTTGTAAACAATCCGGATCAGATTTCGGGAATCTTTTTTATCGAACCGGATGGAATGCGAATCTTTCGCCGGAACATTCAGCCTGTTGGCCAATACAACCAGGTTGTTGTCGGCGGGTAAATAATGGATTTTTTCAAAAAGATAATCGAGTGTGTCTTTTCTGATGGAAAGATTTTTTGTATTGAGGAATGAGAAAATATTGGTGGTGGAGGCATCATGACTTTTTTTAATTTTCAGTGCGGCTTGAAAATATTGATAAGTTGAATCGAGGGCCCCGGTTTTGGTGTAGAGTAATCCCATATTATTCAATATGGGGCCGCTGTGTGGAAATTTTTCGAGTCCTTCGTTTAAGGTAAAAATGGCATCAAAATATGCATTATTGCGCATATAGGCATTGGCAAGGTTCGCATAGGCGTATTCGGTCGGGTTGGCGATAACGGCATTTTTCAGTGATTGCAATTCTTGTTTAAAATCATTCTTGCTTTTTTCCAGTGAGGCCATGGCATAGTTGGCGCGATGACTGTTCAGGGCATAAACTTCAGCCAAATTATAATACTCCCTGGCCGATAAATAATCGTCATTCATGGCATACAAGTCGGCTATTCCAATATAAAATCCCGCCCGGGCCTGGTAATAAGACACCATGTTGTCTTTGAAAAAAAGTGCCATAATCACTATGATCCCGGCAAAACGCGCCGTGAAATAAGGCATTCGCAATGGTTTGTAGACTACTTTTCCGACATTTACATTCTGGTAAAGCAACGTGTAGAAGTTGGCGATCACATAAACTATAAACATGGAACTGTATCCCAATTGACTATACAATACAGCATCTTCAATGGATTCCAGTACAGCATCATTGGCAGTGACGAAACCATAGGAAATGGTAATCATGGTCATTATGCCCAAAACGAGGTATAAACAGGCTCCATGGGGATAAAAAGAATAGGTGCTCTCGTAGGTTATTTCGCGTTTACGGTAGCCCCAAATTCCGAGTATTGCGGCAACGACCAGAATAATAAATGAGTCTACCAAATAGATTTTTGCGTTCAATATGTGGCTTCCACGCAAATAAACCAGCACGATGTTAAGCAAGTAAATAATGCTGATAATCAGGAAATGGAATAAATTCCTTCCTGTTTTGGTTTGACCGGAATTGGCAATGATCTGTAATAAGGTACTGACAATTTCATGGCCCACCATAAAAATAAACACGATTGTGAGCAACAATGGCGTATAAAAACCAAAGCTCGCCAAATGAAGAAATGGTTTGGGAACCTGAGCATAAAAAGCAATAATTCCGCTAAAAACCAGGGTGATAACCAAGAATGTTATCATCCGGATGAAGAAGCCATACCGTTCATTTTTAAGGTGGAAATAATAGGAGAGGGGCAGGTATAAAAACAGGGCAATGGCCAGTGCAGTTTTATTGTAAAGTCCAAATAAAAGTAGCTGCTCGAACCTGAAAAGCACCAAAATACCAATAAACAACGCCATGGCAAATCCATACCAAAACAGGCTAAGATCTGCACTCAATGCGAGCAAAATAATGATACCAAATACTACAAACCCGAGCAGGGTGTACGCCGGCCAGGTTCGAAGCATGAGGTCGGATGCCTGGAAATATTGGGTAATAACCAGATTGTCGATTTTGATTGGAAACTCATAAAGTCCAACATGAAAACGATCGAAAATGGTTTTAACCGAACTGGTGGTGGAGTTGAGGTCCCAGTGTATGGCCAAACCGGATCCCATAAAATAAGAAATCAGATAAGCCAAAATAGTAATGACAAATACAATTAGAAGAAACTGATAGAAGATCCGGTAGGGTTTTTCCCAGTTTTTCCAGAATTTGAGTTCGTTCATTTAATCATCCGTTGGTTAATCCAGGAATTTCGGAACACGGAAATAATCCTGGTCCCGTTTTGGGGCATTTTGGAGTGCACGTTCATGATCCAAATGTTCCCCGACTTTGTCTTCTCTGAAAACGTTGATCTCGTGCGACATATTGGTGATGGGTTCCACATCTTCGGTATCCACCTCTTTCAGTTGTTCTACCCAGGTAATGATCTCCTTGAGGTCTTTGATCAATTGTTCCTCATTTTCCGCTTCAAAATCAAGTCTGGCCAGATGGGCGATTTTCCTCAATGTGTTCTTGTCGATATTCATCGGGATTATATTTTTTCAATTCCTGCTCGATGATGTTGTACACCTTTTCTTTTAATTCATCGAGTTGATCCAAACTCATTCCACGGGTTTGAATGGCTTCATGAAAAATTACAACATTTCGATGCCTGTGCAATAAAAATTTTCCGTCGTCGGGTAAAATTATCCAATTATATGGAATTGTGACAGGTACTATGGGAATTTGTTTCTCTATCGCTGCCCGAAATGCGCCATCTTTAAAGCGATTCATGACGGGAGGATTTTTTGTGGCAATACCACCTTCAGGAAACATGACAAGGCTGTGGCCTTTGTCAAGTTCATCGAAGCTACGGGTGAGGGCTGAATATCTGCTTTTTAGTTTATTCCTGTCCAGTGTGATGTGTATATTGCGGTACATGTAGCCGAAAACAGGAATTTTCCCAAGAGAACTTTTGCCGACAAATGCCGCGCCGACATTGTTCACACCAATAGCCGGAATGTCGAGATAAGAAAAATGGTTGGAACAAAAAATATACTGGCCTTTTGGGTTGGGTTTTTGTCGATACTCAATATGTATCGGAATAAGGGTGAGCCAATAAAACAGATGAGCCCAAACGCGATGAAGTTTAAAAATGATGGGGTGTCGAATATTTTTTGTTTGGATGAAATAAGCAAATACCGGAAGGAACATGAGATAAACACCCATAAAAACGGCAACGCCATACAACGAGTAGATACGCCTCAACAATTTCATTGGCGGACAAATTAACTATTTTTTGATGTATAGAAATGTATGATGAATTTCTTTTTTGGGAAAACGATGCCTTGAGCTTTATAGAAAATGGCAAATTGGTATTAATCAGATCATGTTTAAAATGTTGGACGGAATGTTTTTTACATGAATGGACATGACGATAATCGATTTTTTTTCAGATGCTGACGAACCATGTGCCAGGTTGATGTGTCCTTTATAAATAAAGAATATATAATATTCAATCAGATTAAAATTTAACAGTTTAAAAATACAGTACACATGCTTAAAATGAATAATTGTCTGTCAATTAAAAATATCATATATAGATTTTGCTTAATCGTGATCGCAGTTCTTGTTTCATACAGTTGCAAGGAGGACCAGGATAAAACGACTGATATGAAGCCGGATACGATTTGTGAAGTCAATAACCCCTTAACACAATTGAATTGGCTGGCACTGCTAAAAGAACAGCTCGATGGTAACTGTGTGTGCGAACAATCTATTTTCCAAGCAAAATATCAGAATCAGGTGGTTTTCTATAGTGAAATCACTGATCCGGTTTGTGATTATATTTTCAACGTATCTATATTTAATTGCCAGGGTCAGGTCGTAAAGAATTATGATTACGATCAATTCGAAGAATTCAACAAGGAGGTCATAGACCGAAGTAAAATATATAGCTGCACTAGGTCTAATTGAAAATGGAAATTGCATATCACTTCCAATTCGAAAATCGGATTGTATTCAAAAACTGCAATTGGCTGATTATTAGTAAAGCAATCGAACCAATATTCATTTTCATGTGTCTTGAATAAAAACACCATATAATTATGAGACCAGGTATTTACACCTTTTTAATATTCCTTTTTTCCTTTCTGGTATTTGATCAATGCACCGATCAAAAAGATTGTGACTGCAATCTTCCGGCTAACTTGAGGCCGATGAGTGCCCAGGAAGAGGAAGTGGCAGCATCGGCAAATAATTTTGCGTTTGATCTCTTTTCAAAAATTAATGAAGCGAACCCAACAGATAATTTTTTCATCTCACCCTTTTCTGTCTCAGCGGCATTGGCCATGACCGCCAATGGTGGGGTTGGTACCACCGAGGAAGCCATCAAAAAAGCAATTCATTTAGAAGGGATGTCCGATGATGAAATGAATGAAGCCTACAAAACCCTGGTGGAATTCCTGCTCCAGGTCGATCCCAAAGTAACTATTGAAATAGCGAATTCTTCCTGGTACAAACAGCAGCTGACAGTGAAGGAAACGTTCAGAAATATCCTCAATAACTATTATGATGCCGAAGTACTTCCTGCCGATTTTTCTGATCCAAATACCGTAGATCTCATCAACAACTGGATTGCGGACAAAACGCACGATAAAATAAAAAACATGCTCGATGCGATTCCCGATGCAGCAGTCATGTATTTGATCAACGCAATTTATTTTAAAGCAGAATGGCGCTACCGGTTTGATGAAAATGAAACAAAACCACGGCCCTTTTATCTGGCAAATGGATCGGAAATCCAAACCCCCACCATGTATGGAGAGAAAATAGCGGTGACGAGATACAGAGCTGATAAGTTTCAGTTGGTCAGTTTACCCTATGGCAATGGTCAGTATAATATGTCTATCGTGCTACCGAACCAAGGAGAGTCGCTCAATGATGTGATTGGCAATCTGAACCAGCAGCAATTTGACGATTATCTGTCCAATGCAGATTCGATAACGACCGGTATTTACTTGCCAAAGTTCAAAATGGAATTCAAAACATTGTTAAACGATGTGCTGAGTGATATGGGGATGGGCATTGCATTCTCTGATAATGCCGATTTTTCCAATTTGTTCGACCAATCACTTGCCTTAAAGATTAGCCGCGTTTTGCATCAGACTTTTCTTGAAGTAAACGAAAAAGAGACTGAAGCCGCCGCAGCAACTATCGTGGAGATTGTCGTGACTTCTGCTGGCCCTGATCATTCTTTTATAGAATTCAACAGGCCATTTGCATTTTTCATTTCAGAAAAACATTCCAACGCCATATTATTTGCGGGTAAGCTATTCAACCCTGGAAGTTTGTCACAGTAATCCTATGACTTTAACCGTCAAGTCGTGGCTTTCCATTGTTTATACGATTTTTCTTCGCTAAATTGGAGGATACAATGGCCAAATAAAGTCATTGATTATTCGGTCGGAAGCATATGGGAAAGATTTACAAGTTGGAATTGAGCAGATTAAGACTTTTTGCGCTCGTCTTGTTGACGGGAGCGCTTTTAATGTCCTGTGAAAAAAATTCTCCCGAACCCGGAAATAATAATCCAGCCCTGCGCAAGTTAAACCCGCTCGAAAAGGAACTTATCAGGAACAACAACAATTTTGCCCTTGATTTGCTTCAATCTGTTACCAAAAGTGAACCTCAGGAAAATATTTTCATCTCTCCTTTCAGCGTTGGCATGGCGCTGGGAATGACTTACAATGGTTCAGGTGGTGAAACCCAGCAAGAGATCAAGCATACTTTGGGGATTTCGTTGTTTGACCAGAACGAACTGGATAAAACCTTCAATGAATTGATGAGCACCCTGCAGGTCATGGATCAAAAAGTGGATCTGGATTTTGCCAATTCCATGTGGTTTTCAGATGGTTTAAAGATCAATGAACCTTCCCGGTCGAAGATCATGGCTTATTATGACGCTGAAGTGAAAGAACTTAGATTTGGACACGAATCATCAGCGCACTATATCAATAAATGGGTGAACCTGAAAACTTTGGGTAAAATACCACAATTGGTAGATTCTATTCCGGCCAGGGACCAAATTGATATCATTAATGCCGTTTACTTTCAGGCGTCATGGTTACAACCTTTTGATGCAAATCTCACAACAAAAGAAAAATTTAATCTGGGAAATGGTAAATCTGTTGATGTCCCCGTCATGCACGGCATCAATTTGGCCGTTCGTTATTTTACAGACAATGACCTCACTTATTTAGAGCTTCCCTTCGGCAAAGGTCAATTCAGACTGGTGTTATTAATGCCCAACAATAAAATGACCCCGGAAATATTGGTCCAGAAATTGGATGCATCGTCTTTTGCTGACCTGGTGAAAAATGCCGATAGTACCAATTTAAATGTTGGCATACCCAGGTTCAATATTGAATTCAAAGACAACTTGTCAACAGCCCTGCAAAGTTTGGGCGTACATAAGGCATTCTCTGTGGACGCCGATTTTAAAAATCTTTTCCCGAATGATCCCAAAATTTACGTGTCAGCCATCGACCATCAAGCAGTAATTCAGATTGATGAAAAAGGAATGGATCCTGTCTTTTTAAATTCGTCTACACTGGATGTCGAAAAACTTCCTTTTGATGTGACCTTTAATCGGCCTTTTGTATTTTTTATTCGGGAAAATCACACCAATGCAATATTGTTTTCGGGTATATTAAGGAATCCCGCCTGAACCTAAACACCGGCCAGGATTTCCATAAGCTGGAAGAAAATCAGTTTTGCATTGTGGCGAATCACAATTGCTGTTATCTTGCCGTAAACCATAATCATCGCAAGTGCAATGAAAGTTTTCAAAGCCGATCAAATCCGCAATGCTGATCAATATACCATAGATCGTGAACCAATCAAATCGATAGATCTGATGGAGCGGGCTGCCAGCGCTTTCACCGACTGGTTTGTTGGGCATTATGATAAAAAACGTCCGGTGAATGTTTTTTGTGGTACGGGAAACAATGGCGGTGACGGTATGGCCATTTCTCGAATGCTGCTGGTGAAAGGCTGGGAGGTGGAAACCTATGTGGTCAGGAAGTCCGGTAAGCAATCAGATGATTTCAAAATTAATTTTTTGAAACTTGGAGAAGTGATAGAAGTCCGGTCGATTGAATATGGGCAGGACATGAAAGAAGTGCGAATTAGCAATTCTGATATCATCATTGATGCCATTTTTGGTTCGGGTTTGACGAGGCCTGTTGAAGGCATTTATGCTGAAGTAATCGATTTAATCAATCAATCTGGGGCCGAAGTGGTATCGGTTGATATTCCCTCCGGATTGTTTTGTGATGATCATTCCACAGGTAATGCCATTGTTGAGGCAGATCAGGTGGTTTCCTTTCAATTGCCTAAAATGGCATTTCTGTTGCCTGAAAATAGTCATTATGTTAAAAGCTGGACTTTAGCCGATATTGGGCTTTCAAAAGAATTCATCCTTCAAGAACCCTCAGATTTTGAGTATGTCGAACGGTCTTTGGTAAAAAAGATGCTCAAAACCAGGGACAAATTTTCTCACAAAACCAACTATGGACGGGTCTTATTAATTACGGGCTCACGAGGGAAAATGGGGGCTTCCGTGCTATCTGCCAAAGCATGTTTACGTATTGGGGCGGGGTTGGTCACCGTGCATGCACCGATATGTGGTTATCAAATTCTTCAGACTGCTGTACCGGAAGCCATGGTCTCGGTGGATTTCGGAGAAATAAATATTACGTCTGCACCAGAAGTTGAGCAGTATTCTACCATAGGAATTGGCCCTGGGATCGGACAGCATTTCGACACTTTTGAGGTCTTGTCACAAGTAATATCGAATGCCAGGTCTCCGATGGTTATCGATGCAGATGCCATAAACATTATCGCCCAGGAACGTGATTTTATGAAAATGTTACCTCAGGGTTCCATTCTGACGCCTCATCCCGGAGAGTTTAAACGGATTGTCGGCTTTTGGGAAGATGATTATGACCGGCTGGAACAGCAAATGGCATATTCCAAAGATTTTGGCATCTATATTGTCTTAAAAGGGGCCCATACTTCTGTTTCAACACCGGATGGGAAAGTGTATTTCAATTCTACAGGCAATCCGGGCATGGCCACCGGCGGGTCCGGAGATGTGCTCACCGGCATCATTACAGGATTACTTGCACAACATTATCAACCGCTCGAGGCGAGTGTATTAGGGGTATATATTCACGGCCTGGCTGGAGATTTAGCCAGTTTATCCCTTGGAGAAGAATCTATGATCGCATCAGATATTATTGACTATTTACCGCGAGCCTACCAGAAATTGAAAATGGATTGACAATAAATGTTCGGATTGATTCAGCCAGGAATTATCCGACAAATCAGGAGAAAATACTTCGGATCACACCGCGGGATGAATCACGAATAAATTCCACAATGATGTTCCGTTCGGTAGTTGGTTCAAAATTGGCTTTTACATAATCAAGGGCCTGGCTGATATTCATATTTTTTTGGTAGATCACCCGGTAAATATCCCGGATCTCATTGATCTTTTCTACGGGGTATCCACGCCTTTGCAATCCTACCACGTTTAGTCCCATATATGCCAGCGGTTCTCTTCCGGCTGTGACAAACGGAGGCACATCCTTTACTACCCGACTCAATCCACCGACAATGGCATGAGTGCCAATTCTGGAAAACTGGTGTATACCACTCAACCCACTAATGATGGCCCAGTCGTCAACGATCACTTCACCAGCCATACCGACACTATTGCCTAAAATACAGTGATTTCCCAGTAAACAGTCGTGGCCAATATGAGCATTGGCCATCAACAAACAATCAGACCCCACCACCGTACGTCCTTTGGACTTCGTGCCCCGGTTCACGGTGACGCCTTCCCGGATTACAGTATTATTTCCAATTTCTGCTGTAGAATCTTCTCCGGCAAATTTCAGGTCTTGTGGTATTCCGGCGATGACAGCATTGGGAAAAATTTGACAATTATCCCCAATTCTGGACCCTGACAGAATGGTCGCGTTGTAAGCGATTCTTGCACCGTTGCCGATTTCAACATTTTCTTCGATCACAGAAAATGCATCAATTCTTACATTTTTACCAATACGGGCTTCAGGATGAATTTCTGCTTTGGGGGAAATAATATTGTCCATTGGGGTATACGCTTCAACATTGAAAATTACAATCACCAATTCAGTTCAATCATATTTTGATTTGTAAAATTTATTACAAATGGGACTGGAATTTTTGGTAATTCGGGATTCTCTGGTCAATTGACTCCAAAAATAAACTGACCTGATGGCGGCAGACCAGTCATTGATTCCGGGCGCAATTTGCAATAATTATCCAAATTTCTCTAATGCAGTTAGTCCATGAACTTACATGACGTCAATCTGTCCAACGCATTGCTCTAAATGAAAAGGTAATTTAAATGGATGGGAATTATTATGCTTTTTTGACCCTTGCAGTTTCCTTTTCAGGAGAAAAACCAATTTTATCCAGCAACAAGTAATTGGAATCCCTGGCGATATTTCCAAGGGTATGCATTTCTGCCAGGAAACCCGCAAGAAAAAGCTGAACACCGATGATAATGGCAACCAATGCAAGATAAAATAATGGCTGGTCAACCACATCCCGCACTTTAAGCTGGTAATGTAATTTATAGATCTTCTCCCCGATCAAAAAGATGGTGATCACCATTCCGAATAGAAAAGACAGTGTTCCCAGTGTGCCAAAAAAATGCATGGGCCGCCGCTTGAATTTACTGACAAAGGAAATCGACAGCAGGTCAAGGAAACCAAAAATAAATCTTTCCAGACCATATTTCGTCTTCCCATATTTCCGTGGTTGATGCTGCACTGTTTTTTCCCCAATCCTAGCAAAACCATTCCACTTGCAAATTACAGGAATGTAACGGTGCATTTCACCGTAAACGTCAATATTTTTGATCACCAGATTTCGATATGCTTTCAATCCGCAATTGAAGTCGTGTAATTTGATTCCCGAGATTTTTCGGGTCACAAAATTGAAGAATTTGGAAGGAATGGTCTTTCCAATGGGATCGTGACGCTTTTTCTTCCAACCAGATACCAGGTCGTATTTTTCTTCGATGACCATGCGATAAAGGTCGGGAATTTCATCCGGACTGTCCTGCAAATCAGCATCCATGGTAATGACGACAGATCCCACAGCATATTTGAAACCAGTGTTCAGCGCAGCCGATTTCCCATGGTTTCGTACAAAACGCAAACCTTTGACATCAGGATTTTCTCTGGAAATATCCTCAATTTTTTCCCATGAATGATCTGTGCTTCCATCATCCACCAAAATCACTTCATAATGAAAGCCGTGCGTTTGCATCACACGGCTTATCCAATTACATAATTCGGGCAATGATTCCTCTTCGTTAAAAAGCGGAATGACTACCGAAATATCTTTTTTATCTGTCATTAATTATATCTGAACTTGAGGGTTTGTTTTTTTAGTAAACAAAGAAATGATCAATGAAATAATGAAACCTGCAATTAACAATCCGACAATTATCCATACCAAAATCATGGGAGGAGTCATGAATTTTCCAGTAATTTTCATGGCCTGGTCGATCTGTTCATCGCTCATCCCTTTTTGTTGCATTTTTTCCATGGCCTGATCTTTGATGGTTTGCAACATAGAGTTGTCAATGAATTTGATATAAATAAACGTAAACACGCCATTCAATACGCCTCCTACCAAACTGATGATCATGCCAATTCCAAGTCCCTGACCGACAGACATATAACCATCGCCGCCTTTTTTATAAGCGCTGTGGGCTAAAATGATCCCCGCCAGCAAGATGAGATAACTAACCCAGCCAAGTGCCTGGTTTCCTACCAGTCCGGCTAAACTCAGTATGAGACTGTAAACGATTAAAACAAGTCCGGTGATCAATCCGTATCGGAGACCAATTTGACTTACGGTAGCTTTTTCTTCCATGGTGATGTATTTGGTGTTCTAAAAATTACAGAAATAATTATTGTTAAAAATAGGCCAATTATTGAATTTTTCAAAAAATCATCCAGTGCCAGATCGAAAGGTGATGTATTTCGGACACCCTCCAAAGCAGCTTGAAATGTCTTTTCATTAAACGTATTCTGGATGGTGTTTTTGTTGGTCTCGATCAACTGAACGCGTTCCTGAATATACGATTTTAACAACTGCGGATCAATGAATTTCACCATAATCCAGACAAAAAGGCCAGAGAGCAAAGCTATGGTTAAATAATTGATCATTCCAATACTCATGCCCTGCCAGAAATGAAATTCTCTATTATTATAAACATCTTTGAACTCTTTCATACTAAATATGAGGAATATCAAGATGATCACCACGTC
This sequence comes from uncultured Cytophagales bacterium, assembly GCA_963711495.1. Taxonomy (GTDB): domain Bacteria; phylum Bacteroidota; class Bacteroidia; order Cytophagales; family Cyclobacteriaceae; genus CAVQEK01. The sequence continues at coordinate 1,060,546 of CAVQEK010000004.1, forward strand.
AAGCAGTTTGCTGCTGAGCAATGGGTTTTCACGTAAATAATAAAACCCGAGAAAAGAAGCTATGGCAATGATGCTTCCAATCAGGCCATATTTTAAGGCTACGTAAATAAGCGGGGACTTCTGCATGGAGCGGTTTTACTTTTTATCATCAAAAAAGGACCTGCCGTTGTTCACCACACCAAGCACCTTGCCTTTAAGTTTTTTTCCTAATAATGGAGAATTCCTGGATTTGGAGTAATTTGTCTGCTCATTATATACCCACTCTTTGGTGGGATCGAACAATGTGAGATCAGCTTTTTCACCTTCCTTGATCACCGGAACAGGCAACCCCAATAACTTTCGGGGATTTATCGTAAATTTTGGCAAATATTCCTTGAAATCGCCTTTTTCACTAATCTGGTTTATAATCGGATAAAATGTTTGTAAACCCAGCATACCGAAATCTGCCTGATCGAATTCCAGGTTTTTACTTTCTTCATCCTGCGGACTGTGCGCACTAACTATCACATCCACCGTACCATCCTCGATGCCTTTAAGCAGTGCATTGATATCGGAAGGTTCGCGCAACGGTGGATTCACTTTAAAATTAGTATCATAATCGGCTACGGCGGATTCATCCCAAAACAAATTGTAAATGGCCACCTGACACGATACATTTAATCCTTTATTTTTGGCTTTTTTAATTTGCTTCAAAGATTCGGAAGTCGATATGTTGGCAAAATGTAAATTGCCTCCGGCATAATTTAAGAGTTGCAGGTCCCGGCGTACCATTACTTCTTCTGCCAATTTAGGCATGCCTTTCATTCCCAGAATCGTACTGTAAGTCCCTTCATTCATCGTGCCGAATGCCGTGAGGTATTTGTCCTCTGCAAAATTGATAAGTAGTCCATCGAATTTCCGTAAATAAAGCAGTGTCTTTAATAGAATATCAGTATTCCATACAGGATATTCTCCATCGGTAAAAGCCACCGCCCCGGCATTATTCATATCGATCATTTCTGTTAGCTCTTCACCATGACATGCCTTGGTAATAGCGCCATATGGGTAGATCTGGGTCGTTGAAAAGCTATTGATCGATTTCAAATAGCTCACTTCATTTTTTGACTCAATGGCTGGCAATGTATTCGGAATAAGCGCAACGCCGGTAAATCCACCAGCTGATGCCGCCCTGGCACCGCTCTTGAGGTCCTCTTTGTGTTCTTTGCCAGGATCATTGAAGTTTGCCCACATATCGAACCATCCGATAGAAGCTTTCAGGTTTTTACTTTCAATTACTTTATTGGCTTCGTGATCGGTATTATCTATATTTTTAATAATACCCGCTTCAGAAATGAAAATATTTTTCTTTTTAAGATGATGGGGAGACTGTGTGTCTATGATCTGAACATTTTTGATCAGGATGCTCATGCTATAAAAATCTAATTATCAGAACTTCTGTCAATAAAAATATCAGGGCCAGAATCAATGCATATTTCCACAGCGGAACGCCGAACTTTTTATTTTTAACTTCGGCAGAAAAATCAGAAGCCGCTTTCGCCTCAAAAATCGTTACATTTTTATTCAAAGAAAAATAATTCCTCAATTCTTGCAAAGAATATTGTTCGAGCCTTGATTCTTTTTTGTCAATATTAAACGCCAGCAATCCTTTGGTTTGATCATTGAGCGTCAACTGGTAGATTCCTGGATTAAGGGTATATTTTGGCAGTTCCAGAAAAAGTTCATTGTCTGTGATTCGCTGGGCCGGAATGAGCTCCTCCTCACCATTTTTCAGTTTGAATACATCCTGCCGGTCAAGGCTGTCCATGCGAAGGTTTACCATAGGGGCGTCGATGGTGTAATACAATTGATCATAGGATTTCTTACTGAGTGTTGCAATTCGATACATTACCGGCACAAAAATGGCGTGTCGATAAAAATCTGTGTAGGCATCTTCCAGCGGAGCGCCCAGCACATATACGGAGCCGTTTCTTTTAAATTCAGACAAAAATTTAATGCCATTGCGCAAACTTAACAAGGTATTTTGGTCTGCTCCCCATCGAATAATATTTTTTGCAGTTGGCATCAGAAAGTTGTCTTTGGTGCTTTCGAACATATTTTCAAAGAAAGGGTTGGAAAAATCAATGCCCGCCAACGTTTCTTTTTCGTTTACAGAAGCTGGTTCCAGGGCTATATTTAGCAGGGATTGGTACCCCGGTATGTTGGGATTATCACCGGGGATGAGCATCATCGTACCATGCTGATCGAGGTATTCATTGAGTACGGCGCCCAGGCTGGCATCAATATTATCAACACCATTAATGATTACCAGATCAGATTGTCTGACGAGGCTATAATTGAGGTTGGCAATGTTCTGGGACTTAAAATTGAATAAATTAGAATTGGCATAAACCTGTTCTACCGGAGTGATTGCGTCACCTGATTTAATTTCCAGAATATTGATTTTGTCCTGGAGTTTTAAGGTAAAATAGAAGTCATTGTCGAAGGTGACCGGAAAATCATCGAAACTAACACGACATGCATTGATCTTTTTAAGTTCTGAATTGATTTCAAAATTTATTTTTGCCGTGGTACCTGGTTGAATATCGACACTCGAATTGGCACTCTGTATCTGGTTTACAAACAACTTTATCAACAGATCATGCACTTCTTGCTTGCCATCATTGCGAAGTACAACATTCAGTTGATTGTGTTCACTGGCCAGTAAATAGGGACTTGACAAATACATCGAATCAACAAATACATTAGAAGTGCTCTTAAATTCAATGGGTGCGGCAATGATTTGATTGGTAGAATCAGTTTTCCAGTCAGGTGGATTGCCAGCAGTTGAACGTTGAAAATCTGAGATGAGATAAATGTCTTTGTTGCCTATTTGTTTGGCCCAATCACCGGAAACCAATCGGTTGTACACTTCATCGAGCGTTCGGCTGGTATTACTTAATTTTATTTCAGTGATAAGGTCCTCCAGTTCATCCCTGGTTTTCAAAGTGTTGGAAAACGGGGCGAAGTCGTTGGTGATCAATTTATAATTGGCATTCGCAGGATATAACTTGATGATTTCCGACATATAATTCAATCCTCTTCCCAGTGCTGTTTCATCTTCATTGACCCGATTGGACATGCTTTGTGAATTGTCCAGGTAGATATACACATTTTCTGACTGCGGATTTTTATCGGCAGATGGCAGATAAGGTTGGGCGAAAGCGATAACCAAAAAAAACAGAAACAGCAACCGGGAAGCAAGGATAAGATAGTGTTTCAACTTGCGTTTCTGACTTGTAGACTGTTTAATGTGTTTTAAAAAACGGGTACTGGAAAAATAGACTTTTCTGGCTTTTCTGAAGTTGAATAAGTGGATGATAATGGGAATGGCGAGTGCCGCAAGACCAAATAAAAATTCAGGATAGAGAAATTTCATTTGCCGTAAATGTAGTAAAGTATGCTAATATCAAAAACCTTAAAGACTTTAAAATATTTTATCATAAGAATACATTAAAATGATCAAGTAAAACAGATCGTTCAATATTTACTAACTTTGTGAAATCGATGGAAAAAAGTGAAGAAATGGATCGAACAGCATTGATCAAAAAATATAATGTTCCGGTACCCAGATATACGAGTTATCCAACCGTACCGCTTTGGGAACATCCGGACAATCTTCCAAAGGAATGGCAAAAAACTGTTTTAAGAACTTTTCGCGAAACAAATCGTGAAAAAGGAATTAGCATTTATATCCATCTTCCATTTTGTGAATCATTATGTACTTATTGCGGTTGCACTCAACATATCACCAGAAATCATCAGGTAGAAGATGCTTATATCGATGCCCTGTTGAAAGAATGGCACAATTATCTGGAAATATTTGATGAAAAACCCAATATCCGGGAAATGCATCTTGGAGGAGGCACACCCACATTTTTCAGTCCGCAGAATCTCCAGCGGCTGTTGACGGGTATTTTGGAAAGTAATGCCGGCGCATTTGAGGCGGAATATAGTTTTGAAGGCCACCCGAATAATACAAAAAAGGAACATTTACAGGAGTTGTATGACCTTGGGTTTAGACGAGTAAGTTTTGGTGTGCAGGATTTCGACCTTAAAGTTCAATCAACGATCAACAGGATCCAACCCTACCAACATGTGGTCAGGGTAACGGAGGAGGCCCGACAAATTGGATACCGCTCTGTAAACTTCGACCTGGTGTACGGGCTGCCGTTTCAGACCATCGAAGTCATTGAAGACACGTTTAAAAAAGTGCTGAGCCTGGTCCCGGAGCGAGTGGCATTTTACAGTTATGCCCATGTACCCTGGAAACGGCCTGGCCAACGAAAATATACGGAATCCGATTTACCGGATAACGAGTACAAACGAGTACTCTATGAAACCGGTAATGCCATTTTGCGTGATGCCGGGTATCATGAAATAGGCATGGACCACTTTGCCTTGGAACATGATGATCTGTTTAAAGCATATCGAAACAAAACACTGCATCGAAATTTCATGGGCTATACCGTATGCAATACGGAATTGATGATCGGGCTTGGAATGTCATCCATCAGTGATGCGAAATATGCCTACGCCCAAAACCTGAAAAAAGTACGGGATTATGAACAAGCATTAATGACTGGCGGAAATACCGTTTTTGCCGGCCACTTATTGACTGATGAAGATCTTCGAATCAGGAAGTTGATCAAGGATCTCATTTGCCTGGGTGAAATTCAATGGAATGGAGTTACGCCAGACTATTTGCCGTCAGCCAATCAGAAACGGCTCAAAGAAATGGTGGAGGAAGGTATAATAATGTATGATCAGGAAGGTTTAAAGCTCACGGAATTTGGGAAACCGTTTATCAGAAACGTATGTCACATCTTTGACGCCCGCCATTGGTCACATTTGGAGGAGTCGAAAAAGCGTTATAGTAAATCAATTTAGCTCGTTTTACTGTTTCTTCTTTTTGAGGGATTTAAAGAATTCCATCCAGGCAAACGGATTCAAAAGGGGATTATAACGGGGTCCGGAACCATCAAATAAATACTGGGCCTGCGTCTGTGTAAAATACCGATGGTTCATGCTGCCATCCATGGGCATATTTTCATACAGTTGTGCAAGTATTGCCGGGTCAAGGTTTCGATCCATATTATTGATTCCCTGTTCATCTGGCAAGCGCATGGCCAGCACGGCCTCCTTAAACATTTCTTCGGTTGGGAATGGTGTGATAACCTGTTCTTCCAGCATCGTTGTGTCTTCCTTCATGGGGATGATGACCGTATAATTGTCTTTATCCATTCTTGGAATGATCAAGTGTTTTTTTTGCAGACCCACGGCACTGATCACCACACTGTCACCTTCTAATACAGGAAAGGAGAAATAACCATACAAATTGGTGGAAGTTCCGCGACCGCCTTTAGGCACATAAACATTTACTCCGGGAATGCCCATCGTGCTGTCTTGTGTGACTACGACTCCGCTGAACTGGATGACATCTCTTTTGGGAGCTTCCTGGCCAAATGCAATATTCGTCAAGAAAAAAAGCGCTCCCAACCAAATCAACCCAAAAAACGATATGTTCAAGAAATTTCTTTGCATAAACGGCTTAGAACCACAAAAATAAAGTAAAGTTTAAGAAACATCAATTTATTTAACTTATTTTAACGTTTCATAGATATAAAACGATTGATACTATAATTGTTTGATTTCATTTGATAAAATAGGTTCTCAGAGGACTCTTATATGCGTTTAAAAAATTTTAGTTTGACTTATGGTATACGGATTTTTAAAGCCCTTGGGGATGAATCCAGGGTAAGGATTTTGAACCTGTTGCTCCATCATGAAGAAATGTGTATATCAGACCTTGAACTCATTCTCGATTTCACGCAGACCAAAACTTCCAGGCACATCAATTATTTGAAAAATTCCGGGATACTCAATGCCAGAAAATCCGATCAATGGGTTTTTTATCATATTAAGGAGGAGGTACAGGATATCCTGAATCAGGTGATGGTCTATTTAAATAAGGACCAGGTGTTGATCCGGGATATACAAACATTTGAAGTAATGTATTCAAATCGCGAGTTGGCTGCTTTTCGCCACTCAAAAAACAAATGGCCAGTCTAACTGCCGTTTAGAACAAAAGACATTTCCTCGGCGTTTTCGTAGTTATAATTAAAAAGTTGAAGCAGTACAGACATATATTCTTTGATCTCGATCATACCCTTTGGGATTATGATAAAAATACCCAGGAAGCAATACAAGAACTTTTTGTGCTTTATCAGCTTGATAAACTGAACTTATTCACTTCTGAAGAGTTTCTCGCTAATTTTTTTGAGATCAACAATTATTTGTGGGATAGATACAACCATGGCATGATCGGACAGGCCGAGTTGCGTCAATCCCGTTTTAATCTGATTTTCAATAAACTCGGTGTGCACAATGGCGATATACCGCTGGATATCGACAATAAATTTATTGAGATCTGTCCAGCCAAACCACACCTGTTGCCACATGCCATGAGCACGCTGGATTATCTGAGCAAAAAATACCGGTTACACATTATCACCAATGGTTTCGATGATGTACAGTTCAGAAAACTTAAAAGTGCAGCAATTGATGGATATTTTGAGGAGATCGTGACTTCTGAAAATTCGGGATTTCGCAAACCTGAACGTGGAATTTTTGATTATGCAATGAACAAGGCGGGTGCTTCACGAAATGATGCCATTTTTGTTGGTGATAATCCGGATACAGATGTAGTCGGTGCCATCAATGCAGAGATGGACTTTGTTTATTACAACCCCGCCAAACGTCCTCATGATATTAGCATCAAGTATGAAATTGATTGCCTGAGTCAATTACTGGATATATTTTGATGGCATTGGGTAATCGGTTGATTTCTTTAATTTTGCATCAAATTCAGTAATACATAAAATTTTATTTTTCATGGCCTCAGGATTCTATAATACACCAATTCCGCTTAATGAACCGATATTAAATTATCTTCCGGGCTCATCGGAACGAGAAGAAATCAGGCAGGTTTTAAAGGAATTGAAATCACAAGAGATCGACCTGCCGATGGTCATTGGCGGGGAGGAAATAAAAACGGAGGAAAAATTTGCGGTTCGCATGCCTCATCAACATCAGCATATCTTAGGCTATTATTGCAAATCTGATGAGAACCATGTGCATCATGCCATTGAAGCAGCACTGGGCGCTAAAGATAATTGGGCAGCTTTGCCCTGGGACCAGCGAGCGGCAGTATTTCTTAAAGCTGCGGACCTCATCGCCGGCCCTTATCGTGCCACCCTCAACGCGGCCACCATGTTGAGCCAGTCAAAAAATGTATTCCAGGCCGAAATAGATTCAGCCTGTGAAACCATCGACTTCTTCCGGTTTAATGTTCATTATATGACGCAAATCTATGGTGAACAACCAGCCTCGCCCACCCTAAACTGGAACAAAATGGATTTCAGACCATTGGAAGGTTTTGTTTTTGCAGTCACACCATTCAATTTTACGTCTATTGCCAGTAATTTACCCACAGCACCTGCACTGATGGGAAATACCGTGGTGTGGAAACCTTCTCCAAAACAAGTTTATTCGGCACATTTTCTCATGGAAGTTTTTCGCGAGGCAGGCTTACCGGAAGGCGTCATCAACCTCATTCATGATGATGGTCCAATGTCTTCAGAGATTGTATTCAGCCACCCGGATTTCGGTGGGGTGCATTACACGGGCAGTACCAAGGTATTCAAACATTTCTGGAAAGTGATCGGTGACCATATGGATGTTTATAAATCGTATCCCAGAATTGTCGGAGAAACTGGCGGTAAAGACTTTATCATTGCCCATAAAAGTGCAGATCCGCTTGAACTGGCGACGGCCATTATCCGGGGTGCTTTCGAGTACCAGGGTCAGAAATGCTCGGCAGCTTCCAGGGGATATATTCCCGATAACCTCTGGGATGATGTCAAAAAATATTTAGTTGAAGCCATCGGTCAAATCAAAATGGGCGATGTGGAAGATTTTACCAATTTCGTCAATGCTGTGATCGATGAGCGTTCGTTTGATAAAATAGCAGGTTATATCGACAGAGCCCGGGAAAGTAAGGTGGTCGAAATAGTGGCGGGAGGAAATTACGATAAATCCAGGGGGTACTTTATAGAGCCGACGATCCTGCTCACTGAAGATCCACAGTATGAAACCATGAATGAGGAAATATTTGGCCCGGTGATTACTTTATATGTGTATCATCGCGAGCGATTTGAAGAGGCATTGTATCTTGTTGATAATACCTCACCCTACGGCCTTACGGGAGCAATATTTTCCAAAGACCGTCATGCCATAGATTTGGCGACAAAAAGTTTGCGCAATGCCGCCGGCAATTTCTATATCAATGATAAACCCACGGGAGCAGTGGTTGGTCAGCAGCCATTTGGTGGCGCCAGGGCTTCGGGCACCAACGATAAAGCTGGCTCCATGCTCAATTTGTTGCGATGGGTATCTCCACGGGTAATCAAGGAAAATTTTGTGTCTCCAAAAGATTTTAGGTATCCGTTTATGGAAAACCCCTGAATAGGACTGGTAGTGACTTGACCTATTCATTTTATACCTGGCGCTGATTTTTTATTCCCGTAGTTTTGTTTTGTGCTAACGGCTATGTGCCGTTTATAAGTTCAAGGCATGTTAATGTGTCATACATATCTGATGAGATTAACGCCATGAGGTTGCATTATCGATTACATATTGATCAAACAAAATTGGAGAACGCCCAAGAATCATTTCTACATCCATTGAAATAGGTGAACAATCTCCCTGTCGAACTTTTCTATAAAAATTTGTCCATCTGTCAATGAGCTCAATTGAGACTCCTCTTTTTGCTAATACCGTACGAGCATTATCTTCACTGATTGGTATATAGGAAATTTCATTACCTACAACGCGGGAAATCTTTTCCATAGTCTGTTTATAGCTTAATGATTCTTTACCTGTTAATGTATATGCTTTGCCTTTATGCTTTGATTCTGTTAATACTTTATAACCTACTGCGGCGATGTCACGGAGATCGATAAATGATATTTTTGCGTCAGCAGCTGGAAGATGCAATGCACCAGTTGCCTTAATATCAGCAAACATAGGACCCGTGTCAAAATTTTGCATAAACCAATTTGGTCTGAGATGGGTGTAAGAGATACCTGACGATTCAATGTATTTCTCTAAGATTCGCAGCATAAAAGTATCATCCTGTTCAACACCCATAGCAGTTATATCAACAATAAGTTTGACTTTTGCTTTTTTCGCCAAATCGATCAGAGGTATTGCAGCTTTATCGGAATGATTGTCACCTGGTTTAACAATTAGGAAAATTTTCTCAACTCCTATAAGGGCGGAAGCAAAGGTCTGCGGTTTATCATAATCAAATTCAACCACTTCTACTATTTTTTGAAATTTTGATGAATCCGCTGAAGGATTTCGAGATGCAGCTCTGACAGCATGATTATTCTGGACAAGTAATTTCACAAGTTCACTACCTATCCTTCCTGTAGCTCCAATAACAAATACTTTTTTTGACATTTAAGTTAATTTTAAATTCTGTTTTTATTAAATCTTGACAAAAATTAAACTTAGTAACTGTATGCAATCATTTGGTACTATCCATTTTTTCGTCCAGTAATATTTGTTTGTTAAATTGTATACCTGTTTTGCATGATGATTTCGTTAAGGTTATATTTCAGTGTATCTCTATAATGTGCACTATGTCTGTCAATTAACCATAACGGTCGCGGATGTGAAACGTGCCGGAGTTCGGAGCTGCGTCCGTATACCCCGTGACAAACCACGATGCGGGACGGAATGCTTGAAAACCCACTAAAACCGGTATGTTTTATGACCCGTTGTTGGGCGTTCATGCTTTTTATTACTTATCCATTGTCAATCCTTTTTTATTTCTAAATCTGAGCGAAAAGTATCTGTTTACTGAATCTTTATAGTTTTTATATGAATCACCATGTTGTTCAATTAGATGTTTCTCTTCATCCATAATCATTAAGTGAACAATCAATATAAAAGTAAGATAAAAAATCAAATAAACTAGAGTTGGAAATACTAGAAAAATCCCAATAAACATAAGGTCATACGATAGAAAATACGGATTTCTACTAAACTTAAAAAATCCAATAATTATTAAATCCGTTCTTTGCTCTGGTCTTATCCCAACTCGCCATGAATCTTTCATTGTTATCAGAGTTGAAATCCCTAAAACAAATGCCAAAGATGTAAATACTAATCCTATAATCTTTATTGCACTTAAATCGAGCGTTTTAATCCAAAGAAGGTAATCCACATTAAAGAAAATGCTGAAATATGTCAATATATAAAGCAATGTTGAATTTAAAATCAATAGATTCACTTTGCTAGACTTGCCTTTAATAGCTTGCTTTGTCCGTTTAACTGTAACCACATTTTTTATTATAAATCCAATAAAATAGATGGTCAGAAGTATCCCGACAAATAATTTTTCAAAAGTGTCCATGTATAAATTTTTAAGTTATTAACTCTGGTTACGTGTCTTTTCTTAGCATTCTGACTAACATCAATTTAAGTTGCAGAAAGTGAGGGGTTTGTAAACCCAGGGTCTTCTGCATCTAAATCAAATTTAGTAATATTTTTCCGCAGCCGCTTAACCAATCCAAGCTTCCTTTTCTGATCGAGGAACAGGTATTCTCTTTGCGGTTGATAAGGGACTTTTTTTGAAATCATAGTCCAAATGATGACTCCAAGTTTACGGGCAGTGGCGCTTACTGCAGCCTGCCTGCCTTTTCTGAAAGCGATGCGCTTGAAAAAATCTGACAAGTGGGTGTCTTTTAAGTTTCCAATAGCATTGGCTGCTTGCCTGAGGGCAATTTTCAGGCGGTTGCTTCCTTTGGGCACTTTGCTGCTGAGCACCTTTCCACTTGATATTTTGTTGTTGGGAGCCAATCTCAACCATGAAACACGCTTTTGAAGAATTGAACTTTTTAAATTCATCAGGCCCTATTTCACTGATGATGGCAAGAACAGCAGCGTGGCTCAGGCCTTCAATGGCCAATAAGTCCACACCGTTAAAGCACTGATAGGCTACCTGGTTAAAGTTTTTGATCTCCGGAACATTCATATTGTGTCTTTTGTGGGGCTTGTCAGTGGTTTTCAATTTAAGTTTTTCGGGGGTCTTGCGAAGGCGCTCTTTGATGAAACGGGCGATCATTTTATCACAAGTCCTGATCTGTTTTTGATAAAATTGGCAGGTTTCAAATTCTTGTTTCAAGCCAAAAATAAAATCCTCCCTGTTATTTCCATGCAAAGCTTTGGCAATTTCCTCCTCTGATTTTTTACAGTTGTAGTGTCGGTGTTTTGCCAGTTCTTTCGGATCAAGGTTCCCTTTGCATATTTCTTCCAAAGACTGTCCCACCGCTACAAAATGAGACCTACTGCCTACATCAATCCCTGCGGCATTTGGGTTGATGATCTCCATTTCCATTTTCTTTTTTCTTCCCATTGATAAAAACAATTTAAAAGGTGAATAAAAAAGACCCTAAGGAAATGTATCTTTGTCTTGAAAATTATTCTGAACGGGGTTCCGTCAGATGACGGACCACCACTGAAATTATCAACAAGCCTCTGAACTTCTTCCTCAGAGGCTTTTACATTTCAACCAGAATGAACGCACGGACTATTTCGTACCATTGCAAAAAACGGCCTTGCTTAGAGTCTCTCCAAATTTACTGCCATACTTACCTTTTGCACTTGTTAGCTCAAGAATTTAATTGAGTTTTCTTAATGTGGGGAATGTGCTACAACGGTTGGCGGCTCGAAACTGTACCGCGTAAATAGCGATTGCCGCTTGAACCAGGAAGAAAGTTAATAAACAGAAGTGAAGTATCAAACTGCCAAGAGAGAAAGGTATAGTTTTTAGCCGTGTGTTAGGGGCAGTGCCTGATTTATTTTATCTTTGTGTATTATTAAAGAGATGAAAACGATAATTGTCACACCTAAAAATGATTCAGAGCTGAAATTCATCTCTGAGCTATTAAAGAAGCTCGGGGTAAGCTCTCGGATATTGACTCAATCCGATAAAGAAGACATAGGGATGTCTATTTTGATGCATGAGGTCAATAGAAAGGAAAAAGTATCCGAGAGCGAAGTAATGAAAAAGCTTAAATCATAATGAGAATCCAATATCTCAACAAATTCTCTAAGGATCTTGATAAAATAAATTTACCAGCAGTAAAAAAATCAATACTCAATATTATTGAAGAAGTAAAAACCGCAGATTCTATTAATCAGATTGGAAATGTAAAAAAGCTAGTTGGATTTTAATCTGCATATAGAATTAGGGTCGGTCAATATCGAATTGGAGTTTTTGTCGAAAAAAATTTGGTTCAATTTGCACGAATAGTACACCGCAAGGATATTTATAAGTTGTTCCCATGAAAGGTATTGCGCATAACGGACACGACTCGGCGATGTGGCGGTATTTGAAAGTCGTCAGCCCGTAACCGCAGCTAAATTGTGGTAGTTACGACTTAATCTGACAGTTAGGGATTAAATTTAAATGAGGAATTTAATCATTAACCCCATAAACTGTCAGAAATGAATACAGAGACAAAAGTAATCAAAACTAAGTTAGGACTACTCAACTTAGCCGAACAATTAGGCAATGTATCCCAAGCCTGTAAAATATTTGGATATAGTCGAGATAGCTTTTACCGCTACAAAGAGTTGTACGATCAAGGCGGAGAGATGGCATTGGCTGAACTTAGCCGCCGCCAACCGAATCACAAAAATCGCATTGAGCCAGCCATAGAAGAACGTGTCGTATCCATTGCATATGAATATCCTGCATATGGCCAATTAAGAGCCTCCAATGAACTTAAGAAAGAAGGGGTATTCATATCTCCCTGTGGTGTGCGCTGTGTTTGGCTGCGACATGATCTGGAGACCTTCAGAAAGCGACTCAAAGCTCTGGAGGCTAAAGTTGCCCAAGAAGGATTGATACTGACTGAATCTCAAATTACCGCCATGGAAAAGGCTAAGGAAGAGAAGCGGGCCCAGGGCGAGATAGAGACACTTCATCCGGGCTACCTGGGTGCCCAGGACACCTATTATGTTGGAACCATTAAGGGCGTTGGCAGGATTTATCAGCAGACATTTATCGATACATATGCCAAAACAGCCCATGTTAAGTTGTATGACAGGAAAAATGCATTAGTAGCGGCAGATATACTGAACGATCGGGTGATCCCTTTCTATGAAAAATATGACATCCCGTTACTTCGAATTTTAACTGATCGAGGCACTGAATATTGTGGCTCCAGGGAGCATCATGAATATCAGCTTTATTTGGCCATTGAGGATATAGACCATAGTAAGACAAAAGCCAAAAGTCCTCAAACCAACGGCATTTGTGAGCGCTTCCATCGTACCATACAAGACGAATTCTATGCGGTGGCTTTTAGAAAGAAGATCTACCACAATATTGAAGAACTTCAGCAGGATCTGGATGTTTGGATTGATCAATACAACCATGACCGGCCCCATTCAGGCAAATACTGCTTTGGGAAAACACCAATACAAACCTGGGAAGAATCCTTACATCTGGCGAAAGAAAAATTGTTGGATCGGCAGAATGAAAATTTCGTACCTTTATTACCGCAAGGTGAAGCGGAAGCAGGCTCTGGTGGAGACCAACCTGCCAGGAATAACCTTGCCGACCGAAATGGCGAGGGGCTTTATTTGCCCCTTGCTTATCACCATTTTGGGAGTGGTATACCTAAAGAAAACTCAAAACCAACACCTTGAACTGTCAGATCAAGTCGGAGCTATTACAGCTAAATTTATAAATAAAAGTTCATTGTTTATTCTGTTGCTCGGCGTTATTCATCGGCTAGAACTGAAGTTGAATAGCGAACAAAAAGTTGAGAATATATTCGTCACCCCGCCATATTGCCAAACCGCCTAGTAGCGGCTGTGCTATGTCTTACTTTGGCAATACCGTTACAATTACTCGCTTATATCTGGATAGTGCAGGCATCCCTTTGTCTGTAACTTTGACTATAAAATGAATTGTTTGCTTATTTTGTACTTCAGGTGCTACTACATAAACCTCATGTGCATTTTCGGCAGAGGTAGTTACAAGCTTTTTATAGGAACCTGCCTCCGGATAGTTAAACCACAAAAAACTAAGATTGTCTCCGTCAGGGTCAGTGCTTGCACCTGCATCCAAACCAAAACCTTGTCCAGACTTTACAGTTATTTGGTCTGGATTGTTTAACACAACAACCGGTGGATGATTAGCTTCTTTGTAGGATTTTGTGCACCAGTCCATTCGTGCAGCAAAATCATTTTGTAAATCGTCTCGCCAGCGCCATAAAGTAACTTTGTTATCAGAAAAAGTTACAGTGTCTTTTCCAACAGTTCGTCCATATTCTTTATTGATAAATGGCGAATAGCTATCTTTCGTATCTGTCCATATTGCCCTGTGGCTATATCGGTCGGACCATGCCAGGTATATCGGTCAAATGGTGCCACTTTGAAAGATGCTGTAAAGTAGTTAAAAATATAATTTATTCATTTTTTAATATTCCTTTTCTCAATGATTCACCTTTTAGGTCTATTCTATGTGAGGAGTTGACAAGCCTGTCTAATATTGCATCAGCAATTGTTCCTTCCCCAATGATATCATACCAAGCTGAAACAGGTATTTGAGAGGATACAATGGTTGATGATTGTTTATGCCGGTCATCGATAATATCGATGAGTGCTTCTCTGGCGTGGTTGTCAAAGGCCTGAAGGCCAAAATCATCCAGAATGAGCAGGTCAATTTTTGATAATTTTTTAAGTTCTCTGATATAGGTTCCATCTACTTTTGAGAGTTTCAGTTTGGCCAGTAATCGGGCAGTATTGGCATAATAGACTCTTTTTCCCATCATACAAGCTTGCTGACCCAATGACTGGGCCAGGTAGCTCTTGCCCACTCCTGAAGCCCCGGTGAGGATAATATTTTCTTTTTTTGCCATAAAATTCAGGGTACTCAGGCGGTGAAACATATTTTTGTCCAGGTTTCTGGATTCAGCATAATTGATCTCTTCCACAGTGGCTTTCTGACGGAATTGAGCCTGATGGATCAATCGGTCCATCTTCTTGTTTTGTCTGTCTTCCCACTCGTGATCGGCCAGCAATGCCAGGTATTCATCGGGTGTTATGTCGTTAAACTGATTGCTCTTTACATGTTGGCCATGCAACTCGGCCATGGCGCTTAGCCGCATGTGTTTCAGTTTTTCAATGGTTTCATTGTTATTCATTTGATTGTATTTATGTGATTAAATTATTGATAAGATTTCGCCCCCCGGATGTTGTCATGAGGTGGGATATGTGATTGCTTATGGTCTTTTTCCCAGTCATCCAAAGGCACACCATCCAATTTGTTTTCCAGGATATTTTTGATGCGTTGATAGGAAACTGCTTTGGCATAGACAGCACGGCAACAGGCATTGTTAAGTCTTTCTGATCCATAAATCCGGTGAAGCTGAATGATGCCCATGGCCCGCTTGTAGGCCGTTTCGGGGTAGTCGCATTCTATGAACAAGCCCTCGATACAGGCCACTACATCGCTGCCATGCCTGGCGGCCATTCTCTTAAAAAAATCAGGGCTCCAGTCCGTATATTCTTTCTGCGTACTGCTCAGATGGCTTTTATTGGTGATATAAATCCCTTTTGAAGGGTTGCGTATGTGCAGGGCGATACGTTCATGGTAGTGGTATATTTCTACCAAAGATTTGGTATAATGGATCAAGGTTGATTTACCGATATATCGATAAGGAACGCTATAATAGCTTTTGTCCGCAGAGAAGTAAACATATCCTATTTTCTGCACTTTGGCCCTTCTGTAATCTTTGAGTTGGTAAGCAGCCTGTGGAAGTGGTTTGAGGTAGGCTCTTTCCACAGATTGGAAGAGTTCTTTTCTACTGGCTTCCTTGCGTTGAAAAAGCAGATTGTTGTAACTCTCCAAAAGCCTGCGGATCTCAGCATTCAGCTCGCCAAGGGAAAAGAAGGTCATGGACCTGATAGGGTAATAGATCCTCTGATAGGCGAGTTGAACAGCATTTTCAACCAGAGCCTTGTCTTGGGGCGAATAGCTTCGGGTGGGGTTGATCACACAGCTGTAATGGTTTGCCATGTCCTTGAGCGAACGGTTGATATCCGGCTCGTATCTATGAGCTCTGGTCACAGCAGATTTTAAATTGTCCGATACGATGGCTTTGGGCACTCCGCCATAAAAAGACAAAGCATTGCTTATGCATCCGATCAGGTCTGCTCTTTTTTGGCTCATGCAGGCCTCTACATAGGTGTATTGGCTGTTTGGCAGGATGGAAACAAACACTTCTACACCGATCAGTTCTCCGGTCTGCTTATGGGTAATGTAAAGTTTGGCGCCGGCAAAATCAATGAACATCTCTTTGCCTGCCTCATGTTCCAGCTTCATAGAGCCCTTCAGTTTGGCATACTTGCGCCTGTAATGCTCCATGAATTGAGTGTAGCCGTAGGGTGTTTCGACTTGCTGTCGATACTCGTTGTAATGGTACAAAAAGGTGAAGCCTGGGTGGTTGCGTGATTGGTTGATCTGTTCGAAATAGCCCATCAGCTCATCGAACCGATCATTATTGATTGTCGTATGGGATGGGAACAGTTCTGTAAGAAAAGCATTGTCCAAGCCGAGAAGCTCTTCAAAACTATAGTCGCAAGCCCTGAAAAGCTTCATGTAGGAATTAACCGTATTGCGGGAAATACCCAGGGCCCCGGCAATTTTACGGTTGCTCAGACCGTCTGTTTGCAAGGTGATGATTTGTTTTATGTCCATAAGATCAAGTGTGTTTGCCATATCGCTTTTTAAGGCGAAATAGCCGCTTTTTAAACTTGATCTTTCAAAGTGGCACAAAACGAAACGTTTTAAGCAAAATCCTTAATACGTTTGTGGCACAGTTTGAACCGAAATCACTGGCACTATTACTCCGAAATCACTGGCACAAATCGAACCGAATTAGCCACCCTTGTTTCAGATTCAAACGGAACGCCGGAACCTCCTTTTTTCAGTTTAGAAAAATCTGGTTTGTATAATTCATAACGACCACCCCATCCACCCCATTCAGGATGCTCAGGAACATTTAATCCATTCGGTATTAACGATAACCATGAAGGTGTATCGCCTTCCATGCCGTAAGCCACATCAGGGTAAGCAGCACCCAGCGAACCATGTCCTTGTTGAATATTTTTTGCAAGCCAGCTATTGCTTATCTCTTCATTGTTTATTCCTTTCACAAAACTATTAATGGCTACCCATGTTGCGCTACCGTAATCATCGCCCGGACTAACGATGTAAAATAAATCAGGAAAATTATTTCTTATCCATATACCACTATCATCCTGGTCGGAAATAGTGTACACTCTTAATTTGGCAATCAATCTTTTAGCTTCAGCCAGCGACTTTGTTTCTTTAATCTTATACAAAGCTTGTGCAAGTGTGTTGGCTCCGCCCCAAACGGATACCCATAATGGACGTTCATCATTTCCTTCCAGTACTTTAATAATCCAATCAGAACCTTCAGAATCCTTTCCTTTTCCAACGCCTTCTATACCATATTTTGGCAAGCCACCTTTCACAAGTTCCATTAAGGCATCTGCATCAGGAAAACGGGCATCGTGCTTTAAAAGATTGGGTTGAACTTTACCATAAGCATCAATTAGTTTTTTTATTGCTTCGGGTGCTACACTTGTTTTTTTCCAAACAGATGTGGTGGCAATCAAACCTTTTATGTCAATCTCGTTAGAATAGAGAAGTAAACGAATAAAAGATTCCGTATCGTCAACTTCCGCTTCAATGTCAGACAAAACAATAAGTCTGCTCTGTTGAGATGTCTGAGCAGTCACCCATATTGAAGAAAGCATTGAAAAAAAGAAAAAAAGATGATGAATTGCTTTCATGTTATTAGTTCAATTGTTACAAGTCTAAAGATTATTTTAAAAATGTCATCTGCAAATTTAGGGTGTACGAAAACATAGCCGATAACGGCCAGGTATTGCCGAAGTGCAGGGAATAGAATTTCGTCCGCCCCGGCTAACTGCTGCTGAGTAAAGATAAAAAAGATGATGATATGCACATAGCTAAATAGATAAGGTCAAGCTGGATATATAGCTAAACAGAGTTACAAAAGTTGAAACACGGCTTCCGTCAGCCTGCATTTTGGCAATACTTTTGTTGTAGGCAGGCTTATCAATAAATCGAAGAATACTAATCTTATTAACTTCGCATTTCCGCCATCCACTTTTTCATATTAGCTTGCAAGCGAGCTTGCTCATTAATTGTCAAAAAATTCATTCTGCCATTTGGATGATTTTTGATATTTTTTGTGTGCGGATAAGTGGCCCACAAAAAGTTTCGGAACAAATCATCATTACCGCTTTCCACTATTCGGTGAGTATCTTCAGCTAATAGAAAAAGATTGTGCTCGAATTCCCTTCTGGTTTTTGGTGGCGGCATACCATACTTACTCTTCTCCATTTCCATTAAATTTTAATTCTTTTTGTTGTACCATATTGGCAACTGTGTTTGCCATAAGCCTGGACATTTCATCAACTGTATGTAAGTTAGCTCTGCGGTTTGGAGCTAATCTGGCATTTTTTATTCCTTTAATTGTTTTTATGTTCGACTTGTTGATCATTACCTGATCTCTTTCAAAGCCTTCGGATAAAAAATGCATGTTCCGTTCAAACTCCTTTCTACTGTTCGGCATCTTTTCTGTTTTTAAATTCTGGTCTGTCGAAATTTGCCAATGAATTAGCTAATAGTCGTGTTGATTCATCAATAGTCAAAAAATTAGTACGTCTGTTTGGCAATTGTTTTGCGTTCAGCAAGCTGTTGAGTATCCTCCGACTAGGCGGCAATTGAAATGTCTTCCTTTCGATGCTTTCAGCAAGGATGTCAATATGTCGTTCAAATTCTTTCCTGTTGTTAGGTGTAATCATCTTACTATCTCCTTTTGTTCAAACACATCAATGTATTTGGATTTGTATCCAAAAGATATTTGCCAAATAAGCTTATACCGGGCTTTCAGCGTTTCGATCTTGTCTTTTGTTACGGTTGTGTAATAACCTGTTTTTTCAGCAACTCCCTGGTCTCTATTATCCCAATTTCTTCCTTTACGCCAGTATACCGATTTAGTATTGTCTTTAAGATTTGGAATTAGAGTACCTAGAGTTACAGTCATTACAGCCGGTACCAACTCACTTCCGGTAACATTACCTGCAAATTCACTGTTGATAAATAATGGAATTACATCTTCGTCTTCCTCTGAAACAGAACCAGAATAGCCATTCGCAGCAAAAGTTGGCCAAGGATAAGAGTGGCGTTTCGCAGAGAATTTTGCTATTGGGATCAGGTAGGCTGTGAGCTCTATTTTCTCCTTAGCGCTGCGGCGAGATTCTGAGTGTCCTGAAGCATAATAGTTCAACGGAAGCTCATTGTTAATTAATAGTTTGTCAAAAGCAATATTTCCGGTTTCAATAAAATCCTTCACCGCGTTTTCAAAACTTTCGTTACTGCTATTAAACTGAGGTGTTAGTTTGTTTTCCGGGAAAGTTGGTTGATAAAACCGTAATATATCAGCAACTTTCTCTCTGTCACTGATTGTTGTGCAAGAGCACACAGCAACATTTAAAGCATATCTCAAAAGAGCATCAAAATCCGAAACAAGTGAAATGTCGTTATGATCATTAAAACTTCGATCAATATACTCACTCGCTTTCCTGCTATCTTTAATAGAGAGTGGTACTAATGCTTTTACCTGTCCCACCAATGTTTCAGCAAACTGTTTGGTCAAAATATTTAACTCATTAAGTTCATATATGGGGTCGCTTAACGGTTCCAAAAATTCTTCTTCAAACACTATTTCACCTTTGCTCTTATTAGTTGCAGCAAAAGTTCGCTCCAACTTTGCAATCAACTCATCCAGATCAGCAATGCCATTATTTTTAAGCTCGATAAGAGATGCAAGAATGGCCTCCCTTATCATAAAGTGATTAAGCTTTAATAGATCTTGCTCCTTTTCTTCCAAAGCAGCTTTCAGGTTTTCTGCAAAACCATCAGGATTTACATTTGAGAGCTGATGAATAATAGCAGCGGAGAGTTCTTTTGAAATGCTATAGCCGTCACGAAGTATTTCCTTCACTAGTGCCCGCAAAATTATGCCTGAGTTAATGGAGCCGAGCCAAACCAAGGTTTCAATAACTCGATTTTTCACAACTAATGACGGATGATTTAAAAACCAAATAAGGAATTTTAGTAAATGATCATCTTGTTCATCTGTGTTTACTTTATCGGCTCCTTTATTCAGCCACTCATACCGGTCATAAAAATGCTGGTCAGTCCTCACCATCAAATTAATATGTTCCAGGACAGCTTCTAAGATCAACTGCTTTTCGTTCTCATCATTTATATTCCGAAGCAATGAAATAATTTGGTTGGCAATTACCCATTCTTCAAAATAGGGCTCATTAATAATCAGTTGTTTTATGACTTTGATAAATTCTGCTGAGTTATCGTACGTTTCCGCAAAAAGATTTCTTATGTCATTAATTTTATTGGAATAGTTAAATGACCATACACCATATTTTTCATCCTGAACTTTTTGCAGTGCGTCGGCTATTACTTTTCTTGCACCGCTCTTATTTTCTGTATCAATTTTCCGCTGTGCTTCTTCTTTTGCAATAATTAGGTCGTCGAGTACATCTTTTTCTTCTCGTTTAGAAGTTGAAGGTTTTCTTTCTTCTTCAGTTTCTCCTTTTGAGGGTTGAGTCGGTTGCATTCCAACCGCTTCTAAATACGGTTTCAACTTTTCAAAATTTGAAGCGCTCAATTCGCTAAACAATTCCCGTAGGTACTCATATCGAAATTCATCGTTTATTTCAGCAACTACAAACCGAGCCAGACGCTTAAATACTATGTCTAGCTTTCCTGGGTCACTGTTTTCCAAATGGTTCAGAATACCTGCCTGAATCTTTGCATAGCCTCTAATGTATCTATCATCTCCAAGCATAAACAATTCACAGAATCCCCAAACGATAAGGGAACCTGAATCTTCAATATTCCGCAGCATGTCCATTATACCACTCTGCTCCTCGATTGCCCTGGCTCCTAACACATATCCCTCGCCTATGTAAGGCATATCAACCGTCCCCGACTCAGCATTGGCAATAATCGTTCGGTGATCCGGAAGCAACAAGTGCTTAAAGTACTCTATTGACTTATTTAAAAACCCGACTTTAGCCAGGTCACCGACAAACTCTTCCTGTTGCTGTTTCACATATCGCTGAAATGTCATTTCACCAGATGCATTATGAAGATGTGCTGCGAACTTCTGCAGGTAGGAAAGATTGCCATCTTTAGGAACGATATTTGAAACAGCAGTATTGATTATTCCCAACTGAGCTTCTTTGTACCATGACGGCCCCATTGAGGTATTAATCATTTCCTTGAAAACTTGTTTAGCTCTATCATGATTCTTCAGGAGCGCATACAATTCAACTAATCTCAACTGGTATTCATTTCTTTCCCATCTATTTTCTACTGTGTTTACAATATGCTCTTCTAAGACTTTTGCTACTTTGAAAGCCGACACTTCATGTTTGACCTCCTTAGCTAATTCCCTTGCAATAACAAATAAGCTATCGATATAGCCTTCGGTATAGAGTCCAAGCTGATATGGCTTCTTATTGACTATCTGCTCAACAAAAACGGGAATATAATCGGGAAAAGCATCTATCAATAAATGTATCAGGCTTTTGTAGATGACAGGGTAAATCAACTCAGGAAGGGCATAGCTTCTCTTCCAATTCATCCTATCCCTTAAGTCCGGAATTAGCTTTTCAATTAAAGCAGGTAGCTTACTCTGAAGCTGTTTGATCTCTTCATTCCTGCCATCAATTTTATAACGTTTTACTTTTCCTGCAAGAAAGCATAAATGCTTAAATACAGATTTTATACTTTCTTCCCAATTGGATGAGTACCCGTATTGTGGCAGGGCCGGATATTGGTCTACGGTATCAAAATACCCAAGACATTCTGCATTTAGTGTAAACCGATGTATGGATTGATGATTTAAGTCAACGCCATTTTCTTTTCGCAAATCGAATTCTTCGGCACTTGGAAAAACATCCTTGCATAAACTTTCTATAAGATCAAACCTCTTTGATCTGCCCAATAAAATATAAAGCAGAAAGAAATAATAGTCAGGATGAGTACCATACTTGTCAATTACGTACTCTAAATCTTCTATCCAAGCAGGGATATTATCAACCGTCTTTCTTTTTGGACTTTTATACCTAAATTCTAAAGCCTGATGAATACTTAGAGCAATTAGTCCGCTCATTCTATCATTTATAACTTTAGGATTATGTTCCTCGATAAATTTCGACATTGGAGGACTATTGTATCTCCAAATTGAATATCCAATATTAAAAGAGCCTATTTCATCTTTAAATGCTTCTACGACATTATCATCATTACCGCTTGATACAATCATCTCCTCAATCTTCCCCTTAAAATGTCCGAATTCTTCGAAAGATCTCTTTTTGTTTTTATTAGACGAAAGAGTAATGGCGCTAAACTTCAATTGAATAAATCTATTAAATGAATTTGAGTCAAACCCATTCTCGACTATATTTCTACACGTCTGATTAATCGCATTCAATAAAATTTCAGCTTCTTCATCTGCATCATACTCGTAAAATTTTTGCAAAAGGTATAATGCATCCCCGTCGGCAGTGATTAGCGTTTTATTACGTACTACATATCTTATCGCTTCTTCCGGTCTGCCCAAAGCCAATAAAGCATTTACAAGAAAAATGGCGTTCTCCTGAAAAAGTGTGTTGTACCTAAAATTTACTCGCTGCGAAAGAAGCAATAAAGAAATGACTTTGTGCGCTATTCCCAATTCAGCAGCAAGACCAATGACATTTTTAACGTCTACTAAAACAATATCAGGATTAATACTGTTCAATGCACAGTCATCAATCCATGCCTGGTTGCACTCGTCTAATGCGTTTCTTTTGCTTTGCTCATCACCATGTGCCAGGTGATACACTTTTTCAGACAGACTAAAATTTGTTTGAGGGTGTTTTTGAATGTAATCACTTATGTTTTTATGTACCTGTTCGTTTAATTCATCAGTCTTTTTATTTACAAAATCAGAAAAAGAAGTGTGATAGATACTTATCGCTTCATTGTCTCTTAACAAGTGTTCGATCTTCTTAAAACTTGGCAGGAAACTGTGTTTCGTAGCCTCGGGCTGTATTTCTGATAAAGTTTTCTTATCTACCGGTATTCTTAACCTGGATAAAGTAGCTGCAAGCCAAATTTCTTCTGGATGTTCATTTATTTGCAGCCAGATTTTGTTATAATAGTTTTCTATTTCCCCGTCAATTACAGGAATGGAACTAATCCAATCATCAATGGAAGGTATTTTGTCCATTCCTAAAATATACTTGGTCAAATACCTTAGATAAAGAGGATGCCCTTCTGATTTTTCTGCCAGTGCGGCTATTTGATTTGCGTTAAGCCCTTTTTCTTTTACATGCTCGGAAAGATATTCTTCCGCATTCTGAATGGAGAGTGGTGTAACCTTAATTTCTTTTGATGCATCAATTGTGTTCTGGAATGCATTAGGTAATAACTCTTTTGATGTACATGATAAAATCACCTTGATATGTGGTGGCAACTTAGCAGGCAACACGGAGAGAAAATTCTCTATTTGGGATTCGCTAACATCATCCAACCCGTCTATAATCAAAAAGGCTATTTTCTCTTGTTGTTGATAATGTAAGGATAACTGCTGTATCGCTTGGTGGATGTCTATTATCCTGTCATTTAATGATTTTTCAGCCTTGGGCTTAGGTGGCGGACTGTTATACAAGGTACGGTGACAAACTTCTTCTACCCATCTCATAAAGAAATCCGGTGTCGCCCTGATTTGTGTCGGAATTTCTTCGCTCTCCGGAACCTTTACAAAAAAACGGTCGCTTATAATATGATTGCCAGCCTCCAACTCCAATTGAGCAGCTAGTGTAGTTTTGCCTGAACCCGGGCTGCCACTCACCAAAAAATAGCTCCCATTAATTTGCGCTGCAAATACATCATTTATTTTTTGCAATACTTCTTCATTGGGCGTAGTGTCTGATATATCACTTTCTATCGAATCTGGTATAGCATGCCCTTTATCGATAGTGACCATGATATGGTGCTTATTCAAGATCTCGGCAATACTACTGATACTTGTTGCGCCAAGTGTCCCTACGGTATCGTAGCCAATTACTCCTACTACATGCCCGTTCATTACTAACGGCGAGCCGGACAATCCATCAAATTGTTCGAGATTGTTGTATTGCTCACATTCTAAATCCACGTCCCATTTTGTGCCATTATTACTCCGAGAGACGCTGCCAGTATACCTTCCACCAGATTCCACCCTTTGTGTTGGGAACCCATAAGTTTCCCAATTTTCATCGTAAGGAATTTCTGTTCTTTTTAAAGGAAGGGCGGGAATAATAGTTGCAGGTTTATTTTTAAGCTTCAGTATGGCAACATCACGATCTGATATTCTTTCCAAGATTTCCGCCTCTACTTCCTTTTCATTTAAATATAGCTTTACCGGTTGCCCATCAGGCAGATTATGTTCAGATGTAAGTAAGATTTGTTTATCTCCTTCGGTGGCAACAAAAAAGGCTGTGCCCGACTTGTTTCCGCAAGTGACCTGCACAGTTGCTGTTTCTATTTGCTTTGGGTTTAGTATTTTATGATTCATATTGTGAGAGTGTAGGGCTGCTGATCTAAGTAGTGGATTGAGTAATTATATTTCTCATTCCAATCCACCCTATCAAAATATTCTGAATTAGCAGTAATATAGTTAAAGTATAGTTTCCTATGAAAATCCGCTTTCCTGGTAATGATATGTGCTATAGTTTCTTTGTCCGGATGACCATGCCTTTGGCCATTAGTAGAGATAAGGTACCTTTCCGAATCAATTTTATTTAACAACTCAAGGCTGATATTACCAAAGCTGCCATGATGGGAAACTTTAATTAAATCAAAGATTATTACGCCTTTGTTTTGATATTCGTTAAGCGAGTGAATTATCAAGCCAGCGTGAGAATCACCAAGAAAAAGCAATTTTTTGTTTTGGACCTGTAAAATGAAGGCTATAGAACTACCATTTGTAGCCGTATCATCTTCATCAAAAGGGGGCTTTAATAATTCTTCAATCGTTTCTTTTGTAGCTGAAATTTGCTTTGGAGCTACTTTAGCCTTCTCTTTTTCCCATGACAAAAGCATCTCAAATGCGTCATCATATAACTGCGAATTGTCCGAATTGAAACTAGCGCCATACCTTTTTAATTCATCAGTCCATAGATCTTTCAGCTTTTCTAACTTTTGCTTATCCGGGGAGAGAAGATAGATATTAGTATCAGGATTTAGTTCAATTTCGGACCTTTGTTCAATACAAACGGCCTGATTATTAAAGTCGCTATTCCATGAGTATTTTCCTTGCAGCAGCAATGCACCCACTGTTGTTCCTTGCTCTGCACTGATTCCTTTCTCTCCCTGTTTGCTTCCGCTTTGGGGATATCCTCTTCGAATTATCTGTTGTAAAATTCGCTCTTGCTTTTCACCTATCTCACCTTCTTTTTGCGCAAAGAGATGACGATATGTGTTATGCCAAACTTCTTTTATTGCTATAAACCTTTCGGCATTGTTATCTTTTAAAAGCCTTATTGCTCCTTGAATGTGGTCAGCGTCAATATGTGTCAGAATTAGCTTTTCAAGTGTTCCTCCACTTTCACCAATTTTTATTAAATCATCCCTCAGAAACTTTTGGAAAGTATCAATGTAGCCACAGTCAATAAGCAAATGCTTTTTCTCTTCTTCAGTTTCCCCAAAACTTATCAGGACGCAATCGCCGTTTTTGGCCGGATAACATTTAATTGTTATTAACATATGACAGATAATGGTCGCATATTAAGCTTGCCTACAACGTGCGGGCGGCTAAATGTCGTATTCCTGAAAAGATACGGAGTGTCTTGAAAGGGATATGACATTTAGCCGATTGTTCGGAGCTGTACGGAGCAAAGCGAAGTGCAGGTCTGAACAAGCGGCGGAGCCGCCCGCACGTTCAGAGCGATACGGAGCGTAGCGGAGTATTGCTCTGAACTCTTAAATATATGCATTAGTCCAGGTAGTACAACACTTTTTATTGAAATATTTATGCGCTGTATGTCAGGCACTTATGTCTGAATGTTTTCATTTATATGGCTTGCGTGTTTTGCATATTTTATATAAGGCATTTTAATCCCTATATTTGTTATACGCATGAACCTCGAACACAATAAATACCAAATATCCATAGGCAGCCATAGGGCGAAGGATGTGATATGGATACACTTTGCGAAAGACAACGCCTTGATCAGGCAACTCAAATCCGCTTTTCCTGCTGCCAAATGGAGCGCTTCGCAAAGATGCTGGTACCTGCCCGATCGCCCCGCAATCCGTGAGGGGCTTGGGTTGCCGGAGAGAATTGGCGGCAAGGAGGTATTGGCGAAAATCCATCCCGTGAACCGTCCCGCTCTGGAACAGATGCGGTCTTTGCTAATGTTAAAAGGCTATAGCCCCAACACCATAAAAACCTATACCGTGGAATTCGGCCAACTACTGTATATATTGAAGGCGCACCCTGTGGAGGAATTGACGCCCGAAAAGATTAGGAGTTACATGTTGTATTGCACCGAGCGCCTGCACCTTTCGGAAAACCATATCCACAGCCGGCTGAACGCCATCAAGTTTTACTTTGACCAGGTGCTGAAAAGGGACAAGTTTTTTGCGGAAATTCCCAGGCCTAAAAAGCCGGGCACGCTTCCGAGGGTGTTGAGCCAAAAGGAGATCGCCAAATTATTTGAAGCTACGACCAATGAAAAGCACCTTTTGATATTGAAACTATGCTATGGAATGGGCTTGAGGGTGAGTGAAGTAGTGAAGCTCAAACTGGAACACATCAATAGCAAACGGATGCAGGTGTTGATTGCTGGCGCCAAGGGAAAAAAAGACCGTTATGTGAACCTTCCGGGATCGGTGCTCCCGGCATTACGGGCTTACTATAAGGCCTACAAACCGGAAGTTTACCTTTTTGAAGGGCAGTTCGGGGGGAAATATTCCATACGCAGCGCGCAGGCGGTATTCAAAAATGCCATGAAAAAGGCAAAGATCCGGAAATCGGTGGGCATCCACAGCCTTCGGCACAGCTACGCCACCCACCTGCTGGAATACGGAACGGATATCAGCTACATTCAGAAATTGCTCGGCCACGATAGCATCCAAACCACCAGGATATATACTCATGTGGGCGTTCAGGATACTACTCAAGTTAAAAGCCCGCTGGACATGTGGGGCCATTGACAAATGATTTACAGCATCTTTTAAATGGTTCGGTTGACGAAAGACATTAAATATCCAGGATAGTTGAAAAAAATTGACCACCCGGTGAAGGACTTTATAGTGCCGGTGGAAGCCTGAATATACTTAGCTCCTGATTTAGAATATTGAATATTTTAACCAACATTTGAATGTTCAAATCAAGAAATCAAAATTATGCGATTTATTAAAAGCTGGCGCTGGTTCGGGCCGGAAGATCCGGTAAGCCTGGATTATATAGAACAAATTGGAATTGAAGGCATAGTGACTTCGCTGTTGCAGATTCCAGTTGGAGATATATGGACAGTCGATGAGATCGAGAAACGGAAAAACCGGGTGGAAAGACGAGATTTTGTAAACAGGAACCAGGAGGGAAATTTGAAATGGACGGTGGCAGAAAGCGTAAATGTGCATGAAAGTATCAAGACTGGAGCGGAAGATCGGGATAAGTACATAGAAAATTATATACAGACCATCAGAAATCTGGCTTCATGCAATATCAAAATAGTGTGCTATAATTTTATGCCTGTACTGGATTGGATTCGGAGTCATTATCAATATAAATTTCCCAATGGCGCTGAAACCATTCTCTTCGACTTCCCGGCGCTGGCAGCATTCGATCTTCATATTCTTAGACGTGAAAATGCGGAAATTGATTACAATCCTGAGATGGTAGAACTTGCGACCCAAACTTTTCAGCAAATGACGGATGCCGACAAGTACGCAGTGCAAAGGACAGCGATGGGTGTACTGCCGGGCACCGACCGGGTGTACAGTCTGTATGAATTCCAGAAGAAACTAAAAATGTTTAAGAATATAGACCGCTTCAAAATGCAGGACAATTTGAAATATTTTTTGCAGTGTGTCATTCCTGAAGCAGAGGCAGTTGGCATGAAACTGGCTATTCATCCCGATGATCCGCCTTTTCCGGTATTCGGATTACCCCGAATTGTTGGGACCGAACAAGACCTTGCCGACATTGTCAATATGGTTGATTCTCCAAGTAACGGTATCACTTTTTGTGCCGGATCACTTGGTGTCAGGCCCGGCAATGATCTTTCCGGAATTGTCAAACGGCTCGGGCATCGTTTCCACTTTTTGCACTTGCGGAATATACAGCGATTGGAAAATGGCAGTTTTATGGAAGCTGATCATCTTCGTGGCGACATAGACATGCATGCCGTGGTGAAAGCATTAGTGGAAGAACAAATTGTTCGAAAAAATAATGAAAGAGCGGATGTGGATTTGCCATTGCGGCCGGACCATGGCTTTAGAATGATGGATGATTTTAACCGGAATACCTACCCGGGTTATGCAGCCATCGGCAGATTAAAAGGCCTCGCCCAGCTCGAGGGCCTGGAAATGGGCATTCGCAAACTGCTTCAATAAAAAGTTATTGGTTTAAAAATTTCATGACTCCGCATACATGGTGCATGGAGCGAAAGCATAAAAATATCAATGTTGTTTACATTTAATCATACGAAAATCCAATAATGAACCAGTTAGACAACTTTCTATCACAAATCCGGCAAGGTTATCATTTTTCTGGCGAAGGTATTTTGCTGGGGACCGCCGTCTTAGAAGGACAGCCAATCGGTGAGGCCCTGGTCCGTGTCCCACTTCGAACACTAAACCGGCATGGTCTCATTGCTGGCGCTACCGGAACCGGTAAAACCAAAACTTTGCAGTTGATGGCAGAATCATTATCGGAACATGGTGTGCCGGTATTGATGATGGACATCAAGGGTGATCTGAGTGGACTGGCCCAACCTGGCGTTCAAAACCCTAAAATTGAAGAGCGGCACCAGAAGATCGGCGTGCCCTTTCATCCGTCGGCATTTCCCTTGGAATTGTTGACTATTTCAGAAGATTATGGGACCAGAATGCGGGCCACGATTTCGGAATTCGGACCAATACTGCTCTCGAAGATCCTGGAACTGAATGATACGCAATCAAGCGTGGTGTCCCTTCTTTTTAAATTTGCTGATGATTCCGGACTTCCACTTTTGGATTTGAAAGATTTCAAGAAATTACTCCAATTTGCCGGTGACCTTGGCAGGGCCAAAATTGCGAAAAATTATGGGCAGATTTCGGGTGCTACTTTGGGTACAATCAGTAGAAAAGTAATAGAACTGGAACAGCAGGGTGCGGCATTATTTTTTGGCGAGCGATCTTTTGAGGTCAGCGATTTGCGCCGTAATGATAAAAATGGATTGGGTTATATTTCCATCCTGAGGCTAACCGATATCCAGGACCGTCCCAAGCTATTTTCCACCTTTATGCTGAGTTTGCTCGCTGAGATCTACGCTACATTGCCGGAAATCGGGGACCCTGAAAAACCTTCGTTGGTTTTGTTCATCGATGAGGCTCACTTGATCTTTGAAAATGCCTCCAAAGCATTGTTAAACCAGATAGAAACAATTGTTAAGCTGATCCGCAGTAAGGGCGTGGGCATATATTTTTGCACTCAGGTACCTGACGATGTACCCGATGAAATCCTGAGTCAGTTGGGATTGCGTGTTCAACACGCCCTGCGCGCAGTTACTGCAAAAGATCGACAGGCCATAAAAAAAGCCGCGGAGAATTTTCCGTTGTCGGATTTTTATCAAACAGATCAGGTGCTCACATCACTCGGTATCGGGGAAGCGTTGGTCACCGCATTGAATGAGAAAGGCATTCCCACACCACTGGCAGTAACTTATATGGTAGCACCCCGATCGAGGATGGGGACACTCACTGCGGAGGAACTTGATCGGCTTTTAAAGCAATCGGAGATCAGAACTTTCTACAATGAGTCGATTGATCGTGAGAGCGCCTATGAAATATTGAACCAAAAAGTGGAGGCGTTTTCCGCACAGGAGCATCAGGAAACCTTAAAAAAACAAACCAATCGAAAGGGTGGAGGCTATCACGAGAAAGACGATCCCTCTTTGTTTGATGAGTTGTCAAAAAATACCATGGTACGCCAGATGGGTCGCACGGTGATGCGCGAACTAACCCGAAGCTTGCTGGGCGCAATGGGTGTTTCTACTGCCACCAGGCGGAGGAAACGCAGTAGTCGCTCTTTGTGGTGATCCTGGTAAAAAAAGGTAAAATTGTTAATTAGTATTCCTGAACAAATTGTGTTTTTTGTTACAACCGAGCGGCAAGACTACTATTTAGTCAGTATCTGTACCCGGATTCCAATTCATTTTTATTATAATCACGGCTTAATTTAGTTAACCTTTAAACCTAGTATTTTAACAGATATGGATATTTATCAAAAAGTATTTGAAAACAATCGTGAATGGGTCTCCAAAAAAATACAGGAAGACGGTGATTTCTTCAATAAACTGGCCAGAGACCAGAATCCTGATTTTTTATATATCGGTTGCTCGGACAGCCGGGTACCGGCCAATATTATCATGGGCCTGGAACCGGGGGAGGTTTTTGTTCATAGAAACATCGCCAACCTGGTACCCAATGTCGATGTGAATGTACAGTGTGTCATTCAGTATGCAGTAGAAGTTTTACAGGTGAAGCACATTATTGTTTGTGGTCATTATGGTTGCGGAGGTGTTAAGGCGGCACTACAGCAGGTAGATATGGGAAAACTCAATATGTGGCTTAGAAATATTAGGGATGTATACCGGTTGCATAAAGAAGAACTGGGAGCTATCGATGACGCTCAGGCCAGGGAAAATAGATTGGTTGAATTGAATGTCCTTGAGCAATGCAGCAATGTGATCAAGACATCATTTGTTCAAAAGAGTTATATAAAAAAGGGATTCCCGGTTGTGCACGGGTGGGTATATAGCCTGGCCAATGGAGAACTAATCGACCTCAATCTTGATTTCGAAAAAATATTGACAGAGATCCGGGAGATCTACCGGATTGTGTGATGGCAAATCCCGAAGGAGGCACCCCGATGGGAATGGTCCCATCTCGTATAAAAGTAATTATTCCGGCCTTCAACGAACAAAATGCTGTTTGCCATGTCATCCGTGAAATTCCACGTGAATGGGTCAGAGAGATAATTGTGGTCAACAATGGATCTACCGATAATACCGTAGAACAGGCCAAAGAATGTGGCGCCACCGTTCTCGATGAATGGCGTAAAGGCTATGGCAGCGCCTGCCTGAAGGCGATCGAATATTTACGTCAATCCAGCGATCCAACAGATATTGTGGTTTTTATTGATGCTGACCATTCCGATTATCCGTCACAAATGCCAGAACTCGTTCAACCCATCATGGAGGATAAGGCTGATTTGGTAATTGGTTCACGCGTGCTTGGGAAAAGAGAAAAGGGATCCATGACTTTTCCTCAGGTTTTTGGCAATTGGCTGGCCACAACATTAATGAGTTGGTTCTATGGCATTAATTTCACTGACTTAGGCCCTTTCAGGGCAATACAATTTAATCGGCTTCTGCAACTGGATATGCGGGACAAAAACTATGGCTGGACCGTAGAAATGCAACTGAGGGCGGCAAAAAATAAGTTGAGGTGCCTGGAAGTTCCCGCCAATTACAGACGTCGCATTGGTAAATCGAAAGTTTCGGGGACTATAAAGGGAACCATTATGGCCGGATATAAAATATTATGGACTATTTTTAAATATAGGTGATTTCAAATAAGGCGTATTCGTGAAATCAGGATTTAAAATAGGCCCCACGTTGTCCGTAGTGTTTATCGCTGCCTCGGCCCTGCTTTATATCCTTATTGGTTATTTCACGGACCGGGCCGATTTTTTTCAACTCTTTCCTGAGTTTGCCACGCTCTTCGGTATTTACCTTTTGCTCTATCATTCGACATGCAAACTGCGATGGTTGCTTATGGCCGCGGTGGCATTTCGGTTGACTTTGTTTTTTATGGTCCCCAATTTATCCGACGATTTTTACCGGTTCATCTGGGATGGCCACCTCGTTGCGAAGGGGATCAATCCGTTTTCTTATTTGCCGACGGAGATAATTCATCAAAATCCAGTCATTCCAGGAATCGGTGAAAACTTATTTAGCCATTTAAATTCACCGGAGTATTACACCATTTATCCACCTGTCTGTCAGTTCATTTTTTACCTGGCTGTATCGGCTGGAAAAAACTCAATTTTTATCAGCATTTTGGTCATGCGCATGTTTGCTATAGGAGCAGAGATGGGGACGCTTTGGATAATGGGTAAACTCTTGAAAAAATATGGTCTGGACCAGCGGAATATTTTACTTTATGCCCTCAATCCTCTGGTGATCATCGAGTTAACAGGAAATCTGCATTACGAATCACTGATGATATTTTTTGTGCTGTGCAGCATCTGGATGCTGGATAAAAACCGGTTAGCTGCTGCCGGGTTATTTTTTGCGCTGGCCGTTGCTGCTAAATTGATCCCCTTGATTTTTTTGCCCATGTTCTTGCTGCGCATTGGTTGGAAAAAATCATTGATTTTTTATGCCTGGACATTCTGTTTTATGGGAATTCTTTTTTTGCCTTTGCTGAGTTCAGGTTTTTTCCGTGGTTTGAGTGCGGGCATTTCCTTATACTTTCAAAAGTTTGAATTTAACGCGAGTGTGTTTTATGTTGTCCGGGCCATTGGTTTTTGGGTAAAAGGGTGGGACATTATTCAAACTGCCGGCAAGTGGCTGGCCCTGACTACACTGGTTTTGACTTTGCTTATTGCCTTTTTCCAAAACCTAAAGACCAATAATTTGATAGCCATATTGATTTGGCCATTGGTCATCTACTATATGCTGGCCAGTATTGTACATCCCTGGTATAGTGTTCCGCTGATTGCGTTTGGTTTATTTTCGAAATACCGTTTTCCGGTACTCTGGAGCGGATTGATTTTTTTATCCTACGAAGGGTATACACCTACCGGATTCAATGAGAATTTTTTATTGGTATTTATCGAATATTTCCTGGTGAGTGGATATATGATCTATGAGTTGTTGCGCCATAAGGACCTTTTGGAATTTGATCAACCCCTGAAAAGGTTTGATCATTTTTTAACGCGCTAATGGTCGTTGTTTAGTTGTTTAACAGAGGTTCAAGGTATTTCCATACAGTTTCGGCAACGATCTTTTCTCCTTCCACATTGGGATGAATGCCATCTCCCTGGTTTAGATCAGGAATCCCTGCAACATCCTGCAGTAGGAAAGGAATAAGGGTAGCATGATTTTTTTTAGCCAGCTCAGGATATATTTTTACGAATTCTTTTTCATAATCTTCTCCCATATTGGGTGGTACCATCATTCCCGCAAGCACGATCTTCGCATCCGGATATTTATTTTTCACCTTATCAATGATATTCTGAAGATTTTCCCGGGTCTGGTCCAAAGGCAATCCTCTTAGCCCGTCATTGGCGCCGAGTTCCAATACAAAAATATCAATGGGTTGTTTAAGCATCCAGTCAATGCGATTGAGACCTCCCGCTGTAGTTTCTCCACTCAACCCACCATTCACCACAGTATAGTTAAGCCCTTTTTCATCGATCTTTTGTTGGATTAGTGCCGGAAATGCTACAGCCGGGTCGAGGCCCAAACCGGCCGTGAGGCTGTTGCCAAAAAAAAGAATGGTTCCGTTATCTCCGGTGGAAACACGCTGATGTGCCGGTGCAATATTCGTTATAAGGAACAATAGCAGCAGATTCAAAATAATGTTTCGCAAAGTATTTGGATATTTGTTTACAGCGATAAATACCAGCAAGACTTTTGCCAGTTGTGTAAATTCTTAAACCTTTATCGAAAAATATACTTTATTTGTTTAAAAAGCTACTCATCATGGATCACATTCTCAAAGCGGAGCATCTCACCAAACAGTTTAAAAGTGGCACCAGGGTGCTTACCGTGCTGAGTGACGTCTCTTTTTCCGTACGCGAAAAATCGGGAATGGCCATTGTCGGTCCTTCGGGAAGTGGAAAAACGACCCTACTCGGATTGTGTGCAGGGCTGGATATGCCTACCGAAGGCGCGGTGACCCTCATGGATATTGAAATGAACCGTTTGGATGAAGATGACCGCGCTTATGTGCGCAATCAATATGTGGGATTTGTATTTCAGAATTTTCAATTATTGCCTACCCTTACGGCAGTAGAAAATGTGATGATTCCTATGGAGTTGAGGGGTGAAAAAAACATTAAATCCAGGGCATTGGAATTGCTCGAAAGGGTTGGCCTGGGAGACCGCGTTCATCATTATCCTGCGCAATTATCAGGTGGAGAACAACAACGTGTGTCCATTGCGCGGGCATTTATTTCAAACCCAAAAATACTTTTTGCCGATGAGCCAACCGGGAATTTGGATGAAGAAACAGCCGAAACAGTGAAAAACCTGTTATTTCAGATCAACCGGGAGGAAGGCACCACACTGGTGATGGTTACCCACAATGTACAGTTGGCAGAACATACAGGACGGGTTTTACAATTGAAGGGTGGCAGGCTGGTTTCCGATCTTGAAATGGCACGCTCAGGGGTCAAAGAAGCTGAAAAATCATAATAAAACCAGGGCCAGTCATATGATCCTTTTTAAGAATCAGCGGTCCGCAATCGATTTTGTTGGTGTGGATAATGGACAATTTTTGTGACAAGTACTTAAAGAAGCTTTGGCATTAAATTGATGGCAACGTTGGATTATATCATTAAAATAAAACGCAAGAAGAGCAATCTGCTTCATGACCGCTGGATCTGGAAGCTGGCTTATCATGATGCCAGAAAAAATTTTTCGAGGCTGTTCCTTTTTATATCTTCTATTGTAATTGGCGTGGCGGCGCTTGTGGCCATCGAATCGTTTAATTTCAATCTACAGGATGACATCGACCATCAGGCCAAGGAATTATTGGGAGCCGATTTGGCAGTACATAGTCATAATGAGCCATTTAACCAGCAATTTCTGTCCAAACTGGACTCACTCATACCCGGGGTCAACAGCGCCAGAGATGCACGTTTTGCTTCTATGGTGTATTTCCCCAAAAACCAGGGAACACGGCTCATCCAGGTAGTCGCCATTAAAGGAGCATATCCATTTTATGGAAACATTGAACTTACACCAGGTTCTGATATCGAACCATTCCGGGAGGGAAAAGCGGTGTTGATAGACGAAAATCTGGCCATACAATATGACATTCATCCCGGCGACAGTTTGAAGTTGGGGAAAAGCATTTTTTACATTTCCGGGCTGGTACAGAGTTTTCCTGGCAATACGGATATAAGCGCGACCATTGCACCAAGTGTTTATTTGCCCTATTCGAAACTTCAGGGTACAGGTCTGATCCAGTTTGGCAGCAGGGTTAGCTACAATCGATATTATATGTTGGGGAACCAGGATGAAAAAAAAGTGTTGAAGGCATTGGGTCCGTTGACGGAGCAATATCGATATTCTTATGAAACGGTGGCCTCGAGGAAAAGGAATATGGGGAATACGTTCGAAAACCTGTATCGTTTTTTCAATCTCCTGAGTTTCGTGGCGCTGATCCTGGGGTGTATCGGCGTTGCAAGTTCCATTTATATTTATGTGCGGGAAAAACAGGAATCGGCGGCGATCCTGCGATGTCTTGGTGCATCAGGTTGGCAGGTGTTTTATGTGTTTTTTGTCCAGGTTGCTGTTTTGGGTATTATTGGCAGTGTAATCGGTGTATTACATGGTATCGCCGTGCAATATTTATTACCGTATGTGGTGAGTGATTTTTTGCCCATCGACGTGAATATTAAAATTTCGTGGATCGCGGTGTTTGAAGGTTTGGGCGTTGGACTGGTTATTTCCTTATTATTTTCTATTTTACCCCTAACCAGGGTACGTCTTATTCCACCTTTATTACTGCTCCGGTCGGCTTTTGAGCAGACGAAACGGCGATCGCGCTTTACCATTCTCATGTTCGTCTTAACGGCTGCATTTCTCTGGTTTTTTGCTTATTACCAGACCAATTCGTTGATCAATGGCTCCATATTTTTTGCTGGCCTATTGGTCGTTTTTGGCTTGTTGTATGTGATTGGTTGGTTGTTGATTTATCTGGTAAGGCGATTC
This sequence comes from uncultured Cytophagales bacterium, assembly GCA_963711495.1. Taxonomy (GTDB): domain Bacteria; phylum Bacteroidota; class Bacteroidia; order Cytophagales; family Cyclobacteriaceae; genus CAVQEK01. The sequence continues at coordinate 1,097,065 of CAVQEK010000004.1, forward strand.
TTTCCATCCAATTTTAACTTTGTGTGGCGTCAGAGTCTTTCCAACTTGTTCAGGCCCAATAACCAAACCATCGTTTTGGTGGTAGTTATTGGCCTTGGTGCCTTTTTGTTGTCAACCATGGCACTAATACAGAATAGCTTGCTGAACCAGGTTGAATTTGCAGGTTCCGGAGAGCGATCGAATACGGTGCTTTTTGATATTCAACCCACCCAAAGGGCAGGTGTAACAGCCTTGGCAAAAAGCTATGATCTGCCCATTCAGCAACTGGTGCCCATCGTAACAACCCGCATAAAATCAGTCCGTGGAATAGATGTCAAGACCCTGAAAAATGATACCACGCAACACATCAGACACTGGGCGCTGGAACACGAATACCGGGTTACGTATCGTGACAGCCTCATTGCTTCGGAAAAGATCGTACAGGGAAAATTTATGCATACACCGGCCACCGGCGATGATAGTGTATTTATTTCTGTGGCGGACAATATGCAGGAAGGTTTAAAATTGAAATTAAAAGATCAGATCGTATTCGACGTGCAGGGTGTGCCCGTGACAACCTATGTTGGCAGTATACGAAAAGTGGATTGGAGGAGGATACAGACTAATTTTATGGTGGTCTTTCCGGATAGTGTCCTCGAGTCTGCACCACAGTTTTTTGTGTTGGTCACCCGTATTAAAGACAAAAATAAATCAGCCATGTTCCAGCAGGAATTGGTGCACAAATTCCCCAATGTATCGGCCATCGACCTTACCCTCATCCTGGAGACCCTCGATAATATCTTTGATAAAATATCTTTTGTAATCCGATTTATGGCTTTGTTTAGTGTGATCACCGGTTTGTTGGTACTATCCGGGGCGGTGATCAATAGTAAATATGCCCGGCTGCGGGAGAATGTATTGCTGCGCACCCTGGGAGCTGTCAAAAAACAATTGGTAGGTATGACGCTAATCGAATACGGATATCTTGGATTATTTGCCGCACTGGCAGGCACATTGCTTTCATTGGGGTCGAGTTGGGCTTTGTCGGCATTCTTTTTCGATATTTTATTCTTCCCTGATTTTCTATCGCTTATGGTAATTTGGCTCATTATTGCAGGTCTTACTGTGTTGGTGGGATGGTTCAACACCAGGAGTATCTTGAATCGGTCACCACTGGAAGTTTTGAGGAAAGAGGTGTAAGTCAATTAATGAGGTTGATAAATTCGATCGAGGTATTATTAGTAAATAAAGAAATATTTGAAAAAATACAATGAATGAATAGTATCGAAAAAGTATAAATGATAAAAAAATAAATGAGGTATATGCTTATCATTTCTGGTTTATTGATTTTAATTTTTTGCATATACAACTATTGGCCGGCCAGTTCATTGCCTCATAATTTGAAAACCGACAAAATCGTAGTACATAAAAAACATCGCATACTTGAATTATGGTCCGGAGGTAATAAGATTGTAACCTATCATATTGCTTTGGGTGCTGAACCTTATGGGCATAAAATACGGGAGGGTGACGGAAAGACCCCTGAAGGACAATATTGTATCGACAGCAAAAATCAGCAAAGTCAATTTTACCTGAATCTGGGTATTTTTTATCCCAATGCCGCTGATCGCAAGAATGCAGAAAATTTAGGTACCGATCCTGGTGGAGACATCAAAATTCATGGTTTGCCGAAGGGTTATGGATGGATTGGCCGGATGCACCGCTGAAGAAACTGGACCGCCGGTTGCATGGCAGTGACCAATGCGGAAATGAAAGTGCTATTTGACCACGTTGAAATTGGCACCCCCATTGAAATATTGCCTTAAATGCCAGCCTGCTTTTCACAGATCACGATAAACTCTTTGGAATCCTGGGATAAGGGATTGCCGTTGTAATCACCCACTATTTGATATTGCTCAAAATCACTTCTTTCCACCAAATGTTCCAGTTCATAGCGAAAGAAAAAGCGCATGGGTACTGACCACTGTTTCCTGGATTTTTGACCATTTTCCTCGAATTCGAAGGTGAAATGGACATGGATGGTTTGAGTGATCATATCTGGTTCGGTACCGACGATCCTCCGGATGGTTTTTCCTGGCGCATATTCACCTTCAAAATCCATTTTGTTTTCCAAACCCTTGATCAACTGGTTCAGGTCAGGAATAAATACATCAAAAATAAAGGTACCGCCCGGATTTAAATGACGGTAAACATTGTTGAGCGCCCGGATTTGGTCCTGTTTTTCCTGCACGTGCATCATTACGCGAAATGGCGCAATGATCAGATCAAATTGATAATGTGACGAGAAATCGACGATATTGCCAATTGAAATTCTATGTTTTTCCTCAGGTTTGAGTTTTTCCTCCAAAATCGACAGCATGGCAGGGCTCACATCAATGCCGTAAATATTTGCGCCAGTGTTTAGGGCTTCCTTAAAAAAACGACCGGTACCCACCCCAATTTCCAGTACCTTGCCCTTTGCCGCCTTGATTTTTTTCAGGAAAAAATCATTGTCGACACCATCGCGGATCTGATGATAAATAAAATCATAATGTTTGGCAAAAAAATCAGGATATTCCATGTTTGACCGGGTTGGATTATAAATTTAAAAGATAAAATCTGGTCAATTAATAAAATTTCACATCGACTACCATATCACTGGCGAAATTCTGATGGATGATGTCCAACACTTTTAATTTGGCTAAAGTCAATTCATGACGCAACGGGGCCGAATTGAGCTGGACGTATAGTACTTTATTCTTAATATAGATTTTTAATGTTCGTTTGGCGATGGGTTTGCCCATGAGGCTTTCCCAGGATGCGATCAGGCGATTTTCATCGTATTTTCCCCGTAGCTTATACGCATTCAACATTTCTTCAATGGCATTTTTTACCGAAGAGGTTTCGGCATGACGTTTTGTGAAGGGATTTTCCTTTTTCATAATCACGAAATTACAAGGTTGTTTCTTTTAAAGTGCCATCTTGTACCAGTAAAATTTTCTTTTCTTCTTTGATGCGATCCAGAAAAAATTTGGTCCGTTCCGGACGAGCATCGGTAATGAACACCTGGCCAAATTCATGATTTTCGATCATTGATACCAATTGCATGATACGATGATCATCGAGTTTATCAAAAATATCATCGAGCAATAATAGAGGTTTATGGCCTTTTTCATTTTTCAACACTTCAAATTGGGCCAGTTTTAAGGCGATCAAAAAAGATTTCTGCTGACCCTGGGAACCAAATTTTTTCAGTGGATACCCGTCGATCACAAATTGGAAATCATCGCGATGGACACCATGATTGGTGCGCATCAAAATTCGATCTTTTTCCAGTTGTTGTTTAAATTTATCACGGTAATCCGGATTTTGAAAATCAGCTTCATAGTTGAGATCAACATGTTCTATGCCTCCGACGATCGCGTCAAAGTGTTTTAATAACAAAGACTCAAAATGTTGGCAGAATCCAGCCCGCCTGTCAGAGATTTGCTTGCCATTGTTCAGGATGATCCGATCATAAGTATCCAGCATATCACCATCGAAATAATTTCGTTCGGCAAATTGTTTCAACAGTTTGTTCCTTTGTTTGAGCGCCAGATGATAATTGATGAGGTGATCGAGATAAGCTCTATCAATTTGGGCCAGGAGACTGTCGAAAAATTTACGTCGTGTTTCACTTCCTTCGGAAACCAGCGCGGTGTCGTTGGGCGTGATGAGTACGATGGGGAAATTGCCAATATGATCACTCGCTTTATCAACAGTTGATTTATTGACAGTCAATTTCTTGCGTTGGCCGGATACCAAAGAATTTTGGATGGTAATCTTTTTATTATCTTTTAAAAAATTTCCGCTAATGCTGAAAAATTGCTCTCCATGACGGATGTTTTGAATATCCACTGGATTGAAGGCGCTTTTAGTAAAAGAAAGATAATGGATGGCATCGAGGAGGTTAGTTTTACCGCTGCCATTATCACCGACCAGGCAATTGATGCTGCCCGAAAAATCCTGATCAATGTCGGCATAGTTCTTAAAATTAAGTAATCTGATATTTTCAAGATGCATTAATTTTCTAGTTGATCGATTTTTAACTAATTTCGCAGGGCATTTTAAAACCCTGCCTCGAAAGCCGGGTTTGTTTTTAAGAGTACGATGCAAAATTATAATAAATAACCAATCTCTTATGGCAACAGTTAAGGAAAAGAAAACTACGGGTAAGACCGAAAAAGCACCTTTCTCCAAAGAAACATATACTTATTGGTACGAAACGATGCTTCTGATGCGACGTTTTGAGGAAAAAGCAGGGCAACTTTACGGGCAGCAGAAGATTCGTGGTTTTTGCCATTTATATATTGGACAGGAAGCATGCGCTGCCGGCGCTGTTACTGCGTTGGAAGAGGGGGACAAATACATTACCGCATATCGTGATCACGGTCATCCTATCGCTCTTGGTACCGAACCCAAAAAAATAATGGCTGAATTATATGGCAAGGCTACCGGTATTTCCAAAGGGAAAGGAGGATCCATGCATATATTTGACAAAGAGCATCACTTTTTTGGTGGACATGGTATTGTCGGGGGTCAAATTCCATTGGGGGCCGGTATCGCTTTTGCAGAAAAATACAATAAGACCAACAAACTTTGCATTACTTATATGGGTGATGGCGCCGTTCGACAGGGGGCTTTTCACGAAGCACTCAACCTGGCCATGACTTATAAATTGCCGGTAATATATGCAATTGAAAATAACGGATATGCCATGGGTACCTCGGTAGCGCGAACCTCCAATGTGCATAACCTGTCACAATTGGCAGATGCGTATGAGATGCCTTCGGAATCGGTAGACGCCATGAAAGTGGAAGAAGTCCACAACGCCGTTTCTAAAGCCGCCCAGCGCGCCCGAAAAGGGGAAGGCCCAACCTTATTAGAATTCAGGACATACCGATATAAAGGTCATTCTATGTCTGATCCCGCCAAATATCGAACTAAAGAAGAGGTAGAGGCATATAAAAGGAGAGATCCGATAGAACAAGTAAAACTCTCTATGCAGAAATACAAAATGGCCGATGATACTTATTTCAAGAACATTGATAAAAAGGTGAAAGAAGTGGTGGAAGAGAGTGTGAAATTTGCGGAAGATTCACCATTTCCTGAGCCCGGGGAAGCGTTTAAGGATGTTTACGTTCAGCAAGATTATCCCTTCATTAAGGAATAACGAGTGAAATATTTTTTTAAATACAAAATATACTATTTTTGCATCCTGAATTTTTGAATGATGGCGAAAGTTAAGAAAAAAGGGAAACAGACCCAGGGTAGCGAGTTGCTTGAAAGTCCGGAGGCCATTGCCAGCCGGCTTTCGAAAACTGAAGAATTTATTGAGAAAAACAAGAAATTGGTATTCATTCTTGGCGGGGCCATTGCAGTCGTTATAGCCGTATTTTTTCTTTATCGTTACTATGTAACTACAGAAAATACCAAGGCGCAGAATGAGATGTTTCAGGCAGTATATTATTTTGAAGCCGATAGTCTTGAACTGGCGCTCAATGGCGATGGAAACAACCTGGGTTTATTGCAGATCATTGATGACTATCCCCTCACGGATGCTGCCAACCTGGCGCATTACTATGTCGGTGTCTGTTATCTGAAAAAAGGGGAATATATTTCTGCTGAAGAGCATTTGAAGAAATTTGAAGCCAACGATCTTTTGGTTCAGGCGCGTGCGTATTCTTTGATCGGTGACTCGCAAATGGAGTCAGAGAATTACAAAGAAGCAGTTAGTTATTATGAAAAAGCGGCTAATTATAAGCCCAATGAATATACCACGCCGATGTATTTGGAAAAAGCAGCTATAGCCTATGAAATGCTAAAGGATTATAAATCTGCCTACAACTGTTACGATATCATCGTTGAGAAATATGTAAATTCTGGCGAATATCAGAATGCCAGAAAACAAAGGGCGAGAATGGCAGGATTGATGTCCAGTTAACACCTGGAAATAAAAGCTTTGAGAGGGGATAAAGTCAAAAGCTTTATCCCTTTTTTGATAAATTACTTATAACTATGGCTTCATCCCAGAAAAATCTCAGCACCTACAGCGGCAAGAATATTATTGACATCAGCCAAAAGAAATTTGCGATTTTGGTTTCGGAGTGGAATAGTGATGTCACGGAGGCCTTATATGCTGGTGCAGTCGGCACATTGCTTGAACAGGGTGCAATCAGAGAAAATATAATTCGCAAGGACGTTCCTGGTAGTTTTGAATTGCCGTTGGCTGCCCAGTGGATGGCCCAGCAGGAAGACATTGATGCTGTGTTGTGCCTTGGTTGTGTAATCCAGGGTGAAACCCGGCATTTTGAATTTATTTGCCAGGCTGTATCCCAGGGAATCACCAATGTTGGTCTTAAATACAACAAACCGGTGATCTTTGGACTTTTAACCACGGATAATTATAAACAGGCTATGGATCGTGCCGGAGGCAGGCATGGAAATAAGGGCGATGAGGCTGCCATCACTGCCGTGAAAATGCTGGGTTTTTAAACAATTTTGTATTTTTTCATTTAACTTGTAAAGACATTTTTGTAGATGAAAGTTTTAAAATTTGGCGGCACATCTGTAGGAAAACCTGAACGCATGCGCCAGGTGGCCACGTTGATCACCCGAGAGCAAGCTTCCAAAATAGTGGTGTTATCAGCACTTTCAGGAACCACCAATGCACTGGTAAAAATTGGAGAACTCATCACAGCCAAAGATACCCAGGGAGCATCTCTGGAAATTGAAAGTTTGTATGCTCACTATCTACAGTATTACAAAGAACTGCTTTCCGATGAAAAAATTCTCAAAGCAGCCAGGGAGGTCATTGATCAGCATTTTGATCTGATACGTTCTTTGCTTAAAATCAGTTTCAACGATCGATATACCAAAGAATTGCTCGCCCAAGGCGAATTGATGTCTACCAAATTGTTTTGTAAATATCTCGACGAGATCGGGGTGGAAAATCTTCTATTGCCTGCCCTCGAATTTATGGCCATCAATGAGTTTGACGAGCCTGATATGAATCACATCATTTCGCGATTGAAAGGCATGTTGCAACATTATCCCGATCAAAAATTGTTTATTACCCAGGGTTACATCTGTCTCAATGCCAATCAACAAATCGACAATTTAAAAAGGGGCGGCAGCGATTACACCGCTTCATTGATCGGTGCGGCTATCAATGCTGAAATCGTTGAGATCTGGACCGACATAGATGGTATGCATAACAACGATCCCCGGGTGGTGAATAAAACCTACCCAATCGCAGAATTGTCTTTCAATGAAGCCTCGGAGCTGGCTTATTTCGGCGCAAAAATTTTGCACCCTTCTTCCATTCTGCCAACGAGTAAATATAATATTCCTGTACAGTTAAAAAATACCATGGATCCTGAAGCTTTTGGTACCCTCATCAGCGCTGAAGAACAAAACAGCGATGTTAAGGCCGTAGCTGCCAAAGATGGTATTATCGCCATCAAGATCAAATCGACGAGAATGCTGCTGGCCTATGGTTTTCTGAGAAAAATATTTGAAGTATTTGAAAAATACCGTACACCGATCGATATGATCACTACCTCGGAGGTGGCCGTATCACTTACAATTGATAGCGAATCCCAGTTGATGGAAATTGTGAAAGAACTGGAACAATTTGGTGAAGTGACCGTGGAGAAAGGGCAAACCATCATCTGTATTGTCGGAAATATGATCGCTGAAAAACGCGGTATTGTTAAAAAGATATTTAATTCCCTCGACAAGATTCCTGTCCGAATGATTTCTTATGGGGGCAGCAAATATAATGTCTCGGTGCTGATTGATTCTTCCTATAAAAAAGAAGCATTGATCGCCTTGAATGAGGGATTGTTTGATTTGAGATAATGTTCATTTTGTTATTTGAATGATGCCACTTTTTATTGTCTTCACTTCGTTGTGGGCGTACTCACTAAAGTTTTTTTCATGCTACCAGTGATCAACAACTCAGGTTTATTGACCTGAAGATAAAGTTGTTTTAATGAAGACACTTTTAATCTCCGGGGCTAAATGCGATCTTATCTCCTAAATATTATAGTTTTACCAGGGATTTATCCTTTCGATTAATTTCACAATTAAATTACAGCAATGTATATTTATTATTCAGAAGTGTTTGCGGGTAAAAAATCATTGCGATGCAAATGCTCTCTCGTGGGACAATAAACTTTTAATGCCATGGGAACAAAGGGCTTATTTTTATTTTGCTTCTTCATTTTAATCATGATGCTTGACAGTACACATTCGCAGGCCCAGTCTTTTGATATTGAAGGACATCGGGGATGTCGTGGATTAATGCCGGAAAATTCAATTCCAGGGTTTCTCAAAGCACTTGAATTGGGAGTAACTACATTGGAAATGGATGTGGTGGTTTCCGGCGATGAACAAATAGTTGTGTCGCATGACCCGCTTATTTCTCCGGAAATATGTTATAATGAACTGGGTCATGATATACCAAAGGATCAGAAAATAAATATGTATTTGATGGACTATGAAGACATCAAACTTTTTGATTGTGGTTCAAAAGAAAATTCTAAGTTTCCGGAACAGGCAAAATTGGCCACTTATAAGCCTTTGCTGAAAGAAGTATTAAAAAGGGCCGAACAATATGCCGATTCCCTGGGCCGCACACCCGTTTTTTACAATATTGAAATAAAATGTGATGAAAAGACGGATAATATCTATCATCCTGCACCGGAATATTTTACCGATCTGGTTTTTAATACCATCAATGGACTAGTGCCTTGGGAACGGGTAACTATACAATCATTCGACCCACGCGCGCTGCAATTTTTTAAGATTAAGCATCCGGAAGTTCGATTATCTTTTCTTGTTTCAAACTCGAAATCACCTCAAAAAAATATCGAAACACTTAGTTTCAACCCCAGTGTGTACAGTCCATATTACAAACTGATCTCCGCAAAAGAGGTTGAATCGTTGCATGAACAAGGAATCAAGGTAATTCCTTGGACAGTGAATGAAATCAAGGACATGCAAAAAATGGTGGGAATGGGCGTTGATGGGCTCATCTCGGATTACCCCAACCGATATTTTGAAAATTTCAAGAAATGAGTCAGTTTCGCTCCTGAAATTAATTAAGGATCATTTAAATCAATTACATAATAATGAAGAAAGTGCTTGGTATGGGTAATGCCCTGGTGGATGTCCTGATTAGGATTGACCGTGATGAGTTGCTGCATAAGTTGGAATTGCCAAAAGGAAGTATGCAATTAGTGGATGGGGCATTCGTAAACAAGTTGCTCGAAGCCACCAATATTTTCCCTGTAGAAATTGCTTCCGGTGGGTCCGCCGCCAATACAATCCATGGGCTGGCCAGCCTGGGCGTTCCGTGTGGCTATATCGGCAAGATTGGTGAAGATGAATTTGGCAAACGATTTTTAGCGGATATGCAAAGACATCATGTGGAAGCTCAATTGATGAAAGGGCTGACTGATACCGGTCGGTCTATCGCTTTGATCAGCCCGGATACGGAACGCACTTTTGCCACTTTTCTTGGTGCCGCAATAGAATTACTTGCCGATGATCTGACTCCTGAATTATTCAATGGTTACGATTATTTTCATATTGAAGGATATCTGGTCCAAAATCACGATTTGATTGAAAAAGCCGTGTCACTGGCTAAAAAAGCCGACCTCACCATATCTCTTGATCTGGCCAGCTTTAACGTTGTGGAAGCAAACCTGGATTTTTTGAAGAAAATTATCCGTCAATATGTCAATATTGTTTTTGCCAATGAAGAAGAGGCGAGATCTTTCACCGGGTTTGAACCAGAGAAAGCACTGATTGAGATTGCAAATATGTGTGATATTGCGGTAGTAAAGATCGGGAAAAAAGGTTCGCTGATCATGTCGGGTCAACACAGGTATGAAGTCAATGCAGTGCCAGTCAATAGTATTGACACAACCGGAGCCGGCGACCTTTATGCGGCTGGGTTTCTTTATGGGTTAATGAACAATCTATCGTTGGATGTTTGCGGAGAAATCGGATCGCTAACTGCCGGAAATATCATTGAAGTGATCGGGGCACGTATGGGTGAGGATCGTTGGGAAAAAATCCGTGACAAAATTGCAGCGGTCGTTAAGGAATGAGAATAAAAAAAATGAGCCAGGTTGCTATTAATAATGGCAATAAGATTGGGATTGAATAGCGTACTATATAACTGAAAAAAGAAGGCATTTTAATACCGTTTTGTTCAGCGATAGATTTTACCATGAAATTTGGTCCATTGCCAATATAGCTGAAGGCACCAAAAAATACCGCAGATATCGAAATCGATTTCAGAAGTAAAATGGAATTCTCAAAACTGCCCGAAGCAAAAGCATGAACTTGCGAGAATACGTTCATATCGGCATTGTCAGCAGCCATGGCAGCAGCCAGTGAATTGAGATAGGTTGGGGCATTGTCTAGAAATCCGGATAACAATCCTGTACCCCAATAGAGTGAATGCACGTTGATCATTGCAGTATTCGATTTGGCAAATTCTCCCACCAACTCCAAAGCAGGCATCATAGTCCAGAATATGCCTATAAATATGTAAGCCACTTCCCGAATTGGTTCTTGGTTAAAATCATTGACTTTGTGCGCCTCCTTGTCGGCAAATCGATAAGACACATATGCCATGGATAGCATGATGATTTCGCGAATAAATGAAAATTTTTGACCGTCATAATGAATGGCAGGTACCCAGTCAAATACATTTGGATCAATAAAAACTGCAGAAACAATGATCAATAGCCACAGGAAACTGAGTTTGCCACCGATTGTTAATGAATGCTCGTTGTTTAGAAATTCTTCTTCTTGATCATCATAAATGATCTCTTCCTTATTTCGTTTGTCAAGCATGTAAAATATGAAAGTCAGAAAAAATATACCAAGGAGCCAGGGAATGAAATTGTATTTCAAAGTCCAGAAAAAAGGCACTCCTTTCAAAAAACCGAGAAAAAGTGGCGGGTCCCCGATCGGAGTCAATGAACCTCCAACATTGCTGATGAGAAAAATAAAAAATACGATATGATAGGCTTTGATCCGGTTCTTGTTCAATCGAATGAATGGCCGGATCAAGAGCATAGAGGCACCTGTTGTGCCAATGATATTGGCAATGAATCCACCGAACAATAAGATTACAACATTGGCGAGTGTTGTAGCTTTTCGATGGATATGGATCAAAATACCGCCTGAGGCAAAGAATAGTCCTGTTAGTAAGGAAATAAATTGAAAATATTCGAAGGCAGCATGAACAGGGCCATGAATGTTGCCCAGGATAAAAATATAGTAAAATATTACCAATATGGCCAGCAAAACGGCAATTTTCGGATAATTCTTATGCCAGAAATATTCATAAAAAAGGGGGCCTGTTGCGATCATCAGCAACAATAATACAAAGGGGAATACAGTCCAGACTGGGGGCGAATTTGATGTATTATTGTGGGGACTTGCGGAAGTTGATTCATTTGATTTGGAAACAGAAGTTGTTGAGGCAACTAAATTACGAGCAGGTTTTTCATAAATTTTAAATCTGGTATTTTGAACATTGCCGGCATATAAGGAATCCACTGAAAAAATGAGCATTAAAAACATTAAAATTGGAATAGCGGATACATGCCTCATGTTTCAAAAGACTGATTTTACAATAACTTTTAATTAAAACCGGATATGTTCAGGATGAGAAAGAAAATCTAAAAAGAATAAAATTCGGATAAAATCCAAACGTGACGTAGCCTCCGGGTTGTGAATTAAAATAGGCACAACATTTTCAGGGATGAAAAATGCTAATTTTTGAGATGATTTTCTAGCGGACCAATTCATAAATTACTCCCCCGGATAGGTCTTTGCCGGCCCCGGTCACTGAAGACAGGATATTAATTTCCTTCCTCCATCTTAATAATCCCAAAAAAGCGAATATCAAGGCTTCCTTGAAGCTGATCAATTGGTTATCCGGCACTTCTATCGTGACAATATCACTGGAATATTGCTGGAAAAGGGATATAAGATAATGGTTGAAAGCGCCACCACCGGTCACCAGCATTTTATTTTTACTGTTCTGATGCTGGTCCCTTATATTTCGCAAAACCCGATCGATTTGAATGGCAATATGGTGACAATAGGTATTTAAAAGATCTGCTGGATGATACGACTTTTTTAATAGGGGAAAGACATTTGCTTCTACCCATTCGAATCCAAGAGATTTAGGAGGTGACTGATGATAAAAATTCAGATCATTCAATTCAAGCAGTAAATCATTCAACAATCGACCTTCGCTGGCTTTTTGGCCATTTTTATCAAAGGGCATGCCTAAACGCATTGCGAGATGATTTAAAACCATATTGACGGGGCATATATCGAAAGCAATCCTAAGTTTTTCCTGTTGATAAGATATGTTCGAGAAGCCTCCTAAATTGAGACAGGAGGCATAATCCCGAAAAAGCAATTGATCACCAATGGGTACAAGTGGCGCTCCTTGTCCGCCAAATGAGATGTCGATCGAACGCAAATCGGCGATAACCGGCACATCACAATTTTTGACAATTTCCCAGCCATTACCCAATTGGCAGGTAAATCCATTTTCGGGCTGATGAAAGATCGTTTGCCCGGGAGAGACTATAAGATCGGCATGAAATTCATGCTTGGAAATAAATTTTTTGACCTGCTGACCAATCCAATCACCAAGCAGATGATCGGTTTTTATCAGATCCAGCGCACTTCCATGATATACATTTTCAATAGCAGCTTTCAAACTTTCGTCGTATGGAATGGTTTCTGCTTCATTAATGGTAAATAACCAACTTTCTTCCAGGGTAAATGTGCAATGTGCAATATCGAGACCATCGAGTGATGTTCCCGACATCAAACCAATAATTTGATATTTATCCATTTCAAATAAGAATTTGTATCGGAACTTAATGGAGATTTATTTTATTTGCATTTTAGTAAATCAAAGAATCATTTTGCCATTGAAAATTAAAAGTCTTGTTGTCGATTTAGGAAACACCAATACCAAAATTGCTTTTTTCTCTGGTGATGATTTGTTACAAAAATCAGAAAATCTTAGCGAAAGGGAAATAATTAAAGTCACAAAACAGGAAAAACCCGACTCGGTATTGATTTGTTCGGTTCGAAAGGGCATCAACCGGTTCAAAGGGGCAATGTCGAAACATGCGACCACGATGGTACTTGATCATAGCACCAAAGTCCCATTCAATATTTTATATAAAACCCCCAAAACATTAGGCACAGACCGTATTGCCGCTGTTGCCGGAGCCCGGTATCTCTTTCCTGACAGAAATTGCCTGATTATTGATTCCGGCACCTGTATAACCTATGACGTTTTGGATCAAAAGGGCAATTATCTTGGTGGGGCGATTTCTCCGGGAGTAAATATGCGGTTAAAAGCAATGCATAAGTTTACTTCAAAATTGCCCCTTGTAGTATTTAAAGGCCCTGAGGAATTAATTGGCAGGACCACCAAAGAATGTATATTGAGTGGTGCAGTGAATGGCGCCATTGCTGAGCTGGAAGGAATAATCCATCAATACAAAACCAATTTTGGCGATTTGGTCATTTTAATCTGCGGAGGCAATACAAATTTTTTTGAAAGTAATTTAAAAGGTAGCATCTTTGCAGTTCCCGATTTAGTTTTAACGGGCTTAAATCAAATATTGAGGTTGAATGGGCAGAATAATTAAAATATCCATATTAGTTCTATTGTTGGCATTTGGGGGGGTGGTTAAAGCCCAGAAAGCAGGATCACCATATTCCAGTTTGGGGATTGGATTATTGCATGGCAGTAGCTTGACTTATAGTTCAAATATGGGTGGTTTGGGACTGAGCAATGGTAATTCCTGGATCCTTAATAATGTAAATCCTGCAATGTTGCCGGTCAATACGTTCACCACTTTCGATCTGGGGATGAGTATAGAGTCAAGGAATCTTTCCAATGGAACAGATTCCCGTAGGAATACCAGTGGCAACCTTGCTTATCTGGCCATGGGATTTCCGATCAAGTCAGGCAAATGGACGATGTCAGTTGGATTAATGCCGTATTCATCTGTTAACTACAAAATACAAACAGTGGGTCAAGTGATTGGCAAGGAATCGGACGCACTATACCAGTATACCGGCGAGGGCGGCATCAATCGGGTTTATTTAGCTTCCGGATGGAAAATATTTAAACAACTTTATTTTGGAATAAGAGCTTCATATTTATTTGGTTCCATCATCGATGAGTCTTATATCGACGTCTTCGATACAACAGAACTGGGTCTAAATAAAGCTTTCCTCACAACTGATTATTATGAAGAAACAAGATTTTCTGATTTTGTTTTCGAACCGGGATTACTGTTCGTTCAAAAGTTGAATGAAACCAGTGCCATTAGTATAGGTGCTGTATACGAACTCAAAGCCAAAGTGAATACCTACAGAACTGAAAGATTACAAAGTTCTGAGACGCCGGATTTCCCCATTTTTTCGGACACTTTGGTCAATGAAAGTAAATACTTGACCACGTTACCTCAAAAACTCGGCATTGGGATATCATATAATCAGGCATTTAAATGGACCTTTGGCGCAGATTTTTACATACAGAACTGGAGTGTATATAAAAATTATCGGGGCACCAACGATCATCTTAATGATAGTTATAAAATCATAGTTGGCGGTGAGTATTTGCCTGATTATCAATCTGTAAACAGTTATCTGAAGCGGGTGACTTACCAGATGGGATTCAGCTATGAGAAGACACCTTTCTATCCTAAAAACACGACTATTGAAGATTTTGGTATTAATTTTGGTGTATCTTTACCTGTCGGTAGAGCGTCGGTCTTCAATATAGGATTTAATTACGGGCAGATGGGTACTACCGACAATGATTTGATAAAAGAAGATTATTTTAAATTACGTTTAGGTGTAACCATCAATGATCGTTCATTTGGTTGGTATAGAAATCAAAGAAAGTTCAACTAATTAATCGAGTCATGAAAGAAAGGATTTTTTCTACAGGATTTTTGCTCATTTTATTTTTGCTGACTTCTGCAAGGATTCAGGCGCAGCCAGGTTGGAAATGGCCGGCTGGTCTGGAGGAAAAAGCTCAGGAGAAAAATGCATTGTATACAGATGCGTTTAAGCAAGGTAATTATCGTAAAGCAGCCAATAATTTATCCTGGTTATTGGCCAATGCACCGGATCTTAACACGTCAATTTACATCAATGGGGTTAAAATATATGATGGGTTGGCTTCCGAAGAAAAAGATGCGACCAAGAAGGAAGTGTATGAAGATTCAGTAATGGCATTATATGACCTGCGTATCAAATATTTTGATAACGAAGCCTATGTTTTGAATCGTAAATCTTTTGATGCCTATAAGTATTTCAAAGACGATCAGAAGCGATATCAGGAATTGTATAATCTCTTTAAGAGTACCTTTGAATTGAATGGCAATCGCGTCATGGCCAATAATATTCTGGCGTATATGGACGTAGTTCGAAGATATAAGCTTTCGGGAGGTAATCTTACCGATGATCAGGTCCTTGATATATACAATCAACTGTCCGATATTATTGCCTTTAAGATTGAAAAAAATGATAATGACGAAGTGTTAAAGGACATTCAGGATAAAATCGATGCCTTATTGGTAGCTACTATCAATGTGAGTTGTGATTTTATTAAGAATGTATTGGGACCAAAATTACAGCAGAATCCTGATGACCAGAAATTGGCTACGAATATCTTAAGGTTATCTTTCGCTGGCAAATGCCTCGATTTGGACGTGGCCATAGATGCTGCCAAGGTTGTACAGAAACATGATCCGGAATATGGATTGGCAAGGCTGATTGGTAAATCCTGTGCCAGTAAAGGAAATTATGATTGTGCCATACAGTATCTGGAACAATCAGTTGAATTAACAGACGATAATACCAAAAAAGCGGATTCATATTATGATCTCGCAGTTATCCAGGCAAATCAAAAGAAAAAAGTGAGTGCCAGGGACTATGCCAGGAAAGCATTGGCAGCGGATCCTACTAAAAAAGAGGCTTATAAACTGATTGGTGATTTGTATATGGGCAGCTTCAATGATTGTAAGGAAGGTGAAAATCCAGTACATGACCGTGGTGTATACCTTGCTGCATACGAGCAATACAGGCTTGCAGGCGATTCAGAGGGCATGGCTCGTGCCAGGGAGCAATTCCCTTCTATGGAAGATATATTTACTTATAATATGGAAGTGGGACAAACATTTAAAGTAGGTTGCTGGATCAATGAAACGGTGACCATTCAAAAGAGATAAGATACAAAGCCTTAAAATTGCGGCCAGTGACAAGTCATTGACCGCTTTTTTTGTTTAAACGGATTATGAATAGAATCACCAGCCTTGTGCTTTTGGTTGTTATAACAGGCTTTCAATGGGCATGCAAATCAAAGGATGATGCCATGTTGAATTTGCCGGAGTATAACGGACCGATTATGGAATTGCAAGATGTGCTGACTTATTATAGTGATTCGGCCAAAGTGAAACTGAAACTTGAAGCGCCAAAGGAATATCAATATGAAAATGGTGATCGGGAATTTCCCGATGGTTTGCATTTGGAATTTTATGATACAAATGGCAAGGTTACTTCAACACTCAAAGCTAATTATTGCTATTTCACCAAAAAGGATAATCTCTGGAAGGCAACCGGAAATGTGATTATCAAAGGATACACGAACAATGAACAACTCGATACAGAAGAGTTATTTTGGAATCAGCGTGAAGAAAAAATCTTTACCGATAAGTTTGTACGAATTGAAAAGAATGGCGAAATACATATGGGAGAAGGATTAACGGCTAAACAGGATTTTTCTGAATATAAAATCCTGCATTCAAGGGGAACCATCACGCTTGACGACGGATCATGAAGATTTTAAGAAGTATCTTACTTTATCTTTCTGTGGGTATTTTAATTATAGGGGTGCATCAATCTTTCTTCTATGGTTTTCAGAGGTCTTACTGGATTTTTATGTTTTCCCTCGTACTTTTGTTTTTATACAAGTTCCTTACACCAGACACTGAGAAATCTGAGAATTCGGACAAAAAAAGTTCCCCTGGTAAAAGAAACAAAAAGAAGCGGACTAAGTGAGCTAATGACCGATACGAATAATTTAATCGTTATTTTTGTGACGCTGGTATTTTCGGCTTTTTTTTCGGGCGTGGAGATTGCATTCATCTCAGCGGACAAATTACAAATCGAATTGAGCAATAAACAGGGGGAGATTTCCGGTAAAATTCTTTCCCGTTTTTTAAACAAACCTTCATGGTTCATCAGTACTACCTTAATTGGAAATAATGTTGCCCTGGTGGTTTACGGCATTTTCATGGCATTCGTACTGGAACCTATGATCTCTGCCTGGCTTCCGGAATTTGTCAATTCGGAAGTTTCTGTTTTCGTTGTTCAGACCATTATGGCCACATTTATTGTGCTGTTCACCGCCGAATTTATACCAAAAAGCCTGTTTTTGATCAATCCCAACAAAATGCTGTCATTTTTTGCTATTCCAATTTATGGTATTTATTTGTTGATGTTCCCGGCAGTTTTGTTGATTGTAGTATTGTCGAGGTTTATGATTGAAAAAGTGCTGAGATTTGAATATTCTGAAGACAAGCCTGTTTTTGGGCTCACTGATCTGAATCAGTATTTCAGACGCATTTTACGACAACAGGCTGAAACGGCAAACCAGGAAATCGATGCTAAAATTTTCACCAATGCGTTGGAATTTAAAACAGTGAAAGTAAGAGAATGTCTGGTACCGCGAACTGAGTTGGTGACCGTGGATATTGAAGATAGTATTGAGGATCTCCGGCAGGCCTTTATAAAAAGTGGTTATTCTAAAATATTGGTTTACAAGGAATCTATTGATGACATTATCGGTTATTGTAATTCTATTGAGCTATTTAAAAAGCCAAAAAAGATATCTGATATTTTGTCGCCGATCATGATTGTGCCGGAAACTGTGCCCGCCAATGAGTTAATGATACAACTGATAACCGAAAGGAAAAGTATAGCCTTGGTGGTGGATGAATTTGGTGGTACGTCAGGGATTGTAACGATTGAAGATATTATCGAAGAGATCTTTGGAGACATTCAGGACGAACATGATGAGGAGGATCTGCTCGAACAAAAAATCGATTTCAATACTTTTCTGCTCAGTGCCAGACAAGAGATTGATTATCTTAATGAAAAATATGGGTGGGATCTGCCCATGGGAGATTATGATACGCTGGGTGGATTGATCCTTTCCATTGTCGAGGACATTCCTAAAGAAAATGAGGTCATAAACATCTTCCCTTATATATTCACGATTATATCGATACAGGATAACCGCATTGATAAGGTGAAGCTCACCATTGATGCTGATTATCAGGAGGATTAGAGAAAATTTTTATCCTTTTTTAATTTTTTGTTTTTAAGTATCTAAGTAGCTATTTTTGCGGCACTTTAATCAAATATGATATGGCTTTAATTAATAAGATAAGGCAGAAATCAGGTTGGGCAATTGGTTTTGTAGCTTTGGGATTAGGTTTGTTTATGGTAGGAAGTGATCTCCTCAGGCCAAATTCTTCAATTCTGGGAAAGAATAAAACGGATGTGGGTGAAATTGCCGGGGACGTAATTAACATCAAAGAATATCAGGACGAGATTGACCAGTTGAAATATAACTACACCCTCAACTACGGTAAAAATCCTACCGAAAGCGAAATGAATTCCATAAGGCAGCAAGCGTGGGATTATCTTGTGGTGAAAATTGCTTTTCAGGATCAATATGATAAACTTGGTTTACAGGTTACCGATGATGAGCAATGGGACATGGTTCAGGGGAATAATGTAAATCCAGATATCAAAAGAGCATTTACCAATCCAAAGACCGGGCAGTTTGATCGGTCACAGGTTATTAATTACCTGAAGAACATCAAACAAATGCCTCCGGCACAGCAGGCTTCCTGGTATTTATTTGAGCGCAATCTCAAACCCTCACGTCTGAGAATAAAATACGACAACATGCTGGTGAAAGCATCTTATGCAACGGATGCAGCGGCAAAGATGCAGTATGATGAGCAAAATTCAGTTGCCGAAATCAAATACCTTTATATTCCATATTATTCAGTCAGTGATTCATCGATCAACATTACTGATTCAGATTTGAAGACTTATCTCAATGACCATAAAGCAGAATACAAGATTAATGAAGAGACCAGAAGCTTCAGTTATATCTCTGTTCCTATTATACCGTCGGCAGACGATTCGGCTTATTTCAGACAGGAATTGAGCCGTATTGCCGATGAATTTAAATCCACTACTGAGGATTCCATATTTGCCAGGGCCAATTCCGATGCTCAGGATTATTTTGGTGTGTATACCATCGACCAGTTGCCTGAGATCCTTCAGAAGAATTATTCCAATCTGTCGGAGGGAGATGTACGCGGGCCATATTTCCAGAATGGGGGTTTTAATCTTTACAAAATAGCGGATATTTTTAAGGACACCATAGCCGTAGCTAAAGCCAGTCACATTTTGATCAAATGGGATGACAATACACCAGAGGCTAAAGCCAAAGCCAGAAATGAAGCAGAAAAAATATTGAACAAATTAAAGGCCGGGGCAAACTTTGCTGAAGCGGCTAAGGAATACAGTCAGGATGGTTCGGCTCAAAATGGCGGTGACCTGGGATGGTTTTCACGCGATCGTATGGTAAAACCATTCGCCGACGCAGTATTCAATGCCACCAACAAAGGGCTTATCAATCATCTGGTGGAATCACAGTTTGGATATCACATCATTGATGTAACTGAACCTAAAAATTATACTGCATTCAAAATAGCACGTGTTGAAAGAACGGTAACCCCGAGCGATGAAACACGCAACCTGGCTTTTCGTAAGGCAGATTTTTTTGCCGCAAATTCCAGTGATTATGAAACTTTCAAAGAAAATGCTGAAAAAGATTCACTTCAGATTTTCACCGCAGAGAACATCGGTCCTAACGACCGGCGTTTCAATGATGTTGGAAATGCGAGACTGGTAGTTCAGTGGGTGTATAATGATGCAGAAGTAGGTGATGTTTCACCTGTAAAGGAATTGGAAGATCAATATATTGTTGCCATACTCACGAAAATCACAGAACCGGGTGTTCCTGATTTTGAGGATGTACGGGATCGTCTGGAGCCTAAAGTGAAAAATGAGAAAAAAGGGGCCATAATAGTGGACAAATTAAAAAATCTGCAAGGTGATCTCGATGAAATGGCCACAAAATATGGTACAGATGCTAAGGTATATTCTTCCAATAATCTAAAATTATCGAGCAATACTTTACCCAGTGTCGGATTTGTACCCGTTGCCATTGGAACTTCGTTTGCCCTCAAAGACGGAGAACGCTCCAAACCGGTAGAAGAGGAAACTGGTATATTGGTAATTCAAATGGTAGCCAAAACAAAGGCACCTGAAATTGCTGATTATTCGACGTATAAAAATCAACTGGAACAAAAATACGCCAGCAGAACAGCATCCAATATTCCGGAAGCAATCAAGAAATGGGCTGATATCAAAGATCGCCGATTTCGGTTCTTTTAAGATAATTTAGAATTTAAGCCTTAAAAATACATGAGCCGGGAAATAGTCATTTCCTGGCTTCACTTTTGTATCCAGATCATTACCCATGTCAACCTACAAAATATTTAAACAACGACTTGACGAAGAGCATCATTGGCCGGCCGTTTATATGTTCAAATTTGTAGTTCCAAGGGACAAAGAACAAGATGTGCTGGACTTATTTCCAGAAGAAAACCTGACCTCTAAGATTTCAAAGAAAGGTAAATACATCAGTTTTACCTTACAAAAGGTCATGCAATCCAGCGATCAGGTAATTGAAATCTATGAAGAAGCCCACAAGATTGAGGGGATTATTGCTTTGTAGGATTCTGGCGCTCCATTTCCAGGACATCATTGATGTGGGATTTCACATTTTTGAATTCCCAGCCGTCGTAAGGAGCCGTAACAATATTCTTTAGCAGATCATTGACAATATGAGGTTTAAATCCCAGTTTTTCAGCGTACTCAGAAACAACTTTTA
This sequence comes from uncultured Cytophagales bacterium, assembly GCA_963711495.1. Taxonomy (GTDB): domain Bacteria; phylum Bacteroidota; class Bacteroidia; order Cytophagales; family Cyclobacteriaceae; genus CAVQEK01. Next base: position 1,118,207 of record CAVQEK010000004.1, read on the forward strand.
ATTCGATATCTTCAACTTTTTCATCCAGGTAAATCATATATACCAGATTGTACAAATGTTCAATAGCAACCCCTTTTTCTTTTATTTTGTCGACATCCTCTTCAGCATTGAGTTGATCCAATTCATTTTCATTGATATGCAACTGAACTCCCCATTTAAAAAGACAGCCTATGTAATCTTTTGATAAATGCCCTTCATCAAGAAAGGTATTATAAATATGAAAAAAACTAGCCTTTATAGATTTGAGTTCTTCCTGGGTGAGGTTATCTTTGATTTTGATTGAGGCCATGTTTTGATTCTTATTATTTCCTAAGATAAGCTTTTTGCTATAAATTTACGGATTCTTGAAAGGAAAATTGAATTCATTGGAAAGTAAGTACATCTATAAAGTAATATTTCTATTTCTGTTTATTTTTTTTGGTTGTAATCATTCCCAAAAAAAAGAGAAAGAGACTTCCACTGATTCAATACCAGTTGATTCCATAAAAAAGAATGCGCCAGCCAAACCATCAGAAATTATAAATTTTGAGAATATGGTTGGTGAATATGAAGATCCGGAACGCGGGGAATGGCAAAATCCCAATCTCGTAATACAGAAACTTGGCGATCTTGACGGTAAAGTGGTAGCAGACCTTGGCGCCGGCACAGGTTATTTTACATTTCGGATTGCCGAGAAAGCCAAAAAAGTTATAGCCATCGACATCGAGCAAAAATTCCTTGATTATATCGAGGACAGAAAACTGGAATTGCCGCCAAAATATGCCGATGTGATAGAAACACGACTTACCGTTCCCGATGATCCCGATCTTAAATCAAATGAGGCAGACATTGTGCTAATGGTCAACGTGTATTATTACCTAAAAAATCGTGTGGCTTATATGTCGAAGGTTAAAAAAGGCTTGAAGAATAATGGGATCTTGGTGTTGGTAGATTTTAAATTAGGCGACATGCCGGTTGGACCGGTTGAAAATAAGGTTTCTGTCCAGCAGGCTGCTGCAGATCTTAAAGAAGCGGGATTTACAGTGGGGGAAATTGACGAAAAAAGCTTGCAGTATCAATACATCATTAAGGCACAATAAAACAACCTAATGCTTAGAAAACCACTGGTTTTTTGCTTCTTTTTACTTTTTTTTCATGCGACGTTTGCCTTTCAATTTCCCGCTAAGCTATCCCGCCATTCCCAGATTAGTCTGTTGACCGGCACTCCTGGAGAAGCGCTATATTCTACATTTGGTCATAGCGCCATCAGAGTACACGATGAAACACAAAACTTCGACATCGTGTTCAATTATGGCACCTTCGATTTCAACACACCCAATTTTTACTGGAAATTCATGCGAGGCAAATTATTATATATGCTTTCCGTAGAAGAATTTGAGCAGTTCAGATTGGGATTTGTTTATGAGGGAAGGGGCATATCAGAACAAATATTCAACCTTAATCAGGAACAAAAACAGGCCGTATATACAGCGTTACTTAAAAATTATAGCCCGGAAAATCGCTATTACAAATATGATTTTTTTTATGACAACTGCGCCACACGTATTCGGGATCTTTTTGAAGATGTGCTTGGCGAAAGTTTAATTTTTAACTACCCGAGCTCCTGGAAAGTTGGCCGTGATTCTTTTCGTGATTTGATTGATATTTACCTGGTTAACCATCCGTGGTCCGATTTTGGAATTGATCTGTGTTTGGGTATGCCTACCGATAAAATTGCACGACCTGAAGATTATATGTTTTTACCGGATTTTTTGGCTGAGGCATTTAGTCAGGCTGTAATTTCAAACGAGGACGATCAGCAAAAGCTGGTTTTGAAACCGAATGTTCTGCTGGAAGGGGGTAAACGTAATTATAAACGTTCTTCCTTTATACCAATGTCGATGGGCTGGGGTTTATTACTACTTGTTTTAGTGGTCTCTTTAATCGGGTTTAGGACCGGTAAAAAATATAAGGTATTGGATAAATTACTTTTTTCAATATGTGGATTATTGGGTTGGCTCATCGTCTTTTTATGGTTTTTTACCGATCACGTCGCCACAAAGGACAATCTGAATATACTGTGGAACCTTCCATTGAGTTTTCCTCTGGTTTTAATCCTGCTGAATAATCAGGCCACCATTTGGATCAAGAGATACTTTGGGCTGGTTTTTGTCTTATTACTATTGCTCCTTGCTTTCTGGCCGCTAAATCCACAAAGTTTCAACCACGCATCCATACCGATAATGCTGGCCTTGATGCTCCGCGCATTTTTAATGCTTTTTGGGAGATTTTCAAACTGGGGAACCAACAATTTCAAATAAAACGACTTATACATACAATCGGTCATCAAACAATGAATGATATGTGGAAAGAAGAAAATAATAAACTCACAGCAACATTTCAATTTAAAAATTTTGTTGAAGCCTTTGGATTTATGAGCAAAGTGGCTCTTGAGGCAGAAAAAATGGACCATCATCCGAACTGGAGCAATGTTTACAATAAAGTCACCATTGAACTGAGCACCCATGATGCTGGAGGAGTAGTTACCGATAAGGACCGGAAGTTGGCGCGTTCAATAGACGAATTGGTGCGTTAGACAAAGTAATGCTGCAAAATTTCGTACCGTTCTTGGTCAATGACTTTGCAATGCTAATTTTGTATGATATTTCGACCAATTTAATTAATGCCGGAAAAGACCAATCTTTACATCGTTCCCACGCCAATTGGCAATTTGGCAGATTTTACCTTTCGTGCTGTTGAAGTTCTCAAAGCGGTGGATATGGTGTTGGCCGAAGACACAAGAACTTCCGGGGTTCTTTTGAAACATTATGACATAAACAACAAGCTTAAAAGTTATCACATTCACAATGAACACCGCATCGTGGATGAGATCATTAATGATATGCTGGGAGGGCTTCAGATTGCGTTGATCACCGATGCAGGAACACCGGCTATTTCTGATCCTGGATTTCTATTGGTCAGAGCTGCAATTGATAAAGGTTTAAAAGTGGAATGTTTACCTGGCGCTACGGCATTTGTGCCGGCGTTGGTCAAATCCGGGTTTCCATCCGATCGATTTGCCTTCGAAGGATTTTTGCCCCACAAAAAAGGGCGCAAATCCAGATTGGAAAAATTGGCTTTGGAAGAACGTACGGTGATCTTTTATGAATCACCGCACCGTTTACAGAAGACTTTGGAGCAACTCGGGGAATATTTTGGAATGGAACGAAAAGTTTCAATATCCCGGGAATTGACAAAGATTTATGAAGAAACCATCACAGGCACCCTGGATGAGGTTACAGATCATTTTAGTGAAAAGAATGTTAAAGGCGAAATCGTTATTGTGATCAATGGAAAAAGTAAATAAAACATAACATACCAAATACATTGAATCTCGTTAATTCAAAGTAAAATTGATGCGCCATTGATACTTCTTTGATAATGAGTATAAAATGAAACCGGCAATAGAGATCATCGGTATAGTATATTGAAGCTACTTTAATTTAAAAAAAGTAATATGAAAATTGACCTGGAGCATACCTTAAACGAAGTCATCAAAATAGCCCGCAGAACTGGCGACTATATCCGCCACGAAAGTCATCGGTTTGATCATTCCAAGATTGAAGAAAAAGGTGTAAACAATCTGGTTTCCTATGTTGACAAAGAAGCGGAACATATGATTGTGCAAACTTTGCGGTTTACGCTCAAAGAAGCGGGATTCATTACAGAAGAGGACACCGACAATGAACGGTCAGATGAATACAATTGGGTGGTTGATCCGCTTGATGGCACGACCAACTTTATGCATGGTGTACCGATTTATTCTGTCAGTATTGCATTGTTGAAAAAAGATAAACCGATTTTGGGGGTGGTATACGAAGTCAACCGCGATGAATGTTTCCACGCAATGGAAGGTGGTAAAGCGTATTGCAACAGAAAGGAAATAAATATTTCACCTGTGAAGAAACTAAAAGACGGATTATTTATTACCGGTCTCCCGTATACCAATTTTGAAAATGTTGAAAAATATTTTGGCGTGTTTAAATATTTCATGCAGCATACACACGGTTTCAGACGTTTAGGCAGTGCAGCGGCGGATTTGGCTTATGTTGCTTGTGGCAGGGCGGAAGGTTTCTTTGAACAAGGCTTGCACGTATGGGATGTTGCAGCCGGTGTTCTTATCGTGAAACAGGCTGGCGGATTTGTTTCTGATTTTAATGGAGGAGATGATTATCTTTTTGGTGGCGAACTGGTTGCAGGGTGTAGTGTACATCATGAGATGCAGAAGGTTATCAAGAAATATTGGCAGGAGAACAAGAATCCAGTCTGATAATTGGTTATTATATTAAAGAGACAGGACATATGATTCAGGAAATAATATTGGGTTTGATATTTATTGCGGCACTGTTTTATCTGGGCAGAATGATTTACAGAAATGTTAAGCGTGAAACAGAGTGTCAGGGGAATGGATGTCCGAAATGTGCTCCCAAAGAAACGCATCGTGAAAAAGCCTGAATTTTTTTTCAGGCACTCATGCCCATACTTTCATGCCGTCGGTACAGTTCCTGCATATGTCAATATTTTTACGACCTTTTAACAATCCAGACCTGAAATGGCGATAATGCTCATTATTCCAGATTTCGGCAATCGGCGTTTTCATCAAATTACCCATAGCGTATTGCGCATCCTTGTCAAAACAACAAGGTATTACTGATGCTTCCCAGGTAATTACGGCAGAATGCCACATCCTCCAACAGTGATTTTCAAGATTATTTTTTATGGCATATTTCCCATTAGCCATCTTTTTATAGCGGGAATATTTTTCATTGTCCGGGATGAGCGGGGACCCATTCTCAAAATCATAAATTTGGGCAGTTTTAAATTTCACCTGATTTACGGATAAGGATCTCCCCAGGTTTTTAATAACAGGTATTTCATGTTCATTCGGCTTCACCACCAAGAATTGAAAGATCACAAATGGCTTGTTGGTTTTGAGTCTTTTTTTCCAGGAAATCAAGTTTTTTGTTCCTTCGATCACCTTCTGCAATTGACCACCCACCCTGTATGACTCATAAGTATTTTGTGTGGCCCCATCAATAGAAATAATCAATCGGTCCAATCCGCTTTTAACTGTTTTTTCTGCATTTTTATCATTGAGAAAATGGGCATTCGTAGAAGTTGCGGTATATATTTTTTTCTCGGAAGCAAATTTCACGAAATCAAAAAAATGAGGATTTAGATAAGGCTCGCCCTGAAAATACAAGGTGAGATATACCAGGTTTTTTTGCATCTGACCAACAATCGTTTTAAAAGTGTCCAAATCAAGCATTCCGGTTGGTCTCGTAAAAGAACGCAATCCACTTGGGCATTCCGGGCAACGAAGATTACATGAAGTAGTAGGTTCTATTGAAACACTAAAGGGCATCCCACAGTGAATTGGACGTTTTAGCATGCTTGCAATATGATAGCTAAGGAAAATTTTTAGTATGTTCCAGAATTTATTAAGCGTGAGTTTAGTAAGGATATTTAACTGATCCGACAAGAAACCAATCATAGTACTTTAGTTCGGTGAAAGTTTCAAAGATAACCAAAAAGTAATTTGCTGACGAGATAAAGATTTCCTGGAACTATTTTAAGAACAACAATTGCATTTATATTGCCGTTATAAAGTTCCATTTCTGAGCCAATGTGCTATTTTTGTTTATGGTTATGCACGATGTTAGTAAATATTAATAAACCGCTATGAAGCCAATTAAAGATCCACATTCCTTTGCAAAACCGGCAGAAGCCAGGGTTGTCCATATCGAATTGGATCTGATGGTTGATTTCAGCTATAAAGTGATCTCGGGAAAAGCAACGTTGGATCTTGATGCATTGCCGAATGTTACAGAAGTGATATTGGATGTTAAAGAATTGGAAATTAACAACATTTGCGATGATAAAGGCCAATCACTACAATATAAGTTAATGTCTCCCATCAGGCATCTTGGCAGTGCTTTACATATTGATATTTCTGGTGGGGTAAAGAGGGTGGAAATCTATTATCATACCAGCCGCGATGCAGAAGCCCTGCAATGGCTCGATCCGGTACAAACCGCTGGTAAAAAAACGCCTTTTTTATTTACCCAATCGCAAGCCATTCTGGCCCGATCATGGATTCCTTTACAGGATTCCCCGGGAAACAGGTTTACTTATTCTGCGACCATTTCTGTGCCGGTTGGAATGCTTGCATTGATGAGTGCCGAAAATCCGCAATCGAAACATAAAGACGGCATATATCATTTCAGGATGGAACAACCAATTCCCGCCTACCTGATGTCACTGGCAGTTGGCGATCTGTCATTTGCAGCCATAGGTGAACGAACCGGTGTGTATGCGGAACCGGTCATGCTGGATCAGGCCAAGTATGAATTTGGCGAAATGGAAAATATGCTCAAGATAGCCGAAGAGCTCTATGGTAATTATCGTTGGGGCAGATATGATTTGATTGTACTGCCTCCAAGTTTTCCTTTTGGTGGCATGGAAAATCCCAGGATCACTTTTGCAACACCAACGATTCTGGCAGGAGACCGTTCCCTCACTTCACTGGTAGCGCATGAGTTGGCTCATTCCTGGTCCGGAAATCTCGTGACCAATGCCACCTGGAATGATTTCTGGCTTAATGAAGGATTTACGGTATATTTTGAACACAGAATTATGGAAGCGCTCAATGGGCGTTCTTATTCCGAAATGTTAGCCGCCTTGAGCCAGCAAGATTTAAAAAAAGAAGTTCGGCAATTTATCAAGGAAGGAAGATCCAGAGATACCAAACTTAAACTCGAACTTGCGGGCAGGAATCCTGATGAAGGGGTGAGCACCATCGCCTACGACAAAGGATATTTTTTCCTGCGTTACCTCGAAGATCGGGTAGGTCGTAAGAAATTCGATGCCTTTTTAAGGCAATATTTCAAAACACACGCTTTTCAATCCAATGATACGGAATCCTTTCTTTTGTATCTTCAGGAAAATCTTTTTAAAGCCAATCAATTGAAGGCGCCTCAAGACCTCCGTGAATGGATTTATGGGGAGGGATTGCCTCCGTCGATGCCTGAGGTTCATTCGGAAAGATTCGAGCAGGTTGATGCCATGTTGAAAGCTTGGGAATCAGGCGCTGATCCCAATAAATTGAATACAGGATCATGGACAACCCATGAATGGCTCCATTTTATTCGACATCTTCCGGAAGACATCGATCGCAAAAGAATGGAACAATTGGACCAAGCATTTGAATTTACACAAAGTAATAATGCTGAATTATTAACTGTATGGTTTGTTCTTGTCGTCAGGCATCAGTATGAGACAGGATATGATGCCCTGGAAAAATTTCTGGAAGTTACCGGTCGAAGAAAGTTTTTGGTGCCGCTCTATGCTGAATTGATTAAAACCGATGAAGGGAAACAACTGGCGATGAAAATATATCATAAAGCCAGGCTAAACTATCATTTTGTGTCAACCAATACCATCGATAACCTATTGGAATGGAAGGCCTAATCAATGGGTTTCCCATGGGTATACCGCATGATAAGTTTTGCCACTGGCTTCACTTGCCTGATCAGATCAACTGATAAATTGGACATAAAAACACCGCCAAACAAATTTTGTGTTTTTCTGCCTACCCACAGTCTCACAGCAAAATGTTGATGCCATAAATGGCGATAGTCTCTTTCAAGTTGAACACGATCTCTCGTATTATCAAAAAAGCCAAAGATCAATGTGGAGAGTATTTTTGCAGAATGAATCGCCATGGCCACTCCGTTGCCACATAGTGGTGTAATCAAACCAGCGGCATCACCCGACATCAGCACATGATTTACAACCGGATCTTTCGGTTTAAAAGAAATCTCATTGATCACCAGAGGATTTCCGGAAACAAACTCAGCGCGCTCAAATATTTGTCGGAGCCAGGGATTTCTCATCAAAACGGCATGCTCCATTGTTTTAATATCACCATATTTTTTCAATTGGCGCCGGGTGCCGAGATAGCAAAGATTAAAAAGGTTATTTTCAATTTGGCTTATCCCGCAATATCCTCCCTCAAAGTTATGCAAGGCAATGGTGTCTGATAGGAAATCCGTTTTGATGTGATATTTTACACCTATAAAATCAGAACTTTGTTCAAGAAAAGGACGCTCCAGGTGCTGGTCGATTTTGGAACGTTTACCAAAAGCACCAATTACCAACTTACCCACCACCTGACTGCCGTCATTAAGGCCGACACAAAACCGGTCTTCTTCAAATTTTATTTCCAGGGCTTTTTTATTTAACAAAAATTCAGATCCGGCGCTCCTGGATTTTTGGTATAAAAAATGGTCGAATGCATAGCGACTTATACCGAACCCTCCAAGGTCCAATGGCATGGTGGCAGATCGCCCTTTTACGGATGTCAGCATAAATCGACTGACCGATGCGGGGTGTAGTTCTGCCGGGAAAAGCCCGTTGACCTCCAGAAAAGCTTTTACTTCATTGGAAACATATTCGCCACACACCCGGTGAAAAGGATAATTCTTGCTTTCTATGACCAGTACTTTTAAGCCCGCACGCGATAATAGAAAAGCATTGACCAGACCGGCAATACCACCACCGATGATAAGTACATCCCAGATCATTCTGAATATTTTGATGAGTTGATCGTTACATGTTGAAAATTATAAGTTCTCGGCGAATGTAAATTTTATATTCAACATTTATTTATCGTTCAATTCAAATATAATTAGTCAAAAACTCAACTCCATGTTTTGCTTTGATGTTAAATAGGTTGATGAAGCATTTCCTCTTATTTTTAATTCTTGGGCTGTTTATTTTTTGTGGGGCCGATGCTCAAAAGGTTGCGGTTGTACTTAGCGGTGGCGGGGCGAAAGGCCTGGCGCACATTGGCGTGCTGAAGGTGTTGGAAGAAAATAGCATTCCAATTGATTATGTGGTTGGTACTTCAATGGGCGCTATAGTAGGCGGTTTTTATGCGGCTGGTTATTCACCGGATGAAATTGAATACATCGTACAAACTGAAGCATTTCAGGATTGGGTGGCAGGAAAGCCCGAACGAGGATACAACTACTACTATCACACCAAGGGGAAGACGGCATCCGTTTTTGACTTTGAACTTGTTCTTGATACCACTTTAAATACGTATATAAAGCCCAATATTGCCAGTGATGTTTCACTCAATTTTGCGCTTGCTGAACATTTGGCACAAGCCAGCCAGGCGGCCAATTACAATTTTAACAATCTGATGGTCCCATTCCGGGCGATAGCGGCCGAAATTCTGACCCAACAGTCTGTGATTATGAAAAGTGGGCCACTCAATGAAGCAGTTCGGGCGTCAATGTCTGTGCCCTTTATCTACCGACCAATCAAGGTAAACAATCGATATCTGTTTGACGGGGGCATCTATAATAATTTTCCCGTTAATGTGGCGAGAAAAGAATTTAACCCTGATGTGATCATTGCAGTCAATGTTTCTTCAAAAGTATTCGATACCTATCCTTATAATAAGGATGAAGAATTGTTGTCGAAGTCGCTTTTATTGATGATGCTGGATAAATCAGATCTTACCCAACTCAATGATAAGGATATTTATATCGAACCCAATTTGCAAAATTATACCGGCTTCGATTTTCCCAGTGCGCAGGCCATTATTGATAGCGGATATGTATGTGCCGAGCGTAAAATTGCTGAATTAAAATCGAAGATTTCCAGAAGATCGACTTGTGATACCGTAGCGATGGAACGCAATCAGTTCATGAGTAAATTCAAACCACTCCGATTCGACAATGTAGAATTAACCGGGTTTACCCTACCGCAACGTCGGTTTGTTAATCGTTTTTTCAAATTCCAAAACGAAAAATATCTCTATTTAAATGACATTAAAACAGGATATTACCGATTGACTTCGGAGGACTATTTTAAATATGTGGTGCCGAATATAGTATATGATGATAGTGTCGGAAGCTATGAATTTCAATTAAAAGATAATGCCAGAAAATACTTGAAAATTGATGTTGGGGGCAATATTTCTTCGAGAAATATCAGTGAGATTTATTTAGGTCTTGGCTACAAAACATTTACAGGTACATTAATGGATCACCATTTGGGAATTTATACTGGCCGATTTTACCAATCCATTAATGCCAACTCCAGGATTTATTTTCCGGGAGAACGTTCATTTTACTTTCAGCCTTCATTTGTCATCAACAAATGGGACTATATCGGCACACAAGACTTTTTGTTCACAGAGATAAAACCGGATGTACTCAAACTCATTGATCGTAAATTATCGGTGAAAGTCGGCTTGCCTTTTGGGAATAAATACAAGTTGGAACTGGAATCCGGCTTTGTCGATGATTCCAATGAATTCAGCAATTTACAGGTTTTATCCACCAATGATACGCTGGATCAAATGGATTTTCATGGATGGAAAAATGGAATGGTTATTTCTGCCAGTAGCCTGGATAAAAAACAATTTCCAATGAATGGACGAGCATTGGATTTCAGGTTATTTTATATTTTTGGCAATGAGCAGCACGTTCCCGGGAGTACCAGTATTTTAGATGGATCTTCCACAAATAACAGAAGGTGGTTTTTCAGCAAATTAAGTTACCAGGAATACCATCCGTTTGGCAGACATTTTAATTTGGGCTGGCAGTTTGAAGCTTTAATGTCGAACCAACCTTTTTTCAGCAACTATATGAGCAGCCTCATTATGGCGCCAACCTTTTATCCCTTGTTAGACAGCAGAACTATTTTTCTGGAAAATTTCAAAGCACATCAATACCTGTCCGGAGGCATAAAAAACATCTTTCCGCTCAGCCGTAATTTCCAGATACGTCTGGAGGGATATGCCTTTTTGCCAATCCGTAAAATCATGGAAAAGGATCAAATCCCTTATGATGGGCCATTATTTTCTGAATTAAGCTTTGCTGGTACGGCAGCTTTAATTTTTAATTCACCTATTGGACCGATTAGTGCCAACCTCAACTATTACGATGACCGGCAAAATGAATTTGGATTTGTATTGAGTTTGGGATATTTGATATTTAATAATCGATCTACGGAGTAGCTTTATTTAGTGGCAACAGCCGGATTTAGAAAAACGATTTTGAAGGCTTCAAAAACCAAAATTACCGCCAGGATTAGTAACAATGTTGAAATAATTCCAACGGCAGTCAGGCCTGATTGATATATTAATTGTCCCAATGCCCACAGTGTCATGGTAAGCATAAATAACATGGGGACCACAATAAATTTAGTACTTTTCCCAATTTTCTTAAGCCATACAAATACCACCAACAATGCTAATCCGGCCAACAACTGATTTGTGGACCCAAACACCGGCCAAATAGCCTTCCATGCTGGCACGGGATTACCCTGACCATCGTAAAGTGTGACCAGTGAAAAGATCAATGGCAGGATCAATGTCGCGATGGTAGATACATACCGGGACCAGGTACTCTTGTAATTGAAAAATTCTTCCAGGATATATCGAGCCAATCGTGTGGAGGTATCTAACGTGGTAAGCAGAAATGTTGAAACAGCCAAAATGCCGAAAGATTCGCCAACTGAAAATGGGATGCCAAATGTTGACAGGAAGTTACCAATGCCGTTGCCAAAAACAGCGAGTGGTTGTTGGTTCATTAAGCCATCACCTTTTGCCAGCATCGCCACCGTAAATAAGGCAATAACAGCCACAAGCCCTTCAATCAACATAGCCCCATATCCAACCTTTCTGGCGTCACTTTCTTTATTCAATTGTTTTGAGGTGGTCCCTGAAGCAACAATTGAGTGAAAACCGGAACATGCTCCACAAGCTATGGTGATGAATAAAATCGGGAACAAGGTACCACGGTCAATATCTGACCAGGTAGTAAATGCCGGATAGTGAATTTGGAATCCGCCGATCATTATACCAATGAATGCCCCCAAAATGGATGCGTAGAGTAAAAAGGACGACAGGTAATCTCTTGGCTGTAACAGTACCCAGACCGGTGAAATTGCCGCAATGAAAGCATAAATAATCAACAAAACATTCCACATTTTACCTGGATTATTGGCAAATATTGCGGGAAGTGCATCCGTTGTAAACGGCACTTCGCGACCAATCCATATGCCGATGAATATCAATGGGATAAAGATGAGGGACGACCACCCCAGAGGCATTTTCCAGCGATATAAAGCCACTCCGAATATCACGGCAAGTAAGATGAAAAATGTCGAAGAAGTAGCTACTTCCGGATTGGAGACAAATGTGGCAGAAGTGAGATCTATGAATACAATCAGGATATAAATCATAGTGAGCCAGATGAATATAAGGAACAGCTTGTAAGAAAGTGGCGTCATATATTCTCTGGCAATCTCAGCAATAGATTTTGCTTTATGTCTTATCGAAGCCATCAGAGAAGTGAAATCGTGCACACCACCCACGAAAATTGATCCCAGAACAATCCATAAAAGGGCCGGAAGCCAGCCAAAAGCCGCCGCCGCGATGATTGGCCCCACAATCGGCCCGGCACCGGCAATGGATGAAAAATGATGACCCAGCAATACAGCCGTTTTTGTAGGAACCTTGTCAACACCGTCATAATCCGTATGGCTGGGCGTTTTTCGGTTGTCATCTACATCAAAATGACGGTTAAGATATTTTCCGTAGATACGATAGGCCAATACGAAAAGTACTATCGCAGAAATGAAAATGATCGCAAGCATATTCTCTTAGTCGTTTTCTGTTCTCCTAATTAACAAAAATATAAAAAAATAATTGTCTGGTACGGGAAAGTTTATCCTCTGCAATTCCTCTTTAAAAGGCTTTGATTAGGAACCGGGCAGTTCGCATCGTTAATTTTTACAAACTGGAAGTGTTGGCTTCGGGATGAATTTTTTTCACCAATCCCTGAAGCACTTTACCCGGGCCGCATTCAATAAAATCAGTCGCGCCGTCATTTACCATACTTTGTACCGACTGCGTCCATCGTACCGGCGCCGTCAATTGAATGATTAAATTTTGTTTGATCGTATCGATATCAGAAGAAGGTTTTCCCGTGGCATTCTGATAAATGGGACATTTGGGGGCATGGAATTTTGTGGACAAGATGGCATCTTCCAATTCTTTTCTTGCCGGTTCCATTAAGGGTGAGTGGAAAGCGCCCCCAACCTGGAGTGGTAATGCTCTCTTGGCACCAGCGGCTTTAAGTTGCTCGCAAGCGATCTCAATGCCTTTATTTGAACCGGAAATCACCAATTGTCCAGGACAATTGTAATTGGCAGGGACCACTACCTCATTGATACTGTTACAAATTTCTACCACTTTATTGTCATCTAATCCAAGGATTGCTGCCATGGTAGACGGATTGATTTCGCAGGCTTTTTGCATGGCTTGTGCCCGCGTAGATACCAGTTTTAGCCCATCTTCAAAATTCAATGTCCTGTTGGCGACCAGTGCTGAAAATTCTCCAAGAGAGTGGCCGGCAACCATATCCGGATGAAAGTCATTATTCATCAACGCTGTGATGACGGAATGAAGAAAAATTGCAGGTTGGGTAACCCGGGTTTGTTTGAGTTCTTCAGCAGTTCCGTGAAACATGATGTCTGTTATTCTGAATCCCAGAATGTGATTGGCGGATTCGAAGAGTACTTTGGCTTTTTCAAATTCTTCATAAAGATCTTTGCCCATACCAGGGAATTGGGCTCCTTGTCCAGGGAAAATATATGCTTTCATCATGGAATTGCTTTTGTTTTTTAAAGGTGCAAATCTACACAATATGCACAATTTTCCTGTAGCGCCCGGTAATTATTGCAGGCTCAAACTCTTAAATGCGTTGGCCCTGGCCATAATTGATATTGTTGGGAAGTTATAAAATTCACCTGGGGTAAATTGAATGCTTGTTAACCGCGAACCAGGACAGATTAATGTCTTCCCGGTGAATGATTAATGGATCACTGATTAGTGGTTTTGGGAATTTTGATCCAGGAATTTTGACTTTATTTCAGGAGAAGGCACCATACATTCATTTCGTTTACCGAAAATATTGTATCGCGTACGAGCAACAACATCATAAAAGAGATCTCGGATAAAGGCGGGGACAATAATAAATCCGTACCAATAATTCCAAGGAGATTTTAAATGCCGGGCAACTTTCAGAGCGGCGGTGCTTTTAAAATATATTTTGTTTTTTTCAATGTACACGAAGCTATTTATACTCCCTGGTTTGATACTAAATTTTTGAAGCAGATCATTGGCTGTGTCGGATTGCAGGGCTGCAAAGAAAAAATCATTATTTTTTTCATGTTTAATGATAAACTGCACAGCAGCATTGCAGAGGTTACAAATGCCATCAAACATGATCACTGACCGATTGGTTGGGATATTTACTTCAGCAGATGTATCCAACCTTTATATTCCCTTTCCCGGAGATCCGGATTCAAGACGTCGAAAGTCACTTTGGCCAGATAAAAATAAACGCCAGACGATAATAATTGTCCTTCGTTGGTTTTGCCATCCCAGCGAATAAGAATGCTATTTTCCTTACTGTTCAGGTTATTGTAAACCTCTTTCCCATATCGATTGTACACGTGAAATTCAACAGATTTTACGAAACGCGGACATTTATTTTCATTATTGACATTGAAAGCCTGGAAATAATCATTAATTCCGTCACCGTTTGGAGTAAATACATTGGGCAATTCATAATATGGGCAATTGTCATTACAAACAATTTCGGACGGTTGACTTTCATTGCCAGACCGATCTACGGCGGTAATGAAGTAGCACCCTTTAAAAGATGACAACCCGGTGTGTTTATAGGTCGTAGTGCTTACATTATCAATGATATTGAAAGTGCCTTCTTCCCCGGTTTCGGAGAAATAAATATTATAACTCCTGACGTCATCATCGCATCCCGGATCCCTATTGGCATTCCAACTCAAATCATTGTAAAAGGCATCGAAATCACAAGGTTTACCATTCAGAATGTCGTTGCAATCATTCAGATTGTCGATGGTAAAATTAAGTGGAACGCATGGAGGCACCGTATCATTGGGCTGTGCACAAATTACCTGCGATTTATTGATCAAAGGAGACATGATTTTATCATTGCCATAGGTGCCTTTTGTGACCACATAATAGCAATACGTTTGAGTGTCATTGAGTTTGCTGTCTCCGGTGGCATGTCCGTCATCAAGATAGTTTGCGCCAGTCTGAGTTACATTCACGCTGTCAATGAGTACAAGTTTTTCAGGATTGTCGGGGTCTACGTTGTCTCGGTAGATAAGATGCATGGGATAATTCTGGGCCACATTGGACCAGGGCACCTGAGCCGACCATTCCAAATCCATGGCTCCTGTTACTGGTGATAGTTCAAGCCTGACACTGGATGCGGATTTGGTGGTGTCGATAGCAGTTGCACTCGCGTCATATACTACAATGGTGTAATTGTATGGATTGTCAGCCGTATTAATACCCTGATCAACGAACGTCGTATCACTAATCTTTCCTCCGGATACCAACGTCAAGTTGGATGGACTAAAACCCTGACTTCGGTAAACTTCATAAGAATAAGGTCCTGGATATTTGGCTGCGTCGATATCGAATGGTGAAGTCCAACGGACATAGATTTCACCATTTTGCGGATCTGTTTTTTCAATGCTTACATTGGTTGTTAGTGACCCAAAATCACCGTTTTTTTCTTCGATCAGCACGCAGGCTTCTGCCGATACTTCGCTTTCACCCCCGGTTTGATCTTCAAAAATTGCCACCAGTCGATAACAATATTTAGCACCATACACTAATCCTTGTCCATGGTTATTATCCAAATAACCTGTTCTGCCAATGCCGACAGTGTCTACAAGTTCATAGCCCCCATTTTCAGGAATACCCAGTTCACAATTGTCCGGAACAAAATCGTAACTATCTACACGCCGCCAAATTTGAATATATTTGGCATTCTGGCATGTATACTGATCCCACTGAAGTTGTACTTTATTACTGTTGCCCTGTTCGGCAAACAAGCCTTCGGGTGGAGGACCAACTACGGTAATGAACCAGGTGGCATAATCGGCGAGTTTGGCCCCTCTTCCTTTAGGCGGTCGGTCGGTGGCTTTAAAACGAACCTGATAGGGATTGATCTGTACATGAGAACAATTTGTTTGCCACAGGAAGTTGAGGGTAGCAGGTGAAGCCTGTTCAATTGGTGGTTGATCGGCTGGGGGTTTAGGGGTATACGTGGCTGGACTATTGAGTATCTCATACACACTGCCAAACGATTCCATAACTATAGGATCACCGTCAGGATCGGAGGCCGTGATTTTAGTATCTACTTTTGTGCCAGCTACCACACAGGTATCCGGAGGAAGTTTTAATTCCGGTCGTTTGTTATCACAATCTTTAACATTCACTTGCATATCACGCGTAATGTAACCCAACTGATACCATTCTCCCTCCACCTTCCGCCATTCGATGATCTTAAATGCAAAATTATATTCCCCCTCTCCGCCGGGAGCATCCCAAATGAGATCGCCGGTGATTGGGTTTAAAGTAAAAGTTGCCGGGCCCGTTTTGTCTTCATTAAGCGCGTTGTACATCGTAATATCGTGGTCATTGGGGAAACGGTAATTGATCACAGGCACATCCTGATCTTGTTTGGGTATGGTAAATTCATAAGAAATACTGTCGCCATCGGCATCATAAGCTCCGGGATTGTGTAAAAATGCCACACCGACACACGCGTCATCAATGGGTGGGTTTAACAATATCGGTGTATTGTTGCATCCCAGGAAAGGGTCGACAATAAGTACTGTTTCAATGTAGAAAGGGGTGTTGACGGAATTGTCCATATTTACAATGCCAGCATTTCGATTGAATTCGCGAAAACTGATCTTATAAATACCGGGACCTGGAAAAGTATGGGTTTTATAGTAAATATTGATGGCTTTTTGTTCACCAAGATCCTTGAAATAATCAAATTCACCAGTTGGAAAAGTTTCTATGGTTCCGTCACCAAAATTGATTTCACCGCCACCAAAAATGACGTCTGAACCCGTATTGGTATAACCGGTAATTGTGAATCTGTAAGAATAATTCTGGCATGAGATCAATTGTGCGGTTATCTCTCCAGCTCTGATGTGTGTTGCATTTGCTTTAAATTGCATAAAGACCAGGGCAACCGTAAAAAAAGTAAGTAAAGATAATTGATAAGATTTCATTATGGCACGTTCCGCTGATAACTAATTAAGTGAATTTTCCCAGTTTTAGTATACAATGAAACAAAAAAAATTCATATCTGGTTATGCTTTATCTGTCAAAAATGATAATTGTCATTTTTTGACAATTTATATTTCATACAAATTTGCAATACAAAGATACTTCTTTTGTTTGGTAAAAGATAGAATGTAAATTTGAACACTTTTAATTAAAAATTAATTGAAAAACGAACTAAAATGAGTTGGGTAATAAAAACACTCTCAAGCTCGTTGGGGAAAAAATTATTGGTTTCTCTTACCGGCTTATTTTTAATTTTGTTCCTTATCATTCATCTGGCTGGTAATTTAGCAGTTTTTAAAGAAGATGGAGGGTTAACTTTCAATGCTTACGCAGCATTTATGTCCACCAATCCATTGATTGAAGTCGTTTCGTATTTATTGTATGCCAGTATTTTGCTCCATATTTTTGTTGCCACTTTTTTGTGGTTTGTCAACAAACAGGCCAGACCCGTGGGTTATGCAAAATTAAATGCTTCTGAAAACAGTTCCTGGGCCTCCCGAAGTATGTTGTTGTTGGGATCACTGGTATTCGCTTTTCTTTTTATCCACCTCAAGGATTTTTGGTGGTATTACAAAGTGGCCGGCGGGTATGATTTCGGTATGGACTCAGAAAATCATCGCGATTTGTATGCGCTGGTGATTACCCAATTCAAATCCACGTTTTCACTGTTGGCCTATCTCATCGGGCTTGTAGCGCTGTCGTTTCACCTTTGGCATGGATTCCAAAGCGCTTTTCAGACACTGGGAATTAGCCACCACAAGTATACGCCGGCCATCAAAGCCATTGGTTATGCATTTTCTATATTAGTACCGTTAGCATTTGCTGCTATGCCGGTGTATTGTTATTTCTTTCTTTAATAGATTATGGATCATAAAATAGCTATCAAATATGTCGCTTGATTCTAAAATTCCCGAAGGCCCGCTCGCAGAAAAGTGGACCAAGCATAAATTTAATCTCAAACTGGTAAATCCTGCTAATAAACGTAAATATGACATTATCGTGGTCGGGACAGGTTTGGCAGGAGCATCTGCCGCGGCTTCTTTCGGAGAGTTAGGATATAACGTGAAAGCCTTTTTTTACCAGGATAGTCCCAGACGTGCGCATAGTATTGCTGCGCAGGGAGGAATAAATGCTGCCAAAAATTATCAAAATGACGGGGACAGTGTGTTTAGGTTGTTTTATGATACCGTCAAAGGTGGGGATTATCGTTCGAGGGAAGGTAATGTTTACCGACTGGCGGAAGTCAGTAATAATATTATTGATCAATGCGTAGCCCAGGGTGTTCCTTTTGCCAGAGAATATGGCGGACTCCTGGACAATCGTTCTTTCGGTGGCGCCCAGGTATCCAGAACTTTTTATGCCAGGGGACAAACCGGTCAACAATTACTTTTGGGCGCATATTCTGCATTGAGCCGTCAGGTGGCTATGGGCAAAGTGAAGTTATTTCCCAGAACTGAAATGGTGGACCTGGTGCTGGTGGATGGTGCGGCGAGAGGCATTGTTACCAGAAACCTGATCACCGGCAAGATAGAATCACACAGTGGACATGCGGTTGTGCTGGCTACTGGAGGTTATGGCAATGTATTTTTCTTGTCTACCAATGCTATGGGCTGTAATGCTTCGGCTGTCTGGAGGGCCCACAAAAGAGGCGCCTTCTTTGGAAATCCCTGCTTTACCCAGATACATCCAACGTGTATCCCGGTTCATGGCGATCAGCAATCAAAGCTCACCTTGATGTCAGAATCACTGCGTAATGATGGCCGTGTGTGGGTACCCAAGGATAAGGAAGGAGCTGAAAAATTGAGAAAAGGCCAGTTGAAACCCAATGATGTCAGTGAAGACGATCGGGATTATTACCTCGAACGCATTTATCCTTCATTTGGTAACCTTGTACCCAGGGATGTGGCGTCACGTAATGCTAAAAATATCTGCGATGAAGGCCGGGGAGTTGGTGAAACAGGTTTGGCGGTATTTCTTGATTTCCGTGATGCCATCGAACGCGATGGGGAATCGGTGATCAGGGCCAAATATGGCAATCTTTTTCAGATGTACGAAAAGATCACGGCAGATGATCCTTATAAGACACCGATGATGATCTACCCTGCTGTTCACTATACCATGGGTGGGCTCTGGGTCGATTACAATCTGATGACGACCGTTTCGGGTTTATTTGCTGCCGGGGAGTGCAATTTCTCTGATCATGGGGCCAATCGTTTGGGTGCCAGTGCGCTGATGCAGGGTCTTGCCGATGGTTATTTTGTATTGCCGTATACCATTGGTGATTATTTGGCAAGAATATCAGGTGATAAAGTCACAACCGATCATCAGGCATGTAAAGAAGCTGAACAGGAAGTGAAAGACAGGATTGCGCGTTTGCTCGATATCAATGGCAAATCGACCGTAGACCATTTCCATCGGGAATTGGGTAAGATTATGTGGGAGAAATGTGGCATGGCCCGCAATGCAAAAAGTTTAAAAGAAGCCAAAGAAGAAATAAAGCAATTACGCGATGCTTACTGGAAGGAAGTAAAAGTACTGGGTGTAAATGAAGAAATGAATATGACACTGGAAAAAGCACTGCGTGTCGCCGATTTCATGGAACTGGCAGAATTGATGGTAGATGATGCATTGAACAGGAAAGAGTCTTGTGGCGGGCACTTTCGTGAAGAAAGTCAGACACCGGAAGGTGAGGCAAAAAGGGACGACGAAAATTTTTCCTATGTCGCAGCTTGGGAGTATAAAGGGGAGAATAAACCGGAAACACTCCACAAAGAACAACTGGAATTCGAAAATGTGAAACTTACTCAAAGGAGCTATAAATAATGGAAAAAGGCAGAAGTTATACGCTGAAGATATGGAGACAGCAAAATGCCCAAAGTAAAGGAGCTTTTAGGACCTACCAGGTTGACAATATTTCTCCAAGCAGCTCATTTCTTGAAATGCTTGATATTCTCAATGAAGATCTGTCATTAAAGGGTGAAGATCCCATCCATTTCGATCATGATTGCCGGGAAGGGATTTGCGGAATGTGTAGCTTGTTCATCAACGGACGTCCGCATGGGCCGGAAGAAGAAATTACCGTATGTCAACTGCACATGCGCCATTTTTCCGATGGTGAGCACATTACCATTGAACCCTGGCGGGCAAAAGCTTTTCCGATGGTGAAAGATCTTGTGGTGGACAGAAATGCATTTGACCGCATCATTCAAGCAGGGGGATTTATTTCGGTAAATACCGGTGCAGTTCAGGATGCCAATGCGATACCAATTTCTAAGGAGAAGGCAGATTTGGCTATGGATGCCGCTGCCTGTATTGGCTGCGGAGCGTGTGTGGCAGCTTGTAAAAATGCATCTGCCATGTTGTTCGTTTCAGCAAAAATTTCTCAACTGGCATTGTTGCCGCAAGGTCAATCAGAGCGAAAAAAACGAGCACTGGCCATGGTCGAACAAATGGATAAGGAAGGATTTGGCGCTTGTACAAATACCGGCGCTTGTAGTGCTGAATGCCCGAAGGGTATTGATTTATCTAATATTGCACGTATGAACCGGGAATATTTCTCCGCAGCGCTCACGCATTAGAAGACAATAGTTACATTACGAATAAAGGGGGCATAGCCCCCATTTTTTTTATGCCTTTGGAAAAAAACAAAATTGTTGTTACCTGTTCTCCCCGATTGAACATTGCCCTCGAAAAGGAATTGACCCTCTTGGGATATCCTGTTGTTCATTCATCAGAAAAAGCTGTCATAACCCAGGGGGATTTCAAAGATGCCATGCGCTTGAATTATTGCCTCAGGACCGGCAACCGCGTGCTCTGGTTCATTGCCGGATTCAAAGCATTTCATCCCGACAAGCTCTATCAGCAGGTGAAGCAGATTGAATGGGAAAAGTATTTTGGGGACAACGCCTATTTGAGCATCGATTCGACTGTGAACAATAAATTTATTAAAGATAATCGATTTGCTAATTTAAGGGTTAAAGATGCTATTGTTGATCGTTTTAATAAAGTGACCGGAAGACGGCCCGATTCAGGACCGGAGAAACATGGCGTGGTGATATTTTTGCAATGGAATGATGATCAGGCGGAAATTTATTTTGATACTTCCGGAGATACGATTGCAAAGCATAATTATCGGATAAAATCCTGGAAGGCACCAATGTTGGAGAATTTAGCGGCAGGATTGATATTGTCAACTAAATGGAATAAAAATGGCCATTTCATCGACCCCATGTGCGGCAGTGGAACACTGGCACTGGAAGCGTGTATGATGGCAATAGGCATGTTTCCGGGACAATTGAGAAATCACTATGCTTTTCAAAATCTGTCTCTCTTCAATCAAGCGGAATGGGTAGATGTAAAGATCAAAAATAATGTTAAAATACCAGAAGAACTGCCGCTTAGCATCATTGCCAGCGATATTGACCGCAATGCTGTAAATGCCGCCAGAGACAACGCCAGAAAAGCAGGCATCGATCATCTTATACAATTTAAGGTATCTGATTTTCAATTTACGGATGTTCCGGAAGGAAACGGCGTGGTGATGATGAATCCGGAATATGGTGAACGCATGGGGGATGTGGAAAAATTGACTGGATTATATAGCAAAATGGGTGATTTCTTTAAGCATCAATGTGTCGGGTATGCCGCATATATTTTTACAGGCAATATGGAATTGGCTAAAAAAATTGGCCTTAAAGCCAACA
The DNA here is from genome assembly GCA_963711495.1 of uncultured Cytophagales bacterium. Taxonomy (GTDB): domain Bacteria; phylum Bacteroidota; class Bacteroidia; order Cytophagales; family Cyclobacteriaceae; genus CAVQEK01. The sequence goes on from CAVQEK010000004.1 coordinate 1,140,176, forward strand.
GACGCATTCCTTTTTATAATGGTAAAATAGATTGCCGATTATTAGAATATGAAATTTACCAGGGATCCAAACGGTAGGTGAGAAAATAAAATCCAGTAAGCCTGCGGGGTTTATTCCAACAGCAATTCAATATCTTCTCTGCTTAAGTCTTTGACAAAACTTTCTTCGGTAGTGATCAGGTCACTAGCCAACCGCACTTTGCGTTTTTGCAAAGACAGTATCTTTTCTTCTACCGAATTTTTGGTAATAAATTTATAGGTAAATACTTTGTTTTCCTGTCCTATGCGATGTGCCCGGTCGATGGCTTGTTGTTCAACGGCAGGATTCCACCAGGGATCGAGCAAAAATACATATTCTGCCTTGGTCAGGTTTAAACCCAGTCCGCCGGCTTTTAATGATATGAGAAATAATTTGAGTTTCTCATCATTCTGAAATCGCTCTACCTGGGCCTGACGGTCTTTCGTGGAACCATCGAGATAGGCAAATTCAATTTTGTGGTGGTGGAGATAATGGCTCAACAAATTCAAATGCTTCACAAATTGACTAAAAACCAGTATTTTGTGGTCCTCGCTCATGGCACTGACCAACATGTGTGTTACAGCTTCCATTTTGCCTGAATCACCTTTATACTCCGAATCCACCATTTTTGGATGATTGGCGATTTGCCGCAGTTTGGTTAGACCTTGTAATAAAAGCATCTGTGACTTATTCACGCCCTGTGACTCGATCTGGTCCAGGATTTTATTGCGAAAATAATTCTTGACCTCTTCATAACGTTCTTCCTGAGCCGTGGTCATTGAACAGTATTTTATACTTTCAACTTTTTCCGGAAGTTCTGTTGCCACCTGTGATTTGTGCCTCCGCAGTATAAATGGTTTGATAATGGAATAAAGTTTATGTGTTTTATCCAGATCATTTTTCTTTTCTATGGGGTTTAGGAATTCATTTTTGAAAAATGACTGATTGCCCAGTAATCCCGGATTGATAAAAGTCATTTGTGACCAGAGATCAAGCGTGCTGTTTTCCAATGGGGTACCGGTTAGGATAAGTTTATTCCGGCAATTGAGCTTTTTGACACATTTTGAAATATTACTGTTTGGATTTTTTATTGCCTGAGATTCATCTAAGATGATGTAATTGAAGTAAAAAGTCTTAAGCAAGTCGATATCCAGACGCGTGATGCCATAGGAAGTAAGTACCAGATCGTACCCTTCAAAGCGGCTTACCTCTTTGATCCTGTTTGTTCCGGTGTAATTATAGATCTTCAGTTCAGGTGTGAATTTCCCGGACTCCATTTCCCAGTTGTAGATCAATGAAGTGGGTACGATAAGCAAAGATGGGCTGTTGTTTTCCGCAAACTTTAGCGATTGAAGCATCGCTAAAGTTTGTACGGTCTTTCCCAGTCCCATATCATCGGCAAGACAACCACCAAACTTGTATTTGTCGAGAAATTTAAGCCAGTTGTATCCGGCTTTCTGATACGGTCTTAATTCACCCTGGAATCCGGCAGGGATTGGCTCTTCCTCTATTTCCTCAAAATTTCTCAGTTTTTCCAGTTTTCGGCTAATGGTCACTTCGGCCAGGTTACCATTTTCGAGATCTTCGATCAAGGCTAAATGGTGCTTTCTGAGAATAAGATCGGTGTGGCCATCACGTTTATTTTCATCCATGAAAGCAAAAAGTTCGGCATATTCCCGAATCCATGAATCTGGGATTATGCCTATTTCTCCGTTTGGAAGTATGATTTCGTTCCCTTTTTTAAGAATAATTTTACGAAGTTCCTTGAAGGGTATCTCATATGTTCCAAATTTCACAATTGCATGGATATCGAACCAATCTATGTTTTCTTTTATTTCTACCGATATGGAAGATTCACCGATGAAATACTTTTTATGTAGCAGGTTCTTCTGAATCACATTGATATTTTCATGCTGAAGTGTTCGCGCATTATTACTCAACCATTCGATGGCTACCGATTTCGACGTGGTATACCTTGAGTTTTTTAAATCCAAACCCAGATCTTTCAACATGTTAATGACACGGATTTCCTCTTCTTGATCTCGGACGATTCTCCGAAAAGTGTAACGATCGTTTACATTGTCAACGCGCACGCTGATTGACATGCTGTTGTCGGTTCTGTAATTGTTTTCTCCATAATTAAAGGAAATGTCAAATAATATTTTTGCGTCATCTTCGGATTTTTTGATACCATTGCCATTGGTTTGGAGAATACCGCCATTACCATTCGAATTGCCGGAGGAAAATAAATTCAAGGTATTATTATTTGCAGCCAGTTCTGAAAATGTCAACACTGGCTCCGGGAGATATTTTTCTGTGGTGATTTCAAAACCTTTGGCATACACATCGAAAGAAGCTATTAAGGGGGCGATGAACTTTCGATAATAGGTGTCTTCTACCTTTTTAGGGACAACAATAAATCTTTTTTTTATGAACGGCAGCAGTTTATTGCCATCAACATATTTTTTAAAACCATAGAGTTTATGTTCGCAAACTATCCAGGCAGGTTCACGGCATACGATATATGTGCTCTTCGACTGGAAATCTATTTTTTGGCCATCATATTTTATGGTTGGGAAATAGTGCGTGTCGTTTTCATTTCTTCTAAAATGAAATAAAATGGTGGCTCTATCCGGTAAGACATCGACTTTTTTCCAGGTAGGCTCCCCGTCATTCCCCATTTCGAAAAGCAATTTTCCACCGATCAGATCAAGAATTTTAGCCCTTCTTCGTTCGAGATAATGATGGATTTCCTTTTGTAAAAGTTCATCCGGGCGATCACTTTTGTAAACTTTAAAGAAAAAATCTCTTGGTTTTAGCTTCGTTTTTGAGAATTTTCGCAGCACTGCATCCTGCTGCATGGAATCCATCAATTCAATTAATTTAAAGTCATTTTCATCCAGGCCGTGTGCAAATTCACTGGCATTGAGATGAGAAATATTTTGATGTTGTAAAGTTAATTTACCCTTTTCATCGAGTTGTATCACGAAAGATTCGAACAAATATCCTAAATATTCGTGCTCAAAAAGTGAATAGATTATCTGAAAGGGTTGCGACGTGGATACATTCATTGTCGAAAAAAATCAACTCGCAAATTAATACTTTTTTTGCTGATATTCAGGGGATTTTTCAAAAATATTAACTTCAAAACCATATTATCATCTTTTCAGGGACATTATCCAAAAATTGTACAATAACGAACACTTTTGTTGATGTTTATGGACATCCTGTGATTGTTTTCAGGAATGAAATCATTATTATTCAGGTATTTTCAACATTTTGGTTCACGGTACGCAAATTGTATAAAATAGAGAGAGGAGGAAAAATTCAGATGTTGGGAAATTATCTGGTAGATATTTATCGCTTTATAAGGATGCATCGATTGTTTAGCCTTATGAAAGTGCTTTCATTAATCACAGGCATCATCACATTCTTTTTATTTTGGCTATACCGTGTTGAATACAAAGATGATATTCGGTATGTTAGTGATTTACTCCACAAAGGAGCGCTTGTAGATTTTTTTATAGCATTAATCATCTTTCTGACGATGAGTGTAGCTTATTTTTTTATTCAGCGATCACAGATGAAACTGCGATGTAAGGACATATTGATACGGAAGATCAATGGAGAAAAACCTCCCGGTATCCTGTTGTTGCTTGCAATTGAAACAACAGTAATGATCCTGGCCGCTATGGTTTTGGGATTGGTGATACTCGATCAGATCATTCCCTATTTGAATGAATGGACCAGTATGCAGGTGAGTATCCGGGGGGCGATAAACCGGCATTTGATCATCCATTATATCATCTTTATTGCCGCATTGGTAGTTTCTTGCGGAATTATTCCGTCTATTCATTTCTCGCGCATCAAAGCTGTAGACATTTTACGCAGAAATGATATTATTAATACAAATAATTGATAACTTAATGAACCGGGTTATTAACCTTGTTTTGATGTCAGTCAATGATTATTGCCAGATTATGTGCATTTACCAGAAATCTTTATTTGATCCAGCTGGTTTTCCTTTTGTTGCCTTTCAAAGTGTGTGCCCAGAATTTTGGAATTCACTTTACGGGCAATCAGAAAAGTGTATCCATACCCTTTGAAACCTATAATAATCTCATTGTTTTTTCGATCGTCCTGAATGGTACGCTCCCCTTAAAATTTATTCTGGACACAGGGGTACGTTCAACGATTTTATTAGACCGGAGTATTACTGATCTGTTCGGCGTTCATTACACGCGCAATATCACTTTGACAGGCATTGGAAATAACCGGACAGTAGAAGCTTATGTTGCCAATAATTTGTCGGTGACATTGCCAGGAATGACCAGCGGATCCATATCCATGCTGGTATTGAAAAAGGACTATCTCAATTTACGCAATCATCTGGGCACGGATGTACATGGCATCATAGGTTATGATCTATTTAGTCACTTTGTAGTAAAAATAGATTATCAGCATAAAATGCTGGTTTTTTATCGACCCGAAAAATTTAGGCCCAGGAAAAGTTACGAGTCATTTGATCTTAGCATTGAGGATGCCAAACCTTTTTTTGAGGTACCGTTGCAAATCACAGATTCGACATCTTTAAATGCCAAATTGATGATCGATACCGGGGCAAGCCATGCGCTAATTTTGCATGCCGCTTCCGACGATCAAATTTCAGTCCCCCTGAAAAATATTGCCACCAAACTCGGTCGCGGACTTACGGGTGATGTGGAAGGTCATTTGGGAAGGATAAATGGTTGCAAGTTGGGCAAGTATCGTTTACACGATATAATCACCTCTTTTCCCAATGATTCAACGTTTTACGATTCACTGTTTGTTGTTAAGCGAAATGGGTCTGTTGGGGGTGAAATCCTTTCTAAATTCACCGTGATTATCGATTTTATCCACAAAAAGATGTACTTGAAAAAAAATGCAAAATTCAGAACGCCATTCGACTATAATATGAGCGGACTGGAAGTGACTGCGAAGGGTGAAGATCTGAATAAATATTATGTTGATATGGTAAGAAAAGGATCTGTTGCAGATTCAGCTGGTATCATGGAAGGCGACGAAGTCGTAAGATTGCAAGGGATTCCTTCTGAGAAGTTGACAATGGACAAGATCTATGAAATACTGAATTCGTATAACAAAAGAAAAATACGCATCTGGGTACAGCGTGCAGATATGACGCGCCGGGTCGAATTTGTCTTGCAAAGTGAAATCTGATATCGATAAGGCCGAATTTTTACAGAACAAATATTGTTCGGGCGGAAATTGTGTGTCTGGAACATTCTTTTCAAAACGTTGAATATGACAATAATTGGGAAAGTCGGGATTTATATTTGATTAGAATTGCATAGTTTTGCAATTCTAATGGAGCTTATGAAAAATTTTAGGAATTTCTGCATCATCGCGCATATTGATCATGGGAAAAGCACCCTGGCTGATCGTCTATTACAAGTGACTAAGACGGTCTCAGATCGGGACATGATGGAGCAATTGCTGGATAATATGGATTTAGAAAGGGAACGCGGGATCACCATCAAGAGTCATGCAGTACAGATGAAGTATGAACACAATGGCGAAGAATTTATACTCAATCTTATCGATACACCCGGACACGTTGATTTCTCTTATGAAGTTTCAAGATCCATCGCTGCATGTGAGGGGGCCTTACTGGTGGTAGACGCCTCTCAAGGTATTGAGGCGCAGACGATTTCTAATTTATATCTGGCCATGGAGCATGATCTTGAAATTATTCCTGTGGTAAACAAAATTGATTTGCCCGGAGCAATGCCGGAAGAAGTGAAAGATCAGATCGTGGAGTTGCTGGGTATTAAGGGTGATGACGTCATTTTTGCCAGCGCCAAGCAGGGTATTGGTGTTGAGGAGATTCTTGAGGCGATTGTTGAACGGATACCACCGCCAAAAGGGGATCCGGAAGCGCCATTACAAGCCATGATATTTGATTCTGTATTTAATTCATATCGTGGTATAGAAGTGATTTTCAGGGTGTTCAACGGTGAGATCAGGACCGGGGAAAAGGTGAAATTTATGAATACCGGTAAGACCTATGAAGCGGATGAAATTGGTATATTGAAAATCGCTCATCTGCCACTCGATAAGATTGGAGCAGGAAATGTGGGTTATCTGATCTCGGGCATCAAAGTGGCCAGAGAAGTAAAAGTTGGGGACACAATTACGCATGTAGAAAATCCATGCAACAAAGCCATTAAAGGTTTCGAGGACGTTAAGCCTATGGTTTTTGCCGGTATTTATCCGGTCGATACTACGGAGTTTGAAGAACTCAGGGCTTCTATGGAAAAACTTCAGCTCAACGATGCTTCTCTGGTGTGGGAGCCGGAAACATCTGTGGCCTTAGGCTTTGGTTTTCGATGTGGATTTTTGGGTATGCTGCATATGGAGATTGTGCAGGAAAGGTTGGAGCGGGAATTCGACATGACCGTGATCACCACTGTTCCTTCCGTGAAATTCAGGGCCGTAAAAACCAATGGATCATATATCGAGGTACATGCACCTTCTGAGATGCCGGAGCCAAATACGATTTCACACATTGAAGAACCTTTTATCAAAGCCCAGATCATTTCCAAAGCAGATTACATAGGCCCTATTATCGCACTGGCAATGGAAAAACGCGGCGTCATCAAAAATCAGGTGTATCTCACATCGGATCGGGTGGAGTTGTCTTTCGAGTTGCCATTGGCAGAAATTGTCTTTGATTTCTTCGACAAGTTGAAAACCATATCTCGTGGATATGCATCGTTGGATTATGAAGTCATTGGCTACCGGCAATCGAACATGGTAAAACTTGATATTATGCTTAATGGTGAGAAGGTGGATGCCTTGTCTGCCATTGTGCATCGTGATAAAGCCTATGAATGGGGAAAGAGATTGTGTGAAAAACTTCGTGGACTTATCCCAAGACAAATGTTTGAAATAGCAATTCAGGCATCTATAGGAACCAAAGTTATAGCACGTGAATCAGTAAAAGCACTGAGAAAAAATGTGTTGGCAAAGTGTTACGGAGGTGACATTACAAGGAAAAGGAAACTACTCGAAAAACAAAAAAAAGGGAAAAAGCGTATGCGTCAGGTAGGAAATGTAGAGATACCGCAGGAAGCTTTTATGGCCGTTTTGAAACTGGATTAAAAGTATATGTCATTCCCTTAGATCAGCCCGACTACGCGAGACAATCCGGGATATTTATAACGAAATTATATTAAATATCCAACGAAGCCGTTCTTAGAGCAAAATTGTACTGAGTGATCATTAAGGACTTTCGTTCCATGTTGAAAGGTTTGAAAGAATTTCTGGTAATTTTAAAATGCAGTAACTTATCTTTTGGTGGAGTTACACAACAATTGGACGAATTTGACGAAAGCAATCAATAAAACAACAGATTACGAACTCCCAGTGATGGAAACGTTCTATACCATTCAGGGAGAGGGCTATCATCAGGGAAAGGCGGCATATTTTATCCGTCTTGGCGGTTGTGATGTGGGATGTGTTTGGTGTGATGTTAAGGAATCCTGGGATGCGGAAGCGTTTCCCAAATTGACTGTGGAAAATATTGTATCCAGGGCCAAGGAATATCGAACACGCATTGCAGTTATCACCGGAGGTGAACCAATGATGTATGACCTGTCGCCTTTGACAAATGTTTTGAAAAAGAATGGTTTTTATACGCATTTGGAAACTTCAGGAGCTTATCCGATTTCAGGTAAATGGGACTGGGTTTGCTTCTCTCCCAAAAAGTTCAAAAAACCAATTTCAGATATATACGGTAAAGTAAATGAACTTAAAATTGTAATTTACCATAAATCTGATTTTGAATGGGCGGAGAAATATGCCGGGCATATGCCATGGGGCTGTAAACTTTATCTTCAGCCTGAGTGGTCAAAATCAAAGGAAGTATTACCGGGAATTATTTCGTATGTTAAGAAAAATCCCCATTGGGAAATTTCATTACAAATTCACAAATTCATGGACATACCTTAAGCAATGCGATTTTTTATTTTTATTTTTTTTATTTTTTTGGGGGTGGTCTCAACGGCCCAAAATGTGGACAGTTATTCCACCCATTCAAAAAAAGCCATTAAATTATATGAGGAGGCCAACCAACTTATTGGTCGACGTCAGTTTCCAGAGGCTATACAGCTTTTGCAACTAGCGGTATCCAAGGATAATGATTTTCTTGAGGCTCATCTGCGGCTCGCCTTTTGTTATGATTTGCTTCGAAATCCGGATTTGCAAAAATATCACTTGGAACAGGTAGTCCGAATAAGTCCTCAAAACCCACGGTACAAAAATGTGTATTATACGCTGGCCCAGGTTTATTTTGAAGAAGGAAGTTACCAAAAGGCGGTACAATGTATGCAGGCGCTAAAAGGATTCAATCTGACCAATGAAAAGATGATTGGCCAAATCAACAAATTGGAGAACAACCTTCAATTTGCCGTTGAAGGCATTAAAAATCCAGTAGATATACATCCTGTGCCCCTGCCGCCGGTTATCAATGCCTTTGCCTTGCAGTACTTTCCGGTTCTCACCGCCGACGAAAATTCTATATTCTTCACAAGGAGAAATGGCTTTTCATTCTATGATGATGAAGACATATATATGAGTCGCAAAGATAATAATGGCCAATGGACCAAGCCGGAGTCTATTTCACCAAGCATCAATTCTGACTATAATGAAGGAACTTGTACCATTTCTGCTGATGGAAGGATTTTAATTTTCACTACTTGTGAAGGGAGAAAAGGATATGGAAGTTGTGATCTGTATATTTCGTATCGAATTGGAGATTCCTGGTCTGTTCCCAAAAATCTTGGGGCAAACATCAATTCACGGGCCTGGGAATCCCAGCCATCTTTGTCGGCTGATGGCCGGGAGTTGTTTTTTGTATCAGACCGGGCTGAAGGTTTGGGTAAACGCGATATATGGATGTCAAAAACCGATGAGGAAGGCAAATGGATGAAAGCCTGGAATCTGGGACCTCAGATTAATACGCCTGACGACGAAGTATCTCCATTCATTCATGTAAATGGGACCTCATTGTTCTTTGCCTCAAAGGGTTATCCGGGTTTTGGCGGGTTCGACATTTACAAGTCTGAAAGAACTGCTGATGGCTGGTCTAAACCTGAGAACATCGGTTACCCCCTCAACACGCATGACGACCAGGTATCTTTGTTTATTTCAGCCAATGGTAAAACCGGATACTATTCTTATGAAGAGCGTCTTTCGGAAGGCAAGTCAAAAAGCCTGCTCTATAAATTCACCTTTCCTGAAAATCACTTATTAGTCCGGGAAACGAGTTATGTAAAAGGAAATGTCTTTGACAAAGAAACCAAAAAGCCCCTCGAGGCCAAGGTAGAACTTCACAATCTTGAAACAAAAATAGTACTCAATGTATTCCAGTCTGACCCATTAACCGGGGAATATTATTCAGTACTAAACCAGGGTGGAAAATATGCGCTTTATGTAGAGAGTCCTGGATATTTATTCGAAAGCCGTTACTTCAACTACACGGATTCAATTGTTAATAAGCCATTGATCATTGATTTTTATTTGAAGCCGATCAAGTCGGGATTGTCTACGGCTTTAAACAATATCTTTTTCGACTTTGACAAATATGATTTGAAGGAAGAGTCGATTACCGAACTGGAGAAAATGATCGACTTCTTTAATACCAATCCGGATGTGAAGGTGGAAATTGCCGGTCATACTGATGATAAGGGTGGAGAAGCTTACAATCAGGAACTGTCAGAACGACGTGCCAAATCGGTTTATGACTACCTCATTAGTCATGGAGTTGATTCTGAAAAATTATCTTACAAGGGGTACGGAGAAACACAACCTTTGCTTCCAAACACTTCTGAATCCAACCGCGAACAGAATAGAAGAATTGAATTTGTCATAAAATAGTACCATTCACAGAATATTATTTTACAAAATGGGTTCTTGGAAAAATTATATTTCATAAATCATCAAAACCATATAAAATACAATTCAAAACGGAGTCGTTACAAATGAAATTCTTAAAATTCTGCATCAATAATTTGGAAATTCAAATCTATTAGCAATTTTTCAAAAGAATATGATAACCTAACCCTGGTTTTATTAATTTTTTATTAAAATTACCAATTGCTACCTCTATTGTATAAAAATCCTATTTTGTTTCTTTTATTACTTTAAAATTTTACATTTGCGCTTATCTAGCAGAAGTATTTTAATTATTTCTAACCTTAACTTAAGTAATATGAAGAGGATTCTACTTGTTAGTTTCATGCTCGTGCTATCGGCCTATTCGATAGCTTGGGCTCAAAGAACTGTAACGGGAGCAGTTACAGGGCAGGAAGATGGCACACCGATTCCAGGTGTGAATGTGGTATTGAAAGGAACGACCATTGGTACAGTTACCGATATCGATGGAAAATATCAGATAGACGTTCCCCAATCCGGAGGTACCCTTGTTTTTTCATTTATTGGACTTACTACCGAAGAAGTTGAGATCGGCAATCAGTCGGTGATCAACATGGTGATGATTGCTGACCTGAAGCAACTCACAGAAGTGGTTGTAACTGCCTTGGGTATCAATCGTGAGGAACGTTCGCTCGGATATGCTGTTCAGGAAATCAGTGGTGATGAAGTGAATACTGTAAAAAGTGATAACTTTATTAATTCATTGTCAGGCAAGATTGCAGGTGTAAACATTAAATCCAATGGTAACATGGGTGGGTCTACCAACATTGTTATCCGTGGTGCGAAATCTTTATACCAATCAAATCAGGCACTTTTTGTTGTAGATGGTGTTCCTATCGATAATTCCAACACCAACAATGAAGGTCAGTTATCCGGTAGAAGTGGTTACGATTACGGTAATTTCGCTGCAGATATTAATCCCAATGACATTGCTTCGATCAGTGTATTAAAAGGTGCGGCAGCTACGGCCCTTTATGGGTCCCGTGCTTCCAATGGCGTTATCATGATCACGACCAAAAAAGGATCCGAAACACCTGGTAAAAAATTGGGTGTTAATATCAGTTCGAATGTTACATTGGGTGTTGTTGACAAAAGCACATTTCCAACCTATCAGCAAAGTTATGGTGGTGGATATGGGCCGTTTTACAGTGATGGATCGCATCCCGGATTGGAACAATATGCCGATGTGAATGGGGATGGGACGCTTGATCTGACCGTACCTTATTACGAAGACGCTTCTTACGGTGAAAAATTTGATCCGAGTTTGATGGTATATCAATGGGATGCATTCATTCCTGAATCATCAAATTTTGGGAAAGCAACCCCTTGGGTGGCAGGGAAAAATGGTCCCATATCATTTTTTAATACTTCAAAATCTTTAACAAATAGTGTCGATATCTCTGGAGGAACTGATAAATCAAGTTTCAGATTGGGATATACCAATCAAACATTTAATGGGGTAATGCCCAACAGTTCCCTGGTTAAAAACAATGTAACACTCAATGGTTCCTGGGAAATTTTAAAGGGCTTAAAGGCATCAGCCTCTGCCACTTATATGAATGAAAATGCGGTTGGACGTAACTCTACCGGTTATAGTGATAATATTCTTTCCTCTTTCCGTCAATGGTTCGAAGTAAATGTTGACATCAAAGCGCAAGAAGAAATGTTCAGTAAAACCGGCCGTAATGCTACCTGGAACAGGGTGGCCTGGGATGATGGAACACCAGCCTATTGGGACAATCCTTATTGGATCCGTTATAAAAATTATGAATCAGATAACCGCGACCGTTTACTCGGATATGCACAATTGGACTGGGAAGCCACCAAGTGGTTGAGTTTCATGGGCCGTCTTTCAGTTGATACTTATAGCCATTTGGAAGAAGAAAGAAAAGCAGTAGGATCAGTTTCCGGAGAACTTGGTGTTGATCGCCCGGATGTAACGTCCGGATATTCTCGGCTTACCAGGAATTATCTGGAAACCAACTTTGATTTTATGGCGAAATTCAATAAAGATTTAAGCCAAAACTTTAATTTATCGGCTTTAGTAGGTACAAATATTCGTCGCTCCAAAGTTGACCAGGTATTTGCTTCTACCAATGGTGGCCTCATCGTGCCTGATATCTATGCATTGAGTAATAGTTTGGATCCCCAGTTACCGCCGGAAGAAAGATATCAACAGATTGGTGTAAACGGATTTTTCGCCAATGCAACACTGGGTTATAAGAGCTTTTTGTACCTTGATGGTTCTTTCCGACAAGATATCTCTTCAACCTTGCCAAGTGACAATTGGGCATACAATTACCCATCAATCACTGGCACCTTTATATTTTCAGAACTCATGAGTGCCAACTGGTTATCATTAGGCAAGATTCGTTTGAATTATGCCGAAGTAGGTAGTGGCGCTCCATGGGGCAGTGTAATAGATACCTATACATTAAAGGCGCCATTTAGTGGAAATGCCATTGTATCTGTCGACAACACCAAGAATAACGAAAACCTTAAACCAGAAAGAACAAAGAGTTTGGAAGCTGGTTTACAGATGAATTTTGTCGACAACCGCCTTGGCATTGACTTGTCATTCTATAAAACCAACACAGTTGATCTGATTACACCAATTTCAGTGTCATTTGCCACTGGATATAGCTACCGGTATTTGAATGCGGGTGAATTGGAAAATAGAGGCGTCGAATTGACTTTGAACGCAACGCCTGTAAAATTGAGTAATTTTAGTTGGGATATTTCTGTGAACTGGTCAAAAAACCAGAATAAAGTAATTTCACTTGCCGAAGGTTTAAAAAATCTCCCTCTTGATAATGGATTACAGGGTGGGGTTTCCGTCAATGCTCGTATAGGTGAACCTTACGGCGCGATCCAGGGAACAGATTATGTTTATCTTAACGGAAGACCGGTCGTTAAATCGAATGGCTATTATCAGTTATCATCCACTTCTGATGTTGTCATCGGTAATGTTAATCCGGATTGGCTGGGAGGCATCAACAATGTTTTCCGTTATAAGAATGTGTTAACATTCAGTTTCCTGATTGATATCCAGCATGGTGGAGATGTATTCTCTTTGGATCAATGGTATGGCCAGGGAACAGGCCTGTATCCTGAAACGGTATTTACCAATGACTTGGGCAATCCGGTTCGATCTGCAGTTGATGATGGTGGTGGATTAATTCTCAATGGCGTACAAGCTGATGGTTCTGAAAATCAGGTAAGAATAGAAGGAGGGGATTATCGCTGGGCCGGATGGGCAAGTAATCCGAATTCAGCTTTTGTATACGATGCATCTTATGTAAAACTGCGCGAAGTAAGACTGACCTATAACCTTCCGACTTCATTGTTGCAAAATATTTCAGTTTATAAGGCTTCACTTAGTTTTGTTGGTTCCAATTTGTGGATCATACAAAAAAATCTCCCATACTCTGATCCTGAAGCCGGACAAAGCTCAGGAAACATCCAGGGATGGCAGAGTGGTGTCATGCCATCGATTAAAAATTACGGATTTACCCTTAACGTACAATTCTAAAATTAGAACGCAATGAAAAATAAATATATCGTAATAATAACCTTGATTGCTTTCTTGTCAGCTTGCACCAATCATTTTGAGGATTTTAACACAGACAAGAAAAACCCGACCGCTGTTCAGGGTGAGGGACTGTTTAGCAATGCCCAAAAAGCATTAGTCGATCAGATTACAACGGCGAATGTAAATGAAAATGTGTTCAGGCTTTTTGCCCAATATTGGACAGAAACGACCTATACCGATGAAGCGAATTATGATATCGTCAATCGAACGATTGCGGATTATCAATTTCGTGTTTATTACCGGGATATATTGAAAGATTTGAATGAGGCAGCAAAACTGATTGCAGATGAGGAAGTAGCGCCGGTCAACAATGCCCAGACCCAAGATGATGTGAACAATAAGTTGCATATCATTGATTTGATGGAGGTTTATGCATATCAGAGCCTGGTAGATATCTTTGGTGATGTACCGTATAGCGAATCAATGGATATTAATAATTTACTTCCTGTTTATGATGATGGAATGACCATTTACAAGGATTTAATCCAGCGTGTTGATGCTGATTTGGCCGGCTTAAAAGATACGGGTAATGATGGTTTCGGAAGTGCGGATTTGATCTATGGTGGTGATATTGCCGCCTGGAAAAAATTCGGTAATTCCTTAAAGATTAAATTGGGCATTACCATTGCGGATGCTGATGCAACATTGGCAAAGTCAACCATTGAATCGGCCGTTAACGGAGCATTTAAATCTAATGATGACAATGCCATGTTTTATTATCTTGGAGCTACGCCAAATACCAATCAAATTTATGCTGAATTGATATTAACCGGTCGTCACGATTTCGTTGGGGCCAACACCATCATCGATATCATGAATGAATTGAATGATCCCAGGCGCGCGGCATATTTCACCATGACGGATACATCTTCTGAAACGGGAGTAGAAAAGTTGGCTTATGTCGGTGGCTCATATGGAGAAAGCAGCCCATTTGCGCAATATTCTCATATTTCTGATGAAATACAGACGCCTGATTTCCCAGGTACAATACTTACTTATGATGAAGTATTATTCTATCTTGCTGAAGCCGCCCAAAGAGGGATGTCTGTAGGTGAAACGGCAGAAAATCTTTATAATGAAGCCATTACCGCGTCATTCGATTTTTGGGGAGTTCCGGACGCCGATACCTACATTGCCAGTGCTGATGTTGCTTATGATGCGGCAAGCTGGAAAGAAAAAATTGGTACCCAGGCGTGGTTGGCATTTTACAATCGCGGTTTAGTGGGATACAATGAATGGAGAAGAATGGATTATCCGGCATTTAACATTCCGCCTTCGATTGATGATCCAAGCCAGATTCCTACAAGATTCACTTATCCGGTAAATGAACAAACATTGAATGCGGACAATTATGCGAGTGCCGCTTCAGCCATAGGCAGTGATGAACTTACCACAAAGCTGTTCTGGGATAAACATTAGGAGTACAAACTGATTAGTAATAGCACTAAAAGCTGCCTCAATTGTTTGGGGCAGCTTTTTTTATTGTACCGACTCCATAAAAAGAAACCAAACTGGAATTCATATTGTATAGAATGGTATTTAACGAAGAGAGAAATTTGGAGGACAAATCAACGTTTTATTTAGGTGAAAAAGTCGAGATGTAATTTTGATAAGAACGTATACTTTGATTCGGTGAAAGTTCGTTTAATCATCATAATCTTTTTAATATTGTCTTCCTGTACTATTACAAGGAAGCAGAAACAGCCTACATACCAGGAAATATCCGCGAAATATTTAGGGGGAAATTCAAATATTACGATGAACGCATCGGGACAATATGCCTTATGTCAAAAGAAAGTGAATTTACCCCAACAGGGTAATGGTTATGTGTTGAAATTTATTATTCTGGAGTCTAAAACCGGAATGGAAATTTACCGGGACAGTGTAGTGAATGGGGATGTCAGTTGGGTTGATGATTATGTTATTCAGGTAAAAGCACAGAAAGGTGTATTGGACAGAAATTATTCTTCTGATGCTGTCTATTATTACGATATCATAAAAAAACAAAAAATATTGAACGAAAAGAATGAATAAATGAAAAGGGTGACAATTCTTGTTTCCATAATTTTCCTGGTATTTATCGGGGGTTTATACTTTTTTGCTTTCAATCCTAATGTTCAGAATGATGGCCAGATAATTCATAGATCAAAGAAGTTGATGAATGAAGATCAGGACCGTAAAGACTTTGAGGCATTCGATGAGGAGGAGGAAGAACATGAATTTGATCAACCCAATTTGTTTATGGACTATGAAATTGGGATCAGAACCCGATATGGCGAAAGTGGGCCTCAATATGCACCCGATCAGGTGATTCATGAATTGCAAAAAGCAAAATCCTCACCTCTGTATCAATCATTGAAAGCCGCCAGAACCACTGCGCTGGATTGGGCCCAGCGGGGACCTGCCAATGTGCCTGGCCGAACGCGCGCTCTGATTATCCTCCCTCAGGATGTCACACACAACACCTGGGTTGCCGGCGGTGTTGGAGGAGGCATTTGGAAGACCAATGATGGCGGTACTACCTGGCAGTTCAAAACACCAAATTTACCATCCATGGCTATTTCCTGGCTGGCTTTATGTAAAAATCAGCCGGATATAATGTATGCATCCACCGGCGAAACCATTGGCGGCGGGGTTGGTCTGGTGGGAAAAGGTTTATTAAAATCCACCGACGGTGGAGAAACATGGAATCAGTTGTCTTCGACAGCGGCCAGTGAAGATTTTACTTACATCAATAGGGTTACCGTGGCCCCTGATAATCCTGACTTATTATTCATTTGTACCTCTTATGGTCAGTGGCAAAAAAACCGGCTGTCAAAAATCTTTAGGTCAACGGATGGTGGTACGAATTGGCAGGAAGTGTACCATAATAATGATTTCATCTATCAAATTATAGGAAATCCCCGGAACTTTAAAACAATATATGCCACGGTTTGGGGCCAAGGTGTTGTCAAAACAATTGACGGCGGAGATACCTGGATAAGTGCTTCTAATGGTATGAAACAGATCTTGTCACGGGTGGAAATCAATATAGCGGCAACCGATACCGCCAGGCTATATGCTTCTGTAGTCGGGAATTTTTCTGGCGGCGGGGCTGATTTATATGTGAGTAAGGACGCTGCTAAGACCTGGAACCTGGTCAATCAGAATTATGCTGGCAATCAAATCGATTTTTTAGGCGGTCAGGGTGATTACGATAATATTGTGATGGTAAACCCCTACAATGAGGATGAAGTTTACTATGGGGGCGTTAATCTCTGGAAAACAAACATTACCCAACAAACATCCAGCATTAAGGATACTCAGTTGAACGTATCATTCTTTCAAGCACAAAATACTATTTGGGATTTAATCAATTTTGGAGGAAACTCATACAATGGGAAGATTGATGCCAATATGAATTCTGGTATCGACACTTTAAATAATATTGCCGTGATCACCGGTCCGGGGATTTCTCAGAAGGCATATCGATTTACCGTGAATAAACAGGGGGCAGGAGTTCCGGATAATGAGTATTCCTACCAGGATTATGTGGATATTCCAATACAGGTTTGGGATCTGGGCCATCACAGACAATTAATGGTTTCGTTCCGGGACCAACAGGAAGATGGTACATTTAATCTCATTTCCGAATCCCTGGACAGTACCAATACCGCCAGTGATAGTCGGGAATATTTATTTATCCATGCTGTAAATTATTCCGATACCCCCGATACGCACATCGCCCGTAATGGTGGCTCAAATACAGGACAAAACTTCCGGCAGTTATATTTCTTTTGGCCGGTTCTGAATTCCGGAACCACCTGGAATCCGCCTAACCTGGCAATAGACAGTATGAAAATAAATTTTCAACGGGTCCTTTTAGTTCGATATAATGGTGAATTGACCAATGTTTCTGATGCTTACTTGCAGTATGATTCCATCAATTCTCAATTTGGCAAATCGTTTCCGTACAGTTTTCATCCCGATCATCACAATCTTGTTGCTATTGATGAGAATTCCACTCAAAAAACTTTCCGAATTGTAGATTGCAGTGATGGAGGAATTTATATATCCAACATTTCCAGTACGCCAGGCACTAAAGATAATGATTGGACTTTCGTAGGTTTCGGTTATAACACAGGTCAATTTTATAGTGCAGACAAAAAACATAACGGTGATCAATATATTGGCGGATTGCAGGATAACGGCACCTGGATTTCTCCTGATAATATTTCTGCCAGTGAGCAAACCAATTACAACCTGGCCATTGGCGGTGACGGTTTTGACGCCATCTGGAATTATAGCGATTCCAACAAGATTATAGGAAGTTCACAGTTCAATGCATTTTTAAACACCAAAGACGGGGGAAAAACATGGAATGATGCAGGTAAAAATATTGGTGGGACCAAGCCATTTTTTTCAAAATTAGCCAATTCAAACAGTAAACCGGATGTGTTATTTACTGTGAGTTCAAAAGGTGTATATCGTTCGGAGGATTTTGGCGATTCCTGGCAATTGACCTCTATTTCCACCAACTGGGGGTTCTCCAATTTTGTAGATGTGAAAGTATCACTGGCGAACAGTGACATTGTCTGGGCGGGTTCCGGCATGTCACCAACCACTAAGATTTTCGTTTCTGCCGATGGTGGAACATCTTTTCATGCCACTGCTAATTTTGCAGGGGAAACACTCGGAAATATATCAGGGCTTGCAACGCATCCCACCAAAGATTCTACGGCTTTTGCATTATTTTCCTTTTCACACGGACCTAAAATATTGCGGACCAATGATTTGGGGCAAACATGGGAAGATATCACCGGATTTAATGGCCAACAAACCAGCAGCAATGGATTTCCGGATGTGGCGGTGTATTGCTTGCTGGTTCGCCCCGATGAACCCAATGTGCTTTGGGCGGGCACTGAAATTGGCATTTTCGAATCACTGGATGACGGCCAGACCTGGTCATTTCTGGATAGTGGTTTGGGAGCAACCGCGGTTTGGGATATGAAAGTAGTAGATGACCAGGTGGTAATTGCCACACACGGCCGTGGAATTTTTACGGCCACTTTACCCAACAAAATTGAAGTGGTGCAGGTGCCAAGCATACTCAATATTGGAACAGCGCCCAATGGGAAGTTGGTATTGAATGTTGCATTAAATTCTCCTTATGATTCCACAGCTGTACACATTAATTCAAATAATGCAGGTAGAATTGGTCCAACTTCCGTGGGTACGGCCAAGCTTGAGATCACTGGTTTGAGCCTTGGTCAATCACTAAACGTGGAATTGATATCGTTCAGGGATAAAAAGAAATATGCAGCCATACCTATTAGTTATCAACTGCTTAATCTTGAATCGCCACAAATTCAATACTACAACAATTTTAATCAGGGTAACAATGATTTTGAAGGTGATGGATTTTCTATTAAAACGGTAAGTGGATTTACCGACAATGCCATACAGTCAACCCACCCCTATCCTGAAGGGACCAATTATCCAGGTCAGGAGAAAGATTTCGATTATTATTTGCGGGTGCCTATTATTGTTTCATCAGGCAATTCCCAGTTCAAATACAAGGACGTAGCCATCGTGGAAAAAGGGGAGAGTGGCAGCACATTTCCTCAACCTGAATTTTACGATTACGTGGTGGCAGAGGGATCAAGAGATGGCCTGGATTGGCTGCCAATGCCGGATGGTTATGATGCCAGTTACAATACGGTTTGGTCCAGCGCTTTTGATAACAATCAATCCGGCAAAAGCAGCATGTTTGTTGACCATCAAACAGATTTAAAGGATTATTTTCAACCAGGGGATACTATTCTGGTCCGTTTTCGACTGCATTCCGACCCGCTCACCAATGGCTGGGGCTGGGCCATTGATAATCTTTCTATTCAGTCAGCAATCACCGGACTGGGTGATTTGGCAGACCTGAGTCAATCAGACCTAAAAATATATCCAAATCCAGCAACTGACCGATTTGCTATCGATTTGTTATTGGATAAATCCGAACGTGTTTTTTTAACGATATATAATATTCAGGGTCAGAAAACGGATCAATTTGATTTTGGCAATATCCAGGAAGGTCAACAACATCTGGAATATCAAAACAGGAAATTTTTACATGGACTGAACATTGTCAAAATCAATGTCGGAAATCAAATTTTTGTCAAAAAGGTACTTTTTCAATAAAAGTACTGCTTACGGCATTTTGCCATAAACCAATACATTTACCGCTGTTTGCATTGGTATATTGAGGGTTTTCCCAAGTTTCCGCCCTTTGAAATAAACAGTATGAATATTACAAAAAATAGCATCTCAAGTTAATAAGGGCCTGTTTCTACTAAAAACTGAAACATTGAACTTTGGATTTGCGACTTGTCGGAATTTGGCGTTAAAAAGACTTTTTTTCGGGGTGGCATTTTTTTTTCGTTTTTAAGGAATTTTTTGGACTATAAAAGCATTTTAATATTGACACGCACTGTTTTCCCTTTTGGGTATTTTCCGGATGCTGTAAGCCTCAATTTTTTCATAATTTTTAATACCATGGAGACAACTTATAATAACGAGCGGTGGAAAGAAATTGACTTCGAGACAAATTTACCTCACGACAAATATGAAGTCTCTCAACTCGGCAGGATAAAAAGTTATGCCATCGACAAGAAAAAAGGAAGGATTTTGAAAGGTGGAAATGTTAATGGATATCGATGTATTACCGTAAAATTTGGAGAAGATATTACACGTCAGTACTATGTACATCGATTGGTAGCTGAAACATTTATTCCAAAAGAATCCAAACATCAACACTATGTGATCCACAATGATTACAACAAGCAAAACAATTCTATTTATAATTTGCATTGGGCGACAGAAGATGAGTTGATTGCGCACAACAATAAAAATCCCGAAGTCATCAAACGAAGGACTACCGGGTATAAACTCTCCGAATCTGATGTCAGGGTGATCAAGAGGTTATTAAAGACCAATAAAACCAGGCTAAGTATGATCGCCAAGCGGTTTGGTATAACCCACACACAACTCAACAGGATTCGTTCCGGAGAAAATTGGGGGCATGTAGAAGCTTAGTAGAAATATCAATCCTGATTAATCAATTTTTTTACTTCCAAATGACTCAGTATATCTTTAGTCATGGTGGTAAGATCGTATTTATTTTGCCAGTGCCAATCCTCCCTGGCAAAAGTATCGTCTATACTTTGAGGCCATGAATCTGCAATTTCCTGGCGAAAATCCGGTTTATAGCTGATTTTAAGGGGAATATGTTTCTTGATTTCGCCGGCAATTTCAGCAGGACAAAAACTAATGCCTGACAAATTATAACTCGATTTTATGCGCAACTGATCTCGACGGGCTGCCATGAGTTCGATCGTGGCCCGTACGGCATCGGGCATATACATCATGGGTAAAAAAGTATCTGCCTTTAGAAAACATTCATATTTTCCCATTTCCAGGGCCTTATGATAGATCTCCACCGCATAATCCGTGGTGCCTCCTCCCGGAAGGGATTTGTAGCCGATCAGGCCGGGATAACGCAAGCTTCTGACGTCAACACCATGATGTTCGAAGTAATAGGCGCACCATCGTTCGCCGGCCAGCTTACTGATCCCATAAACGGTAGTCGGATTCATCACCGTGTACTGCGGTGTGTTGATTTTCGGCGTGTCTTTACCAAATACCCCAATAGAACTGGGCCAATATACTTTTTTTAATTTAAATTCCTTGGCGGCTTCCAGCACATTCAGTAAACCCTGCATGTTGACGTCCCAGGCAGTAATTGGAGTTTTTTCGGCTTTGGCCGATAATAAGGCGGCTAAATGATAGATTTGCGAAATTTTATATTTTCGAATCACTGAACCCAAAGCCTTTTTGTCCATCACATTCAGTGCTACAAAATTGTACGAATCCTCAGCATTATGAGGCGGGTGGATATCAGTAATATAAATGTGATTGTTCCCATAAATCCGCTTCAGCTCCGGAACTAGTTCGGTTCCCAATTGACCCAGAGCACCAATTACCAAAATTCTTTCCATTTGACGCATTTATAATATAGACTGATATGAAGCCAATAGGTTTGAGTTATTTACATCATAGCAAAAATAGTTAAAATTTGAAATATCATAAATAAATATGGTTGTTTGATCATTAAATTTTGGAAATGCGCAAAAAAATTAGATAAATTTGAATAAATCCATAATTTATTGAAAATATAAAATTTGGAAATTCAGAATTATTTCCAATAATTCTGTGGTATTTCGTAGTGCGAGGAAATAAAAAATGGGAATTGCGGTGTATTCTGAAATACACCATATATTGATAGGAAGCCAGCATAAACTTTTAAATCTTTAAATTTTTACGGAAATGTTTGAAACACTGAAACCAGTATTAGAGCAAACGTTGAAGGAGATCAAAAAAGCCGGTCTCTACAAAAATGAACGCATTATTACAACACCTCAGGGGGCGGTGATCAAGACGGCGGATGATAGAACAGTCATAAATTTCTGCGCCAATAACTACCTCGGGCTTTCTTCCCATCCAAAAGTAATAGAGGCAGCTAAAAAGTCAATCGATACCCATGGCTACGGAATGTCTTCTGTGCGTTTTATTTGCGGGACACAGGATATCCACAAGCAACTGGAAGAAAAGATCTCCAAATTTTTAGGTACGGAAGATACCATCCTCTATGCGGCCGCTTTCGATGCCAATGGCGGTGTATTTGAGCCACTTCTGGGAGCTGAAAGTGCCATCATTTCTGATGCATTGAATCATGCTTCTATCATCGACGGAGTAAGACTGTGCAAAGCGCAGAGGCTTCGCTACCAACACAATGACATGACTGATCTCGAAAGTAAACTTCAGGAAGCTGCTTCCGCGGAACACAGGTTGATCGTCACCGACGGGGTATTTTCGATGGATGGTACCATAGCACAATTAGACAGAATTTGTGAACTGGCTGATAAATATAAAGCATTGGTGATGACCGATGAATGCCACGCCACGGGATTCATGGGCAAGACGGGTCGGGGTGTGCCGGAATATCGTAGTGTTCAGGGTAAGATTGATATCATCACCGGAACTTTGGGTAAAGCCCTTGGAGGGGCCTCAGGTGGTTTTACCACTGGCAGAAAGGAGATTATTGATTTGCTCCGTCAGCGGTCGAGACCCTATTTATTTTCCAATACGCTGGCGCCTTCTATTGTCGGAGCTTCGATTGCCGTGATCGATATGCTTTCGGAAACCACCGAACTTCGCGACAAACTGGAGAGAAACACGCAATATTTCCGGCAAAAGATGACGGCGGCAGGTTTTGACATCAAACCTGGCGAGCATCCTATAGTGCCCATCATGCTTTATGACGCCAAATTGTCACAAAATTTCGCTGAACAATTGCTGGAAAGGGGTATTTATGTGATTGGATTTTATTATCCGGTTGTTCCCCAGGGTCAGGCACGGATAAGAGTGCAACTGTCGGCCGTTCATGAACAGGAACATCTGGATAGGGCGATACAGGCATTCACGGAAGTGGGTCGATCGCTTGGTGTTTTGAAATCATAAAACAATACTTCGCAGTATTGAGAAGCGCTTTGTGGTGATCTTTACAAGAAACTCTATCATGCTGAATGACCAAAAATCAGACTTGGAATAAAAATTATTGGGTTATCGCTATTTTAATATACCGGTTTATAAATTAAGACATTTTACCGAATCGACGAATAAATATCCACCGTAGCCCGTGACTTATTGAGTGTATAGAAGTGAAGTCCGGGGGTCCCTTTTTTCAGCAATTCACGGCACTGGTTAATGGCATATTCCACACCGATTTGGTATGTTTTGTCCAGGTTTTCCTGAAAGGGTTCGAGTAATTGATACAAATGACCTGGAATTGTTGCACCACACATCTGGGTAAACCGTTTAATTTGTTTAAAATTGGTGATAGGCATGATACCCGGTATGATCGGTACAGTAATGCCTGCCTCACGGGCTCGCTTCACAAAATTAAAATACATTTCATTGTCAAAAAATAATTGGGTGATCAGAAAATCAGCACCCTGGTCAACTTTAAATTTTAAATACGTCAAGTCGGATTCCGGAGAAAAGGATTCCGGATGGTTTTCCGGATACGCCGCAGCTCCAATACTGAATTTTTGTAATTGATGGGCAAACTTGATGAGATCACTAGCATACCTGAAATCAGAAATATTTGGCGTTTGCTGAACATCTCTGGGCTGATCTCCGCGTAGGAGGATCAGGTTCTCAATATTTTTTGCGGATAGATATTCAAGATCTCTGGCGACTTTTTCACGACTGGCATTGACACAAGTATAGTGGGCCATGGAACACAGCCCAATTTTATTTTGAAGATAATCGATCAGATCAAAAGAAGCATCCTGTGTAGAACCACCGGCGCCGTAGGTCACCGATATGAATGAAGGCGATAATTTGAGCAACTGGCCCACATTAATACCCAATTCCAAAATAGATGAATAATTTTTGGGAGGAAAAAATTCAAACGAGAAGGTCTTTTCACCTGAATTAAACAAATCTCTGATTTTCACGTCAAGCTATAATTTTTGAGTTTGCGAAAATACTAAAAAAATAATATTGAGATTGGAACTTTCACCAGGGTTTGACTTTTAAGGGGTTGAATTGTTGGAAAATCACATATTTTCCAGATAATTCCGGGCTTCGTCACGAACAATACTGTATTCGGCCAACTTGACAGAACGTTTAAAGCTGTCTTTGGCTTCGTCCTTATCTCCCATTTCTTTTTCAACACGGCCCAAACCACAGTAGAGCAGGCTCTCTTCATGATCGGTACCGACATTGCTTTTTTCGTTAATCGTTTGAGCCATTAAATATGCTTTTTTTGCCGATGGAAAATCGTGTAAATATTTTTCAAAATAAATGCCTTTAAAGATCTCACCCACGTACTGGTAGTGCTCCTTATCACTATCTAATAGTTTTTCAATGTATGGCCACATCGGTTCAAAATTGTTGAGATATACTTCATTTTCCAGTGTCAAGGCTATATAATTCAGGTTTTCCGGATACAATTCATTGAGTTTTCTACAGTATTGGATCGATTCTGCCGGCTGATTCTCGTATCTGAGATAAATATGGAAAAGATAAGTAAGGCATTCTGCTTTGGTGAATATGCCAACAACTGCTCCTTTCTTGAGCATTTCAAGTCCTTTTGCTTTGTCACCTGCACGGAAGAACCAAAGAAATGGTTTGAAAAAAGGATTTTCTTCAGGATATTTTACCCTGTAGTAATCATAAATACCACAGGGAAAATAAAATTCGGGGAATTGATCGAGTAAGTCAAATCCTTTTTTTATATAGTTATAGGCACTTTTTGCCTCACCTACGGCTTTCAAATTGCTGTTGTTGTCAACATACAATTGTGCCAGGTAAGCATGGGCTGCCAGTGCAAAAAATGTCCCCTCTACGTCATCATCATTCTTTTCAAAGCGTTTATCGGATAATGCTAACGTTTTTTTAAGATAACTTTCAAATTGATCGAAGGCCGGTGTACCTGATTTGATGGGGCGATATTTCCAGTAATCATAAAATGCTTCCAGCAGAGTTACTCCCGGGTATTCCGGGATCTTCTGATTGAGCTGGGCAATCACGGTATCTGCTGCTTTGAAATTGAGATTGTAAACACTGTCGATTGCCTGATGGATCAACTGCATATCCTTCTGGCTTATCGATAGCTTATTTTGTGCCAGCGCTATATTCGAAATACTCAATAGCAAGATGAGCAATGCAAAATATATGATTCTTAATTTCAAAAATGTCAGTTTAAGATTAAATTAAATATTTGTTCAAAATTAAAGTTTTAATGTCTTCCGGTGGAATTAATTACCAATAAATATTCTATTCGATGTTGAGGTTGCTGGATGTCCTGTTCTTTTGGTTGCATATTTTTATTATTACGTTCAATCTATTTGGTTGGATTTGGGAAAAGACCAGAAAATGGCATCTTCTGGTGGTTGGCATTACACTTTTTTCATGGATTATCTTGGGAATAAAATATGGATTTGGCTATTGTTTTGTCACAGACTGGCACTGGCAGATCAAACAAAAATTAGGTGAAACTGATCTTCCGGCATCATTTATAAAATATTTTTTTGACCGGTATACCTCATTTCATTGGTCTGCAGCAACCATCGATCTGATTACAGGGATTTCATTTTTTCTGGCTATCGCTTGCTCCGTTTATATGAATTTTTTTAAACGGAAGACTAATCAAGCGACCGATTTAAAAAATCATTAAAAGGCTTCAGGACGGCATATACACCCACTATTCTTTTGATAATGTCAGGCTGAAGGAGGTCATTGTCATTAACAGAGTGCATCACAATATAGCTTTTGAATCTCAATAAATCGATATTCGGATTATCACTGCTATATCCCTGGGGAGAGGTTTTTAATTTTTCACCTTCGATGCCATTAAAATATTTCACGAACACCGGATCTTCAATGATCTTTCTGAATTCGGCCGCATTATAGTCAATTTCCTGCCGTATTTTTTTTAAGATTTCACCGGGAGGCATGTACATTCCACCGGCCAGAAAAGGTTGTCCGGGTTCAATGTGTATATAGTAAGTAGCAGAATTCGATTTTTTCCCTCCCTTGTTCATCGCGGCGCCAAAGTTTGGTTTATAAGGCGTTTTATCCTTGCTGAAGCGAATATCGCGATGGATCCGGAAAATACAGTCCTTTGGGGTCAAACCCTGCACCGTTGGATCAATGATGCTCAATTGTTCAATCAAGCTGGCCACAATCTGCTCAAAGGCCTTTTTTGCCGATTCATAATCTTTTTTATGGGCCGACATCCAGTCGCGGTTGTTGTTTGTTTTTAGTGCTTTCAGAAATCGAAGTATGCTTTCAAAATCCATGATTATAAACTTTAAATATATTCTAAAATCTCTTCAAGAGCCATGCCTCTTGAACCTTTGATCAACACAGTATAACCTTTTTCCAGCGGGTTGCTTTTCAAAAATTCAGCCACTTCCTGTCTCGTTTTAAAATAGCGGGCATCTTTGCATACTTCCCTGGCGAAAAACATATTTTCACCGCATAATATATTCAAATCGAAATGTGCTTCATTAACAAGTTCGCCAATTTTACGATGCTCTTCAGGGGCCTCATCGCCCAGTTCGAACATATCGGCGAGTATGACCGCCTTTTTTTCAGCACGCATTTGAATGAGATTTTCAATGGCAGCAGTCATGGAAGATGGATTAGCATTGTAAGCATCAAGAATAATGGTTTTTCCTGATTTCTTGATGATCTGTGATCGATTATTTTCAGGCATATAATTGCCAATAGCCTGGCGGGCTTTCTCCGGCGAAACCTCAAAATATTTTCCTATGCAAAGGGCCGCGGCAATATTGTCAAAATTGTATCGACCTATTAAGTGGGTCTCAATGATGTCGCCATGTTCCGTACGCACCTTCACAAATGGATTGGCTTCGATCAATTCACAGTGATAGTAATTGCCGGCATTTGGATAAAGTAACGGTGACCTGAATCTTTTGGCCATATTTTTCAGAGCGGGTTGATTTTCATTGATAAAAACCACGCCGTCATGTTTAATGAGGTAATCATACAATTCACTTTTCCCGCGAATCACACCTTCTATTCCGCCAAACAATCCAATGTGTGCTTTGCCAATATTAGTAATAATTCCATGTGTTGGGAGGGCAATGCTGGACAAAAGCGCAATTTCGCCAAGGCGATTGGCACCCATTTCCACAATGGCTATTTCTATTGTTTCATCGATCGACAATATCGTGAGGGGTACACCAATGTGGTTGTTGAGGTTCCCCTGGGTGGCGAGTGTTTTATGTTTTTGTTGGAGGACGTCTTTTATCAATTCTTTTGTGGTGGTTTTCCCATTAGAACCAGTGATGCCCAGGATGGGAATTTTCAGTTGTTGTCGGTGGTGACGAGCCAGATCCTGTAAAGTAGACAAGACATTGTCAACAAGAAATGTTCTTCCCTGAATTTCATATTCTTTGTCGTCAATGATGGCCATTTTGGCACCGGAATCAACAGCTTCAAGAGCCAATTGATTGGCATTGAAATTGGGACCTTTCAAGGCAAAAAAAAGATTATCGGGTTTAATTTTTCGTGTATCCGTACTGATACCACTACTTTTTAGAAAGGCGTCATAAATTTTTTTAATCATAAGCAAATGGGATTATAATTACCGGCGTTAAAAGTAAAAATAAAATGTTTTTATTCTTTGTTTTGTTAAATATACAATAATCACTATTTGATGATTATTTTTATCATGATTTACACACCAATCCAATATACATGAAGTATGGCATTTTTTTAATGTTCATTATCTGTCCGATCACATTGAAAGCCCAGGCACTTTTTCAATATCAGACCGATGTTCCGTTTGTTGTCAACGATCAGTTTCTGCGCAATCCCTGGGCTGGTGGATTAAACTCAGCCTCATTCAATAAGGTTGATTTGGACAATGACGGTAAAGATGAACTCCTGGTATACGACCGCAGCGCTGATAATTTTCTGGTTTATCAGGAAGTTGGAGGTACGTGGGTATTAAACAATGAATTGGGTTTCGTACTGCCACAGCTAAATGCCGGGTGGGCTGTTTTTGCCGATTATAATGGTGATGGGAAAAAGGACATCTACAATGCCGGTGAGCGGGGCATGATTGTTTACAAAAATATATCGCAAGCCAATGCACTGGCCAAATGGAAGATTGTAGCCAATCCACTGTATACCACAGGATATTCAGGGAAGATAAACCTCATTGCCAATGCCGTTGATATACCGGGAATTGCAGATATTGACAATGACGGCGATCTCGACATTCTCGTCTATGATTTTTCAGTAGGAGGGACCATTCGTTACAACAAAAATTTGAGTGAAGAATTGTATCATAATGCCGATTCACTGGAATATGAAATAACGACAAGAAGCTGGGGCGAATTTGAAGAATGCGACTGCAACCTGTTTGCCTTTGGCGGGCAGACCTGCGCCGATATACAAAACGGCCGGGTGGCACATGTTGGGGGCAAGTCAATTTTGCTCTTCGATAATGATGGAGATGGTGACAAGGATGTACTGATTGGCCATGAGCAATGTGAGGAATTATATTTTTTCCAGAATGTTGGCAGCGCTGACCACGCATTGATGACTGGTTTTTCTGCCCAATTTCCCAACGCTCAACATCCTGCCAATATGTATATTTTCCCGGCAGGTTACTATGAAGATATTGATTTTGATGGCGTGAAGGATCTGATGGTATCTCCCAATGTATATACCAACCTGGGATACATGATTGACCTCAAACATTCGAGTTGGTTATACCACAATGCAGGTTCCGGTGATCATCCTGATTTTCAATATGTTCAAAATGATTTTCTACAGGGGGATATGCTTGATCTGGGAGAACAAACGGTTCCCGTTCTCATAGATTATGATGCGGATGGGGATTATGATCTTATTGTTGCGGCCAATGGGTTCAATTTGAATGGAACATATGTTGGTTATCTTTCATTATTAGAAAATACCGGAACACCAACAGATCCTGCTTTCGAAACGGCCCAGACTGATTTTTTGAATTTGTCATCACTGCAGCTCAATAATCCCAGAATTGCCATCAGTGATTTCAATGGCGATGGTGCACAGGATTTGTTTTATATGGGCATTAAACCTGCTTCCATTGACATGGGTTGTTATGTATTCCTCAACCAGGCGTTACCCGATGCCCCCATGCAATTTGATGTGAATCGAAATATGATATTATCCCTGCCAATAGGCCTCAATGACAATGTGTGTTTTTATGATATTAACAAGGATGGCAAAACTGATCTGCTGGTTGCGAAACAAAATGGAGCATTGGAATATTATGAAAACCAGGGGACCGGTCAGGAACCTCAGTTCAATTTGGTAAAAGACGATTTTTTAGGTATTTCAAGAGACTTTTCCCTAACGCGGATCAACTTATCGGTTACAGTCTCTGACATAGATGCAGATGGCAAACCTGATCTAGTCACTACCGATAGCCGGGGAATGGCCAGTATTTACGCTAATTTTCAACAAGATTTAAATTCAACATTGGTTCCGGATAGCATTATTTTTGACAACAAGACGATAGGCAAAAAAGTACTTTTGCCTTTTGGCACGATGAGTTGGCTTGCTGCTGCCGATTTGTTTGGAGACGGCACTTCATCGATTGTTACCGGGAATATTCAGGGAGGCCTGGAGATCCTTAGAAACCTGGAAGAAGGTAATAATGTGCCTGAGACGAACGGTCTCAATGTTCAACTTTATCCCAATCCGCTCTTTAATCATGGTGATTTGCATGTCAAAGCAAATCAGGATGTTGAGATTGATATTGTGACTCTGCTGGGTCAATTAGCCAGTCAACCCAGAAAAATAAATAAAAACCAGGAAATACGTATAGATGTCGGTTATTTCACCAGTGGGGTTTATATTTTAAGGGCAAGAGATAATTTCGGTCATACCGCCGCCCATCAATTTGTGGTTTTACACTAAAAAATTGCCGGGATCCACATTATTTTGAATCTTTAAATCATATCATTTAAAACGTTGCTGGCAATGTTGGGGGCCGTTCCCACATATTAATTTTCCGTGAATAGTGTAAGCGTGATTACCAAAAAAACAAAAATTAATTACCTTTGCGGGGATTTTCACTTGAAGTAATTCTGACCTGTAGTTTTGATTTTAAATTCAAAATATTTTTTAAATCTCCAACTAAAGGCAATCTATGTTTTGCCATTCTCTTTATTTGTCAGAATATTTTTTCAAACACAAAAACAACTTGTTTCAAACTTTAAATGCGATATACTATGAAAGATGCCGTTGCTATTTGCTGTGGCGGGGGACCGGCCCCTGGTATGAACACAGTGATCGGAAGTGTTTCCAAAATGTTTATAAGACACGGTTGGCGTGTGATTGGATTGCATGGAGGTTATTCGGGCCTTTTTTCTGCCCAACCCCGAATGATGGATATTGACTTTAATTTTGCAGATGATATCTTCAACCGTGGAGGTTCTGCTTTAAAAATGAGCCGTTTTAAACCGACCAATGAGGATTTTGAGCAGCGATTTAACCTCAGCCTGTTTAAGGAAAATAATATTAAATTACTGGTGACGGTAGGTGGCGATGACACGGCATCAACAGCCAACCGTATTGCCAAGTTTTTGTCCGACAAAGGAAATCCGGTAAAGAACATCCATGTGCCAAAAACCATCGACAATGATTTACCATTGCCGGAAGGAACACCAACATTTGGATATCAAAGTGCTAAAGACGCCGGCGTGCAAATTTGCAATACTGTTTATGAAGATGCACGGACCAGTGAAAATTGGTTTGTAGTTTCTGCCATGGGAAGATCAGCGGGCCATTTGGCAGCCGGCATTGGTGCTGCTTGTCACTATCCTATGGTGATCATACCTGAAATGTTCAATAAGACTACCATCACCGTCAGTAAAATTGTGAGTTTAGTGGTTTCATCCATGGTAAAACGTAAGCTGCTTGGGATTAACTTTGGCGCCGCAATTGTTTCTGAAGGGGTCTTTCATGCGATGAGCGATGAGGAGATCAAAAATTCCGGTATCCAGTTCACCTATGATGATCATGGGCATCCTGAATTGGGTAAAGTATCCAAAGCGCACATATTCAATGAAATGGTTGAAAACCGCATCAAACAATTGGGTATAAAAGTGAAATCCAGGCCAGTGGAAGTGGGCTATGAAGTGCGCTGCATTCCACCTACTGGATATGATCTGGTTTATTGCTCACTCTTGGGTATGGGTACCTACAAATTGTATACTGAAGGACATAGCGGTTGCATGGTTTACGTGGACCACTTGAGTAATATAAAACCACTCTATTTAAAAGATCTGCAAGGTCCTGACGGGAAAATTCCACCAAGATTGGTTGACATCAATGCCACCAGACCTCAAATGCTACTGAGGCACATTCTTCACTACATTGAAGAAAGTGACTACGAATCGGCCAGGAAATATGTTGAGAAACCAGAGGAATTGGATTTTTTCAAAATATTGAATTGGGAAAAGTAAATTAAAACGACCATTACAATTCATACAAGGAGGTGTGTTTTGCTTGCAATCCACACCTTTCTTTTTTGGGCCGGTTGAAAAAAATAAAGTGGGTTTTAAGCTTTCGCACTGGATTTTTTATGCTTTTCAAGGTCAAATAATTCATTGAGCACCTCTGCCAGATTTCCGGCGTCATCTCTTTGACAGGCTGCCTTCAGATGCAACGCGGGTAATTTTACAATTTTCTGCATCATTCCTTTGGTGATCTGATCGATCAATTTCACTTGTTCTGGTTCGAGCTTTTTGAGATACCTGGATATTTCTTCCTCTTTCTTGTAAGGGAAGACTTACGGACTTTAATTCAGTGGACATAATTCAATGTAAAAAACAACATATTGATCAGACATTGAAAGATTAATCTTTTAACCCAAATCGATACTGTCTGGCAGTAGCTTTAAATAGTGCAACGCGCAAACAAACTCAAAATTTCATATTTGCTAAAGATCTGAACACTAAAGAAACAAGCTGTTGTAACTCGGGTTTTCTAATTCCTTCTCACATTATACAACACCAATTCCATGATTTCAAGTTTACATATTTTGCTATTTTTGTAATATGTCAATGCTAATTTTTTTCCAAAAGACAGACGATTGAATGTTTTCAAGAATTTATTACCGGATCCAGCAATTTTTTGGCGTTTCAAAATCAGAAGCTAGGGGTATTATTTTATTATTTGTGGTGATTTCGATTTCTCTGTTGGCGCCTGTTGTCATATGGCAAATTAGTTTTGGTTCACAGCCGGAAATCACGGAACAGCGCCAACTGGACAGTTTGATGGCGCTCATGAAATCTTCTTTTTATACGCCTTCGGATTCATTGTTATTTGAATTCGATCCAAATTATATCAGTGAAGACAGTTTGATCATGCTCAATTTTCAGCCTTCAGTAGCGCGGCGGATAATCCACTATCGAGATAAGGGAGGTAAATTCAGATACAAAGAAGCGCTATACAAAATATATGGTATTTCATCAATTAATATTTTCAGGGTATATGATTACATATTACTGCCCGATAGCGCCACCTATTTTCAACGTATACACCGGCAGTCAACAGGTAAATTTAAACCATTTGACATTAATCGTGCAGTAGAACAGGACTTGCTGCCAATCAGAGGCATCGGTCATGTTTTTGCATCAAGGATTATTAAATACCGCAACCTGCTGGGTGGATATGCCAGTAAAGAGCAATATGCGGAGGTGTATCAACTGGATGACGAAACCATTGCAAGGTTGAAGAAAGCCACTTTTATCCGGAATGATTTTTCGCCGCGAAAGATCCGCGTCAATCATGCAGATTTCGATGATTTATGGCGACATCCTTACATTTCTAAAACACTCGCGAAAGAAATTGATACCTTTAGAAAGCATGAAGGCACAATTACGGACGTAACAACACTCTATAAATTTGAAAAAGCGGATAGCAGTATAATTGAAAAGTTGGAACCATATCTGGATTTTAATTAGTGTGTAGGAATTATTGATTCCCTGACCAATTATATTAACATTACATGTGAAAAAAATTTTACAATCATATCTCAGGAGGCTTACCAATCTTTCGGCCAACAACCGGTCGATACTCTTGTTGCGATTAATCTCAGATCAATTCATCGACTTAAATGATTTCAATTTCGTCGACAACAAACCTTCTTTTTCTATAGTGGCCGATCTCATTGGCAGAAAGAATCAGATCAGATTGTGTCAGCAAATGGATAGTCGTGATGATGAAACCAACCGGATAAGCCTTGCACTAAAGAGACTCAAAAGAGTAGATCACTATATTTTTGAAGAACGGGGATCGTGTGACCTCTATGTAGGATGGCCATTCATACGCGGTAAATTGGCTGATGGCACTTTGGTCCGCTGTCCGCTGATTTTTTTCCCGGTAACGCTGGATTTGGAAGGAAAAGAGTGGATGCTGAAACCCAGGGAAGAAGTGAACATTACTTTTAACAAGTCTTTCCTGCTGGCATATTCTTATTTTAACCAGATAAAATTAGATGACGAATTGGTTGAACAAACCTTTGAGGAATTTGATGTCGATCCTACTGTTTTTCGTACGAGACTGTACCAATTGATCAAAGACAGTCCGGTCGAGATCAATTTTAACCAGGAAAATTTTTTGAATGAACTTGTCGGGTTTGAAAATTTTAAAAAAGCTGATTTTGACAAAGCCCAAAACCATGGAGAATTAAAACTTTATCCGGAAGCTGTGATAGGCATATTCCCACAGGCAGGATCATATCTTGTGCCCGACTATCTGCACTTACTGGAAACAGATCAATATCAAGACATTGAGGAATTTTTTTTCAACCGGTCCAGGCAGGAAGATGTAGATGAAGGCAAGCAACATACAGAGTATTTTTATTTTGTTAATAAAGTAAAAGAAGAAGAAACGTTTACCCCGTTTAAACTCGATGCATATCAGGAAAATGCGCTGAAGGCCATCAAGCGAGGCAATTCCATGGTCATCCAGGGTCCGCCGGGCACGGGCAAATCGCAGCTCATTTGTAATTTGATCAGCGACTTTATTGCCAGAGGGCGCAAAGTGTTGTTGGTATGTCAGAAAAGAGCGGCACTCGATGTGGTTTATCAACGGCTCCGGGAAAATGATATCGCCGACTTTGTGGCCCTGGTTCACGATTTTAAAAATGATCGAAAAACGATATACCATCAGATGCAGCAGCAAATAGACAAGCTGTATGAATACAAGCAAAAAAATAACAGCCTCGATGCCATTCAGCTTGAACGCAATTTTTTACAGTCCAGCAGGAAGATCGACCAGATTACCGAAGAACTGGAAGAATTTAAATTGGCCCTATTTGATGAAAATGAGGCAGGGATTTCGGTGAAGGAACTCTACCTGACCAGCAATCGTGAAAAACCTGCCATAAACCTAAAGCAGGAATACAAGTATTTTACATTCGACAAGGTCACGGAATTTGAGGATAAACTGAAATATTATTATGCCTACTATAAACGGTTTGACCTCGGCAATCATCCCTGGAGTAACCGTCGTAATTTCAGTAAATATGGCATTTCCGATCTGAAAAATATGACCTCAATTTTGTCAGAAATTCCCGCGTATAAATCGGAAATTGCTGAAAGGGTTAAGAATTTGCTCGGATCTGAAATGGACGTTCAGGCCGGGGCAAAAATCCTGGAAGGCGAAGAGAAGATTAGGGAGATGCTGGATTTTCTGGATAATGAGACCAGTTATCGGTATTTCCGCCACATTATTGCTTCCAAAGATGTGATTTCCGACAGCTTCCCGGACAATTTGTGGTTGAGTACCCTGGAACGCACGCTGTTGGGATGTTTCGATGAACCCGGGCCTGAAATGAGCTTGAACTCCGAAGAATTGGGTAAATTCCAGGGGGTGTTAAAAAGAAGGATGGATGCCCAAACCAATATTTATAAATTTTTTAAATGGTGGATTTTTTCCAAAGAAAAACATCTCATCAAAAGGATTCTCCAAAACAACCAACTCACGCCCAAACGCCGGAATTTCAGGTTACTGGAAAAAATGATCGACTACCGGCTCAACCTGGAACATAACCTCACCAAAATAAAGGGCATTAAATGGTTAACCGATCTTCCGGAAAATCCGGAACGCGAGCACTTTGAAAAATGGTTTGAAAACCAGAAAAAGGCTGTTTCCGCTTATGTGATATTCGACAGTTTCAGGAATTTCAGGGAATACTTCAGCAGTGATCAACTCTCGTTGGATGAATTTAAATTGAAGACCAACAAGCTACTGGAAATCTTAAGTGGGGTCCCTCAAAAAATGAAACGGTGGCAGGAATATTTTAGAGATGGACGCATAGAGGCATTGCTGAACGATCCGGCATTGAGTGTAACAATGATTGAGACGTTGAATGATGATTTTGATGCGCTATGCGATTACGATCGGATCAAAGACGAGTTGGAGGAATACGAAAAACGATTGATTGAAAAATTGCTCGATGCAGAAATGGCGAGTGATGAAGATTCAATTATAAATGCTTTTCAGAACAGCCTGCGATTGGCCTGGATCGATCACATAGAAACGAAATATCCAATATTGAGGGCGGTCAATTCGCTGAAGTTTGAGCGCATGCAAAATGATTTGCAGGAGGCGGTGAAACTCAAACTCAAAGTGAGCAACGACATCACCTTGCTGAAGGTACGGGAACAAACTTACCAGGATGTTGAATTTAACCGGTTGAACAATATGGTCACCTATCGTGACCTCAGTCATCAGGTCACCAAGAAGCGGCAGATCTGGCCTATCCGTAAATTAATTGGCAATTTCACCAATGAAATTTTTGATCTGGTGCCATGCTGGATGGCCAGCCCGGAATCAGTATCAGCCATTTTCCCAATGGAACAGATGTTTGACCTGGTCATATTCGACGAGGCATCACAATGTTTTTCTGAAAGGGGCATTCCGGCGATGTACCGCGGCAAACAGATTGTGGTGACTGGAGACGACAAACAATTGGCGCCATTCGACTTGTATAAAGTTCGATGGGATGAAGACAATGAAGATGAAGGCGCTTTGCTGGAAGTGGATTCATTGCTGGACCTGGCTAATATGTATTTAATGAAAGCCCAGTTAAGGGGACACTATCGCAGCAAATCAATCGATCTGATCGATTTCTCAAACCAGCATTTTTATGGTGGAAATTTGAAGCTGTTGCCTGACAAGCAAATTGTGAATAGCGGTATTCCCGCCATAGATTATGTTAAAGTCGATGGACTTTGGGAAAAGAATATCAACACCACAGAAGCTCAGAAAGTGGCTGAAATCACCTTGAAACAATTGAGGGAATCGCCGGAAAAAGAAATTGGCATTGTCACCTTCAATGCCCGCCAGCAAGATCATATCATGGATATCCTGGAGATGAAAGCCATGGACCGGAAAATGAATATTCCCGATACACTTTTTGTTAAGAATATAGAAAATGTTCAGGGCGATGAGAAAGATATCATCATCTTTTCCATCGGCTATGCGCCGGATGCCAAGGGTAAAATGATCCATCAGTTTGGCAGCCTCAACGTGGTGAATGGCGAAAATCGCCTGAATGTGGCGGTGACCAGGGCGCGGGAAAAGGTAGTGATTGTGAGCAGCATTTGGCCCCAGCAGCTCAAAGTGGAAGATGCCAGAAACGAAGGGCCGAAGTTGCTGAAAAAATATCTGGAATACGCCCACAATGTGTCGGAAGGAAATTTTGTACCGACATTGAACGACTCAAACAAACACCACATCGATTGGTATTTGAAGCGAAAGATCCAGCATCTGGCGCAGGACCAAAAGCTCGGCTTCGAGGTGCTGGAAGAAATGCCATTTGCCGATCTCACCTTAAAGAAGAAAGACAAATACATCGGGCTGATATTAACCGACGACGATCTTTATTACCAGGCGATATCCATTAAAGACATGCACATTTACACGCCTTTTG
This sequence comes from uncultured Cytophagales bacterium, assembly GCA_963711495.1. Taxonomy (GTDB): domain Bacteria; phylum Bacteroidota; class Bacteroidia; order Cytophagales; family Cyclobacteriaceae; genus CAVQEK01. The sequence goes on from CAVQEK010000004.1 coordinate 1,177,351, forward strand.
CCCTGGCTGGGAAAAACTGGAAATTTCGAGGTTTTTACAGCCGCGAATTCTGGCATGATCCAAATCTTGTAAAAGACCGGCTGCAGCGACTGGCACAATTGGCGGATGACAATTGAACCGCCTCTCTTACGGAGTTGCTGCTATAGTTCTTTTATCTTGATATTTCTGAATGCAGCCTGGTCACCGTGGTCTTGCAATAGGATATATCCTTCGCGTATCAAGCCGAAATCTTCGACATCTTTGAACTTGCTTTTGGCCCGTGCGTCGAGAAATCGCTGGCTGCCGCGCTCGTATTCGACCACTTTTTTACCATTCAGCCAGTGCTCCACATGTTTCCCGTCGACCAGAATACGTCCTTTGTTCCATTCCCTGGCCGGTTTCAAGGCTTCAGTGCTTGGCTCGAAAAGTTCATACAAACTGGCTGTTTTGCGTTTTGCATCCACATCATTGGCGATGTCTTTATTGTTGAGGTCATCGATGAGCTGATATTCACACCCGAGTGCCGAACCGTTTTCCGGATAGATCTTGACAAAATATTTTAAACCCGAATTGGCGCCCTTGGCCAATTTAAATTCAAACCTCAGGTCGAAACTGCTGTATTTTTTCCGGGTAATAATATCTCCACCGCGATCTGCTTTATCGCCGTTTTTGTTCACAATAAGTGTTTTGTTTTCAATGGTCCATCCATGTGCCGGAAATTCCTCGGATTTTGGGCTTCTCCACTGGTCGGTGTTGGTGCCATTGAAAAGCCATACCCAGCCTTTGTCTTTGGATGATTGAGCATTAGTGGCTTGGGGAATTGACAATCCAAAGAACATGAACAATGGGATAGCGAAAAATAAAGTAGTTTTAAACATGGCGAAAGCGGTAGAAATTTTGTTTGTCGGTTTATTCATTCTGAATCGAAATTAATTTTTAGCAGAGTGGAAAGATACTTAATTCTACAACTAAATGCTTTAGCAAAATTTTAATTCTAATATTTGCGGTATTTGGGGATGGAATAAAATAATGTGGTTTGGGAGCCCACAAAAACCGGAATAGTAAAATAAAATTTACGAAAAGTTGTTAGAAAAAGCATTTGATATTTTGGAGAATTTTTGAGAAATGAATGCCTGTCAAAGTCCTTAGAAATAAAAATACTTAACCTCTTCAAGGATCCCCACAAATTCCGTCAAATTCCTTTCATACTTTATTTTTCTGGAAAGCTGACCTTTGGGATTATATTCAAATTGTTCCCAGGGACCGGGAGCAAACCAGGAAACACCGCCACTTAAATACTTTTCATACAACTGGTCTTTGTCATTATAGTAATATTTCAAATCATAATACACTTCATGATTATGAGCATCGGTCCTTATTTCCTCATTTATTTTCCAAGTATCAATCGAATCATACAAATAAACAACTTCATCATAGACAGGATAATCAGGAGCCCCGCCCAAATATTGCCACTTCATCACCCTGCCGATCGAATCATATATTATTTTATGTGATTCGCCACCCCATTGGTAAATTAACTTTCCCTCATCATCATATTTGAAAGTATAATCATATCCCCACGCTACATCGTTTTTTTCTTCCGTAAGCCTTCCGTTTTTGTCATATTGGAATGTTGTTTCGCCGACTTCCTGCCCGTTATTTTTATGAATGATCCTGATAAGCCGCTCATCCTGATTGTAATAATAATAGGAATACCGGGTAGACCATTGATCTAATGTAACTTCATAGCTTTTTGTAATGGTGTAATTGATGCTGTCAACAGGTTGAGTAAGGACTTCCTCATCTCTGTGACAGCCGGATAGAATTAAAAAGAAGCCAATAAATAGAATGAAAATAATCTTATTCATTTATAATAATAATCAACCTTTTGTATAACCAGATATTGGTCCTGGGAGTTCCACTCCCTGTTATATTCAATGTACCTGGTTTTTTGCCCATTGGCATTATACTCGTATTGCTCCCAGGGGCCATCATTATATCTAAAATAATCGCCATCGATGAAATCTTTCTCTATCAATAAACCATCCTGGTTATATTTGTATTCCAGATTGTAATACATTAGACTTTCTCCTTCAAATTTCTTTTCGTATTTAACCCTGTCAGAATATGTGCTATCGTATAAATAGTAAACATCTTCAAGGGTATAATTCAAATTATAATGGATGTTTGATAATCTTCCAAGTTCATCATAGTTATATGTATTTTCGGCCCCATTTGAAGTGTATTCTTTAACACGCTGACCGGCTTCATTATATTCATATTTGCTCCAGGTTTCTCTGCCGTTTGGCTCCAGTAAGGTCTCCTTAGTTAAATGCCCGTCTTTATCATATTCATAAAGAAAGAAGGTGTTTTCACTATTTGGCAGCACATTTTCGATCTTAACAAGCTGCTCTTTTTTGTTGTAATAACAATTGGACCGGAATTCAATATCAAATTCGTAGTCTTTGGTAACGGAATACTGGATTTTTCCTGCCGGTTGTATCAGTTCTTCTTCCTTGTAGCAACTGTTAAGTATTAAAGAAAAGCTAGCAATTACTAAAATTGTTATTACACTTTTCATCTCATTTTTTAATTTTCAAGAATAGTAACGGCTTAAGATCGTAAACCAAGTTCTTGCCAAATAAACTTTCCCTTTAAACTGTATTTTTAGCATAACAAAAACAACAAAGATAAAAATAATGAAATAAGAGGTGCTATACAACAAAGCGTTCGGATGAATAGTTATTAATTGGTCCCACACTCACCCCACAAATCCTTCCGCCAAATAGCCTTCCATTCCTAATTTAAAGTATTACAATTAAACAGAAATACTTTAACCAACCCTCGATAAAAAACAAATTCACCCCAACGACACGTTGACGGTATTTTTTACTGTAAAAAATACTGGCCAGATGGCCGGGGACGAGATAATTCAACGGTACATCAGTGATGAGAAGGCCAGGGTGGATCGCGAAGTGAAAGCCTTGAAAGGGTTTAAAAGGATTTATAAGGATTAGCCTGCAACCAGGCCAAAGTAGGTTGGTCACCTTTTTTGTTGATAAGGATGATCTGAGCTTTTTTGATGAGAAAGCCGGAAAATGAATGGCCGGGACTGTTTGATGTTCTGGCAGGCAGTTCATCACGCGACATTCGATCTGTAGCCGGCTTTCGGCTGAAGTAGTCAGGGATAAAAAATTTATTGATAAATTCAGGGTAAATCAATCAAAGTCAATCCTATGCTAACACATTCAGAACTTCTGGAACTCAAAAGGTGGAATACACCGACCATTTATAATGGCTGGGAACAGATTACCAGCCGCGATTCCGGCAAGGAAGGCTTCAATATTGAAGAAACCCGAGATTTTATGCCGCAAATGGGGCCGATGGTCGGGTACGCCGTGACTGTAACAATTGAACCTTCCAATCCGGAACACCCAAAAAAGAATCCAAATGCCTGGAAGGAGTACAGGGCATTTGTTGGTTCAGTGGAGGGACCCAAGATCGTAGTCGTGCAGGACCTGGACAAGCCAAATGTCTTTGGGGCATTTTGGGGGGAAGTCAACAGCAACATCCACCGGGCGTTGGGTTGCGTGGGCACCATTACCGACGGAGCAATTCGCGATCTGGATGAAATGCAAAACGCAGGCTTTAAAGCCGTGGCAAGACGATTGTGTGTGGGGCATGCCTACAGCACGCCGGTTCAATGGAATTGTGAAGTTGAGGTATTTGGTCGCGTAATAAAGCCCGGGCAGTTCATTCATGCCGATAAGCACGGTTTTTTAGCCGTTTTGGAAGATGAAGAAAAGGAATTACTGGAAGCGGCCCGCTTTATGGATTCCAATGAGTGTAAAACCATGATAGCTTCTGCGAGGAGTTCATGGGGTAAATCCGTGCACCAGATTCTAACAGATTTTGATGAAGCCTCAAAACGATTTGGTAAAGCAACAAAGGAAAAATTCGACAATCGGGGAGAATGGTGAGTAGTCGACAGAAGTCCATAATACAGTACTAAATGCCCAAAAATGATGAAACACCAATTGATTAAAATTACCGTTATTGTTGCTTTTTTTGGATTTACAGATGGAATTATACAGGCCCAACCGACCAACTGGAACGGACCGCAACCACAAACTTCCGAATTATTGCAGTCCATAGCCGGCAAATTCAAGGATTACAGTGTGATCCTGGAGCCGGACAAAAATGCCCCTGAATGGTGGGCCGGAGCGCCATCAGTTGTACGAGATGATCAGGGTATATTCTGGCTGGCAGCGCGTATGCGAAGCCCGGAATTCACCAGAGGGCTGAGAGGCTATGAGATCCGCATCCTTCGAAGTGAAGATGGCATTCATTTTAAGCAGGTACTTGTGATCAAAAGAGAAGAAGTCCCCATTCCGGGTTTTGAAAGGCCTGCCCTGTTGATTGATCCGGTGACTAAAAAGTTTAAATTGTTTGCCTGCGGGCCATTCAACGAGGGACCCTGGTGTATCTTTAAGTTTGATGATGTTGATGATCCGGCGCAGTTCAAGGCTTCAACGGCAAGGCCGGTCATTCAGGCCCCGGAAAAACAATATTCGCGTGATGTTTCAGTACTCGAGTATAAAGATCCTTTTATTATCTATACCGCGGGGAAATACCATTGTTTTGTGACCGGTTATATACGCAGGAATGAGCGGTTGTTTCATTTCATCAGTCCTGATGGTGAACAATGGCAGCCAGTGGGCGATGTCAATCAACCGGTCATGGATCTGACCGGATGGCATAACTTTTTTATCCGGCCAGCCTCGGTGCTGCCGCTTGGCGTTGGGTATCTTTTTGTTTATGAAGGATCGAGCACACAATGGTACGATCCTGTGTACAATGTGGTGACCGGGCTTGGGTTTACGTTCGACTTGCAGCACATCACCGACCTGACACCCGGTGCGCCGCTATTATTGAGTTCGACGCCGGGTGATTTTTACACTTTTCGCTATTCGCATTGGATGTTTGCCGGAAATGAGATCTGGGTGTATGCAGAAGTTGCCAGGGCAAACAATTCCCATGAGATTCGACTTTTTCGAGTCCCGTTGAAATGATCTTTGAATTCCATTTTTTTAAAATAACGACTGATGGTGAATAGGTATCTTTTTTTAAGCTGTTTAATAATTGTTTCGACCTTTTTAAATAAATGTGCCCATCGGGAAATGTTGAAAATCACCGATCTCCGGTGTGAATATATTGACAATCCAGCGGGTATTGAGACTAAAGCACCCAGATTATCATGGAAAATCCAGTCAAGCGGTCAGGACATGCGGCAAACAGTCTATCAGATACTTGCAGCGACGGATATCAACAGCTTGAAAACAGGGAGTGCTGACCTCTGGGATTCCGGCAAAATTTCTTCAGACCAATCAATCTTAGTGGTTTACCAAGGAAAACCATTAGAATCTCGCATGAAAATTTTTTGGAAAGTGAGGGTGTGGGATCAAAACGGCAACGAATCGGGTTGGAGTAAAGTCGGGACCTGGGAAATGGGATTCCTCGACACTTTGGATTGGAAAGCACACTGGATAACATCGCCCGGATTTAAAATGAACGGAATACAAAACAGTCCTGCGCCATTGTTCAGAAAAACCATCACACTGGACAAACCCATCAAAAAAAGCAACATCTATATCAGTGGCCTGGGATATTATGAACTCTCCATAAATGGTGAAAAAGCGGGTGATCATGTATTGTCACCCAACCAGACCAACTATGACAGAAGGGAATATGCGAAATGGACAGAGCCACGGATTGGCCATATGCGTACTTCAGTTTTGTACGAAAATTACGACGTTACCAGATATCTCAACAATGGAGAAAACGTTTTAGGTATTATATTGGGAAATGGGTGGTATATTCAGGCCGACCGCCTGGCAGATTCGTCACTGTGGTACGACACACCCAGGGTTATTGCGCAATTGGAAGTGGAATATGCTGATGGCACCAAATCGGTGTTCTCTACCGACAATACCTGGAAAACCAGCGACAGTCCAATCCTTTACAACGGTCTGCATACCGGAGAGATCTACGATGCGAGGCGTGAAAAGGATGGCTGGAACAATGTCGGATTTAACGATTACGGCTGGAAAAATGCCGTTTTGGCCAGAGCCCCCACCGGGATGCTGAAATCACAAACCTCACCGCCCGATCGTGTAACAGAAACCATCAATCCAGTTGCGTTGACAACACCGGTAAAAGGCGTCTACCGGTTTGACATGGGCCGGATGATATCCGGCTGGGCAAGATTGAAAATCAGGGGACCGGCGGGGAAGGCCATCAAACTTCGGTTTATCGAAGAACTTGGCCCCACCTATGGGCAAACCGACACCTACATATTGAAAGGAGCAGGAACTGAGATTTGGGAACCTCGTTTTACCTGGCATGCCTTCAGGTATGTAGATGTCTATGGTGCTCCTGATTCACTCACGTTCGATAATCTGCAGGGCCGGGTGGTAAATACAGATGTAAAGCCAGCCGGCACTTTTGAATGCTCCAATCAACTTTTTAATACAATCCTGCAACATTACCGGTGGACACAATTGGGCAATATGCATGGCGGCGTGCCCAGTGATTGCCCGCACAGGGAAAGGCGCGGCTATACCGGCGATGGACAGATATCGGCGGAGGCGGCGATCTGGAATTTCGACATGTCTTCATTCTACACCAAATGGCTCGATGATATCAGTGATGCGCAAAACCACACAACTGGTTATGTTCCCAATACAGCCCCTTACCAGGATGGCGGAGGCGGCACGGCCTGGGGTTCGGCATATGTCATCATTCCCTGGTATATGTATCTCTTTTATGGTGATACATCCGTACTGGAAAAGCATTATTCCGGAATGAAAAAATGGGTGGATTACCTGAAAAGTCAATGCAATACGGCGGGTATTCTGACTGATCAGGGTTTGGGAGAATGGGTGCCACCGGAAAAAGTGGAAATACCGGCAGATCTGGTAAACACCTGCTATTATTATCACTGTACTGATTTGATGTCGCGGATTGCCGGTGTTTTAGATAAGGGACAGGATTCAGTTTATTTTGCGAACCTGGCGGAGTTAACTGCCAAAGCCATCAATCAGCAATATGATGTGCAAAACGGTTATTATTCCATAGGGCGACAAGGGGCCGATGTTCTGCCATTGGGTTTTGGGATTGCTTCTTCAGGCAATAGACAAAAAGTATTTGATCACCTGGTGAATCATACGTTTTCAGACAAGCTTCACTTCGATACCGGTATTCTGGCGACTCCATTATTATTGGATGTGCTTTCAGAGAACGGCCGCATCGATCTGGCATATGCCTTGATGAATCAAAGGGATTTCCCAAGTTATGGTTATATGATCGAAAAAGGGGCAACCACCATTTGGGAGACCTGGTTGGGTGACCAATCGCACAGCCATCCGATGTTTGGCAGTGTGTGTCACTGGTTTTATGAATATATTGCCGGCATTCGGCCGGACCCGGAGCATCCGGGGTTTAAAAACGTGATCATTAAACCTTGTCCGGTACGTAGCCTCGATTTTGCCAAAGCGACCTATCCGGGCCCTTATGGTGAGATCAGGTCGAATTGGCATTTTGACCAGGATGATTTTTTACTGGACATCGAAATTCCGGCTAATTCCACAGCAACTGTCCATATTCCTGCTCGAAATTTAGAAACGATTACAGTAAATGGACAGTCAATTAAGCATGATTCAATGATTAAGTTTAAGGAAATGGATGGGCAATATGCTGTGTTTAATGTGGGTTCCGGAGAATATCATTTTCGGTCTGAACAAGTGAAGCCGATGTTGAGAAAAACAATTTTGGCTGCTCCGGTGATTACTCCCGGTGATACGCTGGCAGAAGCTGGTTCTTCTGTGACAGTAACCATGAAGGCGGAATCTGAAGATGTGAAAATATACTACACTACTGATAATTCAGAACCAGATAAAAATTCAGAGATATATTCAAAACCATTGGTAGTGAATGATAAAATAATTATCAAAGCCAGGGCTTTCATTGATGACGCAGAACCGAGTTTCAGTAAATCGGCGGTGATCAATTTTATTGATCCGGTACGTAATGGTTTACAGTTCAATTATTTTGAAGGCAAATGGACCCGGCTTCCCGATTTCAGTAAGTTAAAACCACAGAAAAACGGCAGGGTCTGGCAGTTCAGACTGGATAAGATCAATCCACAGGCAGATGAATTCGGGGTGGTTTTCCGCGGATTTATTGAGATGAAGAAAGCAGGAGAATATACATTTTTATGTGAAATCCAATGATGGGACCAGGCTTTTTGTAAACAATAAAATGGTCGTCGATAATGATGGCCCACACGGGGCCGATCAGGAATTGACTGGAAAAATCGCACTTTCTGCAGGGAATGTACCGGTCAAGCTGGAATATTTTCAGGCGGGGGGCGGTATGTTTTTACGAGTGTCCTATGCCGGTCCCGGAGTTGAAAAGCAGGAAATTCCGGCTTCATCGATATTAATGTCGCCGGAGTAAATTCAAGCTGGGAATGTTGAATAATTGTAAAGAGTAAAATGTTTTGGTGATGGAATTAACCTATTACTTACGAATTGCAGGACTGTTTTTCTTGACGATCTTACTATATCGATGTAGTGAAATAAGGGAGGGTTCTGAAAGCCTGAAAGTGGTCAATCTCCGCTGTGAGAGTTTGGTGGAGCCGCTTGGTGTTGACATTGCTTCACCCCGGTTAAGCTGGAACCTGCAATCGGATCAACGCAATAAAAAACAGTTGGCCTGTCAGATCATTGTAGCTGATGACCCGGAAAAACTACTAAGGGACCAGGGCAATTATTGGAATTCCGGAAAATTAGTTTCCGGCCAGTGTATGAATGTGGCTTATGGCGGTAAGCTGCCGGACTCTAACGAAAAATTGTACTGGAAAGTGAAGGTGTGGGATGAAACAGGCAAACCTTCTGAATGGAGTCCCGTTTCCAGTTGGGAAATGGGTTTGATGGATTCAACCGATTGGAAAGGTCGATGGATTGGGCTGGAAGAAGATCAATATCCCGACAGCACCTATACCGGACCGGCGCCTTATCTCAGAAGACCGTTTAAGGTGAAAGAAGGTATCTCTTCAGCAAAATTGTACATCTCCGGTTTGGGATATTATGAACTCTGGTGTAATGGCCAAAAAATTGGGGACCAGGAATTGGTGCCGGCCCAAACCAATTATGACAAACGCAAACTCACGCACCTGATTTACGATTATGATGATCAATCTACCACTATGGTGCTTTATAATACTTATGATCTAACCCAATATTTGCAGCAGGGGGACAATGCATTGGGCGTGATCTTAGGTAATGGCTGGTACGATCAGCGGGACCGCACCGCGGAAGGCAGGTTGTGGTACGATACGCCGAGGATGATTGCACAACTGGAGCTGCAATATTCCAATGGCCTGCATGAAACAATTGTCAGTAACGGCGACTGGCTTGTAACTACCGGGCCGCTATTGCACGACCAGATATTCACCGGGGAAGTGTATGATGCCAGATTAGCACTGGGAAATTGGACTGCGTCTGGTTATGATGACACAGGTTGGCAAAAGGCCAAAATGCTGCGGGCGCCAACCGGTAAATTGAAATCCCAAATGGCCCCAACAGATAAAATTATTCATACGTACCTCCCGGTTTCAATGGATCAGCCTTCAGATACCACATATGTTTTCGACGTGGGACAAATGATCTCCGGCTGGATTTCACTCAGAATGCATGGCGAAAAGGGTAGAAGGGTTCAGATGCGGTATATAGAAGAGTTTGACGGCGATTATGGACAGAGAGATGTGTACATCATGAAAGGTGGAGGGCCGGAAACATATGAACCTCGGTTTACCTGGCATGCTTTCCGAAAGGTGGAAATTTCCGGTAAGATGGATCCGGTAGTACTGGATGACGTGGAGGCCAAAATGGTTTGTACCGCCCTGGATACGACAGGTTATTTTCGCTGCTCCGATAGTCTGTTCAACAAGATCAACGAAAATTATATCAGGACCCAGTTGGGCAATTATCACGGCAGTTTCAGCAGCGATTGCCCGCACCGCGAGCGCCTGGGTTACACGGGAGACGGGCAGGTGATCGCCCGGTCTTCCATGTTCAGTTTTGATATGCGACAAGTGTATCGGAAATGGCTCAATGATATCAACGATGCCCGTAATAAAAAGACCGGCTTTGTACCGCACACAGCACCTTTTGGAGGCGGCGGTGGAGGACCCGCCTGGGGTTCTGCGTACGTCATTGTTCCCTGGCTATATTATCAGTTTTATGGAGATACGACGATATTAAAAGAACATTATACGGGCATGAAACAGTGGGTGGACTATCTGGGCACCAGAACCGATGGAGATAATATTGTGGTGCGGGAAGAGCCCAACGGATGGTGTCTGGGCGACTGGGCCACGCCTCAAAAGATTGAAATCCCACCCGCGCTGGTCAATACAGCTTACTATTTTCATGTGGCGGATATCATGTCTAAAGTGTCTTTTGTGTTGGGAAAACAACAAGAAAGCGATCATTTTAACCAACTCAAGGCAAAAATCAAAGCGCGTTTTAACAGTCGCTTTTTTGATCGGGAAAACAAGCGCTACTGGGAGGGTTGGCAAGGGGCCAATGTTTTTCCATTGGCCTTTGGTCTTGTGCCGGAAGATCAGGCCGATGATGTTTTTCAAAGTTTGGTCAATCACATTATAAGCAATAACGAACATCTCGATACCGGAATTCTGGGGACTCCGCTATTGCTGGATGTGCTTACAAAATATGGCCGGGCAGATCTGGCTTTTGATATCATGGATCAGCGTGATTTTCCCGGATATGGCCATTATATTCTGGGACAAAAGGCAACAACACTCTGGGAAAACTGGAATGGCAGAAGTTCTCACGATCATCCCATGTATGGCAGTGTCATTCGGTGGTTTTACCAGGCCCTGGCCGGTATCAATCCTGATCCTGATCAGCCTGGGTTTAAAAAGATCATCATAAAACCAGTGCCTGTTGGCCGGTTGAAATTCGTGGAGGCGGCTTATGATTCGCAATATGGCAGGATTGAGAGTGCCTGGAAATCAGATGGAAAACGTTTCGAATTGAAGATAACAATACCTGTCAACACCACAGCAACCGTTTACATACCAGCCGAAGATCATGACAAAGTAACTGAAAGCAATCAACCTGCCAGTCAATCTTACGGAATAAAATTCGTCGCAATGCAAGATGGCTATGCCGTCTACGAAGTAGGATCAGGGCAATATCACTTTGAATCAATAGATTCGAACCTTTGATTTATTTCCTGTTGCGAGGCATCATTGTATTTCCACAATGCTCACCCGGCTCGATCGGCCTGCGGCATCAAAACTTTTTAACTGAATGGTACCGGAAACCTTAACCGGTTCATTGTAAATCGGAGCGTTGATATCCGGTTCCGTTCCATCGGTAGTATAGCGAATGACCAACCCCGGGAATTCGACATTAGCATGTAAAACACCATCTTCCACAATGGCACCTGGAAGTGGAATACGACAATTGTAGCCTCCATTGATGTAATTCAGTCTGGGTAATTCCCGTTGGGCAAGTGTATTGGCAAATACGTTCCATTCCGTATTCATCTCATTCCTGAATTGTGTATTGTCCTCAATTGTTTCCCATTTTCGTTCTTTAGCCCAGGCGCTTTCTGCAAAACCCAGCAGTTTAGGCAGCATATAATATTCGATCATGTTCCTGCCTTTAATGGTTTCACTCCATATTTCGGCTTGCACCCCCAGAATATTCTTTCGGGCTTCCGGTTTCAGGTGTTCTGCATGGGCAAAATATTTTTCCTGATCGATGGATTTGCCCATCGAGGTCTTAAAGGTGGTTTTGAAAAAATCGTAAGGGGCAAAGGCCCAGGCATTGCGGGTCTTTACAAAACCTGCCCAGTAGAGGCCTGGTTCTTTGGGATCTTTGGTGTAGGCCAGGTCAAAATAAAAATTGGATACATTGCACAGCACGATCCGGTAGCCTTCATTGGCCAGCTTATAACCCAGGTCAGGATAATCGAACATATTGTTCCAGATGAATGGAACGACATTTCTGCCCACAAACTCCGGATTGGGTGTGTAACTGCCGTCCTGGGCTTTTTTCAAAGCGACTTCTTCCCAGCCATCTATTTGCAGGTGTCTGTCTTCCAGACGTTTCAATAATTCATCAAAAAAATAGGCTTGAAGATTTTTCGGATCTTTAATTTCCGGATGCTCCTCAAGCAGTTTTCTTGTCATTGGTGAGTCGGTCCAGGCGCCATCGGCCACTTCGTCGCCACCCGCTTGCAGTTCGTCCATTTCAAGCCCTGCAGCCTGATACATTTTGGCCATTTCATCCACCACCTTTTCATAAAAATGATATACCGATTCGCGGGCAACATTCACCACGTCGTCGTTGTAGAATTGGGGCGATAAATATTGGGATTGGTCATCCGGATCAATGAGGCGGTATTCGTTGGCTTCTTCTTCCTTTCCTTCCTTCATTAGCCTTTGATATCGGGCTTCCATTGCTTTGATGGCCGCCCTGGCATGACCCGGGAAATTCAATTCGGGAATCACTTTGATGTGTCTGGCGTGGGCATATTTCAGGATCTCGATAAAATCTTCTTTGGTATAAAATCCGCTGCCATATTTTCCCGGATCATAGGCGACCGGACCGGAACCATAGGCGGGGTGCAACTTAGCCGCATTAATATCAGCGATATGCTCCCGTTGTGCGCCTACAGCTGTGAGTTCTGGTAAACCGTCGATCTGCAGGCGAAAGCCTTCGTCCTCCGTGGTGTAAAAAAGAAACCGGTTGATCTTATAAAATGCTAAAATATCCAGTATTCTCATTAACGTTTCCTTGGTTTGGAAATTACGGCTTACATCGATGTGCAACCCGCGATATTGAAATCTCGGGGCATCTTCAATGCTTACTGAAGTTAATTGAACAGAAGGTGTGGCCTTTCGATAATTCTCCAAAGGAACCATTGCCAGTAAACTTTCGATGCCGTAAAAAACACCGGCAGCATCGCTGCCTTCTATTCGAATTCCTTCGTTATTGATATTCAAATGATAGGCTTCCTGGCTATTACCATTAACAGTTACCTTTCCCAAGGTCAGTAGAATTCCTTTCCCGCCAGTAGATTCTTCCGTCTTAAAATCGTTGCCGGTGAGTGTTTTTAATTTATCTGCAAGGAAACCAGCTTCATTTTCCAGTCCTTTTTGATATATGATCGCCACCTGGGCATTGATGGTAAATTGCCCTTTTTCGGGATGAACGCTCACCGGAGAAGGAATTACGGGAATAAGCTGATCTTTTGAGATTTGATGCATTATATTGTTTTCCGCATAGCGAACCTGCGGAGTGCGAATTGGTTCTTCATCATCCACACTGCGATTCATTTGTTCGGGCCTGGTAAATGGGACAATTTTCGAATCGGTTACCTGAACAATTTGATCTTCGGCTCCGGTAGAATTATAAAACACAAAGTAGAGGCCCAACGGCCCGTCTGTTTCTTTGATCAATCCTTCAATGCCGTGATAAGGGATGTCGATAGAGTCGCCTGGTTTCAAGTTAAAATTTTCAGCAGGGACCATTTTGTACCAGTCGCCATTGATATTTTCAATGGTCGCGGGTTGCGGCGTTTCATTTTCCAGAATTTGTTTGGGAGCAATGTTGAAAAAGAGCGCCCAGTTTTTATTGGTCAGCGTAAAACCACTGTTATTGGTCAGGGTAAATTTGGCCTTGAAACCATCTTTTACGTCGGTGATGTTACTGAGCAGTTCCCAGCTCACAGCGATCTTGTCCGCGTTGGGATAGTTGTCATTACTTTTAGGATTACAGGCTGACAACACATACAAGAGCGTAATGAATAAAAAGGCGGAAATTTTAAGTTTCATTTGATTAGGGTATTGATGGTTATTGTTCGCTTTCTCAAAAAGTGGAGCTTCTTTTATTACCTGTATTACCTGGAGATACCCCGGTTTTTCATGGAAATGGTGAAAGGAAGCATTGGAAAATTTTACAATATTCATAAAATCAATTGCGAAATAGCCTGAATGGCAGTGCCTGTAGTATTAAGTGTAGTCACTTGCCTACTGGCAGGCAGCTTCAATCTATTACATCTAATATACTTTTAAATTTATCAAAATGACTATTGCTTCAAACAGATTAATATCGCTGGATGCGATGCGAGGCTTTACCATAGCGGCCATGATCCTGGTCAATTTTCCGGGGAATGAAGAACATGTTTTCTTCCCGTTGAGGCATACGGTGTGGAACGGCCTGAGTCCGACGGATATTATTGCCCCGTTTTTTCTTTTCATTGTAGGTGTATCCATTACGCTGGCATATACCAAAAGATTGGAAAAGGGTCTGCCCAAAGGTGACATGTACAAAAAAATTATCATCAGGTCAGTGAAAATCTATGCAGTTGGAATTTTTCTCAATTTATTACCCGATTTCGATTTTGCCGATCTGCGCTATACCGGTACTTTGCCGCGAATCGCCATTGTCTTTCTTGTTTGCGCCATTCTTTTCTTAAATACCGACTGGAAAAAACAAGTATGGATCAGTGTTGGAGTTTTGGTGGCTTACTGGCTGGCGATGACGCTGGTCCCGACACCGGGATACGGCAAAGTGATGCTGGAACCTGGCCGTAACCTGGCCGCCTGGCTTGACACCAAATGGCTGCCCGGCACCATGTGGCAGGGCACCTGGGATCCGGAAGGTATTTTGAGCACCTTTCCGTCGATTGTTACGGGCATTACAGGGATTCTTGCGGGGCATGTGATATTGAGCAAGCATACCAGGGAACAAAAGGTGATCTACTTGATGGTTGCAGGATTTTTTGCCGCTGGCGCGGGATATGTGTGGGGACTGGCATTTCCTGTTAATGAAAATATCTGGACCAGTTCTTTTGTATTGGTCACTTCCGGCTTTGGCGCTATGATGTTGGGAGCCGTTTATTTTATTGTTGACATGCTGGGCCGTAAAAAGGGCACAAGACCAGGGATCATTTTTGGCGCCAATGCCATCACGGTATACGTCCTGGCCGACATTTTTGCATTGTTGTTTTATGAATTAAAAATTGGAGGGAATACGCTGAATGGATATTTTTTCGATGCCTTTACTTCTATTGGTTTGGGGCCGAAATTGGTGAGCATGATCTATGCGCTCATTTTTGTTTGTATTAATTACATTCCAGCGTATATCCTGTATAAAAAGAAGATCTTCATCAAATTATAGATCGATCAATGATATCGGAATTTAGTTGGAGAAATAAACGGATCTCTCGTAAAGCCATATTTTTAATGCTGGCACTGACCACCTGGTGGTACGCCGGTGCCCGGGCTCAAACCGGTAGCATTCACGAACCGGTTCGCTATGTTGGTGGCGTCACAATTGATCCCAATGTGCATGAAGGTCGTTTACGCTATGCCATCGGGGTAGAGAGCCGGCAAACCTTTAGGGCAAACAGAACGCATCCCGAATGGGCGGATGGTTTCGGCTGGACCTATAGCCATGCATCAAACCTGGCCTATTGGAATGGACGATTTTATCAGCAATACATTAGTAACCCGGCAGATGAACATATCGCCCCCGGTCAAACACTAATCACTACTTCCGACGATGGCCGGAATTGGACAAAGCCGGTTGTGGTATTTCCTCCCTATAAAGCACCGGAAGGTGTAAAAATTCCGACAGGTTATGATGGCTATATGATGCACCAGCGCATGGGTTTTTACACAGCTCCCAGCGGAAGATTATTGGTACTCGCTTTTTATGGTCATAGCGAGGATCCTTTCAGGGAAGGTGGAATTGGCCGGGTAGTACGGGAAGCTTATAAGGACGGAACTTACGGTCCGGTCTATTTTATTCGCTATGACAGTCATACAAAATGGAATGATACCAACACCAGCTATCCATTTTATCGAACCTCGAAAGATAAAGGTTTTGTGGAAGCTTGTGATGCCTTATTGGCAGACAAACTCAAGACATTGCAATGGTGGGAAGAAGACCGGGGTCTGGATGGATTTTATTCCGTAGATTCCGCCGGTCAGGCATTGTCATATTATCACCGGAAAGATGGGAAAGTAGTGGCACTTTGGAAATGGTCATTGTGTGCCCTTTCCGATGATGAGGGTCAGACTTTTTCCACGCCGGTAAAATCCCCCACGCTGATCATGGATGGTGGCAAAGTGTGGGGACAACGTACAGAAGATGGCCGGTACGCCATGTGCTATAATCCGATTGAACTGAGTGAGTACCGTTATCCACTGGTGATTGTCACAGGGGATGACGGCATCAATTATGACAACATGCTGTTGGTGCAAGGGGAGGTGCCGCCCAGAAGATTTTATGGACGTTGGAAAGATTTCGGGCCGTGTTATATGCGCGGTATTGTTGAAGGCAATGGCGATCCTCCAGGCAAAGATATGTGGCTTTCTTATAGCATGAACAAAGAAGACATCTGGATCAGCCGGATCCCGGTTCCGGTGAAATATAAAGTGGATGGGCTTGTGAATGATGATTTTGAAGATATGAAACCGGGTGGAAATATTATTGACTGGAATATTTATGCGCCAGTTTGGGCGCCGATAGACGTAGAAAAATCCCCGCAATCAGAAAACAAGTATTTGGCTTTGCATGACAAAGATCCCTACGACTATGCGAGAGCCATACGTGTATTTGAAGAAGGAGAAAATGCGGAAATAGAGGTGAGCATTAGCTCAAAGCAAAATGATCACGGCTTGTTGGATGTCGATATGACAGATCGCTACGGCAATCGTCCGGTACGATTAAGTTTTAATGAAAAGGGACATATTACGGCCATTAATGGCGGAAATAAAGTGCTGATTCAACCGTATGAACCGGACCATTGGTACCACTTAAAAATTGTGGTACGCGCAGGCCTCTATGGAAGTTATGACTTGTACATCGATGGAAAAAAAGTTTTAGACCACGCAATATTGGCCGAAGCTGTAAAATCCGTAGAGCGGCTCTCCTTTCGTACCGGTCCTTATCGAAATATGCCGAACCGGCATACGCCAAATGAGCAGCCAGGGCCACCTTTGCCAGGTGCTGATGAACCTGTAGCCGAGGCAATTTTTAAAATTGATGGGTTAAAAGTTATTTCGAAATGATCACACATACGCTGTTATTCTATAGATATAAAGACAACAAATAGTTCGATGAGAAAGATATTTTTTTGGAGTGTAAGCTTCTTGCTGTTCAGCCTGGCATCGATGGGGCAAAAAAGGCAGACGGAAAATCTGGTCATCATGGCCCTGGATGGGATGCGCTGGCAGGAAGTGTTTGGCGGCGTCGATTCGGTGCTGATGAAAGATCCGGCTTTTACCAAAAACAGGAGTAAAATGAAAAAGGAATTTTGGGATAACAATAAGGTGGAAAGGCGGAAAAAATTGTTCCCATTTCTTTGGAACACAATTGGTGAACAAGGTCAATTGTATGGAAATCGCAATATTGGTAACCACGTGAATGTAGCTAATCCGTATAAATTCACCTATCCCGGGTTCAGTGAAACGTTTATCGGATATCCCGACACCACCATAAATTCCAACGAACTAGTCCCAAATCCAAATACCAATGTACTGGAATTTATCAATCGGCAGCCAGGATTTACCGGTAAGGTGGCGGCATTTACCACCTCCGATTTATTTCCATTTCTCCTGAATGAAAAAAGAAGCGGACTTTATGTCAATTCCGATGTTGATACCATAAAGTTCAATACACCAACCTTTCAGCTACTGAACGACATGCAGTTCCTGGCGCCGAAACCTACTGACGAACGACCTGATATTATTACATATCTGGCTGGGCGGGAATACCTCAAGGTCTATCAGCCCCGGGTGTTGTATATAGAATTTGGGGAAACCGATGGTTTTGCGCATGCCGGATCATATGACCGGTATATTGAAAGCGCCCATGCCGAGGATGCCATGATTGCCGATATCTGGCACCTTTTGCAATCCATGCCTCAATATAAAGACAAAACTGCATTGGTGATCAGTTGTGACCATGGCCGGGGAGACAAAATAAAGTCCCAATGGCAGGACCATGGTGTGAAGGTGGAAGATTCCGGTCAGGTGTGGATCTCTGCAATGGGGCCGGACATCAGGCCTATCGGGGAGGTGAAAAAGCACGAACAGCACTATCTGGCCCAATTGGCGTCCACTTTTGCCGCAATTCTGGGCTTTGAATACAAAACAGACCATCCGGTTTTACCCCCAATCAGAACAATAGGAAATCCGTAAACCATTATCCGGAATGTTCCATTTTAAAGCGATTTATGTTGCACTCCTGGGATTATCGATTGGAGGTTCAATGGCTTCCAATTCAGTTTTGGGCCAGGAGACTTCTACTGAAAAAAATGTTGATCCGTGTCTTGATCGTAAAGGGAATGCTTACATGGACCGGCAGGATGAAGCCTTTTTAGACGAAATCAATAAAACCCTTTTGCAATTTCCACCTCAATATCCAGAGCCCCGGGAGCGTTATCTTGGCCTGTTGTTGTTAGATGCCGTAATGCATGATAAATATGCGGCATTCCGCATCCCGGTTGAGCATTTTTATCAGCAAAGGATGGAAGAGGCCCTTGATCAGATCGAGCATACCCATATTGAAGGAGGGGCCATGATTTGGAAATTGTACAACATGGGCTACATCATACGCACGAGCACGGTCACCCTGGCATTTGATCTGGTTGATGGACAAACTGCCGGAGCTGAAAATTTCACTTTATCACAAGATTTGATGGACCGATTGGTGGACCAATGCGATGTGCTGTTTATCAGTCACCGCCACATCGATCATGCAGAAGAAAATATTGCTCGGGCATTTTTTGATCAAGGGAAACCGGTTGTGGCGCCGCCCCAGGTTTGGGCAGATCAAGATATTTACCAAAAAATCACCCACCTGAAACGCGAAGCCAACACGGAACAATCCCTCGCTATACAAAAAGGTAAATACACTTTGAAAGTGATCGTTTATCCGGGTCATCAAATGGGCAGCATTGAAAATAACGTGCCATTGGTATTTACGCCGGAAGGATTATCTTTTTGCCACATGGGCGACCAGATCAACGAAGGAGATTTTATGGTTGACTACGATTGGATCGATGATGTGAAAGAACATTATCTGGTAGATGTCCTAATGCCACCCTGCTGGACGAATGAGATTTATCGCATTGTTCAGGGATTTGATCCCAAACTGGTATTGCCGGGCCACCAGAATGAACTGGGACATCCGGTGGATGACCGCGTTCCTTACTGGGGAGATGCTGATTTTCTGCAACTCACCTATCCCCAATTAAAGGGTTCGGCTTACAAAGTGGTGGTGATGACCTGGGGCGAGGCCTATCATTATTTTCCCGGGAATTAGAATACGAGATAGAGCGTGTTTGATTAACATGACCTTGATTCAATTTTAATTGTACTAATATGTGGTCGTCATTATTATAAAATCAATTGTCAAATGATCAGTAAAATCGAGTTCGATATTACTGGATAAAGCACTAATTTATCATTGGTTTGTCGGCCATTTTTAATTCCAATAACCCGCCTTTTATAATTTCATCGTAGGTGATAAAATTCCGGTTCAAAGGTTGCCCGTTCAGGCTTGCTGATAATATGAATATGTTTTTGTCAGAAACGCCACGGGCAACAATAGTAAATTTTTTGTCATTTGGGAGTTCAAGTTCGGTTTTGCCAAATTGAGGACTGCCCAGATAATATTTTCCATCAACCGGGTTGACAGGGTAAAAACCCAGTGCACTGAAAACATACCAGGCCGACATTTGTCCGCAATCTTCATTGCCACACAAGCCCGCCGGCGTGTTAGTGTACAGTGAATCAATGATCTTGTTGGTATAAAACCGGGTTTTATAGGGATTGTCTGTGAAATCATATAAATAGGCCACATGATGACTGGGTTCGTTGCCGTGGGCATACTGGCCGATCATGCCGGTTACATCGTCAGTATCTTCGCCGAGCAGTTCCGAAGTCTGGGTAAAAAGGCTGTCGAGCATCATTTCAAAATCTTTCTTGCCGCCCATCAAATCGATCAACCCGGGGATGTTTTGCGGAACAAAAAATGAATATTGCCAGGTATTGCCTTCCACGCAAAGCGCATTGCCAAAATCGGCAAATCTCGGTTGGAAAGGTTCATACCAGGAGCCATCGCTGTTTTTACCTCGCAATAATTTATAAACAGGGTCGTAAAGATTTCGATAATATTCCGAACGCTTCATATACTTTTCATAATCTGACTTTTTACCCAGATATTGCGCCACCTGAGCAATGCACCAGTCATCAAAGGCATATTCCACGGTTTTGGAAACGGTGCCGCTTTTGTCCTTGTCGGTTGGCACGAAATGATATTGCCGGTAGAAATTCAATCCCTTGCGGTCGGTCTGCGAGGCATCGACCATGGCATGGTAAACTTTGTTCATGTCATAGGTCCCGATTTTTTTGAATAGGGCGTCGGCAATCACGGGAACGGCGTGATACCCGATCATCGAACCGCCTTCATTACCTTCTAATTCCCAATAAGGCAAAGCCCCGGTTTGAGAATACTGTGATAACATAGAATGTACAATTTGCTGATAGAGGTGGGGTTGCATCAGTGCCAGCAATGGATCGAGCGCCCTGAAAGTGTCCCACAATGAAAGCACCGTATAATGATCATAACCATCAGCATGTTCCATGTTGCCATTATATCCTTTGTAATTACCATTGACATCAGAAAATCTGTTCGGCGCGATATAGCAGTGATACAGCGCAGAATAGAATGTTGTTTGCTGAACTTCATTCCCGGAGATTACCCGGATCTTGCTTAATTCGTCATTCCATTGAGCTTGGGTTGCTGCCCGCAATTTATCGAAATCCCAACCATATTGATCTGCCGTTTTCAGATCGGCCAGGGCACCTTCAATATTGGCGGAAGAAATGCCTGTTTTTACCAGGACAACATCATCGTGCTCACCATCGAAAGTAAAAACCCCCTTAACTTGCTCACCATTGGCCCGAAGACCATCAAATGGCTCGTCTGACAGAAAGGCCTGAATGTTTTTCCAGGGCCTTGAGAATTGCATGGCAAAGTAGACTTTCTGGTCGTGTGCCCATCCGGTAGAAAAGCGATAGCCTACAATGGTTTGGGGGTCAAGCACTTTAAAAAAAGTTCCGGTGGGTTGGTCCCGGTTGATATGAAAACCCAGATCAAGGATTACATGCAAGGCTTTCGATGGTTTATTGAAAGTATATCGTTGCATGCCTACGAACTCCGAAGCTGTCAGTTCTACATCAATATCGTCGTCCAGCAATTTCACATAATAATAACCCGGTGTTGCTCTTTCATGATCGTGGGAAAATCGTGACCGGTATTTTAACAGGAAATTCTTCTTAAAACCGCCCCTATTATCGCCATCACCAAATCCATTGGGATCAAGGCCATTTTCAGAACAGAAAGTCTTTACAAAGTCATCATTCTGAATGAAATAAGGCGTATCGATTTTTTTAATGGTGGGCATCATTGAAATATCTGCCAGATCGCCAACCCCGGTACCACTGAGGTGTGTATGGCTAAATCCGGCAATCATGCTGTCCGGATAATGATATCCCGCACAATATTCCCAACCTTCACCGCCATTGTCAGGGCTGAGTTGGATCATGCCAAAGGGATAGGTGGCTCCAGGAAATGTGTTGCCATGTCCCTGCCCAATCACACCACCGGTTCCAATGAAAGGATCAATGAATTGTGTGACGCCGGAATTTTTATTTGGAGACGGTGATTTTTGGCATGCAGCTATCATGGATATCAGGAGCATAAAAAATAGAGGAGTCCTTTTTGACATAATTTTGGTACATTTAAAAAATTCTGAAAACGTTCTTCCCTCAGTTGACGCTAAGCGGATATGGGCAAATGTATATAAAAATCAATTTGTAGAACAGTAGCCTGTTTTTGAGGATTTTAAGCAGTCCGGCTTTCGTTTTTATTAATGGTATGAAGCGGGATGTTGACTGACATAGAAGCCAACTTTAGTGGTCTTAAACCAGCAATTGACAGTATATCATGTAACTGATGAATCGTCAAAGTTGTTAGTTCATTAAAAGATGGGTCTAATGAAATAAAAACGCTGGATTATTGATCATTTCATTGAGATCCTTGATTGGTCTGGATGCGTCACAAATTATTTTTTGCGGGTTATAGATTTTTAAAATGAAGTTCATGGTAAAACGCATTATCCGATATCTCCTGATTTTCCTGGGTACTGTGATATCGATCAGCCTCCTGGCGGTTGGAAGTATTGCCCTTTATTATTATTCCATTGTCAGTCAAAAGCCCGGATCTTTGCAAGTTTCAGTAAATCCCGGTGACTTGGGAAAATATGTGAATACCTTTATCGGAACGGGCGGCTATCCCTGGGTGTGTGGCAACGATTTTCCCGGGGCATCCATGCCTTTCGGAATGGTACGGTTAAGTCCGGACACGGAATCCATTTTTGGCAATCAGGCGCTCAATACTTCCGGTTATTTTTATGGGGACAACAAAATCATGGGGTTTAGCCATACCCGGTTGTGTGGCACCGGGGCAACAGATGGCGGTCATTTTCGGGTTGTTCCTGCTGTGGGATCGAATCCGTGGCTGGATTATCAGGAAGGAAAATATGCACACTTTTCCCATCGCGATGAAATTGCATTCCCTGGCTACTATGCAGTAAAACTAAAACGTGAACATATTCTGACTGAACTAACCGCTTCTGTTCACACCGGAGTTCACCGCTATACCTTCAGCGGTGACCAGCAGCCTCATATACTGATTGACGTGTGCAGCGTATTGGGAGACAAGAAAAAGAAAGATGGTGAAGTAAAGATCATTTCCGGTTCCCGGCAGATTGAAGGATCAGTGCGTACGTTTGGCACTTTCGCCGGTCGCTATGGCGGGATCAAAGTGTATTTTGTGGCACAGTTCGATCAGGATTTTGCCTCATTCGGGATCTGGAATGGAAAGCATTATGATCAGGATTTGACCAGTGCGAATGGCGACAGCATCGGCGTAGACCTGGCCTTTGACAGGCGATCAGCAAACCAGGTTATTGGATTGAAACTCGCCATTTCTTTGGTGAGTATAGATAATGCACGGGATAATCTTCAGGAAGAGACTACCGGTAAAAGCTTTAATGATATGGTCCGGGAAGCGAAAGCCGCCTGGGAAAAGAAATTATCGGCCATCCGGATCAAAGGGGCCACTGATAAACAAAAAACAATTTTTTATACCGCCCTGTATCGCACTTTTCAGATGCCCACTGTTTTCCAGGACTGCAATGGTGAATATCTGGGTTTTGACAGCCAGGTACATCAGGCAACCGGATTTACTTATTATACCGATATGTCATTATGGGACACATTTCGTACGCTCCATCCGTTATACACGCTGATCGCTCCGGAAGAGCAACGCGATATGCTGGTTTCTCTGGTAAAAATGAAAGAGCAGGGAGGATGGCTGCCCAGGTGGCCTTCGGGAAATGGCTATACAGGCTCTATGCTGGGGTCGCCGGCCGATATGGTGATCTCCGAATCCTATCAAAAAGGCATCCGGGATTTTGATATCGAAAGTGCTTACCAGGGCATGAAGGAGGTGGCCCTGCATCCGACCCCGAAAGGTTCGGCTTATTCCGGGCGAAGGGGAATTGGACCATACATACAATATCATTATTGTCCTTCCGATCTGATGACCCAATCGGTTGGACGAACATTGGAATATGCCTGGGCCGATGATGCCATTGCAAAACTGGCTCATTGCCTGGGTTACAAAGAGGATGCGGAAATGTTTTATGAGCACAGCCGGTATTACCGGAACACCTGGA
Organism: uncultured Cytophagales bacterium; assembly: GCA_963711495.1. Classification (GTDB taxonomy): domain Bacteria; phylum Bacteroidota; class Bacteroidia; order Cytophagales; family Cyclobacteriaceae; genus CAVQEK01. Next base: position 1,201,249 of record CAVQEK010000004.1, read on the forward strand.
ATCCTCAAACCAGGTTTTTTCAACCCAGAAATTCTAAAGGTGGTTTCGATCCATTCAAACCAAAGCTACTTTCTTATTTTGATCCGGATGGCGTTTACACCAATGATTATGTAGAAGGCAGTGCCCTGCAATGGCGGTGGGCAATTCCTTTTGATCCTCAGGGACTAATTGAATTATTCGGTGGGAAGAATGCTCTGGTTGAAGCATTGAATGATTTCTACGAACATTCAGATCCCACCAGAGCATCCTGGAATCCAGGTCCATATTATTGGCATGGCAATGAACCCGATATTGCGACAGCCTATTTGTTCAATGCTGCCGGCAGGCCTGATCTCACCCAGAAATGGGTCCGCTGGATTTTGGATAATAAATACGATGTTACACCCAATGGCATCGATGGCAACAACGATGGTGGCACATTATCAGCCTGGTACATTTTCAGTGCCCTGGGATTTTATCCGATAGCGGGCTCAGATATTTATGAATTGGGAGCGCCTTTATTTGAAGAAGCGGAGGTAAAAGTTAGGGATAAAGTCCTGAAAATTACTGCCAGGCATTTTGCTCCGGAAAATATGTTTGCCAAAAAAGTTTGGTTCGATGATACCTTGCTGACAACAACCCGGATCCATCATAAAGATCTTGCAATCAGCGGAACATTACTTTTTGATATGAGTCCCCAATAAAGGAATGACCTCCTATCCATGTTTCTTCAAGAAATGAATACCTTGGTCAATAGCCTTTTTCCAGCATAAACAGGTATTTAAAATGACAAGGTTGTATGGTTTTTATCTCCTTAAAAGATTAGTTATCGAATAAAAAATTTGTTTCCAACATAAATATACACCCGGCATTATGACCATAAGAACTTTCATATCACAAATCTTATTGTTCAGTTTTTTGTCCCTGAGTTTGTTTGACTTCGGGTACGCACAGGATCTTGATTTGACCAATGCAAAGATTTACACCACCGACCGGAAAGATCAATTGTTATTGAAAGCTTCACAGGTACTTCGTGAAGAAGTTCGGAAAAGAACAGATATCAATTGGACCGATTCAAAAACAACAACAAGTACCAAACAACCTTTGATTGTGGTCGGAACAGAAAAAGAGGTGTCCAAATTACCGGCAAAATGGCAGGAGGTGATCCGGAAAATGCCTTCTACGGGTCATGATGGATTTAAACTTGCTGTATTGGAAAAATCACAAACAGCATTGGTGATTGGCAATGACAATCGGGGGGCTTTATATGGTGTCGGCCGGCTGTTGCGCAAAATGGAAATGAGAAAGGGCAGTATTGTTGTGTCAGATAACCTTAAAATTTCCAGTACACCCCGGTTTCCAATCCGCGGACATCAACTGGGTTATCGTCCGAAAACCAATGCCTATGACGCCTGGACCGTAAAACAGTATGATCAATACATCCGCGACCTGGCACTTTTTGGGGCCAATAGCATCGAGATCATGCCACCGCGTACTGATGACGATTTCACCAATGAACACATGAAATTGCCGGCCATAAAAATGATTGGAGAACAATCGCGCATTTGTGCGTCTTATGGCCTGGATGTCTGGATGTGGTATCCCAATATGGGATCTGATTATATTCATCCAGATTCTATTGAGAAGGAATTAGATGAACGCAGGCAGGTTTTTAGTGCGGTCCCGAAACTGGATGCCTTGTTTGTGCCTGGTGGCGATCCCGGCGATCTTGATCCCGATGTGCTTTTTGCCTGGTTAAAAAAAGTGGCTGTGGTGTTGCATGAATATCATCCCAATGCTAAAATATGGGTTTCTCCACAGGTATTTCGGCCTACCCAGGCCTGGTTTGATGCCTTCTATGATTATATCAATGAAGATTATCCCTGGTTGGGCGGGGTAGTTTTCGGACCCTGGATCAAGACGCCTATTCAGGAGATCAGAAAGTTGGTTGATCCCAGCATTCCCATCCGGCGTTATCCGGACATTACCCACAGCCTTAGTTCACAATACCCGATACCTCAATGGGATCTGGCCTATGCCATGACTTTGGGCAGAGAGTGTATCAATCCCAGACCAACGCAGGAAAAGGCCATTCAGAATTCATTTGCAGAATATGCCGAAGGAAGCATCAGTTATTCTGAGGGCACCAATGATGATGTCAATAAGTTTGTGTGGAGTGACCAGGATTGGGATCCTACCACCCCGGTAGTCGAAACATTAAGAGATTATGCCAGGGTTTTTATTGGACCGGATTATGCCGGTCCCGTGGCGCATGGATTGCTGGCTTTGGAACGTAATCTTCAAGGACCATTGCTCACCAATGGCCAGGTACAGCGAACTTTACAGCAGTGGCAGACGATGGAAAAAAATGCATCTCCTGAAGTTCTCAGTAATTTCCGATTTCAGGAAGGATTGATTCGTGCCTATTTCGATGCCTATACGCAAAGACGGTTGATCTATGAGGCGGAATTGGAGCAGGAGGCCAAAGATGCCCTTCAAGGTGCAAGTGAAAACGGTAGTATCAATGCTATCAAAGATGCAAGGGCAATTTTGGCCCTGGCATGGGAAAAACCGGTGAAACAAAATTATAAACAGCGATGCCTGGCATTGGCCGATTCGCTGTACAGAAGTATCGGGGCACAACTCACGGTGGAAAAACATGGCGCTGAAGCCGGTCGGGGTAATTTTATTGATAATATTGACATTCCCCTGAACGATTCCATGTGGATGCTGGATCAACTCAAACAAATAGAAAAGATTTCCGGAGAACCCCAAAAGATCACGGCCATTGATAACATGTTGCACCGGACAGATCCCGGACCGGGGGGATACTATACTAATTTCGGTTCACCGGACAGTTGGCAGCATGTCATTTCTAATAAAACCTGGGAGGAAGACCCGGGGAGTCTGCTATCTCCACGCGTGAGCTTTGGCATAGGGCTGAAGGGCCGGGAGTGGGTCCACGAAGTAACCGCCAAAGGATTTGAAGGGCAGGCCACGCCGCTGGCATGGGCCAATCAGGTCACAACGCTTTACGATCAACCGCTGGAGATTCAATATAATAATCTCGATCCGGATGCTGATTACTTGCTTCGTGTCGCTTATACGGGGCGATTTCGTTCGAAGATGAAACTGGTGGCCGACGGTATACTGGTGCATGATTTCATACAAACCGGCACTCAGCCAATTTATGAGTTTGCAGTTCCAAAAGAAGCATTGACCGATGGTAAAGTCACCTTCTCCTGGACTTGTGGTGAAGGGGAACGCGGATCGCAAGTGGCGGAACTCTGGCTGATTCGGAAGTAAAATTTATATAATTGTTAATAGAGCTGATCATATGTTAAAGAAGATATTTACTGGTTTTTTAGTTATTTTATTGTGCGGGCAATGGGTAATGGCGCAGAAGCTGGCCAAAGGTGTGGTTTTTCTGGACCAAAACAAAAATGGTGTCTTTGACCAGAACGAACAGTCATTAGCCAATGTATGTGTTTCCAACGGACGGGATGTCGCGCAGACTGATGAACAGGGGAGATGGAAACTTCCGGTGATCGAAAATGCCGATTTTTTTGTGATCAAGCCGGCAGATTACCAGGTGCCCATCAATCACAATGAGATTCCACAGCATTATTATCTGTACAAACCGAAAGGCTCGCCTCCTTTGAAAGTTCCAGGAGTTGCAGCAACGGGACCACTGCCGGAATCAATTGATTTTCCATTATATCGACATCCGGAAAACAACAGATTCAGCGCGCTCTTTTTTGGCGATACTCAGGCCAGGGGTTTGAAGGAAGTGAATTATATTTCTCACGATGTGGTGGACGAATGTATTGGCACTGATGCCATTTTTGGCGTTTCATTGGGCGATATCGTAGCAGACGATCCGGAATTATTCGCGGAGATCAGTGGCAGTATTGCCCAGATCGGTATCCCATGGTATAATGTGTTTGGCAACCATGATTTTAACCGGGGAGCTACAGATAATCAGTTTGCCGATGATACGTTCGAGCGATACTTTGGACCGAGCACCTATGCTTATGAATATGGCCAGGTGGCCTTCATAGTCTTAAATGACATTTATTTTAACGACGGTCATTATAAACCTCATTTTACCCAGGCACAACTGGACTTTGTTCGAAATTACCTCTCCTGTGTACCCGAAAACAAATTGGTGGTGTTGATGATGCATGTGCCCATAATCGCTTGTGATAACCGTGAAGAAATGTTTTCCATGCTCGAAAAGCGTCCGTTTACTTTTTCCATTGCCGGACATACCCATGAGATGGCCCATGTATTTGTCGATGATAAAATGGGCTGGAAAGGTCCCAAACCACATCATCTTTTCATTGATGGCACTGTATGTGGAAGCTGGTGGTGCGGCATAAAAGATGAATTAGGAATTCCTCACGCCACGATGAATGATGGCAGTCCCAACGGATATGCGATTATCACTTTTGACGGCAACCAATATGACATCCGGTATAAAGCGGCAAGAAAACCGGCAGATTACCAAATGAATATTTTCTTGCCTGATGATATAGATCAGGCGGTTCTAGACACCACCAAGGTGATCGCCAATATTTTTAGCGGATCGGAAAGATCGGCTGTTGAGATGCGATTCGATAAAAAAGGAGCATGGATTGCCATGAACCTAACTCCGGGAGCTGATCCTTCGTGTGTGCAAATGCAAGTGTATAATCCATATCTTGAGGCTAAGGTGGGTGGTCAACCCTTGGATGAAATATTTGGATGGGAAATGGATGTTCCCGGTGTTTCTACCCATATATGGAATTGTGATTTACCCACAACTTTGACAAAAGGCACACATCTGCTAACCGTACGAACAACGGATATGTTCGGGCATGTTTATTCGGGTCATCGGGTTTTTAGGGTACGATGAATTGTATTTGATTGAGGGGAGATATCCACCAGAAAGAATTGTCGTTGGACTGGATTTTTCAAAATATATAAAGGGTTTTAATTATGCATTCAGGCTGGATGAAAAAACCAATAGTAGGTTTGATTGCCATTTTGTTATCCACTTGCTGTACCCGGCAGGTCAGGGAGAAAGATGATCTTTACACGCTGGCGATTCGAAGTAAAGATGATCTTCGATTAAGTGTGTACCTTACAGCACACACTTTGGATGGATTGTTATCGACCGAAGCAGGCAGGCGGGAATCGGTCTCTATGTTGAAGGCCAATGGCATTACCAAAGTTTATCTGGAAGTGTACCGTTCCGGATTGGCGGTGCCTGATGAAAAGTTAATTTCAGCCAGGGAATTTTATCAGGAAAATGGTTTTGATGTAGTGGGTGGGATTGCCACAGTCCCTGGTGGTGATTTTGGTGTGCCTCAGGAAGGAAAACTCGGTTGGTTCAACTGGCAGAATGAAAAAACCCAGCACGATCTGCGCCAGGTTATTGAACGGACGGCTCCAATTTTCGATACTTTCATCATCGATGATTTTTTGTGCACTGGTGACACTAGCCGGGAATCTAAAACAGCAAGGGGAAACAGAAGCTGGTCGCAATATCGCCGGGACCTGCTGACAGGGCTTAGCAAAACAGTGTTTATAGATCCGGCAAAAAAGCGCAATCCCAATATTCAAATGATCATCAAATACCCGCAGTGGTATGACCGTTTCCATCTTTTTGGCTATGATGTTGCCCGGGAACCTGCACTTTTTGATCAGGTGTGGGTGGGCACGGAAACCAGGGGTCAGTACACCCAGCGTTTTGGTTTTGTGCAACCTTACGAAGGTTTTGTTAACTATCGGTGGCTGGCTACGATAGCAGGCTCAAAGATAGGCGGGGCCTGGTTTGACCACGGCGATTGTGATGCCACGGATTTCATTGAACAGGCATATCAGTCCGTTTTAGCGGGGGTAAAAGAATTGGTATTATTCAACTATGGAAGTTTCGCCGAAGACCACCCGGGACATCATTTACTGCGGCTGGAATTTAATAACCTGGTAAAACTGGCCAAGGCAGTAGCCGCTGATCCCGTCGTCGGGGTGGCCGGTTACAAACCACCCAACAGTGATGCGGGAGGTGATCTGTACATTATGGATTTTATAGGAATGCTTGGAATTCCATTGGTGCCGGTTTCTCAATATCCAGACAATGCTAAAGTGATTTTCCTTCCGGCACAATCCGCGGCTGATACAGCCATTATCACTAAAATAAATCGATCGCTGAATCAGGGGGCCAGGATTATTATGACATCCGGATTTTTGACGAAAGTTAAGGGTGTTGAAAAGTTGATGGACAAGACCGGTCTCGTTGCGCCCATTGTATCAAAGCCTGTATCTTCTAATCAATTGCTTGTCGATGGGGAAATGGTAACAATGCAATTGCCACTGGACATGGAGGCAAAATTCCGGGTCAATACTGCTTCCGTGCTACTGACTGCCCTGGTTGATGGCGAAAAAATTCCTTTTTTAACCAAAAGCCAGAGCGGGCAAATCTACGTGTTAAATACACACACTTTTTCACAGCGTGATTTTGATGCCGTTGGTGAAGTATTGCTTGCGCCAAAACCGTTGGGGATTTTGGAGATACCCAGGATTTGGGCCAATGTGTTACGGGAACCATTTTTAGCGCCGTTAAGCTGGCAACTCGATTCCCCCACTCGGGTAGTGCTTCAACCACTTGGCAATAGCAGTTTTATGGTGCACAACTATAATAGGCAGGAAGCTGCAGTGCGTCTTATTCCCCCGGCAAACAGAATTTATCATAATGTACTGACCAATGAAACCATACAATCGGATGATCATGGAATGAATATAAAGTTAGGTCCCAGGTCCAGAATTTGGATTAAATAGAATATAAAAACACGTTTATCAAACCCAAGAAAATGACAATACCAGAAAATATTATAAACTCATCCAAGCATGCCATCCGGCAATTCATTTTTTTACTGCCGGTCATCTTTTCACTGGGCTGTAATTGGGAAACCGGGAAACGGCCTGTCGATTATGTTGATCCGTTTTTGGGCACTTCCAGTTCAAGATGGATGCTTTTTCCCGGTCCCTGTATGCCTTTTGGCATGGTCAAACTCAGCCCGGACAATACCGACGACTGGGCGATGGACGCCGGTTATGAATATGATATTCCCAGCATTAGCGGGTTTGGTCACGTGCATTCCTGGATGATGGGCAGTTTTTTAACCATGCCCATCAATGGAAAGATTATGATCAAACCGGGGACCAAAGACGACCCGGATTCCGGTTATCGATCGAGGTACAGTCATCAAAATGAGCTGGCTTCTCCCGGTTATTATGCCGTCACTTTAGATGATTACGGGATCAGGGCAGAATTAACTTCGACTACCCGAGGTGGTTTTCAGCGATACACCTTCCCAAAAACCGATAGCGCCCATGTGCTATTTGACCTGCAGGTTCCAGAAGAAGCGCAGCCTGAGATCATTAGTGCTTCCATTAAAAAAGTCTCAGATAGTGAAATTGCCGGTTATGTACACCGGACCGCGGGCTGGAATGATTATACACTCCATTTTGTGGCGCGATTCAACAGGCCATTCAAAGCCATGCATGGCTGGAAAGGAGATTCAATCGATCATGACATAGAACATATTCAGGTGGATAGTAACATGGACATCGGAGTGTATCTGGATTTTCCGATGAATGATGATCAGGTAGTCCTGATGAAAACGGGCATTTCTTATGTCAGTATCGAACAGGCCCGGTTAAATATGGAGCAGGAGATGGACCGGTTCGGATGGGATTTTAACGCCGTACATGCCCAAGCCGAACAAACCTGGAATGATCTGTTGTGTAAAATTAAAGTGGAAGGCGGCACGGAGATTGACAAAAAGAAATTCTATACCAATTTATATCGCGCCTACAGTGCACGCACCATATTCAGTGACGTCAATGGCAAATATGTGGATATGTGTGAAAAAGTGCAGCAATTGCCCGATCCAAAGTCTCCGGTCTTTGGGTGCGATGCTTTCTGGAATACCTTCTGGTACCTGAATCAACTCTGGTCATTGGTAAATCCCGATTTGGCCAACCAATGGGTGCAGTCACAATTGGAGATCTATGATAAAGGCGGCTGGCTGTCAAAAGGCCCCGGCGGGATTGAGTACTCCAGCATCATGGTGGCTTCCCACGAAATTCCCCTGATGGTCAATGCTTACCAGAAAGGGATACGTAACTACGATGCTGAAAAAGCCTATCGTGCCATGAAGGAAGTACAGATGAAACCACCGCAGGCCCATGAGTGCGGTGGATACGTCGGGAACCGTAACCTGGTTTCATATATGAGCAAAGGGTTCGTGCCTGCTGATGAGGGTCCGGTTTCCAATACGCTAGAATACGCATACGATGACTGGTGCGTAGCGCAAATGGCCAAAGCCCTGGGAAAATCTGATGACTATCAATATTTTATGCAAAGGTCCCGGTTTTATCGAAATGTGTTTGACCATACTACCGGCTATGTGCGGCCGAAGTATACCGGCGGACCATGGGAGCAGGATTTTGAAGCGGTGGTGAAAGCCATTGGAAAAGAAGACAGTTTTGGCGGCAAAGATTATGTGGAAGGCAATGCCTGGCAATATTCGTGGTTTGTGCCGCAGGATGTACCGGGTTTAATCGATCTCATGGGACGTGATGAATTCAATACCCGGCTGGAAAAAGGTTTTGAAAATTCACGGCCAAACTTTGCCAGCGCCTATGTCAATCACAGCAATCAGCCCAATATGCAGGCAGCATGGCTCTTTAATTATTCCGGAAAACCCTGGCTGACCCAATATTGGGTAAGGGAGATCCTGGACAACTATTATGGCACCGGACCATTGGATGGATATCCCGGTGACGAGGATCAGGGACAGATGGGCTCCTGGTTTGTGATGAGTGCCATGGGCCTGTTTGAAATGGACGGAGGTTGTGCTGTTGAACCGGTCTACGAATTGTCCGGACCGATGTTTGAAAAGATCACCATTCAGTTGGACGATCGGTATTATCCGGGTAAAACTTTTGTGATAGAAGCGAAACATAGTTCAGTGAAGAATCGCTATTTACAATCTGCTACCCTGAATGGAAAACCATTGAACCGGTTTTGGTTTACGCATGCTGAATTGGTAAAAGGAGGAACGCTGGTGCTGGAAATGGGTCCTGAACCCAATAAATCCTGGGCCGTTGACAGCCCGATGCCTCATATATACGATGAGGAACCAGTGGTTACACCACCCTATGTTACTACACCGGAAAAACTATTTTTAAAGGAAACCACCGTTTCCATGACCTGCGATACGGAAAGAGCACAAATTTATTATACACTGGATGGCGCTGAGCCCGATAGAAATGCTCGTTTGTATGACGAACCTTTTAAAATCAATCAAACAACGACGGTGAAAATGCGGGCATTTGTTGGAGACCGGGTGAGCTTGCCGGCGACGGCAATTTTTAAAAAGACCAATCTCGGGCAATCGGTAAATCCCGGAAAGGTTACACCCGGACTTTCATATCAATATTTTACGGGGGCATTTCGGGTGGTAAAGGATTTTGAACCATTGCAACCGGTTAAAACAGGCGTGGTTCCAAATTTCACGATGGCTCCCCGGGAAAAAGACGTCTACTTTGGATTTAATTATGGTGGTTTTATTAAAATTCCTGAAGACGGATTGTACACATTCTACCTCAAATCAAATGATGGCTCAAAAATGTACCTGGCTGAAGATGTACTCATCGATAATGACGGGCTGCACGCATTGATCGAACGTAGTAAACCCATCGCCTTAAAAAAAGGATTTTATCCGGTAAAAGTGCAATATTTCCAGGAAGGCGGTACCAGTGCTTTACAGGTGAGTTGGAAAGGTCCGGGGTTTGAAAAACAGGAGATCCCACCGGAAGCCTTGTTCCATCATTAATTGGAGCAATTGGAATATTACGGGTTTGTTTTAAAATGTTTATGAAATGAGGAACGATTTGCAGGATAAGCGCATTTAAAATAGATTTACGATATCCCAGGAATTTTAGCCTGCAAAAAACACCTCTATTCCCCTTTTGAAAGGGGTGAAGGGGTATGTTCTATGTAAAAGATTGTTTTTTGCAGGCTGAAATTCTTAAATGCTTTTGCCCCGGAACAATTTGTTTATTAGTCAGTAATTTGTAATGGAATTTGCACATTGAATGTGCCACCTGTAATTTTTCCGGCAACCGACTCAATAGAACATGCTGCATATAGCACTTCAGGTATTCCTGCTTCATTCACCAGTAACTGAGGTCTTTCCAATCGATCGACTTGGATGGTTGAACCGTCTTTGAGCAACAATTCTTTTTTCAGGAATTCCGGCGTTTTTGCCTGAGACCAAATGGTCCCGTTTTCCGATTGCAACAAAGCCAATCCTGGTCCGTCCTTTGTGATTGTTCCGGAGAAGTCCTTGACCACGGCATAAAAACCGTGATATTTTGGAGCATACCACACAAAAGGATCCTCTGCACTCGCAATCTTGCCATCTGGCATTCGAATGTCAAAAACGGTTGTATCGAGTGTTTCGAACGGGCCATCGGGTTTGCCGGATATAGCCACTCCGTGGATGCCGCGCCAGGAGGGGTCGTAAATATTTCCTTTGAAATACAACAAATACTTTTGATCAGAAGGCCTGAATACTACCGACGGGTTCACTACAATAATATTGTCCGGACCGGGTTTGGTACCTGGTGGTGATGGCTGGATGATGTTATCTTTTTTGACCCTGGTCCTGGGCGCCAGCAATGGATGATCGGGTCTGTGAAAGTAACCATTCAATAGATCGTCCAAATGATCAAATACGATAACACCGATCTTTTGCTCTTGTTGAATCCTGTTTCTTTTGGAAAGTGTTTCACCAGGCGATCCAACAGGTTGTTTGCCAGGATCATGAGAACCGACATAATACAGATAATACCGTTGATCAAAATGCTTAATATGTGGATTGTGTACCGTTTGAGCATCCCAGGCAGTGGAATCTCCATCATACTTTCGGCCCCTCAGTACTATTTTCTGAAATTTAAAGTCTCTGTCCGGAAAATCGGAAACAGCATAACCGATCTCAGAGTGCAATAACCAGGTGTCACTAAAAGTCAAGCTATCGGGACCGCACTGCCAGGTGGAAAAAAACATATGATACTTGCCATCTTCACCCTCAATTACACTTCCTCCCCAAATGAATCGATGTTTTACCATCAGGACCGAGGGACCAATCAGCACTTCAGCACCATCCACCGTAGATAACGAAGCATCGATTGGTGCTGTTTGAACGGTTAAATTGGGTGACGAACAGGATGTATAAATAACCAAAAGTGCCAGGAGTGTTTTAATGGGATTTCGATTTTTCATAATGGAATATAGTTGCCTGAAATTACCCGTAAAAGATGATTTGGCTTTTTAATTTCTGATTATGGAAATTAATTCTGATAAGTTCAGAACATAGATGCCTTGTATACTAAAATTTCATTAAGATCCATAAATTGAACCTGTTTGCTGTTTTAAGATGGCGGTATATTTGTGTACATCAATAATTGTTTGAAATGCCCTTAACATATTTTTACGCTAATTCGTTTTCCGGTAAGCCGGATTTATGCATAAAATTAATGAAATAGCCAGGGGTTACATCATACCATTTTTTTCATCTATGTATAAGTAGATCGCTTTGCGCATGTGTAGAACGACAATCAAACAATATCGTCTCGAAAAATCTGGACATAAAAAAATAAACATCTCATTTCCTGGTAATCCGGCCCCGGCCGGTGACGCTGGTTTTCTTGGTAAATAGCCCGTTATATTAAAAAAATAAACTCTTTGAATCTCATGACTTTCTATGGCTTATTCACTAAATTTATTAGAACACCTTTGCAAGTGTAGATCAAAACACTTGTTTTCAAATAGCATTTCTGGAAATACTGATCTCAACTTACTAAACCAACTACCAAAATTATGACACTTTTCATCGCAAACATTTTTACCTCCATTATTAAAGCCATAAAAAATTTCTTTAAATGGCTTGCAGACCTGTTCAAGCACAAACCCCCGATACCTGTTGGGCCACACATCACCCAGGTTGATCCGTTTCATACCTATCCGGGTAGTGTGATCGATATTATTGGCAGTGGTTTCGCAGCTACATTGGATGGTAATACCGTTTCAGCAGGCGGTCAGCCGGCACGTGTGATCCGCGCGAGTACTTCGGCCCTGAAAGTAATTGCGAGTCTCGATGCACACGATGGTCCGATCACCGTAGAGACCGGAGGAAACACCGGGAACAGCCCGAATGATTTTAAAGCCAGGCCTTATCCCTTGCCCGGAAGCGGGGAAGATGGACCGCCGGCTTATTTTGAAGGAGGTGAAAATCTCCAGCAAGGCGATCTGCCGTCGACAGGTACAATGAAAGTGCTGGTGTCACTGGTTAACCCATCCGATGTTGTGCCTACCAATCCGACCAATGCCCGCAATGATGTGGTGAATAAATGGTCCAGTGTTCATACCTTTTATGATCAGGCAAGTTTTGGCACATTAGATGTTCAGATAGACGTAACTACGGGATGGAACTCCCTTTTAAAAAACAAAGCCTACTACCTGGATGCCAGTATTAACAATATTAAACAATCCGTGCTTCCGCAACTGATGGCAGAAGCCGCTCAGGCAGCAGTTGACGACGGTAAGAATATGGATAATTACGGTATGATGGCGGTGGTACTTTTCCTCAATGGACAGTTTATTCGGGCTTGGGGAGGCTGGTCACAGCAAAACTTCAATTATACCGATGCGGCCAGCAGTACCAATATTAATATTTCTGCCAATCATCAGGTCAACTTGCTGGCAATCCAGGAATCGGCCAATTGGGGTCGATTTGCCCATGAAACAGGGCATAACCTGGTTTCAGCGCCATCGTTCCAGATGGGCACCATTGGAACCGCTACCTTAGGAGAGGATGTTTATTCGAGTGATTTGGTTGATCCTGCAGATGCCACTGCCCAGAAATTTGAGATGATGGGTGATCATGATAGCCACCCACTGTTTTCCGGATATCACATGGATAAACTCGGTTATTTCAGTGGATCGAATATTGTTGATTTGCAGTGGGACCGCAATGCGTTTAGTCAGGATATTGACGTCGTCGCCCATGGGTTGACCAAGAATACAGTGGTCGGACGTTGTCATCTGGTTCGCATTAAAGTAGCAGATGGCCTTTATTATTATATCGAAGTGCGCCAGCGCCCTGGTACGACCACACAGGTTTTTGATGACAATATTCCCATTGGCACCGCACCCAACCAAGGCGGTGCAGTGGTGACCAAAGTGTTGATGGATACCATGAACAACAACCAGCAAACACGGTTCATCACCCTGCTTCATGATCCTGTGGTATTGAAACAGGGAGATACGGCTGTTGATCCGGCCCGTGATCTTACCATCACCGTGCTCAATGACGGAGTGGTGTCTCGCCCATTGGTTTGCCGGGTACGAGTAGCCTGGGCACAGGGAATTGCGGATGATCCCAACGGTGCTTTTGACTTAAGCATTGAACCCTGGAATGGTAATTATGAAACCCCGGATATCTGGATTGACCGGCCACCTTTTGGCACTTTCGACAATCCAAACGATTCACAAGGACGACCTACAGGAAATGGCGATAAACCTCAACCGGGGGCGATCAATAAATTTACTGCGCGAGTACACAACCAAGGTACCGTAGATGCCACCAATGTAAAAGTTACTTTTTATTCCGTAACTCCTCCGGGCGTTGGCGATAACGGCAACTGGACCCCGCTAAGTACTGTGACTGTTGCTCAAATCAATAAAAACAACTTCCAGGATGTGGAAACAAATTGGGTTCCTGTCGTGGGGCAGCACACCTGTCTTCGTGTATTTGCCGGTCAGCAATTGGGAGAGATCACCGGCGGCAATAACTGGGCACAGGAAAATGTATTTGACTTCACAGCTCCGGCTTCCATTCCGGAACCACAGATCATCAAGGTAGCGGTTCGAAACCCGAGGGAAGAGAAATCGCTGGTTTATGTTACTTTGCAAAATGTGCCCTTTGGTTATGTGGTACAATTCCCGAACCAATGGCTGATGATGGACAAACTGGAAGAACGCAGCCTGGAAATGGTCGTTATTCCAAGATTCGACTATGCCATTTATGAAAGTGCCGGTAAAAAACCGGATAGCCAGGATATTCGCACGAAACGACAAGCAGCAGTGCGTGTTATTGGATTCATTCCAAGGGAATATAAAAGCGAAATGACTGAAGGAGAACTGGTAGGATCACGTATGTTCCATATCGGGGGGATTTTGGCTAATGTCAGGCCGAAACGCCATTCGAATATCGAACTCGCCGAGGACAAGGAATATAAACCCGACCACCCATTCCTTGGTGTTGTCGGTGCTATAGCCCCGGCACAGGCCAATGAAAAAGTGACCGTCTACCTGACCGCACCTGACAGCCGGCAGTGGGTGATGGAAGTGGCTACTGGAACTCAGGGCAATTTCCGGGCAGTCTTCGACCTGACAAAGAAGCCCACATTGGAAACATTGCCCTGGCAAAAAGGTGACCGGAATGTTCCCGATAAACCCAGTGAGGAGATAAAACCGGCGCCGGGCATTTATAAAGCCCAGGCTTTCCTGATCAGTTCGCCAAACGCTGCAGAAGCAGAATCGAATGTGGTGAACATTCAGAAGAATTTCTGATCGGGAAAATGAAATGTTGAAATGAATAAGATCAATAGTCCCTGTATTTCAGGGACTATTGACTTTAAAAGGACTAACCCTCATTTTTCTATTGCCTTTGCGATTCTTTCGTCCTGTATCAAGACATCACGCATTAATAAAGTATATGGAAATTTTTTATGCTTTGAATTTCTAAAAGCCTCTAAAATCTTTAGCAGTGCATTTGATGTAATCAATGAAAGGTTTAATTCATAATCCAAACCGCATTCATTTACAAAATCATCACTAAATTCAGGTGCGATTAATAAAGATTTGATGATTTTATAGTCATTTTTCTTAACTAAATCGATATAAGCTTTTATTTGCCTGGATACGGAACTGAATTTATTGTACCCACTTTCTTTAATGGTTTTACATTCAATTAGAATTAACTCCTTGTTCCCAAGATTTAACAAAATATCAATTTTATCTTTTTTGGTATTTATTTCTTTCCTCAATTTTTCATCAACACTGAAACCCAGTTTAGAGAAAACATTCTTTGTTAAATCCTCATATTTGATGCCTAGGTCAGCTTCTTTAATATTAATTCCATTTTCTTTTAATTTAGCCAAATCTCGATAGCCAAAATAAGTATAATTCTCTATAAAAAGATTTTCGGAATCTTTATATGTTTCGAGGATATTGTTGATGATTTCTCCTCTTGTTTTAATATTTTTCTCTTTACAAAAATTTTCTAAATCCTGTTCGGATAATACTTCGAGGATATCACGCGGCTTAATGTTAAAATCCAAAAGATAACTGCTTTTAAGAACGTTTTCCTCTTGTAATTCAAATTCCACCTTTGCTTGGACATTTAATTTTGGTAAGGACTTTCCCAAATCGATAAGTAATTTTTCGTATCCGTCAATAGAAATTCCGACTTTTTCATCTTTTTCAATGGCTTCAAAATATCGCATGAGATTATCGATTTTCTCATCCAAAGTTACTCCTTTCAGTGAGGGTGAAATCTTTAAATGTTTGTCACATAACTCATTAATAAACTTTTTCTTTTCGGAAACTTTCACCCCTTCTTTAAATATGTCATTATTTAGTACACCTGAGAAAGATATGCCCTCTTCTATTATTGACCTAATTTTTGTGTTAAGGTCATTTTTCCAATTGATATTATGTTTTTTACAAATAAGATTAATTTGTGGTTCTCTGATCATACGAAGTGTTCTGCGAAAAAATTTATCTGCTACCTCTTTACCTCGAACTTTTCTCAGTAATCGTACCACCTCATTAGCTATGTAGACTGTATTATATTTTTTTGAATAAAAAATGACCCCAAGATTTTTTAGATCATTTATAATTTCATCAATAGGTTGTTTTTGTATCGGAATAATCAAATAATTTATCAACTTCATTTCCTCCTGAGACAATTCGAGTTCTTTTGAAAGAGTTTCAAGAATATATTGTTCATCATTTGTGATTTTTTGGTCTTGATTTGATTCAAGGTCATTATTATAAGCTGTAAATACGCAGGATTTATAAATGCTATAATCTCTTTTCCTTAATTCCTCAATCTCACCATTTTCATCTTCAATGTATAGCTTGAATTCCTTAAGTTTTTTATCAATCTTTTTCAATTCTATGTCATAAAGGTAGGCAAACCAATCTTGTTTCATAATGGAATTTCCATCCCTTATGATGATATCTGTTAAGATGTCCAATTGGGATGTGGCGTTTACAAATTCTTCTTTGATGTAGTCAATGAATTCAGCTTCAACTAAATTGAAAACTTTAGTGACATTCAGATTGTCAATATTTTTTAAATCTTTACTTTTATCACTAAGGATTTTGTCAATTTCTTTGATATTTTTTGGATTATTAGCAATTATGTTATCTACTATTTTCAAAAAAGAGTTTTTCTCAAAGGAATTGAGGTGATCTAATATATCTTCTAATTTCATGGTTTAAAAAATTATAGATAAAACGTAAAAACCGAAATATTAATAAGATGAAAAAATAACCTATTAATATAGATAATTGGAAAGATATGATCAATCTAAATTTCGTTATTTTATTGAATTTGATTGAAATGATTTTCACCCTAATAAAATTAAGTAATCCAAATGGAATGAGTTGGACAAGGACGATCATCGATTAATTGGATTGTTTTCTAGTTCCCATGGAGTTTATTTCATTACAGAAAGTAAGATTGATCATAAACAAAAACCCCAAAATGATATCTCCATTTCCGTGTCGTTCATGATGAACCTATATTCAATACTGTATCATTGGTGTTTGTGATTTTTCAGATTGGGTTCCGCCCGCCAACTTGCCTGAGGACCAAAGCGGGTATGATATTGTTTTAAATTCAGCTTATTGTATTCCGGATAGTGATAGATCCACCGGTTGGTTACCAGGAAAAATAGGCTGGAGGCCAATATGGCCATGATTGTCCATCGCCAGACCCGTTTGTACAATGAATGGAAAGATTCAACGGTCTGAATGTTTATATCCTTTTCAACTTCGGCAGGTACCACCAAAACCATAATAGTGGCGATGATGGCATTTACCGTGATGATCCATTCTGTCAGCAAGCGTTGCGGATGCCAGTTGACTAAAGCCCGCTCGAAATTGCCGGTAACCATCACCCACAGCAGTATCAGAAAAACTATTTGCCCTTTGCCCAGCCAGCTTTTAGGCACCATGCTCAGCGGTTGTCGCAAATGTCGACTGAGTAAAATAATGGCTGCAACAGCCAATAAAATCCAGGTCAGGGTATACCACCACCAGGGAGTGAACTGAATGAAATCCATGCCTGGCAACCTGCCAATTAACGGAAAATCCCATAAAGCCGGGACAGTTTCTTTGGTGCGGTCAACATGCTCAATGACACGGTTCCAGACTTCCGGATTCAGATAATTACTCCAGTCGCGCACGTTTTTGATCAGGTTCACATAAGGGACGCCAATGAGCGCTACGAAGGCAGCCACGCCCAGTGTCCATCTTCTTTTGGCATGAGCCAGATCTTCAGATTTGACCGGCAGCCGGGTAGCCAGTAAGCCCAGCGCTACGGCAATGGCAATGCCGTTGACAAAGCCGTAAGTTTGTTCAAAAAAACTATGCCAGTTCTGTTGTTGCCAATTGGCCCACATCGAAGTGATCTCCACAAAACGCTCGCTTCCGGGTAAAATGCCTTTCCCTTCCAGTATTCGCGGATTACCCGGTGCCATTAGCAATTCCTTGAACCATATCATACCGGAAATGCCCAGTCCGCCAATAGCACCGGAAACGACCGATGCCATTGCCACAGGCATTAATTTATTGCGTCGCATCCAGAGGATCATTCCAATAAAGACACCGGTGATTCCGGCCCAGTCATCCGATCGTGGTGGTGTCATGTGGATGCCGCCATATTGCAGAAAGAACAAGCTGCCCAATACCGGCAAAGCGAGAAAAACAATGATCCAGCCACCAGCCATGTACACGATCAGCGAAGCACCATTCCGGAACTTGCCGAAAAAGACAAAATACAGCGTAATTCCCATGATCAATCCGATGAACCAGCCGACGTGTTGCGGATAATCGCCAAACCACTGCGGCCAGTTGTTCAGGAAGTTGTTCGGATCAAATGCCAGTTGATCTGTGGCCGGATCGATATAGTTGGGATCGCCCAACGGATAAGTAAGCAAAGAGGCCAATGGTTTTTCCCAGCCCGCCAACCGGAGAAGCCATTGAATGAACCATCCAGATAAAGCGCCACCGGCTATAAATGCTGGTAAAAAGGCAATATTTTTTTCTCTGCGGTTAACCAGATCATAGATGCCGGCACCCAGCAATGCGAAGAATGCAGGAAGATAATCGGCATCGAACCAGTACAGCGGATTTTCATGTCTGGACCAGGTGCTGTCGAAATCAACGCCGGAATTGATGAGATTAGCAATGGGATCTTCGATCAGGTCAAGCAGAAACCAGGCCCCAAATACATAAATAATGGGTATGAATAGTTTGGTGATCCGTTCTCTTTCTGCCACTGCAGCAAAAGCGGTGCCCGCACCGCCTAATGCTGCCCACAGGAAACCGATATAAAACAGGCAAAAATAACCGTATAACTGAGAAATTGCGTGTCCGCTTTCTGCGTAGGAAACCACCTGCATGTAGGAAATAGACCCGCCAAATCCCCATCCCAATGCCCCGAAAAAAGCAAAATACAACACGCGCTGTCGCCAGTCGGCCCGGCCCGAGAGAAGCGCCACGGCGATAGCTGCCAGACAGCCGGCGATGGCTGCGCCGTATTCGGCACCAAAATTTCCCCGAATTCCCCAGCCGATGGATAGTGCCAATCCTACCAATAGTATAGTAGTCCAGCGCCAGCCCGGATGTTTCAATTTATTGTCCATGGCATCTTAGTTTTTTAAAAAAGAACTTCCCGGATACCATTCACCGATTATAAGAAAATGGCCCTCATATAATAAATTGAAAAGAAAAAATGAAGGTTGTTTGGTTATCAATTGTTATGATTTTACCAGTTGATTATTCCCTTTTGCTCAAATCGAGATAATACAGATCTTTTGCTTCGATGGTCATGCCGGCATTGTGGCATTGAATCGCGAAATGACCTTTTTTGTATTCGTCATCGGCATACTTCATGACAAGTTGGCCCTTGACCCATATTTTAATGGAATCGCCTACCGCCCATACGCGCATGGGAAACCACTCGTCATCTTTAGTCAACAAGGCTGTTGCCTTTCCTGTGGGTGTACCGGGTTTCCAGAGCCAACCGGTGTAAGCATCCTGATTATTACATATCTGGGCCTCATAACCGCGCGGGAAACCTTCGGGATTATTTTCATCGGGATTTGCCCGAAAATAAAGGCCACTATTACTTCCGCCTCCCTGGTCACTGATGCGGAATACGCCCTTTACTTCCAGGTCCGTACAAACAGGGTCGGCATAAATGTGGCCATTTCCGCCCTGGCCGATCAATACACCGTCTTTTACTGTCCAGGTAGCTTTGCCCCTTGGTGTCCAGCCGGTGAGGTCTTTCCCATTGAACAGCGATTTCCATTGCGGCTCATTGTTGCAGGAACACAATACGAAAAATGCCATCAGGCCAATAAAAAATATCGAATTTCTTTTCATGATCATTGAATTTATGTTTTGGTGAATAAGATTAAATTCCAGAATGTATACATATAATTTTAATAGTAAGTCCTCATTATTTAATCAAATTGCTGTATCGTGCCAGGTAATACGGCAACAGGTAAAATGTCCCTTCATGTTCTGCATAGCCGTTGCCTTCAGACATATTCAATACAAAACCATCCCGGTCAAGCCTTACATGCCCTCGTTCGTCAATAGGTAATGCGTAACCGTCTGTGCGCCAACCTACACCAGGTTCCTGTCCCGGAGTTGGATCCTGGACAATATCCAAACGATGCGTATTATCCATCGAGTATCCTATCAGATCCATTGGTATGCGCTGCAGTGTTTCCAGGATATGTCCATCGGGCAAACTGCTTTTATAATAACGTTTCACTGCCTGGGGCGCGAACAGCTTATTTTCCGGAAAGATATCCGGGCTGTCAAATACGCCATGGTCAACCAATTGTGTGAAACGGTTTGCTAAAGCACCATATAGCGCATCCCAAAAGGCATTTTTTTGTTTACTGATTTGCAGCCATGCATTTTCCAGAGAGATCCTGTACATCAATAAAAGTTCGGGATCTTTTTCATAGTTGATCAATCCATACATGCTCATCAGACAAAGATTATTGTCCCAGGGCACCACGTTTTCAGGCGGGAAGAATTCCTTGGGATGCATGGCATTGATGTGATAGTGATACTTTTCCCGCAGCATTTGTGCAGTTTCTTCATATTTGGGATCACCTGTTACATGACTGGCGACGTTGAGAAAAGACAACATCATCATCGAATTCAATCCTCTTTGGTCCCAACCCCAAATAGAATTGAAATATTCCGGGTTGAAATTTCCCCAGCGTGTTGGTTTACCATCGTAATCTACCAGTTTAAAGCCATGCCGGATAAGGTGATCGGTGATCGCTGCCACTACCTGGCGAACGGCATTCTTTTCTTCCGGTGTTTCGGCTACCAGATCATAATAGATGGCGTAGAAGAAATAGTGCCCAGCCAACTCATCGGAACTGGTGTCGCATTTCCAGCGAAAGTGCCCGTCTTTGCTCAGTGGAAAACGCGGATAGATGTCTTTCCAGAAGGGATCGATCTCCTGTCTTCTAAGATTGTATTCGTGACCATATTGTTCATTGACGGGTTGTGGCCAGTCGACAGGTATAATTACCCGGGCGGGCAAACCTGATTCAGGGGTGATGTCCACCAGCCATTTGCAGGCTTTGAAACTGCGATCTGCTAATTCTTTTGCTTCAGGGTCATGCGTGATGGCATAGCGAAAAGCCTGTGCTGCACCATAATCGGCCGTATACATGCCATCGTTATCGGAAATGTCCGGTTTCCAGCTATTCACATCGAATTGCTTTGTCAGCCGATTCTGGCAAATAAATCCCATGCGATTGTGCCGTGCTTCAACTTGTTGAATGAAATGGTGCGCTTTTTCTTCCAGCGTCATTGGTACCCCTTTTATTTCACCGATTCCTTTATCTGTGGCTATCCAGGCGGTACCATTTTTATCAACAGCGATATCGTTTACGTGATCATCCGGCAGCCAGCGGCGACTGAAGCGGTAATAAAAATAGTCGTTTTCAGCACGAATCGCTCCTTTTTCGGTCCCAAACCATACAATTCCCTCAGGTCCTGCTGCCGCGCAGGTAAAATGATTGTAAGGCAAACCTTCTTTACCGGTGAAAAGTTTCCAATGTTTGCCATCAAAATGACCTACTCCTTGTCTCGCTCCGAACCACAATTGCCCTCTGGAATCGACCACCAGTGCCGAAACATTTTTTAAGGCCCAACTATATTGGTCATCTGCGGGAAGGGCTCGTTTCCAACTTTTTTTTCCGTCATAAAAATAAAGGCCATCGTCACTGCCGACTGCATATCCCTGTTGATAGCGCACGGCAGATAACATGGTAGTGTTTGGTGGAGATCCTGGTTGATCCGGCATTTCCGGTTTAATATCTTTTTTGGCCATATCCCACTTTTTCCCATTCCAGGTGTAGGTACCTTTTTCGGTGATCGCCTGAGGCTGATCATGTTGTAAAAATACCTTTTCTACCTGTATCGCCGGAAGGCCATCTTTTTCATTGTGAATGATGGTCACATCCTGGTTGAACTCCTGATCTTCTATCGATTGGCTGTAAACGGTGATGTTGAAAAGGAATAGAAGTGATAAGGAGTATTTAATGAATTTGATCATGAAGAATGCTTTAATCCAATTAAAATTAAACATTATACAATTGGCGTATCCTGCTCCTGGTGGCCATGATCGTCGCCTGCTGCCTTTTTGATTTTTTTGAGGTCTTCACTGAGTCGCTGACTGAACAATGCCATGTCCGAACTATGGATCACAATGTTCACGCCTTCTTTCATCCAACGAATTTGTCTTTCCGGTTCCAGCGAAAAATGAATGCCTACCGACAAATTCTTTGCCCTGCAACTGCCGATGATTGTTTTGACGGCATCTTCGAAAACCGGGTGATCATATTGCTCCGGCAAATTCAGGCTGATAGACAGATCATGAGGGCCAATAAAAACTGCGTCGAGGCCAGACACATTGAGCAGATCATCCAGCTTCTCCAGGGCAGGAACACTTTCTATATTGGCAATGCAAATGTTGCCCAGATTATAATTTTCAATATAGGACTTCAAGGGATCTTCAATCTTCTCCTGTCCGGAGAGGATTTTCCTAAGCCTTTCGCCTTTCAATGGCCGGAACTTTGTGGCGCCAACCAATTCCCTGATTTGATCCACAGACTCCAGGTAAGGCATGATCACTCCTTTAGCGCCTGCGTCAATCACCTGACAAGATTTGAATGGATCCGGGTCAAGAATACGCACGATAGGCGCTATGTTTCTGGCAGCAAATGCCTGGCACAACCGGGTTAATTCCATTCTACCCAACGGTATATGTTCAGTGTCAATGAAGACAAAATCGAGTCCGGCTTTTTGCACCACTGCCGGCCACATCGGCGCCGGTGAGGTGATGCAGGTGCCATATACGTTCAGACCATTGCGTAACTTATTGATTAATATATCTTTAAAACCTGGATTCATGAATTACCGGTTTTTGGGTACAAATTATATCTGGTGTTTGGATGATTTTTCACTTGTATTACTGAGATTGAATGGATTCAGACTATGATTTTTGTACAAAATCTTTGGTGAAGTATATGTTTCCATTATTTTTATCCAAGGCTATTCTTTGATTGGATGGAAAGGTATTTATGATTTTGATCGCTGACCGGAATTGAAGAAGGCAATGTGGATTTTAATTTCATCAGCATTAAATCCCAAGGCAGGGTTTATGGCTTAATCAGCAAAGCAATGATTGAATTATTCGAAAATTCCAGATTGAATGCCAGATTATCGTGGCATCACGCGCCATCTCAATGGCAGGAAGAGGGAAATGCTCTTCAAATAAATACAGATCCGGAGACTGATTTTTGGCAAAGAACGCACTATGGATTTAGTGCCGACAATGGTCATTTTTTGTATGCTCTAATGGATGGGGATTTTGAGATGGAAACCAGGGTGAGCTACCGATTCAAAAATCAATATGACCAAGCCGGTTTGATGGTTCGCGGTGACGCCGAATGTTGGATAAAGACAGCCATTGAATATGAACCTGATGGAAGAAATATGCTGGGGGTTGTTGTCACCAATCATGGATATTCGGATTGGTCCACGCAGCAAATTGACAAATCAGCGACAGATCTTTCATACAGAATAATCCGGGAAGGAGATGATTTTATGGTTTTTTATAAAAGACCAGGAAATGATCCGTGGATCCAGCTAAGGATGACACACTTACACAATGAGAAAAAATCGGTGCGGTGTGGATTGTATGCATGCAGTCCGAAAGGGGCTGGTTTTTCGGCCATTTTTCATTCACTGAGTATTCGATCGTCAAAATAGTTATGGATGGCTGTGTTGGAAAAGGTCGTCATTTTTCTTCCAATAGATTAAAAATTCATTACACAATAGCCCGATTTTAATCATTTAAGTATTATTAATGATCTCCGGTTCCGAATCAATTTTAAATGGAAAGTTGGTTTTTTAGGAATTATTGAGGGATCAATCTTCTGATTGTACGCATAATGATGTGCCTTCATAGTAGAGAGGGGTTGAATTGATATATGACCTGGTGTCTGCGATATTTTCGATCCTTCTCTATGGAGGTATTTTTTTAATTGAAGATGAAGGATTTTTGAGCTAGGTCCAATTAAACAAACAACAGACAACAGGGAACAACTGATCAATTACCATTAAATCTGTATTTATGAAAATTGTCGATCTGATTGTATTTTTTGCCTATATGTTGGGTGTTACGCTTTATGGCAGCTCCTTCTATAAAAAAAACAAATCCACTTCAGCTTTTACGCTGGGCAACAGCAATTTTCCCAGTTGGGTTGTGGCCATGTCTATTTTTGCCACTTTTGTCAGCAGCATCAGTTTTTTGGCCCTTCCTGGTAATGCCTATCAATCCAATTGGAATGCCTTCGTTTTCAGTCTTTCTATTCCGCTGGCCTCACTAATGGCAGTGAAGTTTTTTGTGCCCCTATACCGCAAGGCCAATAGCCCGTCGGCATATACCTACCTGGAAACCAGATTTGGACCGTGGGCCCGCATCTATGCTTCTGCCTGTTATTTGCTCACGCAGATCATGCGTATGGGGACCATTCTTTATTTGCTGGCTTTGCCGCTCAATGCCATGTTTGGATGGAACATTGCCATTATTATTGTTGTTACAGGTCTCGCAGTCATGGTTTATTCATTACTCGGCGGTATTCAGGCAGTGGTGTGGACCGACGCTATTCAGGGAATTATCCTCATTTCAGGGGCACTGATTTGTCTGGTTTATATTCTGTTTTCCATGCCGGAAGGCCCCGGACAAATGTTCAATATCGCCATGGAACATCATAAGTTCAGCCTGGGAAGTTTTGGACCAAGCTTGACAAAATCCACATTTTGGGTGGTGCTGGTCTATGGCATATTTATTAACCTGCAAAACTATGGTATCGATCAGAATTATGTGCAGCGATATATGGCATCGAGGTCGGAGCGTGAGGCCAAACTTTCGGCTTTTTATGGTGGCATGTTATACATACCGGTTTCTTTGATCTTCTTTTTGATTGGTACTGCCTTATTTGCTTATTACACGGCTATGCCCAATGCGTTGCCTGCCGATCTTCACGATGCGAATATGGGTGACAGGGTTTTTCCTTTTTTTATCGTGAACAAATTACCGATGGGTCTCACAGGTTTGTTGATTGCCTCCATATTTGCTGCCGGAATGAGTACCATTTCCACCAGCATCAACAGTTCCTCTACCGTTTTACTGACGGATTATTTTCAGCGGTATTCTAAAAAGGCCACTGACGAAAAGTCGTCCATGCGCGTGCTCTACTTGTCTTCATTTGTCATCAGTATTGTGGGCATCATTATTGGCATTGCTTTGATCAATGTAAAAAGCGCTTTGGATGCCTGGTGGAAACTGGCGTCTGTATTTAGCGGTGGCATGCTGGGCTTGTTCCTGTTGGGAGCATTTATCAAAAAAGTGAATGTCAAGGGCACGATCGTCGGTGTGATCATTGGCTTGCTGGTGATCCTATGGCTAAGCCTGTCACCAGTATTGTTTTCAGAAAAGTCCGGTTTTGCCAGTCCGTTTCATGGTTATCTCACTATTGTTATTGGTACCCTGACTATTTTTTTTATAGGCTTTTTAGCTACTATTGCGTTCAAAAATCAATCCACCTGATATCAAAAATTAAGAGGACAACCTGGTTTCTCAATCACGAGTTCTTTGATGAGTTAATACAGCATTCCAATGGAATTGATAAAAGCGATTTATTGCGGTTGTTCAAGTCTTTTATTTGCTGAAACAACAGAGATAACAGGAATGGTATTTTTGCTTAAAAACACAGGATTACCGGTCCAGCCACTTCTTGAAATCATTAACTTTTTCACGACTAACGATCAGATCAAGATGATCGAGCATCCTGATCTTTATACCAAGTCGGCTGGTAGAGTAGCTGTAAATGTCCTGAATGGCATCCACGTTAATCAGATAATTGCGATTGATCCGAAAAAAATTCTCCGGATCTACGAGTTTCTGGATCTGATCCAGAGAATAATCCAAATCAAAATTCTTTCCACTATTGGTCTTTAAAAAAACCGCTCTATCACGACTAAAGAAACAGTCGATATTATCCACCGGGACAGAGTGAAAATGTTTGCCAATTTTCACAAAAAACCTGGCCTTGTAACTTTTAACCATCTTTTCATATAACGGAGCGAGAAAGCTGTTGTCAGTTTTCTCTTTTGCAAAAACAAACCTATACTTGTTTATTGCCCTTGAAAGTGCTTCTATCTCGATGGGTTTGAGCAGATAATCCACACTGTTCACCTCAAATGCCTTGATAGCATAGCTATCGTATGCTGTTGTAAAAATGATTGGGATTTTAACGTTTACAGCATCGAATATCTCAAAACAAACTCCGTCGTCGAGTTGAATATCCATGAAAATGAGATCGGGATCAGGGTGGCTACTAAACCAATTAATGGCTTCTAATACCGATTGCAGCTTTCCGGCAATCTCAATCGCAGAATCAATGTTGAATAGCATTTTTTCCAGCTTTTCAGCCGCAAGGGTTTCATCTTCAATGATCAGAACGCGCATCTGAAACTTTCATTATTGGTAATTTAACAACAAATTTTTCCCGGTTTCCCTCCACTATCAATGACTTATTCATTACCAGTGAGATTCTTTCTCCAAGATTTTTCAGTCCGATCTTTGAAGATGGATCCATATGCATTTTTTTCTGAAGATTGTTTTCTATCACCAGAAAATCATCTCCTTCTAAATAAATGTTGATATTCAAGGGACTCTCTCTCGTCGCTGCATTGTGCTTCAATGCATTTTCTACCAGGAGTTGAAGTGAAATTGGAAGTACGCGATATGAATCTGGTTCATCAATATGAATTTGAAGATCGATTTTCCCGTCATCCCTAATTTTTTGTAAATAGAAGTAATTTTTAATGAACGATATTTCATCGGACAAACTAACCATCTCTTCGTCCTTATGCTCGAGAATATATCGGTAAATGGAGGAGAATTTTGTAATGAATAGTTCGGATAATCCCGGGTCTTTGAAAATCAGGGAAGCGAGGGTGTTTAGACTGTTGAACAAAAAATGAGGGTTCACCTGGTTTTTGAGCGTTTCGTATTGAAAGATGAGTTTTTCCTCTCTCAGTTTCTGTTCTCTTTTAAGCGCCTTGGTCCATTCAAGATAGAAAAAAATTAACGAGCCTATTCCCATACCAATAGCCCAAGAAACGAAGAAAGGTTTCAATTCTCTGGCTATAAAATGATTCAACGTTTCGGAAAAACCGATACCGCTCAAGAGCATACTCAATAAAATAGCTAAAAAGAGAAAAACCAGGGCGATGACCAAAACTGCTGCATAAAAGAGCAATAACCGGATTATGATTTTGCTTTTATAAGTTTTACCTGTTTTTATCGCCGAAGTCGGAAAAACATTCAAGGCAATGGCCATGAATATTTCCAGTTGGACGAATACCAACAAAATAGTTATCCAAAAGCCCTCCGCAAAAGGAGAACCCCTCCATATGAAATTGAAAAACATGGTAACAAGGACACTACCTATCACAATTTTGACATGGTAGGCCACTTTTGAAGGTAAATAGAAATCCGTTAATTGTCCGTTAGCCATGATCCGGGTAAGTTATTAATCTAATTTCTCAACAACAATAGACCGGGTAGTATTCATCAATTGTTTGCCGTTTTGCCCGCTGATTGTCATATCCATAACCACATCTTCATACAATACTGCGTGTTCAATCTGCTTGTCTTCCAGTGATACCCATATGGTTCCCCAATAATGGCTTCTGCCTTTGAGCTTTAGCTGTTCTGTAACTATGGAGAGCGGGTTATCGAACGTCCTGTATTCTATGAGCGCACAAACTTCCCCATTCATTTGGGAAATACCAACCCATTCGAGTTGAATATCACGATTTTCGAAGAAACCTTCTCCGGCCAATTGAACTTCACCATTGATATTCTGTGGCCTGTAAATTTTGTTAAGTTGAAGTGAATCGAAATATGGCCAAGCGAAAGCCTCGAGACCCATCATATCCCAAACCAGGTTTTTCGCATGAAAACTATTGGGTGGAAAATCGGAAAATGAAGTAGCTTCTACCATTTTTTCTGAAGGTTTGTAGGTGAAATTTTCCATGTAATCCTGAGGTATGGCATTTTCAAAAGCACCGTCCCGCGTATTTCCGGAGGCAATGCTCACATTGTTCCATTTTACAGTTCCGTCGGGAAATCCGCGAGTGTATTCACCGGTAACCCTGGTTTTATTTATAAAGTTTCCGAAAATATCTCCATTGAAATAATCCGCTGTCATCAGGTATTTTTGCGGACTTTTCTCAGTCAGCTTCAGGTTTTTGGGGAGATGATCCAGGTACTTTATCGGATCACCTTTCTTTTGGGCCATTGTTGTGGGCGCATATGCCATTGCGAAACTGAAATATATAATGGCAATATTGGTGGCGAAAGCATGTTTTAAAGTTGAATTTTTCATTGATTTATAATTTTGATTTAATCAAAGTTCTATAAGGTTTTAATTTTAATAAAAAAAGAATTGCAGAGTTGTCGAAATAGATGACCGGATAGATGAATTTGGTGTTTTATTCGAATCGCATTGTTGGATGCCTGGTGGAAACTGGCGTCTGTATTTAGCGGAGGCATACTGGGTTTGTTCCTGTTGGAAGCATTTGTCAAAAAAGTAAATGCAAAGGACACGATCATTGGCTTGCTGGTGATCCTATGGCTAAGCCTGTCACCAGTATTGTTTCCAGAAGGATCGGTTTTGCCAGTCCTTTCCATGGCTATCTCACCATCGTCAGCGGAACATTGACCATTTTCTTTATTGGCTTTTTAGCTACAATCCTGATTAAAAAGAAACCAGTTTAATTTAAAGTTTTATCACAAAAACCTGCTGTGTCGGCTCAGGATGTTTTTCGTCAGATGCCATCTTGTTGTAAGCGATCATGGCGCCATCATGAGACCAAACCATGTTCACGGGCGGTTGTTCGGATTTAGACGTAAGCCTTCGATAACGCGATTCGAACGGTGCATCGCTGACGTCACATATGATAAGACTTTTATCCCAAATATAGCAGACCTGTTTACCGTTGGGATTCCAGCGAACACAGCTTTGCACATCGGTTTCATGCACGGTAAGCTGTCTTGGTTCGCCGCCCAAAGGTGAAATCAGAAAAATTTGTTTAACGCCATTTTTATCTCGGGCGACAAAAGCGATCATACTGCCATTGGCAGAAGAACGGGTCACGCCACTGCATCCGGGATATGGTGAATCAGCAGTATGGGTCAGTCGGCGTTGTACGGTTCCTTTTGGTGGCATGGGGAATGATGTTTTGGTTCCCTCCAGGGGCCCAAAATCGCCGGGCACATCGATCCGTTGCGGTATATCCACAATGTACACTTCATTCACCGGTTGGCCGGATCGATTCACAGTGGTTCCGATAAAGGCCCTGGCCATTTGCCGGGTCCCGTCTTTTTTGAGATAGCCATTCGTGCCCACCCAACTATCTTCAGCAGCATAGCTGATCTCGTCGCTGCCCCGAGTTGGGTTTGGTACCACACGCACTACCAGCACGCTGTACCATGTCCCGGAAACATTTTCTCCATTGGGATCATCGTCCACTTGCACACTGCGAAAATCACTGGAAACGCCAATGGTGCGCAAGTTTCGCTTTTCACCGGTAGAATCTTCCAGCGCTTTCATAATGGCGTCGTTGTAGGTAAACCCGATCCAATGGCCATCGCCGCTCCATTCGTGGCGGTGTGTGCCGCCACGCAAAGCGCCTGGCGTAAAAGGAAAAATGACATCACGGGAATCCATGTAGATGGGAACATTGGGCTGGTTATCGTTGACAATGACTCCCGTCCTGCGCCATTGCTGATATGGATTTTCTTCGGTGATGGTGTTCAATCCGTGGATGAACACGACACGGTTTTCCCGAGGACTATAACTGACGGCACCAACCCCCGGACCGTAATCCTGATTATGCTCAATGTGAAACACCTGCCTTACTTCGCCGGTTTTGATGTTTATCTTTTCTATCGTTGCGCAACCGCCAATACCGCCTTTTTCAGTGCGTGTATCGTAAACCAGCCATTGATCATCGGGGGAGAAATTGTCATTGTTATCCAGATCATGGTTGTAGGACAAATCATTGGTGATCTGGATTTCCTGGTTGGTGGTATTTTTATTACAGGAAGTCATACATATTACCGGGCTTAGGATCAATAAAAAGTATTTAACAGTCTTTTTCATAATTAACGGACGAGAAAAGGTTATTCTAATTTAAATCATAATCGACCTAATCGTTTCAA
Organism: uncultured Cytophagales bacterium; assembly: GCA_963711495.1. Classification (GTDB taxonomy): domain Bacteria; phylum Bacteroidota; class Bacteroidia; order Cytophagales; family Cyclobacteriaceae; genus CAVQEK01. The sequence goes on from CAVQEK010000004.1 coordinate 1,231,482, forward strand.
AAAAAAATACAAGCAGATGTCTCAAATTGTTAACCACAAAGAAACACAGCGTATTTGCACAGAGACTCACTGAGTCAGTAGCCATTGACAACGCGTTTAATTCCCTTTTTTAACTGCAGGACATTTTCAATTACTCTCCCAAATTTTGTTCTTGGCCCTTTTTTGGAGGTGCCGAAATAATGCCGAGGTACCTGCCCATCCAGTAGGGAAGTAAAAAGCTGTCCCCGGCGCTTAGTTCACTATCGCCGTTGCTGTCCAGCCGATCCAGGTTGAACTGGTTTTTGTTGTGCTTGAGTTCGGGTCTTTCATCCGGCGGCAACACTTCTGCCGTTGGTTGTCCTCTGAAATTCGGCTCCAGGAACTCAAGATCTTTCCGGTCGCTATTTTTGATGTTCCATTGGATCATATCCAGTGGGAATTCTTTCAAATACCAGATCGATTTATCCAGATCAAACTCAGTTGCTCCGGTCATCGCATAACAAAAATTCCACAAACCTTCTACTTCCGGCCTTTCTGCCTCCCAGTGGTCTTTGATGGCCGCGGCATATTTTACCTTCAGCGAATCATTGAAAGCATAAGGATAAAGGTCCCAATAAGCCAGAAAATACATTTCGTCATCGGAATGGTTCCAGCCTTCGGAGAGCATCTTCGCCCATTCATCACTGCTATCCGGCGCTTGCCCGATTTCACTTATCGGACGCATGAGATTGTCGAGATAACCATACTTATTCATCAACTCATAGGCTTTATCTTTATAAATAGCCTTGCCAGTGAAATGATAAGCAGCCTGCAGGAACGCAATGATATTGGAAGCGTATAGTTTTCGATCTCCCACCACGGGTGGAAATCCGTTGACATAGTCAGGATTCCACTTGCCCCAGAGTGTTGGTTTGCCGTCAAAATCAATGATATACCAATCATTTTTAATAATGTAAATCATCAATTGATCCATAAGATGGATGGCCCGCTGTTTTACCGATTCATCTTTGGCCAATTCGGCGGTGAGTGTTAGCGCGAACATTTGGCCTACCGTCTGATCACTGCTGGAAGAGCCGCGCCAATCCCATTCAGGGTCTTTGGCAGGGGTCCAGCCATTGGAATATCCTTCATCGGATGGCTCCGTGCCATGTTTGAAATATCCACGGCGTTCAAATCCACGACCAAATAACCCCGGAATACCAGTGATGGTGAATAGTCGCTCCATGGCATCAAAAGACTCCAGGAAATTCTGATAGGCATCCGGCGATTTGGTCACCTGGTAGCGAAATAGCTGGCTGGCCAGGTACATTGCGGTCCACAAGTTGTCGCTGTCCGCTTGCCTAAGTTCCAGTGTGGAAAGATCGCCATGCTTTATGGGAGACACGTCGCAATTGAAACCATACCGGATATGCCGTAGCCGCACTTGCTTTTCATAAAGCATCGCTTTGTCATAAAGTGTCATTTCCTTGAAACGAATTATGCCCAGGCCTTTATTGGTAAGAATTAAAATCTGTTGATCTTTGCCAGGAGCAATATCAGTAACCACATCATCCGGCAACCAACGCTCTGACGCGTAATAGTTGAAGTTGCCCTCATCGCGCAACATAAAGGCTCCTCGGGTAGAACCAAACCAAAGTTTTCCGTCGATATTTTTTATTGCCGTAAGGTTTGTCCATGGTAATTTTTGTTGAATGGTTCCAATCGGCTTTCCGGAGGAAGGGTCAATTTCCAGGTAACCGTCATGTGTTCCCAAGACAAGTGACTTATCTGTGATTTCAAAACAAGTAAGATCGTCTCCGTGGTAGCTTGTTTCCAGCTTTTTATTGTCAGGTGAAAAAGCGTACAAGGCGGATTTGCCGAGTATTCTGAAAACACCATGCTTTGGATCGTATTTAATATCGATCACAGAATCTTCACTAATGTCGCCCTCCCAGGAAACCGCTGAATTTTTTATGTACTTCAATGATCTTCCGTCGGAAACCAGGAAATTAAAATCTTTGCCGCCAGCAAAAATACATGCTCCGGGCAGGGTATGTTTTGAAAATAATGTCCCGGCCCAGGCATTGCTGAAAACAGCCTGGTCGTCTATGTAAACGAATTGATTTTTATAAACCTCGAGATCTGAAATCTTTTTGTTAGCCATCGGTCTGTACGAGACATCGCGCACAACTTTGCCGGGATACAGGAACTGGCCCATGTGAGGTTGCATTAAACCCTGCGAGGAAAGGATCTTTATGACCCCATTTCGATCGGAAGATACTTTCAACAACTTGATCTGGTCGTCGGAAGTGTAATATTTTACACTGTAGTCCTGGAGATATGATTCATCCTGATATACCGGCCGCTTTTCCGGAGCGCTTTCTTTTACGGCGCAAAAAGTGAGTAGCTGACAGCCCAGGAAAAGCAATAATATTCTTTTTATCGAATTCATCACAGCATTTTACAATTCTTCCGGACCACTGATCACCCCGAGATATCTTCCCATCCAATAGGGCAACAACCAGATATCGCCGGCACTATATTCCGACCGTCCGCCATCTCCGCCGTCCAGATCGAACAAATTACCATTGTGTCTCGATATTGGTGATTCATCCGGTGGCAGTACTTCTTTGATGGTTTGCCCGCGGAAATTCGGTTCAATAAACTGAATGTCCTCGCGATGGCTGTTGGTCATCGTCCAGTGGATCAGATCCAGGGGATATTCCTGCAGGTACCAAATGGCCTCGGGCAAATCAAACTTACTGACCCCTGTCAAGGCGGTAAAAATATTCCAGGCGCATTCTTTTTCCGGGCGTTCGGCCTGCCAATGGTCAATAATGGCTTTTTTGTACATTTCCTTTAAGGTATCATTGAAGGCGTAGCGATACAGTCCCCAATAGCCGACAAAATACATTTCATCATCGGAGTGGTTCCAGCCTTCGGACAGGTCTTTACTCAATGCATCGGCGTCGTCTGGCGCTTGCCCGATTTGGCTCATGGGTCTCATCAGGTTCTCGAGATAGCCGTATTTGTTCATCAGTTCGAAGGCTTTTTTCTTGTATTTTTCCTTGTGCGTGAAATGATAGGCGGTTTGGAGCATGCTCATAATGTTGGAAGAGTTGATCTTCCGGTCACCTACCATTTTAGGACGGGCATTTACATAGTCGGGATTCCAGCGGCCCCATTGAGTAGGTTTCCCATTCCAATCTATCATGTACATGTCATGGTCAAGAATATTTCCCATCAGGGTGTCGATCAGGCTGATGGCTTTTGCTTTCATGGCCTGATCATCTATCAATTCCGCGATGGCGCCAAACGCAAAAATATGCCCGATGGCTTCGTCACTGCTGGTGGTGGATTTCCAATCCCACTCCGGATCTTCCGCTCTTCGCCAGGGTGTATCATTGTCTTTATAACCATGCCTTTCAAAAGATCGCGACGGAAAGCCCGGTATCGTATTGATGGTGTATAACCTTTCCATGGCGTCCAGTGATTCGCGGCAATTTTGCAGCGCTTCCGGGGAATGAGTTGCTGCATAACGGAAGACCTGTCCGGCAAGATACATCGATGTCCATAAGCCGTCATTGTCAGAGTCTTTAAGTGTTCCGGTGGAAAGATCCCCATGCTGCATATTCCCCAGGGTTGCGTTGAAACCGTGACGGATATGTCTCTTTCTTACTTGTTGCTCGAAGTACATTGCTTTCTGGTACAGTGTCATGGTATCGAAATGAATGGCGGCAAGGCCCTTTTCAGTAAGGACCAGCACCATATTATCATTTCCCTTGGCAATGTCGATCACGTGATCATCCGGCAACCAGCGTGCTGAAGCGTAATAATCGAATTTTCCATCTCTCCGTTGTTTAAAGGCTCCGGAGATACTTCCAAACCACCATTCACCGTCGATATTTTTGATGGTGGTGATATCATTATTGGGTAGATTTTGGTGCATATCACCATTCGGTTGTTTGGTTTTAACATTTAATTCAAGATAACCATTGTGTGTACCAATGTACATTTTGTCTTCAGAGACTTCAAAACAGGTCAGGTTTTCTGTGGCATAAAATGCCTCGATGGTTTGTTTTGGAATATTGATGGAATAGATGGTGTTTTTTCCCCTGGCCCAAAAGCGGTTATTTTCCGGATCATACTTCAGGGCTTGAATATCATCATCAACCGTATTATCCTCCCAGACACTGCCAGAATTGGTCAGATACTTGATCTGTTTACCATCCGAGATCAAAAAATCCATTTCCTTTCCGGAAACCAGTAAACCGGCACCGGACAATCCGTGCTTTAAATATAGTTTTCCGGCCCAGGCATTGCTCAACACGGCTTTGTCATCGAGATACACAAACTGATCATCGTAAGTATCGAGGGCTGTTAAATTTTTGTCAGCCATCGGTCGATAAAAAGCATCTTTTTCCAGTGAGCCGGGATACAATAACTGGCCATTCCAGGGCCTCATCAGTCCTCCGGAACTCAAGACTTCGATCACTCCATTGCGGTCAGCACGTACATTTTTCAGATCTACGCCTTCTTCATTCAGGTTATACTTAACACAGTAATCCTGGATGAAAGGGGTGTCCAGATGTTTCTCCTGCTGTGTTTGCTGTATTTTATTTTGACTACAACCCAACACAATTATCGGAACCATTATCCATAAAAGGGCCCGTATACTTTTCATATTCATAGCTATAAAAATTAGTTTTCATAAAAAATTTCAATACACTGTTCGCGACCAGGACCTTAATTTTCAGGGGCACTGATCACATCGAGATAGCGCCCCATCCAATAGGGCAGCAACCAAATGTCACCGGCGCTATTTTCTGACGAACCGTTTCCACCACTATCCAGGGTAAACCGGTTGGCATTGTGCCTTGCCACACGCAATTCATCGGGTGGCAACACTTCCTTGGTGGTTTGTTCGCGGAAATTCGGCGCAATCATTTCAATATCTTTACGCTGACTGTTTTTTACTCCCCAGCTAATTAGATCCAAGGGATATTCCTGCAGATACCAGATGGCAGCAGGAAGGTCAAAATCTTTTACTCCGGTTATGGCAGTGAAAATATCCCATGCCCCTTCCTTTTCCGGTCGCTCTGCCTGCCAGTGATCGAGGATGGCTTCTTTGTATTTTTCCTGAAGTGTATCATTCAAGGCATATCGATATAATCCCCAGTAACCCACGAAGTACATTTCATCATCGGAGTGGTTCCACCCTCCCGAAAGTGTTTTACCCAATTCACTGGCATTGTCCGAAGCTTCGCCAATCTCTTTCATGGGGCGCATCAGATTTTCCAGGTAACCGTATTTTGTCATCAACTCGAGTGCCTTGTCTTTGTATTTTTCTTTATGCGTGAAATGGTAGGCCGTTTGCAGCATGGCGATGATGTTGGAAGAATTGAGTTTTCTATCTCCAACCATTTTGGGAAAGGAATTGACGTAGTCCGGGTTCCACCTGCCCCACTGGGTTGGTTTGCCATTATAATCTACCAGGTACAGGTCATGGGAAAGAATATGTGACATAAGGGTGTCAATAAGCGTGATGGCCCGGCTTTTCAGGTCCTGATCATCGATCAATTCTGCTATCACTCCAAAGGCGAAAATATGTCCTATTATCTCATCGCTGCTAGTGGTGGATTTCCAGTCCCATTCCGGATCGGGGGAATGTTGCCATCGATCCGGATCGGCCAGTTGTTCAATATAACCGCTGCGTTCAAAAGATCGCGAAGGAAAACCCGGAACCGGATTGACGGTATACAAACGCTCCATGGCATCCAATGACTCACGGCAGTTTTGTAAGGCTTCAGGAGATTTTGTAGCAGCATAGCGAAATACTTCACCGCCCATATACATGGAAGTCCACAGCCCATCGTTATCGGAATCCTCTAACGTACCGGTAGAAAGGTCGCCATGTTGCATATGCCCCAGGGTGGAATTAAAGCCATTCCTGATATGACGTAGTCGAACTTCCTGCTCGAAATAATCCGCCTTGTCCTGTAAAGTCATGGATTTAAAGCATATTTTGCCCAGCCCTTTATCGGTGAGTACTAACACACTTCCATCGTCCCCGGCAGCAATATCCCTGACGAAATTGCCAGGTATCCAGCGTTCTCCATAATAGTAGTTGAATTTACCATCGTCACACAGCATAAAAGTGCCTTCGGCAGAACCAAACCAGACTTTGTTATTAATCTCTTCGATTACTGTCAGATTGGTATAAGGCAATTTATTATGACGGGGACCAATTTGTTTATGGGACTGGGTGTCGATGGTAAGGTAGCCGTCATCAGTGCCAATCAGTATTTTTTTTCCACTATCGACCAGGGCAAAGCAAGTGAAGTGATCACCGGCAAACACGCTGGCAATATTTTGATTTTGAGGAGAAAAAACAGACAGGGATTGGCTGCCTAAAATCCAGAAAATATCCCGGCTTGAATCATATTTAATATTAATAATTCCATCATTTTCCAGCGCACCTTTCCATACTATGCCTTCCTGGTTCACCAATTCAAGGGATTTTCCATCGGAAATCAGGAAGGTGAAATCATGGCCGCCAGCCAGAATACGGGCATTGGGTAGATCGTGTTTTTCGTAGATCTTACCAGCCCAGGCATTGCTCAATACGGCCTTGTCGTCCACATAAACAAACTGGTTTTGGTACAGCCCCATACCGTGGATGTTTTTGTCACTCATCGGTCGATAGGTGTGATCGGGAACCACCGTGCCGGGATAGAGGAACTGGCCGGCATAGAGGTGCATTAAACCTTCACGGGAGAGCATTTGGATCACCCCGTTTCGGTCACAAGCAACCTGGGTTAAACTTACTTTATCATCGGGCAAATAATACTTAATACTGTAATCTTGAGAAAAAACCACATCGTGAAATACCGGTTGCTTATCGACAGACGAGGCGGTATTTGAAGTGGTGTTTTTTGTATTACAGGATGCGTATAATATGGCCAAGGTGATTATAAAAAAGTATTTATTATTTGTCATTTTCTAAGTATTTGGATATTGAGCAATGCGGAATTCAAAGAAATATCTATTAACAGATGATGGTGTTTTTAAGGCGGTTAATGATTTTATTTCCTCCATATTTTCTCAGGATTAACCACAACATACTTGATGGACTGTCCATCTTTCGTGCTGTAGGAATAGGTCATATGTAAAGAGCCATCATTGGTTTGGATCAGGCAAGGATATGAAAAGCTGCCTTTCCCCGAAGGCACATTTTCGATATGCTCTTTCAACGGCCATGTTTCACCTTCATCGTTGGAGATCATCATGGTCAGCCGGTATCTGCCATCTTCTTCATCGTTGCCTAAAAAAACCCAATGGCCATCCTGAAGCACTTCAAGTTCAACACTGGCAGTGTTGGGAATATCGGTCTTTTTGGCAGCACTCCAGGTTTCCCCATTGTCATCGGAAACACTTTTTTGAACCCTCGGAGGCGCGTCACCGCTGTCGCGCATCAAGGCGACAATCTGTCCATTTTTCTTTACGGCCAATGATGGTTGGATGGGACCACGACCCACAATGGGAAAACTGGGTAGCCACGACTCACCATCATCATCCGAAATGGCCACGAGCGACATGTTGAGGCCGTCGGAATAAAGGGGCAATAAAATACGTCCCGAAGCCAGGATTACCGGATGGATCCGCGTCATCCAGCCGATACTTCTTTTCAGCAGGTTTTTGCTGGCATCAATGATCATATCATCATATATCGGCGCATATTCGGACCAGCCTTGTGTGTTCTCTGGTAAATCCTTGAATTTTCTGGCTACCTCTTCAGCGAAACGGTAATCGGGTTTCAGGAAAATATTATCCTGCCAATCCCATTGAGGAGCGCCATCGGTATTGTAATCTATGGAAGTCCTTACTCGTAAAATGGAATTCTGCCATTGGTTGGCCAATACTGCAATCCACACCAGAAACAGTTTATTGTTTTTGTTGAGGAATAATACGGGATTGCAATCCGGGATGCCTTTGGTGTCGGCCATTTCGAAAGGGGTTGTCCATTTCTTTTTGCCTTTGACCAGACGGGAACCCATCAGTTTTACATCATCTGCTGATCGCTCGCCACTGCCCTGAAACCACACCGCCAGCATGTCTCCACTGGGGAGTGCTACCAGACTACTACCATGTGTATGTTGGTCCTGTTGAGGGAAAATGAGTGTTTCTTCTACAATGGCGTGGTCCTCATCTCGATCTTGTGCCAAAAGTGGTCCGGTGAAAAGCAAAAGCAGCACCGATGGGAATGCCAGTTTTTTTATCCAATCTTTTGTATTCATTTTTAATTTTTGATAATCAACAATCGAATTAATTTTCTAATGATTTATTTAATGATCTCTAAATACCGGCCCATCCAATAGGGAAGCAACCAGAAAACCGGTTCCCTTTCCATGCCTGGATTCCCGCTGATTGCATCCCATGGATTTTTATCCCAGCGCACTGTTGCGCGGATGCTGGCCGGTGGCAATTGATTGACCTGAATATCTTCCAATGTGGGCTTACGTACTAATTTGATGTCTTCCCGTTTGGTATGGTCAATATGCCAGTCGATCAGATCGAGGGGCGTATCGATCAGAAAATTGACAGATGGCTGGATAGCGGCTTTTTTGTCTCTGGCATAGTCATAAATAAAATTCAGGAGAGGGCTTTCCGCCGCTTTGTTGATGGCAAACCATTCGTCCATCAAATCTTCATACACTTTTTTGAGTTCGGGATCATCCTCATATTTAATCAGGATCGGATAGAGATATGCATCCAGGGTTACATCAAAGAAAATATACCAGGCCGGATTTTTGTGATTTATAGACTGGATGTTTTTCAGATATCCTTTTTCATCGATCAGCCACCGGTAAGCCTTTTGATATTTCTCGTCTCCGGTAATGTGAAAGGCAAATTTCAGGTAAGCCAGTAATTCAAAAGAATTAATGCTTCTTTCCGAGGCCCATTCCGGGTCTCCATTCAATTGTTTCGGAGACCAAACTGCCCAGCGTGTAGGTGTTCCATCTACATCCACAAAATTATAATTGTGCGCCATCAGGTAATCCATGATCTTGCGCACATGGCTGCTTATCAATTCTTTATCTGCGTCATTGGCGGCAAGTTCGTAGAAAAAGAAATAACCCATCATATGTCCGCACATTTCGTCGCTGCTGGTGTCGCCTTTCCAGCGCCAATGCCCATCTTTGGATAATCTCCAGCGTTTCTCTACAGGTTTATATCTCGGGTCCTTCACCAATTCTTCTGCCAGTTCTCTTTCGGAATAAGTGCGGTTGCCATCGTGTACCGACGTCCAGTCGGCAGGGACAATCGTGCGTGCAAAGAAGCCGTCGGTGTCAGTCACTGCCTGAAGAAATTTCAGAAAATCAAAGGCTTTCCTGGCTTTGATGTGCGCATCTTCTTCGTGTGTGGAAGCATAGCGAAAGCACTCCATGGCCAGGTAGTTGGATGTATATTCCCCGTCATTGTCATCATCTTCGGGCTGCCACGATGCAGTATCTCCGGGAATGGTAAGGCGACACTGTCCGGCTATCCATGGCGCACGGATGTGTCTTCTCATTAAAACGCCATAGAAATATGCTTCCTTATCAGCCAGGGTCATTGACCTTTTTTTTATAGCGCTGACCCCACTGGCGGTGGCAATCCATGCATTTCCCTGTTGATCAAAAGCGACATCGTGGACTTCATCGTTCATGAGCCAACGCCGGCTGAATCTCAAAGAGTGACTGCCGTCGGGCTCAAACCGGACCACGCCAACCTGACTTCCCACCCACATGGTGCCATCCGGAGCTTTATCGATACTATTTACAAAAACCGAAGGTACGCCATCTTTTGGTTTAAGGGTTTTAAACATGGTATTGTTTGCCCGGATCGATACTCCACCCAATCCACCGGCCCAAAGTTGTCCGGAGTTATTCAGGGCAATGCCTTTCACATAGGCGCTGATCAGTTGGGTGGTGTCCTGAAAGAGATCGACATGATCATTATAACAGTGATACAGGCCAACATCAGTAGCCACCCACAACCCATCTTTTCCGTCGGAAATGGCTTTTCTTATGGAGCGGGCGATCGCATAATCTGTTTTGTGGAATTGTTGATTGGAATAGTTCCAAATGCCGTGTGGTCCTAAAGCGTAAATTTCGTCACCAACCTGGCAAAGTGCTGAAATGGGTGGCTGAACACGCTCGATTTTTTCCAGACGGCTAATTGGAGCTGCCTGGGTTTTCGAAGAATTGTTCTCAATATTACTCAATCGATAAACTCCATTCCAGGTCCCCATCCAGGTCGTCGAATTTTTGTCGCAAATTATTGAATATGCAGGGCCACGATTGTCATCAGTAATTACTGGTTTCCACTGGTTTTCATTTTCTTTTTTCATAAAAACGCCAGAACCCGTGGCAATCCAAATCGTATTGTTTTTGTCCACAGCTATGCTTCTAACATCGTTATCGGAAGGTTGATTGCCAACGAGATATGCCTCGTGATATTCTTGCATAAATGCCATATCGGTGTAGCTTTTTTCAGCAACGGTCATGCTGTCTTGCCTTTCGGAATTGCAAGAAAATGCTATTACCACCAGACCAAAAACTGCCGGATATAGTGACCGTTTGATTTTGTTTTTGAGATCCATAGAATCAAAATTTCATTATTTTGCTGGTGATTATCCCAGCAATTCGCACTGCAAAAATTAATGTACGCCCGACATCGAATAAGGCGCTTCTTTAGCCGAACTCGCCCATTGTTTGTTGGGATTAGGTCCCATTTCAAATTCCAGTACACCCCCTTTTATGATATCTGTATGATCGATCCAGCAATGGTCCAATGGCTGACCATTCAGCGTTGCCGATTGGATGTATTTATTAATTTTCGAATTATTGTTAGCGATGATCTTAAATGTTTTGCCTTCATCGACCTGAATAGTCACTTCATTGAATATTGGACTTCCAATCGCATATTCTGTGCTTGCTGGGGTTACCGGATAGAAGCCCATCGCGCTGAGCACATACCACGAGGACAACGAACCCATATCCTCGTTGCCGCAGATTCCTCCGGGCCCGGTGCGATATAATTCTTCCATTACTTTCCTGCTCATTTCCTGGGTTTTCCAGGGTTGTCCGGCATAATCGTACAAATAGGCCACATGATGCGAAGGCTGGTTGCCATGCACATACTGTCCAATGGTTCCCACCACCCCCACATATTTAGGCGGAGTGATGATCGGACTCATGGAAAAGAAAGTGTCGAGTCGTTGAACAAATGGCTGATCTCCACCCAACAACTTGATTAAACCTTCCGGATCATGCTGAACTGACCACAGATACTGCCAGGCATTGGATTCGGTATAATGCCGGTTCGGTCTCCTGCCCACCAGCAATGGGTCGAAATATTTGTAATAGGAATGATCGCCTTCCTGAATAATCTCTTGCGTATGGCCATCCGAGGCTTCCAGCCAGGAACCGTCGGCTTTTCGCGGGCGCATAAACTTTGATTCGGGATCATACACATTTTTGTAATTGTTAGCACGCTTCAGGAACATTTCATAATCATCCTGTTTGCCCAAGGCTTTGGCCATCTGGGCAATACACCAATCGTTGTAAGAAAGTTCAAGGGTATTGGGTACCGATTCGGTGACTTTATCGCAGGGAGCATAGCCGAGATCGATATAGTACTGCAACCCGGATCTTCCGGCCGTTGGCGGCAATGGTGGCTTGGGCAATTCCAGTGCCTTTTTTCGCATGGCATCGTAGATGAAATCTACATCATAATCCCGGAAACCTTTCATGAAAGCATCGGTGATGATCGGCACCAAATGGTCACCCACCATGCCCTGATCGAATACGTTTCTGAAATGTTGTGCCGGTAACCAGCCAAAATTTCTGGTTTTTTGTACAATCGACCTGATCATATCATTGACATGTTCCGGGGCAATGATGGTCATGAGAGGATGTTCGGTACGGTAGGTGTCCCAGCAGGAGAATGACGGATAAAAATCCTTGCCATCGGCCTTATGGATTTTTCCATCCATTCCAAAATACTGCCCGTCAACATCTTCCGAGATCTGTTGAGCAAGCAAACTGTGATACACTGCAGTATAGAAGATTGTTTTATTTTCCTGGGTGGCGCCCTCGACCGTGACTTTTTTTATGGCATTATTCCAGGTTTCCCTGGCTTCATGGTGAACCTGGTCAAAATTCCAACCGGGTATTTCAGCTTCCAGATTTTTCCGGGCGCCATCAATATTTACATAGGAGATGCCAACTTTCACTAGAACCACATCGCCATCTTCCGTGGTATAATTTACGAAGGATCCTATATTCTTTCCGCGTTCTTCATTTTTGTAAGGGAAAATACTGCCCCCGGATTCCGGCGTTTGATAACCTGCATCGAAAGTGCCATAATAATGAAATGGTTTATTGAATTGTGCTACAAAATACACCATTGTACCGCTGGAATTTTTATATCCTTCAATGGTGGAATCGTTTTTAATGCTGATTTGCGATGAACCGGAATTATGATTGCCTCCAATTTCATGCCCGAGGTCGATTAGTATGGTGGCTTTCCTGGCTTTGGGAAATGTATAGCGATGCATTCCTGCACGCCGGGTGGCCGTCAGTTCTACTTTTATATTGTAATCTTTGAGCAATACCGAATAATATCCCGCTGTGACGATTTCATCTTTATGGTCAAATTTCGATCGATAACCTTGTTCGGGATGGTCTTTTGGGCCTGGATAAATATGCATTTTATCACCGGTGGTTGGCATGAACATTATGTCCCCGCCAGCAGTCATGCCGGTCCCGCTGAAATGTGTATGGCTGAAGCCCATGATGGTATTGTCGCCATAGGAATATCCTGAGCTATAGGTCCATCCCTGTATATCGTTATCCGGACTCAGTTGCACCATGGCAAAAGGCAGTGTTGCGCCAGGGAACGTATGTCCGAAAAAGTCAGTCCCGATCATAGGATCGACATAACTCACGGGTTTTTTTGCCGGGCCATTTTTTTTGCAGGCAGATAGCAAAAAGGTGAAAGACAAAATAGCAACAATGAGCAGGCTGGTATTTTTATATATTTTAAATAAGTCCGTCATCTTGGGGTTAATTTTCATTGAATAATATGCGGAGTAATTTGGGATACTGCGATAGATCGGGTAAAAGCAACTGTGATCCCGCCTTGATCAACCGGGTTCTTTTGTGGAGGTCCAGGCCAAAACGGCGCACTTCATTGCTGGCAATGCCCACGGCCACACCGCTATAACGCCGACATTCGCGCATTTCTACAGGGCCATCACCAAATACCACCAGTTCATTTCCTTTGAGGTTATTTTCTTTGATAATCCGCTCAATGACCATCTTTTTTGAAAATTTCGCCACATCCCTGAGTGCCCCGTAAATGCCCCCATCGAAAAATTCCGCATATCCCAGCAATGTCGCTTCATTGATCACATCTTCTACATCTGTACCGCTGGCCAGGTACATCTTTACGCCACGTTCCTGTAATTCCCGAAGGAACTGAACCGACCCTTTGATGCTGAAATCATTGACATTGAGTTCTCCTGTTTGCAATTTTGCCAGCCGCTCATTAACCATTTCCATTAAAGCATCATTATAGATCTCCTTATAATCAAATTTGTCCAGTATTTTGCTTTCCGGAACATAGCCAAACTCCCGTACCATTTTCACCAGGCCTTCCATCTGGAAAATGGTTTGAATGCCAGTGGTCTTGTTTATAAAATCTTTTACCTGGGTGACCACTTTATTGTAACTGCCCTGATCAATTGTTTCATACTGCTCGCCCAAAATTGCTCTGATCATCACCGGTTCCATAATTTCTTCCCAGCCTTGCCTTAACGTGCTGATGGTGCCATCATGGTCGAAAACGGCATATTTTATTTGGCCCAGATGGCCGAGCACTTGCTCATCGCACAATTCAATTTCCGAATCCTTCAAATACCTGGCGCTCCTCGGATCTTCTGCCAGATCGGCCTGATACACAAAATCCGGATCACAACTGACCCTGCGTATTTCTTCTCCTGATGCCGTTCCGGTGGTATATAATTTCTGCACAGTTACTGCTGCGGCAAAATTGGCCAATTCTCCAGCCTCGGTGGGTGAGATGCCAGCCGCCAGACAAGATGTGAGGGCGCTGATCACGGTATCGCCGGCACCTACTGTATCCAATTTACTGGTGAGCTGGATGCCGGGTATTTCGTGGATACCGGAATGATCAAAGACTAAAATACCACGGGAACCACAAGTTACAAATACCGGTTTCCTTTCCCTTTCGCAGACCATTTTTCCATATTTCTTCACATCACTGGTTGGGATGGTTTCTCTGGGGTCCACCTGAATACCACATAAGGCGGCGATTTCCTTTTCGTTGGTCTTTCTGTAAATATTATTAAAGCGGTCATTAAAGTGCCTGGAATCCAGGACCACAATTTTGTCCTTAAACGCTACAAATAGCTGGTTGGCTTCTTTGATGAACAATTCGTGGTTGATGCTGCCTGTTACCTGCTGGTTAAAGATCAAAGCATCATACTCCTCCAACGCCTGGCGAATGTTTTGGAGGATTTCTGCATCAGTTTCCGGTGAGCGCTGATTGTATACCCCGAAGTCCTTGCGGGGAAGTTCTTTTCCTTCCACATGTTGTTTCAGGTAAGTATAGGTATTGAACTGTTCTTTCTGGATCACTAGTGCGCCGGTATCAGCGCCGAGCCCCTGGAGTTGAGCGGTGAGTTCCCTGCCATAAATATCATCGCCAACTACACCTATCACCTTGATTTGTGCTGGTTGCAACGCAGCAACATTAGCGACAACATTGGCGGCCCCGCCTGGTGTATAATAATGCTTGTCTACCGCCTCGGCTTGAAGACCTGTTTCAATAGAAATTTCCGATCCACGGGTGTCCATGATCCAATAGGCATCGAGACAAAAATCTCCGTATACGGCAATTTTAACTTTGTTTATTTTTTTTAGAATTTCTTTGATTCGGTTTTCATCCATAATCCTTTGGCGTTCTGTAACGCTATATGTTTTGTAAATGAACTATATTTTTATCAATCACTTTATGTCGCTCCTACATTGGAGATTATTGTTTTTCAGCGAGTTCAATGATCTTTTTATAAAAATAAGGAAATGTGTTGATCTGGTTCCCTTCGATATAATATCCCTTGCCACCATATGCTTCCGGAACACGCACGACAATACTTTTCTGGTCCCTGTAATAATATCCGACCTTCGATTCATCAACAATATGTGCCGGGTCGTAAGGCCTGATATCGAAATCTGCCGTAACCAGGTTTTTAGGTGTATTGCCGACATTTCCAGTCATGGAAGCCGCCTTAAGAAAAACTTCCGGTCCGGTAACCGCGCTGCCCATATTGATGACCATGCCTCCTGCTTTCAGCTTTTCGACTTCGTGGGTATAGATCAGAAAATCACGTCCCGAACAGCCTCCTTTGGCCTCACCGTCAAAAGACGGATGCTGGTCTGTCACATCAGTTCCGATGCCAACATGAATGGTGCAGGGCACATTTTTTTCATAGCAGGTGGCCAGCACACTGTTTCCGGGATAGGTAAATCCTTGTGGTGAATTTTCCCGGGCAACTATTTCCAATACCAGTTTTCTGAAATCGGGATCGCAGATCGTTTTTCCCAATGCTTCCCCTAAACCTAATTTATAACTGTTGCCCAGGGTTAAGGCGGCATTCATATAAGCAAATTCATAAGCCATTCCAAATTGCCCTTTTTCCAGCGCCAACGGTACATATTCGCTGGTCTCACCGATCATAGCCAGTTCAAAGTCATGAATTGCCGTGGCCATATTTCCGGCAATGCTGGTGAAAATGCCTTTTTTGACCAGGTCAACCAGCAACAATCCCAGTCCGTTTTTGACCAGATGTGCCCCGGTGAAAAAGATAACCGGCAAGTGATTTTTCCGGCTTTCTACAACAGCTGAGGCCAATAAAGTTATATTGTCCATAACAGATTCAGGCAGGGTGCATTCGATTTGCATCGCCTGTTGAGGATCGAGTAAGTTGTGTAGTTTTACCTTGTTGTTCCTTTCTGAAATCGGGTAGGTCTTAATATTTCGGGGGTCAAAAATTCTAAATTTACCTCGGTACTCCATCATTCGGGGATTGTAAAAACATAAATAATTTCGATCTAAAAAGGACCTTCAAAAAATAACCTGATCAATTTAGGGTTTTTAAGCTTTCCTGCTGCGCTGCGTCCTGAACAAGTGACAGCGTTTGTTATATTACGGTTGGAAAATAAAAAGGGGCTATTGGGAGAAAAGTTTATTTTTTAACCCGAAATAGCATGAATTGAATGATGCTGATTTACTATGATCAACGGGTCAACATGGATATTAAAATCCTTTTCCGGACAATTTTAATAGGGAAAATATAAATTTTATAATGGCCTTTTTAATTATTTTGTGGTAGTATAATGGGCTTGATTGGAATATGGTATTTTTTTGATTGCATTACAATTATTATTCAGAATGAAAAGGGAATGGATTTTTGTTAGTGGGTTATTGCTTTCAATGGCGATGGCCCTCTCTTCATGCAATAAGGAGACTCCCGGGCATTTCGAAAAACTGCTGTGTGATTTTGCAGTGCAACCCAATAATATCGATCAGTCCACTCCGAGATTTTCATGGATCTATGACACCAATGAACGCGGAAGCAGTCAATCCGCTTATCGCATCGTGGTGGCCAGTTCCGAAGAGCAATTAAAAAACGGCAATTTTGATTGCTGGGATTCTGGTAAAATTATTTCCGGTGAAACCATTAACCATCCCTATGAGGGTAAGGCGCTTAAAAGCAACACCGGGTATTACTGGCGGGTTTATATTTGGGATGACCAAAATGATGAAATGACCAGCCCGGTAACTCAATTTGGTACCGCATTGCTTCATCAAAGTGACTGGCAAGCCCAATGGATTGGTGCCGGTCCGGCGACAGAACCAAGACCGCCTGCCGGTTTTTTCAAGGATGTAAAAGAACAATACAATTTGAAGGACACCGTAAAACATAACGGCCGATCGGTATTGCTGCGCAAGAATATTCAATTAAAGAAAATAGTTAAGTCTGCCAAATTATATATTAGCGGATTGGGTTTTTATGAATTATACATTAATGGGCATCGGGTTGGCGACCATGTGCTCACCCCGGCTAAGACTAACTACAGAAAGCAAGTTTTATATGACACTTATGATGTTCGTGACTTATTGAATAAAGGGTCAAATGTTTTGGGTATCCAATTGGGCAATGGCTGGTTCAATCCTTATAAAAAATGGTGGGATCAATACAGAATGCAATGGTTCGGATCGAAGCGGGCAATTCTGCAATTGGAAATCACCTATAATGACAGTACGCAGCAAACAATAATCTCAGACAAAACGTGGAAGACGGCTCCGGGACCAGTGCTGTACAATTGTATTTATGATGGCGAAGTATACGACGCCAATCAGGAATACCCTGGCTGGAGCCAACCCGCCTTTGATGACACCTTGTGGAAGCCAGTCAATATTGTGGAGTCACCAGGAGGCCAGTTGATTTCTCAGGTGATGCCACCGACCAGAATAACTGATTTTATTAACCCGGTAAAAATGGGCCAACCTCAACCGGGCATGCAAGTTTATGACATGGGGCAAAACTTTGCCGGCTGGGTAAGGATTAAAATGAAAGGGAATAAAGGGACCAGGTTGAAGATCCGGTTCGCCGAAGATCTGCACGATGACGGCACCATTGATGTGACGAGCAATGAGCATGCCGATGCCACTGCCACCTATATTTTAAAAGGGGGCGGACCTGAAACTTATCAGCCGCATTTCACTTATTTTGGCTTTCGGTATGTGGAATTGACGGCGGAACCAGCCCTGCCGGAAATTGTTTCATTGGACGGTTGCGTTGTTCATACCGACAACAAATTAGGAGGGCAATTCGAATGTGGCAATGCCCTGATCAATAAGATCCATCATGCCACAGTCTGGTCTCAAAAGAGCAATATGATCGGTTATCCGATGGATTGTCCCCAGCGCGATGAACGATTGGGTTGGTTTGGCGATGCCCAGGTCACGGCTGAAGAAGCGATGTTCAATTTTGATATGGCGCTGTTTTACAAAAACTGGATCAGTGGTATTCGTGAAAATCAAGATTCGAAAACCGGGGACATTCCTATAATTAGTCCCAGGCCATACATTTGGGATGAGGGCGTTGAATGGAGCAGCACATTTATTTTGATGGCCTGGAAAAATTATGTTTTTTATGGCGATACGACCATCCTGTCAGATAATTATGACGCCATGAAGCGATACATGACATTCCTCGACAGTATTTCTTCCAACTATATTTTGCCCATGGGCTGGATCGGAGATTGGGGCAGCCTGGTGAAAGGATGGAAAGAAGGCCAGCCGGAATCGGTACCAACGGCGTTTTATTACTTCAATGCCATAACGCTGGAAAAGATAGCCCAGGTGCTTGATTATCCGTCTGATGCCGGGCATTTTGCTCAATTGGCTTCGGCGATTCGGGGCATCTACAACAAAAAATATTTTAATGATTCGACAGAAAATTATAATGACGGCAGCCAGATGGCCAATGCTTTTCCGCTATACCTGGGCTTAGTACTGGAAAACCATCAGCAAGGGGTGTTGAAAAACCTTATTGACGATATTGTTGAAACCAACAATACCCATCTAACCACCGGGGTCCTGGGCACAAAATATATGATTGATGCGCTGACTATGAATGACCGGCCGGACATTGCCTGGAAACTGGCTACACAAACCACCTACCCGAGCTGGTATGAAATGATGAAAAAATATACGACGGTCTGTGAATTCTGGACGCTGAAACAATCCAAAAATCATGTGATGATGGGCAGCATCGATGCATGGTTTTACAAAACTTTGGCTGGGATACAGCCGCAGGAAGATCACCCTGCATTTAAGGAGTTCACTATAAAACCATATATTCCCGAAGGGTTAGATAGCGCAAAAGCGAGAACGACAACCATCCGGGGCACCATTGTTTCCTCCTGGAAAAAGAGTGATGGAAAACTCAGACTGGACGTGACGGTTCCTTTTAATACCTCGGCCTTGATTTACATTCCGGCCGGTGAAAAGGATTTGGTGCTGGAACGGGGCGTGCCGCTTGACAATGCCGCTGAGATCAGTAATATCGAACAGGAAAACGATTATCGGAAAGTGGCGGTGAAGTCTGGGATTTATCATTTTGAAATCGAGTGATCCCGAATTCGGTGGAAGAGTTGGACGCCTTAACCCAAGAAAATTTTCTGTAGGAAAACTATATTTTCACATGCATCGCCTGCTTAATCAATTGAACCACAGAACCAAACCACTGCAACGACACAGTCTCGGATGACTGCCACATCGCATCCCGTTCAGAATCTTCCGTTTTATTTGTTTTGTTACTTGCCTTTGAGCAATTTTGCATTCCCAAATTAAATTTGCGGACACCAATATTTTGAATTAGACCAACGAGATTTATCAGTCTGACTGTCCGGAAGTGAATTTTTTAAATTAAATTCTTGAGCATGAATGTCTCTTCAATGCGTTCGATAGACCGGTGGGCAGGCATACCGTTATGTTTTATTTTAGGCAATCTCAACAGGGTCTGGAAGGCAATCACATTTTCCAAAACGGCAATTCCGGATGTTCAAAATACATTGTTTATTGAATTGTCTGAAATGGGAAGTGCCATAATTGTCGACCCCGCCATGCGCAATTTGCAAGAACGGGGTAAGGCCAATTTGTTCTTCATGATTTTTAAGGACAATGTAAAAAGCCTTTATCTCTTGAACACCGTGTCCAAGGATCATATATTTTGTATGCGTTCGGCCAATATGTTTGTGTTAGTCCTGGATATATTCAGATACATTGTTTGGTGTCGTAAAAATCATATCACCACGGTAATCGATTTGGAGTTGTTTTCGAGGTTCACGGCACTGCTGAGTTTAATGAGTGGCGCTGGTGCCAGAATTGGATTTAACAGCCACCATGATGAGGGTTTATATCGCGGGGGGATCATGAATTTCCCGGTACGTTATAATCCGCATGTGCATATGTCTGTCAATTTTATGTCTTTGGTAAACAGGGCATTGGGAATGCACCACAATCCATATTCTACCACGCCGGTGAATCCTGCAGAATTGAAACTGGCGAAAGTAAAAATCGATCAAAAGCGTATTCAGGAAATAAAAAATAAAATACTGAAAATTTATCCATCCTGGACTGATCAGAAAATTGTACTGCTTAATGTCAATGCTTCAGACTTGTTGCCGCAAAGAAGATGGATGCCTGAAAAGTTTGCGGAAGTCGCTGGCAAACTTCTGGAAAAGTACGATGATATTGTCATTCTGGCAACCGGGGCCCCAAAGGAAAAGGACTACGTCCAAAACGTAGTGGATCAGGTGGAAAGTGACCGATTTATCAATACCGCCGGGATATTTCAATTTGAAGATTTGGTTTGGTTGTATTATGTGAGCAGCCTGATGCTGACCAATGACTCAGGGCCTGCGCATTTCGCTTCAGTAACCCCTTTGAAGATCTTTGTAATTTTTGGGCCGGAAACTCCAACACTGTATATGCCCATGGGTAATGCAGAAGCCATTTATTTGGGCTTGCCTTGTTCTCCATGTGTAAGCGCCGCCAATCACCGCAAAACAACTTGTCTTACAAGGCCATGCGTTACGGGTATTTCTGTTCAAATGGTGTATGACCGGCTGAATGCCCACTTGCAAATGCCAAATGCGGGTTAATGCCAATAGAATACCTGGAATTTATGATGGAATAGTTCAAATAAATTGCTCTTGATCGGTTAAATAAAAATATTTTTTATCCTCCCAATAAGTAGTATTTCAGATGATTAAGTCAACAAAGGAAGTTTTTTATCTGATTATAATGAGGAGAATTTTAGAGTATAAACCATGAAAAATTTAGCAAGAATATTTCTAAGTGTGTGTTTTCTGGCTTGGATCACTTTGGCCTGTGCCCAATCACCTTCCTGGACGGAAGTTGCACCGGGGATCTGGAAAGCGATTGTCGGTCAACCCGATGCCTACGATTTGTTGAAAGCTGCCGGTGCGGAGCCCAATATGGAGGTCATATCAAAAATGGGAGAAATGGATTTTCCCCTGGATAAAACACATATTTTCGCCGATGCCAATAACTGTAAAACCACACTCCGGTTTCCTTTGGAGCGCGGTGAAGAACTCTATGGGTTTGGCCTCAATTTTCAGACGGTTCATCAACGCGGAAAGATACTGCGCCTGCACGTTGATCACTACGGAGGAACAGATAACGGAAGAACTCATTCTCCCACGCCTTTTTATATATCGTCAAAAGGATATGGAGTATTCATCAATGCCGCACGTTACATTGAAGTGTATGCCGGAACAGCAGCACGCATTGACAGCAAAAATGCTCCTGAACCCAGAGATCGCAATACAGACAAAAACTGGACCGCCAGTCCATATTCAGATGCGGTAGAAATGCTGGTTCCAACCGGTGGCGTGGAGATCTATATCTTTGCCGGACCAACACCCCTGGATGCCATCCGGCGATATAACCTGTTCAATGGCGGGGGGCCGTTGCCTCCACGGTGGGGACTGGGGTTTACACAAAGGGTTCATATGATGTACACCGCTCAACAGGTCATCGCAGAGGCCAGGGAATTTGAGGAAAAAGGATATCCACTCGATTTTATTGGTCTGGAACCAGGATGGCAAAGCAAAGCCTATCCCTGTACCTTTGAATGGGACAAGGATCGATTCCCGCGTCCGGCAGAATTTGTCAATCAGCTCAAGTCTATGGGTGTACGTATTAACCTCTGGACCAATCCCTATATTTCTCCTGATGCGTCCATGTATCATGCAATACGCCCATATGTGGCTTCACACACCGTTTGGGCCGGGGCAGTACCAGATCTCACCATACCCAAGGCCCGCGAAATCTTCTGGTCAACTTTTGAAAAAAATCATGTTGATATTGGCGTCAGCGGATATAAGATCGATGAGGTGGATGGCTACGACCAGTGGCTATGGCCGGATGTCGCCATGTTTCCTTCCGGGATCAGTGCCGAACAAATGCGCCAAACCTACGGCCTGCTGGTTCAGCGGGAAAGCACCAGGCTTTTTCACGATCACAATCGCCGGACATACGGATTGGTAAGGGCTTCTAATGGAGGAGGTTCTTCTTTCCCCTATGTGATCTATAATGACTACTATAAACATGAAGATTTTATCACCGCTTTGATCAACAGTGGATTTGCCGGGGTACTGTGGACACCGGAAGTACGCGCTTCCAAAACCGGTGAGGAATGGTTGCGCCGGGTCCAAACGGTGGTGTTCTCTCCGATGGCGATGATCAATGCCTGGGCAAGCGGCACAAAACCGTGGTCTTTTCCTGAAGTTGCCGATGATGTCAAAAAGATGGCCATGCTTCGCATGCAGATGATGCCATACTGGTACAGTGAGTTTGCAAAATATCATTTTGAGGGTACGCCGCCTTTCCGTGCAATGGACCTTGAAGAAGGATTCCGGTCACAACAAAGCGAGGCTACACCAGCGAACGATCAGGTTAATCTGGTGGAAAACCCCTACGCTTTAGCGGTGCGCAATGAAGTGAAAGACCAGTATATGGCAGGTGAATATTTATTGGTTGCGCCCATGTTTACAGGACAGACATCGAGGCAAGTAATCCTGCCAAAAGGGAATTGGTACGATTTCTATACCGGTGCGTATGCCGGCAATGGTGAGATTATTACAGTAACACCCGGTCTTGCTAAAATTCCTGTGTATGTGAAAGACGGCGGGATAATCCCGATGATGGAACCAAGGCTGCATGCACCTGGAGCAGATGAAAAAGTAAATATTGAGATCCGGCACTATGGTGAGAAGCCTGGAACCTATCAACTCTATGATGACGATGGCGAAACCTACAATTATGAAAAAGGGGATTATTCCTGGCGTGAGATTGTAGTTGAACGCGATAAAAACGGAAACTTCAAGGGCCACATCTCTAAGGCTGAAAAAAACAAACCCAATTCCATCAGTAAAGTTACCTGGAAATTCATGCCCTTTTAGAGATACAAATTTAGGTTAATCGTACATGCTGGCCGTTTTTCTTTAGAAGGCACAATTATATGGTCATCTGACCGGAGGTGTTTACTATATGTTTGATAGTGCTCTTAATAATGGGGATTTCAAAATGATTGAAACCAAGGATACCGGTTTTGATCCCAAACCCGTCCACGAATGACCAACCCTATATCGTGGGACATAAAAAGACGAACTGCAGTGGAATATAATATATTTTCCAAATAGATGGGGCCACAAGCTAATTTCACGAATGTACTCCGGTTAATCCTCTTGCCGAAAATTATGCTTTTTAGGCCTAATTTAACTTTATTTCTTTTAAGATCCGCAGCGTCAACAGGCTGGCAGGGCCGACCATTCCACCGTGGTCAAACCCATCCATCTCATACAAAAAGGTTTGCTGATGCCCAACAACTTTCATCATGCGGTACATATAGGCATTTTCTTCATAACGCCCCAACATCTCTTTTTCTCGATCACCAGTGATCAAATACAGGGGAGGGGCATCCTTGCGAACGAAATAAAGTGGTGCGTACTGATCAATGATGGGTTGAGTACCGGGAATTCCCCGTTCCTGACGGACCGTAAAATGCGTGATGGTATGGCCGCTAAATGGTATCAATGCCGCAATCTTGTCGGCATCAACCCCAAATTCTGCCAGATAATGTTTATCCATCCCTACCATACTGGCCAGATATCCGCCTGCAGAGTGTCCGGAAACCACAATTTTTGCCGTGGAGCCACCATATTCCTCAATATGATGAAACACCCAGGCTACGGCGGCTGCGGCGTCTTCGATATATGCTGGACATTTTACCTTCGGATTCAGTCTGTAATTGACAGCAACCACCGCGATGCCTTTGTTTCTCCATTCTTCGGGAATATACTTTTCACCACTGGTGATGCCCCCTCCATGAAACCAGACAATCGTCGCAAACCCGGTAATGTTGTCCGGATAGTACACATCGAGCCGGCATCGCGCTTTCATATAATCGGTTAAATCATTGCCTTCCCGGTAGAGTATATCCTTGGCTGTTTTGAAGGTGGTCGCCTCCTTGGCGTGCGATGAGATGAAAATGAATAGGAAAAGAAAGAATGAGGTCAGGAAATGACGGAGAAAGTTCATAGTCGTATGTCGTTTTTATAATTTGGTAATAATATGGTGTGTCAGGTTAAATGTCATTTAAAAATTCTGATACGCTTAATCATTAAGTGATTGAATATACAATTAATGTTGCATATTAAAACCGTTTCTGCATGCAGTATATTGGCCTTCTCTCAAACATAATTTAACAAATAAAATGACTTTAAACCCCATAGAATTGGCTTACAAATATATTATTTCATTGGGCCTCTGAAAAGGAATGAGTTTAAAGGAATTATTGTTTCATGTATCGCGTTAACTGGCATACTGACAGGTGAAACTTTACGCATTTATTAACTTTTGATTAATTAATTTTTTCCAGACACACAAATCAATAGAATCTTCAGAACAAATTCCTAATCACTCTTGGAAATTATATTAAAAGTATAATTTTAGGGCTGAAAGTGAATCGAGTTCAAATTATCGCCAGATGCAGTTCAAATCATTGAAGTATTTATTGATCATTTCTGTCCTTTTTATCAATATCCGGGAGGGATATGGTCAGAATGATTCCATCAAAACCATTGAATTAAACAATGTTTATATTACTGAGACCAAACCATCATTCAATACCACCAGCAAGGATATTATCGCCATTACCAATACTGAAATGAAAGAACGGGGGGCTCAAACCCTCTCTGATGCCATTGCTACTCTTCCGGGAGTGAGTCAGCTTACAACCGGGGCAATTTCGAAACCTGTCATTCGTGGTGTTTATGGAAATCGAATTCAAATTAATGTGGCTGGAATTCACCTCGAAGACCAGGAATGGGAGGATGAACACGGCCTTGGAATATCCGATGTGGGAATTGAACGTGTCGAACTGATAAAAGGCCCGGCTTCCCTGATGTTTGGCTCGAATGCCATGGGAGGCGTGATCAATATCATTGAGGAAGATCTGCCAGAGCCCGGTCAAACACGACAGAATTTAAACCTGAAATTGTTCAGCAATACCTATGGCGTTGGATTGGACTATGGTTATAAGGAAACCCGTAAAAACTCCTTCCTTTTCAGGGCTGGTTTGGAAAACCATGCAGATTATTCGGATGGGTCCGGGGAACGTGTTCCCAATACGCGGTTTGCTTTATATAATCTTAATCTCGGATACGTCATTCGCCACGATCATTGGAAATCCGATAACCGATTGATGACAGCGTTCAATCAGTTTGGATTTATCTCGGATACCAGTGATATCATGGAAACAGAGGATGAACCCAGGCTTAGCCGCAAGTTTGACGAAGCGCATCACAGTGTTTTCTTTACCATGTTTTCAAGTGTAAATACGGTCCAGATGAATGAGAACACGGCGTTGAATATTACACTGGGGGTTCAGAATAACCATCGACAGGAACAGGAGAGGGGCAACCATGTCGATCTGGATTTGTTGCTGAATACCATAACCTTGAACAGTTCTGTAAGTAAGCATTTGAATAATAATTGGAACTGGACAAACGGCATCGCCGGAATGTTCCAAAAAAACAAAAACCTTGGAAGCCGGATAATTGTCCCGGACGCCTCGATTGTGGAAGGATCAGCATATAGTTATATCAAAAATCAACATGAATGGGGGAAGCTGAAAGGGTTTTTTGAAACCGGGTTACGATATGATCACCGTCAGATCACCACGTATCAAACCGGTAATTTTAATACCCCTACCAGCGCCATACCGCCATTTGATAAAGGTTCCAATGTGGTGAACGGTTCTCTGGGAGAGAGCCTTATCATTAAAGATCTTGTGCTTAAATTGGATATTGGAAGTGGATTCCGCGCAGGTAACCTCGCCGAATTATCGGCTAACGGATTACATGAGGGGACACCAAACTGGTACATCGGCGATCCGGACCTCAAGATCGAACAGTGCCTGAACGCCGATATATCAGCAAGCTGGCAATACAAAGGCTTTTTGCTGAGTGGCTCAATCTTTCATAACAGGTTTCGTAACTATATTTATCTTCAGCCAACAGATGAAGAATATTTCGGCTTTAATATTTACCGGTTCGAACAAACTGATGCAATCCTCCAGGGTTTTGAGGCTGGTCTAAGTTATGAAAATGAGCATGGATTCAATATAGCACTGGACTATTCCTTCCTGGATGCAAAGCGAACTGATGGTTCGTGGTTGCCGATGATGCCTGCCAACCGGTTATTAATTAATGCGAAATATTTTTTACCGGTGAAAAATGATCAATGGCAGGACCCGTATTTCCTCTTTGGGGTGAACTATTGTGAAGCCCAAAATCATACGGACATTTTTGAGGAAACGACACCATCCTATTTGTTATTCAACGCAGGGGCCGGGGTAAGCTACCGTTCTCTGCGATTTATTTTAACCTGCCGGAACTTGACAAACCAGTTGTATTATGATCATTTGTCGCGCCTGAAATATTATGACATGTACGATATGGGCCGCAATTTCGTGCTTAATGTCGGATGGCAGTTCTGAGGTTCTCCCTTAATATTATGATCACAATTGTCTAACTATAAATTAAATTAAATCAACATGAGACCTCTAATTTTGTCCATTGTTTTCTGTTCCTTGGTAATATTTTATTCCGGATGTGAAAAAGAAAAAGAAGAAGAGATCCCGCCCGAAATCAGTTTCAAAACAGGCGCAACATATACTTCCTCGGATGTTACCGTAGCACCCGGTTCATCGGTTACAGTAGGAATAGTGGTAGTAAAAGTTGAAGATGATCTCAAATCATATAATGTATCCGTTGCGTATGATGGCGCAACTACCACAACAACTATTCAGGACTTCACCATTCCGGATGCCGAGAAAGAACATTATGAGAAAGATGTGACATTTTCCGTCCGCAACATGGTGGGCACTGAAAAATATTATTTTACCATAACAGACTCAGACGGCAATATTGCCCAGTTGTCATTAACCATTACCGTAAATTAGTGACGGCATTTGGCAGGTCTTCCGGAAGGCCTGCCATTTTTATCCCATCTTAACCGGGATGAACAGATTTGAGTAAGGTACAGTGTCCTTTTTATCTATTCAGATAGGCCGAATACATCCAGACAAGTTTTTCCTGTTCCCTGATATAATCACTCATTTGGGCGTTGGTCCCTTCGTCATTGATGTCAGCAGATAAATCCAGAATGTGTCGCTGTTTTGTCAGCAGTACTTTAAAGGCGCCGAGAATCTCCCCAATAACTTTGTATCCCTCTTTTCCCTCGTTGCTCTCCCGGATTTCTGAAATACCCAGATAGTCAGTGAATTTGTGTTTAGGAACATACCCGAGTGTCAGTATCCGCTCGGCAACCTCGTCAATTTTGAGAAAGAGGTCGTTGTACAATTCTTCAAACTTCACATGCAGTTCAAAGAATTTGTCACCTCGTATATTCCAATGATAACCCCTGGTATTCTGGTAAAAAGTTGAATAGTTGGCCAAAAGATCATTGAGTAATTCTGCCAATTCTTCGCTTTTTGTGGGGTCAAGGCCAATTCTGTTTAAATTTTCCATTGCCATTTTTTATCAAAGTTAATTTCTGTCTATTCTTTCTTCAATGACCGATGTCATAAAATGCAATTCCACCAATAAATTCCCAAAACCGATGGAATATGTGTTTTAAAAATTGATTGGAACTTCATCAAACTTTAGAATCACAGCACTTTCCGGATCTAAAATTAATTTGAAACCCAAAAACGCCGAAGTGTTCGCTTGAGATAGCAGATTGTTCCAACATTATTTTCTTAAAGCGACCACAAGTTTGATTTTCTGAATTCCGGGCTTTCCCTGGAATAGTTGTCAACATTGGAAAGCCCATAAGATTTATGTTACCAAAATGATGAATAGTTAAAAATTATTTGGCCATATTTATATTCGATGATCCAATAAATCTTGCATTATCATCAATACCGGGAGCGTATAACAACGAGGTAGATGCGGGACACTTCGAACAAAAATTAGCCAACAGAAAAATTACAATTAAAATCGATGCCATGCCAAGAGTTATATTATTTCTCCTCGTCTTTGCGGTATTGGATTGCAATCCGAATCATACTCAAACTATGCCTGCATATTCAAAAGAAGGACCAATCCGGTTAAACCCCGAAAATCCACACTACTTTTTGTATAAAGGGAAAACCAAAGCGCTGATTACTTCCGGAGAGCATTATGGTTCAGTATTAAATCTGGATTTCGACTATAAAAAATATTTGAAAACGCTATTCGATGATGGCATGAATTATACCCGGATTTTCTCCGGAAGCTATTTTGAGATCTATGGACAGAGCTTCGGCATACAACATAATACGCTGGCCCCAAAGCAAGACAGGATAATTACGCCCTGGATGGTTGATGACGACCATAACGGAAAACCAAAATATGATCTGACTAAATGGAACGCTCAATACTTTGATCGATTGAAAGATTTCATCGGAACTGCCTCCAAATATGATATCATTGTGGAAGTCACCTTATTTTCTTCCATCTACAATGATGATCACTGGAATATCAATCCACAAAATCCGAGCAATAATGTCAACATCGATCAGTCACTGGATCGACGCGATGCCCAGACTCTGAGCAATGGAAAATTGCTGGAATTCCAGGAATTTTTCGTGAGGAAGATGGTGGATGAACTCAATAAGTTTGACAATTTTTTCTTTGAAATTCAAAATGAACCGTGGGCAGACAGACCTGTTGCCGCTTATAATATTGTAAACAAGGAAGAACTGGACCCCAAAGACTGGACCTACAAAGCAGACTTTGCCGATGAGGCTTCAATGGCATGGCAGAAAAGAATGGCAACCATTATCGTTGATGAAGCGGGTAAGCTGGACAAAAAGCACCTTATTGCCCAGAATTATACCAATTTCAAAGCGCCAATACCGCAGGTCGATTCACTCATTTCAATCATCAATTTCCATTATGCCTGGCCTGAAGCGGTGACATGGAATTTTCAATTTAATAAAGTGATTGGCTTCGACGAATCAGGTTTCGCCGGACCGGATGACCAGGTATATCGAAGACAGGCCTGGCAATTTATGTTGAGTGGTGGCGGACTTTTCAACAATCTGGATTATTCCTTTTTCGTCGGGCAGGAAGATGGACTTGGTGAAAACAGAGCACCAGGAGGAGGAAGTCTGCATCTCAGGAAACAATTGAAAATACTTGCTGATTTTTTAAGCGGCTTTCAATTAGAAAAACTTCATCCCGATTGTACCTGTATTACAAGCTCCCCCGGTTTAATCCCCTTTGTTTTATCGGATAAGGACAAGACCTACGCGATTTTTCTCAGGTCTGTAGGCACCAAAAAGTCCACGTTGAAAATTAAACTTCTCAAGGGTTACTATAAAGTGCAATATTTGAATACCATCTCAGGAGTATATTCGGGACCTCAAACATTGGCCACCAATGAGGATACGCTGAGTATGAGCTTTGAAATTCCCGATCAGGAATTGGCCATTAAAATTGTTAGGGAATAAGTGTTTCTCCTTTAATCAGTCATGAAAAGAATGAGTGAAAATTGCTGTGCGATGCAGCCTCTTATCATGAAGGGATCATATCAATCTGTATTGATCGATTTCCGAAAATCCCCAATAATTTTAAAAATAAAATATTTTTTGTTCTTACCTTAATGGCACCTTTATTCTGTGGCAATCATCAAAAAGCAACTGGTAAATATTGACTATCTGGTGGAACGCATCATTGAACATAATGATGAAGGAGCGTTTAAAACGCTTTTTTACCATTTGGTTCCTAAATTGTACAGTTACGCCACGTATATCATCGGTCATCGGCATATTGCGGAAGAGATCGCCTCCGATGTGATGGTGAAATTCTGGATGAACAGAAGAGAAATTAAAACAGGGCCGCGTATTAAGAACTATTTTTTTATATGTACAAAAAATCTCGCCTTCAACTATCTGCGCGACCATACCAAACGACACTTTGTGGGATTGGAGCATATCGGTTCAAAAGATTTGTTAAAATTTGAAAATGCAGAAAATGCCCTGTTGAACGATGAATTGAAAAATGTCATTTCCGAAGCGATACTGCAGTTGCCGGAAAAATGTAAGTTGGTGTTTCAACTGGTGAAAGAAGAACAAATGACCTATAAAGAGGTAGGCGAATTGTTGGATATTTCCACCAAGACGGTTGAAAACCAGATGAGCAAGGCCTTGCTTAGGATCCGGATGGCAATTGATCAATATCGCTCCGCAGGTAATTGGAAAATACAAATCATGAGGTCTGTTTTACTATTCTCTATGGTATTTTAGCATTATTCCAATCCTCCCTTGTAACACAAACAAGCTCGGTTGATTAAGATCTTTTTTTATGCAGCGCGGAAATTTGTGATGATTCGAATTTTTTGAATCACAGATCGAAATGGTTGGATTTATATTAATTACCACTCATCATATTACTATTCCTCTACTATTTGTCTACGGAAAAGGACTAAAAAAATTGGACCCTTTCATAGGGGTCGGGCCCTTTATTGGTGTTAACAACATTTGAACACCGATACGATGAACGAAGAGCAGACATATATTCTCATTGCTGCATTTCTGAGTGGAGAGGCCAATGCTGATCAGGTTAATGATTTGCGGGTTTGGCTTGCGGAATCAGAACAAAACAAGACTGAATTTGAAGAAATTAAAGATGTATGGATAAATACCCATTTTGACCAGCGAGCAGGAAAACTGGATTTCTTATATGAACAGGCAAAAAATAAGATCCATTCAGACTCATCAGAAAAAGTGAGGTCATTAGATCATCATTCCTTTAGGATTAAATATTTGAATTTTACCAAATGGACGGCTGCTGCAGCCGTAGTGGTCGTTTTTTCGATAATTGCCATGCTTCAATGGAGATCGCCGGAAACACCTCATCAAACGCCAGTTGAAAATATTGTCAAAGCGAATCCTGCAGGCTTAAAGACCATATTTGCATTGCCGGATGGCACAAAAGTCACACTTAATTCAGAAAGCAAAATTACCTATAACAGTTTATACGGTCAGGAAAACCGGGATATCCATTTGGAGGGAGAGGCCTATTTTGAGGTTGAAAAAAATCCATTGCTACCTTTCAGGGTTACATCGGCCGGCCAGATGGTAGAGGCTTTGGGTACGGAGTTTAATGTGCGGGCTTTTAATGATGAAGGTCAGTTTACAGTAATGTTGGTGGAAGGACGGGTGAATATTCGGAAAGAATCATTGAGGGACCAGACAAGGGCTGGAGTTACCCTTAATCCGGGGGAGTCATTTGTGGCCGATCTAACTTCAGGACAAATAAAAGTTAATAAGTTGGAAGAAGATCAGTTATTGTGGAAAGAAGGCGTGATTCAATTTAAGCGGGCTACCATGGATGAAGTAATTAAAGCGCTGGAACGCTGGTATGGGGTGCATTTTATTGTAAGTGGAAATATCAATGCTGACTGGAA
Source organism: uncultured Cytophagales bacterium (assembly GCA_963711495.1). Lineage (GTDB taxonomy): Bacteria > Bacteroidota > Bacteroidia > Cytophagales > Cyclobacteriaceae > CAVQEK01. The sequence continues at coordinate 1,263,126 of CAVQEK010000004.1, forward strand.
TTATACCGGAAAGTTTACGGATGAGACATTGGAAAATGTCTTACATAGTATCTCTTACTCCAAGCAATTTGAGTTTGAGATTGAAAACAAAGATGTCATTGTGAAACCTAAACTGTAAATATTATGACGTGAAGCATACAAAAAAACCGGACCTCGCCAAAGATCCGGTAAAAGATTTAATCATTTGGTGAGCCAATAGACGAACTAGCCAACCAAATTTTTCTAACATTGAATTGTAAATTAAATCACCTAAAGTTATGAATAAAAAACTATTAAGGCATTTAATCATGCTGTCAAAATTAGCTATTTACGGATTTGTGGTTCAACTCATTGCTTTTAGCGCACTGACCGCAACCGACCTTCATGCTCAAAAAAATGAGAGCGTAAAAAATATCTATTTGGATCTGGGACCACAGGAAAGGAGCATCATTGAGACCTTCAGTTATATTGAAGCCAAAACTGGTCTAAGCATCAATTATGAAGAAAAGGATATCGACAAATCAATTAAGATTACGCCAAATCAGGGGCGTTCCTCAGTAGAAGATATCTTGCTGGAAATTGCTAAAGTATCGAATCTGCGATTTCGGCAAGTCAATCAAAGTATCAACGTACTCAATGATTCAAAGCGGAATAAAAAGCATGATGTGGAGGTAGTGATGGATGATATCACCATTACCGGTAAAGTTACTTCCGCTGATGACGGCGAAGGTTTGCCTGGGGTAAATGTGATTTTAAAAGGAACGACACAAGGCACCGTAACCGATGTGAATGGGGACTATAAAATTGATGTTCCTTCTACAGAAACCGTTCTTGTTTTTAGTTCTGTTGGATATCAGAAAGAGGAGGTAATTGTTGGAGAAAAGACGGTGATCAATATGACATTAACCACAAGTATCCAGTCTTTACGGGAGATCGTTGTGGTGGGTTATGGGACTATGAAAAAAAGTGACCTGACCGGTTCGGTGGCATCCGTTAATTCCGAAGATTTTGTAAAAGGAGTTGCTACCAATGCCTTACAATTACTATCGGGAAAAGTACCCGGGGTAAATATTAACCAGGTAAATTCTGAACCCGGAGGTCAGTTGACCATTCGGGTTAGAGGCGCCGGATCAATTAACAGTAGTAACAATGTGTTAATTGTAATCGATGGGTTACCTGGTGGGGATCCACAAGACTTGAATCCATCGGATATTGAAAGCATTGAAATTTTGAAAGATGCTTCTGCTGCTGCTATCTATGGTACTCGGGCGGCAAACGGGGTTGTACTAATTACGACTAAAAAAGGTACTGAAGGGACTCCACAGGTTTCGTACAATACCAACTGGGCTTACCAGACACCTTCCAAAACAATCGATGTATTGGATGCAACCCAGTATATGCAAATGATCAATGATATCAGTGCCGATGGCGGTAAACCGATTCCTTATACCGAGGCTGAAATTGCTGCGGCAGGCATAGGAACCAACTGGCAGGACGAATTGTTGAGAGATGCCTGGGCAAGCAATCAGCAGGTGTCGGTGAAAGGAGGAGGCAAGGAATCAAATTATTACGTTTCCCTTGGTTATCTAAACCAGGATGGGATCATGGTAAGCTCAGGATTCAAAAAATACAATGTATTACTGAATCTTGAAGCCAATCCCAGCGATAAATTTAAATTCGGTTTAAATTTGAATGCCAACCTGAACATGAAGGACAAAATTGCTGATGAAAGCAACAGCGGAAACGAAAATGCCGACCCATTGAATGCGGCATTGATGTTTGATCCGAGGCTCAGTCCTAAAAAAAATGAGAACGGGGAATATGAAACCAATCCGAGTATTGCACTCGATAATCCTGTAGCGCTGGCCTATGGATATGATTACCGGGAACAAAATAATCGTATATATGGAACTACTTTTGGTGAATATAACATTATTAACGGTTTGAAAGCCAGTGTTCGTCTGGGTGCCGATTTAAATAATACCAGGAATGATCAGTACACCGACCGCACAACACAGCGGGGAAAAGCCAATGGCGGAATAGGAAATATCGAAAGCTGGATACAGTCGTACTGGCTGGTGGAAGGAATTATCAATTATGACCGGACCTTCGGATCACATCATATTTCGCTTATGGGCGGGTCAACCTGGGAAAAGTTTGATAACCTGTACCAGCGTTCTTATGCCAAAGGATTCCTTTCGGATGTGACCAATACGAATTTGTTGGAAAGCGGCAACGCCGCCAACAACCTGGTTAACTCTTCCAAAACGGTCCATACATTGCAATCATTGATTGGCAGGTTAAACTATACGTATGCTGATAAATACCTGCTTACAGCCACCATTCGTCGTGATGGCACTTCCCGGTTTTCGGAACAAAACAAATATGCCATTTTCCCATCAGTGGCCGTGGGCTGGCGAATGTCAGAAGAACCGTTTATCAAAGGCATTTCCGGCATTAGTGATCTGAAACTAAGGTTTGGTTACGGGCAGATGGGAAACGAAGGGATCGGTAATTTCGAAACGATTTCGACTTTTGTGGCTGGAGGAAATACGGTGCTTGGCGGCGTTGAACTGAGTGGAGCACAGCCGGCGCGAATTCCCAATCCTGAACTGACCTGGGAAACCACCGAAGAATTCAATTACGGATTGGATTTTGGATTTCTGGATAACAGGATCTCAGGAAGCATTGAATATTATGTGAAAAACTCCATTGACCAGCTTTTTAACAAACCGGTGCCCATGACGACAGGCTTTTCCAATGTTCGCACCAATTTTGGTACCGTACGAAACTCAGGTTTCGATATTTCGCTTATAACAAGAAACTTAACCGGAGATTTCCAGTGGACCACCAGCATTTCCTTGTCGACGCTAAAAAACGAGGTTGTAGAACTGCCACCTTATGTAGGTGATATTATTACCGGTGGAATTGTTGCCAATATTCCCGGTTTTGCACTGGTACGCGAGGGCTATCCAATGCAGGCGTTTTACGGATTTAAAGTTACAGGAATATTCCAGGAGAATGACGACATTGCCAACTCCGCCCAACCCAGTGCCAAGCCTGGTGAACCCATCTTCCTTGATGCCGACGGCAATGGGAAAATTGATGCCAGCGACCGTGTGGTACTTGGCGATCCCTTCCCTGATCTTAGTTACAGTATGGACAACACGTTTTCGTATAAAAATTTTAGTCTTGATATCTATCTTTTGGGTGTTCAGGGAATACAAACATTTAATGCCAACGTGCTGGAGTCTATGTTCCCAATTAATTTCGACCGTAATATTATGACCAAACATTATCTCGGGCGCTGGACTCCCGATAATCCAAACGCAGAATTTCCATCGGGTGTAAATTCAGCCGTTTATTTCGGTGGTGGTAAAATGATCAATAATTATACCATCCAAAATGCTTCATACCTGCGGGTGAAAAACGTAACGTTAAGTTATATGGTTCCACTCGGAAACCAGAAGGTGTTTAAATCTATACAACTGTCACTTTCAGGTGAAAACCTGTTCACCTTTACCAAATTTGATGGATATGATCCTGAAGCCAACCAAACCGGCGACGGCACTACAATTGCAAAGAGTAGTTATAATAATTATCCGTTAGCAAGGGTTTACCGCCTGGGGGCAAATATTAATTTCTAAAAGTAAATGACGATGAAAAGGATATATATAATTTTAAGCAAGGTTTTGATGGCAATGACTTTGTTGTTGTTGGTGTCATGTCAGGATTTTTTGAAGGAAGAAGTATATACGCAATATGATCCGGCAACTTATTTACAAACCGAAGAAGGGATTAACAGCGTATTGGTGGCTGCTTACAGCAATATGGTTGTGACTTCAGACATGCGGGAACGCATGTACACCATGAATGAATTCCCGGGGGACATCATGTGGGAATGGGGAGGAAGTTTTGCTTCTACGGCCATCATCTTTATGAATTTCGACTGGGATTCACAATCAACAGTATTTTCAGGTCGCTGGCAGACATACTACCAGAGTATCAGAAATGCCAACTCGTTACTTGATAATATCGATAATGTAACGACCCTTTCTGCCGAGAAAGTGAAACAGTATAAAGCAGAAGCACGGTTTATACGGGCTGCAGACTACTACTATCTATGGGAATTTTTTGGGCCCGTACCGCTCATCCAAACGGCAACCGAACTGAATTTCGAGCCGGTAAAAGCTACCGACGAGGAGTTTGACGCTTTTCTGACAACCGAACTCCAGTCGGCGGCTGCCGATTTGCCTGTAACACAGGACTTGTGGGGAAAAGCCACCAAAGGGGCTGCACTGGCACTGCTTGGTAAATATTACCTGAATTCGCACCAGTGGCAACAAGCTGCCGATGCCTGTAAACAGGTTATGGACCTCAATATTTATCATTTATATACCGGCGACATAGTGAATATGTTTTCGGTGCAAAACGAACAAAACGATGAGGTTGTGTTTACCAGTCCGGCTTTAACCACTTTACACGGGAATCTGTATATGGCGCATGCTTTTCCGCCAAATTATCCGATTCAAAGTAACTGGATTAACTATGGTGCTCAGTTTTGTGTTTATAACGATTGGGTTCAAACGTATGATCCAAATGATAAACGCCTGGGCTGGATGGTTTTTGAATATACCGATGTGAATGGTGTAGACCATGATCTGTTAAATCCTTCAGATGCGGGCAAAGCCGTCCGTTGTTTTAAATATGTGCCCGATCCTGATGGAGTTTCTCAAAATATGGGCAATGATGTTCCCATGATTCGTTATGCCGAAGTATTGCTCGATCGTTCGGAAGCATTAAATGAAATCAATGGTCCCAACCAGGAATCGGTAGATTTATTGAATATGATCCGCACCAGGGCCGGTGTTCCAAACTATAGTGTATCCGATTTTGCCTCCAAAGAAGCTTTTCGGGATGCGATGCTCGATGAAAGAGGTTGGGAATTTGTGGCCGAAGGACAACGCAGAATGGATTTGATACGCCAGGGAAAACTGATTGAAAGAGCTCAGGCAAGGGGGGCTACCAGCGCCAAAGATTACATGACACGGTTCCCCATTCCTTTGACCGAGATCAATTCAAATCCAAATTTAGAACAGAACGAAGGTTATTAATAATTACAGAGGGCTTTGCAAATTGCAGGGCCCTCTTTTATGACGTCATCATGAAAATATCCAGGATCACACTTTTTTTGATAGTATTGCTGTCCGCAATGGCATGTTCTAAAAAACAAGCGCCTCAGAAACCAAATATCATCATGCTTCTGGTCGATGATCTCGGCTGGCGGGATGTTGGATTTATGGGCAGTAAATTCTATGAAACACCAAATATTGACAATCTGTCCAGGCAAAGTATGGTGTTCACCAATGCCTATGCAGCGTGCGCGGTTTGTTCCCCCACACGTGCTTCCATTCAGACCGGAAGATATCCTGCACGCATTGGTGTTACTGACTGGATCCGGGCCAGATTTCAGGTGCCGGGAGATACGCTCATTGCACCACCGCCGTATCAGGAAAATGGGGACCGCAAATTGAGGACCCCTTCCAATCCTTACTGGATGAACCTCGATGAAGTGACCATCGCGGAGCAATTAAAAAAATCCGGATATTTCACCTGTCATATTGGAAAATGGCATTTGGGGCCAGATGCATATTATCCGGAGAAACAAGGTTATGACATCAATATTGCGGGATGTGATATGGGGCAACCGGTCAATTATTTCGATCCGTATGCCAACAAAAAAGGGGTGCATTTTCCAACATTAAAACCTCGGAAAGAAGGGGAATATCTGGTGGACCGGCTGGCTGATGAACTGGTCAATGTGGTCAATCAACACAAAGACAATCCATTTTTCATCAATATGTGCTACTACGCCGTTCATACACCTTTGATGGCCAAGCCAGATATGATCGATAAATATGAAGCTAAAAATGCTTTGGATGAGCAAGACAATCCGGTGTATGCCTCCATGATAGAAAGTGTGGATGATGCGGTTGGCAAATTGCTGAATAACCTCAAGAAGAATCATCTCATGGACAATACCTTGATTGTCTTTTTCTCAGACAACGGGGGGTTATTGGGATCCACGAGCAATAAGCCCCTGCGTTCAGGCAAAGGTTATCCCTATGAAGGCGGGATCCGGGAACCCATGTTCGTTTATTGGAAAGGCAAGATCCAACCAGGAGGTACATGCAATGTACCGGTTTCAAGTATTGACTTTCTGCCTACTTTTTGTTCGCTTACCGGAACGCCATTACCCGACAGAGTGTTGGATGGAAAAGATATCAGTCCTTTATTCTTTCAAAAGGCCATTGCTCCCCGACCGTTATTTTGGCATTTTCCCCATTACAGAGGCGATGTAGTGCCCTACAGTATAATCAGGGATGGAGATTGGAAACTGATAAAAAGATATGAGGGAAAAGAATTTGAACTTTTTGATTTAGCCAATGACCTTGGTGAAACAGACGATCTGTCTGAAAGTAAACCGGAAGTAGTCGATAGTTTGAACACCAGGCTTGAAAAATGGCTTAAAGACACGGATGCGAAATTGCCGGTTGCCAAGGAGTGAAATTAAATCGGGAATGATGTAACATGCAGAACGATATCCGGAAACAGATGAGTTAATAAAGTTGATTTTCATACGGTGATTGTTATGGAGGGGGCGATGCACTTTGGCAGTCACAGTTAGTTCAATCAGGTGTTCATCTTTCCAGTTCTATCACTAAGGGCATTTCCATTGAAAATGGTGATCTGAAAACCATAAGTTAACATAAAATTTTTTCTGCCAGCTTATGTATTTCAACGCTCCTGCATCTCTTATTAATGAATTATAATTTTTTTGTATTTCGATTCTATAAAACAGGAATTATAAGTCGGTTGGTTGATTGAGGACATTGGCTCAAAAGTTGGCTTTTTATATTTTATATTGCTTACAGTTTCATATATTAATATTTTCAGAATCGGCGGATAATGAACCTAAATATCCAAAAGCAGCGTCCTCAGAGTTTACCCGGTCAGGTAGAATTACCGTCTGAATCAACTATACCTTCAAATTCAAGTTTTTCCAATCAATCGGACCTCGAAATCTGGCGTAGGTTTAAAAAAGATGACAAGGCGGCATTTATACATATTTACACCAGGTATTTTAATGTCATCTACAATTATGGATTCAAGATGTGCAATGATGAAGAAATCATAAAAGATTGCATTCATGATGTATTCGCCCAAATTAATGAATCCAAAAGTCGGTTGTCTGATGTAAGAAACATAAAATTTTATTTACTCAAGTCGTTCAAGACCAGGTTTATCCATTATCAAAAAAAAGAAGCCCGATTTGTGAAAAACCAGCGGGGCATCAATGAGGATCACTTTGAATTTTCCCTTTCCATTGAGCAGAAAATTATCAATAGTCAATTGGATCAGGAGAAAATAAATCGATTGAACAAAGCAATTCAACAATTGCCCATTCGCCAGAGAGAAGTTATTTATTATTTTTTTTATGAAGAGCTGTCGATCGATGATATCAGGGAATTGATGGAAGTAGGTAACAGGAGGACCATTCAGAATCTCATGTACCGTGCCATTGCTTCTCTGAAAAAAAGCATTCCATTTCTGTTATTAGGATTTTTCATGACTATTTAGTGGGATCAATGAACTCCGACTGATAAAAAAAGAGTCTGAACCTATGTATTTACATTCGTCATGTTCTCTTACTAGTAACAAGACACAGATATGTCAGGAAAGGAAATTTATATTGAAGATCTGCTGATTGATCAAAATTTTATTCAATGGGTGAAGCATCCGGATGAAGATCTTGAGATGTTTTGGAGCCATTGGATGTTAGCCCATCCCTCGCGTAAAACGGATGTATTGCTCGCCAAGGAGATTGTTTTACGCTCGGAATTTCAAAGAAAAGATCCATCCCGGGAGGCATTTGATGAAGTATTGCAGCGATTGGTGCACGACAAAAATTCAATCCGGAAGTTACCTGAAGCCCGATCGAATACTAAAATGTTAAGATGGCATCTTTTACGGGTGGCAGTTATACTGATCTTTGTGTCTGTCTTTGCCGGGTTCATCATATACTTTAAGACAAATTCATCAGCGGTAGTACAGGAGGTCCCTTCAAAATCGTGGATCACCAGGCATAATCAGGCAGGCTTAAAATCGCAAATCCGGTTGCCGGATGGCACTAAGGTTTGGCTCAATTCAGAAAGCACACTGGAGTATCCCAGTCAATTCGATTCTCTTTCACGAAGTGTCATCCTTTTTGGAGAAGCGTATTTTGAGGTAGAAAAAGATATCAATCGGCCTTTCACAGTACAGTCCGGAAAAGTATCAACTACAGCACTGGGGACATCATTCAATATTTGCGCTTATCCGGAAGAACAAAAAACTTCAATTTCATTGGTATCTGGCAAAATATTGGTCTCACAAACGGCTAGTGAGGCATTTGATCAGCTTATTTTGACACCTGGAGAACAGGCAGTTTATACCCCTGATAAAACTTCGATCGAAAAAGTTCAATTTAATTTCAATTCTACAATAGGCTGGAAAGACGATGTCCTTGTTTTCGATGAAGCGGATATATCCACCATTGTGTCCAGACTGGAACGATGGTATGGCGTGGATTTTAAGCTGCTTGGAAGTCCCGATGAAAATTGGAGGATCAATGGGACATTTAAAAAGCAAAGTCTGGAGCGGGTACTGGATCGCCTTGCATTTGCCAAGGGATTTACATTTGAAATTGATGGCAAAAATGTCATATTGAAATTTAACCAGCCCAAAAACATTAATTGAAATGAATGATCGAATGGATAGTTCGTAAAACGATCAGGCTGTACTCCGTGAGGGTACAGCCTGAAAATGTGTTCCATGAACGAAAAGTTTGGCGACAATGAGCTCATGGAAATTTGTATGTTTTAATAACTAACAAACACTTAAAATTATGAAAAATAAATTACTCAAAGGCATAATTGTCATGTCAAAGTATGCATTTTACACCCTGTTTTTATTGATGCTATGTTTTGGCACCATCCTCGCTTCCGAGACCAGCGCTCAAATGCCCAAAAGTGTACGGGACGTCAAAGTGGATGTGCAGTTTAATAATGCAACACTGGAGGAAGCATTTCAACAGATTGAACAGAAAACGCCATATCGGTTTATGTATGATATCAATGATCTCAATTCCACGGTACGACTTGATTTCAGGGCAAAAAAGATATCGTTATACCAGGTACTGGAAAGACTTTCCAGGGAGGCATTTATTCGGTTTAAGCAAACCAACTTCGATATTGATGTTCAGAAAATTTCTCAACATGAAAAAGGTACAACTTCAGTTGAAGTGCTGTTACAAACAATTTCGATAACGGGTACGGTTACTTCAACCGAGGACGGAGAAGGCCTTCCAGGGGTAAACGTCATAGTGAAGGGAACTTCGCAAGGCACAGTATCTGACGTGGATGGTAATTACAAAATTGATGTGCCCGATGCATCTTCAATTATTGTTTTCAGTTCAGTGGGTTATCAGAGGGAAGAAGTAACTGTTGGCAACAGAACGGTCATCAACATGGTCTTGTCGCCAGATATCAAAGCCCTTCAGGAAATTGTGGTGGTGGGTTATGGTGTCACCAAGAAAAAAGACCTTACCGGTTCGGTATCCAGTGTAAAAGGAGAGGAGTTTCAAAATATTCCAACTTCACGTATTGACCAGGTGTTGCAAGGACGTGCCCCGGGGGTACAGGTGACGCAAAACAATGGTGCCCCGGGCACGGGAAGTACCATTAGGATCAGAGGAGGAAATTCCATTCAGGGCGATAATGAACCGCTTTATGTTGTAGATGGTTTTATTGTCGGGACTGATTTTAACCTGAACAACATTAATGTCAATGATATTGAGTCAATCGATATTTTGAAAGATGCAACCTCGATAGCCATTTACGGAACTAGGGGTGCCAATGGCGTTATTCTGATTACGACTAAAAGCGGAAAAAATCAAACGCCGGGCAAACCTAAAATTACATTAAATGCATATTCCGGCACCCAAAAGTTAAAAAGCACGATCGACCTGGCAAACGGACCGGAATTGGCCTTTCTTTCAAATCTTGACGCCGAAAACAGGGGAGCGGCATTGCCATTCCCGGACCTCAATCAGGTTCCCAATACCGATTGGATCGACCAGATCACCCATACAGCGCCCATGACCAATATCGATGTATCCGTCAGTGGTAATTCGAACAATCAATTCATCAATTACTATGTCTCAGGCAATTATTTTAATCAGGATGGTATTGTACGCAATTCTGGGATAAAAAAATATATCTTCAGAAGCAACCTCGATATTAAACTGAGTGAGAAATTCTCACTTGGAGTACGTTTAAATATCACCTCTTTGAAGAAAGAAAATAACAAGGTGAACCTTTCAAACATGTGGATTGATGGGGGATTGACCGCGAAAGCAGTGTACAATGAAGACGGATCATTCACTTCTAAAAATCCGGTTACCGCGTCAAATCAGAGAAATGCAGAAGCAGATATTGAGTTGCGCACAGATCATGATTTTGTTACCAATATTCTGGGTAATGCCTATATACAATTCGAGCCATTAAAAGGGCTTATCTTAAAGAGCAGTATTGGGCCACAGATAAATTCCTACAAAAATGATTTTTATTTGCCAGGCATTTTACCCGAGCGAATGGCAACCTTGTCGGGTGGTTATGCCAGAATTAACAGCAACAACAGTGTAAACATCTTAAATGAAAATACCTTAACATACAATAAGGATTTTGCCGTAAACCATCATGTTGATGTTTTAGCCGGTTTTACCTGGCAGACGTATGATGAAGAATCGTATCAGGCGGAAGCTGAAGGATTTACCAATGATGTCGTACTATTCAACAACCTCGGGTTGGGAGATCCAACCAGGAATGTTGTTTCTTCCGGTTACAATGGGTATCAATTGGTATCCTGGTTAGGCAGGATGAACTACGGTTTTAAAGATAAATACTTGCTGACATTGGTCGGTAGGGTAGATGGTTCTTCCCGATTTTCGGGTTCAAACAACCAATATGGATTTTTCCCTTCTGCGGCAGTTGCCTGGAGGTTGAGTGAAGAACCCTGGATTCAAGATCTGGGTGTTTTTGATAATTTGAAATTAAGGGCGAGTTACGGTTTATCAGGAAGCCAGGCCATCAGTTCATACAGGACATTGGCGACCCTGGAATCTGTAAGCATGTTTTTCAATGCGACTGAACAGCCCGGCGTTCGGAATGGCCGGCCTGCCAGTCCGGACTTAAAATGGGAAACAACCAAACAATTTGACCTGGGACTGGAGTCCGCCTATTTCAAAGGGCGGCTTTCGGTAGAACTTGATTACTATCACAAGGTTACCGACGATTTACTCCTGGATGTTGAGATCCCACAGCAAACAGGATTTTCAACTAAACTTCAAAATCTGGGATCCATACAAAACCAGGGGCTTGAATTGCTGATCAACTCGGTGAATATTGATCACAAGGATTTTTCCTGGGAAACGACTTTATCCCTTGCTGGTAACCGAAGTGAAGTTTTGGATATTGGTCCTTCTGAATACCTGAATATCGCAGGACCTACGAATCAGGGTGGAACAGGAGGAAGATTATATGTTGGGGAGCCGGTACCCGTGTTTGTGGGGGTGGAATATCTCGGTGTTTGGAAAAGCCAGGAACAGATCGATGCTTCGGGAATACAGAATCAGTTACTTGGGGGGCCACACTTCAAAGACACTGATGGAGATGGTATAATTTCAGAAAGTGATTTTGAAATATTGGGTTCTCCCGAACCTGAATTTTATGGTGGTATCACCAATAGTTTCAGGTACAAGAATTTTAACCTGGATGTGTTCTTTAATGGGTCTTATGGCAATGAATTGTTTAATAGTGTAACGCAGCAGGCATTTTTCTTCCGCGAAGGCTCAAATTCATACAAAACCCTGCTGAATTATTGGGATCCTGAGACAAGGCCGAATTCTGATGTACCGGTTCCCGGAACTTCCCTGTCGCTGGCAAATATCAAAAATAACAGCAAGGAAGTAGAAGATGGATCATATTTAAGGTTGAAAAGTGTACGATTATCGTACGATATTCCGCAACAAATTCTCCAAAATGTTAATTGGTTAAAGAATCTCAGCGTGTATTTCTCCGGAACAAATTTGATCCTCTGGTCACAAAACAGGCTGTTTGATCCGGAGGTGAGCCGGTATGCCAACAGTGGAAATACCAATGAAGGTGTTCAATTGGGTTTCACGCAGGGTGAGTATCCGTATGCGCGTACGCTGACTCTTGGTTTAAAAGCAGATTTTTAGCCATGGCAATGATGAACGGAATATTAATTCAAAAATCTACGAACATGAAAAATACATTAATAAAAATATCCTACATGATCATCACCTTGTTCATGCTTTTTGGCTGTGATCAATTCCTGGAAGAAGAACCGAGGGCACTGCTTTCACCGAACAATTTTTATAATTCGGATGCTGAAGCAAAAGCAGCGGTAAATGGTATTTACGCAACTTTTTTCAACTCTGACGATCTTTACCATGTTGTCGGGCTTTCGCGGTTCTATGAATTTGGCTCTGATGAAATCAATCCAAACCGGTTTGGGGGGGAAGGCGCAATTTATTCCGGGTATACGTTTTCCGAAGGGGACAATCCAACACGCGGTACATGGAACGCGCTTTACCGCATCATTCAGGATTGTAATATTGTGTTGAATAAAATTGAAAATAATGATAAAATAACAGAAGCCGGCTATAGGCAAACCAGGGGTGAAGTGCTGTTTCTTCGTGCCCTTGCCAATTTTCATTTGACCAATCTTTGGGGTGATGTACCGTATTATCGCGATGCTTTGCCCATCGATGAGGTTTCCGTTTTGGGACGGTCGGATAAAAACCAGATCCAATTGGATATGATCGAAGACCTCCAGGAAGCACAAGACTTGTTGCCCGATAAATATGCCGATTCAGATCAAGGACGGGCAACCAAATGGGCGGCTGCTACCTTAATGGATAAATTTTATATGGTGCGCAGCGACTGGCAAAATATGCGGGACAAGAGTGTGGAAATCATTAATAATTCCTGGCATAGATTATTGGATGATTATGGTGCTGTTTTTAATGATTTTCCTCAGGGTGAATACAATGACGAAATAATATTTCAATGGGACTATGTAAAAGACCTGGCCTCACAACGGCGTACTGATTTCTTTACACCGCGCATCAGGGACGAACCGCTTAATACCAGCGACCGAGCGGCACTTTCTGCAGAACTCGCCGCCAGAAATGAAGATTTTACCGGATACGGTTTGGCAATCCCTACTCCGGAAATGGTGAATACATATCCTATGAATGATTTACGCAGACCCTGGAATGTTGCCACCAGTTACCTGGGTTTTGAATTGAAATGGCCTTATATTCCCAAGTTGTGGAATCTCGATCAGATCAATTCTCCCAGAGGTAATCATGGAGACAACTATATCGTATGGCGACTGGCAGATATTTATCTTATGGCCGCCGAAGCTGAAAATGAATTGAATGGCCCTGCCAATGCCTACCAGTATATCAATAAGGTCAGGGAACGGGCCTATGATCCTGACGAACCACTTTCGGGAATGAACCAGGAAGAATTTCGACAGGCAGTCCGTGATGAAAGGAAATGGGAATTGTTGGGTGAAGATCACCGGAGGCTGGATCTAATTCGTTGGGGGATACTAGTAGAAACCGTTCAAAATACAGAATATAATCCAAGCTTCGAAATTGCGAATACCAATGTGAAGCCTAACCAGGTTTTATGGCCAATTCCGATTGAAGAATTTGATTTGAATCCGGCATTGTTGGAGTCTGACCCGACAAATAATGGATATAGATAGTATTTGATGATGAGTCCCACCGGGCCTTTGTTACCATCTTCCGTAATTGGAAAAAGGGCAAAGGCCCGGTGTTTATTTATTGAAGCCAAAATATGAAACAGTCATTTTTTTCCTTTTTCCTTTTAATTGGGATTTCGATAGTATTTCCACTTGACTCCTGCATGGTCAAAGGCCAACAAGAATTGAAACAACCAAATATTTTATTGATAAATATTGATGATCTGGGCTGGAAAGATCTGGGGTATATGGGTAGCGAATATTATGAAACGCCCAATATCGACCGGTTATCATCGCAGGGGATGATATTTACCCATGCCTACGCCGCTGCTGCAAACTGTGCGCCGAGCAGGGCAAGCCTTTTTAGTGGGATGTATTCGCCCCGAACCGGAATTTATACCGTCAATAATTCAGATCGCGGTAAGTCAATCCATCGAAAACTAATACCCACCATAAACACTTTATATATAGCAGATTCGGTGCTAACATTTGTGGAGATACTCCATGCTCATGGATACAAAACGTGTCACGTAGGTAAATGGCATATCGGCCTCGATCCGAAGACACAAGGCTTTGATGTTAATATTGGAGGTGCCGAATATGGTCATCCAAAAAGTTATTTCAGTCCATATCAAAACCGGGCGCTAAAAGACGGACCTGTGGGTGAATATCTTACAGACCGGCTTACCACCGAAGCCATCAATTTTTTGAAGACAGTGAAAGGCGAGCCATTTTTTATGAATTTTGCCACTTATGCAGTGCATAGTCCCATTCAGCCAAAACCGGAACTTATAGCGAAATATGAACAAAAGCCTGGTTGGAATGGACAGGAAAATGCCGGTTATGCAGCGATGATTGAAGCACTTGATGATAACATCGGGCGGTTAATTGCATATTTGAAAGAATCGGGAAAAATGGACAATACCTTCATTGTTTTTGCTTCAGATAATGGTGGAGTCTTTAACACCACCAAACAATGGCCACTTCGTGCGGGGAAAGGTTCATATTATGAGGGAGGTATTCGAATTCCAATGTTTGTAGTTTGGCCGGGAAACGTAGCATCCGGAAATACCACCGATCAGGCTGTGAGTAATATTGATTTTTATCCTACCTTCCTGGAAGTGGCAGGAATAGAAAAACCATCAGGAAAGATTTTGGACGGAACGAGCCTGATGCCTGTTTTAAAAGGCGGGCAACTTGCCGAAAGACCATTGTTCTGGCATTTTCCCATTTATTTAGAGGGTGGGAACAAAGAAACCGGCGATACAATTTTCCGAACACGTCCCGGCTCTGTAGTCGAATGGAAAGGGTGGAAACTGCATGAGTATTTTGAAGATGGACACCTCGAATTGTACAACTTGGGAGCAGAGATAGATGAAAAGAAAAACCTGAATTCGACCTATCCGGAAAAAACATCAGAAATGCACGAACAGTTGGAACACTGGCGTGATCAGGTGAAGGCACCTGTACCTGCACAATTGAATCCTGATTATAAAGCAGATGCTAAAGAATAGGAAATCGTTTGATATTAAATCAAATGCAAAAACACTGGAGTCACTTTATGAGGATGATCATTAAAAAATACAGCATAGCGCTTTTCGTTTTGATTTTCATTTGTATGCTGGCTGGACAGGCTTTTGCCCAGCAAAAGCCAAATGTGATCCTCATTTTTGTCGATGACCTCGGTTATGGCGACCTTGGATGTTATGGTCAGCAAATGATCCAAACGCCACACCTTGATGCTTTGTCATCAGCAGGAATACGGTTTACCAATTATTATGCCGGTAACACTGTTTGTGCACCTTCCAGAGAGTCGTTGCTTACAGGAATGCATACCGGTCATACTTTCATTCGTGGTAATTTTCTTACGGATGAGGAGGAAGATCCTGCCATGCCCGACAATAAGGTCACCATTGCCGAATATCTGAAAAAAGGGGGCTATCAGACAGCCCTGATCGGTAAATGGGGATTGGGCTCAGTGGAATACGGACCGCAGACCCAGGGTTTTGATTATTCCTTCTGCTACCTCGACCAGATCAAAGCACACAACTATTACCCGCCTTATTTATGGGAAAATGGGAAAATGGTCATGCTTGAAGAAAATGAAAATGGTGTCCATGGTATTTGCAGTCATGATCTTTTCATTAAGAAAACCTTGGATTATCTGGATACAGTCAGTACAGATCATCCTTTTTTTCTGTACCTGCCTTATACCTATCCGCACGGATCGTATACCGTGCCGGAAGATTCGATTTATGCCAGAGAGGATTGGCCAAAACAAAACAAGGTATACGCCAGTATGATCTCTGTAATTGACCGTAATATAGGTCAGATAGTTCAGCAGCTACAGGAAAAGGGTCTCACTGAAAACACCGTGATTTTCTTCACCAGTGACAATGGATCAAATCCTGGCTTCGCTAAATTTTTCGAGAGTAATGGGCCGCTTCACGGTGCCAAGAGAGACCTTTATGAAGGAGGCATTCGCGAACCACTCATAGCTGCATGGCAGGGTAAAATAAAACCGGGTCAGGTTTCGCATCACATTATGGCTGCCTGGGATTTTCTTCCAACAATTTGTCAGATCGCCGGTATTGATCCACCTTCCGGTATTGATGGTATTTCTTTTTTACCAGCGTTGATGAACGAAAATCAACCCGAACATGATTTTCTGTATTGGGAATTTTATCAATACAACTACAACTGGTATAAACCCGATAATAAATTGCCGAGGAATTTTCTACAAAGTGCCGCGGTGCGATTTGGACAATGGAAAGCAGTAAAAAATGATATTTCAACAGATCATTCCACCATCGAATTATACGATCTCTCCAATGATTTGAGTGAACAACACAACGTGGCCGATGAAAATACGGCATTGGTAAAGAAGGCTTGGGACTTCATGGAAAAAAGCAGTACGCCTGACCCGCCATATTTTCCCTACAAGGCAGATTCGCTGGCAAAACTACACGTGATTGATGTTCATTCTCCGGGAGAGGTGATGGATTTTTTTCATTATACCGATGACAGGGCCCCATTTGTAAGTTCGCATCGCGGCGGCCCGACTTTGGGTTATCCCGAAAATTGTATGGCCACATTTCAAAACACCATTCGGCACACCTGGTCGATTATGGAAATAGATCCCCATTTTACCAGAGACAGCGCCATCGTTTTGATGCACGATCCCACTTTGGATAGAACTTCTACGGGCCATGGGAAAATTGCAGACCACACCCTGGCAGAATTGAAAATGTTGAACCTCAAGGATGTGCATGGCCATATTACAAAATATCGAATTCCCACCTTGGACGAAGCCTTGGAATGGGCAAAAGGGAAAACGATTTTAATTATTGACCAGAAAGATGTTCCGGCCGAGATACGGGTAAAGATGATCATGAAACATCATGCAGAATCTAACGCGATGGTGATGTGCTATAATTTCGAAGATGCGAAAAAATGCTATGCATTGAATAAAAATATCATGATGGAGGTCTTCATTCCGGATGAAGAAAGCGTTAAGAAATTTGATGCCACCGAGGTGCCCTGGCGTAATGTGGTCGCCTTTGTTTCACACAATAAACCCAAAGACACTCAGGTTTTTCGATTGGTCCACGACAGAGGAGCGATGTGCATTATGGGTAGCTCCAGAACCATCGATAAAGATTATTTGAATGAAAAGATCAGTAAAATACAATTGAATGAAGGCTATCAGGAGTTGATCAATTCAGGATCAGATATCATTGAAGCCGATCTTGGTATCATCGCAGGAGAAGAATTGCAACAATTGGGAGATCCTCAAAGTAACAAGAAAAAGTATTTTAAACAGTCAACATTTTGATCATGCCATAGATGGACAGAGACAGCGTAATTTTTAGATAAAACCATCAATTTATTTGTCGGCATGCATTGACAAAGGGATCAATACTCATTCAAATCGGGCCACTATTTGCCATTATATTCTGATCACCAATTTTTATCACTGACCGATAAATCAAGAAGACCTCACATGACTGGATATTTGGAAAGAATAATTTTTGCCGTCAATTTACCCGCCATCTTAGGTAAGATGTAGCAACTGCTATGGTCAGGCAGTTGTGGACTCACTTCAGTTCGAATTACAGAACCATTAAAAATACAGACCCAACCAAGCCAATCATACCTTATAAGGCTTTACATTTGTATTCATAGCTAATTTATTCATATTGGCTACGAATTTATTGTATTGATTTGGCATTATTCAGCGAACATAGTGATCGTTTTCTGCTCACGGGATTGAAGGAAGGTAATCGTCAATGTTTTGAGGTACTGTTTTACCGGTATAATAAAAGTATTTATTTTGTTGCCCAACAATATTTGAAAGATTCCTATGAAGCCGAGGGTGTAGTACAAGAGACTTTTTATAAAATATGGAAATATCGGGAAAGTGTAAGGGAGGATCTGGATTTCAAACCCTATTTGATTCGAATTGCCAGAGGTATCATTTTCAATCAGTTTAAGAAGAGATTGAATGAAATGGCGTATATCGAAAATTATGCAAGTCGAAAAGAGGGTTCAAACCATACAGAAGAACAAATCTACTTCAAGGATATGGAACAAATCATTGCGGATGCCGTTCAGCGTCTTGCTCCAAAAAGAAAGCAAATATTTGAACTGAGCAGATTCAAAGGTTTAAGTAATAAAGAAATTGCCGTTGCTTTGAAGATCTCAGAAAAAACCGTTGAAAACCAAATTACCAGCGCCCTAAAAATTCTCCGCAATTTCATCCGCACTGCTTAAATTTATATCTGTTCTTCTCTAAGGAAATTAAATAATTTTTTTATGCAACGAATAGGGGGTGTTACGCATTTAGTTGTTTGTAATACTAAACTGCGTAAAATCTTGAAGAAAGAATTATTAATGAATTTTGTCAATGGGACCTGCACCCGGGAAGAAGCCCGGCAAGTACTCGCATGGTTGAATCAGGAGGGACATGAGCAGGTATTGGAGGACATGATTGAAGGAGATCTGGCGGAAGCTTTAAAAAACAATATCGTCGATGATAAAAAAGAATCTAAAAAAATATTCAAACAGATTCCGTTAAACGCTCCGGTTGCAAATAAAAGAATCGTTGAAGAAGAGACAAACATCAATCCCAATATAGATCATGCCAGATTGATAGAGCGGACAAATGTTAAACATAAACGCTTAAGAATTAATGATTTCATGAAAGTTGCCGCCAGCCTGATCGTCATCGCCACCATTTCGTTGATGATATGGGTAATGAAAGATACCAAGCAGGCTCATTCCAATTTCACCCAAATAGTTAAAGAAAACACGGCTGGTCGTAAATCGATTATTTATCTGAAGGATGGTTCTATTGTCCATCTCAATGCCAACAGCAAGATTAGTTACATGCCATCATTTTCTGACACCATGCGGGCTATCGAGCTACAAGGGGAAGCTTATTTTGAAGTGGCTAAAGATAATTTTCGTCCATTTGTGGTTCAAACAGGCAATATTGCTGTGAAGGCTTTGGGGACTTCCTTCAATGTAAAGAATTATGATGATGAATCGCAGATCTGTGTGACCCTGGAGACAGGACGCATTTTAGTGAAGAGGAATGATAATTCTGAAGTGGATCAGGAACATATATTTCTCGATCCGGGAAAAGAAGTGCAATATAGCAAGTCAGACGAGAAATTCTCACCAGTAACTACGGCAAATCTTAGGGAATCACTGGGATGGAAAGATGGCGTCATATATTTCAGTCATGCCGATTTGACAACGGTGATCAATAAACTTGAACTATGGTATGGGGTACAGTTTGAATTGAAAAATAAACCGGAATACAAATGGAGTTATACGGCGGAATTTCAAAATCAAACTTTACAGGACGTACTGGAAGGGATGGCATTCAGCCAGAATTTTACCTATCAAATCAATGATAAATATGTTGAAATAAATTTTAGCAATAAACCAAATTAATATGAAAACACCGGATACCTAGTACGAAAAAAGACCGATAAAAATTGGGAGACTTTTATCGGTCTGGCACCAGAAACCCTTTTCTAAAACAGCAAGTCAGATCAGGGTTTCAAGTAATTAATTGTATAAAATAATCACTCAAAATTATGAAATTAAAACTATACAGACTACTGTTTAGCGCAATGAAATTATCGCTGACTGGAATTTTGCTACAATGTCTCTTTTTCAATTTACTCTTTGCATCCAAAAGTGAAGCGCAGGAATACAAAAGTGTAAGGGAAGTACAATTGAATATTCGTCTGGAAGACGCCTCCTTACAGGAAGCTTTTCAGGCGATTGAAGATAACAGTCATTTTATCATTAATTATGACGATCGGCATCTGATCAATAATAAAGTGCGCATCAATTTTAATGGGAAGAATCACACCGTGGCGGATGTATTATTGCAAATCTCAAAAGAAGCACACCTCAAGTTCCGCCAGGTGAACAATAGCATTAATGTGGAGCGCTTGCAAAATGTGCCCAAAGAAAAAGAACTGGAAATAATTATCGATGGGATTACAATCACAGGTAAAGTCACTTCTTCGGAAGATGGAGAAGGACTGCCTGGAGTCAATGTGATTTTAAAGGGGACTTCCCAGGGTACAGTGACCGATGTTGAAGGGGACTATAAAATTGATGTACCATCATCAGAATCCATCCTGGTATTTAGTTCAGTGGGGTATCAAAAAGAAGAAATTGTTGTTGGAGAAAAGACAATAATTAACATGACGTTAGCCCCGGACATTCAATCATTGCAGGAAATTGTGGTGGTAGGGTATGGTACTCAGAAAAAAAGTGATTTGACCGGATCGGTATCATCGATTAAAAATGATGATTTTAATAAGGGTGTCACCACTTCACTTGATCAATTAATACAGGGTAAAGCGGCAGGAGTACAGGTCGTACAAAACAGTTCCGAACCAGGCGGAGGGGTGTCAATTAGCATTCGAGGAGCAAGCTCCATTAATGCCGGAACGGGCCCGCTTTATGTTATTGATGGATTGCCGTTGGATAATTCGCCCACAATATCAGCAACAGGAGCAGAATATGTCGTGACCCGGTCACCGAGGAATCCGCTCAGTTCTATCAATCCTTCAGACATTGAATCCATAGAAATCCTCAAAGATGCATCGGCAACAGCCATATATGGAGCTAGAGGGGCCAATGGCGTAATCATGATTACCACTAAAAAAGGGAAAGCGGGAGCTTTAAGGGTTAATTATGATGGTTATGTCGGTGTGCAAAATGTTGCACACAAAGTGGATTTACTCAGTGCTACCCAGTATCGTGATGTTCTAAATGCCATCATTGATGACGGAGGAGGTAGTGAGGAAGACAGGGTGACCACGATCCAGGATGGCGGCACCGACTGGCAAGATGAGTTGTTCATGAAAAATGCCGTTGTGCAAAACCACAATATTTCGTTCTCCGGAGGTACAGAGAAAACGGATTATTTCATTTCCTTAAATTATTTCGGTCAGGATGGTGTGGTGAAGAGTTCATCTTTCCAACGGTATAGCGCCAGAATAAATGTGAACAGTAAGGTCACCGATAAATTTGAGTTGGGTGTGAATTTCAATACCAACTATAGTATTGACAACTATGTGCCTGTAGGCTTTGGAATTAACGGTGAGTCGGGGGCCATTTATGCTGCCCTGAATTTTGATCCGACGTTGGGGGTCAAGGATGAAAATGGAAATTATGTCACCTCGCCATTTTTAGATGTCGATAATCCTTTGGCGTTGGCGTATGGTACCGAATCTATTGGCAATACTTTCCGCACCTATGGCACTGTATACGGAAATTATGAAATCGTACCGCATTTGTTTTTTAAATTAAATGTAGGAGGCGATGTCCTGAATCAAAGAAAAGATGTATACGTCGGAAGGCAAACCAGGCATGGTGCTCCTGCCGGAGGAATTGCCACCATTTTACAGGGACAAAAAACCAGTTACTTAGTAGAAGGCACCATGACCTACGATGCGGAACTGGGTCAAAATCATCTTACTGCCTTGCTCGGTGCTACCACCCAAAGATTTGTTGATAATAATACCAACAATGAAGCAAGGGGTTTTCCTTCCGATGCCACTGCAACGTATAACATGGGGCTTGGCAATCCCGCTTCATTTAATATGGGCAGCAATAAAGCTTCAAATCGATTGCTCTCATATTTGGGAAGGATAAATTATAATTTGGGTGATCGTTATCTGGTCACGGCCTCCATGCGTATCGATGGTTCTTCCAGGTTTGGGGCAAATCATAAATATGGCTATTTTCCTTCTTTAGCGGCTGCCTGGAAAATAAATCAGGAAGAATTTTTTAATGGGATCAATACATTTAGCACGTTCAAATTGCGTGGAAGCTGGGGACAAACAGGGAACCAGGAAATCGGAAACTATGCGGCGATCTCCACATTTGGCGCAGGCCCAACCGCCGTGCTTGATGATCAGCCGGTATCTACGACAGCGCCTTCCAGGCTGGCCAATCCGGATTTGAAATGGGAAACCACCGAACAACTGGATATTGGTCTTGATGTTGGCATATTGGAAGACAGGGTAACCGCCAGTATCGACTATTACCACAAAAAGACATTCGATATGCTGCTGGAATTGCCTGTTCCAACGTCTACCGGGTTTACCTCAAAGCTGTCTAATGTAGGAAGTATTGAAAACACTGGTTTTGAACTGACTTTATTTTCACGAAACCTCGATGGAGAATTTAAGTGGAATACAACACTTAATTTGTCTTCCATTAAAAATAACGTGCTGGATTTGGGGGGTATTCCAAAGATCCTTACCGGAGATGCCGGTTTTGCAAATCAAATCTTTTTAATCCAGGAAGGATTACCGCTGAGGTCATTTTATGGATATCAGATTATTGGTATTTGGCAGGAAGGCGATGATTTTTCCGAAACAACGGATAATGTACAACCGGGTGATCTCAAATTCAAAGATGTCAATGGCGATGGTACCGTGAATGCTGATGACCGTGTGGTTCTCGGAAATTCATTCCCGAAATTGAGCTGGTCGCTGGGCAATACGCTTAGTTATAAGAATTTTAATTTGGATATATTTTTCGAAGGTCTTGAAGGGGTGAAAATGATCAATAATAATCTCGTTGATGCCTATTTCCCCATTCAATTCAGAAGGAACAGATTTGCTGAACCTTATCTCAATCGCTGGACGCCGGAGAACCCGTCTGATAAATATCCTTCTTTTGTGAACCCGACAGGGCAGGGACAAAAGTCAGTAAATTCTTATACGGTAGAAGATGCTTCTTACATCCGTCTGAAAACGGTGCGTCTGGGCTACACCATACCGGAGATACGAAAGGTGATCAAAAATGCAACCATTTATCTCACTGGGGAAAATCTGCTGACTTTCACTTCGTATGATGGTTATGATCCGGCAGTAAACCCGAATGGTAATGCCACTTCGCGTATTGATTACAATGCGTATCCTACGGCTACGACAGTATTACTTGGTGTTCAATTGGGATTTTAAAACAGAAAGAAAATGAAAACATTGAAAATATATCTATATATATCGATAATGGTATTTGCCTTACTGTTATCCGCTTGTGAAAAAATGCTCGAAGAACCAGTATATTCACAGCTTGCTCCTGAAAATTTCTTAACGACATCGGAAGGGATAAGCTCTGTGCTGGACGCTGCTTTGGGAGAAGGTTTTATCAATGGATATGACAATCACAGTGTCAGGGACATCTTGAACTGGTGTACAGACATAGAATGGGAGACTGGCGGTGGAGAAAACAGGACTGCCGTTCTCATGATCGATTTCACCTGGGACGCTTCCATTGCCTGGATGTATGATGTGATGTGGCGTAGACCTTACAGAGCTATTCGAAACGCAAACACTGTATTGGATAATATTGATAATGCGAATGTATCCAGTACTGAAAAGACAACCTATACGGCTGAAGCCAGGTTTATACGGGCATTGAGTTATTACCATCTTTATACGTGGTTTGGACCAGTTCCATTAAGAAAGAGCACTTTGGATGATTTGGAGTTACCGCGAGCCACCAAGGAAGAAATGGAGTCTTTTATCGAATCGGAACTTACTGCTGTCATACCCAATCTTCCTGAGCCGGGAGAGGAAGCAGCTTACGCAAGACCCAATGCGGGTGCTGCGCGTGCATTGCTATGCAAGTATTATCTGAACACAAAACAGTGGTCAAAATGCGCCGATATGGCCAATCAAGTGATCAATATGGACTATTATGAATTATATCCCAATTACATGGAATTGTTCATGGTGCAAAATGAGCGCAATAAGGAGTTCATTATGATTAACCCTGAAATTCCAAAGGCCCCTGGTCAAAATTTTATCAATGGGGCTTTCCCTACAGGTTTTGCCAAAGATCCCAAATCAGGCCTGGAAATGCAAAGCAATTGGAATAACTGGGCGGCACAGTACAGACTCTATGATTCCTTTTACAATTCGTTTGAACCGGATGATAGCCGGAAAGATCTGATTATTTCGGAATATATCAACGGAAATGGTGACTTGGTTTCCCTGTTAAATGCGGATAATACCAGGTCATTTAAATACTGGCCAGATCCAAATGCCATCAGTAATGAACATGGGAACGACGATCCCGAAATACGGTATGCCGATATTTTACTGGCCAGGGCAGAAGCTTTAAATGAAATGAATGGTCCGAATCAGGAATCAATCGACCTGATCAACATGGTGAGAGACAGGGCTTCATTGAACGATTTAAATTTGGTAGATTTTGCCTCAAAAGATGCGCTCAGAGATCACATCCTTGCAGAACGTGGCTGGGAGTTTTACAGCGAAGAGGGAATAAGGCGGGAGGATTTGATCAGAATGGGCAAATTTATCGATTCTGCCCATGAAAGAGGGGCCACCAATGCCAAATCGACCCACGTAGTATTCCCAATTCCTCAGGCAGCAATGGATGCAAATCCAATGCTGGTTCAGAATGATGGATATTAGGATATTAAAAGTAAAACTGAAGCATTGATCTAATTTTTAATTTTATTAAAAACCAAATCCATTTAAAATAAAAATGGGAAAGATGAAGCATTGTATGTTGTGGAGTTTCTTGGCGCTGGTCCTAACCTGTTGCGGGTCCGAATCTACCCGATCGAATGAAAATGAAGACACCCGGCCTAATATCGTGGTGATTATGGCCGATGATCTTGGTTTCTCGGATGTGGGTTGTTATGGGGGTGAAATTCACACCCCCCATATCGATTATCTGGCCGACAATGGGTTGCGATTCACCCAATTCTATAATACGTCACGCTGTTGCCCGACAAGAGCATCATTGTTGACCGGTTTGTACAATCAGGAAGCAGGGATCGGGCACATGACCATGGATGAACATGAACCGGGATATCGGGGTTATCTGACTGAAAATACGGTGACCATCGCGGAAGTACTGAAGCAGGCCGGTTATCACACCGGCATGGTCGGTAAATGGCATGTTTCCAATACCAATGTGAAGGGAGATGGCCCTGATTCTCAGGAACAACTCGATTGGTTGAATCATCAGGCCGAGTATGATCAGTTCTCGCCGCTGGAACAATATCCTGTAAACCGGGGTTTTGAGAAGTATTTCGGAACCATCTGGGGTGTAGTTGATTATTTCGACCCTTTCAGCCTGGTGAATGGAACAGAACCCGTAAAAACAGTACCTGATAATTATTATCATACCGATGCCATCAATGACAGCGCGGCAGCTTACATTAGAACATTCAGCAAGGAGAATAAGCCTTTCTTCCTGTATGTTGCCGAAAATGCTCCCCACTGGCCGGTCATGGCGCTGCCTGAGGACATTGAAAAATACAAGGACACCTACAAGGTAGGTTGGGACAGTATCCGGGAAGCCCGGTATAATCGTATGGTGGCAATGGGTCTTATCGATCCCGCCAATGATAAGTTATCACCCAGATGGAAGGATGATCTATCCTGGAAAGATGATCCCCATCAGGACTGGGATGCCAGGGTGATGGCAGTACACGCGGCCATGGTGGATCGTATGGATCAGGGAATTGGCAGAATAATCGAAGCCTTGAGGCAAACCGGAAAACTGAATAACACCTTAATACTTTTTCTTAGTGATAATGGAGCAAGCCCTGAAATATGCGCTGATTACGGGCCGGGCTTTGATCGTCCGGGTGAAACACGATCCGGCGAGAAAATGGTATATGCAGTGGAGAAAAATGACATGCCCGGACCAGAAACCACCTATGCTTCTATTGGCCCCAGGTGGGCAAATGTATGCAATACACCATATCGATACTGGAAGGCAAAATCTTTTGAAGGGGGGATACACACCCCCCTTATCGCCTTTTGGCCAGATGGCATTAAAGTGGATCACGGAACATTTACCAACCAGGTTGGTCATGTAATGGATTTTATGGCCACTTTTACCGATCTGGCCCACGCACAATATCCGGAACAATTCAATGGACATCAAATAACGCCGATGCAAGGTGTAAGCCTCCTTCCGGTATTTAGTGGAGAAAAGATCAAGGATCGGGGGCCATTATTCAACGACCACAACGGTAGCCGGTATGCCCGCCTTGATAACTGGAAATTGGTCGCCTTGGATCAACGTAGCGCCTGGGAATTGTATAATTTGGATGACGATGGCACGGAGCTAAATAACCTAGCATCGCAGCATCCCGGGAAAGTCACAGCGCTGGATAGTATGTGGAACAAATGGGCGCATGAAAATAATGTCTTTCCAAAGCCCGATTAAAATCAAATTCTCATCATTGACTTAACTTTTAAAAGGAGTAATAGGAAGGACTCGTTAAACGTAGCATGACTACTTTTATAGAGTTCATCCATCTATGGTAAATTTCTTATTATTAATTAAACCAGGTAATTGACCAGGCTGGGTTGAATTAAATCCGATAAAATAAATATGACACAAAAAAAACTTTTTCTGGGAGTAAGTATTCTTTTACTCGCAATCACATCGTTTGTCACCTGTAACCGGAAAGAAAAACTACAGGATGAGTCGATAACTTCCAGTTTCAGGGCGCCGGCTTATCCGCTGATCACCATTGATCCATATACAAGCGCCTGGTCTGAAACGGACCAGCTTTTTGACAGTCCGGTTCGTCATTGGACAGGAAAAACGCACGGACTAATTGGAGCATTGCGGGTAGACGGTCAGGTTTATCGTTTTTTGGGTAAGGAAGATTTGCCATGGAAGGCCATAGTGCCAATGGCCAAAGGAAACCCCTGGGAGGGTAAGTATACCGAAAAATCACCATCTGGCGGCTGGGAACAAGTTGATTTTAATGATTCGGATTGGACATCGGGAAAAGCAGCTTTTGGTTCCTCAGGTATGACCGCCGTAAATACGGAATGGAAAACGAAGGAGATATGGGTTCGGCGTGAATTTATGGCCCCTGATAGTATATTCAATGCTGATATTTACCTCATTTATTCTCATGATGATGACTTTGAATTATACCTGAATGGAAAAAAAATCATCAACACCGGCAACTATGCCAAAAGTGATGAAGTCAAGAAAATAGACCAAAGTTTACTCAAAAAGGATGGTAAAAATGTAATTGCAGCGCATTGCCTGAACCGGGTCGGGTTGGCCTATGTTGACTTTGGACTATTTATAAAAGGACAACAAAAGGAGATATTTGGCCAAACGGCTGTACAAAATCAAGTGGCGCTTTCTGCCACTCAGACCCATTATGATTTTACATGTGGTCCGGTTGATCTGAAATTACAGTTCGCAGCACCATTATTACCCGGTGATTTGGACTTGTTGTCTCGTCCAATAGACTACGTTAATTATCAGGTAATTTCCAATGATGGCGCTAATCATGATGTACAGATCTACCTTGAAATGACTCCTCAGTGGGCGGTGAATGAAGTAAACCAGGAAGTGAGTGTAACGAAAGGCACTACCGGAAACATTGGTTTTTTAAAGGCGGGTACGACAGAACAACCCATACTGCAAAAGAAAGGCGATGACGTTCGTATCGATTGGGGTTATGTGTACCTGGCATCACCTGAGACAGATCATACTGATATGGCCATTGGTGATTATTTCAATACGAAAGAAGCTTTTGTTCAAAAAGGAGCGCTGCCATCTGGAATGAATCAGGTGACTGTGAAAATGACCGATTGGATGCCGGTTATGGCATCCGTGGACAAACTGGGAAGTGTGGCAAATAAACCGGTCAGTGGCTACGCGATGATTGGATATGATGATATTCAATCGATACAATATTTCGGCAATAACCTTAAAGCCTGGTGGACAAAAGATGGTACGGTGACCATAAATGATATTTTGCAGCAGGCTGCCTCCGATCACGACTCGGTCATGAATCGGTGCATTGATTTTGACAATACCTTGTGGAAGGAAACGCTGGATGCTGGCGGTAAAAATTATGCAGACCTTTGTGTACTGGCTTTCCGGCAATCCATAGCGGCGCATAAGTTGGTAAAAGATGCTCGGGGAAATATATTGTTCTTTTCAAAAGAAAATTTCAGCAATGGTTCCATCGGCACAGTGGACGTCACCTATCCGTCATCACCCTTGTTTTTGAAATATAATCCGGATCTGCTCAAGGGAATGATGAATCCGATTTTTTATTTCTCCGAGAGTGGTAAATGGACCAAGCCTTTTGCAGCCCATGACGTGGGCACTTACCCCAAAGCAAATGGACAAACGTATGGTGGAGATATGCCTGTTGAGGAATGTGGTAATATGATCATACTGGCAGCTGCTATAGCCGAGATGGAAGGAAATGCAGATTATGCCTCGAAACATTGGGAGGTACTGACTACCTGGGCGAATTATCTTTTGGAGAATGGACTCGATCCGGAAAATCAGCTTTGTACCGACGATTTTGCCGGACATTTTGCCCATAATGTAAACCTTTCGGTAAAAGCGATCATGGGTATTGCAAGTTATGGTAAGCTGGCCGGTATGTTAGGCAAAAATGATCTGGCGGCAAAATACACCTCGCAGTCAAAAGAAATGGCTGGTAAATGGGTGAAAATGGCCGATGATGGCGATCACTACCGTTTGACATTTGACCAGCCGGGGACCTGGAGCCAGAAATATAATTTAGTGTGGAATGAATTATTGAAACTCAACATCTTTCCGGAAGAAGTTGCCCAAAAGGAAATTGCCTATTACCTGACCAAACAAAACAAATACGGATTGCCACTGGATAATCGGCGCACCTATACCAAGGCAGACTGGATCGTATGGACGGCCACCCTGTCGGACAATAAGGAAACTTTCCAAAAATTTATCGACCCGTTGCATGATTTTGTCACCGACACCCCTGACCGCGTGCCAATGTCGGATTGGTATGAAACCACCGATGCCACAAAAGTTGGATTCCAGGCACGTTCAGTGGTTGGTGGGTATTTTATCAAATTACTCAAACATTAGCCATGAAATAAACAGGAGTTGATTGTGGTTTCATATAGTTGCGATCAGCCGCTGTTTTCAAAAATTTCAGAAAAGTATATTTACCCAGAATCAACGCAATGGATGTGATTGAATAAACTGGAAACCAAAGAAATTCAAAAGCAAAAGATTTACACTCATGAAATACTTAAGATATTTTTTAAAGACCATCGCTGCTATATATTTTCTGTCGTGCATTCATCTCAATGGTTTTGCGCAATCTTCCTGGAAGCCGGTAAGCGGTGGATTAATGACCCGTTGGGCAAGCGACGTAAGACCGGATAACGCCCATCAGGAATATCCCCGTCCCCAGTTGGTCCGGGATTCCTGGGAGAACTTAAATGGCCTGTGGGATTATGCCATTGTGCCTTTATTGGACCATAAGCCGGCATCCTGGAATGGACAAATTCTTGTTCCTTACCCGGTAGAATCGGCACTTTCCGGGGTAAAAAAGACGGTAGATCCAGATCAAAAACTTTGGTATCGAAGATATTTTACCATTCCCGCAGCATGGAAAGATCAACGGATCCTCTTGCATTTTGAGGCTGTTGATTGGGAAGCCAGTGTTCTTGTCAATGGAAAAGAAATTGGGTCGCATCGTGGTGGTTATGATTCTTTTACCTACGATATTACCGATGCTTTAAAAAAACAGGGACAACAGGAACTCGTGGTGGCTGTTTGGGATCCTTCGGATAAAGGATTTCAACCTACCGGTAAACAATCTTCGAATCCACACAGCATTTGGTACACTTCATCAACGGGAATTTGGCAAACAGTGTGGTTAGAACCTGTACCAGAAACAGCCATTCAATCTTTAATAATGACTCCGGAAATCAGTACCAATGCACTCAATATAAAAGTGAACTGCTCTACAGCACCAACAGGATACCGGGTAAAAGCAGTTGCTTATGATGGAGGAAAAGTGGTTGGGCAAGTTGACGGAGAAGCTAATGGTATGTTAAAATTACATCTTAAGAATATGAAGTTATGGTCACCGGATGATCCTTTTTTATACGATCTGGAAGTATCGCTAATAAAAGGGGATCAGGTGATTGACAACGTGAAGAGCTATTTCGGCATGCGGGATATCCGGTTGGGTAAAAGTGAAAAAGATGGATTTGTGCGGTTGTTCCTGAATAATAACCCATTATTTCAATATGGTCCCCTTGATCAGGGTTTTTGGCCGGACGGCCTCTACACAGCACCCACGGATGAAGCCCTGAAATACGATATTCAGGTGGCCCGGGACCTGGGTTTCAACATGATTAGAAAGCACGTGAAGGTGGAGCCTAAGCGATGGTATTACTGGTGTGATAAAATGGGGATGCTGGTTTGGCAGGATATGCCCAATGGGGACAATCATATAAGGCGGGATGAGCCAGATATAGAAAGGGTAGCACAATCGGCGTATGATTATAAGCAGGAACTGAAAAAGATGATCGGAGAACATTATAATCATCCGTGCATCGTTACCTGGGTGCCCTTCAACGAAGGCTGGGGGCAGTTTCAAACGGCGCAAATTGCTGATTTGGTAAAGGACCTCGACAGTACCCGGCTGGTGGATGCCACTACGGGGTGGGCCGATCGCGGAGTGGGTGACATGCACGATATTCATAAATATCCCGGTCCTGCGATGCCTGAACCTGAAAATCGTCGTGCTGCCGTATTGGGAGAGTTTGGGGGCCAGGCCCTGGTTGTTCGTGATCACCTTTGGATCACTGATTTTTCCAAAGCTCCGCAACACTACAAAACCTCACAATCAGAGGATGCACTGCATCAAAAATACGACGCGATGATAGACAGTCTGTATACGCTGAAAAAAAGAGGACTTGCTGCCGCGGTTTATACCCAAACCACCGACGTGGAGGCAGAAGTGAATGGTTTAATGACATATGACCGGGCGGTATTAAAATTCGATAAGGCCCATCTTAAAAAAATTCACGATCATTTGATTAAAGACTAAACTAGAATATATTTCACTGGATATTTTTATGTTTTTGTATGGCGGCATATGGATAATTGTCCGGGAATGCGGAATCTGACTTGTTGATCAGGAGGTTGATAAATTATCATTTCAAACCGCGTTTCCTCCAGTGATATGATCAAGATTTTGATCAGTTTCCCCTGATTTTTTGAATGACTCCCTGGTTTCTTTTTTAAGATTAGTATTGCATGAGTAATTAAAAAAACCTGCCATATTTCAGACTTTTACAATTTCTGTGACTACCTGGTGGAACACTTAATTTTCGTAAGTGGCAATGCAGTTTATGAAAAAGCCAGTGATATACATTTGGAAGCAAGAAACCCTTTTAATATTTATTGTCGGACAGGAATGAAAATTTTATTAAATTTGGTTATGAATGTCATGATTATCTGTTCATTTTGAACTTCGCAATGGAAGATCATTTCAAGAATATTATTGAGAAAATTGTGAAAGAGAATGACCAAAAGGCTTTCTCCATGCTTTTTGATCACTTTTATCCGAAACTGTTTCAGTTCTCATTGCAATTTGTCCGCCATCCTTCTTATGCTGAGGACGTCGTTTCCGATGTTTTCCTTAAGCTGCTCAAAAATAAACAGCGGCTTCTGGCCATCCGCAATATCAATTATTATTTATTCAGATCAGTAAAAAACCAGAGCCTTACGTTTCTTCGTGATGAGAAAAAAAATAATGCCATGAAGCCCATCCAGGAAGTAAATGATTATTTAATTCCTGATCATGAAGATCCCGAACATGAAATGATGGACAAAGAGGCGCAATTGTCGTTTGAGGAAGCGATAGAAAAATTACCGGCCCAAAGGAAACTGGTTTTTAAACTGGTGCGTGAAGAAGGTCTCAACTACACCGAGGTTGGAGAACTCCTTGACATTTCCCCTCGAACCGCAGAGACCCATATGGGCATAGCAGTGAAAAACCTTTGCCAGGCCTTGTCTGATCATCTTCAAGAATATAATCAACATCCCAAAGTCCGGAAGATCTTTTCAAAATTCACTGGCTTGCTGCTTTTCTTATACTAAAAATAAAAAAAATCTCAGGCCCTTACGGGAATTTGTATTGAGGTGCGTCCTCCTATAAAGACGTTACTCGAGTCAGTTTATGCAAGAAAATGAAATTTATGATGTGATTGCCCGTTCGCTGACGGACAAGTCCGAAGCCTCCGATAAAAAAATATTGGATACTTGGTTAAATTCCTCTGAAACCAACAGAATTATATATGAAAAGCTGAAGGACAACTGGAATAAATCAAACACCAGGAAACATAAAGTAGTAGGCCAGGAGGAAGTGAAGGAGAGGATATGGAATAAAGCTGCCGGACAAAGGAAGGAATTACCCACCAACAAACCTTCGTTTGTCAATAGACAATGGTATATGAAAGTTGCCGCATCGATAGCAGTAATTGTCATCTCCTTGATCACAGTTTATTATTTTCTTCCAAAACAAAGTTGGGATCAAGCCACGGTTAGCTACATCATAAAAGAGAATTCTGCCGGCAGAAAGTCTACCATTTATTTGAATGACGGTACCGTGGTGCACCTTAATTCGGAAAGCCGTATCCGGTATCCGGAAGTATTTTCGGATACGGCACGAGTAGTGTACCTGGAAGGCGAAGGCTTTTTCGAGGTGGCAAAGAATGCAGCAAAACCTTTCTCTGTGATAAGTCATGATGTGCGCACCACAGCCCTGGGTACTTCTTTTGATGTGAAGGCATTTGATGGTTCCAATGATATTGAAATTAGCCTCCTGGAAGGCAAGGTGCGGGTTTCAGACGAATCATCGTCTGAACGTCATCATCATTACGACCTCTCACCAGGGCAAAGTATTGCCTTCAACAGAGAAAAAACACAATTCACGAGTGTTGACTTTTTTGATCCCAAAGCTACGCTGGGTTGGAAAGACGGCGTGATATATTTCAAAAAGGCGAATTTTGCCACCATTAAAAAAGAACTTGAACGATGGTTTGGATGTGAGATCGTGGCAGAGCCGGCGCAGTACCCGCCCATGAGTTATACCGGAGAATTTCATGACCAGACACTGGAAAATATCCTTCAAAGCATAGGTTTTGTGCAGAACTTCAATTTTGAGATTCAGGACAAAAAAGTCTTTATTCAATTTAATCATTCTGATAGTTAACCAAAAGAAGGAGGTACCTATGAATAAACCAGATACATAAGAAAAAAAGACCGGTGATAATTGGGGAATTATCACCGGTCCGACTCGCCCAAAACAAAAGATCTTTACCAATTGATTTTGTTGCGGGCTTAAATAATTGTTTTATTAAAACGCCATAAAATTATGAAATTTAAACTACTTAGACTACTGAGTATTGCCATGAAATTATCACTGGCGGGAATTTTACTTCAATGCGTCTTTCTTAACCTTTTATTCGCCGGTAAAAGCGATGCCCAAAAATACCGCAGTGTAAAGGACGTATACATATCGATCAATGTTCAGGAGGCTTCACTGATGGAAGCTTTCAAAGCGATAGAACAAAAAACAAATTTTTTGTTCACTTATGATGACGACATTATATCCAAGCTTGATACCCGGATTAATTTCAAAGCTTCCAACAAATCGGTAGCGGAAATCTTACTCAGTATTTCCAAAATTTCCAATCTTCGATTCCGACAAGTCAATCAGAATATTAATGTTCTAAAAGATCTTGATCGTAACAGGAAAAACGATGTGGAGGTGACTGTAGAAAATATCACCGTCACCGGTAAAGTGACTTCTTCGGAAGATGGGGAGGGCCTCCCTGGGGTAAATGTAATATTGCAAGGAACATCGCAGGGTACGGTAACCGACATTAACGGAGACTATGAAATTGATGTGCCCTCTGTAGAAACGGTACTCGTATTTAGTTCAGTTGGTTACAACAGGCAAGAAGTTACAGTAGGTGACAGAACTGTGATCAATATTGTCATGAATCCCGATATTACTTCCCTGGAAGAAATTGTAGTGGTGGGTTACGGCACCCAGAAAAAAATTAATCTAACTGGTGCTGTGGCTTCTGTTTCTGGGGATGAACTTATAAAACGTCCCGTAACAAATCCCGCCAGTATGATCCAAGGATTATTGCCTGGGGTTCAGGTTATTCAAAACTCAGGGGAACCTGGTAATGAAGGAGTCTCAATCCGCATCAGGGGAACAGGGACTTTCAGTAGCGCAGGTTCTGATCCATTGGTGTTGATTGATGGCGTCCAGGGCAACCTGTCTGATTTAAATCCCAATAACATTGAAAGCGTTTCAGTTTTAAAGGATGCTGCCTCTGCTTCAATTTACGGATCACGTGCAGCAAACGGGGTTATCCTTGTAACAACAAAAAAGGGCAGAGCAGGAAAAATCAGCATGGAATATAGTGGTAACGTTGGTATTTACACGCCCACAAAAATGTTTGACCTGATCACCAATTCTGCTGAGTACATGGAATTGTACAACGAAGCAAGAGTTAATTCGGGATTAACTGCCGATTATACGCAGGATATGATTGATGCCTACCGTAATGCTACAGACCGCAATTTATATCCTAATACCGACTGGCTTGACCTGATCTTTAGTCCGGCACCAACCCAAACACACAATTTAAGTTTCAGTGGAGGAAGCGATGCAACCCAATTCAATATTTCATTGGGTTATGTCAACCAAAAGGGCGTTATGAAAGGATTTGATTATGAAAAGTACAACATCCGCTTTAATCTTAGTTCAATGGTAAACGATAAGATAAAATTTGGAGCAATCCTTTCAGCGAAAAAGGGTGATAGGTCTGGACCCAGACAGGGTTCAACAGATACTTTCATTGCGGCTATGGCACAACCCCCAACTTATAGTCCTCATCTCGCTGATGGCAGTGGCCGGTATACTTTTAAAGCTTACGATTTTGAATACAACAATAAGAACCCCATTGCCATTATCGAGCAAAAGGTCTTTCGAAATACAGATGACTATGCTATATCAGCTCAGGGATGGCTGGATATCCAGATTCTCAAAGACCTGAAATGGTACACCAAAGCCGCTATGAATTTGGATATCAGCAAGTATTATGACTTTAGGCCCCAGGTTCCTTTGTACAATTTCAGGACCAATGATTATATGACCTTGCTCGATGTTGGTGGCGCTGGTTTAGTTGAAGAGGATGACCAGAATGTGTATGAAAATCTTTACACCTATCTGAGTTATGATAAAACATTTGGCGGACATACGGTATTTGCCCAGGTTGGTTATAGTATGGAAGACAATGTATATCAATATCTCAGGGGATACAGAAAAGAATATCCGAGCGATTTGCTCAGGCAACTTGATGCGGGTAGCCCTTCCGTTCAGCAGGCTAATGGAACACAGAATGAATGGGCAATCATGTCATTCTTTGGAAGACTAGGTTACAACTATCAAGACCGTTATCTATTGGAAGCCAACGTTAGATATGATGGGACTTCCAGATTGGCTTCAGATTCCCGTTGGGGTGCCTTCCCGTCATTTTCTGCCGGCTGGAGGATGACAGAGGAAGATTTCATGAAAAATATGAATCTTAGTTGGCTTAATAACTTAAAATTACGGGGTTCGTACGGAGAACTGGGTAATCAGAATATCGGGTTGTATCCTTATCAGTCAATGCTTGCTTTAACCAGTAATTATTCTTTTGATGATGCCGCTTTGTCTTCCGGTGTTGCCCAAACAGCCTTGTCAAATGCAAATATTAAATGGGAAACGACCAGTATTCTGGACTTCGGTCTGGATCTCACCGTATTTAGGGGACTTAGTCTGACTTTGGATTGGTATAAGAAAAGAACCACGGATATTTTAAGGGGTTCCCAGGTAACCGGTATTGTTGGGTTAAATCCACCCACGGTAAATAACGGAACGATGGAAAACACGGGTTTTGAAGTAAATCTCCAATATTTAAACAACGTGAAGTCAGGTTATTTCTCGGGGTTGAACTATTCGGTTGTATTAAATCTGGATCATTATAAAAATGAACTTGTTGATTTTGGCGCCCGTGAAATAAACGGATACAACTTGCGGGAAGAAGGCTATGAATGGGATGCTTTTTATATGATTGAACAAATCGGCATTTTCCAGTCAGAAGAGGAAATTGCTAACTCTCCGGAACAGTTCAATGACGTAACAGTCCCCGGAGATCTGAAATATAAAGATGCCAATGGTGACGGAAAGATTGATAATGATGACCGGGTCGTGATTAATGGAAGATATCCGGCGTTGAACTATTCATTTAACCTGGCTGCCGATTGGAAAGGGTTTGATTTGTCAGCACAGTTCCAGGGCATTTATAATGTGAAATATTATGTTAACGGCTGGGGAACGATACCATTTGTTCAGGGATCCCCCCCTACTACCGACTGGCGTGATCGATGGACGGAGACCAATCATTCAACAACAATGCCCAGAATATATTGGGGAAACAGTGCACCTCAAAGTCTTAGCCGTACGTCATCGTGGTTTTTGCAAAATGGATCTTACCTCAGGTTGAAAAATTTAACATTTGGATATACTCTGCCAAGTAGCGTGATTCAAAAAATCGGGATTGAACAAGTAAGAGTCTACTTCTCGGGAGATAATCTGATTACGATAACCGATTACCCCGGTTTGGATCCGGAACGCGGGGGAAGTGGATCTTTTGTTAATTACCCCCAGAATAAAATTTATTCTTTCGGTATGAATGTTAGGTTTTAAAAATTTGAATCATGAAAAAATATAAATTTTCAATTATACTTTTATCCATTCTTTTATTGATGAGTGGATGTACCGATTATCTTGACAGACAGCCACTGGATCAAATTTCTTCCACTACTTTCTGGCAATCAAAGAGCGATTTTGATATGGCCTTAACGGCTGTCTATGGTTTAAATACAACCGGAGCCTCATGGGATAATCCTCCAGGAGGTGTATGGGCTTATCATCTGCCCAATTGGGACAACATCACTGATAATAGCTATGGACAGCATAACTATTTCAATTCAAAGGATATTGTTTCCGGGAATATTACTTCAACAACCGGGGGATACGTTTCTGTGGTTTACTCACTCAGTTATCAGGCGATTGCCCGCATAAATATTTTCCTGAGCGAGTTGGCCGCTTATAAGGGACAGGATTTTTCAGATGCTGAGAAAAAAGTGGTTGAAGGCGAGGTTCGTTTTTTAAGGGCATATTATTATTTTCAACTTTATTGCGCTTATGGGGATGTCCCACTGGTTCTTGAACCTTTAACGCTTGAAAACCAGGAACAGCCTAAAGTTGCTTCCGGTCAAATTTATGATCAGATAATAACGGATTTGGATTATGCGATCTCAAATCTGAATACGGCCCCGTATTATGAAAATTCCGGTCATGCCACAAAATCGACAGCTCAGGCGCTAAAAGCCCGTGTGCTGATTTACGAGGCCTACGGTTCCGACGGAGTGCCTGACAACAACCTGTTGACCCAGGTTAAAAGTTTATGTGAGGAAATTATGCCGCAGTATGAACTGAGCCCTGTTTTTGAAGATGTATTTCAGGATAAAGGCCAAAGTGGCAATAAAGAAATCATTTTTGCAGTGAACTACCTCGCCCCGGATAATGTGCCGGCCTATGGAACTGACCTGATTTATGGGGACTGGATCATGGTAAGCCCGTTACAAAGTTTTGTAGATGCTTTTGAATGTAGCGATGGTCTTTCCTGGGAAGATTCTCCGTTAGCAGATCCGGATAATCCGTTTGAAAACAGGGATCCGAG
Organism: uncultured Cytophagales bacterium; assembly: GCA_963711495.1. Classification (GTDB taxonomy): domain Bacteria; phylum Bacteroidota; class Bacteroidia; order Cytophagales; family Cyclobacteriaceae; genus CAVQEK01. The sequence continues at coordinate 1,301,186 of CAVQEK010000004.1, forward strand.
ATTAAATAAAACGGTATTTGTTGATCATCCGGACTGGGGAGGTGGAAATATTCATATCCCAACCAACGCCCGGCCAACTGGGTATGGGTTGAAAAAATTCCTTTGCCCGGAAAATACACCTTATGGTTATTCAACGCTTAGTCAGCAGAATTCAGTAATATTCCGTTTGGGAGAGGTTCTGCTCATGTATGCCGAGGCTCAGAATGAAGTATCAGGTCCGGACGGGTCAGTCTATAATGCCATCAATTCCATCCGTGAAAGGGTCGGAATGCCAGATCTGCCACAAGGGCTTTCCCAGGATGAGATGCGACAAAAGATCATGTACGAAAGAAGAATTGAAATGGCTTTTGAAGGGCTTCGTTACTTTGACCTGAAAAGGTGGCATATTGCCGATGAGGTTTTAAATAATGTCACCGATGGTTTACTTGAATATAAGTGGGAAGACAGGTTCTATCATTGGCCGTTGCCACAGGAAGAAATTGATAAGAACCACGGGACGCTTATTCAAAATCCGGATTATTAATAAGATCAATTTATTTATATACGGGGGAGTCAATACTCCCTCGTTTCTTTTTTAAAATAGTCGTTTTTGATAAAGAAAATTACTCCAAATTAGTTTAAGTCGAATTATTTCTGCCGCCTTCTTAGTTGTTCTTATTTCACTTTTATTTGGCATAACAGGGTCTTAATTGTCAGAGAACTAAAGTTTAAATCCTCCTGGCAATAGCACATGTCAGTTACTCTGGAGGCGTTTAGTCAGGCGGATCAATTTTTCCGGCCTGTGATCCCCTGAGTAGACCTGATCAGGCCTGACGGGAATTACGGACCATACTTTTGATAATAAATCTATACCCATGATATCTCATGAAACTTTAAAGTACAGTAAGCCTGTTGTCATTTTTTTTACAATAATAGGCTTCCAACTGGCAGCTTTAGGCCAGGATGTTTCCTTGATGCCAAAGCCCGCTCTGTCAGTTTCAACCTTTGCACCGGAGGATCAGCAGATAACTCCGATGTCTATGGAAGACCGAATAGTAGAGGGAGTTGTTCCAGCCAGGGGAATATGCAGCATTTTGCCGGGAAATGGAAGGAATGACCAGTTGATGTCGGGCAATGGGAAAATGAATATTCGGTTGAATGGAAATCCAAGATCGGATGAAGTGACTTTTCGGCATGAACGTTTGTTGATTCCATGGAAAATGCCGTTTGAAGCTCCTGATATTGCATATTGCCTGCCTGAAGTACGACGGCTTATTCTGGCCGGGAAATACCAACAAGCGCTTGAACGTTCTTTTGAAGCTGCTACTAAAGCCGGAATGCCACCGGGTACTCAAAATCATTTTACCATTCCGGCATTTACCATGAACATTGATCAGCCGGGAACAGGAGCGATAAAAAATTATCTCCGCACAGTCGATTTTGAAAGTGGTGAAATAAAAGTGCTATGGGAAGATGATCATGGACAATGGGAAAGACAGTCATTTGTCTCCCGGCCTGATGATGTTGTTGTCCAGTTATTTAAAGCGCCAACAGGGCATTTGCTCAACACCAGGATTTCACTCGATACTTATGACTCATTTGGCCGGGAAAAAAGGAGAACCGGATCTCTCGTCAACCCGGATACGAATCCTGAGCTCATCCATTTTGAGCGTGATTTTAATGATAAAAGATTGATCATAAAAGGTCATTTTAATCCTGAAACTGGCAATTACGGGTATGCCGGGGTCGTACGGGTTGTTCTAAATGGAGGAACGGCCAGCATTGAAAATGGTGATTTGGTGGTTGAAGGAGCAAATTCATTTCTTTTGTTGACGCGGATCGAATGGTATAAAGATTTTCAGGAAGAAAAGGTGGAAGCGCTTGCGAGAACGCTGAATGAACTTACAACTGATTATCAGGAGCTTCTCGACCGTAACTACAAACTTCAGTCTGCAATTTTTGACCGGACTTCACTAAACTTTGATACAAGTCCACAAGAAAATGCAATGGCGGGAGAAGAATTGCTCGCGGATCAAAAGTTACACCAGGGATATAACCTGACACTGTTATCCAAACTTTTTGATATGAGCCGGTATTGGCTGATGCTTGAAAGTGGTGATTTTCCACCGATATACGGGCACTTAAATATCAATGTAAATCTTCAGGTTTCGGGCGGGGAAGAAGCAAATTTGCCGGAAGCAATGAATGCTTTTTATAATTGGATTGAAGGAATACTGCCGGATTCCAGGAACAATGCGATAAATATTTTTGGTTCCAGAGGAATTTTAGTTTCTGTTCATCCGGATCAGCAGCAGGGTGTATTGTATCACTGGGATTTTGCCTGGCCACATCATTACTGGATTTCTGCTGGGGGATGGGCTTATAGCCAGTTCTGGGAACATTATCTTGCCACGGGTGATCGGGATTTTTTAAATAACCGGATCATGCCGGGATTAAGGGAGTTGGCATTTTTCTACGAAGATTATTTAAAAGAAACCGACCAGCATGGGAATTATATATTTGTGCCCTCTTATTCACCTGAAAACTGGCCTTCAAATACGTATGAAGGAAGTACCGTTGTTGACGGAAATGGTGACAGAGTGAATGCTCCCACAGTGATTAATGCAACCATGGATATTATGGTTTGCCGGCAGGTATTGACACATTTAATTGAAGGGGCTAAAGCCCTGGGAGTGGATTCGGAAAATGTTCCCGGGTGGGAAGAAATGCTTGCAAAAATGCCCAATTACCTGGTTGATGAGGATGGTGCGCTGAAAGAATGGGCCTGGCCATCATTGGCCGAAAGACAGGATCACCGTCACATTTCTCAGATGTATGGTGTGTGGCCCGCTGATGAAATAACGCCTGACCTGACACCCGAACTGGCAAAAGCCGCCTGGTTAGCAAACCGGAAACGTGCCCAGGGAAATGCTTCCGGGCATGGAATATCGCATCGAATGCTGGCTGCAGCAAGACTTAAAGACAGTTACCTGGTTAACTTTGAGTTGAAGCAACTTCTGGAGCAAGGGTATTTTGGCCCCGTGCTCACCTCCTCCCACAACCCATACACCGGTTTTATGCCCGATCAGCAAGGATCGGTGCTTGCACTTTTAATGGAAATGCTGGTTTATTCCAGGGAAGGTGTAATTGAACTGTTGCCTGCTGTTCCACAAACGATAGCCAAAGGCAACTTAAAGGGCATTTTGTCTAGGACTTTTGCAAAAATCGATGATATGACCTGGGATTTGGACGCCAGGACGGTAGACGTTACACTCACTTCCCTGAAAGAACAGGATATTTCACTTGTGGCCCGCTACGGTATTGAATCGATTTCGGCCCCGGAGGGCATTTTAATTGAAGAGCTTGTAAGGGGGGCACAAAAATGCAAAATACATTTACCGGAAAATAAACCCATTACCATCCATTTGAAATTAGGAAATTTAAAACCTTCTGACTGGATTACAAAACTAACTTCTTATTAAGAAAAACAGGAACAATGAAAAAAACGATTTACAGTATGGCTTTGATGGCGCTGTTTGCTGCCACTGGATGTACGCCGGAAACCAACAAGCTGGAATTGTGGTATACACAACCTGCAAAAGAATGGATGACAGAAGCTTTACCGATTGGAAACGGGTACATGGGAGCAATGTTCTTTGGAGGCGTCCATCAGGAACAGATCAATTTTACAGAAGGTTCATTGTGGAGTGGCGGCCCGGGGTCGAGTGATGAATACAATTTTGGTATTCGGAAGGATGCCTGGAAATATCTGGCGCAAATACGGCAATTGATTGAGGAGAAAAAATTTGATGAGGCACATCAGTTGGCTGTACGCGAAATGACCGGATCTATCCACAGGGAAGAAAGTGATCAGCAATTTGGTGATTTTGGGGCTCAGCAAACCATGGGTGACCTGTTCATTGCAGTTGGTCATGGAGGGAAACCAACCAATTACAAGCGGGAATTGGACCTCGATCTGGCGGAAGGCAGGGTATCTTACGATATTGATGGCGAAAAATACAAACGCACCTATTTTGGAAGTTATCCCCTGAAATCGATGGTTTATCATTTCGAAAGCAGTAAAAAGACTGACTATGAGGTGCAATATGATTCTCCGCATAAAAAAATCAACGAGGAATATTCAGATGGAATATATTCGTTTCAGGGTGAGGTGAAGGATAATGGGATGCAATTTGAAACCTGTCTGAAAATTGATTCTGATGGCCAGGTGGATTTTAGTAATGGAAAGATACACGTTTCCGGCGCTAAAACATGTACGATCTACCAGGTTGCCGCAACCGACTATGTCATGAAATATCCTGAATATAAGGGGGCTGATTACATGGCAAACAATAAAAAAACATTGTTTGATCTCAGCAAAAAAAGCTATGAACAGATTCGGAAGGAACATCAGAAAGATTACCAAAGGCTATTTAGCCGGGTTCAATTAAGCCTCGGTGAGGTGAGCAGGGATTCTGTTGCCACTGACAGAAGATTGCAGGAGTATGCCAACGGCACAATTGATCCGGGGTTGGAAGAGCTGTATTTTCAATACAGCCGTTATTTGATGATATCGGCTTCACGTCCGGGAACCATGCCATTGAATTTACAAGGAAAGTGGAACAACAGTATCAATCCGCCGTGGGCATGCGATTACCATATGAATATCAACGAGCAAATGTTGTATTGGCCCGCTGAAGTCACGAATCTGGGTGAATGTCATGAACCGCTTTTCAAGTACATGGAAAGCCTGGTCGAACCCGGAGAATTAACCGCAAAAGAATTTTTTAATACCCGTGGTTGGGTTGTGAACACCATGAATAATGCATTTGGCTATACTTCCCCGGGATGGGGATTTCCCTGGGGATACTTCCCCGGTGGCGCAGCGTGGCTTTGCCAGCATGCCTGGGAACATTATGATTTTAACAGGGATACAACATTTCTCAGGAATGTGGCCTATCCGTTAATGAAGGAAGCTGCCTTGTTTTGGATGGATTATTTGATAAAAGATGAAAATGGCTATTTGGTTTCCTGTCCTTCCTATTCGCCAGAACATGGCGGAATTTCCGGAGGGTCCGCCATGGACCATGAAATAGCTTGGGATATTTTAAATAATTGTGTGTCAGCATGTGAAGTACTTGGTGTTGATGAAGATTTTAAACTGAAAGCGATGCATGTCCGCGATCAGATATTGCCTTTACAAATTGGTAGTTGGGGACAGCTACAAGAGTGGAAAGAAGATGTGGATGATCCTGCCGACAAGCATCGTCATGTATCTCACCTCTATGCACTTTACCCGGGAAAGGAAATTACTTTGGAGCAATCCCCTGCTTTGGCCCAAGCTGCTAAGGTGAGCCTCAATGCTCGTGGTGATGGCGGCACAGGTTGGTCACTGGCCTGGAAAATCAGTTTCTGGGCCCGGTTGAAAGATGGTGATCACGCCTATAAACTTTTCAGGCGGCTGTTGAGGCCAACTGGAAATCAGGGTACCGATATGATGAACGGCGGAGGCAGTTATTTTAATTTATTGTGTGCCCATCCTCCCTTTCAATTGGATGGAAATATGGGCGGATGTGCCGGGATTGCAGAAATGTTGCTGCAATCGCAATCCGGGATCATCGAATTTTTACCTGCCTTGCCATTGCAGTGGAAAGAAGGCAGTGTAAAAGGACTCAAAGCTCGCGGCAATTTTAATGTGAATATGGATTGGAAAGATGGCCGTTTGGTTCACGCACAAATACTCGGGAAAGAGGGACAGACTGGAAAATATAAATTGGATGGGAAGCTGATTGAATTTCAAATTCCTGCCAGTAAAGTATACAACGTGGAAATTTAAATTTCTTTTAAATGATATCGATTAACTTATTTTATAGAAGCAATTCTGCTATTAATGCCGGCAAAATGAATTCACTGATATTTCCTGGAATTTATGCCATCATATTGTTCGTCATCACTTCTGTTCAGACATATGCGCAGGCCACACAACGGGAACGCCCATCTGAGTGGAACAAACTGGTTTATGGGGGCCGGTTCATCGATCGTTTCCTTCCAATACCTCCTACAGGAAAGCTCACCTATGATACCTGGGGTGCTGCCAGCGTCATACCCCGGTATGTTGATAATGGCATTGAAGACAGTGAATGGTCTTACTGGGGAGGAAAAATTCTGGTAGGTAATGATGGCAAATACCACCTTTTTGTTTGTCGCTGGCGGGAAGATTCTCCTAAAGGACATATGGAATGGTCAAATTCAATCGTTGTGCACACCTTGTCGGATAACCCCATTGGCCCCTATAAAGTTGTCGGCATTATTGGGAAAGGGCACAATCCGGAGGCATTCAGGCTGAAAGATGGCCGTTATGTCATCTATGTCATTAATGGTTACTATGCTGCAGATAATATCGATGGCCCCTGGACATATGGCAAGTTTGAGTTTAATCCACGGGACAGACGGATCATTGAAGGGCTTTCCAATTTATCCTTTGCACAACGCGAAGATGGCTCCTACATTATGGTCTGCAGGGGAGGAGGGATCTGGTTTAGTAAAGACGGTATTTCAACTTATAATCAGGTAACCGATAAACGGGTATATCCCGATGTTGACGGCCGGTTTGAAGACCCGGTCATCTGGCGCGATAATGTTCAGTACAACATGATCGTGAACGACTGGTTAGGCCGGATTGCGTATTATCTGCGTTCAAAAGATGGCATTCATTGGAAGGTTGATCCGGGTGAAGCCTATATGCCCGGAATCGCTAAATATGAAGATGCAACCGATGAGGAGTGGTTCAAATATGAGCGAATTAAAATCCTGCAAGATGAATACGGTCGGGCAATACAGGCAAATTTTGCGGTGATCGATACATTAAAAATTCAAGACAAGCCCAACGATAACCACAGTTCCAAAAACATCAGTATCCCCTTGAACAAAGGGATTTTGATGACCATCCTTGATCAAAACAAAATTGACGGCAATACAAAATCAATCCGGGTCAAAATTAAAGCTGAAAAAGATTTCGATCCTCAAATCGCTATTGATATTAAATCATTGCGTTTTGGTGCTTCGGAAGAAGTGAATATTGGACGGGGGAGTAAAGTTATAAAAATCGAAAAGTCCGGAGATGACCTGATTGTGACATTCGATGGCGCAGGCAATGGCATCACCGAAAATAATTTTGCAGCCAAATTACTTGGAAAAACGAAGGATGAAAAATTGTTGTTTGGCTATGCCCGGCTTCCCTGGCTTGACTTTTTAGAACCAGCGCTTTCTGCTTGTTTGCCAGTATTGAAAAAGACCGGAACTGTCTATGTACTCGAAGTTGAAGTCCGGAATTTCGGGCAGGTGGCCTCCAAACCAAGTGCCATCAAAATTGAACAAGTTTCAGATGGTGCCATGGAAATTGCCTCAGGAGAGGTCCCTGTGCTTAAACCATTCGAAAAAACAATCGTAAATCTGGCATGCGATAAAGTTCCCGATGGAAAAATTAGCGTAAAAGTAACCTTGCTTTCTGAAGGACAATCACCGGAAATACTGGAGGGAAACCTGAAAACATATGAGTGAAACGTTAATGTGGAAATCACAACTATCCATCAATCAGTCTAAATGTGGTACTGTCGATCAGATGTTAATTTTGAATTTTTGGGACTAAATTAAGTTCAACCTGCTGTTTTTGGGATACTTATTTTCAGCCACTCATCAACTGACTGTAAAATTTTGGGCATTAAAATCAGAGATTTAATCGGGCTTTAATCTCATTCCTCATCCTTAAAAGATTGTCTTTTATTCCAAAAAGTAATAAGTTTAGTAGAAACTTTTTGAGTTGAGTATTCAACTTTCTTCTACACTGTTTTATTTGATAATTTTTTAGGATTTCCAGTATCAGGGATTGGAATATTGGAGGTTTATTTGAGTTTAGCACTAGATAGGTATCTATGAGCAAATTGTCACCCATTGGAAAAACAAATGATGTTGGACTGGAAGACGTTCAATCCAATGAGTCGATATCGGTTCATGACAATTTGTTATATGCCGAAAAAACGGAACGGGAAATTTGGACAGATTTTAAAAAGGGAAATAAATCGGCATTCATCCATATTTACAATACCTATTTTGATGAATTGTATAATTATGCCAGGCAATTCACGGGAGATCTTGATTTAATCAAAGACGCGATCCAGGATGTATTTGTCCGGCTCAACGAATCACGCGAGCGTCTTTCAGATACCGGATCCATTAAATTCTATTTATTCAAATCGATTAAGCGGGAAGTGATTTATGCCAATAAGCAGCGCCGATATTCTCAAAAGCAACTCGATGAATTCAAAGGAATGGGTTTCGAATACGAAGTTTCATTTGAAGAAACAATCATCAATAGACAGATCGATGAAGAAACGATCATGAAAATTCGGGAAGCGGCCAATAACCTCAATGGCCGTCAGCGTGAGATCATCTTTTATCATTTTTTTGAAGGGCTTACCATCAGGCAGATCAAGGAATTAATGAACTTCAATTCCATTCAGGCTTCCTATAATTTGTTGAATAGGGCTCTGAACCATTTAAAGGAAGTCCTTGGTATCTTGTTTATTTTGTTCCTGTCCAATATTTAAAATATTTCAATTAATTCTATATTTGAATATCAATTTTCCAATTGACTTGGTATAATTTTGATTGAGTCATAAATATTTAGTGTTTTTTAAGATTGGCTGATGAATTTTTATCCTTCGTCTCCTTTTAAAGGTGAAGAATAAAATATGAAGCAAAGATACACCATCAACTTTTTTTTGAGTGATCCTGAATTTGTCCGCTGGGTAAGAAACCCGGACAACGGCTCTACGCAGTTTTGGAATTCTTTTGCCGAACAACATCCCGAGAGCAGGTCCCAAATGTTGAAAGCGATTGAACTAATCCGGACATTGAATTTAAAGCGGGAAAACCCTGCTGAAACATTTAAACAGGAAACATTGAATGACATTGTCTCCAGGGTCAGTGTATCGAACAACAAAAAGATCGAAAAAAACAGGAGTCATTTTGTTCACACATTATGGCGCTACGCTGCCGTACTGCTCATTACCATTGGTACCGTGTATGCCGTTATCCAGCTATTTCCTACTGAAAATTTGGAAACCGGTGACAATGGCTCAATATCAAATAATTTTATTAAGGAGGCACCGCCAGGAGCAAAAATAAGGACAAGGCTCCCGGACGGCACACTGGTCTGGATCAATGCCGGGAGCCGGTTGGAATATTTCGAAGATACTTTATCAAATACCCGGAATGTTCAATTGTCCGGAGAAGCATTTTTTGAAGTCGTCAAAAATCCACTGAAACCTTTTATTGTCAAAACACCTTCTTTGGCCGTAGAAGCGTTGGGTACCTCCTTTAATGTGCGTGAATATAGTGGGGGAAATGATCCTGAAGTATCCCTGCTCACCGGGAAGGTGGCCGTTACGAAACTGGAAGGAGAAAGGGCTTATATGCAATTAGTACCTGGAGAAAAGGCAATAATTTCGGCTGACCGGGATCTTAAACGGGAAGAATTCGATTATATCCAGGATGTTGGGTGGAAAGAAGGAATACTGGCCTTCAAGGATGCCGATTTTGAACATGTAAAAAATGAATTGGAGCGGTGGTATGGTGTGGAAATAAAAATTTCAGGTAAGAGTTTGTCCGAAGGATGGCATGTGGATGGGCAGTTTGAGGATCAATCCCTGGAAAGGGTGCTCACCCATCTGTCTTATGCCAAAGGTTTCGATTTTGAAATTAATGGAAAATATGTCTATCTCACCTCAAAATAATATGCCTATGGATTATAAATAACGCTTATTAGAACCACTAAGTGGCTTTAAGAAAGCGTTAAGATCAAGGCTTGCGAAGTCCCAAAAAGCGCAGTGTACTGAGCCGTACATGAGCATTTTTTGGACAAGCATAACGCAGAGATTGACGTTTTCTTAGAGACATCAAAAAGTAGGCTCCAGTCATAAGCTGGGGAGCAAAGCCTGGAGCCGTGTAACTTAAATGTTAAATTAATAACGTCTAAAATTATGAAAAACAAACTACTTAGACTACTAAAAATGGTCTCTTATTATTCATTCATCGGTATTTGCGCTCAGGTGATTTTCATCAATCTGATTTTTGCTGAAAATACGATTGCGCAAAAAAATAAAAACCTGGAAGAGGTCCGGTTCAATATTGAGCTTCAGAATGCCAATGTTGAAAACGCACTAATGGTCATTGAGCAAAAGACTAAATTCCGGTTTACTTTTGAACGCAAAGACCTTGATCCTGAAGTACTCATCAATTATCGGGGTAACAAGGTCTCACTGAAGGAAGTATTATTAAATATTTCTAAAGAGGCCTCACTTGGCTTTCGGCAGATCAATTACAATATTGATGTGAGGAAGCTCAATGATCGGGCCCTGAAAAACAATGTGGCGAGGATTGAAGTGGTGCAGGATGATATCGATGTCACTGGAAAAGTCACTTCCACCGAAGATGGTGAAGGCCTCCCGGGGGTGAATGTTATCGTAAAGGGCACTACCCAGGGTACGGTGACCGATGTGAACGGGGATTATAAAATTAATGTGCCATCCACGGAATCCGTTTTGGTATTTAGCTCAGTCGGGTACATTACTCAAGAGGTGCCTATTGGAAGCAAGACAACTATTGACTTGACATTGTCACCAGATGTGAAATCCTTGCAGGAAATAGTGGTCATAGGATATGGATCAGTTAAAAAGGGTGACCTTACTGGATCTGTGTCTCAAGTCAACAATGAAGAACTAGAGACCGTGCCAGTTTACAACATGGAGCAAGCTTTGAAAGGCCATGCCGCCGGGGTACAGGTAACACAAAATTCCGGACAGCCTGGTGGAAGGGTTGAGGTGCGCATTCGTGGAGGTAATTCGATGATTGGGAGTAATCAGCCTTTGTATGTTGTGGATGGATTTCCAATTACCGGGGGAATTGACTTCCTGAATCCGGAAGATATTGAATCCATCGATATTCTAAAGGATGCCTCTGCCACGGCGATTTATGGTGCCCGTGGTGCAAATGGTGTAGTCATCATTACCTCGAAAAGGGGCAAGGCAGGACAAAAAGGCACTATTGAGGTGAGCGGCTTATACGGGGTGCAACAGGCTTCTAAACGATACGACTTACTTGATGCTAAGCAATATGCCGTTATTGCCAATGAATGGTTAAAAAATGGTGGCCTGGCGCCATATTTCAATGTCGATGAAGTCCAAAATCCTGGAACAAATTGGCAGGATGTAGTGTTGCGCACTGCGCCAATTCAAAATTATACTATTTCATTTTCAGGAAGTTCAGACAAGACACGGTATGCCCTTTCGGGCAATTATTTTGGCCAGGATGGTATCCTTATCAATACAGGAGTGAAACGGGGATCGTTAAGGCTGAACCTTGACCATGAACTTAATAATTGGTTAAAAATGACCGTGAATATGAATTTGTCCAGAAGTGATGAGAAGTCCGTACCAGTCAACAATGGAAATCGTGGTTCTGGCTCCATTTGGTCAGCCGCAATTGCAGCGCCACCCACTTTGCCCATTTATGATGAAAACGGTTTGCCTACCCAGATAGAAAAATTCTATAATTTCGGCTCAGCCGATATGAGGAACCCACTAATTTTTGCTCAACAACAAACTACTTCATTGAGCAATAATGTTTTGGGGAACACAACTTTCGAAATAAAGCTTACCAAAGATTTATCGTTCAAGACTTTGTTGGGATTAGAATATGCCAATACCTTGAATGACTATTTTTCGCCAATCATTTTTGAAAACGATAGGGGCTCTGGTTCACAAACCAGTTACTATCGAAGTTCATTTCTCAATGAAAACACTTTGAGATACTCCAAAACCTTCAATGATATCCATACCATCAACGTGGTGGCAGGGTATACCTATCAGACAGATCTTAACCGGAACTTTGGAGTTAGTGAAAGCGGCTACTCAAACAACACAACAAAAAACTATGACCTCTCTGCGGCAGAAACCATAAACCCGCCAAGTTCTGGTTATTCCCAATGGACATTAGCATCTTGGTTAGGTCGTGTTAACTACTCATTGAATAGCAAATACCTGTTTACCGCCAGCATCAGGGCAGATGGTTCTTCCCGGTTTGGTGCGGACCACAAGTGGGGCTTCTTCCCCTCGGGTGCTTTTGCCTGGCGCGCTTCAGATGAAGCCTTTATGCAAAATGTCGGGTTTATCAGCGACCTTAAATTCAGGGTAAGCTATGGCCTCACTGGTAATACTGCCTTGAGTCCGTATCAATCCCTGAACCGTTTGTCGTCAGTCACATATATTTATGCCAACCAGGCTGATGTCATAGGTTATGTTCCTTCCGGCATTTCAAATACAGACTTGAGATGGGAGACAACGGCGCAATTTGACATAGGATTCGATTTTGGTATTTTAGAGAACCGCCTAAGGTTTACGGCTGATTATTATAATAAAAAGACCTCAGACCTCCTGGCTTCAGTGCCATTGCCCCCATCTGTTGGATTCGGATCGATCCTTCAAAACGTCGGGGAAATTCAAAATCAGGGGATTGAATTTTCTGCCCAAGCGGATATTCTGACACATGAAGTTAAATGGAATGTTTCTGCTCAAATTTCAGCAAACAAGAACAAGGTGCTCCGCCTGGCAGGAGGCAGTGATATTCTTAGTGCGGGACAATTCGCATTATGGTCCAGCACCAATATTGCCCGTGAAGGGGAACCCTTAGGCAGTTTTTATGGACTTTTAGAAGATGGTTTGGACGAAAATGGTTTCATTAAATATAAAGACATAAATGATGACGGTGTTATCAATACATTAGACAAGGTTATCCTTGGCAAGCCATATCCTGATTTCATTTATGGATTGAACTCAAACCTATCTTATAAAAATTTCGAACTGAACATATTCCTGGAAGGCGTTCAGGGCAATCAGATATTCAATTCGACTGGTGGCTCTGTGGCAAACTCATTTCAACGAGGGACTAATCAGATCGCCGATCTCGTTGGGAACTACTGGACAACCGAAAATCCTGATCCAAATGCCAAATACCCCAAAATCAGCGCGATAACGGCAGTAGATATTTCTGACCGTTTTATTGAAAATGGAAGTTACCTGAGAATCAGGTCCATCAGGTTAGCTTATAATCTCCCGGTTGGAAAATTAGGGATACAATGGTTCAATCGTGTTCAGTTATACCTTTCAGGTACGAATCTATTTACTTTCACGAAATATACCGGTCTTGATCCGGAGGTAAATAGTAAGGGTGTTGATTCACAAGACGTTTCCAGTCGTCTTTTAATGGGATACGATCAAAGTAGTTATCCAAATGCCAAATCCTATACCGCTGGTTTAAAACTTAATTTTTAAAAACCTGATAGTCATGAAAAAAATTATATTATATATCCTATTGTCCGTCCTGTGTTTTTCTTGCCAAAACATGTTAGAAGAAGTTCCCAAGGACTTCGTATCAAGGACCAATTATTATCAAAATGAAGCCGATGCCCAGGGAGCCATAAATGGGGCTTATTCCTCGCTTGGCCCCGACATTTATGGGATTACAGATTATTTAATGGTAGCATTGCATGGTGACTACCTCAATGGCCGCGGCTCGCAAGAACCGATATCTCATATGGATAAGCTATTGGATCAACAGAATATTGGGAGGGCAGCTACCAACTGGTCTACATTATATAATTCTATCAACCGGGCTAATGCTGTGTTGGATAACGTGCCGCTGATAACTGACATTAATGAAGATGCGAGAACACGGATTCTGGCGGAGGCCCATTTTCTTCGGGCATTTGCTTATTTCCAGTTGGTCAGAGGATGGGGTGCTGTTCCGCTAAGGACCAAAGAGAGCACAGATTTATCTGCCCTGGAAGCTCCTAGAGAACCTGAAAGTCAAGTATATGACTTGATTGTTGCAGATGCTATGGCTGCTGAAAGTGGGTTACCCGAAACCGTTGGGGCGGAGACAGGCCGTGCATCCAAATGGGCGGCCAAAATGCTTCTGGCCTATGTTTATCTGACTACTGGAGATTGGGCAGATGCAGCAAAAGAAGCCGATGATGTTATCAATAGCGGGCAATTTTATTTGGTCAGGGTAACAACTCCTGACGATTTTTACAAGATCTTTGCTGCAGAAACCAGTACAGAAGATATCATGTCTGTGCACCATTCGGAAACCAAACAGTCAAGTCTCCCAACCTATCTGCATCGTGGTGGTGATTATCCATACAATTACAGCAGTACCGGGTATTTTGCCTGGTTGCCTGATTTGAATTCTTTCATTGGAGCCAGTTGGGACGACAATGACCTGAGAAAAGCGTTTAATCTTTATACGGAGTATCAAAACTCGGATGGTGATTGGGTTTCCCTACCGTCTACGGTGCCCGTGCTTTTCAAAAAATTTATTTCCAATACAGATGGCCTCAACATTTATAGCGTACCTATTTACCGGTATACCGAAGCTTTCCTGTTTTATGCTGAAGCATCTTGCCGGGCTGAAGGATCTCCTTCTACGTTGGCGTTGGAACGACTGAATATGATCAAAAGAAGGGCTTATGGCTATGATCCAACCTCCACGTCTGCTGTTGATTATCCATCCGGCATGAGCAAGGATGATTTTATTGATGCTGTTTTGCAGGAAAGGGCTTATGAATTCCTCCTGGAAAGAAGGCGCTGGTGGGATCTGAAACGGACAGGCAAAGCAAAAGAAGCGTTTGCTGCCGTTGGAAAAACATTGATTGATCAACGTTTGCTCTGGCCGATACCGGAAGATGAGATCAACAACAACCCTGCAATTAGTCAGGAAGACCAAAACCCTGGATATTAGATGGAATAATGGATAGATGGAATATTGGAGGCATATAACTCCAATATTCCATTTCTTCCATTGCCAGCTTAGCCCTTGAAAATCTTGGTTGGGTGTAAGTGGTTGATAATCAGCACTATTACAAATTATTATAACAAACTCAAATGAAAATTTACTTTTTACTCTTTTTAATAACAGTTTTCTTCGTTTTTTCCTGTACCACTAAGAAACCACAATATGACGCGGACATCCTGGTCTACGGTGCCACCTCAGGTGGTATAATCACCGCGATTCAGGCAGCAAGAATGGGCAAAAAAGTGGCCCTGGTAGAGCCCGGACAACACATTGGGGGAATGACTACCGGTGGTTTGGTCTGGACCGATTATGGTATTGTCGATGCGGTTGGCGGACTGGCAGGAGAGTTTTATTCCCGTGTAACAGAACATTATCAAAAACCCAGTGCCTGGAAAGTGGACGATCCTTTTAAGGAAAAGATACTTAACCGTTCCTCCAGGTATATTATTAGTTTTGAACCGCATGTGGCAGACAGTGTGTACCGGGTCATGATGCAGGAGGCTGGTGTTTCGGTCATCACCGGAGAAAGGATAAAACAGGATGGTGGAGTGCTGAAACAAGGCACTGAAATTAAAGAGATCCACTTTGAATCGGGTAGAACCATGATAGCTAAAGTTTATATCGATGCTACCTATGAAGGTGATTTGTTGGCTTTTGCTAAGGTTTCCTATCATGTTGGTCGTGAGTCGAAGGAGACGTATGGTGAAAGCCTGGCCGGGGTTTTGGGCGATACGGTACTTGGATATCGCCAGCCGAAAAAGCATTTTGGAAAAAATGTTAATCCTTATGATGCTAATGGGAATTTATTGTTTGGAATCCAGGATGTTAAACTGGCGCCTCCTGGAACCGGTGATGATAAAGTCCAGGCATATAATGTCAGGATGTGCCTTACCAGTAACCCTGCCGATAAAATTCCAATCACCCGACCAACTGATTATGACAGTACCCAATATGAATTGATGGCACGGTACATTGCGGCGCATGATGTCAAGGAATTGAAACAACTCTTCAAGATAGATCCGGTACCCAATATGAAAACCGATATCAACGATGGCTGCCCGTTTTCTACCGACTTTATCGGAGCCAACTGGGATTATCCGGAAGGAAGCTATTCACGAAGAGAAGAGATATTGGAAAATCACCACAGTTTCACCAAAGGTATGATCTATTTTGTTGGCCATGATCCGCGTGTTCCTGAAGGTATCCGAATGGAAATGCAGACCTACGGATATCCCAAAGATGAGTATCCCGACAATGATCACTGGACACCCCAGGTATATATAAGGGAAGCCCGAAGAATGATGGGCGTCTATGTCATGACGCAACACGACTGCCAGGAAAATACATTAAAAACCAAATCCATCGGATTGGGTTCTTACGGGGTAGACAGTCACCATATTCAGCGACTTATTGCTCCTGATGGTGAACTGATCAATGAAGGGAATTTTTTGGCACCCCATCATGCTTATGAAATTCCGGAGGAGGCAATACTGCCCAAAAAAGAAGAATGTACCAATTTGCTGGTGCCTGTTTGCGTGTCCAGTTCGCATATTGCATTTGGATCCATTCGTATGGAACCGGTATTCATGATCCTGGGCCAGTCGGCAGCCACACTTGCTGCACTGGCATTGGACGAACATAAAACAGTTTACGATGTGGAATACGCCACATTGGCCAAGAAACTTCAAGAAGATCATCAGGTATTGAAACTTGCTGATCTGCCTTAAAATAGTGCGCTGGCCCGGCAAAAATGGTGGGTGCGACGGTGTGAGTAAGTGATGAGGGCTTTGCGTGTAAAGGCTACGAGGGCCGTGGGAAATTATTTTTGCCTTGTCTTTTTTGCATACTTTTTTTGACTAAGAAAAAAAGTATGGCCAGTCCGGCGAGGACAAATGACCGATGAGGCAACAAATTTAATGTTAAAATAACTTGTTGCGCCGGGAAAAGGCTGAATGTGTCTGTCTAGAACAAGAGTACTAATCGGCCTTTGAAAAATTGACGTTAAGAAAACCGGAGATTAAAGCTTGACTTATCAGCAAAATATTTCACTTTGAATGATTTAAACCATATAAATATAACTGTAATGAAACTTTTTAAGCTCTTTGCTCTTTTCTTATTCCTAAGTATCCTAACCATTTCCTGTCAGCAAAAAAAGGGAACAACTTCCAACACTGCTGACATCATTATTTACGGCGGCACCTCTGCAGGCGTCACTGCAGCCATCGAAGCCAGCAGGATGAACCGGTCAGTGATCCTCATTGAGCCATCCAACCGGCTGGGAGGACTGACAACCGGAGGACTCGGTCAAACCGACATCGGTAACAAACAGGCTATTGGCGGTATTGCCCGGGAGTTTTACCAGAACATCCGGAAGTACTACAGCGATCCTTCCCATTGGGTTTGGCAGAAACAATCGGAATATATGGACGGTGGCCAGACCAGAACGACTGAGGACGAAGAGGCCATGTGGACGTTCGAACCATCGGCGGCGCTTTTGGTGTATCAAGATATGATCGGCAAAGAAAAAATCGATATTCGCTACAACCAGCTGCTCAATCGTGAAATGGGTGTAAAGAAAGAAGCCGGCAAAATATCCTCCATCACCATGGAATCAGGAGAGACGTATAGCGGCAAAATGTTTATCGATGCCACCTATGAAGGCGATCTGATGGCGGCAGCCGGAGTGAGTTATACCGTAGGTCGTGAGGCGAACAGTGAATACGGAGAAAACCTGAATGGCGTACAACCCAACGACACGTCGAGGAGCCTGACCGGGGCATTGTCCAGGAATGGCATGAATCACAATTTTGTCTATGGCGTTGATCCATACATTAAGAAAGGAGATCCGTCGAGTGGATTGTTGCCCTACATCAATCCGGAAAAAATCGCCCCGCAAGGATCCGGAGATGACAAAGTGCAGGCCTATTGTTTTCGCATGTGCCTGACTGATGATCCCGACAATCAGATCCCCTTTCAAAAACCCGACGGTTATGATTCACTCAATTTTGAATTGTTGCTGCGGAATTTTGAGGCGGGTGAAAACGGCATGCCCTGGATAAACTCCAAAATGCCGAACCGGAAGACGGACACCAACAACCGCACTGGCTTTTCCACGGATTTTATCGGTCAGAATTATGCTTATCCAGAAGCCGGCTATGCTGAACGCGAAAAGATCGTGGAGGCCCACCGCAACTACCAAAAAGGATTGATGTGGACACTGGCCAATAATCCGCGCGTTCCCGATCACATCCGCAATGAAGTGGCGCGCTGGGGAACCTGCAAAGACGAATTCGACCGCGAAGATGGGTGGCCGGAACAATTGTATATCCGTGAGGCCCGGCGCATGATCGGCGAATATGTGATGACCCAAAAAAATTGTGAGCAGATTGAAGTGGCGGATGATCCAATAGGATTAGCAGCCTACGGCATGGATTCGCACAATATCCAGCGCTATGTCACCGATGAGGGTTTTGTGCGCAATGAGGGCAATGTGGAGGCGCACGTGAAGTCGCCCTATCCCATTAGCTACCGGGCCCTTGTTCCGAAGCCTGGGGAGTGCACCAATTTGCTGGTACCGGTATGTCTGAGCGCTACCCATATTGCGTTTGGGTCGATCAGGATGGAACCGGTGTTTATGGTGCTGGGGCAATCAGCCGCCACTGCAGCATCCCTGGCGATTGACCAAAAAACCAGCGTCCAGGATGTCGATTATGCAACACTAAAAGCGCAACTACTAAAAGACAAACAGCGGTTGCAGTGATTTTGGTTTCAATTTTGTGAAAGCTGTAAACTTATTTTAAACTCATATATTGTGCGTTGGCCCGGCAAAAATGGTGGGTGCGAAGGTGTGTGGAAGCTATGTGGGTTTTGTGCGTAAAGGCTACGAATGGTGTGGGAAATTATTTTTGCCTTGTCTTTTTTGCATACTTTTTTTGACTAAGAAAAAAAGTATGGCCCGTCCGGCGAGGACAAATAATTGAACGGGCAATAAATTTAATATTGAATTAACTTGTTGCTTTCTGTTTCAAGACAGAAAGTAAATGCATTGAGGAGTGAAGGTGCCTTAACAACTTCAAATGCCTGAGACAAAATTTATTTTAGCAGATGGATTTTTCAGTTTGAAAGTTATAAATAATAAAAAATAATTCTAATGAAACTTTTTAAGACCTTACTCCCCTTAATAACCCTTCTCTCCATCACTTTTTCCTGTCAGCAAAAACCAGATGAAAACACCCACTCCGCCGATGTCATCATCTACGGTGGCACTTCTGCAGCCGTCACCGCAGCCGTGGAAGTCGCACAATCGGGCAAGTCCGTCATGGTGGTTTCCCCGGCATCGCACCTGGGTGGGCTCACTTCCAATGGGTTGGGTTTTACTGACACCGGCAATAAGGAGGCGATTGGCGGCCTGGCACGGGAATTTTACCACCGCGTCTGGCTGCACTATAATGACTCCGTTGCCTGGAAATGGCAGCAGCAATCCGACTATGGCAACAAGGGCCAGGGCACCCCCGCCATCGATGGGGAAAACCGCACCATGTGGATATTCGAGCCCCACGTCGCCGAGCAGGTTTTTGAAGCATTTATCGCAGAAAACAATATCGCCGTTTTCCGCAACGAATGGCTCGACCGCGAACCTGGGGGCGTAACGATGGATAACGGGAAGATTGTCTCTTTCAAAACCCTCTCCGGACAAACATTTCGTGGCAGGGAATTTATCGACGCCACCTACGAAGGTGACTTAATGGCGGCCGCAGGAGTCAGCTATTTCGTCGGGCGGGAGGCTTGCTCCATATACAACGAAAAATGGGACGGCGTCCAGGCGGGCGTATTTCATCATGGCCACTATTTCAAAAACAACATCGATCCGTACGTGGTGCCCGGCGATCCTTCCAGCGGTCTGCTTTGGGGGATCTCCTCCGACAAACCTGGCGAAAATTGTAGTGGTGACAGCAAGATCCAGGCGTACTGCTTCCGGTTGTGCATGAGCAACCACCCTGACAACCGGGGGCCCTTTCCCAAGCCGGAAAATTACGACCCGAATCAGTTCGAATTACTGGGCCGCGTGTTCGATGCCGGATGGCGGGAGTGGTTCAACAAGTTTGACATGATTCCCAACCGCAAGACCGACACCAACAACCACGGTCCTTTCAGCAGTGATGACATCGGGATGAACTACGACTATCCCGAAGCTTCTTATGAACGCCGCAAAGAGATTATCCAAGATCATGAAAACTACCAGAAAGGATTGCTGTTCTACGTGGCCAACGACCCGCGGGTGCCGCAAGAGATCCATGACGAAATGAAAGACTGGGGACTGGCCAAGGATGAATTTACGGACAGCGGCAACTGGCCGCACCAACTGTACATCCGCGAAGCGCGCCGCATGATTGGCGAATATGTGACCACCGAACACGATGTGCTGAGTGAACGCCCGGTGCCCGAACCAATTGCGATGGGTTCCTACACCATGGATTCGCACAATGTGCAGCGTTACGTCACCGATGAAGGATATGTGCAGAACGAAGGGGACCTGGGCATTCATCCGCCCAAGCCCTATCAGATCGCCTACGGTTCTATCGTACCGAAGGCTGCCGAATGCACCAACCTGCTGGTGCCGGTGTGTGTATCGGCCAGCCATATCGCTTACGGGTCTATCCGCATGGAGCCGGTATTCATGATCCTGGGACAGTCCGCCGCCGTGGCCGCAGAACTGGCTATCGATCAAAACATACCGCTGCAAGAACTGTCCTACGACGACCTGAAAGCAGCCTTAAACCAAAGAGGACAACGGCTTTCGCTGGAGGATTGAGGCAGTAATAGCAGGGGTTCAGTGATGGTGCGTATTTTTCTTTTCCGCCTGTTCCCGTCAGATGTCACCTGAAAGGGACGCTGATGATGTACATCTTCCCATTCCCCACAGAGGCACTCGCAGAGGTCTCTGATGACTTTTTAGTAAAATTGCCAGGTTGATTAAGTGAGCTTTTTTCCCGGTCAGATGTCACCTGAAAGAGACTCTGATGATGTGCTGAGGATCTGCGTCCGAATTGTTTGATTGTTTTTACGAACATAACACAAGTGAGCTCTGCGCATTCCATCTCACAACATTTGCGCCAGCTTGGGAGGTTTTGTTACTTTCAATAGTATGGTTGTTTTATTAATCTGTTTTTGAAAAAGTGTTGGATTTTATTTGATGGATTTGAATTTTTAGCGCTCCTTCACCTTTTTAGCTTTTTTAAGACCCTTATGATCTTTTATTGTTCTTTTTCTTTTCTGATTATGACCTCTAATACCGGGCTTTTCTATCTTCTGAGCGCTTACAGATTCATCTTCAGAATCCGGTTCATACTCAGGTTCTCCCTTTAAAACTTTTATCTCAAATTTAATATTCAGGGCTTTTTGAATTTTTGCCAATGTACTGAGATTCAAAAGTCTGTCACCCCGGAATAGCTGAGTGATATAACTTGCCGAAGTTCCAATTTTTTTTGCCAGTAATTTCTTGCTAATTTCTTCAGTTTCCAGGATTTCTTCTATTTCACTTAAGTATTTAAATGACAATAATTTAGCATCATGTTCAAGTGCTTGTTCTTCAGATGTTTCAAAAAGCTTATCAAATGATCTTTTAATGTTTTTCGGGGTCAATGATTTCATCGTACTCATAATTAGCAACCCTGTGTATTATGTTTTTTATTTTGTTGGTGATCTTTTGTGACTTCTTCTGTTCTATCAGTTCAGAAGCAATAACGACAAATGTTCTGTCAGTCTGAGTAACTTCTTTGCAATAAATTCTAGCATTTTCCTGACCTTTAAAAAACTTCATTGCCCTCACCCCTTTGCTTTTTTTATCGATTTCCTCTTTATCATAAAGCTGTGGGTTTCTAAGTCCATGAAGTATTACGTTGGCAATATCGATGAATTTGTTTTGATGTCTTTTATCTTTTTTTAAAAACCCTATTATCACATTGTATGTTTGTGCATCAATAGCAATATATCTCTTTTGATCTTTGGATTTTCTTATGATAATGGCACTTCGTTTCATGACAAAATTAAGCAATTGCTTAATTAATACAAATTTGAGGTATGGTTTTGAATAACTTTTTTGAATAAAAAGAAAAATAGATTTTGCTCCGCAATAGTTTAAAAATCAATTTGAACAAATCTTTTACTTTAATAAAGTTGGTGCAATTCACAAATTCTTAAAAATCAGTTTATCTCCCAAGAAATTGTAATGACTTTTTAAATTGATTTTGACGTTCGTATTCTTTAAACCGCTCATGTTTGCTGCTTACATGTCAATAAAGGTTATTTTGGGGTTTGTTAATAATATTTGGGCGGCACATTATTATGGTTAGAAACAGCCATCATGATGCTCGGCCAATCCGCCGCCGTGGCCGCCGAACTGGCCATTGACCAAAACATACCGCTGCAAAAAATATCCTACGATGACCTGAAAGCAGCCTTAACCCAAAGAGGACAACGGCTTTCGCTGGAGGATTGAGTGATTGATATTCTCGTTTCGCCCCATCAGATTCTTCGCATGCCTGCGCGATTCCCAGTGCTTGATGCTCAGAATGACAGTTCGAACAGGCCTTATTTTGAACCGTCATTCTGAACGAAGCGTAGCGTAGTGAAGAATCTGTTAGAACGTAACACCTTCATATCAAAGGACGCAGCGTAGTGAAGAATCTGTTTAAATGCAACGTGCTACCCATGACTTCCGTATTCCCATCAGTCTCTCGCAGAACCTACCCCGCAGGATACAGGCGGGGAGACTCTTCTATGTTCGTCTGCATTGCTTAATATGAATCAGATTATTATAATGAACAGAGCACAAGTGAGTTTTGCGGACGTTGACCCAGAACACCTTCGTCAGATGGGGGTTTTAAGGATTGAATATATTTTATTCACCAACGCATGACTTAATTCGCTTTTGTGTAAATTATTTCAACATTAAGATATCCACTAATTTTTTAAAGCATTATACATCTCCCCATCATTTTTAAGTTGATCCAATCCATCTGACATGGTATATTTATGATTCTAAAGATCGACAATCCATATGGAGTTTAGAGATGTATTATATCGCATTGCACATTTAAAAAGAGGCAATACCGCCTACGGCCCGGCACCGCATAAACCAATATTGTTACTTACCTTGTTTCAGATGATGGACAATGGGTTGGATTCCAACAATCAATTTCCCATAACAGAAGATTTAGTGGAGTTATTTCGGATAAACTGGCAGTTACTTGTCACTACCGGACATACTCCCGATTTTACCCAGCCTTTTTATCATTTAAAAAATGATCTGGTGTACAATGAGAGACTCTGGAATCAAAAAACTTATGATGGCAATATTCTCGATAAACCAATAAAAAGCTTTAATTTTTTGAGATCAATTGTGGCTTACGGCTATTTTCACCCTAAGGTATTTTTGTGGTTGTCTCAACCTGAATTAAGGAAATTTGCCGTCAATGAGGTCCTTCAAACATATTTTAAAAATAATGGGCAACATTTTTTTGACCAAAGACTTAGGAAGAAATGCCTAACGAATTATGATAAACTGGTGGAAGGCATACAAGAAAAGGAATCCGTTGCCAATGATTCCTCACAAAAGGACAACTATCATCAGGAAAATCATTACATACGTGGTGGAGTATTTAAAAAACTGGTTCCAAGAGCATACAATTATACCTGTGCTATTAGTAAGATGAAAGTAATTACCCAGAAGGGCGATGGATTAATTGAAGCCTGTCATATTAAGCCATTGAGTGATGGTGGTCCGGACCACATTACCAATGGCATAGCATTATGTCCAAATTTGCATACTGCATTTGATAAAGGTCTTATTACGGTTGATGAGCAACTGCGTGTAGTAGTCTCCGGATTTTTTGAGGAAGACAAAAAAAGTGATTATGGCATCAAAAAGTTTCATGGTTTAAAAATCACCCTGCCTTTTGGTAAAACTAATTATCCGGCTTTGGAATTCTTCGAATATCACAGAATTAATATTTTTATTAATCACTAAAGTGCAGTGTTTAAATACATAGATATGGACTTATTAGAATACAAGACACATAGAGACAACATTAAACATATCACCACTTTTGCAAATTTTGCATTTAAAAACTTATCAGTTTTATTAAGACCTTCTAACTCAATGGCTGAAGTAATAAGAAGGCACGGCTTTTATTCTTTGTATAGATCGCAATGCTGGTATGTGGTAATTATTGAATTAAGCAAGCTGTTTCGTAATAGTCAAAACCAAATGTGGAACTATTATAAATTATATCGAAAATTTAGAAATGAAAATATGGCAATTGATTTGTTAAAATTGTTTGAAGCAAATAAACAAGGTAAAGACGAGAATGATTCTAGTCATAGCGAATCGACATCTTCAAGGGAAGAATTGCTAAATATTATAGATCAGGAAGAAGAGAAATTAGGACTTTTAAAGGACATAGTTAACTCGGTTAATATTTATAGAGATAATTTATATGCACATTATGATGGAAATTTAGTTTTAAATGTAAATCTAGATTTTGATCAACTCAATGAGCTAGTTAAATTTTCACGTAATACATTCAATATGATCTTCGGTAGAATTGACAGAATTGATTATGGCTTAGATGCTATTTTTGGAGCAGATATTGGTGATCTAATACGAATTGAACAAAATAGATCACAAGGAATAGAATTTTACTATCAGCTAGTCGATAGGGTCAACGAAGAAGAATTTGACAGGAATGAATTAAGAAATTTTATTATG
The DNA here is from genome assembly GCA_963711495.1 of uncultured Cytophagales bacterium. Lineage (GTDB taxonomy): Bacteria > Bacteroidota > Bacteroidia > Cytophagales > Cyclobacteriaceae > CAVQEK01. The sequence goes on from CAVQEK010000004.1 coordinate 1,325,844, forward strand.
CGGGGATTCCCCTCATAGTTCTCACAGAGGCAATATACTCGTTAAAGATGGTGATCAAAAACGTCATACAAAAGTCAACTTTATTTTCTGCCATTCTCATCATTTTATTTACTTCCTGTGTGCCCACTCCGGTGGATGATATTGGCGCTAATATTAATTTAATTGCTAACCCCAGTTTTGAAACATCAAAGCACCTTCCCGATTATAGAGCATGGAAGGGTAAGGTTTACTTACAGGACAGCCTGGGAAATCAAATTCCGCCGCTGGTGCAGGGCGCCCCGGATGGAGGAGGGGTTTGGTCTGTGCAGTTGGAACCATTGTGGTATCCGGAAGAGGGATTTACCGAAACGGGTTTTCACGGACCGGCAGGAACCAATATCTACAAAGTATCCGCCTGGATTAAAACCATAAATTGGACTGGTACATTGTCCCTGGAACAATGGAGAAACGGGCAAAAAATAGCACAAAAGAAGATCAGTGACACATCTGTTAACTGGAAACAACTATCTTTCTTCGACACGCTGTCCGTCGTGCCTTCCGACTCCTTGAAAGTCCACCTCTCCGCCGGTTCTACCGAAGTCGCCAGTGGCAAGGTGCTGTTCGATTTGGTGAGTGCGGAGATTATCGAATGATATTTCCGTTTCGTCCCACCAGATTCTTCGCATGCCTGCGCTACCCCCTGCGCCTGATGCTCAGAATGACGGTTCGAACGGGTATTATCTTTTAACCGTCATTCTGAACGAAGCGCAGCGTAGTGAAGAATCTGTTCGAATGTAACGTCCTCCATACCAAAGAGCGCAGCGTAGTGAAGAATCTGTTTAAATGCAACGTGCTGCCTGCCGCCGTGTGTCGTGTTCTCACGACCCGCAGGATGTTCGCAGAGGCCTGTCTGATTTTCATCCGGGTTACCTGATACTAGCCTGATTGTTGTAACGAAAAGGGCACAAGAGGTCCCAACGCCTGCCAGCCCACAACACTTGCGCCAGCCGGGGAAATTGTTGAGTGAAATGGACTTCAAAACATGCCCGCAATTTTCTCGATGGTGTTCCAATTCCGGGTGGTGATGATTTTGCCGTAAGACTTTTCGAGCGCACTCATGGCTTCCGGTGTTCTGCTGATGGAAAGGTCCAGCACGCTACAGATGGACCGGTCTGTAATTTTGATGATTTGAAACGAACCTTCGGGGGACACCCTGGGTAAATCACGTTTGTCTTGAGGCGGTGTATTCAGAAAGGTGACATACAGCCGGATGTCTTTGTGTACTTCGATCCCCCGAAACGGGTTCGATGCAACCAATTTCAGGATTTCCTCAGAATTTCTGATCAACACGGGAATGGGGAATTTGAAGGTGCTTTCCAATTGGGCCGCTATCTTTTTTTCCAATACCGTTTCTTGTTCAGGCCGTCCGGAAAAGACGACATTCCCGGAGTTCAATAAGGTTTTTACCTGGGTAAATCCCATATCTTCAAGCGTTTTTCTGAGTTCGGCCATGGGTACTTTGTGATGTCCGCCTACGTTGATGCCTCGGAGCAATGCCGTGTATTGTTGTTCTTTAGGGTTGGTCATGGTTTTTTGGCGTTGAATATAGTGTATCATTTATTTCAATTGGAAACTTTATCCCATATTCCCATAAGGGTCTCCCGCGAAGGACGCCGCTATTCCCGTTTCGTCATGCCAAAATCCAAGTTGTCTGAATTTGGATTTTTTGGATTATTGGAGCATCGGATTAAGTTGTTCAATTCATATTCTTTTTTCATTTCAAATAAAAAATCCAACAATCCAATAATTGTGATCATCCAAATTCAGACACCATCCCCATCAGAATTTCCAGGACGCTGATATTTCCGTTTCGTCCCACCAGATTCTTCGCATTCCATCGCTATTCCTAGTGCTCAATGCTCAGAATGACGGTTCGAACGGGCCTTATTTTGGACCGTCATTCTGAACGAAGCGCGGCGTAGTGAAGAATCTGTTAGAATGTAACGTCCTCCATATCAAAGAGCGCAGCGTAGTGAAGAATCTGTTAGAATGTAACGTCCTCCATGTCAAAGAGCGCAGCGTAGTGAAGAATCTGTTAGAATGTAACCTCCTTCCTTTAGTTTCCTTTGGCCCATATACGAACATCCCAAATTCGCGATCATCCAAATTCAGACATTAGCCATGATCCAAAACAGGACAACCTATTGTTTCAGTAACGTTTCTCCCAGCAAGTATACCAGGGTGTGATGTACTATCGAAATTAAAGCCAGGGTCCAGCCCAGCGCATGTTGTCCGGTGATGTATAAGGCCACCGCTGCCAAACCGGAGATGATCAACTCCTGGATCAGTCTTAATCGTTCAGCCATTTTTCCGGCATTGCGGAAATCCACCAGGCCCCAAAATCCAAAGATAAGCATCGGTGCGCTGATGGCCAGCAAGATCTTGATCATGAGATTGGCACCCGTTTTAAATCCCCAGTAACCAAAAGCGGCAACGATGCCAAATTCCATAATTCCCCGTAAAGCCAGATTAATTCGTTTTAATGCTACCATCATGATCGGAATTTTTTACAACCCAAAGCATTTTCTGAGCACAGCGCAGGCATTCTAAAACATGCATTGTATTTATTCCCGGGTTTTTAATGAATTGCTAATTAACAAAATTAAAAACAAAGCCAAAAAGAACACGTTCTCGCACGCATTACAATTTCCGTGAATTAGTTAGCACAGCATTTTACGTGTGAATTTTATGGATGTCGGGCCAAATAAATTTATGTCTGACTGTTTTACTTTTAGATTGAGTGGATGTGGGCCTAAAAACCGCTTGTTCACGACACCCGAAATTATTGTCTTTTCAAAAAAAAATTCCCCTCAGTAATGCTGACGGGAATCGGAATGCGTTTTCAGTATTAATCCAAATTCACGGTGAATATTGTCAAAAGGCGCAGATCTTAGGATTTTGACATTTCAAAGAGCTATGACAGCGGAATGCGATCTTTGTATTTGGCGAGCCACTGTTCGAAAGTCAGGAGTTTGGGATTCAGCGCACGTGACTCATCGAGATTACGGTGCCCGCAATAGTAGTCATTAAAGTCGCGTTTGTACTGGAACATATTCCCCAAATCGTCCGCTCCGGGAAAGCCAAAACTCCGGTAAACATCTGCAGGAACAGCGTTGTATTTGACCTGTTGACCGAGTGCTTTTGTGAGTGCTGTAGCCATTTCACTTCCGGTTAGGTGTTCACCGGCGATCCCCACCGTTTTCCCGATGTATGCCTGACCTTTTTTGAAAATGCCATAGGCACATCCACCGATATCTTCGGCAGCAATACCCGAAAGTTTTTTGTCATCCATGAGCATAGTGAAGGCGAGTACACCATCCGGGCCTGGTTTGGGCCCCATACCAAAATAAATGAAATTGTCCCAGTAGAATGAGGTGAGCATAAAGGTCGTAGGTACTCCATTCTCTGTAAAAAACTTGTTGGAAGCACCTTTGGAATCGAAGTGCGGCACTTTATATTTTTCCATCAGGGTAGGCATTTGATCGCTGCTGAGGGGTACCTTTTCCCGAGTGTCTTCAAAGGTGGACCAAATGACATGCTTCAGGTTGGCGTCCTTAGCTGCCAGCGCCAAATTCTTGGCTTGTGTCATTTCTTTGTCCGGATTGTATAGTTCCCAGTAATTGGTGACGCAATATGCGCCATAGGCGCCATGAAATGCCCGCTTTAAACTGTCGAGATCGTCGAGGTCGGCTTTCACTACTTCTACGCCTAGTTTGGAAAGTGCTTTGGCTTTATCGGAATCAGGGTTTCTAGTTATGGCCCGTGCCTTAAAAGGACCATTCTGGTCATTCAAAATGGCACGTACCAGACCACCTCCCTGGGCGCCTGTAGCGCCTGTCACGGCAATTGTCTTTTTTTCGCTCATAAGATTGTGGTAAGTTAAATTTTTGGAGATTAATAGATAACGTTTTTAAAGGGTCTTTGTTCAATCCAATATTTATGACACATCAGCATCGTCTAACATTGTATCAAGCCATCAAGGTTACATTGCCCTTTTAAGATCAAAAAGTCGGGTGCACTTATACATAGGGTGTAAAGTAACCGTACCTGGGCTGCTCATACACTAAGCTTTCAACACTTTATTCATCTGTCCCAATATTAGACAACCAAGCCATGTCGATTGCTAAATACCCGACCGAATTCAAAGTACCTGGAAATAGTAGTTCCTACGCACCCGTATGACGCTGTCTTAACAGAATTTGGTGGGCATTGGGGTCATTTTACTGACTAAAATATGATTTGTAGTCAATATTGCCTTGAAAATGGATGTACCATCTCAGGTAATCAATAATATATTTCATTTTGATTTAAATTTTAACTGTGATATACTTTGATTGCGTAAATTGTAATGAAAATGGTCTATTATTATACCTCAATAAAAAAAATATTGCATTTCATTATGAAATAGGTTTTAAAATGAACTATATTTCAAGATTGTGTAATTATAAAAATACCATTTATGAAAAAAGTTGAAGCAATTATCAGGACCTCGAAATTTGAAGAGGTACATGCTGAACTTTCGAAGATTGGCGTAAGTTTTATGACCTTTTCGGAAGTCAAAGGTATTGGTACGGAACACGCTGCCCTCCTGCAATATCGTGGAACAACATATGATATTGGGTTTGTCCTAAGGACCCAACTGGAGATCGTCGTTTCGGATGACAAGTTAGATACACTTATCGATTGCTTGTTAAAAAGTGCATACACCGGAAATATAGGTGACGGAAAGATCTTTGTTTCTGACATCCTACAGGCTTATCGGATACGCTCAGGAGAAAAGGGGGAAGACGCGCTTTAATTTCAAAATGATTTGGATCACAATAGTTTTTAATCTAAAAATCTTAAACCATGAAAACCGGAATTTTTAAGTTGTGTTCAAAAATATATGCGGCCAGGTTCAGCCCAGGCTCAAAAATCGCAAAAACGACATTTTCCAGGATATTACCTGTCCTGATTCTTCTATTGTTAATTACTTTATCACAGAATTCTTTTGCCCAGGACAGTACAACAACAAATACAGAAACGGTGGTTGCGAATACAGGAACCACTGAAAGTATGGTCACGGTGAGTGCCGGCACAGCCGAAAGTGCCACGCCGATGCTGCCACAGGATGTGGCCAACATTATTTGGTTATGTCTCACCGGGTTCCTTGTATTTTTCATGCAGGCAGGGTTTGCCATGGTGGAGACTGGCCTTACCCGCGCAAAAAATGCCGTCAATATCATGATGAAGAACCTGCTGGACTTTTCTTTTGGGGCGATCCTTTTTTGGGCTGTAGGTTACGCTGTGATGTACTCCAGTGGAGATTCCAATTTTTTTGGCTTTGATGCCAGCATGTCTTTTTTGAGTGCGGCCAATGCGCCAACTGATAATGCAGGCTACGGGCTTAGCGCCGCCTGGTTATTTCAGGTGGTATTTGCGGCCACGGCTGCCACGATCGTTTCAGGCGCCATGGCGGAAAGGACCAAGCTCATTTCCTATATTATTTATTCCTGTGTGATTTCAGCCATCATTTATCCTGTAAGTGGTCATTGGATCTGGGGTGGCGGTTGGTTGAGTGATTTGGGCATGCGTGATTTTGCAGGATCTACGGTGGTCCATTCAGTAGGTGGATGGGCAGCGTTGGCGGGGGCCATCTTAGTCGGTCCGCGATTGGGCAAATACAACAAAGATGGTTCGGTGAATGCTATTCCTGCCCACAATATGCCATTGGCGGCTTTAGGGGTGTTTATTCTTTGGTTTGGATGGTATGGTTTCAATCCCGGTTCAACCCTTGTAGCTGTGGGCGGTGTGTCCCATATCGCGGTAACCACCACGTTGGCGGCATCTGCCGGCGCTATTGGCGCACTGATCACTTCCTGGATAAAATTCAAAAAACCGGATCTTTCCATGACGTTGAACGGAACATTGGCGGGTTTAGTAGGTATTACAGCGCCCTGTGCTTCAGTAAGTACACAGAGTGCTGTCATCATTGGATTGGTAGCGGGGGTCCTGGTGTTCTTCTCCTGTTTGTTTTTCGAACGGGTGTTGAAGATTGACGACCCCGTGGGAGCGGTCAGTGTACACGGGATTTGTGGCGCCTGGGGGACATTGTCCGTGGGTTTATTTGGCCAGCGGGCCATTGATATTCAATATTGGGGTGATGACACCGCCATTAAAGACGGTTTGTTTTTTGGGGGTGGATTTGGACAATTCGGAGTACAACTCATTGGTGTGGCCACCGTATTTGCCTTTGTTTTCATCGGCATGTTCATTGTATTTTATCTGATCAGGGCCATCATCGGGCTGCGTGCCAGTGATGCAGAACAACTTGAAGGTATGGACCTTGGAGAACATGGAAATACCGCTTATGGAGGATTTGTGTTGGAATCTACTGGTCCCAGTGCCATTATTACCGATCCATCGGAGTACGATGGCGACGCATTTTAAAGAATTATAAATAAGATCTTTGTACAAGCATGGGGACCTGGTTCTCATGCTTTTTTTTTGTCACATGAAACCTGAAGCTATTCATTGATCTGTGACTTCACTAAATTTGAAATGATAATTATTAGTATACTCCATTAAATCAATTGTAATTTAGCAGAACATTGCTGACAAAACCGAAGGGCAGAAATCACTGAAAGTATCGCAAAATGAGAATATTTTATTAAATTAAGAGATGGTGCTTTGCACGACTTTACAAGATCCTGGCAGATCTTGTTATCCTTCATTATTTAAATACCTATGAACTTAACGTTATTAGACCAAGGGCGGAAAGCACTGGAAATCGGAAATTGGGGCCAGGCGCGTTCCTTATTAGAACGGGCTTTAAGACAGCATCATTTACCGGAAGTTTATGAAGAACTCGCCTGGGCCTGCTGGTGGGTGAACGACGCAACAGCAGTTTTTGAATATCGCTCTAAGGCTTATAATCTTTTTCTGGAAAGTGATAACAGGCTTGGTGCATCACGACTGGCAAGCTGGATAGGTCTGGACCACATTGAATTTAAGGGAGAATTTGCCATTGCAAACGGATGGTTTCAAAGGGCAGAAAATCTTCTGGAAGGATTGCCCGATTCGTGGGAACTTGGTTTTATCAAAACCCTAAAGGCCAGGTGGGCTTTTCAGGTGGAAAAGAATAGCGAGCTTGCTTTTAAACTTATTGATGAAACTTTGGAGTTAAGTAAGTCTCTCAACAATGTTGACGGCGAAATGCTCGCCGGGGCTTTAAAAGGATTTATTCTGGTCGTAGAAGGAAAAATAAACGAAGGAATGCCACTCCTGGATGAAGCTACCCTGCTGGCCCTTACTTCGGAAAAAGGAGATATAAAAGTTACCACGATCACTTGTTGTTACTTAATCGATGCCTGTGAGCGGATTCGGGATTATGACCGTGCCAGTCAATGGTGCAATAATGTAAAAGAGTTATGTAAACGATGGAGGTATAAGGCGATGTTTGCCAACTGCCGGATGAAATATGCCGGGATTTTGATTTCGAAAGGCGAATGGAAAGAAGCCGAAGAAGAATTTTTAACAGCGGCAACCGAACTAAAGGAATTCAGGCCGATACAGGTAAATGCTTGCACGGTCAGACTGGCTGATCTGAAAAGACGGCAGGGGAAATGGGAGGAATCAGAAAACATGCTCCGGGAAGTTGAATCCCATCCGCTAAAATCTTTATACCACGCGCGACTTTATTTTGACAAGGGAGAATATGAAAATGCCCTGAATATGGCAGAAAAATTCGTGAGGCGGATCTCTGTAAGGGAAAAAGGAGAGAGAACGGCAGGGGTGGAACTTTTATTGAGAATTTACTTAAAACTCGGGAAACCTGAACAAGCCGCGGCACTCGTTGACGAGCTTAGGGAAATTGCCGGCGCAATTAATACGCCTCCTCTTAAAGCAGCATTGTTGAGTGCTGAAGGCAATTTAAATCTGGCTTATAACCAATATGAAGTCGCCAAACGAAACTTTGAAGATGCTATAGACATTTATGACGGTATAAAATCACACTTCGATGCGGCGCAGGATCGGTTAACACTTTCAGAAGCCCTGATGAAGCTCCAGCTTTTTGAGCAGGCAGAAGCGGAAATAAACGCAGCGGCGAACACTTTTAAAGCGTTGGGCGCAGTAAAAGATCTTGAAAAGGCTAAATACCTTCTAAAGCATTTATATCTGGAAAATGCCAGTCTGACCAATAGAAATGAATACGAGTTTACCGGAAGGGAGCTTGAAGTGTTGCGATTAATTGTAGCAGGTAAAAATAATGAAGAGATCGCGGAAAAGCTTTTTCTCAGTGTTCGAACCGTTGAAAAGCATCTCACCAACATTTATAGTAAAATGGGGGTTTCGGGTAAATCGGCAAGAGCGTTTGCTGCCTCTTATGCCGTCAAATATAAATTGGTTTTTGTCTGAATATTCCGGATACAAAGTTTCGCCCTATTCCAGCCTCCTTCAATATCTAATCTCACGTAGTATTATCTTTATTAAATAAGGATGTAGATCATATAAAAATAACCATAGAACTTGAAGAAAATCAAAAGAGCAAAGTCAAATGGTAATATGGATTGTAGAATTAAATTTTGCTTTGATTTTAGAAAAGTCTGTCCAGGGGATCAACTTTATTCAGTCAGGTAATTATTTGATTCGCGAAAATAAGCTTGAAGGTATTGGGTGTTTATTTCTTTCAACACCGGAATTAACAATAATTGACATAAATAGGCATTTCACCAATCTCAGTCCGGGATATACTTCCCATATACGGCATCCCGAAACTTTTTGTGTAAACCGATCCCGTCAAATGGCATCAACTGAACAAACAGCACTGCGGTGAGTTCATTGACCGGATCAACCCAAAACAAAGTGCTGGCGGCGCCGTCCCAAAAGAACTCACCAACCACGCCGTTATTTTCTTCTGCCGAAGCTGGCGGACGCAGTCTTACCGCGAAATCTATCCCAAATCCGACCTGACCTTTCGAGGGGAGCCACATGCGTTGGGTAATACTGTCAGCCAACTGGCTGGTGGACATCAGGCGCACGGTTTCCGGTTTTAAGATGGTGACGCCCTCCAAAGTGCCGTGATTCACCAGCATGCGGGCAAAACGCATGTAATCATCCAGGGTGGAGGTCAGCCCCCAGCCACCGGGTGTCAGTGGCCAGTGATTGATATTAAAGGAATGGGCGTCGTCATCTGGTACCTGGGTCAACGCGCCGTCTTTATCTCTATGGTACATGGCAGACATTTTACTCCGGTCATTTTCCGGAACGAAATACCGCGTTTTGGTCAAGCCGAGTGGGGAAAGCACATGTTCCTGTACATACCGGGCATAAGGCTCGCCAGACAATCGCTCTGCCAGAAAAGCCTGCACGTCTACGGAAGGACCATAAGCCCACTGCGTTCCCGGCTGAAACATGAGTGGCAGGCCGCCCATTCTTTTGGCCATTTCCGATAATGTATTTTCCCGGTTCATGGGGTCAGTTGTCTTATATAACTCACCCAGGCCGGGAATATCCCCGGTGTTGACAAACCCTGAAGTATGCCTGGTGATATCCCTGATGGTTACGGGGCGATTGAGCGGCTCCAGTATCATCTCTCCTGATGTAGAATCTACTCCGGCATAAACTTTCATGTTGGCAAATTCAGGGGCATATTTAGACAGCGGGTCGTCGAGTTGGAAAGCGCCTTTCTCATAGAGTGTCATCAATGCGGTACCTGTGATCGGCTTGGTCATGGAATAGATCTGAACGATGGTATTTCTATCCATAGGGACCTTTTTTTCAAGATCTGCATAACCAAATGCATTGAAGTAGACTTCCTTGTTTTTTTCATAGATCAGCGCCGATACGCCGGCTATTGAACCCGACGCAACAAAACTATTCAGCGTGGAATCGATCCGTGCTTTTGCCTGGTCGTTTACGATGACAGCATCGTTATTCTTTGGTTTGCTACAGGCAACACAGAAAAGTAATGAAATGAAAAAAAGGCTTTTAATATGATTCATGATTGACTTGGTAGTTACGTTCAAAACCATTTGCTATTAGGAAAAAAAAATTGATACAATTTATTAAATATAGCAAAGCTTTCCAGTTGATGTATGCACTACGATTTTTTTATTGTTCAACGTGCTATGAAGTTATTGTTTGTTTTTACTCTACGTATAGTTTAAAATTATTGCATTAATTCAATCGTCACAAAGCTTGAAGGGGACAGACGAGGACGAGAAATGAGAACAAAAAACTACGTCGATCAATAGAGATTTCCGGAAAACGCCAAAACACCCTTACCAACTGCGCCTGCTGTCTGGCCCATATGAGTTTGCACCTTCGCTTTGAGTTATTGAAACCGGATGAGGATGTCATCCTGGATTATTTACATTATCTGAAAAAAACGAAAGATACCATCTGATAGCTACTTCATACACACTGTTTATGGCTTGAGCTACCTGTATCGCATCATCAATGTAAAATCTTCTCCGATCTTTTGGTGAGATCCTGAATGTCATTCTTTTCTTGTATGGAGTCCTTGCCTATTTTTAAAACCATCTCAGCCTGCTTGATTATTGCCTTTTTGTAACTTTCTTTTTTTGTAAATCCATAAATGGTAATCAATGCCTCCATTAATCGTATAATTACCGCAGTACTTCCTCCGGAAAACTGTCGGATCTGGTTAAATGCGCCATCTAAAACTCCTTCAAAATCTAATGTGTCAGCAATAATCCTGAGATTTCCTTCTTCATCAAAACGACATTTTGAAGGAAATTTAACCTGTGCTAAATAAGACATTGTAGCTGTAAGATTATCGATACAAGCAATAGCTGTATATGGGTCATTTACACCTGGCGAGAGGGCGCGTGCAGCTATTTCAACCATTTGGTGGATAGAGTATTCAAGATCTTGTTGTGATGATTTGGTTTTCCCAATTACAAATTGGCTGAACAACTTTTCAAACTCGTCTTTTTCCCAGTTTTCATTTGAATAAAGCAAACCTATTGCCTCGCCTTTTACCAGGAATCCCCCAGGTCTTTGATGCAACTGAAGCAATGCATCATTTTTGATTATAATTTCTATTAAAGATTCGCTGTCGATATACTGAAGATAACCGCTCTTAGGGGATTTTATGGAATCACTCCTTGGATAAGTTGAGACAGCTTTAGCGATATCAAGGCTTTCTTCACTTTCTTTTTCTTCACCCATTTTTTCAGGGAACAGCGTCTCTACTTGCCTGGATATAAAGCCTGAAATATCAGAAATCACTTTGTCTGCCTGGATGCTGGTGGCGATCTGATGGATAAAAACGATCAGCAAAATAATATTTGCTATGGTAACTACAATGGCCACAAGTATAGATATCGAAGGGATAAAGGTATAAGCTTCTTCGTCTTTTATCGCATTTAAAACGAGCAGGCAGTAGAGAAAAGTGGAAATATATGAGCCCAACACGACCTGATTGAGCTTAACATACATGAAGTTTTTGATGAGCCTCGGACCGAACTGTGAAGATGCAAGTGTTAAGGCTACCAATGTGACGGAAAAAACCGTTCCTGCCACACCTATCATGGCGCCGGATATAGTAGATAATATACTTCGGGCGGAATCCGGGCTATTGACTAGAAAATAACGAATCCAGCCATCTTTTGAAATATTAAACGCGCTGTCCAGGTATACGAACCCAAAAGATAATACAACAGAAAGACTGATAATTAAAACCGGCAAAAACCAGAAAGTTGCCATTAATTCTTTCCAAAAAAAGAGTAATTTTTTCATGTTAAAAAGATAGGGTTACGCCTAAGTTAACATTACGATAAAATTCATCAATCGGCACTAAGGGCGTTGGGTCATAGACGTTTTGATATAAGAATCTTAATCAGGTGTATGACCACTTGTTATGTACTGGCTGTTTTATCTTTAGGCGAATACTTATCAATCTTTATTTGTTACTATATATTAATTTTGTAAAATCAGCAGCTTTCATTTTGGAATCCAAACCGAAACAGAACCTGCCTGGCAAAAGAATTGTCCCCAGCCCTCGTTGTTGGTTACAACAAGTTTATCAACATGCTCCGTTATATCAACATAGGTAGTATTTGGAGATGCTGTTTGCATATTTTTAACACTATTCTCCCCATTGCTCAATAATACAGCAATGCCACCCTGATGTTCTTCATTGCCTGTACGGGTCCAACCCACACAATTTCGATGATCGAAATAATCACATTGATCGCCATATGCATATTTTTTTCGCACTTCAAGAAATTTGTCAATAATCCATCGGTGGCTTGGCATATCAATTTCATATTCTTTCCCGTCTTTACCAAAGTCCTTATACTTCGCTCCGTAGTAATCTGCCGCAAATATGCAGGGGTATCCACCCCTGCGCAATAATATAATAGCATATGCCAAAGGTTTGAACCACGCTTCTACAACAGATTCCAATGCTTGTAACGGCTGTGTGTCGTGATTACTGACCAGGGTTACAGCTAAATCAGGGTTTTCATTGATAAGTGTGTTGTCAAAAATCTGCTGTAAATTATATTCTTTACCTTGCTTACTTGCCGTTGCAAAATTGTATTGCAGCCCGGAATCAAATAGCATAATTTCATCGTCGGTTACTTCAATAAAATGTTTCAGCGCTTCCATGTTTGTAGACCAATATTCACCTACGGCAAAAAGATTACGGCCAGAATATTTTCGTATATGGTTGAGCCAATCTATAAAAAAAGTTGACTTAACATGCTTGACAGCATCAAAGCGAAAACCATCGACTCCCGTGGTTTTAATATACCACTCTCCCCAATAATAGAGTTCTTTCTGCACGTCGGGATTATTAATATCAAGATCACAACCCATCAAAAAGTCGAAATTACCTTTTTCTTGATCTACACCATCATCAAATTTCTTCCCCTCGAAAAGATAGATTGCATCCTTTTTTTCATCCAAAGCATTGTAGTCTACCGAGCTAAAGTGCCACCAGTGCCATTCAAGTTCTGAGTATTTTTTATTACGTCCCGGAAATGTAAAATTTGTCCATGCTTTTATGGTTTGGGTTTCTCCGGAAGTCTCGTTACGATTTTTGGGATTATAGGGTGTTGCTTTAAATTCTTCAGGATTGTCAGCTCCCATTTTGTGATTAAAAACGATATCGGCATATACCTGAATTTTTTCTTTCTGAGCCGATTTTATGGCATTTAGATATTCATCCCGGGTGCCATATTTAGTCCGAATTGAATTCTTTTGTTGAAACTCACCAAGGTCGAATAAATCATATACACCATAGCCTACATCATTTGTGCCGCCAACTCCTTTGTAAGCAGGAGGAAGCCATACTGCAGTAATCCCCACCTTTGCCAGGTGAGAAGCATTCTCGGCCAATTGTCTCCACAATGTTCCATCAGCAGGAGAGTACCAATGAAAATATTGCATCATTGCTCCATTGTACTCTTTCATATTATATTGCCTCCTTTTATTTTGTAAATCACAAGTTAATTGTTTCCGCTTGTGCTTAACTCACTTATTGTATAACCTTTATGGTGACAAGCCTTTCTGATTTTGTCGACTTGTTATACACAGCGTGTGAATTAAAGTATCTCAATATAATATTACTGATTTATCGCAAATCATCAAAAGGTGACTAATGTCCGATATAGCTTTGGACTACACCTTTATTAGACTACACCCTTATTTCAACTTGCATCAAAGCCTCCTTGGCCTTGAGTTTGCCTCAAAGAGATGCCTTTGGCACAACTCTGCATACTTGTCTGCTCATTCTTTCCCCTTCCATCAAATGCAGCAACCCTATTTTACTTTAGTTTATACTTTGTTGTCTCGTTATCCACTTATCTGATTGTCAGGTTAACCCGTTTACCTAGCCCAATCTCCAGAAGTCGGTAAAGGGTCGACAGTTGAATGTCACTTCGTCCGTTCTCAATTCTGGAGATAAAGCTTTTCTTTGTTCCAGTTCGTGCTGCTAATTGCTCCTGTGTCATTTTGGCTTCCTTGCGAGCTTCCCTGATGATTTCACCAATAGCAAATGCTTTTGCTTTAATCTCGAAATTGGTTCGTTCCGCTGTTCCAATGGGGCCGTACCTCTGGTCGAGATGTTCGTCAAATGTTGTTAAATGCTCTTTCATTTTGATTTGCGCTTAAGTTCAAAATACTCATCCTTAATCTTCAAAGCCTTTTCTATCTCTCTTTTAGGTGTTTTCTGTGATTTCTTCTGAAAGCCGTTGAAAAGAACAATCAGGCTGCCTTCATCAAAACAGCAGAAAATTCGATAGATGTTGCTTTGATATTCAATCCGAATCTCGAACAAACCGTCAGTCCCTGTCATGCGTTGGAAGAACTTCCGGGGTATTCGTTCGGCTACCCTAATCAGGAACAGAACCTGATCAATTTTGTCCTTCACTTTATCGTTCAGGGATTCGAAAAAATCCCTGAAATAGTTCTGGAAGAACACGAGTTGCCGTTGCTGCTCCATGCAACAAAGTTAACTAATAATGGAACACGAAAAAAATCAATTTGGGGTTACTAAACTTTTGCGATCAGAAGACAACGTCTGGCTATGACAACTGGGGATTAGAATGCGCTAACCTTTCCCATCCGCACCAAACTGATTTTTAAATTTACAATTCGTGGCGGACTTACCAAGTCTCACCGAAGTATCCTGACTGATAAAACCCAAGTAATTCATTGCTGTTTTTATGGGCCTCATATTTAATTCTTCGTTTGATTTCAAGGATTTTTTTTTCGTTCGATTTCACATAGTATCGCTTTATCCAGTTGCCTCGTTTGTTCAACTTGTAAAGATATCGTTGAATTCCTTGTTCCAACCTCCCGCCAAGAATGACAACATCGGGATTCATATGATCTATTATTTCAAAGGCTGTTCTATTGTTTCTGAATTCAATAAGATCTCTTTTGGTTCTGATTTTATAGGAATCATATGTGATTATCTCCGTTAATTTTTTGCCGGTATAATTTAGTTCGTAGCATTTCGTACTACTTCTTGGCTGGGGATAGAAACTTGTTCGTTCAAATCTTACAATTCTCCCGAGTGAATCATACTTAAAATTATCACTGACGATCTCGGGATTTAAAGTGTCTTGATCAAAATAAAGTTCGGATTTCATTAGTCTTCCCAGAATGTCATATGACATAACAGTTAAGGAGTAATCATCTTTGTTTGTATAGATATTTTTTACTCTTAAAGAGTTTTTCGATTCATATTATTCATAGATTTCATCCATACTGAGTTCACCTCTGAAATAGTTGATTTGTCGCATCAATTTTCCGTTATCATATCGGTAAAAACTCTTCCACCTTGATGGAAAGAACCCGCGGTTGTAGTTCGTTTGCTTAATCTCTACCACACCTTGAGTTACAGGCAGCACTTCAGGTAGGGTTTTCGAGAAATCCTGACCAAATACCTTCAAGGGCAAAAACAATAATAAGACAGAAAATAATCTCATTGCAGTAACTGTGCATAACCCACTTATTACATCACCTTTATGGTGACAAGCCTTTCTGATTTTGTGGGTTTGTTATACTCTGCGTGTGAATTCATGTATCTTAATATTACTGATTATTACTGATTTATCGCAAATCAACAAAAGGTGACTAATGTCCGATATAGCTTTGGACTACACCTTTATTTCAACTACCATCAGAACCTGATCCGGAATTTTTCATTAAATAACCAATGTAAACATTTGACATAGGGACCCGGATTACAAATCCTGCCTTCCCAATTCAAAGATTAAAAGGGTAGTTGCAAACAACGCCAGACTATTGTGAAGCCTTTAGCCGATTACTTACTGAACATTCCACGAAATGATCTGTTTTTCCAAGTTCCACCCTTCTACCTGCAAGGCGAGCTTTCCAGCTGAAACTTTTTCGTGCGGTGCGTTCAGCGTTACCTCGAGGGACTCGTTGGGTGTCAGTGAAAAATAATTCGCCGACCAGAAAGAAGGCAATACTTCTTCGCCATCCTGTGTCAATTGCGGGCGAACAAAGAATGCCAGTTGATCAGATGTATTGGTAAATTTCAACTGCCAGGTCATTTCGTGTTCACCCTGCTCCATCTTCAGCACCTGAACATCCATCTGGGCCTTTGGCATATCATTCATAGTCTTAAAGTCATTGTCAGGTGATAACCAATAAATATTGCGAGAAATAATTTCTCCGGATTTATTCTGCAATTTCAAAACGACAAAGGCCACCTGGTCAGTTTTGGACAATGGTTTGGCCAATGCAATAATTTCCTTTACTGCTGAGGCGTCGAGTTTTACTTTGGC
This sequence comes from uncultured Cytophagales bacterium, assembly GCA_963711495.1. GTDB lineage: Bacteria > Bacteroidota > Bacteroidia > Cytophagales > Cyclobacteriaceae > CAVQEK01. The sequence continues at coordinate 1,342,154 of CAVQEK010000004.1, forward strand.
ACTTTTTTGATATAATGGCTTGGAATCCAGTGAATAGACTTTTGCTACTGCGGTGAGATCGGATACCGGTTGGTATGTTCGATTGATCACGGCAACCTCAGAATCGTCACGGTTAAATTGAATGTGAACTGGTTCGCAGGCATTTTGCATGTAGTAATAACCGGCATTGGGCATCAGGTACCAGTCGAAGATTTGCCAGATAACACTGGGAAATGCTGCATTGAGTTTCCAGAGCATTACACCCCCGGCATCGTTAAGTTTATGTTCTGCCGCTTCAAAAATTCCCTGATATCCCATGGCATTCATCAGTTGCATTTTATCGCAGTACCCCTGCATGGTTTCCGGTTCACCAAAGCGTTTTACCATGTCCTTATAATAAAGATCATACCTGCCATTGCCTGTCGCTGCATCATGGTAACCCCAGGTATTATTCAATGGAAAAGGCAGGTTCTTGTCCCAGATCAGATCAGGAACGATCTTCGACATGATGTTATACGGTGGTTGCGAAGGAATTCCTGTTTCATCTTTAAAAACCCAGTCTTTAGCATTATTTGATTTGTCATAGTAAACCATGGGATCTTGCCACGAGTATGGGCCGCCACTGTACACTCCCGAAGGTTGATTGTCGGGCCACGATCCTTTCCATCCTACTGGCAAATGGGCAAATCCTGAAGAACAGGGTATAAACGGACGGGTGCCGTCCAATGATATCACACTGTCGCGCATGGCATTGTAGAGTTCCTCGCGGGCATGTCCTTCATTGCCTCCGGTCCACAACAACAAACTCGGATGGTTGCGTATGCGCAGAATGGTACTGACGACATTTTTAACAAATACATCACCTTCCAGCGGCCAGTCCGGGGATCCTTTAAACTCTCCCTGCGTATCGCCTGTAATCCAGAAATCAGACCAAACCAGCAGTCCATATTTATCTGCCAGATCGAAGAAAACGTCAGGTGGCGTAATACCGCCGCCCCAGATCCTCAACAAGTTCAGGTTGGCGTTTCGGCATAAATGCAGTTCCTGTTCGTAGCGGACCGAATCACGATTCAACATCATATCCGGCACCCAGGCGCCACCCAGGAGGAAAATCCGTTTTCCATTCACATAAAAATCTCTTCGCAAGGAATTATTCACCGGTACGGCTTTGGAACTTACCGTTCTTATGCCAATCGATTTGGAATAAACATCCGAAACTAACCCGTTATTTTCAAATTGAATACGCAGACGATAGAGATTAGGATTTCCATAGCCATTGGGCCACCACAAATGCGGTTGGTTGATGGTGAGTTCCGTTGAGTTTTCACTATTGAACGTCACCTTGTTGGTAGCATTTGGGGAAATGGAAACAGCCGCGGAAAACTCAATGGACTGACCAGCAAAATTTTCAGGCGTTAATTGAATGCTGATCTTACCGCTTATTGTTGAAGCACTGTGATTGGTCAACGGAATATTTAGGCTGAGTTTGGCGATGCTGGTATCAGGAAGATTGGGTAAATCCGTCACTATTTGCGGAGAATCAATAGTTACAGGTCCGGTGGTGCGCAGAAATACCGGTTGCCAAATCCCAATGGCGCGGTCCCTAACCGGTGGCATCCAATCCCACCCGACGGAGCAGAGCATGGTCACATTTTTGCCAATATCTCCGGTTGGTCCGCCATTGGCATAGAAATCACCCATGGCTTCCAGTTGTTCTTTGGCAGGCAGCCCTGGATAATCCAGGGGATAAATTTTTACGGCCAACACATTGTTGCCGCCCGCCTTGATTTGTTTGCTTACATCCAGATTATATTCTGCAAACATCCCAACCATTTGGGTTGAATCTGTAATTTGACTCCCATTGAGCCAGACCGCTGCACGATAATTGATCCCTTTGAAAACCAATTCAAAATGACGTCCCTGTTCCCGGGCCTGCACGTTGAATGTAGTGCGATACCAGTATGGTTTTTTCCAGGGATTGGGATCGTTGGGCAAATGGCTGTATTGTTCCAGGTTATATTCTTTGTTAAAAGCGTCGGAAGCATCCGGGATCTTCATGTTGTTCATCCCGATGTATGGATCGGGGTAGACCTTATTGGCTACCAAACCAGTCAGTACTGTAGAGGGGACTTTTACCGGAAACCAATAGACACTCGACTGATATCCTTCTTTCGAGAGTTCTGTTCCGGTAGCATTGATAACGGCAGAAGACTGGAGTTGGAAATCGGTAAGTTGTAATACACTGGTGCTATTGTTCTGGGCCCTTGTATCGGTAGAATTCAAAATAGCTCCTAGAAGTAAAAGTGCTGGAAGAAAAAGAAATTTCATTGTTTTATTTTTTAATTGATATACCTGAAAAAATTGTTGGATAACACCCTGTATGAAGGTTTAAGATGCGGGTTAAATTTAAACAGAGTATATATCTTAAACAAAAAAAATGCAGTGAGAAGGATTAACCAGTTTGTTGCGAAAAAACGAGATTTTAATTAGCAAGAAACTCAAGGGGTTCGTACTGGATTTAATGCAATATTTTGTTTGTAAAAAACCCTGACCGGTCCCAGGGCATTTGCGTCCAGGCGGGACCGCCAGATTGGCTTCAGTTTTACTGGAAATTCGACATATTTTAATGCGGGTATATTTTTTTCGATAGTTTGCATTTAATTGGATAAAAAGCGAAAATCTCATTTCTAAGGTTTCCAGCAACGTGCATTAACGCAATATATCCGACTTTAAGACAATCAAAATACTTAAATGGATGGAAAATTTGTGAACCCTTTGTGATTGGCAATGTTGAATGATTTATTGTATTCTTGTGTAAAAACATCGTTGTGAAACTGATCCGAAGAATTATGCTCTGGATATTAGGAATCGTTGTATTGTTTTTTACTGGATTCTTTGCTTTGGGATTTTACTTTTCTGCGCCGAAATATGACGGCATTGAAAGTGATCATTTCAACGGCAAGACCTTTGAAAACAACAATCAAATCCAAGAAAAGGGATTGGTGGATGTATTGAAATGGATGACTAATCGAAAACAGGGACCCTGGACCAAACGCTTCGATATTCCCTATGGTCCCCCGCCGCCAACTTATGTAGGATCCGGCATCCGGCTTACATTTATCAACCATTCAACTTTCCTGATCCAATTGGAGGGGCTTAATATTCTGACAGACCCGGTGTGGAGTGATCGTGTGAGTCCGGTTTCGTGGGTGGGTCCTGAGAGAATGAGACCCCCCGGTATTCGATTTGAAGATCTGCCGCCCATTGATGTCGTTTTGATCAGCCATAATCACTATGATCATTTAGACTTACCCACCATAAAAAGACTTGCAGAGATCCATCAGCCTAAATTTTATGTTCCTTTGGGAATCGGAGCGTTTTTAAAGGAGCATGAAATTGACCAGGTGACAGAATTGGATTGGTGGCAAGAAGTAAACATTAATGGTAAAGTGGCACTGGCCAGCGTACCGGCACAGCATTTCTCCGGTCGAGGTATGTTCGACCGTGATGCTACATTGTGGTGTGGCTATGTCATTGAACAAGATGCTGGTAATATTTATTTCGCCGGAGACACAGGATATGGGAATTTTTTTAAAAGAATAGGTGAAAAATATGCCCCCATCAAGCTGGCATTAATCCCGATTGGCGCTTATTTGCCAAGGTGGTTTATGGCACCGATCCATGTTTCACCCGCTGAGGCAGTTAAAATCCATCAGGATATACATGCGAGCAAAAGTGTGGCGATGCATTTCGGCACGTTTCCATTGGCCGACGACGGCATGTTGCAGCCAGTGGCCGATCTGAAAAAGGCCCTGAAAGCTGCTGGCGTATCTGATAATGATTTTATGGCGCTCACTGAAGGTCAGGGAATGCATTTTAAATAAAAGGTAAATTCCTGACTATTATCAATTAAATGTATGATGCGGGAGCCAATATGCTCAGAAATATGTTCTAAGGTATAATTGAATGAACCATGGAAAAGGCAGAAATCATCCATTGGCTGCTTCAGGGAGATCCGGCAGTACAATATCAAACGAGTCGGGATTTAACCGATACTAAACCTGAACAATTGGATGAAATCCGGCAACGGATTGCCACGGAGGGATGGGGCGCGCGGCTGTTGTCATTGCAGGATGAAAAAGGAATGTGGGGCGGAGGCATTTATACGCCAAAGTGGACCTCAACGCATTATACACTAAAAACACTTAAAGAGTTAGATCTGCCTCCGGATAATGCCCAAGCCCAAAAAGCTTGCGAGGTTTTATTAGAGCATGGTGCATACACTGATGGAGGCATAAACTTTTTCCGGTCTCTGAAACATGGAGAAGTATGTGTTTCAGGGATGATGCTTTCTCAATTGGTTTATTTTCAGATTGCTGATACGCGCATAGATCGGATCGTGGATTTTTTGCTGGAAAATCAGATGCCCGGCGGGGGTTGGAATTGCCAGAGTTTCGATGGTGCAATACACGGCTCATTTCATTCAACATTGAGTGTACTTGAAGGGCTCAATGAATTTTCAAAAAGTAAATTAGTAGAAAAGCCCTCAATACGCGATGCTGTTCACAAAGCCCACGAATTTTTGCTCATGCATCATTTATTCCGGTCTGACAAGACTGGAGCAATCGTGGACCCTCGGATGTTGCGATTCCCTTTTCCGCCTTACTGGAAGTATGACATCATGAGGGCGCTGGATTATTTTCAGCAGATAAATATGCCCCATGACCCAAGGTTTTGTGATGCTATCCAGGTATTGAAGAAAAAATCAAAAAACGGCCAGTGGAAAATGAACAGCAGATATTCGGGAAAAATTTATTTTGACTTAGAACCCATTGGTCTGCCCAGCCGGATCAATACATTGCGGGCGATGCGCATTTTGAAATGGTGGCAAAGACGACCAGAACATATTGAAGATTGCACGGAGGTCGTACAATCGGTTTACTGAATTGGTGCTATTCGATTATTATTTCTCAATGGTTTTCCATACGTTGATTTTCCGACCTTTGACCGGCGAGATTGTTATGGCAAGGATTGATAGTCACCGATCCGGTCAAGTTCCAGAATGGTTTTACCGTTGCTGTTTTTAAAGATCCTTTCAAATTTGGCATTCCATACCACGTCATAAAATTTGTATGAAGTTCGCGCATGAATATTTTGGGAAAATGTGTCATTGATTCCATGCACCAAAACAACCAGTTCCGCATTTGTTTTGTCAAATTCTGCTTTGGTCATTTGAAACAATGGGCTGTTTTTATCAATTGGATGAACGACTGTCCAACTCAATGCGAGGAGATTGATCTTTTCAAATTCAAGCGGTAGTCTGAAAAATTTTCGCTCTTTTTTACCATCAGTTTCAATTTCCAAATTCAACAAAAACTGAACACTTACTTCCAGCAATAAATTTGATTTGGCATTGGCGAAACGAAACATCAGTCCAGTCCCTTCTTTATAAGGTGCGATGAGCGTATTACTACTAAAAACGATTTTGGAAACCGGACGGGAAAATCGGGCAAATAATAATCCGGTAGCCAGCGCCAGGTACATCATGCCCACCAGCATTTCAATTAACGCCACAATGTTGGTGGCGTCGCTTATCGGATTTACCCGGCCATATCCAACGGTGGAGAAAGTTTGTGCGCTGAAATATACCGCTTCCAACAGATCTTTCAGAAAGAAGTGAGCATGGAGATACAAATTTTCAATTCCCAGAAAATAATAAATGAAGCCAAAGAAAATGTTGATCAATAAGAATGAAATAACTACCAGGGCATTGAAAATCCACCAGTTTGTTGTAACCAAATAATGAAATATGCTGAAATGATCAAACCAACCAAGTCCTGCTTTGCGCACATTCACGCTGCCGTCCTGGTTCAGAAGCCGCTCCGGTTGATCCTCGACCTTGGAGCCAAATCCGGAAGTTCGGTATTCTTCCAGCACCTTAAAGAGTTTGATAGCCATGTGAAATTGTTATTGGATTGAATGACGAAAACACAAAATATGGAATTTTTCTTCAATTTGCCGTAGCATGGAAGGAATTCCTTTGTTTGATTTGATGTCTCTTTAAACGAATTACAAGTGAGTATCTTTGGTAGACTGAAATGATTTAATGTTGTAAAAGAGCATATTGAAGCATGACCTGATTGTTTCCCCTGATAACCTTCCTTATTCCAATAAAAAGAAATAAAATTTAATGAAAAACCGGATGACTCAGGGGTTGTAGTCCTATGTGTTCAGACGCGAATGTTTAAGATTATGATTTTTAAGATAATTCCTTTCAATAAAAACAAATGGCTGTTATTCTTTACATAGTACTCATTATCTGGTGTTTTGTCCAAAATAATAACTGCTCAGATTTAATGTTTTCGTTAACACTTTTTGATTGTAGAAGAATTTACACAATTGATCGGTGGAAAAAGTGAGTTCATCGGTTATGTTTCAAAGTTTAGCAGTAATTTAAAAAACGACTTAAATCACAAAAATATGGTTTGAATTAGAAAATATTATCGTTGTGATATGATCGTAACCTTACAAAAAAACAAATACAGACTTTGAAATATTACCTGAACTATTTTAGCCCCTTTTGCAGTTGACAAACTGATCTTTATACATTTGACCTCGATTTTTGAACTAACAATTAAGCATCAATTAAAATTTTTATGAAAAGGATCATTGTAGCAGTTTGCCTGTTGGGGTTCATTTTTGGTTTGGGTAATGTAGTTATGGCACAGAAAGCCAAATTTCACAGTATGTTTATTTACAATTTTGTAAAATATATTAAATGGCCTGACAACTTCAATACAGGAAGTTTTGTGATTGCGGTGGTCGGAAATGATGATGTTTATGGCAATCTTTTGGAAATGGCTGTGGTCAAGAAGGAAGTCAACGGAATGAAATTGGAAGTTAAAAAGTTCAACTCTGTTAGCGACATTACCGATTGTCAGGTACTTTATGTAGCCGATGAATTTTGCAATGAAATAGACAAGGTCAATTCCAAGACTTCCGGCAAACCAGTTTTGGTCATTACTGATAAACCCGGAATGGCACAAAATGGATCCACAATTAATTTTGTGGAAAAAGACGGAAAAATAAAATTCGAACTGAATCAAAGCCGGGCCGACAGCCGGGGGCTAAAAGTTTCAAGTTCGCTAACTTCTTTGGCTATTGTAATCTCATAAAGATTGCGGTGCCCCGAAACTTATCTGCGATACCAACCTCTGCGAATGTACTAAACTGAATTTCTAAACGGATTTGATAGATTAACCTAAATTTAAACCTTCATGTATAAATTAATGAGAAGGATGGGCATGTTGTGTGCCTGTGCCATTGGAATTTATGCGTCAACTTCGGCGCAGGATGCAGACAAGGATCTGTATGATCTTTCTTTGCAGGAGTTAATGAATATTGAGATTGTGTCTGCTTCCAAGAAAGCGGAAAGTACGTTTGAAGCGCCATTGTCTTCAACAGTAATCACCAAGGATGAAATCGTAGCTTCTGGTGCCACATCCATCGAAGAGGTCTTGCGGTTGGCGCCGGGTATGATCGTTCGGGAGATCACGAATGGTAATTATGATGTCCACTTACGTGGAAATGACAATATGCCTCCTGGTAATTTCACGATTTTTGCAGCCAATAATATGACCCTGGTCATGATTGACGGACGACCTGTTTACAATTATGCCAACGGCGGAACATTTTGGGAAACATTGCCAATAAGTCTGGTGGATGTTGAACGGATAGAAATTGTAAGGGGACCGTCTACAGCACTTTATGGCCCCAATGCTGTTACTGGTGTTATTAATATTATCACCACAAAAAGTAATGATAAACCGGTTTCGGTAAACGGCAATTTTCAGACAGGAACGAAGGCCACCAGCATTTTGGATTTATCGGTTGGCAGCAGTATGCTCGGTGATAAACTAAAAATGCGGTTTAGTGGCAATTTTGAAAATCGGGATCGAGACCAGGATTCTTATTACAGTTATGCACTGGGTCAATATTTGCCGGGTAATGAGGTACCCGATTATACAAGTGGTTCTACCAGTGATTCACGGTTCCCTGATCCGGATAAAGCCAAAGACCGTAAAGGGATCAATGCATTCATCGATTATACAGCCAATGATAAAGTCGATTTTCATTTGTCAGGCGGATGGCAGGATTCATATGCACAATCGGCATTTATGGAATCAACGGCATCTGTTTTAACCAATCGTTCATCAAAATCAAAATATGTTTCCGCTAGTGCCAACGTGCATGGATTAGACGCCCAATTTTCGGTCAATTCCGGCACCCAGGATATTTATGTTGGAACAGAAGACAACTCAAAATTTGATTATAATATACTCAATACAACCCTTGAATATGAACTTGGGCTTGGCAAATTGTCGCTTAGACCAGGGATAAATTTTCAGCAGGCAGATTATTCTGATTTACCTTATGGCGGTAAGAATGATACAGGTTATCTCAACGCCGACCGAAAATTGAATAATTTTGGTTACTACCTGCGTGGGGATTACAAACCGACTGACAAGCTGAGATTAATTGCCGCGATACGCGCCGATAAATACAATGTACCCAATGATAATTATTTAACTTATCAATTTATCAGCACCTATAAATTGAATGAAAACAATTTATTGAGAGCAGTTTATGGTAAAGCCAACAGGGGACCTTTTATGGTCGATTCATATACGGAATATCATACTGGCGATGGCATGACTAGTCCATACATCGAATATTTGGGCAACCAAAACCTGCAGTTGCCAATAATGCATATGTTCGAACTGGGTTATCGCGGTAAAATTTCATCAAAAACCATGGTTGACCTCGAGTTATTTACAACGAAGACAGAGCACATCACCAGTTTTGAACCTACCTATCTTGGGTTTGATAACTATGGATTACATCTGATTTATTCGTATAAAAATCTTGACCTTGTGGCAAAACAATTGGGTGCAACTGTTGCATTCAACTATACAGCGTCGAAGAAAATTCAACTCAAGGTATTTGGAACCATCCAACATACCGCCCTGGAAAATTATGATAAAAAATTGACACCAGTCGTAATTGATCCAGTCAATGGAATTTTTGAATTGCCGACAACCGAACGCATGAATGTCACGCATAAACAAACTCCGGCATTTTATGGTGGTTTCATCAGTAATTTTCATCCGGTTGAAAAGCTTAATGTTTCGGCCAGCCTTTATTATTTGGGCTCCTATACCTATCGCCATGATTACGCTTCATATGACGAAAATAATGGTCAGGATGAAGTACCTGGTAAAACTATTGTGAATCTCAAAGTTTCGTATAATGTGTTGAAACAAGTGGGTATTTATTTAAATGCCAGGAATCTATTCAACAATCAATCGCGAGAATTTGGATTTGCTGACAGCATCGGCGGACTTTATCTTGCTGGGTTGCAGGTATCATTCTAATTATTTTAGATCAAAGAAAATATAAAAGGCCGGGCTTTTATAGCCTGACCTTTTTTAATTATATATGCTAATTTGTTTCCTATGAAAGACTAGCGTTCGAGAAGACTCCTCCACATCCATGCGGCTTTTTGATGGAATCTTAGCCTTTCAATCATAAGATCTGACGTGGCATCATCTCTGCCTTTATCTGCCACTTCTTTAGCATGGTCGATACTTTTTGATATTTCTTCATGATTTTTCACCAGGTCTGCGATCATCTCATGCTGGCTGAGTCCTTTTTTGGCTTCATCCAGTGTGGTGAAACTTTGAAATTCCCGGATGGTACCTGGTGCATCAAAACCGAGTGATCGAATTCTTTCGGCGATGTCATCGATGGCCTGGAAAATATTATTGTATTGTTGTTCAGTCAAATGGTGTATTCCATAAAATTGATTACCCCGAACATTCCAGTGATAACATTGTGTTTTAATGAGCAAGACATAAGTATCAGATAAAACCGTACTCAACTTACTGGCAATATCAGATCTCGCTTTATTTTCTAACCCTACATTGACGTTGATTTTAACTTTATCTTCTCCATTCAGATCAAGTGTGTCAACTGATTTTAATTCTCTTTCTTTCACTTCCATAATTCTATTCATTTGATTTCACAATTCATTTCAACCCTTTAAATGGTAATTTTCATTCCAGAAAGGGATCTATCCTATTAATCAGTTGTAAATAATTGGATATCAAATAATTATTTATCCAACTGGACACTACTGACTTGGTTATACCAATTCTTTCTGAGGAAATCAAAAGACACTGTGTAGAAATTATTCTTCGACCTGGATAAAGAACATGATTAATAACTTAATGTGACATTAAAGACGGTTTGAAATGTATCAGCTTAATTATTAATGAGTTGAAATCCGTGAATTGGGTTAGAAGATCAAATGCGATGAATTGGTATCGGGTTTGTCATGATCTGAATAAATACAAGTATTATGGAAACCAATAAAAATGAAGTAAAATTTTTCTACAACAAAAAGGATTTGTTCGAGAGAAACCTATTAGCCTACGCCCATGCCAACAGAATTGCGCTCAATGATTGTGAGGTGAATACCTATCCGTTTACTGAGTTGGAATTGCTTGAAATTGCGGATAAATTAGATGTACAAATCAAAGATCTCATCCGAAATGACCTGAAATTGAAAAAGGGAGCAGAATATTTTGATGCGGAGGATTATGCAAAAATACTTAAACAATATCCTGATTACCTTAGAACACCGATTGCCATTTCATCTTCTCAATCAAAGTTTGTAAAAAGTGAAAGAGATCTGTGGTCGTTTGACCGAGTAAAAAGACCAGAAAAAAGTAAACACTTTAATCCATAGATGCCTATTAAACAAGGTTACGTGTATTATTAAAAATAAATATGGGTACTATTAAAACATTGTTAATATCTAAGTGGCTAAAATGATACGGTGAATTTGATCTGTAAGATCAAATGAGTAGTTGAGCATTTCCTGACTTTTCTGAACCTTGAAGTTTGCGTAATTCCGTACAAAAAATCCTGAAGTTGATTCAACTTCAGGATTTTGGGACGGTCAATTTTTTAAAGATTAAATAGGTCAGTGATGCATAAGTGAAGCCAAAGGATTACTGTTCCGTTTCAATTCATGCCATTGTTTACGAGCGCTTCTTTTTAAATTATTTGTAGCATAATCTGTAGCGTCTTTTATTTCCTCTACGGATTCAACGGCTTTGTCCTGAAGTTCATTTTTGTACTTCAATAATTCCAATCCGATTTTCCTCCTGGTACTTTTACCACTTCTTGGTGCTATCAAAATACCAGTTATAATTCCGGCAGCAGCACCTAGTGCCAAGCCACCCATTAATTTGAGATTTGATGATTTCATAAATTGTTGTTTTTGGTTTTTTAATTGATAAATCAAAATTTCATGCCAATAAATCAATTTCCGATTTCCGAATTGCCATTTGACAGACGAGAGAAATATTTCTTCTTACAATGAATTTAATAGGGAAATTCTTTCTACAAAAAGAGCCTATTTTCTACAAATATTGAACGTTATTCATTTTGAATGGTTTTATTTCACTAAAAATCAATGATTTAAAACCATATCCAATCAGCTAAAATTTGGCGAGGTTTTTACTTGGAATTAGGGTGAAAATAAATTCGTTTAGCCATGAAAAAAATATTAGTACCCACTGATTTTTCTGAAATTGCAATCAATGGATTGAAAACTGCTGTGGCCATTGCTGAAAAAATGAAGGCCACTATTTATCTGGTAAATTTTGTAAGAACTCCTGAGCCATATGGTTTCAGTGTAACGGCAGATACATCCATTCGCGATGCTCAGACTATGGAGTTGTATACCGTAGAGTTGATTAAGAAAAATAAACAAAGACTTCAGGCTTTCATAGAAAAATATAGTGACCAAAATGTCAATGTAGAAGGCCAGATTATCGATCAGGATTGGAAGCACGGAATAAAGGAATTTGTTGACAAAAACAATATTCAACTGATCGTAATGGGTACCACCGGTGAGCATTCTTTCCCGGAACAATTCACAGGTAATCACACTGAACAGGTAATTGAAAATGTTTCTTGTCCCGTGATTGCCGTTAAAGCCTGGAGTTCCACCGAGAATTTTGACAAGATGGCGGTAGGAATCGATCTATTTGAGGATTATCAGGAAGAATCCTTCAAGCAGATTCGTGAATTTGCCGCGTTATTCAATGCAACAATTCAGTTTTTATATGTTAATAAACATGGTAAAGATAAGAATCAGCTTATGCTACAGGTGGAAGCATTCAAACGCAGGCATACATTTGAAAATTATTCCATCAATTTGATCAATCGGAGTGATGCGGAAAATGCCATTTTAAGTTTTGCCCGGAAAATACACGCCGGTTTAATCATTTCGTTGACAGATGCTAAGTCGGGGGTATTTAGGGCGATCACACATCATTTATCTGAAGAGCTGATTCAGGATTCGGAACTTCCGGTTATGACTATTCATCGCTAATCTTATTGAAACAGGTTCTTCGTGCGCTTCATGAAGTGGTCTTAAAATTTATCATTTGTGGCAGGAAATTAAGACCCCGGAAATCGTGTAGTAAATTCCACAAAACAGAAAGTGTTTTGTCTACTAATAATTAAAAAGAAACATATATGAGCTGGTGCATTTGCGATGCAAAATGATTTGCTTTTCATTGCTATTTGTTCATTTTCCAGACTTAAGGCTACAATTTCATTTGGTTTTGCTGCTTAGTAATTGGAAATGCACCGGATGTAATTTGACATGTGGCATTATTTTTTTTAATGCTAAGGAATAATAATTCTGGCAATGCAGTTATTTTTTTTTGCGAGCGTCAGGTAGGAGAAATTTGAAATAGCCATATCTTTTAAGTGATATGAAAAAGATTTTGATTGTAGATGATGAAGTAGAGATTTGTTTTTTATTATCCGGAATTTTGCAAAAGCAGGGTTTCAAAACCAATTATGCACATTCTGTGAAAGATGGCATGATAAAAATTGAGCAGGAACATTATAATTCAGTCTTTCTTGATCTCAATTTGCCAGATGGTGTCGGTTTCAACCTCATTCCAAAAATAAAAAAATCTGATGAAGCGATAAAAGTGATCGTTATAAGTGCATATGATGGTACCTTAGAAAAAAAGAATGCCATTAAATATGGTGCCGATTATTTTATAAGTAAACCATTTTCGAAAAATAAAATAAACGAGGCCCTGAACCATTTGCATTTAATTTAGATTTAATAGAATAGTATATAACAACAACAATATGCATAGAGTCCTCATCATCGACGATGACAAGGATATTTGTTTGCTCCTAAGCAAATTCCTGGGAAAAAAGGGTTTTCAAACTGACTACAGTCATAATGGAAAAGATGGTTTAGAGCAAATAAGAAAAAGCAAGTATGACCTTATTCTATGTGATTATAAACTTCCCGATATGGATGGGCTCAATTTGCTTAAAAAAATAAAGATATTGAGTCCAACGTCAGCGGTAATAATTATTACGGGCTATTCTGATGTACGCACAGCCGTGCAGACATTAAAACACGGCGCTGTCGACTATGTTACTAAACCGCTTTATCCTGATGAGATTCTTGTCACCATTCAAAGTGCCCTAAAAAGAAATATCGAGGCTCAGGAGGAAGCGACACTGCATAAGGCTCAAACCAAGGCCCCAACCAGAAAATTTGTCTTTGGGCCCAGCAGACAATCGGAAATTGTTCAAAAGCATATTGAATTGATCTCCCCAACAGATATGTCAGTAATTATTACCGGGGAAACAGGGACAGGGAAAGAATATGTAGCCAATGCTATTCACCTTAAGAGCCACCGGAAAGACGAACCCTTTGTTGCGATAGATTGTGGTGCTTTACCTAAAGAGCTTGCGGGCAGTGAATTATTTGGACACATTAAAGGAGCATTTACAGGAGCAGTAACCGACAAGAAAGGTTCATTTGAGATTGCGAATGGGGGCACACTATTTCTGGATGAAATCGGGAATTTATCTTATGAAAACCAAATAAAATTATTGAGGGTGCTCCAGGAATGGAAAATTAAAAGGCTTGGAAGTACCAAAGACATTGATATAAATGTCAGGATCATTGCCGCGGCCAATGTTGATCTTAAATTGCTGGTAAAAGAAGGAAAATTCAGAGAGGACATATATCACCGGTTGAATGAATTTAAAATTGAAATTTCTCCACTTCGAGAACGAAAAGAGGATATTTTGGTGTATGCTAATTTCTTCCTGGAAGATGCCAACCTACAGCTTGGCAAAAGCATTTCCGGATTTTCGGAAGATGTAAAAGACCGCTTATTAAATTATTACTGGTATGGAAATCTCCGGGAATTAAAAAATGTCATTAAACGGGCAGTATTGTTGGCACAGAATTCGAAAGTAACACTGGAATGCCTGCCTTCTGAAATCATCCATCCCGATCTTTCTGGCGAGCAAGAAATGCTGCATGTAGACGGCACCTCTGGAGCTGATCTGAAGGCGGTTTCGGTAAATGCAGAAAAACATGCCATCTTGGAAGTGCTGGAAAAAACTGGTTTTAATAAAACAAAAGCTGCTGAAATTTTAAACATTGATCGCAAAACACTGTATAATAAGTTGAAAGCGTACAACATTAAATTATAGTTGAGTAAATCAATGTCTACATTTCTCTAAACCACAATTGAATATTTTGACAACCAAAAAAATTGATCTGCTGATTGTAGCAGGCCGTTCTGAGCACGGCAGATTAAAAAAGCTTTTTAGTCAAATCGAAGACCTCCAAATTAATTTAACCTGGGAACAGGACGAAACAGCAGCAGTAAAATTAATTTTAAAGGAGGAACATGATCTCTATTTGGTCTATTGCCAAAATGGCAGTATGGGACTTGCATTGATCAAAGATGTGTTGTCTAAAGGCTATTTTATCCCATTCATATTATTTGCCAGCAATAGTGAGGACAAAATAGACCAAATGGCGTTGAAAACCGGCGCTATGGATTGCCTGTTGACAGAAGATCTCAATCCCCTGGCATTGCGCAAAGCGGTGTTGCTTGCTCTTAAAAATGCGAGCGTTATAATGGAGTTGCATGTTAATGAAAAGAAATATCGCAACCTGTTCGAACAGTCGATTGATGCTATCTTCATCAGCAACCGGGAACAATTATTGATTGAAGTGAATCCATCATTTCTTAAATTATTTAAGCTTCAAAAATCCAAAAATCACAATCCCACTTTAAAAGATTTATTTGCCAATAAAGAAGCGTATCAACAATTAAATGAGGAATTACTAAAGAAAAGAAAAATCAAAGACTTTGATGCACTGCTTCATGATGTGGATGGTAACAAGATTGAGTGCAACATATCGGTAGTTTCACTCTTTGATGAAGACGATCTGCTTTCAGGATATCAGGGATTGATCAGGGATATTAGCATGCGCAAAAAAGCAGAAAGGGAACTGCTTATGGCTGAAAAACTCTCAATGACAGGTAAAATAGCGCGAAGTATTGCCCACGAAGTACGCAATCCGCTCACAAACCTGCATCTCGCTCTTGAACAATTAAAGGAAGAAATCTCAGCAGAAATTGTCAACGATAATATTGAACTCTATGCCGATATTATCGAACGCAATGCTGGCAGAATTGATCAATTGATCAAAGACATGCTCAATTCTTCCAAACCCAAAGAATTGGATCTGGAAGAAAACGATCTTAACCAGATTCTGGAAGACGCCATACACCTCACTTCTGACCGTATTAAATTGCAAGGAATGCGGGTTAGAAAAAATTTGCAACAAGATCTCCCCAAATTGATGGCAGATCAGGAAAAGTTGAAAATCGCTTTTTTAAATATTATTGTAAATGCCATTGAAGCCATGGAGGTAAACCAGGGTATATTAGAAGTGATTTCATTGCTTGAAAACGGAAAGATAAAGATCGTGATTCAGGACAATGGCAAGGGGATTCATAAAGATGATTTAAAAATCCTGTTCGATCCATTTTTCACGGGTAAAAGGAGTGGAATGGGTTTGGGATTGACCACAACTAAAAATATAATTAATAGCCATTATGGAGAAATTGAAGTGGAAAGTGAAATAAATAAAGGCACAAGTTTCATGATTTGGTTTAATCACTTTTCACACACAAACCATCAGTAATAAACGCCTATCTTTTCATCAACAATAATAGACGTGTATCGAACTATGACGATCATGGTCACTTCAAGAAACTGCTTTGACAAAATCATTGGTGGCTTCGTCATAATTGGTGCCATACGCATTCGTTAAAATGCCCTTGCTGCCATCTTTGCATGAAAGCAGGTAGATCACCGCTTCGTCAGAAGGATTGGATTCACCCTCAAATCTTCCAATATCCACTATACGAACATCCTTTGGGGTAAAGGTCTTGTTGTCTGCAAAAGTATGCAGTAAACCTTCCTTGACATAGAATTCACACTCGAATCCTTTGTGTTTCGACTCTTTCATGAATTCAGTCATCGTACTCAGGTTATTCAGTGCCATAATCATAAATTTTTATTAATACGCAACATAACTATCTAAAATAATGCCAGAAATGACAAATGCAAGTCCTTTTGAAAGGTTCAAGGCATTAAAAGAAACGGGCAACGGTTTATTCATATTACCGTGGTTTATTGGAAAAATATCTGAATTCTCCAGACAGACACTTGTAGAAAAATATCAACAAAATGACGAACAAGGGGGATATTATACGCCATCAAAAAAAATGACACTTTATATTCTGTTTCCCGTAAATACTTATATATCAAAGAGTTGATTTGCATAACTGTGAATGCACCTTTTGCAGGATAAATTGGCATATTTCTTTGTTAGTAATATTTAAAAGGAATTGTTTAACCACCTTAAATTTTTAACTATGAATAATAATGCATTAAAAATCTTTACCGGTATTCTTGTTGGAGCTATTGGAGGCTACATGGCCGGAATATTGATGGCACCGGATAGTGGAAAGAAAACCAGAAAAAAATTAAAAAAAGAGGCTGAAAGGTTTACAGAAGACATTACTGAAAGAGCAGTGGAATCGCTGGAATCAGCAAAAACCACCGTAAACAAAAAAATCGATGAACTTGCTGAGACTGGAAAAAAATCATTAAATAGTTTAAAGGACACTGTCAAATAGAAAGATTTGTAGTGTAGTACGGTATTGCTGATTATAAGAAATCGATAATTCCACCTTTATAATCTGATTTCGCAGAAGAAATGATCAATTCTTCATGCAGGTGTATTAGTCGAATTGAATAGTCGCTTCCAATAGATGTTAATTAATGCGCCCGGTAATCAACAGTGATACCGGGTTTTTGATGACCACAAATAACTGCTGATTAAATAAATATGGGTCTTAAAATTATAGGAAAAATTATCATCGGCATTTTCTTTGTACTGCTGGGTTTAAGTTCATGTTCGCTCAATGTTCGTGAGAAATCCGACAAAGATGGTTTTGAGATGGCCACAGATACCATTGAGGGTCATAGGCAGTTAAATGCAATTGTTGTTAATATGAATAAAGCCATCAAAGAGATTGATTCAACCATGGAGAAAATAAAATATCGAAAGGATATGGTTGAGACATCTGAAGGGGATAAAATTGAAACGTTACGTCAGGCCCTGAACGATCAGCGACAAAAATTGAGTGATCAGGTTAAAAAGATCAATGATTATACAAACAATGATTGGAATAGCATAAAGGAAGAAAGCGATAAAATGTTCGATGAAGCAAAAGCTAAGATTAAGGAAATCGAGGACCAATTAGATAAACTGGATTCAAAATAAATCATGTCACACACAAAAATTAACGGTATTAACACCATGAACGTCTACAATAATCGATTACAGGAGAAGGAAAAAGAAAATACAAAAACCAGTAAACAACGCAATGTCAATAAACTCCGGCAATTGGATGATGAACAAGAACATCCTCCTCCCGGAAATGGCCGGGACAGAGGTGCCGGGCAGAAACCAACCACCAAAAGCGATCAATATCTTGTTCCTGGCGGCATGGGCTGGGGATTGAGAAATCGTGAAGATAGCAGGCCCCATCATATTTTTCAGAATAAGGAACAAGCCATACAATACGCACAAAATAAAGCCGAAAACCAAAAGAGTCTGATAATCATCCTGGAGAAAAACGGCGAAATTAAGAAAAAACCCATATCAACTACCACGGTGAGCAAAGTGAAATAATATGCACCAAAAATGAACTTTGCCATCTTTATGTATCCCAATTTGAACATCATTTGTGTGGAACAGGGTCTACGCCGATTCGGTTATTTTACACATTTTTATTTCCGGAAATCGGAAGTAAAAGGGGTGTCTATTAATATGGATAATTAAGGTGCTGAAAATTAATTATTTAGCGAGGAATCCGACTGTTTTTGTATAAATCCGGAAAATAAGTCTGCGCGGCATGGCTTTTGGATTATCTCAATAGAAAATATTATCAGATTTTGAATAAAGGAAACCAAACAATTTTAATACTATGGAAACTATAAAAAGAAGAAAAGAACAAAGAGGCAATAAGTTTATGGAAGAATTTGGCGGAGAAGACCTGATCGAGGATTTTATGGCTTCCAAGAAATACTCAAAAGAAACACAAACCTATTTGTCACAAACGCCGCTGTATTATTATTTGGAAATGATCGCTCCGGGATTCGAAGGAGACGACTTTGACATCAATGTCAAAAATGATATAATTCATGTGAAAGTTAGTGAATCGGCTAAAGACCGAAATACGGTTTCAAATGAATACAGATCTCTTTTTGAACAAGAACGAAAATATAAATTACCCGACGATGCGGAGCCGGTAAAGACATCCGCCAAGTATGACAAGAATAAACTAATGATCCTCATCCCTAAAGCCAATAAATTTGCCGCAGAGCGACCGGTTCATGTTCAGGTACTGTGATTCCATTTAATTGTAAGAATATTGAGGTATGTCAGATACTAATTCAGTAGGGTTAAACATTAAAAATGGATATCATGGAAAATTTTGTTGATCGAAAAAGAAGATTTAGATGGAAATTATATTGGATTTTCATCGCTTTGTGCGCCTTCAGTATCGTGTTAATGGCAGCTATGGTATAATCACCAATAATGGATCAGCCAATGAAAAAAATCTGAGGAGAGTCTTTGTTAATTTCAGATTTCAAATCCAGCAATTGTCCATTTGGTAAAATGATGATTATTTTCCTAAAGTACCAAAAATCATCAATAACAATAATCTTTGTAATTTTTATGGATGACATTTTTCACGGCCCATGTGACGCCAAATCTATTTGATGAATTAATCGTCAAAAGTCTCTCCTTAAAGGATTGAGAGGGAGTATTTATCGCATAGAGTTTTGGTAACAGGTGTTTTTCTTAAATTTTTTAACTGTACACGAGAAAAACCTATTTCGACGATAACAGTGATATAATATTTTCACATGTGCATCACCTTACCTGATCAAAATTACTGACTTCTGGTATTTAAACTCATTCCTTTTATTTTTGATCAGGTCGTGATAATTATAAGGGTGAAACATGAAGGGAATAAAGTTAATAACAGGATTATTGATGGCGTTGATCGTTACTAATTCTTACGCTCAAAAAGCGAAATATCACAATGAGATCTTGCTGGCTATGAGTCAGCATGTTTTATGGCCGAATGAAGCTGACGATGAAAATTTTGTGATTGGTTTGCTGGGATGTGATGACGACTGGAGCAGTTTGCAACAATTGGCCCAAAAAAAGCCGTCAGTTCTTGGCAAAAAACTCAAAATCATGCGTTTTAATGATCCATCGGATATTCAAGATTGCCAGGTTTTATACCTTTCGGAAAATTGCGATGTCGATGAACAAATGGTCTTGAATTCATTGTATCATAAAGCCACATTAATTGTTTCTGCAAAAGAACAATCGCAGGTTGCCATGATCCATTTTATTGAAAAGCCGGATAAAATAAATTTTGAGATTAATGTCAGCCTTGCCAAAAGCCATGGCCTTCAATTTGATGAAGCAATAAGAAAACTGGCAATTTGATGAAAATTTGATCTTTAGCCATTAAGGAAGACCCCCATTTTTTTATGCGGCAGTAACACTTGCAGGTTTTGGTTTCATCAGCACTAATAAAGTTAATTTCAATTGAATTGCAGATATTATAAATAATGCCTTAAAAAAAGTTACTGATCCTGTCCCTTCACATACTTTCTTTTATTTTTGTGCCATTAAAATGATAAATCGCCAGGTACTGGTATTTTTCGATCTTATTCAAAACGTCATGGTTTATTCATGAATTTGTGTATGGCAGCAAAAAAATTGATGAAACAAATTGGCCTCGTTGTTCTTGTTGTCTTCCTGGATTTGAACTGGAGTCTGGCGGCAGATGAAAATATTGAGTATGTGTTGAAGATGACTGAACCACAGACTCATTATTTCCAGGTTGAAATGCGCCTTAAAAATTTCAAAAGTGATCAACTGGATTTAAAAATGCCAGTTTGGGCACCGGGTTCATACCTGGTTCGTGAATTTTCCAAAAATGTTGAATCTTTCTCTGTCAAAAATATTTCAGGGGAACCATTGGTTTCGCACAAAGTCAGTAAAAATACCTGGCGAATTTTTAAAAATAATCAGGAAGATATCGTCGTAACCTATAAGGTTTATGCTTTTGAAGCTTCAGTACGCACCAGTTTTTTGGATGATGCCCACGGATTTGTGAATGGATCCAGCGTTTTTATGTTCGTGGATAAATATCAACATTTATCAGCCACCTTACAAATCATTCCATGCACAGGCTGGGAGAAAATCACAACTGCATTGAAAAGCATAGAAGCGGAGCGCAACAAATTTTATGTTCCCAATTATGATATATTGGTCGACTCACCCATTGAAATTGGTAACCAAACTGAGTTTGAATTTGAAGCAAATGGCATACCTCATCATATGGCTTTTTTTGGTCCGGGCAATTTCAATCAGGTTCAGATATCAAAGGACATTCCGAAGATTATAGCAGCGGAGACCGCCATATTTGGAGAAAATCCCAATGAGGATTATACTTTCATAATCCACAACGTCGCAGAAAAATATACCAGTGGCCTGGAACATTTGAATTCTTGTGCACTGGATGTTTACCGGTGGATCTATCAGCCTGAGGGAACTTATGAAAAATTTCTTAGTTTGGTAGCCCACGAATATTTTCATTTATGGCTCGTTAAACGTATTCGCCCGCAATCTTTAATGCAGTACGATTATAACCAGGAAAACTATACCGACCTCCTGTGGGTTATGGAAGGTTTCACCTCCTACTATGATGAGTTGATACTGGACAGGGCAGGTTTTTTTGATGATCAGACGTATATTGAACATTTGATAAAATCAATCACCAAACTTCAAAACAGGAAAGGTGATCAGGTGGAAGATGTGGCGGAGTCTAGTTTTGACGCCTGGATAAAATTTTATCGTCACAATGAAAATAGCAAAAACAGCCAGACGGATTATTATACCAAAGGAGCGATTCTTGGTGCTATGCTCGATCTCGACATAATCCATAACTCACTGGGGAAATATCGATTGGACGATGTGCTCAATTACTTGTATTACAAATATTACAAGAAGGGGAAGGGTGTAACATCCGATGATCTGAAACAGGTGCTTGAACATTTTGGAGGACATAAATTCGACGATTTTTTTAATCAATATGTCTATGGAACCCAAGGAATAGATTATAAAAAATACCTGGATTACGCTGGCATTAAATTAATAGAAACCAACACGGCCATCAGTGACAAGGCCCTGGGCATTGACCTAAAAAAGGAAAACAACCGCTTGATCATAAGTGGCGTGCAACGCGGCTCAGCCGGGTGGGAAGACGGATTGAATGTTAACGATGAAATCATTGCCATTAACAATTTCAGGATAAATAATGAAGATGATATAAAATTCTATGTGAACCAGGTAAAGAAAAATGATCCTGTCGTCGTATTGGTTGACCGCAATGGAATTTTGAGATCAATTCAGGTATATCCTCAACGTAGCAACAATGTTGCATACACCTTTGAATATTCCAGTAATCGCACAAAACAACAGGAAAGGACATTCAATATTTGGTTGGGAAGTTCCTTTAAGGGCCAGAATTAAAACCATTTTAAAATATTAGCGACCAACAGAAGGAATATTTGAACATCGTGCCACATTGGTTAGATTTGTACTTCGCATTGTTAAAAAACCATGACCAGGGAACAAGCTAAAAATCAAATTGACGAATTGATAAAAAAAATTGAACATTACAATGTTCAGTATTATCAAAACAACACATCTGAGATCACCGACTATGAATTTGACCAGCTTCTGCAACAGCTTGAACAGTTGGAGGAAACATTTCCTGAATTTAAATACGAATATTCACCCACGCAACGCGTTGGCGGCACCATTACCAAAACTTTTCAAACCGTAGAACATCGATATCCGATGCTCTCCCTGGCCAACACCTACTCTCAGGATGAATTGATTGATTTTGATCGTCGTGTGGCCAAAGGATTGAATGGAGAACAATATGAATATTTCTGTGAATTGAAATTTGATGGGGTAGCCATCAGCCTTTGGTATAGAAATGCTGTGCTGGAACGCGCAGTAACTCGTGGTGACGGTGTGCGTGGAGATGATATTACTGCCAATGCCAAAACCATCAAAAGTTTACCATTGCGCATTAATGATACCACTGATTTACCTGAGGAATTCGAAGTGCGTGGCGAAGTCTTTATGCCCAAAGATGTTTTTACCAGGCTAAACAATGAACGTCTGCAAGTTGGGGAAGTTACCCTTGCCAACCCCAGAAACACCACATCGGGAACATTGAAAATGCAGGATTCATCCATCGTAGCAAAAAGGCACCTGGATTGCTTTATGTATGCGTTTTTGAGTCAGCAGAAAATTGTTCCAACACATGAGGCCGCCATAAAGACGTTGGAAAAAGCGGGCTTTAATGTATCTCCGACTTACAAAAAATGCAAAACCATTCAGGGTGTAATAAAATATATAGAACATTGGGCGGACAAGCGTCATGACCTTACTCTGGAAACGGATGGTATTGTGATCAAGGTAAACAGTGTGGACCAGCAAAACAGATTGGGTTATACCGCGAAAAGTCCGCGCTGGGCCATTGCCTATAAATACAAGGCTGAAAATGTTTCGACACGCCTGAAGGGAATTACTTACCAGGTGGGCAGGACCGGAGCGATTACCCCGGTTGCCGAATTGGAACCCGTTCTTCTGGCAGGTACGACAGTGAAACGGGCATCATTACACAATGCCAATGAAATTGAACGCCTCGACCTGAGGATTGGCGATCATGTATTTGTCGAAAAAGGGGGAGAGATCATCCCCAAAGTTACCGGTGTGGATTTTTCTCAAAGGGATCCAAAAAGTAATGCGGTAATGTTTATATCCAAGTGCCCGGAATGTGGTACGCCACTGGTCAGAAAAGAAGGAGAAGCCGTGCACTACTGTCCCAATGAAGCGGGTTGTCCGCCTCAAATTCAAGGTCGGATAGAACATTTTATTCAAAGGCAAGCGATGAATATCGAAAGTTTGGGTCCGGAGACCATAAAAGGATTATTGGACCAGAACAAAATTAAAAATATTGCTGATCTCTATGATCTTACTTTTGACGATCTGAACGGTTTGGAATTTAAGATTTTTTCTGAAAAGAAAGGGGATTATAGCACCAGGAGTATTCGTGAAAAGTCTGCTCAAAACATTTATGATTCAATTCAAAATTCCAAGAACCAACCTTTCAAAAACCTGCTTTTTGGCTTGGGAATAAGATATGTGGGTGCTACGGTCGCTGCGAAACTGGCAGAGCATTTTCAAAATATCGATGATTTATCGCATGCCTCTTATGAAACTTTAATCGATGTGCCGGAGATAGGGGACCGCATAGCAGAAAGTGTTATTCAATATTTCAAGGTGGATGAAAATGTCCAATTAATTGAGCGTCTAAAAGAACATGGTTTGCAATTGGAAGTGGTTAAAACACAAAATGAAGCCGAAAGTAATGTTCTTGATGGAAAATCGTTCGTAATTTCAGGTGTATTTGGTAATTTCACCCGCGATGAATTGAAAGACACAATTCAGAAGTATGGGGGTAAGTTGGTTTCTTCTATTTCGGGAAGGCTGGATTTTCTTTTAGCTGGAGAAAACATGGGGCCGGCAAAGTTGCAAAAAGCCCGGGAGTTGAACATTAAAATAATTTCTGAACAAGATTTTTTGAAGATGTTGAATAATGGTTGATTTTCTAAAAAAATATAGCCTTCCCTGGGTGGCTAATCGGATCGCGAAAAAAAACAGTGTGAAACATTTCACCACACCTTATTTGCAATCAAGGAAGATTTTGATTGTTTTCACTTCCAATGGTAATCAGAAGATCGCATTATTGAAAGTACTCCAGAGCAAGATGGAAAAAGAGAATAAAGAAGTAAGTTTTTTATATTTGTTATTGCGGGATGAAGACCGGCCCGATGTTCATATGGACGAAGGGATGGTAAAGCTGGATAAACGCGAAGTTTCTCTGTTTGGCCAGTTGCAAAATGATGATGCCGGCAAATTGTTGGATCAAGCTTTTGATTATATCATTCATGCCGATTTGGAATGGAATATTTATACCGACCTCATAATCGCTAAAAGTAAGGCCCGTTGCAGGATCGGCCGACATTTTGATGAACATGATTCTTTCTATGATATTATGATTAAAATCAGAGATGGCGAAACACTAAAGTATTTAATAGATCAATTGTATCACTATACCCAAGCTATTTAATTTTTTTCTTATGCAAACCATTTTAAAAGGGACTGGTGTAGCGCTGGTAACTCCATTTAAAGAAAATCTGGAAATTGATTACGATAGTTTAAAGCAATTACTGGATTTCAATGCCGATAATGGTGTGGATTATTATGTTGTGAATGGGACTACAGGAGAATCGGCAACGACCAATAAAAATGAAAAGCATGAACTGCTCAATTTCATCAGGAAGAACAATTCAAAGCAATTGCCTGTTGTCTATGGCACCGGCGGTTATGATACGCAGGATATTGCTGACCATGTCCGGAATATGGATTGGACTGGTGTGAGTGCATTACTCAGTGTCAGTCCGTATTACAACAGACCCTCTCAGGCTGGAATAATTGCACATTATCAAGTGATTGCCGATGCTTGCCCGGTTCCGGTGATCATGTATAATGTTCCTAAACGCACCGGAACGAATATGACTCCGGAAACCACCTTGGCACTCGCCAAACACCCAAATATTATCGGCATTAAGGAAGCTTCCGGCGATATGGCGCAGATCATCGATATTCTTGCCGGGAAGCCGAAAGAATTTATGGTGATTTCAGGTGATGATATGTGCGCAGTACCCATGATCGCCATGGGCGCTGTTGGTGTTATTTCTGTTTTAGCCAATGCATTTCCACATGAAATGTCAGATATGGTAAGTCTGGCATTGGACGGACAATTTGTGAAGGCGTCGGAAAAATTATATTATCTCAGTCGAATCAATCCGTTGATGTATGTAGAATCAAGCCCGGTGGGAGTAAAAGAAACATTGGCTTTGCTGGGGATTTGCAAAAATCACGTACGGCTACCATTGGTCAAAGGTTCCCCACAATTGAGGGAGAAAATAAGTCAATTTCTAAGAAAATAGGCCATAAAAACAAAAAGGAGTATAGTTTACTCCTTTTTTGTCAATCCTTGTAGGATAATAGGATTAACTCTTGTTTTTCATGTCCTGAACCTCAACCCGAATGTCCTGGGCCAGGTTTTTGAGATCTTGCATTCCTTTACGTACCCTGGTTCCTGCGGCTTGGTTACCTTTGTCATAAAATTTTTGAAAATCACCTTCAAGAGACATTACTAAATCTCTGAGTTCATCAAATCTTTTCATGTTTAAAATATTATGGTTTACAGAAAAATTAGACTTAAATTTGTTTAAGCAATATAGCTAAATTGTTTAAAAATCAATAAAAACAAGCAAATTTTATGTGTTTTTTAGGCAATGGCCGCGATTTTTTCGATGCGATACTTACCACTTTTAAGTTTTTCACTGATCGCATCGAACGCCGCAATTGTTTCTTCAACATCTTCCAATGAATGCACCGCCGTGGGAATGATCCTCAACATAATCACATCTTTCGGTACAACCGGATAGATAACCATCGAACAGAAAATATTGAAGTTTTCCCGTAAGTCAAAAATCATATTACCAGCTTCCAACGGAGTGCCATTCAAAAATACCGGTGTCACAGGCGATTGTGTAGTTCCGAGATTATAGCCCTTGCTTTTAAGGCCTTTCTGAAGCGCATCAACAACTTTCCACAAATTGTCTTTCAATTCTGGCTTGGTACGCAACAATTCAAGTCTTTTGATGCCACCAATAACCAATGGCATGGGCAAAGATTTTGCAAAGATCTGGGAACGCACGTTGAATTTCAAAAATCTGACGACTTTGGCATTAGATGCTACAAAAGCCCCAATACTTGCCATCGATTTGGCAAACGTAGAAAAATACACATCAATCTGATCCTGTACACCGTAGTGTTCGCCAGTTCCCGCTCCGGTTTTACCCATAGTACCAAAACCATGCGCATCATCTACAAGAATCCTGAAATTGTATTTCTTTTTGAGTTCGACCACTCCTTTCAGGTTACCGAGATTACCGCTCATACCAAAGACACCTTCGGTAATGACTAAGATACCTCCTCCAGTTTCGGCGACAATTCGTTGCGCTCTTTCGAGTTGTTTCTCTAAGCTTATTATATCATTATGCGGGTAAACAAACCGTTTCCCAAGGTGGAGCCTTAACCCATCAATGATACATGCATGTGATTCAGCATCATACACGATCACGTCTTTTCGATCTACTAGTGTATCAATGATAGACATAATGCCCTGATAGCCAAAATTCAGTAACAAAGCAGATTCTTTACCCACAAATTCAGCCAACTGTGATTCCAATTGCTCGTGATAAACGCTATTGCCAGACATGATCCTGGCTCCCATGGGATATCCCATACCCCAATCTTTGGCTGCTTCAGCGTCAGCCTTACGCACTTCAGGATGATTGGCAAGACCCAGGTAATTGTTCAGGCTCCAGGTAAGCACCTTTTTGCCGTTAAACATCATTCTTGGCGCAATCTCGCCCTCCAACTTTGGAAACATAAAATAGCCTTCCTTAATATGGGAAAACTGTCCCAAAGGAGTCTTGTCTATGTCAAGTTTGTCAAATATATCCACGCCTTTTAAGATTTAAATGTAGACTAGAAATGTCTTTAAAAGCGCGAAGTTAATACAGAAATATGTTGATAACAAAGCGTAATCGTCAAATTAGAGAATAATATAATCGTGAAATAAAGAGTGCAAGTTTTAAAAAATATTATCTTTTTTTAAAAGTCTGACTTTCTGTAGCGGATTATTTTGTAAAATTAGGGTTTGCATTGCTTTTATTTTGAAATTAATAAAATCAAGGGCATCAGTGAATAAATTATTGATTGCAGGAAATGTAATTTTTGAATGAAGAAAATAAGGAAAATTCTTATTGCCAACAGGGGAGAGATTGCATGTCGCATTATATCCACTGCTCGCAAAATGGACATACAAACGGTAGCGATTTTCAGTGAGGTGGATCGAACCGCCTTACATGTTGTGCAGGCGGACGAAGCATATCCGCTCCGTGGTAATTCGGCCAGGGAAACATACCTGAATATTGATGAAATTTTACGAATTGCAGAAAGATCGGGTGCCGATGCCATTCATCCCGGATATGGTTTTCTTTCTGAAAATGCACCATTTGCCGAAGCTGTAAACCGGTCAGGGCTCATTTTCATCGGACCTTCTGCACATTCCATACGACTAATGGGGGATAAAGTAAGTGCCAAAAAGGAAGTCGGTAAATTTGATGTGCCCCTTGTACCTGGTTCTAAAGATAATGTAGCCAATGTGGAGGATGCTTTAAGAATTGCGGAAGAAGTCGGATATCCGGTGATGATAAAAGCCAGCGCCGGTGGAGGTGGAAAAGGAATGCGTGTGGCAGGAAATGCGAAACAATTGAAAGAAGAATTTGAACGCGCACAAAGTGAAGCCAATAGTGCATTCAATGATTCCAGTGTTTTTATTGAGAAAATCATTGAATCTCCAAGACATATTGAGATTCAGATATTGGCCGATCAGCATGATAATTTTATTCATTTATTTGAAAGGGAATGTTCCATACAACGCCGCCATCAAAAGGTCATTGAAGAAGCCCCTTCATCTGTGGTGGATGTGGAGTTGAGATCAAAATTGGGTGAAGCGGCTATACGTGTGGCAAAAGCGGGTGCATATTATGGTGCGGGTACTGTGGAATTTTTAGTTGACGAAATGCTGAACTTTTACTTTCTTGAAATGAATACCCGGTTACAAGTAGAACATCCGGTTACGGAAATGATTACTGGCGTTGATCTGGTTAGGGAACAAATTCGTATTGCCGAGGGCCGGGAGCTGGAAATTGCTCAAAAAGAGGTTAAGATAAACGGGCATGCTATTGAATTGAGAATATATGCTGAAAATCCAGAGGATCAGTTTATGCCGGATACCGGACAATTAGAAAAATACCAGATACCGAAAGGTGAGGGAATACGTCTGGATAGTGGCTACCGCGAAGGCATGGAAATACCAATATTTTACGATCCATTGATTGCTAAACTGATCGTGCACGCACAAAACCGGGAATTGGCGATAGAAAAAATGATTTTTGCATTAGAATCATTCGAACTGAAAGGCGTAAAAAATACGTTGGATTTTGGCAAGTTTGTAATGCTTCACGATGGTTTCAGAAGTGGACATTTCGATACTCACTTAATAGAAAACTTTTTCAAGCCGTCTCAACATTCGGTGGAAATTGAACCTGAAGATGCTAAATTGGCGGCGGTGTTAAGTGCGCATTTGTTGAGAGATTATAACATGAAAACCGGTTTTACTCTAAATCGACAAAATAAATCGAGTAAATGGAAAGCAAGAGAAAGAGACTAAACATATTCATGATAATTTTATTTCTTCTTGGTGGGATTTCTGATGGACAATACGCGGTTGCCGGCCCCCGGCCACTATATCCCATTTTGCATGAATATGTGAAGGACTTTTATAAGGAATTTAAAAAAATACCAGAAGCTCGACGGTACAGGCTCGATGAAATTGCCGGCTATATCATGAATCAAAAGGCGCAAAATCAATCTGCTCAGATATTTTTTATTGGTTCAAATCAAGGCGCATTAAGCGAGTGGGCCCAGGTTTGGGCAGAGGTGGCTGCCTTTTATTACCGGGTGGATAATGTTAAAGCATTTTCCGCTGGAATCAATCCGGGAGAAGTGAGCGAGAAGGCCATTTTTGCCTTGGAACGAGCAGGGTTTATTGTGTACAAAAACATGCTCGATGGCGGCCCTTTATACAAAGTAAAATATTCCTATAATCTGGAGCCTATACTGGTTTTTCCTAAAAAAATAAATCATATCCGTAATCCAAGGACTGATTTTTTGGCGGTATTGGTCGATGCTAACGCGGGTCTTAATTTGCCCGGTGTAAAAGGGACCTTATACAGGCTGCCTATTGAATATGATGATCCGATTGGTTATGATGGAATGGAGAATGACAAGGAGATTTATGATCAATATTGTCGACAGATGGCACTAGAGATGTTTTATGTGTTTTCGCAATTAAAACCCAGAGCTAATTGATCAGGCCACATTGGTGTTGCTTTGCCGGCCATTGTTAAGGAAAGGTTGCCATTCCTCATATTCATATCCGGAGAAATCTCTGAGAAACATTAGGTAGGATGGTCTGAAGGGTCGCATCACCAATTTAAAACCTACTTCTTCTGGTAAAAAGTCACCTTTTTTGGAATTACAGCGTTTGCAGGCAGTTACGAGATTGGTCCAGGAAGTTTTACCCCCTTTGGCCTTGGGCACTACGTGATCAAGGGTTAGGTCTTTATCGTTGCCACAATACTGGCATTGATAGCGATCTCTTCTGAAAATATTTTCCCTGGTAAGAATGACACCTTTATAGGGGACATTTACATATCGTTTCAATTTGATCACTGATGGCATTGGAAAGGTAGTATCGATGGTATGCAATTGCTCACAGGAATTTTCTCTAACCAGCTCGGCTTTTTGCAGAAATACCAAGAGAAATGCCCGCTGTACTGTGCATACAGAAATAGGATTATAATCAAGATTTAATACTAATGTCTTGGTATTCATGTTTTTAAAATCCTTCGTAAGCCGTCCAACTGATGTGAATAGTCCCGGATATTTTCACTAAATATACCATGTTCATCCAAAATATCCACCCTCACCCAACCAGATGCATGAATAATTTTGCTATCTTCCAAGACCATACCCACGTGTACAACCTCTTGTTTGCTATTCTTAAAAAATGCCAGGTCCCCAGGTTTTATAGATGAAAAATCAACGGCTTCTCCCTGTCTATATTGTTGTGAAGCGTCTCTTTTCAACCGATAACCGCCAATTTTAAATACTTGTTGTGTTAAGCCCGAACAATCGATGCCGAAAGGCGTTTTACCTCCCCATAAATACGGAGCATGCAAGTATTTAAAGGCCATATTTTTTAGAAATTCATAGTCGCGTTTTTCACCGATATTTTTTGATTCGCCATTATACGCCAAATGTTCATGAATATCAAAAAGCTCTGAACTGCTAATAGGCAACACGCTGCCGATTACAATATGGATGAGGTTTCGTTTGTGTAGAATATCGGAAGTGAGATCCGTGCAAATCTTAAATTCCGTATTGTTCAGATAGTCGTAGTAATCTGCGCTGATCTCGTAATGTTGTTTGGCATCAATCCAACCTTCGTATCCGTCATATGCGATCTGGATTTTATGCCATTTTTTATCTATGCTGGTATCAATGGTCCGGTAATGATCTCCAAATAGCAATTGGGTCACCATCTCACCAGTATCATTATTTATCTTTCGGACTGGTACGATTCCCAACCTGCATATACCAAACGCTTCCATAATGCTAAAATTTCAATCGCTCCAGTTCCCGTTTCTGGTCTTTTTCTTTGATAGACTCACGTTTATCATGCAATTTTTTACCTCTTGCCAATGCAATTTCGATTTTTACCAAGCCGCGATCATTAATAAACAATCGGGTGGGTATGATCGTCAGACCTTTCTCCTGGCTTTTTGATGATAATTTGCCGATCTCATTCTTTTTTAACAACAATTTACGTTCCCTGGTAGGTTCATGGTTGTAATGTGAAGCCTGGGAATATGGCGATATATGCATTTCCTTAAGATAAATTTCATCTTTTTGAATAAAACAGTAGGCATGTTGCAGGTTTACTTTTGATTCCCGCACGGACTTCACCTCCGTTCCTGTTAAAACAATTCCTGCCAGATATTTATCAATAAACTCGTATTCATAGCGGGCTTTGCGGTTGACAATGTTTACCTTCTTAGAAAAATTTACATTATGTTTTGCCATGACAATAGGGATAACAATGTTGGCTTTTTTCAAAAGGTGAAAATGGCCAATTATTTGATTATAGAAAAAAAAACAAAGTTAAATTTTTCTTTGGCAAGCGGTGGGTTCGGCTGGATTTCAGGTTATTTGGCGAGCTCGATTATGGAGGTACTGAATAAAAAAGGAGACTTCCGTCTCCCAATTATTTGAATGAACAATTTGTTTTGAGTAATTGACCAGAGATATTTCTATTCATGCATATAGATCAATAAATTGCCTTGTTTTAACAATAGATCCGAAGTTCTCAATAGTTTGTGTAATTTAAGGTCATTCTCGTTTCCCTGGGCAATCAGGTCACCAGTGGAATTATATATTTGTATATCATTTGATTCAAATATTTCAATCTCCTTGATACTCAATATATACTGGTTTATAAGATCTTGAATTTCAACATCATTAAAATTTTCATTCGCAAATGAGGTCGCTATATTTTTAACCGATTTACGGTCAGTATGAAAGACGAAACTGGAGGCAACAATAAAAACGATGGCCAGGAAACCAGTTAGTAGTGCGCGGTTGATGTTGTTTTTCATGGCTTTATATTTTTGTGTTCTTAATTTGATAAATATTCATGCGAAGCGTATGCCACAATTCATAAATAGTTGTTAATCATGAGTTTAATTTATTCTTCAATATATATGGAATTTGGCATTGTACGGAAACCGAACATAAATTGGGCGTTTATGGACTTTTTATTTTTTACTGTTTGTAATAAAAAAGAGAGTCTCATTTACTGAAAAAGTATAAATTGGCTTTTAAAGTTGAATATCGATTTTTAAAAAAGTCAAGAATGAATCGCAAAGAAGCCATTAAGACCATGACGGCCAGTTCGGCCATATTGGCATTCAATTCAGGTTTTACGCTGAAAACCAAATCATCAAAAAATATGGAAGCAAAACAGCTCAAAGGAAATATCAATCACGCGGTTTGCCGCTGGTGTTACAACAAGATCCCACTGGAAGAATTATGTGATGCAGCAAAAGATATGGGGATTAAAGGCATCGATCTTCTGGGTCCGGATGAATGGAAAATCGCCATCGACCGCGGTTTAAGTTGTTCATTGTCAACACCAGGAAAATTTGGAATTCCCGATGGTTTCAATGACCCGTCGATGCATGATCCTTTATATAAAAATTATGCCGATCTCATACCGAAGGCGGCAGATCTTGGGATCAAAACAATGATTTGTTTTTCAGGAAACCGACATGGCATAAGTGATGCTGTTGGACTGGAAATTTGTGCTTCCGGTCTGGATAAGGTGGTTAAAATAGCTGAAAAATATAATATGAACCTGGTGATGGAATTGCTCAATAGTAAACTGAACCATCCTGATTACCAATGCGATCGCACGTCGTGGGGTGTTGCTCTTTGCGAAAAAGTAGGATCGGAGCATTTTAAGCTGCTGTACGACATTTACCATATGCAAATCATGGAAGGCGACGTGATCGCTACCATTCGCAAATATCATCCTTACATCGGTCATTATCATACCGGAGGTGTTCCGGGGCGTCACGAGATCGATGATAGCCAGGAATTGTATTATCCGGCTATTATGAAAGCCATTGTCCAAACAGGTTTTAACGATTATGTGGCCCAGGAATTTGTACCTGCCGGACCTGATCCATTGGCTTCGCTAAGGGAAGCCGTGCAAATCTGTGATGTCTAAAAGAGCTTGCATTTTTAACTTTATTTTTTGAATTGAAATTCACTTTTGATCAGGGAGTTAATAAGGCCTGGCAGCAGGATGGTAGATTATGGTACCATCAGTAGGAAACACACCATTGTTTCAGGCATTCAATTTGTGTGGTGTTTACCCTTTTTTCTTGAACGGTATACATATAAAATTTTAACCAATCAAGATTAAATAGAATGAATCAAATAACTTTAGCTAAGGCGAGAACATTAAAATGGCCTGAACTCTGGAGTTTGGCAGCCCTGAACGCTGCCGTTGTGATCAGTTGGATCGCATATCATGAATATCAGCCCAAGCTTGTCCAAAAATTCAGTCTCGATGACCTGTCAACATTTTTAATCATTGCCAAAGCGGCAGTATTGGTGTTGATCCCTCCGGTAGCCGGATACGTTGCAGACAAAGCCATACAAAAAGGTGGAAGATATTTTGTGGTGATCACGGTTGGTGTAGGAATAACTGCCATGATCTTTATGATTGTAGCTTCAATTATTCATTCCGGACCGGAAAGTCGTTTCAGCATATTCTTACCATATATGGTCATTTTGTGGCTCATAGCCATGAACACTTTCCATAGTCCTGCCAACTCGATGGTCAAAATGTTTACGCCTGCGAAGAATCTTCCCATTGCCATGGGATTACTCATCTTGATTACTGAGTTGCTGTATGCCCTGGAGCCTGTTGTTGTATATATTGTAGATTTCTTTGGAGCTACATTTACATTTATTGTTGGCGGTATACTTCTCGCCGCAACCGGCATTATATTTCAAAAAGTATCCTCTGATGAAGTGCTACAACGCAAAAATGAAATATTGGCAGAAGAAGTGGACGAGAATAAAAGGAGTTCGAAATTTCTATGGGTATTGAGCGCAGGTCTGGTATTGGGTTTAGGGCATTCTTATTTGATAAATTATGCGCCGTTAAAAATAAGCCATAATTTTCGTGAACTATTAGTTGGCAACTGGAATGGACAATATTACGCTTCTATTTTTTTGGCGATTGCAGCGGTATCGGCCATGCCTATAAGTTTACTCGCCACCAGAGTTTCAACGAAATTATCACTTGGCGTTGGAAGCGCCGGATTGATTTTGGGTATTGCAATGCTGATGTTTGCGGGTAGTGCCATTGTTTTTCTTACCGGTGGATTGCTGCTGGCTATATCTTTCAGTTTGGTGAGCGTGAGTGGTTTGCCGTTTGCCTTAAGCAATTTGACCATGCGTCAACTCACCCTGGGAGTAGGCATATTTTTCAGTGCGACCGAATTGGCAGACAGCTTTTTTGACATTTACTATGGTTTAAAATAAATAATTCAGAATGAATTGATTGTTTGCCATCCGGGTGTAAATTTCTGTGGTAGCAGTTGGTTTATTGTTCCTCAAAATCGCGGATGGCACTTTCAATACCTTCATCAATGCTTTTAAGTTTTTGTTGGCATTGACCTATTAGCACTGTTGCTTTTTTTACCAATTCAGACAATTGATCAACCTCCACCGTTTCTTCTTCAATTTGTTTAATGATCAATTCAATTTCCTTAACGGCATTCTCATAATTAAACTTTGTTGGCATAGCGATTTACTTTTTAATTTCACGTTGGACTTTACTGACAACACTTCTTATGAACAGGTCTTTCGTTTCCGTACTTATTTCTACTCCTGGTTCAATGGACATTTTTTTATTGATCATACGGCCTTTGTAGCTGGTAATGCTGTAGCCTCTTTCCAGCACATTTTTCGGGTCAAGCAGGGACAATGCCTTGGAAAATAACTGTATTTTATCCTTTTGTAGAGTCATTACGGACCTTGGCGCAAATCGAATTTTCTCTTTGTGTTCAGCCAGTAAATTATACTTTTTATCCAGCAATCTTTTGGCGAAAAATTGTGTCTTGTTCCATCGCTGATCGAGTAGTCGCCTGAATCTGGTCGTATTTGTACCTGCCACGGAATTCAACGTTCTGAACTTTCGGCTAAGTTCTTTGTGATGAAATTCAACATACCCTGAAACATAGGCGGAGATGGCAGTGAGGAAATCTTCGAGTGATTCTTCAAAATTATGCATTCCAGAAATCAGAAATTCAGCTACTGCGGTGGGTGTTTTCATTTTGGTGTGCGCAACCAGGTCGGCAATGGTTTCGTCTCGCTCATGTCCGATCCCGGTTAGAACAGGTTTTGGGAATTGAGCAATGTGACTTGCCAGATCATAGGTATCGAAACAATCCAGGTCTACCGCGGCACCTCCGCCACGGATAATCACGAGCAAATCAAATTGATCAACCTGCTCAAAAACCTGAAGCATCGCATTGATGATCGATTGTTCAGCATCCTGACCTTGCATGGTGGCCTGAAATAATTTCACGTAGAATTGATATCGATAAGGATTTTTTTTCAGTTGATCCATGAAATCACCGAAACCTGCGGCGTTGGGTGAACTGATGACGGCAACGTTTTGCGGGACTTTCGGCAATGGAAGTGACCGGTTCATATCAAATATGCCGTCACCTTTTAATTTTGTAATAATCTCATTTTTTCTTTTTACCCTTTCTCCCAGGGTAAATTGAGCATCGATGTCGCGAATGTTGAGGCTTAATCCATAAATTTCATGGTACTGTACCGTGGCATTCATCAATATTTTTAATCCCGGTTTCAGTGTTTCTCCAGTAATGCCCTCAAACCAGGAAATAAGATTTCGATAGGTATAAGACCAAATGGTGGCACGTGTTTTAGCCAGAAGCTGGTCATCTTTTTTTTCTACCAATTCCAAATAACAATGCCCCTTTTGATTGATCTTAATTTCACCAATCTCTGCCACAACCCAGTAGGAGGGCTCAAGATTGGAGTTGAGCACCTTGCCAATAAGTTGATTTAATTCATACAGGGATAAGTGTTCCATGGCATCTGTTTGAACGCCTTAAAATTATTCAATGAAATCCGGAATTCAATATAAACCTGGAGCTATTGTTGTTTTCTTCTGAAGGGGATATTGTAAAACAGCGATGCGCTGATGTAACTGTTGGGAGAAACATCTATGTTTTCACCGGGCAATGGAACTGGAATATTGTAGTTATAACTGAGCGCAAAAAGAAAATGACCAATATAAATGTAAACCGGCAATGAAAAACTGTAATTCATGATGCCGAAACTATTCTTGCTTTCCAGCGTATAGTTTACAAATTCATCATAATACTGGTTATATACTGATTGTTTCAATGTATTGAATTGCTTTCGATCTGTTTTCCACAACATGGCAACCTGATGATAACCGTAAAGTTCTATCATTTTTTGTATCAATAGTTTATTGAGTGCAGTAGTGCTGTATTGATTGGATGCTGAGAGATAGTAAATATCATCATTGCCCAATAAAATAGATGCGGTGGGCATCAACACGAAACGATCAATAAAACCCCAGTGGTTCTTACTCCAATTATACATCAGATTGCCACGAATTCGATGAGCGTTTTTTTGTCCGAATAGAAATGAATAATCAACCCCAATTGTGAAAGATTTAATATCCAAATATCCTGATGCACTTATGGAATTTGTAAGGGGATATATCGGCATATCTGAAAAAGTTTCCTGGCTTCCCGTGTCTTGTTCATGATAAAAATAATGGTCATAGGTTAGGCTAATGTGAGACTTTGTGGACAATGTACTCATATATCCGACAGATACGATTGTTGGGTTGTAGTTTGGTTCGATATCACTGTTCCAGTAACCGGAAAGGTCGGCAAATAAACCTGAGCGGTGATAATAAGTCAATCCGGCATTGAGTCCGTATTGTTCAATTCCAAAATTTCGTCCTGCATTGGTGATATCTGATGTATATCCAAGGCGGAAAGATAGTTGAGAATAATCCAGATCGTAATTCAACAAACTATCGATAAGATCAAATATTGACAAAGAATCATCGTCCATTTGCTTTTGCATTTGATCCAATACCAACGAGTCGTATGAAAGGTAGTAATTGATCAGCGAATCGAGGTTCTCATCCTGAGCATTTGATTCGAAAGACACAAGAAATACACCGAAAAAAATTATGCAGAAAGTGAAAGTGGCTCGAAAAAAATGCATCAGTAATCTGATAAGTAGGTGTAATGAGGTCGTTCAATAAATCAAAAAACCGTACCGGATCTTGGTACGGTTTCAACGAATTAATTGTTCTGTTTATTATTAAGCATGTCGTGTCGTTCTATCATTTTTTGTTTCTGAATTTCGCGCCCCCGTTGCTCTTGCAATCTTCTCAATAGCATATCCTGAAAATCCTTCTCTGCATTTCTTAATCGCAACATTTGTTGAGTTGAAATAACGTTCAGCATCCGGTTGGAATATTCCTGCTCAAGATTCAATTCCTGTTGTTTAATGGCAATTGTTTTGGCCATCAATTGCTTACCTTCCTGCTCAGTCAGTGTCGCAGGATCCACATTTTTTCTTGTTGATGCGAGTTCCTGACGCAACATTCTCCGTTTTTCATTAAATTCACGGTAAATCGGCCAGAATTTTTCTGCTTGTTCCGGCGTTAAATTTAATCGTTCTGTGATTAAGGCTATTCTGGCGCTTTCAATTTTTTTCATGGCTTCTTTACTTTGAGAAAAGGCAGACGGTACAGCCAATAGTATCAAAGCCAATAATATACCAAATCGTTTCATTGTATTAACCATTAAATAATTTTTACATTGAGTCAATTTCCAAATTGTATTCCTGAAGAATAATTTGCATATCTTCTTCATCTAACTGCAGGTCTTGCTGCGGCAAGACATTATCCTGCATAAGATCCAGCGTGTTTCCGTTGATTTGATACTCGTCGATGATGTCATCGGTTGAAATATCTGAATTTTCCAGGTAAGCAATGATATCCTCAGTATTCACCTGAGCAAGGAGCGTTTCAGGATCCGTGGAAAAATTGTTATTTCTGAAAAAGCCCAAATACAGTACTACAAGAATAATACTGATTGCCGGCAAGGCATATTTCAAAACGGGCACCAAACTCCCGTGCCAGTTCCAGTGATGTTTTTTGTTGGATATTCTCTTTTGTATCCGTTGTGGTAATTCATCGAAATACTGATCTGGAACCGTATATATATTTTTTTTGTTGATTTTTTCCAGCTTCATGTTTTTATTTCACATTTTAAATTTTAGACATCGTATATCACAAAAGGTTTAACTGATGGTCAGCAATTCTTCAATTTTTTTTACCGCGTGGTGATAGCTGGCTTTTAGTGCCCCAACACTGGTATTGGTAATTTTGGCTATTTCCTCATATTTCATGTCTTCAAAATATTTCATATTAAAAACCAATCGCTGTTTGTCAGGCAGATGCAACAATGCTTTCTCCAGTTTCTTTTGAAGTTCATCACCATCTATATAATGATCACTTTCAAGTTTTCGGGACAGTTCACCCTGAATATCATGTATTGGCAGAAAAAACTTATTGCGCTTCTTTCGCAGAAAATTCAGGGATTCATTGGTAGCAATGCGATAAAGCCAGGTGTAGAGCTGGGCATCTTCCCGAAAATTGCCGATGTGATTCCATACTTTAATAAATACTTCCTGTACAAGGTCATCGGCGTCATCATGGTCGATTACCATTTTACGAATTAACCAATAAATTTTTTGTTGATATTTTCTCAAGAGCAGATTAAAAGCATAATTTCTGCTTTCGGGATTTCTGAGTTTGATGAGTAATTCGTGATCTTCCAACGTAAAGTAGTCTTCAATCTGAACAGTTAGATGCTAATATAAACCGGAAGTTTAATAGAAACCCAAAATATTTCTTCGGGGCTTCAAGTTTCAGGTGATTTGATCAACGAATGATCATCCTGGTTTATAGCGCTATCAAAAACTTTTTTGTATTGTTGTAATTATTCAGTTGAATATAATTTGGAAAACACGACCCATAAAAAAGAAACTAACTTAGCATACGGTGAAGCGAACAGTTATAATAGGATCGAGCCCAAATCCAGGTCGATACGCCTATATGGCAGCTGAAATGTTGAAATTCCACGGACACGAATTTTTCCCTGTTGGTATAAAAAAGGGGACTGTTTTGGGGCAGGGGATTTTGGATATTAGAAATAAACCGGTTTTAACCGACATTGATACTGTTACTTTATACATCAATCCAATACACCAAAAAGATTGGTATGATTATATTCTTTCGTTAGCGCCAAAGCGTATTATTTTCAATCCCGGAAGTGAAAATAGTGAGTTTAATCAACTGGCAAAAGCCAGGGGAATCAGTACTGAATTTGCTTGCACACTCGTTTTATTGAGTTCGGGCCAATATTAAATTTAAATATTTACTTTGGCATCAAACCAATCGAATGCCTATGCCCTCTGTTTAAGGCTCTATTCAACAAGGTTTATAATATAATTTCATAAAATAACATTGATATTTTGACGAATTTAAGAATTGACAGATACAATTTATTTCCGTCCAAATGGCGTGTTTATCCGGTTAAAAGTGCTATTTTTGCGATTATTTTTGGAAGACTATGAGTGAAAAGAAAGATCAAAACAAAGGAAATTATTCTGCTGGTAATATACAGGTTTTAGAAGGCCTCGAAGCGGTAAGAAAAAGGCCCGCCATGTATATTGGAGACGTCAGTGTTAAGGGGCTTCATCATATGGTTTGGGAAGTTGTTGACAACTCCATTGATGAGGCATTGGCTGGTTATTGTCGAAATATAGAGGTAATCATCAATGAAGATAATTCTATTACGGTAATAGACGATGGCCGTGGTATACCGACCGATTTAATGATTAAAGAGAAAAAATCTGCGCTTGAAGTCGTATTGACCGTCTTGCATGCAGGTGGTAAGTTCAATAAAGATTCATATAAAGTTTCTGGTGGGTTACATGGAGTTGGCGTTTCCTGTGTGAATGCGCTTTCTACATCATTACGGGCCGAAATACATCGGGAAGGAAAGGTATTTATGCAGGATTATGCACAGGGTAAACCCCTTACCGAAGTAAAAGTGGTAGGTGAATCCAATAAGACGGGAACCATCATTACGTTCAAACCAGATAATACCATCTTCATTGTCAGTGAATATAATTATGAAACCATTGCATCGCGACTCCGCGAATTAGCTTTCCTGAATGCAGGAATAAAATTGAGTTTGACGGATCGACGTGACATAGATGATGATGGAAATTATAAATCTGATGTATTTCTTTCCGAAGGCGGGCTGAAGGAGTTTGTAGACTATCTTGATTCAAACCGGGAAAAGCTTATCGATGAAAGTATTTACATCGATACTGAAAAAGGTGGAATGCCCGTTCAGGTGGCCATGAGTTATAATCGATCTTTTACCGAGAATGTGGTGTCCTATGTAAACAATATTAATACCATCGAAGGAGGGACCCATGTTGCCGGATTTAGGAGGGCATTAACCAGAACCCTGAAATCCTATGCCGATCGTTCAGGTTTACTGGAAAAAGTGAAAATAGAAATCAGTGGTGATGACTTCAGGGAAGGGTTAACGGCGGTGATCTCCGTAAAAGTAGCTGAACCCCAGTTTGAAGGGCAGACCAAAACTAAACTCGGCAATTCCGACGCCATGGGTTCCGTAGACACCGCAGTTGGTGAAAAACTTCAGTATTATCTGGAGGAGCATCCTAAAGAAGCCAGGGCTATTGTACAAAAAGTTATTTTAGCGGCCCAGGCTCGGCATGCAGCGCGCAAAGCCCGGGAAATGGTACAGCGGAAAAATGTGCTGTCAGGTACCGGTTTGCCTGGAAAACTGGCAGATTGCTCCGACAGCGATCCTGTGGTTTGTGAGCTTTATCTTGTAGAGGGTGACTCAGCGGGAGGTTCGGCCAAGCAGGGACGCGACCGTCGGTTTCAGGCTATCCTTCCCCTAAGAGGTAAGATTTTAAATGTGGAAAAGGCCCAGGAACACCGCATTTATGACAATGAGGAAATTAAAAATATGATTACAGCCTTGGGCGTCACTTTTGGGAAAGAAGATGATGAAAAAGCATTGAATACGGAAAAACTTCGCTATCACAAAATCATCATCATGACCGACGCCGATGTAGATGGCAGTCACATACGAACTCTAATCCTCACTTTCTTCTTCCGTTATATGAAGGAATTGATAGAACATGGATACCTCTACATCGCCCTTCCCCCACTTTATCTCCTCAAGAAAGGCAAGACGGAACGATATTGCTGGACTGAAGAAGAAAGAATTGCCCTGGTTAAAGAAATGGCACCTGATGGTAAAGAAGAAAGCGTGGGAGTTCAGCGATACAAAGGTTTGGGTGAAATGAATCCAGAACAACTCTGGTCAACAACCATGGATCCGGAGAGTCGTAGTTTAAAACAGGTTACCATAGAATCTGCCGCAGAGGCTGATCACCTGTTTAGCATGTTGATGGGTGATGAAGTGGCCCCGAGAAGAGAATTTATTGAAGTGAATGCCAAATATGCCAACGTAGATATATAAAATATTTAATTGATTTTCAGTAATTTAGGGTTCTGATACTGAACCCTTTTTCATTTGATTGAAACGATAATCTTTTATGAGAGAGACTGATCGCATCACCGGATCCATAGCCAGGAGCCATTATATTAGTCGTGATTTAAGCTGGTTAAAATTCAATTATCGCGTTCTTGACCAGGCCAAGAAACAAGAAAGGGTCATTTTCGATAAATTGAAATTTATGGCCATCACTTCATCAAATCTCGATGAATTTTTTATGATTCGTGTGGGCAGTTTGTACAATTATATAGATTATGGAAAAGAACGGATCGATTATTCCGGCTTACGGGAAATACCTTTTAAAAAGAAATTATTTGAAGAAACACAGAAATTTTTCAATGATCAGTCAGAACATTACAAGATCTTAAAAACGGAATTCTCCAAGTCTGGTTTTGTTATTGCCAATTTTGAAGAATTGAAGGAAACTGAGAAGGAAAAAGTAAAAGGTTATTTCAAAAAGACCATCTTTCCCATGCTCACTCCGATGGTCTTCGATAATTATCACACCTTTCCGATTTTGATGAATAAAATCCTCATTTTTGGTGTGGTCACTCATGATCATGATGGGAAATC
Source organism: uncultured Cytophagales bacterium (assembly GCA_963711495.1). Lineage (GTDB taxonomy): Bacteria > Bacteroidota > Bacteroidia > Cytophagales > Cyclobacteriaceae > CAVQEK01. The sequence goes on from CAVQEK010000004.1 coordinate 1,384,433, forward strand.
GGAGCGAAAAAAATTATCATTTATCCAGTTGCCCAGTAATTTGCCGCGGTTTTACGAATTGGAGCGCGACAACCTGATGATCTTTGTGCCCATAGAAAATATCATCCGAACTTTTATTCAAAAGCTTTTCAGAAATATTGAGATAGAATCTATAAACTTATTAAGGATCACCAGAAACGGTGATTTCACCCTGGAAGAAAGTGATGATATCGATGCCAATTTTCTTGAAGAACTGCGCAGGAAGCTCAAGACACGCAAAACTGGTCGGGTAGTGCGCGTCGAAGTGGATGAAAATCCCAACAAATGGATGCTGCGTGTATTGAGAAACCGCTGGGAATTGGAAGATGAAAATATCTTTATCGTCAACAATGATAATTTATTTGATTACAGTGGTTTCTGGCAAATTATTAACCATAGTGAATTTAAAAACAGGCAGCCAAAACGCATCAATCCTGTTCGACCACTTTCCTATCCGGAAGAAGGGACAGAAGATATTTTTGAGGTATTGAAACGCCGGGATATCTTATTGCACCACCCCTACAACAATATTGAACCGCTGATAGAATTGCTTGAAAAATCGGCGGAGGATGCAAAAGTATTGTCTATCAAACTGACCATCTACAGGGTAGCCAAAGATTCACGGATCACGTCAGCCCTGTTACGTGCGGCCGAAAATGGAAAGCACGTTTCAGTATTGTTTGAAGTGAAGGCTCGTTTCGACGAAGAGAACAATTTACGGGAAGCTAAAAAACTGCAAGACGCCGGATGTTTTGTGATTTATGGTATTAAGGAGGTAAAAACGCACACCAAACTTTGTCTGATCGTCAGGAAAGAAGGAGAAAAGGTGACACGTTATGTGCACATGTCCAGTGGTAATTACAATGAGATTACCTCTAAAATTTACTCAGACTGGAGTGTCATGACGTCCAATGACATTTATGCGCATGACATATCCGAATTCTTCAATGCTATTACGGGCCATTCCCTGCCGCATATTTATCAATATCTCATCACGGCGCCAAAAGACATGCGCCAGCAGATCATTGATCTGATTCGCGTAGAAGCCAGAAATGCTAAAAAAGGTTTGCCGAGTGGAATTATCATCAAAATAAATTCCCTGCAGGATAAAGAAACAATCAATGAACTGTACAAAGCCTCCAATGCTGGCGTGCCTATTAAACTGATCGTCCGTGGAATGTGTAGCCTGCGACCGGGCAGGAAAGGGCTAAGTGAGCGCATTGAAGTATGTTCGATTGTTGGCGAATATTTGGAACACTCGAGGATATACTATTTTCATAATAACGATAATCCTAAAATATATGGAGGAAGTGCGGATATTATGGTGCGCAGTTTTGAGCGGAGGATAGAATCACTTTTCCTGGTTGTTGATCCATTTTTAAAGCAGGAAGTCATGAATATGCTCGATTTCAATTTACGTGATAATGTCAATTCCTATGTCATGAAAGAAGATGGCAGCTATGAACCAAAACTGGTAATAGATGGAGAAACTCCCTTTAACATTCATAAGGAATTTTACAATATCCACCCTGATGTGATCGAACATGTAAAACTTATAAAGTGAATAAGACGAATTTCCACTTGGATGAAAATAGTGCAGGATAAAATTCTTAAATGCGTTTGCCCTGGAAAATTGTGACGTCGTTTAATGGAATTTCTAAATTTCCGCTATATTTGTGGTGCTTATCAAGAAAGACTGAGGGATCGGGCCCTGTGAAGTCTTGGCAACCTTAATGATGTGGTGCCACCTCCCGCTTGGAAAAACCAAGGCAGATAAGTCTCCAATCTTATTTACCTTTCCCGTTAGTTTTTGATAAGCCGGTTTTGTTCATTAAACGAAAACAATTGGTTTTGAAAACGATTCATGACATTTTGAAAGAAAGGATCATGGTACTCGATGGTGCTATGGGGACTATGATTCAGGGTTACCAGTTATCCGAAGAAGATTTTCGGGGTAATAGATTTAAAAATCATTCACATTCCTTAAAGGGAAACAACGATCTGCTTTCTATAACAAGGCCGGATGTGATCAAAGAGATTCACACCAAATATTGTGAAGCCGGTGCAGACATTATTCTTACAAATACTTTCAGCAGCACAAAAATTGCCCAGGCTGATTATAAAATGGAAGATGCCGTTTTTGATATCAATTTACAATCGGCTTTGATTGCCAGGGAAATAGCGGATAAATATACAACCAATGATCCTGATAAACCCAGATTTGTGGCTGGATCGATGGGTCCCACAAACAGGACAGCTTCCCTGAGCCCGGATGTGAATGACCCTGGTTATCGAGCCATCACTTTCGATGATTTGGTGATTGCCTACGCACAACAAGCCGAAGCGTTGATTAAAGGCGGAGTAGAAATATTATTGATCGAAACAGTTTTTGATACACTCAATGCCAAGGCGGCGCTATTTGCCCTCGATCAATTGTTTGCACAAACAGGCAGAAAATTACCGGTGATGGTTTCCGGGACAATCACCGATGCCTCGGGCAGAACATTATCCGGACAAACCACGGAGGCATTCTGGCATTCGGTTTCTCATATCGACTTGATGAGTATTGGTCTTAATTGTGCTTTGGGCGCTGACATGATGCGCGCTTATATTCAGGAGTTGGCAAGATTGGCACATATACCAGTGAGCGTGCACCCAAATGCCGGACTACCGAATGAATTTGGGCAATATGATGAATCACCTGAGTATACGGCCAGGGTTTTAGGGGAATTTGCACGGGAAGGCCTGGTAAACATTGTCGGTGGATGTTGTGGTACAACACCAGACCATATCAGCGCGATTGCAGAGGCCGTAAAATCCTATCCGCCCAGAACACTACCTCAACCTGATAATTTACTCCATCTCAGTGGTCTGGAACCACTGACCGTTCGACCAGATAGCAACTTTGTGAACATTGGTGAAAGGACCAATATTACCGGTTCAAAAAGATTTGCCAATCTGATCCTGGACGATAGGTTTGATGAAGCACTGGAAATAGCAAAGGGGCAGGTTGAAGGCGGTGCACAGGTGATCGATGTGAATATGGATGAAGGAATGCTCGATTCAGAAAAAGCCATGACCCGTTTTTTGAACTTGATTGCCTCAGAACCAGATATTGCCATACTGCCAATTATGGTTGATTCCTCAAAATGGTCAGTGATTGAGGCCGGTTTAAAATGCCTTCAAGGGAAGTCTATTGTGAATTCCATCTCCTTGAAAGAAGGCGAAGAAGCTTTTCGGGAGCGCGCTAAATTGGTTAAACGATATGGCGCGGCCACTATTGTCATGGCTTTCGATGAAAATGGTCAGGCAGATAGTTTTGAACGGCGAATTGAAATTTGTCAACGATCGTATGACATACTGGTCAATGAAGTTGGATTTAAAGCGTCGGATATCATTTTTGATCCGAATATTCTCACGGTGGCTACTGGCATGGAAGAACACAATAATTATGCGGTTGACTTCATTAAGTCCACTCGATGGATCAAAGAAAATTTACCCGGGGCCAAGGTAAGTGGCGGGATCAGTAATATCTCTTTTTCATTTCGGGGGAACAATCTGGTGCGTGAAGCCATGCACTCTGCCTTTTTGTATCATGCCATTAAAGCGGGATTGGATATGGGTATTGTTAATGCAGGCATGCTCGAAGTGTATGAAGAAATACCAAAAGATCTGCTTGAAAGGGTAGAGGATGTGCTGCTGAACCGAAGAAATGATGCCACCGAACGGTTGATAGAATTTGCTGAAAAAATTAAAGGGGGTGGCAAAAAACTGGTCAAAGATGAAAAATGGAGAAAATGGCCCGTGGAAAAGCGGCTTAGTCATGCATTGGTCAAAGGGATTGTTGATCATATCGAAGAAGATACTGAACTGGCCAGACAGCAGTTTGCTCATCCCATTGAAGTAATTGAAGGTCCGTTGATGGATGGCATGAATATCGTAGGCGACTTGTTTGGGTCTGGTAAAATGTTCCTTCCTCAGGTTGTTAAAAGTGCGCGTGTGATGAAGAAATCGGTGGCTTATCTGATTCCTTATATTGAAAAGGAGAAAGAAGAAACCGGCACCAGCAGTGAAAATAAAACCAATGGAAAGATCTTAATGGCTACAGTTAAAGGTGACGTTCATGATATTGGGAAAAATATTGTGGGGGTTGTTCTGGCATGCAACAATTTTGAGATCAAAGACCTGGGTGTAATGGTGCCACTGGAAAAAATACTGGATACAGCAGAAAAAGAAGATGTTGATATCATTGGAGTGAGTGGATTGATCACTCCTTCACTCGATGAGATGGTGTATGTAGCGCGTGAAATGGAACGTAGAAAAATGACTTTGCCATTACTCATTGGTGGAGCCACGACCTCAAGAACACATACAGCGGTTAAAATTGATCCTAATTATAGCGGGCCGGTTATTCATGTGCTCGACGCATCCAAAAGTGTTCCCGTTGCCAGCAATCTTACCAGTAAAGATAAAAATGTTGTACTGAAAACGATACATGGCTATAAAGCGGAGTACAAGATTCTCCGTGAAAATCATGAAAAACGACAGGCCGGCAAACAATTTATCAACCTCAAGGAAGCCAGGTTGAGAAAGGTTCAGGTTGATTGGAACAATATTGTCATTACCCAGCCATCGTTTCTCGGGGTGAAAGTACTTGACGACGTAGATTTGGAGGACTTGTTGGAGTATATTGATTGGACACCCTTTTTTACCACCTGGGAACTGAAAGGTAAATATCCGGCAATATTCGAAGATAAATTTGTAGGAGAAGAAGCCAAAAGACTTTACGATGATGCCAATGATTTGCTCCAGCAGATTATTGCCAAAAAACAACTTACAGCGAAGGCGGTATTTGGATTTTTCCCGGCAAATACGATAAATGATGACGATGTTGAAATTTATGACTTTGATTTTGCGCAGGCCGATGATGAGAGTTCAACAGATCTGCCGGCGCAATTAAAGGTGATAAAAGAACACAGAACGAAAGTACTAACAACACTTCATTTCCTGCGCCAACAAGGTAAAAAAGCCCCTAATTTACCCAATTTCTGTCTCAGTGATTTTCTGGCACCCAAAGATTCCGGAAAAGCGGATTACATTGGATGTTTCGTGGTCACCGCTGGTATAGGTGCTGATAAGTTGGTTGGTCAATTCGAACAAGAATTGGATGATTACAATAGCATCATGACCAAAGCACTTGCAGACCGTTTGGCAGAAGCCCTGGCTGAATACCTCCATGAAAGGGTGAGAAAAGAGTTTTGGGGTTATGCTGATGAAGAAAATCTTACCGGTGATGAATTAATAAAAGAAAAATATCGGGGAATTCGCCCTGCTCCGGGATATCCTGCATGCCCGGATCATCTGGAAAAAAGGACATTATTTGATCTGTTAAGTGCAGAAAATCATATTGGCGTAAGTTTGACCGAAAGTTTTGCGATGAGTCCGGCAGCATCAGTGAGCGGGTGGTATTTTGCAAATCCGGAATCTAAATACTTCGGGCTCGGGAAAATAGAAAAAGACCAGGTGATCGATTACGCCCGCAGAAAGGGAATGAAAGTTGAAGAAATTGAAAAATGGCTTTCTCCAAATCTGTCCTATGATATTTAGGGTGATTTTAGTGTATCCAACTGACAATAGAGATCATAGAGTTGTTTGGCTTCCAGTAGATTGTAATTGCTGGAAAATTTAAGATCCAAACAAGCTTCATCCATGCGATTGAGTTTAATCTCTGATTTTGCCCGATGATAATACACTGCAGGCAATTCATAATTACGCGCTATCAGTTTGTCATAATCATCGATGGCCAATTGATGTCTATTATTTTTTTGCAGGCAATAGGCATGATAATACCGTGCTTTGTCGAATCCTGGATTTTTTTGGGTAAGCCGGTTAAAGATTTGCTGAGCTGAGTCATATTCATTTTTCCTGAAACATAGAATTACCCCTCGTTGATAAAGAGCGCTGTCATAAGTCCGGCTGTAGTTTCCGACCTGGACTAGAGATGAAAGGGCTTCATTGATTTGGTTGTTGTTATACAGACATACTCCTTCGAGGTATTTCAATTCGGATTCCAAAGAGTCTGAGGGACCGTAATTGAGGCCTTTTTTTATATATTTTAAGGAGTATTGATAATCTTTGAATTGATAGGTAAGTATGACGCCGGCAAGAGCGCAAGCCTCTGCATTTTTACCCCCAAAATCACGGATAGCCAAGTCCACATTTTCCAGCGCTGAGAGATACTGGTGATTATAATAAAAACCCAATGCTCTGTCATAATGCATACTCGAAGAAGTTTTCAATAAAAAGAAAGGCACAAGAAATGCCACCAGTACAAGACAAATAACAAATAGAGTTCCCAGAAAATAAGCGCGTGTGGTGTATTCAACTTTTTCCCGGCTATACCGATAAAAGTACGGTGGTGGTGGCGGATACCTTTTCTTGCGCTGGTCTGTCGTTTCGTTGATCAGTTCGCCAAGTTCTCCATATTTTAGTTTAATGTCATAATTTTCCCTGCTGACTGCATTGGAAAGCACATGATAAGCTTCGGAAATTTCAATGAATTTTCTTTCGGCCAGCTTATTGCCTTCGTTTTTGTCGGGATGATACTTTTGCGCCAGCCTTCGGTATGCCAGCTTTATTTCACGAAGCGAAGCTTTTTGATCGACACCCAATATTTCGTACAAGCTGACCAACATGAATGATAAACTTTGTGAACTAACGATTCAGGCTACTTTGTATTTTTTCCCAGGCAAAGATTTAACCAATCCTTTAAATTCAAGGTTCAGGATTAATGCGGCCAATTTATTAAGAGGTATCTGTGATTTCCAACTGAGTTCATCCAGCGGTATTTCTTCCCGATTATCCTGGATGGTAATCATTACGACTTTTTCCTCAGGACTCAACGATTCAAGATCAATGATCTTGGACTTTTTCTTATTTGTGGAATTCCCGCTTTCCCAATTCATGATGTATTCCAGGTCCTCAATGCGGGTGATCAGATTTGCTTTATGGTTTTTTATTAAATTATTACAACCTTTAGAATGCTCGTGATCAATATTTCCGGGTACGGCAAATACATCGCGATTGTAACTATTGGCGATTTCTGCCGTAATCAATGCACCGCCTTTTTCAGCAGCCTCAATTACTATAATGGCGTCAGACATGCCCGCGATTATTCTATTCCTTGCCGGGAATAAGTGAGCTTCAGGTTTAGTTCCAATTTTATTTTCTGAAATGATCCCACCTTCTTTTTGCATATCAAAGGCGATTTCACGATGGATGTCGGGATAAATGATATCTAACCCACTGGCCAAAACCGCTACGGTAGACAGTCCATTTTTTAATGCCATTTTATGAGCGTGAATATCAATGCCGTAAGCCAACCCGCTAACGATAGTTGCCTCATGACCTGTTAATCCATTGACTAATTGTTCAACCATGTCTTTTCCATAACCAGTACATTTTCTGGTTCCGACAATGGCTACAATTTTTTGGGCATTTAGGTTCCCATTACCCTTGTAATAAACAACCACAGGAGCATCAACGGCCTGTTTGAGGCGTTTGGGGTATTGATCATCCGTATAAAAGAGGACTTGTATATTTTTGGCCTGGCAGCGCTCGATTTCTTTTTCAGCAAGATGAAAGTCTGTAAAATTCAGGATAGCCGAGGCGTTTATTGTCCCTATGCCCGGTATTTGGGACAATTTCCCTTTTTTGTGTTTAAAAATTGCTGAAGCGGTGCCACAGTAGCTGAGCAAAGTTTTGGCCGTAATATGGCCGATACCAGGTATCATACTCAGGGCTACCTGATAAATTTTTTCTTCACTCATTTAAAATGATTTTTTATTCGATCCTGTCTCTTATTTCTAGCAGAAATCGCTTAACCCTTTTGAGACTGTCAATGATCTCTACTTTTTCTTGTAAAGTGTCATTATTGTTTTTTAACAGATCTTTTGCGCCTTGAAGTGTATACCCTTTTTCTTTTACCAAATGGAAGATCAATTTCACGTTGTCAATATCTTCTCTGGTAAATTGGCGATTTCCCTTTCGGTTTTTCTTGGGCTTAATGATATCAAATTCAGTTTCCCAAAATCGGATCAAAGAAGTGGCTACTCCGAGCATATCGGCAACTTCACCGATAGAAAAATACTTCTTCTCTATTACTTTCTCTTTATAAGGCATAGTTTAAAAATCTTGGTCAAGATAATTAATATTTCCCTTGCCGTCAATACTTACTTTCAATTCCGGGAAGTCAATGTCAGTTAAATGTCGAATTTTAACCAACACGGCGTTTTTGGGATCTAAAATAGGGATGCCCAATCCAATCTGTTTCACAGGAAATACCCTGGCGTTAAGAAATTTACCATGCCTGGTGGTAAAAACCTTTATAATAGGGGCAGTGGCATTGGCACCTTTCAGATTAAATCTGGCGTAAGTGCAAAAATTTCCCAAACTATAGGCGATGAAGCGATCTTTATAAATTTCAATTGCCCGGGTCACGTGTGGGCCATGGCCGAATACAATATCGGCACCGTGATCAATCACGAAATGTGTAAAATCGTATACATTTCCACGATTTTCATGGTGGAAAAATTCGGTGGATTTTGAGATATGCTGATGTTTGACCCCCTCAGCCCCGGCATGTAAGGAAATGATGACAATATCACAGAGTGAATCAAGGTGTTGCAGGACCTCAAGGACTTTTTGATGATCCAGTAGATTGGCAACTCCTATATTTGGAGCAAAGGCTGCAAACCCAAAAACATATTTTCCCTGTTTAAAAACAGTGTACGGATGATCGATATAACCAGCATGATAAATGCTCAGCGAATCCAGTATCCGAGCTGTGGATTTCCGGCCAGCCTCCCCAAAATCTCCTGAATGATTGTTAGCCGTACTGATCAGATTGAATCCTGCTTCTTTTAAAAGTTGTGCCTTGTTTACGGGTGTTCTGAACAAATAGCATTTCGTGGTATCTTCACAGTCTTTAGGTGTGCCACCCGTGTTTAAAAAAACACCTTCGTAATTGCCAAATGTGATATCGGCATCTTGCAAGACTTCGCGAACATTAGCAAGCAGGTCAATGCTATCCGGTGGTAAATACTTTTTCTCTGGAAAATTGGTGCCCAGCATGATATCGCCAACACCAATAACACTCACCGTATCTCTTGATCGCAGCAGTTCATAAACATGTTCAAGATCAATTGACAATTTGGTAGTATCAGAGGTGGTATTTCTTGATTTATGCAACACAGGGGCGCAGGCACCCACAATCATAACCATGAAAACCACAATAATTTGCCTGAGCCAAGACATTTTACAGAATACCTGGAATTTGAAAAATTAAAAAAGGCAGCTCGGAAAAGCTGCCCTATAATCTGAATTGAAATATTTTTAACCCAGCGATTGATTTTCCCTGTTAGCAAGTTCTAACAATTTATCAAATTCGTCGGCTGAAAGATCATTGTAGAAGTAATAAACCGGATTGACATGTTTGCCGTCTTTCCAGACTTCATAATGGCAATGCGGTGCGGTGGAAAGTCCCGTATTACCTACATAACCTATCACATCGCCTCGTTTGACCTGGTCACCAACGTGTACTGCGAATTTAATCATATGCATGTATTTGGTCAGATAACCGTAACCATGATCAATTTCTACGACCAAACCGGTGGTTCCCAGGTCTGCGGCTTTTACCACTTTACCATCGCCAGTCGCATAAATTGGCGTGCCCTGAGGCGCAGAAAAGTCAATGCCGGCATGGAAGCGTCTCACTTTCAAAATCGGGTGCATCCGGTAACCATAACCTGAAGCCAATCTCGTGAGTTCACGGTTGGAAATTGGCTGAATAGATGGGATGTGTGCCAGCATTATGGCTTTATTTTTGGCCATTTGCAATATGTCATCATACGATTTTGTCTGTATGTACATTTGCTTTTTCAACTTATCTATTTTTTGGAAAGTTGAAATGATCAGGTCTTCACGCTGGAGTCTTTCCTCTCTAAGTGCCCGGTAACGGTCGGCGCCACCAACACCTGCTTCACGAATGGTAGAGGGTATTGGGTCGGCTTCAAAAATCACCCGATATATATTGTCATCACGTTCCTCCAACGATTTGAGCATGGCATCCATATGACTAAGTTCCTGCTGCATCTCATCGTAATACAGATTTAACTCTTTATTATCTTTCTTCAGAAAAGAAACTTGTGGTGATTCAAAATAAGTAGAAAATACTACGAAAATACCAATGGCCATAATAAAGGCAACCGACAAAAATCCAAGTATATTGAGGAAGATATCCCACTTGGACACTTTTATTCGTTCGTATTTACACGTTTCAGTATCGTAATAATATTTTATTCTGGCCATTGTAAATAGTAAGGTAAAATCTTATAATTTTGCGGTGTTTTTCAAAATTTAGTGAATAAAACCTTAAAAAATCAAGCACAATTCGCTTGCAAGTTATAAATATTTTCTTCAAAAAGTCAAAAAACAATATTTCATCCCAACGTAAGTTAAATGGATTCTAGTTCAGTAAGGCAGAAATTTCTTGATTTTTTTATATCAAAAAGACATACAATAGTGCCCTCAGCACCGCTTGTGGTCAAGGACGATCCCACACTCATGTTTACCAATGCGGGCATGAATCAATTCAAGGACTATTTCCTTGGCAATAAACAAGCAAACCAACCGCGTATTGCTGATACGCAAAAATGTCTTCGTGTATCCGGAAAACACAATGATCTTGAAGAGGTGGGTATTGATACCTATCACCACACCATGTTTGAGATGCTTGGCAACTGGTCCTTTGGCGATTATTTTAAGAAAGAAGCGATTGAATGGGCCTTGGAACTTTTAACACAAGTGTACCATTTACCCAAAAAAAACATGTACGTCACAGTTTTTGGCGGGGATGAACAGGAAAATCTTGCGGCGGATTCAGAAGCATATGAATATTGGAAAAATATTTTACCCGAGGAAAGAATACTTTATGGATCAAAGAAAGATAATTTCTGGGAAATGGGTGAAACAGGACCGTGTGGCCCCTGTTCTGAAATTCATATTGATCTGAGACCGGAAGAGGAAATCAAAAAAAAACCAGGCCGTGAATTGGTGAATGCGGACCATCCATTGGTGATGGAGATATGGAACCTGGTATTTATTCAGTATAATCGCAAGTCTGATGGAGGCCTCTCTAATCTTCCTGATAAACATGTAGATACAGGTATGGGATTTGAGCGTCTGGTAATGGCCATCCAGGGGAAAAGATCCAATTATGATACCGATGTTTTCCAACCTTTAATCAAGTATTTGTCAAAGGCCTGTGGCATTCAATATGGTGCCCGAAAGGAAACCGACATCGCTATTAGAGTTGTGGTGGATCATGTGCGTGCTGTGGCTTTTACCATTGCCGACGGACAGTTGCCTTCCAATACAGGTGCCGGATATGTGATACGGCGAATATTAAGGAGAGCGGTTAGGTATGGTTTTACTTATCTCAATTTTAAGGAACCATTTATTCATCATCTAATTCCGGTGCTCGCAAAACAATTTTCGGGCGTTTTCCCCGAACTTGATCAACAACTGGAATTTGTGTCAAAAGTGATCATGGAGGAGGAGCAGTCATTCCTTCGAACCCTGGAAAATGGCATCAAGATTTTTGAGGAAGCGTACCGAGATGCTGTTAATTCAGACAAAACTGATGGAAATCCAATAATTTCAGGAGAGATTGCCTTTAAATTATATGACACCTATGGTTTCCCAATTGATTTAACGCAGCTACTTGCCAGAGAGCGTAATGCATCGGTGAATATGGAGGAATTTCAATTTTGGATGGCCCAACAAAAGAACCGGTCAAAAGCTGCTGCAGCCCAGGAAAAAGGAGATTGGGTCACCCTGAAAGAAAATGCCGGCGTCAAATTTGTTGGTTATGAATTATTGGAAACAGATTCTTCCATCGTTCGCTATCGTGAAATAAAAGATAAAAAGAAAACAATTTATCAGGTGGTGCTGGAGCAGACACCGTTTTATGCAGAAAGTGGTGGTCAGGTGGGCGATACGGGATACATAGAAGCTGATGGAGATCGAATAGCGGTGATCGACACGCAAAAAGAAAATGACCTGATCATCCAGTTTATGGAGAAATTACCCTCAAATCCAGGGGCAATTTTCCATTGTGTGGTGGATAAAAATAAGAGACATCTTACCGAAAACAATCACAGCGCAACCCATTTGCTTCATGCTGCCCTTCGCAAGGTGCTGGGTAAGCATGTGCAACAAAAGGGCTCTTTTGTAAATGATAAAATATTGCGGTTCGACTTCTCTCATTTTGCCAAGGTTACCGATGAGGAATTGGCAGAGATAGAACACATCGTCAATAGAAAGATCAGAGAAAATATTGCATTGGACGAAAAAAGGAATGTGCCGATTGAAAAAGCAAAATCACTTGGCGCTATGGCGCTTTTTGGTGAAAAATATGGTGATTTTGTACGGGTGATCACCTTTGATGCGGGTTATTCTATTGAACTTTGCGGGGGCACACATGTGCCGCAAACAGGAAGGATTGGCCTGATGAAAATTATTTCCGAAAGTTCCGTGGCCGCGGGAGTACGTAGAATTGAGGCCATCACTGCCGACAGAGCGGAGTCATTTATTGATGAAAACTTAAAAACACTTGAGCAAATCAAAACATTGTTTAACAACCCAAAAGATGTGTTGAAAATGGTCGAACATGTTTTGGAAGAGAAAAATGCATTGTCCAAGCAGATCGAACGTTTTCAAATGGACCAGGCTAATCAGGTAAAAAATCAACTGGTCCGGCAGGCCAAGCCACATAACGGGTTGACCACCATCATAGAAAAAGTGGATCTCCCAAGTACCGATGCCCTTAAAAAAATATCTTTTGATCTTAAAAACCAGATCGACAATCTTTTTATGATCCTGGCCGCTAATATTGATAACAAACCCCAGATTGCCATCATGATTTCGGAGAATGTAGTTGATGATTATCAATTGAATGCCAGCACACTCATTCGTGACCTTGCCAAAGAAATACGGGGTGGGGGTGGTGGCCAACCGTTTTTTGCTACCGCCGGTGGAAAGGAATTATCTGGTCTGGAGAACGTTGTAAAAAGAGGAAGTGAATTGATAAAATCGATTAAAAGAAATTAAAAATCTGTGAATCATATTTGATGAACGAACGGACCAGAGACAAATATACCGTGGTCATAGGACTGGAAATTCACGCTCAACTATCCACGGCAAGTAAAATATATTCCTCAGATTCCACCAAATTTGGACAGGCACCCAATACCAATGTGAGCGTCATTACGTTGGGCCATCCCGGTACGATGCCAAAATTGAATAAAAAAGTAATCGAATATGCGATAAAAATGGGATTGGCATGTCACTGCCATATTTCCAGATATCTTATTTTTTGCAGGAAAAACTATTTTTACCCTGACTTGCCCAAAGGGTTTCAACTCACTCAGGACAAAACACCCGTTTGTACCGGTGGTTTTATTTCAATCGGAGTGGGTGGCGGTGAAGAAAAACGCATTCGGCTAAACAGAATCCATGTTGAAGAAGATGCCGGGAAATCCATCCATTTACCGGAAGAAACAGATACCCTGGTTGATCTGAACCGGGCCGGCGTACCACTCATCGAAATTGTTACCGAACCAGATTTACGCACATCGGATGAAGCGTATGTGCTGCTTTTTGAGATCCGAAAGATGGTGCGTTATCTGGACATTTGTGATGGCAATATGGAAGAGGGGTCACTGCGCTGTGATGCCAATGTTTCCGTGATGCTGCGTGAAGCAGATCAATTCGGACAAAAGGTTGAGTTGAAAAATATGAATTCTATCCGCAATGTGAAAAATGCAATTGATCACGAAGTGGAGCGGCAGATTGATTTGCTGGAAAAGGGATTAAAAATCACTTCTGAAACCAGGACTTACAATGCAGAAACAGGGACTTCTCAGGGTATGCGGGTAAAAGAAGAGCTCAATGACTACCGATATTTTCCCGAACCAGATCTTAGCCCGGTTTTTATTACCGATTTTTGGGTGAATGAAATTGCTGAAGCAATGCCTGTATTGCCAGGAGAGGTATTTATAAAATTTACTGGTGAGTACCAATTGCCCCAATATGATGCTCAGGTGTTAACAGAAAATAAATATACCGCCCTTTTTTTTGAACATGTTTGTCAACACACACAAAACTTCAAAGCAGTTTCTAACTGGATTATGGGGCCTTTGAAGGCCACAATGAACGAGCACGGTATATCTATATCATCAGTTGATGACCTCGGTATTGCACCGGAAAACCTGGCGACAATCATCAATATGATAGACGATGGTTATCTCAATTTCACCATCGCATCGCAACAACTTCTTCCTGCTTTACTGGAAGATCCATCCCTCATACCAATGGAATTGGCCTCAAAAATGAACCTGTTGCAGCAAAGTGACACCAAAACATTAAAGCCACTCATCGATGAGATTTGCGCACAATACCCCGATCAGATCAAAGCCTACAGAAATGGTAAAAAAGGTTTACTGGGTATGTTCATGGGCGAGTTAATGAAAAAAACCAATGGCCGTGCTGATCCGAAACTCGCGAACAAATTGTGGCGTGAGGTGTTGGATATCTAAATAATTCAAGTTCAATAAAAAATGAAAAAAAGGATCTTTATTCCAGTGGTCATATTAGTTTTTGGATTGGTGTTCAATAGCTGCGAGCAAAAGCCAAAAGCAGGTTATGTGATGATAAAAGGCACCGTAGATCATCCTGTTAATGATGGGTACATCATGTTGGAAAAGGTAGATAACGATCAATCCGAAGTCGTGGATTCTGTGCAACTATCTTCCGGCAATCAATTCACCCTGGAAGCGGAAGCAAAAACGCCTCAATTTTTCAGGATCAATTTTTTTAATCGGCAACGTCATTTGATGATCTTAAAATCCGGTATCGTGACTGTTGAAGCAGATGGGAGCTCCAGAAATGGGAGGTTCATTATTTCCGGATCACCGGAAACAAATGATCTTTTGTCAACAGATAAATTATATAATGTATTCCAGAATGAGAAAAATACCCTCACTGATGAATACATTTTGGCCAGGAATAAGTCGGATTCTGTGCAAATGCATTTGGTTCAACATCAATACGATTCATTAGAGTATGCTTTCCATCAAACCATTAAATCATCTGTTGATACCATGGACGGTCGTTTGTCAGCATTGAAGATTGCATTAGACTACATTCCGATGGAGGGCAATATCGATTTTTATGGAACCCTGTTGTCCAGGTTGCAGGCGACTATTCCACAATCTGAACATGTGGAACAACTACAGGAAGTTTATGATAAAGCAAGATTGGTCTCTATTGGTTCGCCGGCACCGAATCTGACTCTGCCCAATCCGGATAGCACCATGATTTCAATTTCTTCTTTCAAGGGGCAAGTATTGCTCCTCGATTTTTGGGCCTCGTGGTGTAAGCCTTGCCGGGCTGAAAATCCCAATCTGGTAAAAACTTACAAGGAGTATCACTCAAAAGGATTTGAAGTTTTGAGTATTTCGCTCGACAAGAAAAAGTCGGCATGGTTGAAAGCCATTGCAGATGACCGGTTGTCATGGCCGCAGGTTTCTGATTTGCAATACCTCGATTCCAAAGCAATAGAGATCTATAATGTTCAGGCGATTCCCACCAATTATCTCATCGACAAAGACGGAAAGATCATTGCGAAAAACATGTTTGGCAAAGCCCTCGATCTTAAGCTAAAGGAAATCTTGGGATAAGGATTTTTAGGTAGAGGGTTCCAGCGCATTCATCGTGAATTGTCAGACGTACAAGAGCTTATTTTACGGCTTGTGGATTTCGTGTATTGATTATTCTCACTTTTTAATGTAACTTTCCCATAGCTTACATTTTGCCTCCGAACCGGTTATTTTTTTAAACTATTTCCCACCGAAAAATTCACATTATGAATACATCAAATGCGTTCAACCGGAGAAAATTTCTAAAAGCATCGGTAGTTACTGCCACTGGCGCTTTAGCTGGAAGTTATGCCATCAGTGAAGCTGGAAATTTGAGCAAAGAAATCCAAGAAGGTGAAATAATCTACCGCACTTTGGGAAAAACAGGAATCCGACTACCCATCGTGAGCATGGGCGTGATGCGATCCGATAACCCCAATTTGGTGAAGGCTGCACTCAAAACCGGAATTGTTCACCTTGATACCGCGCATGTTTATCAGGGCGGTCGCAATGAAGAAATGCTGGGTAAATTATTGAAAGACTATCCGAGAGATTCATTCATCATTTCTACCAAAATAAAAGGAGAGGGGATGAACGAACTTTCAGATGACGAAGCCAAACAAAAAGTCATCGAAAAATTCGATATCAGCATGCAAAGACTTCAACTGGAATATGTAGATATTTTATACCTGCACTCTGCAGATAATAAGGCATACACCCAATTCAAGCCTTTTTTGGAGGCATTACAGCAAATCAAGAAAGAAGGGAGAACACGATTTATTGGTGTTTCAACACATAGTAACGAACCTGAAGTGATCAGGGCTGCCATAGAAACAGGAGTATATGATGTGGTCCTTACCGCTTACAATTTTCAGCAACAACATCTCGATGATATGAATGCTGCACTGGAAGAGGCCAATAAGGCGGGAATGGGCATTGTGGCTATGAAAACACTGGCGGGGGGTTTTATGGATAAAGAACGCAAAAAACCTGTCAATGCCAGCGCGGCTTTGAAATGGGCATTACAAAACGAACATGTTCATACCAGTATTCCCGGAATGACCAGTTTTGATCAGATGGAAGAAGATTGGGCCATTGCAGGCGATATCAAGATGACAGAAGAGGAAAAAAAACATGTACAAATGTCGTACATTCAAGGGAGTACCATGTATTGCAATGCCTGCAAGAAATGTCTTCCTCAATGTCCATTTAATGTACCGATTCCCGAAATGATGCGAGCCTACATGTATACTTATGGTTATCAAAACCTGGAAAAAGCACATACTTTACTCAAAGAATTGACCATTCCAAACGATGCCTGCGTGTTGTGTGATACTTGTGATGTACAATGCACGCAAAATTTTAATGTCAAAGATAAGGTTTTGGACATCAAGAGATTGCTCGATGTCCCTCAGGATTTTATAGCTTAATTTTTAAACGATGAGTAAAATATTTTTTTTCTCCGCAATGTTCACCTGTGCGGTTATCACTAATGTGTTCGCCAATAATGGAGAAGTTGCTTTCCCGGAAGTTCAAGGGTTTAAAATTGAGGAGAATTATCCGGTATATACACCGAGTGATTTGTGGGATTATATTAATGGCGCCTCTGATGCCTATATTTCCTATAAATTCCAGGATCTGCATATTGCTGAATATGTAAACGATGCCCTGAATATTAAAGTAGAAATATACCATCACCAAAATCCGGAATGCGCTTTTGGAATTTACAGTATGGAACGATCCCCGGATTATCATTTCGTCGATCTGGGTTCAGAAGGGTATCAGGAAGGCGTGATTGCCAATTTCGTAAACGGGCCATTTTATGTAAAGATAATGACTACCGATGAAGGTCCTGAAGCAGAAAAGGAGGTGCTGGAAATTGCCCGGAAAATTTCCCAGGCCATCGATCCAAAGCCCAAACTACCGGCGATGATAAAAGCCTTTCCTCAGCCTGGGGAACAGCCAAAATCTGCTGTTTTCACTGCTGATAGTTTTTTGGGGCATGAGTTTCTGAATGACGTTTATTCGGCAAGTTATGACAGCAACGAACAAACTTTTGATATGTTTGTCATATCAAGGCCAGATGCATCGGGGTGTCAAAAAATACTCAATGAATATTTTCAATATACCGGTGGGTCGCCAAAGACATTGGCAGATGGAACTTATAAAATTGAAGATAAGTACAATGGCACCATATATTTTGTTTTGAGAGACAATTTGCTCATCGGATTTATGGGCAATATGGACGAAGCTACCATGAAAGATATGGCTGAACAATACAAGGAAAATTTGGATTTATAGTAAGAGAAGTATATGAAAAATATGCCGATACCCATGTTGCTGACGGCTATCATTTTGATTAGTACAGGTATCGATAAAATAAATCCGATCATGCCAAAATCCGAAATAAGACAAACACCGAAGATCATCACGGAATTACTCGAAGATGACGGCACTTTTCCCAATAATGCCCGATTGCCTTTAATTATTTATCAGGGAGCAATTGATTTGCCAACCAATAATGCTGCATCGGTCTTGGAAGCGGTTTTCAAAAAGAATAATTGGACTGGTTCGTGGCGTGATGGTATTTATAATTTTCATCATTATCACAGCACTTCTCATGAGGTTTTGGGCGTTTATGCGGGGTCCGCCACTGTTCAGTTGGGTGGTCCCAAGGGACCCGAATTTCGGGTGAACAAAGGGGATGTGATCATCATTCCAGCGGGGGTGGCCCATAAAAATCTGGGCCAAAGTGGCGATTTTCGTGTGGTAGGAGCGTATCCGAATGGCCGCAGCTATGATATGAATTACGGCAAACCCGGAGAACGTCCTAAAGCAGATGAAAATATTAATGCAGTGCCGTTGCCTGATGAAGACCCGATTTATGGGGCCAGTGGCCCACTGAAAGAATATTGGGTGGAGGAATAGTTATTCCACCCGGCAATCACCCGAAGATTGATTGTCAGTTTGGCAGTCATCGGATGACAAACTTTAACATCTCAATTATTTTTAATCTTACGGCATCACATTCTCTGTTATTCCACCAGAAATAACTTTTTGGGCCAGGTACTCATCAAAAAAATACAAACTATTATTCAATAAAAACAACTCTCTGACAATCAAAAGTATATGGTTGATCATATGACCACCCTGTCTCTTTAGAATAGATGCAATATCTTACACACTGCGTATAGGGCATATTGAATGTTTTTTCTTTTTCTGACGTTCTGCAGATAATTTAGTCTGAAAAACTTCTTGATATGAAAAAATATTTGGCAATAGTTTTTATCCTGGGTTTATTTTTTTCATGTTCCAGGAATATTGAAAATCCAAAATCTCCTACCGATTATAATAACCTTGCCAATCTTCCTGCTGATACAGGTGGCGATCAGGTGGCTTTTGTCGCAGGGTCAACAGAGGCGCCGTTCGGGTTTTATCTATACACCCCCGGTGGGTATACTAAAAATGGCCCGGAATACCCATTATTGGTTTTTCTCCATGGGAAGGGTGAAATTGGCAATAGCCAGACAACTGCCTCAGATCTGGAAAAGGTTTTGAGAAATGGCCCACCAATGTTAATCGAAAAAACTCAGTGGAATCCCAGTTATCCAATGATCGTCGCTTCTCCACAAAGTGAAGTGGATGGCTGGGATGCACAGAAAATTCAGCAGTTTATTGAATTTATTATGGATCATTACCAGGTGAATAAAAAACGAATCTATGTAACCGGGTTAAGCATGGGCGGGTTTGGGGCCTTTTATTATGCTGCTCTTGGTGATGAAAGTTATGCCGCAGCAGTCGTGCCAATAGCCGGCGGAGGTAATAAAACCAAAGCGGGCGAAATGGCAAAAATTCCCATTTGGGCATTTCATGGTGATTCTGATCACACTGTCTCAGTCAACAATTCTATAACAACGATTGATGCCATAAATGCTCAAAACCCCGAGGTAAGGGCGAAACTCACTATTTATCCAGGCGTTGATCACAACAGTTGGGCCATGACCTATGATGGTTCAGGAATGGGAAGGGAAAGTGACCAATATGATCCGTTTGACATGAACATCTTTGACTGGATGTTCCAGTATCAGAAAGAAGATTTGGTTATTCAGTGATTTAGAAGAGAATTCAATTTTCCGGAACACTATTTATAATTTCCGGCATCTTTAAATTTTCATTGCCGACCAAATAAGGTCCATTTATCCTGCCTTTTTCAGTTCCGTTCTCCAATCGCAAGACTCCTCTTGGGCATACGGAAGCACACACACCACAACCTACGCATGACGATCGTACGATATTCTGACCACGCTGTGCATACCAACGCACATCGATGCCCATTTCACAATACGCAGAGCAATTACCACAAGAGATGCATTGCCCGCCATTGGTTGTGATCCTGAATCGGGATTTGAACCGTTGGATAATACCGAGATACGCCGCCAGGGGACAACCGAAACGGCACCACACCCTGTTCCCCATTAACGGGTAAAATCCAACGCCTACAACACCGGAAAAGATTGAACTGATCAGGAATCCATAACTCGATTTGATGGTCTCCGTGGAGATGCCAAATAGTGAATAACTGCCTGAAAAATAAGTATATAGAACCCCAGCCGTGTTGATGACGGCGAAGACTAATATGGAATGGATCAACCAGCGTTCGATGCGCCAGGCCTTCAATGATTTATCAGAAAGTTGTCGAAAAGGGTCTCCGGCAGTTTCCGCCAAGCCACCGCAGCCACAGACCCATGAACAATACCATCTTTTTCCCAGAAAATAGGTGAAAACCGGCACGGCAATAATAATGAGTGCAATGCCCCAAATGAGCATAAACCAACCCAATGCGCCACTTGAGATCAGTTCATTTAAATTATAACTGTAAAAAAAATCGTAATCTAAGGGCCAGATATTTTTAAAGTCATAACCTGGCTTGTGAAGAGAAACCAGGATCTCCGGAATGATGAACGCTAGTGCCAACTGAAAAAAGATGACGGAGCAAGTCCTGATGATATGATACCGGCTGTGACGGTATTTCATGATCATTTTTACTCCCATGACCAAGACAGCCAAAGAATATAAAAAACCATATAAAAACCATTGGCTTGCCGGCTGGTTTTTCAACCATTCACTTAAAGGATCAACCAGAATCACCCAATTGGTGAGGTATTCTGGCCAAAAGTATAAAATTATATAAAATGATATCAGCAGAAATCCAGTGGCGATCCCGAGCCAACCCCTGGCGGATATCGATTTATGATAAACGTGATCATTCTTTATGCCGGGGTGTTTGCCGTGGTATAAACCCAGAAAAAATAAAATTCCACCCAGAGACATCAAACCAAAACTGAGGAAGAACCACATCAATGCATTATTGGGCAAAAAGCCGAGACTGGCTTCTTTTGTAATTTCGAAAGTTAAATTATCTATCGAGTAGTTATCAAAACCCAACTGATTTTGGATATTATTGTTGATATCATTTACGGTTTTTTGAAATTGTGACTGCAAGTCTTGTTTGGATCCAAACTTTTTACCTTCCATCCAACTGGTGTAGTCCATTAGATTTTTCTGCTGGAATTCAATTACTTCTCCCTTTCCTGAAATGACATCCTTGATCCACTGCTGGTGAAACTCGAATGCGCCTTTTTCCGGGGCCTTTGCTATGATCTGTTCGACGACATTGGTGGAAATGCCATATTTTTCCCGGACTACTTGATTGGCATTTCTGAATGCCTGACGAAGATTACTAATAAAATTAATGTTGGATGAATAACGCTTATCCAGGATTGATGAAGCAGTCTGATGGAGTATATCAAATTTTCCTCCACTTCCTTGTTGATCAATAATTTGCGACGTGAGTTGATAGTTGCTTAGTGTCAGGCTGATGATGAAGAGGAAGAGACCGATAACAAAAAAAGATGTACCGAATATTCTTTGCATTTTGTTCATAATTTCATCTTCTGTTAGTTGAACAATTTGGTAAGAACACCACGGCTGCTTGCAGATTTCACACAGTTCCTGGGATTTTTGGCATTATATAATTTCAGGATGTCATCTTCATATTGCTTAAAGAATTCCGGATCGAAATTGGCTTTGTTAAGATTTTTAAGAACGGTAGAGATCTCGACGCCTTGTTTTATCCAGAAATCACACAACGCATGTCGATAGCGCACACCCATCAGGTTGATCCCGCGTAATTTTTGGTCCTTTTTTCCATAAACCAACCGAACAGATTTTTCCCCGGAAGGATGTTCCCAGTAAATGTGTTCTTCATCGTCTTGCCCGATATTATGAACCTGGCCATATACCTGGTATTCAACATCAAAGAATTTTGCAGAATTAAACCAGGGACTTGGCCGATAGGGAGTCCGCTTTCCACAAATGGTTTGCGCCACCGTTTCGCCATGGATCCTTCCGGTATACCAGATTTGTTCGATGACCTTCCGGTTGGGCAGTGGTTTTCGGAACTGGGCACAATCTCCAATAGCATAAACGTCCGGAATATTGGTTTCAAAATATTCATTAATCAAAATTCCCTGATCGGTATCTATGGTTGATTTTTTGAGGAAATCAATATTTGGTTGGACACCGGCTGTCAGCCCGACAAAACTGCAATCTATTCTTTCATCTGTACTGGTCATGACTGCCTTAGCCCTTCCCGATTCGTCCGGAATAATTTCTTTGAGTTTCGTGTTTAGTTTTAAGTCGATGTCATGCTTGCGAATGATCCGATTCACTATTGCTGATTCTTCGATTGGAAGTACATTGTTCCAGAAACTTTCTTCACGGACGAGGAAAGTAACCTGGATATTTCTTCTGAGCAGCATTTCGGCCATTTCGATGCCGATTAATCCACCCCCAACAATTACAGCCCGCGAAATATCACGAGTGGCATTTTCCATGTTTTGAAGGTCCTGGTATGAATAGAGCCCCTGTACTCCCTGCAGGTCCTGGCCGGGCCAGCCAAACTTATTGGGTTTTGATCCTACAGCCAGGATCAGCGTATCGTAACTCAGCTTTTGCCCACTTCTTAGTAATAAACTCTTATGGTACGCGTCAATTTCTGTCACATAATCCCGCAAAAGGTCGATTTTGTTTTTACTCCAAAACCAATCTTCATACGGCTTGGTATGCTCATATTTCATGTGACCCATGTAGATGTACATCAGTGCTGTGCGGGAGAAAAATTGATCGGTTTCACTGGAAATCACCGTGATTTTGAGATCACTCATTTTCCGGATATGACGAGCTGCCGTAATTCCCGAAATACCATTACCGATAATGACCACATTTTTCATTTTATATCGATTGAACTAAAGAATTTGACTCATTTAGATAGCAATATTTTAGGGATTTTACTAATATGTTTCTTTTTAAAACCAACCAGGTATAAGCCGATTTAACAAAAAAAGTAGTTTGTATTTGATTGGTTGTTAAAATCGATTGTTCATTAAAATCTTAGCGTCATGATGAAGACATTACACCTGATTTTAATTTTATCATTGAGTTATGGCGCCTGGGCGCAGGATCGTATTGTTGGTCGTACTTTCGCGACACGATCAGAAATCATTGCTAAACATGGTATGGCTGCTACAAGCCATCCTCTGGCAACGCAGATAGCCATTGATATTCTAAAAAAAGGCGGGACGGCTGTTGATGCCGCCATTGCAGCAGATGCATGCCTCGGTCTCATGGAGCCAATCAGTAGCGGTGTTGGCGGTGATCTCTTTGCAATAGTGTGGGACGCTAAGACACAGCAGCTATATGGTCTAAATGCCAGTGGCCGGTCCCCCAAATCTTTAACGCTGGATTATTTTAAAAAGAGCGGATACGAATATATACCTGAATTTGGGCCTTTGCCAGTGTCGGTTCCCGGTTGTGTGGATGGGTGGTTTGAACTTCATCAAAAATTTGGTAAACTGGATATGAGGGATGTTTTGGCACCAACAATTCAATATGCCCGCGAAGGCTTCCCATTAACAGATATTATCGCTTACTATCTGAAGAGAAATGTACAAATATTGGCCAAATATCCAGGAATCAAAGAGACCTATATGCCCGATGGGCGCGTACCTGCGAAAGGTGAAATATTCAAAAATCCCTTTCTCGCAAATACACTGGAAACCATAGCCGATAGTGGTAGGGACGCGTTTTATAAGGGTACAATTGCCCATAAGATTGCGGATTACATGAAAACGCAGGGTGGATTCCTTTCCTACCAAGACCTTGCATCACATCATTCCGAATGGGTAGATCCTGTTTCAACCAATTACCGGGGGTATGATGTTTGGGAACTGCCGCCCAATGGCCAGGGCATTGCCGCACTGCAGATTTTAAATATCCTGGAAGGCTATGATCTGGCCAGCATGGGATTTGGCAGCACGGAATACATGCACTTATTTGTTGAGGCCAAGAAACTGTCATATGAAGACCGGGCAAAATTTTACGCCGATCCTGATTTTGTAAAAATTCCAATCCAGCAATTAATTTCCAAAGAATACGCGGCTAAGCGAAGAAAACTAATCGATCCGGAAAGAGCATCCAATTCTTATCCGGCAGGTGACTTTGCGCAGGGCGAAACCATTTACCTCACCACAGCAGACCAGTACGGGAATATGGTGTCGCTAATCCAAAGCAACTATTTGGGAATGGGCTCAGGCATGTGCCCTGACAGCCTTGGCTTTGTATTACAGGATCGCGGGGCATTATTCTCCTTGAAAGAGGGGCAAAACAATGTATTCGAGCCGGGTAAGCGTCCATTTCACACCATTATACCCGCCTTTGTCACAAGAAATGACAAACCATTCATGAGTTTTGGTGTAATGGGTGGATCTATGCAACCACAAGGTCATGTGCAAATACTGGTGAATATGATCGATTTCGGAATGAATCTTCAGGAAGCGGGTGACGCGCCCCGTATTAATCATTCGGGTTCATCGCAACCAACCGGCGAGGTGATGACTGATGGAGGCGTGGTCAATCTGGAAAGCGGTTTTGACTATGGTGTGATTCGAGATCTCATGAAAATGGGACATCACATTGGTTTTGCCACCGGCATCTATGGTGGTTATCAGGCCATAATGTGGGATGATAAGAATAAGGTTTACCATGGCGCTTCAGAAGCCAGAAAAGATGGTCAGGCAGCAGGATATTGACATTAGCAATCTAATTCGTAAAGGTCAAAATCGGGGCCCTGTCCATATCTTATCAAATCACTGAATTTGTACAATTCAAGGGACAACAAATCCTTAATACGAAAATCATTTTCTAATGCTTCCAGCACAGTGAAGCTGGTCGTTTCCCCATAATTTCGCATAAAATAGCATTTACCTATCTTCATATTATCAATCGACATCGGATGATTTATTTCAGTATTTTTCAATTTAACTGTTGTCTTTTAGCAATGTTTGCAACTTATGAAAACAGAAAGTAAACTGAACTGGCAGTATTATCAACCCTGAGATACATATACGTTGAAAGGGCTGAAAAGTATATTTCAAACAATTTTTTTAACAAATATTAACCATATCCGGAAGAGTGAAAATTCTTGGACATTGTTAAAGGTGTTTTCGATTTGTCTGGATAATTGCAGAATTTTTTCTGCGTGGAACGCCCTTTATTGACAACATTCAAAATTGTCAGTGATTCCGTCCCTTTCTCATGCAATGAATTGGATGGTGTTGATTAAAAGGTTGAAAAATGTTTTATTCTAAAATCAAAAATTGCTGATAGAGAGATGTCAGCTAAAAAACTCACGTAATCAGTCTTTATTATAATTTTATTAATGGGTGGAAAAGAATTCCACAAATTTTCTTTTATATCTGAACATATGTTCATATGTTTGCGTATAAATTAAAATCGGATTAGCGAGGAACTTCAGATGAAAGTGGATAACATGAACATTACACAGCGGGATTTGATTGACAATCTCGATCCCGAGAAGCTGGAAAGAGTGGCCTTTATACTCAAAACGATTGCTCATCCACTTCGGATAAGCGTCATCAGTTTATTGGTCAACAATGAAAAATTATGTGTTAATGAAATATGCGAATTGCTGAATTCTGAACAATCGCTTACCTCTCACCATTTATCAAATATGAAGCTTTCCGGGATACTTGGGAGCATCAGAGAAGGGAAAAATATTTATTATTTTCTAAAACTCAACGAGGTGATCACAGTCATAAATTGTATGAACAAGTGTGAACTAATTTAAAAAAATTTAGTTTGATAAATGAAGAAATGATCATATATTGATTATCCTGAAATCAATAAACCAAAAATATGTACGTAGAACAACTTTACACCGGCTGTTTAGCTGAAGCAGCATACTATATCGAATCAAATGGAGAAGCTGCGGTAATTGACCCGATGCGTGAAACAGAGCCATATTTGGCGTTAGCCGACAAAAGAAAAGCTAAAATCAAATATGTGTTTGAAACGCATTTCCATGCTGATTTTGTTTCCGGACATCTCGATTTGGCCAGAAAAACAGGGGCGACGCTTATTTTTGGTCCTACGGCCAGTCCCGGATATGCCAGTTATATTGGTGAGGATGGCGAGACATTTCAACTTGGTGATGTTGAAATTAAAATGCTCCACACTCCAGGGCATACCATGGAATCCTCAACCTATCTGCTTATCGATGAAAATGGAAAGGATCATGCTATTTTCACGGGAGATACTTTATTTATTGGCGATGTAGGAAGGCCTGACCTTGCCATAAAGAGTGAATTGACCAAAGAAGATCTGGCAGGAATGCTTTATGATTCATTGTACAAGAAGATACTTCCTTTAAAAGATGAAGTTATTGTTTATCCTGGTCATGGGGCCGGCTCACAGTGCGGCAAGAATATGAGTAAGGAAACGGTGTCTACAATAGGGCAGCAAAGAAAATTGAATTATGCCCTGCAGCCAATGAGCAGAGAAGAATTTGTCAATGTTGTCACGGATGGACTGGCAGATCCGCCAAAATATTTTCCTGAAAATGCCAGGATAAATCGTGTCGGTTATAGCAACATCGACGAGATCATACAAAGAAACCTCAGACCTTTGAGCCTCGAAGAATTTGAAAATGCCATAAACAGGGGTGCATTGATTCTTGATACCCGCGAACCCGATGATTATGAAAAGGCTTCTATACGATATTCTCTCAACATCAGCCTTGATGGTCAATATGCTGTTTGGGTTGGATCATTGGTGGAAATAGATCAACCTTTGGTATTAATTACAGAGGAAGGCAAGGAAGAGGAGTCAGTGTTGAGGCTTGCCCGGGTTGGGTTTGAAAATGTAGTCGGCTATCTCAAAGGTGGTATCGATTCTTGGGCCGAATCGGATAAAGCTTTACAAAAAGTGAATTCCATTGACCCTGAAGAAACCATGGAATTTGCGGAACAAGGATATGAAATACTTGATGTACGAAGAAGTAGCGAAACAGGAAGTGCGCATGTGGAAAATGCTGTCAATATATCGCTCATTGATCTGAAAAATAGTTTGGATGCGCTGGACAAAAACAAGAAATATCTCGTGCACTGTGCAGGTGGATATCGATCGATGATTGCATCTTCGATATTGCTGGCCAATGGATTTAAACAGGTGGTAAATATTCGTGGTGGTTTCGATGCCATGAAAGAAATAGAAAACATACCGGTTGTTGTGGGCAAATGTCCCACCCAGATCAGAAATGAGAAATTAGCGTCTTTGAAATCAGCATAGATATTATAATTAACCAATTAATTAACCGCTGCTTACAGCAGCAAAAATTTATTATTTACAAATTATGAATGCATTTAGGGACTTTTTTACAAGAACAGAAGAAGCTTACCAAACTGTTGATTGTGGTGAACTGGAACAGATCCTTGATAAAGGAGCAACAAATGTGCAGTTGGTAGATGTACGAACAGAGGGAGAACACGCCAGTGGACATATTCCAAACTCATTAAATATTAATTTGATGAGCCCGGCATTTGTATCTAAGCTCAATCAACTTGATAAGGACCGGGAATACTATGTGTATTGCGCGAGCGGCAACAGAAGCAGAACTGCCAGCAGCCAAATGGTCCATATGGGATTCAAAAAAGTTTACAATGTCAGGATGGGCATGATGGGATGGACTGGTGCTATAGAGTAAATGCCTCCAGATAGGCTGCGGCAAAGACAAAGACACGACCTCCAATTGGATTTCCGTGTCTTTGTCTTTTAAGAAACACATTCTTAACTTTGTATTGCGAAAATTTGCATTAATCTTGCGAGTTGAATCAAAATGAGCAGCTTACCATGTATGAATTGTTGAGCAAACCATGGCCTTGGTATATTTCCGGGCCTTTGATCGGATTAATGGTACCGATATTGCTGATTTTCGGAAATAAATCATTCGGTATTTCATCCTCTCTCCGACACATATGCGCAGCCTGTTTCCCTGGAAACATTGAATATTTTAATTATAACTGGAAACAGGAGGCGTGGAATTTATTTTTTATATCGGGTATTGTTATTGGCGGCTTTTTGGCCCATCAATTATTTATACCGGTAGAGAAAGTTGATATAAGTGCGCAAACAGTAGAGCAACTCAGTGCTTTGGGGGTATCAGATTTTTCTCACTATCTGCCAACGGATATTTTCAATTGGAAAAATTTGTTTACAGCCCAGGGTGTATTGTTCGTGATGGTCGGCGGATTTTTCGTGGGTTTCGGAACACGATATGCCAATGGCTGTACTTCAGGTCATTCTATCACCGGGCTGGCTAACTTACAGTGGTCCTCATTGCTGGCCACGATTGGTTTTTTTATCGGCGGTTTAGTCATGACACATTTGATACTACCCGTTTTTATGCATTAAGAGAAACTCATGAAACAAATTAAATTTCTTATTTTCGGTGTTTATTTGGGATTTGTACTGTCCAAATCCGAGGTGATTTCATGGTTTCGCATTCAGGAAATGTTCAGGTTTCAATCGTTTTATATGTATGGC
Organism: uncultured Cytophagales bacterium; assembly: GCA_963711495.1. Taxonomy (GTDB): domain Bacteria; phylum Bacteroidota; class Bacteroidia; order Cytophagales; family Cyclobacteriaceae; genus CAVQEK01. The sequence goes on from CAVQEK010000004.1 coordinate 1,413,169, forward strand.
ATTATTTTATCGGCCATTTTGGTTGGAGCCATTTCTATCATGATCATCAAAAAATTTTCATTAAAAACTGTTAAAGGTGAAGCAGTTGTATTTCCTGTCAAGGTATATCATCAGGGCTTACTATCGGGAGGGATTATTTTTGGGTTGGGTTGGGCGCTTACAGGTGCGTGCCCCGGGCCGATATTTGCACTGATCGGAAATGGCTATGGGGTGTTTATTGTCACTTTGATTTTTGCCATTTTGGGAGCCTGGATCTATGGTTTATTGAAAGAAAAGTTACCTCACTAATTATATCATCGATGTAAAAGTATTGCCATGAAAAAATTATTGTTACTAATTGTGCCTTTGGTGATGATTTTCGCCGCGGCCAGATTATTCAGCAGAAGTGATTCAGAATTTTGTCACATCACCTATCAGGAATTTGAAAAAGTTAAGCTAAAGAAAGCAAAAATTCTGGATGTACGCACTACTGCAGAATACAAATCGGGACACTTAAAAAATGCGGTAAATATCGATGTGCTCAAACCCGATTTCAAAGATGAAATTGAACAGTTGGATAAAAGCGCCAAATATTATGTGTATTGCAAATCTGGTAAACGAAGTGCAAAGGCTGCTGAGATCATGGTTAGCGACGGCTTTGGTGATGTTTGCAGCATAGACGGAGGAATGCTTTTAATGCAAAGGAATGGAGTAAAACTGGTTAAATGACCACATTATACTGTCCATTTTTCTTTTTTATTTAAGCTGCCGATGTGTACACCCTGAAAATCCGCTGGATTTTCGAGATACTTTTTGAGCGCGAAGGTCGTCGACTGAAAGGCGATATTATTCCAGGGAATTTTATCCGGAGCAAACAATTGTACTTCAAGACTTTCTTTTGTTGGATGCAGCTCCTGAATATTGTTGATTTCAGCTAAGAAATGAAGATACACCTGATTGACTATCGGCAAACTGAAAACAGCATGCAGCCTAACAATTTCAACTTTTGCTCCCGATTCTTCGAGTGTTTCCCTTGCAGCGCCATCCTCGGCTTTTTCTCCATTCTCCAGAAATCCCGCAGGGAGATTCCATAATCCCGCTTGCGGTTCGATGGCCCGTTTACACATTAAGATGCTATCGTGATGCCGGGCTAAACAGCCGACGATCACTCTGGGATTTTCATAAAAAATGCGACCACAATTCCTGCAAACAAATCGCTTGTGATTATCCCCTTTGGGAACGGTGAACACGATATCGGCACTTCCGCAGTTGCTGCAAAAATTCAAAGTAAAAAATTTATCAGTGGTGCACTGCTACCAGTGCTTCTTCAATGTAATCAAAGGTGGATAAAATTTCAGGTTTGCCATCGACAATGGCGACATCATGTTCAAAATGGGCCGAAGGCCTGCCATCGGCAGTGACAATCGTCCAGCCATCGCTGAGCTGTTTCACTTTTCGCGTGCCTAGATTGATCATGGGTTCAATGGCCAGGACCAGTCCATTTTTTAATAGTGGGCCACGACCTCTTTTACCATAATTGGGAACTTCCGGGGACTCGTGCATTTCATGCCCGAGGCCATGTCCCACCAATTCCCTCACTACGCCATAGCCTTCTTTTTCGGTATGTCGTTGAATGGCAAAACTGATATCACCAATCCGATTGCCGGCGGTCGCCTGGGCAATACCGAGCAACAGACTCTCCCTGGTAATTTTTAATAATTTTAATATTTCATCGTCTACTTCACCAACCGTGAAAGTATAGGCATGATCGCCATAAAAACCATTTTTAAAAACACCACAGTCGATCGAAACAATATCGCCATCTTTCAGGGGTTTTTGATTGGGGATGCCATGAACTACTTGCTCATTGACTGAAGTGCATAAGGTATTGGGGAAATCGTACAATCCCTTGAACCCGGGCAATGCCTGATGATCACGGATAAAATCTTCGGCGAGTTTGTCGAGGTACAACGTGGTAACACCCGGTTTGATTTCCTTGGCTAGCATTCCCAGCGTTTTGGAAACCAACACTGCGCTTTCCCTCATCAATTCAATTTCTTCCCTTGTTTTGTATTTGGTCATCGGATAAAAATATTGTCAAAAAACCAGCTTCCTTGAATTAAATCGATTTCACAAAAAAATGTTATTGATTTTATGATTTTCTAATGAAGCAATGTCACTATACAACAATAGCAACCATAAAGATAAAGGAATTATTTTTTAAAATATTGGTTAAAAATCCAATAGACAGCAAAAACACCCACACATATCAATACACCAAAAGATTCTCTGGCCTCTTCAATCATAGGCAATTTCATATGAATGGAGTGGGCTTCTTCTTCAGCGTGTATCCAGGTAGTGAAAGAGGGCGGAAACAAATAAATGGCATAAGCCAGATATAAAAGAGCAGAAATAATTAATAACCGGGGGTAGTAGTGTTTGCGAAAAGCCAAGGCCGAAATAACAGCAGCATAAAGGTATATTCCAATCCACCACAAAGCGTCAGGGTCATTGTACTGGACCAGCGCAAAGAGCAAAAAGACAAAAACCCAGAAGCCTGCAAATATGCGCATAATCAATTTTTTACCCTCTATTTATTCACTGCCGCCTGATCTTGTTTTTTTATGAAGGCACAAAGTTTATTGTACCAGGTCTTACCATATTTTCTAACCAAAGCTTCTTTTAGGAATTTATAGAGTGGTAATTTTAATTTTCTTCCCAAGATACAGGCTGGCATGCAAATTTCCCAGCGATCGTAATTGAGGGCTTCGTAGGAATCATATTTTGTAGCCCGGATTGGATAAAGATGGCAGGAGATCGGTTTTCTAAACGAAGTTTTACCGGCTTCAAATGCTTTTTCTATGCCACATTTCAATATTCCTCTTTCATCATAAATGGCATAGGCGCATTCTTTGCCATTAACCGTGGGTGTGGAATAATCGCCTTCTTCATCATGTACATATTTGCCCTGTTCTTTTATGGATTTTTTCCCGGCTTCAGTCAAAAAGGGTTCGACTTTGTCATAGATATCTTCCAGCGTTGACAGCTCATCAGTTTCCAAAGGTGCGCCTAAATCACCTTCCACACAGCAACCTCCTTTACATTTTTCCAGGTCACATACAAAATAATTATCAGCGATGTCGTCAGAAATGATGGTTTTGTCAATTACAATCATAAAATCTTTATTCCGGGCCGAAGATAAATCAAATGAATTTGTGCAGCTAATAGATACCTCCGGAGATGATGATACATAAAAACTCAAAGATGATAAACTCAGAATTTAATCTTTATCACTTAAAACCAATAAACATATATATGTAATAAATTATTGTTCCTTTAAAAATTAACGTGAATCATGACAGAAAAAAATATCTTCTTTTAAATTTTATTCTCGAACCTATTAACGCTTAATTTGTAAATTGCAGGACGATAGAATTATGGGAATGGATTATTTAGCAAGTCTGAATGCACCACAACGTGAAGCAGTAATAAACACCGAAGGGCCATGTATCGTCATCGCCGGGGCTGGTTCAGGTAAAACAAGGGTACTGACTTTCCGCATTGCGCACCTCATCGAATATAACAATGTAGATCCTTTCAGTATTCTTTCATTAACATTTACCAATAAAGCAGCCGGCGAAATGCGACGCCGTATAGAACAAGTGGTGGGTACGGAGGCGCGTAATATTTGGATGGGTACCTTTCATTCCATTTTTGCAAGAATTCTGAGGTTTGAATCAGAAAAACTTGGTTTTCCCAGCAATTTTTCCATTTACGATACCGACGATTCCAAATCCCTGCTGAAAACCATCGTAAAGGAACTCGGACTCGACGACAAGGTGTATAAACCAAGTACTGTGTTAAACAGGATTTCGGGGGCAAAAAACAGATTAATTTCCTGGCAGGAGTATATCAACAATCCCATTTTTAAGGCCGATGATGAAAGTGCCATGAAACCGGAAATGGGAAGGATTTATAAAATCTATGTAGAAAGGTGCTTCAAAGCTTCGGCCATGGACTTTGACGATCTACTATTCAACACCAATGTGTTGTTCCGGGACCATCCCGATGTCCTGAACAAATACCAGCATCGTTTCAAATACATTTTAGTTGATGAATTTCAGGACACCAACCTTTCGCAATATCTCATTACCAAAAAACTGGCAGCCGTCCACCAAAACATCTGTGTCGTGGGCGATGATGCCCAGAGCATTTATGCCTTCAGAGGTGCGGATATAAAAAATATACTGAATTTCGAAAATGATTATCCGGACCTGAAAGTGATCAAGCTGGAACAAAATTACCGTTCTACCAAGGTCATCGTGAATGCGGCCAACTCAGTCATTATTAAAAATAAAGCCCAGCTCAAAAAAAATGTCTGGACAGCCAATGATGATGGTGATTTAATTGAATTGATCAAATCCAATTCGGATAATGAGGAAGGAAAATTGGTGGCGTCGTCAATTTTTGAAGAAAAAGTAAGTCATCAATACAAAAACAGTGATTTTGCCATCCTCTACCGCACAAATAGTCAGTCAAGGGCCATGGAAGAGTCTTTGCGGAGACTCAATATAAAATATAAAATCATTGGCGGTCTTTCATTTTATCAGCGCAGGGAAATCAAAGATATTTTATCTTATTTAAGATTCATTCTCAATCAAAATGATGAGCAGGCTTTGCGGAGAATAATCAACTTGCCCAAAAGGGGAATTGGTCCGGGAACCATCGATAAACTCATCGTGTTGTCCAATGAAAATCAGGTTACATTATGGGAGGTAATCTCAGATATCCATCGCTATTTACCGGGCAGGGCAGCAAATGCGTTGGATGATTTTGCAACGTTGATAAAAAGTTTCCTGATCATTATTAAACAAAAGGATGCTTATGAAGCAGCCAGTTATGTGGCCAAACATTCCGGTTTGTTGAGAGAACTCTATGAAGACAAGACTGTCGAAGGGCTGAACCGATACGAAAATGTACAGGAATTATTAAATGCCATCAAGGAATTTGTGGATAACCCGGACAATAAAGAAAAATCATTGGGGGCCTTTTTGCAAGAAGTGGCTTTGATTACCAGCATTGAAGAAGACGAGGATGATAGCGAGGAAAAAGTGACGCTCATGACCATCCATATGGCAAAGGGTCTGGAGTTTAAAGTGGTGTATATTGTCGGTATGGAGGAGGATCTGTTTCCGTCTCAGCTTATGCTCAACAGCAGTGCCGACCTTGAGGAAGAACGGCGACTGTTTTATGTAGCTATTACCAGGGCTAAAAGCAAATTATTTTTCAGTTATGCCAATACCCGATACCGCTTTGGCCGGCTCAAAAGTTGCGAACCCAGTCGGTTTTTAGAAGAAGTAGATCCGGGTTTCATTTATGTCAACAGGAAATACAGCGCGAAGGAGCCCATTATGCAATCTTCGCACTATGCAAAATCATTGATTTCGGGAATTAACAATCAGCCCAAAAAATCATCAAATTACCACTATGGTCATAAACCCTCTCCGGATTTTCAACCCAGTGACACCAGCAATCTAGCCGAGGGAATGAAGGTGGAACATCCTAAATTTGGATTTGGTAAAGTGGTAAGAATGGAATTGGATGGAGCCAACAGGAAAGCCAAGGTTATGTTTGATAATTTTGGAGAAAAGACATTATTGCTTAGCTTTGCCAAACTGAAAATACACAATTGATATAATCAATCCAGGAGAAGTTTGAACCTCATTTTCAGATTATTAGAAAGAAAATCGGAGAGAAAATAATGAATGAATACAACACCATCAGGCCTAATCTCATTCTAAAGGAATACGGCCGGAATATCCAAAAGCTCGTTGAATTTATAAAAACAGTGGAGGACCGGGAAAAAAGAAATTGGTACGCTGGGACCCTTATCGAATTAATGAAACAAATAAATCCTGCCATCAAAGAAACCCAGGAAACCAACCAAAAACTCTGGGATGATCTTTTTATTATGGCCAATTTCGACCTCGATATTGACAGCCCCTTTCCTAAACCTGAGCCGGAAATGCTGAAGCGTAAGCCGGATCGATTAAAATACAAAGCCAGTGAGATCAAATACAAGCACTATGGCCGGAATATTCTTTTATTGGTTGAGAAGGCTAAAACCATTACCGATCCTGAAGAAAAGGAATCATTGATCATTCACTTGGGCAGATTGATGAAAAGCTTTTATATTACCTGGAATAAAGAAACCATCGATGATGAGTCGATCCTGGAAAATATGCGGGAATTGTCCGGACATCAACTTGATTATGATATTAACAAGATCCGCGAGAATAATTTGTTTGATACCCTGACCAAAGAAAGAAGGAACAAGCCCAGCAACAACAAGAGTAGAAGAAGTAATAACCAAAATAATCGCCGCAGAAGAAATTAATGGCTTCTTTTAGGATTGTTGGTGGCCATCCGTTAAAAGGCAGCATTACACCACAAGGAGCAAAGAATGAAGCGCTGGAGGTAATTTGTGCTACATTGCTGACCGATGAACCGGTTTCCATACACAATGTTCCCGACATCAGGGATGTCAACCTGCTGATCGAATTGCTTTCCGAAATGAATGTGTCTGTCGAAAAGTTGGCAAACGATTCCTATCAGTTCCGGGCACAACACGTTGATCTCGATTTTTTAAAAACCACACAATTTACTGAAAAAGCGGCTGCATTAAGGGGTTCTATCATGATGCTTGGCCCTCTGCTGGCCCGGTATGGTAAGGCGTCAATTCCCAAACCCGGTGGAGATAAAATTGGTCGCAGAAGACTTGACACTCATTTTTTAGGTCTGCAGAAACTTGGCGCCGAATTTGAATTCGATTTTCAGGACAATTTTTATCAGGTAGATGGTACCCATCTCGAAGGTAGCTATATGTTATTGGATGAAGCTTCGGTGACCGGAACAGCCAATATTATCATGGCAGCAGTAATGGCAAAAGGAAAAACAACCATCTACAATGCAGCATGTGAACCATATGTGCAACAACTTTGCCGGATGCTCAACAGCATGGGCGCGAAGATTACTGGTGTAGGATCGAATTTGCTGAATATTCAGGGAGTCAATGGTCTGCACGGTACGGAACATACCTTGCTGCCCGATATGATTGAAGTTGGTAGTTTTATTGGTATGGCGGCCATGACTCAATCTGAAATTACCATAAAAAATGCAGGGATCGATCATCTGGGCATGATCCCCGATGCGTTCAAACGGTTGGGCATAAATATGGATTTTATTGGAGATGATATTTTCATTCCGGAACAGGAAAGTTTTGAAGTTGAGTCATTTATTGACGGTTCGATCATGACGATTTCTGATGCTATATGGCCTGGTCTCACGCCAGATATACTCAGTGTGGTTTTGGTCGTGGCCACCCAGGCCAAGGGGACCGTACTCATCCACCAAAAGATGTTTGAAAGCCGGCTGTTTTTTGTCGATAAACTCATTGACATGGGTGCTCAAATTATTTTGTGCGATCCGCACCGGGCAACTGTCATTGGCCTTGACCGGAAGTTTCAATTACGGGGTATCAAAATGACATCACCAGATATTCGCGCGGGTGTGGCATTGCTGATTGCGGCACTCAGCGCTCAAGGTATTAGTGAAATATTCAATGTTGAACAAATTGACAGAGGTTATCAGGACATTGATACCAGGTTACGCAATCTTGGGGCCAATATTCATCGTATCACCTAGATTTCATTGAAAGTCCTGCAGCCAAAGACTTTTCAGTTTACTGTTAATAAGATTGTTGGAAATCCACTGGTATCGTGTCTATTATGCGGTGTACGGTAATTCGCCGTAATTTTAGTTCTGGTCAACCTGCCTACCAAAACAGGTGTAAAAAGTAGCTGCGTAAATATTTTTCAAAGCAGACCAAGGCAAGAAATGGCCGTATTAAAGCAAGGTTGACATGCCGCTATACATAGTTGCTGAGCATTACCGGCATAATCAGCATTAATATATCTTCATTTTCATTTTTCTCTTTGGGAACAATCAGCCCGGCACGATTCGGTTCGGACAACATCAGGGTCACTTCTTTGCTTTCAAGATTCTGTAACAATTCTATAAGAAATCGCGCATTAAACCCGATTTCAATATCGTCACCTTCATGTTCGCAAGACAACCGTTCGTTGGCTTCATTGGAGAAATCAAGGTCTTCGGCTGATATTTGAAGTTCACTGCCCGTAATTTTCAATCGTACCTGATTGGTGGATTTGTTGGCATAAATAGAGATCCTCTTTAATGAACTCAATAATTCGGTTCTGTTGATGGTCATGTGATTTTCGTTATCAAGAGGAATCACATTTTCAAAGTCAGGAAATCGTTCATCAATCAAGCGGCATATCATCTTGATGTTGTTAAAATGAAAATAGGCATTGGCCTGATTGAATTCAATGGTCACATTGGAGTTTTCATTTGGCAAGGTAGTTTTTAACAAATTCAGCGCTTTTCTTGGAACTATTATGGTTTGGTCAGCATCAGAAGCAACATCTACTCGTCGATAACGGATCAGGCGGTGGCCGTCGGTAGCAACAAACGTAGTATTCGTTTCGCTCAGGTTGATGTAAACACCGGTCATGGCAGGTCGCAGTTCATCGTTGCTGGTGGCGAAAATTGTATTGGAAATGGCACTGGCCAATGCATCGCTGGAAATATCTACGGCGACGCCATCGGATACTTCCGGTATTTTAGGAAAATCGATGGCATTTTCGCCAGCCAGTTTGTAGCGGCCATTGTCAGAACTTATTTCAATAGAAAATGTCTTTTCGTCCATGGAAAAAGTGACTGGTTGTTCGGGTAAATTACGCAGTGTCTCCATTAAAATTTTTGCAGGAACAGCAATAGATCCGTTTTCCTTGGCTTCTACATCCAGTTCAGTGATCATTGAAGTTTGCAGATCGGAGGCAGTAATGGTCAGTTTTCCGTCTTCAATTTCGAACAAAAAGTTTTCCAAGATGGGCACTACTGGATTGGTAGTGACTACACCATTGATGTGGTTTAATTGTTTTAGCAGAGAGGACGATGATACAATGAATTTCATTATCTATTTCTTAGGATTCGTATTAGTTCGGGTAAATTTATAAAGAAATATCAATTTCCTTGGGACGAAAATAGACAGATTTATTCATTTTTCAAGAATCTTTTTACACTGGTTAAAAATATGTTCCATACTTTTACTGACTTGGTTTTCTTTTTCATCGGTGATTATTTTTTAGTTTAGCGCATTAAATTTTTTGAGTAGTTCATATAAACACTTGCCACAAATGGAAGAAATTTTAGAAGCAGTGAACTTCATACGTTCCAAACACAAACAAAGTCCCCGGTTTGGGATTATTTTGGGAACAGGATTGGGTGCATTGGTCAGCGAGATGCAAATTGATTTGATCATTAAATATGAAGACATTCCCCATTTTCCGGTATCCACAGTGGAAAGTCATCATGGGAAATTGATTTTTGGCCAGATCGAAGAGCAACCCGTTGTGGTAATGCAGGGTCGATTTCATTACTATGAGGGCTACTCAGCCCGGCAAATTACCTTTCCGGTGCGGGTGATGAAAGTATTGGGCATTGAAAAGTTATTTATTTCCAATGCATCCGGCGGATTAAATCCGTCGCATGAGGTTGGTGATTTAATGATTATGAATGATCATATTAATTTACATCCTGACAACCCGTTGCGCGGACCAAATTTGGATGATCTGGGAATGCGTTTTCCGGACATGAGTGAGCCATACGACAAAGAGATGATCACCCAGGCATTGGAAATTGCCAGACTGCAACACATAAAGGTGCATACGGGGGTGTATGCCAGTGTAACAGGGCCAAACCTTGAAACGCCTGCTGAATATAAATTTCTGAGGATTATTGGTGCCGATGCGGTCGGTATGTCGACAGTTCCGGAATGTATTGTCGCCCGGCATATGGCCTTGCCGGTTTTTGCCATTTCGGTCATTACTGACCTCGGCATTGAGGGTAAAATAGAACCGGTAACCATCGAAAAGGTGCTGGCGGCAGCAGCCACGGCAGAGCCTAATATGACCAAAATATTCAAGGAGTTGATTGCCAAACAGTAGCGTATACCACAATCGCACCTTGACTAACTCCGATTCGTTATCCTGGTGTAATTGGTTTTTTCATGGATTTTTAGCCAATTTTACATCGAAATTATTTGACAAGGCAGGGCATGTTGGACACGCGCGTAATTAAAGATAAGGAAATTGCTACTTGCTACCATTGTGGAGATGCATGCCGCGAAGAGCATGTTATTCACGATGGCAAGGATTTTTGTTGTTTAGGCTGCAAAACTGTTTTTGAGATCCTTCAGGACAATGGTCTGTGTACCTATTATGATCTTGAGAAGACACCGGGAATAAATCTTAAGCGTAAAAAATTTAAGGATAAATACGCCTATCTCGACAATCCGGATGTAGCTCGTTCATTGTTGGATTTTCATGATAAAAATCGGGCGAAAGGGACATTTTATATGCCTTCAATTCACTGTAGTTCTTGCATTTGGTTGCTGGAAAATTTGTATAAAATCCAGGAGGGCATACTGCAGAGCCGGGTCAATTTCGTGAAAAAAGAATTCCAGGTTGATTTTGATCCGGAGAAGATCAGTTTACGTGCTCTGGCAGAATTGCTCACTACGATTGGCTATGAACCGCTGATCAGTCTTGAAAATCAAAAACAAAAGCAAAAGAAATCCATTGACAGAAGTTTGTACCTGAAAATAGGCATAGCGGGATTTGCTTTTGGGAATATCATGTTATTAAGCTTCCCGGAATATTTTGGCTTTGAAGGTATTTCAGATGAATTTATAAGACGGTTTTTGTCTTATCTCAATCTATTATTGGCCTTGCCGGTTGTTTTTTATAGCGCTTCAGATTATTTCAAATCAGCCCTCTCTGGCATTAAACAACGATATGTAAATATTGATGTCCCCATTTCTCTGGGAATTTCGGTACTTTTTCTGCGTAGTTTATATGAGATCCTGCTGCACAGTGGGCCCGGTTATCTGGATTCTTTGGCCGGATTGGTATTTTTTCTTTTGATCGGCCGGTGGTTTCAGAATTTTACCTACGAAGGCATGTCTTTTGAAAGGGATTACCGATCCTATTTTCCATTGGCGGTCGAGAAAAAGATTGGCCAATTGTGGAAGAGCGTATTGGTTTCCGAACTTATTGCAGGAGATGAAGTCCTGATCAGAAATCTTGAAATTATCCCGGCAGATAGTATTTTAATGAGTGATCATGCTCATATAGATTATAGTTTTGTCACCGGAGAATCGGAACCGGTGCAAAAGCAAAAAGGTGATCAGATATATGCGGGAGGCCGGCAAATAGGAGAGGCCATTACCCTAAATGTGGTCAAATCTGTTTCTCAAAGTTATCTGACCCAACTCTGGAATAATGATGTATTTTCCAAAGAAAAGGATACCGGTTTCGTCAATTTTGTGAATAAAATCAGCAAGTATTTTACTGTAGTGGTGCTGCTGTTGGCCGCTTTAAGTTTTGTTTATTGGTTAAAACATGATTTTTCAAGAGCGATGAATGCGCTGACGGCAGTGCTGATCGTCGCATGTCCATGTGCACTATCATTGGCCAGCCCATTTACACTGGGGGCTACCATGCGTATTTTTGGGAAAAATGGATTTTATATTAAAAACACAAACGTAATAGAGAAATTATTAAAGATCACCCATCTTGTTTTCGATAAAACCGGGACCATCACTCAAAATCCGGAAAGTGAATTGGCATACGAAGGGAAAATGTTGAATCAACGGGAAAAGAATCTCATTGTGGCATTGGTTAGTAATTCTACCCATCCCTTAAGCCGCAGAATTTTGGAAAGCATGAAATCACCGGGTGTTAACCTCCAGGTTGAAAATTATAGTGAAATACCAGGAAGCGGCATTGAGGCCACTATAGAAGGCTTTTGTGTTAAAGTAGGTAGTCAACAATTTTTAAAACTAAATGGACATCTTAATGGAAAACATTATGATACCTCCACACAGGTTTATGTCTCGATCGATCATGAACTGAAAGGGAGTTTTGTGATTAAGAATAAATACAGAAAAGGATTGAAAACGGTAATAGATGGCTTTGGCAAGTTATTTAAACTATCCATATTGACTGGGGACAATGAATCAGAAAAAGGCAATTTATCCAGTCTTTTTCCGGAAGATACGGTAATGCATTTTAAGCAGTCACCGCAGGATAAATTGAATTATATTCAAGAATTACAGGAACAGGGATTCCATGTATTGATGGTGGGTGATGGTTTGAATGATGCTGGCGCATTGCAACAGAGTGATGTGGGTATTGCACTGACCAACGACATCACCGCTTTCACACCCGCAGCGGATGCTATTCTTGATGCCCGAACATTTCAGTTACTTCCAAAATTCATTCAATTTTCCAGGATTTCAAGGAACATTATCATATCGGCATTTATTTTATCGTTCATTTACAATATTGTTGGAATCGGATTTGCCATGGCTGGATTATTAACGCCGTTGTTTGCTGCTATTTTGATGCCGTTAAGCAGTATTTCAGTGGTAGTTTTTGCCACAGGCATGACGAATTTAAAAGCCAAAACTCAGGCAATTTTATAGTATGTCCGTTATAGTTTTGTTGATTATTTTCAGTCTTATTGTTGCTGTCATTTTTCTTGTGGCTTTCATCTGGGCAGTTAAGAGCGGTCAGTTTGACGATACTTATTCTCCTTCTGTAAGGATCCTGTTTGGCGATAACGAACGAAAGAAAGACAAAGAAAATCCAAAGGAAAAACAACAAAAAGACAAACCGGACAAATGATTTTTCTCTATTTTTTCATTGAATAACTAAATACACACCAATTTTTTATTAGATTTTTAAAAAAAACCAGTGTAGACAAAAATATTCGAAAAGGTGATTTAAATCATAAAATTGAAATCGAGCTTACAATAAATTAGCAGGATATTATGTTCATAAACCTGGCAACAATTATTGAAACAAATCTTACAGGACATGCAGTTAGAGAAATTTAGCTACGACAACAAAATAGTAAAGTATTTTGCTATTGCGACAGTGGTGTGGGGTGCCATTGGTATGTTAGTCGGAATTATTATGGCTACCCTGATGTTTTATCCAAATCTGTTCGTCTTCGGCAATGTTGATCTTCATGCCGGGTGGAATAGCTTTGGTCGTATCAGACCCTTACACACCAATGCGGTGATTTTCGCCTTTGTCGGAAATATGTTCTTCGCCGGCTGTTATTATTCCATGCAACGCCTTTTGAAGACCCGTATGTTTAGTGATGTGTTGAGTTGGGTGCATTTTTACGGATGGCAATTAATAATTGTTTCTGCAGTCTTAACCCTCCCGCTGGGTTTTACCACTTCCAAAGAATATGCAGAGTTGGAATGGCCTATTGATATTGCGATAACTATTATTTGGGTAGTATTTGGTATCAATATGATCGGCACCATTTTGCGGAGGCGGGAACGTCACATGTATGTGGCGATCTGGTTTTATATCGCTTCGTTCGTTACGGTAGCAGTCCTGCATGTGGTCAATTCTTTTGAATTGCCAGTTACTTTTCTTAAGAGCTATTCCTGGTATGCAGGCGTGCAGGATGCATTGGTACAATGGTGGTATGGTCATAATGCAGTAGCGTTCTTCCTGACAACACCATACCTGGGTTTAATGTATTATTTCTTGCCTAAAGCAGCCAACAGACCAGTATATTCCTACAAATTGTCGATCATACACTTTTGGGCATTAATTTTCATTTATATCTGGGCAGGCCCACACCACTTATTATATACGGCGCTTCCGGATTGGGCACAATCACTGGGAACGGTATTTTCAATCATGCTGATTGCGCCTTCCTGGGGTGGCATGTTGAATGGTTTACTCACCTTACGTGGTGCCTGGGATAAAGTGCGCGAAGATCCGGTATTGAAATTTATGGTGGTTGCAGTCACTGCCTATGGTATGTCTACATTCGAAGGCCCCATGCTTTCATTGAAGAATTTTAATGCCATGGCCCATTTCACAGACTATATCATTGCCCACGTCCATGTCGGTGGTTTAGGCTGGAACGGGTTCCTAACATTTGGTATTCTCTATTGGCTTATTCCAAAAATGTGGGGAACAAAGATATTTTCCACCAAATTGGCCAACTTCCACTTCTGGATTGGTTCCCTGGGAATTATATTTTATGCCTTGCCATTATACGCATCTTTCTTTGTACAAAGTCTGATGTGGAAACAATTTACTCCGGAAGGTGTCTTGGCCTATCCGAATTTCCTGGAAACCGTTACCCAAATCATACCCATGTATATGTTGCGCACCTTTGGCGGGTTATTGTATTGGACAGGTGTGCTTGTGATGTGTTATAATCTTGTAAAAACGGCAGCTCAGGGTAAATTTATTGCCAATGAGGAAGCAGAAGCGCCGGCCCTGGAAAAGAAAGTTATTCGTGGCGATTACTGGCATAGGGTATTGGAAAGGAAACCCGTTTTGTTTACCGTTCTTTCCCTTGTTGCTATCCTGATCGGTGGTATTATTGAAATGGTACCCACTTTTTTGATAAAATCGAATGTGCCAACGATCAGCAGTGTAAAACCATATACTCCACTGGAACTAACCGGAAGAGATATTTATATCAGAGAAGGCTGCAATGTTTGTCATTCACAAATGGTGCGTCCATTCCGATCTGAGACTGTGAGATATGGAGAATATTCAAAAGCCGGTGAATTTGTTTATGATCATCCATTTTTATGGGGTTCCAAAAGAACTGGCCCGGACCTGCACCGAGAAGGTGGTAAAAATCCGGAGTCTTGGCACTACAATCATATGTATGATCCACGCAGTACATCTGATGGTTCCATAATGCCAAGATATCCCTGGCTTTATGACAATTATTACGATAAGGAGGACATCCCAGCTAAAATTAATGCCATGAGAACGCTGGGTGTGCCTTATGAAAAGGGATATGAAAACCAGGCCGTTGCAGATGCGGAACAGCAGGCCAATACGGTGGTGGAAAAGATAAAATCCCAGGATGCCAATATAGAAACGGATCCGAACCTTGAGATTATAGCTTTGATCGCTTATCTGGAACGCCTTGGAACCGACATACAAGTGGAACAACCACAAAATCAAAATGTAACATCATCGAACCAATAAAAGGAATTTCCCATGTTTAAACATTATTTTGAAAGAATACAGGATGTGCATATTTGGCCGATCATTTCCCTGACCATTTTTTTCCTGTTCTTTCTGGGTATTCTTGTCTGGGTAATTACGGTGGATAAGAACCACATCGATAAAATGAAAGATCTTCCTTTTGATGATGGGGAAGGGGCCAAAAACAAAATGGATTCGCAATCTTAAATTCTTGAAATCATGTTAACGAAGAATCAATTCGTCAGATATATATTAAAAATATTATTCAGCCTGCTTTTTCTTGGCATTAGCAGTGACGTATTTTCTCAAACCACAGCTTCTGAAACTACATCACCGGCGATGAATAACACAGAAGCATTATTGCTGGTTGTATTGGGCTTGGTATTGGCGATTTCTATACTTATTCTTATTGTAGCCATTTATCTGGTGAGTATATTAAAATTGATTGTCCTCGAAGATAAAAAGGCAAAAGAAGGAGTAGAATCAGAGGTTGCTGAAGAAGCAGAAAAGGAAAGCTGGTGGAAAAAATTGATGAGCAGGGCCACAGAATCTGTCCCTGTGGAGCAAGAAGAAGAAATCTTGCTGGACCACGAATATGATGGTATACGGGAGCTTGACAATCATTTACCGCCCTGGTGGAAATGGTTATTTTACGTCAGTATTGCCTGGGGATTTGTCTATTTCTCGGCATATCATGTTTTTCACCTATTTCCGTTATCTGGACAGGAGTATGAAAATCAAATGGCTGAAGCTAAAGTGGCTCAGGCAGAAAGAATGAAGCTGGCGGAAAATAATATTGATGAGAACAACGTGGAATTTAAAGAGGACCCGGATTACATCGCACACGGCAAAGATATTTTTGTGACAAATTGTGTAACGTGTCATGGAGAACACGCCGAGGGTAAAATTGGTCCAAATTTAACCGATAAGTATTGGCTGCACGGCGGATCGAT
The DNA here is from genome assembly GCA_963711495.1 of uncultured Cytophagales bacterium. Classification (GTDB taxonomy): domain Bacteria; phylum Bacteroidota; class Bacteroidia; order Cytophagales; family Cyclobacteriaceae; genus CAVQEK01. The sequence continues at coordinate 1,429,286 of CAVQEK010000004.1, forward strand.
CAAAGACCTGTTTAATACCATCAAATATGGTGTTCCGGCCAAAGGCATGATTTCCTGGCAAAATAAATTGTCACCTTCCGACATCAGGGACGTAGCAACCTACGTGCTTTCTTTGCAGGGGTCTAACCCACCTAATCCAAAACCACCTCAAGGTGAGTTATATACTCCACCAACTGACCATAATCAGGAAAAACCAGCCGCACAGGATACTGCAAAAATTGTGATGAGATAAAGTTTCGATGCTAATGGCAGAGATAGATGATTTATATCAATTTGATCAGGAATACCGAAACACAATTTCAACAGTTGATGAAGCGGGAAAGAGGATTTGGGTTTACCCAAAAAAACCTAAGGGACATTATCATAGCCTAAGGGTGGCGCTGGCCATATTTTTACTCGTGGTTTTTTTTGGCGGACCGTTTATTCAGGTTGATGGCCATCCTTTTATGCTGATTAATATCTTTGAGCGAAAATTCATTTTATTCGGTGTAACGCTATGGCCGCAGGACTTTCATATACTGGCCCTGGGCATGATTGCTTTTGTGATATTCATCGTACTTTTTACAGTGATTTATGGAAGAGTATGGTGTGGGTGGGCTTGTCCTCAAACCATTTTTATGGAAATGGTTTTTAGAAAAATCGAATATTGGATTGAAGGAGACGCCAATAAACAAAGACGCTTGGACAATGGCCCATGGACCAGTGAAAAAATATTTAAGAAGGGTTCTAAACATCTTATTTTCATAATTTTTTCTTTGCTCATCTCCCATACAGTGATGGCATATCTGATTGGAATTAATGAAGTTAAACAAATAATTAGTGAGCCTCCTGACAAACATATTACAGGTTTTATTGGCTTAGTTGTCTTCACGGCATTGTTTTATTTTGTTTTTTCCTGGTTGCGAGAGCAAGTATGTGTTACCATATGTCCATATGGAAGGTTGCAGGGTGTTTTTTTAGGCAACAATTCTGTGGCAGTAATTTATGACTGGATTCGGGGTGAGCCAAGAAGTAAATTGAAAAAGAAGAAGGATGAAGATCGCAAAGGAGATTGTATCGATTGTAAAATGTGTGTTCACGTATGTCCCACAGGGATCGATATCCGAAATGGAACACAATTAGAATGTGTCAATTGTACAGCCTGCATGGATGCCTGTGACCATGTGATGGAACGTATTAATAAACCGAAGGGACTTATTAAATATGCATCATATAGCGGTATTAAAGAAGGAAATCATAAAATATTCACCAGCAGGGTTTTCGGATATTCTGTGGTGCTGATATTATTGATTTCGACCATTGTTTTTATGTTGACCACCAGGTCTGATGTAGAAGCTACAATTTTAAAGGTACCCGGACAGTTATATCAACAACAACCGGGAAATAGAATCAGCAATTTGTATAATATCCAGTTTATCAATAAAACATATAAAGATGTCAATCTTCAATTAAAAGTTGAAGGTTATGATGATGCCGAAATAAAAAGGGTAGGAGATGAGGCATTAACGATACCTGCCAGTAGCTCCGTAGATGGCGTCTTTTTTATCGAATTACCAAAAAGTAGTATTCATCAAATGAAAACACCTTTAGTAGTGCAACTGATTGATGATGGTAAGGTAATAGAAGAAGTAAAAACAAATTTTATTGGACCTTTTATGCTAAAGAAATGAATTGGGGTTGGAGAATTTTCTTATTGTACTCGCTGTTCGTTGTATTGACAATAGGAGCGGTATTTTTTACCTTCAGTCAGGATGTTTTTTTGGTCTCCCGTGATTATTATAAGGAAGAGATTGCATATCAGCATAAAATTGATGAAATGAAAAATTATGCCAGTCTCAAAATTCCATTGGAAATTCAGTATAAACACAATCAGAAACAGGTGGAATTTAAATATCCAACAGAATTTAATGATGATAATCTTGAGGGCAAGATTACCTTTTTCCGACCATCTGACGCGCGTTTGGATTATGAAGTTAACATTAAGGTGGGTACAGGCATTCAGGATATAAGTACACAGGATTTACTCCGGGGATTGTGGAAAGTCAAGGTGAATTGGACATCTAATGGCAAGTCTTATTACACTGAAAAGGATTTAATACTGAAGTAATGTTATTAACGGCGCTCATGATCGGTTTGGTTGGAAGTGTTCACTGTGCTGGAATGTGTGGTCCCATTGTCCTTGCGCTGCCATCTGGGGGGAAGCGTAATGTTTTTTTGTTGAATAGACTGATTTACAATATTGGCAGGATTCTAACTTACGCACTGTTGGGACTATTCTTTGGATTGATTGGACAAGGATTGTCTATTGCCGGATTCCAACGTTCAGTTTCTATCATTTCGGGAATATTGATATTATTATTTGTTTTTTTTCCAGGATTTGGAATTTTTCAAATCAGATTAGATCACTATACGACCAGATTTATCCAAACACTGAAAAATCGATTGCGGATACTTTTCAAAAGACGAACCTATTCGTCCCAGTTTGCCATTGGGATCCTGAATGGATTTTTACCTTGCGGATTGGTGTATTTGGCAATTGCAGGAGCGTTGACTGGCGGAAGTATTATTAAAGGGGCGTCTTATATGGCTGTATTTGGCCTTGGAACCTTGCCAATGTTAATGGCGATTGCTTTTGGCGGAAAAATCATCACGTTCTCATTGAGGAAAAAACTCACCACATTGATTCCTGCCTTTATGGTTGTGCTCGGGTTACTTTTTATCCTTCGTGGGATGAATTTGGGTATACCTTATATAAGTCCGATGATCCAGGATCATGGAATTGTGGATCATTCTGTCATTTGTCATTAAGAAAGCGAACAATCAAATGTTCATTTTTAAGCATATTTTGATCTTGAAGGAAAGATGCAGGAGGGAATTATATTGGTAAAAGGTTAAAAAAAAGCCCCGCAAGAAAGCGGGGCAATAAATAAAAGGTTGGCGACGACTTACTCTCCCACGTTTTACCGCAGTACCATCAGCGCGGAGGGGCTTAACTTCTCTGTTCGGAAAGGGAAGAGGTGGACACCCTCGCAATAGTCACCATTAATAATTTAAAGGGGGTAAATACCCTTGAATGACAATGACATGGCAATCGTGAAAGAGTTTAAGGAGCAAGTAAAAAAGGGTGATACGCAAAGTTTCTACGAAGGAAAGTTTACGGGTAATTAGTACTGCTCGGCTTTGATGTCTCCATCTTTACACCTGCAGCCTATCGACGTCATGATCTATGACGACCCTTATATGGAAGCCTCATCTTGAGGTGAGTTTCGTGCTTAGATGCTTTCAGCGCTTATCTCGTCCGCACGTAGCTACCCGGCGGTGCAGTTGGCACCACAACCGGTACACCAGCGGTACGTCCAACCCGGTCCTCTCGTACTAAGGTCAGGTCCTCTCAAGCTTCCTACGCCCACAACAGATAGGGACCGAACTGTCTCACGACGTTCTGAACCCAGCTCGCGTGCCACTTTAATCGGCGAACAGCCGAACCCTTGGGACCTTCTCCAGCCCCAGGATGTGACGAGCCGACATCGAGGTGCCAAACCGCTCCGTCGATATGAGCTCTTGGGAGCGATCAGCCTGTTATCCCCGGAGTACCTTTTATCCTTTGAGCGATGGCCCTTCCATGTGGAACCACCGGATCACTATACCCGACTTTCGTCCCTGCTCGGCTTGTAGGCCTCACAGTCAAGCACCCTTATGCTATTGCACTCTGCGCACGATTACCAAACGTGCTGAGGGTACCTTTGGAAGCCTCCGTTACTTTTTTGGAGGCGACCACCCCAGTCAAACTACCCACCACACACTGTCTCCGTCAGCTGACGGATTAGGCACTAGATAAAGGAAGGGTGGTATTTCAAGGTTGACTCCGCGACCCCTGGCGAGGCCGCTTCATAGTCTCCCACCTATCCTACACATCCTTTACCCAATGTCAATGTGAAGTTGTAGTAAAGGTTCACGGGGTCTTTCCGTCCCGTTGCGGGTAAGCGGCATCTTCACCGCTACTACAATTTCACCGAGCTCATGGCTGAGACAGTACCCAGATCGTTACACCATTCGTGCAGGTCGGAACTTACCCGACAAGGAATTTCGCTACCTTAGGACCGTTATAGTTACGGCCGCCGTTTACTGGGGCTTCAGTTCAGCGCTTCTCCGCCAGTTGGCGGATAACGCCCCCCCTTAACCTTCCAGCACCGGGCAGGTGTCAGGCCTTATACATCATCTTTCGATTTTGCAAAGCCATGTGTTTTTGCTAAACAGTCGCCTGGGCCTTTTCACTGCGGCCTTCCGCCAGTTGGCGGATAGGCGCCCCTTCTCCCGAAGTTACAGGGCCATTTTGCCTAGTTCCTTAGCCATGAATCACTCGAGCGCCTTAGGATTCTCTCCTTGACTACCTGTGTCGGTTTGCGGTACGGGTACCTGACCCATAAGTTTAGAAGTTTTTCTTGGGAGTATGATTAGGACCACTATCCACGCTGCCGAAGCATTGTGGTACTATCACCTTCAGCAAGCCGTGCGGATTTGCCTGCACAGCCTGTACCTACTGGCTTCAACGTACTATTCCGTCAGTACGCGGGTCTTTCACTGCTCCGTCACTCCATCACTGAGTCTGGTAGTATCGGAATATTAACCGATTATCCATCGACTACCCCTTTCGGGTTCGCCTTAGGCCCCGACTAACCCTGATCCGATTAGCGTTGATCAGGAAACCTTAGTCTATCGGCGTGCGGGTTTCTCGCCCGCATTCTCGTTACTTATGCCTACATTTGCTTTTCCAGGCGCTCCAGCAATCCTCACAGATCACCTTCGGCGCCCCTGGAATGCTCCCCTACCACGCGTATTGCTACGCGTCCATAGCTTCGGTAGTATGCTTGATGCCCGATTATCATAGATGCCCTGTCGCTCGACCAGTGAGCTGTTACGCACTCTTTGAATGAATGGCTGCTTCCAAGCCAACATCCTGGCTGTCACGGCAACTGGACCGCCTTAGTTCAACTTAGCATACATTTGGGGACCTTAGCTGATGGTCTGGGTTGTTTCCCTTTTGGATACGGACCTTAGCACCCATACCCTCACTGCCGGGGAACCTCTGACGGCATTCGGAGTTCATCAGGATTTGGTAGGATTTGACTCCCCCTAGTCCTATTGGTAGCTCTACCTCCGTCAGATTTCGCCCGACGCTGCTCCTAAAAGCATTTCGGGGAGTACGAGCTATTTCCCAGTTTGATTGGCCTTTCACCCCTACCCACAGCTCATCCAAAAACTTTTCAACGTTTACTGGTTCGGTCCTCCAGCCCGTGTTACCGGACCTTCAACCTGGCCATGGGTAGATCACAAGGTTTCGCGTCTACCTCCACTGACTGTGCGCCCTGTTCAGACTCGCTTTCGCTGCGGCTCCCCCCGTCAAACAGGGTTAACCTTGCCAATGAAGTGTAACTCGTAGGCTCATTATGCAAAAGGCACGCCGTCACCCCACTAAAGGGCTCCGACCGCTTGTAAGCGTATGGTTTCAGGTACTATTTCACCCCCTTATTCAGGGTGCTTTTCACCTTTCCCTCACGGTACTTGTTCACTATCGGTCTCTCAGGAGTATTTAGCCTTGCCAGATGGTGCTGGCAGTTTCAGACGGAGTTTCACCTGCTCCGCCCTACTCAGGATACCAACCTGTTCACAATACGTACGTGTACGGGACTTTCACCCCCTGTGGTCCTGCTTTCC
>CAVQEK010000004.1:1440000-2844502 GCA_963711495.1 uncultured Cytophagales bacterium
TCGTCTGCGATGCCCATTTCGCTTTTACAACGCGATGCCCATGTTTAGACAAAAGTTCGGTCGCATTGGGACAGTTGGCACGATGAATTTTGATCCCTTCATGTGCAGTAACGAAACCAAAAACATCATCACCTGGAATGGGATTACAACATTTTGCCAGTGTATAATCGACAATATCCATATCCTCACCTATCAGCAACATGTCCCTGTCCTTACCCGTAATTTGTTTGATCTGCTTCTGAAAAGTTTTGGCATCGGATATTTTGAGGTCTTTTTCTTTATCCGATTTCAGATCAAAATTCTTTATTTTTTTGATTTCCTTCGAATCGATCTTGCCTTTACCTACGAGATAGTAGAAATCCAAAGCAGTCTTAATTCGAAAATGGGTAAGCAGTTTGTCCAGTGTCTCACTATTTAAAATGAGCTTCAATTGTTTGAGCTTACGCCGTACAATTTCTTTCCCTTCTAAAGCGGCGGCCTTTTTTTGTTCTTTTAGCTCATCTTTAATGCGCGTGCGAGCCTTACTGGTTATGACAGAATTCATCCAGTCATCATTGGGCTTTTGCTTATTGGAAGTGATGATTTCAACCTGATCGCCCGTCTTGAGTTTGTAATTGATGGGTACGAGCTTTTGGTTCACTTTGGCACCAATACAATGAGCGCCAATTTCGGAGTGGATTTCAAAGGCAAAATCCAAAGCGGTGGCTCCATTTGGCAATTTGCGAAGATCGCCTTTGGGCGTAAAAACAAAAACTTCCTCATTAAATAGGTTGTGACGGAAATCATCTACAAATTCTAAAGCGGAGGAATTGTTTTGTTCAAGCATATCCCGCACTTTACCAATCCACATTTCCAAGCCTGAACCACCGGAAGAATGTATATTATTTTTATATTTCCAATGTGCGGCATATCCTTTTTCAGCAATTTCATCCATACGACTTGTCCTGATTTGAACTTCAACCCAAGTACCCGTTTTGCTCATAACTGTGGTATGGAGTGATTCATAACCATTGGTTTTAGGCGTGCTGATCCAGTCTCTCAGGCGATCTGGATTGGGCTGGTAATAGTCAGTCACGACAGAATATACTTGCCAGCAAGCGGCTTTTTCCATTTCAGGAGGTGTATCCAGGATAATTCTGACGGCAAACAAGTCATATACCTTTTCGAAAGGGATATCCTGTTTTTTCATTTTGCTCCAGATGGAATAGATTGACTTAGGTCTCCCTTTAAACTCATATTTGAAATTTCGCTTATTTAATTCCTTTTGAATTGGATTGACAAAATTTCTGATAAACCTATTTCTTGATGCTTTGGTTTCCCGGATCTTTTTGACAATTTCCTGATAAACTTCAGGTTCAGTGAATTTAAGATAGAGATCTTCCAACTCAGATTTGATGACGTAAAGACCAAGACGATGAGCCAAAGGAGCGTAAAGATATATGGTTTCGGATGAAACCCTGAGTTGCTTATGCCTCGGCATACTCTCCAGTGTGCGCATATTGTGCAGCCGGTCTGCCAGTTTAACCAAAATTACGCGAACATCTTCCGACAATGTCAGGAGCATTTTCCTGAAATTCTCTGCCTGTTGTGAGGATCCATAATCAAAAACACCAGATATCTTTGTCAGGCCATCGATAATTTTGGCGACTTTTTTACCAAAATGCCTTTCGATATCTTCTATTTCGAGTTCTGTATCTTCAACTACATCGTGGAGTAAGGCAGCAATAATGGAAGTGGTACCCAAACCAATCTCAACGACGCAAATTTCTGCCACGGCCAACGGGTGAAATATATATGGTTCACCTGATCTTCTACGCATGTTTTTATGCGCATCAAGAGACATGTTGAATGCTTTCTTGATCAGTTTGGCATCACCCTCCCTGAGAAATGGCTTGGCATGTCTTAAGAGTGTCCTGTAACGTCGTAATATCTCAATCTTCTCTTCTTCAAACGCGACTTCAGTCATATGTTTCCTCTATATTAGCAACGAAAATAAAAAAGAATTTACAAACAATTGATAATACGTGCTAAATCCGTACCTTTGCATTCCATTTTTCAAAATTCTGCGGATGTGGCGAAATTGGTAGACGCACTAGACTTAGGATCTAGCGCCGCAAGGCTTGGGGGTTCGAGTCCCTCCATCCGCACATTTGCGGTCAGACCCTCGGTTGCGATACCACTTCTTATCGGGATTGAGGGTTTTTAATTTAGTTGTTACATTAAACATTCTTATACCTTGGATATTTCATTAGAAAAAAACACAGCAACAGACGGCTTAATTAAAATTAAATTAAAGGAAGCTGATTACCAATCAAAGTACGAAGAAAAAGTTAAATCGTACAGCAAACAAGCCACGTTTAAAGGCTTTAGACCTGGTAAGGTACCTCCCGGCTTAATACGTAAAATGTATGGCAAATCCATCCTGGTAGAAGAAATCAATAAATTACTTGTCGATTCGCTAAAACAATACATCAAAGACAATGATATTAAAATCATTGGTGACCCGCTACCTAATAACGAAAAAGCATCTGAAATTGATTGGGATAATCAGAAGGAATTTGACTTTGAATATGAAGTGGGTTTGGTGGATGATTTCAAATATGATCTCGGATTTAAGATTACGCGCTTTGAGATAAAGGCGGAGAAAAAGGACATTGAGGAAATCGTTAAGGATTTGAAAAAACGATATGGTAAAACTGAAGAAATCGAAACCAGTGAACAAGGCGATGCATTGTTTGGTGAATTAAGGGAAGATGCAGGAGAATTTGCCAAAGAAATCCACATCGATTCCAACCTGGTAAAAAAGAAATCAATTAAGCTTTTTACTGGTTTGAAAGTGGGGGACAGGGTGAAGGTTGATATTCAATCGATTTTTGATAAAGATGAAGATCTGGCGGCTTTGATCAACCAGGAAGAGGCATCTGTGAAGAAAATGAAAGGGGAATATGAATTTGAAGTAAAAAAAATTCACCGCACCATACCAGCAGAAATGAACCAGGAATTTTTTGATCGGATATTTGGGAAGGATAAAGTAAAAAGTGCGGATGAATTTATGGAGAAATATACGGAATTGATTGAGACAAACTATAAAAAGGAAAGTGCATATCTTCTTTCAAAAGATATGCAACAAAAAATGCTAGACGGTATTCAATTGAATGTGCCTGAGGATTTTTATAGAAAATGGTTACTCGCCAGTAATGAAGGCCTGCGGGAAGAAGACCTTAAAGGTGATTTTGAACATTATCTGAGAGACCTCAAATGGACCTTGATCAAAAACCGGATTGCCGATGACAATGATATCAAAGTTGAAAATGAAGATGTAGTCAAACGTACCAAGGAATTCTTTAAAGAACAGTACGGAATGTTTGATTTGGATGAAGAAACTGATAAAAACCTGGAAATGTTGGCCAACAATTACCTCCAGCAAAATAAAGGAGAAAATTATTACAACATTTATTCACAGGTACGCACAGAGAAAATTATGGATTTCGTGAAGCAAAAAGCGGAAATAACCGTTAAACAGGTAAGCAGGGATGAATTCAATAAAAAAGTTGAAAACTAATAGGCTTGAAATGAGGTTATTGTAAAAGTCCTTTTATCAAAGGGCTTTTTTTTTATTTTTGTAAATACTTCTGTAAAATTGAAAATAATGATTAACAAAGATTTAGACAAAGAAGAGTTCCGTAAGTACGCGGTGAAGGGTCGCGGCATCAACGGTTTGACGTTCGACAGTTATGTACAAAGGGTTGAAAATATGACCCGGGCGGTCATAGAAGAAAGACCTACAAACTTTAGGGAAATTGATGTTTTTTCCAGATTGATCATGGACCGTATTATCTTTCTGGGTCTTGCCATTGATGATAATATTTCAAATATAATCACAGCCCAACTGTTATTTTTACAAAGCACCGATGCAAAAAAAGATATACATTTATATTTAAATAGCCCGGGTGGATCAGTTTATGCCGGACTGGGCATTTACGATACCATGCAATTTGTGTCTCCTGATGTGGCAACAATTTGTACAGGTCTTGCTGCTTCCATGGCTGCCGTATTGTTAGCCGGCGGATGCAAGTCAAAACGTTCGGCTTTGCCACATGCCCGTATAATGATCCATCAGCCTATGAGCGGAATGCAGGGCCAGGCTTCAGATATGGAAATTTCGCTGAAACAGACCTTGTCCGTGAAAAAGGATTTATACGATATTCTGGCGAAACATAGTGGCCAGAAATACGAACAAATAGAAAAGGACTCAGACAGAGATTTTTGGCTCAAACCGGAAGAAGCCAAAACTTATGGATTGATAGATGAAGTTTTAATTTCTACCAAAAAATAATTATGACCCAGGTTACCTGCTCGTTCTGTGGAAGAAAAAAGAAGGATGTAGATCTGATGGTTTCGGGTATTCATGCCCATATATGCAATTATTGTATCGATCAGGCTTATCAGATCTTGCTGGAGGAACAAAAGACCAAAGATAACAAATCAAAACCCTCGTTTAACCTGGTGAAACCCCAGGCCATGAAATCGTATCTTGACCAGTATGTTGTAGGGCAGGATGAAGCCAAGAAGGTGATTTCAGTGGCGGTTTATAATCACTACAAACGCTTAATGCAGAAAGTAGAAGAGGACGATGATGTGATTATTGAAAAATCCAACATCGTGATGGTGGGCGAGACCGGTACGGGCAAGACATACCTCGCGCGTACTTTGGCGAACATGCTCCAGGTACCATTCTGTATCGCGGATGCCACCGTCCTTACTGAGGCAGGTTATGTTGGAGAAGATGTAGAGAGCATACTCACTCGTTTGTTGCAATCAGCAAATTACGAAGTGGAAGCTGCAGAAAGAGGCATAGTTTACATTGATGAAATTGACAAAATTGCCAGAAAATCGGATAATCCATCCATTACCAGAGATGTGAGTGGCGAAGGAGTGCAGCAGGCATTGCTCAAATTGCTCGAAGGTACCATCATTAATGTGCCACCCCAAGGAGGCCGAAAGCATCCTGATCAGAAAATGATCCAGATCAATACGGAAAATATTCTGTTCCTGTGCGGGGGGGCTTTTGATGGAATTGGTAAAATCATTGAGAACCGCATGAATACTTCACCGCTTGGTTTTACCAGCAATACAGAAACCCGGGAAAGGGTCTCCGTTGATAAAGACAATATTTTGAAATATATCAATGCCAAAGACATGAAGAAATTTGGTTTGATCCCGGAATTGATCGGCAGATTACCGGTTTTGACGTATCTGGATCCACTGGATCGTGGTACACTAAAACAAATTTTGACTGAGCCTAAAAATGCCTTAACAAAGCAGTATAAGAAGCTTTTTGAAATGGAAGATATTAAGCTTGAATTTGAGGATGAAGCACTGGACTATATTGTCGATAAAGCCATAGAATTTAAACTTGGCGCGAGAGGACTCCGATCAATTTGTGAAGCCATTGTTAACGATGCCATGTTTGAACTGCCTTCCGCAAAGGATGTCGACGAATTGATCGTGACCAGGGATTACGCTATCGGGAAGTTTGATAAATCAAGGATCAATAAGTTGAAAGCAGCTTAGCAGTATTTGTTAAAAAACTTTGTTTTCGGCTGTCAGGTAATCAAAAATCAATCCGGCAGCCTTTTTTGATGCATTTTCATTACCTAATTTTTCCCTGATTATTTTGTACCCCTGAAGAACAGAAAGCCGGTAAGAATTTTCCAGCGTTAGCCGTTGTACTTCCTCCCGTAAACTATTTGTGGTGAGCAGGTCCTGAATTAATTCTTTGACAACAGCGCTACCGGCAATGAGGTTAACCAATGATATAAAATTAACCCTAATGAGTCTTCGCGCTATATGATAGCTGATGGTCGAAGTTTTATAAATGACTACCTGAGGGATATCAAACAGTGCGGTTTCCAGCGTGGCCGTGCCCGAAACCACTACAGCACTATGCGCGTGCAGCAATAAATTGTAATTGTCTTCCGGGATCAACGTTACATTATCTGTCTTATCGATCATTTGGTATAATTCATCCGGGAGATTGTTTACTACCGAAAGTGCAAATTGCCATTCGGGAAATGACCTGGCCAGATTCTTCAGGCTGGTCAGATGTCTTGATACTTCCTGTTTACGGCTGCCGGGTAATAGAGCGATTATTGGGACGTTTGGTTTTAAACCATATTTTTCATGAAAATTGTTGATGGGGGTAAAGTCATTTACGGCATCCACCACAGGATTTCCCACATAGTCGACATGCACCTGGTGTTTTTGATAAAATTCCTGCTCGAAAGGTAAGATGACAAACATCCGGTCCACATATTTTTTTACCTTTTTAACCCTGGATTGGTTCCAGGCCCAGAGTTTGGGTGAGATATAATAAAAAACTTTGAAGCCGTTGTTTTTCGCAAACTTTGCTATGCGCAGGTTAAAACCGGCAAAATCGATGAGGATTACTAAGTTAGGCTTATTATCCTTAATATCCTTCTGACACTTTTTCAGGAAACGTCTGATTTTGCCCAGGCTTTGCAAAACTTCCATGAAACCCATGATGGCCATTTCACGATAGTGAATAACCAACTTGGCACCTGCATCTTGCATATAATCACCGCCCCAGGCACGAAAACTGGCATCAGGGTCCTCTTTTTGGAGGGCTTTGATGAGATTGGAGCCATGGAGATCACCGGACCGCTCACCGGCTATCAGATAATATTTCATAGTGGTGGTTGATTGATGCAGATTTTATTCTTCTTCCCCGTAATATTCCGCGTAATTTTTAGGTGTTTCTGTCAATTTGAGACAATGTAACTTCACCTTACCATTTGTTTTTTGTTTGATTAATGGAAACAGGATTTCCCAAAATTCGTGTACAAGTGTTTCACAACTGGTCATTTTGCCAGTCAAAAAAGGAACATCAAGATTCAGGTTTTTATGGTCGACCTTCTCCAGAATTTCTTTTTTGATGAGTTGATTCAATTCTTTGAAATTCATAACAAATCCAGTATCCGGATCGGGCTTGCCTTTCACAGTTACAGTAAGGTTAAAATTGTGCCCGTGCCAGTTTTCATTGGCACACGGACCAAACACCTCTTCATTCTTCTCCTTGCTCCAATTCGGATTGTACAACTTATGTGCTGCACAAAAATGAGCTTCCCTGCTAATGTAAATCATAGTCTCCCGGTCTTTTCAAAAACGTCGGCAAATTTACAAATAAATTGATCACACCCCATCATTTTTAAATAAAGCCGAACAATCCATATCAATTATTGGTCAGCTTGTGGTGTTCGATCATAAATATTTAAATTGGCAAAAAATTGAAATTATGATCATTGTAACCGGAGCAGCAGGCTTCATCGGAAGCGCACTCATTGCCAAACTGAATGAAGAGAATTTTAATGCCGTCGTGGCGGTGGATAAATTTGGAAATCCACAAAAAGGTCGAAATCTGGAAAACAAGAAAATCATCGACAAGATCGATCGGGATTATTTTTTCAATTGGCTCGATCAAAATTACGGAGAGGTAGAATTTATTTTCCATCTGGGAGCGCGCACCGATACGGCCGAATTCAACAAGGATCTTTTGTTTGAATTAAATACAGGGTATTCTGAACAGGTCTGGGAAAAATGCATTAAATACCAGATCCCATTGGTGTACGCGTCGTCCGCAGCAACATATGGATTGGGTGAACATGGCTATGATGATAATGAAATGGGGATCGAACAGTTGAAACCGCTTAATCCGTATGGCTGGTCAAAAAACGAATTTGATAAATGGGCGTTGAAACGGGAACAAAAACCATTTTTCTGGGCGGGACTTAAATTTTTTAATGTGTATGGACCCAATGAATACCACAAAGGGCGTATGGCTTCGGTTGTATTCCACGCTTACCATCAAATAAAAGACACTGGTAAAATGAAGCTTTTCCGGTCTCATCATCCTGATTATAAAGACGGGGAGCAAAAACGCGATTTTATATATGTCAAAGATGTGGTGAATGCTTGTTACTTTTTTTTACATCATCGTAAAGACAATGGAATTTACAATTTGGGAAGTGGGGAAGCCCGTACATTTCTCGACCTTACCAAGGCGGTTTTTAATGCTATAGGAAAGCCTGAAAATATTGAGTTTGTAGATACTCCGGAAGATATACGGGATAAATATCAGTATTTTACCGAGGCCAACATGTCGAAATTGAGATCAATTGGATTCAACCAAAAATTTCACTCTTTGGAAGATGGGGTTGACGATTATGTAAAAAATTATCTGGACCATCAGCAATATCTTTGATGTTTTCAGGGATTGTTAGGTTTCTGATCGAAATCAAAATACTCATCATCTTCCAATTCCACTTGTTTTTGGCTTTCTTTTTTCTTGCCTTCAAAAATATTCTTCCATTCCTGGCCTTCGTTGGCAATGTCCTCTTTTATATTTTGAGTAAATGCTTTGGTATCGTAACTTACTTTGTAGTCGGTAGTGGTTCCGGTTACTTTCAGTAATAAATTGCCACGGTCCTGCGCCTGTTCTGCAAAGGCGCGTTGTTTGCCGAGTCTGATGAAACTTTTTAAGGGGATAGCGAGGTGATAATCAATATCCTGATCAAAAGTGTGAGATCCGCTCACTGTAATGGCAGACACATTGGAGCGGATGGTCATTTTTGGAAGATAGATGGTGCGGTTTTCAATCCGGATTTGGTTTTGCATTTCTGAAAAACGGAGATGGGAAAGGCTTTCCTCTTCCACAAATTTTGACAACTTTTGCATGGGCTCAAAGTCGATCAGTTCACCGTTATTAATTCGGGCATTTATATCCGAAAGGATAGATCTCGAATCAAGTTTAAGGTGCTCGTCGAGCCGGAGATAAGTATTGACATCCGCATAAATTTGCCCCTTCAAATTTTCACTCACCAGCCAGTTTTGTCTAAAATTACCGAAAACAAAAAATATACTGTCAATATCGATATGGTTGAGTGATGCTTCAGTCAGAATCTCCACCGTGTTTTCCTGCCGATTCGTAACAGAGCCGCTCAGGTTGATCTGACCACCCATCGATTGAAGCCTGATATCGTCGAACACGGCTATTCTGTTTTTTACCTCAAGGTGTCCCAGGATATTTCTTCCATCGAATCGTTTTATTTTCAATCGGTTTACATGGCAATTGAAATCGATATTTACTTCAGGTGAAATGCGAAAGGTGTATTTTTGATCTTTGGTATGGGTGGTGTCCAGCGAGGCGAAATTGCTGCGCAGCAATTCATCCATGTCAATAAAATTGGATTGAAGATCAGCTTGCATGATCAGTTTTTTCTTTTCTGCCAGCAAATAAGCCACTACATTATTGAAAAAGCCATTGAGTCTGAAATCGCTGCGTCCGACTTCCCCGGTGAAATTGCTGATGGCCAGATCATTATTTTTAAACATAAATGATCCGTTAAAGCGGTTAAAAGGAAGCCGCTCCCCATTGAGAATAAAACTCACATTATGAAGTGACACTTCACCGTCTGTCCTAAAATTATTTCTTTTTGTTGGTGAATTCAGATCGGATATTTTCCCAGAGCAGGTTAAATCCAGATCCAGCTTTCCATAGGCGGCTTTCACTTGTTGTGACGGGAAAATATCCAATAACACATTTATGTCAACCAACCCATGAATTTTGGAAGTAATCTGGTAATCGTTGAAGTCATTAATGTTGAGATAGCCTTCAATTTTTTTGTTATCCAATACAAATGACATATTCTTAAGGGTCAATTTGTAGGTGGATCTCTTTGAAAAATCATTTGAAGTGAATTGACCGGTGAAAGCCACTTGTTCAATACCACGGTTGATCTTTGGGTGAAAAAATGAAGTATTGGATGCACCGAAATCGATATTGACACCAGGACTTCCCATACTGCCATATTGACCTTTTACAGTTGCATTGAAATACACCTCGCCTCGACTTCGGTAACTTTGGTATGTTTTAGCCTCCTGGTATGGAAGCAGAGATATAAGAGAAGCCAGATTGGCTTTTTGTCCATTGATCGTCAAATCGAGGTCCTGTTTTCTGATATCGATATTGCCTTTAACCAGAAATTGTCCTTTGTCTATCTGGAGTTCGCCTGATTTGATTTGAAGTATGCCAGAATTGTTGTCATAGATAAGACTGGTCTTTGTACTGATGTCCTTGTTTGAAAAATAGTGATGATCGTTGACATTGATTGTTTCGGAATGCAGGTTCCCTGTTAAGTAAATTTCCGTAACAGGGCCCAATTGCCTCAGGTTTGCTTTTGAATTTTTAGTATAAAAGCCAAAATGATGATTTCTGCTTACGTCATCATAATGTACTTTAACATTATTCAGTGAGATTGACTCCAGGTTGAAAAAAGTACTTTTACCTTCATTATTCGTTTTTTGAAGGATGCTATAGTTGGGTTCACCCTGATCATTTAAACCAACAAAAACTTCCGCATTTTCTAGATAGATATTCTTGACGTCATATTGGTTATTTATTAGATCCAGCACATTGAATGCAAAACTGAGATTTTCGGCTTTTGCAAGGAGTTGATCACTGCCAGGGTAACTTTCTCCCACTTCTACTTTATTGAGCAAGATGGTTGCATCCGGGAAATGACTCCATAAAGAGAAGTGAATATTATTGACTTTCACAGGTGTATTGATCTTCTTGTTCACTTCCCGGATAAAGAGTTGAACGATCTCTTCCTGGTATAAATAGGTAAAAACCACGCCACCTAGCATCACCAAAATGATAAATGCCGCAATCGTAATAAGGAGTCTTTTTATGAGGGATTTAAACTTCAATGGACAGAATTTTTTTGATATTCTTGCAAAATTCGCACCGGAATCTTTGGGCAAGATATTAATATTTTAAATGAGCTCAATCGCTTTATTTGAAACTGCAAAATTGTAAAGAAATTATTTGCTATAAAAAATTTTATTCTACCTTTGCAAACCGATTTGGGTCGTCTGCCCCGATGACCCGATAAGGGCGCATAGCTCAGCTGGTTCAGAGCACCTGCCTTACAAGCAGGGGGTCCAAGGTTCGAATCCTTGTGCGCCCACTACTTCATCAAAAAAGCCTGGATTTTCCAGGCTTTTTTCTTGTCTTCCGTTTTCCCCGTTCCTTCCATTTCCCCCTTCCACCTCCCCGGCACAAAGGGCGCATTGACCCAGCTGGTTCAGAGCATTCCGCCACGGGCGGGAGGGTCCAAGGTTCGAATCCTTGTGCGCCCACAAGATAATCAAGCACTTGCGAAGTAAAATTTGTGGGTGCTTTTTTGTCTATAAAATTTCAGTAAACATTGTTGAGCATAGTATGACCAATCCTCAAGAGGAAATCGATTGCTAAAATCATATTGAAATAAATAATTGCACACAATTCTCCGGGAAGAAATAAAGAGGGACCTGCATAAAGAATTACTAATTTCCAAGTGGCACTATTTTGGGGAAGCATACAATTAAGTGATAAGAAGAAGTGTTTGATGTAATTTATATACATGTCATTTTTATTCCTCTTTTAGTGCTTTGACGGGATTAGCCAAAGATACCTGTATAGTCTTGATCAGGATTGTGACCAGAGAAAACAGCAATACTGCGATTACAGGCTCTGCAAAGAGATCTATACCGGGTTTAATCCTGAAAGCATAGTGTGAAAGCCAGTTTTTGACGAAGAAAAATGTAATCGACAGGGAAATTGAAACTGCAATCAGGATCAGCGAGATAAAATCCATGGACAACAGCCCGGTGATCTGCTCCACATTCGCCCCGAGTACTTTGCGGATCCCTATTTCCTTAATACGGTTTGTGACGGTAAAGGAAACTAAACCAAACAAACCAAGGCAACTGATCAGGATCGCAAAACCTGTGAGTACAGTAAATACGCTTTCGAACTGTTCATCATACCGGTATTGTTTTGCAAACTCCTGGTCGAGGAAAAAATACTCAAATGGAGCGTTGGGAAAGATGGACCCATAAGTCCGCTTGATGAGATCAAGATTTTTATTGAGGTCTCCAACTCCTGCGCGAATACTGATCAACCGGTTTTGGTTTTCAGTGTGAAATAAGATCAGAGGGATGATTGGATCCTTTGCGCTGGTCTGATGAAAATTTTTAATCACACCCACAATCGTCCTTTGGGCTCCCCATAGATTGATCCGTTTGCCTACGGCTGTTTTGGCGTCAAGAATGCCCCAAAGTCTGATAGACTCTTCGTTCACAAGCACAAGGTCGTTGTTTTCGTTTTCGGGTCTGAAGTTCTCTCCCGCCAGCAAAGTCATGCGCATCGTAGAAAGAAATTCGGCATCAACCCAATAAATATAAAAATTGTAGGACTGCGGCTCGGTCACATCGACGAGGTTAACGCCCACATTGGTCGACCCCATTTCACTGGTCGGAAGGCCGGGTACACAGCTGGATAAACTAACGGCATCAATTTGAGGATGCTTCAACAATTCGGTTCTAAATGCTGCCTCGTTGGAACGTAGGGTTTGGTCATTGGGCGCATGAACGACGATGGTGTGTTTGGTATTCATACCCAGATCCATATTCCTCATGAACTTGAGTTGCTGACCTGCGGTAAACGTTTGTATCAGCAGAAAAATAGTAATGGAAAACTGGAAGATAACAAGGACCTTTCTAAGCAGTGTGCCACGGGCAGTTCGGGAAAATTTTCCTTTCAACACCTGGATGGGCTTGAAGGCGGATAGTACAAAGGCAGGAAATGCACCAGACGCAATGGTACTTATAAACACGACACCGGCAAACACACTTATGAATAGTGGGTCATGCCACATTGAAAACCTTTTGGGTAAGCCTGCTAGTTGAATAAAGACCGGAAGTACAAGGATCATCATTGCAATGGCAGCTAATGCCGAAAACAGATTGATTAGCATTGATTCCGTGAAGAATTGTGCACGAATCTGGTGGATCGACGACCCGACTACTTTTCGAATGCCCACCTCCTTGGCGCGATCAAGTGACTTTGCGGTTGAGAGGTTGATATAATTAACGATGGCAATAATAATGACAAGAATAGAGACACCAAGCAAGATGAACACCGCCCGGGCATCACCATTTTGCGCCACCTCGAAAGACTTATGGGAATATAAATGAATATCCTTGATGGGCTGTGCCACTATCCGTTCATTCCTGATCTGGCCTTGTGCGTGTAATGTGTTAGTGAACTTGTCTAACTTAACTTGAAGTTGGTCAAGGTGAGCGCCTGGCGTCAGAAGGAGATAGGTATATGTATTGTTGTTGTCCCAGCCAATACCCTCATTCCCAAATGCAGCTTCCAATGTGGGGTAACTTAATAAAATCCGGTAAGGCAGGTGTGTATTGTCAGGTGCATCACGAACCACGCCAACTATCTTCAAGTCTTGGGAGAGTGGAGAAATACGGACGGATTTGCCGATCACATCCAGGTTACCAAAGTATTTCTCAGCCAGTGAGGACGTGAGGACTACCTCATAGGGGGCCGCAAAGATATTTTTAGCATTTCCTTCGATCAATGGTTGATCGAACAATCTGAAGAAAGAAGAGTCCACCATATAAACACCCGTCTCCCTAAAGGATGTAGTACCAGTCTGAACAGTCGTACCACCTAACAATCTGGCCCTGGTAAAAGCAGTGACCTCCGGAATCCTTTCCTTTAAAGTCGGGCCTGCTGGATTATACATTTCCGCATCCTGATCGGTTAATGTACCTCCGCTAAGATAATCCATAGTGATGCGTACCATACGTCCAGCCAATGCATTGTCTTGCTCATAGCTCAGATGGTAGTGTACATATGCGAGGATGAGCATGGAGATCGCTAATGCGGATGTCAGGCTGAGAATATTGATGAAGCTGTAAAATTTGTTTCGTGAGAAAACACGAAGGGAGATCTTAATGTTGTTCTTTAGCATCAGATTTGATTTAATTTTTATTTGAATAGGCAGATGAATAATACCCGGTCGAAATAGCCTGCCCACATCGAGCATAAAAAGCCGACTTGCCTTGCGTCGTCCATAAAGTTTAAATCGCTTGACAAATAGTTCTTCAAGATCTCCTTCAATATCCTCCAGGTAGTCAGGTTTGCAAAACCACCTCAGGAAACTTACTATCCATCCGGGAGGCTGTTCATTTTCAGTTTTCTTCATTATTTAAAAGCAATATTTGGAATGGCATGCCACAAGTCGAGTCTCTGTTGCTTGGTCTCGGTAAGTGCTTTTTTGCCGAAGTTGGTAAGTTGAAAATATCGCTTCCGTTTACCACCACGTATCTTAGTTGCCTCACCGAATGCCGAAGTGAGAAGCCCCTTGTCTTCCAGCCGCCGGAGCACTACCTGTAGTGAGCCTATGCTAACCTTTCTCTCCAACCGCTCTTCAATCTCTTCCATAATCCCCACCGCATAAGCTTCCCCGTGCAGGATGGCCACTGTCAACAAAACCACCTCTTCAAATTCCCCTAAGTGATTTTTCATAAAACTATATTTACCTTAAATGTAGTTTATATAATACATAACTGCAAGTGCCAAAAACATTGGAATAGTTCATTGCCTTGACCAATTATAGATCCTTTGAATTGACCACCATTTAATGATCCAGATTTATTTGTTTCGTTTCTATAAATTGTTTTTATTAACAATAAATAGAAGACTTAGCATTGGTTTGTGCAAACTGTCATAGAATCCTTCACAAGTGGATAAATAGCTTATAGGTGGAGAATTTGAAGGTTATATTGCATTAAAAAGTAAGGTCGAAAAAAATTCTGTCACCACACTTGTCACCACAAAAAAGAAAAACCCACTGACAATCAGCGGGTTAATACTTCATCGAGCAGAGGGTGAGGGATTCGAACCCCCGGTACCTCTCGGTACAACGGTTTTCAAGACCGCCGCGTTCGACCACTCCGCCAACCCTCTGGATATTTCACCATTAGACCTGACTATAGACAGCAGGAGTCAAAATTACCTGTTAAAACGACCCATTCAACCCATCTGGCCAAATGGACTGCAAATTTAGTTTTTTAATCATTCCCTCAAAATAAATTTTCAGGATTATTCTTCTCCATTTTCTTCATTTTGCTGGGCGATGGCCTGGTCAATACTGGCATTGATTTCGAAGCCGATCAGCAGGATCACCGATACCATATAAATCCAGACCATGAGGGCGATCATGGCACCGATAGAGCCATATACTTTGTTGTATGTACCAAAATTGCTGATATAAAATGAAAATAGGTAAGAAGCCAGCATAGTCAGCAAGGTAGCTATTACAGAACCAATAGAAATGAATTTCCAGCGGTTATGAAGCGCCGGGGCAAAATAGTAAATGAAAGATATGGCAAAAAGGAATAAGATGAATACCACGAAAAATCGAAGTATAAAAATTCCATAGAGAATTATATTGTCATCAATGAAACCCTTTTTCAATAAAAAATCCAGCACAAATTCTCCTACGATTAGCAAGGAGATGGAAATGAAAATCACCACTGCCAGTATGACAGTAAGAATGGTGGCAATCAACCGGGTTTTAAAGTAGCCACGTTTTTCTACTGTTTTATATATTTTGTTGAAAGTCGTGGTCAACTGCATCATTCCATTGGAAGAAAGAAACAAGGACATTAAAACACTGAAAGACAATAATCCCCCCCTTGGCCGATTCACAACATCAGCGATGGTTTTACTAACCTGTTTAAACATGGCTAATTCACCAACCAATTCCTGGATATTTTGGTTTAAATTTGGAATGGGTATATAGGGAATCAGGGAGAAAAGGAAAATAATAGCCGGGAAAACAGCCAGGGAAAAACTATAGGCCATGCTGGACGCATTGTGAAATATATCATCATTGCGCACATTCATGAATATATTGATCAGGATATTAAATAGGGAGACCTGCTTCTTCCGCAGATAAACCCTATCCAGTTTTCTCGAAAGCTTTCGAAAAGTGCTATTCTCAGTAACAAATGACGGTAATCTATGTTGCACGATCAAAATATGGTTTTAACAATGACAAAATAGCTTCCGGTGCATGACACGTCTTACCCGTTTTCTTTTCTACAAAAGCCAGCATCGTTTCACCTACATTCAGCAGTTTACCAGATTCATTAAAGACTTCATAATGAAAAGTAATCCTTTTAACAGGAAGTTCCCGGATTTCCAGTTTGATGGTGAGCAAGTCATCATATTTGGCCGGTCTGATATATCTCGACCTGTTTTCAGCAACAGGCATAATGATACCTTCTTCTTCCAGGGTTTTGTACGAAAGCCCAAGACTACGCAAGGATTCTACCCTTGCAACTTCGTAATACATGGCATAATGACCGTAATACACATAACCCATCTGGTCTGTTTCCGCATATCGTACGCGAATGTAGGTTTCATATTTAAACATGATTCGCTATCGGTATAATTTTGCTTTATTTAAAGCCTGCTGATATTTCCGCGCATTTCTGAGGTGTTCACTCAATGAAGAAGAAAAGTTGTGATAACCGGAAAAATCATCTTTGGCACACATATAGAGATAATTGCTTTTTTCATAATTGAGCACGGCCTTTATTGATTTAATGGATGGGAAATTGATGGGACCGGGGGGCAAACCCGTATACTTATAGGTGTTATAAGGTGAGTCTATTTCCTTATCCTGATTCAAGACGCGCATGACCGAAAAATCACCCATGGCGTAAATCACCGTTGGATCTGCCTGCAACAACATCCCTTTTTTTAATCTGTTAATGTACAGTCCGGCTATCGTTGGGCTTTCCTCGTAATGTTTGGTTTCTGCCTCAACTATGGATGCCAATATGGTCACCTGTACTGGAGTAAAACCAATTTCTTTTGCTTTTTCACTTCTTTCGCCACGCCAAAATCGTTTGTATTCCTGATCAAAGCGATCCAATAAATTCTGCGCTGAAATATTCCAATACACTTCATACGTATTCGGAATGAACATACAACGAAAAGTTTCCTGGTTAAAACCATATTTTTCATAGATGGTGGAATCATCCAGATATTTTTCAAAATCCTCCGGGGTCAATTCAATATTATTACAAACTTTTTCCGCCATGTCGTCCATTAACCGGGCATTGCTAAAAGTAATATCTACTGGCGACTGTTCACCGGCTCTGAGTTTTTTGATCGTTTCCAGATTATTGGAGTTTTTTTCGATCAAATACCTGCCTGGTTTTACAAGCTCGTCATAGTCCATGATTTTGGCGAGCAGGCTAAAGGCCATCAAGTTATTCACATATTTTTCGTCGTATAACAGGTGTTGCACATCTTTAAAAGTTGATCCGGTCTTAATATATAAATAACGATCGGGCTGATCCACTTGTAAATTTGGGGTGAACAATACCTGATAGAAGTAAAATACGTAGGAGATGGTGAGTATCGAAAACACCAACATCACAATAATCAGAATTTTTCTTTTTCTCATATGTGGCGCAAAAATAAGAAATATTCACTTCACAATAATTTGCTGTATGCAGTAACATTGGAGTGGGTGTAATATATCAATGATTTTGTGAACATATGGTCGTAAATGTGTTAAATTAGAATAGGTAAACACTGATCGATATGAATGCAAAAAAAGCCATACTATTCAGGGTTTTTGAAGATAATCCGGAAATGCGCAAAATTGAAAAAGCTGTTGAAATACTAAAAAATGGCGGTGTCGTCATCTATCCGACTGACACTATTTATGCTATGGGTTGCAACTTCAACAGCCCGAGATCAGCAGAACGATTATCGCGGATAAAGGGCAATCTGGCTTCAAAAATAAATTTTTCACTGATCTGCTACGACATCAGTATGGTGTCCGAATACGCCAACAATATAACCACGCCGGTGTATAAGGTGCTGAAAAAAGGACTGCCAGGCCCATTTACCTTCATCCTCCACGCCAATAATAAAGTGTTGCGTTCCATACATTCCACAAAAAAAACAGTAGGAATTCGAGTACCCAACAACAATATTGCGAGGTTAATTGTGCGCGAATTGGGTAATCCCATGCTGAGCACCTCTATCAGGGATGATGACGAAGTGATCGAATATTCTACGGATCCGTCTCTGATCTATGAAAAATTTGAATATCAGGTTGATGCAGTCATTGATGGTGGTTATGGAAAAAATGTGGCTTCCACAATTGTAGATTGCACAGGTGATGAATTTGAAGTTACACGTCAGGGACAGGGAGACTTTAATACGTTAATTTGAATTGCCTCTGATGGCGTTCAGAGCACGATGGTTTGGAGTTTTTATTGAAACTAAAAGTTTGAAACTGCCCGATAATAATATAGTAATAATGGCTAAAAATAAATAAGGGCCGATCGGCCCTTATTTATTATTTACCTAGCAAGTAATATGAAGAGGATTCGGTTTTTAGCACTAGATCACAGCGTCGTAAAAGCTGTTTGAACCGTTCATCTTCTTTATCTTTCGTCTGATACACTAATTCATTTTTGTAGTTGTATATGGCGTAAATTGTATTCTTATCATTTTTAACTTTCAATTCGATTTTGGTGAATACAGCGTCGCAGGCTTCCCGAATCAGCGCTTCTTCTGGTTTCAAATTGACTTCATTGTTGTCAAAAGCCCGGACTGGAATAAAGTTGAATAATAATGAAGTCGTAAAAAAGGTGAGTGTTATGATAATTTTCTTCATGATCCTTGTAAGGTTGCTCGGGGTTTTGTACTGGTAATGTTTGTTCAAGAGGTTCCAAAGGGTGTGCCAGAAAAAATTTATCTTTGACATTCAAATGGTTAAGCTTTTTTACGACGGTTAAAAATTAAATATTGTGTCAAATCCGGACAGTTGCTGCTCATTTATGTACGGCAAACAAAAAAGCCGGCACAGTTCACCGGCTTTTTGCAATATTCGAAAATAAAATATTGTTTTTTTAAAATCCTGGCTATTCCAGCACGAGCGTTTCTTTGCCCGAAAAACGTACGGTCGTTTTTGTGACAGGTCCCGAGGTTATTGATTCCTCCATTAATCCCGGTTGCCCACCACCCACTGACAGCTCAAATTCACCAGGTTCCACGATTTTCCTGCCTTCATCATTTACGATAGAGAATTCTTTCGCAGAAAGCTCAAAGGTGACAGTTTGCATTTCACCAGGTGCCAATGTAATACGTTTAAAAGCGCGCAAAGAACGAATTGGAACAGGTACGCTGGCCTTTTTGTCAGAGATATATAATTCCACCACTTCATCGCCAGCTACTTTTCCGGTATTGGTAACATTTACTTTTGCTTCCAGCGTACCGTCAGATTTGATGGTTTTTGAAGACAATTTCAATTTGTCATATTTAAATGTCGTGTAACTGAGACCGTAACCGAATGGGTATAACGGAGCACCCTTGAAATATCGATAGGTCCGGTTACTCATGTCGTAATCATCAAAAGCAGGAAGATCTTTGACTGATTTATAAAAAGTTACAGGCAAACGACCTGCAGGATTGTAATCGCCAAAAAGTACATCAGCAATGGCCTGACCGCCACGTTCACCCGAATACCATGCATCGACAATGGCATCGATATGCTCATTTGCCCAAGGTATGGCAATGGCGCTGCCACCCATTAATACCAATACCGTTGGTTTGCCCAGATCGTGGATCTTTTGTAATAATGCTTTCTGGGTATCCGGTAAATCGATATCAGTACGGTCACCTCGGTCAAAACCATCTACCATCACCGGCATTTCTTCACCTTCAAGTTTGGGGGATAGTCCCATGACCAGGATTACCGCATCTGCCTTTTTCGCAATATTTATGGCTTCTGCTGTGAGATCTTTGGTGACTGGAGGAGACCAGATAAGATGGGCTTGTGGATCAGCGGCAAAGTTGATGTATTCGATTTTGATATGATAAAACTCGCCGGCTTTTAAATCGAGGCTTACCGTTCTCTCAGATGGTTCATGGGTGTTATTAAATTTGAAAAGCAATGAATCGTTCACATAAAAGCGCACTCCATTGCAACCATTGAATCCGATTTTATATTCGCCGTCGACATCAGGGAGCAAATTACCAGTCCACCGCACTGAAAATTCGTCTGCCGGTTGACCGGTCAGTGGTGTATTGTCTTTCCAAATAAAATCGATGGTTGGGTCAACCCGTATAAAAGCCGGCTTACCTTCCAAATCCCTATTGTTGAAATATTCACCTGTCAGGCCGTGTTGTGTGCCATTGCGATCCACAGGATACAAATTTCCTGACGGAATTGCCATTATAGGAGAAATACCCTCAGCGATGTCGCATCCAGGAGCATAGTATACCGTTTTCTCAGGTCCGAGTTTTTGCACAATACCGTCCAGGGCAGTGGTCAGCTTCAGAGCGGTGCCATGATAATTGCCCAAAAGCACCGATCTTGAATCAGCATTTGGCCCGATCACAGCTACAGATTTCAGGTTCTTGCTCAAAGGCAGCAGGTGGTTTTCATTTTTGAGTAAAACAATAGATTCACGGGACGCTTTCAATGACAGATCGCGATTTGAGTCACAGGCTACTACATCGTATGGGATCTGGTCATATTTTACATCCCTGGGACTGTCGAACATGCCAAGTTTAAAACGTGCTTCAAAAAGCCGATAGACAGATCTGTCGATATCATCCACTGATATTTCACCTTTTTCTACCGCTTCCCGGAGATATTGAAATGTACTTCCACAATTTACATCTGTCCCTGCTTTCACGGCAATGGCCGCGGCTTCTGATCCTGAATTGGTAATGCCATGTCTTCCTGGCTCATAAAAATCAGCGATTGCCCCACAGTCTGAGACCACATAGCCATTGAATTTCCAGTCATCGCGCAGGATGTGTTGTAATAATACATTGCTGCCACAGCAAGCATCACCCCTAAAGCGATTGTAGGCGCACATCACCGAATGGACGTTGGCTTCTTTAACGGTTGCTTCAAAAGCAGGAAGGTAAGTGTCGTACAAATCCCGATCACTCACCTGGGCATTGAATTGATGACGCGTTGATTCGGGGCCACTGTGAACACCAAAATGCTTGGCAGTAGCTACCAGTTTCAGATATTTAGGATCATTGCCCTGCAGACCTTCAATGAAATTAACAGCCATCCTGGAGGTAAGGAAAGGATCTTCACCGTAAGTTTCCTGACCACGTCCCCATCTCGGATCCCGAAATATGTTGATATTTGGTGACCAGAATGTGAGTCCGTAATAAATTTGTCTTTTTCCCAGAGCGAGAAATTTGTTGTGTTTAGCCCTGGCTTCATCGGAAATGGTATTCGCTACCTGGTGCATCAGATTGGTATCCCATGTTGACGACAAACCGATGGCTTGAGGAAAAACGGTGGCTTTGCCAGCGCGACCCACTCCGTGCAAACATTCATTCCACCAGTTATAGGCAGGAATGCCAAGACGGGGAATAGCCGGAGCATCATTGCGCATTTGGGAAATCTTCTCTTCCAATGTCATTTTGGAAATAAGATCCTTCACCCGCTGTTCAATGGGTAAATTTTCGTCCAGATAGGCTGGCTTATTTGCTTTTTCTACCCCGCCTGCAAGACATATAGCAGAAAGGGTAATTGTCATAAAAATCGGGATCAGTATTTTTTTCATGGTCAAAAAGTTTATATTATAAATACGAATTAAAATCCTTATTTTTCCTTTCTTTATTTTATTTTTAAAACCGATTTCAATTCTATTCTCTCAAAATTAAAAATTAGCTGGAAATATTAGTGGTTTCCTGCAAAATATGATGAATGTCAGCGAGATTTTACAAAAGGTACCTTTGTTTGCAGGACTGGAGAAATCGGACCTTGAGCATATCACACCATTATTTGAGGAGGAACAGCATGCGGCAGAAACGCGCATCATTACCGAAGGAGAGCCCGGTGATTCTATGTTCATTATTGTAGGAGGAAGAGTAAAAATCTCCAAAACTACCATCGATGGAACCGAGATTATGATCAGCAAAATGAAGGAAGGTTCCTATTTTGGTGAATTATCATTGATCGATAATCAACCCAGATCAGCCAATGTGACCACCGATACCGAATCCAGACTGTTGAGACTTCGGAAGTCTTCTTTTGAGCAAATGCTGAATGAAAATCAAAATTTTGCCATCAGCTTTTATAAAAATATTCTCGGTGAAACCATCGCAAGGATGCGTGAAACCGCATCGAACCTCACACTTTCGCAAAATGTATTGCATCAAAAAAGCAGCAGGCTCGACATGATCGATGCCGATTTATCGGACGCTAAAGTAATTCAGGATTATTTTTTGAGCACCGAACAACTGGAAGATGAGAGTATTCTTGCCCAGGGTATTAAGCAGTCGTACATTTACCGGCCATTTTTTGAAGTAGGCGGTGATTTTTTGAATGTAGCAAAACTGGAAGGGGGTAAATATTGTCTGATTATTGCCGATGTGATGGGTCATGGTATTTCGGCAGCGATGGCTACCGGTGTACTCAGGAGTGCCTTTGCCCTTTTTTCAAAAAAATATGGCAATACGCCGGCAGAACTTATGGGCCGGATGAACCGTCATATTTATGAGATCTTTCCATCACTGTTCGCAACAGCATATTATGCCATTATCGATAAATCAAAAAATATTGTAAAGATGACAAAGGCGGGGCACATGCATCCGCTGATCTGGAAGGCTGCTCAAAATGAACTGTCAAAAATTGACCCGCCGGGACCCGGCCTGGGTATATTGCATGACGTTCAGTTTAAAGAGATCACAATGGATATACAGCCCGGTGATAAATTTCTGTTTTTTACAGATGGTATTATTGAACAAAAAGGGGAAGACGGCGATATGTATTCTCATGCACGTTTGGAACAGAAATTTCTTGAATTTGTAAAAAAGCAGGAAGAACATATTCTTCAGAAAATTTTTGTCGATTTGGAGACTTTCAAAGGAACGGCGGACTTTCAGGACGATGTCACCCTGTTGCTGCTGGAGTTTTAATCAAAAATCGGTTTATGAGATCCCAACAAAGCAGAAGGTCCTTTCTAAAAGATTTATCACTCCTTGGAATATTGGCAGGGGCCGGTCCGGAATTAATGGCTTTTGGAAACAACCAGAAA
Organism: uncultured Cytophagales bacterium; assembly: GCA_963711495.1. Lineage (GTDB taxonomy): Bacteria > Bacteroidota > Bacteroidia > Cytophagales > Cyclobacteriaceae > CAVQEK01. The sequence goes on from CAVQEK010000004.1 coordinate 1,463,029, forward strand.
ATCATTATGACCGTGAAAGGACCCATTGATGCCGAGTCCCTGGGTTTTACTCTAAGTCACGAGCATATCCTTGTAGATTTTATTGGGGCTGATAAAACCGGTTATGATCGCTGGAACCGGCAAGAAGTGATAAAAAAAGTACTGCCTTATCTGAAAGAAATAAAATTATTGGGATGTAAAAGTGTATTTGATTGTACGCCAGCATTTCTTGGTCGCGATCCACTGTTGTTAAAACAATTAGCCGATCAAACCAGTCTTAATGTGGTGACCAATACCGGGCTGTACAGTGCCAGGCAGAATAAATTTATACCGGAATACGCTTTTGCCGAGTCAGCCGACCAATTGGCTGCACGCTGGGTGGATGAATGGAAAAATGGTATTGAAAATAGCGGCATCAAGCCTGGCTTTATAAAAATAGGTATCGATCCTGGTCATCTGTCGGCAATGCACGAGAAATTGGTTCGGGCAGCAGCAAGAACACATTTAAAAAGTGGTTTAACCATCGCTTCACATACCGGAACAGCTTTAGGGGCTTTTGATGAAATTGACGTTTTGAAGGATGAAGGAGTTCTGCCCGATGCTTTTATTTGGGTGCATGCACAGGTTGAGCAGGATTTGGAATTACATGTTAAAGCGGCAAAAATGGGTGCTTGGGTTAGTCTCGACAATGTGAATGACAAGGATATCGACCACTATATAGCAATGATATCAAACCTCCGCGCCAGCAAATGTTTGCAAAAATTATTGGTTTCCCACGATGCCGGCTGGTACACCCCGGGAAAACCCAATGGCGGCGACTTTAGAGGTTATACCGATGTTTTCAAATTATTGATTCCTAAGCTGGTAAAACATAAATTTTCAGACCAGGAGATACATCAAATTTTTGTAATAAATCCCGCAGAGGCTTTCACCATCAACATGCGCAGAATTTAAATAAAAGATCATTTTATGCTTTTATAAAAGGGAATACTCAGGATTCTTAAAACTGTTGTTTCCTGCAGTAAATGATTTATTGTTGATTCTAATTTTCATACAGAATTTTCCAATTAATATATCTAATTTTGAAAGGTCATAAAATTTGCCGGATGGCATAATTTTTTGCAAGAAAATCATAATGGAAAAACTGAAACCACCAGCATGATATTTTAGTTTAATGCTTTATGGTTTTGTGGAAACCTTTGAGATGATTGATCTGTCTTTATTGGGTTGATCTGTAAATAGAGTGATATTGAATAATCTCGCCATAAAATTTGTTTCTTTTTTCCAGCGACATAGAATTGCTTTGAAATTTTTTTTTGGGCGGCTGATTCTTTTTGTAACATTGATCGGGTCTTATTTCGTGACTTTTGGTCAGGGCAACACTACCGTTTCCGGAAAAGTCACAGAAAGCAAAACCGGCGAAGCATTGCCTTATGTTAACATTTATTTCAAAGGCTCAGCAGCAGGGACGACTACGGACGAACAGGGGAATTATACTTTAAAAACCAGTGAAGATTATGATACCCTGGTAGCTTCTTTTATTGGATATAAAACCAAATTAGCGCCAGTCAATATTGGAAACAAGCAGGTCATCGATTTTGAGTTGGAGGAGGACCGCATCAATTTAAATGAAGTGGTAGTCTATAGTGGTGAAAATCCAGCCTGGGCCATTATTAGAAAAGTAGTAGAACATAAAAAGAACAACGATAAAGAGTCTTTGGTGGCTTACGATTACGATAGCTATAACAAAATAGAATTGGATATTAACCAGATTTCTCCAAATCTGCAGAAAAAGAAGATTGTTACCAAAGTGACCGAAGCCGTTGACAGCGCTTCATTGCCCAGGGATAGCCGCGGTGTCCCCTTGCTTCCCATCTTTTTTTCTGAATCTTTTTCGCGATATTTTGTGAAGAACAATCCATACGCGCACCGCGAAAATGTCGAAAAAACCAGGATTTCCGGACTGGCAATCGAAGATGGCAGTCTTACCTCTCAAATTGTTGGCGCTTCCTATCAGGAATACAATTTTTATAGAAACTGGCTCAATATTCTTAATAAAGATTTTGTATCACCCATCGCTGATGGCTGGCGCATGTATTATGATTTTGACATCATCGACACAGTACAAGTTGACAATCGATTATGTTTTGAATTGAAAGTGATCCCTAATCGAGAAGAAGATCCGGCTTTCCATGGCACGATCTGGATCACAACCGATGACTTTGCCTTAAAGAAAGTCGATCTCCTGATCGATAGATCCTCCAACCTCAACTTTGTTAAAAAGATATGGATCAAACAAGATCTGGGAAAAACAACCTTGGGGCCCTGGTTGCCCAAAGAGACTGCTGTGGAAATTGAAGTTGGACAGATCGTTCCCGGTACTGCGGGTTTTCGGGCAAAATTTTATAATGCCACCAAAGACTGGAAACTTAATGAGCTCAAGCCAGACAAATTTTATGAACAGCAGGTAGTTTTAAATGAAGATGTGACTAACTCAGATGATTCATATTGGCAGCAAGCGCGGTATGAGGGGCTAACCCGGGAAGAACAACAGGTAGCACAGGTGATTGATACTATCAAACATGTGCCCATTGTAAAGACATATGTTGATATCATAAAGGTGTTGGCTGATGGTTATGTGAAAGTCGGCAAAATCGACGTCGGCCCTTATCTGTACGCTTATGCCTACAATAATTTTGAGGGGAGTACTTTTCGACTGGGTGGGAAAACCAATGCCGATTTTAGCCGCAGGCTGGTTTTTCGTGGATATTTTGGCTATGGTTTTCAGGATAAACAGTGGAAATACGGTGCTCACGGGGAAATTATTATTAAAAGATTCCCATGGACGACCCTGGAAATTTCCAGTGTGCGTGATGCCGAACAAGTGGGGCTGCGATCGGAAGACCTGGAGGACAATTATATTTTTTACGCGGCAACACGCTGGAGCCGGTTCATTCGCCCTTATTATCACAGTGACAATAAAATCACTTTTCAAACAGACATTGCCAAAGGATTATCTTATCAATTGGTGTTAAGAAACCAATATTTTGACATGCAGTTCCCATTTTACTATTATAAAAATCCAGGACAACCAGATTCACCACTCGGTCATAATTTTGCAGCTACTTCATTTACAATATCAACCCGCTGGGCTCGCGACGAATTATTTTTGCAGGACGATAATGAACGTATTAGTCTCGGAACGGTAAAATCACCCGAAATCGAACTATCTTATACTTACGGCATGGACGGTGTTTTGGGTGGTAATTTTGAATACCACAAGATTGAAGCAGGTATAGGCCAAAACATAAAAATGGGTCTGCTCGGCACGTCATATTATCACGTGAGGGCGGGATATATCTTCGGTCAATTGCCCTATCCGCTTTTAGAAAATCATATTGGAAATGAGTCGTGGTTCTATACGGATGCCGCTTACAATACGATGAACTATTTTGAATTTGTCAGCGATAGTTATGTAGACCTGAGGTATCAGCATTCGTTCAATGGGCTGATTCTCAACAAAATTCCGGTCATGAGAAAATTGAAATGGCGTCTGGTAGGTTCATTTAATGCTTTATATGGCAACCTCAGACAGGAAAATGTTGAAATCATGTCTGACACAGACCCCAACGGTGTGCCAACGCTGGATTTCCATGGTTTAAATAGTACACCATACCTGGAAATCGGGTATGGGGTAGAAAATATTTTTAAATTTTTCAGGGTTGATTGTTTTCACAGGCTCACCTATCGCAACATGCCGGATGCACAAAATTTCACCATAAAACTAAGTGCCCAGTTTAAGCTGTAAAGTTGTAAACTTACCGGGTACAGTTTTATTTACTTGATGAAAAATCATTAAATTACTTCGGCATTTCGGATCGATTTCTCCGGTGAAGTGCTATTTTTTCTAATTTGTTTTCATCAGCCATGAAGAAATTTTATACAATTATTCCATTGTTGCTTTTCTTATATTCCTGCCAGCAGCAACCATCATCAGAAGTTAATGCGGGAGAAAAAGTTGTTTTGGCTAAATCCCAGATACAGGACAAAATAAAAGGTGGATGGGCCGGTCAGGTGATTGGATGTACTTTTGGCGGACCAACTGAATTTCGGTTTCGCAGCACATTCATCCCCGATTATCAGCCCATTGCCTGGAATGATGGCCTGATGAAATGGTGGTATCAAAATGAGCCCGGTTTGTATGATGACATTTATATGGACCTGACTTTTGTTGATGTTTTTGAAAAGGAAGGATTAGATGCCCCCGCCACTTCTTTTGCCAATGCCTTTGCCAATGCCGACTATAGCCTCTGGCATGCCAATCAGGCAGCACGGTACAATATTCTCCATGGAATTATGCCGCCGGAATCAGGGAACTGGCTTCATAATCCTCACTCGGAAGATATCGATTTCCAGATCGAGTCTGATTTTGCCGGCTTAATGAGCCCCGGGTTGATCAATACCTCGGCGCAGATCTGCGATAGGGTGGGGCACATCATGAACTACGGCGATGGCTGGTATGGCGGTGTATATGTGGCGGCCATGTATGCTCTGGCTTTTATTTCGGATGACATAAATTATATCGTGAATGAGGCACTCAGGGAAATTCCGGAACAAAGCCTGTACTATCAGTGCATGCATGATGTGATTTCCTGGCATCGCGAACAGCCAGATGACTGGAAGGCCACCTGGTTGAAAGTGGAACGAAAATACGGAGAAGATGTCGGTTGTCCCGATGGTGTATTTACGACTTTCAATATTGATGCAAAAATCAATTCTGCCTGGATTTTGCTGGGACTATTATATGGCGACAAGGACTTTGGTAAAACACTTGATATTGCCGCCAGATCAGGCGATGATTCCGATTGTAATCCGGCCAGCGCGGGTGGAATTCTTGGAGCTATTTTAGGATACGATCAAATTCCGCCCCTTTGGAAAGCCGGATTAGCAGATGTTGAACCTATGGACTTCAAGTATACAACCATTTCACTCAACGACGTATATCATTTGTCGTTAAAACATGCCCTGGAAAATCTCTTAAAAGCCGGAGCATCCATTGATGGTGATTCGGTGACTTTTACAATACAACAACCTCAGCCTGTACCTTTGGAACAAGGCTTCAAAGATCATTATCCAGCACAGAGATTAAATATAAATGAAACTGTTGAACAGGAAAAGATTTTGGAATTCGATGGGGTTGGGTTTTCGATTACGGGCCAGGCAAAAAAAATGACGAATAAAGATGAAGTGATCGAGGCTACAATGACAGTTGATGACAATTCTGAAGAATCGATCAGTTTCCCAACAGATTTTCGCCAGCGTCGCGAGACATTATTTTGGAAATTTCAACTGCCAAATGGACATCATATCGTAAAAATAATGGTAAAAAATCCAGAAGTGAAAGCAACGTTACAACTTGGCGATATGGTCGTATACAATAATCAACCAGCTCATCCGGAATATTAAATTTAATTTTTATGAAAACTATTTTTACTGAAATGAGGGTCACAATGGCCATGATTTTTACCTTGTCAATTTTTATGATTATGCAGTTACAAGCTCAGGATTTTCCACAAATTTCAACTGCCCAAAGACTCAAAATGCTAGAACCTCCAAAAGATCATCTGGTGCATATGATTTTGGACACTGACACCTACAATGAAATTGACGATCAGTTTGCGCTGGTGTATTCAATGCTCTCTCCGGAAAGGCTAAAAGTGGAAGCGGTGTATGCAGCGCCTTTTAAAAATAACCGGTCCAATTCGCCCGCTGAAGGCATGGAGAAAAGCTATCAGGAAATTTTGACCATCCTGGGGAAACTGGATATTTCCGCTGAGGGTATGGTATTTAAAGGAAGTACCGATTACCTGAAGAACAGAAAAGATCCTGAAGCCAGTCCGGCAGCCCTGGACCTGATCGCGAAAGCGAAGACCTTTTCTCCCGACAAGCCGCTGTATGTGGTAGCTGTTGGCGCCATCACCAATATTGCCAGTGCTATTTTACTGGAACCCGGTATCATAAAAAATATCGTTGTGGTTTGGCTTGGCGGTAATGGACACCACTGGAAAGACCAGCGGGAGTTTAACTATATGCAGGACCTGCGCGCCTCCCGGGTGATTTTCGATAGTGGCGTGCCTTTTGTTCAGGTGCCATGTACGCCTGTTGTTACCCACTTTGTCACAACTGTACCGGAGATGGAACAATGGGTCGGTGGACGTGGGGCCATTGGCGATTATCTGTTGGGAATTTTCGAAGATTACAGCAAGGACCATTTTGCCTGGTCAAAAGTGATCTGGGATATGACAGCAGTGGCCTGGGTGATCAATGCTGACTGGCTACCCTCCAATATTGTGCACACACCACTTGTTACCGACAATTATACACTGAGTTTCGATGATTCCCGGCATTTTATGCGATATGTTTATTTTTTGAACCGCGATCCGATCTTTAAGGATTTTTTCACGAAGCTGGAGCACCATAAATGATAGGTGTTAATGCTTAATGGCGAATCTTCCGCGACAAGGATCTTTAACAGAAATCAGGTATGGGAAAAATGAATGGCATTGTCATTCACTATGCTGAACCTTAATATTTCAGGTATCTAACATTTAAATTTGACTTTCATGAATAAAATTTTATTTATGGCATGCTGCATGATTCTATCAACGACCAGTCAATTATTAGCGCAATCCAGCCAGCCAGTGAAAGTGATGACTTTCAACTTGCGTTATGGTACGGCCAACGATGGTGAAAATTCATGGGCAAATCGAAGGGACATTGTTTTCGATGTGATTAAAAACAATGCTTGTGATTTTGTGAATGTTCAGGAAGCACAGTATTTTCAGTTGGAAGAGTTGGACAGTGCCTTGGTTGATTATGCGTACATTGGGCGTACACGTGAAGCCAATAATAACGGGGAAGCCTCTGCTGTTTTTTACCGAAAGGCAAAATGGGAAAACCTGGAAAATCACACTTTTTGGCTTTCAGAAACCCAGGATGCAGAAGGTTCCAGATCGTGGGGTGAAGTACTTCCGCGCATTGTAACATGGGGTAAATTTAAAAACAGGGCTACCGACAAGATATTGGATGTGTACAACACGCACTATTCTCACGTAAGCGATGAGGCCCGTGCCAAAAGTTCGGAAATGCTGGCTCAGGCCATCAAAAAAAACAGCAATGATACACCTGTTGTGGTGACGGGCGATTTCAACGCTTCAGAAAACAGTGATGCCATCCTCACCATGAATGCATTTTTGACCGACACTTTTCGCTGGTTGAATAAAACGGCGCCGGGCGAGACTTTTTTTGGTTGGAATCCTCATGTTATCGGTACGGGGAAATGGATTGATTACATTTTTGTTAAACCCGGAATGAAAGTGATTAACAGCAGGGTAATTCATTATAATCGTGATGGGCGATACCCATCGGATCATTGCCCGGTGATGTCGGAATTTGAGTTTTAATATCCGGATTAAAATGTCTAAGCAGGGTAAAAAAATAAAACGACGGGCCGATTATCTGGTCTATTCCGATGGGGGACGATTCAAGGGGAAATCAATGGAAGCAGTATTCAATGATATATACGAACAAAAAATATGGCATTTAACCAGTGACCAGCAATCGGACTCGGGGCCCGGATCGTCGTTGGACCAAACCCGTGAAATTATTGAACAGTTGCCGGTGATCCTCGATCATTTTGAAGTCAAAAGCATATTGGATATTCCTTGTGGTGATTTCAACTGGATGAGAAATATTGACTGGACAGGGAGGCATTATATTGGTGGAGACATCGTGAATGTTTTGATTAAAAAAAATCAACAGCTTTTCGGATCAGAAAATATCAATTTTACCAGGATAGATTTATTGGGCGATGTACTGCCAAAAACTGAACTGATTTTTTGCCGGGATTGCCTGGTCCATTTTTCTTTTGAAGACATTGACAAGGCACTGGAAAATATACATAAAAGCCAGGCAAAATATTTGATGATGACCACCTTTCCGGTAGAACCGGAAAATACCGATATCATCACCGGAGGCTGGCGGCCGCTCAATTTTCAAAAAAAACCATTTTGTTTTCCTCATCCAGAATTCCTGTTGAACGAGCATTGTACTGAGTTAGATGGTCTTTTTTCAGACAAATCTTTGGGAGTTTGGTCCCTTGACAGCATTGGGCATTCGCTATAGGGGAAATGGGAAATGCACAATAAATTGAAAATGGGATAAATTTATGGAAAAATCAAATACGTTGATATGGCGACTGGAAGTGTTGGATTAATATTATTGGATGCAACACAAACTTGTTTTATAGATCTACAGTGGATCATTCATTTTCTGAAGGCATGAAAATATTTGCGTACGGCTCCAATTTATATACACGAAGAATCACAAAACGTGTCCCTTCTACCCATTTTGTGACAATAGCCAGACTCCCGGAACATGAATTGCGATTTCATAAACTCAGTAACGATGGATCCTCCAAGGCCGATGCCTGGTTTACAGGAAAAAAGGAGGATGTGATTTGGGGAGCCGTATACGACATAGATCCGGCTGAAAAACACCTGCTCGATGAGGAAGAAGGTCTCGGCGTCGATTATTTTGAAAAAATAATTGAGGTGATCACTGATGATGGAAAAACAATTAAAACCCAGATCTATTATGCGGCACCTGAAAAAATTGTTCAGAACAAAATGCCTTATGATTGGTACAAAAAATATGTTCTGTTCGGAGCTATTGAGAAGAATCTCCCACCAATTTATATTGAATTGATCAGAAAGTTGGACTGTTGTTGCGATCAGGATTTATCCAGGGCCCGCATGAATTACAGCATACTCTGGCGATGGCAGGTAAAATCAAATCAATTTTAAATTGATCAACGGGCTATTTATTTTTCCTGAAATCGCTTTTGTTGTTCCAGGAAGTTTTCCCATTCTTCCGGTTCGACAACGCCACCTTTTTGGTAAGCGTCGATCATTACCCGGATCAGTTCTTCTTTCATGCCATACTTTTTAAAAATATCCCGGCAAAATTCCATTTCACTTTCTTCGATGACGCCATCTGCCAGCATCATGCCTACCGTATCATACAGTTGGGCCATTTTTTCGGGATATGCTTTGGGAATTCTTGGTTTTGATGATTTACCATGCTCGATGACCGCATCAATCTGGTGGGGTTTCAATTTATATTTCAATCCGATTTCATAAAGAAACTTCCTTTCTTTTTCGTGAAATTCTCCATCAGCACGTGCCAAAGCTACCAGATTTTCAAGGTGCTTTTTCTTAAACTTAAGATATTGATATTCAAAAAATCCAATCATGACGGTTGTGGTTTATTGGTATCAAGTTACTAAAAATCTTTCATCATTGCCGGTGAAAGTTATAAATGAAAATTAAATGATTCAATTGTCTGATCATGCCAGTGTGAGCAGGATTCGTTATTTTATCTGAGCGGCCAGTTTTTTCTCTCTGCGCATGATAGACGACAGTGTGGCTTTTTTGAGCAATTCCACTGTTTTATTTCTCACTTCCAGGAAAACATCCCTGATCCCACAGGTTTCTTCATTCTTACATTCCTCACAGCGTTCGTAATACTTGTATGTTACACAGGGCAGCAGGGCAATAGGTCCATCGAACAGTCGCATCACTTCAGCAATGTTGACTTCGGTAGGTTTCTTGTGTAAATAGTATCCTCCGCCTTTGCCTTTTTTACTGCTAAGAATGCCTGCATTCTTCAAATCGAGCAGAATAGATTCCAGGAACTTTTGTGGAATATTTTCGTTTTCAGCGATTTGACTGATCAGGATCGGACCTTTCCCGCTTGCTTTTGCCAGGTATACCAGGGCGTTTATGGCATATTTTGTTTTCTTCGAAAGCATTTGGACAAAGATAGTGGTTTTGCCAGAAATTCATAGGTAGGGCGTTGAAAGGCTGTTTTATTCGTCAAAATCCCAGTTGTCCGTAAAGGGAAAAAGTTTGAGGGTATTAGTGATTCAAAATCCGTGAAAAACATTTATTGATTGGTGTTATCGCAGGAGAGAAAAATCCTGGACTGAAAATTCCACACCTTGTAAAATATGGCTAATTAATGAAATAGAAAAAGTTATTATCTCCAGGATTATTTACATGGTGCCAATCAATTCCACTTCATACATGATTGGCGTATAAGGCCTAACCTTGGGTTCCAATTGTTCATCACTCACCCATTTCTGACGCACTTTTTGGGGAATAACCTGGATACTGGCCCCAAACCCCAATTTGGAAGGCATTATCAAAATTGCTTTACCACCCTCCCGCATCTGTTTGATCCCTGCCTCAAGTCCTGGCACCAATCGGTTTTCGAAAAAATATACTTGCAATGGTGCACTTTCGAGGGTAGATTCGATGACTGTTCCATCGAGATATTTTCTGGTAAAGTTAAACGTCACGCCACCGTCATTTGAAGGGGCATTACCTGTGCCTTTTACTTCATTATACACATACAGCGCATTGGAATAGGCATCGGCCTCAGGATAATTGTGCAACACGAAACTGTTGACAGAATCCATTTCTTCCTGATTAACCTCATCCTCTGTTTTTACATCCTTCAAGTCAACATCGATAATAAAATTGGCATTTGCCCCAAATAAACCTTCATGCCGATAGCTGCCATATGCCAGAGAAGATGGTATAAAAAAACGGTATTTTTCTCCGGATTTCATTTGGTCGATCTCGTCATTCAGTCCAACAGGGATTAACCCATCCGGTGTATGACTAAATTTGAGTGGATGGAGTGTATCAGAATAAGTTTCAACCACATAGTCACCTGTCAATAATTTCATGGTGTACAGCATACAGATCACATCGCCGGTCTGAATGGTTTTGCCGGAGGCATTGTCGCGTATGGCTTGAATATATACACCCGATGAAGTTTTTCCGGCATCAATGTCATTTTCATGCAGATACGACTGGATCAATTGATCGTCGTAATTCATCTGTTTTTCCAGATCGGACTCTTCATTGGTCGTACATCCGCCAAACACAATGATTAGAAGAAGTATACCGAGTAGAATTTTATGCACTGACTTCATATTATTGTTCTCGTTTGTTTTTATTTCAATAATGAACTTAATGGGTTGAAAATCAACTTTTAAGTTTGTCTTTCTATTTGACACAACTGCCATAAAAATCGTTGGAATCCATTCTTATTTTATTTGGTTGTGAAACACCATGAAATTGTTTTGTTCATAAATAATTAACGTAAATCAACACACCATAAATATAGAATTATGGCGTCAATATGATGATCTATAAGATTCTCATGACTCAGGAATTCATGGTCATACAATCAGTTCAACTCTCTTTATGGGAAATAGTTGTCTGCCTGATTGTCCATTTAGTCCCAAGTAAAAAGAAGGTGTATTCGATATGTTCAAAAATGGAGAATGTTGTAAGTTTATAGAGGTTATTAATTTCGGTTAACAAAAATGACATCGTTATGGATGACAGGAAAATTCAGCTACAACATCCGCAAAATAAGAAAGCTGTAAAGATGGATATTAAAAAATATGAACTTTTGAAAAATGCGATAATTAGGAGTTTAAAAAAATATAATCGCCTTACACACCGTCAATTAAACACAGAAGCGCTTCGGTACTTTGAACAAAATAATGTAAAATTTCCAGGTTCGGTTTTCTGGCATCTTGAATGGGTGAAACTTGATTTGGAATCCAAAGGTGCGATCGAAAGAACAGCGACCAACAAAGAACAGAGGTATAGCCTGGTGGAATAATCGTTTCAAAAACCATTTGTTCGTTTCTGGTTCTATGGAATATTCCATTCCGGATAGCCATATTTTCACTGAATTCAATAAACAATGTTAAGGTGTTTAGTCTTAGCACTTTAGTTTTGGCACTCCAGACATAATTAAATATTTTTAATGATCATTTAAAATTTTGTTCAAATTAATAATGATTAACGTGTGTTTTTTAATAGATTTGCACTGTATTGCATAAGGGACTGCGTGATAAATGCAATAGAAGAATCGGTAAGTCGTTGTTTGAATAAGTGAATTCGGGTTGATGTCAATCAATTTATGAAACTGATTCATTAAAAGAGTCATAAGGTGTTGTGCAGATGAAAATTCTCAAAAGGATGTGTTGGTATGGAAACCTTGTGATTTATGGAATTTGGCTATTCTAATCATTTAGAGTACGCATAGTATATTTAAATTTGGGTAAAAGCCAGCCATTGCGGCTGGCTTTTTTTTGACACCTGTTTTTCCAGAAATCCCCAAAATTATTGTTTTGATCATCATCTTTTTGATATCGTCATATTCAAAGTTATTTTTTTCATGCACACCAGGAGATGTGCATAATATGATAACTCCTGTATAGTTTTAAACCATTCAAAGTATATTTGAGTAGTGATAAAAAATTATTTAAAGTGAAAATAACGGTAGTTCAACAAATGGTAATAATGACGATTTTGTTGTTATTATGCTCATGTTCAAAACACGATGCTGTCCAAAAGACCAACACGGAATTTTATTCCTGGGCATCCACACCTCCCCTGGGCTGGAACAGTTGGGATTGCTACGGACCCACGGTCACGGAAAGTGAAGTGAAGGCCAATGCTGACTATATGGCAGAAAATCTCAAAAAGCATGGTTGGGAGTATATCGTGGTAGATATCCGATGGTACGTTAACAATGACAAGACCCATGGCTATAACCAGACCAATCCGGTGTATAATTTGGATAAATACGGTAGATTATCTCCGAGTGTCGAGAGATTTCCTTCAGCAGTTGGGAAGAAAGGTTTTGCCTCACTTGCTGAGTACATCCATGATAAAGGTTTGAAATTCGGAATCCATATTATGCGGGGTATTCCCGTTGAGGCGGTAAAGGAAAACACACCCATCCTGGGCAGTAAGGCCAGTGCAAAAGATATTTATAGTTCGGAAGGTCAGTGTACCTGGCTGCGTGACATGTATACGGTAGTGGCCGACAGTGAAGGAGCACAGGCATATTATAATTCACTGTTTCAATTATATGCGTCCTGGGGCGTGGACTATGTTAAAGTCGACGATCTCTCCAAACCATATCATGCCCGAGAAATAGAATTGATCCGGAATGCCATTGATCAGTGTGGCAGAGCGATCGTATTGAGTACGTCTCCCGGAGAAACGCCGGTTGAGAATGCAGAACATATCGTGAAACATGCCAATTTGTGGAGGATTGTCGGTGATTTCTGGGACAACTGGCCACAGGTTAAAGAGCATTTTGCTGTTTGTAATCGATGGTCTCCGTACAGCGGAATTGGGCATTGGCCGGATGCAGACATGCTTCCATTGGGCAGGATTGGTATTCGTGCCGAACGCGGTGATGAACGAATGAGTCAATTGTCACACGATGAACAAATCACGGTGATGTCTTTGTTTTCAATTTTTAAATCACCACTCATGTTCGGGGGAGACTTGCCTGGCAATGATACTTTTACAGAGGCCCTTATAACCAATGATGAAGTATTATATGTTAATCAGCATAGCGCTAATAATAAACAATTGTACAGAGATGGGGGCATGATTGCCTGGACTGCCGACGATCCTAAAACAGGGGACAAGTTTGTGGCCCTTTTCAATGCAAGTGATCAGGAATTCGTGGATGAGCAAAAGGCCATTTGGAAAAGTGAATTGATCACTCAAGAGACTGCAAGTCAAAGCGTGGATGTTAATGTTGATATTAGCGGAGCTAAGAAGATCTATTTGGTCGCAACCCAGGGCGATCAGGAATACACGAAGTATAATGTCGACTGGATCGGGCCGGTATTATTAGGGCCGGAAGATTCCCTGAACTTGACTGATCTGAAATGGGAGCACGTAATTGCAACGGGAAAGGGACCCAACTTAAATAAAGGAATTTCCGGAGATCCGCTGATTGTGAATGGACAAACTTATGTCAATGGCATTGGTACCTATGCCAATTCGATCATAGAATATCGATTGCCGCAAGGATACCACCGATTAATCGCTAGGGCTGGTCTGGATAAAAGCGTTTTCATGCCAGGCAGCTTTGGTATTGGGGTGGAATTTATGGTTTTTATCCAGGACCCAAGTGGCGAAATACCGCCTGACTCAACATCAATTTCAGTGTCATTTGATCAGATGGGACTGACCGGTCAATATCGGGTTCGGGACCTGTGGAACAAAAAGGATATCGGTGTATTCAAGGATGAATTCTCCCGGATGATCCGGCGCCATGGTTCCGGTCTGTATCGGTTCACCAAATTGAAAGAATAAATTTATGGATGACAATTGGTATTAAAAGAGAAATTGTACAAGAGCGGTGATGTTTTCTTGTCAACAGATTTGATCGCTGCACTGGGTTAAAATGATTTAAAAAATACAATACTTTCGTATTCACTGTGGACAATTGGGATTTCCGTTTTGTTGATAACTATCCAAAATTCATGGAAACGCCAATACATTTGGCGATCAATTATTCCGAAACCAAGAACTTCAGTGCAGTTGTTCCCGGTAGGTCAAATTTACCCGCGTGCGAAATTTAAGAAGTAATGGAATCGTGGTGGGTGTCAGTATTAAGTATTGCAATCATGATACATTGAGTTTTTCTAGACTCGGGCCACACTTAACAAATGTTTTGATTGATAGATCATAGGAATATCTTCACCGTGGTCGATAATAAATTTCATCCATGCATGCTGAAGATCATTGGACATTTGATGATATGCATCAAAACGCTCTCCGAAAATGCCCTCAATACCGATTAGTTTTTCTGGTATTAAACCTGCTTTTTTTATCAGGGGATTGATTTCATCGGGTTGAGCAAAATATACATGCGCGTGCTCAAAAGTTTCCGTTGCTTCAATAAAATGCTCATCTGTTCCATATTTCCACAAATAGTTAGCGCCTTTTTCTTTTAAGATCCCTTCGGGATTATGCAGCATACCAAATATTAATGCGCCACTTCGCGACATAAACGCTGAAAATATATATCCACCCGGACGGATGTACTTTTTGGCTTTCTGCAAAAGGGCCAACCGTTTGGAGAAATTAATAAAATGATAAAGAGGTCCAAGAATTAAAATGCCATCCCATTTTTCCTTTTCCCAAAGTGTTGTTTGCAATGCATCTTCTTGGTCCAGATAAAGTACGTTATGATGTTGACCAACTCGCTCTTTGGTTAGACGCATGTTTTTTTTGGAAATATCGTTCAAACCCAGTTGATAACCATCACGCAAAAGATGCACAGCATACCGGCCGGTGCCGCAGGCGACATCCAGAATTTTACTGCCTTTCTGAAGATATTGATGAATGTGGTGTAATGTTACGGGCAATTCAAAGGCATGGTAATCGAGGCGCTTGTCTTCGTCTTGTACATGCACATCATAAAATTTTTCTATAGCATCATTCATTTAGTGTCGCATTTTATTCTGTAAATACAACAAGCATTTAATGTCAAAGTTATAGGAAAGGAATAGAGCATTGTGACAGCACATTTCCTCTAAACAGTCAGTATTTTCGATAGAAGAATTATTGCTGCAAATCAATTCTCCTTTCCATTAAGTTTGATAAGGTCGATTCTAATCTGCCTGTTTGACTGAACAACATCTCTCTTCAAATCCAAACTAAATTGAAAACACATGTTGACACATGTTTTATCTTGAAAAATACCGCTCCGCAAACTGAATAAATGCAGGCCAGTTCGGACCGACGGTGTGCCCCCCTTCATGTTGTCGAAACGCTATGTCGCCATCTGTCCAGGTTGTGCCTTCCGGTGGGTATGCAGTGATACTCAATCCCTTTTTTCCCAACAGTTCATAAACCGGGCCGGCATACACCCCGCCCAGGAACATCCCTTTGGCATCGACCCAGTGCCCTTCTACTTTGGGCGATCCGGCACTGATAAATACGGGTCGTGGTGCACACAGCGCGATTAATTCATGTGCGTCTACCGGAAGATCGCTGGGCGTTAATGGTCCGGCATATTTAATGAAATTACCGGCAAACCAATGGTACTCTCCGGATGAAGCCAGATTCTCCACTTGTTCCCCAAAGACCCTTCGTAAAATTTTAGTGCCACCTGCTCCCGATGAACCGATCAAACCAATGGCAAACCGGGGTTCATAGGCCATGGCTACAATGGCCGCTTTGCCATATCGTGATAAACCTTCAATACCCACACGCCTGGCGTCCACATCTTTGTCGGATTCAAAATAATCCAGGGCCCGGCTTGCACCCCAGGCCCAGGCGCGCAATGTTCCCCAGTCATCGGTTTTTCTGGGTTGGCCTTTATTCACCAATCCGATGATCCCTGCACTGAGACCGGCACCATTATCCGCCTGAAAACTGGTAGGGATCATTATGGCGTAGCCCCATCCTTTTGCCAGAAGTTGTTGCTGCCAGGTGGGGCCTTCGGGATGTGGTATTCGAAAATTTGCAGGAAAATTCCAGCCAAATTCCATTATCACAGGCACAGGTGCATTAATATTCGAAGGTGTCGACAGTGTCAGTTGTATATTGACCTCTATCGCAGGGAACGCTGAATTGTCGATATGCCCCAGAAGCTGTTTTATATGGACGGGATATTCGCCATTTGATGTATCTTTTTCACTGATCACCTTCCAGGAAACTTTCGGTGTTTTTTTGGGGACTCTGCCATAGATCTCCCGGTCAAAATCTTCCATGATCTCAAGTCTGCGTTTCGCCCATTGCTTAGTAGTTGTGACTTTGTTGCCGTTATTCAAAACCAAGGGATCGGGTAAACTCGTATAGGGCGATGCTTTGGATTCATCTACATTGGCGGAATTTGGTGCATCAGGATTCCCGGAAGGCCCGGGGCGCAGGGCAGAAATGCCCAGTTCCTTCATCATTAGTTGACGATCTGCAGCGCTCAGTTGGTTAATACTGTCACGCTTTTGTGGAGACATTTGTGCTGATGCATTAGTGGAAATTAAAATGCACAGCGTAAGTAGATAAATCGAATTTTTCATATTGGATTATTTTATGCCAAGGTCTTTTAAACTTAATGGCGCACTCAGGATGTTCTTTTTGAACAGCTGGTTTTTTGGCCATTATGTAAGAAATCAGTGCACATACTCCTTCAAATAGTGTTTTTTGAGAATGTATCCGCCAAAATCATTTCCTTTTCCCTTCAAATGAAATGCATGTGATACCCATTATTTTGGTAACCGACATTGTCGTATTTGATCATAAAATCCGGACCATTGAACACATAGTAGTATGGTTTATCAGGTCCATAACCGCCGATCCAGGCAAAATAGATTTGCTGGAAGTAAAGGTCTAAAAGCCTGACCTCACTTATTCATTTCAGAATAGATCAAGACAAGCTACAATATAGTGATTATCAACATTACGGTAATAATACCGTGGCTTGGATACTTCAATGAATACGTGAAGATCTCTATAGTTTGTTTAAATACACTGTCGAAATTCATTTAAAAAAATTTTGTTATTCCAGGCAATTCGCCTTGGTAATTTATAATATTAGTAAAGGGTCACATCACAAATTTTAGATCACATTTAATTGATATTTTAATTTTTAATATCCATCTTCAAATTGCGGTATACATTTCCGGGAATCTCACATACCTTAATTTCTAAATTGTTTTTCCAAATGATATAATCAAATTATATCCCATAATGCTTTGAAACACCTCAATTATGAAAATTACAGTAGCATGGAAACAGGTCAAAAGATAAAAGAATTGCTTGAAAAAATAGCATATCAGGATGATAAAGCTGCTTTTGCACAATTTTTCAAACTATACCATGCGCGATTAATTCGATTCGCCTTGATGTATGTCCGTGTATACAAAGATGCTGAAGATGTAGTTTCAGAAGTGATTGTAAAACTATTGAAACAGAGACAAAGATTGCCGGAGATTAATCATTTTGACGGTTACCTCTATTCAGCCATCAGGAACCAGGCGATCAATCAATCAAAGAAGAACATATCCAAGCTGTATGTTTTAATGGAAGATATTCCTAAGGATTTTCTGACGGATAATTTTGTACAACCCCTGGAAACATTGCTGGAAAGGGAACTACAAGAGGCGATTGGTAATGTAGTGGAAGAACTACCGCCACAGCGAAAGCTTGTGTATAAGATGATAAAAGATAGTGGATTAAAAATAAAGGAGGTGGCAGAGTCACTGGAGATAGCAGAGAAGACTGTAAAAAAGCATCTTGAATTGGCATTAAGGGACATTAGGGAATCCATCGAAATCTATTATTCGGAAAGAAAATCAGATACACGGGTTATAAAAATACCCCGAAATGTTTCACTGATATTTTTTGGATGTGCGCTATTGAACCTTGTATAAAAAGTGATCATTTGTTACCGGTTTATATTTTCCGTTCCTTTTATACTGATTATTTTCAAGCCCATTTATTTGGAATACAATTGGGGCTATTTCCGAATATTTTTGGAATTATGATTTTTTTAGATTTAAAATGCTAATTCCCAATTCACAGATAAAAAAATTAATTTTTTTTTAATTTGATTACGTCCATTCTTCATTTGAACTGTCAATACAGGTATAAGCCTGGTATATGCAAAAATTTGATATAAATAGGATAATCAGGAAATACTTTATTGGTTCACTTGATGAAAGTGAATTACAGTTACTGCAAAATTGGTTAAATGAAAAGGCCGCCAATCAAGAAACATTCGATGCATTGTTGCAGGTTTGGAGGGAGCGGTCAACAGAGCCGGAACTTGTCAATACAGAAGAAATGATCGATAAAATCTGGCGTGAAGGTGTTGAAGAACCTCAGCTTGAACCAAAGAGGTACAAAGACTGGGATTACCTTTATAAAATAGCGGCTGTGATTTTAATTTTTATAGCCACGCCTCTGCTGGAATATAAAGTGCTAAGGAATAATCCAAAAAACGGACATCAGACCGTGATGTCTATGGAAGTCAAAGAAAATCCGGCAGGACAAAAGATACGAATTAATTTACCGGATGGCTCGATAGTGTGGCTCAATGGGGCCTCGGTGATTAGGTATGAACCCCATTTTAATGACTCTGTTAGATTTGTTGAACTGACCGGGGAGGCATTTTTTGAAGTAGTAAAAGAAGCTGAAAAACCATTTATTGTACAAAGTGGCCGACTGAGGACCATAGCACTGGGTACATCATTCAACATCAATGCTTATCCCGATGAGGATATAATCCAGGTATCATTGCTAACAGGTAAAGTAAAAATAAGGGGCCAGGATGGACAAAAAAAGGAATTGATACTGAATCCGGGACATGAATTGGTTTACCGGCAAACCCCCAACGATTTTATTGAACGCCATTTCAATGTGGAAGATGTTACTGGCTGGAAAGAAGGCAAATTAATTTTCAAAGCAGCTGATTATCATGAAGTGACCGATAAATTGAAGATTTGGTTTGGTGTCGACGTAAAGACTATTGGTAAACCACCACAGGATTTACGGCTCACTACAACTTATGACAACGAAACTTTGGTTAATATTTTAAAGAATATCCGTTTTGGAAAAAATTTCAATTACCACTTAAATGAAAATGAACTGATTATAGAATTTAATTGAAAAAACAAAAGCCGCAGACTGCAACTCCACGGCTTTAAAAACCTTCTGTCTATAGCATAACCAGAAGGGTGATTGTTAAAGCACATGTCGTACGTTTAACCTGTTAAAATTATGAAAAATTATGGTGTAAGACTACTAATTACCATGTCAAAGTATTTTGTCTTTGGATTTTTATGCCAGTTGCTGGTCATAAGCCTGGTACTGGCAGATGAAACAAACGCCCAGCGTAATGAAAGCATCAAAAGCGTCAATGAAGTGTATGTAAAATTGAGTTTTGACCATACACGATTGAAGGACGTATTTTCACGAATCGAATCAGAAACCGATTTCAGGTTCACGATTTTCGAAAATGAAGATTATCTGGAACATACTTTTTCCATGCCCAGGGAAAAATTGTCTGTTGAACAGTTGCTTGTCCGGATCTCCAAAGAAACAGGTCTTGTATTTCAGCAGATCAATAAGAATATAGGGGTTAAAAAGGGTTCTCGGTATGAATTGAGAAAAGATGAGCGGGTGGAAGTGGTCGCTCAGGACCGAACTATAACAGGCCGGATCACTTCCGGGGAAGACAATTCCGCACTTCCAGGGGTCAACGTCCTCATTAAAGGGACAAACCGAGGCACCCTCACGGATGTCGACGGAAACTATAAACTCGATGTACCTGACAATGCCGAGACAGTGTTGATCATCAGTTCTGTGGGCTATCAACGGGAAGAGATCGTCATTGGAGATAAGTCGGTTATTGACATAGCACTTTCCCCGGATATCAAATCCCTCCAGGAGATCGTGGTTGTTGGCTATGGAACTCAACAAAAAAAGGACATCACCGGGGCGGTAGGTTCAGTGAAAAGCGCAGAGTTTAATAAAGGTATTATTAATTCTCCGGGACAACTGTTGCAGGGTAAAGTATCCGGAGTACAGGTAACTTCCTCCAGTGGAGCGCCTGGCAGTGGTCAGCGAATAATTATCCGGGGTCAGGGCAGTATCAGGCAGGGAACCGGGCCTTTATTTGTCGTTGATGGATTTCCCCTGGGACTGGCGGGAACCGGTTCAGCAGATAGCCCCTTAAACTTTATAAATCCTGACGATATCGAATCGATTGATGTACTGAAAGATGCCTCTGCAACGGCTATTTATGGTGCCCGTGGTGCAAATGGCGTTGTCATTATCACCACAAAGAAAGGAAAAGCCGGGGTTTCCAGAGTATCCGTCAACTCAAATTTTGGGATCTCTAATATAGCAAGAAAAATACCCGTTTTTTCCGCGGATGAATTTCGTAAACAGGTTGTTGAAGTTGGAGGTAATTTGGAAGACAGAGGTGGGAATACCAACTGGCAGGATGAATTGACCCAAACGGCAATTACCAATGACCATAACCTGGTTTTGCAGGGAGGTAACGAAAATTTCAATTACCGGGCATCACTTGGATATTTAGACCAGCAAGGAATAGTAATTAATACAGGTATAAAAAGGTACAGCGGTAGGGTTGGTGCCACTCAAAAGTTAATAAACGGAAGGCTAAATATCGATTTTAACCTGAGTACAAGTATTGAGTCAAGTGACAATGCACAGCAGGGCACGCTGGTTTCAGAGATGTTGGATTTCAATCCAACTTATCCGGCCCGTGATGCCAATGGAGACCCTGTTAAATATCCGGACCTCATGAATCCACTTATTCAAGCTGAGCTATATAAGGATTTCAGCGAGAATCGACGGACAATTTTAAACATTGCACCTTCTTTTGAGATAATTGAAGGTCTGGTTTACAAGCTCAATTTTGGTTATGACAACATTTCTAGTGATGCTGACAATCAAAGTATGCCAAATGCCGACCCATTCGAAAGGGGAAGATTGCAGCAAACGTATTTTAACGGTCGTAATACCCTGATTGAAAATTATTTAACTTACACTTTTGGTATAGGTGATGATCACAATTTTACAATTTTAGCAGGACATTCATACCAGGAAATATATAACAGGTGGAGGAGTTGGAGTGTTGACATTTTTCCTGATAATGGTGTAGAACCCCGATATAATCCAGGTTTAGGTCAACAACTCAATTTGGTGGACAACCATCCCGAAGGATGGGCCAACATCAATGAACTGCAATCCTTTTTCGGAAGGGCAAACTATGACTTTAGAGACAAATACATGGTCACTGCTACGGTGAGGGCCGATGGCTCATCCAAATTCGGTGAAAACAACAAGTATGGTATATTTCCGTCTTTTGCCGCTGGATGGAGAATATCTGAAGAGCCATTTATGGAGTCATCACTTTTCAGTAATCTGAAACTAAGAGCAGGATGGGGACAGACGGGTAATCAGGAAATCCCCAATAAAATTACTCAAGCTTCCTACACTACACAGATTTCGAGTCAGAATAGTTACCCACTCGGTGGCAACGAACCTCCATATACTGCCGGAACAACTTTTGTTCGATTGGCAAATCCCGACCTTCAGTGGGAGGTTTCAACACAAACAAACGTGGGACTTGATTTCGGATTATTTGATGGAGCGCTGTCAGGAACTTTGGATTATTTCAACAAAGTATCCAGTAATATATTGCTTGAAGTAGTACCTCCGGATCCTATTCAGCCGGCTACAACATATTGGACCAACGTCAAAGACATGCATATTACCAATAAGGGTCTGGAACTGGCACTGGATTATCAGCACCGAAATGATAATGGATTTTCCTATTCTGTTGGAGGTAATATTTCCTTTATTAACAATGATGTTGAAAATTCTCCCTTTACGATCCTGACGACAGGTTCAGCCTCAGGCTCCGGCCTCACGGGTGCCACGATCAATGGTTTGATTAATGGGAATCCAATCGGATCATTTTATATGAAAAGGTTCCTGGGAATTGGATCTGATGGCTTATCGATTTTTGAAGAATCTGAAGATGGAGGGCGAATGGTAACAGGAAGTGCATTGCCAGATAAGATGTACAACCTGTATGCAAATGTAAACTTTAAAAATTTCGATTTCGGTGTGAATTTCAATGGTGTATCAGGTAATATGATCTACAACAATACGGCCATGAATAAATTTTATAAAGCGAAATTAGCCAACTCATTAAATACAACGGATAAAGCCATCGAGTATCCTGAAGAAAGTATTATCAATTCTTCATCCGTTTCTACCCGATACCTGGAAAATGGTTCATTCTTTCGCTTAAATAATGTGACCCTGGGGTACAATTTCGATACGGAGGCCATGGGCATTGGAAGCTGGCTGAAGGAATTGCGTTTATCGTTGACAGGACAAAATTTGTTTGTCATTACTGATTATTCGGGATTTGACCCGGAAGTAAATCAGGATCGCTCCATTGATGGAATCCAGTCGTTTGGAATAGATCTGGATGGATATCCAAAAGCCAGAACATTTGTGGTTGGACTCAACGTAACATTTTAATTATTCTGACATGAAGACAAACATGAAAAATACAATAAAAATAGCCTTATTGGCATTTGTCATATTTTTTGGCAGTTGCACAGACCTGCAAGAGCAAATATTAGATGAATCCTTATCAGGTGGGGCATTGGAAACTGATCTTGTTAAAGGATCCGTAGCGCCGGCCTATGGAATGTTGCCGGAGTTTTACAGGCACACAAGATATTTTGCGGTTCAGGAAATTTCTACGGATGAGGCAATCCTGCCCTATCGCGGAGGAAGAGATTGGGGAGATAATGGTATTTATATCGAGTTGCACCAGCACACCTATACGCCGGTACACAGCAATGTTCAACAATGTTGGGATTATCTGACCACCATGATCTCAAGGACTGTTACGGCCATAAATGTTCTGACCCCATTGGCGGAAACTGATGCGGAAGCCAAAACATTCCTGGCCGAAGTAAGAGGACTCAGGGCTTTTTACAATATGCTTGTACTTGATCTTTGGGGAATAGCATTTCAGAAAGATGAACAAGGTGAACTATCTGTCATTCTTCGGGGAAACGATGCCGTTGAATATATCAGATCTGAGTTTGAATCTGTTGTCGGTGATTTAAGAACAGATGTCGGCCCCGGGCGATTGACCCAGGCTGGGGTTTATGGATTATTGGCACGTCTTTATCTCAATGCCGCAGTTTGGCGTGATCCGTACGCCGCTACTTTTAATTTTACGGATGCCGATATGGACAAAGTCATTGAGTACAGTAACATGGTCATCAATTCGGGACAATTCGAAATGTCTCCTGAGTATTTTGCCTGTTTCAATAACGACAACCATACCAATAAAGAGTTGGTATTTGCCGTTGACCAACGGCCCGATCTGAATGGAAATAACCGTATGTCTTACTTTTCCATGTCGGATAATTTTTACGGAAATCCTTTGTATCCCAAAGGAAACGGTACCGATGGTCCGGCTATAACGCCCGATTTCTATGAGTCATGGGTACAGGCGAATGGATCGGTGGATCCGGCTGAAGCGGATTGCCGGTTCTGGTGGGAGCGGATGATCATTCCATCGGATTCATGTATTGCAGCGGAAGATTTCGAGGTTAACCGTGGTATTTACCGGGGATTACAATACGGTTTGCAAAATACCGGAAGGCAGTTGCCATTTATCCAGTGTGATGATGGAGGTTATAAAATTGGACCGCTTCGTGACTGGAGGCGGGCAGAAGCAAATGCTTTTGTGGATTTTACCGAAGAGATCAACTTTACGGCTGAAGGCAGTGATTATAACACAGGATACCGTGTGGAAAAATATCAGTGGAGTAAATCTTCTGACGATGGAAGAAACAAAGGGGAAGCCGATTTGGTCATTGTGCGTCTGGCAGATTTGTACATGATGAGGGCCGAAGCAAAGTTGCGAAAAGGCGATGCCTCGGGTGCACTAGCCGATGTAAATTTTGTGAGAGCCTCAAGGACAGCACGTCCGGATGTAACACCGGCACCACTGACTGAAATGGATCTTGACATTCTGTTTCGTGAGCGTGGATTCGAATTTTACTGGGAACACCAAAGAAGGACTGATATGATCCGGTTTGGGAAGTACGAAGATACCTGGACGGAAAAAACAGACAGCGATGTTAAAAAACGCCTTTTCCCGATTCCCCAGTCCGCTATTGACGGAGCATCTGAAAACCCCGGATATTTAGTGCAAAATGATAGTTACTAAAAGATCAGCGATAATTTAAAAAATTAGTAATCAGTTTTATGGGTGGGAAATTGGAAATAGGTTGCTTTTCCGATTTCCCACTTTTTATTGGTATTTGAGATAAAAAATAGCAGATGACAGATGATTATTAATCGTATTATTTCAGGAAAGTGGTTCTGAACGTTAAGTGTACAACTTATGGTTTGACCTGATAACTACCAGGCAATAATGATCCGCCGTATTAAAATAGTTTTCTTGCTGCTTGTCATTATTCAGGGCCTTCATTCAATATGTGTAAGGGGGTCTGTATATTTTAGTCAGATAAGCATCTGCTTCCGGGTCGTCGATAAATTTTTCGGCATGCGGATTAAAATTAAGGGTGCGCTTTAACCGGGTGGCAATATTTCCCAAATGACAAAGCGATGTTGACAAGTGTCCTTCCATAATATCGGCGTTAAGGTCCTGCCACTTTCGGGATTTTACACATTGAATAAAATTCGTAAAATGATTAACCACTGAGTCACGCTCATCAGGAATATCATTCGTAAAAACCGGGCCTTCTTTCTCTTTATAGGAAGAAAATCCACTGGGCTCGATATTAATATCACAATAATAGGCTTTTCCATCTCCTTCATCTTCGCTTCCCATGCTCATCCATCCTTTTGATCCATAAATGAGATTTCCAACCCGTATCCCTGCTTCCGAATTTGTTCCCAGCCCACGCACTTCAAATTGTAAAATCGCTCCGTCTTCATACTCAAATTCCAGTTTCTGTATATTTGGTGTCTCCTGATCAGAATCCCATATGAAATAGTTTCCTACACCCTGTATCCTCACCGGATGCGTCCGTTTTCCCAATGCCCATCGGGCAACATCCGCTTGATGGATCCCCTGGTTTCCCAAGTCCCCACAGCCGGTATCCCAGAACCAGTGCCACTTGTAATGAAACCGGTTTTGATTAAACGGACGATATGGGGCCGGCCCAAGGAAGGTGTTCCAATCAACTCCCTGGGGAATATCACTATCTTTTACATGTCCTATGCTTCCCCGGGGTTTCAGGCAAAGTCCCCGGGCCATATATATTTTCCCCAGGCCGCTGTCATTCATAAATCTCATCGCATTTACGGTCGCCGTTTGGCTTCTGGCCTGGGTCCCGGTTTGTACTATTCGGTTGTATTTCCGGGCTGCTTCTACCATTTTCCGGCCTTCTTCCAGGGTATGGGATACCGGTTTTTCAACATAGACGTCTTTTCCTGCCTGACAGGCCCAAATCGTTTGCAGTGCATGCCAATGATTTGGAGTAGCAATCGAAACAGCATTGATGTCTTTGTTATCAAGAATCTTGCGATAGTCTGTTTCAATAAGGGGTTTCTTTCCGGTGAGCTTTTCAATTTCCAGTTGCGGCTTCCGGAATCAGCCGCTGGTCAATATCACAAATGGCGGCAATGTTGACATTGGAAACTTTAGAAAGTGCACGGTAATGATCTTTACCACGATTCCTGATACCAATGACTGCAACGTTGATGGTTTCATTCGAACCAATGAAAGAGCGGTAAGCTTTTGCTCCTAATCCAATTCCGCCAAAAGCAATCCCGGCAGTGCCCATTGCGCTTTGTTTAACGAAATCCCTTCTTTTTTTCATCTTATCTGAATTTTAATGATAGTTTTTATTTCTTTCAATTCCGGCCATGGTCAATCATCAGATCCGGAAATTCAAAGTTGGACAATATACGGCTATTATTAATTCCGACCCTTCCCGTTTAAGATTTTGTGCAGCACGGGTTCTTCTAAGGAGATATGCATTGGGCAGAGTAAATATGCTGAACAGCCTGTCCTGATGCATATCGGGAGGGTTCCCCATACCCATCGAAATTGCCACTGAAATCATCGCAAGCTTCTCAACCATGATCGTGAAGTGCTTTGTAACTACAGTTTGAAAATCGGCCTTGCATAAAGCATCTCAATATTATGAATACGCCAGCTTTTACGCTATTTGTTGGCTTCAGAAATCAAAGATTTTAATATAAGGAGGTGCTGCAAGCGGTTCACTTGTCTGTGGTCGGGCGGAATTTCCAACAGAAATCCATTCAGATCCAAAGCAGGTGGCAACAATTTTTTGTCTTGTCAAACCGAGAAAACTCCCGCCTGCCATATTACAAATTGTGAGTTGTTCTTTTATTCAATAATAGAATAATAAATTAAATACAATCCGATGGATTATCCATACAATCATAATTAAAATGTAATGGCTGAAATTCTTGCCATTTTTTCTGTCAAGCAATATTAATCCAGTGAGAAGTAAAAGGATAATTACATATTGGAATGTTTGGAGAAACATTAGGCTGCGAGCTAATTATATTGTTGCCAATTGCACTAATTGCCTTGCAGAGTTATTTCCCTGAAGGCTTGATATTCTGGTTCAATTGAAACAGATTGGTTGGGTCATACTTGTTCTTCAAGGCAACCAAGCGCTCGTACCTTGTCGTGTCGTACGCCGCTTTGACACGCGCCTCGCCTTCATCGCCCAGAAAGTTAAGATATGCCTGCCCTGTTGAAAATGGTTTCATGGCCCTTGAGAAATTGCGCGTCCAGGCGATATGTTGATCGGGATTCTCATGTTCCGTCCAAAGACCGATGACATTCACGACATAACGCGCATCCCGGTGTGCAAAGGCCGTTGCATCTTTATCCGCGCGCTTAATTGCGCCTCCCCAGTGGTGGATGTGTACTGCCGTAAAGTGTGAAAGTGATTTCATTTTTGCGGCGTTCTCAATCAATGCATCGATGGCATCATCGGTCATGTCGGTGAAATTTTCGGTCTTCCAGTAAGCATGAATCCCTTTCGGCGCAGTCGCATCAAACATGGTTTGCAATCCAAGATAAGGATGAGGTCCCAGCAGGTCGATTTCCGGCTGTGTAAAAGTGCGAAGTGGTTTGACTGTCTGCTCGCCTTCACTTATCGATCCGGCATAGCAAAGAGCAATAACAATCATTGGCGTTCCAACCAGCTCTTTGGGGACGAAAGGCTCCGGCGGCGCAGTGAGGAACGCGATCATTGTGGAGAGTTCGTCGGGCATTGCCGGTGTCCAGTCGCGATAAAACTGCAAGAGTTCTCTAGCCTTTTCGACAGGGTAGAAGACCGCCCCACCATATGCAACAGGGCCAACTTCGTGAAGGCGGTACCGGAATGAAGTAACGATACCAAAGTTTCCACCGCCGCCGCAAATGCCCCAGAAGAGATCTGTATTTTCCGAGGCGCTGGCAGTCAATCGTTGGCCATTTGCCAGAATCATATCCACTGAAAGCAGGTTATCCACCGTTAGCCCATACTTTCGCACAAGCCATCCAAAGCCTCCGCCGAGCGTGAAGCCAGCAATACCGGTGGTGCTAACGAGACCGCCTGTCGTTGCCAGATGATGTTCCTGGGTTGCGTTGTCAAATTCACCCCACGTCATGCCGGGCTGGGCGCGTGCGGTGCGATTCACCGCGTCAACCTCGATCTTCTTCATTTGCGACAGGTCAATCACGATGCCGTCGTCGCATGTACCAAAACCAGCGACATTGTGGCCGCCGCCGCGCACGGCAACAAGCAGATCTTGTGTCCGTGCAAAGTTAACGGCAATGGTTACGTCAACTTCATCAGCACAGCGAACGATTAGCGCGGGATGTTTGTCTATCATTCCATTCCACACGTTGCGGGCATCATCATAGTCCGCGTCGCCCGGCTGAATAAGCTGACCGTGCAAACTTGCCCTGAACTTGTCTGTGATTGCTTTTTCGATCATAATATCCTCTTTGCATTAATGTTTAGCGAGATTTTGTTTAAACTGAAACCCTCACTTTACAATTCACTATATCACTCAAAAAAATGAGTGAAATGCAGAATGACAATAAAAGGACTTTTGTAAAGCCCTTTTATTTTTTTTAATTAGTTGAATTCTACTTTAAGAATTTCTCCGGTGGGTGGACCGAAACCTGTATTTGAGATATACAGCGCACCATCAGTACCGAATGTAATTCCTGTTGGGAAGAAAAGATTGTCAACAATCACGTCTCTCGAATCGTCATTATTTACTCGAATAACCCTGCCGGAGCCTGGAATTACAGGAGCTGGTCCACCTCCTGCATCTCCTGAGCATTCCAACACATACATTCTGTTTTGGCTGTCAAACGCAATACCAAGAATAGCTGTCAGTCCGCTTTTCCAGGTTTTGACTTGTCCGCTTGGCGTAAGTTTTAAAACGCTGGATGCCCCTGAAACAATGGGAAATTCAGAGAGATTACCAAGAAAGAAGTTACCATGGTATGCAATTGCAGTTGGACCGTACCAACCAGTACTTGGTGGATACATTTTTGAAAGATCAATCACCCTGCTAATTTCTCCTGTAGAAGGGTTAATTCGATCTATTTCCTGTTGATTTGGTTCAACGGCGTAAAGGTATCCGTTAACATTAATCATACTGTACCATGTACCATCCGGTTCAAAATCTTCTGGATCGGGAGCCGCAACCGGGTTGTTTGCCTGATAATCACTGAGGTCGGCTACTACCGACATTGTTCCATCGTCATTTACCTTGATAACCGAACTTGGATAGTCAGGATTACCGTGTGAACATCCTGCAACCAGTAAAGCATAAAGTGTATTTCCGATAAATTCCACATCAGCAACACCTGTAGTAAAACCAAGGGTATTAACATCAGAGGGCAATTCATCAGCAACAACAGAGACATTTCCCTACGGAGAAATTTTTACAATTGAGGCAGTATTTCCACCCAGATACGGACCAACAGGCGGAATAACTTGTTCGCATGAGCCTTCAGTAGATGTAGTTTCCACCAAGGCCGGCAGTTGCAACATAAAGGTATCCATCCGGCCCGAATTTAAGACCACGGGAATAAACAATGTCCTGATGCAAATGAAGTAACTAGTGACGTTTACATTTCCTTTTATATCTCCAGGAATCATTTTCGGTGTGATGATGCACTTTTCAATGTAGGTTGATTTAATAAACTTTCATCTTTGCTACAGGACACAAAAAGAGATAAAAATAGAACCAAAGTCATAAGATAGATTGTACTTTTCTTTTTCATGTTAACCTCCTTTTTAATTTAATAAATAATCAGTGGTAGTGCTGTTTTTGTTAAACATTCATATTGGATATCAATGTTATAACAATAAGCTTTTAGTGTATTGCAAAGCTAGGAGGGAGCAGTTGATTATGTTTTTCTTAAAAGCTCAGTTTTTTTACTTTAAGGATAATGTTGTCTTTTTTGATGAATAATCAGGCAACGGTTGTTTGTTTTTTTCTAAACTGGAGCGGGGATAAACCAAATTTTTGCTTTAAAAATCCGACTGAAGTGTGATATATTTTCGAAGCCGGAATTAAAGGCAATTTCAGAAATACTTTGTTTGGTTGTTTTTAACAACATCCGGGCATGTTCAAGTCGTTTGCTGGTTAACCATTTACCGGGTGTTGTTTGGTAATATTCAAAAAACTCCCTTTTAAACGCAGCCAGACTGCGACTTGAAATTCGGGCATATTCTTTCAGGGTTAAATTATACGTGTAATTTTTTTCCATGATCTGCCAAATTGGGGTTTTGATATCGTCGCTTAAGATGCAGAATGTAAGCAAGCAATTGTTTATTGGAAGGATTGGATAAAATATTTAAGAGAAGTTCCTTAAATTTTAATTCAAGTAATTTTTCTGAAGGCGGTATCTTTTGAGTGAAATAGGGGAGCATACTATAAAAATAAGTTCTTGTCACCTCATTCAGATTCTATTTTGATTAACATATTAGATGTTAATTCCGGTAATTTTTCAATCGATAAATTATCCATGAATTCATTGGCAAATTGGATCAGAAATTCATCCGGGATATGAAAAACAAGAACTTCCCAAGCCTCTGCATCAGTTACTTCCTGAACATATACAGTTTTACGTTGAAAATAGGATGTTCGGGGTGTAACTTTCCATGAATTTTCCCCCTGATGCAAAATTCGTTCTCCTTGCAATGAAAATGTAAATTGGTTGTAATGGTTATACAACTGCTCAAGTCGTTCTACTTGTGGACACCTGTAATGCACGAAAAGCAAATCCCGCACAGCAAGCTGCTTGAAAGTATCCGGGTGGGCTTTCATATCATCGTAAGTATTAATCATGATCGGGGCGTTTTTGTAACAAATAAGTTAATGAAGTAAAATAAAATAGGCAAGTATTTTATTTTTTACGCCCAATCTGAAAAGCATGAATAATTTTTTATACAATCAATTAAAAATCAATAATTTGTATTTTCTTGGAATTTTTTACCGGATAGTTTCCATAACCAATAGTTTGTTGCTTATTTAGAGTAATATTGAGAACATAAAAGCATATAAAGATGGCTCTGAAAAACTTAAAATGTTTTAGCGTACTATTCATTTTCTACATTAACTCTTATAATTGAAAGCCATAAACAAAAGGATAACTCCCAATAAAAATCGGAATTGCCAGATATAGGAATAAGGGGTTGTTAAAACCTTTCGAAAGAAACATACTAAAACTATTTATCAAATAGCACAATCCCGCAATAGCATACAGTATTCCTATACACCAAAGATATTCACGTTGAGTATATGATTCTTGGCCTTAAAAAGATAAAAACTGTGCATAACTGAATTGACAAAAACCATGTTAAGTCAAATGCCAACCATCAATGCGCTCAAGAAGTCAAGGCCATCTCTGCGGAATTGCACATCCAGGCATATCACCAAAAAATTGAAATTACATAGACAAGCCTCTGACAACATCCCCCTTTAGGTTTGTTCAACAAATGGAAAAATCAGGTGGATCCCCCGGACCACGCTAATTTGATTCCATATTTTTGACATGAGTTGTTTTTTATTTTACTTCTAAATCTGCTGGATTCTGTCTGCTATCCCAAAGAGTGTGAACAATAATCTTATCATTTATATCCTCATAAAACAATATATAATCACCTATAATTAATCCTCTAACTGATTCAATTTCGGTCTTTATACCTAAATCTGGATGCTTAATAAGTAATTTAAGTTCTTTATTTAATCTTCGATATAGTTTCTCTGAGTATGTCTTGCTTTTATTTCTCTCCGCAAAGTATTCCAGTATTTCAAAGAGTCTTATCCTTGCTCTATGAGACCAAATTATTTTGCGTTTAGCCATCCTTGTACTTCTTTGTCAAGATCATCGTTATCAAGGTACAATTCCGCTTCTATCTCTTTTTTTGATGCAATAATGTCATCTCGTTGAATATTTGTCAAGGTAAGGACTCATTATTGGTCTTGGAATCAAGGATTGTTTTTATCGCCTTTAGAAATGATATATCATCAATCTCAGATATCCGATGAATGAGTATGTTCTTTAAATCTAGTGTTGTCATCTCATCTTGTTTCGTGTAAAAATACAAAATATATGTTAGAGGCTGCGGGATCGCGAAACAATTATTGCCAACGGATGACGGTATGAAAAGTTGCACATTTCAGAGCACATTGTTATTATGGTACACAGCAATTGAGTAAATGTTGTTTGGTATAAATTTAACACTATCCGCGCAATGTTTTATAACCGTGTGTGTGTGCCCATCATGGGCGTCTGGTATCGAAGATACCAATATATTCCAGAAGGCCCGCAAAGCGATCCCCATGGGAAAAGTCCCTTATACGCGGGAATTAATGTCCCAAAGTATTAGCAAAGCGCAAGCTCATTTGCCGGGAGGCACGGAGTGAAGGAAGGGAGACTGCCACGAAGGGATGCCTTTGGCACAAATCTCGGTCCCACGGAACAGGAACGAGATACAGAGGCCGGCAAGGTCGGATAAGGTAGCACACCATACTGACGTCCAAAGGTTGGGAAACCAACAGGCGCCTTGTGGATAGATCCAATGGATATTGGGGGAAGGAATATGCCGTTAGCTGGGGAGGTCTTGGAATAGATTCGGCTTCTATGCGCCAAGAAGTCAGCAGAGGTCATAGTAGTTACTGGCAACAAGCCCTGAAGAACCAGGGAAGTCTTATCCGCCGGTTGGCGGAAAGGACTGAACATCAAGTGAAGCGAAAATTCGATAGGGAGTCCGCCAATTGGCGGATAGCCCTGTCTTAAAAGTAGCAGAAAGGAATAATTGGTGTAAAGAGCGACTATTCTAAGCTTGATGAACCGCCGGATACGAGACCCGTACCCCGAAAGCTTTCGGGGGTGGTGGGAGAGCCTCAACCTGAGTCATTTTGGCTCAGGTCGGGCTACTCGATTAGCGGCTGGCACTACCATTTAGTAGGTCATAAATTATCTTTTCAAATTCTTTGTCCCCTAAAATGCTTTGATGTGTCGCTCCGTCTATCTCAAAATAACTGTCGCCCGATTTCAATAATTTCTTCAATTCAAGAGCGTCCCTGTGAATAGAACTCTTTGTCCCCGAAATAATAGTGATTGGGTTTTTTGTTTTTTGAATATCTAAATCAGTCCTGAATGGGAACCGGTTAATTTTTGGAAGTAGGAAAAAGAATACTTCCAAGTATTTGTCAGCAAACTTCTCACGAGGTTCTATCAGTATTGTCATTAACGGATTGTTGTCAATGGCCAGATGTGATGCAATACTTGTCCCAAGTGAGTAACCAATAATTGCTATTTTATTTTCTGGGTATTTAGATTTCAGAAAATCATATACTGTTTGTGAGTCCGAATAGAAATTGTCAATCGTGATTTCTCCCGTGCTTTTTCCATGTTGTCGGTAGTCAGTAAAGATTATGTCGTAGTTGCATTTTAAAAATATTGGAGCAATAAGCCCCCATCTATCAAGATTTCCACCATTTCCCTTCCAAAAACAAACGACACCACGTGAGCTGTCGTTTTTAAAAAGTAGTGAATTGATTTGTCCACCGTTTTTTGATTTAAAGTTCAATTCTTCAAAAGAGTCGTCAAACTTAAATTTAAAGTCCGATGATAGCTTAACTGATTTAAACCTGTCGACCTGAATGGAATAAAAATATACGTATAGTCCAAGATACAGAACGATTCCTATTCCAAATATAATCATTAGAAATTTTTTCATATCGTAGCCAGTGCTTGCCGATAACGGTGAATATAAAGGGCGGTTTAATGCTTTATATATTATGAGCTTTTTTTACGTCTCAGAATTTCTACAATACGATTATATACGATTTCCGATAAATTCCAGGTGTATCCACCACTTGTATTTACAAACTGAACAACGACCGCATCAATATCTTTATGATACTTGGCAATACTAGAGTATCCTGGCAATAATCCTGTATGTTCATATTCATAAATAGATGAATAAATAGCTTGTTCATTATCATTCAGCAAAGAGCCATCGTTCAATGCCCTTAAGAATATTCCCACATCCTCGGCTGTAGCTACCATTGAACCGCTAGGGGTTATAAAATCATTATACTTTAAATCGTGATCATAACCTACGTCATAACCACTCATAACATCGTCTAAATCCACCTCGCTAAGCAAACTGTAAGTATTGTTCAGCTTAAGCGGTATCAAAATTTCCCTCTTGATATATTGGTGATGGCTATATCCCAATGTTTTATCAAGGATTTCGCCTATCAACAAATAATTCGTATTTGAATAACTATATTTTTTATTAGGTTCAAATTCGGCAGGCTTATCCAGCACCAACCCAAGGTTTTCTCTATTTTCTTTCGGTGGGTCTTCCCAATAGCCAGGAGTGTCGGTAAAATTAGGAATGCCACTTCTATGTTGCACCATCATTCTCAAGGTGATTTTACCAGCATTTTCAATTCTTCCCACAAGTTCTGGCAAGTAATCAGCAAGCGTTTTATCCAAAGACAAATGTTTGTCATTTACCAATTTAGCAACAGCAACAGCAACATATAACTTGCTAATACTGGCAATCTTGAATAATGAATGCGGATCGGCAGGTATTTTGTTTTCTCTGTTTTTATAACCGGTAGTGTAAAATGCAGGTTTTTTGCCTTTTTCATCTACATAAACAATAATGCCATCAAACCCATAATCAGTCGCTTTATTTACTTGTTCCTGAACTGTTTTAGGCAGCGGTGTTATCCAGGCTTTTACTATAGGCCAGGGAACGAAATATAAAGAGACAATTGTTCCAATAAACAGTAAAATTCTAATTATTCGTTTTGATTTTTTTTTAGTCATACTTATTTCAAGACGAGGTTTTTAAATTAGCCACATGGTAAATTGTATGAGTAGTGGCAGATTGCGGGCTTCTTCCCTGTCAAACCGCTACGCCGTTTGAGGGGGCTACAAACCTTGATATTTAGCGCTTTACCTGCCATCACTTATACAAAATGTGTGCGCCCAGTATACGCATCTGGTATCAAAGATACCAAAATATTCCAGAGGATGCCGCAAAGCAATCCCCATGGGAAAAGTCCCTTGCAGGCGAGTTGGTGAAGCCTGTTAGTAAGCCGCAAGCTGGTTTACCGTGAGGTATTCAGTGAAGAAAGCGGGACTACCCCGAAGGGATGCCTTTGGCACAAAATCCGGTACTGACGAACAGAAACGGCATACGGAGGCTAGTTAGAGTGGGTGAGCATCCGTCAGCTGACGGATTGTGATGCCCGTGGCCAACAAACTCTTATTAGTAGATGCCGCAGGAATCGGAGGAAGGAATATGCCCTTACCTGGGGAGATCTTGGAATAGATTCGGTTTCTATACGCCAAGAAGTCAGCAGAGGTCATAGTAGCTGGTGGCTACGAGCCGACACCGAAAGGATAAGGTCGGAGGACTCACCAGCCAGGGAAGGACTGAACATTGGATTACGCCCAAATTCGATAAGGAGCGCCAGCCGTCTACACGATTATGCGTTCGTATTTCTATTATTGTAGTTTTTACCCATTCAAAATGTCCATGTTGGTATACAGCAAAGCCTGTGACATTTTCCATCAACTATATTGAATTCACAATTTGCATCCAAAATGTTTTTAAACTGAAATTTTGTGTCGGATTGAAAGAGTAAAGGATAGGTTTCTTGGCCAGAAACTTTCGGCAATTAGGCCATTTTTTTGTTTTTCTATCTGTATTGTTTTTTGAGAGTCGGTAGTCAAGGTATAATACCAACATATTTATTTAAAACACTATCTGCGACTTGGATTGCATTTTGTAGAGGGACACCTAATACTATACTTGAAACCGAATTTGATATGGCATCTTTAGGTGCATTTTCCGAATTAAATAAAAGAGCAATAAAAACATCTTGTTGAGGGTAGTAAATTTCATTGGTCAGAAAGCCATTTTTTGCTCCACTGTGTTCTATTGATTTAATGCCATTTGTTGTATTAATATACCATCCATAGCCATAATTTGTAGTAGTTCCATCACTTAGTTGGTATGGGGTAAAAGCTTTGTCCAGATATTTTTTCTTCAATATTTTATATGATAATAATCCTCTGTTCCAATGATATAAATCTTCCACGTTTGAAATGAGTCCTCCTGCGGCATAGGCAATTGTGGGGCTCCAGAAGTCTGCATTTCTATAAACCATCGTTATCTTTAAAGTATCCATTGACTCTTCCGGGAATTATGGTGTTGTAATTGTCATAATAGGTATGATTCAATCCCAAAGGAAGAAGAATATGATTCTTTATATAATCCGGATAGCTTTCACCGGAAACTTTCTCGATAATAAAACCTAACAGTGCATATCCTGAATTGCTATACCGAAATTGAGTTCCCGGCTTAAATTCTAAAGGAAAGTCTTTAAATACATTGATGAGTTGCTTTGGTGTAAAATCCCATCGCTCCATATTAGGTTCGGGTGCATTAATTTGCATATAATCCTTAATTCCAGAAGTGTGTGTTAATAGATTTTCAATGGTAATGGTATATTTTTTTGAAGGGAAATCGGTAATGTATTTTTGTATGCTATCGTGTAGTGATATTTTACCTTGTTCAACTAATTGCAGTATAGCCACAGCCGTGAACTGTTTTGTAATTGATGCAAGGTTAAAAACCATATCCGGTTTCATCGGAACATTTAATTCAATATCAGCACTGCCAAATGCTTTTTTGTAAATTATCTTGTTATGCTTGGCTACAAGCACTTCACAGCCCGGTTGATGTTGTTTAAACTGCTGCGTCAGGAGGTTATCCAGCTTTTTTTCAATTTGTCGGTTTTGTCCAAATGAAGCTGTAGCTATTTGTAAAAATAATAGGATATAAAAAAATGATTTACGCATTTTAAAATTATTTTAGGTTGTCAAATGAAATGATTAAGCACAACGGTCACGTAAATTCGTCAGTTGTGGTAGTGAAGATACCGATTTGTCCGATTTAGTTTTTTAATGCTTAATTTCTGTAAACTTTCTTTTAGCTGAATGACCACAATTGCGAATATGCGATGTTGAACTAAACCGTCCTACCGGCTGGTGGCTTTGAAGCCATGAATATTAATGGCATCGATATTTTGTAAATTTGTGATTAAATGAATTTGTATATACATAGAATTCGTCATTCTATTCAATCCCCTTATATATAAGGTATGGGAAACCATTCGCCTATTTATTTTGTTAAAATTATTCAGGGTTTAGCCCAACCACCGATGGCAATCGGGATTAAAACTCAATTGAGCATGATGCCGACAATCCCCGGACATTTACCCAGGCACGTTTAATACCAATATTCACCCCTCTTTTTTTGGCTCAACTAATCCTTAAATCCTATATTGTTATGGGCTTTTTACTCCAAAAGATATAGGTTAAATTTTTAAGAGTTACTTTGCCCAATCCTGACCTTCCGCCGTAAATCTCCATTTATAATATGCATCCAATACTTTGAGTGATTTTTCATCAGGAACAGCTGAGGCATGAGGTTCTGTGTTCAAATACATAAGTTGTTGGTTGTCCGGACTAAATATGGGCCATTGTGGTAAATCATTTGCATTAGGATTTCCATTCTTGGTAAAATTAGTCCAATAGCTACTTATGGTCTCAGAAAGTTCAATGTCCGCTTTAGTTGTTTGAGGATTATTCTTATCCAATGTCATAAAAACATAAGGGATTTCTTGTCCGTGTGCAGAACCATAACCGTACATAGGTGAATCTTTAGGGAAATCGGGATGTTGGTCGAAATAGTATAAAAAGACCTTAGATTTTCCTGTTTGTGACTGTAATCTAGCCCAAGTCCAGGTGTGCCAACCAAAAGCGGCATCGCGCATTAAATCGCGTGCTGTTCTTGGTACATGGTTTTCACCAACCGGATAAGCAGAAATTAAAGTATCGGCAAACTTTCCAAAACGTTGCTGTACATTGGCAATATATTCATCGGGTGTTTTCTCTCGCGAAAAACTGGCGCCTTCATCAGAGTTGTAACCAATGAGTACATTTACATCGTTATAATCTCCATTTTGGTACAATTTGTATTGGTTGTCGGGGATTACATACCCGTCTATAATTGGCCATGCTCCACCCATGCCAGGTTCCATAGGTAGTTCTTCTGCCGTAAGTTTACGCAATTTTGCAATAGAAGACACGCCTGCTTTTTTTAAAAATACTTTTCCATTTTGCTCTGCCTGTTGCAGTGTTTTCATATTTTCGCCGGGATAGGTTGTTGGCCTTGTAGGACCAAAAGAACCACCACTTTGAGAAATAGCACCTCGGAACAAGCCTTTAGCTAAAGGAGATGCACACAACATACTTACGGAAATTCCACCCGCCGATTCGCCAAAAATAGTTACTTTGTCCGGGTCGCCACCAAATGCTTCAATGTTGTTCTGTACCCATTGCAAACCCGCAATTTGGTCAAGTAAACCATAATTTCCTGATACGTTATTGGGGTTTTCCCTGCTCAGTTCTGGGTGCGCCAGAAAGCCAAGTTTTCCGACCCTGTAGGCAATGCTTACTACTATTACACCTTTTTTAGCCAGATGTTCCCCTGTACACACTGGCTCGGCCGTTGAACCAAAGCTAAAACCGCCACCATATATCCAAACCAACACCGGTAACTTTTCGTTTTCTGTTTGTGCCGGTGTCCATACATTTAGGTATAAGCAATCTTCACTTTTACCTGCCGGAGGATTTCCAAGTTGAAACGGTGAAGCCGCAAATTCGGTGGTATGTTTTACATAATCCCATTTTTTAACTTGCTGCGGAGCTTTCCAGCGCAATTCGCCTACTGGTGGCGCTGCAAACGGAATGCCTTTAAAAACGGTTAAACCGTTTTCTTTTGTGCCTTGCACTAATCCGCCATCAACCTTAACAAGGTCAATGGATTTTTGAGAACAGGATGCCATGAACCATAAACATAAACCTGCGATAAACAATCTTGGTATTTTCATTTTTGAATAATTAATCTCAAACAATAAGTTTTAAAAATAAACCTTTGTAAGGCGGTATTTTTACAGTACTAAAAATATTAAAGTACTTTACAGACTTATATAAAAATCAACTGATTACCCATAGATACCCCGGATTTGTCAACACTGCATTCATGTTGGGCCTATCGGCCACACGAATGCTTAGTTATTAGCAAACGTTATTATTTAACATTCTTCTTCTTTATATGGATTCCAGTTACCTGGAGATACTAAATTCATCTTCTCTCTCTTTTTTCTTAATCTCATTTGCTCGTATAAAAAGATGAACATTATTGTACAAAGAATAATCATTACTCTTGGGTAAGTTTTTTCCTTAAACTTTAAATCCTCTTTCTGAATAACTTTAGCATTTGAAATCACCAAATCATTACTCAGAGTGTCAAGTAAAATTCTATTATCCAAGCTATCAATTAGTAAAACATCATTATCGGAATTGAATACAAACTCAACTTGTGTGCTTGTAGAATCTATAATTACATCATACACAATCGTATCCTTTTTATCAAACACCATTAATTTTAGAGATAACATTATTATGGTATAATAAATGAAGGTCTTTCCCCATCTTAAAAATGATTCGTAAGATTTTATGTTTTGCCTTACTATTTGTAAGTTGCTTATTCTACTATCATTAAAGGAAATTCTCTTTGCCAGAGTATTTGTAATTTTTTCAGTCGCATCTTTCTGTTCTTCCGAATCATTATTCAAATTTTCGATTACCGTATCAAATCTAAAAAACTCCTCTTTTTTGAATAAATCCCACTCTATCTTTAAATCAGAACCATCGATACTATGGCTTATGTTTACTCCTTCTGATTGGTCAAATATTTTAAATGATTTCCAAACAAATTCATCAGGGAGTTTTAATGTTAGTGGTTTGTAAATTAGCGTGTTAGAAATATCAGATACCCCTGAATTATAGATTGTAGCTTGATAAAGTATCAAGTTATTATTTATTGATTTTCTATTATATGTGATTTTCAAACCATCAACTGTATCAATTAATGGCGAAAATAGAGTAACGCATTTGTTTTCTATGAATCCAAGAGCAGTTGTCCTTTTTTCTTTCCTTGACCTTATTCTTTCAAAAATAAAGAATGATATAGCCAGTCCAATCGAGATAATAAAGAATACTCGGTTTTCATTTAGTTCTATATTGTTCAGTAATTGCATTTTTGTTTTTAATGTTTGCTAACGGTTTGCGGTATGAAACGTCGGGGAGTTCGGAGATGCTTCACTGTCAAGGTACAACGACCTTAGATGCGAGAACCGAGACTCAAATAACCACTTCACCCCCAATGTTTTATGACCGTGTGTTGAACAAATCCTCCTTGGTCGGAAGCTTTGGAAAGTTTCTAACTTAGGAGGATGATTCACTACAAAAGATAAAGATTAAGCTATGAAAAAAAAGTATCACCATCATTGAAAAGGCATGTAAAAATGTGCCTGGTTTTTCTGTTCAGTACAAAAGCTTCACAGATCGGTAGTTGTTGCCGGAAAAAGTCAAAGCACCCTTACCAACTACGCCCGTTGCCTGGCCCATATGGCTTTGTATCTACAGTGTGATCTGCTGGAGTTGGATGATGATGCCATCCTGGATTATTTGCATTATCATCGTTTTTGATGAACGCGGCCCACCCCCTGACCAATGGAAATGTTGAAAATATAGTTTTTTTTTCTACGACCCCGCTCGTAACAGGACAGCTATACCCAAAAACAAAATCCCGGAAATGAAAGATACTTCAATAGTGAGATGAGTGATTGAAACCTAAAACCGACTAACCCGCTAACGATACAGCTATCAAATCGCCGCCCCAAAACCCTTCTCAGACTTCATAAAAATTAACTGATTACCCATAGATACCCCGGATTTGTCAACACTGCATTCATGTTGGGCCTATCGGCCACACGAATGCTTAGTTATTGGCATCTTTTTTTTAATAGCGGACAATCAAATTCCCATATAAAAGAAGGATTCCCCGAATCTCCAATGGCGAGGAAATACTGGTCATATAAGCATAGACCCGAAGGTTCGTCGATGACTTTGGGGATCTTCCCTGTGGACACAATCCTGTATTTATCGCGGGAACATTGAACACAATCCGGGTAATCAAATGGGCATCCCGATGCTATACTTTTGAAAGCAAATCACAGCAGCAATAGATGATGAAACATGATCAAGGTTGTTTAATGGATCGCAGTCTTTTGGGAATGATGACCAAAATTGCACCGGAAATGACCAACAATGCTCCGAGTAAGCTAAAAACCGTTAAGATCTCTGGTGCTATCCAGGAAACCTCCATAAAAGCCAACACAGCCATGGTAATAAAAGTAATGATTGGATTAAGGGTGATAATTACACTCACTTTGTTGGCTTCGAGGTAACGAAAAGCCTCTGCAAGACAACCATACGCTACCAATGTATTTACACCAAGAAATAAGAGCAATAACCAGGTTCCCCACTCGAAATGAGCGAATGCCTGAAAATCTACAAATGGAATCAGGATGAGCATGGGTAATCCGAAAATAACCAGATTCAATTGCTGTGCTGGATGTTTTTGCACCAGATATTTTTGAAGGACTGAATATGATGACCAGGCCATAGCGGCCACTACAAGCCATACGATTCCACTTTGATACACGTGATGGCTTCCCAGTAAATTGGCAAGATGGTCTCGGTAGAACAACACAAATCCTGCGCCAGCCACCAAAAAACCCGACAATTGTCGAAGTGACAGTCGTTCTTTAAAAATTACGATACCGGATACAGCCAGTAAAATTGGTCCCAGTTGAATAAATATCTGGGAATTTCCAGGTGAGGTATATAGAATTCCCATTGCAAAACCGATATAATTGAGGGTGAGGCCCAAAGCGGCTACAATGATCAGTGGAGGTGGTTTTCGAAAAATAAGCAATTGTTTGGGGTCCTTCCATAAAAAATAACCCGAAAGGAACAGAAAAGCCACACTAAACCGGAACCAGACAATGGTCACCGGGGCCACATCAACAATTGTGATTTTAATGAAAATAGCCAGAAAACCCCAAAACAGTGCCGTGGTCGATGCATATAGAATCCCATAAATACGTTTGGAGGGATCATATTTAATTTTGGCCAAATCAATAAAATTTTTTGTGACCGGCAAAGATAGTATGATTTTGCCAGAAACGATGATGAAATTCCAGCCGGACTGGAAAATCAATTGTGAAGAAAAAAATTGAACGGGCCATGATTAAATGGCATTAATGATTTGATGGCTGATTTTTGTCGCTAGAAATACAATTGGTGATCTACCTATTCACGCTTTTATCCAACTTTGCTATCAACTACTTGAACATGCCTGTTCATGGTGAAAGGATTACACCTACAGAAAACTCATATCCTGTGAAATCCAGTTTGGCATCAGGATAATCTACGGACTCATTTTGAAGCGGATAGCCATTTTGGGGAATGCCCTCATAAGTGCCTTTCATATCTAAAGGCGAGGATCCCGACAGATAATAAGCTTCCAGTGTCAGTCCAAATTTTTTTGAAAAATAGATGATGTATTCTGCGCCGACATGATAACCGTAACCCAGGTTATTGTTTATCGAAAAATCGGAATTGAGTACCCGCCAGCCCAGATAATCTTTCAGTTCTCTGTCGAGATTGCCATAATTTATCTTTGTCGCAAAATCGTAAAAGCCGAATCCACCTCCTTTCAGTTTGAAAACTTGATTTTCGAAACTCAATTTCAGGACGAGATCAAGCGGGACAAACAACGAAAAAAATGGTCCAATAAGTGGTTTCTTCGACTCGAAAGGCAGATCTTTTACACCCATGCCCGACATGCGATAAAGGCTGAATCCGGTTTCGATGCCAGAAAATCGGTTGAAATCGAAACCTACTCCGCGAAATGAAAACGGCGTTACCGGGATGGAAAAATAGCCATTTTTCGGAATGAAATAGGAGAAAGAAAGACCAAAATCCTGTGCATGCAGTTGAGAGAAAGTGAGCAAAAAAAGTATCAGGAAATAAACATATTTTCTCATGATCAACAGTTTGATAATGAGTACAAATTATAAAATATAGTTTATCCGGCGAAAAGCTATTGAAATAGATTTGATCAGACTGAAGGCTCTGGTTATTCACCATGTATCCGTATCAGCATTTCAATCGGGATCTTCAGGCTTGGAAATTGATATAAATAGCAAAAAGGCGGACCAGAAGCCCGCCTTAAATTATCATCCGTTGGCATTCATTTTCGAGTAGTATTTCATAAAAGTCTCTTCGAATTCCGAGGCAAGATCATTGACCTTCTCCCGCTTCAGTGTCAAAGCCAACTGATACAAAACGGCGATGTTGTCTTCTGTCTCTGATCCCAGGGATATTTTGTATTTATCGAAATAAGCCAGCGCTTCTTCAGCTCTTTTGCCCATTACCTTGGCAATTTCGATGGCTTTATCCTTTTCACCTACTTCAAACAATAATCCAACTGTTTGAGAGGTGGTTTTATCATAAGGGACGGAAACATCAGCAATGGCCTCCAAAGAGTAATTCAACACGGTTTTGGCACTGTCCAATTTACCTTCCTCAATCAACGCATTGGCCAAGCTATTGAAAGTGGACCTGTGATTTAGTGCGAAATTGCGGTGATCAATGCTGTTGTATACTTTGGGATCATTCAAACCACGGAAGCGGAATTTATGCATCACGTTGTCATACATCAAATCTGTATTTACAAGTTCACTTCGTGGATTGGGATTGACGAGAGGTAACAACCTGTAAGTGTTTCCCTCCTGAACAACATAAGGATTCAGGTTTACGCTCACACCCTGCAACGATGTGTTGTTGAAATAAATGGGACGTTTCCAGTTATTGGCAACAATTAGATCCAGGATCATTAATGTATTTTTTTCCAAACCACCTCGCTTCAGCGAAAAGGTCATTTGACCAGTGGCATATTGCTTGAATTTATCCGGGATAATATTCAATTGAGCAACTCCCGCAGAATCCACATTCAAAAACAATTTTTTGGAAGGAACGGAATTATAACTGCCAAATTTTGTCGGTATTTTCAATGCTGGATTATTATCCTTGATCAACTTCAGGTATTGCCTGAGGTTGATAGCCGCATCCTTAATGCCTGGATTTTCATAGTAAGGCAAATAATCATTCGGTCCGCCTTGTTGCCATTCCTTTTTGGATAGTGTGAATGGCAATGGTGCTGACTTATAAGCCTGTCTTGTCATTTGATCAATGTACCAGTCGGTATTGAAATAACTCAACACAATCACCCGCACATCGGTTCGATAGCCTTCCACCTCTTGCAGATACCACAAGGGGAAAGTATCATTGTCCCCTCCTGTGAATAAAATGGCGTTGGGAGCGCAGGAAGCAAGAAAGTTTCGTGCGGAATCCACCGAAAAATATCGGCCCGAGCGATCGTGATCGTTCCAGTCCTGCTGTGCCATAATAATTGGCACAATCAGTGTGATCGCTGTCGCGAGGATAGGCGCACTCACTTTATTATTCATTTTTTGCATCAGCCAGTTGCCGATGGCCATGGTACCCATACCAATCCATATGGCAAAAGCATAAAACGAACCGACATAAATGTAATCCCTTTCCCTGGGTTCTACGGGGGGTGAATTGAGGTACAATACCAAAGCAATACCCGTGAGAAAAAATAACATGGCAACGACGGCAAAATCTTTAGGATCCTTTTTATACTGGAAAAACATGCCGATTATGCCGAGCAATAAAGGCAGCATGAAATAATTGTTGTGTGCTTTATTGTTGGCATATATGGGTGGGACGTCTTTAAATGCATCTAAAGGACTAAGCCAGGTGGAGCCCTGAATATCACTGT
The DNA here is from genome assembly GCA_963711495.1 of uncultured Cytophagales bacterium. Lineage (GTDB taxonomy): Bacteria > Bacteroidota > Bacteroidia > Cytophagales > Cyclobacteriaceae > CAVQEK01. The sequence continues at coordinate 1,507,886 of CAVQEK010000004.1, forward strand.
CACGTCCGGCAAAGTTCCACATAAAATACCGCATATACATGTACCCGATCTGATAGCGGATCATAAACACCATATTGTCCACAAAATTGGGCACTTCATCATCTTTCAACCCCATCCACTGGCGGTAACTTTCAACATGTCGGGGATCAGAACTGTAAGCTCTGGGCAGTATCGTCGAACGTTTCGGATCATATTCATATTCAATCTTGTGGTCCGCAATCTCATATTTGTCTTTACCCTTGACGTAAACCGGAGCGCCTTCTTTTTGATTGACGATCTCGGCATCAAAATACTGTCCGTAAAGCAATGGCCTTGATCCGTACTGTTCTCTTTTGAGGTAAGAGACAAATGAAACAATATTGCCCGGATTATTTTCATCTATGGGTGGGTCGAAATTAGACCGGATCACCAACATGGTGTATGATCCATAACCGATAAAAATAAAGGCAATTCCAAGAAATGCCGTATTAAGCCAGACATTTTCCCGAACCTGAGAATAATAAATGCCATATACCACTGCTCCAACAAAAAGGATGCTGAAGAAAATGATCCCGGTACCAAATGGTAGTCCCAGGGAATTTACGAAGTAAATTTCAATGGATCCCGCCAAGGAGGGTAATCCAGGTATAATAATGTCGTTTATCAGGATAATGATGAAACCACTGATAGCCAGGGTGGCAAGGATACCCCATTTCGTGGTGCGATATTTCTTGAAGTAAAAAATTAAACCCAGCGCAGGAATAGTAACAAGGTTGAGCAGATGAACGCCAATGGAGAGCCCCATCATATAGGCGATCAGGATGATCCATTTGTTGGCCAAACTTTCGTCTTCAATTACTTCCCATTTGAGGATAGCCCAGAAAACGAATGCCGTAAAAAATGAAGACATGGCATAAACCTCTGCTTCTTCCGATGAAAACCAAAAGGAATCAGTAAATGTATAAGCCAAAGCACCAACGATACCTCCGCCAATGAGTAGCAGTGTTTGTGTGCTTGTTTCTTCTCCTTTTTTTACACGAAATAATTTTCTGCCCAATAAGGTTAAACTCCAGAAGAGGAATAAAATAGTGAAGCCACTGGAAAGAACACTGGAGATATTAATCCAATAAGCCACCTTTTCCAGATTGCCATTGGCCAGGAATGAAAATAAACGTCCAATGAGCAAAAATAACGGGGCTCCCGGAGGATGAGGTACTTCAAGTTTAAATGAAACAGCAATAAATTCACCACAATCCCAGTAACTGGCAGTAGGTTCTACAGTCAACCAATATACGACCGTGGCAATGGCAAATATTGTCCAGCCGCTTATGTTGTTGATCTTTTGGTATTTAAGCATCAGTATTCTATTTATTTCGCCGAAATTAGTAAATATTGAACAATTGAAAACAGGATAACTTCAAAAAGTCGTGATTGATGTTTTTTTGACATCATCAAAATCTTTGTACTGAAAGTAATTTTATAATCACCAATCCTCCGAAAATCTAATTTGATGTTATTGTTTATTTACTTCAATAGATTGGAAGTATAAGATGAAATCCGGAAATGAAAATGGTGGAATTCATCTTATTTGTATACCATCACATAATAAAACAACCAACCAATAAAAGAAACCACATAAAATGTTCCTACGATCAGTGTTGCGCGTTTGTACTGCTTACCCGCTTTAAGGTGAATACCCTCAATCAATAAAAACCAGTATATTATTTCGAATAAATTCAGTGCTTTCAGTGGGTACAGCCATTTATGATCTATATTTTCATAGTTGAAGAAGTTCATTAATGAAAAAGGATAAAAAGTTCTCACGGTCCAGTAGTCGGGATCGGTTTTCACAAATAGAAACCAGCCGATTTTGATGATTTCAGGTATGATGAATATAATTTCCGACACCATGGCAATCTGCCAGCATTTTGAAAACGTGATCCGGTAGCCGTAGGTAAAGGCGCCAAGCCATAATACCAGGGCAGTAATGGTGAATTTATAAAGATAGACGGCCGGAATGGAAAAGTACTGCAGGGTACTCAACAGATGAAAAACACCAGCCTGACCTTTTTCTTCGAGAATTTCAAATGCTGCAATTTCATATTCTATATAATTCTTTTTAATGTAGAGGAGTAGAAATGAAATGAGGCAAATCAGAACAAAAAACACCTTTGGATTTATATCCAGCAGGTCATTCATAACGTTTTTCGTAAAAATGCCGGTCTTATTCATTTATAGAAAATTATTCAATTCAGCGCTGAAAATTACGTTTAATTCTCGATATCACACTGGAGAATTTTTGTGAATCTTAAAAATAAAAGATACTGTTTTTAGTTTCTCTTTTTAAATACATTTGGAGGGCAAATAAAATTTGGCATATATTTAATGTCATGGAAGGCATCCGAGCAAGAATTAAAATTTCCATTTCGGTCATTTTTGTACTCTTTGTTCTTATTAATAAAACTTTTGCAACTGATACCGATAGCAGCAGGGACTATCTTCTGATTGCTGATATGGAAATTCAGGTGCAAGCTACTGCCGCATTGAATAATATGTACAATTTCAAGTTCCAAAAAGCGTATGCGGGCTTTTTGTCGCTAAAGTTTATGTTTAAAAACCATCCTTTACCCTATTTTTTACTTGGATTGAATGAATGGTGGCAGATGATGCCCAATATGGAAATTGAAACCCACGATGACCGATTTTTGGCCTATATGGACACCGCCATAATGAAAGCCGAAAAGTTATATGACGTCGATACTACCAAAATTGAAGGGGCTTTCTTTTTGGCAGCGGCCAATGCATTCAAAGCACGTTTGTATACAGAACGGGGCAAATGGTTTAAAGCCGCCACCACCACCAGCCGATCACTGAATTATTTGGAAGACTGCCGCAATAAGGAAGAGTTGAGCCCCGAATTGATGTTTGGTGATGGATTATATAATTATTATTCTAATTGGATCCCGGACCATTATCCTCAGTTGAGGCCATTTATGATACTTTTCTCCAGGGGAGATAAACATCTTGGTTTAGAACAATTGCGTAAGGTAGCCCACAATGCTTTCTACACCAGGACGGAAGCGCAATACTGGTTGATGTACATTTTATTTACAGAAGAAGATGACAAGTCCGGGGCATTGTATGAGTCAGAATATCTGCATCAGACCTTTCCTGATAATGCATTCTTTCAAAGATATTATGCGAACATTCTTTATTCTACAGGCCACTTAATGCAGGCCAAATATGTATGTGAAGATATGTTGGCAAAAATTGACAGTGGAAAGGTGGGTTATGAAGCTGTTAGCGGAAGATATGCCTGTTTCATTCTGGGGCAGATTTGGGAGTCGAACATGGAAAGTGAAAAGGCTTTATATTATTACAGAAGAGCTGTTCAGTTCGGAGAAGAAGTTGATGCTACTGATTCCGGTTATTATCTTTATTCCCTCATGGGTATCGCACGGATCTATGATCGCCAAGGCAAGGAAGACGAAGCGATTGATTATCTAAAGAAAATCAGGAAAAGTTCCAAAAATAAAAACCCTGCCAATAAACGGGCCAAGGAATATTTAAAGTCATTGAAACAAGATGACAATTAAGGATTTATTTATTACCCCCTTATTCATCATTTTAATCCTATTTTTGGCATATTTATTTCGCCCGTGGATTACGGATGACATTAATCGAAAATATTATATTCCTGCACTGACACTCAAATTACTGGGTGCTCTGGCTTTGGGAGCGATTTATCAGTTTTACTATGGTGGTGGCGACACCTTCACATATTTCAATTTGGGCAGTAAATATATTTGGGAAGCATTTAAAGACAGCCCTTTAATTGGTATTAAGTTGATTTTTGCTGGTAAAGATTACAGTCCTGATACATTTCAGTATGCGTCAAGAATTTATACCTATGGCGATATGGCGTCTTATTTTATCGTCAGGATCGCCGCTGTTTTTGATATTCTTACTTATCACACTTATTCTGCTACTGCAGCATTGTTTGCCGCATTCAGCTTCAGTGGTGTCTGGGCGCTTTTTTTGACTTTATATCGAATGCAGCCAAAACTCCATCTGCAATTTGCCATTGCCACCCTATTCATTCCTTCCATGTTTTTTTGGGGATCTGGCTTACTTAAAGACTCTATAACCATAAGCGCGCTCGGATGGGCGACTTTTAGCATATACAGCATATTTTTTGAGCGCAGAAGAATTGTACTGTCTGCTATATTCTTGTTTGTGGCTCTATATGTGCTATATGTTGTAAAGATATATATATTAATGTGCTATTTGCCCGGCGTGTTTTTGTGGATTTTTATTTCCCGTCTAAGAAATTTCCGCAATATCATCATTAAGATTATGATTGCTCCATTTCTCTTGTTGATGACTGGGTTTGCCGGATATTATGCCGTTCGGGAAGTAGGTCGGGAAAATCCACGCTATAATCTGGAAGGGCTGTCACATACGGCTGAAGAAACCGCAAAATGGATCAATTATGTGAGTGAGAGAGAGGGTGGTTCGGCGTATACCTTAGGCGATTTTGATTACAGTCCTGTTGGCATGTTGAAAAAACTCCCCTTTGCGATCTGGGTTACCCTTTACAGACCCTATTTCTGGGAATCGCACAATATAGTGATGCTGTTGTCGGCATTGGAAAGTTTTTTGCTGCTATTGCTTACGCTCTATACCATTTATCTAGTTGGAATTTTACGTATTTTCCGACTTATCACAACACATTCTGAATTATTGTTTTTCTTCTTTTTTGCCATCGTTTTTTCTTTTGCGGTGGGTATTTCTACCTATAATTTTGGTTCCCTGGTTCGGTACAAGATTCCGATGTTGCCATTCTTCGTGGCTGCATTGTTCATGTTGATCCATTATGCGAAAAGTGAAAAGAAATTTTTAAGATTGGAATCAACCGAATATTGATCAATCACGGTCTTCCTTCCATTTTTCCCGAGATAATGCCGTAGATTTTCATCTTCCAGTAATCGATCTAATTTATCAAACCATTCCTGGTTTTCATGGCATAAATAGCCGTTTTTGCCATCCACTATGATCTGGGGATTGATCCCTGCTGGGGATACCACTGCCGGTATGCCCATAGCCATATATTGCAGTGCCTTAAATCCACACTTACCTTTTTCCCATTCGCTATTTTCCAGCGGCATCACCCCGATATCAAACTGCGCAAGTTGTTCGATTTCTTCGTTTTTATTCCATGGAAGAAATTGCATGCCCTCACATTGCGCATCTGGCATCAGATTGGAAATAACCAAAAATCGAAAATGGTGTTTTTTTCGCAGCGCTGTAATGGTTGGTAAGATGAGATCGAGATATTTCGAAGTAGAATGTGTGCCCGTCCAGCCAATGGTGAGTTCAGATTTTTTTTGTGCATTAGGCACATGATATTTTGTGTCAATCGTAGTTGGGTTAATGACAACCTGATGGTTGAATTGTGATGCAAAATGGGCAAGGTAATCGTTCCCGCAACTTACTTTCCAACTCCATCGGCAGATGGATGCGACCTTACGGTGATATTTTAACCATGAAATCATACGATTTGCATCAGAAGTGTTTTTGAGCCAGATAGCGTCGTCAAAATCATAGACCATTTTTTTATTCAAAATTCGGGAACACCACCACTCGAACCAGGGTGGACCGACTGGCGTAGCCTCACGGTGTATAAAGATGAAATGATATTGATGAAGGGTAAATAACGTTAAAAATCGATGAGCAAAACCAGTTAAAAGATAAAAGGCTTTCGATATGAAATGGCCTTTTTTATATAAAAGTTCCCAGGCTACTGTATTCCAGAAAGGTTTCGCCACGTATTTGAAGCCCACTTTTTCAAGAATTGGAAAATACTGTTCAAACCGGAATCGCTGAGAGGGTGCAGCTCCGAGGGGGTATGGGACAATGAATAGTATTTTCATCCTCAAAAAATACTTTCAATAACTCTCCGATTCATTGGGAAAATCTCCGGTTTTTATATCTTCGATATATTTTGAGACGGCTTCCATGATGGCGGTATTAAGGTCGGCATATCGTCTCAGAAACCTTGGATGGAAATCAATATTTATGCCCAACATATCGTGCATCACCAGAACTTGCCCGTCGACATGCGGTCCGGCGCCAATGCCGATGACTGGAATGCTGACATTTTCTGCTACTTCCTTCGCCAGACCGGCTGGTATTTTTTCCAATACAATGCCAAAGCATCCGCTTTTCTCGAGTAATTTGGCGTCCCCTTTCAATTTGTCTGCTTCCGCCTCATCTTTTGCTCTGACACTATAGGTTCCAAATTTATAGATCGATTGAGGAGTCAGACCAAGATGGCCCATGACCGGAATACCTGCACTGATGACACGTTCCACTGATTCTTTGATTTCCAGGCCACCTTCCATTTTGATGGCGTGAGCACCAGATTCTTTCATCACGCGTATGGCCGATTTAAGTGCTTCCTGAGAATTTGCCTGATAAGAACCAAAGGGAATATCAACTACAACCAATGCTCTTGAAACCGCTTTAATTACCGAAGTGGCATGATATATCATCTGATCGAGTGTAATTGGCAAAGTAGTTTCATTGCCAGCCATTACATTTGAAGCGCTATCACCAACCAGGATGATGTCTATTCCGGCAGCATCCAAAATTTTGGCCATTGAAAAGTCATACGCAGTGAGCATGGAGATGCGTTCACCATGTTCTTTCATGGCCAGCAATTGGTGTGTGGTGACACGTTTTATATTGGCAAATCTGGTAGCCATATCAGGGGTTTATTTGTTGTCGGCCAAAATTAAACAAATATCTCCGATTACCAGATATATTGGCTGCAAACCTATAAGTGTTTGACTTGAGATAAAAAAGTTTGATTGGAATAAAATGAATATTCAGAACGTCGTAGAATGTGTCCATCTCTCCAATCACATAGAAAACACATCAACTCAGATATAAAAGTATGGAGATCGCAATTTCATAAGAATCCAGTGATTAACGAAACTGACTGTCACAATCGATGTACGATCAATTTTCGAAAAATATCCAATGGAATAATTGAAGCGGACATGAGTATGATAATGATCCATTCCTCAAATCTCAAAGCGGTAGTGCGTAAAATATTGCCTCCCAAATAGGTGAAAATTACTTGTAAGACCAAGATCGAAACGATGACACGGATGAAATTTTTATTTTCATAAAGATGCTCGAATAAATTGATCTTATCAGTACGTGCATTGAAGCTGTTCAAGGTGATCATAAATACAAAGAGATTGAAAAATGCCGTCATGAGCACTTTTTGATCCGGAACACCACCACGGATGAAGAGTAATTTGATCGGATCAGAATTAAGAAAGAAAAGTGAAAATACTGTGATATACATTCCCCCCAAAAAAATGGAAGACAACATATCACCAGACAGAATATTGGCCGTACGTTTAACAGGCATTTCATTCATAAATCGTTTCAGGGCAGGTTCACCACCAAATGCAATGGCAGCCAGCGTATCCATGATAATGTTAATCCACAATAATTGAATGATCGTCAATGGAAAATCAATACCAAAAAAAGGGCCTAAAAATGTAATGCTTGCTGCCGCCAGATTTATGGTAAGCTGAAATACGATAAATTTACGGATGGATTTAAAAATGGTCCTTCCATAGCGTATAGCATTCGATATTGAATTAAAATTATCATCCAGGATCACGATATCACTGGCTTCTTTGGAAACTTCCGAACCACTGCCCATCGCAAAGCCCACATCTGATTGCTTTAGTGCCGGTGAATCATTGACGCCATCACCGGTCATTCCCACCACTTTGCCCAGACTTTTGGCAATTCTTACCAAACGACTTTTATCAGTAGGCAACGCCCTGGCGACTAAGCGTAAGCCTGGCAGGAGGATCTTTAATTCTTCATCACTGTAGGTGCTTAATTCAGCCGATGTCATTACGGCTTCTCCTTCACCTTTTAGAAGGCCAACTTCTTTGGCAATGGCTATAGCTGTACCTTTTCTATCCCCGGTGAGCATCACGATTTGTACACCAGCTTTGAGGGCATCCTGTATCGATTTTTTGGATTCTTCTCGAATTTCATCACGAATGCCGATGATGCCTAATAAGCAACAGTGTTCAGGAATTGATGAATTATTGTCTAGTTTTTCTTCAGAAAAAGCAACGGCAATCATTCGCATTCCATCATTGGCGAGTTCATCTGTTTTTTTAATAAGATCACTACTATGCAAGGGTTCAATATTGCCGTTTTCACTAAAATAAGTGGCGCAATATTCGAAAATGACTTCAGGAGCTCCTTTGATGAGGGTGAGGTTTTTTTTGCCAATGCCGGGAATCACCGATTCACTGATGACTTGTGAGGCTGAAAATTTTCTGGCACTGTTGAATAATATACTTTTTTGTACCTCTACCTTTGATTTTGCTTTTTTAATAATATCCTTTTTGTCCAGGAAAGACATCAGCGCCCGGTCCGATATATTGCCGCCTTCAAAATCGCCATTCGGAGCAATCACACAGGCAGTATTTTCAAGTATGGAAAAACTGAGCAGTTCCTTCATGACATCTGGGATCTTCTGGTAGTTTTCATATTCTTTATTGGAACCGGAAATAAAAAATTTGGGTTGGAACTGTCCCTTGGTTATTGTTCCGGTTTTATCGGTAAAGAGAATATTTAAACTTCCGGAGGTTTCAATTCCCAACAATTTTCTCACAAGCACCTTTTCCTTGAGGAGTTTACTCATATTCAGTGATAATACTATGGCGATCATCATTGGTAAACCTTCCGGTACGGCTGCAACAATAATGATGATAGATAATATGGTGGCGTCCAATATATCCACCAGAAATGCATCCCAATGTTTGATGTAATTTATTATTTCCTGAACATCGAAGTGGTTTGCGATCAACAATTTGTTGAACATAAAAGCAATGGCAATCATTATACCCGCCATATAGCCAATTCGACTAATCAATTTTGCCAGGTCTTTTAGTTTCACCTGTAAGGGAGAAAGTCGTTCCTCGGTGTTCGATAATTCCAATGCCAATTCACCATAAAGCGTTTTGTCGCCAACCGAGGCAACTTTCATAATAGCCTCTCCATCCTCAACTACAGTACCACGAAAAAGTGCCATAGGATCTTCAGGATCTTTCGGCAGGCCGTTAACTTGTTTTGTGACTTTCCATTTCCTTGCATTTTCCGATTCACCGGTAAGGGAGGCTTGGTTTACTTTGATTTCTCCGGTGACAATGATTCCATCCGCCGGTATTTTATCACCTGATTGCAACAGCACGATATCTCCAACTACAATTTCGCCAATTGGTATTTTGACGATATGGCCATTGCGAAATGCATTCGTGGTGATTTTCGAAGCTTCTTCCTGTAATTTCTGGAAGGAGGATTCATTTTTGAATTCAGAGTATGTCGAAACAAACGTTGCCAGCAATACGGCGACACCAATAGCCAAAGCTTCATACCATTCGGTTACATCAAAAAATGAAAGAATGACCACAATAATCAGGGCAGCACAAAGGATGATAATGATGGGATCTTTGAAATTTTCCAGTAACTTATTCCAAAAATTTTCTTTTTGGGCAGGGCTAAGTTCATTGGATCCGTTTTTCGTTCTGGATACCTCAACCTCTGAAGATGTCAGGCCATTAAAATTGTACTTCATATTATAAAACAGAAAACGGATATAATTAAAATGAATAATATACACTTTAACTCATTCAAGTGTCATTAGGCTGAAAAACAATTTAAACGCCTCTCGAAAAATTACAATTCATATGTCATAAAAGTTGAATTTGACTTAGAAAAAAGCATCCTCCGGTATCCAAATCAAAAATTAGATTATTTCAACAAAAATATGTATATTTTTAATAATTACGATTTGTTTAACAAAAAAGATTCAATTATTTGAAAACACTTTGCCCACATAAAAAAAGTATCTAATTATATTAATTAAAACATTCTTAATCAATCTTTTTATTTATTTGATGAACCAGGTTTTTTATTGGGTAACAAAAATGTCCAAAGTGGTCTCATAATTTCATAAAAGATTTGGAGCGCAGATTTTTATGGGCAGATTTCGGAGGATAAAAGACCTTGGCTGTTGGTAATGGCATTTTCTGCGGATTCAGGGTATATCTTTACATGATGGTGTTGTCTCATTCTTCGATCAGTCGCGAACAATGTCAGTCACAATAAATTTGGCATAGTTGTATTTAATATTGCCTTTTATCCACATGACTTCACATTTTGAAGGGATGTTTATTCCGTTGAATTCATTATAGCTAAAATAATTGATTACCCATTTTTCTTTAATTTTTCCCCGGAATCGATCGCTGGTTTCCATGCGTCGCAGCCTGCCGGTTTCATCAAAACTAAAGATCAGATCGGCTTCGAGATTTTTATATCGGATTTTGCACATGGCCTTTTGGTCATCAACTGATTTCCAGGTCAAATTAGGTCCGGGAAGTAAAGCGCTGGGGAACCATGGCGCTTCGGCATAATAGCGAATAAACGAGGACAGATCAATTTCCGGTCCGCGATCATTGCCTATAGTGAATGCACCGAACAATTTCACAAGTACATTCCCCCCGGTTTCATCAAATTTATCCCTGGCATTAACAGGGACCCAAGGGAACATCTTGATCCGCGCATTCCATATAAAATAGGGTTTGTTCAGGATAAAATGTTCGGTGCCCCGTATCTTCCGCCATGGTGCATCCTGGGCGGTGCGAAAATAACCGTGATGGATTAATTTAATGGATGAGGATGGAATACGTCCATTAATTTTTGTATAATGAAAATATCGAAGTACCGGTTCGGGTAGATTGACATAGTTACGGAGATTGATAGGGGTTGAGCGATGGTTTTTTACAGCTTGATGAATTGCCCGGATCTCAGCCTGGAATTTTCGGTAAAACTGTAAACGCAAAATTGCAGTCATTCCACATACTGTTAATACTGCACCGCTGATGATGTAAAAAGTCATTTATATAAAGATTATTGCGAAATAGTTGAAGGTAAAAAGCGATACGTTTCACTAAGAAAACAGCGCATTTGATGCATCGGTTCCTTAGGGGAATGTCTTTTCACAAAAATTTCTACGGGAGAATAATTTTAGAGGTATAAAATTGCTGAAAAATGTTTGTGTTACTTGGTCCCTGAAACCAAGTACATCATCACGCCACCAGCAGCATGGTATGCTTCTTCTTCCAGTGATGCGAGCAGATTGTTGACGTTGAATTGATATTTTCGGTGGTAAGATTCATAAAAATCCAGATATTGCTTACCGGCGGCCATGAAATAATCCTTGTCGTCAAATTCATTAGAACGCCAGCTGCTTCCTTTTGCCCACTGTTTTATGGTGGCCATTTGCTCTTTTCTACGGTAAGGCGGGTACATCGGAATGGCCTTGTCCGAAAGACGGGCTTCAATGTTCTGAAAACCTGCATGCGCCAACAAACCCGGCAACAAATCACCCAGGGAGTTATCACCCTGACCTAATATCTTTTTACCCCGTTCACAAATCAACGCGTATTTTACATGGTCCAGGATCTCTTCGATAGAATTATCAGCGGAAATAGAACTTTTCGTCAGGATCTGAACCATATTGTTGGGTTCTGCACACAAAATGGTTCCACCTGGTTTTAGCACCCTTTTCATTTCTGCGATTACCAGCTCGGGACTTTCAACATGGATCAACAGGGTCTGGCAAGTCACAATGTCAAAATAATTATCTTCAAAAGGCAATGATTCCGCATGGGCACAATGCAACTCGAAGTAAGCCTCTTCATCCTTAAAAAAGTTTTCTACGCTGTGGTCATGCCAGGACCATTTGGTGTCGTTGTCCACAGCATACACCATTGCCGGTTTCGAAAGATAGGGGACGAGCAATTTGCTCCAGTGGCACTGCCCGCAACCAACATCCAATAAACTTTGGTGATTGCCCAGTTCAAGTCTTTTTGCCATCAGGTCGAGAAAACTGCGATTCCACCAGTGATCACGATAGGTATCAAAGAAATGTTCGGAGTGGCCTTTTTCAAAATCAATTTTATGCTTCATTCAATTCGTTTAAAATCTACGATGCAGTATCATTTTTCATGTTCCAACATTACCCATTCAATAATTTGATTTGCCGGTTGTTGCTATAGTGAAGGAACTGTTCACTGTTCATTTCAAGTATTAACAGCCCAATGCTATTTTATATTGTAAATTTTAGAGCGGCAGTCCATGTATCTTTGTGCCAGCGATTAACCCTTACTGTTCACAAAGAGGTACAAAAAAAGCCTTACCGAAGGCAAGGCTTGAAAATTACCATGTATCTTAAATTTCTATCTTAAGCGAGCTTAACATTCACGGCATTTAGTCCTTTTCTTCCTTCTCGAAGATCATAGGTTACGTGGTCATTTTCTCTGATCTTGTCAATCAGATCTGACACGTGGACAAAGTATTCTTTTTCTGTTTCGTCATCTTTAATAAAGCCGAATCCTTTTGCGTCATTAAAGAATTTTACTGTTCCGGTATTCATTTGTTTAATATAAAATTGATGTACTTGAAAACAAGGAAGGCTGATCAATCATTACAGGTTTGTGCAAAGTCTCACATGCCATCGCATGTTATCTTAATAATTTTTTTCAAAAATATGGATTTTCTGGAAATAATGGACTTTTTAAAACAAATATATTTAGTTTTTTTTCCAAAAACTTGCCAAGTATCAAAATTGTCAGTTCGTAATAGGTTAATAAAAAGCGCATAAAATTGACTTTAAAAAGGCTGAATGCAACTTTTCTCATAATTAATGGACGTAAACTGAGGATTACAATTTTATCAAGTTATTCTATATTTCCGAGCGAATGATAGGAAAGGATGTGAAAATGTACGGGGAAAATTATGAAAAGCTGGGGGATTATTATAGCAGTCTGGCTTTTCCATATTATCAGATTGGGGCATGGGGAAAAGCAGAAAACCTGTTAAAGCAGGCTATTCGCTACAATATAAAAAACCGCGGGCCATATGATGCGAGTGTCATAAAAGTTTACAATAACCTGGGTTCACTATATTTAGATAAGTACGACAACGACCAGGCCAATATTTACATCAATAAGGCACTTTCTTTATTGCTCAGCCACTATGGCGAAAATAATCATTCTGTGGGCATTGCCTATATGAATCTCGGTGCCAGCTACGGCAACCAAAATGCATTTCGGAAGGCATTGGAGTATAATTTTAAAGCTATTGATAACCTGAGTAAAACTATTGGTTCGAAAAATCCCTATCTCAGTCCAATATACAGGAATACAGCCATTTGTTATAATAAATTGGGCCATCTCGATAGCGCCCGGTTATATCTCGATAAAGCAGTCGATCTGAATAAAGCGCTTTATGGTGACCAGGACCCGGAAATCGTACGCACCTATAATGTTATCGCAGATATCGATCTTCAAAATAATGATTTCGACGGCGCTATAGCCGCACTCATCAAAGCCAAAGTGTTGGGAGATCGCATACTGCCTGAGAAACATTTGAATAAGGGGGAAACCCTCAACTTGCTGGGAAATTATTATTCCAGGAAAGCGCAGTATCGCAAGAGTCTGCAATATATTCAAAAGGCGCTGATAGCCCTAATCCCCTCATTTGATGATACCAACTTTTACAAAAACCCGAAACCAACTGAATTTTTACCCAACCAGGTCCTCATTGATGCGCTCACTCAAAAAGCAAGTGTATTGTACTCGGCCTATAAAAAGGAGGGAGAAGATAAAATGTTGATGCTGGCTTCTGAGAATGCTGAATTTACCGACCACGCCGTTGATCTTTTAAGGATTGATTATCAAATGCCCAATTCCAAAGAATTGTTAATTGAAAAGGCCTTGCCTTTCTACAAAAAGGCTGTTGAGATTGCCATTACACAATATGACAGAACGAGTAATTATAAATACCTGGAGCAGGCTTTTAAATATGCGGAAAAAAGCAAGTCGATCCTTTTAATGGAAAATTTGAAAGATAGCCATGACAAGATTCAATATGTCGGAATTCCAGACAGTGTTTCGTCCAATGAGGAAGAACTCAGAGAAGAGATCAAATTTTACCGGGAACAATTGATGCAGGCCAAAACCAGCAATGATTCTGCTAAGATCGTGAAATATGAAGATTATTTTTTCAAGAAGAAAAGAGATTATGATTTACTGGTGGAAAGGCTAAAAAAGGAGCATCCTGACTATTATAGGATAAAACACCAAATTAGCTATGAACCGATCCGCAGGATACAAAAATTGATGGCTACGGGTGAAACTATCATAGAATATTTTAAAGGGGAACAAAACGACTACGTTTTCATCATCAATACCAAACAGGCTCAATATCTTAAACTGCCGGAAAGCGATTCACTTAATCACAATATCAATAGTTTCATCCTGAATTTACGTGAGGGGCATTTTGACCGGGAAGTAGCGTTTGAGTTATATAACTGGTTAGTGAAGCCGGCCATTGAAGAGATAGACAAATCACATGCTCGTACTTTGACTTTTGTCCCTGAGGGTGCATTGAATTATTTGCCTTTTGAGGTGTTGGTGGATTCAAATCCGCGACATTCAAAGAAAGTCGACTATCTGATTGACAATTATACCGTCGATTATCTGCATTCTGCAAGTTTACTGGATAGGAGGGAACTCGAAAGTCAGGAAACAAGCACAATGTTTTTGGGCTTTGCACCTGAGTTCGATCGGCAAGCTAACCCATTGCTGGCAACCCGAACCGCAAAAGATTCTTTACTGGTATCAGGATTGGAACAATTGCCAATGGCCCGGCATGAGGTGAAAGCATCTGCCGATATTTGGGATGGAAATTATTATATTAATGACCAGGCGACTGAAGAAAATTTTAAGCAATTTGCTCCAGGGGCCGGTATTATTCATTTGGCCACACATGCCATCATCAATGATGAGAACCCATTGTATTCCAAACTGGTTTTTGCACCGGAAAAAGATACGCTGGAAGATGGCTTGCTCAACACCTACGAATTATATAACATGCATCTGCATGCTCAGTTGGCATGCCTCAGCGCCTGTAATACCGGTTTGGGAAAACTTAGAAGTGGAGAAGGGGTGATAAGCCTGGCCAGGGGATTTTTATATGCCGGCGTACCCAATATATTGATGAGTTTGTGGTCAGTACCGGATCAGTCCACTTCCCGGATTATGCAATATTTTTATGAAGCGCTGAAATCCGGGGAAGGCAAAGCCGATGCCCTGAGAACTGCAAAATTGAAATACCTTTCACATGCCGATGAAAATACTTCCAATCCGTATTACTGGGCAGCATTCACCCTGGTTGGTGATAACAGGCCCATTGACCAGGAAAATACTGGAACCAATACGATTTTTATATTGAGCAGCAGTTTATTGATGGTCCTGGTGTTTATTGGATTTTTTTATCGCAAGAAACCCCAAAACTTAAAAGCTTAATGTAGAAAATACCACTTCCGCGGCACAGTTTGCCGTAGGATGGGAAATCCGATAATTTTTGAGTCAAAATTTCCTAATGCCAAACCTTATGATGTTCCGCTTACCTTTCTTTTTATGAAGATTTGTTCTTCTTCTTTGAATCGCAACGTGTATCTTTGGTTATTTACGATGGCCTGGAATCCCGTCTCAATGATGGGATTGAAATGAAGGTTTTTTCCATATCATTAAACAACAGATCATCTTTTTGTTTATAACCTATACTAAGCAACTCAGCTAAATTTTCATTGAAGGAATGTTCCTTAAAATAATCCATTTCATCAATGTAAATTTCATTGTAGAACTTCTTCACAAAGTCATAAGTATATGATTTTGTTTCCAGCCAATCTTCCAGGGTCAAAACAGTTTCCATAATAATTTTAATGATTAATATTTCTGGCAATTCGCCTATGTTTAAAACAAATTGCCGGACAGAAAAATTGCTGACAATGTTTGCTGTTCGCCAGATCTTCAGCAAGTTATTTTTTAGTCCCAAACAAGTATAAGATAATACCAGGGCCAGATCTTACCTTGTCAATTTCCCACTGATAACTTTCACTATTATTCAATTCTGCTACCAGCATTTTCATTTCTTCAACAGAATATGTTCTGAGCGATGAAACGAGTCCATCCCACCATACAAATAGGGGGACCAGGGGAATGAGGTAAGTAAAAATTAATCGCATGATGTTGAATGGCCGGATAAAAGGAGTGGTAATCAATACGGTAATTGGAGAGAAGAACATGGCCAATAAGCTGGGGACGCTGCGTTCCTGCGCCTCGAAAGTGGCGATGGGACTGCCATGATCGATAGCATTTTGCAAAATGCGTTTGGCATCTGTCGGCTTGAAATGGTGCAATGATAAAAATTGGGTCCTAAAGCCTTTTAAGCGATCCGGTACATTTCTGGCATCAATCGGTTCGGCAACATATTGAATATTGTCAGCATGACTTTGCGTATGCTCAAATGCAGCAATATTCGGGAAAAGATCGGTAAGGATAATTGTGAGGTCCGGAATTGTTTTTCTGAGCTCACTATTTAGCCAGATCAAACCACCTCCGCCTCCCGAACCGAGGTCAATGATTGTATTCGTTCCACTTTCTTTTAATCCTTTTTTGAGGATTGGGATTATTGGTTGATACATTTTTGTCTTGTTGGATAAGAATTGAAGAAAATCTGTCATATAGTTCCTGAGAATTTCCGGGAACCACAATTGGTCTTCAAATTCAAATAGATGTATTCGACCCATGATTATTGGTTGATTAAATGTTTGTAAGGATTGCCTGCTAATATAGAATATCAAATGGCAATGGAATATGATACCTGCTTTCATTGGAAAATAGATGTCATATTCAAAAGTTTTATTAAAAATAAGAAATTAATGTGCCATTTGAAGCGGCGTCAATATGAAACGAATCCGGCCTTAAAAAATGGATTATTGTCATTTTGTCTACTATAAAATTTGTAGTTTCAAGGCCTAAATGAAAAATGGTTCCGGACAAAAATTATTATAATAATGAGCACACCACTGGTATTAGACGGTAAAACCCTTTCAAAAGCCATCGAAGCAGATCTGACAATTCGGGTAGCCAACATCAAAGCGAAAACAGGTAAAACACCAATTCTCGCGACCATTTTGGTGGGAGAAGACCCTGCCTCTGCAACGTATGTGAAAATGAAAGGTAATGCCTGTAACCGCGTAGGGATGGAATCGCAACGGATACATTTGGCTGCGGAAACCACTACCCAACAATTGCTGGATGCGATTGATAAACTCAATGAAAATGACGATGTCCACGGTATATTGCTTCAACACCCGGTACCTTCCCAGATTGATGAAAGACTTTGTTTTGACCGCATTAAAGCAGAAAAGGATGTCGACGGCGTTACCTGTCTGGGTTTTGGTCGTATGA
Source organism: uncultured Cytophagales bacterium (assembly GCA_963711495.1). Taxonomy (GTDB): domain Bacteria; phylum Bacteroidota; class Bacteroidia; order Cytophagales; family Cyclobacteriaceae; genus CAVQEK01. Next base: position 1,525,294 of record CAVQEK010000004.1, read on the forward strand.
CGATGGGAGAATTTGCCTTTGGTTCCGCCACTCCGGCGGGTATTATCACCATCTTGAAACATTATAAGATCGACATGAAAGGGAAGCACAGTGTGGTGGTTGGACGCAGCCCGATCCTTGGAAAACCCATGGCAATGATGTTGCTCAATGAACATTCTACAGTGACCATCTGTCATTCTCGCACCCAAAACTTACCAGACATTGTTCGCCAGGCAGACATTGTGGTTGGCGCAGTGGGAAAACCAAAATTCATTCAGTCCGATTGGGTCAAAAATGGCGCCGTAATTGTCGATGCAGGTTATCATCCCGGTGGCATCGGAGATGTGGATCTGGAAGGTGTGGTTGATCGCTGTTTTGCCTACACTCCGGTTCCGGGTGGTGTAGGGCCCATGACCATTGCCACGCTCATTGCACAAACCGTAGAATCCGCAGAACGAACCCTGGGGTTGATTCAATGAGCTAATCTGTGTGCCGCTTGGAGGCCTGGTGGTATAAAAGTTTCACGATAAACACACGATTTCCGTTAAAATCGCTAATTTAATAGTGAATTTGTGCGAAAATGGCATTTTCACAATAATCAGCACTTTCCGGAAATGGTTAAATTTTTATTGACAGATCATTTCGATATGAAGGTTCTTTGTGTTACAATTGGTTTCGGACATTAGAGGAAAGCATTGTGGACATATTGGTTCAGCATTATCTTCTGAATGGCGTTATTGGGACTTTATTATTTGAATGGTTTCTGGCAAAATGAAGATTTGAATGATGCAAAACATATAAACCCTGATTGAGCAGTGATTGATTAAACTAAAAAATAAAGTGTTATGAATCTCCTGAATTACTACATTGGAATAATGGCATTCTTAGCATTAACATGGATCACTACTGGTGATATCCATGCCCAAAACAATGACCTCGATGCGCAGGTCAAAAAATTTCTTGACAGTCAAAAAGGAGCGTGGCACAATTGGAATGTCCCATACGCCGATGGACAGACCTTGCACGATCTTATCCTTAAAAATAACTATAAGAATGTCCTTGAAATCGGCACCAGTACCGGACTCTCCAGCATTTGGATGGCTTGGGCGCTGAGTAAAACCGGGGGAAAATTAATTACGATTGAGATTGATAAAGACCGCCATCAGACGGCCTTAAAAAATTTCAAAGAAGCTGGCCTTTTACCATATATTGATGCGCGCCTGGCAGACGCCCATGAGTTGGTCAGGGAATTGAAAGGTCCTTTTGATTTTGTGTTTTCTGATGCTGACAAAGGCTGGTATACGCAGTATTTTAAAGATGTCGATCCAAAACTGGTAGTCGGGGGTTGTTTTACGGCCCACAATGTGCTCGATGGGTTTTCCGGTGTGGATGATTTTTTAGAATATATCCGAAGTAAAAAAAATTATGATACCACCATAGATCGAAAAAGTGCCTCGGGATTGTCCATCAGTTATAAAACCGCAAAATAGGAAGACTTGGGTAAAGCAAAAGGACATCTTGAAAGGAAATTGGGGTTGTTTCCGGTTACGAATATCGTCATCGCCAATATGATCGGCGCCGGAATATTCACCACTTCCGGTTTGTTGATGCGTGATCTCGGCAACCCGTTTTTGATGATTACCTTGTGGATTGCAGGTGGAGTTATTGCTTTCAGTGGCGCGCTGTGCTACGGCGAGTTGGGAGCTGCCATACCGGATGCCGGTGGTGAGTATGCATTTCTTTCGAAGATCTATCATCCGATACTGGGATTTCTGAGTGGATGGGTTTCTTTCATTGTTGGGTTTTCCGCACCCATTGCAGCTTCTTCTATTGGCTTTAGTGAATATTTATACCGGGCTGCCCCCATGCTTTTTGAAACCGATATATTGTCCGTGGATGGTGTCAAAAAACTGTATTCGATGTTCATTATTATTTTCTTTACTTTGGTCCATCTGCGCGGGATGGATTTTGGCGCCCGGGTTCAGAATATTCTTACCATCCTGAAAGTTGTACTGGTTGCCGGTTTGATATTGATCGGATTTTCCCTCGGTGAAGGAACATTCCAGCATTTTAATGCCGCTCAAAAGGCGGACTTAAGCATTGGCAACTGGAAAGTCATTGGTTTATCTTTGATGTGGATCATGTTTGCCTACAGTGGCTGGAATGCCGCGACCTACATTGGTTCGGAAATCAGCAACCCGGTTAGAAATCTGCCCAGATCACTCATAATTGGCACGGGAGTAGTGATTTTGCTTTATTTTTTGGTGAATGTTTTGTTCATATATGCTATTCCGGTGGAGGAGATGAAAGGTGTAATCTCCATTGGAGGACTCGCCGTAAAGAAAATGTTTGGTCCAACTACCGAAAATTTGTTCTCCCTGTTGATTGCTTTCGCGTTGTTCTCCTCCATCAGCGCTTTTATTATTCTTGGTCCAAGGGTTTACTATGCCATGGCAGCCGATGGTTATTTTTTTAAATTTGCTTCAAAAGTCCACCCAAAATTCCATGTACCAACAAAATCGATCATTTTCCAGGGTGCCATTTCCATCATCATTTTACTTTCCGGTACCTTCGACCAGATCCTGACTTATATGGGATTTGCACTGGGAATTTTTCCGTTATTGGCCGTAGTCGGACTTTTTAAATTGCGGCGACAAGGCAAAAGTGTAATGCATTTACCAGGATTTCCTATTACAGCGTTTATTTATCTGTTGGCAGGAATTATGATTTTAGGGTTGGCGTTGATGGAAAGGCCGGTCGAAACAGGTATTGCCATTCTGACCGTGTTGATCGGGATTCCAGCATATTTCATGTTTATATGGATCAAAAAGAAGGATCAGGTAATGAATGGAGGAAATTCATAATTTATTTTTTACACTGCAGATTGGAGTAATTTTTATATTATTATTTAACTCACAGACAGGTTGAATATGAAGTTAATTGTCACTTGCGGGATTTTATTGATACATCTAAACCTGTTGGCTCAAATCGAACAGGAAGGAGTACTCGGATTAACGGTAGATAATGGATTGTATCCGTACAGAGTTCAATTGATGGGAGAAAAGGGATTAGCACTGTTTCAGGAAACCAAGGCAAACAGATCACCCGGTCAACGGAACTGGGAAATTACTTTTCTTGATTCAACGTTGCATACAACGCGTAAAATGACCCTTCAATATGACGTAGAATACAGTTTATATTTTACGGCATATGTACCTGGTTATTGTTATTTGCTCTTTGTCAATCAATTTAACCCGAAGGGAACGATACACCTGGTACGCATTGAATTAAGTGGATTTGAGGCGAAAACGTTTGATATTTCGGGGTTTGTGCCTTATGCACTGAAATTTTTCAGTGTAATGGGAGGGACGATCATATTGGCTGGTGAGGAGATGCACAAACCATCGGTAGTTTGCTATCAATTTGGCGATAACAGACCGATGATCCTTCAGGGTTTATTTCGGCGCGATAGCGAATTGATGCATATTGTTGTTTCACCCGACAAAAATTATTTCACGGTGTACATGTCAGTGCCTGGTAGCAACCGGAAAAAATCGATTACGGCAGTAAGCTATAACAGTCAGGCGGAACTGATCAGAAGTCTGACTTTTATGCCTACCAGGAAATATGAATTACTGGATGGATTATGTACCGAAGGTTCGGAAGGCAGCTATCTGATGGCCGGCAGCTATTCGGCGACGAAAATGGCCGAAGCCAATGGAATTTTTCTGGCCAGGATTTCACCAGATGGCAAACAAACCATCAATTATTACAATTTCACCAGTCTGCGTAATTTTTTTAATTTTTTACCAGAGAAGGTCAGAGACAGATTAAAAGAAAAAGCTCGAAAAAAGAATGTGCAGGGCAAATCCGTTAACTATGGCGTCAATTTGGCCGTGCGGCAGATCGACACTTCGGATAATGAGAAGGTGTTTATGGCCGATTGTTTCAACCAATCCAGTTTTTTCAATGCTTTCAATTATCGTTGGAATGCAGGTCTTGAGTACACCCACTCGATTGTGGCAGGTTTTGGAGATGACGGTAAATTAAAGTGGGACAATGAGTTGACAATCCAGGAAGATGCGCCGGGTTTCGACCAGCAAAAAGCATTTTATGAAAAAAGTCCCAATGGAAATGGCATAATTTTTAATATTCAGAATGAAGATATAATGGCCAGGCGGATTTTCCGGAGTGAACAATTGGATAAGGTTATTAGGCTTCCGATGAAACTGGATTTTGCCGAAAATTACCTCAGCCATGATCACAACATCTGGTCGGTAATAAAACCTTGGTATTCCCGAACTTATTTGGTTTTCGGAATGATAAACATGAATGATTACAACAAAGGGGATGCAATTTTTTTTCTTTTAAAGCTGGTTGTTAATCCTGAGGATTAAATTCCTTATTAAGGCTCACAGAGATTTGGATCAATCTTTAATGAATGGAATATCCAGTATTTCCGGAGTATGGGTTTTGTGATAGGGATATTTCGTTCTTTCTGCAATTAAAGCTATTTAATCGCGAAATGGTTACATCATTTACTTCCACAAACCCAATCGTTAAATTCTTCAATATCTTTGTTCCCGGAATATCCGGAATAGTTGTGTTAGTCTATGTATCGTTTGAGTCATCGAAAGAAATATATTGCTCCGGCAGTTTTTGTTTTTAGTGCATTGGTGTATTGCAGTGTGCTGGTTCCACCGGAAAAATTTTGGCCTGCAGCCCTGCTTGCTTATGCCATACCTGTTTTTCTAATCATTCATTTGGCGATGTTAGTATGGCTATCCTTTCGAAAAAGCAGCCTGGTGATCTGGCCTCTGCTGGGGCTGCTTTCAGGCTGGTATTTTGTCAAAATCTCCATGCACTATTCCCGGGAAGAATTCGACCATGCCAAATCCAATGATCTTGAAATTTTAAGCTTCAATGCAAAGTTGTTTCGTAAACCACACACCTATGAGAAATTTTCCTTTGATATGATAGAATGGTTGGTTCAGGATTCTGCAGATGTCAAATGCATCCAGGAATACAGCACCAATGCCAGATGGGATGTGTTGGATGTGACGAGACAGGTAGAAGCAACCGGATATTATGATTATACCAGGGATTATCCATTGCCGATGGCTGAGCATCAACCCGGTTTGGCAATATTCAGTAAATATCCAATCGTGAATAAAGGCGAAATAGTATTTGATGAAAAGACAGTTAATAATGTCATTTTTGCAGATATCGTTTTGGATGATGATACGGTGCGCATTTATAACGTGCATTTATCATCTATGAATATCCCTTTATATGCCTATACAACCGTGCAACATGTTGGCGATAAACTGCACATGCTCCTGGCCAAACTCAAAAATGGTGCTGTTATCCGTTCAAAAGAAATAGACCGTCTTACGGCACATGTTGATACTTGCCCCTATCCGTTTATTATTTGTGGCGATTTCAATGAAATTCCTTACGGTTATAATTATTTGAAATTACGGAAGAGATTCAGCAATACCTTTGAACATTCAGGCCACGGTTTTGGATTTAGCTTAAATAGTAAATTGTTCTTTTTGCGGATTGATCACCAATTTTATGGAAATGGGATGGTCCCGCTGTATTTTAGAGTAGATCGCAGTATGGCGCTTTCCGATCATTTTCCATTGCGCGGAATCTATCGATGTCATGGCCAGTAACGGTTGGTAGAGCATGGGATAATAAGAAATTGGAAGTCCGGCTCAATCAAAATTCAGGAAGATCTTCTTACAATAACTTATTATATCAGGATGTTATAAATGTTATTCATCATTTATATTTGCAGTTCGTCATCAAGCCCGGGTATTACTGAATGATCATTAAAAAAATATTTTCAACCCTTCCGTTTTTCCTTTTCCTGTTTACCATTGTTTGCTATTCCAGTGTTTTTATACCACCGGAAAAATTCTGGCCTGCCGGGATTATCGCATATGCTATTTTACCCTTGTTGGTGTTGAATTGCCTGGCGCTATTTTGGCTGATCATTCGGAGAAAAAAAACGGTAATTTGGATGGTTTTGGCCCTGGTATTTGGATGGCGTTTTGTAAAAGTCACTTTTCATTATTCCATGCGAAAACCCGATGAAAAAAGCCTGGAAGTATTGAGCTATAATGCACATGCATTTAAACCCCGGTATACCCACTGGGGTTTTTCCGGACCGATGATAGATTGGGTGGTGCAGGATACTGCGGCGATCAAATGTATTCAGGAATTCGATACCAACGAGCGTAAGCCGGACCAGGCGGTGATCAAAAAAATGATAAATGCCGGATATTATACCTATACCACGGGTTGGCCAAAAAGACATCAGGGAAACCGATCAAACCTGGCTATATTCAGCAAATATCCAATTGTCAATCAGGGGATTTTCCCGGTGAATGAAAGTACCGGGAATCATGCAATTTTTGCAGACATAATATGGCAAAAGGACACCATCCGAATATACACGGTCCGGTTATTTTCTATGGGCATACCACTGCAAGAATATCGTGACGTTGATAAATACGAAAGTAAGATGAAACAACTTATTCACAAATTAAAAGATGGCTCTGTCAATCGGTCTATTGAGATCAATCATTTGATTGAACAGGTTGAAAAATGTCCATATCCCTATTTAATATGCGGGGATTTCAATGGCATTCCTTACGGATATAATTACAGGAAATTAAAAGAACATTTTGGCAATGCCTTCGACCAGGCAGGTCACGGATTTGGATTTACTTTTAATAGTGAATCAGTCTTTTTTTTGCGAATCGATCATCAGTTCTTCAGTAGTCAGTTGGTCCCTGATCGATTGGTAGTAGATCGATCAATGCCCATTTCTGATCATTTCCCGGTTAGAGGCAATTATCATCTAAAAAAATAATTACTTGAAATTGACGGTTAACGAACATTTTATGGTCAATATGGTTAACTTTGGAGATTTAAAAAGAATGTAATGCCAGCACTTGCGCAGGAAATTGAATCTATCCATAGCTATTGTAATAGCCTGACCACATTTTCCAGAAGATCCGCCATTGAGGTTGATATCGGAGGAATTCCTTTGGGGGGAAAACACCCGATCCGTATACAATCAATGACCACGGTCGACACCATGGATACGATGGGAACGGTAGAGCAATCCATTAGAATGATTGAAGCGGGTTGTGAGTATGTGCGAATTACGGCGCCGAGTATTAAAGAAGCTGAAAACCTGGCGAACATTAAAAAAGAATTGAAGGCCCGGGGCTATAACACCCCACTGGTCGCGGATATTCATTTCACCCCGAATGCCGCCGAAATAGCAGCTAGGATTGTTGAAAAAGTTCGTGTAAACCCAGGCAACTATGCCGACAAAAAGAAATTTCAGCAATTGGAATATAACGATGATGCCTATCAGGCAGAGTTGGATCGCATTCGCGAAAAGTTCACCCCCCTGGTCAAGATCTGTAAAGAATACGGCACAGCCATGCGCATTGGGACCAATCACGGTTCGTTGTCCGATAGGATCATGAGCCGGTATGGGGATACACCTTTGGGTATGGTGGAATCGGCGCTGGAATTTTTACGTATTGCCGAGGACCTCAATTATTACAATATTGTGCTTTCCATGAAAGCGAGCAATACCCAGGTGATGCTGCAGGCCTACCGGTTGCTGGTGAAAAAACTGGATGAAGGGGGCTTGAAACCCTATCCATTGCATTTGGGGGTCACGGAGGCGGGTGAAGCGGAGGACGGCCGCATAAAATCTGCCGTGGGCATTGGGGCATTGTTAGAAGACGGACTGGGAGATACCATTCGCGTATCGCTGACAGAAGAGCCGGAATACGAAGTGCCGGTTGCCTATGCTTTAGCCAAAAGATATGAAAAGCGTACCGATCACCAGGTTATAAAACCAATTGAACAAATCCCAATCAATCCATTTGAGTACCGGAAAAGAGAAAGTCTGGAAATAGAAAATATCGGGGGCAAAAACGTTCCAAGAGTAATTACTGATGTGCGACAATTGAATCCTGTGGAATACAAGGACCTTGAATGTGCCGGACATTTCTATCTGCCGGCTTTGGACAAATTCAGAATGAATGATCATGGAACAGACTATATTTATTCCGGGAAAAACAGTGTGCCATTTATGCTGCCCAATGGATTGAAGGAGATTGTTGACTACAGTATTTGGTCGAAGCTTGGTAATCCGGAAGAAAAATATCCGATGTTTTGCAAAGATGAGTTTGTTTCAGGCAATGATCGACACCCACGGCTGAATTTCATTCGCTTCACCTATCCGGAATTTGATGAACAGTTGGCATTGGCCATCGATTCTTGCAGTAATGCAGTATTGGTTGTTGACACGGATAATGAGCATGGAATGGCAGAACAAAGGCGGTTTTTCTTTGAGCTGTTGGATAAAAGGATAAAAAATCCAGTAGTTATATCCAGGAAATATGATGCTTCGATGGAGGACGAATTATTGCTTTATGCTTCAACGGATGTTGGGGGATTATTAATTGATGGGTTGGGTGACGGCGTGATGTTGAATGCAGAATTGAGTACACCGAAGACGAAACAGGCAGCATTTGATCTCATAAAATTTTATAATGCGACATCATTTGGCATCCTGCAGGCCGCCAGAACCAGAATGACAAAAACAGAGTATATCAGTTGTCCTTCTTGCGGGCGTACCTTGTTCGACTTGCAAATTACCACCGCTAATATCCGGAAACGCACCGATCATTTAAAAGGTGTGAAAATAGGTATCATGGGTTGCATTGTTAACGGCCCCGGAGAAATGGCGGACGCTGACTATGGATATGTGGGTTCAGGAAAAGGTAAAATAACTTTGTATAAAGGTAAGGAAATCGTGAGACGCAATGTGCCTGCTGAACATGCAGTAAATGACTTGATTGATATCATTAAGGCCGATGGCAGATGGCTTGAGTCTGAAAATCACTAGATGAAAATTATGGAAAACGAACAACAAAAAAATCCCGAGGTGCAGGAATATTTTGGATTCAGGGAAGTATTGACCTATTTCTTCAGGAAAAAGGACCCCAATCGAAAAATTAATTTTAGCCTAAAGGTAATGCATGGAATCAACAAAATTTCCATCATCACTTTCTTGCTGGCATTACTGTTTATGTTGGGGAAGTATCTGTTTAAATAAACGCGATTAAGTGACTGCTTAAAAATTCCGGGTTGTGGATATTGAAACATTCAGAGAATACTGCCTGACAAAAAAAGGGGTATCCGAAGAATTACCCTTCGGAATTAATACACTGGTATTTAAAGTTGCCGGTAAAATGTTTGCACTCACTGACATAGAATTATTCGAATCCATCAATCTCAAATGTGATCCCGGCCGGGCCGTCATGCTGAGGGAGCAATATCCGGCGATTACACCGGGTTATCACATGAATAAAAAACACTGGAATACCATCCGTACGGACCTTTCCGTTCCCGACAAACTGCTGTTTTCATTAATTGACCATTCGTACGACCTGGTTGTCGCTTCACTCAACAAAAAACAAAAAGAGTTGTTGGACATACTATAATGCTTCTATCATTATTCGGATTATTTTTCAGAATGGAGATTTAATTCAACGGTCAAACAGATTAAAATGCTTTTAAAACCAGCAGAATCCAACTTTCTTGGAATTGAATTTGGTGTTAACTTGCCACAAGATGTACATGGTTGGTTATGATCGCCCAGGCAAAAACATCCAATCCTTTGGACTGAATACAATAATTTAGAGAATCCACAAAAATATCCCGATATTCCATCCTTCTAAAAACATTGATCCAATGAACGACAGCCATGGCTTAAAAATACCGGTCATCTTGATCGGAAATGAAATATTTATGACCAGACAATTTTTGGGATTTTAACAAACAGTTTGTGATCGCGATACAATCGCTAACCTCCTGCGTCCTCGTTGTAAACAAGGACTAATAATAAACAATTGAAGGATCACCGTAATATTTTTTCATCGGACTATTTTCTGAATAAATTTTATCCAGTTTCCGTAAAAGATGTTTCTTGTAGTTTCGTCATTGTCGAAAAATGGGGTGAGTTCACGGTCCAACCAAAGCTCGGCTTCTTCATAGCTGGTTTTTCCGGATTCGACCTCGTTAATGATATTGCTTTGGGAAGTGAAATAGGCGATCAACTGCTTTTTGTTGAGCGCCACTTTATTCTTGAATTTTTCTTCAGTTACAAAATTCAGGCCTTTGGAATTCAGATTGTTGCTAGACCAGTCGTATTGATTGTTGCGTGGCGTTGTGGGGAATTGTTTTATATAGACGTCGGGAAACCAGGCAATAAATTTTTCATTTTCTTCCATTTCCGAAATAAAATGATTTTCATAAAGCACGAGCCAGCCTTTACTTTTCAACAGCCGCTGGGCTTCGTCTAAAAACATGTCGATATTAAACCAGTGAACGCCTGAACTTACGGTGATCAGATCAAATGTATGATTGGCAAATGGCTGATGCTCGGCCGGCGCAACGATGTATTTTATATTGGCTGCCTGCGGCGCAAAACGAAGCATTTCCTGAGATATATCGGTTCCTGTGATATTGTTGGCGATCAACGACAGGGCTTTGGTGGAAAGCCCGGTTCCGCAGGCAACATCCAGGACATTGTCAAGTTTGTGGCGAAGCTGCAGGAATTTTTCTATATGACGAATGGTATTTTCTTGAAAGTATGGCCTTCCATGGGCATACCGGATCGCGGCGGTTTTTGGTTTAAAGCAGTTCATCGTGGTAAAGGTTAAATGCCGGTATAAGGTGTTTGAAGTTTGTCAAAACATATTCTCTAGTAAGTCGTAATCGCATTAATTTTTTGACAGTGCATTATTTTTCCCTAGCCACAACAACGCATCAATAATCAATCTGTCCTGGATTTTATTTTCAAAAGTGTAGGACAGTGTCTTGTTTGTTTTGTGCTCATAGTCGATATCGTTGTGCCCCATGTTGAAGTAGATCATGTGGTATTTCACATTGGTCCACACCACGGGAAAGTAACCATTGTGCCATATTTCCGATGGTTTTGGGCCGGTGCCCAGAGGAAAACTTTCCGGATCGATAGACAGCAGTATTTTAATGTCCTGATTCTCGCGCAGATCATTTTGCCAGCGGTACCATTCGTTGGGTGAGGATTTGAATTTCGCCGGGAGGTGCTTTGTGGCGGGATGGTCCCGGTCCTCTACTTTGAGAATGGCGGAGGTTGGTCTCCAGGTATTACTGACATATTGTCCCGCCCCCAAAAATTGATCGTGATACCAGTCCCAGTTTTGGGGAAAATCGGAAGGCGTGAGGGCGAATGCCGAAAAATGGAAGCCCATCCATGCCCCGCCATGTTTCATATACTGCTCGAATGCTTTTCTTTGTTGTGGCCCATCGGGGCGCGTATCCAGAAAGATCATGACCTGGTATTGCGCGAGAAAAGCAGCGTTGAGGTTGTCCCAGTTGTTGGTGGAATCGTAGGTGAAATGATGTCGCATGCTCATCTTTCTAAACCATCTGTTGGCCTCATGCACAAAACTGATGTGGGCCTGGTCATTTTTGGCGGTGAAAAAAGCGATCACCTTGAATTGAGGAGTTTTTTGTTGGGCGTGGCTAATGCGTAAAACAAAAAAGTAAAATAAGGACTGAAGCAATTCGAAATGTTTTATGCATAGCTTAAATGATAGTCAGACAATATGCCTGCGAATGTTTGAAATTCCAGAAGCATGCTCTGAATTATCTATAAACTCAATCCCCAACTTACCGATTTCACTGGATTAATTTTCTTTAAAAGAATAATTTTGTACCAATTCAAACAAATCACTCCAACCGATGCGTCGGTTCCGGAAAATCAGGCTGGAATACGGATATAAAATTTTCATGGATTATGATGCCGTTTTCAGAGCGCAAATGAACTAAAGAATTCACCACCAATTGCCGCAGTTTATCCGGCGTGGTTTGTATCCGCGCATTCACCATTAAGCGGACTTCGTTCGATCTTTCTGAAGGATCAATTTCTGATTGCTTGCTTTCGGCACCGGTGGTGGAGCTCAATTTTATGGTTTTGTGGTCATAGAACAATAGGAATTTCAAATGGCCAATTGGGAGGCGTTCAACGACGATATTTGCGATCAAGGCGTCAATAAACTTTTTGGCCGCATTCAAGGCGGATTGATCGTGGCTTTTAAATTCAATTTCTTCATCGAGCCAGGCCAGGTTGGCTTCTCCCATGCCATATTTGTTGTAGTCGATATCAATGGATTTGTGCGCTTTTAGCAGTTGTGCAGTGCTAATGGTTTCAATCCATTTTTTGACAGAGTTGGTATCGAGCGAACATTGGAGAAGTAACAATTTTGATGGGAAATCGGCTTTTATCCTTGATTCGATGTGCTGTAATTCATCGCTGGTTAACAAGTCAATTTTATTGACAATGAGGACCTCGGATTCCTCCAATTGTTTTTCCCAGATATAGTTGGTGTTGGTATCAAAGGGCAAAGTGCCATCACGTAAATAATTATGCATCATTCGGGCGTCGACGAAAGTGGAGAACGTGACCTGTTCGATGTCGTCTTTCTTGTATTTCAACAAAGGCTTCATTACCGTGGCGATGATGTCTGTGCAGGAGCCGACAGACTCGGCAAATATGACATCGGCTTTGGCGCTGTGTTTCAATACATTGATCTGCAGGTCCAACTGGTTGTAGTTGCAACAAAAGCAACCTCCCGTCACTTCGGCGTTGGAGATGCCCGCACTTTGGACGTACTTGCTGTCTACCAGGTATTTCCCCTGGTCATTGGTGATGACGGAGGTGGAAATGCCTTTTTTCGCCAGCATCTTACTCGCCTGGAGGATGGCGGTGGTTTTGCCACTCCCTAAAAAACCGCTGACGAGGTGAATTTTCATGGGGTTTACATTACTTTGTATACAATTGATCAGAGATCAAAATTAATTTTATGATTTTAACTGTTCTAAGGTAAGAATAGCTGATTAATCCTCATATTTCACATTTACAAAAAATTTCTTCACCTTTCCTTCGAATATTTTTTTCCAATCATCATCTTTTTCAATTTCATCCATACAGTCTGACATTCCGCGTCTAAAAGACCAAAATAAATCTTCAAACTTAGCAGCTACTGCTCGGCCTTTCCTCCATGATTCGTCGATGCTTTTTTGCAGAAATTCTACATCTGCTTATTCCCACACATAAAAAATTTCCTTTGCTTCTTTATTTTCGGTCATTGAAGATTCACTTATTTGTTGATGGAACAGCACGCACCTTGCTGAATAAATATCTGCCTCATTACATGGTAAAGAATATTTATCTAACATCCACTTCATATAGAAAAAATGAGGAGGTGCTTTTTGAACTTTTCCCAGTTCAGGGACCATAAAACCATTACCAGGCATTTAACTGTATCAGCATTTGGCAGGACCGGGATTATTCAGTAAATTTTAAGATTTAAAATCCATTTAAGTGATTGAAACGAACACGAACTTGTTTTTCAATAATTTCACCGTAGAGGTTGAAAAAGAAGTACGTGATCGTCGCCTGCGATAAGGGTTATTGGATAAATTATCGAAAGCCAATAAAACTTGTCCAAAGGAAAATTAAGTCAGTAATCAAAAGCCGTCCCGTCATGAAAACTTTTAATTTGCCTGTATTATTGATTCGCCTAATGGTTGGTATCGTATACTTTTCAGAAGGCATGCAGAAATTTATGTTCCCGGATACCGTTGGCACAGCCAGATTTGCCAGGATCGGTTTTCCGGCTCCGGCATTTGTGAGCCACTTCGTTGGTTCGTTTGAGGTGATCTGTGGATTTTTTGTATTGATCGGCCTGCTCACGCGCTGGGCCTCCATTCCGTTGCTCATTATCATTTTGGTGGCCATTTATACAACGAAGATCCCTATTTTTCACGACCAGGGCTTTTGGACGATGATGCACGAAGCGAGAACAGATTTTTGCATGTTGATTGGCACTATCTTTTTATTGCTGACAGGCGGGCGAGACATTTCTCTGGATCATCAATTGCGGGGACCTGGAAGATAGTAACATTGACATAGGCAGCCGAATTTTTTGAATAAGCAGGACCAAGGGAAAGATTAATCAATTTTCAGGCGGTTGCCGGTTTTTTTGAAACGTTAAAATTGTCTTTATGAATTTCACAAACATTTTTTGGTCAGCTTTTCTTCTGCAGATATTCCTGAATCTTGGAATGATGAATGCTTATGGCCAGGCCCGGTGCTGGCACAAATATGAATTATCCTTCGAAAGCGATCGTCTATATGACAATCCAATCTATGATGCCAGGGATTTCAACGTAACATTCAATTCCCCGACAGGAAGAACACTGAAAGTCCCCGGTTTTTGGGATGGAGGTAAACAATGGAAAGTGCGGTTTTGCCCGGATGAACCGGGTGAGTGGCAATGGAACAGTTCGTGTTCCGATGAGAAAAATACAGGTTTAAACCAGCACTCCGGCAGATTTCAATGCGAGACCAATAAAGAAAATGAAGCAATTTACCAGCATGGTGGGGTCAGGCATTTTCTTGGCCGGTATCATTTGTCTTATAACGATGGCACACCATTTTTCTGGATGGGCTGTACTGCCTGGAATGGGGCCTTACTTTCCACTGACAAGGATTGGGAAACCTACCTGAAAGATCGTGAGTCCAGGGGATATAGTGTCATTCAATTGGTCACAACGCAATGGCGCGGATGTGCCGGGAATGCTGAAGGAAAGGTAGCATTTACAGGAAGTGGGAAGATCGTAATCAATCCGGAATTTTTCCGGCGCATTGATAAAAAGATCGATGCGGTCAATGCACATGGCCTCGTCGCTGCGCCGGTGATGCTTTGGGCGCTGCCTTTCGGGCAGGGCAGGGACCTTTCTCCCGGTTATTATTTGCCTGAGGAAGAAGCGGTTTTATTGGGCAGGTATATTGTGGCCCGGTTCCAGGGGAACCAGGTGGTCTGGGTTTTGGGTGGAGATGGCAAATACTACGGAGACCTGGAAAGCCGGTGGAAGCAGATCGGACATGATATTTTCAGTGATATTGATCATGCTCCGGTCACGTTACATCCTCACGGGATATCCTTTGTCGGTGATCTTTATGCAGACCAGCCGTGGTATGACATCATGGGATATCAATCTTCCCACAGCAAAGGGGAGAGAACGGTCAATTGGATCAACAAAGGGCCGATGGTCGAAAATTGGTCTGTGTTGCGGGCTATGCCTTACATCAATATGGAGCCGTTGTATGAACAGATCCTTAAAGATGGCACGACCGAAGATGTGCGGCATGCGGTGTGGTGGAGTTTGTTTGCTACGCCGGTGGCCGGAGTAACCTACGGTGCCAACGGTATCTGGCCCTGGCTGGAGGAAGATGGCCAACCCATTCAAAACCACGGGGCTGCTCCCTGGACATCGAGTTGGTCAAATAGCTTGAAATTACCGGTGAGTCAGCAAATGGCCTATGTAAAATCATTTTTCAAAGCATTGCCCTGGTGGAAATTGTTCCCGGCCCAGGATCTGTTGGTCAAGCAGCCTGGTGATGAACAGTATGACCGGTATGTCGGAGTGCTCGCTACCGATGACAGAGATCTGGTCACCATTTATTTTCCCGGAGCAGAGGCAATTCAACTGAGGCTGGATATTGGGAAAAACTATGATTTTCAGTGGTTTAATCCAGCTACCGGCAAATATTCACCCGCCACTTTTACTGTGGTGAATAATCTTTGGAATATGAATAACCCAAGCGACCAGGATATGGTGCTCATGATCCGGTCAAAATCATGATTTTTCAATTCAAAACAAGGTAATTCATTTGACGTGTGTGCCATTACATTTATAATAATAGCGAAATCGGATTTACCGGTTCAGATGGAATATCGGAATGACTTGGGGCCGGTACTAAGAAAAATTGTATTGCTTCAGGAAGGCACAGCAGGGAGTGGCAATTGCCCATTTTACGAGTTTTGTCGCTCTTTCTTGGTTATTGTTTTTTATATGCGCCTGCTACTTTTTCAAATACTTCGCCATTGAGCATACCTGTCAGTTGCATGGTTAACGTATTCGGGTCATTGAATAACATGTTAATTTGTTCCAGATACATTTTGCCGTCAAACACACCTCGATGTTCTGCAAACTGATGATGGTCATCGACCCAATAACCATAATGATTATGTGCTGTCCCCAAATTGTCATTGTCATAAAGATGCACCTGTTGGAAATTAGGGTCATAGCCCGGCAGATTATCTTACCTTTAGCTTAAGTTCCTGATCGAGAAATTTTTCATGGGCAACCGCTATTCAAACCAACCGTCTCACAATCGAATGAATATTCACTTTGATCCTTTTGGCCTTCGATATTGTTTTGCAGATTCGTAGATCCATTTTCCCACAAATTGCGTGAAGTTTTTCTGTGCTTCAGCAACCTCCTGGGCTTGGCCAGAGATATAGAAGGCGGTTAAAGCCAATGTCATCAATAATTGTTTTCCTTTTATTTTTGTCTGTTTAACGTGTTTTTATTGGATTTTGGCTACAAAAAAGAACGGGTCGTGAAATAGTTCGATGGGATAGAAAAAATTTTTCATTGACCGGCGAGGAGTTACTTCCTATTTTGCCGAAAAATTATCCTAATCACCATGTTTAAATCACAGATTGTTATTTTGATCGGCCTCAGCTTCATTGCCTGTGATACCCTCGCTCAGCAATTATTGTGGAAATTTGGGACGAGCGATCGTGTATATTCTACTCCGGCTATTGAACAGGGAAGTGTGTATTTTGGGAGTAATGACGGCTTTTTTTATGCATTAGACCAGCAATCGGGAAAGCTGATCTGGAAATTCCAAACTGGCGGTAAGGTGGCTTCGTCTGCGGCTGTCGCTGGTAATTTGGTGATTTTCAGTAGTGGAGATGGGGTCATATATGCTTTGGACCGGTTGTCAGGAAAAGTAGTGTGGAAATTTGCTTCGAAAGGGGACACCCAATATGACCTTTGGGATTACTACCGGTCTTCGCCAGTGGTGCATCGCGACCGGGTATTTTGGGGCAGTGGTGATAGTACGGTTTATGCTTTGAGGCTAAAAGACGGCAGTGATGTCTGGCGTTATAAAACCGGAGGAGTGGTACATGCCACTCCGGTAGTGACTGACAGTGTGATATATATCGGGAGTTACGACGGCAATCTTTATGCATTGAACGACGAGGATGGTCAGCTATTGTGGAAATTCAAAACGGTGGGAGACACTTATTTTCCCAAAGGAGAGATCCAGCGCAGTGCCACCTTGGATGACGGGACATTGTTTTTTGGAAGCCGTGATTTTAATATTTACGCCATCGATGCCACCAGCGGCACCGGTCACTGGAACATGAAAGAACATGGTAGTTGGGTGATCGCGTCACCGCTGGTTTTTGGCGGAAATATTTATTTTGGCACCTCAGACTCACATGCCTTTTATTGCATGAACAAAACTTCGGGGGAAGTCATATGGCGAATGGCGTTAAATATGCGCTCTTACGACAAACCGGCCATTAGGGACAGCACCGTCTTTTTTGGTTGTTTTAACGGCAAGCTCTATGGCGTCGACGCCGGAACAGGTGCGATAAAATGGGAATTTCAAACGGATGGAAGTAAAGAGAATTATAATGAAGTGTATGACAAAAATGATCATTTCAGACCTGATTTTCCCATTTATGGCAAAGATTATGAAGTTGCCGAGAAAATGATCCATAAAATGGGCGCTATCCTTTCATCTCCGGTCATTGCTGGAGATGTGATCTATTTTGGCAGCTCCGATGGCAAATTGTACGCGGTCAAATTGTAGTGCCTTGGCGGGATTGGCAATGGTGAATAGGCAATGGTGAATAGGCAATGGTGAATGATAAATGGACCAAATTGCCAATTGTCTATTGCCCACGGCCTACTCAATTTATGCAATTGTTGAGCACTAGGTCGCTACTCGCCTTGTAATTTTGCCAGCCATTCCTGCTCCCGTTCACTCATTTCTTTGGGTGTGAATTCCAACTGAAAGGTGGCAATTGTCCAGCAGTGCCCAAACGGATCTTTCACTTTACCGTGACGGTCTCCCCAAAAAGCGTCTTCCATTTGCATCAGTACTTCACAGCCGGCATTGACGGCTTTTTTAAATAGGGCGTCACAATCTTTGACATAAACCCAAAGTGTGGCGGTGGCGCCTTTTCCTGCACCATGCTCCCAACTTCCCGGCCAGGCGTCGGCCATCATAATGTTGGAATCACCGATCTTAAGCATGGAATGCATAACGGTTTGTCCGCCGGGACCGGGAACCGGAGGCGACGTCAATTCGGCGCCGAATGCTTTCTGATAAAAATCGATGGCTTGATGACAGTCGCCATCGAACCACAGGTATGGGGTTACGGAATGCATGCCTTCAGGCATTGGTTTGGAAGCTTTTTTAGCCATGTTTGTAGGGTTGTTTTTAATATTCGAAAAAAGGAATTTTAGAAGATTATGTTTAAATCAGAGGCATAACAAAGCACGTGATCTGCTATGCCTCTGCCTGGTCAATCAACCATTATTTTGATTCCGGAATGCGGTTGGTCATTTGGCGTTCCACCATCCAGCCGGGGTATTCCGGTCGCAACTGACTGGCAGCATCGAGCGCATTCAGTTCATCGGCCGATAATTTGATAGTGGTTGAATGAATATTCGAACGTAATTGTTCTACAGTCTTGGCCCCGATGATGGTGCTGGTCACACCGTGCTGATGGCGTACCCAGGCCAGAGCAATTTCCGCAGCGGTAACGTCATGTGTTTTACCGATCTTGATCATCACATCGATAATGTCGTATGCCCTTTCTTTATCCACTGGCGGAAAATCGAAATTATCCCGCCGGGATCCACCGCCGGTATTTTGACTTTTGCGGGTATATTTCCCGGAGAGAAAACCACCCGCCAAAGGGCTCCAAGGCATAAAGCCGAGATTTTCCGACCTGGCCAGGGGCAGTACTTCTCTTTCGGAATCACGACCGGCCACTGAATAATAGTATTGCATTGCTTTGAATTCGTGCCATCCATGTTGTTTGGCAATGTCAAGGGCTTTCATCACCATCCAGGCGGGCCAGTTGCAGACACCCACATAGCGTACCCGGCCGGACATCACCACATCGTGCAGGGAGTGAACGATCTCTTCGACCGGGAGCACAGCATCAACGCCGTGCACATACAGCAGGTCGATGTGGTCCATTTGCAGCCGCTGGAGGCTTTCATCCACGGACTGGAAAATATGGTATCGCGATAGCCCCTGGTTATTCAATTCTTCTCCCATTTTGCCCCGCACCTTGGTAGCGATAAAAAGTTCATTGCGGTTGATCCCTTGCTGTTTAAGGCTTTCGCCCAGTAATTTTTCCGAAAGTCCGAATGAATAAACATTGGCGGTATCGATAAAATTGATGCCGGTATCCACCGCCATTTTTACCAGGGCATTCACTTCATCCTGTTGTTGCTGGCCAATGGCTTCCCAGAATCCTTTTCCGCCAAAAGTCATGGTGCCAAAGCACAGTTCAGAAACCAATACACCGGTATTTCCTAAAAGTTGATAGTTCATAATGATTTTTACAGGTTATAAAATTTACTACATTAAAAACCTGATCCGGCTTCAGATGTTTTTCGCTCCGGCGTGAAATACTATTCAATGAAGGATATTTTCGGATGAAGACCAGAAGATTATGGAACTGTTAATTTAGAAATTGGATTATTGATATAATGGATTGGAAGTTTGGCCAATTGGCCATAGATTCAATGGTTATATGTTCCAGGTTTAATATTGAAATTATAAATAACACACAGCGCACAAAGCAAAAATATACGCCACCATCAAAATTGAGTTGCGTTTAGCGACTTGTTAGCGGTCATGCTATACCATGTTAATCAAACATATACTCAAACAATTTGGTTTGGACAAAATCAAATAATATTAAGAATGGAATTTGAGTAAAAATTAAAAATAATAGAATAAATCATGAAAAAAACACTTATCACTTTGCTTACAGTTTTATTGCTGGCAGCTTGCAATCAAACACCAAAAACGTCTTCAGCAGAAGAAAAAACAAACCTTACTGATGAACAAATCATTCGGACATTAAGGGATGCCTACGAATTCGGTTTTCCGCTCATAGTAATGTATACCACGTAACAAGTGGGAACCAATGTTGACAAAATATATAACCACGGAAGAATTGCAGCCCCGATAAACCAGATGTCGAGTGCCACACAATTTCCGGACGACAAGTTTCGTGATGTCGTGCGTCCGAATAATGATACTTACTATTCAACCGCTTTCCTAGACCTGAAAAATGAACCTATGGTATTGCAAATACCGAACACGAATGGACGTTATGCCCTTTTCCCAATGTTGGATGCATGGACCAATGTATTCTTTTCTCCAGGAAAAAGAACCACAGGAACAGATGCACAAAACTATTTGATTACAGGCCTTGCCTGGAGCGGGGAAGTACCTGCCAACATGAAACAGGTAAAATCGCCAACCAATATGGTTTGGCTGATCGGGCGCATACAGGTAAACAATGTAAAAGATGGTGCCACTAGTGTAAAGAAGATACAGGATGGAATCAAACTTGTTCCTCTAAGCGCATGGGGAAAAACTTATGTTGCTCCAACAGGTAAGATCGATCCTAATATTCCCCAAAAAACACCTAATGAAATTGTCCTTGGTATGTCTGTAGTTGATTATTTCAACCTGCTGAACAAGTTAATGGCAGATAATCCCCCTTCTGCCGCTGATGCTGATATGATGCAAAAGCTTGCGCCCTTGGGCATAGCACCGGGAGGAACATTTGATATCTCCAAACTTCCTGCAGCGATTCAGGATTCTATAAAATTCATTGCAGCCTGGGCTAAAAATGATATGATAGTCAATGGGCTTAGTGAATCTAAACCTGTAAATGGGTGGTCAGTGAATAGAGGCTTGGGAGATTATAAAACAAACTATTCTTACCGGGCAGGTTTAGCATTCGGAGGTTTAGGTGCCAATTTGGACGCAGATGCCATTTACCCGGCATCGATGACAGACAGTGATGGTGATCCATACAACGGTTCAAAACATAAATATATATGGCATATCGATGCGGGGAAGGAACCCCCAGCCAATGCTTTCTGGAGCCTAACCATGTATGACAGCGATGGCTTTCTTTGTGCAAACCCCATCAACCGTTTTGCTATTGGCGACAGGAATTCTTTAAAGAAAAACACCGATGGGTCAGTTGATATTTATATTCAAAAAGATAAACCTGCGAAAGACAAAGAAAGCAACTGGTTGCCGGCACCAGATGGGCCTTTCAATTTGATGCTCCGCGTATACTGGCCAAAAGAAGAAATGATAAATGGAAACTGGACAGCTCCGGGTGTAAAGAAGCAATCGAAATAAATCTTTCAAAAAAGGTCCTTATGAAAAAGGGAAGCACGAACCGCTAACAGCACCTACCCAAAAGGAGGGGTTTCGTGTTCCAAAGATAGTTTTGTGGTTAATGGAAGTTTAGTTTTTCAAATCGAGTTTTGTGGTAAAAGTCCCGCGCTTCGGGTAGCCGCAAAACGTGTGTGACTTGAATTGGCCCCTTGGGGCTGAATGCTTTGAAATGGATGGAAGACTGTTGGGAGACCAATGGGTAGGCCTTTCGATGGCGGCCTGCCGGGACAGCCATCAAACCACCTTACGCTGCATTTAGTGGAAACACTGGTGTGGTGAACGGCTAAGGAAAAACGGGGACATTGATCCCTGTAGGAGAGTGCTGATGGAGCTGAATGAGAATAAACCAGTGACGAAGCCTCGATAAGGCGAATTACGATGTGAAAAATAGGTAGTTACGTTTGTACCTATGACAAGTGTGGCAGACGACCGGAAGATACCGGCCACATCGCATCCGGGGTTAAGCCGGCAGGAACACAGTACAGGCCATTTCAAGGAACAAGTGAACTCTATGCTGTCAGGAGAAATCGAGAGAGGAAACCTGCACCCGTGGTTGGGTGAGGCATAGGGGGCAGACCTGCTCGTAGTAGTGATGAAGTCTCTGTATTGGAGGTGGAGTCTTTTTATGATTTGATTGCTATCAAAAAACTTCGTGTGAAGATATTGAATTCCAAAAGAACTTTTTGCCCTTTCTCTGAATGCTGGCCCTGCCAACTTTTATACCTGTATACCTGTCCTGTAAACTGCGGAATCGTTGGTATGCATACAATCCTTCCAGGTTTTCTTAAAAAAAATCCGGAAAAAATTGTGAAGTCAAATGACTACGCATATATTTGTAGTCAAATGGCTACACAATGAATCTGAGACGAGATGTTTTTCAAGCCATAGCTGACCCGACAAGAAGAGCAATACTTCTATTGGTAGCCACGCAATCCATGACCGCCGGTGCCATAGCCTCAAACTTTGATACAGCCAGGCCGACCGTTTCAAAACACTTACAAATACTCACCGAGTGCGAATTACTGGAACAAGAGCAAAACGGCAGAGAGATATACTATCATTTAAATCCCCAAAAGATCAAAGAAATAGCAGACTTTATTGAACCATTTCGAAAGATGTGGGATGACAGGTTCAATAAATTGGAAACCATCATGAAAAATTACAAACCAAAAAAATAGTATACCATGGAACAAAAAACAAAAATCAATGCCGAAGACGGCAAACAGGAAATGTTGATAACAAGGGAATTTGATTTGCCATTGGAATTACTCTTTAAGGCGTATGCAGATTCCGGCATTATCGAGCAATGGATGTCTAACCCGTATTCAACAACTAAATTTCAGAAATTTGATGGTAAAAAGCATGGCAGCTATCAATTACAGTCAACGGATGCCCGGGGGAAAGTGCAGTTCAAGGCCAATGGGGTAATCCATGAATTTGTGCCGGACAGGAAAATAACACGGACATTTGAAATGGAGAATACACCGATGGGTGTCCAGCTTGAGATATATGAATTTGAAAAACTCACTGACAACACCAGCAAACTAAAAATGCATGTTATTTATGAGTCGGTGGCACAAAGGGACCAGGTGCTGAAGTTACCCTTTGCGCGAGGTTTAAGCATGGCACATGACCGATTACAGGAAGTCGTAAGCAAATTAACATAACAGATCATGAAAAAGAGAATCCTGCCTGCCGGACGAGCAGGTAAAATTATCTATTGGATTGCCACCATTTGGCTGGCATTGGGAATGATATCAACCGGAATGGGACAGTTATTCAAAATGAAAGAGGGAACAGGAGGACTAGATTGGATTACACATTTGGGCTATCCTGTTTACTTGCTGACCATACTGGGTATTTGGAAAATTTTGGGCGTCGTGGCATTGCTTGTTCCTAAATTCCCTTTACTGAAGGAATGGGCTTATGCTGGCTTTTTCTTTGTCATGTCGGGAGCAATATTTTCACATATTGCAACGGGGGATGGCTTCAAAAAAATATGGCCGGCATTGTTATTACTAGTCTTGACCGTGATATCGTGGTACTTCAGGCCTGCAAGCAGAAAGATCATTCTGTCTGTATAAGTTTGGAACAGAAATTTTAGTTAATTAAATCTTTAAAAAGGAGGAATGAAAATGTCTTATATTGTTGATTTTAAAAACGTGTCTACAATTGGTTTAGAGTCTTCACCTGTAGCAGAAGCGCTTGCTGGCTTACGTGCCAATGAAGCCCGTTACTTTATGAACAAATACCAGCATGAATTTACCGTTGTACCGGCTAATGAAAGCCAGGAGACCCTCGGTTATGTGAACCGGGTTTTGAAAGAAGAACGTGATATTGAATTTGCGGCCAAACCTTTGGAAACGTCACGCTTTCAAATGGAAAATATCAAATGGACCTATGTCTTTTATGAAGATGGGCTTGGAGTCAATGTTCTGTATACGGTTGATGATCCTAAAAAACGGGCCGTTGGTTTTAAACTTTCTGAAGGGATGGAGGTGCCAAAGGAGTTGAAAGGAAAGTTTAAGTTTGCGAGGCAGAAGTCTAAACTTGCCGGAACAATTCGGGGTTCGTTTTTTGTGATCAAAGGAGAATATTAAGACAAGTGAAGGGATCCAGCCGTTTTTTGTTTTGAATGCGGTGTCTATTAGCTTTATGTATCATAATGGAGCAGAAACCTGCTATGCTGTCAGGGGATTCCGTGGCGCGCAAGAGTCTGAATTGGTTAGCTGCACATCGCAGGACCGGGAAACAAATTAAAATAACACACTATGACCGGGAGCAGCATGAATCCTAAGGTTGACTTCTTTTTCAAAAAGGCTTCCAAGTGGCGGTCAGCATGTGAGAAATTAAGAGTGATCATCCTTGACTGTGGGCTGAACGAAGAATTGAAGTGGGGTTGTCCTTGTTACACGTTTCAGAGAAATAACATCGTTTTAATACATGGTTTTAAATCATACTGTGCACTATTATTTTTCAAAGGGGCCTTGTTAAATGATACCGATGGTATTCTGATCCAGCAAACGGAAAAGGTGCAGGCAGCACGCCAGATCCGTTTCACCAATATTCGTGAAATTGTGGAGATGGCACCCATGCTGAAGGCCTATATTTACGAAGCCATCGAAGTTGAAAGGGCCGGCTTGAAAGTGGCGTTCAAAAAGACCAAAGACTTTACCATTCCTGAAGAATTTCAAAAGAAACTTAATGAAAATCCTGTCTTGAAAACTGCTTTTGAGGCATTGACACCGGGACGCCAAAGGGCGTACATTTTTTATTTTTCTCAACCCAAGCAAACCAAAACCAAGGCGTCAAGGGTTGAAAAATGTATGCAACAAATCCTCGATGGAAAGGGATTAAATGATTAGTGTATTCGAGATACAATAACAGTATGAAAAACATGATCAGTAATAAGAAGAAGCTGTCACCAAACCAACATGAAGAACTACTTAACGTATTGAAAACCCGTTTTGAGAAAAACATGAGCCGGCATGGAGGTGTTCAATGGACTTCAATACAAACAAAGCTGGAAGCGAATACTGATAAAATGTGGTCGCTCAATGAAATGGAAAGGACCGGCGGCGAACCGGATGTTGTTGGTTTTGATAAAAAGACGGGCGAATACACTTTTTATGATTGTACAGCCGAAAGCCCTAAAGGCCGCAGGAGTGTTTGTTATGATCGTGAAGCGCTGGAGTCGAGGAAAGAATTTAAACCGAAAGATACCGCTATCGATATGGCAAATGCCATGGGTATCGAAATTTTGACGGAGGAACAATATCGGGAGTTGCAAAAACTCGGAAAGTTCGATTTGAAAACGTCGAGTTGGGTAAAAACACCTCCTGATATTAGAAAACTTGGCGGGGCCATCTTTTGTGATCGGCGCTATAACACCGTATTTGTTTATCATAACGGAGCAGATTCTTACTATGCTGCCAGAGGATTCCGTGGCTCGCTCAAGGTCTGAATGATGTCCGGGTAGTGAAGTGGACAAGGCTGGTTTGTTACACCGGTGGTGGGATAAGGAAATAATTGGATCAAACTTTCAATATTACTTAGTGCCTGCCTGGTGCAGGCAGGTTCATTCGAACTGTAAAATAAACAACAGAAAGATCATGCTTTTATCAAGGTTCTTGCCTGCTTTGCAGAAGACGCGGTCCACACAAACCTTCATTGACGTATAATGGAGGGAACCAGGATATTTCTACGAATCTACACGCATGATCCACGGCGAAATGGATGTCTTCTTAAATAAATTGAGAACTTTTACTGGCTGAGCATCTGCAGGATCTTTCGTCTTTTTGCCCGGAAATCGTCGATGTTGGTATCATAATGATCAAAGCCATACACCACCTGGCGGGCCAATTCGCTGGCCATATCAGGATCTTTAATTTCCAGCATTTTCAGTAATTCATAATCTTCAATGCCATCGCGCATGGCTTCCAGGCGAATAGAAGAATTTAACTTGTTCTTTGCGGGATACACAATCCAGGCATCGCCACCAGGCAGTATATTGCCCGATTCGGTGATGATCCCGGTGGTCTCTCCGAACGGATCGGAACGCCAGAAGTCCAGTCCCCAGTGGAGGTAGCCCGGAATATGATAGCGGAAATTGATCCAGTGGAGGATGCGTGTCTTGATCAGGGGCAATTCGATGAAGCGGTTGGCGTAATTGCCTTGCGGCGCCAGACAAGTGTAGAACCAGACTTCGTCTCCCTGTTCCTGCCGTTCCTTGTAAAAATCATATCCTTCATCCAGGAAATTAAGCTGTGGCACCCACACATCCACAACGTTTTGCAAATTGTGGGTATGACAGGCTTCGATGATCTTGATGTCAGGAATGATGGATTTGACAGAGGTGGCAATATCAATGTAGGACTGGAAATTGGTATCTGTGGGTTCATCGGCGATGTGCTGCATGTAAATGTCCGCCCAGTTGTGCTGATGCAAATCATCAAACAGCGCCTGAAAAAACTGCTGGTAAAATTCTTTGACACCCGGATCATTCAGCGGTTTATTTTGTAAGGTATACCCAGTGTCGGTTACTATGGGTATAAAAATCCCGAAATCACTGTCCCAGTTTCCAAGTCTGCCACCGATATGGCCGCCTTCGATTCTTCCGATCACACCGGCATCAATAAAAAGCCGCACCATTTTGTTGAAGTGGGTGAAATCGAACTGCCACTGGTCACCGGTTTTGCTGAACTGGGCCAGGCGCAATGGAGAGATCAGGGCCACATTTTGCCGGTACTCGGCCATCTTTTTGGCCAGGATTTCGGTCAATTCCCAGTAGCGATCCGAAAATTGTTCCACCGGATTGCCATCATTGAGCATAGACAGTCGATCGAGGGTATACCAGTTTGTTACCCACAAGCTGGTCTTATCTATCACCGGTTGATAGACCTGCACCTGAATGCTTTTCGATGCTGAAAATGATTTACCATCCAACTTGCCTTTGATGATCACCTGTCCCAGATATTTACCGGGCGAGGCATCTTTGGGAATATTGACAGAGATCCAGATAGGTTGTGTTTGGTTGGGAGGGAGGTTTACGAATGGTTTTTCTACGATCGGATCGGGAAAATAACCCGACTGAGACGCCAGCCGGTCACGGGCCGGAGCAGGCGCAAAGCGGCCGACTTTTACGAATTCGACAAATCCGGTTTTGATTTGGTCCAGTTGATTGGTTCCATCGGTCAATGAGGTCACAGCAACTGTAAGGTCATCAATCGGCAGGGCAGCCCTAACGGCAAATTGAAATGAGGCTACTTCTCCGCGGGCTTCATCGGCAATGGCCTGTTGATTTCCAAAGTAAGCGGTTTCAGGGAATATTTTAGTCAGAGGGTCAACATAGGCAAATGAGACCAACTTGCCAACGTCGTGTCCGATATAAACACTCCGGCAGGAAAACAAAAAAAATGTGATGAAGAACGAGACATTGATTTGGGTCGAAAAAGTATACCGTTTCATGATGCTTTAAAAAATGGATGTAACTCCAATTTATAATATTTTTTATTTATTGCAGAAACAGGGGCAGTTAAATTATGTAAAATTCCAGTGGTGAAATGGTATTTCATGTCGGCCGGCGATCACTGGATGGAACACTGGTTGTTAAGCCATTTTCTGATCCGGAATATTACTGTATTTAAAAAGGGAATCCGAACATTCGTGATGCTGTGGTGTTTTCTTTTTTAAAGAGTTTAAAATTGAAATACATGAAAACAACACAAATCGTATTGGCTGAACGGCCAACGGGAATGCCAACGAAAGAAACTTTTCGATTTGAAGACATCACCTTGGATGATTTAAGGGATGGACAAGTTTTGCTCAGACCTGTTTATTTTTCTGTCGATCCCTATATGCGCGGCAGGATGAACAATCAGAAATCTTATGCGCCACCCTATAAGCTCGATGAACCGATCACCGGTGGCGTAGTGGCAGAAGTGCAGGAAAGTAAAAGTGAGCATTTTAAAAAGGGAGATCTTGTGCTGGGAACATTGCCCTGGGCCACGCAAATGAGCACAAAAGACAGCCATTTGCAGCGTGTCGATACCGGCATTGCTCCGGCCAGTTATTATTTAGGCATTCTGGGTATGCCTGGTTTAACGGCCTATTTCGGACTGCTTGATATTGGGGCCCCGAAAGAAGGGGAGACCGTGGTTATTTCCGGTGCTGCCGGGGCAGTTGGGTCAGTGGTTGGACAGATTGCTAAAATAAAAGGTTGTAAGGTAATTGGTATTGCCGGTGCCGATGAGAAGATTAAATTCCTAAAAGAGAACCTAAGGTTTGATGACGGCATTAATTATAAAAAGACCGGTGACATCGCTGGCGCAATAAAGATGCTTTGTCCGGAAGATGTTGACGTTTATTTTGACAATGTAGGTGGCGATATTACGGACGCGGTGATCACCAGGCTGAATTTTCATGCCAGGGTCGTGCTGTGTGGACAGATCGCTTTGTATAATGAAACAAAATTATCCTCTGGTTTGCGGTTTCTGCCAATCGTTTTAACCCGCAGTGTCCGGATCCAGGGTTTTATTGTGGGTAATTACAGTGAACGTTTCGCGGAAGCAAGAAAACAACTGGCGACTTGGGTGAAGGACGGGAAATTGAAATATAAGGAAACGGTGGTGGAAGGGTTTGACCAATTACCGGAGGCATTTTTGGGCTTGTTCTCAGGCGAAAACACCGGAAAAATGCTGGTAAAAATGTAATTCCCAATGCTATTAACTCAAGATCGGTTTGTTAAATATTTATTTGGCACTGTTGAACCATCAAAGTTTACCATTCAATCACACCCGAGAACAAACCGGTCCTGAGTACATAGTTGCTATGCAACTTTCATAAAAAGCGTTTCTTTATCCCACCGCACTTTAGGCAATTGGCTCAGTTGATCTTTATTTTCATCGCGGTAACCCAGCGCCAGTATGGCAACACTGCGCAATCCTTTTTTCTGCAGTCCAAGTAATTCATCGAGGGCTATGGCATCAAATCCTTCCATTGGCGTAGCGTCCACCTGTTCAACGGCTGCCGCGACCAGTCCGGTGCCCAGGGCCAGGTATGCCTGCCGTGAAGCCCAGTTGAAATTTTCTTCCGGGGTGTTGGCCACGACTTTTCGAAGTATAGCGTTTTTATATCCTTGCAGGGATTCCACGGGTAATTCCCTGATTTTAGACACATTGGAAATGAATTTATCGACAGCCGGTTCGTCTATGTCTTTCCATGCAGCAAATACCAATATATGTGATGCCTCGTGGATCTGTGGTTGGTTGTGCGCCACCAGTTGGATCTTATCGCGTAATTCCGGATTTTCTATAACGACCACCTTGTATGGCTGTAGACCAAAGGAAGATGCGGAAAGTCGTATGGCTTCCAGTATATTGTCCAGTTTTGCTTCCGGCACTTTTTGCCCGTTCATTCTTTTGGCGGCATAGCGCCACTTCATTTGATGTATGAGTTCTTTTGCCTTCATTTTTTGAGCTTTTTAAATAGTTATATTATTAAAGTCGATACTATAATTGTATATACAATTTTTGTGGTAAAAAAAATCAGCTTCTGATTTTATCAAGCAACTCCGAAAGCTGATCGAATTCCTCTACAGAAAGCTTTTCGACAAAATGCTCATAATGTTCCTTCACCTGAATATCCAGTTTATCCAGTAGTTGCAAACCTTTTTCAGTGATGTTGATGTCCACCATACGCCGGTTGTTGGGACAAATCTCCCGGTTCACATAACCCTTCTGCCGAAGTTTTTCGACAAGCCTCGTTGCATTGCTCATTTTATGCATCATCCGGCACTGGATGTCGAGCAGATTCAGTGTTTTTTCCTTTTGTCCGCGCAATATCCTCAACACATTGAATTGTTGTTCGGAAAGGCCAAATGGCTTTAGTATTTCATTCATATGTTCACTGAGCCAATAGCCTGTAAAAATGACATTGAGCAAAGCCTTTTGCTGAGGTGACTCGAACTGCTTCATTTTTAAGGCTTCTTCAATTTTCATTTTTTTACCAATGTTATAATGCTTATTACAACAAACGTATATACAATCATTAAGTTTAACAAATATTTAACGAAACATATTTACGGATAGTTAATCCATCCGATCATCCAGACATTATCAAACTGGTCAGGATGAAAACTTTAGAATTTGAAGGTCTCGTGGCATTTATCAATTACTAAAAATTCACAATGATTTATACCCTAAAGCCATTAACTTGTCAGCTATTGATCTAAAGTGAGATTCAAAATCAGTCGATGGAATTAAAATTTAAAGTTGTCCTTATTTTTATTTTTTGCCTAAGCGCGTGTGGCCGGAGTCATCAAAAAGCCAGCAACGATGATGTCACACAATATGTAGATCCTTTTATTGGAACGGGTAACGATGCCCATGTCTTTCCAGGAGCCTCCTTGCCTTTCGGAATGGTGCAACTCAGTCCCGATCAAAATCGCGGAGGATGGGGATATGTTGCTGGATACAATTATGCCAATGACACCATTGCCGGATTTTCACACACACATTTTGAAGGGACGGGTGTCGGCGATCTGCTGGACATAAGTTTTTTGCCAACCACCAGGCCTGTCGAGCCTGGTCCGCGCAAACCGTACAATTATTTTATCCGGCATTTTTCCAGGTATTCTCATGATCAGGAAGGCGCTGAACCGGGATATTACTGGGTAAAACTTCTGGATACCAACATAAAAGTGGAACTAACCGCCACCATTCGCGCAGGTTTTTAGCGCTATACCTTTCCGGCCAGTGATTATGCGGCAATCTTGCTGGTCCTCGGGTTCAGCAGAAACTGGGATAGCCCGGTAGCCACTGAGATCAGGGTCATCAATGATACGACACTAATGGGGTACCGTCATTCGACCGGTTGGGCACCCAATCAAAAAGTATTTTTTGCCGTCCGTATATCGCGACCCTGCGACAGTTTTACGCTAATCAATGATCGGGGTGAAGTAGCAGATCTGGCCACAGCCGTATCGGGAAAAGTGTCCAAGTTAGCCATGAAGTACAAAACCAGGGCGGGTGATATTATCCTGGTGAAAACTGGTATTTCTTCAGTCAGCGAGCAGGGAGCACTGAACAATCTGGATACTGAAATTCCCAATTGGGATTTTGATCAGGTGCGGGCAGATGCGCATATCATCTGGCAAAATGCGCTTGGGAAAATTCAGGCCTTTGGCAAAAACACGGATCGGCTGAAGGTATTTTATACCGCGCTGTACCATACCATGCTGACCCCAAATACCTTTTCTGATGTGGATGGTCGATACCGTACATATCAGGACAGTATCAGAACAGCTTACGATCACACCGTCTATTCAACTTTTTCGTTGTGGGATACCTTCCGCGTAGCACATCCGCTTTATACCATTGTTAAACCTGACAGGGTGCGTGATTTTGTGCTTTCCATGCTGGACCATTATGATGCTTACGGTTCCTTACCCTACTGGGCTTTCTGGGGAAACGATAATTACGTGATGATCGGATATCACGCGGTGCCCGTTATAGTCGATGCATATTTCAAAGGATTGTTACCGGATGTAAATATTAATCGTGTTTTTGAAGCCATCAAAGTGACAGCGATGGGCGGTGCTAAAAAAAATAAATATACCGTCGACATTAAAAATTATATCCATTATGGTTATCTGCCCCACAATCTTGGATCTCATGATGCGTCTCAAACTTTAGAATTTGCCTTTGACGACTGGTGTATTGCCCGATTGGCTAAAGCATTGAATAAACCGGATGATTATGCCTATTTCCTGAAACGGTCAAAAAGTTATCAAAATCTGATGGATTCTACTTCGGGATTTATCCGGCCAAAGAATGCAGATGGCACCTGGATGTCGGACTTTAATCCTGAAAATGCCGCTGGTGAGTCCGGTTTTATTGAGGGAAATGCCTGGCAATACACCTGGTTTATTCCGCAAAATATTGAAGGACTGGCAAATTTTCTTGGTGGAAAAGCCGCCTTCACACAGAAACTGGATACTTTTTTTACAAAAACCTGGACCGTGAAACAAGGCGCATACCGTGGTATGACCGGATTGATCGGTATGCATGCACAGGGTAATGAACCTACCCATCACACACCATATCTGTATGATTATGGCACAAAACCGTGGAAAACCCAGCAATTGGTGCGGTATATTATGGATTCTTTGTATACGTCCAGACACGATGGAATAGTCGGCAATGAAGATTGCGGGCAGATGTCGGCATGGTATGTTTTCAGTGCTTTGGGTTTTTATCCTGTCAATCCCTGTTCACAAACTTATGATATTGGCAGTCCGGCAATGGAGAAAGCAGTCATTCAGGTGAACGACGGAAATACATTTACCATCACAGCGAAAAACTTTTCGGAAAAAAATGTCTATATCCGGTCTGTCACACTCAATGGGCAACCTTTAAAAAAACCATTTATCCGGCACGAAGATATCATCAATGGCGGTGAATTGGAATTTGAAATGGGGGACCGACCGAATAAACAATTGTTTGCAGAATGAAAGGTTGTACCAGTTTTTTTACTATGGCAAAAAGTTAAAACGAAACAAAATGTAAGCCGGATTATTATATCATTTCCGGACCTAATCATCATTTTCAGATTAAATTGTAAACCATTTTTAAACTTGTCCTAACATGAAATTATTTAGCGTTATCGCCCTGATTATATTGTTCATTGGCTGCCACACCGCGAAAAAAGAAAAAGACCTGGCCGGATTTATCGATCCAACCATCGGGAATACCACCGAACAACAAGCCAGGTTCAGCTATCATGGTGGCGGAAAGACTTTCCCTGGTCCGTGCACACCTTTTGGCCTGGTGCAATTGAGCCCGGATACCAAAACCGGAGGTGACAACGGACCGGGATATTCGTGGCATCATAAAACCATAGAAGGGTTTAGTTTCACCCATATGAGTGGCATTGGCTGGTATGGTGATCTGGGTAATTTTCTGGTGATGCCAGCAACCGGTCCGCTTCACACCGCAAAAGGCGATGAAGAACATCCCGAAAATGGTTATCGGTCGCGGTACAGTCATGACAGTGAAGAGGTCAAGGCAGGTTATTATGCAGTTACACTCGATGATTATCACATCCGCGCAGAACTTACCTCGGCGCCACGAGCGGGTATCATCCGGTTCACCTTTCCGGCTGCCGATACGGCCAGAATACAGATCGATCTTGCACGGCGGGTTGGTGGCACATCCACAGAACAATTCGTAAACGTGGTTGATAACCACACCATTGAAGGCTGGATGAAATGCCCTCCCGAAGGTGGCGGATGGGGAAATGGCGCCGGTAATGCGGATTATACGATATACTTTTATTGCCAGTTTAGCATGCCATTGGCAAACTATGGCGTGTGGAGCGAAGACATTCCGGACAATTGGGTCCGGAAGCGGGATGAGGTAAACAGCGAGGCCTATCAACAGCGGATTGCCCATGCAAAAGTGAATGTAAATCCACAGGAAGAAAAGGGCCGTCACCTTGGATTTTTCATGAATTTTCCAACACAAGATGGTGATACGGTGCTGGTAAAAAGTGGAATTTCCTTTGTGAATATAGAAGGCGCACGGGCGAACCTCGCGAATGATATTCCCGATTGGGATTTTGGTCGGGTGGAAAGGATGAACCGCCAATTGTGGAATCAGGCATTGTCTAAAATCCAGGTCGAGGGCGGCACAGTCAAGCAGAAAACAATCTTTTATTCGGCCCTCTATCATACCATGATCGACCCCCGCAATTTTTCAGACATCAACGGCAATTATATTGGCGCTGACGGAAAAGTACACCAGGTGGGTAAATTCACTTATCGAACCATTTTCAGTGGCTGGGATGTGTTCAGGAGTCAATTTCCGTTGCAAACCATCATCAATCCGGGAATTGTTAATGATGAGATCAATTCCTTGATCCAGATGGCCGATCTGAGCGGAAAAGGGTACTTCCCACGCTGGGAAATTGTAAATTCTTATTCCGGATGCATGATCGGGAATCCGGCTGTTTCAGTCATTGTCGACGCCTATGAAAAAGGGATTCGTGGTTATGATGTGGATAAAGCATTTCAATACAGCTTAAATTCGGTTGAACAATTTGGCAATGGCGAGTTAGGTTTCACACCAGGCAGTTTATCGGAAACCCTGGAATATGCATATTCAGATTGGTGTGTTGGTCGATTGGCACAAAGCCTGGATAAAGAGGATATTTCCGGGAAATACGATCTCAAATCGATGGATTATAAAAATGTGTGGGATGATCAGGAACATTGGATGCACACCCGCAATGCCGATGGTTCATGGCTGGAATGGAAAGGAAAATTGGTCCAGGGTCAGGGCTGTGTGGAAAGCAATCCTTTCCAGCAGGGTTGGTTTGTGCCGCACGATGTAGCGGGTCTCGTCGATCTGATGGGTGAAAAAGCATTTGAAAACCAACTCAAAGAAATGTTTGATAAAGCGCCGGAAAATTTTCAGTGGAATGATTACTACAACCATGCCAATGAGCCGGTCCATCATGTGGCCTATTTGTTTGATTATATCGGCAAACCCTGGCTCACTCAAAAATATGTGCGCAAAATCCTCGACCATGCTTATAACACCGGCATTTATGGCCTTTGTGGAAATGATGATGTAGGTCAAATGTCAGCCTGGTATGTGTTAAGTGCTATGGGTTTTCATCCGGTTTGTCCCGGCGACGATGAATATATGATCGGAAGTCCATTATTTGAGAAAATAACCATTCAATTGGATCAGAACAATGACAATGGCAAAACCTTTACC
Organism: uncultured Cytophagales bacterium; assembly: GCA_963711495.1. Taxonomy (GTDB): domain Bacteria; phylum Bacteroidota; class Bacteroidia; order Cytophagales; family Cyclobacteriaceae; genus CAVQEK01. Next base: position 1,560,019 of record CAVQEK010000004.1, read on the forward strand.
ATAGAAGCCATCAATAACAGTTCAAGCAACATCTACATTCAACAAGCCACACTGAATGGAAAACCAATAAACCGGTGCTGGCTGACCCACAAGGAAATTGTAGATGGCGGCAGGTTGGAATTGGTGATGGGGCCCGGGCCCAATGAAGATTGGGGTATAGATCCAAACGCCAAACCCTATTCACTGAGCAGCAGCCAGCATGCCATTAAAGCTAATCATTAGCAATGTATATTTGCTGGTAAAAAGGGCATTTTTCCTGCGGTTTATCGGCTCGAAGATTTTAGAATTTTCCATAGAAATTGGAGATATCAAAATAGATTTCTTGTTGGTTGCCTTCGGCAGTGCGAATCGTCAGAATATCATAGGGTTTCTTGTTTTGAATATTTAGGGACTGTTGGATCATGGTATATCCCGGATAATTTTTTGCCAGCCAGGCATATTCGGCTTTCACGCCATCAGTTTCTGATTTTTCACGAATGAATCACGGCATTTTCATAGGACGACCCATCTCGACTTTCACCTGAATTAATCTCGGATGAATATTCTGGTGTAGCGGGCATTTTAGAAGTGTTTTGTTTGTGTGCGGCACAAGCCCAGAAAATGGTAGTGAAACACAGGATCAAAAAGATATTTTTCATGGCACCATTTTAAAAAATTGTACTATACGCTTTAAATGTATTCAACGGATTGTCCGTATGAATTTAACTGATTTAAATACAAAATAAAATCTTGGAACAATGAGGCCAATTCAATTTTAGCACGACCTGAGCATTTTTAAGTCTCCGGCAATTTATAAAATTTTGGTTGACGCCGAAGATTGATGTGCTTTAGTACATTGTGTATTTTCGTTGTCAGTTTTCTTGTTAATTTAGTTTATTGACTCATTAACTTCCCCAATGATTGTAAAGGAATTGATCAACACACCTTTTATTCAGATCGTTCATTGTTTCAATGAAGCTTTCTCAGATTATTTCATTCCATTCCAGGTCGAATCCGGCTATTTGAAACGACGATGGTATATTTCCGGAGTTGATTATTCCCTTTCGTTCGGGGCATTCGAGGGTGATAAGATGGTTGGGTTTCTGATCACCGGAGTGGGGGAATGGCTGGGCTTAAAGACCGCCTATATTGCTGCAACAGGCGTCGTCCCTGCTAATCGGGGCCGCGGAATTGTGAAATATTTATTTGAAACAGCAATCCCCAAATATCGCGCGGCCGGCATCCGGCAAAGCATACTAGAAGTTGTCGATCAAAACAAACGGGCCATTGGCATCTATGAGAAAACAGGTTACCGGATTGAACGCAAATTGATGTGTTATAAAGGCACACCAATTATTGATCGGGAAATATCATGGGCACATTTGGAATTTAAAACCGCCGAACGGCCGCATTGGGAATTATATCAAACCTTCATCGAATACCAGCCAACCTGGGATTATTCCAGGGCAGGAAATATACATTTTGATGATGACTATCGAATTCTTGAATTATATGATGATGGTGCATTAAAAGGTTATATGGTTGTACAGCCTGTCCATGGCATTGTTGCGCAATTTGGGATTAAAAGGGAATTGGGATGGTTTGAACGTGGCTTGGCTATGTTTGAAGCGCTTCGGGTAAATACGGACGAAATCAAGGTGAATAACGTAGATGAATATTCCAGCAACACCATTCGATTAGTAAGGCATATACGGTTAAAAAATTTTCTGAACCAATTTGAGATGAAACTTATTCTTTAACCGATCATTTCTTTGATCCGAAAAATGTGGGTATTGAGATAAGCAAATCTTTTTTTAATTCGTTAAGTATGTATCATGCCCGATTTAATTAAGCAATACGATAACCGAAACGAAAGCATCATTGATCTTTCCTCGGAACACCTGAAGAACAGTTTTTTTAATCTAGTAAAACTTGGCCTTGGGGAAGCGCGGGAATTTCGTTTTGATAATTATGAAACCGTCTGGACCGTTTTGCAAGGTAATGCATCTTTCCGGGTCGGTCTGGCAATTTATGAATTTTTAGGTCAGCGCGGTGATCAATGGTCGAGGAATTGCCGAATCTTTTTATGTTCCGGTGAATGCCAGTGTCTTTGTGCAGGGTAATGCTAAAGGAACAATGATCGCAGTGGGAGGGGGGATCTGCACCGATGAATTTGCTCCTTTTGCCATCAGGCCCAGTGAAGTAAAAAAAATACAAAGAGGTTCTGAAAGAGAAAACACCCTTTGGGCACAGCATTTAATTCTTGGCGAAAGAGACGATGATCAGACAGGCTCATTGCATATCAGCGAATGTTATTTATCACGAGGCCAACAAATCCTGGATTTTCCTAATGATGACAACACTGAATTGGTTTTATATCATCAACTTATTGACAAAAAAGCTTCAGCACACATTCAAACCAAACATCAAGATGGCTTGGATACCCACTATGAAGTGAAAAGCGGTGATATTCTGGGCCTGGAAAAAGGTGTTAGAATTAAATCAATTTCAACAGAAGGTGATCTGTATATCTTTGTTGCAGAAGTAAAGTAGATCGGAAATACTAACAAGTTCTACTATTTTATTGGTTAATTTCCGGTTTGTGTAACCTAAGGGGTATTGATTTTAATTCACCCATAAATAATATAATTTACTTACCTTTAAAAATTAAACCTTAAATATCCAACATCAATTGTGGGCCTAGCGGAAGAAAAGGAGTAAAATGAAAAGGATTTGTTATCGTATTGCTGTTGAAAACGATAGAAATTCCTTCAATATATTTTTTGAGCATTACCATTCAAAGTTGATTCGCTTTGCCATGTTTTTTGTGGTCCGTTATGACCAGGCCGAAGATATCGTTTCCAATGTTCTTGTTCGTCTTCTAAGAAATAGAGAAAAGGTTTTTTTAATGGAAAAATTTGAAGGATACCTTTTCCGGGCCATAAAAAATGAAGCGCTCAACTATTTGAAAAAAGAAAAGCGAGTGGCAGTTTACAACATTGATGACGAAGATGATTTTATGAGTAAGGAATTCGTTGACCCTTTGGAAGTACTGGTGGCCAAGGAACTCAGATTGTTAATAGCCAACACGGTTGAGCGGCTGTCGCCAAAGAGGAGGATGGTTTACAAACTCATAAAGGACGAAGGATTAAAATATCGCGAAGTCGCCGAACTTCTTGATATCTCGGAACGGACGGTTGAAGTACACTTGAAATTGGCCCTTAAAGATATCCGCGAGGTGGTAATCAAATACATTAGTAAAAATCCGGGTGTTTCCGATCAAAACTATCTGAAGATAGTCAAGATGGTCGCATTACTGGTTATTGGAATCTAGAATCAAATTTTTATTGAATTGATATTATTTTTTGCATTCTATCAACATTGCCGTCTAATTAATATAGGAACCGTAAATATTTTAAATTTTTAAATTTTCCATTACGGGTTTCCGGATTGTCAATTGTTTTTAAGGATGTATTATATCTGGTAATGAAGCAATCCAAAAAAATAGATGATATAATTGTCGCTTTTTTAAGTGGAACAGCAGAAGAGCGTGATTTGAAACTTTTGAAAGAGTGGTCAGACGTTTCTTATGAAAATGAAGCACAGTTAGCTTATTTAAAGAAAATTTGGGAAGAAAAATCTTCCGAACCAAAATTTGTCCATTATGAAGAACTTGCGGAAAAAATCTGGCAAGAAGGGATGGAAGATGGCAGAAGGGATAAATATTTTATTCCACAAAAAAGATATGGAGTAAGAAGTATTTCCTATTTTTTAAAGATCGCTGTGGTCGTAATTCTTTTTGTCCTCACACCTTATTTAATTTTCCACTTTCGGAAAAGCATTGAAAAGGGCAATAAAATAACTGAATCCGTATCCATCACACAAAAACAAAATCCTGCAGGACAAAAGACCAGAATAAATTTACCGGATGGTTCGGTAGTGTGGTTGAATTCGTTGAGTTCAATTAGTTATCCGGTTTATTTTTCTGATTCTGCAAGAACCATAGCATTAGAGGGTGAAGCCTATTTTGAGGTAAAAAAAGACAGCCTCAGGCCTTTTACCGTCAAATCAGGGAATATATCAACCACTGCCCTGGGAACCTCATTTAATATCAATGCATATCCGGACCAAGACGACATCCATATAGGGTTGATCACTGGTAAAGTATGGATCAGAGACAGTGAATCTGAAAAGAGCCTTATTCTCAAGCACAACCATGGCGTGGTTTATAACAAAAAAGACAAATTGATAAAAGAAGTTGCTATAGATCCCCAGAAAATATTGGCGTGGAAAAATGGAATTCTTCTTTTTGATGGAGAGAATTTCCGGGAATTTGTCAGCAAACTTGAGAAATGGTATGGTGTGGAAATAATCGTGGAAGGCGATCCGCCAAATGGCTGGGAGATACGTGGTAATTTTGCTGATGAATACCTTTCCAATATTCTGGCGAGTATTAGTTTTAACAAAAAATTCAGTTATAGCATCAATAGAAAAGAAGTTGTTTTAAAATTTAAATAGACGCTTATGATGAGATCATTTCCATAAAAAAAGTAAAGTCTGCAACAGTGCAAGTGCTGCAGCCTTTACAAGACGAATTAATTAAATGAATGTTTAATTGTCAATTTCAAAATTATGAAAAAAAATGTACTAAGGCTACTTAAAATGGCTACGTTTTATTCTTTTATTACCCTTGCATTTCAGTGCCTGTTTTTAACGGTGGTTGCTGCTTCAAACCTTTCCGCTCAATCTACGCAGAGCGTGAAGGATGTGAAAGTAAATGTAGGGTACAGCAATGCAAAGCTCGTTCAGGTCTTCAATGACCTGGAATCAAAAACAAATTACAGCTTCGTTTTTGATAAAAAGGACAAATTTCTCAACGAGCGGTTTAATTTCACCGGAAAGAATGTGACGGTGGAAGAATTGCTCATGGAAATTTCAAAGGAGCATAATCTAAAATTCAAGCAGGTAAACAATAACATCACCGTTGATGAAAAGGTTAAAGCCGATGATGCAAAGGTAGAGGTCACCTTACAGGGGAAAAACATTACCGGTAAAGTGACTGACAGTGATACCAATGAAGGTTTGCCTGGAGTGAATATCGTAATCAAAGGCACTTCCCAGGGGACCGTTACGGATGTGAATGGCGCATACTCGATCAATGTTCCGAATCCGGAGACAGCCCTGGTATTCAGTTCGGTAGGGTATGTCCAGAAGGAGATTATGGTTGGGAACCAAAGTGTAATTGACATATCATTGTCTCCCGATGTGACATCGCTAAAGGAGATTGTAGTGATCGGGTATGGCACGCAGGAGAAAAAGCTGGTTACCGGGGCAACTTCTCAGGTGACTGGTGATGAGCTGGAAAAAAGAAATGCTACCAATGCTTTGCAGGCGTTGCAGGGGCAAACCCCGGGTGTGCAGATTACTTCAGAATCAGGGCAACCCGGCGAAGGTTTTAAAGTGACCATTAGGGGCCTTGGTACCATTGGCAATTCAGGCCCTTTGTATATAGTAGATGGCATGAGAACCGGCGATATTTCTTATTTGAATAATGCTGACATAGAAAGTATAGATATACTAAAAGACGCTGCTTCGGCTGCTATCTACGGTTCAGAGGGTGCCAATGGTGTAGTGCTGATTACCACCAAATCAGGATCAAATAAACGTGCCCAAGTGACTTTTGATTCCTATTACGGAGTTCAAAACGTAGCTCGAAAAATCGACATGCTCAACAGCAAGGAATACGCTGTGATCATGAACGAAGCTGCCATCAATTCAGGTAAGGCGCCTTATTTTACTGCCGGTGAGATTTCAGCCATGGGCGAAGGAACAGACTGGATAGATGAAATGATTTACGATAATGCTGTAACACAAAATTATACTTTGGGAGTCAGCGGTGGGAATGATTTTTCAATCTATTCGGTTTCACTTTCATATACCGGGCAGGAAGGGATTATTGGAGGTCCCTCGGTTTCAAATTACGATCGCTACAATTTTCGGATCAACACTGAACACAAACTTTTTGATGATCATGCGACAATTGGTCAACATTTAACCTTCGGTTATATTGAGAAAAACGGGATCGGTGTAGGTAACCAATATAACAATACATTTCGTGGTGCTTTCAATACGAGCCCTTTTTTACCGATGTATGATGATGATGGCAACTTTCTGAATAATACTTCCGGAGCTAACGCGATGTATAACGGAGAAATATGGGACCCCTGGGAAACAGGTGAAAGCAACCCATATGCACTAATGGTTTTGAATAATCAAAGTAAAAACAACAACCAAAAATTGTTTGGCGATGTTTACCTGGAGGTCAATCCAATTAAAAATCTTAAATTCAAAACAACCTTTGGCGTTGACTTTTACACCAGTGAAGACCGTTCATACAAGCCGGCATATGAATTATCAATCTATGCTTTCAGACTGCATGATGAAGCAAGCCAAAAACTGAGCAGAGGGCTGGCATTAACCTGGGACAACGTGCTATCTTACGATTATTCTGTCAAAGATCACTCTTTCTCGGCAATGATTGGAACGGAGGCTTACCGAAACAGGGGGAATTGGCTCAATGTATCGAACACTGATTTGATAATTTCGGACCTTGGACATGCTTACATTGATAATACCACCAATACCGATTTGACAAATTTATCTTACGGTGGAGCTCCGTTCGATGAATCCATGTTGCTCTCGTACTTTGGCCGTTTGAGTTACAACTTCATGGAGAAATACATGGTAAACGCAACATTTAGACGTGACGGATCTTCGAGATTTGCCAGGAGCAACCGGTGGGGAAATTTTCCATCCGTTTCCGCAGGCTGGGTGGTATCCAATGAATCATTCCTCAGGTCAACCCAAAATTGGGTCGACTTCCTGAAAATCAGGGCTAGCTGGGGACAGGTAGGTAATCAAAACATTGCTGCTTGGCAATACCTTGCCCCGATTACCACAGCCAATACAAATTACTATTTCGGATCAGCAGATTTTGATGCCTCGGGAAATACAATAGGTGCTTATCCAAGCCGGTTGGCCAATCCGGATTTAAAGTGGGAAACATCTGAACAAACAAACATCGGGTTCGACGCTCAGTTTGTCGATACAAAATTGGCGGTAGCTTTTGACTGGTATAATAAGACCACGAAGGACTGGTTGCTGGAAGCTCCAATTCTTGCCACTGCGGGAGCTGATCCTCCTTATATTAATGGGGGTAATGTAAAAAATACCGGTGTTGAGTTAGATTTAACATGGAATGATAACATTGGAGGTCTTCATTATTTTATCAGGGGGAATGTTGCCAAAAACAAAAACGAAGTAACCGAAGTACCAACAGTCGATGGCATTGTTCATGGTTTGACGAATATGCTTTACGACAATGCCTTGGAATTCTATCACCGCGCTGAAACAGGTTTCCCGATTGGCTACTTCTGGGGTTGGGAAACGGACGGAATTTTTCAGAATGAAGCCGAAGTAGCCGCCTACACCAAAGATGAAAAGCTCATTCAGCCGTCAGCCAAGCCGGGCGATCTCAGATACGTAGATCAAAACGGCGATGGCGTGATCAATGATAAAGATAAAACGATGATCGGTGATCCAAGTCCCGATTACACCTTTGGCTTTTCCGTGGGTTTCGACTACAATGGTTTCGATTTCCTGGTATCGGCAAATGGCGTTGCTGGAAATCAAATCGTGCAATCGTACCGGAATCAATCCAGCGCCACGGCTAATTACACGACAGAGATACTCAACCGCTGGCACGGTGAAGGAACGTCTGCCACCATTCCACGCGTTACAGAAACCAACACCAACTACCTGTTCTCTGATATTTTTGTGAAAGATGGCGATTTTCTGAGGATCAATAATGTGACACTGGGATATGATTTTTCGAAGATTTTGAAACAAAAATATTTAAGTCAACTCAGGCTGTTTGCTTCCGTACAAAACGCATTTACATTCACCAGGTATAATGGAATGGATCCCGAAATTGGTTATGGGGTGGAAAATGGTTCTTCAGGAGTTGATCTTGGATATTATCCGCGTCCAAGAACCTTCCTGGCAGGTGTTAATGTGAAATTCTAAAAACTGAAAGAACAATGAAAAAAATACTTTATATATTCACGCTGAGCATATTTTTACTGAGCTCATGTTCGGAAAGTTTTCTGGACAGTGAACCGATCACTTCTCTGACTGATGCAAACTTTTATCGAACAACTGATGACGCTGAATTGGCTATCGTTGGTTGTTACGATGGAATTCAAATTCTTTACTCCAGTGGTATGGCTTTTCCGGTTGCCTCTGAAGTACTGTCTGACAACTGTTTTGGGGGAACAGGTAAAACTGATGGATACGGTTATCAGATGGTAGATGAGTTCGATCTGTCCCGTTCACCAAGCGATGTTGATTTATTAAATGACAATTGGAAAGCTTACTACAAGGCCATTTACCGCTGCAATGTATTGCTGCAAAAAATGGATCAAATTGACTGGGAAGGGGACACGGATTTGCGAAACTCGATTGAAGCCCAAGCCCGTTTCCTACGCGCTTACGCTTATTTCGACATGGTGCGTTTGTGGGAAAAAGTTCCCTTACTGACTGAACCTTCCAGTGAAAATATTCCGCAATCTGAACCCGAAGATATTTATAAAGTAATTGCGGAGGATTTGCTATTTGCAGCCGAAAATGGGTCTGAAACCGTTGAACCAGGCCGCGTTAACAAATGGGCAGCCAAAGCGCTTTTGGCCCGTGTTTATTTATTCTATACCGGATACTACAACAAAACCGATTTGGTAGGCTTAGTTGACAAAGCCGGTGCCTTACAAGGTCTGGAAGATATTATCGCCAGTCAGAATTACGGGTTGATCGAAGCGTTTAAAAATCTGTGGCCTGCTGCGTCTTCCTATCCAAACAGTGCCGGTGACGGGTTGGAAACAACTTACGCCGGTAAAGATAATAAGGAAACTATTTTTGCAATCAAATATAATATTACATCCGACTACAATGGAAATACCGATGGAAACAATTGGATGGTTATGTTTGGACTTCGTACACAGTCGTTCTCGCCCTATGGAAAAGGCTGGGGCGGTTGCACAGTTCTTCCCGGACTTTACAATGCCTTTGAAGAAGGCGATATGCGCAAAGAAGCTTCCATCATCGCGATTGATGAGGAAGGTCTGGATTTCGATAATTCCGACCAACGCGAATATACCGGCTATTCGGTTAAGAAATATACCCCCCTTTCAAATCCCGACGGACGAGATGTGGCGGAGGCAAACGGTGCTACAAACTTCATGATTGGTCAGTACCAGGATTATGTTGTGTTGCGCTATGCAGACGTATTGCTGATGGCTGCCGAATTGGGAAGTGCCAATGCCCAGCAATATTTTGATTTGGTGCGTGCTCGTGCCGGTTTAGCCAGCAAAGCAGTATCTCAAGCAAATATTCTTGCTGAACGTCGTTTCGAATTTGCATTTGAAGGGTTGCGTTACTGGGATCTTCTGCGTCAGGGCCTTGAAACTGCCGCGAATACCATAGCCGATACAGAAACAGTTTTGGATGGTGGTGTTGAAACAACTAAGCAAATTAAAAAAGATAATATGATTGCCACCGGGGGATTTCAAATGATCCCTCAGACCCAGGTAAGCTTATCTGATGGAATGTTGGTTCAAAATGATGGCTGGAAATAATTTAAACGACGAAAAATGAGTACAATGAAACTTAAAATATACGCTGCTTTTTTGGGCTTGCTTATGGCTTTTGCAGCTTGCCAGCCCGAAGAATTCTCCCTGGGAGAAATGATTTCCAAAGGGGATTTGAAATACAGCATTACGCAAGATGCCAATGACCCGAATATGGTCATTCTGGAAAGTCAGACACTGGGTGTTACGCCGTTATGGATAACTCCGGCAGGACGATCTACTCAGATTAAAGACACAGTTAAAATTGCTTTTGCAGGAGAATATCAATTTATCTACGGGGTGGAAAGTGCTGGAGGTTTCGTTCAGGCTGACACATTTAATTTGTCCATTACTACAAACAATTTTGACTATGTAAATGATCCTTTGTGGAATTATCTGACAGGAGGGGTTGGAGCATCTAAAACCTGGATCTTGGATAACGGTAAATATGGACTGGCTCCTGGACCATTGTCCTATGCTGATCCTTCTGTGGAACAGGTATGGGGAAATTATACTCCAAACTGGGAACCGGATGGTTCTACTACTGGTGCAACCGATGATGATTATGCTGCCACAATGACTTTTGATTTAATCGGAGGACCGCATATTACATCAGTCAAACCGAATGAAGGAAATGTTACCGAAGAGGGTACCTTCGGCATGAATACGACTGGCCATACGCTAAGCACCACTGATGCAACTATTATTCGTTTGGCTAATATCGCCCCAAATGCTGATAACTGGACCAGTGAATTGAAAATCCTTGATTTAAAGGAGAACCAGTTACGAATTGCGGTTATGCGAACAAACGATGAGGGACCATGGTGGTATATTTTTAATTACGTTTCAAAAGATTATGCAGATAATTATCAATATGCAGAACCTGAACCAGCACTTCCCGATGGTTGGCAAGATGATATCTCAAAAACTGTAAATACGACGATAACGTGGAAACTCTCGGAAAAAAACCCACTGGATTGGGCGAATCTTGATGGTTCGATGATGAACGGGTGGCAAAAACCTGAAGATTATCCGGATTGGCTGGGCACTCCTGATCCATCGGTTTATGGTGGTTTCTCCATGACCATGAATTCGGCTGATCAATCTGTTGTGTTTGTTACTCCCGATGGAACAACAACCCAGGGAACCTATTCAGTGGATGAGAAAGGTATTTACTCTTTTGATATAGCTGTTCCAACCTTTACCATAATTAACTGGGCCAGTTTTGCAGCTGATGCGAATAACCAGTTGCGTATACTCAAAATTGAAAAAGACGCTACAGGTGCTGTTGCAGGAATATGGCTGGGAGCAAGAGATCCTTCCAGTCCTCAGTACACTGCTTTCCATTTGACTCCACAACTTGGTGGCGGAACAGTTGATCCTCTGGCTGCCTGGAAGAATGCGCTCATTGGAAAAACCTTCACTCCGGATGTAAACTGGTTTGTCGATTGGGTCAACTTTCCACCGGATTTTACCGGCGGCTGGACGTCCTCCGAAACCTTTGGAGATGATTATACTTCCAATGGTTGGGTTTGGGATGCCAATGTCCGTGCAGTGGCCGAAAGTACCAGCCTTTCATTCACTCAGGAAGGAGACAATATCAAATTGACTTTGTCACAAACAAAAGATGGAGCACCATATACCGCAACCGGGGATGTTGTTATTGATCCTGAAAACAATATTTTGAATATCAATATTCCATTGGTTGACTATGCCGGTACCGCTGCCAGTTGGTTGCCAACAACCAATACCAAATCAGTTACAGGCGATACAAATGATTTCTATTTCGTATCGCATGGTGGAAATAATTTATCCAATGTTGATACGGAAGGATTCTGGTTAGGAGTGGTTTCCAATTCAACCGCAGCCGGTGATGACAAAGATGAAGTGTTGATCTATCATTTTGTGAAACAGTAAAAAGGGCTTCTCAATAACTTTTCCCCGGAAGCATTTTTGCTTCCGGGGATTCAAAACCTTACTTGCTGATACCTGATATACTCCGAAATGAATTAGCCAAAAATCATTAAATCAACACCTGAAATATGAAGTATTTTTTGAATATGCAAATCTGTGTGTTACTTATATTTGTTGCTTTCTTCGGATGTAAAAAATCAAATGAAGAACCCACTCCGGTTGAACCTACTGTTCAATCTGAGCTATCAGCAACACCATCCACGTTCGATTTTGAGGCTGCCGGAGGCACGGCATCGATGTCTGTTTCCAGCAATACTATTTGGAAGATTAATTTCTCATCCGACTGGTGCAGGCCTTCCATCCAAACCACGAAAGGGGATGCCAATGTCACCATTACAGTGGATGCCAACAGTGTGGAAACCGAACGGAGCACGACTTTTACCTTATCGGCTGACGGAGTGGATGATATCAGTATTTCAATTTCTCAGGCAGCAAAGGAAGTCGATCCGGCCACAGCTGACTACATCGAACCGGATAACACCGGCATGGAAAGTGATGCCAAAACCCTTGCTTCGAAAATATCTCTCGGATGGAACCTTGGGAATACATTGGAAGCGATTGGCGGCGAAACATCCTGGGGCAACCCCAAAACCAGCAACGATCTGATTGTGGCCGTGAAAAATGCAGGTTTCAAAGCCATCCGCATTCCTTGTGCCTGGGATCAGTATCTTGAAAATCAAACAACCTATAAAATCAAAGATTCATGGTTGCAGCGGGTCAAGGAAGTAGTCGATTATTGCGTGAACAATGATTTGTACGCCATCCTCAACATTCACTGGGATGGCGGCTGGCTGGAAAATAATTGCACTCCCGATAAACAGGACGAAGTGAATAAAAAGCAAGCTGCTATCTGGAAACAGATTGCCATTTATTTCCGTGATTACGACGAGCACCTGCTTTTCGCTGGTGCCAATGAACCGAATGCCGATACGCAGGAACAGGTCAATGTTTTAAATGTTTACCTGCAAACTTTTGTAGATGCAGTCCGGGCAACGGGTGGGCGCAATACCTACCGAAACCTGGTTGTGCAGGCGCCAAATACCGATATTGACCTGGCCGATGAGTTCATGACCATGCCTGCCGATGAAACCCCAAACCGCTTGCTGGCTGAGGTACATTATTACTCGCCCTGGCAATTTTGCGGTATGACCGAAGATGCCACCTGGGGAAAAATGTATTATTTCTGGGGGAAAGACTATCATATTGAAGGTGCTGACGGGCGTTTCCCGGACTGGGATTGCGAAGAAGATTATGTAAAAGCTCAGTTCCAGAAAATGAAAACAAAATTTGTGGATCAGGGTGTCCCGGTGATCCTGGGCGAGTTTGGAGTGATACACCGATCACTTGCAAACGAAGATTGGCAGAAAATCCATGACGAATCCCGAGCCTACTTTTTTGAATATATCGCACAGGAAGCCAAAAATCATGGCATGGTTCCATTCATTTGGGATGCCAATAGTGATGTCATGGATCGAAATTCAAATACAGTGGGTGATCAACAGGCATACATTGGTTTGATTAAAGGGGCCAATGATGGAACTTATCCGTTTTAGTCTCAGGATTTATTAGGAAGAGAAAAATAAAAAAGGAGCGCTGGAGAAATTAATTACAGTTGCACTATTGATAACTGTAGGTGGCTTTTCATGTCCAAGTGTTATTTCATCCGTCAGGTTTATGGGTCGTTGGAGGATGAGGCAATTGGATTACCATCCCGACCTGTTTCAAGGTCCGTCCGGAAGGAGTCATCTAACATGAGGATCTTGGGAATGAGGATTGATGGTCTTTTAAAGGAACTCTTGGTTTATCCATTCACCGGATATAATGTTTTTGTCTCAATACTTTTTCCCTATCCATCAAAAAAATTGTTAATTCAGAGATTAAATGGTCACGTTAAACATAATCTGAAATGCAAATTTTCAAATATATAAGTATCCTCGGTTTCTGCATCTTGGTTTCATGCCAATCGAACAACGAGTTGGATCTGGTAAAACTGGAAAATGACCGGGTACTAAATCAAGCCAATAAATATTTAGACGCTAAGCCGATCACTGTCACTGCTGCTCGCGCTGTCAGGAGTGCCGGAGGAATCCATGATTTTTATTCTGAAGGTGACTACTGGTGGCCCGACCCGGCCAATCCGGATGGACCCTACATTCGAAGGGACGGTCAAACCAACCCGGATAATTTTGTCGCTCACCGGCAGGCGATGAGGCGATTAAGTTTGATTGTTCCAGCCCTGACCGCAGCGTATAAATTAACGAAAAATGAAAAATATGCCGATCGGGCTGTTCAACATCTGAAAGCCTGGTTTGTGGATACCACTACCATGATGAATCCGGGTCTCTTGTATTCGCAGGCCATCAAAGGCAGGGTAACAGGAAGAGGAATCGGCATTATCGATACCATCCATTTGGTGGAAGTGGTACAAGCCATGAAAGTTTTGCGGGAAATGGGATATTTGAAAGGCGATACGGAAACAGGGCTGGAAAATTGGTTTAGAAAATATCTTCACTGGATCACAACCCATTCCTACGGTCTCGATGAGAAAAATAACGGAAATAATCACAGCACTTGTTGGGCCATGCAGGTGGCCGCATTTGCCAGTTTCTTGCATGATGATGACCAATTGAAATTGTGCAGGGAATTTTATAAAAACCAGTTGCTTCCTGAACAAATGGCCGTCGATGGCAGTTTCCCAAAAGAATTGAAACGGACTAAGCCCTATGGCTATTCCCTTTTTAATCTCGATGCGATGGCGATGGTTTGTCAGTTGGCATCAACTGCACAAGATGATCTTTGGACCTACACCACCAATGATGGCAGAAACATTCGTTTGGGCGTTGAATTTATGTTTCCCTATATCAAAGACAAAACCAGGTGGCCTTATCCGCCCGACGTCATGTATTTTGATCAATGGCCCATGCGACAACCCGCATTGCTTTTTGCCGGGATGAGGTTTAAAGATCAAAAATATTTGGACTTGTGGAAAACGCTTCCGGCTGATTCGGATGAAGATGAAATATTGCGCAACTACTTCATCCGCCAGCCGCTGTTGTGGTTTTGAATGGTACGCAAATATTCCCGGGAAAATGCGCGAAGTGCAATAAATTAGGACTTGGAATAGTTTTCTATCGAGAATTTTGGGTCTAACCGGATTACATATCTTCTTTGATCTCGCGAAGGGCTTCCACTAATTTATTGGCATAAATAAATTGTTTCAGTTCTTTTACTTTGGCATCCAGAATCTCGTCTTTGGTGCCTTCCCACAATTTCATGCCTTTATACATATAAATAATGTAATCACCGATCTCCATCACAGAATTCATATCGTGGGTTACGACCACTGTGGTGATTTCGTACTCCTCGGATATCTCCTTGATGAGGTTGTCGATCAACTTGGCGGTTTGAGGGTCTAAACCAGAGTTGGGTTCATCACAGAATAAGTATTTGGAATTGTTGACGATGGCCCTGGCAATGCCTACACGTTTCTTCATTCCACCGCTGAGTTCACTAGGCATTTTTTTATTTACATTATCGAGACCCACCCGGTTCAATACAAAATTTACCCGGTCCAGTTTCTCGCTTTTGGGCATTTGTGTTAGCATATTCAGTGGAAACATAACATTTTGCTCAACATTTTGAGAATCGAACAAAGCGCCACCCTGAAAGAGCATTCCAATCTCCCTCCGTATTTTGCGTTGCACGTCTCTCCGGGCATGGGTAAAGTCCCGCCCGTCATACAACACGTCGCCTTCGTCAGGCTCTTCCAATCCTACAAGACATTTCAGCAACACACTTTTACCCGTACCGCTGGTGCCAATGATGAGGTTGGTTCTTCCGGGTTTGAATTTTCCATCAATGCCATGAAGAACGGTTTTACCCTCGAATGTCTTTTTTATGTTATTGAATTCAATCATGTCACAGACAATTAAAGTAACATTTCAGCTAAAAGATAATCGGCAACCAGGATGGCGATACAACTGTTGGTAACAGCACTGGTGCTTGATTGCCCTACTTCCAACGCACCGCCTTGGGTATAATAACCTTTATAAGAGGAAATTGATGATACCAGGAAGGCAAAAACAAATGATTTGATTAACGCGAAAGTCACATTGAATTCCTGAAAGTCTGCCCTGATTCCATAAATATAATCCTGCGGCGTAATGACGTGCGTGAGTGTCCCGGCAACATAGCCACCCAATATAGACAGAAATGCAGCGAGTATTACCAATAAGGGGTACATCAGTAAACTGGCGATGATTTTAGGAAATGCCAGGAAAGAAATAGAATTGATTCCCATGACTTCCAATGCATCGATCTGTTCCGTGATTCGCATCGTCCCCAGTTCACCGGCAATATTTGAACCCACCTTGCCCGCAAAAACAATGGCCGTAATGGTTGGTGCGAGTTCCAATAAGGTCATGTCCCGAACGATAACACTAATGATATAATTGGGGATTAATGGACTGACTAGATTATAAGCTGTCTGAATTGCCGTTACCGCGCCTATGAAAGTTGAAACAATGGTAACTATGACCAGCGAATTAATGCCGATCAGAATGCATTCATCAAGCACCTGTTTCGCATACACACTAAAGGCTTCCCTTTTAACGAATAACTGACTGAGGAACATGAAGTATCTGCCAATGCCTCTCATTGCTGTTGGTTGGTTAAAAATGAGCGTTAAAGATACAATATTGTTTATATTAATTGGAATTGAAAGGGTATTGTTGTAGAAAAGATCATAAATTGGAATTGCCAGTCAACGGCATCATTTGTCCATTGAAAATTCATAAAGATTAATACTTTTAGAATGAATAAATTAATTGTTGTCACAGGAGGGACCAAAGGTATCGGCAAAGCGGTCATAGAAAAATTTGCAGCAAATGGATTTGATGCACTTACATGTTCGCGTGATACGGATAACCTTGAAAAACTTAAAAATGAATTGAATAAAAAATACCACACCCGCATTTATACCTACCAGGCCGATTTGTCAATCAATGAGCAAACCCTGGCATTTGTAGAATATACCCGGGATATAAAAAGGAAAATTGATGTACTGGTGAATAATGCCGGGATCTTTGTGCCGGGGGCTGTGCATAGTGAACCGGAAGGCAATCTGGAATTGATGATGGCAAACAACCTCTTTAGCGCTTATCACGTGACCCGCGGAATATTGCCACTGATGTTAGAAAAAAAACAAGGTCATATATTTAATATTTGTTCAACAGCCAGCATTGTTCCTTATGTGAATGGCGGTTCTTATTGCATTTCCAAATTCGCTATGCTAGGAATGACACGGGTATTAAGAGAGGAAATGAAACCACATGGAATCCGTGTTACAGCCATAATTCCCGGAGCCACACTGACCGATAGTTGGGAGGGGACAGACCTCCCCAAATCGCGTTTTATGAAACCTGAAGATGTAGCCGCTGCTCTATACAATGCCTACACATTGTCTGATCATTCTGTGGTGGAAGAATTGCTCATTCGGCCACAACTGGGAGACATATGACAATTTTTCTGAAGAATAATAATTTGACAGATGATGTAAGTTTTGGAAACATTGTGACGCAGCTCATTTTGGTAGTGAAACACAAAATGAATTAACTTCACGTTTACAATTTGAAAGGGGCAGAAGATCATGGAAAAGATCTATTTGAAAGCGAGTGAAGAAACACCAGAAATAGTATTTGATAAGGAAAAACCGGAGTTTAGAATTACCGGAAAATCGTACATGGAAGATGCGGCTTCTTTTTATGAACCTGTATTGAAATGGCTGCATCAATACACAGCGCAGCCCAATATGTTGACAACTTTTAAATTTGAACTCGAATATGTGAATACCGCTTCTTCCAAAATTGTACATGACATATTGGATATACTTAATGATCTTTTTAAAAGTGGGAACGAAATTGTGATCGAATGGCATTATTTTGAAGAAGATGAAGATATGCTGGAACTGGGCGAAGAATATCAGGAGATTTATGAACTGCCATTCCATTTTCAGGAAATAGACTTTGGCCGGTCGGAAAGTATGTTTAAAGTAGATTGAATAATCGAATAAAAAAAAGCGAAGGTTTTATCCTTCGCTTTTCTCTCAGATTGGGATTAACCTTCCTAATCAGGCGGATTTAAAAGTTTCTTTTTGGATATAAATATCTTTTCGAAAGTATCATTGTCGGAAAAATAGCTTTCCGGATTCAATGATGAATTGATGATCCAGTGATGTATCGGATTTTGATACGCTTTAATTGTCACAGTTCCCTTACTTTTCTCATCAATGGTAACCGTCAGCACGGGATTACCCAACGCCGCAGGGGCTATATCATCCACAAAATCACTATTGTTGACATACCGGATATTATTTAAATATTTAACGGTGCTGGCAGAATCGGTCCGTGAATTATTGATTTCCCAAACAGAGTCGTTCCGGACCAATGAAAAGGCGCTATCTGCAGGATAATCAAATTTGATTTGGGCAATTGAATCGGTTGTGAGTGACAGCAGTTGCTTATTTCTGTAATCTTTGGGATCGGTGCCAAATGATATGCCCATGAAATTATCGATGGCATAAACATTATTATTATTATAAGGCCGCACATAAGTATAGTAACTTCGTTGATTTTGTACGCCAAACTTACCAATAACCAGATCCATTGTATTGTCATTGCCTTCGAAGATCTGGATCCGGGTGCCCGTGGAATCTACCTGGTATTCCTTCCATTTAGATTTATCTCTGGCAGCGAGTCTGGAAGGTTTAATTCTTAGTAACGTATTGATCGTAGACTGCACACTGCGTTTTTCGGCGGGAACAAATTTACCCTGACCAAGTCCCACCTTCCATTCGCCACCTTCTTTAGTCAGTTCCAGGGATTTACCTTTTCCTTCGATCTGGATTTTTGATACTTTGGCGGTGTCTATGTTTGCCAGATTAACATCGAGTGCATTGCTCCGTGTATGTCCGCCAAAATATCGCATGGCAAAATAAACGAGTCCCAGTGCCACCAGTATTCCCAGAAGTTGTATACTTGAGATTTTTTTCAACATGATCTATTCTGCAATATTTTTATGTCAAACAATATTAATAATTGCCCTGTATCCAGCGCTGACGTTTTTTCAGATATCGTTGACGCCTGATAAAAGCAATGAACAGGATTAGCAAAATGGGAAAAACCACATTCCCCCATTTGTATAAGTTGCGCTTGGTGTCGTCGATTTGCTTGAGTGGTCTTGACGTAACACCCTTGGTTCGCAGGTCTATTAAACCGGTATCGTCGGAGAGCCAGTCGATCGCATTGGAAACAAGATTTACATTGTCTTCATTGAGTTGCTGCTGCTGCTGGCCTTGTCCATTGACTGCAAAGGTTCCATTGGTAATGATCACCATTTTGGCATTGCCCGATCCCGCGATTGGGCCTGTAACTGCCACGGCGACAACTTGTTTTGGACTATTAAAATCACTTTCCTGCCACCTTTTGTTGATGTCGATATATGTCGGAGCGCTCACCAGACCTGATTTATCCGAAGAAAAAGCAAGAGGCTGGATCTTTTCAGCAGAATCAACCGGTGAATAGGTGATAGGACTAACGAAAGGAAGAAAAACCGATTCAAGACCTTTCACCGCAGGATGATCTGCAAATTCAGAGATAATCGGGAAATAAGGGAACTGGATCTGGAAAGGAATGGGAATATTTCCTTGTCGAACACTTACTGATCCACATGAAGCATCGATCACATATTGATCGTTGATGGTAATACCTTTCGCCGCCAACCATTTTTTTAAACCAATGTCAGGATTTGCCTGAAGGTACTGTGAATTGAGATTCGATTGAAGATTGCTGTAAGCCAGAAAAATACTTCCTCCCTGATTGAGGTAAGCGTCGAGCTTAGCCAGATATCGTTGAGGAAAAGTGTCTTTAGGATCAATAATAGCGATGGCTTTATAAGTGATCGGAATATTGGAAGTGTCTGTAATTGTATAATGTTCCGGGCTGTAAAGCACAGAAAGTTGTTGTGCCAATTGGGGTGAAGCATTCATTGGCGGCTCCCCCTGCCCCTGGAGAAAAGCGACTTTCGGTTTGTCAGTAACGGATAGTTTTTTTATAGCCGTCGTGAGTGCATATTCCATGGAGGAACCCGGCTGGATCATCGGGATAACCTCTGTTTTCTCGCCCATCTGCAGCACTGCGCCCATATATGCCCGCAATTGCTGAACCTGGTCCTTTTGGGTGACATTTACCATGACCGGACTGATGCCCTTTTGCTGTGCTTCCTGTTCGCTTTGCTGGTCCTTGTTGGGATTGACAAAATCGTATACAATATTGCCTCCGGAGCGGTTCTCATATTCGATCAGCAGATCTTCGAAATCTTTTTTGTTTTTCTGCAACTGAGGTGGCAGGTCTTTGGTAAAATAGGCCGTGACTGTCACCACATTGTCGATATTCTTTATGATCTTTTTTGTAGCCTGACTCAGGGTATACTCTTTGTCCGCAGTGAAGTCCAGCCTGAAAAATAACTTCTCTGAAATCAGGTTTACCACTACCAAAATTCCCACGAAAATCAACAGCTGGGAAATGACCTTGCTTTTTTTCATGCTATATGATTTTTAATTGCTTAATCGTGCCAGTTTCTTTTTGAGAGCATGGTCTGTGACGATACCAGCCCAATTAATATAATTGATCCAAAATAGATGAGATCCCTGGTGTCTACAACACCCCTCGACAGGGATTCAAAATGGGTTCTTACACTCAGGTAGTCGAGTACAGAACCAATGATGCCTGTGGACCCTGAAGACATCAACTGAAATAAAATATGAAAGAAAATTCCAATAAACAGTGCCGTTAAGAAGGCCACAATCTGGTTGTTGGTAAGGCTGCTGGAAAATATTCCGATACTGATATACATGGCACTCATCAGCAACAAACCAAAGTACCCTCCGATCACGGCCCCGTGATCTACATTACCAAGTCGAGTGATGGTAATGTAATACGGAATGGTACACAGCAGGGCTATGGCAATCAACAACATACATGACAAAAATTTACCAACGACAATTTGCCAATCGGAAACCGCCTTGGTGCTGAGTAACTCGATCGTTCCGGATTTATTTTCTTCGGCAAGTGTGCGCATGGTTATCGCCGGAATAAAGAAGAATAATGTCCAATAACTGATCCCGAAAAACACCTGCAAATCGGCTTGACCGATCAGAAATACATTGTTTCCGGAGACCCACGTAAAAAAACCACTGAGGCCCAGAAAGATGATAATCATCACATAAGCGATCAGTGAATCGAAATACGAGGTGAGTTCTCTTTTTGTAATTACCCAAATACTTCTCATTATACTTATTTTAAATTATGATGCGATTTAGTTGGTCACTTCCCGGAATACATCTTCCAGCCTGGTTTCTATGCCTGTCATTTCCATTAAATACCATTTGTTTTTGACACACAGGTCAAAAACCTCTTTTCTGGAGACAAGGTCCGGTTTACTCTGTACCAGGTAGTAATTTTCTTTTTCTTCCAAAAGTTTTACCGATTCTACCGAGGCAAGTCCGAGCAGCGCTTTTTTGATGTCAGCACCATTGCTGTCTTCTATCTGGACTTTGATCAGTTCCTGGCCACGTGCTTGTTTTCGCAAGGTTTCGGATGTCCCATCGGCCACGATTTTCCCTTTGTTGATGATGAGAATGCGGTCGCAGGTAGCTTCAACTTCTGACAAAATATGCGAACTGAGTATGACGGTTTTTTCTTTGCCCAGTTCCTTGATCAATTTTCTGATTTCCACAATCTGATTGGGGTCGAGCCCGGTGGTAGGTTCATCGAGGATCAGCACTTCCGGATCATGGATCATGGCTTGTGCCAGACCTACCCGTTGCCTGTACCCTTTGGACAATTCACCTATTTTTTTATAGCGTTCCTGGTTCAAGCCACACATATCAACCATTTCATGAATGCGTTTGGAAAGGCCTTGTTTTTCCAGACCCTGGATTTCTGCACAAAATTCAAGATAATCGATGATCCCCATATCAGTATAGAGCGGATTATTCTCCGGCAGATAACCAATTTTTTTCTTGATCTCTTCGGGATCTTTATCAACTTCAAGTCCTTCGAGGGAGATCTTACCAGCCGTGGGAGCCATATAACAGGTAATCATTTTCATGGTGGTGCTTTTGCCGGCTCCATTGGGACCAAGAAAGCCAACCACCTCACCGGTCTGAACTTCAAAAGAGATATCATCAACGGCTTTTTGATCGCCGTAAACTTTGGTCAGATTTTCAACTAATATCGACATGGTTTCACTATGGATTTATAAGTGCGCTGCAATGTTAACATGCAGGGTTCTAAATATCAACTGCCAAACGCCTGGGGCAATGCGTGAAACGTGTTAATTATTGTTAAAAAATGTTAAATTCTCCTCGATTTGAAGGTTTACCACCACAACACTTCCGATTATGGATCATTCAAGCCTTCTCTTTTTGATTTTATCAGAAATAAATTTTGCTCAATTATCACCTTAAAAAGAACGCTTTGTGAAGTTTTGTAAATAGATTACAATCACCGGCACGAATGTTTGGAGTTCACTCGATGATATTTGATATTAGCTATTCAAACAGTCGCGAACATAAAAGTATAGTAATGCCTGCCATATATTGCCCGGTATATTAAGCTTTGGATTCTTTTGATACACAAGAGGGCAAGGCTTGTCGCTGGAGCGATTTAAAAATTATAGGCATTATGGAATCTGTCAGTGAGATGATACTAAAAGGAATTTGAATCATTTGGTCTGAAAAATCTATTTTAATATGACCTTTCTCGATTTTAATTTATTGCCAACGAGACTCAAATCGCTTTATGCCATAAGCAATGGGACTTATCTTGCTTCGCGGGACTGCAAATGCATGCACGTGAAGTTACATTGGGTTGATTATTACTATGTGGAGGTTTTTTATCGGCCGGAAACCAATGAACTGTTGCATGTTAGGGGGTTTATGAGTATTGAACGACTGGCCCCATACCTGGAAAATATTGAATTGTCTCTATAACTTATAAGTCTTTTTTTTGACTTTGGCAGGCATCTTGTAACCAATATCGAGATAAAACCGGTCTCTTTCCTCCTTATTTTTAAGCGTTGGTTTCCTGATGAATTTTTCAGTGGAAGACAAGGCGTAAAGTTCATTCACATTTAATTTGTCAGATAGTAGCTCGTGAGGACTATAATCGTATTTTTCGTAGATATATTCGTAAATAGTTTTCAGGGTATCAATATCATCGACCTGATTATAATAATCCAATAATTCGTGTGCCAGACACATACCGAAGATACACCGATGAATTTTTTCTGCCAGCTCCATGAAGCAGGAATTAAAAATGGACACGCAAAATAATTATTGAATACTAATAATAATAAAATTTTAATTAAAAATTACTTAAAGCCTGCTTAACACTGAATAAATCAAAGATGGAAATTTGGATATTACCAAGGTGGCAACTCAAAATGGGGATAGCATTCAATATTTAATTTTACAGGTGGATTGAAAAAAATGTAACTTTCAGGATATAATTTGCATTAAAGTCAAATATAGCGTATGAGAAATGTCATTATGAGATTAATATGACTTCGCCATTGCTACGACATGCAAATGAAACTGATGTGCTAAAGTAATTTTCAAATGAAATGGACTAATATCTTTTTGTTTAGCATTCCTGCCCTTATCTGGGGTTCGACCTGGTTTGCCATCAAATTTCAAATCGGTGAGACAGATCCATTGCTTTCTGTCGGCTATCGCTTTTTGCTGGCCAGTATTATTCTGTTTATATATAGTTATTTTTCGGGCCTAAAGCTCCGCTTCAGTTTTCGAGGTCATCTTTCACTGATATTACTGGGTACCTGCTTGTTTGGATTAAATTATTGGTTGGTATACCTGGCGGAAGAAAGGCTGACAAGTGGCCTGGTGGCCGTGATATTTTCCGGCTTGATCTTCATGAATATTTTTCTGAATTCAATCATTTTAAGGGCTCCGCTTAGATTGAAAGTGGTTATTGGAGCACTGGTCGGCATGACTGGCATGGTTTTGATCTTCCACCACGAGCTTTTAAGTTTTGATCTTTCCAACAATAGTTTTATTGGATTTTTACTGGCTGTTGGCTCGGTAGTTTTGGCATCTTCCGGTAATATAATTTCTGCCTTTAATCAGAAACGTAAAATGCCGGTAGTCCAAACCAATGCTTTTGGCATGTTGTACGGTAGTATGCTGGTGATGGCTGTAGCCATATTGAGTGGCAAAGAATTAATATTTGACCAGCGTGCGGCTTACGTTATTTCATTGCTGTACCTGGCGCTGTTCGGTTCGGTGTTTGCCTTTGGGGCATACTTAAAATTGCTGGGCAATATCGGTCCTGACAAAGCTGGATATGTTTCGCTGGTGATGCCACTGATTGCCCTGGTGATTTCGACATTTTTTGAAGGGTATCAATGGACTTTGACGGCATTTTTGGGCATTTTGCTCATTCTGACGGGGAATTTTTTGGCCCTCAAAAAGCCCAAAAAACAAAAACAACTTGTGCCTGTCGTCGACAAAATTGCATAAATGGAAAAATTAAGCCCCGTTGGGCTTTTCCAAATACGTGCAGCTTGCCGGACAACGTTGATTCGAAAATACAGATTAGCTGTAATTTTTAACTTTAGGCCAAAGCTCTTTTAAGGGTATTTTCAAGTGATAGCAAAGGTAAATATGAAGGTTGTTTTCATAGGGCATGCAATGGTCACAGGTGACAATGCCCATATCTTCTACTTTTTCGAATAATTCCGCCTTATCACCAATTTCATGACCTAAGGTTAAAACAAGTTCAGCACTATTTTTACCAGGTCCCCAAAGCCAGTAGTTATTGTGGCCACCAATGCTTGTGGGTATGTCATATTTTTTAGCATAGTAATCCACTGCACCACATTCTCCATAGTTGTTCCCAAATATGACACACTGATTTTGCTGTTCCGGAGAAAGTGAATGATATACTTTGGCTAAGGCTTCAACTTTTGATTCCCAACCAAACATATCCGCATAAAATTGTGGCAAGTCACTCAACACTTTATTTTCGGATGTTGTCGGTTGCACACCCAATATTTTTGCATAATCGATATATTCCCGAACAGGAAGAATGGGTAATGCCAGGGGAATAAGTGGAATACCAAGGACCATAACAATCACCATTGTATAATAATACCAGGATTTACGTGTGGCCAAATGTTCAATCATTAAACCCCCGCCGATGAACAGGACCGAAAAAGCTGGTGCTAAATACTCGGACTTGCTGGTTCCATTTAAAGCTAAAATTACAGCAACCACCAAAAAAACAATGAAAATAAAACGATAAGCACGGTTGTGTTTTTGATTGAACACGTAAATAATCCCACAAATCCAAATTGGTATGTTCAAAGGA
Organism: uncultured Cytophagales bacterium; assembly: GCA_963711495.1. GTDB lineage: Bacteria > Bacteroidota > Bacteroidia > Cytophagales > Cyclobacteriaceae > CAVQEK01. Next base: position 1,585,097 of record CAVQEK010000004.1, read on the forward strand.
TTATTGATGAGCAATTGGCCGGTCAAAAAAGAAATGGGAGAAAGCCTGGAATATTTACTGGTACTTGCATTGTGGATGAATTCTAAATGTGCCCAATCGTGCTGGATATTCCAGTAAATGTAAGGGGAAAAGATAACCAGACTGATTAGGCCGCATAAATATGGCCAGGGTGTCAGAAACCACTTTCGCTCTTTGGAGAATAAGAGTGCCGCAAAAAAGCCTGCGCCAAGAAACAGTGCGCCAATTTTATTCAATAAACTGATCCCCAGTACGATGCCAATATAAATCCAAAAAGAAGGTTTCTGCTCTTTAACCAACCGAACCATAAAATAGAGTGCCAGCGGCCAAAGTACCATGTCGATGGCATTCATGCTGTAAATGGCGGTATAACCCAGATTTATTAAAGAAACCACAGCGGCCAGGCAAGCCAATACTATTGCTTTTTTATTGCCGCCAAGTGTTTGAGTGATCATGCCTGTGAAAAGTACCGTGATTCCCGAGCAAATAGCTGGAATTAATCGGATGGCAAAAAGTGAATCGCCAAATAAACTTTTAAATGCAGCCAATATCCAAATGGACAATGGTGGTTGATCTACATAACCAATATCCAAGTGATTGGTACATGCGAGGTAGTAGAACTCATCTCGGAATATGCCATAACCGGCAAATGCATTGGTATATAAATGCAGCAGTATAACAGACAATGATAAAAAAAAAATAAAAGGCCAGGACTGGCTTCTGATATGAGCAAGCTGTAAAAATTTCATGGTTGTCACTGGAGATTTTGATTATTTATGAACGATTTGATATACTTCGAAGCAAAACCTGATTAATACTTGATGGCAGGTAACATGGTCTGTTGAAGCAAAAGGATCCCGGTCAATTGGTTAAGAAATCGAAGACATTTTCAAGGTTATTACTTTTAGTTTTGTATATCTCTGTGTAAGAACACTTTTTACAGGAGATCGTAGTGAAGTGTTTGTTTTGTATATCGAAAATCTTGGTCCAGAATCCACCGGTGGCACGAAATTCATCGATTTCATATTCCTTTCCGCCACATTTTGGGCATACGTATTTCAGATTATTCATGGTAAATATCTTTTGATCCAAGATAAAATTTGACTTGCACAAGGTCAAGTTGCTTTTGATGAGTGGTTGAAATCACCCTTCAATGTATCAATAATTTGCAATGCTCAAAAGATTAAAAAATTGAACTTATCTAATATTCAATCAGGAATAACCCAGCAGCATATAATTATAAAAAATGTTTCGATTCAATAATGATCATTGATAAAATATGGATAAATCCGCGAAATATTTCAAAGGATAAAATGATGAGGTAATTTCATTCTGTTTTTTTACAATATTTCTAAATGTACCAACAAAAATGGCCATCATTTCATCAAGAATGTAAATTTTGATGTAAATAGGGTTAAATAATGTTCAAAATGATGCCACATTACAAAAATGTAGTAGATTTGTCGTTAAAATCATAACTAATTGTGTTCAAGGGGTATAGTTTTTCTATTTTTCAAAAATTTAACTGATCAAACAAAATGAATAAACAGAAGTGGCGTAAAATTTTACTTTTCGGATTTTTCATCGTGTTATGTACCAGAAGTGCATTTGCCGATGATGGAAATCATGTTGACACCGGAGCGACAGCCTGGATGCTCACCTCCACAGCGCTGGTGTTGCTGATGATTCCGGGTCTGGCGATGTTCTATGGGGGCCTTGTTCGCACAAAAAATGTGCTGGGTACCATGATGCACAGTTTCGCGGCCATGGGCATCATGAGCGTATTGTGGGTCATTGTTGGTTACAGTATGTGTTTTGGCTCCAATGTGCTGGGAGGATGGTTTGGCTGGAATTGGGATTATTTTCTATTGAAGGGTATCGATACTTCTGTATTGTCTGCTGGTGTTCCGGAATATGTATTCTCCATGTTTCAGGGAAAATTCGCGATCATCACTCCGGCGTTGATTGCCGGAGCTTTTGCAGAACGGGTGAATTTTAAGGCGTATTGCATATTTATTGGTATTTGGGGATTGGTTGTCTATAATCCGTTATGCCATTGGGTATGGGCACAAGATGGTTTCTTATATAATTTGGGTGCCAATGGGGCAATAGATTTTGCCGGCGGTACTGTGGTACATATTTCTGCCGGTGTTAGTGGGTTAGTTGCGGCCATTTATCTGGGTGCCAGAAGAGGTTATCCCTTAACGGAAATGCCGCCAAGTAACCTGGTGATGACGATGATTGGTGGTGGCCTGCTTTGGGTTGGATGGTTTGGGTTTAATGCCGGAAGCAGCGTGTCTTCGGGGTTAAGTACTGCCCAGGCGCTTACTGCTACCCAGGTGGCAGCGGCAGCCGGTGCTTTAACCTGGATTGTTATCGAAGGAATTCATCAGGGCAAAGCTACAGCGTTGGGTTTTGTAAGTGGTATTCTGGCCGGATTGGTTGCCATAACGCCGGCTGCTGGCGTTGTTCAACCCTATGGAGCATTGGCGCTGGGTATTTTGGCGTCATTCATATGCTATTATGCCATTCTCCTCAAAAATAAATTGGGCTATGATGACAGCCTCGATGCTTTTGGTGTTCATGGTGTAGGTGGGGTTGTCGGCGCTTTGTTATTGACTTTTTTTATCCGGAAAAGCTGGATGGATGGAGCTTCTGAAGCCATTGGTGGCAGTTGGACAGTTTGGCGCCAGTTTGGCGTGCAAGCTACAGCCGTGGGAATTGCCGTGGTTTATGCCGCATCAGTAACCTTTATCATCATCTTAATTGTTGATAAAATATTCGGCATGAAATCATCGACAGAATCGGAGATGGCTGGTCTGGACAGCGCCTATCATGGTGAACACGGATATGGTATGCTAAATCCTAATTAATCTAAATTTTTTAAAATCATGAAACTTATAACAGCAATAATAAGACAGACACAGTTGGATGCAGTGCGTGAGGCATTGATTGAAGCAGATATCACCAGAATAACGGTGAGCATGGTATCAGGACATGGACAACAAATCAGTGAAGAAATCTATCGGGGTAAAAAGGTGGTCCCCAGCCTAATCCCGAAAACAAGATTGGAGATTGCAGTAAATGATGAATTTGTGGATGTGACCGTGGATACAATCCTAAAAGCCGCAAAATCATCGCCTACCGGTGAAGTTGGTGATGGAAAAATATTTATCACGCCCCTTGAAGAATGCATTCGCATCAGAACGGAAGAGCGTGGTGGCAGGGCCATTTAATTGACAGAATTTCAGAAAAAGCACCTTCTGGCCAGAAGGTGCTTTTTATATCTGGAAATTCGATGATATTATTGTTTCAGTGTAATCGGGACAACCAGTTTCACACTAAAATTTCTCCCCATATTAAAAACGCCCATTCTTCCGGTTTCCGGATTTTCAGGCCCGTATTTCAAGCGACTTAGATGGTTTTGATAGGCTTTGTCCAACAGATTATTACCGATTAAAAATATGGAGAACAACGTATTTCCATGTTTATTGACCACATCGCCTCCCAAGGCAGCATTTAGCAGCAAATAGTCAGGCGTGGCGGTTTCTGTGTTGAATGCTTCATAAAAATGATTTTGTCTGAAATGATATTCAATCCCGAATTTTGCGAAACCATTTCGGAAAAGGGTACCAACTTTTTTAAAATCGGTTTTTATTTCGGATCTCAATCGAGGTGCTGGTATGTAGGGTAAATTTCGCATGGAATCCGGTTGATTGAGTTGGATACCGCGGACAAATGAAAAAGAATTTTCGAAATGCAACCAATCGATTGGATGAGGGTGGATATCAATACTTGCTTCTCCACCATAAAGTTCTGATTTGCCTTGCACAAACTGAAAAGCAGAAAATGCATCCCCCAATTCATCTGTTATAATAGAATCCCCGCCACTCGTATTGGTCAATTTCTGACTGAAGATGAAATTATCAATCGAATTATTGAATGCGCCGAGCTGGATGGAAACATGTTTGGAATTATACAGAAAACCCAGATCGGTCTGCAATGATGTCTCTGGTTTCAGATTGGAATTTCCGATTTCGTAGCGAAATGTTCCTTCATGAGCGCCATTGGATCCGAGCTCTGCAATATTCGGGGCACGAAAACCACGGGCAATGTTGGTTTTGAACGTCACTTTGGAACTTGGTGAATAACTCATCCCAAGGCTTCCGCTGACATTGGTAAAGGTATTCTGAAAACCCTGGAACTTTATTTCACTGGTTTGACCTTCACTTGTAGTCGGTCGACCCATGCTATCGAGGAAAAGCGATTTGGAATTAATTTTACGGGAATCATATCGCAGACCACCGCTAATGAGCACTTTGTCAAAGTTTTTTTGTGTAAACAAAAATGTACCCGCATCGAAGATATCATAGGCTGGTATAAGAAATTCAATGCCTTTATTTTCATTGATTTGGTACATGCCATTGAGTCCCCAGGTGGTCTCCCATCCGTGGAAATCGGGCAGATCATATTTGAGATCATAACTGTAGGTGTTGAGATGAAAATAGAGTTGAGCTTCATCAGGTACCGCCGGATCACCAAATTCCCTGCGCAAATTTTGTTGAAATCCCAGGTTGACAGAAAGATGCGACTGACCGAAGTAAAGATTGTTGTCGGAACTCACCCGGAAATGGTGGATGGTTTGATAAGGAACATCGATCCGGTAACCTTTAAGATCTTCATTGCTGACCGTTTGGTCTTCAATGGTTGAATCGTTGGTGGCAATTGGTCTGGTGAATCTTCCAAAATTGTCACGGTTCCCTTCAACGAGACCCAGCTTCTGGTTAAAACTACTTAAGTTGAGATGGGAATAACCCCAGGGTTTGTTTACGCCAACTGAACCATCAAAATTTAATTCATTAAAACCCGAATTGAAAACACGTCCGTCATACGCATTGGTATAGTTGCCGGCGTTTTTCTGACTAATTCTGGCCAGCCAATTGATGCCGTTGAGATTGCCGGAATTCATAAAAGACCAGCCAAACAAATGGTTGTTCGTCTGGTAGTTGGAAATAAAATTACTTTCAATATGACCCTCTGCCGGTGGTAAGGGAGAAAGAAAATTGACAACACCACCGAGCGCGTCCGAGCCGTACATTAAGCTGCCCGGTCCTTTTATAATTTCCGTGCGTCCTATCGAATATTCGTCGATCTCGATTCCATGCTCCTCTCCCCATTGTTGACCCTCTTGTCTTACCCCGTCTTTCAGTACCAAAATACGGTTAAAACCCAGGCCGCGGATCACCGGCTTTGAAATCGCAGCGCCGGTGGTAATTTGTGAAACGCCCGGCTCTTTCGAAATGGCATCTACTACATTGGTAGATGAGATTTCATACAGATCTTTTTTACTGACAACGTCGGAGGGAATAGGATCCCGGATGTGTTCTGTGGCCGAAGATACCCCTGTAATAACCACCGTTTGGGTTTCAACAGCCGATTCTTCCAGTGCCATATCCAATTTGGTTTCTCCATTAATATTTATTTTTTGGACTTTAGTATTGTATCCTATATAGCTTATTTCAACCAGAAAATTCCCACTGGGCAGGTTGTTCACTTTATAAGCGCCATTTTCATCAGTAGCCGCACCTCTTTTTAGATCAGGGAGATATATGGTGGCGCCGAACAATGGATTTTTGGCATCTTTATCCGTTATGGTTCCGGATAAAGTATTCTGTGCCCTGAGCGATGAGTATGATAGTATGGTTAATATGTAGAATGCGATAATTGTTTTCATGGTATGTTTCAATCAATGCGTTGATAATGTACTAACCCATAGGCCTGAAATTAAGTAAGGTCCATCGGGTATTTAGAAGAAATGAATTTGAAAGATCAAATGATCATTCTATGAACATGGAGGAGCTCTGGGAGGAAGATGTTCAAGATCGCCCCGAACAAAGGAGTGTTCAAAAAATGGTAAATTGTTTTCTGAAAAGACAATGGTTATCTCTGTGTCAAAAGGGCGTTCGATTAGCAGATTGGAATACAGATTGAAATGGCAGATGGGACAATCATGTTGGAGTAGATGGAGGTGTGGTTTAACGGAATTGCACTGAAGGATATGCCGGTGCTCAAGTTCATGGATGCCCTTTAAAACGTAAGGGAAAACAAAAATGAGCAGAAGTATGACGGCTACATATCGTCTGATGTGCGATAGCATAACCGCAAATATAGGATTAAATTATAGAGTCCATGAATTATTCACTGTTTTTATGATGCATAGGCCGTTCAAATTGAATATGATCCTGCCAGCAATAAATAAATTCACAAGAAATATTTAATTGCTGGAACAAATGCCATTATTTCGTGATATAACCAAAGAATCAGTACAATGGAAAAAAACATTATTTCCGTAGGGCTGAAAGGAAAAACTGAAGAGGTGGTCACCCCGGAAAAAACTGCTGCCGCTGTAGGCTCCGGACTAATTGAAGTATATAGCACACCGTCGATGATCGCCCTGATGGAAAAGGCAGCCAGTACTATAATCCAGCCGTTACTGGCCGATGGTGAAAATTCGGTTGGAGTCGAGATCCATGTTTTTCACGTTAAACCAACCGCAATAGGGAAAAAGATCTTTTGTGATTGTGAAGTCACTGAGGTTGATGGACGCAAAATAGTGTTTAAAGTGCGTACATCCGATGAAGATGGGGACGTTGGCCATGGCACACATGTGCGATACATTATTAATACCCAGCGTTTTATGCAAAGATTAAAGAAATGAATGATAATTGATTGTGTCCGGTTTTTATCATTCACTACTAATAACTTGTTCGTATCTTGCTGGTATTTTTTCTTTTATCCATGCAGTGTAATCGCCTTTATAGCCTACTTTTTTTTGTAATGTTTCTGTTTTATTGAGAATTGATGTGATGACCTCATTCGATAAAAATTTGCGTTGGGAGATTTGCTGGGCGATGCTTCCGACTTGTTCTGAAATGGATGCCTCGGTACTGCGCAACCACTTCTGAAAATCTGTTTCTCCCCATTCCAGATGATGATCCATGATCTCAACAACGGTTTCCTTGCCATGTTCCAGAGATTCTTTAATGTTTCCACGGCCGGTCACGGCGTTACCGACGGCAAACACATTTTCAAAACCATCGATCTGGCAGCTTTTTTCATTGACTATTTTGAATAGTGGACCGAGGGTAGGCAAACCTGGTATTTGTTCGGGAATACTGCCAATTGAAGAAATCACCAAATCAGTTTTAAATTCAAATGTTTCATCTGTTGGCTTCACTACGCCGTCAACGATTCTGGTCTTTTTAAAGATGAGACCTTTCAATTGATCATTTTCAACAATTTTGTCAAATGGCAGGCTACAAGGCATGAATTGAAACAAGTATTTCGACTGGAAATTATCCAGGATTTTGCTGTTGACCAATTCGGCTTTGAGCAATTGTTCGGGCGTATTTTTAGGAAAAGAGGACAATGGCATATCCTTACCCCTTCTTCGATAAATTAAGGTACATCCTTTTAATCCCAGATCATGCAGGGTCAGACCATTTGTTTCCAGAACTTTGGCAATGCTGCGTTCCAGTTTGAACATATTGGCATCAATTCCCCGTTCAGTGAGCGCCTTGCCTACCGTTTCGATCATTACGATTTTAACAATATCCAGTGAGGCCAGACCTCCGCCTATAATCAGCGCATTATCTGGAATTTGGTAATGAATACCTTGATAACCAGGTTCATGATAATGATTGAACCAGTAGACCAAAGGATTTTGATATACCAAGCCCCGGTTTATGAACTGGTTAATATTTGGAATTGGCAAGGATCGGTCATTCCAGGCGCCAGTGGCAATGAGAACTGCTGAAAAACCCCAGTTTTTGATCAAGTCTTCAAAATTGATGTCACGGCCAAGCTTCACTCCCGGCACATAACGGATATTGGGCTGATTCAGTTTTTCATCAATAAGAGATTCCTCTTTATCTCGAAGTTTGGCGTGCCATTTTGGAAGGCCGTCTTCAATTTTACCGTATGGAAGAAAGTTTTGATCAAAGACCACGACCCTGAAACCCCGTTGTGCCAAATGGTAAGCAGCTTCAGATCCGGCGACGGAACCGCCAAATACAGCGACAAAATGATGTCCGGTTAACTCCATATTCTGGTAAATTATCGATTATTATTGCAATTCAATATCGTTTGTTGTTGAACTTTGAAATTTATTGAGACAAAAAGACTTTCAATACAGATTTTACCAGCAAGATCCGTAATTGATTGTGGACTACAAATACTGGAGCAGCTAAAATAAACAATAAGCTGCTACAATCCGAGATGAGGAGTATGGTTATTTATAATTGATAGATTCTAAATGCATAAAACCTGGTCTCTGCATACATTTTTACTCTTTAGAATCATCATCAATTATAATTCGGGTATGGATGCGATTTGTTGTAAGTAAACGTATGAAAGTTAGCAGTTCACAACGATGATATTTTCCTATATATTTTGGGTCGCTGGAATTTTATCTATATTTGCGGGGTTATACCAATATTTTTTGCATTGGAAATTCAAGAAATAAAGCTCAAGATTGAGGCCTATCAAGGGGAAGGTAAGAAATTATTTGTGAGCTCATCCTTCCAAACGCATAGCATTCCGTTGCTTCACATCATTCACAATATAAATCCGGATATACCAGTCGTTTTCCTGAATACCGGTTATCACTTTTCAGAGACCTTGGAATTCAGAAATGAGGTTGTAGAAATGCTGGGCTTAAAACTCATTGACCTCCGCCCGGAAACGCCAAAAATCAGACAAATGGGACCGGATGGTAAATTGCTTTTTAATTCTGATCCCGATTATTGTTGTTTTCTGAACAAAACACAGCCCATGGAACGCATACTATTGGAATATGATGTTTGGATTAACGGTATTCGAGCGGATCAAAGTAATTTTCGCAGTACATTGCAGACGGAACAACACGCTCCCCATGGAGTGATTCGGTTCCATCCACTTTTAGGCTGGTCTCCGAAAAGAATTCATGAATACAGGAAAAAATATAACCTGCCCGAACACCCCCTGGAAGCTAAAGGATACTTCAGCATTGGATGTGAACCTTGCACCAGAAAATTGGATCTTGAAATGCAGGAAAGAGAGGCGCGTTGGTATGGGTTGAAAAAAACCGAATGTGGATTACAAACAGATTTGGTAAGTAAATAAGATGAGAATATTAATTACCGGTGGGGCAGGATACATTGGAACCGTACTCACCAAAAATCTCCTCAAACACCAGGGAATTGATCAAATAATAATTTATGATAATCTGAGCAGAAAGAATTTCAACCTGTTTTTAGGCAATCGGTTTCCCAATGCCGGGAAAATTAATTTTGTTTATGGTGACATTCTTGATTTACGGAAACTTAGAAAGTTACTGCAGGATGTCGATGTAGTATATCACCTTGCCGCGCGTGTCACCACTCCATTTGCCAGCGTCGATGCCGATTTTCATGAACAGGTGAATCATTGGGGAACTGCAGAATTGGTGGCGGCTGTGGAAGAAAGCAATGTGGAAAAATTCATTTATACCAGCAGTACCTCGGTATATGGTTCTTCTGAAGGATTTATTCATGAAGATACACCGCCAAATCCCCAGACTTTTTATGGAATTTCGAAATTGAGGGGTGAAGAGCATGTAAGGCGACTATTGAAGACAAATAAAGCTTATATTTTACGTTGTGCCAATGTTTATGGCTTTAGTCGCAGCATGCGATTCGATGCCGTGATCAACAAATTCATGTTCGACGCCAATTTCAATGGGCGTATTCAGATTCATGGAAATGGCAAACAGTACCGCGCATTCATCCATGTAAATGTGCTCATTGAACTGCTCATCAAATTGCTCTTTAAAGAAACACCGTCCGGAATTTACAATGTGGTAGACCGGAATCTTCAGGTCCTTGACATTGTTGATGCACTAAAATCGATTTATCCCGATTTAGAATTTACCTTTTCCAACCAGCACCTGAATCTGAGGCAAATGAAAGTTTCGCCTGAATCGCATCTCAGGGACTATGTGGATTTTTTTAACGTCAGAAGCATTAAGGAAGAACTCATCGATTTTAAGGGTCGTTTTTCATTCTGAAATTAGGTCAAAAAACCAAGAAAAATGTACAAAGGTTTTTTTTGACGCATTTTTAATTCATGATTTAAAGTAAATTTTAACTAAAAACAGATAAAAATCTGTTTTTCAATTTATTATGTATGTTATTCCAGTTTTGATATATTGCTTTATAATTTTATTTTTGGAATGATTATATAGAATTTGAGCAAACGGACTTTTAAATAAAGGTTGATTGTGTGTTTTTCAATCAACCAATTTGTTAAATATTACATAACCAAAGATCAATACAATCGAATCAATTGCTTCGGATTATTATAATATTCTGGTTTTTAGGTATTTTTCGACAGAATTGCATTTTTATTGGTGGGTTACGATATATGATAATCTGGAATTAACATTTATTCTAAGTATTGTTTTTTATGAGGCTAATTATACTACTACTTTTTTTTATCGGTTCTTATCACATTTCTTTTTCGCAATGCGAAAGCTCCATTAAATTAATCAAAGTTACGAGAATTACTGCCTCATCTAAAACAGGTTCGATTGAAGTTCGTGTAAATTCTCCTAAACAATATTCACTTCAACTGATTGCCTGCAAGGGGTCTGCCATGACGGTTGTTAAAGAAGAGAAAGGCAAAGGAGAAAAGGAATTTAAGTTCGAAAATTTGGAAGCGGACTTCATTTATAGAATCATGGTGAAGTTTGATGAAAAGGAATTCCTTTGCTCGAATAAGGTCTTAGATAACATCGTCCTGAAAGAAAACTAGGTATGAACTGGTCTATAAGATTTTTTATAGTTTTAATTGCGAGCACAATTTTTCTGACAAATGCAGAAGCCCAGTGTCTTACCATTGATGTTAATAAAACCGATGTAAGTTGCTATGGTGGGAACGATGGTCAAATCAAAGTAGATGTTCTTACCGGAGTGTCGCCCTACACCTATGAATTACTCTATTTTTCTCCGGGATTCGGGTACACATCTTTGGGCATAGTCAATTCTCCTGATCCTACTTTAACTTTTATGTCTGGAAATGGGACGCTTAACCAACAAGGTGCTGATGCATTTGGAATACCGGCGAATGACTTTGTTGCTCCTGGCACGAATTATCAAGTCAGGGTCAGTGCCAGTGGCGGCGGTACAATTATTTGTGAAAGAAAGTCTGTTGATATTACTGTTGAACAACCAACACAACTTATCGGGTCCGTAAATTCAATTACACCTTCTTGCAATGGCAATGATGGTGTTATTGATTTAAATGTTTCAGGTGGAACAACTCCCTATTCATTTTCATGGAATGGTCCAACACCTGTTGGTGATACTGAAGATCCATCAGGAATTGATGCTGGTTCTTATGATGTTACAATAACTGATGCAAAAGGTTGCAGTATTGATATTACAGGAATTGTTGTTCCGGGGGCGCCGATAATTTATAATATCACAAATTCAGATCCTGCGGAAGTTTGTTCTGGTGAAGATTTAAATATTAACATGGATGGGAGTGAAAATGGAATTTCTTATACTATTTTCCTCAATGGGACTTCTTCAGGTATTACAAAAAATGGCGATGGTTCTGCATTGACAATTACTTTACCTGATGGAAGTTATGCCAATGCTGATATCATTTCCATTCAAGCGGACAATGGAAATTGCGCCAAGATAATGTCGGGCAACCCAACCATTCAAATTAATCCGCTGCCAGTGCCAACTTTAAATGGAAGTGCTACTGTTTGTTTCAATAGTACGGAAATTTACACGACTGATGCGGCACAGTTAAATTATGTATGGACGATTGCCGGTGGTACTATCGTAAGCGGAGGAACAAACACTGACAACACAATTACCGTCCAGTGGGATGGAGCCGGACCAACTTATCAGGTAGCAATAAATTATGAAGATGCAAATGGGTGCATGGCAGCCAATCCTACTCAACAAAACATTACAGTCAATCCGCTACCGGTCCCAACTTTAAGTGGCAATCTATCGACATGTTTTAATAATACAGAGACCTATACTACTGAAGCAGGTCAGACCAACTATGCCTGGACCTTTACCGGTGGAACATTAGTTAGCGGAGGAACAGGTACAGACAATTCAATAACCATACTATGGGATGGAGCGGGTCCAACCTATCAGGTAGCGGTAAATTATGAAGATGTAAATGGCTGTATAGCCGGCAACCCTACGCAAGAAAACATAACGGTCAACCCATTGCCGGTACCAACGATTAATGGCAATGTATCGACATGTTTTAATGGTACGGAGATTTATACAACGGAATCAGGAATGACAAATTATTCCTGGACAATTACAGGAGGTACGATAGTTGGCGGAGGAACAAACACCAATAACACGGTAACTGTACAATGGGATGGTGCCGGACCTGTTTATCAAGTAATTGTGAGCTATTCTGACACCAATGGGTGTTCTTCGGCCAATCCTACTCAACAAGATATTACAATTAATAATTTACCAGTACCAACGATAAGTGGCAGTGCATCAACATGTTTTAACAGCACAGAGATTTATACAACAGAATCAGGTCAAGCAAATTATGTCTGGACAGTGACTGGTGGGACGATAATGGCTGGAGGTACAAATACGGACAATTCGATAACGATACAATGGGATGGTGCCGGACCGATCTACAGGGTAGCTGTAGGGTATTCTAATTTGAATGGATGTTCTTCGGCTAATCCTGCACAACAAGATATCATCATAAACCCCTTGCCGGTTCCGACGATTACAGGAGCATTAACGGTATGCAAGAATGGTACGGAGATTTATACCACGGAATCAAGTCAGACGAACTACGTGTGGACAGTGACAGGGGGCACAATTGTGGGTGGAGGGTCAGGTTCAGACAATACGGTGACAATTCAATGGGACGGTGCGGGACCAGTCTATCGTGTAGCGGTGAATTATGAAGATTCCAATGGGTGTACGGCCGGCAGCCCAACGCAACAGGACATAACGATCAATCCACTTCCGGTACCTACCATTTCTGGCAGCACAACGACATGCTTCAATAGCATGGAAACTTATACAACGGAATCAAGTCAGACAAACTACATCTGGACAGTGACAGGTGGAACGATCGTAAGTGGAGGAACAAGTACAGACAATACAGTATCAGTTCAGTGGGACGGAGCAGGGCCTTCCTTCAGGGTAGAGGTAAATTATCAAGATGTCAACGGTTGCATGGCAGGAACCCCAACCCAACAAGATATTTCAGTCAATCCCAAGGCAATTGCTAATGACCAAACACCAACTATTTGCGAAGATACCCCGGGTTCAGGAACATCGACAGTAAATCTTACGGCCCTGAATTCAGCCATTGATGGTGGAGTTGGTGCCACGATCACTTGGTATACTGATGCAGGACCATCGAATCCGGTTGCAGACCCTACCAATGTCACGGTCAATAGCGGGGATGATTTTTATGCTTTAGTGGATGATGGTACATGTACGAATGTGGCAACCATTACCTATACAGTCAATAGCCAACCGGTTGCCAATGATCAGACACCCGTGGAATGTGAAGATACCCCAGGTTCCGGAACATCGACAGTAAACCTCACGACTTTAAATACTGCAGTAGATGGCGGGGCGGGTGCCATGATCACATGGTACGCTGATGCGGGACCATCGAATCCGGTTGCAGACCCGACCAATGTTATGGTTAGTAATGGGGATGATTTTTATGCTTTAGTGGATGATGGTTCTTGCACAAACACGGCAACAATTATTTATTCCATCAATCCTATAGCGGATCCTACAATTACACCGATTGGTTCTTTGTGTATCAATGATGCTGCAGTGAATTTAAGTGCAGCTAGTTCCGGGGGTAGTTGGTTTATCAATGGAACGGGTTCTTCGAATATTTTTGATCCTGCTTCGGAAGGGGTGGGCAATCATCAGGTTGTTTATACGGTTTCATTGGGAAGTTGCGTCTCCAGTGATACCATATATATTTTGGTGGGAGATCCACCAGATGCCACAATCAATGCAGCCGGGCCATTTTGTGATAGCGATGCGCCGGTTAATCTCACTGCAGTTACGCCTGGCGGCACTTGGTCAGGAAAAGGGATCATAGATGCCTCAAATGGCACATTTGATCCAGCGCAGGCGGATATTGGCAATAATACCATCACATATCAGGTTTCAGTTGGAAGTTGCTCGGATATCGCAACAAAGACCATCATTGTCAATGACGGACCAACCTTGATTATTAATGATCCAAATCCGGTATGTGATCCGGGTACAATAGATCTAACCGATCCGGCAGTGACCACCGGCAGTGATCCGGGCACATTAACCTACTGGCAAGATGCTTCAGCAAGTGTGGCTTTAGCCAATCCTACTGCCATAAATCTTTCCGGCACTTATTATATTAAATTGGATAATGGAGTGGTTTGTTCACCGGTAAAACCTGTCAATGTGGTTATTGATCCTGTTCCGGTTACATCGGCGATTTCCGGAAATGCAACACCTGATTGTGGTTCAGTTGGGATTGCCTATAGTGTAACTAATACGCCGGGTTCTAATTACACCTGGACCGTGCCGACTGGCGCTACTATTGTTTCCGGACAAGGAACCAATTCAATTATGGTTGATTTTGATGATAAAAATGGTTTTATAACTGTTACAGAGCAATCTGCCTCAGGATGTTTGGGAAGTATGGTCAACCTGGGAATAAGCCTGCAAAATTGTGCGTTCAGTGTCGATTTTACTTCTGATGTGACTACAATTTGTCTGAATGAGCCCGTAACATTTACGGATCTGTCGACAGGTTTAAGTGGCAGTGCCACTTACAATTGGGATTTTGGCGCAGATGCCAGTCCCGCCACAGCGAATTCTTCAGGCCCCCATTCAGTCATCTATACCACACCTGGATTAAAGACGGTATCATTACAAATCACAGATGGTATTAATAACAGTACAGAAACCAAGACAGACTATATTTCTGTAGTTGATCTCCCTACAGCATCGATTTCCGGTGACGCTACAATCTGCCCGGGTACATCGGCGCCTTTGACCATCTCAGCAACAGGGACAGGTCCATGGAATGCAACCTATTCTGATGGAGTAAATACTTTCAATGTCTCCTTTAGCAGTTCACCTTTTATTTTAAATGTTAGCCCAACTACTACTAGTACATATACCCTGACTACGATTTCAGACGCCAGTTGTACCGGATCGGTCTCTGGTTCAGCAACCGTTACGGTAACACCGGCACGAGATGTGACACTTCAGGTAGATGATGTGAATGTACTCCCCGGTGATCAGGTCAATGTTCCGGTCAGGGTCAGTGATTTTATAAATTTTAGCAGGACAGATTTCACCTTAAACTGGGACCCTTCGGACTTAACTTTCAATGCTATTGAAAATAATGTACTAAAGGAAGGGGTCTTTAATATATCTCAAGCCAATAGTGGGATGTTGACATTCTCCTGGCAGACGAATTCCGGTCTTGACACAACCATACTTGACGGAACGGCCCTGTTTGACCTTCAATTTACTGCAGCTAATTTGAATTGTAACGACGGCACGGTGTCAATTGATGAAAGTCCTTCAGCGCCATTGCAATTGGAAGTAGCCGATCAAGGCGGATGTATTGCCAATGTAACCGTCATTAATGGAAATGTGCATACTTATCCATTGCCTCCGGCAAAGGCTGATGACACCGTTTTTGTATGTATAGATGACGCATCACCGGTAATTGCCGTGACTCCCG
Organism: uncultured Cytophagales bacterium; assembly: GCA_963711495.1. Classification (GTDB taxonomy): domain Bacteria; phylum Bacteroidota; class Bacteroidia; order Cytophagales; family Cyclobacteriaceae; genus CAVQEK01. Next base: position 1,600,913 of record CAVQEK010000004.1, read on the forward strand.
ATGCAACAGCGGGTACGACAGTAAACTGGTATTCCGACAAAAATGCAACCAATTTATTAGCTACATCAAGTTCTTTTAATCCAGTGCTGAATACTTCATCAGTTAATGATACTACATTCTATTTTAATCAGGATGTTCCGGGATGTGGCATTTCCGCTATTGATTCCATCACGATTTCGATAATCCCACCACCTCAAAATACGGTTTTAACCAGTTCAGATCCTGATAATGCCATATGTTTTGGTGAACAGGTCATTTTTACGGCATCACCGGCAGGACTTTCTAATTATAAATTTTATTTGAATGGAAGTTTAGCTCAAGATGGAGCCAGTAACATCTTTGTTAAAAATGATTTGATCGATCAGGATTCGGTTAGTGTTGCCATCGCCAATATTAATAACTGTAGTGTCGACGTAGATGGTATTGTCACTTCAGTAATCCAATTGAATGTTGATTATGTTGTCAGCGACATAACTGCCTGTGGGGCTTCTGATGGGGCCATTAACATTAATAATGTAACAGGTGGATTTGGCCCTTATTCTTTTAATTGGACAGGCCCGTCGATTACGGACCCTACTCAGGCTGATCAGACAAATTTAGGAAGAGGCACCTATACCCTGGAAGTTTTCGATGCGGGCTCGGGGTGTTCAGATCAAGTAGTCATTGAGCTTAAAGAACCTGTAAACTTCACAATTACAGCCAGTCAAACCAATGTAAGCACCCCTGGTGGAAACGATGGAGCAATATCCCTGGCAATTACTGGGGGAAGTGGCAATTATTCGATTTCATGGACTGGCCCTAATGGTTTTACGGATTCGGGAGCAGCCATTAATAATTTGATTGCTGGGGATTATCAGGCTACAGTGACTGACAATGTTAGCGGCTGTACTGACGGTATCACAATTAGTATCAGTCAGCCTGTAAATGGGTTGGTTCTCAATGCTACTAAAACAGATGTTTCTACTTGTGGTGCAGATGATGGTACCATTAACCTGACGATAAGCGGAGGAAGTGGAAATTTCGCGATTTCCTGGGTTGGACCCAATGGATATACCTCGAATGATCAAAATATTGCTGGTTTGAAGGGTGGTTTGTACATCGCCACCGTTCAGGACAACGTTTCATTAATCACTGCCCAATGGACTGTTCAGATTGATGAACCAGCAAGTTTTTCTATCAGCCTGGATATTTCGGACCTTTCGATTTGCTATGTCAATAATGGTGCTATTACCACAAATGTTACAGGCGGCTCAGGGGATTTCAGTTATTTGTGGAAAGGAATTAATGGTAATATTTTCAGTGCTTCAACCAGCGATATCAATGATTTGGCCCCTGGTGATTATCGAATTATAGTAACTGACAATGTCTTGGGATGTATTGATTCATTGGATGCCACTGTGGGTAAACCAGCTATTTGTGATCAACCATGTACATTGCATGTAGAATCCACTACCAATAATATTTCTTGTCCCGGATCATCGGATGGAGCGGCCGTGATCAATGTGATTTCAGGTGGATCTGGTGATGGTAATTACTATGTAAGTCTGGATACCGGAAAAACATTTATGCCTTTTGAAGGGAATAATATTACAGCAATTGTCAATCGTGGACAAGGCAGTTATTTATTCATTGTAAAGGATACTGTAACTGCATGTAAAGATACCACTGTAGCGAATGTGGGTGTGAGAACGGATTTGGCCGCTGTTGTTAATGTAACGGATGCCGGTTGTGCATTGAATGATGGAAAAATCACCATCAATGTTTCCGGTGGTGTGGCGCCGGTTCAAGTCAGTATTGTGGACCGTGATGGTTTTGCCACCATTAAAAACGGCACTGGATATTTTGTATTCGATAACCTGTCACCGGGCAACTATTATTATGAAATTGCTGAACAATCGGGTTGTACTATGCAAGCGGTAGATTCTGTTGAGGTAGGCACCAATTGCTCTGGCGGATGTACCTCACTGGTTGCCTCAGCGCATGATTTTATCGATGCAACATGTGCAACTCAACCCAATGGACAGGCTACAATCGATGTTATCGGAGGATCAAGTCCGTATGAATATACGGTTGATGGAATTCATTGGAACAAATTTATTTCAGGGAATCCCATCAAAACATTACCACCCAATGGCACATACAATATTGTGGTGAGACAGGATAGCATAAATGGCAGTTGCAGAACGCAGGTTCAGGTAATTATTGGCGGACCGCCGGCAATCTCATTACAGGACCCGATTATTACTACACAACAAGCAAGCTGTAACCAGAATGATGGTGCAGTACAAATTGGGCAAGTTACCGGAGGAACTGGAACTTATAATTATAAGATCGACGGGAATTATTTCATCATGCCTTCTGATTTCGTGGTGATGGATCTTCGAGGTGGCATTCATACTTTCAGTGTGGTAGATAATTCTAATTGTCAGGCGGATTTTGATTTTTCAGTCACATCACCAGGTGCCATTATTGCCAGGGCCGAGGAGGTTCCGGTCAGTTGTTCATCCATATTTTTAAAAGCAGGGATCAAGGTGACCATAGACCTGGCCTCTACACAGATTCCGGGTCCATATGAGGTGAGTATAGCGCCGGAGAATAAGCCCAACGAAGACTCAACCTATCAGATACCGGATAATGGAATACGAACTGTACTACAATTGAATAAAGGATTTTATGATGTTACTGTTAAATCATCAAATACTTCGGGATGTACTTATAATCAAACAGTTGGTTTATTTAATGGCGCATCGCCTGTTGATTTTGATTTAATCGATTATGACAGCATTATCAACTGTTATGGCGGGCAGGCATCCGTAACCATTGGTAATGTTATAGGCGATTATGATACGACCTTTATTGTTCATCTTATTCCGGTGAATGATAACAAACCCATTTACACACACGCTTATCATTACTATGAATTGGAAAATGGTGTAACTATTGATGAATCAAATTTGAACAACAATGATTTTGTGGCGGGCACCTATTATATCAGAATGATCCAGAACCAGGAGGGATGTACAGGCGTTGAAGCCGTTTCACCGACTTTCACTGTTTATGAACCGGCTGGCGTACTTGGATTTGAGGTGACCGACAGTGGTGTGTCCTTGCCTGATCGACCTACAGGTTTTATTGAAGGAGAAGTAACGCCAAGCGGAGGCGCTCCCTATCAGGTGTTGATCCAACTTAAGGAACCCACTTTTGAAATGAACGTGGCAGACATCATTGCATTTAATGAATCACAAAAATGGGTTACTGCAAAGAGTACTGGAGATAATCTAAACCTGTATACGGTACGTCTTGATTCGCTTTGGGCTGGTAAATACGAAATAACTGTACGTGATTCATATGGTTGCGAATATGTTGTAGAATATGAAATCGGTTATGATGACAGTATTTTTATACCGAATATCTTTACTCCGAACAATGATGGTTTCAATGATAAATTTTACATTAGAAACCTACCTGAGTCTGGAACGGAAATTACCATTGCGAACCGATTGGGTAAAGTTGTTTTCCAATCCAAGGATTATAATACGAATACCCTCTGGGATGGTGGTTCGGAACCGGATGGAACTTATTTTTACACCGTAAAAATGCCAGGAGGACAATCTTTTAAAGGTTGGATTGAACTTTGGAGAGGTGTACAGCCATAATAAATGGCCTATCGCTAAATTGTAGTCAGAAAAGACATGGTATCGATATTGTCAGCGTAATCCCAGACTTCTGGTTTTTGGGCCTTTCCCAGTGGAATTCTGTTGGTCACCCTAGGTTCATCAGAAACAACGCATTGGATGTGTTCCTGATATTTGCGAATAGTTTGGTGAAGGGAATCCAAGTCCTCATAATAATCATAGTATACGACAGATATTGGGGACGCCAGTTGTTGATGTCGGGTAAAAAGGGCATATCCGTTGTCAAAGTGACGCGTCTTGTTCACTGCATAGATAGCCCTGTTGTATTCATAATTATTGGCATATTTGTGATGATCGGTCAAATGGTGTAAATCAGGCATTTTATCCAACAGATCTTCCACACGATACCCGAATGGCAAAAATATTTTGGAAACATTGCGACAGCCCAGTCCAAAATACTGAAATATATCATCTCCCAATCGTTTGATCTGTGACACTGATTCTTTACCATTTAAAACGGCAACTGAAACCCTGTTTTTTCTGATAATGTGTGGCACCTTTGAAAAATAATAATTGAAATAACGCGCAGAATTATTACTTCCTGTAGCGATCACAGCATCAAAATTTTTTATTCTGTCTGCGAATTCAATATCACTACCAAATAACGGTTCGATTTTGATAAGCTCCTCCAATACAAAAGGGATCAGGATTTTATCCTGAGAACTCAATTTGCCTTGTAGTCGGTGTCCACTAAGCAATACACACAATATATCGTGCATTGCCACCATGGGAATATTCCCGGCCATTATAACACCTACCTTTTTGGATGGATGGGTAAATTGATAATTTGCAAGCCATTGCTCCAATTGGTCAGGCTGTAAATAGAAAAATAATCCTTCAAAAGCCAATTCAATATTTTCGAAAGTAAACCAGGGATTATGTATCCGGGCTTTTTCGAAAATTTCGTAAAGCTGGTCTTTCGGATAGTTTTTCAATTTATCCCCCAGTTTCAAAAATGCATTGATCCGTTTAATAATTTTCATTTATTATTAATAACTTAGTCCGCCTATTTTCGTTCCTTTGCAAACTTAATGCTTAGGGAATAGTTTTTTAAAAGTTTAACTGAAAATTAAGAAGTAGATATGGCAATAATGATAACCGATGAGTGCATCAACTGCGGTGCATGTGAACCGGAATGCCCGAATACGGCAATATATGAAGGTGGTGTAGAATGGACCTGGGGCGGTGGCACGACACTGGAATCAGTCGAAATTGATGACGGATCAGTCGTTGGTGCCGACGAAGCTCAGGAGCCTTTGTCTGATGAATTTTATTATATCGTTTCCAACAAGTGTACCGAGTGTACTGGTTTTCACGAAGAACCACAATGCGCTGCCGTTTGTCCTGTTGATTGTTGTGTGCCCGACCCGGATTGGGAAGAGACGGAAGAAGAGCTTTTAACGAAGAAAGAATGGCTTCATAAAGGAGAATAATGATCAACAATTGAAAGCAAATAAGAGCTTCGTGAACCACTGGGTTTTCGGAGCTTTTTTAGTTCATCTTGCCACGTTTGATCAGGTATGCGGCCAATACCTTGTCGAACTCTTCAGAAATATCCGCCTCAATAAAATCGATCTTTAGCTGCCCGCATTTTATTTTCAGATCGTGAAAAAATGATTTGATTTCCGGAATATAGCGGTGCTTGATTTGAGCGGGATGAAGTCGTAATTTTTCATTCGTTTCCAAATCAATAAATTCATAAGGTCGTTCCTCAAAATCAAAATCAAATTCAGTTTTTCCATCAGTCACGTGGAAAAGTAAAACTTCGTGATTGTTATGTTTGAGATGCTGTAACGCAGTAATTATTTCCTGGGCATTTTCAACATTATCGAACATATCGCTGAAAATAATCACCAGTGATCGTTTGTGTATTTTGTTGGAAATTTGGTGAAGAATACCCGGAATGCTGGTTGGTTTATTATTATTCGATTCATTCAGGATATTTTCCAAAGAGATAAACAACTTATGGAGATGTGAACTGGTAGATTTGATTTGGCTTTGCCATTCAAGTTTATTGGAAAAAGTAGAAATACCCACAGCATCCCGCTGACGTTGCAGTAGATAGGCGATAGATGCTGACGCTAATATGCTAAAAGTGATTTTGCCAAAATTGTCAGTGGGATAATACATTGATGAAGAATTGTCGATCAGTATGTTACAACGTAGATTGGTTTCTTCTTCATAGCGTTTGGTGAAAAGCCTGTCAGTGCGTGCGTATACTTTCCAGTCAATATTTTTTGTGCTTTCTCCGGTATTATATAACCTGTGTTCGGCAAATTCAACTGAAAAGCCATGGTAAGGTGATTTATGCAAACCGGTGATAAATCCTTCAACCATTTGTTTGGCCAATAGTTCAATATTGCCAATCTCCCTAATTTTCTTGAGATCAAGATGCATAATGAAAAAAAACGCTTATAATGATTTATAAGAAGTGAAAATAATTAAATTGAATCAAGGATTATTTTTATTCCGTTGAAATTTCAAAAGGCAAACGGAATACCATTTAATATATTTGAAATTTCATTTATAAAATTTGCAACAATGTAAATCATTGATTTATTTTAAATAAAAATATTGCAGATTTTATTTAAAATATTGATTTTTAAGGGTTAATTTTTGAACTAAACCAAAAGGCACAGTGGAAGAGAATAAGGAAAATGGCAAAGCAGAAATCTATTCTCAGCGAGTAAGAGCGGGGAAGAGAACATACTTTTTTGATGTTAAATCGACTCGGTCAAATGATTATTATCTAACGATTACCGAAAGCAAGCGACGCTACAAAGAAGATGGTTATTTTTATGAGAAACACAAAATATTCTTATATAAAGAAGATTTCGACAAATTTATAGATGCCCTCAAAGAAACGGTGGACCATGTGAAAACCGAATTACTTCCCGAAGTTGATTTTTCTCAATTTGAGAAGAGTAATGTGGAGAATGAAGCACCCACACCCGATGTTGATGATGAGTTGAAGTGGGATTAAAATAACTTGCAAATCACAAAAGATATTGGGCCCTTGAATCATTTCAAGGGCTCTCTTTTTTCGGATTAAATACCTTTGTAATTTAATTTGGGTTTGGAAAATTAAAACGATAACCTATTGACAGCCCGCCATGGATGGTAAAATAAAAAATAATGAAACTACCATAGAGCTTTTCAAGCGACCACTGTTTATCATCATTATATCAGTGTCGGTGTTTTTATTCCTTAGCTGGTATTTTTCCAATATTTTTACTTACGTGGTGGTCTCGTTAGTTCTGGCCACTATATTGAGACCGCTCACCAATTATCTGGCTAATGCCCAGTTTTTCAAAATACGAATGCCAAGGGTTCTGGCCGTTTTTTTATCATTTGCTGTCCTGATTGTTTTTATTTCGTTTTTTGTTCTTCTTTTCCTGCCGCTGGTTTCAGAACAAATTAAAATTTTTTCAAGCATCAATATTGACGAGCTTTTTACCAAGCTCACTAATCCGATCGATGCGATTGAGAATTTTCTGATAAGAAATGATTGGACTGATCAGTCGCAGGGATTCATAAAAAAAGACGCTATCAGGTTATTCACTGATTTTATTCGGGAAATTAATTTTTCCTCTATCATTGAAAATGTAATCTCCCTGACCGGTAGTGTTTTTATCAGTATTATGGCGGTGGGATTTATTACATTTTTTCTGCTCTATGAAAATGGCATTCTCAGAAAACAATTTATCAGTATCATCCCCAATCAATATTTTGAAGTTTCTATTGCCGGACTTTATAAAATAGAGAAACTGCTTTCAAATTATCTGTTGGGATTGTTATTGCAGATGACTTCAATCTTTACGATTGCTTTTACGGGCTTGTCTATTTTGGGCATCAAATATGCTGCTTCTATTGCTTTATTTGCAGCAGTGATCAATTTGATACCTTATCTTGGGCCAATTCTCGGGGCCGCTTTCGGGATTATTGTAGCACTTTCTACGAGCAGCAGCATTATTTTTGCCACCAATGATTATATTTTCCTCATTATTAAAATCCTTTCTGTCTTTGCCGTGGTACAACTTACCGATAACATTGTGTTGCAGCCACTGATATTTTCAAAATCAGTGAAGGCTCATCCATTAGAAATTTTTATTATTATATTTGCCGGCGCAACTTTGGCCGGTGTTCCCGGAATGATCGCGGCAATACCGGCCTATACGGTTATCAGGGTTTCAATAAAAGAGATATACAGAGGTTACCGTAGTTATCACATTTTTAAGGTTTAACATTTAATTATTGCGATGGGTCTGAGATGCGGCATCGTTGGACTGCCGAATGTTGGCAAATCCACATTGTTTAATGCTTTATCGTCTGTCAAGGCTGAGGCAGCAAATTATCCGTTTTGTACCATAGAGCCTAATATTGGTGTGATCACCGTGCCGGACGAACGACTCGATAAACTCACGGAACTGGTTAAACCTGAAAAAACAATTCCCACGGTTATCGAATTTGTGGACATTGCCGGATTGGTTAAAGGGGCCAGCCGTGGAGAAGGGCTGGGAAATAAATTTTTAGCACATATCCGCGAAGTAGATGCGGTGATCCATGTTGTGAGATGTTTTGAGGATGAAAACATTGCTCATGTGAATGGTAAAGTTGACCCTGTAAGTGATAAGGAAATCATTGATACGGAGTTGCAGATCAAAGACCTCGAAACCATTGACAAACGTCTTTCACGGGTTGAAAAGGTGGCGAAATCAGGTGATGCCAAATCGAAAAAAGAAATGGATATCCTGATGAAATTCAAGAATCATTTGGAAGAGGGCAAGAATGCCAGAACACTCAAAATAAGTACTGAAGAACGGGAACATGTGGCAGATTTATATCTTCTCACTGAAAAACCTGTAATTTATGTTGCCAATGTTGACGAGGAGGCAGTTACAGCAGGAAACCAATTTGTACATGATTTGAAGGCACAGGTAAGCCATGAAAATGCTGAGGTTTTAATGATTTGTGGCGCGTTGGAGTCGCAGATTGCAGAATTGGAAAGTGAAGAAGAAAGAGAACTTTTCCTGGAGGAATACGGGTTGAAGGAATCAGGATTGAACCAGTTGATCGAGACATCTTACAGAACCCTCAACTTGATCACTTATTTTACGGCTGGTCCTAAAGAAGTAAGGGCCTGGACTATTCATAAAGGATGGAAAGCACCAAAGGCTGCCGGTGTTATACATACTGATTTTGAAAAAGGCTTTATCCGGGCGGAAGTGATAAAATATCAGGATTATATTACACTTAAAAGCGAACATGCTTGTAAGGAGGCGGGAAAAATGAATATAGAAGGCAAGGAATATATGGTGGAAGACGGAGACATTATGCATTTCAGATTTAATGTGTAAATAAGAGTTTAAACAATATTTATGCATAACTTTGAGACTATTTTAAAATTGGTTAACTTAATTCCATTAGAATCGTTCTTTTAAGGTAATTCAACTAAACTTTTATCGAACAATTTTTTAAATGAGATCTAAAATGTTGGCGATTCAAACAATAATTTTTCATTCGGGTTTTTATAGGTGATTACATTCATCCAAATCGTAAAACAAAATATCAGCTATTTCAGTAAATAAAATTGTCCAATGATTTTTAAGAATTACTTTTTAACCTGAAAATATTAAACCGTTGAGAGTTAGATTAATATTTATATTAAAAAATAAAGGCGCTTTTGTTCCTTTCCATCACCAATATCTTTTAGCACAATTGGTGAAAGGCATCATCATTCAAGGTAAAAATGAAAAATTCAGGGATTTTATCTTTTACAATTTTTCAGGTCTGAAAGGTCAAACCAAAATAAGCCGTAATGGTTTGCACTATTTTTCCAGTAAAGTCACCTTGGTATTTTCATGTCTCAACAAAGAATTTATCGATTATTTTATTGATGAATTATTTAAAATGTCCAATATCGAAGTGGGCAACCTCATTTTAATTCCGGAATCTGCAGAATTGGAACAACCTCCCAAACTCAGTGAGGTTACTAAATATATTTGCATTTCTCCATTGGTTTTGATTCCGCCTAAATTCAATGATAATGAAAGCAAGCGATTCATTTCACCCGAATCAGACGAATTTTCTGATCGGCTTTTTGAATCTACCATCCTTAGGATGGAAGGGCTGGGATCTTATAGTATGGAAGAACTGGCAAAATTCAACAAATTTCAACTTGACCCGGATGCAAATTATTTGAGAAAAATTAGGGAAACGCAGAAAAAGTTTGCGCGTATATACCCGGTTTACGACCAGGACGTAAAATATGAAGTGCGGGGTTATACTTTCCCATTTACCCTTTATGCAGCCAAGGAAGTACAGGAATTTGTTTTCACCTGTGGATTGGGGGCTTTCGCGCACAAAGGTTTCGGTATGTTGGACATCGCGAATACTGATCCTTCCGATAGAACTACTGAATACCGAAAAAAGGAAATTTCCCAGCAGGTTTAATCTGTTTTCTTATTTGATGCATTTCCCGCAAAATACACGATGAATGCTGCAATGGTGCTGAGGTGAACGGTTGATATATCGATGATATTTATTCCTGAGTTCATTCCAAGTAATTCCCCCATCAAATAATCTATTCACCGAAGTTGGATATACCCGATGATAACATCAGTTTGCAGGGTTGGATCACGATAATAGACCAGCAAATCATATTGATTTTCCGTTTCGAAATGGTCACCCTCCAAAGCATTTGGATTGGGGCTTTCCGGCATATAATAACAATAGTCGTAAATTCCCTGCTTCAAAGTCAATACACAGGTATACAATCCTGAAGAAGCCATATAGTTCATCTTGTTGGATTCGTCAAAATTCCAGTTTGTGAGTTTCCCGCTGACATAAATGGCGTTCGACAGTTTTTCGGGCTGACGCAGAAAAAAGTGAACTTTAAGATAATCAGATTCCAATATTGGATCTGAAGACTCTTTATTGTCAATGATGTATCCGCCATCAAGATCTTTAATTAAACTGTATGCCTCAGCACCACGTGATTTGTCGATGAACAGATAAACGTCATAACTATTTCCATTATTCACAATTTTATCCACATTTTGTCCGGAGTAATGAATCGAACGCAAATCGAAAAACCGGAATTCATTTCCCGCCTTAAAGTTATTTTCAAAGTTGAAATTGCGGAAAACAATTTGCTTTACATCTTCTCGGATCATGGTTGGTTGAAAATTTCGAAGTGCATTGTCCCACCGGTTATTTTGGCGTATCACGACCTTAACATCCAGCATTGGATTGGGAATTGGAAAATGTGAATAATCAATTTCGAAGTCAATCTGTTGATTTTCAAAACGTGCTGTTACTCCGGTAGACATCCCGACATTACTCTGGATCTTTACATTTTCATCGAAAACAAAAAATCTTTTGGTGATAATAATATCTTGGACATCCGAATTTCGATAAATCACCAGGAGGTAATTCCCAGGCAATTTCACTGGCGGAACAGAAAATGTATAGTGCACATAGGGCACCTTCGTGGTCATGCTGTAGTCATATTGGTTGATTGTAAATTCATTATAATCATTTAGGAACTGCATATCACTCAGGGTGGAAGGTTTCCAGTTTTCCTCACAGCGAATGATTTTCGCCATATAATAGTCCGCCTGATCACTGTTAATCTCATCAAAGATTAATACCAGCGGGTAAGTTTGATCGATGGATAGCGCTGCAGGATAATTCGGAGAAGGCGTTGGACCGTTGCCTGGAAAAAGCATCACCGTTTTAATATTGTCTTCATAAGTTTTGTCGATATACTCCAGCTTTTTGCCTTCTGCTTTATGTTCTTCACCATAAGCATAGCAATGAAAAATTGATAAAAAGTAGAAGGTTAAAACGATCGATGGTAATTTTATCATAATTTAAACGGTAAGGATTGATAAATTTGTTGTGATCATAATGATTAGTATTACAACGAAATGCACCTTAAAGGTGTCTTATTGCTGAAATGTAAAATAAGTAAAAATTCCCGGGAAGAAAATTCATGCTGGAGCATAAAGAATTAATAGAAGCATGTGTAGATGGTGACATGAAGGCACAACGTCGTTTTTACGAACTATTCGCCGGGAGGATGTTCGTGATATGTCTGCGCTATGCGAAATCTGATCTGGAGGCCGAAGATGTATTGCAGGAATCATTCATTAAGATTTTTAGGAACATTGAGAAATTCAGAGGTGAATCGAGACTGGAATATTGGATGAAGCGGATCGTGATCAATACCGCCCTAAACCACCATCGCAATAAATTATACATGTATCCAATGGTGAATGTGGAAACGGTACAACATGAATTCCAGCATAATCAGACGATATCGAATTATCAATTTGAGGAACTGTTAAAAATGATTCAGGAGTTACCCACGGGTTGTAAAATGATTTTCAACCTGTATGCCATAGAGGGTTACAGTCACAAGGAGATTGCAGAGATGCTGGAAATCAGTGAAGGAACTTCTAAATCGCAGCTTTCAAGGGCAAAGATGTTATTGCAGAAAAAGATTACTGACGATCAATCAGGAAAATATGGAAAATTCAGAAAACAGGAGTGATTTCGAGAAAGCCTGGGAGGAGGCTTTTAGAAATGCTGAAAAATCGCCTCCTGAAGCGGTGTGGGACAGGATTGAAAATGTATTGGTGAATGAAAAAGCCAATCATTACAAAAAGCGTTTATTCTTATTCAAATTACTTGCAGCAGCATCCTTGGTGTTTGCAATGGGCATTGGCATTTATAGTTTTTATACCCAAGATACTGAACGGCCCAGAACGGTTTCGGAATCAAAAGGAAATCATCTGCCGTCTTCCAATGATGCCGGTACTGAGAGGCAGAACCAAACCATTTATGATCAAAAAACCGAAAATAATGCCGAAAAACCAGCGGATCAGTTGGCGCAAAACAACCTGTCAGTCCAGGGTATTTCTAATGAAACAAACCCGATTAAAACAAGGGCCCGCGACAATGCTATAGCTGGTAAATCTGCGCTTAATGTGAACACGGTCACTTCTTCAGGGAGGGATGATAATCAGATTATTAATACACAAAATATGGGCACAGCAGCACTGCTTTCTTCGAATAACGAATTAATGGATAAAAGTCGAGTAGCGCACGGTAGCCTAAATTTGGAAAACATGGAAATGGCCGCATTAACGCCAATATTCGATGCGAGAGGCAAAGTAACTTCGAATATCCCTTTAGATCATATTTATCTGATGCCATTTATTCCTGCAAAAACGGATAAAACGGAAGAAAATAGAACGCCGGAATTTTTTGCCGGGGTAGATTTCTCCACGGGTGTTTATGACCCCAATTTTTCCAGTGCACGCATGGAGGCGCTGCCAACCAGTAACTATGTTGCGCTCGCAAGTGCCGATTTTGCCAAATATTCCACAGCGACGACTCAGCAAAACAATAGTTTATCCCGCGAGCAATATAAACCGGATCTGGTGTATTCTTATGGGGCCAATGTGGGCACTAAATTGGGCAAACGCTGGTGGGTTGCCACCGGAGTGAATTATATTAAAGCCAACAGCATTGCCAATACTACTGCTTATTATCAAAATCAGAACGACAATTCGCGTGTGGCTCTACTCAATACCTATAACTATCAGAATCAGGGCATTACCGAGATCAAGCAATCTTCACAGATGGATTTGATCAACTATTATGAATTTGCTTCTGTACCGGTAAAGGCTGGCTACATTATTCTCAACCGTGCTTTAAATATTGCCGTGCTGGCGGGTGTTTCATCTGATTTTTACCTGGGGGGCAAGATACTAGACAAAAATAATTTTGTCGAAGATGTATCGATAACACCTGGCGAGCAGTCACCCTACAAAAGTGTTTATTTCAATGGGATCATTGGAACATCATTCGGGTATGCATTTGCTGAACATTATCAATTATCTCTGGAACCAAATTATCGCATGGCCATTAATTCACTGACCAAGGACAGTTTTGTGATGTCCAGCAATCCTGCTACCTGGCAAATTTCATTTGGATTGCGATATCAATTCAAATAAAAACTCCAAATGATGAATTAAAGACGAATGATGGATGTGCATTAAATTCTCATTGGACCGATTAGCAATAACCGTATTGACCTTTTGAGTTTTGTATAATTAAAATAAAGATAAATCAGACTAATAATTTTTGATGTGTATGAGCAAGGGTGGATTAATAATGTTGATGACGATTCTGGCTTTCATGCTGGGATCTTGCCTGAATTCCGATAACCCGGACCTGACAGGCAATGCGGATTATTACGTTGACTTTGATTTCAATGATAATACACAGGGTTGGGAGGGAGGATTTGCAGATTATCCGGCCGGACTGGAAGATAGCCTTAAATTGTCATTTGGTTACTCCGATTTTCCGGCAAACACACAATTCACGGGTAAAACCATGTTTATTTCAGGTAAAAATCCACAAAAAAAATTGTTTTACTATGTTCGGAACCAGATTGGAAATCTCAAACCCAACACCATGTATAAGCTGGATTTTGAGATCAATTTTATTGTACAATTAAAACAAAACGATCTTCCGGGTCATGATCCTGTATATGTCAAAGTGGGTGCCGCTTCGGTAAAACCTGATTCGGTATTATCATTGAGTACGGAAGCCAGTGTTGATCAGGTGACTTTTAACCTGGACAAAGGCATGTATGCTGAACAGGATGGTCAGGACATGGTCGTGCTGGGGCAGTTGACTTTCAATAATTCTGGCAATACGCAAATTATCACAGGCAACAATACCGATAAAGCATTCTTTGCCAAAAGTGATGTTAACGGAAAGATCTGGTTACTGGTGGGATTTGATTCTACGGCAGATGCTTATCTGGCATTTTATTTCAGTCGAATTTTAACCTTTTTTACAGAAGTAAAATAGGTATGTTGTTTTATGAATCAGAGCCGGAGGAGTAGCATTCTCCGGCTTTTTTATTGCATGGCAGCTTCTAATTCATCGATTTGTATCGCCAAAGTTTCCCATTTTTTTTGTTGTTCTTCAAGTTGACGGTTCACTTGCTCGAATGATTGGTTCACTTCCAGTAGTTTGTCGACATTCCCAAAAACCTCCGGTTTGGCCAGTAATGTTTCAATGGATATTTTCTGATTTTCAAGCTGTTCGATTTCTTTTTCCATATTTTCCATATCGCGTTTATACACTTGCAACTGTTTTTTCAGGTGTGCCGATTCATCTGACTGTTTTCCTTTTTCCTTTGTTTTTTTTTCGGTTGATGGTGGCGGTGTATTCTCTTTTTCTTTTTGCGTATCCCGCTGATCTTTCCAATAAAGATATTCATCTAACGTGCCGGGGTATTCTTTAACCTCCAAATCTTCAATGTACCAGATTTTGTTGGCGACTTCCGATATAAACTGCCGATCATGGGAAACTACAATAAAAGTTCCTTCATATTGCTGCAATGCCTGCGTCAGGATGTTTACTGATTGTATATCGAGATGATTTGTCGGCTCATCCAATAACAGAAAATTCGCTTCGGAAATTAAAGTCTTTGCCAGGGCTACCCGCGATTTTTCACCACCTGACAACACTTTTATTTTTTTAAAAACATCTTCATCACTGAACAGGAAACAACCGAGAACATTTCTCAATTCCTGTTCCGTTTTACCACTTCCTGATTGTTTTAATTCCTCCAGTACTTCATGGTTAATGTTCAACGCTTCGATCTGATGCTGCGCATAGAATGCCGTGAGAACATTATATCCCATTTTGCTGTGGCCCTCAACGGGCTCTTTACCGGAAATAATTCGCAATAATGTAGACTTACCCAATCCATTAGCACCGATCAGAGCAATTTTGTCACCGCGTTCGATAATGGCATTGGTATGGCTGAATATTTTCAGTTCGCCGTACGATTTGCCAACATCGTCTAAAACCACGACCTGCCTGCCTGATTTCTGACGGAATGAAAACCGGAAATTTACCGTAGCATTTTCCTCCAAAATGTCATCAACGCGATCCATTTTCTCCAATGCCTTGATGCGTGATTGCACTTGTCGCGCCTTGGTGGATTTTGCTCTGAAACGTTCAATGAATCGTTCGGTTTGTTTTATTTGCTGTTGCTGGTTTTCAAAAGCATTTTTCTGGATTTCATTACGCAAAGACTTTTCCTCCAGATAAAAAGAATAATTTCCGGCATAACTCACTAAATTCTGACCGGTGACTTCTACGATGGTATCTACCGTATTGTCGAGAAATCTGCGGTCGTGCGATAC
Source organism: uncultured Cytophagales bacterium (assembly GCA_963711495.1). Classification (GTDB taxonomy): domain Bacteria; phylum Bacteroidota; class Bacteroidia; order Cytophagales; family Cyclobacteriaceae; genus CAVQEK01. The sequence goes on from CAVQEK010000004.1 coordinate 1,616,847, forward strand.
CACTATGACAGCACCACTATAATTTCTCAGATAGTTTTCAACCCATTGAATTGAAGGCAAATCGAGATGGTTGGTAGGCTCATCGAGCATGAGCAATGATGGTTTTTCAAGCAACAGTTTAGCGAGCATCACCCGCATACGCCAACCTCCGGAAAACTCCCGGAGCGGACGATGCAGGTCAAGTGTTTTAAATCCTATTCCTTCCAGGATCTCTTCGGCTTTCGATTGCAATGTATAGCCATCGAGGGCTTCATATTTTTCCTGGGCATCGGACAACTCGTGCAGAAGTTTATCGGAATAATCCTGTTCCATTTTTTTCAGGATATGTTCGATTTTTACTTCCAAACGAACGGCCTCCTTAAAAGCCTGCATCGCTACTGCCAAAATGCTTTCATCGGATTGATAGGAGAGGAGGTCCTGGTTGAGATAGCCGATGGTACAGTCGTTACTTTTTACAATTTCACCAGCATCGGCTGTGAGGTCCCCATGAATGATTTTGAGTAAAGTGGTTTTCCCCATGCCATTCAGCCCAATTAATCCGATTTTATCCTTTGGTTTAATGTGCCAGGAAGTACCCTCAAAAATGGGGCGATCTCCAATGAAATAGGACAGGTTATTGATTGAGAGCATATTTGGTTTTTTAGAAGTAACATTACCATGGCGTCTGCCATTGGTATGTGCAACGTTAAAACAAAACGCAAAATTATTTTTATAATGATTTGAAAACAACTGGATGGAGAACGAATTCACCAATTAATTGGCAAATAGTTGATTCGTCACAAAGACAACTTTAAATTTCTCTGATTAATACAGAAATTCAATGGGAAAAGCTACTTTGGTTTGATCCCATATCATGATCAAATCGGCTTTATTGTCTTTCAATTCCAAATTGATGGTAAAAGGTTCATAGACAACATCAGTATGTTGTACGGGCACAGTAAATCGCAAAACATCTTTATCAGGATTGTAATTATAAGCCCCCCACTGGCCCAGATCACTATTGAAAATTATGGTCCACTCGTCTGGTCCTGGGATTGAAAAAATGGTGTATGTACCAGCCTTCATTCTTTTGCCGTCAATTTTCATGTCCTTGTTCAGGGTAATTTCGGTGGCTTCATTTGCACCGGTTCGCCAAACCTGCCCGAATGGAACCAAATCACCAAAGATCTTTCTGCCGCGTTTGTGTGGCCGGCCGTAAGTAATTTTAATATAATTGCCTTCATGGTTCAATGTGACCATATCCAGCGGACTTGGTCGTGGCTTTAGCGCATCTTGTGCCTCTGATTTGGCCACGAGAAATACAAACATTAATGTGAGTATGATGCAAAATTTACCGTTCAGCATAATCCAACGATTTTTCTTTGAATTTACGCATCTAATTTAGAAACTTAGGGCACAATCGTCATCTGATTTATTAAAATATACATCCATGCATCGTCCTGAATTTGATGATATATTTATGGAGTTGGCTGTGAACATTGCACGCCGGTCTCATTGTGTAAAACGCCATGTTGGCGCTGTGCTAACCAAAGATACCCGGATCATTTCCATTGGTTATAATGGTCCGCCCCCCGGCACGCATAATTGTGATGAAGAATGGCCGGAGGTAGGCTGTGAACGGGATTCACGGGGTAGTTGCAGTTTGGCTCTTCATGCCGAACAGAATGCCATCATTTACGCCATAAAAAACAATGCCAGCGTGGAAGGCTCAACATTGTATCTCACACTTACACCTTGCCTGGCTTGTGCCAGAATGATTTACAGCATTGGGATTAAGAAGGTGGTATTCCTGAAATCCTATGCAGAATACAAAGGGCTGCCAAAGGATGAAGGGATCGATTTCCTGGAGAGGTTTGGCATACAAACTTTGAAATATTCAGGCATCATTGAACCACTTCCGGAACTGGTTTGAATTCAGATGATAATCACTTCGCGTTCCAGTTCGACGTTGAATTTTTGTCTTACGGATTGGGCAATTTCTTGGGAAAGGTTCAGAATTTCCTTGCCGGTTGCATTGCCCCAATTTACCAAGACAAGGGCTTGCTTTTGATGTACTCCGGCATCCCCAAATCTTTTACCTTTCCAGCCACATTGTTCTATCAGCCATGCCGCTGGTATTTTTGTATAATTTGCATCCACAGGATAACCAGGGATAGCATTAAATTTTTTTTGCAATTTTTGGTAATCTGATCGCGGCAGTACTGGATTTTTGAAAAAACTTCCCGCATTACCGATTTCTGCGGGGTCCGGTAATTTTGATTTTCTGATGTGGATTACCGCTTCACTGACCGAAGCAATGGTGGGCTCAATGATTTTCATTTCTTCCAGGGTTTCAGCAATGGCACCATAGGATGTATGAAGCACATGATTTTTGGTAAGCCTGAATGCCACATGGGTAACGATATACTGGCCTTTAAGTGAATTTTTGAAAATACTATTGCGGTAAGCAAATTGGCATTCGTCATTTCGAAAATACCTTCTTTCACCAGTGGCCAGGGCGTAAGTTTCAACGGCTTCTATATAATCTTTCACTTCAACGCCATAAGCGCCAATATTCTGGATTGGTGCAGCGCCTACCTGGCCTGGGATTAAAGATAAATTTTCCAAACCACCAAAACCGGCTTTAATACAACTTATCACCAATTGGTGCCACGGCACCCCGGCTCCGGCTTTTACCCAATAATACTGATCATCTTCCTGTACAACGTGGATCCCTTGTATGGCCATATGAATGACTAACCCATCAAAGTCATGGGTGAACAGGATATTGCTGCCTTCGCCCAAAATAATCAGTCTGTTTTCCTTGATGACCGGATGGTGCAATAATTGAAGGAGCGTCTCTGTGGAATCAATCTTAACGAAATACCTGGCTTTGATATCAATTCCAAAAGTATTGTGTTTTTTAAGTGGATAGTTTTCTTGAATGTACATTTAAAAAATAAGCGAAAGACCAGTGATTAATTTACCCAGGTAAATTACTGGAGGTTTAAAAGCTTCTTTTCAGATTAATTTTGGCATGTGCAACATTGGAAATATTTCCAGCCTCATCCCGAACGCGAATATAAATGGTTTTTTCTCCATCGTCTCCCGGCAATTCATAATCAACCAATTTTGGTTGGTAAGGTTCCCATTTTCCACCTTCAAAATTCATGGAGTTGCTAATCATCATTTCTGCAGGACCGTCTGCATTGATCTGGATTAAAACCTTCTTTTCCTTATTATTCGTCCATTCAGCCCCATTGTCAATGGTAAAACTTGAAATTTCCGGTGGTGTGGTATCCAATATAATGGAGGCACTGACTACTGTAGATAAATTTCCGGCATCATCGGCGAATTGTGCGTAATATTTTTTTTCACCATCCGGCTCGGCAAGCACTATTTCCTTACTTGTGCCGTATGGCTCCCACTGTACATCCCTGAAGTTTTCATACCGACTGATGCGCATAACGGTCGCATTTTCCACGCCAAGGTTTATTTTTATTTTACGGTCACGGCCCATCACGTATTTTGCACCATCATCAATGCTGATTTTAGGATTGGTGGGAGGTTCGGTATCAACTTGAATTCTCGCTTCTGTTATGTTTGATTCATTGCCGGCTTTGTCCTTGAATTTCGCATAGACCGTAGCTTCACTTTTGGAAATATCCAATTTATAATCTTTGACTTGTTCCTGGTATGGCAGCCATTTACTGGCGGAGAAGTCATTAGTATTACTCAATTGAACAAAATCTGCGTCAGAAGCATGCAGTTGAACGGATGCCAGCCCATCTGATTTATTGAACCATTTTGCGCCGAAATCGATCGCTATTTTCAAGTCAGCTGGTGGTACGCGATCAAGGAAAATTTTATCGAAATATTCAGGGGTTACATTTCCGGCCTCATCTTTGAACCGGGAATATACTGTTTTAATGCCATCCTCACCCTCCAATGTCCAATCCTTGTTGGATTGATATGGTTCCCACAGCGTTCTCGCCATACTGGTATCACCGATGGAAGCATTGCTTATGGCCATCATCGTAGCGCCTTCAACATCGATCAGGATATTAACTTTCTTCTGGGGATCATTACAATAAGCGTTATCATTGTTAATCACAAATTTCTTAATCACAGGAGGATTATAATCAGAAATTACTTTTCCACTTATTATTTCTGACACATTGCCGGCGGGGTCTTTGAATTTCGCATAAACCGTGCGCTCGCCTTCACCGGATTCAAGTGTCCAGGGAATGACCGTCTTGTAAGGAATCCATTCAGCATCAGAAAAATCAGATTTATTGCTCACCATCATTTGTACTACACCCTGGGCACGAAAAGACAGGGCAACCTTATTGTTTTTGTTGCGAACCCACTCATCACCATTATTGATAATCATTTCAATTTCCGTTGGCGAATGACGGTCGAGCAGGATGTTAGCAGTGTATACTTTGGAAAAATTTCCTGCTTTGTCCTGTAGTCTGAGAAATACTGTTTTCGGGCCGTCTCCTTCGGACAACGGCCAGGCAGAAATGGTATTTAGCAGGGGCTGAAGCTTTGCATCAGTAAAGTCAGGAACATTTGATATTTGCATACCGGCAGCCTCGCCATCAAAGGTGATGGAAAGTTTGACGATGCCACCCTGATCATTGGTCACTTTTGCGCCATCGTTAATGCTGATGCCACCTGAAGGTGGCGTAGTATCCAGCGTGATATTAGCAGAACTGATCTCACTGACATTACCAGCTTCATCTCTGAACCGCGCATAAACGGTTTTTACACCATCCCCTGGGATCAGCGACCATTCCGGTCTCATGTCAAGGTATTTTTCCCATGGTGTATTGGGAGGCATTGATGCATTGTTGCTAATCTGCATAGCGACGGCATCGGTTACGGCAGAGGTAATCGTAACTTTTAAGCTCGTAGTCCACTGAGCACCATTATTGATGCTGAATTTTTCAGCTTTGGGAGGGGTTCTGTCAAGAATTATTTCTCCGGAACCAGTCTCAGAGGCATTCCCGGCCTGATCAAATAGTTTCACGTACACGGTTTTCAATCCGTCTTTTTCCATGGAAATTTTCCATTCCTGAATGTTGGCTTTAAAATCAATTTTTTGAGCACCTGCGAATGTTGGCTCGTTGCTGACCTTCATGGTCATATTACTGGGATTTTCCCTGGTGATAATTTTGAGATCAACAGTTCCACCCTGATTGTTGGTGAATTGTTGTCCATTGTTGATGATGACTTTGGGTGGTGTAGGGCCACTTGATTTATATATGATCGTTGCTTCTTTTGGAGCGGGACTGGTATTTTCGGCTTCATCAAGAAAATAGACCCGGATTGTTTTAGGGCCCTGGATTGAATCCAATTGCCAGTTTACGTGCATTGTACCATCAGCCTCAGGTTTATAATCCATGATCTCTGCGTGGTTCCTGTCAACAATACGCACTTTGATAGCATCTTCACACTGGATATTCAATTTTACCTGCCGTGAATTGGTGAATTTGTCACCATTATCTACAGTAATGCTTCCGGCAGTTGGTGGCGTGGTATCTAATATAATGGAGGTACTGACGACTTCTGATTCATTGCCTGCGCCATCCCGGAATTTAGCATAAACTGTTTTTTCACCATTTCCACGCAAGTCGATAATCCACTTCTTGGTGCGGACGTAATTTTCCCACTTGGCCTGGTTAAAATCACTGAAATTACTCACCATCATTTCAGACGCCTCTTCGGCAAATGCATTGAGTAAAACGCGACCCAGCTTATCATTGGTGTATTTTTCCCCTTTGTTGAGGACCAGCTTACAATTTATTGGCGGTTTGGTATCAAGGACTATTTTGTTGGATTCGACGGGAGAAATATTTCCTGCTTTATCTTTCAAACGGGCATATATTGTTTTTTCACCGTCTCCGGGTGAGATTTGCAATTTGATTTTGTCAGTTGAATAAGGTTGCCATTTAACATCCGAAAGATTAGCATTTAAGCCAATTTGCATTTCAGCAATAAGATTGTCCGGTGTTTTCATGGATTTGATCTCTACTTCCACTGTAGTGTTGTTGGTAAAGCGGGCACCGTCATTGATCCTGATGCCGATCAAAGGCAAAAATTTATGGAATTCTGTGTTGGTATGCTCTAGTAAATCAGTGTTTTTCCCAACTCCTAACAGGCATGTACCGCTTAAAACCAGGAAAGTCAGTAGGTATATCTTCACCATAAGCCAAAAATTTAGTGGTATCTAAAAACAACTTTCATAAGGCATTAAAAAATTCACCATATACAAATTTAATGAATAATGAATGAATATTATCAAAATGCCCAAATCGTTGTCCCTCCATAGTTTTGCTATATTTTATCTTGGAATAAAGAATAAAACATGATGTTTTTATAGTGATTATTCAAGTTCACCGGCAATATTTTTTTAACAAGTTCTGTGCTGCTGTACTTCCCAATTGAAATGCCTTCTTCCAGTCATCGCAAGCGCCATCCTGATCTTTTAATTCCTGTTTTACCAGACCCCGGTTCGTATAGGCGCTCGGAACATCAGGAGCCAGATTGATAGAAGTGGTAAAATCATCCATTGCACCGGAAAGATTGCCCATATCGTACAACAGCAACCCCCGATTGAAAAATATTTCTGCATTCGACGGGTCATTAATGATGGCCAGGTCAAAGTTTTTCATGGCCTCATCCGAGTTACCCATTTCCATAAATATTTTTGCCCGGCTGAAAAAAATCCCGGGAAATTCCGGATCAATTTTAAAGACCCTGTCGATATCTTTTAACGCTGATTCATATTCTTTCAATTCGAAATAAGCATTACTGCGATTCATAAAAATGTCGGGATTGCCTGGCGATAGCGCTAAAGCTTTGTCAAAGTCTGCAAGTGCATTGTCCTTCTGGTTTAATTGTATGAAAGCATTGGCTCTCTGAACATAATAATCCGGTTCATCCGGCGATAATTTGATGGCCTGATCAAAATCCTGCTCTGCATCACCAAAATGGTCCAGATCAAAATTGGCCAAACCCAGATTGTAGTATCCGATGGCCTCGGAAGGATCATTGTTGACCACTGTGGTAAAATCTTCTTTGGCTTGTTGGGCCTCACCCAATTGCAGCAGGACACTGCCACGCCTGTTGATCATGTCAATATTGGTAGAATCATAAGCTAATCCAGTGTTAAGATCATCGAGTGCCTCAGATAAGTTGCCATCATCAATGAGTAGTTCCGATCGAGCAAAAAGGGCCTGACTTTGCTGTGGATTGATGTTGATGGCAAAATTATAATCTTTCATGGCGCCGGATACATCGCCCTGCTCATCTTTTACTTTTCCCCGCTGATAATAGTAATCTGCATCCAACGGATCGCGTACGATGGCGTTGGTGAGATAATATTTGGCGCTATCCAATAAACCGAGATAGTAAAAGGCCAGTCCCGCACCATAGTAGGCCGGATCTAATTCCTGGTCTAAAGTCATGGCTTTTTGATAATCTTCCAAAGCTAAATTATTGTTGCCAAGTTCTAAAAAGGCATCGCCACGGGCCACATAGTAATAGGCACTTTTGGCATTTTTCTCCAGTGCAGAATCATACAGATCGATGGCACGATCATACTTTCCTTCCAAGTAGGCGATATAACCCAGGTTATACAATGCAGTGTCATTCATAGGATTGACGGCCAGAATGTCGCGAAAATCTTTTTGAGCTTCACTCAACTTTGACAATTCAATATAAGCCAATCCTCTGGCCAGCAAAGGCTGGACCTCGTTTTTGTGATTTTTGATATATTCAGAAATGAATGGTATGGCTTTTTGGTAATTAGCCGAATCGAGATAAATCCGGGCGGAATCCATGCTTGAAATCTTACCTTTCTTCTGGCCATAGGCAGAGGAAAAGACAACAAGAAAACACAGTAATATGCAAAGTCTCACAGTAGTTTTGAATTTATACCATTCAAATTAAGCATAAAATTGAATCCACAACTACGCATGAAACAGATAAATAATACAAATGTGTTTTTATTTGGTGAAATAAATTTCCACCCGTCGGTTTTTTGCCAGATCATCTTTATTGCCGGTTTTCACAATAGGATGTGATTCTCCGACTCCCCTGGTGGAAATACGATTTGGCGTGATGCCAAAGTTGATAAAGTACTTGGCAACTTCCCTGGCCCGGTCTTCCGACAATTGTTGGTTGTACTCATCAGAACCCTCCTGACTGGCATTTCCAATCAATTCAATGTTATATTCACTTTTATCCAGGAGTTTATTGGCCAGAAAATAAATTAACTCCCGGGAAGCTTCTGTTATTTGATAAGAGCCATAATCAAAATAAATGGTGCGTGAAACAGGCATGCCAAGCAGTTCCTGAATCTCGGTCTCTGTGAGTTTGTATTTGTTTTTGTTGATTTCGGCATGTTCTTCCGACGCATCTACCGCCAGTACATCGGCTTCGTAGATGTCCGCAAAATTGCTTTGGCGGGTGCTGACAAAATAGGCTCTTTTATTGTCGTAAAGATTGAGGTAAGCTTCAAATTTAGTGGTATTGATCTTTTCACCAAGATTAATAGGTTTTGACCATATGATCCACGAATCATACAACCTCCTGGACATATAAATATCCGATCCGCCATAGCCGTTATGACCATCGCTGGCGAAAAATAAGGTTTTTCCATCATCGGCGAGAAAGGGTGAAATCTCGAAACCGGATGTGTTGATGGTGGCACCCAGATTTTGTGGTTTTGACCAGCGTCCGGTAGAATCGAGCAATGAAATATAGAGATCTTCCTCGCCGTAAGAATCATCATTATTCATTGAAATAAACAATACATTTTCTTGGGGATTCACATAAAAACCGATAAAAGAATTCTTTGATTCCAGACCTTTGATGTTAACCTCATAAGGTTGACTCCATTCATTCCCTATTTTTATCGATTTGGCAATTCCGTGAATTTTCGTTGAAACTGGTTGGTAAGAATTTAGCAGATACAATGTTTTCTTGTCTTTGCTGAATCCTATCACGGCATTATTTTGAGTATTATTCAGAAACGGCAAATTATTGGTTGCGGGGCTCCATTCCCCGTTGGTATTTTTAACACTTACCCAGATATCCTGACCAGATAATTTACCTCCGGTATTTTCTGCGTAAAAGGTCCTCACAAAAAATAATTCATTGCCATCGGGAGAGAGTAACGGCATACTTTCTTCAGAAGGACTATTTATATTATCATTTAATCTGACCGGGGTTCCAAAAGTAAAATTCTGAGCGTGTGCCGTATTACTCGTTACGATCACAAATGCAACAGGTATCCAAAAAAATTTAATCAGTTTTCGATCCATAATCTGCTTATTATCGATTTACCACAAAAATGGAGGTTTATAATCTTTCTTGTACAACATCAGTCCAAGGATGATCTCATGAGTGCCATTATCTATAGTATTTTGACCAGAAGACTTCAGGTCATAAGCATAAGAAAGATTGAATAAATTATTAATATAAACACCGCCCATGAATACAATGTACTTCGTACTGCGATAGGACAATCCAGCCCAGGCTTTTTGCTTTACCCTTATCTTTACATTAGCATCCCAGTATTTGTTATTCTGATTTACAAAATTGTAGCGACCGGATGGCATGAATTCAACAGATTTCCCCAAAGGGAAATTTATACCACCCATAACAATATGATTCAATTCAGTTTCATTGAAAATTTCATCACTGGATATGGATATGTTGAGAACGTTGGCGGCAGAATAACCGATATAATAATGTCGGTTATAAATGGAAAAACCTGCATTTAGATTAACGGAGGTGTTCTTACCACCCTGGGCCAGCAGTGATTGGTAAGTCTGGTCATCGTCCGGATTGCGAAGATCGATCTTGCTCAAATCCAAACGATTATTGAACACTCCAGTTGCGATGCCTGCCGATAAATAGGTTTTGCGATTTAAAGGAATATGAATGGCATAATTGAGGTAGCCGCCGATTTGGTTGTAAGGGCCTTGTTTGTCCATTACGATATATCCGCCGATGCCATGTTTGATGCGCTCATTGGTGGTGAGCACATGGTTGGCCAGGCTGTCATAAAGTGATGGATCGCTGATACGCAGGGAATATTGCTTGATCAAATCGGGTGGTTGCTTACGTATATTGGTAAAAACGCCAATAAAATTTGTTTTGGGAGCATCGTTAAATCCTGACCATTGATCGCGATAGGTCAATTGTATATTGAGAAAATCATCGATACCGGTAAAAGCAGGATTGAGCGCAGGGGCGTTTTGAAAATATTGACTAAGTACAAACCGGTCCTGCGCTTTCGTCAATGCCGGTACAATCAATAGTACAATGAAAAAAATGATCTTTTGTAAATGGTACTTCATCGATTATTTCTTTCTACAGTTCTTCTTATTTCAAGATTGTTACTGAACCTTTATAAGTTCGTTTATACTTTTGCAGTTCGATCACGTAATAGTATACGCCCGACGGTAATTTTTGACCGTTGGATGTGCCGTCCCACTCTTGTTGGTAACCTTCTGAACGGAATACCAATTCTCCGGATCTCGTATATACTGATACCACCGTTTCTGCGTAAAGTTCAATATTCTCAATATTCCAGGTGTCATTGACCAAATCCCCGTTGGGCGTAAATCCACTGGGGATATCCAGGGGCACAAAGGTATCTTCGAAAGTTATTTTACGGGATACCGGATCACTTGTAGCATCGTTGGCGTCGGTGGCGACAATGGTAATTGTCCGCGCATTGAAATCAGGAGTAAATGAATTCTTGTTTTTATAACGTACGGAGCGCAAAGCATCCTCATAATTCATTACGGTATCGATACCAGATAATGTCAAAATTCCCAGTGAATCGCTCCATACACCTTTTATTTTGGTCATGTCATCAAAGAGTAATTCATCTTCGCCTTGTTTGTAATGATCGGATATATGGACAACGGCAGAGGATATTTTATCTTCAAGGTCCACTTCTACGACCCTGAGCTGGTCAGTAATGAATTTTTCATCATCACCCAGTGCGAATAGTAAAGGATTTGTTTCCAAATCTTCAAGCCGGGGCGGATCATTTACATTTTGAATGAAGAAGGTTGCCGTGCTTTTTGTGGCGGAATATCCCTTTCCATCGAAGGCATTCCACTCAAAAAGGTCATTGCCATAATAATCCGGGTCGGGGGAATAGACCAATTGATTGATGTTATTGATACTAATTTCGTCATCAGCATTCACCATTGATCCATTGAGTAGCAGTGTGCCGTGTGAAGGTAATGAGACAATCTTGATAAGTTGGATGGTGTCGTTGTCGGCATCACTGTATGCGTCTACAAAGACCTTTTTGCTGAATGTAAAATTGTTGTCCTCTTTGAGATTGTTAATGATAATGGGCTCAAGTACTGGACGGTTGTTTTTGATGTCGACCACAATCGTAAAATCCTGGCTGTCACTGGCTCCTGAACGATCTGTGGCGACCACTGTTGTGGCGTAATTGCCGGAAAAACCTACCGGCGGAATGCCAAATAGTTTGGCGTGATAACGGTCAACCGCTTCAATATTTAACCATGAAGGTTTGTTGATCACTGAAAAGCCAATGGAATCGCCAACGTCCGGGTCGGTAGCTTCGATGTTATATTCATAAAGTTCCAGTTCTTGAGCAGTTAAAACAGGGTCACTAGTGATCGCCGGTGGATCATTAACATTATTGACATCGATCGTGAATGACTGGGTGCCCGAAGCATCATTCACATCGGTGACAACCAATTTTACATCGTGATTTCCAATGTCAGCTTCATTTGGAATACCGCTTAACAATGCCGTACCATCTTGGTTGTCTATCAGGCTGAGCCATGATGGTAACAAGGTGGCTGTGATGGTTCTGGCATCATTTTCAGCGTCTTTGGTAATAATGTTGTAAACATATTCTGCATCTTGTGATGCATTAATAATCGGGGATGAAGTGAATTCAGGTGCATCATTCACAGGATTGACTGTGATATTAAAAGATGTTTCAACAAACCCGCCATCCTTGTCCTCGCATTTTAAAGTAATACTTGAAGTTCCATTTTGATTCGAAGCGAGGTCAAAGGTTAATTGACCATTAACAATACCATAATTCATAAACAATTGTTCGTTCGTAATTTGAGACACCGTGAATGTTAGCGCGTTATCCGCATCTTCCTGATCAGCAAATTTGTCGTACAAACTTATTGCGATTTGAGGGCCGTCTTCCTGGGTCGTGATATCGGGAATGCCGGTTGTAGTGGGTATGGCATTTACTATGATGTGGGCGGTGATTATGCCACCGCCAAGGCCGCCATCATTGTTGCTTAATGATGACTGTACCTGGAAAGAACCGTCAGCAGTAGAATTGGGCAAAGGAGTGAATCTGAGACCGGCATTACCCTGGGTGACGTCAATAAATGTACCGGCACTAATGGTGGTGACACCGTCTTGGTAATAGAGCGTTCCACTGGTGATATTGGTGATTTTGAAATAATTCACTTCACTCCCATCAGATGGATTTCTGGTTATAATCAAACCTGAAGTTGACTGTGTATTTTCATTGGTTAAGGCGTCAGTAACAGAAGGAGTATCCGGGACCGGATTTACAGTAATTGTAAATTGTCTCGAGAAAGTGTTGTTTGTTGCTGCGCCATCATTTACTGTAACTGTTATTACTGCAGTGCCAAATTGGTTGGCCGCAGGAGTGTAGGTAAGTTTTCCGGTAGTATTGGGAGATTTATAATTGATGTTGATCACCGATATCAAATTGGTATTGCTTGAACTTGCGGTGATGGTCAGCGTTTGATTTTCACCGGCGCCCGCCGTAATGCCACTCAAATTAACGGTTTGTACAGTTGCATCTTCGGATATTGGTGCCGGGTCAGCAATCGGATCGAGTGTTGGCGGATCATTGACTGCACCTACGGAAATAGTAAAGGTTTTCTGAACGGTGTTGTTGGTACTCTGCTGGTCATTCACGGTGACCGTGATCACGGCACTTCCATTCTGACTGGGTTGAGGTTTGTAGGAAAGTTGGGCCGTACTTCCACCGCTGTAACTGATGGTAGGATTGGGGATCAATGCAGTATTTCCCGAAGCCGCTGTCACGATCAATGTCTGACTTTCCCCTCCACCGGCGGAGATACCTGTTAGAAGTATTGTTTGTTCTCCTGCATTTTCAGAAATAGGGTTGGGATCAGGAATTTCATTCAAGGTGGGTGGATCGTTTACAGCATTTACCTGCACCGTGAATGTTTTGATGATCTGGTTGTTTGAAGATTGCCCATCATCCACTTTCACCGAGATGATCGCGCTGCCGTTGGCATCCTTTACGGGTTGATAGGTAATTTTTCCGGTTGCGTTCGGACTAGTATAAGTTACCACGGGATTCAGTATTAGAGATGTGTTGGACGATGTTGCAGTAACTGTGAGTGTTTGGGTTTCAAAGGGCCCGGCGGAAATTCCGGATAAATTGACGGTTTGCATTCCAGCATCTTCATTGATAGCTGTTGGATTTGGAATGTTGTTGAGGGTCGGCGGGTCATTGATGGACTGCACAGTTATTGTAAATTGTTGTGGGGCGCTCTGATTGATTCCTCCATTGGCGGTACCACCATTATCTGATAAAATTACTGTAATGACTGCCGAGCCATATTTGTTGGCGTCAGGGGTATAAGTCAGAGTACCATTGTTAACATTGATCGTTGGAGCGGCAGAAAATGTCAAATTACCAGTGGTTGAAGAAATCGACGTATTAAAAGTTAAAGTTTGATTTGCTTCGGGGTCGCCATCATTGATTGACTTGGCAAAATTGGTAATACTTTGTGCGCCTGCATCTTCGCTGATGGATGGTGGATTGGTAACAGTAAATGTCGGAGCATCATTCACAGCAGGAACATTGATTGTCATGGTATAGGAGGAGGTACTCAAATCAAGAATGCCGGAATCATCGCGCACTTTAAAAGTAAAAGACGAATAGGGACTTCCATTGTCATCTTTATTTGGTTTAAATACCAATTTAGTGACATCCGGGCAATTTGTGCCGGCATCTGCCGGCGCTCCATCATATTCCAGGGTGCCATTACTCACTCCAGTATCAATTTGTATTCCTGCAAATGCATTACCATCACTGTCCTGAAATTTGAAATCGGCAGTTTTAAAGGTATAATTATGATCTTCTAACGTAGAAACTGTTCCATTGCCTCCGGTAGGCGGTTCGTTAACTGCGCCAACACTAATGGACATGGTGTAGCTTTCAGTTGAAAAATTACCAGTTTTATCCCTCACCTGGAATTTGAAAGTGGCGTAAGGCGTGCCATTTTCATTCAGGCTTGGTTTAAACACCAATTTTTTCACGTCAGTGATGATTTCATTTAATGTGACATCAACATTGTTGTTAACCAGGGTTCCTCTGGTTTCCAGCGCAGTGATCCTGATACCGTTGAATGCATCTCCGGGATCTGCATCGAAGAATGGAAAATCAGTTTCCTTAAATGTGTAATTCTGATTTTCAAGGGTACTCACCATGGCGTCATTACTGGTCGGGGGATCTGCTACAGCCGTCACATTGAAACTGGCAGTATAATTGGCTACGGAGATGTCCCCGCTGGCATCACGCACCTTGAATTGAAATGAAGCACTATTGCTCCCGGATAAATTGGCGGCCGGTGTGAAGGTAAGCAGTGTAACATCGGAGCATGTTTGATTTATGATTACATCAGCACCGTTGTATTCCAGATCACCGGTTGTTTCCAATGCAGTGATTTGTACCCCGGCGAATGCTTGTCCATCAATATCTGAGAATGGAAAATCACCTGCCTTAAAAGTATATTTGGTGTCTTCATTGGTAGACAGTGTAATATTGCCACTGGTGGGAGGATCATTGACCGGATTAACGGTGATGGTGAAGATTTGGGCATCGCTCTGAGCAACCGGAATTCCGTTGTCTTTTAGAACGGCACTGAATATGGCTGAACCATTGGAATTTGCCGCTGTTTCATAAGTCAGATTACCATTTCCAGCATTGATGGCTGGGTTTGTTTTGAAACTAAGTCCATTGGCGCTTATGAGTTGGACCGTAAAAGTTAAAATCTGGGTCAACTCCGGATCACCATCATCAATATTCATGGCATATCCACTCACGGTTATTGGTCCGGCATCCTCATTAACATCTGGTGGATTGCCATTCAGCGAGAATGACGGATTTCCATTCAGAGGAGTGACAGTAATTTTAAAAGTTTTAGTGACACTTGAAGCGGATGGGGAGCCATCGTCTACCAATCTGATGGAAACTGTTGCCACGCCATTGGTATTGTCTTTGGCTTTGAAAGTAAGCTGACCGGAGGCGGCACTTACCGAGGGTAGTTGATCAAAAGAAAGGTTACTGGTTGTATTGGTTACTTGTACATCGAATGTAAGTCCTTGAGTTAGCTCCGGATCACCATCATCGAGATTGAAAGCAAATCCATTTAATAAATATAAATCGGAATTTTCGGTGATTGCCGGGTCAGTCAAAAGATCAAAAGTTGGCGGATCATTGACAGCATTTACTGTTACTGTAAAATTTCGACTGACCAGATGATTGGTTGCCGCCTGGTCATCTACCGTAACGGTGATGACAGCATTGCCATTTTTATTGACAACCGGTGTATACGTCAATGTCCCGGTGGAGCCGGAAGTGTAATTTACCGTAGGATTTGGGATCAAACCAGTATTGCTTGATGTCGCCGTAATTTTCAATGTTTGGGTTTCGTTTGGTCCGGCGGAAATTCCGGTAAGATTAATGGTTTGTAAGCCGGCATCTTCATTGATAGCTGCTGGATTTGAAATGGGGTTTAGGGTGGGGGCGTCATTCACTGAATTTACTACAACACTAAATGTACGGGTAACAAGATTGTTGGATGCAGCACCATCATTGACTGTCACTGTGATTGTAACTGTTCCAAAAGCATCGGTCACCGGGGTATAGGAAAGGCTGCCTGTCGTACCACCCGAATAATTCACGGTTGGATTTGGAATAATGCTGGTATTGCCAGAGGTAGCGGAAACAGTCAACGTTTGAGTCTCGCCACCGCCAGCAGAAATTCCTGAAAGTGAAATAGTCTGCTGAGGAGCATCTTCATCTATGGCAGCCGGATTGTTGATCGCATTGAGTGTTGGTGGATCATTAACCGCATTTATAGTTACTTTGAAAGTTCTGGTAGTTAAATTATTGGTGCTCCCAAAATCATTTACGGTGACGGTAATATTGGCAATCCCTGATTTGTCGGGGGCCGGCGTATAAACCACTGAGCCTGTTGACCCGCCACTGTAATTCACAGAAAGATTTGAAAAAAGTGCGACATTGTCAGTGGTGATTGTTATACTCAAAGTTTGCGTTTCTCCTCCTCCCGGACTAATTCCGGAAAGGGACACAGTTTGTTGAGCTGCATCTTCGTTAATAGGGGCCGGGTCATTGATGACATTCAAGGTAGGCGCATCATTGACGGCCGTCACGTTGATGGTAAATGATTTGGAAATCGTGTTATTGGCAGATTGTTGGTCATTTACAGTGACGGTTACGTTGGCAGTTCCATTGGCATCTGCAACAGGTTTGAATTTAAGTGTGGCTTGTGAACCGCTGGTATATGTTATCGTTGGATTGGGAATTAGACTCGTATTATTCGAAGAAGCCGTTACCAGCAACGTTTGTGATTCTCCACCGCCAGCTGAAATACCGGTAAGGGTTATGTTTTGCTCTGCAGCATCTTCCAAAATATTAACAGGACTGGCTATATCTGCTAAAGTAGGTGGATCATTGACCGGATTAACGGTAACAGTAAAAACTCTGGTAAAGGTGTTGTTGACCGATTGTTGATCATTTAATGTTACCGTGATTTGAGCCGTGCCGGATTGATTGGCAATTGGTGTAAATTTCAGGCTCCCTACATTATCCGGAGATGTATAGGTAACAATGGGATTTGGAATGAGCGATGTATTGTTTGAAGTGGCAGTGATCAAAACGGTTTGTACTTCTCCTCCGCCTGCAGAAATTCCACTGAGATTAACGGTTTGTGTACTGGCATCTTCATCGATGGTCATATTTGAAATAGCATCCAAAGTTGGGGGATCATTGACCGCATTGACCGTAACTATAAAAGTTTTTACAATGGTGTTAGAACTCGCCTGACCATCATTGACAGTGACGGTAATCAAAGCTGTTCCGCTGGCATTGCCAAGTGGTGTGTAACGAAGAACACCACTTGCAGAAGGACTGGTATAGTTGACTGAAGGATTTGGGATTAATGCGGTGTTTGATGAAACCGCAGAAATGGTTATGGTTTGAGTCTCGAAAGGCCCTGGGGAAATACCGGTAAGGTTTACGATTTGCTCTCCGGCATCTTCATTGATCGGGGTCGGATTAGCAATATCTGCCAGCGTAGGCGGATCATTTACAGGGTTTACCGTGATGGTAAACGACTGGCTGATACTTTGATTTTGCCCGCCATTTGCTGTGCCACCGTTGTCAGATAGTATCACATTGATCACCGCTGTGCCGTATTTATTAGCGTCCGGAGTATAAGTTAATGTGCCGGTGCCGTTAATGGCTGGTGCCGTGGCAAATGTTAAATTTCCAGTGGTGGAACCGATGGAAAGGTTGAAATTAAGCGTCTGGGTTAAATCCGGATCGCCATCATTTATGCCAGTGGCGAAATTAGAAATAGATTGTGTTCCGGCATCCTCGTTGATTACAGGTGGATTTTCAGTGATAGTAAAGGTAGGTGCATCATTAACCGGGGTAACATTAATGGTCATTGTATAGTTAGCCACACTTAGATCAATATTACCGGAATTGTCTCGTACTTTGAAAGTAAAAGTTGCATATGGAGAGCCATTTGCATTCGATGTAGCCGAAAATGTGAGTTTGGTAACATCCGGGCAAATATCGAGCGCATTCACATCCGCGCCATTGTATTTTAAATCTCCGGCAGTTTCTACAGAAATAATTTGAATACCCGCGAATGTATTGCCATCGGGATCACTGAATGTGAAGTCCGATGATTTGTAGGTGTAAACCTGATCCTCAAGCATACTGATAGTTTCATTACTTCCAACCGGCGGATCATTTACTGCACCGACATTGATGGTCATGGTATAACTGTCCGCAGACAAAGCACTACTGTTATCTTTTACTTTGAAAGAAAAGGAAGTATATGGGGTGCCATTTTCAGTCGTTACCGGCCGGAAAACAAGTTGGGTTACATCAGCTATTGTGGCAGGGAATGAGGTGACAGGTGTGGCGTTGTACAATAAGGTTCCCTTCGATACATTATTTTCTATTTCTATTCCAGCAAATGAATTGTTATCCGGATCGCTAAAGGAGAAATCTGATGTTTGAAAGACATAATCCATATCTTCCTGTGTATTCACCGAGCCATTTGCACCGATGGGGTTGTCTGGAACTGGCGTTACATTGATGGTCATGGTATAATCCGACTGGCTGACATCTCCGCTGGAATCCCTCACTTTAAAATTAAAGGTGGCATAATTTGCGCCGTTTTCATTGGGCGTTGGGGTAAACGTAAGCTGGGAAATATTGCTGCAAATTTGATTGATGGTCACTGATGTTCCATTATATTTTAAAACACCATCGGTTGGAAGATCTATGATTTGAACTCCGGAAAAAGTATGGCCGTCGATATCGCTGAAAGTGAAATCTGAAGCACCAAATGTGTATACCTCGTCTTCATTCATGGTAATATTTTCATTGGCGCCAACCGGAGGATCATTGACAGCATTTACAGTCAGGGTGAATTCAGCAGTAGTACTGATACCCTGATTGAAGCCGTCATCTTTCAACACCACATTGTAGGTAGCCGTTCCGTTGGCATTGGCAGCAGGGGTATAAGTAAGATTGCCGGTTGATGCATTAATGGCCGGTGGAATATCGAAAGCAATGGTTCCGGTAGCAGCAGTTTGCGTCAATTCGAAAGTCAGTCCCTGAGTAAGTTCAGGATCACCATCGTCGATATTTTGGGCATAAGCCGACACTGTTTGAGCACTGGCATCTTCATTGACGGCGGGGGGATCGCCATTCAGGGTAAAAGAGGGAGGCCCGTTCACTGCTGTCACAAACAATGTAAACGTAAGTGATGTTTCATTCTGTCCCCCATTGGCAGTTCCACCGGTATCGCGAAGTAAAACGGTAATGGCAGCCTGGCCATTGGTGTTGTTTGCAGCCGTAAATGTCAAGGCACCGGTAGTTACATTCACTGCAGGCGCTGAACTAAATGCCAGATTACTGGTCGTGCTATTAACCGTAATTTGAAAAGAAAGGGATTGGTCTGCTTCCGGATCGCCGTCGCCAATGTTGTAAGCAAATCCTGCAACCGACTGTGGTCCTGAATTTTCACTGATCGCCTGGTTACCCAAAATATTGAAAACCGGCGCATCATTGACTCCGGTGATGGTAACAGTAAAGCTTTTTTGTATGGTGTTATTCAAGGATTGGCCATCGTCCACAGTAACGGTAATGGTTGCACTTCCATTGGCATTAGCAATTGGATTGTACGTCAATATTGCTGTAGCGCCACCTGCATAGTTCACTGCTGGATTGGGGATGATTGCCGGGTTCGAAGAAACTGCGCTCACCGTTACTGTTTCAGATTCACCTGGTCCTGGTGAAATACCGGATAAATTAATTGTCTGTGGACCCGGGTCCTCCAGTATTGCAGCCGGGTCAGCAATATTATTTAAGGTCGGGGGGTCATTAACTGCATTAACAGTAACTGTAAATGTTTTTATGGTTTGCGTCTGACCATCATCAGCGGTAACGGTAATCAAAGATGTTCCCGAAGCATTTGTGTTTGGCGTGTAATTCAGACTTCCTGTAGGTCCTGATGTGTAATTTACAGTTACTGATGGTATGAGGGCTATATTACCGGAACTGGCTGTAATGGTTACAGTTTGCGATTCGTTGGGTCCTGGTGAAATACCGGTTAATGCCACAGTTTGTTGTCCGGCATCTTCATTGATTGCCGCGGGTGACGTAATATTGTCGATGGTTGGAGGATCATTGACACTGTTCACCGTTACTGTAAATGATTGTGAATAGGTATTGTCGCTACTGGCCCCGTCATCCACAGTAACATTAATGATTGCCGTTCCAAACAGATTGGCAGTTGGTGTGAATTTCAATGATCCGGTAGTTTGTGGTGAAGTATAAACGATGGTTGGAGTTGGAATTAATGCTGTATTACTGGAAGTTGCAGAAACCGATAAGCTTTGATTTTCCAATGGACCGGCGGTAATGCCGGAAAGGGCAATGGTTTGTTCTGTGGCATCTTCATCGATGGTTACCGGATTTAATGCATTTAAAGTAGGTTGATCATTGACCGCTGTTACGGATACATTGAAGGTTTTTTCAATGAATGAATTAATCGCTTGGCCATCCGAGACACGCACCGTTATCGTCGTGGAACCGGAGGCATTCGCTTTGGGGGTATATGTTATTGAACCGATGTCGTTCGGATTAGTATAATTCACTAATACGTTGTCGATGAGGTTCGTATTGCTGGAGTTTGCTGTTATGACCAAAGGTTGGTTTTCCCCATCTCCATCCGAAATCCCGGAAAGGTTGACAGTTTGCGGACCTGAATCTTCCGCTATTGGATCCGGATTGGTGATATCATCCAGGGTGGGTGGATCATTGACGCTTTGGACTAAAATAGTGAATGTTCGTCCGGCCGAATCAGTACCGCCACCATTGTCCTGAACAGAAACGGTAATACCGGCCGAACCGTGTGCATTTGGCTGAGGTGTGAAAGTGATTGTGCCTGTAGAGGCTCCCTGTACATAGTTAACAGCACCATTGGGCACTACGGCTGTGTTGTCAGAAATTGCTTGTATGGTTAGGAATTGGGATGTCTCTCCTCCACCGGGTGATATACCGGTAAGATTGACCGTTATTACTTGGTCTTCATCAGAAGTAACATCACTGATGGGATTGATGGTCGGTGGGTCATTCACAGGATTCACGGTAACGAGAAATGATTTTGGAACAGTTACAATTCCATCACCAACCGTAACCGTCACTGTGGCCGTTCCACTGGCATTCAGTACTGGGGTAAATGAAATACTACCAGTAGCGTTGGGACTGGTATAATTGACAGTAGGATTGGGTATAACTGCCGTATTATCAGAACTTGCATTGATGGTAATGGTCTGGGATTCACCACCACCGGATGAAATACCTGTTAGGTTTACTGTTTTGAGTCCGGAATCTTCATCAAATGTCATGGCTGCTAAATCATCCAATGTTGGCGGATCGTTCACCGCGGCAATATTAATAGTCATGGTATATGCTGCAACACTCAAATCAATGCCATCACTAACTTTATAACCGAATGTTGCATACCCATTTCCGTTTTCATTGGCTACTGGTGTAAAGGTAAGCTGCGAAATGGAGGCAGTCGGTATGTCCTGGTTTAAGGTCACATCAATCCCGTTCAATTGTAAGGAACCTTTGCTTTCCAGTGTTGTAATTCTGAGGGTGGTAAAAAGATCGCCATCCACATCGCTAAATGGAAAATTACCCGCAGAAAAAGTGAGTACCTGATCTTCGGTCCCCGAAACTGTATTCGACGAAGAAGTTGGAGGATCATTAATGGAATTGACATTAATGGTTATGGCATTGGAAGGTGAGCTTTCTGCTGTACCGTCACTGACTTTAAATTGAATATTGTCATAGGGCGTTCCATTTCCATTCGGCAATGGACTGAATACTAAATGGCCGGCAGCGATTTCTGATTGGGGAATCACTGCGTCATTTACAACATTCGCACTGTTGAGCTTTAAACTCCCAACTGATGCTGTTGAAGTAATCCGAACACTCACCAAGGCATCGCCGTCGATATCACTAAATGCAAAATCAGCCAGGGTAAAAGTATAATTGTTGTCTTC
Organism: uncultured Cytophagales bacterium; assembly: GCA_963711495.1. Lineage (GTDB taxonomy): Bacteria > Bacteroidota > Bacteroidia > Cytophagales > Cyclobacteriaceae > CAVQEK01. The sequence continues at coordinate 1,638,774 of CAVQEK010000004.1, forward strand.
GTTAATAGTGACTAATTTATTGGCTGAAGCAGGCGGATCATTCACTGCGTTTACACTGATGGTCATGGTATTGGCCGGACTACTTTCGGCAGTTCCGTCACTGACCGTGAAATTGAAGGAGTCATAATTGCTGCCATTACCATTAGAAAGAGGAGTGTACTTCAGCAAACCACTTTGAATATCAGTTGCAGTAATAACCTGGTTTAAGGTTACATCGCTGCCATTGTATTTCAGGGAACCAACTGTTTCCAGGGCGGTAATTTTAACACTGGCGATGGGATCGCTGTCAGCATCAGAATATGGAAAATCACCTAAAGTGAAAGTATAAGTCTGGTCCTCATCAAAGGTTACCGTATTATTGGTGGAGGTTGGGGCGGCTGCCCAGGACAAACTCAATGATGCCGTAAAAAGTACGGCAGATAAAATATATTTCCATTTATTGAGTAAAATCCGAAAAATCATGTTGTGGACGCGAATATTTTTCCCAAATTAATCCTGAACCAACAGGTTAATTTCCATTTTTAGAGTCAGAAAAGTTAATCTGAAGGTCCAATGTTTACAAATGTAATTAAAATGTATTTTCTTATACTTTTAATACATACCATTTCATCGATTCGTGGTAAGCCTATTAATGGATGTATTTTTCAAAGTTACAGCAAATTTATACATTAAATATAAATTTTTTTATTTTTTTTGTGAATTATTCAAGTTAAATGATATGCAAATTGTACTCATCATCCTTTTCATATTCAGCGTTCTAGTCGTGTTTTACGCCTACCTTGGCTATGGCCTGTTGTTATTTTTGCTGGTAAAGTTAAAGAGGGCTTTTAAGAAAAACAGACTGGAATACAATGATTTTGAACCTGACGTTACATTGCTGGTGGCAGCGTATAATGAAGAGGATTTTATTCGTCATAAAATTGAAAATTCTCTGTCACTGGATTATCCAAACCATAAACTGAAATTACTTTTTGTGACTGACGGATCCTCGGATCGTACACCGGAAATAGTCAAAGAATATCCTCAAATTCAATTGTTGCACCAACCAGAGAGAGGTGGCAAAATTGCGGCTGTGGAACGATCAATGCCACAGGTGAGAACGGAAATAGTTGTTTTTACTGATGCCAATACATTGCTTAACAAAGAGGCCATCAGAAAAATTGTGCGACACTATGCCGATCCAAAAGTTGGGGTAGTTTCTGGTGAAAAACGGATTAAGAATCGTGATACAGATGAAGCTGCAGGTGCAGGAGAAGGCTTGTATTGGAAATATGAATCGCGGCTTAAAAAGTGGGACTACGAGTTGTATTCTGTGGTTGGAGCCGCAGGAGAATTGTTTTCAATTCGAACGGAACTTTATAAGCCAATACCTCGGGATAGCCTGATTGAGGATTTCTACATGACGGTTCAAATTGCCAAAAGGGGCTATAAAATTGCCTATGAACCAGAAGCATATGCGCTGGAAGATCCCAGTGCATCAGTTGGAGAGGAACTGAAACGCAAGATCAGGATTGCGGCAGGAGGTATTCAGTCCGTTGTGAGAATGAAGGAATTGCTCAATCCGTTTCGCTATGGTCTACTCAGCTTTCAATATATTTCACACCGGGTTTTGCGGTGGACCATCGCTCCAATAGCATTACCATTAATATTTATCACCAATTTGTTACTTATGCCAATTAATGGCTTTTTTTATTGGCTGTTCTGGCTGCAATGTGCTTTTTATATTGTTTCATTGGTCGGATATTGGTTAGAAAGCAAAAATCTCCGGTTCAAATTACTTTTTGTTCCCTATTACTTTTGTATGATGAACTATGCGGTGTATCGGGGATTCTTTCGATACATGCGGGGTTCACAATCGGTACTATGGGAAAAAGCCAGACGCAGGGACCAGCCGGCAATTTAAGCCCTCACCCTGAAAGATTTGATCTGATCACAAACGTAATGTGTTTCTTGACTTGTCATGCCCGGAAATAAGGGCAGGCTGAGTTCTGTCTGACATATTTTTTCAGCATTGGGAAAATCACCTCTTTTATAGCCTAGTGACTGGAAAGCATGATGTAAATGAACCGGCCGATGGTAATGGATAGCTGTTTCAATACCCACGTTTTTTAAATGGGTCCTCAATAAATCCCGCTGAAGGCTAAGTACTGGGAATATATGATAGGATGACTGAAAATTTGGCATAATTTCCAGGAGGTTGACTGAATTGCTATTTTCCAGTTCGCGGGTGTATATTTGTGCGATTTCATTTCTTTGAGCATTCCATTGGTCGAGGTATTTGAGTTTGACATCTAGTATTGCGGCCTGCAACTCGTCGAGACGGCTGTTGTAGCCGGGTAATTCAATATTATTTCGATCGGTTCCCCCATAATTGCGAAGTTTCCGGATTTTTTCAGCGATTTCATCGTCGTTGGTCGTGACAGCCCCGGCATCACCCAAAGCGCCGAGATTTTTGATGGGATAGAAACTGGTGGCATTCACATGGCCAATGGTTCCGGTTTTTTTACCTTTAAATTCGGCACCATGCGATTGGGCAAAATCTTCAATGATATCCAGCTTGTTACTTTTCGTAATATCAATTAGCGCTTCCATATCGCATGGATTGCCATATAGATGCACAGGAATGATGGCACGGGTCCTGGGTGAGATCAATTCTTCAATTTTGTTTGGATCGATATTACCGGTTTTCGAATCTACATCGACCAGTATTGGACTGGCCCCTGAATGGACCACAGCCAGTGCTGTTGCCACGAAAGTGTGTGCCGGAAGGATAACTTCATCGCCGTCGCCAATGTCAAGGCTTTTTAATGCCAGAAATAATGCATCGTGACCACTTGCCACACCAACGACATGTTTACATCCCAAATATGCTGCGAAATTCGTTTCGAAGGTTTTTGAACGGTTTCCAAGAATATACCACTGGTCTCTGTAAAACTGCTTAAAGGCATCGACAATTTCCGATTCAATGGCAGGATGTATCCGTTGGAAAGGCACGTATTTTACCTGACGGTTGGCTTTCATTGGACTTGTTGGTCAAATGGTCTGAAAAACTGATGTTCTGCCAGGGAAAGCATGGGAAGATCTCCTTTGCTGTTGCCATAAGCATAGATTGGCTTATATTTTGAAATCTCCAGCAAGGTCTTGATCCGGTTCACCTTCTCCGGACCGTTACAATTGGCAGAAAGAAATCGCCCGGTGGCCTTTTCATTATTAAATTCCATTTTAGTGCAGATCAGTTCCACACCGGTTTCATGCGCCCAGTTCTCTAGCCAGATGTCCAAACTGGCAGAAATCACGACCACCCGGTGGCCTTGCTGTTGGTGCCACTTGATTTTATCCAGGGCTTCATTGTAAATAATATTTGGAATAATTTCTGCACAAAATGCTTTGCCGATATCAAACAATTCGGATTTATATTTTCCCCTGTAAAGAAATGATATGACCTGTCTTTTGGCCACAGAGCCATCTTTTTTGAAAAACAGATGATACAATATGAAGGGGGAATGCAGTCCCAGCACGAAATAAAACCCCAACTTTCCCTGGGTATATTTTATAAATTCCAACAGAGAATCTTTTTTGGTAATGGTACCATCAAAATCAAATAAAGCAAGTCCTTGCATGAATGCCTGTTTAAGCCTGCTAAGCTATTGAATTCAGATTTTATTTGGAACTTCGTAGTGCTCGAATTGACCAACAATATGGAATTTGGCGACGCGCACGGGCTGATTTACAATTAATTTCAAGCATAGGATAAAAGGTTGGCGTATGCATGTTGTCTGGAAATACTGACATCCGGCAAACCAGGAACATTCAATACTTTGAGCTATCAGAGACTGAAAATCATGAGATGCTACAAATCAATCGTTTTCCCCGTTCTCACCGATTCATCGGCGGCAAGCACGATCCGCAGACTATTGATCGCGTCTTCCCAATGATCATTGAGGTCGGTATCGTTGTGGATGCAGTTTAGAAAAAATTCCTGTTCCAGATTACAGAGTCCCTGATGATCGGGTTCGTCATCTGTCATAATGATCTCATCTTGCCGCGTCAGTTTGTCCTGATCGTCGCGTTCTGCATAATGCAACTTTAATCGATTGGTTTTTGTATGAGAATCGATATCGTCCGATCCTTTGTCTGAGGAAACCGCCTTATCCATGATATTGACGCATCCCTTTGGACCGATCACATCTTTCACGAAATAGGCTACCTCACTCATCATCGGTCCCCAGCCTGCTTCATACCATCCTACCGAACCATCTTCAAATCGTACCTGCAATTGCCCGTAATTATACATTTCCTCTTTTATCTGATCCGTAAGATTTGCGCCGATAGCGCTCACTGAAACAGGCCTCGAACGGGTCATTTGACACATCACGTCGACATAATGCACGCCGCAATCTACGATGGGAGACATGCTGTCCATCAGTTTTAGGTGTGTGTGCCAGGTCTTTCCACTACTTTGCTGATTGAGGTTCATGCGCATCACCAGCGGTTTTCCCAAAGTTTGTGCGATCTCAATAAATTTTTTCCATGAAGGGTGTACACGAAGAATGTATCCAACCACCAGTTTTTTATGGGTCTCTTTGGCTTTTTTGACAATTTTTCTCGCCTCAGCCACGGTGAGTGCAATAGGTTTTTCGACAAAAACATGAACACCATGATCCAGCGCCTTAACGGCCAAAGCGGCATGCGTATCGGGGTAAGTGGCAATGGCCACGGCATCTGGTTTTAAGGCCATTAATGCCGTATCGAAGTCGTCAAATTGTTTGATCCCGCCGAGTTCTTCGGCCAGTTTTTCGCGATTATCGGCGTATCGGTCTACCAAACCGACAAGGTCAAATCCTTCGAGTTTGTGGTATGCTCTGGCATGTGAAGAACCCATATTGCCACATCCAACAACAATTATTCTTATTTTATCACTCATGTTCAAGGTTAGTTATTTTGAGTATAAATGTAAAAGGATTTGATTAATGATCCATCAAAAGATCATCAAATTCCAGGATCAGTTCTTAGTTGTTAACGATAACTTTATTCAATTCATGCGCTTTATTCAAAACAGGATCAAGCAAGAATACAACGAGGAAACCCCATACGAAATTAGAACTTGCCGTTTCAATGAAATGTGCCAATGAGACTTCCGGAGGCATGTATGGGTTCGGGATAAGGTGTTGTGCATTCATCAAAAAAGCAAATAAAAGTCCCAGCATGATGCCTTTTTGCCAAAGATTGCCCTGCATCCAGCGGATCAACGGAAGGCCAATTGCGATCCAAAGTAAGGCACGCGGTATCTGAAAAAGATATAAACCGCTGGAAAAAATATCGTGCAATTGTGTCATTAAAGGAGAAATGGCAGTGCTGCCGGTGTATAATTCACGTACAGCATCGAATTGCCAGGCGATATAATAACCAGCGAAAATATACAACGCGGGATATACAAATATTGCCAGAAAACCAATGCGAAGCCAGAATGTGGCAGTGACATGGGAACCGTTTAGAATTGAATTTTTTTGAGTGGAAAAAGATTTACCTGGCCGAAGCCAAAATACGGCTATAAAGGAAAAGAATGCAGCCATAAAAAAGCCACCAAAAACAATGGTCAGAATGCCATTCATCGGAAGTCCCAGGCTGTCGTTGAACCAGAGTGTTTCTATTTGAGAAAGGAAGAATTGTATGCCAAAAATCAAAACAAATACATATGACGCCAATACCAGTCGGCGTCGAGGGCAGTTTAGAATAAAGATCATGATGATGGCTGTATTGATGGCAACGGCCAGCCACATTCTAAAAAGTATCAATTCCGGTGCCGCAGTAGTTGTTTTCATTTGATTGGGAAATAGGGCGGAGCCCAGCGAAAGACCTGTAATTAACAGAATCTGCATGATTACGGAAAGGACCAGCCATTTTCCCGCCAGCGTGAGTATTTTTTTCATGTGGATAGAAATTTTGTGAGTTTTAATGAAGTTGTATATGCAACAAAAAGATTATTCCAGATTGATTAATATTTTGTGCAGTGTGGCCGTACACGCAACGATCTGTCCTTCTGTCAGACCATCTAAAGCTGCCAGATAAACCTTACTACTTGCCTCAACCATTTCATTTTCCAGGGCGCGGCCTTTGTGGGTCAGGTGAATATTTCGCTGTCTTTTGTCGGATTTGTCGGCGATCCGCACTACCAGATTATTCCTGATCATGGTATTAATGACTCTGGTTATGGTGGTTTTATTGCGTTTAATTTGGTTTGCGATCTGCTGTTGGTTCATGCCATCTTCATACCACAACAGCGTGAGGATGGCGAATTGTTCTACAGTTGGTTCAAAGCCTTTTTCCTGGAAAACTTGTGAAATTCTGGAGTATATTATCTGTTGACACAATCCGATCTGGTAAATAATATTTTCTTTGATGGACGTGGGTTCGTTCATTTTTCACTATTGTTAGTTGCATATACAACAATAATTATCGGTCAATAATTCGAATCGATCTAATTTTAGTCACTCAATTTTATGAAAGGTAATTTGCGAGTTTGAGAGGGAATTTTAGGATGTTAAAAAGATCCCAATAGTTATGATCGCCAAGGTCAGTGAGTAAAAACGGGCAGGTAAGATTCGGAAGGTTCTAACAAGGAGGGAGGATCCCGATTCGCCCTTTTCATGCTTTTGCAGACTATACAGCCGTATTGGCATATTCACTTTTCTCAAACTATTGGTTCACGGGAAATGTTTCCATTTTCATCTGCAACACATTCATCGAAATCGTTACGGAAAAATGAATTGGGCAAAATACTATTTGTTTCATTTAAAATCTGACAGCATTCAAAGTTTGAAAAAATAAATCTTAAGACAATTTAGAGATATGGTTGGTCCTGAGTGATCAAAAATTATTTGAAAGCAAAATTCATCTGCCAATTGAGAATCCTGCTGCTGGCTCAATAAGTTTCTTCCCGTTGAACATTCATTCAGAACTTATGGTGTTCATTGGAAAATACCCCTACTTTTAATAATTTTAGATGACCAGCTAATTTTTTATTCTGACCACTATTTTTATGATATTCAATAAATTCAGCCGCTACAATCTGATCATTTTAAGCGCAATTATCTTCAGTTTATGGACATGTAGTTCGAAACCCGCCATGGAGGTGATGAAATGGCATAACCTGGAACTGAGTTTTAAAGGCCCGCAACTTTCTGAAGAAGCCGGTGATAATCCATTCCTCAATTATCGTTTGGAAGTCACCTTCAAACATGACAAAAGGGTATATGTTGTTCCCGGTTTTTATGATGCTGACGGAAATCCGGCTGAAACGGGCGCAAACAAAGGGAATGTATGGAAAGTGCGGTTTTGCCCGGATGCCCTGGGTTCCTGGGCGTACTCGGTGTCTTTCAGGAAAGGAAAGGACATTGCCATCAGCGATGACATAAAGGCTGGTAAACCCGTTTACTTTGATGGTGCAAATGGACAATTCAATGTGATTCCCAGTGATAAACAAGATCAGGATTTTAGAGGAAAAGGACGTTTACTTTATGTAGGGGAACGCTATCTGCGATTTGCCGAGACGGGAGAATGGTTTTTGAAAGGAGGTGCGGATAGCCCGGAAAATTTCCTGGCTTACCAGGACTTTGATGGCACCTATTTTGGCGGGCAAAGTGAACAGCGGCAAGGAGAAGCCGCAACCAACAATCATTTACACACATATGCGCCACATGCCTCAGATTGGCATGACGGAGATCCCACCTGGCAAAACGGCAAGGGTAAGAACATCATAGGGGCTCTAAATTACTTGTCATCCAAAGGAATGAATGCTGTCTATTTTTTAACAATGAATATCGGTGGCGACGGCAAAGATGTATGGCCCTACACCGGATATGACGAACGCTATCGCTTCGATTGCAGCAAGCTGGATCAGTGGGAGATCGTATTTGATCACATGGAAAAACTGGGATTAATGTTGCATATCGTCACCCAGGAAACTGAAAATGAAATGTTGCTTGACAGTGGCAATACCGGGGTTCAGCGTAAATTGTATTACCGACAGTTGATTGCCCGGTTCAGCCATCATTTGGCCATCACCTGGAACATGGGCGAAGAAAACGGCCCGGCGGATTTTACACCCAATGGCCAGAGTATAGCACAACAAAAGGCCATGGTCAGATACATGAAAACCCATGATCCGTACCAGAATTTCGTGGTAATCCATACTCATTCAAATCCAAAATATCGGTATGCCATTTTTGATCAGTTGCTGGGTTTTAAGTATCTCGATGGGCCTTCCATCCAGGTTGGTACCATCCGTGATGCCCACAGTGAAACCAGGGTGTGGACCAAAAGATCTGCCGGGGCCGAACATCCGTGGGTAGTGAACATCGATGAAATTGGCCCTGCTTCCAGGGGCGTGGATCCCGACGACCGCCAGGATAACAATCAGGATACCATACGGGCTGCTGTGTTGTGGGGCAACCTGATGGCCGGCGGTGGCGGTGTGGAGTGGTATTTTGGCTATAAAAACCATGATAATGATTTAAGCTGTGAAAATTGGCGGAGCCGTGATCACATGTGGGATTATACACGCCATGCCCTGGATTTTTTTCATCATGAATTACCTTTTTGGGATATGGAAAATGCTGATCAATTGGTCGATAGTACCAGGGCTTATTGTCTGGCGCAAAAAGGATTAATTTATGCCATTTACCTGCCCCTGGGCGGTTCAACCAGCCTTGATCTTAACGGAAGTTCCGCTTCATTTGAGATAAAGTGGTATAATCCGAGATCGGGTGGAAATTTGCTCGTGGGTACAGTTCCAAAAGTGACTGGTGGCAAAAAGGTAGATATCGGACAACCACCATCTAATCCAAACCTGGATTGGGCTGTATTGGTGAAAAAGGAATAATTATTACCATTCGTTGTTTTGAATAATGAAATGGTTAAAATGAACAAAGGTTTTTTGCGCAATTCATGCTATTAAAAACGCTTTCGGATGAAAATGTTCAGGGACAAATGTTTCGCCAATCCAACTGATTTTTACTATTTCATGAATGTGATGAAGCCTCAATTGCTTGCGATGATTCCAGTCTCTCTTTTTACATCAGAAAACGTTGAACGAGGGCTACTTTGTCCCCGGATTACTCATAAAGGCAATTCGCTGGCTGTCCGGCGCCCAGGACGGCACATTGATTGTCCCCTGTCCGCCGTAGAGATAGGCAATCACTTTTGGGGCGCCTCCTGATACCGGCATGATCCGAAGCATCACGCGCTTGTAAGCAGGGTGATCATCGGGTTGTATGGAATCAAGAAATGAAATAAATACCATCCATTTGCCGTCCGGCGAAATGTGAGGGAACCAATCGTTGTATTGGTCAAATGTTAACTGTTCCAGGTCACTGCCATCCGGTTCCATTCGCCAGATCTGCATGGTTCCAGTCATGCTTCCGTTGAAATAAATATATTTTCCGTCCGGCGAAGCCTCCGGTCCGTCCACATGATGACTGCGGTTGAATGTCAATTGTATTTCCCGGCCTCCGTTAATATCGCATTTATAGACATTGTAAATCGTCGTATCTCGCTGGGCAACGTAATACACACTTTTATTGTCGGCTGACCAACCGTGAAAATAAGAAGGCGTTCCTTCGGTGATCATTTTTGGTGTTCCACCTTGCAATGGTAACACATAAACCGTAGAACCTCCGCCTTTCAATCCCTGACGGGAATGGCTTACCGCAAGCATTTTCCCATCGAAGGATATTCCATGGTCATTATTGAGGCGATCAAGGCCTCCTGTATTGTGTTTTAAAAGTTCACCACCTTCAACAGGTATTTCATACAACGAACCTGCCTGGTTAAACAACAGTTTTTTGCCGTCAGGCATCCAGTTTGGCGCTTCGAATCCCTGGTCAGAAGTATAGATCACCTTCCTTTTTCCGTCAAATACATTCATGATCTCCAGTCTTGAACCCACAAATCCCTGTTGATAAGGATCATAATCGTTGGGCAGCGGTTTGCTTATTCTGACATTCCAGACTTTGGCGGTTTCTTTTACATTTTCATTATGGGAGCAGATAAAGAGGCCAGCCAATACATCATCCGGCATTTCATCCAGTTCTTTGGAACCTACGATCTGGAGAGGTTCGCCCCAATGTGCAACCCTCATCGTAAAGACTTTGCCATGGCGCTCCAGTTGTATGATCTGGGCGTTTGTCTTGGGAAACCGGATTTCATCTTCCGGGTCTCTCATCTCCATACCCTTTTTCATTCTCCACTGCATCACCGTGAGGCCATCGCCGTGATATACGGCGCTCATGTGCACGGCATCTTCGGCTTCTGATTCCCGCACCATCCATCCGATTTTACGATGCCCTTCCGCGCCGTTTCCTTCGAATTCAAACTGGGCCGTCAGGATAAAATCCCCTTTGATCCTGTTGAAGGCATATTGAAATTCATCACGCGCAAACCAAATATTATATCCTGCCCCTTGCAGTGTATAGGTCTGTGTTGCATCATCGTACACGGTAGATCCTGCAATTTTTGGATTCCCGATATCCGCGTGGTCATTAAAAATTCCGACAGCGTGCTGTGCAAATGAAAAATTGAATAATAAAAGGCAAAGGATGGTGAGTGTTATTTTCATAATTCGGATTGATTAAGATAAAAAAACAGCTCCAAATATTAGTTTCAGATGAAAGATATGTATCTGGCACCATTTCATGTTACTGTTAATTAGCCTGAAACATGTTGATACAATATAAGTAATTTACTTGGAAAATATCCATGGGCCTCATTTTTGTCAGCATAACGTTTTTTACTGTATGACGATTTTTTTTATAAAAGCCTTCCTGTCAGATTCAGAGATCATGACCAGATAAATTCCTTTTCCCACATAACCTGGAAGGGCCAGGTTTACTTTATTATTGCTTTTGGTGATCTCTTTTTCAAAGATTGTTTTCCCGGAAAGATCCAGCAATTTGAAGTGGGCTGGTGTATGGATTACATTAGCCAAACTCAGGGTAAAAGCGCCATCGTTTGGATTGGGAAAAATGGTTATTTTCTGCGTTAAAAGTGTTTTTTCCATTCCGGTTGTTATTGGGGTATGCACTTCGGCAATGTTGCTATAGTCAGACATCGTAGTACCCACCGCTTTTATCCGGTATTGGTAATGCATCAGTGGAACGATTCCGTTATCAGCATAAGTTGTTGTATTCTTTGGCAGTGTAGCAATTTTGATGAAACCGGGACGAAAGTCATTCGCTCTTTCCAGGATAAAACCCGCTTCATCGTTGCTGTTGTCTTTCCATTGCAGGTTAATGTGCGAAATTCCTTCCGGGAGCCCGCTCAGTTGAGTAGGCGCGTCAGGATGGCTCTGTTGACTGAGCAGCCAGATGTATGCAGATCTTGAGTTGGTCAGTTTGGTGTTTTTTTCAATGGCGGTGACCACAAATTTATAAGGTCTACTGCGGACCATTGTGGCATTGGTGTTCCAGTCGAGAGTCAGATTTTTAAATGCCGGATAATATGCGGAGGCGTTGAGATTGGTGGTAGCGGCATGTGAAGGCAAACGCAACAGATCGCCGAATTGAAGGATTTTCAGAGTATCCTGGTCTCCGCCTGATATTGAGACAGGCAAGCTAAATTGAGCGCCGGCAACGATGGCGGTATCTTGCATCCCCATGATCGCTGGCGTCAGGCGATTGCTGGATTGTATGCCAACAGGAAGATCTAAGGACGTTTCGCTTAATGTATATATCTCATTATCTATCTCGCGATATTGTTTCATACGCACATTCGCCAGGTAATTTCCAATGGAGTCAACGGTTTGCCATTGGAGCAGCCCATTGTATGTGTCGAGGCCCATTTGAGAAACCGGTTTTCTTTCCATATCATCAAAACTGATGGGATAGGTATAATTGATGACTGGTAATTCTTGGCTTTTTTTGGGAATGCCGAATGCGAAAGTCAACGAATCGCGGGAATCAGGGTTGGCGACCAGATCATAATAATAATCGTTTCCGTCGACGACCTCGGGGAAAAACAGATTTTCGATGGTTGGTGTTTGAATGCAACCCAGGGATGGATCGATGGTGAAGGTGGTTTCCAGGTAAATGGGTGTAAACACGGAATTGTAGAAATTGTTAAAACCGCGATATCTGTTTCCATTGAAAAATGAAACAGTGTATTGTCCCGGACCGGAATAGATGTGTTCTTTTTTAGTAGTCATCAAGACTTTATCAGGTACAAAATGTTGGAATTCGGCATCCTGGTGGTTCACAAAATGTTCTATAGTACCGTCGCCATAATTAATTTCAGATCCGCAACAGAGCGGTACCGGACCGTCATCCGTAATGATATTTATCGAAATTTCCATTTCATAATTTTGGCATGAGACAGGCTTTACTGAGACGTAGCCTCCATTATATTGCGCCACAACAGGCAACTCGTCTATTAGTAATGTCAGGAAAGCAATGAGAAATCTGAATTTCATATGATTTTCATTGGATAACGATCTTTTTCATGCAGACCTTTTTGCCTGATTCCGAAATCATGGCCAGATAAATTCCTTTGCCCACGTATCCTGGAAGGGCCAGGTTTACTTTATTATTGCTTTTGGTGATCTCTTTTTCAAAGATTGTTTTCCCGGAAAGGTCCAGCAATTTGAAGTGCGCCGGTTTGTGGGTTTCCTCATTCCAGTTAACCGTGAAAACACCATTGTTTGGATTCGGGAAAATTGTGATGCCCGATATTAAAGTTTCCTGTTTCAATCCGGTTATTTCCGGTGTTTGCACATCCGCCGTGTTGCTATAGTCAGACATCGTCGTGCCCACCGCTTTTATTCGATATCGATAGTGCATTTGTGGCAAAGTACTTTTGTCGTTGTAAGACACAGTATTGGCTGAAAAAGTGGCAATCTTTGCAAAATCAGGATGGAAATTATCTGCTCTTTCCAGGATAAAACCTGCTTCATCGTCACTGTTGTCTTTCCAAATGAGATTAATTTGATTGAGTCCGTCGACAGCACCGCTCAATTGTGAAGGTGCCTCCGGATTGGTGGGTTGACCTGTCAGCCAGATGCAAGCTGATCCGAATGTGGTTAGCTCCCTGTTTTTCTCTATAGCAGTGATACAGAACTTGTACGGTTTATTTCGAACCATATCGGCAGTTGTTTGCCAATTCAATGTTGCCCGTTTTGATATGGCATAATAGACCGTGTCATAAAGATCGACAGTGGCCGAATGGGCCGCTTGCTGAAATATATCGCCGTAGTGTAAAATCTTCAGGAAATCCTGGTCTCCGCCATGGACGACAAAAGGCATCTGAAGCGTTGCTCCCGCCACAATAGCCGTATCTTTTAGATTTGAAATGATGGGCATTGGATGATCTGTGGGATCAATGTTGATTAACAACTCCATGAGCATATTACCTGCTAAATAGAATTGGCTTTCCACTTTGTGGTATTGTTTTATCCTAATATCCAGGGCGAGTACATCAGTCCCATTGGCTCCGGCCCAGTTAATAAGTCCATTGTAGGGGTCTATTCCAATTTTGGAATCATACAAATTTGCCATCTCATTATAGCTGGTTGGATAATGATATTGGATTACGCTGGAAGTTTTATCCTGTAGAGGTATTGCGAAAGAGTAACTCAAAGAATCATCCGGATCGACATTGGCCATCAGATCATATTTAAAATCCGCATTTTGTGAGATTTTAGAAGATATCAGGTTGCTGATTTGCGGAGTTGAAGTGCAACCCAAATAAGGATCAATGGTGAAAGTAGTTTCCACATAGCCGGGCGTGTTTACTGAATTCAGCATGTTGGAAATACCAGCAGCCCGGTTAAACTCCCTGTAGGTGATGGTGTACTGGCCCGGACCGGGGTAGCTGTGTTTTACGCGATAAACAGCCAAAGAACTACCGGACGTTATTACTTTAAAACTGACCAAAGACGAGTCTGGCAATCTTTCAATTACTCCATCTCCGTAATCGATATCTGGCCATCCTGAAATTATTTGAGAACTTGTTTCCAAGGTATTGGTAATGGTAATTTCCATAACAAAATTCTGACAGAAGACCGGGCGCACTCGGATATAGCCCCCCATAAAGGTGGCAAAAGCCGGGGAACTGGTGAAGAAGGAAAAGACAAGCAATAACCAATACCAGGGTTTCATAGTAAAAATGAGTTGATTGGCAGACAATTGATTCCAGAAAGATGCTTACCCCTTAATCCCAATAGATAACATAACTGAAACGTCAAAATTAAACATAAATTGTTGTATGGATATAACAACGTCCGGAATTGAATAATTCGACTTCGACTGAGTAATGACTGGTAAACATTAAGAAACCTCCAATTGCTGTTTACTTTGCAGAAGGGTTAACATTTCTGTTTCCATGGTCTGATTGCAGACAGTATAGGCATAAACAGGCCAGGTTGGTTTTAAATGTCGGGTTTGACTGACTACGGCTTATTCCAGCCAGACCTTTGTGTTTTTAATATTTCGAGCAGTTTTTTGGGATCTTGCCTGTTATCCCAAAATGCGGTTACAATGATCTTGGATTCAACTGCTTTATAAAAGAGGCTAAAATGTCCCATCGCTAAACGCTTGTATCTGGAAAATCAGCTTCTGGAGACAGATAAGGGTTTTTTGAAATTAATTTTAATTTTTCCCGAGTGATCTCAAGAAGTTTTTTGGCGTATGCTGGTGATTTATTTCGATTGGTCCAGTAGGCAAGAATTCTTCTTCGCTGTTTTACGGTAGTTTCAGTCCAAACTATTTGTCCAGCCTTTCAATGTCTTCATTGTCCAAATCATGCTGAGAAATCAATTTTCCATTTTTAATGTCTTCATCGTTTAACACGAGCATTAATTTTAGTTCTGGAGTCAATGGTGCAACTTCTTTCGATTGGTCGGCTGATGAAATGATCTTATCCAAGGCCGAAAGGAATTCTTTATTTCTAATGGCGAGAATTTTGTCAATTAGTCTATTTCGAATATTGTCAATTGTGGCCAGGGTTTTTTCTTTTTACAAAAATCGCAAGTCAAAGTTATAGTTTCAAATATGGGGCAACTTCTTCATAAACGCCGCGCTGATATACAATAGTTTAGTTCAAAAAGATTTAATGTCTGAATATACTCATGATGACATTCACTTGGTAATACCCAGGCGTTAATATTAGAGATCAAAAAATCCGGATTTTACCAATTGGGCTTAATTTTTAAAACATGGAACGGAACTATCTGTTATATTGCACCATCCGCCTGATGAAAACCAGGTAGGTCAACCATTACAATAAACACACTAAATATGAAAACCCAAAGATCATTAATCATTTCAATCCTGTCCATTGTTTTTCAGATTGCTTTTTTCAATGCCCGTGCCAATGTAACCATGCCCCAGGTATTTGGCAGCAATATGGTTTTGCAACGCGACATACCTATTCAGTGTTGGGGCTGGGCAGATCGGGGTGAGCGTGTAACAGTGACCCTCAATGGCCAGCATGCCCAGGCCAGGGCGGATAAGAATGGACATTGGAAACTCACCTTACCGGCCATGTCCGCCGGTGGACCCTACGAGATGACAGTGAAAGGCAAAAATACCATAACATTCAGTGATGTGCTGATAGGTGATGTGTGGATCTGTTCCGGTCAGTCCAATATGGAATGGCCGGTGGCGTCAGCAAATCATGCGGATACCGAGATCGCCAAGGCGCATTATCCAAATATCCGGCGGTTCACTGTTCCTCACATCATTGCCACCCAACCCAAATCCCACCTTGAGGGAAAAGCATCGTGGGTGCCTTGCAATCCACAAACAGTGCCCGATTTTACGGCGGTGGGGTATTTCTTTGGGCGCGATCTTCAAAAAGATATTGATGTGCCTATCGGATTGATCAGCACCAACTGGGGAGGGACCATCGTGGAAACCTGGACCAGCGCCGAAGCCATTGCCAAGGTTCCGGGCTTTGAAGATATTCCAAATAAGCTGGCCAATTTTGATGAGCAAAAAATGATTGATCAAAAAAAGGCAGAACTAAAGGCAAAGATTGGGGAAATACCTGAAGAAGATCACGGCCTTGTCGATGGAAAAGCGTACTGGGCCGATCCCAAGACTAATTTCTCCAGTTGGTCAACCATGAAATTACCGCAGCTTTGGGAAAGTGCCGGGCTGGCAGACATCGACGGTATTGTTTGGTTTGAAACCTCCTTTAACCTGGACGCCGGCGATATCAAATCTCCTGTAACCCTTCATCTCGGCCCAATCGATGATTCGGATATTAGCTGGGTCAATGGAGAAGAGGTGGGCAGTATGACCCAGAAATATAATGTGCCCCGTGATTATACGGTAGACCCGTCGCTGTTGCATCCAGGTAAGAATGTAGTGGTCGTTCGGGTGGAAGACACGGGAGGAGGAGGAGGCATTTACGGGAAACCGGAGGAATTATATCTTACTACTGGTAATAAAAAAATAAATTTGGCAGGTGAATGGCATTACAAGATCGGAAAGGTAGATCTGAAACTTGCTTTGGGCCCCAACAGTATGCCGGCTTTATTGTACAATGCCATGGTCAATCCGCTTATTCCTTACGGTATCAAGGGAGCGATATGGTATCAGGGAGAGTCGAATGCCGGGCAGGCTTATTTGTACCGCACCCTGTTCCCAACCATGATCAAGGACTGGCGGGCGCGCTGGGGAGAAGGTGATTTTCCGTTTTTGTGGGTGCAACTGGCCAACTTCATGCCGCCGAAGCCGGAGCCGGGAGAGAGCGACTGGGCAGAGTTGAGGGAAGCCCAGTCTATGACTTTATCGTTGCCCAATACAGCCCAGGCGGTGATCATCGATATTGGCCAGGCAGAAACCATTCATCCTACCAATAAGCAGGATGTGGGCAAACGACTGGAACTGGCCGCATTGAAGGTGGCGTATGACCGGGATGTGGTCTATTCCGGTCCGACCTTTAAGTCCATGAATGTGGAAGGCAACATGGTGCATCTGTTTTTTGATCATGTGGGCAGCGGTCTGGAGGTGAAAGACAAATACGGATACCTGAAAGGTTTTACTGTTGCTGGCGCCGACCATCAATTTCATTGGGCAAAAGGACACCTTGAAGGCAGTAACGAAGTGGTGATCTGGAGTGATGCGGTGAATAACCCGGTGGCTGTACGCTACGGCTGGGCCGAAAATCCCGATGATGTGAACCTTTACAACCAGGAAGGCCTTCCGGCATCACCGTTCAGGACCGATGACTGGAAGGGGGTCACCCAAAAATAGCAGAACTCAAGACAAGCGGAATCGAAAATACAATAAGTCAGAATATGAAAAAATCTCAAAGTCGGATTCAAATTTTAATTGTATTTCTACTCACTTTTTTTAGCCTCACCTCTTTCACCGCCCAAGCAACCGTGCAATTGCCCAAACTGGTTGGAGACAATATGGTCCTGCAGCGCAACCAGCCGGTGAGGTTGTGGGGCTGGGCTGATCGCGGAGAACGGATTGCCATCACATTCGACGGTCAAAAACTAAAGACCAAAGCGGACAAAAATGGCGACTGGCAGGTAACGTTGGCATCGATGAAAGCCGGCGGACCCTATGAAATGACCGTCACTGGATCCAATGAGATCGTGTTGCGCAACATTCTTGTCGGTGACGTGTGGGTTTGCTCCGGTCAATCCAATATGGAATTTGTAGTGCGTAGCGCGCAGAATGCAGAAGAAGAAATTAGCGAAGCCAATTATCCTGAGATCCGGCACTTCCGGGTAGAAAGAGCGATCAGTTTTAAGCCGGAGGATAAACTAAAGGGCGGAAAATGGGAGGTTTGTTCTCCCGAAACGGTAGCGGATTTTACCGCCGTGGGATATTTCTTTGCCCGGAAGTTGTATCAGGATACGGGCGTACCGATCGGGTTGATCCACACCAGTTGGGGCGGGACAAAGATCGAATCGTGGATTAGTGAACCGGCGATTGCACAGTTGGATACTTTTGCTCAAGTTATCGATGTCATGAAGGTTCCGGGAAATGCCATCAAATTAACAACGGAACGAATATATGAACAGCACGGGCACAATGTAACGGACGATGATCAGTTACCGGATTTCGATAGCGATAGGTGGGACGAAATGAATGTTCCCGCAGTCTGGGAGTGGGCCGGACTTTACGGCTATGACGGCAGTGTTTGGTATAAAAAGACCATTAATTTGCCGGATTCGATGATGGGCCACAAGGCTATGTTGCATTTGGGAACTATTGCGCAGGCTGATGTTTGCTGGATCAATGGCCATAAAATTGGCGAATCGGCCACCGCCATGCAACAACAGCAAGTATACCTGATAAAGCCGGAATTTTTGCACTCGGCAGCAAATAGCATCGTTGTGAAAATTACGGAAACGGGCAGCGGGCAAGGCGGTTTTAGAGGAAGCTGGTCAGACATGTTTATCGAATCCGGGGGCTTTCGGCAATCACTGGCGGGGACCTGGCAATATGAGTTGGGGGAGGGGACATTAAATCCGGAAACCAGTCCGTCCATTTTGCCTTCACTCCTTTACAATGCCATGATCCATCCCGTACTTCCTTACACCATCAAAGGCTTTACCTGGTACCAGGGCGAATCGAATACCGCACAACCTTACTTATACCGGAAGCTTTTTCCAATGATGATCAAAGATTGGCGGGCGCACTGGGGAGAAGGTGATCTTCCCTTTCTCTTTGTGCAATTGGCCAACTTCATGCAACCCAAGCCCGAACCTTCCGAGAGCAATTGGGCGGAATTGAGGGAAGCCCAATCCATGACGTTGTCGGTACCGAATACGGGAATGGCGACGATCATCGATATTGGAGAAGCCAATAATATTCACCCCAAAGACAAACAGGACGTGGGCAAAAGGCTGGCCCTGGCGGCTTTAAAATTGGCGTACAACCAGGATGTGGTGTATTCCGGTCCGATATTCAAATCAATGTCTACGGAAGGCAATAAAGTGCGCCTTGCTTTCGATCATACAGGCAGCGGATTGATGGTGAAAGACAAGTACGGCTATGTGAAAGGATTTGCCGTAGCCGGGCCCGACAAGCATTTTTATTGGGCCCGGGGCTATCTCGATGGCGATGAAGTGGTAGTTTGGAGCAATAACGTTGAAAATCCCGTGGCGGTGCGTTATGCCTGGGCCGACAATCCCGATGACGCGGACCTCTACAACAAGGAAGGCCTTCCGGCATCACCATTCAGGACGGATGACTGGTGAAATGATATAGAACGCAGACAAAGCAAATTCTTATGATGAGAGCAGAGATAACTTTACGTTTTGTTCAAATCAAAAAGATCAAAACAGATCATAAAAATCCGTGTCATCCGCGTTCAATCACACACTAAATAAGCGGCTTCCTGTTGCGGTCATTAGGCTTTAGGTTTTTCTTGATGAGTTCAACGGCTCGTTTGATCTTTTCCGCCCGCAGTTCGGCCCCTTTTACTTTGTCGACCCGTCGGATGAAAATGAACTTGTTGGAGTTGCTGTAGCGCTGGAAATTTTCCCACACTTTTGGATTTTTCTTTAAAGCGGCTTCCAGGTCGGCTGGAATTTCCATGGTTTCCTTTAGGCGATAAGCCGAGTCCCAACTGCCAGATTCTTTGGCTTGCTTTACCTTTTCCAGCCCGGCTTTGGTCATCTTGCCCTCTGCCGTAAGTTTCTCAATTTTTTCGATATTTATTTTCGACCAGATACTTGCCGGCTTCCGGGGCGAAAATCTTATTTTATAACGGATCTCATCAACACTTTTCCTAACGCCGTCGATCCAGCCGAAACACAGTGCTTCATCCACCGATTCGGACCAGGTGATGGTGGGTCTTTTGGTACCTTTTTTATAGTAGCCCACCCACAATTCATTCTCCAAATCATGATGTTTTTTGAACCATGCTCTGAGTTCGGATGGCGTTTCAAAGAATATGGGGTTTGATTCTTCACCCATTATTTTTTCTCCAACAGTGATTTCAAGCTGTTTAAGACCATATTCCAGTTTTGTTCAGAGTGCTTTCTGGATTCTTCACTGGCGATGCCATCCTGGGTGATGGTGAGCCTGGTGCCGTCCTTTACGGGTAAAAGTTCATAACTCACATTCTGATAATTTTCCAGGATATCGGGGAGTCCTGAAAATGAACTCCAGTAATTGCAAAGCAACAGTTTTTCAGGCACTGATTTTAGAATATTTCCCTTGTCCTCGAAATATTTGCCTTCCCATTCGCCCTTATAAAGGATCGGGCTTCCCTCTTTCCAGTCGGTGACTACGTCTACGCCGAAGAAATACTGTTTGATCATTTCCGGATTGGTCAATGCATCCCATACTTTTGAAGCAGACGCATGAATATCTGTGTGGATCTTGGCTGATAATTTCTTTTCCATGATTTAATCTTTAAAATCTTTTTAGGTTGAGATTGAGATCGTCAAAATTAAAAATATGATGCTGACCAGACTTACATTTAAGGGAGAAAAACGTGCATCATACGTTGAATCGCGCAAATCACATTTTGGCCTTGCTGGGAGAAACACCGAATTTATTCCTGAAAGCATTGCTGAAATGTTGCGGTGATGAATAGCCGAGTTCATAGGAGATCTCGGATATTGTCTTGCCACTGCCGAGCAACTCGTGCTTGGCGATTTCCAGGCGGTAATCGGCCAGATAACCGAAGACTGTGGTATTGAACATTTCCTTGAAACCGCGCTTCAATTTGTATTCATTAATGCCCACGATCCTGGACAATTCAGACAGGCTTGGCGGGTCATCGACATGCTCTTCCACATATTCCCGGGCATACATGATCTTTTCGTTGTCCGCTTTTCCTTTGAAATGATTTCTTTCATGCCGTTGCGCCTTGTCGAAGGCTTCTGCCTGCATCACCAGTATTTCAATACTTTTGGACAAGAGGAATAATTTCTTTAACCCACCAGCATACCGGCAATGCAGCACATCATGGATGGTTCCCCGCAAAGCGGGATTGATGAAAAGGTTGTTGGGCGATAATACCAACGGTTTGCCCTCGAGCATTTTGTCAGCAAATCGCTTTAAAATATCATTGCTTTCCCGGATGATCTTCTGGAAGGCTGATGGTACGAACTCGATCATAAAGGTTTCGGTGTGGAGCTCTTCATTGCGAAATGTATTGGGAAAGCCATTGGTATAAATGATATTGTGCTGTTGTGGCCCCACTTCGTAGGTCCGTCCGCATTGGGAAATCACCACTTTTCCTTTCAAATTGAACCCCAGGGATACCACATCCATTTCATTTTTCTTTTCAAAAGAAAAGTGATCGGAATAATGGTTATTGCCATATTTTATCCGGATGCCATCGAAATACCATTGTTTCAGTTCCATGGTACCGTAGGGCAGCGTCAGGGTGGAGGACTCTTCCACCACTTCCGGCGCGTGTAGTTCATGCACTGACAAGTGGTACTCATGAAATTGTTTGTTTTCCGGGTTTTCTGGTTGTCCGATGTAGCTTTTGGTTTTGGTATTCATATGGATTGGTTACAAACTAAACTTCAATTTAAAACAAAATAGCGCCATCTCTTCAATTTGTGTTTTTGCAATTGAATATTTATGGTCATCAAATGATACATATTTTGACCGCTTCGCTAACAATTTGGCGAGGTAAGGAAGTGATTTTGCTTCTTTTTTATTAAATGCGAAATAGAATGGAATTTCCGGTGAAAATCAAATTTATCCCGGTTTAATCTAACATTGTGCCCAGTATTAAGTCATATTAAAGGAACTTTTACTTCCGAAGTCTATTGGAATAATGACATTCTTTGATAAAACGAAGTCTTGGAATATTCAATTGAACGAGCGCTTATACTTCGGATTTATAATCATCATTACCATAAATCACAATGAATAAGAAGAAGGAAAAGTTTGGATTAAATGCCACCTGGTCGATGGCGGTAGGCGGTATGGTTGGTGGTGGTATCTTTTCGGTTTTGGGGGTAATTATCGACACGGCGGGGCAATGGGCCTGGCTGAGTTTTGTGATTGCCGGCCTGATCGCTTTGATCTCTGCACACAGCTATAGTCAATTGTCGATTAAATATGAAAAGAGTGGCGGCGCTTTTACATTTTTAAATGAGATCAATCGCCATGGATTGGCGGGAAGTTTATCCTGGGTTTTGATTATGGGATATGTTCTTACTTTATCGGTTTATGCTTTCACCTTCGGGCATTATGTGGCGCATGTATTTAACTTGGGTAATTGGCTCCCGAGACTGCTGGCGTTTTCAATTATTGCGGTGTTGTCCCTGATCAATTTGAGAGGTGTAGGTGATTCGTCGAGGGTGGAAGTCATCACGGTTTGGGGTAAGCTTTTTGTATTGTTGGGATTATCATTCATCGGTTTTACGCATTGGGATCATGCCCAGCTCACTGCCGGAATTGAAGTCAGATCGTGGAATACAGCCATTGTTGGTGCGGCCACTATTTTCATGGCTTATGAAGGATTCCAGCTTTTATCATACGATTATGAAGATATTGATAAACCCAAAAAAACATTGCCCAACGCAACGATTGGCGCTGTTATCGCTGTGATTTTCATTTATGTATTGGTTGCCGTGGGAGCAACCATGCTGGTAGGAGCCGGAACTTTGGTAAATCAGGAAGAAGTGGCACTTTCTATCGCCGGCAAAGAAGCCTTGGGCATGACGGGATTGATTTTGGTGACCATAGCTGCGGCATTTTCTACCGGTTCGGCCATCAATGCCACCTTGTTTTCCACGGCCAGATTGATGGAAAGTGTGGCACAAAAGAAAGATCTGCCAAAACTTTTAACCAAAGAAAATCAGTCCAATATAGCTTATTTTGCCATCATCATCATAGCCGGCATGTCGGCTGTACTGGCGATAATCGGATCTTTGGGTACATTGGTCGATGCGGCGAGTCTCATTTTTCTGATCACTTTCGGATCGGTAAACTATCTGGCTTTTCAACAAAAAGTAAAGTATAGGATACTGTGTCTTATAGGTGTTTTGGGATGTGCTACCGCCATTGTGCTTTCTACTTACAAACCATCCCATCCCATTGGTTGTGATGGGCGTTTTGATCATACTGGCACTGATTGGAAGGCCTAATATCCTTAGGCATATGAACCGGTAAAAATCTAGATGAGCAGTCCTGTTCATCATGAAAGTTGCTTAAAATCCATAAGACATGACTTTTACTAATTTTATTCTGCATTAACAATGACCAGATGTGTCGTTTAGGTTTGATCCTACAAAGAAAATGGCGATCTTGAGCAAGGTGTAAATCGGAATAAACAGGTATCTGTGTTATAATTTGAAGTCTTCAATGATTCGATAAACCCAATGCCCGGCCATGAAATATTTATTAGCCATTATATTGCTGCCCGCTATCTGTACCTCAATGTCATACAGTCAGGGAAACAATGCCACCAAGCAAAATCATAATATGGAAGAATCAGTAAAAGTAGCTGCCGCCCAGATAACGCCCATTTATCTGGACAGGCAGAAAACCGTTGAAAAAGCCTGCGCCATTATTGAAGAAGCTGCCGGGCATGGTGCAAAATTGATTGTTTTTCCGGAAGTATTTATCGCAGGTTATCCTGACTGGGTATGGCTCATCCCTAACAGTAAAAGTGTGGCATTAAACAACCTTTATGTTCAGTTGGTGACAAATGCTATTGCTGTGCCGGATAATAGTACGGATCTCTTATGCAAGGCTGCGAAAAAAAATCGGATCAATATTGTGATGGGCATGAATGAGCGGAATGCTGAAAGCAGCGGCAGCAGTTTATACAATAGTCTGTTATTTATTGATGATCAGGGTAAAATAATTGGGAAGCATCGAAAATTAATTCCCACCGGCGGCGAACGGCTTGTTTGGGCCCGGGGAGACGGAAGTACCCTGAAAGCGTATCAGACTTCCGTGGGTAAATTGGGGGGTCTCATTTGTTGGGAAAGTTATATGCCGCTGGCCAGAAATGCTCTGTATGAATGCGGGACACAAATCCTGGCTGTTCCTACCTGGGATAAAAGCCCCAATTGGCTGATTAGTATGCAGCACATAGCCAGGGAGGGGGGCGTCTTTGTGATCAGCGCTTGTATGGCACTGTCTATGGATGACATCCCTGATACCTACGAATTCAAAAAATTATATCCTGAAGGAAGAGCATGGATCAACGCGGGAAACAGTTGTATCATTGGTCCCAACGGGAAAATATTGGCTGGTCCGTTGGAAGCTGAAGAGGGGATCCTGTATGCCGATATCAATTTAAATGATATTGTTTCTGCAAAAAGAATGTTTGATGCAGTCGGGAATTATGCAAGGCCTGATGTTTTCGATTTTGAAGTGATCACAAAACCTGTGCATGAATAAAGTTGCAGAATGCAAATTGTCAGTAAGGCGATCAATCTGACAAGGGCAAATTTGATCGAGGCAATGCACCTCACGATGTATATTGCGCCGATCAAAAATAAACCCATAAAGAGAACATAATATTTCAGGAGATGAAAATCAATGCAATCATTACCGGAGCAACGGGCATGGTCGGCGAAGGCGCGCTGCACGAATGCCTCAGCCATCCTGACGTCGATTCGGTGCTGGTCATCAACCGGAGACCGTGCAATACAGTTCACGCTAAATTAAAAGAGATCGTCCATGATGATTTTTTTAATTTTACCAGCATCACCGATCAGATGAAAAACTACAATGCCTGCTTTTTTTGTCTGGGCGTGTCCTCCGTAGGCATGAAGGAAGGACAGTACCATCGGATCACCCACGATATCACCCTGGCCATGGCCAATACTTTGGTAAAGCTCAATCCCGGCATGGTATTTTGTTATGTTTCAGGCGCCGGTACGGATAGTTCGGAAAAAGGGCGCAGCATGTGGGCAAGGGTGAAAGGGAAAACCGAGAATGACCTGTTGCAACTACCGTTCAGGGGCGCTTACATGTTTCGGCCTGGATATATACAGCCCACCAAAGGCCTGAAAAATGCCTACAGGATTTACAAAGTACTTGCCCCACTTTATCCATTGTGGAAGTTGCTATTCCCCGGTTATGTATCCACCCTCCGGGAAATTGGAATCGCCATGATCCACACCGTAACCAAAGGATACGACAAACATATTCTGGAAGTGCCGGATATTGTGAAACTGGCGAATTCATGACTTGAAATGTATACGTGAAAAGCGGGCTTGATACCGAAAAGGAAGTAACGATATTTGAGCAATTTTTCATAGAGTTTCCTCATTTGTTGTGGTTTGATACCGAAAAGGAAGTAACGATATTGCAATTCAGTTGTAGATTATCTGACTTGGGTTGTGGTTTGATACCGAAAAGGAAGTAACGATATTTGCTTTTCCATTCGTAATGCTCTGATACTGGTTGTGGTTTGATACCGAAAAGGAAGTAACGATATTTTATAAGTCTGTAGATATACAGACCGAAGGTTGTGGTTTGATACCGAAAAGGAAGTAACGATATTAAATCTAATCTTTGATCCATAGGGATCGATTGTTGTGGTTTGATACCGAAAAGGAAGTAACGATATTACATCGCACCACATTGATCAAAGCGGAGCTATAGTTGTGGTTTGATACCGAAAAGGAAGTAACGATATTAATGTACAAGTGATGATACGTATGCATATCGTTGTGGTTTGATACCGAAAAGGAAGTAACGATATTAATGACTATTGTGATGAATTATGACATTTTGTTGTGGTTTGATACCGAAAAGGAAGTAACGATATTATAGGCACTGAATGACGGATTCATGGTACTTATCGTTGTGGTTTGATACCGAAAAGGAAGTAACGATATTATCAACGATATACGATGGTGAATCGGACAATATGTTGTGGTTTGATACCGAAAAGGAAGTAACGATATTTCCATAATTAGGTTTACTGAAACGTTACGATTGTTGTGGTTTGATACCGAAAAGGAAGTAACGATATTCACTTGTATATGATTCAATACTATTGTTGTGGTTTGATACCGAAAAGGAAGTAACGATATTTAACTAAGGGATTTATGATAGCTCGTAGGATGTTGTGGTTTGATACCGAAAAGGAAGTAACGATATTATTGTCTGGTATCATATTGCATAAGCATGTGTTGTGGTTTGATACCGAAAAGGAAGTAACGATATTATATAATGCGATTGGCAGTGCCCCCTAATGTTGTGGTTTGATACCGAAAGGAAGTAACGATATTAATCAATGATCAACTTTATGAATAGATAGGTTGTGGTTTGATACCGAAAAGGAAGTAACGATATTGATGTCAAAGAAGTCTATTCCATATTGACTGCGTTGTGGTTTGATACCGAAAAGGAAGTAACGATATTCTGCCATTCTCTATTCTTTCTACAATTCCGTTGTGGTTTGATACCGAAAAGGAAGTAACGATATTAATAATTCCCCTTATAATACTGCTTTGTTGGTTGTGGTTTGATACCGAAAAGGAAGTAACGATATTCTGGTAGTAGTCACAATCATGTCGCGGCCTGTTGTGGTTTGATACCGAAAAGGAAGTAACGATATTCCGAAAGGTCATCCTCAAGAAGTAATGAGAGTTGTGGTTTGATACCGAAAAGGAAGTAACGATATTGTTAGGCTTCATTGCCTTTATTCCTCTTTTGTTGTGGTTTGATACCGAAAAGGAAGTAACGATATTAAACCCCCTTGTGAGAACTTGTCAATGACAGTTGTGGTTTGATACCGAAAAGGAAGTAACGATATTTATATACTTTGTAATAAGTCGGTGAGTGCTGTTGTGGTTTGATACCGAAAAGGAAGTAACGATATTCATCGGGCTGAGCGACCGCTTCTTGATCTAGTTGTGGTTTGATACCGAAAAGGAAGTAACGATATTGGAATGGCTATAATGGGAATGCCGCTACTGGTTGTGGTTTGATACCGAAAAGGAAGTAACGATATTAAAAAGTAACTACGGGTGGTCCAAATGCTGGTTGTGGTTTGATACCGAAAAGGAAGTAACGATATTACGTTTTAAACAAAAGACATACCGACCACAGTTGTGGTTTGATACCGAAAAGGAAGTAACGATATTAAGTACCGTAACCAACCTCCGGGCATCGTAGTTGTGGTTTGATACCGAAAAGGAAGTAACGATATTAAATACTGTAATCAACTTTGGAATCTGTTGTGGTTTGATACCGAAAAGGAAGTAACGATATTTGAAAGAATGCGAACTATTACATCATACGTTGTGGTTTGATACCGAAAAGGAAGTAACGATATTTTTTTTGTTCAATGTCAAGAACTTTACAGTTGTGGTTTGATACCGAAAAGGAAGTAACGATATTACAAGGATCAACGACATCGACGGCTATATCGTTGTGGTTTGATACCGAAAAGGAAGTAACGATATTGCATCTGACGCGGGAACCCTTTTACATACATGTTGTGGTTTGATACCGAAAAGGAAGTAACGATATTAGTTGGTGTGATAACCTTCTGATAATCCAGTCTTTACCACAATTTCAGCAAAGAAAAAATCGTTAAAAAAAGCCTTTATTCTTACGAGTGAAGGCATTTTTTATGCCTTAAAACCAGAGTCAGAACAATTCGAGTTGGGCCAGGGGCGGGGGCGGGGGCTGGCTTTTTTTACCCCAGAAATTGATCATGTTGCCATATTGTTTGTCGGTGATCTGCAAAATACTCACCTGACCTTTCGGTGGCAGTATTTTTTTCACCCGTTTGATGTGCACATCAGCACTTTCGCGACTAGCGCAATGCCTGGCGTAAACGGAGAATTGTACCATGGTGAAACCGTCTTTTTGAAGGCGTTTTCTGAAATCACTATAAGCCCGCCGCTCCGGCTTGGTAACGACCGGCAAATCAAAAAATACAAATAGCCACATGATCCGGTAAGCGTTTAAAGCGTTTTGTTCCATGTTTTTACATCAGTAGAAGCAGTATGCTTTCAATAAATCTCCATAAAAAGGGGGACAACTATTTCTAAAGGCAGCGTCATAATCCCCCTTAGAAAAGGGGGACTAAGGGGGTTGTGCCGGTTGGTTGTACCATGACAATAGTGTGCCTTGAACAATGACAACCCCCTAACCCCCTTTGTTAAGGGGGAATCCATTTCGGATGATTTGAGGTTAATGTGCTTCTCGTCAATCACATTAGTAATTTGAACATTTCACGATCTGTGTTACTTGAATTGATTTTGTTATGGTAGAAAATAAGCCATCGACTAACTCGAATAGAAGAAAACATATTGCGACCTCCCATAATTTGGATGTTAATTCATTCTTCATGGCATTATTTGCTTTCAAAGTCATCAATCCAATCTTCAATTGTTTCCAGGACGTATCCGATATTTTTCTTTACATCGATGTCGTCGAAACGCAATACCGTGATCCCAATTTTATTTAAATAATTGTCTTTTTTCTGATCCTTGGCAACGGCATCCTCATGGTCGTGGCTTTCGCCGTCGATTTCAATCGCTAATCTGAGTTTGCTGCAATAAAAATCAACAATAAAATCACCGATTGGCTTTTGCCTCATGAATTGATAATTGCGCAATTGACGGGCCTTCAGTTCATTCCATAGGAGTACTTCAGATAATGTACTTTTATTCCTTAAATGCCTTGCCAGATGCTTTAATTTGTAATTGTAATGAATCTTCATCGAAATATTTTTTTATCTTTTGTATTTCAGTAATAAATGATCTAAAGGATATGGCATCTATCACTCATTTAAGGGTTGAATTTAGCAGCGTCATAATCCCCCTTAGAAAAGTGAGACAAAGGGGGTTGTGCCGGTTGGTTGTACTATGACAATAGCAAATCCTGAATGATGACAACCCCCTAACCCCCTTTATTAAGGGGGAATTTATAGCAGACAGATTTGGGATTGCTGATTTAGTCGAACCTGCTGTGCCTAAAAAAAGCTTCATATTTTCCTGATGTTCTTTTTTGCTTTTGCAATTCACATTCATGTTCCTCAAGAGCTGACTTTTTTCAATGGGTTGCTTGAATTTAGCAGTGTCATAATCCCCCTTAGAAAAGTGAGACAAAGGGGGTTGTGCCGGTTGGTTGTACTATGACAATAGCAAATCCTGAACGATGACAACCCCCTAACCCCCTTTATTAAGGGGGAATTTATAGCAGACAGATTTGGGATTGCTGATTTAGTCGAACCTGCTGTGCCTAAAAAAAGCTTCATATTTTCCTGATGTTCTTTTTTGCTTTTGCAATTCACATTCATGTTCCTCAAGAGCTGACTTTTTTCAATGGGTTGCTTGAATTTAGCAGCGTCATAATCCCCCTTAGAAAAGGGGGACTAAGGGGGTTGTGCCGGTTGGTTGTACTATGACAATAGCAAATCCTGAATGATGAAAACCCCCTAACCCCCTTTATTAAGGGGGAATTTATAGCAGACAGATTTGGGATTGCTGATTTAGTCGAACCTGCTGTGCCTAAAAAAAGCTTCATATTTTCCTGATGTTCTTTTTTGCTTTTGCAATTCACATTCATGTTCCTCAAGAGCTGACTTTTTTCAATGGGTTGCTTGAATTTAGCAGCGTCATAATCCCCCTTAGAAAAGGGGGACTAAGGGGGTTGTGCCGGTTGGTTGTACTATGACAATAGCAAATCCTGAATGATGACAACCCCCTAACCCCCTTTATTAAGGGGGAATTTATAGCAGACAGATTTGGGATTGCTGATTTAGTCGAACCTGCTGTGCCTAAAAAAAGCTTCATATTTTCCTGATGTTCTTTTTTGCTTTTGCAATTCACATTCATGTTCCTCAAGAGCTGACTTTTTTCAATGGGTTGCTTGAATTTAGCAGCGTCATAATCCCCCTTAGAAAAGGGGGATTAAGGGGGTTGTGCCGGTTGGTTGTACTATGACAATAGCAAATCCTGAACGATGAAAACCCCCTAACCCCCTTTATTAAGGGGGAATTTATTTCGGATGATTCAGGGCCGTTATACTTCGAGTCAATCATAACGATGAAATTGAGATGAATTGCCAACATTAATCCTTACGAAATAAACCTGCCTGGCCGTCAGGCAGGTTCGGAAACGGCTCTTTATTAAGGGGGAATGCATCGGTAGGGTTTCATTGGTAATATGCTTCATACTGCACATGTTGAAAATTAAACTGATAACGTCATGAAATCTAATTGGCCAATTCTGGATAAGTCAGTTTGCCGGCTTTTCCCTCGAAACATTTGGCCAATTGAGCCGTCGTACTCAGCATGGCCACCTGCAACGGACTTTTCTGGTCGTTCAATAAACAATCGGCGTTCAGGACATTCAACAAAATGGCTTTCTTCTCTTTGTCAAGGTTGTGATAGTCGGGATAGTGTTCCCTCATTTCCCAAACCTGCATATCGACGAACGGCCGATACGGCTCCATGATGTCATCAGCGAGGCAAAAATCGTTGTACCGGCTGTGGTGGTGGATCCCCAGGGTAGGTAAGAGGCCTGCGGTGGTAAGCGCACGCGCTACCGCTGCCCGGACGATGGCATAGCCATAATTCAATACATTGTTGGGTGGCATGCCGCTGCGCTCCCTTTTAAAATCCTCGCCAAACAACTTAGGCCAATAATAACGGGCCGCCTTGGCTTCCCGTGCGGTATTATCTCCGCTTTTTACATCGGCGGCCATCTTGTTCATCGGTTCCCAGATTTTGGTATCGTTAGCCCTGGCTGTTGTTTTGAGCACCAGGCCCTGGTTCTGTATCTTGGCCTGGATGGTTTGCTGCCACAACTGCTTCTTCAGTGGCTCTTTGGCACTTACCTGGTGCCTGAAGCGCTCTTGCTGAATGTAGTGGCCGCTTAAATGAAACAGCATGGACGAAGGCATGTGGCTTCGGTCCGTGAAGACCACAGCCACATTGTTGGCGGCCAGTTCCTGCAGCAGGTATTTGGATATAGATGTCTGGGGATGGTCAATCACCAGGAACCCCAGGTCCTCTACCGGGGTGGTCCTTATCTCCCCGGAATTTTTATCAGTAAGGGTGAGTTGCAGGTCTTTCACCGATAAATGATAAGGATTTTCAATGGAAATGATGCGTTTGATCATGAGTGAAAAAATAATAAAAAAAGTCACCATGCTTCTTTCCAACCACCCAGAGAAGCACGATGACTTTAATGAAAAATAATTATGATTTCACCACAATACCTAGTTTTTCCAGTTGCTGGGGATTGTCGCTCAGGGCTACCCGTAATACACCGATGAACTCACTGAACCATTTTTGCAGTTGGTCCAGTTTGGCATCGCGTATTTGGGTTGATTCCTGCGCTTCACCCAACTCCTTGTTGGCCTTTTGATTGGCCGTTTCCACGGCATCGACCAGTTTTACTTCACCCTTTAGTTTTTCGGTGGAATACCCATATTGCTGCATTTTCTGCAACCATTTGGGGTTACCCATCAGGTTACCGTAATAGGTTTTGGCCTGGTTTAGCCAGCCACTGATGCTTCGTTTCCGGTCGCCATTCAATTGCAATGCCGCCAGTGCTCCAGGGTCGTCATTGAAAGCAATACGGGCAATTTTCACGCTTTTCATATACACTTTATGGGCTATTTCCCAGGCATCATCGCGTGCTTTGGTGGCACCATACTGATCGCCGTATTCCTTTTGTTGTTGTTGGTTGAGGGCCACGGTTTCCTTGAGCAATTTTTGCCCGACTTCAATGCGGGCCTTGTCAAAAGTATACACCTGAAGCTCCTGCATGATCTGCTCGTCATTGAGCGCATTGGTAATGGCCAAATCGGCCGAGGTCAAAAGACCATCGATCGCGTTGTTCATGGTTCTAAAAATTTAAAAGTGAAACAAACATTAAAACTTCACGGAACCACACCACAAAATGACAGGTTCCATGAGATATCTTATACCATCCTCCATGAACTATCAAAGTGACTGCTTTTCAGTCATTCCTTCCTGTATTGAGTATTATCAGACATCGTATTTTTCTTATTTCAAACGCCGCATTCCCAATGACTTTCAGCGGCGTACCATATTCTCATGAGCGGCGCATCCATAATTCCATGCGGCGTATCCATTTTTCGAGCGGCGCATCCATTTTCTCATGCGGCGCATTCATTTTTTCAGCGGCGCATTCATTTTCCCATGCGGCGCATCCATTTTTTCGTGCGGCGCATCCATTTTCTCATGCGGCGCATCCATTTTCTCTGTGCGGCGCATCCATTTTCTCATGCGGCGTATTCATATTATCAAGCGGCGCATGCGTTTTTTGTGCCGATGTCATGATTTTTACCATCGGTTTCATCATTCCCTGTACATAGTTATCATAGATCTTTATGGACTTTTCCCGGAGCATGTTCCCGGCATTGCCCGGCAGGATCAATCCCGGCGCGCCAAGGCCGGCTATCTTTACAAATTCAGCGCGCTTCATCATATTTTTTCGATTTTGTTAGCGGGTGTGATTTTTACTTTGATGGGATTAAAGGTTAACCAGCCTGTTACACCTTGACCAAAACTCTGTATTCTTACGTAATATGGACGAAATTCCCTATTGTGGGTTGATTCCAAATGATGTCGGAATTCGTAATACTTTGAGGAAACTGCTTCACATCTATAAAGATACTTGCTTAGCATGGCATAATCTGCATCCTTTATTTCAGTATCTTCAATAATACCTCTTGCTCTATCTTTTTCATAAAGACCTTTGAACAAAAACAATTCATTCTTTTCAAGCGACTCAACAAATACATTGCCATCTCTAGGTTTTTTATCAATAGCTTCTTCACCCTGTTTAACACGCTCAATGGCATCCCAGAAAGGGACTACTTTTTCAGTCAATCCTCCGTCAAGAGTTCTATAAATAGATACATGATGGTTATTTCCCGGATCAACGTACTGATTATAATCGTTTGCTTCGTTTTTGACGAGATGCAATCCTTGCATTTCCTTCAAGAACTTAGCATTCTTTAGAATACGCTTGACACGGACTTTTTTAATTGGCACGGGCTTTCTTTCAAAGACGTGATCTTCTTTTTTAAGTCGTTGATACCTTTTGCCTTTATTTGGCATGAAAAAGTTAAGGTTTTTGAGCATCTTAGAAACTTTTTCCTTTATTTGCTTTTCATTTTTCTTTTCCTCTTTTGATAGCTTTTCGTCATTCAATAACTTTTTAAAGATTAATGCTTCTTTATCATCTAGGCTGATTGGCTTCTCCCTGCCTTGCTTGTCTTTTAAAATTGCAGTTGAATGCAAAATCGTTTCTATGATTACATTTTTAACCTTTTCATCAACAATATTTCTAAGTTGAATAACACTAAGACTTTTTACGTCATCCCGTTTCACGTATTCCGAATTTTGACATTCCTTATTTTTCCCATAAAAGGTTTTATCATGCAACTGTCCTCTTACAGCCATACCTCTGGCAGGGAGTGTTTTGCCATTTTTGTCGATTTTTTTTCTAACTTCTGTCAAAATCTTATCATTCTGTTTATAGGATACAAATATCATTTCGGCAGCCTCTTTGACAGATTGATGAAAATTATTCCATGGTTCAGGAAAATTCAATTGCTCTTTATCAAATGTTCTTGTTCTTTTCTTTTCCTTCTCGCTGAGCATAATATTTACTTAATCTCCAAAAGTATGATTGTTCCGAAAGTGCAATTGTTATGGCATCAATTGCGTGATGACGTTGGTCTTCCCGGTTTTTCTTCGGGTCAAATTTAATTTCGCCCGAGTATTTGTCTACCCAGATGTTGCCTTCGACTATTTTTTGACCTTCTTCAGCTATAGGCGGATCATTCTCTACACGTTCAAACTGTCTGCCATTTGAAACTATGTCAAACAGAGCCCAGTATTTTCCTGGTTCCATGTCTGTTTCAAATCTATGCTCATAATCAATATCAGAACAGAAAATGCCTTCATCATTTATTGCTCCTTGTATTACAATCTGATTGGGATCACATTTCGGCTTCTCATTTACGGCCCGTTCGAAAGTAACATCATTATAGTTCGGATCCAGAAGCAACCAATATTTGCCGTCATTTTCTGAAGTTTTGCATTGGTAGAGATATGAAGTGAAAATGCCTTCTATTATCTGTCCATATAACAGTAATTCTTTTCCTGTCCTATCCGGCTCTTTAACCTTTTTGAGATTTTTGAAATTTTTTACTCTTTAGGGCAATTGAAGCCCAGTATTTTCCATCTGCCACTCCGATAGCCTTTACAGATAAGGAACCAAGACTGTCACTTATAAATTTTTCTTTTTTCACCTCGCCTCTTAAAACTACTCTGGTTTCATTTGTGTCTGGCTTGTCGCGGAATATCTTGGTTAGTTCCTTCGGTTCGGAAAGATGAAGGATACGCCAGTATTCCCCATCGGGTAATTCTTCATCAATAAGTTCCCTGTAAGGAGTAAACTTTTCTGCGGAGCGAAATTCATTCTTCTTAATTACTCCTGCAAGTGTCGTTTGATTGGCCTTGATCGCAGGTTTTGGGTTATATATGCACTGTGAGGTGATCTGTTTGTTGGATTCATCTACTACCAAATAATAGGGATACACTTTATCTGCTTCAATATCAATATCAGGTATTTCAATATTCATCACGGGTTGCAGTATGTTATTTACACCCCATAAATGGCGAAGTTCGGCTGTCAAGCCCCCTGGCATGGCAAAGACATTTTCACAAATATTGGAGAGCAGTTCCTTAGCCTTTCTGCTCATATAGCGCATATCATTTTTTTGCCTTTCTATGAAGTTGTCCAGTTTAAACTCCGTTTCAGCTGTAAACCGTTTGGCTTTGTTGTATGGCAATAGTCTGAAAGCCCGCTGTTTTAGTTCTTCCCATGACCTTACATTCCATAGTTTCTCATCACTATTTTCTTTGTAGAACTGGTAGGGCGTTTTTTCGCCTTTAAGTGCATTGAATTTCGCATCACAAAGAGTTTTATTAATAAAATTGTCATCCAAGGAAATGCTTTTGGGAACAATGTGCTCTATTTGCACCCGATTTTCTTCTCCAAGCACATCCTGAATATTTAATGTTTGTCCGGTATAAGGACATTGAATTTTGCCGGCCCGGAATTCAATTTCTTGAGCAAGCAAGTACTTTTGAATATTTTCCCGGCTATGGCGAAGGCCATACTCCGTAAGTCGTCTTCTGGCTCCATCATTTTTAACTCTATTGTCAGTAATGGATTTTGTGAGTTCATGACGTTTTCTCTTGCTGTTTTTTAGATCACGCCCTAACTCGATATTTATCTGATCAAATTTCCCGTACTCTTCAATAAGTTTATTGACAAGTCGCTTCATTTCATTAAGTCCATTCTGCACAATTGGATTTCTAAGATTTTCAACGATAGGTAGTCTATCTACCATCTTTTTTATTACCACATCCTGACTGTGATGATATAATTTCTGGAATGCTAAGTCATTTTCCTCAAAGCCATAATCATTAGTGGCAAGGTATGCTTTGATCTTTTTAATGGCTTCTCCCTCCCTATTTCCTAGCAGGCGATTTACTATGATAATTTCTTTTTCAATTTCATCCCAACTGGCTCGGAAGTATTGCCACCGTTTGCCAAAAGCATTCCTAACGCCTGCAAGCAATATGGCTTCACTATGTTTGTAGAAATTTCCCTTCGTATCTTGTTTATTCAAATAGTGCAGAATATTCTTCGTTGCTTTCAGTGAAATATTTGAGTAGCCGTCCTTCAGCACTATTCCCCCTTTTCTTACTCCATCTTTTTCCTTTCCCAAAATGGCATCTTTGTGTTTCTCGTCAAGATTAAAATCCTTATTTAGCTTTTCATAAAGCATTTCCTTGTCATCGTAGAAATAAAAGCAATGCCAGATTCGTTCATAGCCGTATTCCCTTTTTTCCTCATTCTCCCCATTTTCATCAACAGTATTCTTATATTCCTTATACCAGATCTCATCGGGAAACATGGGTTTAATACTTGCTATAGTATGATTACCTGGAATGATAAAGTCATCATTATAATTAAACTTTTCATATGCAAGATTGAGTTTCTTCTTTACCTCCGAAAATTTGAAGCTGCCTACTTCAGAATTAATCAGGTCAACAACCACTTTTCTCTGGCTTTCATCCAGTCGTTGTTTCGTCCCGTATTCAATGTTGTTAATAAACTCATATGCCCGTTTTTCTTCAAAAACAGGATGTGAAACAGGACAAGGAGTTGGCCCAATGGTTATCCATTTCTTTTTCTTCTTATCATAGAATTTTCGACTTTCCAGGCTGCATTTTCCAACCAGCGATTTTTGTGAGTGAAGAGGACGTTGATAAAATAATGTGCTGTTGTTGCTTTTGAATTTTACGCCTTCTTTTTCCGGTTCAATGAGTCCTCCTAAATATTCTTTGAGCAAAACAGCCTTCACAGTAGTAACCTTATAAAGATTATTTACTTTTTCCATTATCACATTGTCGGCTCCGTATGCGACTCTAAGGTGAGCCACCTTCTTTTTGTTCCGATTATTTTCGATACTTCCTTTCAGGTAGCGGTTTTTTTTCTGTTTAACCTTTACATTGGCAATGCCTAACCTGGGAGCCTGATTCTTCCAAATTTCATGGACTTCACTTACATACATATCTCTTAAGGTATATCGGGCTCTTGCACGTTGAGTGTCATTATCCTGATTGTATGGCTTGTTTTCGATAGGCAAAATTGTATTCAGGGCTGAACCAAGAGTCCCATGATTTCTAACAAGATTGTAAGTATCATCTACCCCGACCATTCCTTTTTGTGAGTCGCCTTTATACGATTGTTCCATCCTCTTTTCCTTTTCTATTGCTTAAAAATCCTCTGCGTTGTATCAAATGATAAAGAATACGGCCGAACACTTCCTTTTCGGTAAATACAAAAGCTTCCCTCCCATTGCTGGTTTTCAATTCAACACGCTCTTTTATCAAAGCTTCACTTACAGCTTTACTTCTTAACCGGTAGGGATTCAGTTTTAACCAAGCAATAAACTTTGGAGATGAGGGGAACTTTCGTCCGTCTTTCTTTTCAATTTTGTTCCACTCAGTCCATGTTTTCAGTTCTATCTCGTTCAGTGGACACATATCTTGGTAAATGAGTATATCAAGAAGTCTTGCCCGTCTTGTTTTTTTTCGGAAATACTGCCTGCGCATCTGGCGCGCTTGTCTTCGAGTGGCATTTTTTGATTTCTCTTTTTTTCCCTGACCAAGTTTTTCTACTCCCTCGGGAAAAATTCTTACCCCTGTTCCTAATATCTTTTTTTTGTTATTATCAACCACCGCCCAGCCGATGGAGTTGGTGCCGAGGTCGAGTCCTAAAATTTTATCCATGATTTCAACTTAACATATGAAAAAATTGCAGGAATTATTTTAATTTTTTAATTTAATATTGTTATTTAAAAATAACAATTCCTTTTAGGTATCTTATCACAATAAGGCTATATGCCGTAGGTGAAAACCTTTAACCCCGCTTCGGTGGGGTTTTTTATTGGCCCATTGTAGTACTCTTTTCGTCGCCTTGTTTAAGGTGTGAGAGAAATATGGCGCCATGGAAAATTGAAAATTATTACAATATACAAGATCAGGAACCTATAGATTATATGCGGGAAACATTGAAAATTTTGATCCGGATAAGATCAGGGGTTGGTTATACTCGCACTTATGACGGCAGCCCCCTCAAAACGTCACCCCGATTACCAAAGAAATAATACAAATGATCGTAAGCCATACCATCAGTTTCCAAATGAATTTGAGCCATACAAAATAATCGACCTGTACCATGGCGAGGGAAGCCAATAGCAGTCCGCTTGGACTGATGATGCCCATCAGGTTTAGCCCGAACTGATAGCTGTTGATAATTTGCTCGTTCGGTACACCCAGCAGGTTCCCCA
Source organism: uncultured Cytophagales bacterium (assembly GCA_963711495.1). Classification (GTDB taxonomy): domain Bacteria; phylum Bacteroidota; class Bacteroidia; order Cytophagales; family Cyclobacteriaceae; genus CAVQEK01. The sequence goes on from CAVQEK010000004.1 coordinate 1,676,600, forward strand.
GTGATCCCATGATGGGCATGGTCAGTACCGCCATACCGCTTTGCGATGGAATGAAATTGCCGAAGATGCCGTAAAAAACAAATAATGCAATGATGAAAATGCTATGGGGCAGATGTTCTACCGAACGGGCGGCAAAATGCAACAATGAATCACTGATCTGACCTTCGTTGAGGATGATGGTGACGCCACGGGCAAAACCGATGATGAAGGAGACACCCAAGAGACTTTCAGCCCCTTTGATGAAGTGGTTGAAATAAGACTTCTCACCCATACCATGAATGATCGCTATGATCACCGAGGAAATTGCAAATAACGTGGTCATCTCCAGAAACCACCAGTCGAGTACCGCCACGCCGAAGATCAGACCTACAAAGGTGAGTCCGAATGTGATGAGGATCAACTTTTTACGGCGGGTCATTTTTTTGTTGGCAACCGCTTCAGGAGAATGCAGTTCCGTAGGGGCCTCGTGATTTGTGGATACCAGACTTGCCTTCGGATTCGCCTTTACTTTTTTGGCATATCGGAGCACATACAAAATGCTGACCGTGATCAAGATCACCAGCATGATCATCCGGCCAATAAGGCCGTCGGTCCAGTTGATACCGGCTGCATCGGACGCGATGATGGTTGAAAATGGATTGACCGTGGAGCCCATGATGCCCACCGATGAACCCAGATAGATGGCGGCTACCGGGACCATGAGGTCGTAGCCGGCGACCAGAAATACCGGGACCAGAATGGGATAGAACGCCAGTGTTTCCTCGGCCATCCCGAAGATCGTACCACCCAGACCGATCAATGAAGTAACGATCACGATCAGCCATTTTTCACGGCCTTTCAGTTTCACGGAAAGCGCATTAATGCCGGCTTCAAATGCACCGGATGTATTGATGATTTCAATAAATCCGCCCATCACCAGCACAAACAGAATCACATCGATCGAATCGTATATCCCGCGGATCGGTGACTGGATGATGTCCATCAAGGTGCTGGGATTTTGAGCAATTTTTTGGTAAGTACCCGGAATGGCAATGGGTTTTCGGATCTTGTTCTGCTGGAATTTTTCAAGTTTAATATTGATTTGCAACTGGTCCAGGGTAGCCTGGGTAGCAGGCATGGTTTGTTCACCCCGGGTTGTTTCAATGACAAACATATTGCGCCCCGGATCAAAATTCAGCTTGTTGTAATTGCCGGCCGGGATCAGCCAGGTAGCGAGGGCGCTTAGCACGATGAATACCAGTAAGACGGTGTAAGGAGAAGGTACTTTGAAAGATTTCGCCATAAGATCAGAAATGCCAGGGATTTCAAAAAAAGGAAATATAGAAAATTAAATTAAGAATTGTCTTTTATACTGGTAAAACCAGGACTAGCGCATTTAAAATAGATTTACGATATTCCGGGAATTTTAGTCTGCAAAAAACACCTCCATTTCCTTTTTGAAAGGGATCAAGGGGTATGTTCAATGTAAAAGATATTTCTTTGCCGGATAAAATTCTTAAATGCATTTGCCCTGGGTAAGACAGCCATAATAAAAGCAATGCTTCAAGCTGGGAAAAGGCCTGAATTCCAGGATACATTTTATCATCCATGTTGTGCCAAAATGAAACATTCCGGAATATTATGGATTTACCGGACATTATATGGTTCTTTTATATCCGGGCATAAAATAATTGCTTTTATTGTTGAAACATTGAAGGTTGGCAAATAACGGATTATATTTACCATCTGACAATGATCATAAATCCGGGAGGCTGTAAATGATGGATTATAGTCCAAATTTTTAAAAATACAGCAGCCTTTCCTGAAACAAATTATGATCAGTTTTTTTATTTACTAATCCTGAATTATGAGCAATACGATCATGAAATTTCGCACAACTTGCATCATCACGTTTATCGTGTTTTGCCTTACATTTTCTGCATTGAAAGCACAGGAAGGCTACAAGCCCGCACCGGAAAATATGGAAGCCAGGGAGTGGTTTCAAAATGCCAAATTTGGCATGTTCATCCACTGGGGAGTGTATAGTGTCATGGGTGGCGGTGGCGATATGGGCATCGCCGAGTGGATCATGAACCAAAAACAAATACCCATTGTGGCCTATGAAAACTTGCCCAAGTTTTTCAATCCCATTAAATTCGATCCGAAGGAATGGGTGGCGGTGGCGAAGGCGGCCGGCATGAAATATATCGTGATCACCAGCAAACACCACGATGGGTTCGCCATGTTCGATTCAAAAGTGAGCGACTATGACATCGTGGACCGCACACCGTACGGTAAGGATGTACTCAAAATGCTGAAGGAAGAGTGCGATAAACAGGGTATAAAACTGTTTTTTTACTATTCCCAGCTTGACTGGCACAATCCGAATTACTATCCACGGGGGAGGACGGGAGTCGGTTATACGGGAAGACCTGAAAGTGGTGATTGGAACAAATACATTGACTATATGAATACCCAACTCTCAGAATTGTTGACCAACTATGGCCCGATCGGTGGGATATGGTTTGATGGGATGTGGGACAAATGGGATGCTCCCTGGCATTTGGATGAAACCTATGCGCTGATCCATAAACTCCAGCCTGCGGCACTCATCGGCAGCAATCATCACAAAGCGCCGTTTCCCGGAGAAGATTTTCAGATGTTCGAGCGCGACCTGCCCGGGCACAACACCATGGGATTTAATCAAACAGGTACTATATCACAACTTCCATTGGAAATGTGTGAAACGATGAATGGCTCCTGGGGCTATAATATAAAAGACAGACGGTTTAAATCTTCAAAGGACCTAATCCAGACCCTCATAAAAGCCGCTGGTTACAATGCCAATTTTCTCCTCAATAATGGCCCGATGCCCAATGGACAGTTGGAACCGGAAAACATCGATACTTTAATGTTGATTGGACAATGGATGAAAAAATACGGAGAAACTATATATGGCACTCGCGGCGGACCCATCGAACCACATGATTGGGGCGTGACCACCAAAAAGGACAACAAGATCTACGTGCATGTCATGAACGCACAGGATGAAAATATTTTGCTGCCCAAGTTGCCGGGCAAAATTAAAAGCGCCACCTATTTTGATGACCACAGCAAAGTAAAATACAGTGAAAGTCCATACGGCACTTTATTGACTGTTCCTTTAGAGAAACGGCAGGATGTGGATACCATATTGGTACTGGAAATAAGTTGATTTTGAGATTCTTAAGAATTTAAAAGAAGCCATGGATGGAAGTCTGTGGCTTTTTTGCATTGATGTATCCAGGGGAATTAAGCGTTTAAAGATTTCCGTTCCGGTTCTAATCTCTATTGTGAGCTAATTCCGGGCTCATTTTTCTTACCGATCCACCCCAAGTGCGTATGTTTAAAATCGTCGGGGTATTTGAGTCCATATCCCAGGCTGCGGTCTAAAGCGCTGTGGGAAAAAAGGATTATTCCGGTTAATTGAAGTTCAGGAATAGCTTCATAACAACCAGTCAGAAAGATAATGATGGCGAGGGCCTGGTTGTGGAATATATTGTAGGTAGTAGCGCCTGCCTTTGGTCCTGCCAGATAACCGAGCATACTGATATCAGGAGTCAGGATCAGGACCGGGAAAAGCCACCAGCTAAACCCGAAATAAATGGTGCCGACGAAACCCAACAGGAATTTGGCCAGTTCTTCTAATTTTAATGCCTGTTTCATCAATTTATGTTGAATAAAGCCTGGATAATGGTGTTTAATTGATCCTACAAAATAGCACTAAATCGTCACAATTTTCCGATTTGTTCGTTAACTTGGATTTTTATCACAAAACTAATTGGCCCATGAAAAAAGATTTCCATAATTCAAGAAGATCATTTGTAAAGAAACTTGCCGGGGGCAGTTTATTGGCCGGAGCGGCGCCTGCACTGGTTTTAGGTAAGTCACAAAACAAGGTAAACATACTGGAAAGCAGGGTATTGCCTTATGCCAACAAAAAGATCGCTGCCAACGATAAAATAAGGCTGGCTGCCATTGGCACCGGCATCATTGGATTTTACAACATTGATGCAGCACTTCAAATTCCCGGTGTAGAGTTGGTAACGGCCTGTGATTTATACGATGGCCGTCTGAAACGTATTCAGGAAAAATATGGAACGAATGTTTCCACCACACGAGATTACAGGGAGGTCCTTAATCGAAAGGACATCGATGCGGTGTTGATCGCCGTACCTGATCACTGGCATGTACCGATTGCTAAAGATGCCATGAACGCAGGCAAGGCTGTTTATTGTGAAAAACCCATGGTCCATAAGATCGAACAGGGTCAGGAAGTAATCGATACGGAGAAGAAAACAAAGGCTATTTTCCAGGTGGGCAGCAATGGGGTAAGTTCTATTGTGATGGCCAAAGCCAAGGAATTGTATGAAGCAGGGCATATTGGTCCGCTGGTGTTGGTTCAGGCAGGATTCGACCGCCACTCTTCACTGGGTGCCTGGCAATATTCCATTCCGCCTGATGCTTCTCCTGAAACAGTTGATTTCGACCGGTTTCTTGGTACTGCGCCGAAAGTGCCTTTTGATCCGGTGCGGTTTTTTAGGTGGAGGAATTATCAGGCCTATGGCACAGGCATAGCCGGAGATCTGTTTGTTCATTTGTTTTCCTGGTTGCATTTCATCACTTCTTCCAATGGACCCGAACGCATTTATGCTTCCGGAGGATTGAAATACTGGAAAGACGGACGCGATGTTCCCGACTTGCTGACGGCAGTGGTGGATTATCCCGAAACCAAAAATCATGCAAATTTCCAGTTGCAGATCCGGGTGAATTTCGAGGCTGGTGGTGATATGGACAGCGGACTGAAACTGGTGGGCACCGAAGGTTCTATTGAAATTGATGGCAACACCCTTAAAGTTAGACGCACCCCATTTCCGAATGCACCCGGTTACGGCGGTTATGATTCGCTTTTCACCTTTCCCGAAGCTATACAAAAAGAATTTGTGGAAAACTATAAGGCGAAATATTATGATGCCAAACAACAGGTCGATGCTCCGGATGTGGTCTATAACGCTCCCAATGGTTACAGCGACCGCGTAGACCACTGGATCCGATTTGTGGAAGGCATACGCGGAGACAAGCCCATATTGGAAAACGCAACTTTTGGTCTCAGGGCCGCGGCCCCATCCCTGGCTGCCAATATGAGTTATTTCCAGAAGAAGATCATTCATTGGAATGCGGATGATATGAAGTTGGTTTGATCAATGTTTGGCTAAGGCTCATAACGGTTTTAAATATAAATTTTGCCCTGATCAAAATTGCTGATCAGGGATTTTTTATGATGACAATCGAACTTCTATGTATTGAATTCAAGATAGACCAAAGTATGAACACAATGAAAATAGCGGCAGCGCAGTTCCAGCCCGGAGACGGAGACAAAGATTACAACCTTTCTATTATTGAAGAATTGACGGTAAAGGCCAAAGATCAGGGCGCGGGAATCGTTAGTTTTCATGAGATGTCAGTGACTGCCTATACTTTTCTCCGGAACTTAAACAAAAATGAAATCGAGGTTCTGGCAGAAAAAATACCTTCAGGACCAAGTGTGCAGAAGCTTGTGGAAATCGCGCGTAAAAATGAAGTGGCTATTCTTGCCGGTTTGGTGGAAAAGGATGAAGGAAGATACTACAATACCTATGTTTGTGTCAATGGCTCGGGATTGATAGCCCGTCACCGCAAGCTTCATCCATTTATCAGTAAATACCTTTCTCCGGGTAATGAATATACCGTATTTGATCTGAAAGGATGGAAGTGTGGCATACTGACCTGTTATGACAATAATGTGATTGAAAATGTTCGTGCCACCACATTGCTGGGCGCCGACTTGATTTTTGCGCCCCATGTGACAGGATGCACACCATCGGCCATGCCGGGCAGGGGATATGTCAGTGGTAAGCTTTGGGAAAATCGCCATATCGATCCTGTTCCGCTGCGAATGGAATTTGACGGCCCTAAAGGCAGAGGCTGGCTGATGCGGTGGCTACCCGCCAGAGCGTACGATAACGGGGTGTATTATGTGTTTTCAAACCCAATTGGCTACGACGGCGACCAGCTTAAAAACGGCAATGCCATGATCTTCGATCCTTACGGTGAACTGTTGACCGAGGCCAGAAGTTTTGACGATGATATCTGTATTGCTACCATTACTCCGGAGAAACTTGAACTGGCCGGAGGGTACCGCTATCGCAATGCCCGAAGACCGGAGTTGTACAGGGATATCCTTAGCCGGGACCATTTGTCAGAAACAAAACCTGTGTGGATGGAGAAGTGATTGACGGGCAGGTTATTTCGGATGGGAAAAGATGAAAGAAAACATGCTTTGTTATCTAAACCAACTTAAGATTGAATATCAAGTTGTCGAGCTACCCTTTATGACTGTTTATCCCGGGTATAAATCTTGACACTGTTAATAAGACAAGAGGCGATAAGATGAACATCAATGTATCCTAACCCTATCCCATATAATTTATGATTATCAACAAGATATAGGACTTCTTAGTGTTCGGCTAGGCTTATTTTTGGTAGTGATTGAAAGAGTGCCAAAATTTCATTCCTATTTTTAATATTCCAGCAAGCTAATTCGCCAATTATAAAAGGATGAATACAAACAGTTCCTTCATTTAGCAAATAGATCAGTGAATTCTCCGTTTTTTGGAAATGATCAATCCAGGCTGAAGTATCAACTAAAAACCATTAATATCTTCCTCTTGGAATTGATTCTATTTTCTTTTCTATACCTCCCATTGCGGCAAGTCTTTTTGCACTTTCCCGGGCAATTATGGCTTCAAGCCCCATTCTTACTAATACAGTTTTTTCTTTTACCCCTGTAAGCTTTTTAGCTTTATCTAAAATTTGATCGTCGATATTTAATGTGGTTTTCATACTTATAAATACGGCTTATTTGTATGGATCATGCAAACATTTATTTTCCATTAAATAATATAAAAGAAATATTGTTAAAATGTTTCAGCCTGCCGGCTTCTCTACGATGAAAACAAAAAACGGCCATAAGGGAACACCGATATTTTTAGAAAAAATAACTTTTCCGCCTGCTTGCTCTAATGCAGGAAGGACGGCAACCGATCTGCATCCCATGGATAACCAGTGGAAACGCCATGCCCAATTTTCTACCCTTTCAGCCAGCCATTTAACTGCCCGATTTCGAGGATCTGTTGAATGGGCGACTGCAATTTTACCGCCTGGTTTAGCCACACGATAAAGTTCTAACGCTCCTTTTTCCGGATCATACAAGGGACACAAGCTGTAAGTCGAAAGGACAACGTCGAATCTATTGTCATCAAAAGGCAAACGGACCATATCTCCGGTGAGGTAGGTCACTCTGTCCTGCAATCCTTTTTGAGTGATCTTTTCACGCGCGACTGTCAGCATATCGTCACTGAGATCAAATAGAGTCACCTTTCCGCCAGGCCCCACTTTCTCAGCTGCCATGATACCGGTTGCACCTGTGCCTGATCCACAATCCAGTACTTCATTTCCCTTGGATATTGTTCGTTTCACCAAAATTTTTCTGCCCCTTTGGTCAGATTTTGCAGTAATAAGTCCATGTTGAAAATCATACCGTTTTGCGATACGGCCATAAATGTTTTTCAATTCTTCTATTGATAATCCCTTGCGCATATTATTTGTTGGCTTGCCCAATGATTCGGAATATGGCAATATATAACGGAAGATATAACCTCGCCATTTTCATGTCGATAAAAGCTCGTGCAGTTCGATGGGATTACCAGACGGATCTTCCAAAATAATTTGCTTTGCTCCGATTCCCGTAATGATGTCACTGCGAAAATGAACATTCGCTTTGCGTAAGCTGACAACCTCTTTGGCCAGGTCGCTCACCTGTATTTGGATACGATTCCAGCCACCGGGTTCAGGCCTTCGACCGCCGGATGTAGGTTGTGCACCACCCCCAGGTCCGGATGGCGTATTGATCATAAGACGAAGGGAATCCCTCGAAAGTATGGCAAAATGATTGTTTGGGTGCATTTTGACTTCAAAGCCAAGATGTTTCGTATAAAAATCAATAGCTGCTTCCACGTCGCTGACTATGTATCGAATGCTGAATCCTAATATATCCATGGTCATTTATTTAGATATGTGACGGTATTCCACACCGCATGTACGGTCCGAAAAGCGAGATATCGTCATGTTGCATAGAAGTATATGTTCGGTAAACCAATTTACAATCAATTTAAATGTAGTACTGAAAATTTTTGGTTTCATTGTCATAATCATTTTAATTAAAGCAATAAACGCATGAAATGAAAAGAACATTTGGTTTATATCTTGCTCTTATTTTTAGCTATTGTATTTTGACAAGTTGCCGCAATGCCGGTGAGCAATCTGCAAAGGATAACGATTACAGCGTCGATCAGCAAACAGATACGGCAGGCAAATATAAGAACCCGGTTTTTGAGCCGGTTCTTGCGGACCCCACTGTTGTAAGAACTTCCGATGGATGGTTTTATGCTTATGGCACCGAGGATGCCTGGGATAATGGGCCGGACCATCTTGTGGCCATTGTAAAGTCAAAGGACCTGATACACTGGACTTACCTCAAAGATGCATTTTTGCAAAAACCTGATTGGAAAAGCAAAGGAGGTATTTGGGCTCCCGATGTCACTTATTTTAATGATCAGTATTACATGTATTATGCTTTTTCAGTTTGGGGTGATCCCAATCCCGGGATCGGGCTGGCGATCAGTGAACAACCGGAAGGCCCTTTTGTGGATCAGGGGAAAGTTTTCTTAAGTGAGGAGATTGGCGTTCCCAATTCGATAGATCCATTTTTTTACCGGGAAGGCGATAAGAATTATCTTTTTTGGGGCAGCTTTCATGGCATATACGGTATCGAACTTTCTAATGACGGTACCCAAACCATGGGAGAGAAATTCCGGATTGCCGGAAACGACTTTGAAGGAACCTATATTTACAAGAGGGATAATTATTACTACTTCTTTGGCTCCTCTGGAAGTTGTTGCGAAGGCGCCAATAGTACTTACTATGTGACTGTGGCAAGATCGAAAAATATGAAAGGACCCTACATGAACAAAGTAGGCCAGAACATTATGAACAACAAAGGGTCCCTGCTCATTAAAGGCAATGATACCTTTGCGGGCCCCGGGCACAATGCGGAAATTATAGAGGACGACAACAGCGACACCTGGTTTCTTTATCACGCCATCGATAAGGCCAAGCCGCATTTACCGAAGGGTGCTACCAGGCGACCGCTTATGCTCGATAAACTGGAATGGGATGACGACGGATGGCCAATGATAGCTGGCGGTACGCCGAGCACAAAATATCTTCCTATGCCGGTATTTAAATAAAATTGTAGTCCGGGTCATAATAAATCCTCTGCGAGGATTCGACTCTTGGGTAAGAGGTTGTTACAATAATGCCCCCGAAAGTCTCGGATCGCGCTTTGGCGTGGCTTTCGGGACTCTACGAGGTTTGTTCTGAACGTATCATAGAATTTCGGCCATGAATTTCAAGGTCCGGAGAACATCGTAGATGTTCCATTATTGTAGAAAAATATTCGCAGATAATAAACCATCCTCGTAGAGGATCAACGAATGATCAATAAATAAAAAACGAACAGTATAATGAAGCCAGGCGTGTTTACCCAACTATGTATCCAATTGGTATTTGCAGTAAAGTACAGGGGCATTCCCGGTTGTTCCGTAGAATTCGGAGGTTTGAATAAGCAATATTAATCCTTTCTAGGGCACAATGTTGGTCGATGGCGGTCAATTTTGTTCTATTTCGAACAATCTTATGTCTCTTCATTTCCCATTATATCCTTATTTGGCCAAAAAATAAGCTCAACAGTTCGGCACGGAAATTTCTTTACTGCTATTTATCGAAATAGTGGTCAAGAACTCTTTATCTCTTTAGTAGATTTTTTCATCGCCAGGATTTTTGATATATCCAAGAATAGCTTCACCGTTTTGCTTTGCTTACAATAACACCGTGGAACCATGCTCAAGAATTACCTCAAAATCGCCTATAGAAACCTGCAAAAAAGCAAGGTCTTTTCGCTCATCAACATCCTGGGATTGGCCATTGGCATGGCAGCCAGTTTCCTGCTTTTTCAGTATGTGAGCTTTCAATTGAGTTATGATCAGTTCCACGAGCATGCCAAAGATACTTACCGGGTGACCATGAACATATACAAAGATGGGGCACTGAAAACGCAAAGCGCCAGTGTATCGCCCGCTGTGGCTTCTTCTTTTCAACGGGCATTTCCTGGTATTGAGGCATTCACACGGCTGGTCATTATGGGTCCTGATGGTGTGCTCACCTATAAAGATCGATACAAACGTGAGCCGGACATATTTCTGGCAGACTCGGCTTTTTTTGATGTTTTTTCTTTTAAACTGATCCATGGGAGTCCCAAAACCGCACTGACCGAACCATTTTCAGTGGTAATCACCCAAAGCACTGCCCGGGCACTTTTTAACGGCGAAAATCCGGTAGGGGAAAGCATCACCATTAATGCGGAAAATTTCGACGGGACTTCGGTTTCATTCAAAGTGACCGGCGTAGTGGCCGACTTTCCGGAAAATTCTCATTTGCGCCCTGGTGTATTGATTTCCTATCCCACGTTGTTTGAATTTGTCGGTCACCGGTTTGATGATTCCTGGCAATGGAACGAAACGTACACCTATTTCCGGCTACATGCTCACACGGATCCCAAAGTGCTGGAGGCTAAATTTCCGCAGGTTGTGCATCAGTTGAATGCCAAACTGCTGGCGGAACAACATCTGGACTGGCAGTACAAATTGCAACCGATCACCGACATTCACCTGCATTCCGATCTTCAGCATGAAGCTTCCGTAAATGGCAACGCCTTCTATGTATATTTTCTGGCCTTTGTCGGTATCCTTATTCTTATCATCGCCTATGTTAATTTTATAAACCTGGTGACTGTAAAAGCATTGCAACGAGCCAGTGAAGTGGGCGTGAGAAAAGTTGCCGGAGCTTACCGTGGCCAACTGATCGCGCAGTTTTTTCTGGAATCTTTGCTGGTAAATGTTTTCGCCCTTTTATTGAGTATTGCCGTGATCCAACTATGTACACCCTATTTTTCTAATCTATTCCAGGTGAACCTCGCTTTCATCAGCGGTGGCCACCTCAACTTATGGATCGGACTTACCGTTTTTCTGGGGCTGCTCATTTTCAGCTCTGGTTTTTACCCCGCCTTGGTCCTTTCACGTTATAAGCCGGTCAAAGTATTAAAAGGTCATTTCACCCAGGACAGATCGAACACAACCCTTAGAAAATCGTTGGTGACCGCACAATTTGTGATCGCTTTGGTATTGATCGCGTTCACGTTGGCGGCGGGTTTGCAGATCCGGTATATGCAACAGCAGTCGTTGGGTTTTAGTCCGGAGCAAATCGTGGTGGTGAGGGGGCCAAAAGCTATTGACTATGGATATGGAGATAATTTTTCTGCTTTTCAGCATAAGGTAACTTCCCTGGCTGGAGTGGCAAGCGTTTCGGGAGCTGGTGTTATCCCGGGACAGGAAATTTATTGGTATAATGATCACATAACCATCAATGGGACCGAAGCTTCTGGTGTGTTTTCCACGCTGCCCGTGGCCCAGAATTATTTTAAGAATTTTAATGTCCCCATTATTAGTGGGCGGTCGTTTTCGGAGCCATCCCGCGAGAAATGGGTGATCAATGAAACAGCGATGCATCTGCTGGGATTTGACACACCCGATGAAGCGGTTGGGCAAAAATTAAACAACGGCGAAATTATTGGTGTGGCAAAAGATTTTCATCAAGAAAGTTTGAAAACAGTGATCCCGCCGGTCCTCTTTTTCTGCGGCACGGATTTTAATTATTATACGATCAGAATAGCCACAGACAAAATGGCGAATATCCTGGACCGGATAAAAGCGAGCTATACGTCCCTTTTTCCTGGCAGTCCTTATGACTATTTTTTCCTGGATGCGTTTTTTAACCGGCAGTATCAGGCAGAACAACTGTTTAATACACTTTTCAACTTATTTTCAGGGTTGGCTATTTTCATTGCCTGTCTGGGTTTGTTTGGACTGACTTTCTATACCGCGACCCAGCGAACAAAAGAAATTGGTATCCGCAAAGTATTGGGCGCTTCGGCGAACAGTATTGTGAAATTACTTTCCAGGGACCTTATCATACTTGTTCTCGTAGCAAGCCTTTTGGCTTTGCCGATAGCCTGGCTGGCAATAGAATGGTGGCTCAATAATTACGCTTCCAGGATTACCATGAACATATGGCTTATACTGCTCCCCGTCGCCATTCTTACACTTATTGTTGGGGTTTCGGTGAGTTTTCAAACATTTAGAGCAGCACTTGCCAATCCGGTAAAATCATTGCGCTATGAGTAAAACAAGTGTTAGATCAGTTGCGGAATCAATGCAGAGAAATATCAAAATATTGGGTATAGACCTTTGAACATTTTAGCTTATGATTAAGAATTACCTCAAAATCGCCTATAGAAACCTGCAAAAAAGCAAGGTCTTTTCGATTATCAATATTCTGGGATTGGCTGTTGGAATGGCCACCTGTTTACTCATTTTGCGGTATGTGAGCTTTGAATTGAGTTATGATGATTTTCGAAAGGCCACCGTTTACAGGATCTCCGAACATGGTTATATGCATGGGGAAATGATCGGTAACCGGGCGCAAACCGTGCCTGCTTTGGCGCCAGCCTTGCAACGGGATGTTCCCGAAATTGTACGGGCAACGCGTCTGGTGCACACGGGGCCGCTGATGTCCGATCCTGTGATGCAGGTGGGTGATCGAAGTTTTCACGAAGGGAAGATCTATTTTGCCGATCCTTCTTTTCTAAATATGTTTTCTTACCATCTGATCAGCGGGAACGCTGACCAGGCGCTTGTGGGGCCCAATTGTGTGGTGATTTCCCAATCGACAGCACATAAATATTTTCCCCACCAGGAAGCGCTGGGACAAACACTTACTTTTTATGAGGGCGAGCGGGGTCAAACCCAATTAATGGTCACCGGTGTTTTTGAAGATGTCCCGGTGAATTCGCATTTGCACACCGATTTTCTGGTCTCATTCAACTCCATTCCCTGGAACCTGGATGAAAACTGGGATTGGGGCAATTTTTATAATTATGTAGAAATTACGCCGGGCACTGATCCTGCTGTGGTGAAACACAAAATCGCTGCTGTATTGGAGAAATATCAGGGGAAAACATTGGCAGAATGGCGAAAAGAGGGCTATACCCGGGAACTGGATCTGCAGCCAATTCAAAGCATTCACCTGGATTCCCACCTGGAAGCGGAAGCCGAAACCAATGGTAGCCGACAGACGGTAGAGTTTCTAACGCTTATCGCTTTTTTCATCCTGATTATTGCGTGGATAAATTATCTGAACCTGACCACCGCTAAATCCGTGGAGCGGGCCAGGGAAATCGGCATTCGAAAAGTGGTTGGTTCCAGCCGTAAACAGTTGATCACCCAGTTTTTGTCTGAATCGCTTTTGATCAACCTGCTGGCATTGATTTTGGCGCTTGCGCTTGGGCAGATGCTGATGCCGGCTTTTAGTACCCTGGTACATGGGCATTTTGCCTCAATTTTCAATACGAATATCGGTGTTGCTGTCATAGGTCTATTTTTAATCGGGGCTTTCTTGTCTGGCTTGTATCCTGCCTTTGTACTTTCTTCATTTAAACCTTTACAAGTACTCAAAGGGAACGCCAAAAATTCACGCGGTGCCGGACTCAGAAAGGGGTTGGTGATATTCCAGTTTGCCGCTTCGATCGCCTTGATCGCCGGGACTTTTGCGGTACGTCAGCAACTCAACTACATGCAACAGCGGAACCTGGGGTTGAACATCAACCAAACGCTGGTTGTGAAAGGACCGGGCATAAAAGATTCCACGTATCAAAATCACCTGGAATATTTCAAAAATGAAATGAATTCAATGCCTGATGTTGAGGAAGTAGCAGTGTCCTCCAGCATTCCCGGGAAAGAACTAAGCTGGGGAAGGGAATTTTACCAGCCGGCCCATCCGGACGCCAGGCGTGGCGTAAATATTATCGCTGTGGATGAAGACTTTTTCAAATTGTATGGCGCCACCTTTCTGGCGGGCCGCAACTTTTCCAGGGAATTTTCTTCAGACCGGAAGGCGGTGATCTTCAATGAGACGGCAATCCGCCAATTGGGTTTCAAAAGCCCTGAAGATGCGGTCCAGCAAACCATCATCTGGGACGAATCGGATAATGATCAGCAACCCAGGCAAATCATCGGGGTGGTCAAAGACTTTAATCAGGAATCTTTACACAAAGAAGTAGGGCCGATCGTATTTGCCCTAAAAAAATATTTGAATGCACCCTGGGCGGGAGAGTATTATTCGCTTAAAATCAATAGCAAGAATTACACAAAGGCTTTGGCGCGGATACAGGAAAGTTGGGAAAGTGCTTTCCCCAATAGCCCGTTTGATTATTTTTTTCTCGATGATTATTTCAACAGTCAATACCAGTCCGATCAGCAGTTTGCGCTTATCTTCAGTTTCTTTGCCTGTTTGGCCATTTTGATCGCTTGCCTCGGTTTGTTTGGGCTGTCGTCGTATATGACTTTGCAGCGGACCAGGGAAATAGGCATACGGAAAGTCCTGGGGGCCTCGACTGAAAGTGTGGTGGCACTGCTTTCCAAAGATTTCATTCGGCTTGTATTGGTGGCGAGTGTTATCATATTGCCGGTCATTTATTTTGTCGTAAAAAGCTGGCTGGAAAACTATGCTTACCGTATGGATATCCGGTGGTGGTTGCTGGTTTTTCCAGTGGCGCTTGTCTGGCTTATGGCGATGGCCACCATCAGCATTCAAACATTTAAAACCGCACTTGCCAATCCGGTAAAATCACTTAGATATGAATAAACATTCCTGAATCATGTTTAAAAACAATCTCAAAATTGCGTTGCGATTTTTGTTCAAACGCAACGCCATCTCGGTCATTAATATTTTTGGTCTTGCAGTCGGTATATCGGCCTGTTTTCTGATTATGCAATATGTGTATTTTGAAAACAGCTATGATAAATTTAATCAAAATGCCGCCGATCTTTACCGGGTTCCTATCGCTTACTCGGGCAGCTTCGGTTCCCTTGGAAAGCAAGCCACCAATCATCCGGCACTCGGGCCGGCCATGCAGCGGGATTTCCCCGAAGTCGTGAATTTTGCCCGTGTTGTCAAAGCTTCTTTGTTTAGCAGGTCAGTTGCATTGGGCCGTATTGATGAATCCGGGAATGAGAAGAGTTTTATTGAAGATCACATTTATTTTGCTGATTCTTCCTTTCTAACCATGTTTACCTTTCCTTTTGTAATGGGTAATCCTTCAAAAGCGCTTGTTGACCCTGGAACTATGGTGATATCTCAAACGACCGCCAGAAAATATTTTGGTGATGAAGATCCTATGGGCAAAACTTTATCCGTGAACAATAAAATACCTTTAAAAATTACCGGTGTTTTTAAAGATGTACCCGAAAATTCGCACATTAAGTTCGATGTCTTAATATCTTTTGTAATCGTTAATCCTGGAGATGACAATTGGAAGTGGCCGGAATTTTATACTTATGTGCAGTTGGCACCAGGAATCGATCCGAAACAAGTTGAAAACAAGTTTCCCGGGTTTATCGATAAGTATCTCGGTGATATTCAAAAACAATATAATTTTCAATCTCATTTTTCACTACAGCCGATTACGGACATACACCTGCATTCCGATTGTCAAAATGAACCGGAACCAACAGGTAGTGCCAGCGCTGTTTATTTTCTGATCATACTGGCTTTTTTTATTCTGATTATTGCATGGGTAAATTATATCAATCTGACCACAGCCAAATCAATGGAACGGGCCAAAGAAGTTGGGTTTAGAAAAGTAATCGGCGCTACAAAAAGACAGTTAATTATGCAATTCATGACTGAATCATTCGCCCTTAATATGATTGCATTTGTCATTGGTATAATTATGGCCGGATTCGGATTGCCATACTTTAACGAGCTGGTTGGTAAAAACCTCGGGGGGAATTTTTTCGACCTTGGATTAATACATGAAACAATATTCTGGATTATCGCCCTTTTAATTTTAATCTCTGGTGCTTTCCTGGCCGGGGTCTATCCAGCCTGGAGGTTGTCATCATATCACCCTTCACAAGTTTTAAAAGGTAAATTCCATGGTTCGAGGTCCGGAATATTGATCAGGAAGTTGCTTATAATATTTCAGTTTGTAATTTCCTCAGCGATGATCGCCGGCACTTTAACGGTTTACCGGCAAATGACCTATATGAATACCCAGGACCTTGGCTATGACAAAGACCAGATCATGGTGATCAACTCATCTACACTCGGACAGTCTGTTAATGCTGCCACGATCAGTTCGTTCAAATCAGAGCTTTTGCAATTGCCATTAATTCATTCCGTTAGCGGTTCTTCAGATATACCGGGTCAAATATTAAATAAAAATTCCATTCGGAATTTAGGACAAGAACGGGAGGAAAACATCACCACTTTTATCACCATGGTTGACCCTGATTTTTTTAAAACTTATGGAATGCCACTGTCGGCGGGCCGTTATTTTAATCAACAGGATAGTTCGGAAATTACCAATGGAGCGCGTAACTATGTTTTGGTAAATAAAAAATTAAGTGAAGAACTTCAATTCGAAAAGCCTGAAGATGCCGTTGGGAAATCTGTGATTTTTGATTTTCGTACTACAAGCGTAAAAGCCGAGATTGTCGGTGTTCTCAAAAATTATCATCAAAAAAGCTTTAGGGAAGAATACCTGCCTATATTGTATCTATATCCAAACTTTAATGATTGGGATTATTTTTCTCTGAATATTAATGTCAACCAATTACCGGAAACCATAAAAAAAATCTCCGAGACCTATCAAAATGTATACACGGGCAATCCATTTAGTTATTTCTTTCTCGACGATTTTTTTGCCAATCAATATAAAGCCGACCAGCAATTCAAAAAGGTATTCACCGCATTCTCCACGTTGGCGATTATCGTCGCCTGTGTAGGCCTGCTGGGACTATCCATGCTGGTGATGACGCAGCGGAAGAAAGAAATCGGGATCAGAAAAGTATTGGGAGCGAAGTCCTCTCAGATTGCCTATATGTTGTCCAATGAATTCATACATTTGTTGATTATCGGCTACCTCATTGCTGTGCCTGTATTTATTTTCTGGTCAAGCCAATGGCTGGATTCGTTTGCTTTTCACATCCATTTGGACTGGACCAATTTTGTCATTCCATTTATTGTCCTATACCTAATTTCCGTTATCACGATCGGCTATCATGCCATCAGATCGGCATTTGAAAATCCCATAGATTCAATACGGTATGAATAAAACAAATATGAATAAAACAAGAATGTCCATGTGTTTTATCCATATCACTTTCATGCTTTCATTACCTTTTCATTTTTAGCATCCCATTGGAGGTACGCTCTTTCACGAAATGACCTTACGCCCATCATACAGGCCACTACTCCATAAAATGCCAGGTTATGATCACATTTTAGTGGCTCTCCCTTGCGGATCGCATTCAGCAGATTGCGGTGGTGTAATGTGATATCTTCAGCGCCGGTTTTTTTAAATTTAATCACATTCTCCTGATTCAGATTTTCCCCGGTACCGCTGATCACTGAATTGGTTGCACCTTTTTGTGGAGTAATGGTGAATCCTTCCTGCGTAAATTCCAATGTTCCCTGATGACCTCTGATCAAATGCCGGATCGGCGTATCATTGGCCAGGGATGATACCACCATAACCGTAACACCTTGCGGATAGTCCATCATCATATTGAAGGTATCCGGGATCTCTCCCCTGGTTTTTTCGTAATGCCACAACCCGCCGGTGGCCACTACTTTATCCGGGAAAGTAAAACCAACCGATTTAATGATCCTGGTAATTCGATGAATGAACAGGTCAGTAGCGATCCCCCCGGAATAATCCCAGTACTTTCTCCATTGAAAATAGCGGTACGGGTCCCAGGGTCGCTTGGGTGCCGGGCCCAGCCAGGCTTCCCAATCCAGGTTCACTCCCGGTTTGGCATCAGGGTCCAGATCATAGGCCCAAAAATCATCGCCCTGGTAGTTTCTGGAGTAATCAATGTGGGCCATCACCACATCTCCGAGCGCTCCTTTTTGAATATACTCATGCGCGGTTTCGTATGAATTGTCAGACATACCCTGCACACCCACCTGCAACTTCACTTTTGCATTTTTCATCTTCTCCACGACTTCCTTGGCCTGATCGATATGGTGGGTCATGGGTTTTTCACAGTAGATATGTTTTCCGGCATCGATGGCTTCCATAACCATGCGATGGTGCCAGTGCTCCGGCGTGGTAATGAGCACACTGTCGATATCTTTGTTTTTCAGGATGTCCTGATAATTTTTTACCGGCTTTCCACTGGTTTTATCCGCTGCCGCCTGCAACCTTTTATCAAAAACATCACTTACCGCAGTGATATATACATCATCGGAAGTACCCATTTTTAGGAGGGCGTTCATGTGATTGTTGCCCATGCCTCCACAGCCGATCACCCCCATATTAATACGTTCATTAGACTTCCAGATCCTGGAATATGATTTGGCAGAAAAAGGGATCATGGTGCTGGCGCCTACGGTTATTCCTGCACCTGCTGCCTGTTTGATAAATCTCCGGCGATTCAATTTTTTATTTTTCATAGTTATTAGCATTTATTATTCAGACCATTAAAGCAAACCTAAGTTAAATGTCTTCAACCTGAAAACCAGAAAATCGGAAGAAATTCTGTATGATTTCCATTGAATGACACATCCTGAAAACGAGGATTTCAAGCCGGATATTTCTCTGGCGTTAAAGAACAAGGGTAGGATTGAAGTATCACTGAGACAATTCCGGCCAAAAATCGCCTATTTTCCATGGGATGATCAAACGCTGAAATCAGGAAGACGGCGTCTCAGTCACGCCTTAATCTTTCCACCACCCTGATTCGCTTGTTGAACTTCAATTCGCCGTTTATGAAGACTTTGAGATAATAACGCTGTTTTGGCCTGGTCGAAAGATCATAGGTAAAAACACCTTCCTTCAGTTGATAGTATTTGTGTTCTTCCACCAAATGACTTCCTTCGTCGGTGATCAATTGGACCACCACATCTTCCGGTTTATTGCTGAAATAATCCATGGTCGTCGAACCTGTTGTTAAGGTTGGGAATAATCCAATGGCGGGTTCTGTATCAATCACTGCTTTGGCATTTTCTGATACTGAAAAATTGTAAACGATAGAACTCCCAAAATCAGAATCAAAGTTTTTCACCATTTCTCCTTTCCCGTTCATCAGTCGTGTAAATCCACGGCCGCCTTTTCGATTGTACCAGAATTCCAGTCCGTTGCCAGCCGTATCAACCAAAGTCAGATTGTAACAACCGGGTTTGAGTTGAAAGGTATCAGCATATGATGTATTGGCTTCCATGGAGCCCAATTTACGTTCGTACCACAACTTGCCATCGCTATCGGTAAGCTGGTAGGCGTTTTGTTCCGGCTGGTTGTTGGTATGTAAATGAAAGATCAACTGAGTGCCAAGTTCCGGGGCCCTGGTAAAAGTTGAAACCTTGGTATTATCAGCCCGATATTGATCTCTTTTCCCATTGACGCGCTCAATGGACACCTCAAATTTATTGGTCTCTTCCCGGGTATTTATATTGCCGGGCAAAACAATATTGGTTTTTTCACCAAAGGGAATATTGCCTTGCCACGTGAAATTTTGTTCAGGGAAACCTACTGTATGATAGGTGACCTTTAGCTCCCTGACCGTTGTTGCGCCTAAATTTTTAATAGTAATTTCAGGATCACAGCAAACGGGATTTTGGCGCAGATAGATCTGTTTATTCGATGGAACTACGATATCACTGAGGGCCACATCATTTTTGAATGTTGGTTTTTTGTATTGAATAATGTAAGCACAAATGGATTCATTAGCGCTGGGCTTGGGGTTCACATATGGCTGCATATTGATGTCCACCACATGTTCACCCGGTTTTACCGGGAAATTATACGTGTCAGGGATCACCAAATATCCGGGACACCAGTTGGCGCGGTCGAAGATCCAGGTTCCCGCCTGGGGAAAGAGCGGATTGTCACCACATGTTTTCCAGAGGTCTTTGTGGTCTTTTAATTGATTGTCCACCCAGATCTCACGATAACGACTGCAAAATTCACCGCAGCCTTCGCTGTCCATGCCATGGCCGGTTTGATAGATCCTCAGCCTTGCATACTCCGTACCTGGGTCCGTGTTGAATTTTACCGGATGTAATTCGTTCTCGATGGAATTAGTGCTGTCGCCGTAGGCAAAATTCCCATCATAGATCTTTTGAATGGAAACGGGTTCCCAGGCCGGCGTTCCTTTTATGATTTCAAAATCCAGGGTTAAAGCCCAACCCCGGTCGTTGTTGGGTTCATAACCACTGTGGGCATATACAATTTCTACGCTATCCCTGAGTAAATCACTGAAATCCGTAATGTCTGTTTCCCAGGTAAAATGCCAATCCTTGGAAAAGGCGCCGCCATATGGGGTAAGCATCCTGGCGATCTCATAATTTTTTACCGGCTGATGTTTGCCTCCGGCACGAGCGATGGTAATGTGGTCGGAATAGTCCCAGTCAGCGCACCGCAGACTATCGGGACTACCTAAAGTAACATGAAGGATGATCTGGCGTATTTGAAAATGCTGATCAGGAAAATGCCCCCAGGCCGGATATAAATTTATTCCTTTGGCCGGATTCGTCACAATGGTTGCGCGATTGTGGGTGATGACATGCAAGGTGTCACCCGGGTTTCCGAAAACAGTATTGGTGAAAGTCGCAAAAATTAAGACTGCAAAAAATATTGATTGGATCGTTTTCATAACATGATTTCATTGAGTTTAAAAAATTTATAGGGCTGACAAACGTTGATTGCAAATCGTTTTTTTTAAAAAACGCCCAAGTTTAAGAAAATTATCCATGGAAGCGAAAATGAGGCAATTAAAATGTTCAAAATTATTAACAGTGTAATCCAGCGTAATCCGAACAATCATTCGGACATAATTATGACACGAAACCGGGCCCGTTTTTACTCCATCAATTTAATCGCTAACTTGTATTTTTTATGATAAAGAAAGACACTGTGCGGGGTGGTGCGTTGTATTTATTGGCGAAAACAATGGGTAAAATTTCCTGTATAGTTAGTGATAAGCGTATTGACCGGTTCATTATTTTTTGCGGTCTCATCATGTTGAGCACTGCTGTTTTTGCTCAGGAAAATCTGATTTCCTTCGAACATCTGTCCGTAGAAGATGGCCTTTCACAAAGCACGGTCTTTGCCATAGGGCAGGATAATATGGGATTTATCTGGCTGGGTACCAACGACGGATTGAACCGGTTTGATTCCAGAAATCTCGATGTATACAGGAGAATTAAAAACGACTCCACGAGCTTATATTCCAATAATATCACCATGTATTTTTTGTGACAATGACAACAAGCTATGGATCGGCACGGCGGAGGGTCTCAATGTATACGATCGGGCCAATGACCGTTTCCATCGCATATTTATTGATTCCATCTCAAATAAGATTCAGCCATTCGTCAATGTGATTTTTCGGGACCATGCCGGGAATTTATGGGTTGGGACCACTACCGGTTTGTATCGAAGCAACAATGACGAACAGCATATTTTTAAGAAAATTGAAGCCGATACTGCTGGTAAAACCGGAATTATCAGCCCTCATGTCCGGGCCATTTATGAGGACCCCAAGCATGAACTTTGGATCGGTACAGACCACGGCATCACCAAGATCCACCAAGAGCAAAATGGTGGATTAACATTTGAAACGTATAAAAGCAACAGTGGAGGCCGTTTTCGGCTGAGTTCGGATTATGTGGATGCGATCACCGAATTTCCCCGGGGCGTATTGTGGGTGGGATATTATAATGCCGGTTTGGATAAAATTGATCTTTCGAATGATTCCGTCTTCAATTTCAGCACAACATCATCCCCTATAACCAGGCTCAGCCACAATAATGTAAGAAAAATCCTGATCAATGATGACGGCAAACTGTGGATTGGAACGAGGAACGGGCTGGATATTTTAGATCCTTTGACGAATAAAATTAAAGTACTGCGGCACGACGTCAACAATTTTGAAAGCCTGAGTGATAATTCTATTCATTCCTTATTTAAAGATAAAGCCGGCTTGATTTGGCTGGGCACTTTTTATGGTGGCGCCAATTATTATAGCCCCAGGACTTTTACCTTTACAAAATACAAACCGCAGCCGCAACAGAATAGCATCAGCCACAATGTGGTGAGCAGCATCATAGAAGACCCGGATTCACATAATTTATACATCGGAACAGAAGGTGGCGGCCTGGATTATTTAGACCGGCAAAAAGGAGCATTCACAGTGTTTCGAAAAGGCAACCGCATCTACGATCTACAACATAATAATATCAAGTGCCTGTATTTTGATGTAAATAATAATTTGTGGATGGGTACCTCAGGCGGTGGTTTAAATATTTTTAATCCCAAAACATCCAGGTTTAACGACATCAGTGATGTCAAATACATCAATGATCAAATAACAGAATGGATATATAGCATCAAAGGAGATATAAAAGGCAATGTTTGGATTGGCACTTACGGAGCAGGACTGTATTGTTATGATCATAGAAGCCATGCGCTTAAACATTTCAATGCCGGTTCAGGGAAAACGGACCTTTCCTCAGACCAGATACGGACCTTATTGGTGGATTCGAAACAAAATATCTGGATCGGCACCCTGGCAGGCCTCAATAAGCTCAATGCTGCTCAAGACAGCACATATCACTATTTGAGTGTAGACAGCGATACCTCGTCCCTGGGTTCAAATACAATTTATACATTGTACGAAGACAGTAAGCACCGCATTTGGGCAGGTACCCTGGGCGGTGGACTGAATTTATATGTGCCGGAAGAAGAATGTTTTATTAAATATACTGTCAGGGACGGCCTGCCGAGCAACAATGTTTTTGGGATACTGGAAGATGAAGGAGGACATTTTTGGGTGAGCACCAGCAATGGCCTTTCTCTTTTTGATCCCGGATCAAAACAGTTTACCAATTTTAACAATGCCGATGGTTTGCCTGGCAATGAGTTTTATTACAATTCCGCCTGCAAGACTACTGACGGTCAAATATTTTTTGGCAGCAAACAGGGACTTATTTCATTTAATCCTGCACAAATAAAATTTAATGACTTCAAACCTCCGGTGTATGTCACCGAATTGAAATTGTTCAATAAGCCAGTGCAGGTTGGTGATTATACCCGACTTCTGAAACAGGATATCTCCAGGACCAAATCACTCACATTCAACTATAAACAAAATATTTTTACCCTCGACTTCTCCGTGCTCAATTATACGCGTTCCATAAAAAATCAATATGCCTATAAACTGGAAGGATTGGAAGATCAATGGAATTATGTCAATATTCCTTCAGCAACCTATACCAACCTTCAGGCGGGTCAATACACTTTTCTGGTGAAAGGGAGCAACAATGACGGTGTATGGAACGAAACACCCACGTCCCTCATTATTAATGTTTTGCCACCTCCCTGGAAAACCTGGTGGGCGTATGTCATGTATGTATTGATTTTATTGATGGCCTTGGTGCTGTTGACCTATTTTCTTCGCATACGGGCCAAACTTGAGCACGAACTTCAGTTGGAGCATCTGGAAAATGAACGGCAAAATGAATTGCACCAAACAAAATTGCAGTTTTTCACCAATATTTCCCACGAGATCAGAACGCCGCTTACTTTAATCTTAGGACCCCTGGAAAATTTATTGAGGCAACGGAAGGATGAACCGAGGTTGTACCATAAGTTATTGGGCATCAAACACAATGCTGACCGGCTGTTGCGACTGGTGAATCAAATCATCGATTTTCGCAAACAGGAAACCGGGAAACTCAATTTGCACGCGGCAGAAGGGAATATCATTAAGTTCATCAGAGAAATAAAATTGTCATTCAATGACCAGGCAGAATCGAGGGGAATTGATTTTGAACTGCAAACAGATTTGAGTGAGTTGAAGGTGTGGTATGACCGGGACGAACTGGAAAAGGTTTTTTACAACCTGATATCCAACGCTTTCAATCATACCCCGAATGACGGGCGCATCTCTGTCAGCATATCAGCCGGACCGACAATCAATGATGGTCCAAAAAATGAATACGTGAGAATTGATGTTGAGGACTCCGGAGAAGGGATTCCCGCTGACAAACTGGACAAAATTTTCGACCGGTTTTATCAGGTAGATAAACAGGGACTCACAGAATATGGCAGTGGCATCGGACTGGCGCTTTCCCGGGGTATTGTATCCATGCATTCAGGAGAAATAAAAGTGACCAGCAGACAGTCTGAGCCAGGTCAGAAAAGCGGCACCTGTTTTTCCGTTTATCTGCCATTGGGCAATGGCCACTTCTCCGAAGATCAAATCATTCATGATTTTAAAGATAGTGAAGCTATTGAGCATTATTTGCGTTTTACCGATACGGCAGAAAAGTTGGAATTTGACGAACATGAATATCACCTGCAGCAGGGGACTACTTTTCACCTGCTCATCGTGGAAGACAACAGCGAGATCCGTCATTTCCTGAAGGAAATGCTGGGCAGTGAATATTTGGTTTTGGAAGCTCCGGATGGGGAAGCTGCCTGGGAAATGGCCATTAAAGAGATCCCCGATCTCATCATCAGCGATATTATCATGCCTGGAATTGATGGTATAGAATTGTGCCGGCAATTGAAGACGGATGAACGCACCAGCCATATTCCGGTGATTTTGTTGACCGCCCGAACGGCACTAGTGCACAAGGTGACCGGATTGGAAACGGGCGCCGATGAATATGTCACCAAGCCATTCAACATCACCGTTTTGAAACTGCAAATCAGGAACCTGATAAAATCCAGGGAAAAGATGCGCCGGCGTTTTACCAAAGAGATGATGCTCCAGCCCGCTAATATTGAAATATCTTCTCCCGATGAAAAATTTTTGAGGCGGTCGGTTGAAATCCTGGAAGCGAACCTGGAAGATCACGAGTTCAACGTGGAGAAGATGGCGTTGGAAATCGGCATGAGCCGGCCGGTGCTTTACCGGAAACTCAAGGCCCTTACAGGATTGAAA
Source organism: uncultured Cytophagales bacterium (assembly GCA_963711495.1). GTDB lineage: Bacteria > Bacteroidota > Bacteroidia > Cytophagales > Cyclobacteriaceae > CAVQEK01. Next base: position 1,701,844 of record CAVQEK010000004.1, read on the forward strand.
GCCGTGGATTTTATCAGGGAGTTCCGCCTGAAAAAGGCTGCCATGTTTTTGGAACAACAGAAATTGTCCGTTTCCGAAGTAGCCTACAAAGTGGGGTTTAATGATCCTAAATATTTTTCAAAATCATTTAAAAAGCAATTTGGCATGTCGCCTACCGATTTTATCGACGACAGCGTCAATCCGGAGTTGATCGATGATATGGGGGAAGAAAGATAAGTGCTGACCTGGATTCAGAAGGAAGGGATATGAATTCATCATTCACTGTAATGCTTTAAGCCTTTTCATATTTCGCCACAGGTTCGGCAGCCATATTAAAAATTTGGTTTCATCTTTTTTATCGACACCCCAAACCTTCGCAATACTGTCCTTTATCTTCTGCTCAAAAATTTCAATGAGCTGCTTGCTAGCATTGACCAATGCCTGCTCTTTTTCGATTTGAGCAACGATTTGGCGTTGGGTTTCGAGAGTGATTTTAGGAATCTGAATTTCAGAAATAAAACCCTTATTTAAATTTCTTTGTCTTACTCCAACTCTATGTCTCAAATACTCTTCTTTATTCATATTGAAGAAAAGCATTAAGAAATATAAATCAATCCCATCTGTAGGCTTAACTCCACAAACGGCTTGATTAAATGTAGCTTCTCTATCGAGAATGGACATTTTAAATGCAGCTGTATCATACATACCAATTAACAATGATCCTTTAGGAAAAAGGGAAGCGTTTGAACCTTTCAATCCTTCATGAGTGATAGATTCTTTTGGGTTTTGTGTATAGGTATCATTGAGTTCACCTGAGCTGTACCAAGGAATATCTCCAGCCCAAAATTCTTTCGTTGATCTTAATGGTGTTCCACCTGCTTTAATTTCACATACCTTCCCCAACTCCACCATCTCCCAATCCGGGTCAATGTCAATTTTGGGTTTGTAGTTGGCTACTACGGCTTTGGCGCCATCTATTATTTTTTGGTAGCCTTCTATTTCGGCTACTATTTCTTCCTGAATGGATAAGGGGGGAAGGGGGATTTGGATTATATGCGTGCATTTCTTGATTTAATTTGGGCACAGTTACTCCAGCTAATAAACGTTGACATTAATTCATAGTTTAAGTTTGCCAAGGATATAGATATGCAATATTGATATTTACCTTATCTGGATGTTTCAATTTTCAATGTACATAGGTTGATTTATCCAATAATTTCCCTTTTCAGCAGAAATGCGATTTTATCTCCTCGATAGCCATTTTCTTCCATACTTCACCGACTAATACAAGTTATTTCGTCAATATATAACTCGTTACGTAATCCAATATTCCATTAGCATCCATAAAACTGGATATTCTCCTTCATTTCTTATCTTATTTTGTTATTGGTTTTCTTATAACTGTCAAGTACTCGATAATGCTTTCTAATTCTATAGTTGGAAAATCTGAATTCAGATAAATCATTTGACTTTGTATCTCTCACCACTCAAATTATAATCGCCATTTGCTGCGATTTCGGTTTTGGGTACGCTGTGGGATATTTGTGAACCGTCATTCCGAACTTGTTTCGGAATCTCATTAAAAGAAGCTGAAACGAGTTCAGCATGACCATCCGGTTCGGAATTGCGGAAAGCGTTCAATAGTGCAATCGCCTCTTCCAATTGGCTGCCTTTTACGGCAGTTCGCTGTGCGCCAAGGTTGTAGCCGTCATTGTCAATTTTTACAAACAGGATATCGTTGCGATTGTTTGGCAATGGCTTTGTCCATCAACAAAATGGAAGTCTTTACTCCACTATAAGGGTTAAATACCCCTGCTGGCAAACTCACTACGGCATAGAGATAATTCTCCACCAACATTTTTCGCAGGTCTTTGTAGGCGGTTCCGCTTTGGAAAATGACGCCTTCAGGCACAATGATGCCCGCTTTGCCGTTGGGGTTCAGGTGTTCAGCAATGTAGTCCACAAAAAGCACTTCTGAGCGGTTACTGCTAATGGTAAATTTTTTGTGTGGCCGTATGCCGCCTTTCGGGCTCATAAAAGGCGGATTGGCCAGAATCACATCCGCATTTTCGTTCCAGCGCTCTTCGCTGCTCAGCGTGTCGTATTCGTTAATGTGTGGGTCGCTGAATCCGTGCAAATACAAATTCACCAGGCTCAGTCGCACCATGTCGGGTGAAATGTCGTAGCCTGAAAAATTCTGAATCAGCTTTTTGCGGTCGTCAGGGGTGAGTTGGTCGCCCAAATTGTTGAATTGTCGAGACGCAATGTCTTGCGTCTGTACTGCTTGATTGTAGGTGAAGATATTGTACCGTTTAGACGCAATGCCTTGCGTCTCTATCCTATTGGCTTTGGTGTGTTTGAGCAGAATATGCTTGTAAGCCGAAATCAGAAATCCTGCTGTACCACAAGCTGGATCCAAAATTGTATCGCCTTTGTCCGGGTCGATAATCGCCACCAAAAAATCAATGATGTGCCGTGGTGTTCGGAATTGTCCTGCATCACCTTGTGAACCCATCACCGAAAGGAGGTATTCAAAGGCATCCCCCAATTTTTCGCTGTGGGTGTATTCAAATTCGCCAATGGTTTTCAGAAACAGTTTCAGCGTTTCAGGGTCACGGTAAGGTAAATAGGCATTATTGAAAATATCCCGGAACAATTGTGGAATATTCGGGTTTTTCTCCATGCTTTCAATGGCCTCCGAATACAAACGGAGCATTTCAGCAGCCGTTACCTTGGTGTCAAACAGATTGTCCCAGGCATATTTTTCATAATCCCCCGAAAAGAATTTGGCCGTGCCGCCCAATTCAATGGCCTCCTTGTCCATGTCGTCCATGAACTTGTAGATCAGGCCGATGGTAATCTGTTCTATCTGCGCCTTTGGGTCGGGTAACTTACCGACCAAAATATCCCGGCAATCGTCTATTCTTTTCTTTGTTTGTGTATCTAACATTTTTCTTTTTTATTGTCCTACTGTCATTCCGAACTTGTTTCGGAATCCATCAGCATCCGTTCCCTCTATTGGTCATGCCGTCATTCCGAACTTGTTTCGGAATCTATCAGCATCCTCTTATACTCTTCAATTTCTTCATTTGTAAACCACTCCACAGCTAAATCCTTCAATTCAGGATTCTCTCCTTTTATTAGGTTCCATTTCCATTCCTTATGCCAATTTTTTAATTGCTTTTCTCTGTCAATAGCATTTTGCATTCCTCGTATTGATTCATAATAAATCAAATCATGCAAATTATATCTCTTTGTGAATGAGGAACCAAATCCTGATTTGTGCTCCAAAACCCTTCTTTCCAAATCATTGGTAACGCCAATGTAGGTTGTGGTCCTATTCTTATTGCTCATTATGTATACAAATCCTTGTTTCATATCGTCATGCCGAACTTGTTTCGGAGTCTTTTCTTTTAATTTTTATAGCTTCAGCAGATCCTGAGAACCTGAAACAAGTTCAGGTTGAACAGGATGACTGCTTCTAAGCAGCGAACCGCTCTAAATTGACATAATCTTTAATGTACACCGGAATTACATCCCGGTATTTTGCTGCCACTTCCTTGAACTGCGAAATGGTCAGCGTTGGGTGTGTTTGCAGGGCATGGAAATCTTTGGCTGAAATGATTTTCCGAATGTCCTGGTCAACAATGTAGGCCTTGAAGAAATATTTTAACGCCCTCAAATTCACATCTTCTTCGGGCGGATAAATGGAAATGAATTTGTCGAATTCCTCTTCCAACAATTCATCTTTCGATTTGAATTTTGGAATGATGCCGAAGATTTTTTCTACCACTTCACGGATAGAAACCTTGCGGTCAATCCTGGCGGCCTTTCGCAGTTTTTCCAAATTGAAATATTCTTCGGGTTTATCGAAAATCTCTTGCTGAATGTGGCTGACTACATGCTCCCAATTTCCGAGTTCCACATTCTTCTTGATGATGTCATCCATCTTAATCCGGTCTTCAAATTTTTTGAACAACATGCGGTCGATCTTCATCCCTTCCAAACCAATTTCCTGCTCATTAACCATCAACAATGGGTCGGGACGATAACTGGTGTATTTGTCAAGGTCGATTCCTTCGTCACCGCCTTCATCGCCACCTTTTTTCGGTTTCGGCAGTTTCAGTTTTTCGTCATAGTCAAACTTCTCTTCAAAGTATTCACAGTTGGCAAAGAAGTCGAAGAGTTTAAACACTTCCTTTTCATGGCGTTGGGTTTCTTCTTCGTCCAATTCATTTTTGTAGGTAAACTCAAAGGTGTTTTTGCGTGTGCCTCTACCTTTAATCTGCACAAAATCCGCAGGACTGAAAATCGGTCGCATCATGCCAATGTTGAGTAAGTCAGGACAATCATAACCCGTGGTCATCATCCCTACCGTAACACAAACTCTGGTTTTACAGGATTTATAGCCTTCCAGCCAGGTGGTTTTTCCGCTAAGGTTGTTGTTGGTGAAATTGATGGTCATTTGTTGTGCGTCACCCACCTGAGAAGTTACCTGAACCGCAAAATCAGAATTGTACTTGTTCGGGAAAAGTTGTTCGGCAAATTCGTTGAGCATTTCAGTCAGCTTGCGCGCATGATTTTGACTTACTGCAAAAATGACGGTCTTGCCAATTTCGTAGGTGATTGGGTCACGCAAGGCATTTTCTAAAAAGGTTTGGCAAAAAATACTGTTGGTCTTCTCCGAGAAAAACTTCTTTTCAAAATCCCGGGAAACAAAGGTTTCGGTTTCTTCTCCTTCCTCTGTGGGAACAACCACGGCATAGCCCTCATCAGAAAGCAGTTGGGTTGTGATTTCCGTCCGTGCATCCAATACCCTTGGATTGACAAGGAAACCATCTTTTACGCCATCCAATAATGAATACCGGTAAGTCGGATCGCCGCCTTCACAACCAAAAGTTGAGTAGGTGTCCCGCAACATTCGCCGTTCAATTTCTCTCGGGTCGTTCTCTTTTACTTTTTCCGGGTCAACGCCTTTCAAATAATCTCTTGGCGTGGCTGTCAATCCTAATTTGTAGCCATGGAAATATTCAAAAACCGCTCGTGCGTTTCCTGAAATAGAACGGTGCGACTCATCGGAAATAATCAAGTCAAAATTCGTTGGCGAAAAATCGTATCGGTATTTGTCATTGAACATCAGCGATTGAATGGTCGTAACCACGATGTCCGCTTTATGCCAGTCGCTTTTGTGTTCTTTGTAAATGAATGTGCTGTAATCGGGTTTGAGATATTGGGTGAATGCCTTCCAGGCCTGGTCTTCCAATTCCAAACGGTCAACCAAAAACAAAACCCGTCTTGCGTTTTGGGTCCTGAGGAACAAACGAATCACCGCAGCGGAAGTCAGGGTTTTGCCTGTCCCGGTTGCCATTTCAAACAAAAAGCGGTCTTTGCCTTCCGCAACTGCCTTCTGTAAATGCTCAATGGCACTTAATTGATAATGGCGTAAAAACCTGAGACCGTTGGTCCAAATGAAATCTTTGCTGGCTTCAATGCTTCCTTTCCATTCGGGTCGCTCTGCATAGTCAGGCATTTGAATAGCAGCGATATAGTCAATGGCCACTTCTTCATTTGCCAAAACATTTCGGTCAGGATTCCATGCTTTTATGGCTCCAATTTCAGAAGGCGAAGGAAACTTGTAAATCGGTTTTGGATTGCCTTTGGTAACATCCCAAAAGTAGTGGACGATCCCATTGGATAAAATTACATATTGGGCATCAACGGTCTTGGCGTATTTTCTTGCTTGTTCTTTGGCAACAAGCGGGTGAAGGCCTTCTTTTTTCGCTTCTAAAACGCAAATCGGTTTATTGTTGCTGTCCACCAATAAAAAGTCAAGCGAACCATTTTTCGTTTTTTCGTAGTCATTTCCCCAGGCGTCAATTTCCTTTTGGGTAATCTTCACATGGTTTTCAAGCAGGATGTTTGCTTTACCTTGCTCATTGTCAAAGAATCTCCATCCCGCTTCTTCGAGCAGTTGGTTTATTTTAATTCTTGCATGAGCTTCATTCTTCATTGTTCAAATCTATTCATTTTTGTTCGGGCGTTGTCAAGATTCAAGCTCTTTTGGTTTTTTAATTTTGGCTTTGCGATTCGGCAAAAAACCATATGTGCTCGAATGTGCGGTTGGCCCTTCTTTCGTTGGCAAACAATATTTTTTTTAATCCTGGTGCTCAAATTTTAATACTTTCGGTTTCAAAATTGAGATGGCGCTCAGAAAGTGCAAAAAGTAACTCAATATAAAAAATAAACCATTCAAACGGGATATGACAAAGCCTGAATTGTCAACAACTCAACCTTTATTCATCTTAGAATAACTTCAATTGGGCTTGAGCCACATCAACTGAATTGTATAAAAATCCCGAATATTCAAAGCGTTGGGTTAAACGCTTCGCCCAAGAGGACAACACTTGTGCGAGATGGGGGGCGATGCTGCTGTTTATGGTTTAAGATTGGTCGCTTATTTGTTTGCAGTATTTTTCGAGCAATTCCATTTCTATTCTTTTCGATTTTCCTGAGTTTGCCAACATTTTAAGTATTTTCTCAAATATCGAAAACACTCCCACAAAATTCCCCTCACCCATATTCATTAGAATTGCCATGTGTCTTATGTTTTTAGGCAGTCCATTGGCGCCGGCATAACCGTCTCGAGCCAAACCAAAACCTATTCTTAAAACATTTTCAAATCCTTCACTTGCTGGCGTCAATTCGCAATAAAATTTTATAGTCTTTCCCGAGGTATTGAAGAAGCGATGTCTTTGGTTAATGTTCGCCGTAATCGTATCGCCTTTGTTTAACTTGTGAAGTGTATTTTCTATTTGCACATTAAGTTCTCCGTCAATAACCGTAAACTTTTCTGCAAATCGTTTATGATAATGCAAGGGATTTCCACCCTTGGGTGAAAGGGTAATTTCCATTAAGGTTTTTTCACCATCACTTTGTTGGGAAGTTGCATGGTAAACTACTTCCTCTCCGATGACTGGATTAGTAATTGTTTCCATTGGTTTTACTTTAGGCTGTTTTAGTGTAAGCATGCTTATTACCACCAATTCCTAAACCTGATCATGTCAGTCTGGTAGAAATTTTTGGTACAGGCAAAGCCTTACAATATAAAAAATAACCCATTCAAATGGAATATAACAAAACCAGATATCAGCGATTCCATCTACTTTTCTGTGAAAAGATTATCTTCCATCCATATACATAATTGTGCCCTGAAGTTCACCGAAGCGGACACTTCTGCTTATCGCTACAAAATAAGTTTCGGCACTTGCCAGCCATATCGGGAGAAAAATATTATGCTACCCTAGGAGAGGGGTCTGGCCTGTGGGCCACAGGCCAGGGAAGAGGAATGTGGATTCAGAATACATCCATTGCCATGCCTTTCAGGGCATGGATTCGGTAGAATATTAAACGATGAATGTGATCTTCACATCTCAGTCTTCAATGACGTTCCTCTGGTATTTTCTGAAATTTTTGATCCTGTGAAAGGTGAGATAATTGGCATCATGGCAGTTATGTGCCGCTCCGGTTTCATCCGGAATGGCCGTGCGACAGATCGCGACGATGTCCTTCCCCTCCATAAGCCAGTCGACATACTGAAATCCCACCTGGTTAACAGCAGGATTTTGAAGAACTATTTTGTTCACCACCCATCGGAACGCAGGGTAACTTGAACAATTTTTACCCCATGGCTGAACGAAATTTCCACCGCTAAGCTTTTTGTACCCCACCTGCGAATGAACTGACACCCCTTGGACAAAACTTCCCGTGGTAAATTTCCAAATCGTAAAAGTGTTGAATCAGAGATCATGGAAAATCGGCGAAAACAGACAAATAAAACAGTATCTAAAAAATTTTTATCGTGGGAATCTCTTTTGGTGTTCGTCATCATTGCGATGGTGATCTACCTTATTTATATCAGTTAAAACCATTTTTAAATAAACAGTTAGAATTATGAACATCTTCTACACAATGATTAAAACAAAGGCATGGATACCATTATGGGTATTTTTATGCCTGGGACCTGTGGTAATGGCACAGCAAACCGTGACCGGGACGGTGAAATCCGATGAGGGAGAGGCCCTCATTGGCGTAAATGTGGTGGTCAAAGGAACTACTATTGGTACGATTACCGATTTGGAAGGAACCTACAAACTCGAAGTTCCGGGTTCTGATGCTACCTTGGTTTTCTCATCGGTTGGGTTTGTTTCTGAAGAGATACAAGTCGGAAACCAGAATGTTATCGATGTTGCCCTGACTGCTGATGTGAAGGCGCTCCAGGAAATTGTGGTGATCGGATATGGCACCCAGGAAAAGAAAGACTTGGCGGGTGCTATATCTACCATTTCGACCAAGGATTTTGAAAGAATTCCGGCCACCAATCCTTTACAGGCATTTCAGGGAAAGACCCCGGGTTTGCAAATTACCAATCAGTCTGGTTTGCCAGGTTCGGAGGCAAGTGTTCTGATCAGAGGCACACAATCGATCAATGGCACAAATGCTCCGATCTATGTCGTGGATGGCGTAATTACGACCGGCATAGACAATATTTCCACGAATGACATTGAATCAGTGTCGGTATTAAAAGACGCTTCTGCCGCTGCCATTTATGGCGCCAGGGCAGCCAACGGTGTGATCATTGTCAATACGAAACGCGGTAAAGGTTCAGAAAAACCGGAAATTACCCTGGATAGCTATGTTGGCGTTCAAACGCAAAGCAATCGCCAACTGCATTTGTTGAATGCTCAGCAATATGTGGATATGTGGACGGAAGCCTATGAAAATGCCGGTATCATGCCGGGAACACCCAGTTTCCCGTGGACTGATGATGATCTCAAATATTATCAGGGTGTTGATACCGACTGGCAGGCTGCGATGAGACAAACCGGTGTATTGCAGAATTACAATTTGGGCTTATCCGGAGGCTCTGATAAGTCCAATTATTACATTTCTGCAGGGTATCTCGATCAGAAGGGGATGGTCATTGAAACCAACTACAGAAAATTCACCTTGCACATCAACTCTGACCATCAGATCAATGACTGGATCAGATTTGGGAATTCGCTCAACATCAATTCATCAACCACTGAAGGTAGTTCTGCACCATATAATCTTGCAGCCATCAAAGCACCGATTACCAGAATATATGATGAGACCGGAGACTACGCGCCAATTCATAATACGGCATTGGAACATTTACATCAAAATCCGGTATGGCAGGCCAAAGAGATCGTTGATCAAAGCCAGAACAAAAATATTCTGGGCAATTTATACCTAACCATTAAAATACTCGATGGACTGGACTTCACGGCCCGCGGCAACCTCGAATGGAGGCAAACCAACCTGACCGATTTTACTCCAGGTCTGGATCCTAAATATCAATGGGAAGGCAGTACCAAGAATTTAATCAGAAAAGAATCGCAGCAAAATATCCATTGGACATCGGATTTCTTATTGAATTACAAAAAGACGTTTGGAGAAAATCATGTAATTTCTGCGCTATTGGGTTATTCCAGGGAAGAAAATGTATATGAGAATCTTTGGGGCAGCCGAAGCGACACGCCTAATAATACCATTCAATATTTGGATGCCGGTGATCCATTGTCTCAATTAAATGGCAATGGAACCAGTGATTGGGCTTTTGCATCGATTTTTGGTCGTTTGAATTATTCCTATAAAGATAAATACCTTTTTACCGGGACTGTACGTCGGGACGGGACCTCGCGATTGTCCTCCGGCAATCGGTATGGTGTTTTCCCCTCAGCTTCCGTAGCCTGGCGTATGTCCGAAGAAAATTTCTTGAAGAACGCCAGTTTCGTAAACGATCTGAAAATCCGTGCCAGTGTAGGTTCTTTGGGCAATGTCTTGAGTATTAGCAACTATGGCACCATCGCTTCCCTGGATCAATGGAATTATGTGTTGAATGAGGCGCCGGCCCAGGGCTACACCCTGGCATCGGCCGTGAACCAGGACTTGAAATGGGAAAGCACGACGAAAAAGGACATTGGTATAGACGCCACCCTATTCAATAATCGACTCTACACTACCATGGATTATTTTATCGAAGACACTTACGATCTACTGTTCAAACAACCCATTGCACCATCAACGGGGCTTTCGGGAAGTCCATTTATCAATGCAGGGCAGGTTCGCAACACCGGTTTTGAAATGCTGCTTGGTTATCGCAAAACCACTGGCGACTGGACTTATGACGTAAGTGCCAACCTTTCCCACGTCAGTAATAAGGTGATTGACCTTGGAGGCCGTGATCTCCGCACCTCGGGTATTGTGGAAGGGTATCCAGTGAATTCTTTCTTTGGTTATGAAGCAAATGGCCTCATCCGTACCCAGGATGACCTGGACAATTACCCCCATTATTCCGGGAAACAGATTGGTGATATCTGGTTGAAGGATATTAATGGCTCCGACGAAAACGGGCTTGTTGTCGGTACGCCCGACGGCAGCGTAAACGCTGATGATCGTACCCTTATTGGCAAAAAATATCCTGACTTTTATTACGGGGTCGTCGGTTCGTTAGGGTATAAAAACTGGACACTGCAAGTACAGTTGCAAGGCGTGCAGGGCGTGGACAAGAATTATTTAGGTGCCTACAATGGCGTACTGCACTATTTTACCCGTTGGGCAATGAACAGCGACGTGTTGGTACTGGACCGGTACAATGCCACAAAGAATCCTAATGGCACTATGCCCAGGGTATCTACCGCTGATACTGGCCACAATCGTGATTTCTCCAGTTTCTGGCTGGACGACGCTTCTTATTTAAGGATCAGGAACGTCAACCTCAATTATAATTTCTCGGACCAGGTGTGCAAAGCACTCGGAATGGGCCGCCTTGGTGTGTATGCGAGTATTGATAACTTTTATACTTTCTCCGGTTTTCAGGGGCCGGAAGTTGACACTACATATGGCGGATCAAGCGGAGAACCTTCTTCTGCCGAGGATCCAAATGTAGAAATACCACAGCCCAGAACTTGGACATTTGGTTTGAAGGCAACATTTTAAAGAATGAGAACATACATTCAAAATCGAATTAATATGAAAACTAGAAATAAAAATATTTTACTGACGATGCTCTTTGGAACCTTGCTCTTTTTGGGGGCATGCAATGAAGACGAATTTTTGAATCGTTATCCCAAAGATGCACCGAACCCGGAGAACTTTTTCGTGGATGCAGCCTCGGCGCGCAAAGCAGTGAATGCCGCATACAATCCGTGGACAAGGAGTGCTGATATGTACCAGCGGGATCTGGTCATTATTTTTGATGCGATGACCGACGACAGTTACTGGCGACCTTCGCGTTCATCTTCTATCCAGCAGGAACGATGGGACATTCAGCCTACACATGCCGCTATCAATAGTTATTGGAACTATGCCTTTAGAAGTGTCAATGCTGCCAATTTTGCTATTGACCGCATTCCGACCTCTTCGGATCCCAATTTTACGGAAGAAGACCAAAAGCCATATATCGCCGAAGCGCGTTTTATGCGTGCATTCGACTACCTGTTCCTGGTGACCTTCTGGGGAGATGTGCCCCTGATGACCAAACCATTGGCAAATTTCGATGAATTCAATCAGCCGAGGACAAAAAAAGAAGAAGTTTACAGCCAAATTTATGAGGATTTTCAATATGCGAAAGATAATCTTCCGGAACAGCAACCGGCGGCTTCTAAGGGAGCGCCGACCAAAGCGACTGCTGCAGCTTATCTGGCCAAAGCTTATTTGTATGCCGGAGATTATGCCAAGGCTGAAACTGCAGCCAGAGATGCTATTCAGATTGCAGAAAGTACCGGTTATCATATGCTCGATGATTTTATGTCTATTTGGAATGAGAATAATGAACAAAATCCGGAGCTGTTGTTTTACATTGCCTATGTAACAAATGATGAAAATTTCGGCCAGAACATGACTGTACAACGTATCTGCCGCAACCTGCCCCCGGAGTTCAAATACATTTATGGCGCGGGAGATGGGTGGGGCTATGCTTTACCCCAAAGATCATTATATGATGCTTTTGAGCCTGATGACCCGCGTCGTGGATATACCCTCTTTTCACCAGGCGACGTATTTGGCATTTATAATGGGTCAGCGCCTTTTACTTACAATTATGAAATCCTCGATGACAATGGTGATCCTGTGGACACTGAAATTACCTATCAGCCGGGAGATCCGGTGTTATATGATTATCGCTGGTCAGAAACAGGATTGAATGTGCGTAAAATGATTACCAATCTTGAAGGACTGACCAATGTCCGCTGGAGCGGGCAGGATGTGCCGTTGATGAGGATATCGGATCTTTATTTATTCCTTGCCGAAGCATTGGCAGAACAGGGCAAAGTGGAAGCGCTGGATTGGGTGAATAAAGTCAGGGCGCGGCCATCGGTTGACATGCCGGCCAGAAGTATTGGTGATGGAAGACTTGGTGATGACAATCTCGTGGATATCGTACGCCATGAAAGAAGGGTAGAACTGGCTATGGAAGGTGAACGTCTTTATGACCTTATGCGTTGGGGTACAGTAAAAGACACCTTTGGTGATGGCACCAAAGTAAAGCGATATTTTTACGCGGACTTCCTGCCTGAATCTGATGCCAATTCTAAGTACGATGCCCCATTATTAGATGATAAACCAAATGATGTGTTATTTCCAATACCACAAAATGAGATCGACCAGAATTCTGAAATAAACTCCAATAATCCGGGCTATGAATAGCAGATGACTTCTAATAATTCCCCGTTTCACACTTCATTCTGAGACGGGGAATTAACTTTTCGTATCCATTTAAATTATTTTTAGTTGATATGACCTGAACCACATGGATTTTTAAACGACCATCAAAATTTTGTTAGCACATTGAAATGAAGCCTTTCAAAAGGATAATTTTATTTTTTCTTTAGCGGCAGGGGACGCTTTTGGTTTCGTTGGATGTAAAAAATTTTGTTTATTGATTTTTAAGCCTTGCGGGCAGGCAATATACCGAAATTCATGGTCGATCAGAGTCCTCATGGACACAGGACAATTTATATCAGAGATTGAAAACTGGTTTTATCACAATAAATTATGAAGAGCACTATTTTAGTTTTTCTTGTTTCAGCAAGCATTTTGATTGGGTCATGCTCCAAAAGAGCGGCTCAGGAAGATGTGGCAAATCAAAATGCACATCTTCCGAAATTGGCGGAAGTAGATCTGGCCAACATAGATCCCGGGCAGTTTTCAATCGGCGAATGGTATATGCCCTATTACCTGAAGCATTTTGCGCGGGTAGCCAACAGTGTTGTCGACTCCGGTGCGAACCGGGGTTATATTGATTTATCCGTGTGGCGATCTGAACCGGTAAACAAACCTTATGATGCCCGAATCATGGAAAATATCATGAGTTTGGCTTGGTTTTATACAACAAACCGTCCCTGGAATCCTTATTATTCCGATCCGGCATTGAAAGTCCGCATTGAAGCCGCCCTGGATTTCTGGTGTAATATGCAAAGCGACGATGGCCAATTCAGTGAATATGCCCCTCAGAAATGGGGACTCGCGCCCACGGCCTTTGCCACTAAATTTATCGGCAGGGCACTGTTGCTGCTTCACGATGGACCTCCCATTGATTCTGATATTTATGAACGGGCCAGGAAAGCCTGGCGAAAAGCGCTTTACATAGGATTTACCGATAAGGATCTATGGAGGCACGGCCGGAATTACACCAATCAGTTTGCCAACTTGTGGGGTGGTGCATTGATGTATCTGAAACGATGGCCCGACAAGGAAATCGAGCAGCTTTTTCACGATCGATTTAGGCAAAGTATGTCAGAATTTCAAAGTCCTTGTGGCTTCTTTTACGAGGCTGGCGGTCCTGATTGGGGTTATGACCTTAGCACGCATCACAGTGATTTGCATATGGCCTGGAATTTTGCAGAGGAAAAGGAGATTAGGGATGATATTATGGAAAAGACCGGAAGATGGTACGATTGGTTTTCATACAATGCGCTCAAAGAACCAGGCAGCAGTCGGTTCTATTTAAACAGGGCCATTGAAACGCGTCAGCATCATGGTTTTTATGAAACGGATGATACGGAAGATCCGGCGTACGCCCGTTATACGCCACAGGCCGAATATGTTCCAATGGCCAGGGCTTTCCAATTGAGTGAGCAAGAATATGAGGATTCCCTGCACAGTCGATACGCTGCTATGCGCGCAATGTATCCGGAAGTGGCGCCATTGGTTACCGGGGAATTTAATGCCTTTTCACCCTATGCCTTTGTACACCAGGGATTGGTTCAATGGCATCCGTCAGAACAACAAAAAGTGGAAGCGCTGGCCAATTTACCGTATTTAAAAAATAACCGGTTTACCCAGGTTCGTCACGATAACAGAGCCAATACGTCCTATATTTTTGTCAGACGGCCATATTACTATGCCATTTTCAATTCGGGAAAGATCATCACCAAACAACAGCGCTATGGCCTCGGGATTGTCTGGAACCCGATATTGGGTACTATTTTACAGTCACAATCAAAGACTGATGTTGCGGCGTGGGGAACAAAAGCTTCTGACAGCCAGCAAGTTTATGAAGCTTCAGACCTTAACCCCGAGATTATTGTCAATGGGAAGTTGTGGACACCTGAGGAAGGAAAAAACGACCTCGATTGCCAATCATTGAAAATTCAATATCCACTGGGAGACCACGGCCGCAAGAGCATTCGATTTGAAGACGATAAGATTGTGGTACAAGTGCAGCACGGCGGGGATTTTATTGAAATTCTCCCATTACTGGCTGCTGAAGATGGCAATATACATCCAGGCGATGATGAGGTGGATATTAAGACTGCTTCCGGATCCGCCCATATCGAGCTGAACAATGCTGAAAAAATAAGTAAGCTGGCTTTTGATGAAGATCTTGGCCCGAAAGCCTGCTATGTGTTGGAGGTAAAGGCCAACGGCAATTTAAGTTATTCGATTACTTTTGAATGACAGACATGATTCACCACGTATGTTTTGAGCCTTCAACAAGGATTCAATTTCATATCAATCGGGTCGATGTATTTGGTAACGATGCGTATTCCACCAATTTTTGTCAATGGAATACCGGTTATTGGGGAGAAGTGGGATTAGTGGATGCCAATTCTCCTGTTTCCGAAAATGATGAAATTTCAAATATGGAGGGTAATTTAATGCATTTTTCATCGGGTATGCACGATTATTTAGGGTGATCCTTAATGAAAGTGTTGCGGATAAATGTGTGTAAACATTACCCAAAGGATGGGTGATTTAGATTTGATTGGGGACCTTTTATATGACGATAGTTTGCTTGTATTATGAGACTACAGGATTTAAGATTATTATTTTGGTTAATATTTTTTCAGTTTATGGTCATTCCGCTTTCGGCGCAACAGCAGTCGGAACGTCTCATCGATAACTGGCAATTTCTCAGAGAAGACCTTGGCGGAATATGGGAATTTGTTCGAGATATGCAACCCGGTTTTTCAGTCAATAATATTCCACGATGGGAACCGGTCAAACTTCCCCATTGTTACAATGCCTATGATGCAGTAGATCCGGATAAAAACTATTACGAAGGTCCCGCCTGGTATCGTACATTATTGGATATAAACAATTCTTTTTCAGCGGGCAGAACATTACTTCATTTTGAAGGTGCAGGGCAGAAAACGGCAGTTTATATATACATGACCAAAGTGGGTGAACATGTGGGAGGTTATGACGAATGGACCGTGGATATTACCGACGCGGTGGATCAATTCCTGAAGAGTGAGGCAAGTAAAGAATTCAAAGGCAAGATCCCGCTATCCATTCGATGTGATAATTCAAGGGACCTGGAAATGATTCCCTCCGATCTGGCCGACTTCAATATTTATGGGGGCATTTACCGGTATCTCGATTTGGTTTATGTTCCGGCATTGTCGCTGGCACAGGTGCACATTGAACCCAGGGTGGATGAGAACGGCAAAAAAGGAGCGGTTGAAATGACCGCCAGGTTTTATAATCCCGGTCATATAACAGGCGCAACGGTTTCCTGGAAAATTACTGGTCCTGCGGGGCATGACATTATGAACGGCAACAAAGCCGTGAATGTGGGTGAGGATGTATTGAATGTGGGAGAATTTATGATCAAAAAACCAGATTTATGGTCTCCAGACAATCCGAACCTGTACACCTGTCAAATGACCGTTCATTCCGAAGCCGGAGATCATATGATCACGCAGAAATTTGGGTTTCGCAATTTTGAATTTCTTGACCATGGACCATTTATGCTGAATGGCAAGCGGTTGCTGATCCGTGGGACTCAGCGCCACGAAGACCATGCCGGGGTAGGGGCGGCCATGACAGAACCAATGATTCGGAAGGAAATGATCATGATCAAAGATATGGGGGCCAACTTTATTCGATTGGGACATTATCAACAATCGTCCATTGTTCTCGACCTCTGCGATAGTCTGGGCTTATTGGTGTGGGAAGAAATACCCTGGTGCAGAGGCGGATTGGGAGGCAGGTTATATCAGGGCCAGGCTAAGCGTATGTTAACCAATATGATCAACCAGCATTACAATCATCCGGCCGTGATTATTTGGGGGTTGGGCAATGAAAATGATTGGCCGGGGGACTACCCCGATTTTGACAAAGAAGCTATTCGCAATTTTATGTCGGAACTGAATGACCTGGCGCATCAACTTGATCCAACACGGAAAACAGCCATACGACGATGCGATTTTTGCAAGGACATTGTAGACGTTTATTCTCCCTCTATTTGGGCCGGTTGGTATCGCGGGAAGTTCACGGAATACAAACAAGTCACGAAGCAGGAAATGGAAAAGGTTGACCATTTTCTTCATATGGAATGGGGGGCTAGTAGTCATGCCCGAAGGCATTCTGAAGATCCGGATATTGGTCTCGAAAACATCCGTATTGGAGAAGGTGCCGATGAACGCTTGGGAGACGCCGCACTACACGGAGGTAACGCCCGGGTATCCCGGGATGGTGACTGGTCGGAAACCTATGCATGCAATCTCTTTGACTGGACGCTCAAAGAACAGGAAACCATGGACTGGCTCACCGGTACGGCCTTCTGGGTATTCAAGGATTTTTCAACGCCGGGAAGGCCGGAAAATCCTGTACCCTATGTGAATCAGAAAGGTGTTGTGGAAAGAGATTTCACCAAAAAAGAATCATTTTATGTGGTGCAATCTTATTGGGCGAAAAAGCCCATGGTCCATATTTACGGGCATAGCTGGCCGGTACGCTGGGGAAAAGCTGATGATCAGCGACTTTTAAAAGTATATTCCAATTGCCCGGAGGTAGAATTGTTTTTGAATGGTGAAAGCCTGGGCAAAAAACACCGAAATAGCCAGGACTATCCTGCAGCAGGATTAAGTTGGCGTACTGCGCTTAAACCAGGTGAAAATATTGTAAAAGCCACTGGATATTTCGGAACTGAAAAAATAGTGGACGAGATCAGCTTTGAATATCAGACAAAAAGCTGGAATGAGCCATACGAGTTAAAAGTTAAACAGGTGAATTATCAAAATGATACTGCCACAGTTTGGGTACAGCTACTGGACAAGAACAGCACGCTTTGCCTGGATGCAAAAAATGTGATTGAATACGCTCTGGCAGGTAGTGGCAAATTAATTGATGATTTGGGCACCAGTACCGGAAGCAGAAAAGTACAGTTATTCAATGGCGCAGGCATGATCCGGGTATGCCTGAATCATTCGACCAACTGGATTTCAGTGAATTCAGATGCCATTAAACCGGCATTTGCAAGGTTGTCGAATATTGACTCGTTATTTTCTTTTGAATTAAAGCCGGTTTATTTTCGTATGGGGGATCTGGAAAAAGTGAAGGAAAAGATCAGAAATAATGATCCGGACTTCTTGCAGGCTTATCATGCACTGCTGGCGGATGCAGATTCGGCGCTCAATCATCCGCTTTACGCTGTGACCCATAAAACCAGTCTGCCTGCCAGTGAGGATATTCATGATTATTTCAGTGTTGGACCATACTGGTGGCCCGATTCCACCAAACCTGACGGATTGCCCTACGTCAGACACGACGGGAAAGTAAATCCCGAGCGTTACTCAAATGCTACGGATGCCATTGCTTTGAAAGCTATGCGGGATGATGTCATCAATCTCGCCCTGGCCTATTTTTTTACAGACAATGAAAGATATGCTTTCAAAGCTTCGGAGATGCTCCGAACCTGGTTTATTGATCCAACAACCAGAATGAATCCTAATATGGATTATGCCCAGGCAATTCCGGGGAGGGTCAATGGAAGGGATATTGGCATCATTGATGGTGCGGGCTTCATAGAAATGCTCGATTTTATACGGTTTATAGACCCCGCGGATTGTTGGTCAGATTCAGACCGTAAAGGTCTGAAACAATGGTTCGCGGATTTTCTAAACTGGATGCAATTCAGTGATAATGGCCGTGGAGAATATGAAAAACTCAATAACCATGGAACCTGGTACGATGCTCAGGTAGCTGCTTATGCACTTTTTACGGGCCAAAAAGATTTCGCCAGGCACATATTGGTGAAAAGCAAAGAAAAACGAATTGTGGCCCAGATAAAACCAGATGGGTCACAACCAAAAGAATTGTCTCGGACCAAGAGTTTGAGCTACAGTACCATGAACTTAAGAGCATTTATTACACTGGCCCAATTGGGTGAACAGTGCGGCGTTGATCTTTGGAATTATCAGGCTTCCGGCGGCGCTTCTATCAAAAAAGCTGTGGATTTTTTAGTGCCATTTCTGGATTTGGATCGCAACTGGCCTTATCAGCAAATTGTCGCGGAAAACAGGGTTGTACTGATACCGCTTATTTTGCAAAGCAGCGAACAATGGCATGATGAAAAATACCTGGATTTTTTGAAACAATTCCCCTGTAGCCAATTTAAGGATGATCGGTTTATCCTTTTATATGATCCGGATTCATCCGGGTTAATGTAAACGTAAATGACATACTAAAATTGAAGTCCACGCCCATTGAGGAGAAGATTAATTTTTGCAGGCGCAATTACCAGTAGTGATAGTGAGCATGAAAGATTCTAGCGATTTGAATACAATTGGATTGGGCTGGATTTTTCTTGGCACACAAAAAAGTACTGGCGCTAAAAATAAATCTTTTGTGGTCCTTGGGGTTTATATTCCTACGATTAGGGATTGGGATCCTGCGAAACCGTTCGTGGGTATATTTTCAGATTATTACCATTTCCCGAAATATACGCCCGAAACGATCACGGTGACCATGAATTATGCTTATCATCATGCTGTGGAACGATGTGGGTTTATATATGGGTTGGAAATAGGTCCTGATATTGCCATTCCAATAAACAGCGATGGTGATACGGAAATACGGGAACACTATCCGCTAAAGGCGGATTTCAGGTATTGAATTTGGCTGCCTGGGCTGAATTAACCGGGAATATTCTGATTACAGAAGATGCTAGTTTAAGTGACAGAATGGAAAACGGACTGACATTTGGCATGGAGTTAAACTATGCGAAAGTCAAACCCTGTGTATTTTATACAATTTATTTAGTCGTCCCTAAAAAAGTGGGCAGAGCGAAGTTGGAGCATATAGTTTAGGGATCGTTATGAAATACCAAAGTTGTTTTAGCCAGAAGACAATACGGCCCTTGAAGTTTTCTCAAGACCCGTTTAAAATTGAATGCCGATGCACGCCATCAGGGCGTTAATGTGATCACCCCTTATGCTTTTTCAGATAGTTCCTGGCCAGGCGGTGATCTTTTGGTCAGATGACTGATCAAAGGTGCGAAGCCTGCTATTCGCTGAGAGGCCTACTTTTTAGCTATCAACTTACCAGAAGGCTGTTTTTGCCTTTTAATTACACGGGGTGACTATCTGGGTTCAGCCCACACTGGTCTATCCCCAGGAATCCCCGTCCGATATCGACGTGGAGTTTTCCATGTCGGCCGTTCTACGGATCGGGAATTGCAGGCGCAGTTGCCTGTGGTAGATAGTGAGAATGAAAGATTATAGTGAAATAAACACGATTGGATTGGGCTAACATTTTCCTTGCCACACAAAAGTGTATTGGCGCTAAAAGACTTCTTTTTTGCCCTTGGGGTTTATATTCCTACGATTAGGCGATGACAGTTATGATAGGCCTTTTGTGGGCATATTTTCAGATTATTATCATTTGCCGCAATATATGCCCGGAACAACCTCAGTGACCTTGAATTATGCTTATCATCATGCAGTGGAACGACTTTGGTTTTATATATGGGCTGGAAATATGTCCTGATATTGCCATTCCAACCGGCAGCGATGGTGATACCGAAATACGCGCACACTATGCCGCTAAAGGTGGATTTCAGTTATTGAATTTGGCTGCCTGGGCGGAATTAACCGGGAATATTCTGCTTACGGAAGAGGGCTAATTTAAGCGACAGAATGGAATAATTGCCTGACATTTGGCGCAGAGTTAAACTATCCGAAAGTTAAACCCTGTGTATTTTATTCCATTTACTTAGACAGTGAATTACAGAAGATGGTTCCCAGTGTACTTGGTTTAAAAGCAGATATCAGCTTTTCATAGTCAGCAAATGGTGTTGCCACACTTAAGGCAGCATCGAAAAATACTGGTTTAGTATAACATAGTGGCGACTTCGATGAACGTATTTTCCTGGAATATTGGACATTGCCGGCTGAGCAGGGTTTGTCTGATATCAGCAGGTTTTTTTATTGGTGCTGGTCCCGCAGCAGATCGTTCACTGTTTTTACCGGATTAAAGGTAACCACCGGAACTTCCACGAACAGGGTATTCCAATCGGACATCGAACCATTCCATAAACCGGGTAGTTCCTGGGCCTTCAGTTCCTGGCCGTTTTTCGATTTTTGGGAAATGAAGCCAGTTTGATGGTCTACAAATTTTGTGAGATCATATTTTTCACCTTTGTAATCCTTCACGCCGCAAACCAGGTCTACCGGGTTAAAATGTGTGGCAGAATCTGCGATCTGCTTTTGCACCGGGTCATTCAAGTTGATCTGTGAAGATTCTGCAATTTGCAGTGAAATGGTATCGTCAGGGTTTCTGGCAAAGAAGGGTCCGCCTCCCGGTTCACCTTCATTTTTTACCATCCCGCAAACCCGGACCGGTCGAAAAACTTTTTTGCGCAGAAACCAGGTGAGGGACGATTTAGTGTCATCTTTCGGTATATTTTGAATGAACACATCCTTTTCTAAAAATTGAGCAATTTCCTGAAGTTGTTGCCAGCTCAGTTCATGATCACTGTCCAGCAATTGCTGGTAGCCGAACAGTTTTTCCTGGTATTGTAACAGAAGCCCGGCAAGTGCCTTTTTATATTTGATGGTGGTTTCCTTAAGTTTGTCGGGCACCACATTATCGATGTTTTTTATGAAGATGATATCGGAATCTATTTCATTGAGATTGGCAATCAATGCTCCATGTCCGGCTGGCCTGAAAAGCAACCGGCCATCCACCTCCCGGAAAGGGTCGTTATCGAGTGTTACAGCGATGGTATCGGTATAAGATTTTTGTTCGGAAAAGGCAATATCGAAGGTCACATCGTACAGTGATTCATACCGGTCGCGGATATCTTCCACATGTTCCAAAAATTTCTCCCGGTGTTCGGGCGATACGGTAAAATGAATTTTTACCAGGTCGTCAGCTCCGCGGGCATAACTTGCCCCTTCCACCAAATGTTCTTCTACCGGTGTTCTGACAAAATTTTCATAATGGTGAAAATCCAGCAGCCCTTTCGGAAGTTCACCATAACCCAGACCTTCTTCCGTCAGCAACGTTTCAAGAATGGTGGTGTAATGCTGGTTTTTTTGAAGCTCCTCGATTTGAAGGCCCTTTTTCTTAAATGTCTCCTTTAAACTATCGTAAAAAGCAAATTTATCCAGGTTCTGAAAGAAGTGATATAAAGAATGAAAATTATGATCCCGGGTCAATGGCTGATGATCTGCCGGTATTTTCGGTGTTTTTTCCAGATATGAAAAGAGTGATTTGAACATCCTGCTGGCAGCACCGGAAGCGGGAACAAATTTGGTGATATCCAGATCAACAGATTTGTTTTCATAGTGCTGTACATAATGATCAATCTGTGACCCGCTGATTTTAATAATACCTTTACCAATTGTAGCTGGTTCTGTGATTTGCAGATATGGGAAACCTTTAATAAAGTTATGGATTTGTTCTTCAACGGTGGTCAAATCGGAACCCCTGTTTTCAATTTGTTGGATGTCGTCGGTTGTAAATGATTTTTTGGTAGTATCCGGCATGCCTGTTCTATAGTTTTCGGAATTAAACAAAATGATCGAATTCTTTACGGTCAAGTTAAACTAATTTTTATATTTCCGTCAAGCAGATTCAGGAGTTATTCTTTGAAGAACGAATCTTTATCAGGAGCGTTTTAGATCTATCTTTTTAACTGTAATGTTCCCCTGGTGTTTGAGCGTATGTGAAATTCTCCCGACAAATGCCGTATTCATCGTGTACGACCTGTGTTTGTTTTATTGATAGTAAAGATGATATCAGATCGATGTTAAGATTATTCCAAACCCAGCAGGATTCGTCGTATATCATTGGCTTTTTGCATCAGTTCATAACTTTTATCTTCTTCTTTTTTGTCGATTATTTCTTTGAATTGCTGCAAAAGTTTGATGTAAGCATCGAGTGCACAGGAAATATTTTTTGTGTTTTGTGTAAAAATTGGCGCCCACATATCCGGTGAGCTTTTAGCCAGTCGTACAGTGGATGAGAAACCGGATCCGGCCATTTCAAATATACTTTTTTCGTCTTTTTCTTTTTCCAATACCGTAAGTCCCAGTGCGAAGGAACTGATATGACTCAAATGGGATACATAAGCGATATGCCGGTCGTGGTCTGTTGAATCCATAAAGCTTATGTGCATTTCCAGCTTTTTAAATAATGATTCTACAAGGTTGAGCGCTTCTTTTGAACTCTTCTGTTTATCACAAATGATCAGTTGTTTATGTTTTAAAAGCATGGCGAATGCCGCCTCGGGGCCGGAGTTTTCGGTACCGGCAATCGGATGACACGCAACATATTGTACCCGTTTTGGGTGATCGGAAACTGACTGACAAAAAGATTCCTTGGTTGATCCGAGATCAATCACAACAGATCCCGGTTTTATATGATCCAGGACTTCCCGGAGTTGCTTCAGGATTACACTGACAGGTGTGGCCAGTACGATTAAATCGGCCGATGGGATAGCCTGTTTAAAATATTTCACCTGATCGACAATACCCAACGCCAAAGCTTGTTGAGCATGTTTTTCATTGGTGTCAACGCCAATAAAATGGTGGACATCATCTACTGATCTGACGCCAAGAGCGAAGGATCCGCCCAGCAGTCCAACTCCGACAACGCATATCTTCATATTTCTTGCAGGTCAATATTCTGGATGCGATCTAAAACTTTTTGCAGCATTTGATTTTTCAAACACAAGGATATTCTGATGTATCGTTCTCCTTTTTTACCGAAAATAAATCCGGGAGCTATAAAAATGTGATATGTATTTAACAAATGTTCGACCAGCTTTTCAGAGGAAGTTATGTGATCCGGGATTCTGGCCCAGACAAACATACCAACCTGGTCCTGATCGTAAGTGCACTGCAGCCTGTCCAGTATTTTATACACCGTTTCTTTGCGTTGGTTGTAAATATGATTTCGCTCATCGTGCCAGGTATCCGGATTATTAAAAGCTTCCACGGCTGCCAGTTGCACCGGCTTGAACATGCCGGAATCCACATTGCTTTTTATTTTAATAATTTCGTCGATATAGCTTTTGTCGCCACAGACCCAGCCAATGCGCCAACCTGCCATATTGTGCGATTTGCTCATGGAATTCAATTCAAGGGCAACTTCTTTTGCTCCGGGAATTGAAAGAAGACTTATCGGTGCCTCGCGATTTAATATCAAGCTGTACGGATTGTCGTGACATAAGAGCATATGATGATTTTTTGCAAATGCAACCAGTTCTTCAAACATCGCCCTGGATGGCGCTGCACCCGTGGGCATATTGGGGTAATTGAGCCACATCAATTTGACCTGACTTAAATCCATGTTGGCCATTGATTTCAGGTCTGGTTTCCAGTGGTCATGCTCCAGCATAGGATAAGAGACCGAAACCGCGCCGATCATTTCCGTGACGGCAGAATAGGCCGGATATCCCAACTCAGGCACGAGGACTTTATCACCGGGATCGAGGAAGGTAAGCGAAATGTGGGTGATGCCCTCCTTGGAACCGATCAAAGGCAAGATCTCGTTGTCTGGATTTAAAGACACATCATATATTTTTTGATACCAGTTACTGATTGCTTTTCGCAATTCAGGCAAACTGCGGTAAGGCTGATAGCCATGATTTTCAGGAAATCTGGCCGTTTCAGCCAGTTTTTCGATGGTTTGTTCCGAAGGGGCCATATCGGGACTTCCGATGGCCACGTTGATCACATCTTTTCCCGATGCGATCATCTTTCTCACTTCGTCGAGCTTGACAGAAAAGTAGTATTCTTTGGTGGTCTTAAGCCTTTCGGCTACTTGGATGATCATTGGTTTTCAAATCAATTTGTTCAGGTCAATCAATTTTTATCGCAAATCCATACGCTGAAAATCGACCTGCAAATTTATATTTAATTCTACTTTATGGAAGTTTATTGCCATTAACTTATTTCTTATCGGGTAATATTTTATGGAGTTTGAGCGACTTCGGACCATATTCCATGAAATCAGGCGCGAATATAAATGCCTGGTGTTCTTTCCTGGAAAAATGGTCTTTTTCAAAAAAGAATGCTGCATTGATTACGAAACATGAAAATAATCTCACGTTGCGGACAATGATTTAAGATGGGTTGAGGAGGAAATAAGGAAAGATATTTGATGTGAACCAATGGAATTTAATTGCCGTGAAGACCAATTCTGGACTATGAAGCAGTATTTGATTGTTCTGCGCCAATTACTTTATACAATTTATCAGACCGGCGAATTTTATCGGGTACCGGCAAAGAGCATGTTTCTCCTTTGAGGGCTTTTTCAACTGGATTAAGATCGACTCGAATTTCACTGATGCATGTTTCAATAACACCCGTTGTGGGTCCGGTAATGAGGATGTCATCACCGATAGAAATCGATTTTGTTTCGATCAGGAATTCGGCCACTCCGGGTTTGCTGAAGTAATTGGTGCATTTCCCAATGTACACCTTTCGGTGGGTAGCATGCGTGCCATATTGTGTACTCCATTCACCCAATGCTTGTCCCATATAGTAGCCATCCCAAAAGCCACGGTTGAAAACAGACTGAAGCTGGTTTTGCCAGGAGGTAATTTTTTCGGGGCTATAAGTTCCTTCTTCCAGGCAATGAAGTGCTTCATCGAATGTTGCTGTTACTTTTTTTACGTATTCCGGAGAACGTCCTCGGCCTTCAATTTTAAGCACGCTCACTCCTGTCACCAGCAATTGGTCAAGAAAACCAATGGTGGTCAGGTCTTTGGGCGACATAATATATTCGTTGTCAATCAACAATGATTTGCCACTTTCTTTTTCAATCACCTCATAGGATTTTCTGCATTCCTGACGGCAGACGCCCCGATTGGCTGATTTATTGCTTTGATGCAAACTCAGGTAGCATTTTCCGGAAATGGCCATACACAGGGCCCCATGCACAAAAACTTCGATTCTAACCGGTTGACCGGAAGGGCCACAGATGTGTTCCTGTTCAATGGTATCACAGATGTATTTGATTTGTTGCAGGTTGAGTTCCCGAGCCAGCACCATCACATCAGCAAATCGCGCATAAAATCGCACACTTTCCAAGTTGCTGATATTGGCTTGTGTAGAGATATGTACTGGCAAGTCCAGGGCTCTGGCTTGCATGATCACTGCAGGGTCGCTGGCAATAACGGCATCAATGCCGTTTTTTTTTGCTTCATACAGCAGATCATGCATATCTTTTTTTTCGGTATCATACAAAACAACATTGAGGGTAAGATAAGATGAAATGCCATACTCCCGGCAACGGTTCGCAATTTCCGGCAGATCTTTTATGGTGAAATTTTTAGCGCTTCCAGAGCGCATATTTAATTTTCCTACGCCAAAGTAAACCGAATCTGCACCGCCCTGGATAGCCGCTATCAATGATTCAAAATCTCCTGCCGGAGCCATCAGTTCGATAGAGTCTCTTCTCATTACTACTAATTTGTTGGTCAAAATTAGCTAAAAACCAGAACTTTAGTAGTGATAAAAATCATATGACTTGAAAAATCAATTGTTGGATAAAACTTTGAATTCTACTCGCCGGTTCAACTGACGTCCTTCATCGGTGTCGTTGGTGGCCACCGGTTCCTGTTCGCCATATCCCACGACAACTATCTTGTCTTCCGGCACGCCTTGGGAAATCATGTAATTTCTGACGGCGTTGGCCCGGTTTTCAGACAATTGTTGGTTGGCATCGTCAGATCCGACGCTGTCGGTATGACCGCCGAGTTCAATTTTTAAATTCGGGAATTTTCTAAAATAGGGTAAAATTCGGTCCAGTTCCAAATGGGATTCGTCCCTTAGATCAGCCTTGGCAAAGTCGAAGAAAATATTATTCAATCTGATGGATTGCCCTACTTCAAGGGGAACGACATAAAGATCGCGGTCAATGACATCTTTGGGATTATAACCTTTGGTACTGAGGTTCTGGTTTTCGGCTAAGAATCCTTCGGTATCGGCATAAAAACCATATCTTTCTCCAATGGGAAGTACGGTTTCATAATAGGCATCATCGCCCTCGGTTTTAACTTTGTTCACAATGATGCCATCTTTTATATCCTGAAAGACTACATCACCCTGTACCGGTTCGCCCGTCTTTTTATTATAGACATGGCCACGGACAGTTAGGCTTTCACAAACAGCCTTGCCCTGATTATACAATGCCATCACCTCTTCCGGTCGTAATGCTCTTTTGTAAATCCGAAGTTCATCGATGTAGCCTTTGTAAGGTCTGCTACGCCGAACAACTTGTCGTCCTATCTTCAGGGAGGCGTTGGATAGCCAGTTGATACCGTGACCCGTTTGCTGGCCCACTTTATCCAGCACACCATTAATATAAATTCTAATTTCTCCGTTGGAACGCCAGGTGCCCACAATGTGATACCATTCTTTGGGGTTCAAGGTTGATTTGCTAAAAGTCCCATCTTCCATTGTTCCCTGAGAACTTACCGCCATGATTACATGATAATTGGCATTGAGCCACAGGCCAAAATGATCCTTTTGGTCATCAAAAGCCCATTTCGCGACAATGGTGCTCAATTCAAACGAGTTTAATTCCATGGGCATGATCCAGGTAGAAATGGTCAGGCCTCCCCAGCGACCATTGAGGGACTTATCATTTCCACAGTCGATGTATGATGAAGAACCATCGAAGTAGTATGATTTATTGCCGCACCGGCCTTCTTCAAGACGGGCGCCGAAGACCTTGCCATTGTTTATGCCCAGGGAGTCTTTTGCGCCGGATTCGAATGGAAAATAAGCGACCATGCCAGCATTGAGGTCAAAATCCTGTGCGTTTGAATAAAAAAATACCAGGTAAAATACCAGGGTTAAAAATAAAGATTTACACATTGTTTAAAAATAATATGTACCAGTTCAAGCCATGCTGATGTTAAGCACATCAACGAATTCAAAACTAAGCAGATATGAAATGTGCAAAAAGGTAAAAAATGCCAATATCTTACGCTTATAAGAAAAGTAGACAGGGTGAATTCAGTTTAAATAATTATTTTGTTCGGGAGGAAAAACATTATAAATTTGCACGCGCTTTTTAAAGCG
Source organism: uncultured Cytophagales bacterium (assembly GCA_963711495.1). GTDB lineage: Bacteria > Bacteroidota > Bacteroidia > Cytophagales > Cyclobacteriaceae > CAVQEK01. The sequence continues at coordinate 1,729,671 of CAVQEK010000004.1, forward strand.
GAAATGCGCACGTGGTGGAATTGGTAGACACGCTACTTTGAGGGGGTAGTGCCCGTTAGGGCGTGGAAGTTCGACTCTTCTCGTGCGCACACCTTTAAGCCAGATTAGCCCAAAATCTGGCTTTTCTTTTTTTGCATTTTGAGGCATAAACCTTACCGTATACTTTTTTACTCGGAATTTAATGGTCTTCATGCATAGTATAGTTTAAATTTTGTGTGAATTCAAAGGGAAGAGTATCTCCTGACAGATTATTTGTCTTTTTATACGATTTCCCATTATATAATTTTTTTAACATTCAAGATTATGAAAAACGATCAGTTGAAAATGATTATCGCCATCATTTTGATGGGAATATTAGTGGTATCTGCATTTGGTTTGACTTCATTTAGAAATGCCGAAAATCCAAAAATCGGATTTCTTGTTCATGACCTCATTTCAGAAAGATGGCAAATGGACTTGGATATTTTTACCAAAGCTGTTGAAGGATTGGGCGGAGAAGCTATTTCCGACAATGCTTTCGGAGATCCTCAAAAACAAGTGGCATTGGGCAAAACGATGATTGACCAGGGAGTAAAAGTGTTGGCTGTGGTGGCCCAAGATGCGACCAAACTGGGTGAATTGGTCAATTATGCGAATAAGAAAGGCGTGAAGGTCATCGCTTATGACAGGATGATCATGAACTGTCGTCCGGATTTTTATGTGTCTTTTAATAGCGTTAAAGTAGGGGAAGAAATGACGAAATATGCTTTGAAATTGAAACCTAAGGGTAACTATATCATTTTAAACGGACCGTCTGCTGACAATAATGCATTGCTGGTCAGAAAAGGGGTGATGAATATATTGAAGCCACATATTGATAAAGGCGATGTTAACGTGATATTTGATAAGGAGTCGGAATCCTGGTATTCACTTACTTCGCTGATGATGATGGAAGATTTTTTATCTAACTACAAGGGATCGGTAGATGTGGTATTGGCTGCCAATGATGACTTGGCTGCAGGTGCAATTGAGGCTTTGGAAAATCATGGGGTTCAAAATGTAGTAGTCACTGGACAGGATGCCGGCCTTGAGGCCTGCAAACTTATTTTGCAGGGTAAGCAGGCCATGAGTGTCTATAAACCCATCAATAAAATTGCCAGCGAAGCAGCGAAATTAGCGATGAAAATTGCCAGGGGGGAGTCTTTGGAAAATGTCACTGGAACGATTAATAATGGACAAACAGAAGTACCCAGTTTATTATTTCAACCAATAGTTGTAGACAAATCTAACCTGAGACAAACAGTAGTTGCCGATGGATATATCAAGGAATCGGATTTAAACCAGTGATTTAATTGAGATTATAAAAATATTGGGGTTTAACAATTCTGCAATATTTGGCATCTCAGAAAGAGAAATCTGCCACCTCTTTGGTGTTGGGTTGGGTATCTTCAACTCAATAAAAAAATATTCATCCCGCATCTGAGAAATGCAATTAAACCGTGGACCAAATAAAAAAATCCTGGCTCTTTAAGATTTTCATCTGATTTTTTACATTAAATTCGCGCACTTTTTATGCATTCACATTTATATCGATGAATAACCTGTTTGTCCCCAAATTTTTTACCATGATCAAGGAGGGGATTTCTCGTCAGCAGCTTTCCAGAGACATTACCTCAGGTGTTATTGTTGGCATTGTTGCTTTGCCGCTGGCTATTGCTTTTGCCATTGCGTCGGGAGTAACACCCAATAAGGGACTGGTAACGGCAGTGATCGCCGGATTCATAATCGCGGCATTCGGTGGCAGCCGTGTTCAGATCGGCGGACCAACCGGCGCTTTTATTGTGGTAGTTTATGGGATTGTGCAAAAATTCGGGGTAGAAGGTTTGATACTGGCAACGTTCATGGCTGGATTTTTTTTGATGGCCATGGGATTTGCCCGGTTGGGTAATTACATCAAATTTGTGCCACATTCGCTGGTAGTGGGTTTCACTTCCGGCATTGCTATCATTATCTTTTCTTCCCAGATCAAGGATTTTTTTGGCATGACCATCGATAATCTGCCGGCAGATTTCATCGGTAAATGGACAGGATATTTTCACCATCTGGCTGGAATAAACGGATATGCTTCCGGTATTGCTTTGGGTACCATCATCATAACTTTGCTGATGCCGAAAATTAATGATCGAATTCCAGGTTCTTTATTGGCAATTATCATATTCACCTTACTGGCCCAATGGCTGAAATGGCCGGTGGACACGATCGAGACCCGGTTCGGATCAATTCCTTCCACACTACCATTCCCCAAATTTCCGGACCTACACCTTTCGAACGTAACGGAACTGATTCAACCGGCATTTACCATTGCTATACTTGGAGCCATCGAATCATTATTATGCGCGGTCGTTGCCGATGGGATGGTCGGTGGCAGGCATCGTTCCAACATGGAATTGATCGCACAGGGCGGGGCCAATATTTTCTCCGCCATGTTCGGTGGCATACCAGCAACCGGCGCTATTGCCCGCACGGCCACAAACGTGAAGAATGGGGGCAGAACACCCGTTGCTGGTATTGTGCATGCAGTCACCTTGCTTTTAATCATGCTATTTGTCGGTCGATGGGCCAAATTGATTCCTCTATCGTGTTTGGCGGGAATACTGGTTGTGGTGGCTTATAATATGAGCGAATGGCGTTCCTTTCTCAGCATACTTCGCGGTCCCCGTGCCGATATCGCGATTTTGGTAATCACTTTCATGCTGACGGTAATCGTTGACCTTACTTTCGCCATAGAAGTGGGCATGGTTTTATCGGCATTTTTATTCATGAGTCGCATGGCTAAAATCAGTAACCTCCGGGTAATCAATGATGAGATCAATGATGTGAATCTCGACCGGGAAGATCCTGATTCGAATATTAAACTGGCAATCCCGGAGGAAGTTTTGGTGTACGAAGTTAACGGGCCATTATTTTTTGGTGCCGCCAATATCTTTAAGGAAGCGATGGAGGTCCTGCAACAGCATCCCAAAGTAATGATCTTACGAATGCGTCAGGTTCCGATCATTGATGCAACCGGCATTCATAATTTGAAATCATTTCTGAAGGGCATCAGTGGCAAAACTAAAATCGTGCTTTCAGGCGTACAGCCGGAGGTATTCAATGAGCTATCCAAAGCGAGGATAATATTTTCCGTAGGAAAGAAAAATGTTTGTCCCAATATTCATGAGGCACTCAAAAGGGCCTCAGAAATCCTGACCGCCACAATCAATATGACCTCCTATAAATGATCAAACACCCAGAATTTTGGCATTGACATGAAAAGTCGAGGTGACCTTGATATCATAGTCCTGATTGATCAATTCGTCAGTCACGGTTTGCACCCGTAAGCTGAAGCTATCCTTCAAGATGTAGTCCTTCAGGTTGTCATTGGAAGTATCCAGTTGAATTAAATTTCCGGCGCTGGTATCAATATTATCCTTCCAGGCAATTTTTAATTCACTCAGTCCGTCAGCTTTAATATAGATATCCACTGATTTCAGAAAGCTGAATGTGCCATCACCGGGAGCGGTGATCTGGAGTTCCATCGATTTCAGACTGATTTCATCAATCAGGTCCTTCTTGGTATTATTGACTGAAAATTTTTGTTCTGAATTGGTGGTGATGTCCGGTGTGAATAGATTAAAAGGCAGATCTACTCCGGCGGTTGATGGTATTGTGACAGAACTTTCATAGCTCATATCAAACTGGGTCAGTTTGTCCAACTGATTGCAACTACTGAATGATAATACTGAAAATAATACCGTTAAAACGGCCAGGATCATTATGGTTCGTTTCATTGGATTCATTGAATATAAGTTTACGATTTGACTTCGTTAATACATTTTTTTCAAACCGTAATATTAATAGACCAGCTTTACCGGAAGACTTCATTAATGGTTCGATTGGCATTGGTGTAAGTAATCATTTGAAATCACCTTCAAAATCCATGTTGTATCAAAAATATACAGCCAGTTAAAAACCATGAAACAGGAATGGATGTATTGAAGTCTGAAACGTGGATATACGCCAACGAAAAGATTGTCCGGGTTTATCAAAATTCGGTGTCTCTTTTATGAAAAGCCAGATTATCTGTGATTTAATCTACTGAAATAGTCAACCGCTGCCAGACGGACTTTAGGTGAGAGCAATAACGCCGAAATGACCGTAGGAATGGACATGAGTGCGTAGACTCCATCGATGAGGTTGATCACAATCCCCAGTGTAGAAGTGGCCCCAACTATGATAGAGCCGATATAAAAATAATTGTACCAATTTTGATACCTCGTACCAAATACAAAACCAAAACATTTGGCACCATAATAGGGGTAGGCAAACATGGTGGTAAGGGCAAAGATCGTAATACAGATGGTCAAAATATAATGCCCGAAACCATGTAATCCGATCTTAAAAGCTTTTGCTGTGAGTGCGATGCCATTCAGGTCGTGGGTTTGCCAAACATCGGTGATGATAATAGCCAATGCGGTCATGGTACAGATGATGATGGTATCGACGATTGGGCCCAGCATGGCCACCAGACCTTCACGGATCGGTTCGTTGGTTTTGGCGGCACCATGCGCCATAGGTGCTGTGCCCAGGCCGGCTTCATTGGAAAATGTGCCTCTTTTGATACCGGTGATAATCAATTGTCCTAAAGCGCCACCCAGCACCGCTTTTCCGGAAAAGGCATCTGCGAAAATTAATTGTATGCTGGGAATGATCTGTTGATAATGAGAAAAAATAATGATTAACACCGAAACTACATAAAGAATGGTCATAGTTGGCACCAACCTGCCGGCGACTTTACCAATGCGTTTGATCCCACCCAAAATGACAAGCGCTGCGACAATTACAATGATAATGGCAATGATCAGTTTAGTTAGAAATCCTCCTTCAATGCCGAGATCGCCGAGAATGATTTCATTGATGGCTTCGGTATACTGATTGGCCTGGAAAAGTGGTAAAACACCAATCATACCAGTCAGAGAGAAAAATATGGCCAGTGGTTTCCATTGTTTGCCCAGTCCTTCGGTGATCACATACATGGGACCGCCCTGTAGTTGTCCCGCATCGTCATGACCTCTGAACATTACGGCCAAGGAACAAGTGTGGAATTTAGTGGCCACACCGAAAAAAGCACTCACCCACATCCAGAATATGGCGCCCGGTCCACCCGTGCTGATGGCCACGGCCACACCACTGATATTTCCCATTCCAATGGTGGCTGCCAGAGCAGTGGACAAAGCCTGATAGTGATTGATCTGACCGGGTTCATCCGGGTTGTCAAATTTCCCCGAAAGGATATCCATAGCATGCCGGATATACCGGAATGGTAACAATCGTGAATACAAAAGAAAATAAGTCCCACCACCTAATAGCAAGATGAGCAGCGGAGTGCCCCACATGAAATTGCTAAAACCCCTGGTTATTTGTTCTATTTTTTCCACGCTGAACCTTTCAGGCTCTAAAATAAGAATTATTCATGGCGCATCAGTGCAAACCACATAAATATGAAAATGGCTGGATGTTGAGATGCTTCGTCAAATGCTGCCAAAAACAAAGAATCGACACAGATGAAGCCCTTCGATGGTTTGAAAATAGGTGGAAGAATGTGCAACTATTCAGTTCATGTTTCAGACCATCTTATCACAATTTGGAAGATCAAGGTTCCGGATTGAACATAAAAAATCTCATTATTCAGGGCTATCCATCATACATTGGATATTCAAGGTTTACGCAATTTTTTCAACCCCGAAAGAATGCCATTCCGCTGGTGCCGAACCACATTTCTTGATTAATCTATTCAAATATCCGATATGATGTTGCAAATGGCGAAGCTGGTCCAGTAAAACATCAAAATTTGTCCACTTGTTGTAGAGGGGTGAAACTTGTAACAACCTGGTATCATCCATATTTTCCAGATATTGCTCTATTTTAGTCCGTACTGTCTGGAGATATTGTTTCATCCAATCCTGATCGACCGTTTTTTCCGATTGTTCCGCGAGATCGGGGCTTAGATGTTCGCTGCCTTCAGGAGGAGTAAAAGTATGTTCCGAATCACTAAACCAGTAATCGAGTCCGTAAAGCACATGATATACCTGTTGCCAAAATTGTGGTACTACATTCTTCTGGGTCCAGATAGATTTCGGACAATTTTCTATGATTCTTTCCAACATACTGAAAGACGGATCAAATTGCCTTTCGATAACAGTGCTCATATATAATTTATCATGATCCTGTTTCATGGAAAATAATCTTTTTAATTTTTCCAACTTACTAATTCTTTAGTTTAAAAAGCTATTCACTGGTTACAATATTAATAGAATTGGCCTTCTCAGGCAACCAAACGGCCATTTCTCCTACTTGTCGATGCGCCCAGGCATAATAAGGAATGATCGTAAAGGATTGTGTGGCAGAATGTATTTCATGGCCTTCTTCGGATACGATAAATGCTACCGCCTGGGTTTTGATTTGTTCAATGCCACCCAAAAGATCCGGTTGCATCATTGTTTGGCAATGCTTGTTCATATCAAAAATGATATTGGAAATCTGGCCCTGGTTATCAACTGCTTCCGCACAATAAACAATAGGGCCACGTTCGATGGCGATTCTGTTCAGATCGGCTTCTACTTTTGGATTGGCTTTAACATAACGAACATTCATAGTCAGTTCCAGTTGCACCAAATCACCTTTTTTCCATTTTCTGTCAATTGTTGCATACCCATTTTCCAATTGATAATGTATTTGTTTTCCATTCACCAATATATTGTAATGGTTCGGTGTATTGTCGACATACCGATAAAGATCTCCTGGTACCGGATTGTTCTGTGTCCAGCCTGGAATCCGAAGCAACAATTTAAAAGACGAAGCCCCCGTTGGATTCAGGGTTATATTGACTTTACCATCCCATGGATAGTTGGTATGCTGGGTAATTTGCAATTTTTTATCCATCATGTTGATTGTAGCCTCATTCCCTATATAAAGATTAACATAAAGGGCATCACCCTTCGTGGCATAAATATAGCCCGGTAAAGAAGGCAGAAATCGAACCACATTGGTGGGGCAACATGAACAATCGAACCATGCTTTACGACCCAGGACGCCCTGGTTAAAAGCATCGCGCCCGTCGCAGGCCAGTGGATTCGGATAAAAGAAAGTATTGCCTTGCAAAGAAACACCGGAAAGAAAACCATTGTAAAGGGTCCTTTCCAAAACATCAAAATATTTGGCTTCACCTTTTAACAGAAACATTCTCTCATTCCACAACATGTTGCCAATGGCAGCACAAGTTTCATTATAGGCTGATTCATTGGGTAATTCATAATCGTCGCCAAAAGATTCGCCACTGCGCCGCGCGCCAATCCCTCCGGTGAGATAGAGTTTTTTATTTGCCAGATCATTCCAGAGGCGGTCCAGTGCATCAATATACTGCTGGTCGTCAGTGAGTGCGGCTACATCAGCCATCGCCGAATAGAGGTACATTGCACGTACGGCATGACCTTCAATTTTATCCAGTTCCGTCACCGGTTTTTCATTTTGATCATATGCAGCAAGTTTTTGAGGATATTTGGCGTCTTCCACTCTACGACCCCTGGTATCAAGAAAATATTTGGCGAGGTTGAGGTATTTTATATCTCCTGTCACGCGATATAATTTCACCAGACCGATTTCAATTTCTTCATGGCCTGGCACACCATATTGTTTGTCAGGGCCAAAAGTCTGCGCAATGAGGTCCGCATTTTTTATGGCCACATTGAGAAAATTACGTTTTCCGGTTGCCAAAAAATGTGCTACCGCGGCTTCATACAAGTGTCCCACATTGTATAATTCGTGACTTTGATCGAGGTAGGACCAGCGTTCAGGTCCGGTAGCACCGGGCAGGTTCTTCGGGTCAATGGTGCGTGCTGTGTAAAGATATCCGTCTGGCTCCTGGGCTCCGGCAATTTTAGCAATGAGGTCATCCATATATTTATCGAGTTCAGGGTCAGGATGAATGCTAAGGGAATAGGCGGCACCTTCCATGATCTTGTATACATCGGAATCATTGAATCGGATGCCTTCAAAAGTACCTTGCTTCATCCCGGCTGCCTTCTCGAAATTGGAAATGCGCCCGGTTTCCTCACATTTCTGAAAATCAAACGGCAGTGTTACTGTACGGTTGGTTTCAAGTCGCTGCTGCCAGAATTCACCGGTTACCTTGACGGAAGTAAATGGTACCGGATGAATGGGATAATCTTTTTTGATCTGACCAAAACCATGCATGTATACCGACAAAAAAAATCCTGCGACGAAAAATGACTTCATGACTTCCTATAGTGTTAAATGATATATCAATTTAAGTGGTCAACATCGATAACAAAATAGGAAAAGTTCATCAAAAACCAGGCATGTAAAATCCGTTTTTTATGATTTTATCTTCATATAAAACGGATTTTATAGTGATTTTAGATGGCAGCCAGCGCTTTCTGAAGGCGTTCTTTAACTTCACTGGCTAAAGGGCCCATTTTTTCGTTTTCCACTACGCTCATTGCCACAGTGGGATCCATCACGGCAACATCAATTTTTCCGTCTTCCTGTTCACTAATGGTAACATTGCAAGGCAGGAGAATGCCAATCTTTTCTTCTTCCTGAAGTGCTTTGTGCGCGAATTGAGGATTACAAGCCCCCAATATCTTATATTTTCTGATTTCGACATCGAGTTTGTTTTTGAGGGTATTCTTCATGTCGATTTCGGTAATAATGCCAAAACCCTGTTCCTTTAGCGCCAGGGTTATTTTATCGACGGCTTCATCAAAGTTGTAATTGGTGGTTTTATTGATGTAATATGTCATGATTTTTAGATTTTAATAATTAAACACAAAATTGAAACAATGAATTGAAATGTCCTGTTCCCTTTATCACATAAAATTAAGGTATTTATGTTTAGGGAAAGGAAGTATTGAAGCAACCTGTTTTAATTTCATTATTGGGGGAAATGATTAAATTTCCGGATGCTGAGAAGCAATATTAATGGTTGTAGGAAAAGTTAATATCCACATATCCCTGGAGTCGATTTTACAGATTATAAGATTTTTGATTATTACCGGATGATGAATTCTATAAAAATGAGATATGGTTTATCAAGTCTTTGTCAATACGAGAATAATCACTCCTGAAAAATGAAACATGTGAAGAATGGAATAAATGACTGGTTCAACACAGCAGGAATTATTTGCCGAAACTTTCTACCTGATGCCGTAATTGTGTGGAGAAAACCGGGAAACTGATTTTTGCTGTAATATAAAAACCGGACTTTTTCAGACCGGGGCGATGGCCTAATTCGACACCGTAGGCCCAGCCCACTTCCCGGTTAAATTTACCTTCAAAACCAGCACGGAAACCAAACAGATTTTTTTCAATGGGATTGGAGGGATACTGTACACCGTCTTTGTAAATATCTGTTATCGATATGGAAGGAGCCAGGGCAATATCCAGATATGTCGTAAAAATCAGATCATTTACCAGCGTGCCATAGATCTTGTCGGGTTGCACCGCTACGTTTTTGATCATTGCCATGGAACCGCCGATATAGATTCCCTGTGCAGACATACTACCATAGATAGATTCCTGTAGACTCAGTGGTTCACCTTCCGCATTGATCAGTGAAACACCCTGGTCTTTTAATACATTATTGTAGTCAACCGTGGTAGCGTAAGCAAATCCACCCAATCGAGCACCATAAATTTTACGGATCTTGGTGGGAATGATGGTATGCAGCGGCACAGTTGCTGCCCATTTATCTCCTTTGTACCTTTTGGAATATAAAATAAATTTAGTTTCCGTATCTGTTTCTTTGTCTACGATATGATAGGTACCAACCAACTCATAATAATTGTATGGCCGGGCCTTATTGTCTACGGTTGAATTCTTCACGGCGGCATCCCGTATCAAATCTGATTTTTGGGAATAAGCCGTTCGGGCATGTCCTTCTATATCGAAAATGTTATTGTGATAATATTGGGCGGTAAATCCGAATCCGGCCGTGGAGTTGGTGGCAAACAATTCGCCATAAATCGGTTGTAAATGGATAAAAAGTTTTCCGATATCAAAAGGATTGTCGTACAACTCCTCATAGGTCAGTGTTTTGGCATCGGAATCGAGGTTTGCATTTTGACCCCAAACACAAGAAAAGATCCCCGAAAAAATTGATATGATCAAAAGGATGAACGGCTTTTTCACGCCTTGAAAAATTTAAATTTACAGTCCAGGAAAACAAATATATTCAAATATTTATCGATACGGAATACACAAAGTAACTCCCTGCGGTCTCAAATGTAAGTTTTAAATTAAAAATTGCTGTCCACCGGGAATAAACCGAAAATCAGGGCAGAAAATTTCTTTGATTTTTTGAAATTGTTATCAAGTGATGCTTTAAACAATTGTCTATTAATCTCTGTAAATTAGAGGATTAATTTATGAAATAATTTCCTTTAATGATTCCCGGTTAGCATCAATTATTTCATCGGCCAAGGTCTTGTCAATGGCAGATGAGACAAATAATGATTCAAATTGTGACGGCGCCAGATATATACCGCGCTCGAGCATCGCATTGAAATATCGCCCAAAAAGTTTTGTGTCAGATTTTTTAGCCGAATTGAAATCGGTTACAGGTTCTTCCGTAAAAAACAAACTGATCATGGAACCAATTTGATTGATGGTATAATTTTTACCGTGGGCTTGTAGGTTCTTATGAAAGCCGTCTTTGAGGTATGCGGTGGTTTTATTCAGGGAATCATAAATCTCCGGGTGATCGTGAAGGTGACCGAGCATGGCGTAACCGGCTGCCATGGCGATTGGATTGCCTGATAATGTACCGGCCTGATACACCGGACCGACCGGAGACACCGTATCCATAATTTCTTTTTTCCCACCGTAAGCGCCAACGGGCATACCACCACCAATGATTTTACCCAATGTAGTAAGATCCGGTTCAACACCAAAAAGTTCCTGTGCACCACCTCTCGCCAAACGGAACCCGGTCATCACTTCATCGAAGATCAGAACGATGCCCTCGCGGATGCATATTTTTCTAAGACCTTCAAGAAATCCTGATTCAGGAAGCACACAACCCATATTGCCGACCACAGGTTCAATGATCATGGCAGCGATTTCTCCCCGATTGGCATCAATCAGATATGCCACTTTATCCAGGTCATTGTATGGTGCTGTCAATGTATCTTGTGCAGTACCTTTGGTTACGCCGGGACTATCCGGAGTTCCCATGGTTGCGACACCACTGCCGGCCGATATAAGGAAAGCGTCACCATGTCCGTGGTAGCATCCTTCAAACTTGATGATTTTATCACGTCCGGTAAATCCACGGGCAAGCCGGATGGCTGACATAGTAGCTTCCGTACCTGAATTTACCATTCTTACTTTTTCTACCGATGGGATCATCGTTGTAATCAATTCGGCAATTTCCACCTCTTTGCGAGTTGGGGCCCCGAAAGATAAGGATCCCGGTATGGCTTCTATAACTGCTTTTTCAATAATTTCGTGGGCATGACCAAGAATCATCGGGCCCCAGGAGTTGATCAGGTCGATGAATTTGTTGCCATCTTCATCATACAAAAAACCGCCCTTGGCAGATTTAATAAATAGAGGTTGCCCGCCAACGGCTTTGAAGGCACGAACAGGCGAATTAACACCTCCGGGTATCAGTTGTTGGGCAGTTTGAAAAAGTTGTTTGCTGACTTCTTTACTTAACATTGCGCATCAAGGTTTGTATGGATTCACAATCCGGACTTCCGCATCCTGGAACTTTACAATCGGGACATACTGATTGCTGTTGTGATCGTCAAATTTATATCCTGGGCCCAGGTCCCCACTGATCATTCCATGCGAATTGGGATCATATTGAAATAAATTTCCAAATCGATTCATGAGTTTCCCCATGATAATCATAGTTTCGTATCCAAGGAGAGCGTTGTCACTGGGTAAAGTATTGTACTGGGTTCTGTATTGATCTTCGATCTGTTTTACACGATCGCTGGTTTTATCGAAGTAATTTGGGGCGATCATCAAAGTGTTCAATCGCTCCAATGCTTCAAACGGAAGGACATTACTGCGCAACCATTGTTCCATGCCAACTAAAACAATGGAGTCTCCTCTGGTCTCCAAAGCAGTAATAGTATTCGCCACCAGGGGTGACCTGTCCGACGCTATAAAAATGTGTCCAATGCTATCGGGCTGTATCACTAAATAATCTTTTTCGGAAATGCGTAAATTACCTTTCACCACATCATCACTGTTCACCAGGGAGTCTATTTCCGAAGCATCGAATTCTACCTTTACAGTGTTGGTCAGTATGTCAATAATATTTTTTGCCTGGTCCGTTTTTATTTGTTGCATATGAGCAATTTGATATCCCCTGTCCTCGATTTCCTGTTTATAGGAGTAGGCCAGCAAAGAATCCTTTTCTGCATCATCATAAAAAATAAAGGCATTTTTATTCCGAATGTTGTTAGCAACGAAGTTGGCGGCCACTTTTCCCTGTGTTTCGTAGGTGGGCATGAACAGGAAGGCGTATGGATTATTCAGCACTACCTCTGAGTTGCCTGACAAAGGATTTATCATATTGATCTTATAATGGTAGGCAAAATCCGAAACAAGTTTGACTGGTCCCGGATATAAAGGACCAATTATGAGATCCATGAAACGCATTTCTGGATACTCGAGAATTTTAGCGGTAATCGTGCTGTCACTTTTGGTGTCGTATGCATGAATAGAAATCCTGATCCCGTTGGCCTGCAAATTTTGCTGAGCAAGCAATATCCCCTGATACAGATCTACAATGAATTGATTGGAAATCCGCGAAGGACTATTGCTTAAGTCATTAAACATAAAAGGAAACAAAACGGCGACTTCATACACTGGTTTTTTAACCGATTTTTCTTCTTCCTCTATGCGATATTTGTCTCTATCGAGGTTGAAAAGGGATACGATATTTTCCAACAGGTCTCTGTCCTGCTCCTCCAATGGAAGCTTGATGATTTTATCCGCCAGGGATTTGGCAATGATTTTATCAGAGGGGTATTCATGAAAAAGACTATCAACAAGGGGGTATTCCAGTTGCTGAAGATATTGTGTCTTCAACCCGTTTAATTCCTGAGACATATTTTGGTCCCTGATGAGCATGCTCGATTCCAGCGCCTGGTTAAATTTCCCTTGTTCAAAGTAGATTTTAGTAAGCCAGAGATTTACTTCGTCGATCTGATCCCAGTGGGGATAATTGGCTTTGATTTGCAGTAACATGTTTTGAGCTACTTGAATGTTGCCAGCATGATATGCCGAAAGCGCATAAAAATAGGAAGCATATTCCGAATAAGCGTTTCCTTCAAATTCACCTGTCAATGGTTTGAATGCCTGCATGGCCAGGCCATACTTGCCCAGATCAAATAATTCTTTAGCATTGTTAAATTGGCTGGTGAAATTTTCTTTCTGCGCAAATGCGATGGTGAGCTGAAAAGAAAAAAGGATGATGATAATGGTTGTTTTTTTCAAATTCATGGTTAAAAGTCAGGTTATTCCCACTCAATGGTGGCTGGTGGCTTGGAGCTGATGTCGTATACCACACGATTTACAGCTTTTACGCGATTGATTATTTTATTCGAAATATCAGCCAGAAAATCATATGGAAGCTGGCTCCAGTCAGCTGTCATTCCATCTACACTGGTTACAGCACGCAACGCCACAACATTTTCATAAGTCCGTTCGTCGCCCATTACTCCAACGGATTGAATGGGCAACAGGATCGCTGCTGCTTGCCAAACCTCATGGTATAAATCTCTTTCCTTGAGTCCGGAAATGAAAATGTGATCTACGTCCTGCAATGTCTTTACGCGGTCGGGGGTAACTTCGCCCAAAATCCTGATGCCCAGTCCCGGACCGGGAAACGGATGTCTTCCCAGAATATGATCAGGAATTTCCAGTGATTTGCCCACCTTCCTCACCTCATCTTTAAATAAAGTGTTCAATGGCTCCACTACTTTAAGATGCATTTTGTCGGGCAGGCCACCCACATTATGATGCGATTTAATGGTAGCGGAGGGACCTTTAACGGAGACTGATTCGATCACATCCGGGTAAATGGTGCCTTGGCCCAGCCATTTCACATCTTTGATTTTATGCGCCTCTTCGTCGAATATTTCAATGAATGTTTTTCCAATGGCCTTTCTTTTCATTTCCGGTTCTGACAATCCGTCCAGTGCACTGTAAAAACGCTGACTGGCGTCGACACCTTGTATATTCAGGCCCAGGTCACGATAAGAATGTAAAACATCTTTAAATTCATTTTTACGCAACAAACCATTATCAACAAAAATACAATAAAGGTTTTTGCCTATAGCCCGGTGAATGAGCATGGCGGCAACTGAAGAATCGACGCCTCCGGAAAGACCCATTACTACCTTATCCTGGCCCAGCAGTTTTTGTAAAGATGTCACGCTACTTTCCACAAATATGTCTGCTGTCCAGTCTTGTTTGCATCCGCAAATATGCACAACAAAATTACGCAGAAGCGTTTTGCCATCCGAGGTATGGGTCACTTCGGGATGGAATTGAATACCATATGTTTCTTCTCCTTTCACTTTATAGGCGGCCATTTCCACCGATTCTGTGCTGGCGATCATTTCAAAATTTTCCGGCAATTTCGAAATGGTATCTCCGTGAGACATCCACACCTGGCTGTGATAAGATATTTCCTTGAGCAGGTCGTAGTGGGTGTCAATATGATTCAGGTGCGCACGCCCATATTCCCGTATTTCGGAGGGAAGTACATTGCCGCCATTGTGTAGCGCCATCAGTTGGGCACCGTAACAAATGCCCAGTATTGGTACTTTTCCGCGATATGGATTAATGTCAATATTGGGGGCTCCCTGGTCACGTACACTGCAGGGGCTGCCCGATAAGATCACACCTTTCAGATGCTCAATATTCCCGGGAAGGTGATTGTAAGGATGAATTTCACAATAAACATTCAATTCTCTCACCCTTCTGGCAATTAACTGGGTATACTGAGAACCGAAATCAATGATCAAGATCTGTTCTGACATGCTGCAAAAATAATATTAAACTTTAGTTGGCAGCACATTCCAAACAATTTATTTGCCCGGATGAATCAATAAAGGATTTAAATTGTTACCGGGCTTTTCTTAATTTCATTCGCTTCTCAGTGCATTCACCGGGTTGGTATTTGCGGCTTTAATGGATTGATAACCCATGGTGAGGAATGCCAAAAGGAAAGCAAATAATCCTGCGCCGCAATAAACCAGTATGCCGATTTGTGTTTTATAAGCGTATTGCTCAAAATACAAGTAAACACCATACCAGGCCAGTGGAGTCGCCAATACAAAAGCAATAAGGATCAAACGGCTAAATTCTTTGGAGAGCAGCAGGATGATATTATGTATGGAAGCGCCCATTGCTTTCCTGATCCCGATTTCTTTGGTCCGCTGTTCTGTTGTGAATGCCGTTAGGGCAAACAGGCCCAGGCAGGCAATAACGATGGCCAAGCCGGAAAATATAGCAAAGAGCTTTCCTAGTTTTTGTTCTGAAGTATACATTTTTTGAAAATCCTGGTCCAGGAAGGAATAACTGAAAGGCTCTCCCGGCGCCATGGTTTTCCAGACCTTTTTGATGGTCTCAATAACCTGTTGCGTATTTTTTGTATCATATCGAAACGTCAGAAAGCTTCTGCTGTTGGTGCCGAAAAACAATCCCAGAGGGCCGACACTTTCACGCAATGATTCAAAATTGAAATCTTTCACCACGCCAATTACAGTCCACGTCTCTTGGTTTTTTCGGTCTTGGGAGTTATCCGGACTGTTTTTTAACAAACTGATCTTTTGACCAATAGGATCATCCTGGATATCGAGCATACGTACTGCCGTTTCATTCAAAATTACTGCTGTTGAATCAGAGGGAAAATCCCTGGAAAAATTACGACCTGTTACGATTTCCATGCCAAGAGTGGGTATATAGTCATAATCGACGGCCCACTTTTCTCCCGTCACTGAATTTTCCGGTGTAGGATCAGCGCCATATTTCCATATAAGCGGCGTATTCCGCCCTGAATTCGGTCCTGGAAAATAAGATGAAATAGTGCCACTGGTAATGAAGCTGTTCTTTAATATCTCATCTCTGATGATGGGCAGTTTATTTCCCGCATTGTAAACATCACGAATAATGATGATTTGTTCTTTCTTAAAACCCAGCTTTTTGGTCTGGATATAATTCATTTGTTGGTAGAGTGCAATAGTTGCTATAATCAGAAATATGGAAATGAAAAATTGGAAAATCACCAGGGCGCTGCGGAAAAAAAAGGATTTGTGCCCTTTTGATAATTTACCCTTCAGCACTTTGGCTGGCTGAAAAGAAGAAAGTATAAATGCAGGATATATGCCAGCCATTACTCCGACAACAATAGCCGAAAGTATGATCAAAAGCAAAATCGTGATGTTTTTCCAGGGCAGTGTTAAATGCAGTTCCGTTAAATTGTTAAATACAGGAAGAACAAAATAGGTGAGTGCGAGTGCAATAATAAAGGACAAAGATGTTAAGATGATGGACTCCGCCAGAAATTGTATGATCAGATGAATGCGATTCGACCCCAGGACTTTTCTGATACCTACCTCACGTGCACGATTGACAGACCGTGCTGTGGCCAGATTCATAAAATTAATACAGGCAATGATAAGAATAAACAAGG
Source organism: uncultured Cytophagales bacterium (assembly GCA_963711495.1). Lineage (GTDB taxonomy): Bacteria > Bacteroidota > Bacteroidia > Cytophagales > Cyclobacteriaceae > CAVQEK01. The sequence continues at coordinate 1,746,427 of CAVQEK010000004.1, forward strand.
CAATGGCGGTGAGTAAATATACATATGCAATATCGCTGTTGCCCTCCAGTTCATTTTGCAAATTCGAATGCAGGTGAATATCTAGAAGCGGCCTCAAGCGAAGGATCAGTTTGTTTCCACCGGCTTTAAAATCATTCATAAAGGTAGCACCGAACACAGAGGAGGCCTGAGGGACGAGATATTTTTCAACCATTTCCGGCAATTTGGCTTCCAGCGCTTTGGGATCGGCACCTTTATGCAACAACAAATAGGTATTAAAAGGGCCGCCAATCCAGTAGTTGTTTTTGGATTCTGCCAAACCCTCCATTGAAAGAAACATCCTGTAGTGAAAGTGGCTGTTTTCCGGGAGATCCTTAAAAATGCCCGTGATCTTGTACGCTGTTTTATTGTCTTTGATCAGTATCTTGCCCAATGCATTTTCATCAGGGAAAAACTGTGCCGCACATTTTTCACTGATTACCATGGTATTCGGTTCCTTGAGGGCATTATCCGGATTACCCGCAATAAAGGGGATTGTAAAAATTTTAAATATATCATTATCAGCATATATCACACGCCATTCCACGGTGTTTTCGATGGTACGCTTAAATAAAAAGGCTCCCCAATACCTGAATCTGGCGGCTGCTTCCACTTCCGGATAATCTCGCACCATTGCTTCTGCCATCGGTGGTGTGGCGGCGGCCTTGTAGGTATGGGTTTCTCCAAAAAATATTTCCCAATCCACTCGATAAATTCGGTCGGCATTTACATTGAATTTGTCATAACTCAGTTCAAAACGTACGAAAAGCAAAATGACCAGACATGCCGTGATGCCAATGGTGAGTCCGAAAACATTGATAAAGGTGTAAAAGCGATATTTTTGCAGATTCCGTATAGCAATGATCAAAAAGTTCCTTAACATCTGGGTATATATTTAATTTTGCTGATATCTGGCAATAATTAGGTTTCGGTTATGATCTGACGTATTGAACAGATTGCCCCAACATCATAACATAGTTCATAAATAATTGGTTTCTATGTTTTGGCCAACGCTTTAGCTCAAAACTGCCAAAGGCTTACCAAATGGAATGCCATTTGCTAATCATCAGAATACCAATATTTTATAAGTTGATGTTTCTCTGAAGGATGTGCGAATTCAGAAATTTATGGTCGATTTCGGACGGTTTTGCAGACCTTTAGATTGACTGAAATTTAGGTTAAAGTCCAGGTTCTTCGGATTCACTCAGTCAACCGTTAATACGCCTATTTATGTAATATTTTCCCTGGTAAATTGCCCGTTTACCAGCCTAAATATATGGAGGGGATTTTCATTCCTTAAAGCGTCAGGCAGGCTTTGTTGTGGAAAATCCTGATAGCATATTGGTCTTGAGAATCGGAAAATAGCCGCCGTTCCTACCGACGTGGTATGGGAGGCGGTAGTGGCAGGATAAGGGCCGCCATGAACCATGGAGTGACATACTTCGACACCCGTAGGGAATCCATTAAAAATGATGCGCCCCACTTTTCGCTCCAAAATTTGTATCAATTCAGCATATTCAATAAGGTCTTCCTCCGTGCCGTGAATGGTTGCCGTAAGGTGACCGCCTATTGCTTCCGCCGCGGTGAGCATTTCCTTTTTTTCATTGGTTGACACAATCAGCGTTGAAGGTCCAAATACTTCTTCCTTTAAATGATTGTCATTCAGAAATGATGCTGTATCGGTGGTAAAAACCTTGCTTTTCACAAAATTATCCCTTTCATCCCCGCCTCCACTTGCCAGTAACCGTATACCATTTGAGTTTTCAAGGTATTTGGCCCCTTTCTGAAAGTTTGTCCTTATGCCAGTTGATAACATATTACCACCACTAGATTCACTTGTGCTTTTCTCCAGTGTGGCCAGAAATTCCTGGTTTCCTTCTGACTTTGGTGTAAACACCACTCCGGGGTTCGTGCAAAATTGTCCGACACCCAGTGTAAAGGAAGTGGCCAGACCTTTTGCAATGGCCTCGGCTTTTACATTCAGGGCTCCGGGTAAAATGAAGACGGGATTTACACTTCCCATTTCAGCAAATACAGGAATGGGTACAGCGCGTTGATTTGCCGCATCAAAAATAGCTTTTCCTCCTTTAAAAGAGCCGGTAAAACCAATGGCGGTTATCTTTGGGTGCCGGACGATATTCATGCCTGCATCTGTTGAAGCACCCTGGATCAGGGAAAATATTCCATCTGGCATGTTTGTTTTTTCAGCAGCAGCGAGTATAGCGCTTCCCACGAATTCTGAAGTTCCGGGATGCAAGGGATGTGCTTTAACCACCACAGGACAACCTGCAGCTAATGCAGACGCGGTGTCACCGCCGGCCACAGAAAATGCGAGTGGGAAATTACTTGCCCCAAAAATGCCTGCCGGACCCAGTGGGATCTGCATTTGTCTGATGTCGGGTTTAGGCTGCGGCTGGCGGTCCGGAATGGCCGTATCTATGCGGGCACCCACCCACGAACCTTCACGGACGACTGAGGCAAACAGGCGCAGTTGATTGATGGTACGCATTCTTTCACCGGTAAGCCGGGCCTCTGGCAGCGCTGTCTCCTGCATGCAGCGCTCAATCAGCGATTCGCCAAGTCCGAGTATTTCTTCGGCAATCGCCTCTAAAAATTTGGCCCTAGTTTCATTGGATATTATTCTGTAATTCCAAAATGCAGCCGCTGCTTTTTCAACTGCCATGTTGATTTCATCTTCACTGGCTTCCGTAAAAGTGGTGTCGAGTGGTTTCAGGTTCGCGGGATTAACTGCCTGAAATGTGGTTTTTCCTTTTGACGATGGATCTTTTCCTATGAGGTTTTTACCATTTAAATCAATCATTATTACTTCTGTTTAATGCTAAATTAATGTGCTTGTTCAATTTTAAATTTCCCTTTGGAACAATGCCCAATTCGGAATTTGCTGGTTAATTGGAATTATAAAAAACGAAATATGCTCTGATTAAAAAATGAATAGTCCGCTTTTTTGTTCACTTATTCCACATAATTTATCAGTGTCCCGATCGGTTCAATCGTTATCCTGATCTCATCGCCCACCTGTAAAGTAAAATCATTTGGGGGGACTATGCCGGTCCCGGTCATGAGCAGGCACCCGACCGGAAAACTTGTTTCCCGGTAAAGAAATTCGACCAGATCGGTGAACTTTCTTTTTATCTGGTCGATACCTACAGTTCCTTCGAACATTATCGTTCCTTTTCTTAGTATTTCCAGTTGAATTGCAGTAGTGTTGGACAAAGGAGCAGAAGACACATAAATACAAGGGCCAATTGCCGCAGATTTGTCATACGATTTTGCCTGCGGCAGATACAATGGATTTTCTCCTTCGATATCTCGTGAACTCATATCATTACCAATGGTGTACCCAACGATCTCTCCTTTTGAATTGATCATCAGTGTTAATTCCGGCTCCGGAACGTTCCATTTTGAGTCTTTTCGGATCCGCACCTTCTGGCCGGATCCCACCGTTCGGTATGCTGTTGATTTGAAAAACAGCTCAGGGCGCACGGCGGCATATACGCGATCATAAAAATCACCACCTCCGACAGCCTTGGATTCATCCATGCGGGCGCTTTTGCTCCGAAGGTAGGTCACGCCGGCGGCCCAAATTTCCTGAGTGCCGATTGGTGGAAGGAGTTCGTCGTCTGACAATTTTCCCGGCGAGTCCAACGGCGCAATTTTCTCTATCATTGAAGGAATCTGGTCATATAGATTGTCCATATTTATTAGACTGTCCCACTCTTTTTTTATGGGATATAATTTCTGATCGATTTCAACCAGTATTCCTTTGGTAGTTTTAAATATTTTCATAGCATAAATTTCAGATCGTTTATTTAAATATAAAAGTCAGGATGGTAAGTATGATCATGGCCGAGAAACCCAGTATCGCTGTTCCAAGGCTTTGCATACGGTAGCCTTGTTTAATATCCATGTCACTCATTTGAGTGAGCACCCAGAAAAAGCTATCATTGGCGTGTGAAACCACTGCAGAACCAGCGCCGATAGCAACGACGGTCAATGCTTTGGAAATTTCAGAATTCAGACCAAGCCCCGGAAGCAATGATACGACAATGGAAGAAGCAGTGATCAGGGCCACTGTTGATGAACCCTGGGCGGTTTTAATGGTAGCCGCCACCAAAAAGGGCAACCAGATCCCCAGCCAGGAGATTTGTAAGTTTTCTCCCAGCAAGTCGCCTATTCCTGAACTTTGTAATATTTTCCCAAATGCTCCACCTGCTCCGGTGATCAATATGATCAGGGCGGCCGATTTAAGCGCCTGGCCCACCCATCCTGTGGTGCTCAGCATCATTTTGTCGAATTTTCGTGGCAACGTAAAAGAGATCATCATTCCAACAAACAATGCCACCACCGGATTTCCTATAAAACTCAAAATTTCATTTACTTTACCCTCACCAAATGGCGAAGAAGGGAATTCCGCCACTGAACGCAAGACGATCAGCAGTATCGGGACAATAATCGGCAGGAAAGCGTTGAAGGCGGAAGGCGAAGCAACACTTTTATCGACCTGGTATTCTCCAGCCGGGTCGTTTTTCATACCGGGATCGATATAAAATTTTTTACCAACGCTTTTTGAGAAAACAATGCAGACCATCAATGCGCAAAAACTCACGATAAGTCCGAAAAGAATGACCAATCCCAGGTCGGCACCCAGTATACCCGCTGCGGCAATCGGACCCGGGGTGGGCGGCACCATGGTATGGGTGGTGGTTAAACCCAACCCAAGTGCAATGGCCGTTCCGGCCAGTGAGAGATTTGCCTTTTTTGTGATGGCACGATTAAGAGAAGAAAGAATCACAAATCCGGAATCTGCAAAGACGGGAATTGATACGATATAACCGATAAAAGCCATCGCGGTATGTACGCGTTTTTCTCCTACCAATTTCAGGACACTTACCGGCAAGTGTAAGTGCTCCGCCCGAATTCTCGAGAAACGCACCGATAATGATCCCGATGATAATGATGATACCGATATTTCCAATGGTTCCGCCAAAGCCGTCATTGATGGTCGTCACGATCTTTTCGAGTGGCATACCCGAGCACAGGCCAAAAAGAAAAGCAGCCACCAGGAGCGACAAAAACGGATGGACTTGAAATCGTGTGCTGGAGACAATAATGAATACAATGCAAAAAATAATAAGAAAGACGGTCAGCATTTTGGTTCGGTGTTAGGTGGTGAATGGGTTGAACGCTCGATGTATAGCGAAGCTAGGCGTGTGTATTGGCGGTGTGTGGCTATGACCCATACCAACTATGTTACTATTATTTCCTTTATTTTGTTTAGTTTACTCATTATTGCGTTACAATAGTTCTTGACCATTCGAGGAAGTGAATCCTCCTCAAAATAGGCTTCGATGAATTCTATACTGTTGTATATTGCTTCAAAGTACTCTGCTAATGTGATTTTGTCTTTCATAAGGTCATAGAAAAGTTTTGGAGTTCCTCAATTTCTGTATCAATTGTATCAATAATGTCTATTTTATCGTCTTGAAATGATTCAATGTCAAAATAGTTGTATAGATTTTTTATTTCCTCAATGATTGCTTTGATATTTTTGGCTAATACTCTCTTTTCTTCCCAGGTACAGTCTTTAGTTGAGTTCATCAGCTTTTCAAATTCTTGATCTGCTTTATGCGAGGCTTCTTTTTGTTCATTGGTCAAATTGTTCCAAACTTTATTAATCTCATCAGTTATAAGTTTTTCATCCACTTTGATTTCAATAGTCATATCAAACATTGTAATGGACTCTTCTTTTTTTGTAGATTTCTGAGATATGTTTTCAGGTTTGGAAACTTCAAGTCATAGGTTCTCATCTTCGTTGTTGCACATTTCAATAAAATCCTTTTCGGAAAGAATTTTGATTGGAACCCCTTGCTGAATTAATTCTTCTACCTTGCGATGCTTTGAGCTTTTTTCATAGCCAGCAAGTTTGGATGTATCTTGAGTGCCGACAACAAGAATAGAGGTTTTTTTTGAAACAGAATTACCAACATTACAGCCAAGATCAGCGGCTATTTTAGCAGCTTCTTTTCTGTGTAAGGATAACGCTCCAGTAAAAACTAAACTTTCCCCGTACAGTGAACCTTCAGGATTACCTTCAAACTTAATTGTCGATAAGCCTCCTTTATAGATTTGGATTGGTCGGCTGACCCTTACTAACCAGTCTTCCACCGAGCGATTAGTCTCTTCACATGCATGATGTACAATCTTGGCAGCTGCTATTGCGTCCTCTAGCGCGTCATGATGTCCGAATTCAATTCGCAAGTAGTTCGCAATATTAGCTAAGCTATATCCTTTGTAAGCAAACTGTTCCCAAGTTCTACGGACAATTTTGGCAGAGTTGAGCCATTTTGGCTGTAATATTTCCAGATTATATTCTAAACAAGCACGAGTAACAGCTACTTTATCAAAAGGCATATGATGTACTGTGATTTTACCAGTTAATTTCTTTGCAATTAATCCGTAAACGGCATCAAAAGTCGGAGCATCTCTTACATCTTTTTCGGTAATTCCATGGATAGAAGTATTAAATGGATCAAAGTAAGCCTCTGGATTTATTAAAGTGCTCCATTTGTCTATCACTTGTCCATCTTTGAAATAAACTATTCCAATCTGGCATATACTTGAGTAATCAGCATTTGCAGTCTCAACATCCAAGGCAAAATAACCCATGTATTACTTATTTATTTGTTTCTCTATCTCTCTTTGAAAAGCCTCAGAAAGCATGCATAATTTTCCCAGTTCGTCTGGAGAGCAATTGTCAATATCACGTCTTTGTATTAATAGATCATTAAAAGCTATAAAATCATCACATAGTGTTGCTGAACTGATTGTTGCATCTTCCACTTTTGGATTAATTCTTATGAATCTCCACGCCTGTTCACTATCTGAAACATATTTCAGAATTGAATTGATTGTGTCAGTCCAAGCCTCTACATGTTTTTGAAATGTTTGCTCAATTTTGGAAGTTAAATCTGTTTTTGTGCCTTTCTTGGTCTTTTTAAATCGAGTCGGGATATCAGATTCATCTTGGAATTTAATAGTTAGCTCATAAGCTGTTCTTGTAATTGTACTTTCCATTTTGATGATGGTTTTTCTGAATGAATGTCAACTATTCTATAGTCCAGATCATTTTAAATATTAATAGGATGATGCATCGTTTTAATGTAGATCGCGCAACACCTTGTCACCAGAACCGCCTTTCAAAAAGTTGAAATCGCATCCTTCATGAGCTTGTTGAACGTGATCGATAAACAATTTCACATATCCGCGCGTGGCAACCGGGTCTGGCTTTTTCCATGCTTTTCTGCGCTCAACGAGTTCTTCTTCACGCACATGCAAAGTCAGTTTTCTTTTTTTGACGTCAAGTTCAATGATGTCTCCATTGTGCACCAGGGCCAAATTTCCTCCTACCGACGATTCCGGAGAAACATGTAAAACCACTGTGCCGTAAGCGGTGCCGCTCATTCTGCCATCGGAGATCCGCACCATATCTTTAACGCCTTTTTTAATGAGTTTTTCGGGCAGGTCCAGATTGCCTACCTCTGGCATGCCAGGATAGCCAACCGGGCCCACACCTTTCAATACCATGATGCAGGTTTCATCGATATCCAGATCCGGGTCGTCTATACGTGCGTGGTAATCTTCGATCGATTCGAATACTACAGCCCTTCCTTTGTGTTGCAACAGGCGATCTGTTGCTGCAGAAGGCTTAATTACCGCGCCCTGCTCGCAGAGATTTCCAGTGAGTACGGTAATGCCTGCCTTTTTTTTAAAAGGTTTGTCAAGATTTGCAATAACATCTCGATTATAGCAAAGGGCACCCTGACAATTTTCAGCAATGGTTTTCCCATTTACGGTGAGCGCATCTGCTTGTATCTGGTCTTTCAACTGATCTAAAATCACCGGGAGACCACCGGCATAATAATAATCTTCCATCAGATATTCTCCTGATGGCATCAAATTGAGCAACAAGGGCATATCGCTGCCCAGCTTATCGAAATCGTCGAGTTCGAGTTTAATACCGATTCTGCCGGCCAAAGCCAAAAGATGTAGGATCAGATTGGTTGATCCGCCAATGGCCGAATTTATTTTTATGGCATTTTCAAATGCTTCACGGGTCAGGATCTTTGATAGCCTGAGGTCTTCTTTTACCATTTCTACGATCCTGTTTCCTGCCAAGTGTGCCATTACTTTTTTGCGGCTGTCGACAGCGGGAATCGCTGATGCACCAGGCAATGTCAATCCGAGCGCCTCCACCATGCTGGCCATGGAGGATGCGGTGCCCATCGTCATGCAATGGCCAGCACTGCGCGACATGCAGGATTCCGCTTCAACCAGATCTTGACGGGAAACAGTTCCCGCTTTCATGCCTTCAGAAAGTTGCCAGGTGGCTGTTCCGGAACCAATGTTTTTACCTCGGAATTTGCCGTTCAACATCGGTCCGCCGGGCACGACAATAGTTGGGAGATCAACGCTGGCAGCACCCATTAAAGTCGAAGGTGTCGTTTTATCACAACCGGTCAGCAAGACAATGCCATCAAGCGGATTGGCCCGTATCGACTCTTCCACATCCATGCTGGCCAGGTTTCGCCAGAGCATGGTGGAAGGTTTCATCAGGGTTTCGCCCAGTGACATTACGGGAAATTCAAGTGGAAAACCGCCAGCCTCGTACACACCACGTTTTACAATTTCCGCAAAATCCCTAAGGTGAGCGTTACAGGGCGTTAGGTCCGACCAGGTATTACAGATTCCAATGACCGGTTTACCGCGAAACATATGATCGGGGTGGCCCTGGTTGCGCAGCCAACTGCGGTGTACAAAGCCCATCTTGTCGTCTTTGCCAAACCATTCAGTACTTCGTAGATAACTTTTTTCTTTCATTCGTTTCCCTGAAAAGCAAATTGATTTTTGCAATCAAGCTACAAAATATTCTCAAATGTTGTAATAGACGGCTTTTTTTATTCAGGATTGAAATCTTGAATTGAATTAAATGAGTGAAAACCACATGTCCGGTTATTCACTGCGCAAAGTTTTTACCGGATTGGTATTTGCTGCTTTTACTGATTGAAAAGCCATGGTAAATGCCGCTAAAAAGAATGCCACAAGGCCCGCGATTAAATACACTATTATACCAATATGGACACGGTAGGTATAATTTTGCAGCCACCATTGAATACCATACCATGCCAATGGCGCTGCTATCACAAAAGCGATAAGAATGAGCTTACCATAATCTTTGGAAAGTAAAAACACAATACTTTTGACTGATGCTCCCATCACCTTTCGGATGCCGATTTCTTTGGTTCGCTGTTCAGCAGTATAGGCGGTTAAGGCGAACAATCCCAGACAGGCGATTAAAATGGCAAGGCCTGAAAAAATCGCAAAAAGTTTTCCGAGTCGTTGCTCGGCCCCATACATTTTTTGAAAATCGTCATCGAGAAATGAATAATCAAAAGGTTGGTCCGGAGCAAGTTTATTCCATATTCCATTGATATAGTCAATCACTGCTCTGGTGTCTTTTGCTTTGAATCGGAAAGAGGCCAGGCTATTATTTGTTCCAAGAAAAAATCCCAATGGTGTGATGTCGTCTCGTAGGGATTCGAAATGAAAATCTTTCACCACGCCGATTACATGCCAGGTATCGATGGCGTTTTTGTCAATGGAATTATCATGTGTAAGGCTAAATGCGTGAATTTCTTTTCCAATTGGATTGCCTTCAAAACCAAAATTTCGTACCGCGGACTGGTTGAGGATTACGGCTGAGGAATCGGTAGGAAAATCTGTGGAGAAATTACGACCTTCAACAATATCCATTCCCATGGTTGGGATATAATCTTTATCAACAACCCAGGTTTGCATGCTTTTCATATTGTCATCATTGGGCTGTTTTCCCTGGTCCCAAAAAGACATGTCACTCCTGTTTGTACCAGTGACGGGTAGAAAACCAGAAAATGTTCCGTTTTGGATCATGTTGTTTTTAATCACCTCATTTTTAAAGACATTGGCTTGTTTACCAAGGGTATAAGTATCCTGAATGACGATCACCTGATCTTTGTTGAACCCGAGTTTTTTGTTTTGAATAAAATTCAATTGACTATAAACTGCGATGGTGGCGATGATCAGGAAGATGGAAATAAAAAACTGGAAAATTACCAGGGCGCTTCTCAATGAACCACCGCGCGTACCTCGGCTTAATTTACCTTTAAGTACATTGGTAGGTCGAAAAGCAGAGAGGAAAAACGCGGGGTAAAGCCCGGCAAAAATCCCAATAATTATGGCGGAGACAATCATAAAGAGCATCATTCCTGTATTGCTCCAGGGCATCGTCAGATGTTTGCCAGTCAATTCATTGAAAGTAGGCAAAAGCATATACGCCAAACCAAATGCGAGTAAAAAGGAGAAAAAACTGATGATGATCGATTCGGATAAAAATTGCCGGATAAGGTGTGAACGCAATGATCCCAATACCTTGCGCACGCCCACTTCCCTGGCCCGGTTGGCTGAACGGGCGGTGGAAAGGTTCATGAAATTTATGCTGGCAATGACCAATATGAAAAGCGCAATGGCTATAAATAAATAGACATAAGTGATGTCGCCATTCGGTTCAAATTCAGCCCTCAGGCCAGAATAGAGATGGATTTTCCGCAATGGACGCAGTGTATAATTTAACTTATTCCCAGCAGCATAAAATTTCTCCAATGAAAAATCCGGTCCTAAAACTTCCAGTGCCTGAGGACCTACATATTTTTTGATTATTTGCGGAAGTTTGGCCTCTAAGGCATGGACGTCAGCATTCTTGTGCAGTAAAATATAGGTATGAAAATTATTGCTTAGCCAATTGTCATTTTTCGATTCATCCAATCCTTTCATCGATAGTATGAAGTTAAAGTGGAAATGACTGTTTTCCGGGATATCTTTATAAATGCCAGTTATTTTATAGGTGTATTCATTGTCCAGAATAAGTGTTTTATCCAACGCATTTTCTTCAGGAAAATATTTATTTGCCATTTTCTGGCTGATAACCATGGTATTTTTTTCTGTGAGGGCATTGGATGGATTCCCGGCGACGAAAGGGATGGTGAAAATTTTAAAGATGTCGTTATCGGCAAAAATTACCTGTATTTCCTTGATATTTTCATCATTTCTTTTCACCAGGAAAGAGCCCTGGTTTCTGAATCTTGCGGCTGCCTCAACTTCCGGATAATCCTCAACAAGGGCTTTTGCCATTGGTGCCGGCACCACTGCCAGGAGGGAATGATTACCCCCAAATTTTATTTCACCGTCAATGCGATAGATGCGATCAGCTTTTTCATTGTAATTATCGAAGCTCATTTCGAAACGGACATAAAGTAAAATGAGCAGACAGGAAGTTATTCCGATCATCAAACCGAAAATATTGACCATCGAATAAAAACGATGGTTTAAAAGATTGCGGAAAGCAATTTTCAGGTGATTTTTAAACATGGCTTTGGTGTTTTTATTTTCTGATTGCAAAGTGAGTTGCTGGGTTTTTCTAAGGCCTGCGGTGTGACCGAATGTTCGCAATACATGGTGATACGCTTCAATGAATCGCGTGCCATTTTCCATTTCAGATTCAACCAGAGAACAAATATGATCGACCATTTCTTCTTGTAATCCCTCATACACAATTCCACGGTAATTGAGATCTTTAATGATATATTCTACATGTTCATTGGTTAACTGTCCCATTTATATTGCAGGCTGCATTTTCAATACAAGCATCATTGTCTTTACGAATTCATTAAATTCCAGCACCTTTTGTTTTACCGTGGTTTGCCCAATTGGAGTCAGCGTATAATATTTGCGTACTCGTTTACCCATATTTACTGTTTCGGTTTTCAGCAATTTTTCAGCTTCCATTTTATGTAAGGTGGGATAAAGGGCTCCTTCAGTAAGCAGTATGGTGCCCTGGGAAAGTACTTTAACTTTTTGAGTGATCTCGTAACCGTACATCTTACCATGGTCTGAGAGCAATTTCAAAACAATGGTTTGTAGCGTTCCTTTTAATAGTTCCGGTGAATGCATAACTCTTCGATACATAAATGGGTTATGTATTAGACTCAAAATGTATTGCGAAGGTTTCATGATTCGGTTAATTTAATCAACTGGTAGAGCGAATTAGATATCCGGGAAATATTTTGTTTTGTACGACGAATATTATCCTCATAAGCCCATGTTATGCTGTAATATTGAATTTACACGCCATATTTATTTTACATTCTAATGGCATTTATCAGGAAGGTTTAAGGTGAATTTTAGCGATCGTAAGATAAGCTAATCCAAGCCTATTGATATACAGGGATAGAACGGCTCAATTATTTGCAATCAAATCCGCGATAATTCACTGATATTGTAACCAAATGTTAAAATTCCTTATCTCCAAATTCACTGGTAGGCAATTTTGATTTTTTACTTAGTTCGTTCAGGTTGAAGCCAACATTTAACAAGAACATATCCGTTTCCAGGATATAGTTGGTGGTGGTATAAAAATCAATTCCTGAAGTTGTAATTCGCTGCTGGTTGGTGCCAAGAAGTCCCAAATCCATATTTTGCCATTGCAGCATGGCATACAGCATTCCATTGAGGAAGGTTTGTTTGACCGAGAGGTTGGGGATTATAAACCTCGAATCTTTGCCCTGGGCTGTTACCCTTTCAGATAGATAGTTTAGGTTCCATTGAATATTTAGGGTGGGGGTGATCTGGAAATTGGTATTGGCATTAATAGAATATTGCCAGCTCGAATTGTTCACCAGCACTGAATTTTCAAAAAGGCTGCCTTCAATTTGATAATGATAAACATTGCCACCTAAGTAGATTTTCCACCATTTTACGGGATTTACGTCAATGCCCAGTTCAAAGCCAAAAAGTCTGGCCCTGCCAGCATTGGTATAGATGCGGTTAAGGATAGTATCTGCAAATACTTTGTTTACGCGGTTGATGGCATCTTTAATCTCCTGATAGTAAAAGGTTGCAGAGAAAGAACCGATTTCCGAATTATTGATCACGCCCAGTTCTGCAAGGTTGACAAACTCTGGCAACAGGTTGGGATCGCCTTGTTCAAGTGTTTCCGAATGTTCCCTTTCCGGCAAAGGATTGAGCTGCAAATTGGTGGTTCGCTGAACTCGCCGGCTATACCCAAGTTTTCCTTGCCAACCATTGTTAAAACTATACAATAAATTGACTGAAGGAAATAAGTTCAACCAATCTAAATCGAAGTTTTCAGATGTCTGTAAAATGGCAATATTTCTTGTGGCGTATTCCAGGCGCAAGCCGCCAACATACTCCAGTTTGCCAACTTTGTCAGAATATTGGCTGTAGAGCGCATGTATCTGGTTATCCAGGTCAATGCCGCCAGTAAACTCTGGTATGGGGTAAAACACGCCGTAGTTTTCGTCTTTTTCCAGGTAATCGAAATTTCCATTATCTTTCTGACTTCGGTATTGATAGCCACTTTCCAATTTTCCCGAACCGATACTTGCCGTATAATCGAGTTTGAACCTGATCCCGTCCAGGGGCCGTTCCATTGTATTCAGCGTGTATTGGATTGTATCGTGTGTCTCCGGGAATTCAAGATTGCGGTTTTTGGTGAACCCCGTTAAATAATCATATTCATATAACGCTGAAGCGGTCAAGGTAGATTTATTGTTGAACGTGTGCGTATAGTCGAAACTGCCCAGGTAAAAATCACCGTCTTTTCTTTGCAGATTGGAATTAAAATAGGTGATTTTTCCTATGATATCACCAGAGGATGTATCCGTTTTGGTGTTGTGATAGAGGATTTCTGCCAGGCGGTCCTGTTTCCTTTTGCCATAATATATACCAGCACTCCATGTATTTTTCTCATCCGGGCTATACATAAGCGAGGCTCTTGTGGAATAATCATACCTGTCGAAACTCCTTTCGCCAACGGAAGGAAAGGTAGTATAACGGTTATCAATTGTTGTGTTCACATTGCCCACCCTTCGTCCGGCAAGATCATGTCGTAAATAGTTGCCTCCTATGGAAATGTCCCAGGCGTTTTTTCTATAATTGAGCGTCACATCGGCCCCGTACCGTTCAGGTTTTTCTTTATTGTTATAGTCTGTGGTACTGGGCAATCCCGCCTGAACATTGGCTACTACGGAAAATCCATTGGCTAGTCCTTTTTTGGTGGTGATGTTCACAATACCCGATTTCCCATCCGGGTCATATTTAGCGGATGGCGAGGTTATAATTTCAATATTTTCGATGGCATTAGCCGGGATCTGGTTTAAAATGGTTTCCAAACCTGTCTGCACCGGTTTGCCATTGATGAGCACTTGAAAACCTGTTGATCCCCGCAGACTGACTTCTCCCTGGGCATTAATAGTCACGGAAGGCATGTTTTTCAGCACATCAATGGCTGTGCCACCCGTTGCCGCTTGAAATTGATCCGCCTTATAAACCTGTTTGTCGATTTTGTTGTAAACCGTAGCCTTTTGTCCGGTGATTTTGATGTCATTTAAGAGCCGGGCATCAGCTGCGAGAGCAATGGAGCCCACATTTAACTGCTGTTTGCTGCTGAGTTGAATGTTGGGAATCGTTTTGGTAATATAACCGACAAAGTGAGCCTGGAGGTAATAGCTTCCTTTCTGAAGTTTATCAATTTCGAAAGAACCCTCAGTATTGGTTACCACGCCATTGACCAGCGATGAATCGTTGGCATTGTAAATAGCAATACTGGCATATTCAAGTCCATGGCTGTCAAGCTTGTCCAAAACGATGCCTGACACCGATGCGCTTTGCGCATATATGACTGATGACAGCAATAACAAAAAAGAACAGACAGACGCACCTTTCATGGAGTTAGATTTTTTGATTATAACGACTTTGGTTAATTGGTAAATCAGTGCACCACCTTAGACTGGTGAATTGCGCAATTTACCAAAAATCGTGAAAAGTCAATGACGCTTTTATTAACATTGGAAGAAAAAACATCCAACGCGCAATTAGATGGAATGACCGTCTTAAATTATCCTTTCAAATGGATGATCGGTTTTTGGATGGCCAGGTTATTGGGATAAGATACTATCTCGCCATTATCCTGAAGCAACTTGATGGAAAATATTGAAACATCATTCACCCTGCCGATAACGGAATTATCACCATCCACGATCTTCACTTTAGCGCCGAATTTCATTGGGAAAAACAAAAAGAGAATGACAGACGCAGTAATATTGCTGAGTATAGACCAGGAGGCAAAAAAAGCAATACCAACCAGGGTAAAAAAGGCCGAGAAAAAGACAGACAGCCCCTTGAAAGAAACTTCCCAAACAATAGAAGCTACCGTTGCAAAAATAACGATAAACACAAAACTGATCAGTTTCTTCATATATACAATCCGGGTAGCATCCAGAGAATATTTATGGGCATGGTTACGGATGAAGCGAAAAGATATTTTTCTGATGACAAAGAATAGAATGATAAGACCTATGGTTATTCCTATCTGGATATAATTGGTCTCTTTGAGTTCAAATAAAGTTGACTTTGACAATAATTCGTTCATGAAAAGCAACATAGGTTTGTGATTTATTAAATTTTAATCTTATAAAATTCCTTTAGTACTGGGAAGGACATCCATCTCATCTGCATTGCGCTTTAATGCCATCTTCATGGCTTTGGCCAATCCTTTGAAAATTGCCTCGATTTTATGATGTTCGTTATCACCGGTTGCCTGAATATTCAGGTTGCATTTTGCCGCATCAGCGAATGACTTGAAGAAATGATAAAACAATTCTGTTGGCATATCGCCTATTTTTTCACGATTGAATGTAGCATTCCACACCAGCCAAGGGCGTCCTCCGAAATCAATGGCAACCTGTGCCAAAGCATCGTCCATAGGCAAAAGAAATCCATAGCGGTTGATGCCTTTTTTATTTCCGATCGCTTTGGATATAACCTCACCCAGCGCAAGGGCCGTATCTTCGATGGTGTGATGTTCATCTACATGTAAATCACCCTCCGCCATAATACTTAAGTCAAAACCGGCATGTCGTCCTATTTGTTCAAGCATATGATCAAAAAATCCAAGGCCGGTGTGAATATTGGTTTTGCCGGATCCGTCAAGGTTGATGTTGATATTGATGTTGGTCTCTTTGGTATTTCGCTGAATTTGGGCTGTTCTTGGGGGCATTTGCAAAAACTGAAAAATACGGTCCCAATTGTTGGTGGTCAAAACGGCACGGTCATCAGTTAAGTCATTAAAATAGATGGCCTTGGCACCCAGATTTTGGGCCAGCAAAATATCGGTAGGTCTATCGCCAATGACATACGAATTAGCGAGATCGTAATCGCCATTCATGTATCCGGTGAGTAATCCTGTACCAGGTTTTCTGGTAATCTTTTTTTCTTCAGGCAGTGATTTGTCAATAAGAATTTCGTGGAAATGGACTCCTTCACCTTCCAGAGTCCTTAACATTTTATTTTGGGCAGGCCAGAAGGTTTCTTCCGGAAAAGAAGTGGTCCCTAGTCCATCTTGATTGGTGACCATCACCAGAAGATAATCCAGTTCCCCGGCAATTTTTCTCAGGTTAGAGATGGCTTTTGGAATGAATTCCAGTTTTTCCAATGAGTCGACCTGAAAATCTTTGGGGGGCTCAACAATGATGGTGCCATCGCGGTCAATAAAGAGTACTTTTTTCACCAGTTGTTTATAGATTAAATGATTGAAGCGTTTCGATTAAGATTCTGTTTTCCTCCTCTGTACCCACCGTGATTCTTAGGGCATCTTCGCAAAGCTTTACCTTCGAACGGTCTCTCACAATAATCATTTGTTTCACCAGGTGTTCATATATTTTTCTGGCGTCTATCACCTTCACCAACAAAAAATTGGCATCAGAAGGATAAACCGTTGTCACCACATTCAATTCATTCAGGGAATGGCGTAACCACTCACGCTGTTGCAAAATCCGACGTACCGTATTATTTTTCATATAAACACTGGAGAGTGCTTCCAGTGCCAGTTTTTGTGATGCGCTGTTGACATTGTAAGGGGGTTTTATTCTGTTCAGGATCTTTATGATCTCAACAGACGCGAAAGCCATGCCTATTCTTAGTGCAGCCATGCCCCAGGCTTTGCTCAAAGTTTGTAAAACTACCAGATTGGGGTAATCACTAAGCTTATCTGCCAGGCTGCTGTGGTCGGTAAAATCGATATAGGCTTCATCCACAACCACAATGCCATTAAACTGATCCACTACCTTCATGATCGATTCGGGTGCCATACAATTTCCTGTCGGATTGTTTGGCGAGCAGATGAAAATAATTTTAGTATCAATATCGGTTGCATTGAGTACCGAATCGGCATCCATTTGATAGGAGTAATCCAGGGAGACTTCTTTGATATAAACATCATTGATGGCGGCACTAACCTGGTACATTGGATAAGTCGGAGGCATGATCAAAATATTGTCCATACCTGGCCTGCAAAAAGCCCTGATCAATAAATCGATGGGTTCATCACTACCATTACCCAGAAATATGTTTGATGCCGGCACGCCTTTAATTTCTGATACTTTTTGTTTTAAAACCAGTTGATATGGGTCAGGGTACCGATGATAGTCATCTCCGGCGGGAGAACCATAAGGATTCTCATTGGCATCAAGATATATTTGAGCCTGACCCGTAAATTCATCTCTTGCCGATGAATATGGCTTCAGATCCAGAAGATGAGGCCGTACAAGTTTATTCAAGTCCATTTTTTTTCAGGTATTCGAGTCGTAGTGTTACGGCATTTTTGTGTGCAGTGAGCTTTTCTGCTTCTGCCATTTTTTCAACTGCCGGTCCCAGATTTTTTATTCCTTGCTCCGTGATTTTCTGGTAGGTGATTTTTTTAACGAAACTGTCAAGTGAAACCCCGCTGAAAGCCAGAGCGGCACGGTTGGTGGGTAGGGTATGGTTGGTGCCGGAAGCATAATCGCCGGCAGATTCCGGTGCGTAATTACCCAGGAAAACCGATCCGGCATTGATGATTTTTTCGGCAACCTTTTCCGCATTCTTGACGGATAAAATAAGATGTTCCGCGGCATACCGGTTCAGAATTTTTATTGCATGGTCCTCGTTGTCGACTACCATGGCGACACTGTTTTCGAGGGCTTCGGTGGCGATGCGTTTTCTCGGTAGATCCTCCAATTGTATTTCTATTTCTTTAAGTACTTTTTGTGCCACAAAATGATTGGTGGTGACCAGCAGCACCTGGCTGTCGGCACCGTGTTCGGCCTGGGACAACAGATCTGCGGCCACAAAAGAGGGAATTGCAGATTCATCGGCGAAAATGGCGACCTCGGAAGGTCCTGCAGGTAAATCGATAGCGACGCCTTTTTCAGCCACTATTTGTTTGGCAGCGGTTACAAACTGGTTTCCCGGACCAAAGATTTTATAAACTTTGGGAACAGTTTCTGTGCCATAGGCCAGCGCGGCGATGGCTTGAGCGCCGCCGGCTTTTATAATGTGGTCAATGCCAATGAGTTTGGCGGCGTATACAATGGCATCCGGGATCTTCCCGTCTTTTTTAGGAGGTGTGCACAAAACGATATTGGGGCAACCAGCCAACTTGGCCGGGACCCCTAACATCAGAACAGTGCTAAATAAAGGGGCTGAGCCTCCCGGTATATATAAACCTATGTTGGAGATTGGAACGCTTTTTCTACGGCAAGTCACGCCGGGCATTGTTTCCACGATCAGTTCTTCCTGTTGTTGGAGCGCATGGAATTTTTCAATGTTATCTTTGGCCAGTTGAATGGCGTCTTTAAGTTCGTTATCTAATGATTCAATAGAGTTTTTAATTTCATCAGTACTGACGGTCAGGCTGTCGAGTTCGACGTGATCATATTCCAAGGCATATTTATACAATGCTGCATCTCCTTTTTTCTTTACTTTTTTGAGAATTGGTTTGACGATTTTCTTAATATTTTTCAATTCCATCACCGGGCGTGATAGAATATTTTCCAATTCTTCCTGTTTAGGGCTTATGATTAATTTCATAACACTGCATTCATAAGATCATTTTTTCAATGGGCACCACAAGAATTCCTTCAGCACCGGCTTTCTTAAGTTTTTCTATTTTCTCCCAAAATTCATCTTCAGCAATTACAGAATGAATTGAACTCCACCCTTTTTGCGCTAATGGTAAAACTGTTGGGCTACGCATTCCCGGAAGTAATTCCATGATCGTCTCAAGGGACTGATTGGGAGCATTTAACAAAATGTATTTGTTGATGCTACCCTGTTGAACAGCTTCCATTCTAAAGATCAATTGATCGAGGGTCCCTTTTTTGGGGATGCTGAGTTGCTGATTACTGATCAAAACAGCCTCAGATTTCAGGATCACTTCCACTTCTTTTAAACCGTTGCTGATCAAGGTGCTCCCCGAACTGACCAGATCGCAGATGGCTTCAGCCAGGCCGATGCTCGGGGCAATTTCTACTGAACCACTTATCTCGTGAATCCGGGCGTCGATTTTGTTTTTTTCCAAAAAATCTGCCAGAATATAAGGATAGGAAGTGGCGATGCTTTTTCCTTCGAAATAGGTAAGCCCCGGATATTCTACACTTTTAGGTACGGCCAGGCTCAACCGGCACTTCGAAAACCCCAGACGCTTAACTACGTCAATATTTTTTCCTTTTTCCAGTGCGACATTTTCACCAACGATACCAATATCTGCCACGCCATCAGCAACGTAATCCGGGATGTCGTCATCGCGAAGAAATAGAAATTCTATGGGGAAATTATGCGAAGCCGATTTGAGTTTGCCGGCTCCGTTGTTGAATTTTATGCCGCATTCTTTGATCAGTGTCAATGAATCTTCGCTCAAACGGCCTTTTTTTTGAATCGCTAATCTTAAAACGTTTTCCATTGATTACTAAAATTGAAAAGATGAAGGTAGAAAAGATGGCAATAAAATACAGTAATGAACATGTAATATTCCCTGATCAGACGGAATGAAAATGATGATGTTCGTGTATAAGCAGCCTCATTGTGGGTTTTAAAAATATCTGGCATAAACAGGGGCCAAAAATAGATATATAATCTTATTATTAAAAGAAGATCACGAGCTGAAAATTTTTTCCCATAAAATTAAAAATGTGAGATCGTATATTTGAAACTTGAAGTGTATTATTAGCGGAGGGTACCAGCACTGGGTATCTTTTATCGGTGCGATCGTATAAATTTTACATAAGCAGGACACCAGCGCATCGTGTCCTGCCACATTTCAATCCTTGTATTTTTCAATCAGACAATTGTAATCAAATTTGAAATCCAGCAGCTATCGCGCTGATTTTATCGACATGCCATCATATCATAGAATTCTGACTATTGAGCTTTTGATGGTAGCCACTTCATTTTTCGGTGATTATTAATAAATTTTTTTTATTCCACTCAAGACTTATTTTTAATCCGGCATTACTAAAAAACGAGTTTTTCTACAATTAATAAATAATATTTTTATTTTTAGGGGACAATTAACTACAACCTTTTATGCTTGGTATGATTTTTAGGGCCCGCACTTCCGGGCTGTGTCATGGCATGTGTATTCCAGCTTCCTTGCGCACTATTTTTTTAAAATATTGGAATCATGAAGAAAAAATGGTAAAAACCAATTTTGCAAAGGCCTCCATTTGCATTTGCATGTCATCGATTTACCTTTTTTTGATAATTGCATTCGTGATAGCGCTCAATTCGAATGCTGTCTATCCTTTTGGCCTGCCTACTCAAGGCAATGATCCTTTCGAGATTAAATCCGGACATCCCCGGCTCATTATGACGAAATATGGCGAATTGGCCTTGCGTTTCACGGCTTTGGATGACGAATTGGTTAAAAAAATGTTGGATGCATTGAGAAAAGATGCTGATGAGATGCTGAAAAATAAGGAAATCAAATATGAACTGGATCGTCAAAACACCATGCTCAGCATTAGCCGGGAGTATATGAAAAGGATTATTACCCTGTCCTTGGCATACAGGATGTTTGAGGATGATAAATATTCCGATAAAGCCATTGAACACATGATGTATGTGTGTGAAAAGTATCCAGACTGGAACCCGCAACATTTTCTCGACGTGGCGGAAATGACCGCTGCAGTTGCTATAGGATTTGACTGGAATTATTATCATCTCACCATTCGGCAAAAGCAAATGATTAGAAACTCCTTGGTTGATTATGGGCTGCGTCCTGGCTTGGCTGTCTATGAATATCCCGATAAAAAGCCGCATGTCTGGTATGAAATGAACAACAATTGGAACCAGGTTTGTGCCGGAGGATTGGTGATGGGTGCCCTGGCAGTTGCAGAAGATTTCCCGGACCTTAAAAAGAAAATCATCAGTTATGCGCTTGAAAAATTGAAGCCGACACTGGCATTGTATCAACCTGACGGGGAATGGTTTGAAGGGCCGGCTTACTGGGGTTATGCTAATTCTTATTTGGCCATGATGATCTCCTCACTTAATTCAGCACTTGAACATGATTTTGGTATCTCCAAAAACCCGGGGCTGGACAAAACGGCACCTTTTTATGTTAATTCTGTAAGCCCTGCCGGTAAATTATTCAATTTCGCCGATGCTTCCAGTGATGAACCGGAAATAAACGCCGCATTGATGTGGTTTGCAAAAAGATATAGCACTCCAACGGTATCTGGCTATCTCAAAGATTTATTGTTAAAAAACCTTTCTCCCGGTAATCCTGAATATTCCAAAAATCGGGATCGATTATTCTACCTATGTTTACCCTGGTATGACGACGCTCCTTCTGTAACTCCGAATCATCCGGTTGCTCAACGTGTAAAAGGCCCAATAGACCTGGTGTTTTTCCAATCCTCGAACGAGAAAGATGCCATATACCTGGCTGCCAAAGGCGGAAAAGGCACCTTAAACCATCAGCAACTGGATGCCGGAACTTTTGTGATCGATTCTGATGGACAACGGTGGGCGGCAGATTTGGGATCAGAAAATTATTTTCTGCCTGATTTTTGGGATAATCAGTTTGGGGGTGGGCGCTGGCAATATTACCGAAACACCAATAAAAGTCACAATACGCTGGTAATTGGTGATAGTATTCAAAATCCAGACGGGCAGGCGAAAGTCTCGAAATTTGATGATTCCGGGAGTCAGCCATTTGCCATCATTGATCTGTCACCTGTTTATCCGGAAAGTGGACAGGTCAAAAGAGGATTTAAATTGTTGAATACCGGCCAGGTGCTCATTCGTGATGAAATTGAGTTTTCGTCTAATCCAAATACAGTGCGCTGGGGATTTATGACAAATACCAGCATTGAATTAAATGGTGACAAGGTGAAACTCAACAAGGGTGGGAAATCATTTTATCTCCAGGTGATCAGCGACACGCCCTTATCCTTTGAATCGATGCCTGCCAAATCATGGCATAAAGAAACCAAAAGCAATGCCGGTTATAATTTACTTTATTTTGTCGCGAATAAGAACATGACGCAACAACAAGTTTCTTTTTCGGTGGTGATGGGGAAAAACCTTGAAGATATTGATGGCAATCGGACCATTAATTTACCGCTTAACCAATGGTGAAATTGAATTAATAGTTTGAATTAATGAAGTTGCATCATTAATGAATGGAACATTTGAATTAATGGTTTCGCTGATTGTCATGACAATTTTTTTATTGGAATAAATCATTCTCGTTTGGGTTGAATGAGCGATTAAAATCCGGGTAAAATTACTGGAGTGTGTTATATTTTTTAAGAAGACTCCATTACCAATCTATGGGCTTTTTACCTATTTTCTGCAAATAAGCATTGGCTTTGCTGAAGTGTTTGTTGCCAAAAAAACCACGATTGGCGGCAAATGGTGACGGATGGGCGGATTGAAGAACGAGATGTTTGTTAGTATCAATGATGGCGCCTTTGCGTTGGGCATATGCACCCCATAACATAAAAACAATACCTCTTTGCTGTTCAGAAATGATCCTAATGATGGCATCGGTAAATTGTTCCCAGCCTTTGTTTTGATGAGACCCCGGACTGTGTGCACGCACCGTTAGCGTGGCATTGAGCAAAAGTACCCCTTGTTTTGCCCAACGCTCCAGATTGCCATTCGGTGGCAATTCTTTACCTAAATCCCCTTTTATTTCTTTGAAAATATTGATCAGTGAAGGGGGCATGGCAATACCATCGTTCACGGAAAAACAAAGACCGTTTGCCTGGCCAACACCATGATATGGATCCTGACCAATAATGACCACTTTGAGTTCATCAAAACTACAATATTCAAAAGCGCTGAAGATTTTTTTACCTGGTGGGAATATTCTATATTGTTGGTATTCGCCTTTTACAAATTCTGCAAGTTGGTGAAAATATGATTTTGAAAATTCAGGTTGCAGGTGCAATTTCCAGCTTTCCGCAATCTTTACATCCATAATGTTTTATTTATCGATCGGTCAAACCAATAATTGATAATTCAAGTATAAACAATATATGTTAAAAATTTTAGTAATTGGTATTTGACAGACGTTGCATTTTCCATAAAAATTATATATTGTTGACTTTCAAAGGGATTATTTTCCAATGTGTTATAAGATTTGATGGTTACTTCAACAACAAAAGGCGTTAAAATCAGTGTGGAGACTGAATATCAGCCGGCATATTCCAGCCCGGTACAGTTCCACTATGTTTTCACCTATCGAATTACCATCGAAAATGTAAGCGACACTACCATTCAATTGTTGAGGCGCCACTGGTTTATACACGATATTAGCAAGGATATGCGTGAAGTGGAAGGAGAAGGCGTTGTTGGGCAGCAGCCAATTTTGGAGCCTGGGCAGCTCCATCAGTATGTTTCTGGTTGTAATCTGAAGTCCGGAATTGGTAAAATGTATGGGACTTTTCTGATGGAAAAGATTGTTGATGGCAAAAAATTCAAGGTAAAAATTCCGGAATTCACCATGTTTGCACCTTTCAAACTCAATTGAGCATTGAATCTAACGGAACTAATCCGTCTTTTCCCTTCCTATATATATTATTTCTTTCAAGTCATTGATGATCATTCCCTGCAATCGCCGTTTTTATTTGAATTGTATCAGGAAACCATTAGAAAAATCGATGGGAAAGGTGTTGTTGAATTCGAGTATTTCAGGGAACTTTTAAAAAATAATAATTCAGAAGTTACTGGTCATGACCCTGGCGCTGGATCGAGAGCAACCTATAAAGGCGATAAAACATTGGGGCATATTGCTAAATTCAGTTTGAGCCCGAAATCCACCGCACATTTCCTGTATTTGCTGGTGCGCCATTTTCAGCCTGAGACCATCATCGAACTGGGCACCTCCCTGGGCATCACCACACTTTATTTAGCCAAAGGTTGCGAAAAAGGGAACGTCTACACTTTTGAAGGCAATTTAATGATCGCAACCAAAGCATTAGAGATTTTTAATGAAGCAAAGGCTGAAAATATTCATTTAATAAAGGGTGATATCAATGAAACTTTGCCAGACTTCATCGGGCAATGCCAACGACCCGTCGAATTTGTTTTCGTAGATGCCAATCACAGAAAGGAAGCGGTTCTAAAATATCTCAATTTGCTGCAACCGTTACTTCCAAAAAGTGCTGTATTGGTAATAGATGATATTCGTTGGTCTTCAGAAATGTATGAGACCTGGAAACAAATTATTCGCACCGATTTAGGCCAAATTTATATTGACAAGTTTCATTTTGGCGTGATCTTTCGCCGGGAAAATTTCAAGAAAGGACTTTTTTGTTGGTAAAAATTGTTTTATTCATGAGTAAAGACTTTAAAGGACTTGAAAAAATACAATTAAAGGCTAATTTTGCCGAAGTATAAAATTGCTTAACGGTACACAAAATGGCAGACACAACCTCAAATAGCGGATCTTCCCCGGAATTGAATAAAAAAAATAAATCCAATAAAACGCTGATCATTGTCGTGGTGAGCCTGGCGGTATTACTGCTGGCTGCAATCGTTATCAACATCATTCGCGAACGGCATATCAAGGAGCGCGATGTGGCTCTGAAGTCTGCTTATGATAAATTAGATTCCATTGGCAGCGAAATGGATCAAAAGATTCGTACAATACAGGAACTCGGCGGAACTGTAGATACCCTCAAAATGGTCCGGGATTCTCTGGAAAGTGAAAAAGAAGCTTTATGGGAGGCCAAGAAGTTTAGTGATCAGCAAATGCAGCGTTATCGATCCAGGGCAGCGGGGTACAAAGAATTATTGCTGGCAAAAGATAAAGAGATCGAACAGCTTAAACAGATTAATCAGGAACTGGTCACGGAAAATACGACATTAAAAACCGAAAAGAATGAACTGACTCAAAATTTGCAACAGGCCAAACAAACTCAGGAAAAACTAAATGAGAAAGTGGAAATGGCTTCAAGGCTTGAGATTAAAAATGTCAAAATTATTGCAGTTAATGATAAGGGAAAAGAACGGGAAGATGAATTCAGATCACGGCAGATCGATAAATTAAAGGTTGAATTCAACATTGCTAAAAATGATGTGGCGCCCATTCAGGGTAAAGAGATATTGATGCGCATTATTGATGACAACGGCAATGCGTTGTTTGATGTAGCCCGCGGCTCAGGAACTTTCATGTTGGATGGCAAGGAGACTTTTTATACTGCTAAACAGGAAATTCTTTTTGACAATTCTGAGCAGAAAGTGGAATTCGACTACGACAAAGGCAGTGAATATGCACCTGGGCGCTATGTGATGGAAATTTATACCGATGGATACCTGATGGGCAGTAAGTCATTCCGGGTGAAATAAGAAATTTCCCGCAAGGGGTTGGTTGCTGAAGAATTGAGATCCTATAATTTACAATACCAACAATTGGGAAAATTCAATAATATGCATGTCACGCTTGCTCCTGTGACGTAGCTGCCTGTATTTTAAGGCAGTTTTATATCTGGTTTACAGCAGTTTTTTATTTGTCTTTATCAATATTTCACATATCTTTGCAGCCCGAAATTAACAACAATTAATCATGGATTTTAAAGATTACGAGACGGTATTCATTTTAACTCCCGTTTTGTCTGATACTCAGATGAAGGATGCTGTCGACAAATTCAAAAAGGTGCTTACGGATAAAGGGGCGGAGATCGTCCACGATGAAAATTGGGGCCTGAAAAAGTTGGCTTATCCCATAGAGCAAAAAACCACCGGTTTCTATCATCTGATTGAATTTAAGGCAGATACTTCCAGCATTTCAGCGCTTGAGTTGGAATACAGACGAGACGAGAAGGTTATGAGATTCTTGACTACAGCGCTAGACAAACATGCTGTGGAATACAACGTTAAGCGAAGAAACGGTGAATTTAACAAAAAGGAAGATCAAAAAACGGAGGCTGCAAAATGACATTACAAAACGAACCCATCAATAGGGACCAGACGCAGAAACGCAAAAAATATTGTCGTTTTAAAAAGAACGGAATCAAGTATATTGATTACAAAGACGCTAATTTCCTGCTGAAATTTGTAAATGAGCAAGGTAAAATACTTCCGAGAAGAATTACTGGAACGAGCGTAAAATACCAAAAGAAAGTAGCTCAGGCTGTAAAGCGCGCCAGACACCTGGGTTTATTGCCTTATGTAACTGATTCGCTCAAATAAACCTACGAGGAAAATGGAAATAATTTTAAAGGAAAATATACAGGGTCTGGGTTACAAAAACGACATCGTACAGGTAAAACCAGGCTATGGCAGAAACTACCTTATTCCCAGGGGAATGGCCATTGTTGCCAGTGATTCGAACCGCAGAATGATTGAGGAAAATATCAAACAGGCAGCACACAAAGCAGAAAAAATCAAAAACAATGCTTTGACTTTAGCGGAGAAAATTGGTGACATCACACTTGAAATCGGCGCAAAAGTTGGAGAATCCGGTAAAATCTTCGGGGCAATCACAACTTTGCAAATTGCTGATGCTTTAAAAGAAAAAGGACTCGAAATCGACCGGAAACAAATTTCATTTCCGGTCCAACCCAAGGAAGTTGGTGATTTTGTGGCCATTATCGATCTTCATAAGGAAGTAAAGCACGAAGTGCAATTTAAGGTGGTTGCCGAATAAAAATATTTCGTAACTAATTTGAAAGCCTTTCGCAAGAAGGGCTTTTTTTTTGCCTGTTAGCAAAAATCTCCTGCATCAAATTTGTAATTTTATCCAATGTTCAGAACAGTACTTAATATTGGAGCTTCAAAACTTAAAATAAATATTAAGGATACCATCCTTTCGCTGGGTTCATGTTTTGCAATCAATACGGGTGAGAAACTGACGGACTTTAAATTCGATGTTCAGATCAATCCTTTTGGGACCATTTTTAATCCAATTTCCATTTTCAAGCTATTGCAACTATCCTTAAACCAACAAATATTGAGAGAAGATGGATTTGTGCGCTCCCAGGGTGCCTGGTTTCATTACGACCTGCATTCCGATGTGTCCGCCCTGGAGAAATGGCAATTAATAGATCTGTTCGAACAGCGTCGGCAATTGACCCTGGATTATATTCAAAAATCCAGTCTGATCATACTCACATTCGGCACGGCCATTGTTTATGAGCATCGGTTAAATGACGAACTGGTAGCCAATTGCCATAAAATACCGGCTGACCAATTCAACAAAGTATTCCTGGAGACTGAAGAGATTATATTGGGTTTTGATCAAGTTTATCAGGCTTTAAAATTAATCAATCCCAAATTGTGGTTTATTATCTCGGTGAGCCCGGTAAGGCACATAAAGGATTCGTTTGAAAAAAATAATGTCAGTAAGTCTGTTTTACGCTTATCTGCAGAGCAGTTATCCACCAAATACGACGATGTGATCTATTTTCCATCATTCGAGATTATGATGGATGATTTGAGGGATTATAGATTTTATGCGGAAGACATGTTGCATCCCAACCAGGTGGCCATCGATTATATCTGGACTAAGTTCTCGACCATGTTTTTTGACAAAATCACCCTAAAATTTATCAATGACTGGAGTAAGATACAAAAATCTTTGGCCCATAGCGCATTTCATCCAGGCAGTTCCGATCATCAGGAATTTTTGAAGCAGACTATTAAACAGATAGAAGGTTTTCGGAGTTTGGTGAATATTGACCGGGAACTGGAACTGCTAAAGCAACAATTACTATGACAATACAATCAACCAATTCGAATCATCTCATTCATGCAACCAGCCCATATTTATTACAACATGCCCACAATCCTGTAGACTGGTATCCCTGGGGAAAAGAAGCCTTAGATAAAGCCGAAAATGAAGATAAGCCCATTCTTGTCAGTATTGGATATTCTGCATGCCATTGGTGTCATGTCATGGAGCACGAATGTTTTGAGAATGAGGATATTGCCCGACTGATGAATGAATGTTTTGTGTGCATCAAAGTCGACCGGGAGGAGCGGCCCGATGTTGATCAGATTTATATGGACGCCATTCAGACTATGGGACTAAATGGTGGTTGGCCACTCAATGTTTTTACCATGCCAAATCAGAAACCATTTTATGGCGGGACTTATTTTCCTCCTCAAAACTGGATTCAGCTACTCAAAAGTATCGCCAACGCGTATGAAAACAAACGTGACCAATTGACGGAATCTGCACAGGAGTTTGCCAAAGCCATTGCTATGTCTGAAAGCGAAAAATTCAACCTAACTCCAGGATCACATTCTGTTGACATCAAAGATGTGACCAAGATGTTTACCATCATGAAAGGCCATTTTGACGAAAAGTTGGGTGGATTGGACCGCGCTCCCAAATTCCCAAATCCTTCCATCTGGAATTTCCTGCTTACCAGTAATGCGGTAATCCATGATCCTGATATAGAAACTCAGATAAAATTGACTTTAGACTCTATGGCCAATGGCGGCATCTATGATCACATTGGAGGCGGATTTGCGCGATATGCGGTCGATGATCGTTGGTTTGCACCCCATTTTGAGAAAATGTTGTACGACAATGCACAATTGGTGAGTCTCTATGCAGCAGCTTACCGGGCATACGGGATAAATCAGTATAAGCACATTGTGAAAGAAACCATTGATTTCGTAGTACATGAATTGATGGATGATGATGGCGGTTTTTATTCAGCTTTGGATGCGGATAGTGAAGGGGAGGAGGGAAAATATTATGTTTGGCAGGCAGATGAAATACGATCCATACTAAAGGAAAAGGCGGAGCTCTTTATGGCCTATTTTAATATTTCAGAAACAGGAAATTGGGAAAATGGCAAAAATATCCTATATAAAAATCGAAATATTGAGTCATTGCTTGAAAAATGGAAAATTTCCCGCGAAGAATTGGAGATGCGGATTGGAGAGTCAGTGAAGTTGCTGTTAAACCATCGGCAAGGTCGGCAGCGTCCGGGATTAGATGATAAAATTCTAACAGCCTGGAATGGACTAATGTTGAAAGGTTTGGTTGATGCTTATATGGCCCTTGGAGACCAGCAATATCTAGATCTGGCACTTAAAAGCGCATCGTTCATAACCAGCAAATTGACAAATGGCCAGCAGTTGTTCAGAACTTACAAAAAGGGTCATGCATCGCTGAACGCATATTTGGAAGATTACGCTTTTGTAATCCAGGGCTTGTTGGCACTCTATGAAGTCACCTTCGATGAAGCATGGCTGGAACAGGCCAGGGAATTATTGGATTACTCAATCTACAATTTTTATGATACCCGGGAAGACCTGTTTTTCTATACGGACCAAAATGCCGAAGCCTTGATTGCCAGGAAAAAGGAAATATTCGATAATGTTATTCCTGCTTCAAATTCTGCAATGGCTATGAATCTGTTTATAATGAGTAAATATTATGATAATAGCGATTATCTGCAAAAAGCCAATAGCATGCTATCGAAGATTTTACCACTTCTTTGTACGGAACCACAATACCTAACCAATTGGGGAACATTAAGCGTTTTACATGTTAAACCCATAGCCGAAGTTGCTATTGTTGGGGAGAAAGCTTTGGCCTTCAGTATGGAGATCAGTAAGCATTTTTTCCCCAATATAATTTTGGCTGGAACAACCGGGAACAGTGAAATGCCACTGCTACACGAACGTCAGGCCATCAACGGGAAAACCACCGTATATGTTTGTTTTAATAAAACCTGTAAATTACCGGTAAAGACTGTCGAAGAAGCATTAAAACAAATTCCTGTCTAATTGAGTCAACTCGAACTAAATACCGATGCCGGACATGTTGAAAGGGTCACTTATTTTGCCGACGTAATACTTCCGGTTCCTATTCCGCGGTCTTTCACCTATCGTGTGCCTTTCGATTTATCGGATCAGGCAGATGTTGGTTTTCGGGTGATCGTTCAATTCGGACGAAAAAAGATTCTGACAGGAATAATAGAAAAAATCCATCAACAGCCACCACATGGTTATCAGGCAAAATCCATTCTCGATGTATTGGATGATGTGCCTCAGGTCAATCATTTTCAACTGCAGCTTTTTCACTGGATGGCGGATTATTATATGGCAACCATTGGAGAAGTGTACAATGTTGCAGTTCCTTCTGGCTTGAAATTAAGCAGTGAATCCAAGATTCAGTTGCACCCCGCCTTTGACTATAATTTCACAGAATTTGATTTTAGCGAAAAGGAAGAAAAGCTGCTGATTGCCCTCAGGAATAACAAAGTGCTGACCTATTCTGATGTGGCCGGAATATTGGAAATTAAATCATATCACCTCGTTATTCGCTCCTTACTGGCAAAAGAAGCCATTTTGATTTTTGAGGAAATCAAAGAGAAATATACGCCCAAGAAAGAAAAATATATCCGGTTGTCGGATGATTGGCTTTCTGATAATGCCGCATTGGAATATTTGTTGGATAGTCTTGAACATAATCCGAAGCAGCAGGATGTCGTTTTGGCATATCTGCGAGAAGTGCCGGTATTCAAAGAAAAAACAAAAAACACCGGGGGACTGAATAAGAAAGCCCTGCTAAAAAGAGATATCTCACCTTCTTCACTGCGGACCCTGGAAAAAAAAGGTATTTTTGAAGAATTTGAGACCATTGTTCCCAGGTTTGAAACCAATTCTTACCAGCAAACAACACAGATCGAACTTTCAGAAATTCAATTAATGGCCAGGGATACCATTCTGGATCAATTCGAATTGAAAGATGCCGTATTGTTCCAGGGAATTACCGGGAGTGGTAAAACAGAGATATACATCAATCTCATCCAGGAAGTTTTGCATTCAGGCCAACAGGTGCTTTACCTGGTGCCGGAAATTGCACTTACGACCCAGATTGTTACACGATTGAGAAAAGTTTTTGGGGATAGTCTGGGCGTATACCATTCCAAGTTTTCTGATAATGAAAGAGTTGAAGTTTGGAAAGGTGTTATATCCGGCCGATATGCTTTTGTGATCGGTGTTCGTTCTGCTGTTTTTTTACCTTTTGACAATCTGGGCCTCATTGTGGTGGATGAGGAACACGAATTATCTTACAAACAATTTGATCCTGCTCCAAGGTACCATGCGCGGGATACCGCAATGGTTTTAGCCAGGATACACCATGCCAAAGTATTGCTGGGTTCTGCAACACCTTCTATAGAATCGATGTACCTGGCAAAGGAAGGCAAATATGGATTGGTATCTTTAGATCAACGTTACGGAAATGCAGGTTTACCTGAAGTTCTTTTCGCCGATATCCAAAGGGAACGCAAGCAAAAGATCAATAAAGGAGACTTTACCACAGTATTGCTGGAAAGAATAGGCTCAACACTTTCTGAAAAAAGACAGGTCATTGTTTTTCAGAACCGCAGGGGTTATTCACCATACATTACCTGTGACGAATGTGCCTGGATCCCAAAGTGTAATGACTGCGCGGTGAGCCTGACTTACCATATGTTTAGCAATCAACTGAGATGCCATTATTGCGGACATCACGAAAAATTGCCTGCTGTTTGCCCCGTGTGTGGTTCAACCAGACTTCGAACCGTTGGTTTTGGTACGGAAAAGCTTGAAGAAGATTTGAAATTGCATTTTCCTGAAGCACGCATCCAAAGGATGGACCTGGATACCACGCGAAGAAAATATAGTTATCAAAAGATCATTTCGGAATTTGAGCAAGGAGACATTGATATTTTGGTGGGCACTCAAATGGTCAGCAAGGGACTTGACTTTGAGCGCGTAGATCTTGTGGGTATTTTCGATATTGACAGGATGTTGCATTTTCCTGATTTCCGTTCCTTTGAAAGAACATTTCAACTGAGCGTTCAGGTAAGTGGCAGGGCCGGAAGGAAAAATCAGGAAGGTCTGGTGGTGATACAAACGGCAAACCTAAAACAACCAATACTAAGTTTGATTGCATCTAATGCGTTCGAATCATTTTATGAGCAGGAAGTTAGGGAAAGGGAAAAATTTCATTACCCACCATTTTACAGGCTTTTAAAAATTATTCTTAAAAATAAACAAAAAGAAGGACTCCAGGTATTTGCGGAACGACTCGGTCAAATATTGAAAAAATCACTTGGTGAAAAAATGGTGCTGGGGCCACATGAACCTGTAATCGCCAAGATTAGAGGTAAATATATTTTGGAGATCCTTGTAAAAATTAAAAGGGACCAGGGTAATCTGCCATCAATTAAAAAGACCATATTAATGACCGTGCGCGAGATGTCGGGTTTAACAAAAAATAAAGGCACATATGTTACCTATGACGTAGATCCATATTAATTTTAATTTGAATTTTCAGGGTATTACATTTACATCGAAGTGGCTGAGAATCTAAAATATAGGGTAAAAAAAATTGTACCTTGGCTGGGTATAATTCTTGTAATAGTTGTCATTGCTTGTCAGCGAGAGGACCCTCTTGTGCCGGTTACTGAACCAAGAGTAAAAATGCAACTGATCCCTTGGGGAGCAAAAAGTAAACTGAATACAATGATTGCCCATAACGCCGATAGTCTGAAAATTAGGTACAATAAACTTGAAGCCACCACGGACCCGGAAGAACAACAAGTGCTTCTGGATGAACTAATTCAACTTAGAAATGACAGCATTCAATTTGCCGAGAAAAAAGCACTTTATAATAAAGGGAAGGTGCTCGTAGAACAAATTATTGGTGTCGGGGGGCCTGATATTAGTTACTTACAAGATTCTTTGGTCACCAGCTTTGGTCTGCCACTGAGGCCTCAAACCGATACAGCTACTTATTATTTCTTTTATGATGATTTAGCAGATACTTTGCAGTTGGTTTACGAGCGAAATGTTTTGCAAACAATCGATGGCATCCGATTGCAAATGTATGATTTACGGGATTCACGCAGTACATTTGACAGCCTTAAAATAATTTGCAGGAAAAGGAATTGTACCAACAATGAATCAACTATTGAAGCATATTTTTAAGCTATTTCTATTGGCCGGCATAATGTTGTGGTTGTTCTTTCCATCGATAGCCTTTGCAAATTTCGACGAACCACAAGACCCGGGCGATAGCATCGTGCACAGACCATTTTTTTCAGGCGTGGAATTTAGCTTGGATTATGGGAAGTTGATTACGTATCCATCCAAATTTGAAAACAAACTCGAAGGTGGTGTAAGTTTGCGGTTTTTTCAGCGTTTGGCGCTCGCAGGGGAGTATGGACATGCGACATTGGACCCACTTAAAGCCTATGACAACGTAAATTACTATACGATCCAGGGAAATTATTTTCGGGCTGGTTTTGATTATTATATGAACATAGACCAGAAAAATTTCATTTATTTTGGCGCTCGCTATGGCAGTAGTAAGTTTGAAGATAACGGAGAATTTGTCATCGGAAGTGAATTCTGGGGCAATTACCAGGACGGATTTGGAAGTCAAAACCTAATGGCCAGTTGGGGAGAATTGGTTTTTGGAACTGAGACCAAGCTTATGATTGGGAAGCCAGACTCTAAATTTCAGATAAAGAACCTTTTTATGGGTTGGAATTTACGGTTCAGGATACTGGGGACCTTTGAAAATCGCGAAGTGATAAAAGTATACGCCATTCCTGGTTACGGACGCACTGCAGATAAAACAATACCGGCGATAAATTTTTATGTCAAGTATAGAATAGGAACTTGATATTTTGCTAAATATCCCAGTCCTTATTCAAAATACTAATGGCATGATGGGCCGTCATATCAAATGAAATGGGTACAATGGCAGCGTAATTGTGTGCTACAGCCCATTCATCAATGTCTTCACCTTTATCCATATTGATGAAACTTCCGGTCAGCCAAAAATACTGTCGGCCATTCGGATCAATCCTGCGATCAAATTCTTCTTTCCATTTTGCCCTGGTCTGACGACAAATTTTCATGCCCAGGAGTGGCTGGTCTGTTTTGGCGGGAAAATTCACATTGAGGGCCACGCCTTCCGGGAGCCCATTTTCAATGACTTGTTTGGCAATTTTAAGCACATATTCGTGAACATGGGAAAAATCTGCTTCAACGGAATAGTCACATACGGAAAAAGCGATGGACGGAATATCTTCTATGGCTCCTTCGAGGGCCGCCGACATTGTTCCGGAATAAATAACACTGATGGATGTATTACTCCCGTGATTGATACCACTCACCAATAAGTCGGGTTTTCTGTTATTCAGTGCATATTGCTTGGCAATTTTTACACAATCGGCAGGTGTACCTGAGCATTGAAAAGCTTTGACATTTTTAAAGATATGTGTTTCATTCAACCTTAAGGTATTCCCAATGGTGATGGCATGTCCCATTCCCGATTGAGGGCCGTCGGGAGCTACGACCACCACTTCCCCTAATTGTTGCATCAATTCTATTAATAAATGCAGACCCTTTGCATTAATTCCATCGTCATTAGAGATCAGGATTAGTGGTTTTTTCTTCATGGCATCAAATCGTTCAATGCCGCAAAGATATAAATATGAAGTGATTTAAGAATTGATCAGTGCATTATAATAAGCAGTAATTCTAACCAGGTCTCTCATTTGATCGTGTTTGAGATTGTTTTTTTTCATATACTGCTTAATCTCCTTTTGTTTTCCGTCGAACATAGACAAAAGGTCATTTTTTTTCATGGAATAATCAGTGATATTTCCTTTGTCATCCAGAAAATAGAATTTATAGGCCAATCGCGTTCTGGTACCGCCTGAACCATACATCGGATTATAATATGGACTATAATAATAGGGATTGTAATTCGGATTTGGCATACTTTCGGTTACGATCTCTTCACGACACAGCAGGGAAAGTTTTCCTTGATACAGAACCTCAAATAATATGGGTACTTTATAATTTGGCTGGACTTGATAAGGAATAGAATAAAAATACCGGTAGCTGTTAATGGTTTTGTCAAAGATTTCGAAATAAAGCAATTTTCGGGCACTATAAGTCTTCAATACATTGTTCACATTGACTTGGACCACATCATTTTCGAGGTTGTATTTCACTTCACCCCTGATGGTATCTTCATTGGTTAACACCACCTTACCCTGATGCCAGATTTCCGATGGAAAATTTTGAGCAAATGTCCCACCGAAAACAATGGAAAATAAGCATGTGAGAAATATATGCTTTGGTGTAATCAAACTCCTCCTAGTGATGTTTAAGAATTTCATGACCCATTTTATCCCGTTTTGTAGTAAG
This sequence comes from uncultured Cytophagales bacterium, assembly GCA_963711495.1. Lineage (GTDB taxonomy): Bacteria > Bacteroidota > Bacteroidia > Cytophagales > Cyclobacteriaceae > CAVQEK01. Next base: position 1,782,085 of record CAVQEK010000004.1, read on the forward strand.
GTAACGTAAGTTGTATTCATTTGGTGCAATTTCTATCGGGACATTTTCCACAATTTCCAGGCCATAACCCATCAACCCCGTCCTTTTTTTGGGATTATTAGATATCAACCGGATTTTGGTTACGCCCAGGTTGCGAAGGATCTGGGCCCCGATCCCATAATCACGATGATCCATTTTAAAGCCCAATTTATGGTTTGCTTCCACGGTGTCATAACCTTCTTCCTGCAGTTTATAAGCTTTTAATTTGTTCAGCAAACCAATGCCGCGACCTTCCTGATTCATATAGAGAACAACTCCTTTCCCCTCATCTTCAACCATCTTCATTGCGCCATGCAATTGTGGTCCACAATCACATCTACTTGATCCGAAAATATCGCCTGTGGCGCAGGAGGAATGTACCCGCACCAAAATGGGTTCATCTTTATCCCAGGTACCCTTTACCAAAGCCAGATGTATCTCGCCAGTGTTTACTTGTTTGTAGGCATATAAGTGAAAGTTGCCGTATTCGGTCGGCATTTCTACATCGGTTTGGCGTTCGATGAGCGATTCTTTTTCAACGCGATAAGCAATCAGATCTTTTATGGAAACAAGCTTCATGTCGAATTTATCAGCCATTTTACGCAGATCCGGAAGCCTGGCCATACTACCGTCTTCCTTCATGATTTCCACCAACACACCGGCTGGATAAAATCCGGCCAGTCTCGCAAAATCGATGGCTGCTTCGGTGTGACCCGCTCGCCGTAAAACGCCCCCTTTTTTTGCTTTAAGAGGAAATACATGACCTGGTTTACCGAGGTCTTCAGTTTTTGTTTCTTTGCTTACCAGCGCTTTAATGGTTTTAGCCCGATCTTCTGCAGATATTCCCGTTGTGGTGCCATGGCCTTTCAAATCAACAGAAACGGTAAAAGGTGTTTCAAAGAGCGCCGTATTTTTACCAACCATAAGATCCAGTTCTAGTTCTTCACAACGATCTTCAATCAACGGTGCACATATAAGTCCTTTACCATAGGTGGCCATGAAATTCACAATCTTCGGTGTAATACATTCCGCAGCGCAAATAAAATCACCCTCATTCTCACGATCCTCGTCATCAACAACAATGATGATCTCTCCTTTCATTATTGACGCAATCGCTTCATCGATACTATCAAGAATACTTTCGTCTCTCATCACCAAAGATTTCAATGTGTAACATGGAAGAAATTGAATTTGTTCACTTCCATCCTTAATTGATAAACAAAATTGAAGAATAAATCTCTCAATTATTAAACTTTTAACCAAACAAATTATTGGACGCTGTTCAGCGTGTTAAAGAATCGAAATTAACAATATGTGAAGATAAAAAAATGAGACCTGAAAAAATGTGACTTTTGTCAGGAACACGAATAGTAAATAGGTCTTATTTTTTATTATAAGAAAAATCTGCCAGGAACGGTTTTAGTGAATGCCCATAAAAAACCTATTCCAACGAATTTTGTGAAGTATACCTTCATTCTTGTCCAATGAGAGCCAAATAAAGAGGGCCTTTCCTACAATATGATCTTTAGGTACAAATCCCCAAAATCTTGAATCCTCACTATTGTGCCTGTTGTCTCCCATCATAAAATAATAATCTTGTTTAAAGGTATATTGGTGTATTTCCTGGCCATCGATCGTAATTTTTTTATCTTGAATTTTGACATTATCATTGTGTTCATAATCCCGGATCACCTCACCATAAAGGGCCAATGTGGTGTCATTGATATTGATGGTAACACCTTTTGAAGGGATCCAAATCGGCCCATAATAATCTTCATTCCACTTAAACAAGGATGATTGTGGATAAACACGTGGATTTACATAATCAGGATTAAGTTTTACCCGTTCAACACTTTCCACAAAAGGCAGTGCTGCAAACTTCTTTGCGGTCTCTTCAGTGCACTGAATAATATAACCATTAGATCCACTCAAATTATAATCGGTAATGTCGTATTGTCTGAAAACACGATCATTGATAACGTCTTTGGTTTTAACATAATGACGCATCTCCATCTTTGGAGGATTATCTGCCGCAATTCCATTAATATACACCTGAGTATCGATCTCCTTTAATGTATCTCCTGGCAACGCGATGCAGCGTTTAATATAGTTCGTTTTAAGATCCACCGGATATTGCAATTCCGGCGGATGATTGAAAACAACAACATCATTGTGCTTGACATGTGAAATTCCGGGCAACCGGTATTGTGGCAATTGTATCCAGTCAAGGTAAGAAGGGATATTGGTGCCCCAGATTGTCTGATGAGTAAGTGGTACTTGTAGTGGCGTCATTGGTGTTCTGGCGCCGTAGTGAATCTTGCTCACGAACAGGAAATCTCCAACGAGCAGGGTTTTTTCCATGGATGGAGTGGGAATTGTAAACGCTTCAAGAAATAACCAGCGGATAATGGTTGCCGCGATAACGGCAAAAATTATTGCATCTGCCCATTCTCTGATTACTGATTTTTGTTTCTTTTCCTTCTGTTCGCTTTGATCAGAATCATTCTTCCTGCCAAATGGTAATTTCATTGTCTACTGTTTTTTGAGCGCCCAAATTTAAGAGAATAACAACAAGTTTTACAACAATGATCAAAATTTCATAAAATCATCCATTCTGCGTACTCCTTTTTCATGAATTATCCATTCTGCTACCAGCACGGCACCAAGGGCAAATCCCGCACGACTATGGGCAGTGTGTTTAATTTCGATATCATCAGAGCTTGAGGAATACTTAATGGTATGAATTCCGGGAACATTTGGTTCTCGTTTTGAAATGATGGGAATGATGCTCTCTTCTTCTGTTAATTTGTTTACCCATCCCTTTTTACTAAGGTTGTTTTCAATGATACCTTCAGCCAGGGTGATGGCGGTTCCGCTGGGGCTGTCTTTTTTTTCAGTGTGATGGATCTCTGTAATACTCAGCGCATAATTTGGATGTTGACCCATCATTTGAGCAAGTATTTTGTTGAGCCTGAAAAATAAATTTACGCCCAAACTAAAATTTGATGAGTGAAGAAATGTGCCATCAAGTTTTTGACATAACGTTTCAACTTCTTTCTTTTGGTCGAGCCAACCAGTTGTACCACAAACCACCGGAATATGATGTTCCAAACAAAATTTTATATTGTCAAAAGCTGCGTCAGGCTGACTGAATTCAATGGCCACATCGATTTCCTCTTTATTTATAAATTTCAGTGCCTGGGTATTGTTGATATTTATTTTGTATTTGATTTCATGGCCACGCTCTTCGGCGATTTCTTCAATCGCCTTGCCCATTTTCCCATATCCTAATATTAAAATTCTCATTCGTTCAATTTAAGTTTTATTGAAAATCCTACAATATTTGTTAAAAACATCGTCTGTTCCACCGACGGATCCATTCTCAAAGTGAGATCATCGCTGATTTTAAAATCAGCCAAGTGCGCATCGACATGGGCATCAACGATGTTCAGCACATAAATCAACATAGAAGTTAAAATCACTAAATCTCTGTTTCTGCGCCAATAATCAGTAACCCGTTCATAAGTAGCCAAATCATAGCGAGGATCAATAGGTTGAGTTCTTGGATCCTGGTCTTTGAGGGCAATCAAACTGTTGCGATACTGGACATATAATTTGTTGTTGTAACTGATAAAATAAGCCAATGTAACGCCGCCACCATATATTAATGGGAGTTTCCAGTATTTTTTGTTGTAGACCTGACCCAGACCTGGTAATACTGCAGAAAACAGGGCTGCAGTATTAGGCTTTTCTTCTAATGTGTCCGGAACTACGGGTACAAGTTCATCCCTTGGTCTTTTTTTCTTAGTGATTTCAGTGACCTTGGAATTGAGCGTATCCGGTTTTTGTGCTAACAAATTGTTTGTGACGAAAAAATAAAAAACACATAAAGTTAAAATGAAAATACAACGGGTCATAAATTAGAGATCAAGGATTTCCAGTATCCTGTTGAGGTCTTCGTGTGAAGCATAAGGAATTTTGATATCTCCTTTGTTTTCCTGGTCATTCCTGATGATGACCCGGGTGCCAAAATGTGAGGAAAGTTTGTCCTGAATTTTCCTGATTTCATAAGGAACGCCGGGGCTATTCTGGTTTGTTTTTTCCTCGGGGCCAGGATGTCGATCTTGAATTTTCCTGACCAATTCTTCAACCTTGCGCACACTGAGGCCGTCTTTTAAAATTTTCCGGTATATATTCAGTTGTTGTTCAATGTTTTCAAGACTGATAATTGCCCGGGCATGTCCCATCGATATTGCATCATCCCGCAAACCGGCCTGGATATCAGGCGGTAATTTTAACAGCCGAAGATAGTTGGTAACGGTAGATCTTTTTTTACCTACACGGTCACCAAGATCTTCCTGGCGCAAATTACATTCAGAAAGCAAACGCTGATAACTGAGGGCAATTTCAATGGCATTGAGATTCTCGCGTTGGATATTTTCAATAAGTGCCATTTCGAGCATTTGCTGGTCATTGGCCGTACGTATGTAGGCAGGAATGGCTTCCAAACCAGCGAGTTTTGACGCATGGAACCGACGTTCACCGGAAATCAACTGGTATTTTTTTTCATGCAGTTTCCTGACGGTAATGGGTTGTATTATTCCTTGGACCCTAATGGATTCTGCCAATTCAGCAAGTGATTCTTCATCAAACTTTGAACGGGGTTGGAATGGGTTGACTTCTATAAATTCTAATGATATTTCATCGATGGCATTTACCGATTTTACATCAGATGAAAGGATGTCATTTTTAGAAGAAGGACTATCTTCCAACAGAGCACCCAAGCCTCTGCCCAGCGCATTTCTTCGTTTTGGTTTTTTACTATCAGTCATGGTGAGATGATTTGCTCATTTTGTTTTTAGCGACAACTTCCTGAGCCAGGTTGAGATAACTGATGGCCCCCTTACTTTCTATATCGTGGGCAATGGCTGGAAGGCCGAAACTTGGAGATTCGCTAAGTTTGATATTTCGCGGGATCAATGTTTCAAAAACCATTTTTTGAAAATGCGTTTTTACTTCTTCTACAACTTGATTTGATAATCTCAATCGCACATCGTACATGGTCAATAAAATGCCTTCGATTTCCAGCTTGGTATTCAATCTTGACTGAATTATCTTGATGGTATTCAGTAATTTGCCCAGCCCTTCCAGGGCGAAATATTCGCACTGAACTGGGATAAGTACTGAATCGGCGGCTGTGAGGGCATTGATGGTGATCAGTCCCAGTGAAGGAGAGCAATCAATGATAATGAAATCATAATCTTGTTTGATGGGTTCTATGGCGAGCCTCATTTTTTCTTCACGACTTTCAATATTTACCATTTCAACTTCAGCCCCAACCAAATCGATATGGGAAGGCAACAAATACAAATAGTTGATATCGGTTTTAAGAATACATTCATTCGCTTCCACTCCATCCACCATACATTCATAAATACTATCACGAATTTCTTTGGGGTTTTGTCCTACACCAGAAGTGGAATTTGCCTGTGGGTCAGCATCCACAATAAGTGTTTTAAATTCCAGCGCAGCAAGACTCGCTGCCAGGTTAATTGCTGTTGTCGTCTTGCCTACACCACCTTTTTGATTCGCAATAGCGATTACTTTACCCATAAATTCTAATTCTTGCTTAGTAATGGTAAAAAATGAATTTACAATATTAACGGATTCTTTCGAATATTGAATCTACTCAAATCTGTCTAAAGTCCTGAAGTCAACTTAAGTACCATTTATACAGGCAGATATAAACTTCAAAACTCCACAGCCCATGCAAAGATAAAAGTTTAATTCATAATTAGGGTAAACATTGCATGCTCAATTTTATGGATCCAAATCCTTTGATGTCGAACAAACAATTTATAATTGCACCTGGTATTTCGCAGTTTTCATACCTGCAGATCAGATTATGAATTATAGAAGAGCGCTTGCTGGGGGCATTAACTTTTAAAAACTTTTATAGTATCAAACCCCAGTATTGGGAATTCATGTGTTGAGGTTGAAGAACGTAAATAGAAATAAAAAACCAGAGGACATCATTCTTCTGGTTTTTAGCAAGCATAAAATGTTCTTTACCTTTGGACTTTCTTTTTCTTGGTTGTTTCAGAGGCTTTCATAGCTTCCTCCAACCGCTGTTGAAATTTAGATTTTTTCTTATTCTTGTTCTTACTTCTATTTTCATCCAAAATGGCTTTGATCTTGTCGTCATCAACAAATTTTCTAATGATAGCAATTTGTGCGAAAGAGAGAATATTAGAAACAAAATAATAGAAAGTGAGTCCTGCGGGGTATCCATTTAATACAAACAAGAAAATAACCGGCATGACATACTGCATCGATTTCATGGGCCCTTGCACAGATGCGGTGGCCTGGCTGTTGGCGTAAGTATACAATATGGTTGATATTGTCATTAAAAGCGTAAACAAACTCACATGATCTCCATAGCCCGGCAAACTGAAGGGCAAATGCATGATTGAATCATACGTGGAAAGGTCGCTTGCCCAGAGAAATGGCTTTTGCCTCAGTTCAATGGCGTATGGGATGAACTGAAACATGGCAAATAGAATGGGCATCTGCAATACCATGGGTATACATCCACTCAAAGGATTTACACCGACTTGCTTGTACAATTTCATTTGTTCGGCCTGTACCTTCTGCATGTCATCGCCAAATTGTTGCTTAATTTTATCAAGCTCCGGTTTCAGTACCTTAGTTTTGGCCATGGATATATGTGACTTGTAAGTCAATGGCGAAAGTACCAGTTTGATAATAAACACCATAATGATGATGATGATGCCATAATTATGGCTGAAACTGCCAAGGAAATTGAAGAGACTGATGATTACATAACGATTGATCCATCGCACTACCGGCCAGCCAAGATTGAGGTTATCTGAAAAACCTGCGGTTACATTTTTCAGGATGTTCAACTTGTTGGGACCAAAATAATAAAGGAACGGTTTATTATTTGCGGTAAACTCGGAAACCGGTATTTGTACTGTGGCCTGGCAACTTTTTACTGTTAGGGTATCATTAGGATCATACGAAGATGCTATTTCACCAGTGTTTATTGGTTGGGGAAATATTATTCCAGTTGTAAAAAATTTCTGATTGAAAGATATCCAACTTACAGATTGTTCAAACTTGTGGGTTTGTTTGTCTTTGGAACGTTGATTGAGGTGTTCGAAAGATCCCTGCGACAAATAGTAATTCATTGTGGTGTAATTCCTGCTATGTTCCAGGTCAGTTTCATGACGTTTCAGGTCATTGTTCCACACCAACAATACATTGTTGTCATCTACAACATCACTTAGGCCTTCCAGCGTAGTCTTTTGTCTCAACTCATAGCTATTGGGCCCCAACATATATTTTTGAGAAAGGTATTTCCCTTCACCGAGATCAAGTCGGAATTCTAATTGCAGCGTATCAGCGTTTTTAGTGGGGCCAATGATCTGCGAATAATTTAATTTTGCCAGATCGATTTTACCATATTGTGTGTTTACAAGATACTGAATGTCGCTGCTTTGATGATCCAGCAAAACCAGGGGGTCTTTTTTCTGATAATCTTTGTAGTCTTTTAAAACCACTTTTTTATAAAGCCCACCTTTGCTTGAAAAAGTGATTTTCAATACATCATTTTCAAGTGTCACATCCTTTTCTTCTCCGGATAATGCCGAACTGAATATTCCAAATTGTTGATTATCACCAACGGTCACGGTAGTATCCTGATTTGCGGTTGCAGCTTTTTTACTGGTTTCTACCTCGGTCTTTGCTGGTTCTTCTCTACCATTAATCTGACTAGTGTCTTGTTGTTCAGTGGTTTGAATCGGTGCGGGCTTTTCTGATGGTTTTGGTGCAAAAAAGAAAAAATATACCATCAGAAGCCCGGCCATCAATACAAACCCTAGTGCTTGATTTTTGTCCATTATGCTTCTCTGCTTTTTCGGCTACAAAGGTATGATCTTTATTTAATTTTCCTCTTTTTGAATTCTGTAATTAATGGCTGCACTGACGAAACTCACAAATAGCGGATGTGGTTTGACCACCCGACTTCTCAATTCCGGGTGAAATTGAGTACCAATATACCAGGGGTGGTCTTTCAGTTCAATGATCTCCACCAGGTTTGAATCCGGATTGATGCCAGCGGCAACCATACCATTGGTTTCAAATTTTTCCAAATATTCATTGTTAAATTCATAGCGATGCCGATGCCTTTCTCTGATCATTTCCTGGCTGTAAATATCATGTACTTTGGTCCCTTTCTTCAATTTGCAGGAATAAGCACCGAGCCGCATTGTTCCACCCTTTTTTTTGATTTTCTTTTGTTCTTCCATTAAATCGATGATGGGATGCTTACTCTTTTTATCAATTTCCGTTGAAGCGGCATCTTTATATCCAAGTACATTGCGTCCAAATTCGATTACCGCACATTGCATGCCGAGACAAATGCCAAAGAATGGAATTTTGTTTTCCCTGGCAAATCGCGCCGCGAGAATTTTGCCTTCTATTCCTCTTTCGCCAAAACCAGGAGCGATCAGTACACCATCCATATTTGCCAGTAACTGTTCTGTATTTTCCTTTTCAATTTCTTCTGAAGAGATCCAGGAAAGATTGACCCGGCATTCATTTTTTGCGCCGGCATGAATAAATGATTCGGCGATGGATTTATAGGCATCGCGCAATTCAACATATTTTCCAACAAGAGCAATGTTTACTTCTTTAGTAGGGTTTTTAAGCCGGCCCAGAAATTCTTTCCAATGATCTAAACCGGGCTCTTCCATAATGGGAAGTTCGAGTTTTTCCAATACCCGCTCATCAAGTTTTTCTTTTCTCATGAGCAGGGGCACATCATAAATTGTTTCAGCATCCAGTGCTGATATGACACAGTTCACCGGCACATTGCAAAATAGTGCCAGTTTTTTTCGAATTTCAGTATTGATAGGATATTCTGACCGGCAAACCAAAATATCCGGCTGGATCCCGGATTCCAATAATTTCTTCACAGAATGCTGTGTGGGCTTTGTTTTAAGTTCTCCAACAGCCTTGAGATAGGGAATCAGAGTGAGGTGAATGACCAAAAAATTTTCCCTGCCCAAATCCCAACGTGTTTGACGCATGGCTTCTATAAATGGCAGTGATTCGATATCACCAACAGAACCACCAATTTCCGTGATTATAATGTCGTAATCCCCATTTTGTCCCAACAAATAAAAATTTCTTTTTATTTCATCGGTAATATGCGGTACAACCTGCACGGTTTTGCCTAAATAATCACCATCTCTTTCTTTGGTAATTACATTATTATAGATTCTGCCAGTAGTAACATTGTTGGCCTGAGAGGTGTTGATATCCAGAAATCGTTCGTAATGTCCCAAATCCAGATCGGTCTCAGCGCCATCATCGGTAACATAGCATTCACCATGTTCATAAGGATTCAACGTGCCGGGATCAATATTGATATAAGGATCAAATTTCTGGATGGTTACCCTCAATCCTCTGGCAGACAGCAATTTGCCTAAAGACGCTGAAATTATACCTTTACCGAGTGAAGAAGTTACACCGCCTGTAACAAAAATATACTTGACTTGCCCCATAAGTTCAGAAAAAAAACGTGGTCAGAATGAAACTTATGGGATACAAAGGTAAAGCATAAAGCTTAATAAAATAGAGCTTCGTAAAATTTTATTGAAAATAATCACGGTAGCATTTATTCATCGCAGGAATAAATTTGGATATTTATCAATCCAACCAATATTTGATCCAATTTGGACTAAAATATTTCTGGCGCTGAAGTCACAAAAGGCAATATTTACAAACGTTTTGCGGGGAAAGATCTTAAATGCTAAATTTGCAGTTGACTTAAGGCAATTCGAGAGTCTCAATTCCAAATTGAGGCTTTTTCATTTATAATAAAACGTCCATGAGATTTTTATTCATCGATTTACATAAGCAATCCGGATAAATTTTTTATGGTGAGCCTGTTACCATGAGACAGGCTTAACTCGGCCTTTAAAATTTAATTTCATTGGGGTGAATTACGCAGAAAAAATTAATAAAACACCAGTATTAAATATTGTTCAGCAGGCGGCGTCCGGAGTTGAGACCTATATCGTAGGGGGGTATGTTCGTGATTTGATATTAAAAAGACCATGCAAAGATATTGATGTTGTCTGCGTTGGAAATGGTATTAGTTTGGCGCGAAAAACCGCCAATTTACTTGGTCGCAATGTGCCACTTACCGTATTCAAAAATTTTGGGACTGCTCAAATAAAGCATAAGGAATACGAGATTGAGTTTGTTGGTGCCCGAAAAGAATCTTATCGCCGGGATTCGAGAAAGCCTATGGTTGAAGACGGGACGCTCCAGGATGATCAGAATCGGCGGGATTTCACCATAAATGCTATGGCGATAAGTTTAAACGATCAGGATTTTGGGGAATTGATTGATCCGTTTGATGGGTTGAAGGATCTGAAACGAAAAATGATCAAAACACCAAGGGACCCCGAAATTACTTTTTCTGACGATCCTCTACGTATGATGCGGGCCTTTCGATTTGCTGCGCAATTAAATTTCGATATTGACGCTGAGACATTTCAGGCAATTACAGCGCACCGGGAGCGTCTTAAAATTGTTTCCCAGGAACGCATTACCGATGAACTCAACAAAATTATCCTTTCACCAAGTCCGTCCTATGGATTTAAGTTGATGTTTCAGGCAGGAATTTTAGAGTTGATTTTCCCTGAACTGGTCAGGTTGCATGGTGTAGAAAACATTGATGGTAAGGGACACAAAGATAATTTTTATCATACCCTCAAAGTTTTAGACAATGTTGCTTTATACTCCAGTAATCTCTGGCTGCGATGGGCGGCGTTGCTTCACGACATAGCTAAACCCAAAACCAAGAGATTTGATGTACAAAGTGGCTGGACTTTTCATGGACATGAAGAACTTGGAGCCAGGATGGTTCCGGATATTTTTCGCAAGCTGAAACTGCCATTGAATGAAAAAATGAAATATGTTCAAAAGTTGGTTCGTTTACACTTGCGTCCGATAGCATTGGTTAGTGATGAAATCACCGATGCCGCACTCCGGCGATTACTTTTTGAAGCCGGAGATCATCTGGAAGACCTGATGACTTTATGCCGGGCTGATATCACTTCAAAAAATAGTGAAAAAGTTACACGTTATCTGAATAATTTCGATAAAGTTGAAAAAAAATTGATAGAAGTTGAAGAAAGGGATAAAGTGCGTAACTTCCAGCCCCCGGTGAGCGGCGAAGTGATCATGGAATTTTTTGGAATGCCGCCTTCACGCATCGTTGGAGAGATTAAAGATGAAATAAAAGAAGCGGTACTGGAAGGAAAAATTGGCAATAATTTTGAGGATGCTTTCCAGCTTATGCAGGAAATTGGAGCACGAAAAGGAATAATTAAAAAACATAAATGATAAACTTTAACATTGGATTATGAAACGAATTTTTCAAGGAGTATTACTGTTGGTATCACTGATATTCATAACGTTTACAACTTCAAAAGCCCAAAATAAAGAGGTGCAAAATACTCAGTTATACAAGTTGTATCAGATGAAATACATTTTTGGGCGTAAATATCATGACAACGAAGTGGCCAAAAATGCCATGTACAGTATGATCGCCATGGATCCAACCGACGATTCACTCAAACTTCAGTTGGCAGCGTATTATTTCGATAATAATGTTTATGCTTCTAGTTTATTTGTTTCTGCGGATTTATTGGCAAGAAACCCGGAAAATCTTGGTGCCCTGAGAATAAATGCGGGTTCTTATGAAAACATGGGTCTGCGTGATAAGGCCATTGATGCCTATGAATCGTTGTATCTGAAAACCGAAGATATGCAGGTGCTATATCAAGTGGCCGTACTCCAGTTTGAGGTTGGGCGCTATACAGAGTGTAAAACCAATACTGGCATTATCATCAAAAATCCCAAATCAAAAGAATTGAAATTGAGTTTTGCAAAAAATGACAAGGAACAGCAGGATGTTCCGTTGGAAGCGGCAGCATATAATGTGCAAGGCTTGGTAGAAAAGACCAATGGTAATAAGGAAGAAGCGCGAAAGGATTTTCAAAAAGCGCTGGAAATACAATCGGATTTTGCTCTGGCTCAGCAAAACTTAAAAGATCTTGATAACCCTCCGCAAACCGATAAGCCGAAGCAATAGGATTCAATCCATCAAAAATCATTGATCAAAAACCGAATCACTCCAACACGGAGTGATTTTTTTATGTTTTGTATGCAACCATCACTATTTTCAACAGTCTTTTGATCAGAAATTAATTTTTCCTTGAAAGGATCCTATAGAGATATTCATATCGAATTGGTAGAGCGATGTAAAAATGGAGACCGGAAGGCCCATTATGAAATTTATAAACGCTATAGCAAGGCTATGTTCAATATCTGTTTTCGGATTACAGGCAATTATGAAGAGGCAGAGGATGTATTGCAGGAAGCTTTTATTAGTGCATTCAAAAATATACAAACCTTTGAAGGCAGAGCTTCATTTGGTGCCTGGTTAAAAAGAATTGTTGTGAACCAGGCCATTAGTCACGTGAAGAAGAAACAAATTGACCTCATTGTGTTGGATCACCATCATATGGATGTTGAGGATAAATTATATGATGATAATGAAATTGTGCTGCAACTGGATGCCCTCAAAAAGGCCATCGATAAATTACCACCAGGATTCCGGATTGTTTTTTCTTTGTATTTGCTCGAAGGTTATGATCACGGAGAAATAGCTGAAATCCTGAATATATCTGAGTCTACATCAAAAACACAATATCTGAGGGCGAAAAGGAAATTGAGAGAAATATTGAAAAAGGAGGTTAACTATGGATGATCGATTGGAAAAAATAATCCGGGAAAATCGAGAAGCATTTGACGATAAATCGCCTCGTGAAAAAGTCTGGGCGGGAATCAATAAGGAACTTCATTTCAGGGACAATAAACCCGGCAGAGGATATTTGACCGTAATATGGAAAGCTGCAGCCATTATTTTTCTATTTACCAGCATATGGCTTTTATATGATAAATATTCCAATAAAAACGAAAAAGATACCATGGCTGAAGTAGAGTCATCTATGCCTCAATTGAATGAAGCAGAAAAATTTTATACGACGATGATCCGGGAAAAGAAGTCGGAGATTTTAAAAATGACCAAAGACCGTCCGGATTTGCGTAAGGAATTTCTCTATTCACTCAACGATCTTGATTCAATGTATACGGTACTTAAAAAAGAATTGCCAAAAGGCAATGCCGGTGAAATTGCCGATGCCATGATCATGAATCTGCAACTCAGAATAGATATCCTCAACAAACAACTCAGCATACTCAAAGACATTCAAAACAAAAGAAAAGATGAAAACATCATATCATAACTGGATACTGGCCGTTATTTTTAGCGTATTGGCCAGTCAGGTACTGGCGGCCCAGGAGACTTCCAAAAATATCCATAAAAACTACAAAGTCTCAGCTACCACTAAGATCTCGATTAACAACAAGTTTGGCATGGTCCACATCAATACCTGGAATAAGAATGAGGTGGATTTGGTAGTTAAAATTACAGCCAATGCAAGGAATGAGGAAAAAACTAATGAGGTACTCAATGCGATCAATATCGGTATCACGGATAGTAACCCTACCGACTTTCTGGCTTATGAGACGAAAGTCGACAATGTAAAAGGAAATGTTTCATTCAGTATTGATTATACGGTTTCAATGCCGACTACTTGTCCTTTAGAACTTGAAAATAGTTTTGGAGATGTGTATCTGCAAAATCTTTCCGGTAACCTCAACCTTACGGTGAAATACGGCCAGTTGGTATCGGAAAATTTAACGGGTGAAGTAGAACTGCATCTGGCTTTTGGGAAGGGGGAGAGCGAAATTGGCTTTCTTGCCAACGGGGATCTGGATATCAGATATTCTAAACTGAATATTCAGGGAGCCGGTAAGATAAAATTGGATAGTCAATTCTCCAATGTGGAGTTGGGCAAAACCGGAGCGCTACAGTTGGAAGGAAAATATGGTGATTTTAAGATCGCAGAAATTGACCGGTTTGATGGGAATCTGGAATTTTCGGGTCTCAAAGTAGGTAAATTGAATAATGCGCTCATATTGGATTCAAAACATGGAAATGGTTTGGATATCGATGAAATTGGGCAACAATTCTCAATGATCGATCTTACCAATGATTTCAGTTCGGTTACGCTCAATTTGCCTAAAAATGTAAACACTACGCTGGAATTGGGCCTTAAATTTGGGGAACTGCGTACAAGCGGAGGCAATTTCAATTTTACCACCGTAAAAAAGGACAATACCTCAAGTGAATATAAAGGCTACATTGGATCTTCCAATGCCTCAGCCAAAATAATTGTTGACGCAAAATATGGGAATGTAGCGTTGAAAGTTGCGGATTAGCGAGACATTACCGGACTAATTGTCTAATAGGAAGGGTTGGTCAATTCAAATTTTTCCTTATTGGAATCCTTTATTTTGCCCTTTTCACATTTCAGTATACGTGCCGGATGATTTCCGATGAGTGTGTGGTCGTGGGTTGCCATGAAGATGGCCGTTCCACTTCGGTTGATTTCCAGGAATAACTTGTAAATGCCGTCACTCACCTCAGGGTCGAGATTGCCGGTTGGTTCGTCAGCCATTAGAATTAATGGTTCATTGATCAGGGCCCTGGCAATCACGACACGCTGCTGTTCACCTCCCGAAAGTTGATGGGGCATTTTGGTATCAACTGATCCCAGGCCTACACGCATAAGGACTTCAGTAAGTCGCATTTTCATTTTGGCCCGGTCCTTCCATCCCGTGGCTTTCATTACAAAAAACAGGTTTTCTGCCACGGTACGATCGGTAAATAGCTGAAAATCCTGAAATATGATCCCGAGTTTGCGTCTAAGCAGGGGAATTTCTTTTCTTTTTATTTTTCCAAGATCAAACCCAGCTACGGTTATTTCACCTTGCCGAAGCGGTAGATCGGCATACAATGTTTTGAGTAATGAAGATTTCCCACTTCCTGTGCGGCCAACTAAAAATACCAGCTCACCTTTTTCTATTTCAAAATTGATATCATTGAGTACTGAATTTTGGTCCTGAAAAATGGTGGCATTATTTACCTGGATGATGTGATCGGATGTAAAAGACATTTAAAGCTCCAATTTATGAAGTTTTCCGTAAGGTAATTTTTCTATGATGGTTTGAAGTTGATCTTCTTTGCCTTCGAGCCCAAATTTATCTATTTTTCTTATAGGTTGGCCTTCTTTATAACTAAAATATCCTACGAGCATGAAATTTTCATCCCGCAGTTGAATATAATTTGGAATTTTCTTTTTGCCTTTAACCTTTATAATATACATCGCCCTGACAATTATATGAAAAGAACCAGTAATTGTTAAAATAGTTTGACGTGTTATTTGGATGGGCCTGAATTAAAAATGGCAAATCGAATATCGCACCGCTACAACCGTCTACCCTTGCTTCCTTCCGGACCTGGGGGAGTTCGACAGGAGCTGGTCGTATCGATTTGCCGGTGCAAAGTTAATCAGAATTTCTGTAGAAGGAAAATGAGATGAAATAATTGGCGCATAAAAAAAGAAACCCCGGTTTCTCGGGGTTATTAATCCAATACAGTACTTAATCCACTCACTTCTCCAAGATCTGGTTCCTCTTCCTCGAAATCGAAGTCATAATCATCATCATAAGTGGCATCAAAATCTGTACTATTGGTCGCTTTTCCTGATGCTCGCAGGTCTTCAAATAGTCCCATAATTATGACATTTTAGCGTTTAAAAATAATACAGCTTCGTGATCTTAAAAAGATATCAAATCATGCACTAATGGCATGATTTAAACGAAGGGAGTTTTCAATAATAAAGACAATTATCGTAAAAAGCAAACCAACGAATGTTAAGGTTCCATGAAGAAAATACTAACAAAATGTAAATACGCTACAGGTTTTGACATTGGAAATAAGCTGCCTTTCCGGGTCTTCAAATGCTAAGTGGTCACTTTCATCGATGTTATCTATGCATTACGGCAATATCAATTTGCTTTAAACCAAAGGCTCATCTACACATTTTGTGGTTTAATCTAAAACTTTATCTGCAGGTGTATTGATGGCAGGGAGATCAATTCGATCCAAAAGTGTGTTTTCCAAAAGATCAGCCCAAGTCCTTAAATACAAGACGACATCGCTTCGTACATTATGTCGTAAAAATTTACGGTGGGCTGGCAAATGATTTAAGACCGTTTTATCAGATAGTTTTTCCAGATGTTTCAAATCATCCGTATCAAGGCCATTTTCTATCATAATACTGATCAGCGAGTCCAACGGATATCCACTGGCAGGACAATAATCATTGGCTTGTTCGCTCCAGTCACCGTATCGATGAAGTGCCATGTTATGGATTTTTTCCCTGCTCAAATTGGTAATCTCCTGTACAAGATGGCCACAGTTGCAACTTCCCATATGGCCCCATTGGTAAGCCGCACCATTTCCCAGCTTGAATGCAGTATTACGTATAGCTTTGATGAGTTTGTAATTTGGTCTGGCCATATTTTTAAAATTTTAAGTAATGCGTAAAAATTTAAAGACAATTTATTGCCAGGCATCATGATATACAATTGACAGGATATAAACAAATCAAATTCAATAGCTTCCTGGCCATTTTTTGCATTTTTCATCAATTATTATAATCTTTCTATATCATCAACAAAATATATGTATGGGAAAAGGTGATATAAAAACCAAAAGAGGAAAAATCAATAAAGGAAGTTACGGGGTGAAACGTCCGAAGAAAATCAAAAAGGGCAACATCTCTAAAAAGGTGGAGGGATCGAAGAAGAAATAGCTGGATTTATTTCCATTTTTAGGTTAGCCCGTTACATGGTGTTTGTGGTATCTGAATTGTTGATTATAGCAATTCCCCAATAATATTTATGCGATTGAAATGAGCTTTAAGAAGCTTTTAGCAATTTTCTCCGGACCCGTGATTTTTTTAATCATTCGTTCATTGAATCTGCCGGGATCAATTCAGCCAGAAGCACAATCTGTATTGGCCATTACAGCTTGGATTGCCGTTTGGTGGATCACTGAAGCAATCCCAATCCCAGCCACCTCACTATTGCCGATCATTTTATTTCCTACAACCAAAACTCTGAGTATTGAAGAAACCACGGCAGCGTATGGCCATAAAATGGTCTTCTTGTATATGGGCGGATTTGTGATTGCCCTGGCCATTGAAAAATGGAATCTTCATAAGCGCATCGCATTGCAAACCATTTATTGGATTGGTGGTAACACGGACGGAATAATATTGGGTTTTATGGTATCGACTTTTTTGTTGTCGATGTGGATTTCCAATACAGCAACCACCCTCATGATGCTGCCAATCGCATTGGCGGTGGCCAGACATTTTGGCAGACGTGAAGACTCGGAAGAACCTTCCGCTGAAGAGACACAATTTGGGCTGCCTCTGATGTTGGGCATTGCCTATGCTGCTTCAATCGGAGGCATCAGTACATTGATAGGCACACCGACCAATGCCATGCTTTCTGCGGTGGTTAAAGATATTTTCAAGGCTGAAATCGATTTTGCCAAATGGATGAGTCTGGCACTTCCAATCGCAATCCTTTTATTGTTTATTTGTTGGTTGTACCTAACCAAAATAGTATATCCGGCGCAAAAAAAGCATGATAGTAACAGCCATAAGGAAATATTGCGGGAATTGAAAAATTTGGGCAGAATGACAACGGATGAAAAGAAAGTAATAGTGGTTTTTGCGCTCATTGCATTGTCCTGGATTTTGAGGTCTTTTTTACTGGCAAAGGTAATCCCGGGTATAGATGATACCATCATTGCCATTTTTGGCGCAATAATTTTATTTCTTATACCTTCATCAAAAAGTGGTGAATTTATTATGGATTGGCGTACAGCTCGAAAATTGCCGTGGGGAATATTAATACTTTTTGGCGGGGGATTAGCTATAGCATCTGCATTTCAATCTTCCGGCCTGGCAGTTTGGATGGGATCCGGATTGAAAGATATTGGACATATTCAATTGATTTTCGTTATCCTGATTGTCGCAACCATGGTCAATTTTCTGACAGAGGTCACTTCCAACGTAGCTACGGCAAGTATATTATTGCCTATTTTGGCCTCGGTAGCTACTGCAATAGGGTTTCACCCGTATAGCCTTATGATTGTGGCAACATTGTCGGCATCGTGTGCATTTATGTTGCCGGTGGCCACACCGCCAAACGCAATTGTTTTCAGTTCAGGATACATTTCTATTCGTCAGATGGCACGTGCTGGTTTTGGTATGAATTTATTGTCCATTGTCATCATTACCTTGCTGGTTTTATTCTTGATGCCACTGATTTGGGGTATAAACATAACGGCACCCTGATGAATCAAAGTGCCGTTATGTTTTTATTTTAAAGGTTAAAAAGAAGTCTAAAAAAAGCATCCTGCCTCACCCGTTCAACCTTGAATTGTCTGGGGATTGTGTGCATCTCCGAGTTATTAAAGATGTCTATTATGAGTAATATGAGCAACAGGTATGGTGCCAGGTGGTTGCAATGATTTACCACTCATGCTGGGTGAGGCAGTAAAAATGACGCTTTGGAGTATATGGTAAAAGTTATTTGACATTACAAAAAATTACCTTATCAATAGTAAGAACAATATAATGATCCAAATAATTCCGAAAAGAATTGAAATAAAAGGGTTAATCCTTTTATGTGGTTCTATGGGGTAAACCGGTCAGGAGAAGTCAGTCAAAGTTTATTGTCTGGTTTTTTTGCCCTGCTAATCTGTAAGATGATTATTTGTCCAGTCATTCAGTTAATATTCCAACGGTTGCTATAGCCTGGGAAAATGATGCTTTTATGTTTGTTAAGCCAGGTCAGCATCTGTGGTTAATTTCCTGTGATATTGGGAAAAATGATGTTGACCGGGAATTTATTTTTAATACATATTTGGATGACACTCATCAAAATCAAAAAAAACGGGCCGACAGGCCCGTCTGATTATTTTATATAATTTCAATTTAATGGTTGGGGAAAATTATCAAATACCAGAATTGGCAAATGCCTAAACTTTGGCCGGTTTTTTCATTTTGCCCATGACCAGGGCCACAATTAACAGCAATGCTGCCGTAATAGCCAGGATGAAAAATCCGGATTGCACCGACTTACCGGCCATTGCACCGATCAGGTTTTGGAAAAAACCACCACCAAACAAACCGATTGCGAATATGATCCCAAAAATAGAACCGTAATATTGAGGCTGGTATTGGCTGAACGTAACACCGACGATGGTTGGGAATATGGGAGCAAAAGCGAGACCAGTAAGGATGACTGCAATGATGGCTATGAATGGTGAGTTGGCCATATAAAGCGTAATAAGCGCCGCTACCGAAACAACCGATGCCACAATCAATACTTTAATTCCGATAGCAGTAAGATTTTTTATGGCTGATGCGATAAACCGTCCGATCATAATAAATAGTCCGAATAGGGAAAGTATGGTGGCTGCGCTTTTACCAGGATCCAAAGCGCCGGAAACCGTGTAGAGTTCGTTCATGAGACGAGAAGTCCAGTTACTCATGGAGTTTTCCAGTCCGATATAGCATAGTAAGGCCAGCGCCGCAATGATTACCGGTCCCTGACCAAGCATGCTAAAAGCGGTTTTGAATTTATAACCCAGCGCGGCCTTGGGATAATCAGATAACAATGCCAATATCAAAAATATGATGTTGAGTCCAGCCAGTATCCATAGACCAGATTGAACAGATGGCGTGTATTTAATGATTAGTGGGGTAACCATAAGACCGAGACCGAAGAAACCATTGCCAAAGTTACTGGCTCTGGCAGGATCACTTCCACCAAATAACACCTGTGGAAGTATGGTATTCCCTACGGTATTAAGTGCCATTGCTCCGATGCCAAGGCAAAAGGCTGCTGCATAAAGTGCGGTAAGCGAATCAGCAAAATCAATCAATAGTATACTGGCTATGGTAACCAGAAACCCGATAATAGCTATTGGTTTGTGCCCGATCTTATCGGTGATGGCCCCGATAAAAAACTGAACCACACATGCCGTATACAAAAAAAGTGCGGGTACCACGCTCCATTGCTGGTCTGTAAGCCCAAGTTTCAATATCAAGTCGTTGGAGGTTGCACCAAATATCACAAAGCAACAGGCCAACATAAAAACGCAAGTCAATGCGACAATAGAAGTAAGTTGTTTCATTTTATTGTATCATGTTTAGGTGAAATAATCATTTGTCTATATTGAGAAAAAATTATACCTGAGAAAACTATTCAACGCCATTCATAATTGAAAAATTTGGATGCTGTATTTTCATAGTCTTCATTTTCGCTTATTAATTGCACACGGGAAGTCAGTATTTTGAAACTGTATTCTCACCGAGGTATAATTCAAAAAATAAATTTGTCAATGTATCATGAATTGTGATTCTAAATATAAAACCTTCCTGCACAAAACCAATATTCACGGATTGTTAAAGCACGGTTGGATTGTAAAAATTAAATTTAATCTTAAAATATTACTGTCGTGGTATGGTGGATTAGCGATGCCGATTTCATGGTGATTGATGCGTGCTTTCTGTGACAATGTCAATTGATAACAGAAGCTGGTTAATTCAGCGAAACATTTTGAAATTAATACGCCATCTCCATAATAAGAAGGAACAACTATTTCTTTTTTTCCAGGGATTGGAAATAATCATAGATTTCTTCATTTGCTTTCCTGACCTTTTTTGGGTTGAATTTTAGAACTTCACGATCATATGTCGTCAGGCCGTTAACTTCCCCTTCAACGTCTGTTGTTTGTGTATATACCGCAGCACAAAGGCCTTCGTTTATCAATGGTTTTAACTTCTCGATCAGTTGCAGATAGGCATTTTCGAGGTCTTTGGGTTTTTTGAATTTTCGGTATCCCCAGTTTTCTTTGTCCTGCCAAAGATGGCCTTTCACCGGCAAGCCCAATCCGCCAAATTCTCCCAGGACAAGCGCCCTATTTGGATCTCCCGGAGGGATGCCCGGTCCCGGATATTGGTGAAAATCCCGGGTGTCACCCACGGGAAAGTAATTTCCTCCACTGGGCCCCCCGACAAGCCTGGTGGAATCTTCAGTTTTGACCCAATTGGTAATTTCCACGGTTTTAAACTGGCCCCAACCTTCATTAAAAGGTATCCAGTTCACAATACATGGGAAATTATAAAGATCCTTTATGATCTCGCCAAATTCCAGTTTGTATTGAGCCTCAGAAATAAACTCACGGTTGATTTCCACGCCGTCAATGCCACTGGGTCCTTTCCACTCGGCGTTTTTATCGCTGTTTGGCATATCTTGCCAGACCAGCATTCCTGCCCGGTCGCAATGGGCGTACCACACAGCGGGTTCAACTTTCACATGTTTCCGAATTAAGTTGAAACCCATATTTTTTGCCTGGTCAATGTCATAAACCAACGCCTTATAATCGGGTGCGGTATAGAGCCCGCCGGGCCACCACCCCTGATCCAGCAAACCCAGTTCGAAAATTGGTTGGTTGTTCAAAAAAATCCTTTTGATACCATGTTTATCATTTTTCACTTCTACTTTTCGCATACCAAAGTAGGAGGAAATTTGGTCGATAACAGAATCTGAACGTACGAGTTTTACATGGACCTTATAAAGAAAAGGATGGTCTGGTGACCATAATTTAGCCTGGGGCAGATCAATAGCAAAGTTTTTTTCTGCCGGAGAAGAAAATTGAGAAACGATCTGAGTATCATCCAAGATTTGGAGCTTAATGGAATCCTTGGGCATGGCATTATAATTTTCAAAATTAAAATGGACCTTCTGATGATCTATGTCGGGTGTAATTTTTAAATCTTTGATGGCAGCCCAGTTTACCGGTTCAATCCAGATGGTCTGCCATATCCCGCTCACCGGAGTATACCATATTCCTTTTGGATTGCTGCTTTGTTTACCCCTTGGTTGGTGATACTGATCGGTAGGGTCCCATACGGAGATCTCCATTTCCTGCATTCCTTTTTCTTTCAGGTAAAATGAAATATCAAATGTGAAGGGATCATAACCTCCGCGATGCTGACCAATTTCTTTTCCATTGATGTACACCGTGGTTTCCCAGTCAGAAGCACCGATATGGAGCAAAATATAGCGATATGACCAGGAGTCCGGGACGAAGAATTTCCTTTTATACCAGATCTTGTGATCCTGATCGATCCGGATGCCGACACCCGAAAGAGCAGATTCCACTGGAAACGGGACTAAAATATTGCCGTCGTATTTATCGGGTCTGGGAGCGTCTTTATCCGTTACGGTAAATTGCCACATTCCGTTGAGGTTTTTCCATTCCTTCCTGACCAGGGTGGGTCTGGGATATTCATCGTGAATATGATCGGGATCGATGTTTTTTGCCCAGGAAGTCAAGAGTTTACCAGAAGTAGGCATCCACCCCGATCGTTGCGCGAAAATGGGTCCTGCAAACATGGATAAAATCAATAGAAGCGAGAGGCGGCGGAAGATATTCATACAAATAGACAAAGATTTATTTCGTGGGTTGATGGTTTAATTGTGGGTTAAAATTTAGTTAAATCCGATCCGAAATTAAACTCTTTGGGGGATTTTGTCCTATAAATAGCATATTTTAAATTGCTTTCGGCTTAACTGGTTTTCTTATGATTTTTTTGAATGAGACCGATATCTTTTTATTGGTCCATGCCGGAGGCGCTACTTTGTGTAAAAAGCGGCTGCAAAACCAGGGTGAGATGCGTCGTAATATTTTCTATTACAAGCAAATTATCTGCTGCAGCATTTCAGCCATTTCATTAAACAGAAAGCTCAATTCATCAGGACCAGCCGGCCTGATCTGAATTTGTTGGTCTTTGAAAATCCGGATGGTCAATATTAACCAGAAAGACCAGGTACAACGCTATGCTGTGAAGATAGGACAGGAGCAGGTGCAATTCAGTTTTATTCCACAATCTATGAATATGACAGTGATTTAGTTTTCAACTTTTTATTTTGAATTCGGAATCCAGCCCTCTATTTTCGCATTCTTAAAACTGAAAGCATGGAACCGGGAACAATTCTGATCATTCTGTTAATCATCATTACATTTGATTTCATCCTTGAAAGGATTCTGGAATGGTTAAATTTAAGGCACCTCAAAACTGAATTACCTGATGAAGTAAAAGGCATTTACGATGCGGAAAAATATAAAAAATCCATCGACTATTTTCGTGCGAATACACGGTTTGGCTCGTTTACTTCCACCCTCAGTTTTGTGCTCATTTTTATTTTGTTTGCTACGGGATTTTTCGGCTGGTTCGATGCATTCTTACGCCAGTATATATCGACAGACATTTGGCTATCGCTGGTCTTTTTCGGGTCGCTTTTTCTGCTTTCTGACCTTATTAACATCCCTTTTCAGATTTACGACACTTTTGTGATTGAGGAAAAATTTGGTTTCAATAAAACCACACCGAAGACATTTATCTTTGATAAGTTAAAAGGATATCTGCTGACCGCGCTCATTGGCGGTATCGTATTGTACATTTTATTGTTTCTTATCCAGTATTTTGGACACAGTTTCTGGATCTATTTTTGGATAGTGATTTCGCTTTTTATCCTTTTCATCAATATGTTTTACACTTCACTCATCGTGCCGTTGTTCAATAAACTTACACCTTTGGCTGATGGTGAACTAAAGACGGCCATTGAGGAATACAGCAAAAAAGTGAAATTTCCGCTCGATAACATATTTGTGATCGATGGTTCCAAGCGATCCAGTAAAAGCAATGCTTTTTTCAGCGGGATAGGCAGAAAAAAGAAAATAGTACTGTATGATACCTTGATGGAAAATCATAGCAATGAAGAATTGGTCGCTATTTTGGCCCATGAAGTAGGGCACTATAAGAAGAAGCATATTATTGGCGGATATTTTTTGTCTGTAGCCCAGACCGGCATCACCCTGTTTATTATGTCTTTGATGATTTTTAGTCCACAGTTATCGGCAGCGCTGGGTGGACAACAAATGGCGATACACCTCAATTTACTAGCCTTTGGAGTTTTGTACTCTCCGATTTCTCATTTTATCGGTTTGTTTATGAATATGCTCAGTCGGAAAAATGAATACGAGGCGGACGCATTTGCACGGAAGACATACAGCGGAGAATATTTGCAGAAAGCCTTAAAAACACTTTCTGTCAGTAACCTCAGCAATCTCTTTCCGCATCCGGCTTATGTGTTTGTGCACTATTCCCATCCGCCATTACTGCAACGGTTGCAGGCGCTGGAAAAATCGTGATTTTTTGTTGGTTAATATACACTTGATGAGGTGATCTCCATCTTTGGTCAGTTGGCCAAAAGGTTCGGCGGTGATGCTATATTTGTCGCAGGTTGCAATGAATTGCGCTCGTTCTTTTGGATCGACTGCGACGAGCAGTCCCCCACTGGTTTGAGGATCACAAAGAATAGCTTTTTGCAGCGTTGATAACGGACTAATTTTATCCCCGTAGCTGTCAAAATTTCGATTGGTTCCGCCAGGCAGGGAATTTTGCTCAATATAATATTCAATGTTTTTGATTTTAGGGACCCTGTCAAAAAAAATCTCGGCAGTGAGATGACTCCCCTCGCACATTTCAACAAGATGACCCAGTAGTCCAAATCCGGTTACATCGGTCATGGCAGAAACAGCGGATAACCGGCCAAAGTCCTGGCCGGCTTGATTGAGGGTTAACATGATAGCTCGTACGTTTTGGAAGTCCTCCGCTTGAAGGATGCCTTTTTTCTGAGCAGTCGTCAATATACCAATGCCCAGTGGTTTGGTGAGGTAAAGTTCATGTCCGATTTTTGCCTTGTCGTTGGTTTTTATATGGTTTATGTGTGCTCGGCCTGTCACTGCCAAACCAAAAATGGGTTCCGGTGCATCTATGCTGTGTCCTCCGGCCAATGGAATTCCAGCCCGGTTGCAAATATCTCTGGCCCCTTCCAACACCAAACGTGCTACCGCTGGATCTATAGTATTGATCGGCCAGCCCAAAATCGAAATCGCCATCAAAGGTGTACCGCCCATGGCATATACGTCACTTATGGCATTCACGGAGGCGATCCCGCCAAAATCGAATGGATCGTCGACAATGGGCATAAAAAAATCAGTAGTACTGATGATCACGGTATCATCATCCAGGGCATAAACGGCCGCATCATCCCGTGTATCATTACCAACCAGTAAGCGGGGATCAAAGGTTACAGGATGATCTGTGCGCAATATTTCAGTAAGCACTTTCGGAGATATTTTACACCCACAGCCGGCACCATGAGAATATCTGGTGAGTTTAATGGTTTCCATTCATTATAGATTTAGTGCATTGGCCTTTTTAATCAACAGGTTTGCATTGATCCCGGGATCACCTGTGGTTGAATGTACGGCAGCAATAGCCGGTTTTTTATATTTCATTTTGCTCATTGCATATCCTTTATCATAATATTCAAGCAGTAAAATAGCCACTTCGAAAAGTTTCCCTAAATCCAGCAGTTCGAGCATTTGATTTACATTTTTACCGCCTAAACGACGATCGATCCGAACTATGGATTCCGCCAGTTCGTCATGAGAATATTGCCCGTATTCTTCTACCAATCTGCCTGCTCTTGTTTTTTTGTCAATATTAATTTCAATTACATCAGCTCGATTCATGGTGGTCCACAAAGTTTCGGGAAGGTAAACTTTACCAATATTGAGACTTTCGCCTTCAATCCATATCCGTTTTTTGAAATCGAGTTTCGTAAAGGCGTGGTGAATATTATTTTGAAATTGAGCAGTGGTAGGTTGTTCGTCAAGGCCGATGCCACCAAAAGCTGATCCGCGATGATTGGCCAGAAATTCAAGATCGATGATCTGTTCTCCGCATTGTTTCATTGCATACAAAATCGCGGTTTTTCCACTTCCGGTTGGCCCCTGCAATACGATCAATTTCGGAATATTGACAAAGTCATTTAACAACAATCGTCGGTATGCTTTGTAACCGCCTTTTAAAATATAAGTTTCTATGCCTACCAGATTAAACAGCCAGGCCATTTTTTCACTGCGCATGCCACCCCGCCAGCAATACACACCCAATTTATTGGTCAGCGCTAATGATTTTGCCTTCTTGGCCAGTTCAGCCATTTTTGGCCCAACGATTTTCAAACCCAGTTCTATTGCCGTCTCGCGTCCCATTTGTTTGTAGGCCGTACCCACTTCAGCACGTTCATGATCAGAAAATAGTGGGACATTAAGAGCATCCACAATATGGCCCTTTTGATATTCCTCAGGCGATCGCACATCCACTTTAATGATGTTCTGTGTTTTTATTAAAAATACTTCCGGATCCAATTGCTCCATCGCAGTCCATCTGATTTTTCCAGCAACAACATGCTGTGTTGAGGTTTGAATTTACAAGATATAAGATTTAGGA
The DNA here is from genome assembly GCA_963711495.1 of uncultured Cytophagales bacterium. Taxonomy (GTDB): domain Bacteria; phylum Bacteroidota; class Bacteroidia; order Cytophagales; family Cyclobacteriaceae; genus CAVQEK01. The sequence goes on from CAVQEK010000004.1 coordinate 1,808,631, forward strand.
TCGATACTGCCAGAATATTTCTTGGCAAGTTCTTTCGGAAATATTCAATTTAATTCATGCATTGAATTATTCAACAAGTTTAAAAGTTGCCCCGGACATCTTATTATAAAAAACCCGGCAGTAAATTTTTGTATTCCAAAATATTTATTTTTCCACCTCAGTCACTTTGTTGCCAACAGCGAAAGGTTTGGATATTTTTAATAAACGGGCCAGATAATACGCCATGAAATTAATCGGAATAATGGCCGTAATGGGAGAAAGTCTCTCTTCTACATCTTTTTCTTCCACGTAAAATACCTTGGCGCCGGCATTTTCAACGATCTCAAAAAGTTTATTGGTGCGTTTGGTGACAGATCCTTCGGTTTTGATCACAATCACTACACTGTCCTTTGCCGTTTCTTTATGGCCGTGGTCATATTCAGGGGCCGACATCCCGATGAATGGATATTTGGTGCTTTCACTTAAAATTAGTCCCGCCTGGCTTGCCGTAGCAATATTGGGCCCGTTTCCGATTATGTAAGCGCCTTTATATCGATCCTTGACGATCATGTCATAAATTTGTTCAGCCGTTTCCATGCCCCATTTTTCATAAATATCCATTTTGTCTTGAAGGATATTGACAGCACCATAGGGATCGATTTTCAGACCGTTATATAAGGTGATCAGGGTATTCATATATGTTTTTGTGGAGGAATACTCTTCCTTACCGGCAAGAAGTGGAAAAACCCTTTCCAATTTTGTGGTCACGCATAGCGGGCTTTTGAGTTCATTGGTGATCACATAAAATTTCCTAAAAAGTTCACGGCACCACAATACCTCACTGCTTCTCCCTGACTGCGAAATAAGTACTGCAATATCTTTTACCTTTTTTCCGGATAGATATTGGTAGTATTCGGAAGCCGTAAAAGGTTGAATAGGAATCCCCTGATAGTACAATGCTAACGTGGCAAAAAAGGAAGATCCCATGCCTAAGTAGGGGACATATAGCGGCAGAGCAATATTGCGTGTGGAATAATAGATTTTCTCTGCTTTTTCTGGTATTTGTTTTATTTCGTGGATCATATCAAACCATTTTCACTATAATAAAGATTTAACGTCAAATTTCCTTCTAATAGCTAAAATATTCGGCAAATTGTTCTATTTATTACTACTTTTCCAGGAGAATAAGGTTTGAGATATGAAGTATAAATGGCTCGAAGTAGCAAAACAACTCCAGTCGATTGCCCAGGCTGGATTAACTTTCTCCAGAGACAAGTATGATCTGGAGCGATATGAACAGATCATGGATCTTTCAAAAAATATTTTGGCAGACTTCAGTGACTTGAGCATGGATCGGCTCGACCATATTTTCAACCTGGAAAAAGGCTACCTCACCCCCAAAGTGGATGTGCGCGGCGTGATATTGCGCGAAGATAAAATATTGATGGTAAAGGAATCCATCGACAGTTGCTGGGCCCTGCCCGGAGGATGGGCGGATGTTAACCTTACTGCTTCTGAAGTGGTGCAAAAGGAAGTATTCGAAGAAGCTGGCCTGGAGGTGAAGGCGGAACGACTGCTGGCAGTTTTGGATAAAAAATGTCATCCTCATCCTCCAGATCTCTATCATGTTTATAAAATATTTTTTTTATGTACGGAACGAGGTGGAGAAATGAAAACGGGCCTGGAGACGCTGGAAGTAGATTTTTTTGACATTGACAAATTGCCGGAACTTTCTTTAGCGCGAAATACCCGTTCTCAGATCGAAATGATGTTTCGATTGTCTAAAACCCAGGAAGGAGATACCGTATTCGATTGATGCATGCTATGGGTATTCACTGGTTTTTTGATAAATAAATTTCAATATTTTCTTTCTAAATTCATATTTTTTAATTTGCATTAAAATCCAACGCACTATTTTTTAAACGAATGAATTTTCAAGATCAGGTTTTATCGGGGTGGGGAAATATTCCTCATTCAAACTGTAAAGAAGGTTTCGCGAGAAATGAAGATGATATCACTTCAAGTCTGGAATTTTCTAACATTATCCCACGCGGACTGGGCAGAAGTTATGCTGACCAGGCTACCAATGCAGAAGGTTATGTTGTGAATAATATTTGGTATAATCATTTTTTGAATTTTGATGAAGAAAAGGGAATACTCGAGTGTGAATCAGGGGTATCCCTGGACGACATTATCCGTGTTTTTGGACCGCGTGGGTGGTTCCCGATGATCACACCAGGGACAAAATTTGTCACGGTCGGCGGATGCATTGCCAATGATGTTCACGGTAAAGCGCATCATGTTGATGGCACATTTGTGAATTGTGTGATTGACATGAAAATAATGCTGGCCAATGGAGAAATTGTTAACGCCAGCAGGCAGGAAAACCCCGATCTTTTATGGGCCACATTTGGAGGGCTGGGTTTGTTAGGGTTTATTCTTTCTGCAAGAATCAGATTGCGTAAAATCCAGACTACTTATTTCAAACAAAAATCAATTGCAATCCGCGACCTCGGCCATCTGTTGGATCAATTTGAATTATCCAACGACCAGTACAATTATTCAGTTGCCTGGGTTGACTCACTGGCTACCGGTAAAAAATTGGGCAAGGGCGTATTGAATCTTGGAAACATGGCAACCATCGATGATCTGCCTGAAGGTCTTCGGAAAGTTCCGCTTTTGGTTTCCGGGAAGCCGAAACTTAATGTGCCGTTTTATCTGCCGGGATTTACATTGAACTCAGCTTCCGTGGCTATACTTAATAAAGTATTGGATATCAAGCAACGTGGGGGAACGGGAATTTCTCATTATGATAATTTCTTCTATCCCCTGGATATGATCAATAATTGGAACCGTGGATATGGGGAAAAGGGATTTATCCAATATCAGTTTGTGGTTCCTATGGATAATGGCCGCCAGAATATTGAGCGAATCATGAAGAAAATCGCCTCGAGTGGTTGTGTGCCATTTTTGAATGTGTTGAAGAAATTTGGCAAAAAATCCAGGTTGCTTTCATTTCCGATGGAGGGATACACCTTTGCCATTGATTTTCCGATTAACCGTAGGTTGAGATCATTCACCAAAGAACTGGACCAAATGGTTTACGATTCAGGCGGAAGAATATATCTGGGGAAAGATGGCATGTTGGATGAAGCCATGTTCAAAAAGATGTATCCCGAACATGAGCCATGGTTGGAAATCAAGAAAAAGTACGATCCCGCCAATATTTTTCAATCGGATTTGTCGCGCAGATTGGGATTAATGGTCTGAGGTTCAGAAGCTCCCAATAGCGAGGTTGAGCATAGAAAGCAGTCCTACTATCCAGGTAATTGCCGAGGGTTTTTGTTTGCCAGTAACGATTGCAAGGATCAAATACGCGCTAAATCCAAAAGATATTCCGGTGCTGATACTGGTAAATGGCATGATGATAATGGTGAGAAAAGAGGGGATACCGACCACGAATTCAGTGAAATCAATGGATTTTATGTTTTTAAACATGTAAACGCCTACAATGATCAATGCTGGCGCCGTGGCATATTGAGGGATCACCAGAATCAGCGGAGAGAAAAACATTACGATCAAAAATAAACCTCCTGTGACAATTGATGCCAAACCGGTTCTTGCACCTTCTGCAATACCCGAGGCCGATTCAACGAAAGTTGTGGTGGTACTTGTTCCAATCAAGGCGCCAAAAATTGTTGCCAGGGCGTCTGCCTTCAGTAATTTGTCGAGACTGCGGATGCTGCCGTCTTTTTCTACCATACCTGCTTCATATGAACATGCCAGAATGGTGCCGATCGAATCGAATAAATCAACAAACATGAAAGAAAAAATTGCTCCGGACAATGACAAACTCAATGCATTTAAAATATCCAATTTCAATGCCACAGGTGCAATAGATGGAGGTGTAGCAATTATTTGGGCAGGCATATCCACCAAGCCGGCCAACCAGGCTATCGCTACAATTATCAAAATCCCTATAAGCAAAGAACCCCGGATTTTTTTGATTTCCAAAAAAGAAATAATTACCAGCCCCAGCAGACCAAGAAGTGTTTCATTTCCAAAATGACCCAGTTTAACCAGTGTGGCCTGGTCGGCTACAACAAGGTTTAAATTTCTAAATCCGATAAAAGCCAGAAACAATCCGATGCCAGCCGATACAGAGAGTCGCAGCATTTCAGGGATCCCTTTCACAATTTTCTCACGAACACCAATTAAAGTGAGCAACAAGAAAAAGACACCGGACAGAAAAACAACACCCAGGGCCGTTTGCCAGTCGACACCTTTGCCAATCACCAGCGAATAAGTGAAATATGCATTGAGCCCCATGCCCGGGGCCATGGCAAAAGGAACATTAGCCCAAAATCCGGCCAGCAAGGTGCCGAAGCTGGCAGCCAGGCAGGTAATCGTCACCAGGGCACCGCGGTCCATACCGGTTGTACTCAACATGGCCGGATTAACCACCACGATATATGACATCGTTAAAAAAGTGGTGAGGCCGCCGAGCAGTTCCTGGTTCAGGGTGGTATTTCTGGTGTTGAGTTTAAATCTCTTTTCGATGATATCCATGTGAAGTATATTCGAATACGTCTCAAGCCATTTCTATAACAGTTTTTTTAATTTGTTAATTTCTCCACGGACTACCGCCGCGGAGTCATGAAATGCTTTTAATTCCAGTGGATCGAGTATTGGATGCAGTACTTTTTTGATTCCTGTACGGCCTACTACCACCGGCACTGATAAACAAACATTGTCTTCATTCAGATAATTTTCCATTAGTGTACTGATGGGCATGGTGCGATTCTCATCGTGATAAATGCTTTCGACGATCAACGAAGTGGCCATGGCGATGGCAAAATTCGTATACCCCTTGCCTCTGACAATCTCATTGGCTGTGGTTTCTGATTGTTCCAGTAATTCACGACAGCTCGATGCATCCGATATTTTTTCACCTCCGGCAAATGCGATGCTCAGGGCGGGAAATTGTGTCTGGCCATGTTCTCCTAAAACGTAAGCCCTGATATCATCGGGGTGGATGTCATATTTTTCGGATAACATTTTTCGAAACCGGGCACTGTCTATTAATGTGCCTACACCCAATACTCTGCCTGGTTTAAATCCTGAAAACCTGATGGCAAAATAAGTCATCACATCCAACGGATTGGAAACAATGATCATCACCCCTTTAGGATTGATTCGTGCTATTTGGGGGATGAGATTTTTGAAGATCAACAGATTTTCCGGTCCGAGGTCAAACCGGGAATTATATTGGGGTTTCCAGGGCGTGGAAGCGGTAATAATAATAACATCAGAATTTTTTGAAGCCATAATATTTCCGGCTTTGACCGGAATAATATGATCAGTAAATGATTGGGCGTGTGTGAGATCATGGGCATCACTGTTGGCTTTTTCAGGAGATTGATCGATTAATACAATTTCATCAGCAAGATCTTTCAATATCAATGTATAGGCAATGGTTGAGCCGACATGACCTACACCAACTATAGCAATTTTCATGAGCGGTAAATTAGTGATCGCTAAGTTACTGATTCTGTATTGCCCGGAAAATATTTGAGATGTCTGGTTTTGAATCGATAAAAAAAATCTTCCCAACATGTGAAGAGGATATGAAGAGGATTCTACTCGCGTTGGGAAGATTGCTAACCCTTAACTGAATTCCAAAGTTCAAGATTTTAAATGGCTAAGGTAATCCCCTATACTAAGGGATTTTACATTTTTTATTATTCAGGCATCATGGTGGAATTTTGTAATTATCCATGGGTTTGGCCTATAAAACATTAAATTCAGCCTAGAAAAACCGACGCTTATATTTTGAAAAGAACAAAAGGAACACCATCAATAGTTGAATTATACCAAGTAAATAACGGATATTAACAGGTTGATTCTGATTGATAATTTTGATTTAAGATAATGTTTATCTGCGCAATCGGGCAGAATATCAACGAACACCGGCAGAATTAACCCAAATTAGGTTATAAATTGTTATTGACCATTCATCACTTTAGATATATCGGTGGCATAAAAGAAATTTTAGATTAATTGGGAATACCACATATTGGGTGATAGAAATGTGTAAATTTCTTATTAGACTATTTGGATTTAACCCCTGAATCAAAATGAGCAAAATTGAAATTATCGAAGATAATGACGTGGTACGCGATGGATTTAAATTGCTGATAAATAGCATCAACGAATATGACGTGGTAGGAAGTTACATTACTTGTGAAGATGCAATCCGGAATCTCGAAAAAGATCGCCCGGAAATAATACTGATGGATCTGGACCTGCCCGGAATAAGTGGAATAGAAGGTATACAACGCATAAAAAAAATAAATCCTCAAATCCATATCATTGTAATTACTGTTCATGAGGATGGTGAAATGGTATTTGATGCATTGTGTGCAGGTGCATCCGGTTATATTACTAAAAATGTGAATCTCACTAAGTTGCTTGATGCCATTGAGGAAGTGAAATCCGGCGGAGCTCCAATGAGCAGTAAAATTGCGAGAATGGTGGTTGAGTCGTTTCAAAAAAACCATAACTCACCACTCACACCCAGAGAAACCGAAGTGTTGGAATTGTTGTCCAGAGGGAAAAGTTATACGGTGATCGCTGATGAATTGTTCATACACAAAGAGACTGTAAAATCGCATATTAAAAACATTTACTTTAAGTTACATGTAAACTCCAAAGCGGATGCTCTGGAAGTAGCCCGAAAGAATAAATTTATCTAAGTTTCAATTTTCAGTAACCCCTGGATGTCATTTGTAATATTTTGAAAACACGACTCGCTTGGCCTTGATCATTTTACATTTTTTAACGATTTCACTGGATATTTTCAAAACAATTTAAGCTTTGGTTCAATATCATATTAAATTGTCAAATCTAAATACTTTATTTGACCGGGATAATTTGAGTTGAGATTTTTTTACTGAACTTATCAGCGATAATAAAAAACCATGTTGTCATGTACCTGTGCCAATGATCAGTTATTTTCAAAGCTGGAGCCAATTATATTGTTTAATGTCCATAAACATGATTTTGATCATTTTTGAATTGATTCAAATATCAGATATTTAAATTTCGAATTAAAGGATTGCCGCTGGCATAACGTTAACTGTGTCAGCAAGCTAAGGATAATATTTGATTGTTTATTTTTAATTACTATATCAATCGAATTAAAAAATCACCCATTTTGGGGGATATACAATTATCCGAATAGTGTCCACATTTGATTATTAAATATTTTCGTCTACCCTAATATTCCAAAATATTTGAGATTGCGTTACAATTGTAACGGCACTCTATGGTAATATGTATGGGACGGAAATTTATCAGATACTATTTCTAACCTTTAAAGTCTGATTTATGAAACACAAAGTACATTTTCTGATCATGTTGATGTGCACTATACTTATTGGAGCGTATGCACAAGAGCGTGTTGTAACCGGAAAAGTGACTACGTCGGAGGACAGTTCACCTATTCCTGGTGTAAATGTGGTGCTCAAAGGCACTACGGTAGGAACCATCACCGATATTGAAGGTAACTATAAAATCAATGTTCCACAGGAGGGCGGAACACTGGTATTCAGCTATATTGGCATGAGTACCCAGAATGTTGAAATTGGCAGCAGAGCGGTGGTTAACGTCGTTATGGAACCCAATGTGAAAGAGCTGACAGAAATCGTTGTTACAGCCCAGGGTATCGAGCGGGAAAAGAAAGCATTGGGTTATTCCGTAGAAAATGTGAATGGCGATGAAGTCCAACAGGTGGCAGAACCTGATGCATTGAGGGCCCTGCAGGGTAAAGTGCCCGGCGTTGATATCACAGGTTCCAGCGGTGCACCGGGCAGCGCTACCCGTATTACCATTCGTGGTAATTCTTCTTTGCTGGGTAATAATCAACCTTTGTTTGTTGTGGACGGCATTCCATTTGATAATAGTAGCAATCGAATATTTTCTGGTTTGAGTGATGGATCGGCCTATGGAAGTAGAATAGCCGACCTCGACCCGAATAACATTCAGTCGATCACCGTTTTGAAAGGTGCGGCCGCTGCTACATTGTATGGTTCCAGGGCGGCCAATGGTGTGATCCTGATCACCACAAAATCCGGTAACGCCAAAGCGTCTAAAAAAGGTCTGGAAATGACCTACAATGGCTCTTTTGCCGTTGAAAATATTGCCAATTTACCGGATTATCAGAATACTTATGGCACCGGCACCAACTTTGCATATCAACAAGCAAACGGTTCCTGGGGTGCTCCTTTTATTGGGACCAAACCCTATGCTAACCTGGATTCCATACCGCATTGGTATGATGGAATACCTGGCATGGAAAAATACTGGGGAACCATGGTTCCGTATCGGGCTTATCCTGACAATGTAAAGGATCTCTTCCGTACCGGGCAGATTGTAGACAATTCCATAACCATCAATGGTGGCAATGAAAATTCGGCATTATCAGTGACTTTTTCAAACACCGATCAAAAAGGTTATGTGCCCAATACAAGTTTCAACCGAACAAATATCAGTGTTGGTGGAAATACACAATTGGCCAATGGATTTAATGTGGGAGGTACAGTATCCTACATAAAAACAACTCAGGATGCTGTTCAGAGCGGTGTGGGGGCTTCCGGATCTAACAATCAGTCGGCATTTGCCCGGGCTTTGTATCTTGGCAGGAACTGGGATGTACAGGGTCAACCTTACCAAAATCCGGTGGATCTGGGCTCTGTATTTATGGTCGGCAGAGGTCAGGCTGATAATCCTTATTGGTCTTATGAAAATGTGGGTTTCAGGGATAATGTGAACAGGATTACAGCCAATGTTCATGTTGGATATGATATTACCGATTGGCTGAATGTGAGTTATAAACTCGGTTATGATACCTATAACGAACGGCAAAAGGATTTTATCCGGCCTGGCTCAACAGGCGCTGAAGGGGTTGGCCGGGTAACGACCTATGATGTTACCTGGGAACAGCTTGAATCTAATTTGCTGGTGACCTTTAATAAGAACCTGACAGAAGATCTCAATTTAAGGGCTGTCGTTGGACAGAACGTGAACCAGAGAACGGATGATGGTCAGGCAGTCCAGGGAAAAACTTATGTAGTCTTCAATATCGATGACCTGGATAATACCAACAATGTGGTGCCATTTGGAGGTGAATATAGCCGGAGAAGGCTTTGGGGTCTTTTTGGTGATGTTAGCCTTGGTTATAAAGACTGGGCGTTTCTCGGTTTAACAGGTAGAAATGACTGGTCATCGACTTTGCCAAAAGCGAATAGAAGCTATTTTTATCCCGCAATTACGGGTTCTCTCATTTTAAATGACGCCCTGGGATGGGAATCGAATATTATCAGTTCATGGAAATTGCGAGGCGCCTGGTCACAGGTTGGCAATGATACTGATCCTTACTTGTTGAGGCCGGTCTATTTAGTTAATGATACCTATTCGACGAGTCCGCAACCGACGGCAGATCTTCCGTTTACCCAAACAGGAGGTGCAACGGTACCGGGGGCTACACTCAGCGACCAGGAACGCGACCCCAATTTGAAACCCGAAAGAACGGAAGAGATTGAAGCTGGAACGGATATTTACTTCTTCAACAATCGCATAGGCATTAATTTCACCTATTATGATAAAATTAGCCGTGACCAGATTGCTCCGGTTACTTTACCGGTGAGCACAGGTTTTGACCAATTGTTGACTAATTTCGGTGAAGTAAGAAATAAAGGAGTAGAAATCGGACTTGATGTAACACCTGTTATCACCTCCACTGGTTTCCGATGGAATATTTTCGGAACATTTACCCATAATAAAAATACGGTAGAAAAATTAGCTGATGGTGTTGATGAAATCACGGTGACGGGCGGTAATTACTTTGCTGGTTCAGTGTCAGCAGTATTGAGAGCAGGTCAGGAATACGGGCTTTTAAAAGGCTCGGTTGACGTGCGGGACCAAAATGGAAATTTGTTGATTGACCCTTCCAATGGCCAATTGATCAGGGATCCTAATCCGGCCATTATTGGCAATCCGAATCCCGATTTTATTGTGGGCATCACCAATACTTTTTCCTATAAAGGTGTAAGATTGACAGCGGTCTTTGACTGGAGGCAAGGTGGTGATTTTTATTCCAACACCATTCTTTCCATGCTGGGCAGGGGCGTTACGAAGTTCAATGGGGATCGGGAGATTGATCAGATCATCCCTGGTTATTATGGTGACCCCAATACTTTCGAACCGATTAAAGATGACGCCGGCAATGAAATTCCAAACCAGACCATGGTGGAGGTCAATACATTGTATTTTGGGGAAACCTTTGCAATTAATACGGCGGATGAGTGGAACGTGTTTGATGGCACCGTATACCGGTTACGCGAACTAACACTTGGCTACGAGTTACCCGAAGTTTTACTGGAAAAAACACCGTTTGGCCGCGCTTCAATATCCCTGACTGGTAGAAATCTGTGGTATTTCGCACCGAACGTTCCGAAATACACCAATTTTGACCCGGAGGTGAATCAATTTAGCAACACCAATATTCAGGGAATTGAATATAGTGCGACACCGACCACCAGGAGATTTGCGGTTAACCTTAGTGTAACATTCTAACAATGAAAGCGATGAAAATAAAATATATATTATCGACTGCCCTTGTTGCACTCCTGTTTGTGCTTGGTGGTTGTACGAGTGATTTTTTAGATATTAACAATGATCCCAACAACCCGACAACAGTGCCTATTACGCAGTTGCTTCCCACAGTTGAAGTAGATATGGCAGGTGCTGTGGGTACTTCGGTTGGCGGACTCTCCGGTTATACTTCAGCGTTATCACAACAAATGTTTCAGCGTGGACCAACCCATCAATTTTATGATTTGAAAGGGACCGATTTCGAGGTGGAAACGCCTTGGAACATTATGTATGAACGATTGTTGACCGACGTAAGGGAGATCATAAGGATAGGTACTGAAAATGAAGGAAGTGAAGATTGGCATTATGTGGGCATTGCTCAAATCATAAAAGCCTATGTATTTAGCGTGTTGGTTGATATCTGGGGCGATGTTCCCTTTTCTGAAGCAAATTTGGGTGCAGAGGTACGCGCTCCCAAATATGATAAAGGGGCTGATATTTATAATCAGGTGTTCGCCATGATCGATGAAGGGATTGCAAATTTAAACAAAGAATCCAACCTGACTCCGGGCGTGGATGATATCATCTATGGTGGCGATGTTAACAATTGGAAAAAATTTGCCCGTACGTTGAAATTAAAACTCTACAATCAAATAAGATTGACCAAGGATGTTTCATCCGATGTCAACAGTTTGTTGGCTGATAAAAGTATGCTCATTGGTCCTGGCGATGATTTCGAATTTCCTTATGGCACTTCCGTATCTCCGATGACCAGGAACCCGGGATATCAGGAAGAATACACGCCGGGTGGGGCTTATTTTTATATCAACCCGTATTTCTACGAGATCATGAAAGGGAAGGATACATTTTTCCCGGTAGAAGGAAATCCTTATGATGGCATTGAAGATCCGCGCATTCCATATTATTTCTATAATCAATTAGCTCCGGGACAGGGTGCTGAGAACCCCACGGCTTATAAAGACGGACCTTTCGTTTCCATTTACATGTTTTCATTTAACATCGATCCCAACGAAGGATTTGATCAGTCTTCCTCACAAACCGTGGCCGGCCTTTATCCTATGGGAGGCCGGTTTGATGATGGTAACGGAGGTATTGCCAATTTTAATGGCCCGGGAGATACTCCACAACGTATATTGACTTATTTCTCCAGGTTATATATTGAAGCAGAACTAGCTCTTCAAGGAGTAACCAGCGAAGATGCCGGAGCACTTTTTCAGCAAGCCATGCAGGCCTCTTTTGATAAGGTGAATGAAGTGGCGTCCAATGCCGGCGCACCCGAACTTGACCAATCGGTCATTGACCAATACATTTCTGCCGTGATGGCCAAATATGATGCCGGAAATAATGATGAAAAATTGCGTCATATCATCACCCAAAAATGGATTGCCAGTTATGGTTACGGCATTGATTCTTACAATGATTACAGACGCACCGGATATCCGGTACTTCAGGACGGCAACACAGACAATTTGAATGTAACTGTCCAATCCAGAGACTACCCGCTGTCATACCCATGGAAAACAAATGATCTGGAAGTAAATAAAAATGCCCCGAGACAAAAGAATATTACATCATTCAGGGTTTTTTGGGATGTTAATTAATAAATGATAGAGCGATGAAGAACTTAAATATATTTTTAATATTAGCAGTCCTGGGGGTTGTGTTTGCATTTATTTCCTGCCAGGACCAGGATGGGAGTCGATTCCCGGATTTTATTGAAGCAGCCAATGTGCGCATTCAGGTGGATCCTGATTATTCGTCACTGAATGCTGCTGATATTCCGAATGCCAAACTACAGTTTTCTCTTTTCTCAGAAAACAACAACCTTCAGTCGGTAGTGCTCAGTGGCGTGTATTACAATTTTGCCAATAATACCACCTCCGATGAAGTGGAATTGATGCGCTGGACACAGTCTGATTTCGATGCCAATAATGGCGCCATTAGAAATGTGGAATTCACCTCCCAGTTCCTGGCCGACAAATTTGGTTTGCCGAATGGTATCGATGACCTTGGTGGTGGAGACCGGTTTGAAATCCATAATGTAACGACCCTTACTAACGGCATGGTATTCCCGGATTCAGTGTTGCAGGGTACACCGCAAAAAACGATCAATGTAACCCCCAATATTGTAAACAGTGCTTCAACCACGAGTTTTAGTGTTGGTTTTACCGCTTATGTCAGTTGTCCATTTATTGCGGCAGATGCAGTGGGAACATATGAGGTGGTGTATGATGGCTGGGCAGATTGGAGTCCGGGTGATCAAATTGATGTGGTGGCCAATGCCGATGGTACCGGAGTTATCGTGAAAGGGATGTATAGCAAATTTAGAAATGATGACAGAGGTCCTTACGATGTGGAAGTATTGGTTGATGCCGGTACCGGAATTGCGACTGTTGCCAAACAACCTGCGTGGGAATGGTACTGGTACACCGGTACAGAAGAATATGGAACCGGTAGTGTAGAAGGAGGAGGATTTGTATTCTCCTGTTCCGGGATCATCACCCTTAATCTCAAGCATACGGTTGCCGCAGGATCGTTTGGAACGTCTACTCTCACACTACAAAAAATTTAAGGATCATAAAAAAAAAGAATATGAAGAACTTAATTTATATTTCATTATTCATCCTGGTTGCATCTGTGATTGGCTCTTGTGTTGATGACTACCAGGATGCCAATCCACCCAGGCCAAAAGATGGTCCTATCTTTAAATTATCTGCCGGTGGTGATGTAATCGAGACACCATCCGATGGCAATTTTATAGGCGCGAATCAAACCATTGCGTTAACCCTGAATGTGATTGATTGTCAGGGAGGCATCGATTCGGTAGCGGTATCATTGAGTGATACACTTGGCACTGCCATGGTTGATGAAGCATCACTCAATGCCGTGAAAGGAATGACCAGTGGTGAAATAAAGGCGAATGTGACCATCAGGGCCGATATTGAGGCAGAATCTGATTTGACAATTTCAGTTACACTTTATGATGGACAGGAACCGGTCAATTGGTTTGGCAAGGAGATCCCTTATCGCAAGTCTTCTACGGAATCGTATGATGTGACCGTGGTGACCTGTACCTCCACTGGTTTGGCTGGTGTTTACGACGCAGTAGCCAATGGTTTTACCGGTGACGGGAGCGGCGGAAAAGACATGGAATATACTGACTTGCAAAGCGTGATCACCATCACTGAAGTAAGACCCGGAGAGTATCATATTGACGATATGTCTTTCGGCCTTTATCCTGATCCGGATATATATGGAGACTGATGCACCTCCGGGGAACGTAAATCTTTGTGGAACGGAAATCAGTGACCGCGGAGATACTGATCAGTCCGATGATCCATTTACGATCTCGGGAACATTAAATAGCGATGGCACGGTGAACATTAGTTGGATTAATCCATATGGTGACCGCGGAGATGTCGTGTTAACACCGCAATAAATCAATTTACACTAATTTTAACCCTCCGGGCCAGTGGTAAGTTAACATCAGTGCTCCGGAGGGTTTTATATTGCAGAGGAATAAAATGGTCGAAATGGAAAACAATAACCGTCTGGTTTTCTATTATATTTTTATGGGCTTTTAATTTAGCCAATGCCCAGGAAACCTCACTAAATCAGGAAAATGCACTCATCGATGCCAATGTGAATCCAGCGCGGATATTGAATGAAGTTAGACCGGCCCCTTCGGGAGTCATAGGAACCGTTTACTATAATCAAAATTGGCAAGACGGCACCATTTATTTGGTCGAATCAGTAGTGTTATCAAAAATTATCAAATGCGTTTCAATGTGATGAACAATTATGTGGAAGTCATGGTGGACGATGTTGTGAAAGCTTGCCCATATGACAAAATAGATCATTTTGAGTTGGTTTCTTTGTCGCGGCCCTCCTTTCGCAGGATCGTTTATCAATACCAGTAATTTCAAATTCGGCGATAACGTACCTTTACTTGGTTTTTTGGAATTGATCCAGGAAGGAAGGATCAATGCGTACGCGCTCAGCAAATCAGAATTGATTGAACCGAATTACGTACCTGCTTTGGATATGGGTCGAAAAGAAAGCAAACTGGTGGTAAAGGAAGATTATTATATCCTCAAAGACGGGAAGATTTGGGAATTGAGACATCGGGTTAAAGACAATATGAAGTACTTTGGTGAAAAATCCGCGATGATGTCGAAATACATCAAATCACATCATCTTAATTTCAATAATCGCGACGACATCAGGGCGATCTTTGCCTACTACAATGCATTGTTTTGAAAATGGGGATAAAAGCCAATAGTTGCCGGATTTTACTGGCTTTAATGGGTCAGTTCTTTGCCAGAACAAGGGTAATTTTATTCCAATCTGCCGCTGCATTGACCACTTTTCTGAAGTCCTCGAATTTATCGATGGGGTAATAAATCTTCTTATAGTATTCGTCAATGGTGACATTTAAAGTTTGGCTTTCTAAAGTGTAAGATGAGGTAAAACTATAGACCCTTTCATCCTGATTGACGGCATAAATGTCCATATTCAGATCTTCCGGATTTTTGATGTGGTATCCATTGGGAATAATGACTTGTATTTTCCGGACATATTCCCGGTTGAAATCATTTTCGACCCTTGTTTTGCGTTGTTCCTCCTGATATAATTCAGTTTGAGGTCCGATAATCTCCCCGATATTGAATAAAATGATATTGCCGGCACTTTCGATGAAGGATGGTGCTTTGAATGCGGCATCGACGACGAATGGTTTATTGCGATTGGCAAAAGTGTTTTGCTCATTGGAAATTTCCAGTTTTTCGATGGCTGCGTCAGGAGCGAAATATTTTACCATATCCTCTAAAAATGCCTTTTTCTTGTCTTCCTCCAGCATTGGATAAATGTTTCTTGTATAGCCGGCATTGTATCCTCCAAAGTTTCTTTCGAGGTCAACAGAGGTATTGGTGAAATCCTGGTCAAATTGCACTTTTATATTCAGGTTATCGAAATTGATATTGTACGGAACCGCCGGGATGTGTTTTATATCAGCCAGCCCCACTTCAAAATCACGTATTTTAGCCGGTTTTATGAATAAGGCATCTGTTTCCGTAAACTCGGGTGGGATCATCCCAAAACGTAATTCAAAATTGTTTGGTCCGAGGTATTGGTTGATGTCTGGAAAATAGATTAAATAATTCGATAAATAATTCCATGATTCGAACGCCCCATCAAAATGTATGTCGTTTCGACTCGATGTAAGCGCCAACTCGTAGGGTATGTTTGCCTGCTGCAATAAGGCACAGTATAAACGTGTGATACCGCGTTCATTGCCATAGCGGTTTTTCAGGATAAAGGTTAAATTTTCGGCGGCATCGGGAGCATCTTTTTGCTGATAATAATTCGTTTTGATATAATCCTCGATGGCCCCTGCTTTTTCGGTTTCCGTATTATAGTCATTGAGTTTTATTTCCTTCAATATTTTTTCTGAGGCCTTCAACTCCTCTTTGTCAAAGGCACATACGCCATCATAGATCCTTTTGGCAGCATCCGCCCAGGTCAGCAATCGACCTTTCCCTTGAAAGGAATTGTAGGTTAGCTTGAATTCCACCCGTTGCAAATTGTTATCGTAGGATGAAAACTTTTCCTGATGCAATGCCGGGACCAAATCCGCATCGGCCTCATAAAACCGCTTTCCGTTAATTGTGTCTTTCTCCTGAACTTCAGACATGCCGTTATAACTCTTAAAGGTGAATTGAAGGTTTTCAGGACAGATCAATCTAAAAGTGGAATTTTTTACCGGGACATTATTTTGAAAGACAACACGGCCGAAGTAATTGGCGTCGATCTTTTTGGTATAGAGAAATTCAATTTCACTACCCACTTCGGCGCCTTCAATAGCAAATATCTTAAAGCCTTTGTCGGTTTCTTCATCTTTGATCTCCTTGATGTTGTTTTGGTCTACTTCGACGACCTTGCCGTCCGGATTGAGAGAACGGGCTTTGATATTCACCAGTTCCACGGCGTCGGCCATTGGAATTGAGATCTTATTGCTTTTTTCTATGGCTTCGTGGTTGTTGGCCTTTATTATTTTGTGCTCGGTCAGGTAAATATAGAGGTCCTTATCTGCCCCCTCATAAATATATTCATAACTGATGTAGTGTTTGAGGACGAGCAAAGGTATGTTTTGTTCTTCAGCGCTGAGTGTGATTGGCTTTCTGTTGGGCTCCCAGTCATACTTTTCATAATTGGCAGCAAAGGCTATAGTGCCGGACAGGAAAACCATGATAAATGCAAAATATATTCTCATCGCTTATTGGAGATTAATGCTTAAAAATTCGTTTAAAAAAATTCACGCTTTTAAAGGGAAATTCTAAAAGCTGGGTTTTTGACATATTTAAAAGACCTTTATGTACTAATGTCACCATTCACATTTTGGTTTCTTTGATTTTTCGCGGGACAAAACGGCCCACTCATTTTTAATGAATACTTCATTTATCGGCCGCAGTATTTTTCTTCAGGACTAAAACTTCCCGATAGGCGGCGCTCAGATTTTTGATTGCCTCGTTCCATTGTGCGACTTTATCCAGTGGCATGATCAGATATTTCACATAAAAATCTTTATTGATCAGAATTTTATTGCCTGCTGCTTTGTAATGAATGGAAAAACCAAAAACATCGTTTTCGAATTGTTCATCTTTGGGCAAATAGCCAATGGAGTAATTTGGTGGCAGTTTGAACTCGGCCACATTCCGGTTGATGTATTTGTATTTATTTTCCAATGGATATTGTCTTTTATCCACGTCGATCAGATAGTTGTCAAAGGATTTATCGAGGTTGAGATTAATGTAGATGTCATCACCTATTTTCCGAAAATAGTCTTCAGTGTGATACTGATAATCAATGGTGATTGGCTGATCAAATTCATTCACATTATTGACGTCATATTGGTCCACAAAAAATTTGTTACTGCCACGACCCAGCAATTTGGTTACATACTTGTCGATACTCAGTTGGTCTGTGGTCCCTAATTTATAGGCATTAAATACCTTGGCGTAACCAGTGAGCGCCATTTTGCCTTGTCCGTCTACTACATTGCCATCTAGCCAGAAGGCGGACGAGTCGGACATAATGTTATCTTCTTTGGGGACCACCGGTACTGTGTCGATCTGGTAAAGTTTATCATCTTTGGCGATAAGCACTTCTTTGCCCTGGATCATTGATGATGGCAGCCCATAGGGTTCGTATTGTGCGGTGGCATCCAGAAAAATGTTTTTTGTCCCGTTAAAATAAGTGGCGATCATGTGGTTGTCAACAGCGGGTGAAGGAATTTCTGTGTAACGATAAGGAAGATCGCGTGTGCCAACCCAGGTAAAATAGGCCTCCACTCCAGCCATATGCAGCATATTCACCAAAATGCTAGCCATGTCTTTGCAGTCGCCATATCGTTTGTTGCACACATAACCACCATCGTGCGGGATCAATCCACGCATTCCTTCTTCAAAGGCAATGTATTTAATATTGCTTTGGACCCAATAAAAAATTTTCCTGACCTTAACGGTATCCGGATCATTTTGCTGTATAAGATTATGTACAATTTCATGAAGATTGGGGTCATCGTGATTTTTTAAACCTTGAATGAATTGTGTATACCAGGCATACAGATCATCAGTGGAAGCCAATACATTTTTGAGCTGACCCGCACTGGTTTTATAGTTTTGCACCACACAAATAATATGAGGTGCCACATATCTAATGTCCGGTGAATTTTTTTCATAAGTAAATTTAGGGCAGTTCTTGTAGGTGAAGGTATGAATCACCCTTCCATTTTTGTGTACTTCGGTATGGGCAACAAGTTGATCCGCCTTGTTGAAATAATAAAATTTGAGGTTCACTCCCTCGTCTGAAGTGACCACATATTTTGCGCTGATGATGGGAACATAAGAAGAAAAAAAGTAGGTAGATATAAATCTTGGATCAGTGATTTGTTCGGTATATTTCAATACGGTCTTTGCTCCCGGTTGTACCGCGGGGAATACAAAATTGAGGTATTTGGTATCGTCATAAAAAGAGCTGGAATTTTTATCATAACTTTCCTTGAAATCACTGACTGCATATTCCCGAAAGCGTTTCTTGTCTGGTATTAGCGTACTTGCGGATATATTGGAAACTTTTAGAAAATGGGAAGTATATATCTGGTTTTTTGCAAACATGGACGATTGATCATTGAGGTGCAACATCTCTTCGTCGATGTTTGAGTGTAATACCAATGAATCATCAACTATGCTGATATCCAGGGCCTCATCGTATTTTAAAAATACAGCAAGTTCCGTGGGGTATTGCGCCCTGATCTTTTCAAATTCGACATCTCCTGTCCCATTGGCGTATGCTGCCTCACTCCAAATTATGACAATCATGAGAAAACCAAGGATTGTCATATAAGCTTTGTATTTCAGTTTAATATTCCGTTCCACCCCAATAATATTTCTTATCCTTTAATCGGCCATTTTCATCATAAGTCAACTGATCTCCTTCCTGATCGCCCATAAAATAATGGCTGACTTCTTTCAGTTTTCCATTATTGTAATATTCCTTCACAACGCCGTTTAATTCATCAAACTGGTAATTTTGTTCTTTTTTTATTTTTCCATTCACATAATATTCCAGGCTTTTTCCTTCCGATTCACCGTGATGCATGGTGAATTGCTTAAATACCTGGCCATTGGAAAAATAGTATTTTTGTTCACCGTCGAGTAACCCGTTGTAATAATTCTGTTCCATTGATCTTTTGCCATTGTCATAGTAAGCGACAATTTTGCCGGTGCCATGATTTAATAACACAGGCTCCGACCATTTTCCTCCCGGCAATTGATAACGATAACTGACGATCAGATCATTATAGTATGTTTTTTCGATCATTAATTTTCCCATCGGGTCGTAGTAGGAGGTTAGACCAGATCGTTCATCCGTTTTAAAGTTACTGATGGATTGTTTTTGTCCATTTTCAAAATAGTCTGTCCAGGTGCTGTCTTTTTCTCCGGCTTTATAATAGCCGGTGGTCTCCAACTGTCCCGATTTGAAGTACCATTTCCATAAACCGGTTTCCTCATCGTTGGCATAATTTCCATCCAATTTCAGTTCGCCCGAATCATAGTAAGCTTTGTATGCACCATTTTTTTCTCCATATTTTACTTGTGACCGGGTGGTAATAGCCCCAGTCTTACTACGCCAAACGAAATCTTTTGAAAAATCGCCACAAAACAGGGTAGTTTCAAACCGAATTTTCCCCGTTGGATAAAAATATTCAAACGGGCCATTGCCATGATCGAATTTCAATGTTTTAGTGATATTTCCCAGGCTGTCATATTGTTGTAATTCAGTGATTTTACCGGCTTTATACCGGCTCTGCATCAACTTTTCTCCGCGGGATGTACCTGTAGTCACCACACCGTCCAACTGGTTGTTGAGATAATAATCCTGTTCTGTTCGTATACCCATAGCATTATAGGAATTCCAGGTTTGCTGGCGTTGCCCCTCTGCATACCAGCCTTCTTCTTTGACCTTTCCATTTTTAAAAAATTCGCGATAGTATCCATCCAGGTCATTGTCAGTATAGTTGGCAGTGAGGCTAATTTCTCCGGTTTCATAATATTCCAGATATGGCCCCTGCCATTTTCCATGTTCGATATGGATGGTATATTTTTTATTTCCGTTGAGATGGTAAAAAGTAAAATCCCCACTTTCAACGCCATTTTTATAGACTCCTTCATAATTCAACGAGCCATTGGGAAAGTAAGCACTTACCTTAAAGTTGCCGTGTTCATCTTGCGCCTCTGATAATATTTGCCCTTGTTTATCAAAATATTGGTATCCGGTGAGGGTATCATTTTGATAGGTGTTGGTAAAATATAAAATCCCATCATCATCATAATATTCCGTTGTTCCAATATTTTTTCCATTGTCATCTAAATGCTGGATTTCCCTGATCATTCCATTTTCATGGTAAGTGGTCCACACACCAATTTTATGGTTGTTTTTGAAATTACCATAAAAATCCTTGTGACCGCTTTCAAAATAAGATACCCACTCACCTTCCGCTGATCCATTGACGTAAGTACCCTGTTGTTCTATTTGACCATTCATGAAATAGGAAACGAATGGACCTTCCAGTTGGCCTTGTTTGTAAACGTCTTCTTCCTTGATGCTGCCATCCGGAAAATAGATCTTATATGGACCATCGAAATGATCATTGGTCAGACGATAATTTACCTTGATCTGCCCGTCTGCATAGCAGGCCTTGCCATCACCTTCTCTTAAGTCATTATTAAAAGGTATTTCTTCTTTTATAGCACCACATGCGTAGTATAGTTTTACGGTGCCGTTGATTTTATCGTCCTGGAAAGGAATGACGTTCGTTCTGGCTCCATCTTCAGCATAGTTGATGGTCTCTCCGGACAGATTGCCGTTCTCATCATAATTTTCTTCTTTTTTAACCTGGCCACTGTTATAAAAATAAACCCAAAGACCATTTTTCTCACTTTTTGCACTATATATTCCCTTTGCCTGCAGTTGACCATTTTCATAAAAATACTGCCATTCACCAACGGGATTGCCTTTGGAATCTTTATTCCCAAGCGCATTGAAACGATTGGAATCAAAATACCAGCAGGTATACGTCTCTACATTGCCATTGCTTGTCTTCACTGTTCTGAGTGCTCTTGCTTTTTTTAGATCTTGATTGGCGAGGGCATACATTTTTTGTAATTCCTTTTGATGGTCCTCCAGCCAATTGTTGATCTTGTCGTTGTTGACCGATGTCAGTAGATAGTAGGTAAAAGGTTCCAGCAAGCCTTCCCGGTAAATGTCTTTATAAAAAGGCACATAATACTGCATCCAAAAATCCGAATCCCGGGGATTGAATTTTAATTCTTCCAGTATAAGTTCCGTTTGTCGAACAATTGAAGCATTGAATTCCACATTGGGTTTAAACCGATGATCGAGTGCAGCTTTGGACCGTATGATCTGGTCCAGTTCATGAAAAGCTGCGTTTGATTCAGTTGGCACAAGAGAACCCTCGTCAGTCACGGCCCCGTCTAACATATTTTCAAGCAGTACCAGAATGGTATTGTTGGAGGGCGCAAGCGTGAGATATGTTTCCAGGCTGAGCAATGCTTTGGTCTTCATTCCCTGTAAAATCATGATTTTTCCAAGGGCCTCGTGACTGCCGGCATGAAATGGATTGATTTTCAGGGCGTGTTGCAGACATTGAATCGCTTCGGCAGTCATCCCTTTTTTAAAATAACTGATCCCGAGGTTGAAGTGGAGTAAATAGTCAAAAGGAAATTCAAGCAAAGCTTGTTTGTAAATTTCAATTGCTTTATCCGTTTCTCCGATGTTATCATACGCATTTCCCAATCCGATCATGATGTGTGCTTTGTATTGGGACTGGAATTGCAACGCTTCCCGGGCGGTGGCAATGGCTTTTTCATTCTGACCGGAGGACAAATAACTGAACATCAATTCCGAAAGCATCCATACATAATTGGTGTCACTTGCCGGGATGGTTAGATAAGCTGCAATGGCTGAGTCATATTCCTGTCTGTCGTGCATCTCCATGGCGGTTTTGATGACCGAGCCGGAGTTGATTAATGAAATATTATCTTGAGCAACAACCAGGTTTGTAGAAAATGCTAAAAAAGCGATAACAAAAAATCTCATAGTCAAACAAACGTTAAAAAAATCTCAAATCAATCCCGGGTTGAAGGTAGAATAAAATAAAAAAATTAAGACATTAATAAATTGCCAAATATTACATATTCCGTATTTAAAGTTGGTTCAGACATGATACTTTAGAAACTAAATACCCTCAAATGCTCCTGGAAACCATGTGTAGAAGTATAATCCTTACATGAATTAAAATCTTTGAATAATAAGAAGACCAGGACAAGAACTGAATTAAAAATATCAACTAATAATGATATGTGACTATTGAATTAACCAAAGGAAAATGCCATTTTGATGAATAGAAAAGATCACGGATTTCCCGAATGGAATAGATTTGGATTTTACATTGATCAATAATTGCATACGGTCCCAATTTATATACAGAAAGTCATCCGGCGTAAGCAAAAAAAATCAAAGCTCAAACTATTATTTGCAGGTTTATATATTTTATTTTAAGGAAGTTTGC
Source organism: uncultured Cytophagales bacterium (assembly GCA_963711495.1). Taxonomy (GTDB): domain Bacteria; phylum Bacteroidota; class Bacteroidia; order Cytophagales; family Cyclobacteriaceae; genus CAVQEK01. The sequence goes on from CAVQEK010000004.1 coordinate 1,831,435, forward strand.
AGTATATTTGACAGAGTATTGCAGTTTTTTGCAGTAAAATGGGAGTGATGGAGTAAAGGTCTGTAAATATTTTTTTTGTGTATCAGGCTTTTATCCTGAAATTTTGGACACCGATATCTTTTATTAACTTTTTAATATTGTCTGCGAATGCTTTCGGAAAAAGTTAACACATTTGAAGGTGAAGAAAATCCGCGAGATGAATTGGTCTGGTCAAATTTTAAAAATGGAGACCGCAGGGCTTTTGCATTTATTTACAACAATTATGTTGATTTTTTATACAATTATGGCCGGCATATTGTTGGAGATGAAACCCTGGTAGAGGATGCCATTCAGGAATTATTTGTGAACCTGTGGAATTCCAAATCACACCTCTCGGAAGTACATTCCATAAAAACCTACCTCTTCAAATCACTTCGTAGGGCATTATTAAAAAAATTGAAAAAGCTTCGTAAAATTCGGCCTGAAGCATTTCTTTGGGATGACAGAAACTATGGAATGACTGAATCAATTCAGGAAGTGATAATACGGCAGCAGGAAGAACAGGAAAAAATCAGATTTGTGCGGGAAACGCTGGATCATTTTACCGGACGACAAAAGGAAATATTATATCTCAAATTTTATCAGTCGTTGGGATATGAGGAAATATCACGTGTTTTAGAGCTTGATATCAAATATGTATATAATACCGCCTCCAAAGCTTACAAAAATCTGCGTTCGCAACTGGCAATCGTCATGAAATAGACCGGTACCTTTTCTGCTAAAGTGTCAATTCACAAAATATTGGCATTCAGGTTACTATGATCCATAATTGTCAAAATGCCAGATTAATATTCCTGCATTTTAAACAGCACTTACCCTGGCATCTGAATTTATCCAGCTCCGAATTAAAAAAAATTAGAAAGTCATAGTGGAAAAAAATTGAAAGTTGGCTCTGGTATGATAATTAATCGTTGTTATGTCTTATTCTAATTTCGAACCGGAAGATTTTTTGCAAGATAAACGATTCAGGCAATGGGTGCGGCAACCCAATCCTGAATTGAATTATTTCTGGGAGAAATGGCTTTTGCATCATCCGGAAAAGGAAGATGTTGTAGAAGAGGCCAGGAAGATGATTGAGGCGCTTCGTTTTAGGGACTATGATCTGAAGGAGGAAAAGAAAGAAACACTTTGGCATAACATCAATCGAAAAATAGGAGAAAAGGAAAATTCAGAACCACATACGGCAAAGGTCTATCCGATCAATTCAAACTCCACGCAAAAAGGTCCAGGTAAAAATAATATTACTTTTTTTGTTAAGCTGGCAGCGGTATTCATTTTTATGGCCGTTCTCTCCATATTGATCATCAGAAATGCTGATCGCGAGAGAACAACCAATGATCAGAAAGTCACGATCATTGAGAAGACAAATCCAAAGGGACAAAAATCCAAGGTCTTTTTACCAGATGGGTCGATTGTCTATTTAAATGCCGCCAGTACCATTTCTTACCCGTCAGAATTCCATCTGGAAAGAGACATCACTTTGGTTGGCGAAGCTTATTTTGAGGTGAAAAAAGATTCTCTGAGACCTTTCAAAGTACAATCCGGAGATGTGATCACCACGGCTCTGGGCACTGCTTTCAATGTAAAATCCTTCACTGAAGAAGGAGAGGTGATCGTAAGTTTAGTCAGGGGTAAGGTCAAAATTGAAACTGTCGAAAAGAACGCGCAGGAAACCCTGTTGCTTTTGCCGGGCCAGGCGGCTGATTACATCAGGAATTCTAAAGAATTGCAAAAAAAATCTTTCGACAAAGCGGATGCTATCGCCTGGAAAGATGGGGTCATCATATTTGATAATACACCATTGTCAGACGTTTTTAATCGGTTGGAAAACTGGTATGGAGTGAATTTTCGGGTCCTCAATGAGCCCGAAAACAACAATGTTGTGATCTCCGGCAAGTTTGATAATGAATACCTGACCAATGTTCTGCTTAGCCTGAGCTATACAGCCAGGTTCAACTATGAATTAAATGATAAGGAAGTTGTCGTTCATTTTAAAAATAATGTGCCTATGTAAAGGAATAAAGAAATTATTAGCACTTGTGCTATTTCCGGATTTTTCCGGACCAAACATGAATTTTTATATCTAATAGATTTAAACATTGTTTCATTTTAAATACAATGAATATGGGTTTTAAAATTGTACAAACAGTCAGAGCAACAGTGCAATTGTCTATGGTCGGATTAATTGTAGCGTGTATGCTTTTCTCATCGGCGATGGCCAGTGATGAGAATTCGAAAGTGCAGAGTATTCGGGACGTTTACATTAGTCTCGATTTGCAGAATGCCAATTTAATTGATTTGTTTAAGGCGGTTGAACAAAAGACCGGATTCAGTTTTGTCTATAATGGCAAAGAACTGAATGGCATGTCAAAAGTTTCAATCAATACCGAGAATAAATCAGTGGCAGATGTATTGGAAGAGGTTTCTCAGAAAGCCAATGTTACCTTCAGACAGGTGAACAATAATATTAATGTCACCAAAGCCAAGGCTGATGGGAAAGAAAAAGCGGTGGAGGTTATATTACAAACTTCAACAGTTACCGGCCACATCACCGGTCAGGATACCGGGGAATCTTTACCGGGTGTCAATATTCTTGAAAAAGGGACAAGCCATGGTACCATTACTGATATCGATGGTAATTTTAAAATTGATGTTGCCCCAAACGCTACATTGGAGATTAGTTCGGTGGGCTATATTTCTCAGGAAATTGCCGTAAACGGACGAACCTCGATCGATGTAGTCCTGGATCCTGATTTGACCCAATTAGGTGAAGTAGTGGTTACTGCTTTGGGCATTGAAAGAGACAAGAAGTCATTGGGTTATTCCATTAGCACATTATCCAGCAAGGAAATTACTGCAACAGGAAATACGGTCAATCCACTGATGAATATGTATGGTAAAGCCGCCGGTGTTGGCGTAACAATGGGTGCTGCCGGACCTACAGGAGCTGTTGACATCAAAATCAGGGGTGCAGCCGGACTTGAATCATCTGCGAATACGAGACCACTGTTCGTCGTTGATGGTATTCCAATTCATGATGAAGGCAGTAATATGGCATCAAGGGGGTATGATCCGTTGAATTCATTTGACTACGGTTCAGGCATCAATGACATCAATCCAGAGGATATCGAGTCAGTGGAAATTTTGAAGGGTGCGAAAGCCTCGGTACTTTATGGAGGTGAAGGAGCCAATGGTGTCGTGTTGATCACCACCAAAAAAGGTAAAAAAACCAGGGGCCTTGGGGTTAATGTGAACCTGGAACACACCTGGAACAAGCCGCATTCTTATATCGATTTCCAGAATGAATACGGTTCAGGTACAAATGAGTACGACATGGCCTATACCACGGATCCGAATGGTAATCAGGTTCGGGATATCATTAAATCCCGATATAACTTCGGACCTAAATTTGACAACAGCACGCCAATCATGTTTTTGGATAGCATTGTTAGACCATATCAGGCATATCCGGATAATTTTATCGGTCTTTTCCGTACCGGTAGTACCGACAACGCTACGGTAGCCATTTCAGGTGCGAACGATAAAGGAAATATGCGGGTTGCCTATACGCATTATGACTATGAAGGTATTCTGGATAACTACTATCAAAAGAAAGACGTGTTGAGTTTCAGCGGTAAAATGAAAGCTTCAGATTTCGCAACTTTCGAGATCAATTCAAACTTATACAATATCAATACCCACAACAGGTATCCCAATATCCAGGACCTGGTAGCCTGGGGAATCAACCGGGATTATCCGTTCACTGCCATTGAAGATATGTATAAGAACCCGGATGGTTCAAAATTCGATAGTGAAGGTCTCGGCTGGCCGGGACAATTTTCACCGGTTTATTTAATGAATATCTTGTGGCAGCAATATGAGAATAGTCATTTAGACGCCAAGTTCCACTATATCGGTTCTATACGAACTACCTTAAACTTCACGAAAAACTTATATTTCGTAGGGCAAGCCGGTTTGGATTATACGGATATTGCATATACCACTAAAGATCCAATAACACAATACCAACCGGTAACCAAGGGTGGTAGCTATGCTTACAGCAGGGATAATAACCTGGTGGAAAACTACCGTGCTTTTTTAAATTATGACCAGACATTTAACGACATCAATGTATTGGCATTTATTGGCGGAGAGTATAAAAAAGAAGGTTACAACAACCTGGGTGTATCTACTTATGGTAATTTGACATATCCTGACTTTTGGAATTTGGATAATAGTACCGACTGGCCGGATTATGGCAACAGAGGCCGGGTGAGAACCAATGATTATGGATCAAGAGTGACCTATAGTATGATGGGATCTGCTACACTTTCTTATAAAGATGAACTCTATCTGGAACTGCAGGGACGAAATGACTGGTCTTCCACACTCGATCCCAAGAACAATTCCTATTTCTATCCTGGATTAGCACTGAACTGGAATTTTACCGAACGGTACAAAATTTCCTGGCTTGATTTTGGAAAGTTGAGAATGTCATGGGCTGACGTAGGACGTCCTGCTCCTGGTTATTACTATGCTTATCAAAGTTACTCCACTGGCGTGATCAACAATTCGGATGCTTATACGGTAAACGGCCCAAGTACCTTGTTTTCGGGGGACATAAAACCGGAGCGGAAAAGGGAGTACGAAATTGGTTTTGATGGCAGGTTGTTAAATGACAGAGTTGAAACCAACTTCTCGTACTACACCAATAATGTCTATGATCAGATCATGGGTGTCGATCTGTCAGCCACGACTGGGGCGACTTCCATTAAGATCAATGCGGGAAATGTGGCCAACTGGGGCTATGAATTTTTCGTTAGAGGTTCCGTACTTTCCACGGACAAATTCCGTTGGGATCTGACTTACACCATGGCCTTGCAGAGATCGAAAGTGAAAAAACTCTATCCCGGAATTTCAACCAAAAATATTGGTTCCGTTGGTTCGAGCGTATTGGTTACAGCAACCGAGGGTGAAGCATTTGGCAATATCATGATGTATGATTATTTGACCGATGGTCAGGGAAATCGTGTGGTGGACCAAAACGGTTACTATGTATTGGACAAGAGTGATTACAAGAAATTTGGAAATATAAGCGACAACTTTTTTGGTGGTTTCATGAGTGATTTCTACTACAAAGGGTTGAATTTCCACGTTGGCTTGGATTACAAGTTTGGAGGTTCATTATTCTCGTACACCAACTACTATACATTGGGTATGGGTATCACAAACGCTACGCTTCCTTATCGCGATGAATCACATGGTGGTTTGGCCTATTATGTTGATGATGCTACTGGTAAAAAAGTACAATGGGAACATAACCAGGCAGCTCCGCCGGAAGCCAGAGATGGATTGGTTTATCATGATGGCGTGATTAGGCCGGGTGTTGTCCAGATAGGTGGCACGGCAGAAAATCCGCAATATGCACCTAATGAAACGATACTGAGTGCAGCGGATTATTATTCTGCTTATATCCATGATATGAGCCAGGATTTCCAACCCGACAATTTGTACAAGAATAATTATATTAAACTCAGGGAAGTAGCGATCAGCTATACCATTCCTGAAAGCTGGACCAGTAGGTTTAAGATCCAAAAACTGGTCGTATCCGTAATCGGCAGGGATTTATTCTATTTGTATAAATCCATACCCAATGTGGACGCCGAATCTGCCCTCGGAACGGGGTCATATACCGAGTACTCGTTCTTCCCGTCTGTACAGTCATATGGTTTCGGGTTGAATGTGAGCTTTTAATCATAAAAATTGAAAGAATTATGAAAAAGATAGTAATATTATTAATTCCGTTTTTATTGCTCGCCGGGGCATGTCAGGATGTGCTGAAGGAAGAATTTAAGAATCCTGCAGTGTATTCGCCCAGTGAGGACCAGTTGTCTCCAGGGTTGTTTGCCAGTGCGCTGACACAATGGAAATTCTATATTAAAGATTATGGCGAATGGTGGTGGCAACTTGGAGGAAATGGCATGTTTCAATATGCGCAAATTTCCACCAGGTATATTACCCCACGTTACTCCTGGTATTCAGATTATGACGATCTGGTCAATGGCAATGGTTTTGACCAATCAGGTTTCAGTTGGTTCAACGATTATTATACTCGCATGCGTAACTGGGGGTTGATACGTGATGTATTGGCAGGCCTTTCCGGCCAGGATTATGACGACAATGTCATTTACATGGAATTAACGGGTATCATCAAGGATTGGGCAGCATTGAGAAATGTCGATTTGTATAACTCAATCCCTTATACCGATGCCTTTAAAGGTACGGAAGGCGTATTCTTTGTGCCTTATGATGATCCAAAGGCTGTTTATGCTACCGTCCTGGATGATCTCAAAAGGATCGGCGAGGAACTGCCCGGCATTTATGAAAAAATGACCCCGGCAGCCAGGGACCTGCTCAAAAAGCAAGATATTGCCTTGAATGGAAATGTGAGTTTGTGGGTACAGTATACGAACGCTTTGCGCTTGCGATATGCGGTGCAATTGGCAGGGGTTGATGAGGCAACAGCGAAAACGCACATTAGTGATGCCATAAAGAATCTTCCGACTACTGATCTTATCTGGGATATTCCACAGGTGGATGCAGTGGCAGCGCTGCCAGGTGGCGGAACCTATCAACGCGGTTTATATGAAGAGACTTATTGTACCTTTATACCGAACGTGATCATGAACCGCATGAATTTCCATGATCAGACCTACGAAGAAGGCATTGACGATCCTAGATTGCCCGTGTTGGCATTCCCCACAAAATACAATGATTATAGGGGTGTGACCATGAACACGGACAAACAGGATGTGGAATATAAAGCTGGTGAAACTTATTATCCATATGGCGATGATATCAATTCATCGATGGCACAAAACTCTAAATCGATGTGGAGCCGGGTTACTTTTACCTTCAATAATACACCGGCTGATATGTTCACTTTGGGTGAAATTGATCTACTGTTGGCGGAAGTGGCTGCCAAAAATTTGGCTACCACACCAAAAACTGCCGGTGATTATATGAAGGATGAAGTGATCCATTCTACCGATTTCTGGTATATGATGAATGGCTTGAGTTCTTATGCCACGGATATCAGTGAACCATGGAATAGCCTGATCCACCCGACAGAACCGGATGCTTCAGTTGTTGCTGCCTATGGAGATGTGGTAAAAAGTGCATTTGAAGCAAAAGGAAATATCGAAGATCAAATGGAGATGATCATGCAGCAAAAGTATATCCATATCAATTTGCTCAGGCCTTTTCAACTATTTGGTGAACTCCGCAGGACCCGTCATCCCAAGATTGAAAAAATGACGTTCCAGGGCAAAGTGATGGCGCCTATGGTAGAAAGATTACGTTACCCGAGTTCAGAAGCCGCAACGAATACAGAGAATTTCCTGAAGGTCAATGATCAGGATAATCTGACTTCATCGATTTTCTGGGTAACCGATGCTAAAAAGGGTGAGTCGTATTACAGAGATACCGATATCCCATTTGATACGTCTGATACTCCTGATTTTCAATAATTAGAAGAAATCATCACGAAATATAAAAAGAAGGCTGCTCAATGGCAGCCTTTTTTATTTTGTGCCCCTCAAATTTTGCTTAGGCAATAAAACAATTGAAAACCTTAATTATTACCAATGAGTGAAGACTTTGCAGGAATAGATTAAGTTGGAAATTTAACTTAACCCAACTTGGCTGACAGGCAAGTTATTTTCACAAATTTCCAGGGGTCAAAGTGCCCGTATGGCGTTTATAGGATGATTTATTTCAGCTTTTCCAATTGTAGTGATGTACGGTATTTGTTTTTGTTGGTGGACTTTATTATCTTTGCCGCATGTTTATCAGAGAAGTCAAAAAACAGCGCAGTAAGTCCAGCCAGGTGTTTTACCAGTACAACCTGGTGCAGGCCGCCCGGGTGGATGGCAAAGTAAAACAGCGGGTCATTCTTTACCTGGGTTCCGATAAGGAGATGAAAGACAGCAATAACCGCAACATAGTGCTTCGGGTACTGAAGGCTAAAATATTCAGGCAGCCCGGACTTTTCCCCAATGATATTCCACAAGACCTGAAAAAACTGGCCCTTTCCTATTATGAGAAATACCTGATCAAGTATGGGGAACAGCCAACAGATGAGGTATCGCTGCCTCCGCAGCCGGATAAGGCCGAGTTCCACAACATTGATATCTGCGGACTGGAGGTGGGCGATGTAAAAAGCTTTGGCGCTGAGCATCTGTGCCGTCAGATACTGGATAAACTGAAACTGGAAGTATGCTTCCGCTCGCTGGGCATGACCAGAGAACAGGCCCGCAAAGCGCTCATAGCCATAGCCGCAAGGGCCATCTTCTCCAGCTCAGAACATAAGACAGCCCAGATCCTGAACATGAACAGCGAACTGGCAGCCTGTTATGGGGAGGATAACCCCTTCACTCACAAGCAGCTTTACCAGATCGGGGACCAGGTGTTTGAACACAAAGAAAAGATAGATCAATTTCTGTATCAGCGCATCACCCATATGTTTGATCTGCAAGACAAACTGGTGATCTTTGACATCAGCAACACCTATTTTGAGACCAACAAAGCAGGCAGTGAACTGGCCAGGTATGGCCGCAGCAAAGAGAAGCGGAATGATTGTCCGGTGGTGGTATTTACCGGGGTGATCAACGCACAGGGTTTTATCCGCCACTCCCGCATTTATGAAGGCAGCCGTGCTGATACCAATACACTTGAAGACATGATTGCCGACCTGGAATCTCATAGCGGAAGTGCAAATCCGAATGGGTCCCTTCGGGAGAAGAAAACGATTGTTATGGATGCCGGTATTGCCACCGAAGATAACCTGGAGTTGATCCGGGGGAAAGGATATGATTATGTATGCGTATCGCGCAAGCGGATTAAAGATTATCCGCTGAATGAAGAAGGTAAAGTGGTGCGGTTAACAGACCGTGGCAAACAGCAGGTGGAACTCTCTGTATTTCATCGGCCAGCTGGCGGACAGCCTGACACCTGGATGTATGTACAAAGCGAAACCAAAAGGAACAAAGAACAATCGATGAACAAAAAGCTGTCTGACCGCTTTGAGGAAGACCTGCAAAATATCCGGGATGCTTTTGATAAAAAAGGAGGCACTAAGCAAATAGAAAAAGTATGGGAGCGGATTGGCCGGATCAAACAAAAGCACAGCCGCGTGAGTGGAAGATATCAGATCAGCCTCAGCCAGAAACAAGGAAAAGCCACTGGTATGACATGGAAACGCAAGCCCCACCCGGTAAAGGAAGACAAAGAAAAAGGCGTGTATTTTATCCGCACATCTTATGAAAGTCCGTCAGAAGGCGAACTATGGGACATTTACAATACCATACGTGAAGTGGAATCAACCTTCCGGTGCCTGAAAACTGACCTGCAAATGCGCCCGGTTTATCACCAAAAAGATGACCGTATCGAAGCACACCTGTATCTCACCTTGCTGGCCTACCAGTCAGTCAATACCATACGCCACTTGCTGCGGCAAAAAGGCATCTTCCACGACTGGCGAAACATCCTGCGCATTATGTCCACACAAACCATTCAGACCCTGGAGATGCCCACCGACAAGAAGAACATTCATCTCAGGAAACCCGCAAAGCCAATCCAGGAAGTTCAGCAGATATACAAGGCCACCGGCTGTAGCGACACTCAAAAACCAACTAAAAAATATGTAGTGTACCACTGAAATATTTTACTGCCTGACTACCAGTGGTTTAACGGCATTTTTTACCAAGTTGGGTTAACTTTAAGATTGGAAAATTGAATCATAACCTGTTGATTGTCTTTATTCAGCTTGTTTTCGTTTGCCCTAAAATGTAGGAGTTAGTATCATGTTAAGTATTAATCGGGGAATATGTTATATTGTTTTGGAAACATTTATGGTTTATTTGGATTAAGTTAAAAGTTGCAAATTATATCATATGAAACTCACCTTCTGGTTGATGTCACTTATTGTATTTGCTTTTGGTTGTATCCATGCACCAATTATTGAAGATGACAACAATAACAATCAAGGGGGAAGTGTGGACTTTACGGATACAACTCAATTTTCCTTTCCGTCTTTCATCACCCCAACCAGTCAATATTATGAATTCTCAATTGGTGAACCGCCATATATTAATGGGCAACAATACCATTTGAAAATTTCCGGTGAAGTGGAAAATCCCGCATCATTCACCCTGGATGAACTCCGGAAGCTCGATCTGGTCAATAAGACCGTTACCATTGAATGTATCCATAATGGCGCGGAAGGCAGATTATTGAGCACGGCGATTTGGCGGGGTTTTGTGTTGTACGATCTGCTGGAAAGTCTTGGCATAAAGGATGATGCCACACGAGTGAAGTATAAATGTGCCGATGGTTATTATACAAGCAATTCACTTCAGGAAGTTAAGGAAAAGGGTATTATTGGGGCGCTTTATATGAATTTGGATACCATACCGAGAAAATACGGATATCCGCTCAGAATTCTTTATCCTGGTTATTATGGAGTACGAAATCCAGCATGGGTGGATGAAATTGAGGTAATTAATGATTCAATTAAAGATTATTGGACCAGTAACGGCTGGAATACCAGTAAGCCTATTGCGGTAGATTGTAAAATATTTTTTCCTTTTGATGAGTCTATTTTACATGCAGGGAAAACAATTAGCATTGGAGGGGTAGCATACGGCGGTACGAGGATCAAAAAGGTGGAGATTACCCCGGATGACGGCCAATCGTGGATCCAGGCTTCGATTGTCAAGGACAATGATGAGGACAATGTTTGGGTATTTTGGGAGGCAAGATGGGATCCTGAAGGTAACGGTAATTTTATCCTTAAAGCCAGAGCGACAGATATTAACGGAAATGTTCAGCCGGAAAACGACGATTTTCACCAGGATGGCACCAATTCCTGGCCCGAAATACAGGTGACTATCAAATAAAATATAAGCACATCTCTCAATAATCATAAAAATCCGGGCACTCATTTTGAGTAAAACCAAAATGTTTATATTTGACCAGTTTTATGTAGCTACAAGCTTTAAAAATTTCACCCAACATATCTCCTGATATGACCTGCAAAATATCAAGGCGGCGTTTTATAAAATTAGCTGGTGCTACAGCATCTTTATTGAGTCTTGGGCTGAAGTTGCCAGGGACGGCTTTACACCATCCAATACTCCGTTTCGGATTAACAACCGATTCCCACTATGCCGATCGTGAACCGGGAGGCACGCGCTATTACCGTGAATCCCTGGAGAAAATGCGTGCTTTCATTGATGTGGTTAATCATGAAAAGGTCGACTTTATTGTGCACATGGGTGATTTCAAAGATCAGGATATGAAGCCTGATATGGAAAGAACATTGACCTATCTAAAAAAGCTGGAATTGGTCTATACGCAGTTTAACGGCCCTAAATACCACGTGCTGGGGAATCACGATATGGACAGCATATCCAAGGAACAATTTTTAGAGCATGTGCAAAATACGGGTATCGATTCCAATCAGTCGTATTATTCCTTTGAAAAGGACAAATTCAAATTTATTGTGCTCGATGCTAATTTCCGTGAAGATGGCAGTCCTTATGACCGCGGGAATTTTGATTGGACAGATACCAACATTCCTCAGCAAGAGGTAACCTGGTTGGAAAAGGAATTAAAAAATACGGATAAACCGGTAATTATTTTTGTTCATCAGCTTCTGGAAATTGTAGAAGGGCCTTACGGAATAAAGAACCAGGCCGGGATACGGAAGATCCTGGAAAAATCCGGTAAAGTCGGAACAGTATTCCAAGGGCACATTCACGAAGAGCGTTTTCATATCATCAATGACATCAATTACTACACAATGTTTGGTATGGTGGATTATAGCGGTCCGGAAAACAATAGTTTCGCCATTGTTGATGTCTTTGCCAATGGCGACATGGTCATCAATGGATATAAGCGTGTCAGCAATCGCACCATGCCATGGAAAGGATAATCAATGCATGACGATGCTTTATGATTTATTTCTAAATTTCATTTCATTGGGGAATAGTCAATGATACACTGTATTCAAAAATACCTTACTGCTATTCCATTACCTTGGAAACTTTAAAAACCCAGGCATTTTCACAGGGTGGATTTTTCTGTATATTTTCCGGTATGGTGGCATAAAAACCGGTACCGGAATATTTCCAATTCAGTTTTGTACTGGTCCCCAACAAGGAGATTGTGGCGTTTTTCGCTGGTTTGATACTTGTTAACAAAATTTCTGACGGAACTTTGGTTTCGTTCTGGTCTGCCAAGTACAGCAAATACACAGTACCATCATTTTTTTGGGTCATACATATTTTCCCTTCTTTATAGGGAGCGATCGGTTTCGTAGAATAAATGGCTTCGCTGTTGATCTTCATCCATTCCCCGATTTGGTGCAAACGATCATAGGCATCCGGAGCAAATTCGCCCAGTTCGGAAGGGCCGATGTTCAGCAGTAAATTGCCGCCTTTTGATACCACATCAATGAGCATGTGGACCAGTTCATTGGCGGATTTATATTTGTCGTTGGGCACATAAGACCAACTGGTGGCCATTGGCATGCAGGTCTCCCAAGGATATGGCAAAGTTTTATCCGGTACTCGCGCTTCCGGGGTGAGGTAATTCTGGAATTTTCCCTGAACTGCCCTGTCTACCACAATTAAGCCGGGTTGTTTTTCCCGGGAATCATGAACAATTCCGGCCATATCGATGTCCTGACTTTGAACATTGTTGCCTGTATAATGTCTACTGGTTCTGATGCGCAATAATTGCTCGTCGGTCATGGGTTGCACCCAGCCGCCATCCAGCCAGAGAATGTCAATTTGCCCATAGTTGGTCATAAGCTCATTAATTTGACTGTGGGTATATTGCACAAAAGAGGCCCACCAATCCGGGTGTTTTGCAATAATGTAATTGACGTTCCGGTCCGGCGTGGCAAATTGCGGGTTCCAGTAGTCCGGGCTGTGCCAGTCGGGTTTCGAAAAGTAGGCCCCGATCATGAAACCTTCTTTTCTGAAGGCGTCGAAGATCTCCTTCGTAACATTGGCTTTTGGATTGGTATGAAAGGGACATCCATCTCCGGTGATTTTGTAATCCGTGTATTTGGTGTCGAACATGCAGAAACCGTCATGGTGTTTAGTGGTGAAAACCACGTATTTCATGCCTGCTTCCTTTGCGGCTTCCGCCCATTTTTCCGGATTGAATTTGGTTGGGTTGAAGGTATTTTTCAATCCTTCGTATTCCTTTTTGTATTCTGTGTAGTTGTCAATTTTTCTACGGCACCAGGGTTCATCTTCGGAACAAATTGACCAGGATTCCACAATTCCCCACTGACTGTAAGCACCCCAATGCATCAATAACCCAAATTTAACATCTTGCCAGTGTTCAAGTTTTTGCAACACTTGCGGATCGGTTTCCGGCACATAGCGATCTTCCTGAGCAAATACGGCAACAGCCAAAACAATGAACCATGAGGTGAGTAACAATTTTTTCATATTTATTTCAGTTTTAAATAAAAAATGGATGATAAACTTATAAATGAATTGATACCGCATATTAATCTGGTCAGATTTCAATAAGCGTAAATTTAGATAATTTCCATGTTGAAAACCGCAAAAAAACGCATGAAAATTCGGGAATTTACTTATTTTTGATGCCATCGTTTATTATTCGGAATTTAGTGAAGTGATGAAAGATCATTAAGTTTGCATTCATCGCCAGAATAACAGCATATTGTATTTTTTAACCATTGTAAAAGTTGAACATATGAATTCGGCCATGTCAAAATTTTTCTCATTGTCATTCCTGACAATGATGGTTTTAAGTTTTACCAGTTGCAATCGAAAAACTTCCGTGCAACAGCATGGTGAAAAAGACCTTGTCGATTATGTAGACGTCTTTATAGGCACTGCTGCCCACGGCCACACTTTCCCGGGAGCAACACTGCCTTTCGGTATGGTACAGTTGAGCCCCGATAATGGCATTAGCGGATGGGACTGGTGCTCGGGATACAATATATCAGAAGACACCATAGTTGGTTTTAGTCATTTACACCTGAGTGGCACCGGAATTGGAGATCTGGCTGATATTCTGGTGATGCCTGTGAACAGAAAAGTGGATTTTACCAAAAGGGTTAAAACCCGTTCCGATTATCAATACCGGTCTTCTTTCAGGCATGAAAATGAAAAGGCCTCTCCCGGGTATTACAAAGTTTATTTAGACGATAATCAGGTCAATGCAGAACTCACTACCAGTTTAAGGGCCGGAATGCATCGCTATACCTTTGAACAGAACAAGAATAATTCGCTGGTGCTTGATCTTAGTTTTGCCATAAACTGGGATAAACCTACTGATACCTACATAAAACTGGATAATGATACATTGGTAACCGGTTATCGCTTTAGCAAAGGCTGGGCGCCGGACCAGCGGGTATTTTTTGCCATGCGATTGTCTCAGCCTGTCACATCAAAGATCCTGGCACTCGATACCGTTATAGTAGAAGATACCGACGAAATAATGGGTAAAAATGCCAAGGCTCAATTTTTCTTTGACAATGCTTCGAGTGATCCTTTAATGGTAAAGGCAGGGATTTCTTCCGCCAGTATTGAAGGTGCATTGGCCAATCTGGATCATGACATTCCCGATTGGGATTTCGATGGAGTGGTTCAAAATGCCAGAGACACCTGGAAAAAAGAATTGAGTAAAATTCAGGTTAAGTCATATGATGAAAACCTGAAAACGATTTTTTATACGGCATTGTACCACAGTTGTATCGCCCCGAATTTATTTTCCGATCTGGATGGCAGCTACAAAGGCGCTGACGGCCAATACCACAAAGCCACGAATTTTAATTATTATTCTACATTTTCCCTGTGGGATACTTTTCGGGCCAATCATCCTTTGTTTACCATTACTCAACCGGACAAAATCAATGATTTTATCAGGACGATGCTCGCGCATTACGATGAATATGGCTATTTGCCGGTGTGGCCACTCCAGGCCAATGAAACGAATTGTATGACGGGTTATCATGCCGTTCCGGTTATTGTTGATGCGTATTTTAAAGGATTCAAGGATTACGATGTCAATAAAGCTTTTGAAGCCATGAAACATAGTGGCATGCAGGATATTCGCGGTGTGGAGTATTATAAAAAATATGGCTACATACCCGCGGATCTGGAAAGTCAGTCTGTCACCAAAAATCTGGAATATGCTTACGACGACTGGTGTATTGCCCAAATGGCCAGGGATTTAGGCAAAGAAGAGGATTATAATTATTTTTTAAAACGGGCCAACAGCTATAAAATATTGTTCGATCCGGTGACTGGATTTATGCGGGGAAAATTGTCTAACGGACAGTGGAAGCCCAATTTTGATCCGGCTTTCTCATCTCATGGAGCAGATGCAGATTATACGGAAGGAAATGCCTGGCAACATTCGTTTTTTGTGCCTCAGGATGTGCAGGGTTTGATTGACCTTTACGGCAGCGCAGCGCGGTTTACCACCAAACTGGATTCATTATTCACTGAAAGTTCCATTATAAAAGGGGCAAATAAATCACCGGATATTAGTGGATTGATCGGTCAGTATGCTCACGGGAACGAACCCAGTCACCACATTGCATATTTGTATGATTATGCCGGCAAACCCTGGAAGAGCCAGTATTATATTCGTGAGATCATGGACTCACTTTACACCTCCAAACCGGATGGATTGTGCGGTAATGAAGATTGCGGGCAAATGTCGGCGTGGTATGTATTGAGCGCCATTGGGTTTTATCCGGTCAATCCGGCAGATGGCAATTACGTATTTGGCAGTCCGTCATTTCCCGAAGTTACTATTCAACTTCCAGGAGATGAAAGTTTTCATGTGGTAGCAAGAAGTGTTTCTGATAAAAATAAATATATTCAAAAGGTGTCGCTGAATGGTAAACCGCTGGATAGAACCTATATCACCTATAAGGAGATCATGGACGGAGGTGAATTGATCTTTGACATGGGAGAATCACCGAACGAGCAATGGGGAGTTTCCGCAAAAGCAGTACCGCCATCGATGACACCGGTGCAATAAAACTGAATTAAATTTGATATGAATTCCAGAAGAAGTTTTCTAAAGGCGGCCTCATTGGGCCTCGTTGGTACCGGAGCAGTAATTTCCGGCGTGAAAGCAGATTGGCTAAAGGATCAAGGTGAAACGATACAAAAGGGGGACCAGGAACCTGTTGTTCTTTCAACCTGGAACCATGGTATCCCTGCCAATGCCAAAGCCTGGGAGGTGATCATGCAGGGGAAAAGGGCCATTGATGCGGTGGAAGCCGGGGTGATGGTGGTAGAAAATGATCCCAATATCCGCACGGTCGGTCTGGGCGGTTATCCCGATATGGATGGCAAAGTAACCCTCGACGCCTGCATTATGGATGAACACCAGCGATGTGGTTCTGTCGCCTTTCTGGAAATGATACAAAACCCTATTGCTGTGGCAAGACAGGTGATGGAGAAAACACCCCACGTGATGTTGGTAGGAGAGGGGGCCTTGCAATTTGCCATGCTCAATGGATTTAAGAAAAGATATTTACTTACACCTGAAACACTAAAGGAATGGGAAAAGCTCTATCATCCCAATGAATTCAAATCGATCATCAACATCGAAAATCACGATACCATTGGAATGGTGGCGCGGGACACTTTTGGCAATTTGGGTGGCGCTTGCACAACCAGTGGAGTGGCTAATAAATTACATGGCCGGGTTGGTGATTCTCCCATTATCGGAGCTGGATTATACGTGGATAATGAAGTAGGAGGAGCGGCATCCACCGGCCTCGGAGAGGCGGTCATAAGACATGCGGGCTCGGCTATGGTGGTGGAACTGATGAGGCAGGGCAGAACGCCGGAAGAAGCGTGCCATGAAATTGTCGAGCGGATCGCCAAAACCCACGGAGACGTGAAGGACCTGCAGGTGGGCTTTATTGCCATGCGCAAGGACGGGGAGATTGGTGGATATGCCTTGCGGAAAGGATTTAATTATGCATTGTATAAAAATGGTGAAAATAAGATGTATGACTCTTCTTACAAGTTTTGATTTTAGTCATTCATCATAGATATATAAGCAACTTAAATTACACTACAATAAACCCGGGACAATTTCCGGAAATCCAGGGTCTTCATGACGAGTTGATTTTGGCGGATAAGAACACAAAGTCAATTTTTACACCAAGGTAAAGCACAGCCCAAAGAAGGGTGTTTGTTCCGAAAAAAATTAGGACCTATCCCTGTTTTTTAGAATGGTTTTTCCGATTATGTCCTTCCTTTCAGATGTATGCTTGAAATAAGTTTTTTATATTTCAGGCGATTTTGATTGCGCAAAAATTACCTGATCATCATGAGCACAACCCGAAGAAAAACCAGAACCAGCAAGAAGAAGAAAATAACAAAAGTTCCTTACCATAAAAAGCCTGCCGAAATGTCGGCTGAAAAGTGGCAAATAGCCCTTCGTAAACAGGTCGCGGAAGAAGAGCCCTTCCAGATAGAAAACCTAAATGGTCATCCTGTCTTTTCGGATTTCAGGGTCTTCAACCCAAAATCAGGCAATCGCTATAAAGTGGCCGTCCGCAGTGATGAAGATCATACAAATTTCTGTTCATGTATGGATTTTAAAACCAATGGACTTGGGACTTGTAAACACATTGAGGCAGTATTGCACCTGCTAAGGAAGAAGAGAGATCAAGCCAAATTGCTCAAAACAACGTATAATCCGGCTTATTCATCAGTTTATTTGCAATATTTCAATGGACGGAAAGTAAAGATCAGGATCGGAACCGAAAATCAAAAAGCCTTTGAAGACCTGGCTGAGAATTATTTTGACAAGAATAGAGAATTAAAGGGTGACGCCTTTGACAAATTTGAATTATTTCTGAAACAAGCCAATGAAATCTCTCCTGATTTTAGGTGCTACGATGATGCCATGGATTACGTTCTCGATATCCGGGACAGGAAACGAAGGGAAAAGTTTGTTGATAACACGGATGAAGAATTTTGGAACAAGCTCTTAAAAGTTCCTTTATATCCTTATCAGCGAGAAGGCATTACCTTTGCGGTGAAGGCGGGTCGCTCGCTGATCGCTGATGATATGGGACTTGGTAAAACCTTACAGGCTATCGGCGTGGCTGAAGTTTTCAGAATAGCTCTGGGTATTTCAAAAGTGTTGATCATTTCACCCACCTCCCTCAAATACCAGTGGGAAGCAGAGATAAAAAAATTTACTGAGGCTACAGTAAAAGTGATAGAAGGGATTGCAACAAAGAGAGAGCCCCAATATTTAGAAGACGAGTCTTTTTTCAAAATTGTAAGTTATAATACTGCCTGTAATGATGTGGAGATAGTTCAGGCTATGGAACCGGACATCATTATATTGGATGAAGCGCAGCGCATAAAAAACTGGCGGACAAAAATCGCTCAGAATATCAAAAAACTTAATAGCCGCTATTGCATAGTGCTTACCGGTACACCACTCGAAAACAAGCTGGAAGAATTATATTCTCTTATGCAATTTGTCGATCATTTCCGGCTCGGTCCTATGTACCGGTTTTTGATGGATCATGAGGTGACTGATGGGGAAACAGGCAAAATAATCGGATATAAGAATTTGAACATGATCGGGAAGATGCTGGAAGATGTTGTGGTAAGGAGATTGAAAAAGGAGGTGCTCAAACAATTGCCCGAAAGAGTGGACAAAAATCTTTTTGTTCCGATGACCAAAAAGCAGTCTGAAATGCACATTGAATACCAGGACATGGTTGCAAAATTGTCTAATAAATGGAAACGACTTGGTTTTCTAAGCGAGAAAGACAGACAACAACTCCTCCTGGGGCTCAATTGTATGAGGATGGTCTGTGACAGCACATATATTCTTGACCAGGAAACCAGGCATGACACCAAGGTTGACGAACTGATGGCCATTCTTGAAGAGATTTTTCAACAAGGTGAGAAGGTGGTGATATTCAGTCAGTGGGAGAGAATGACGCGACTTGTATCCCGCGAGCTTGATGATATGCAGATCAAATACGAATACCTGCACGGCGGTGTGCCTGGTGTTCACCGCAAAAAACTATTCGAAAATTTTAATAATGATGAAAACAGCAAGGTTTTTCTATCCACCGATGCTGGCGGATTGGGGCTTAATCTTCAGACTGCATCTATATTGATCAACCTGGATATACCCTGGAATCCAGCGGTTATAGAACAGCGCATAGCACGTATTCACCGTCTCGGGCAGAAGAAGAAAGTTAGCATTATTAATTTGGTAAGTAAGGGAACGATAGAAGAAAGAATGCTTGACGTACTGAAATTCAAATCTACAATGGCAGGAGGGGTACTCGACAACGGCGATGATGCAATCTTTATGAGCGAAGATAGATTTTCGAAATTCATGAAATCAGTGGAATCGCTGACCGAACAAAATACGGACAGGGAAAGATCTTTTATTGAAGAAGATGATAAGGAACAAATCGTTGGCCAGGGTTCCAGCGTTGCTGACAATCAGGGAAAAAAACAGTCTTTGGAAAAGAAAATATCAAAGCCTGGGGTCCAGCTATCATTCTTTGGCGATGATGATATTTCCCAGGTTCCAGACAAAAAAACTTCAGCCGTTCGAGAAAAAAAAGGGAAAATGCGCAATAACGAGTCCATTGGAATATTAAACCAGGGGCTACAGGTATTTGCTCAATTGGGAGAAATTCTTGCTGATCCCGAAAGAACGAGTAAGCTGGTTGAATCTATAACAGAAGTGGACCCAAAAACCAGCCAGACTTTTCTTAAAATTCCAGTTGATAACCAAGAGACATTAGTCAATGCATTAAAGGGATTGTCTGTTTTGGCCGCTGCATTTTCAGGAAAAAAAGGCTTTTGACTTCAAAGACATAATATGGTAACCACGTCCAATTCTTGTCCATGAGCTACCCTTCGATACTGACATCATTAAAGCGTTGAACGCTATCCTCTTTGGAAGTCAGTGATTTCTTTGGCCAATATCAATAGGGTAATTGCAAACCCGGCAAATACACGCATTTTTTTGCGGTTATTTTTTTGTTTTCAATCAGTATATCACTAGAATTGAATGAGTTTTGCGGGTTATGGTTTAGATTTATAATCGTGTGAACATGGTCTTTAAATATTGTTCGGAAGATTATAAAGGGCCCGACTCAGATTTTTTTGTCGAGGGGTAATTAACAGGTAATGTAAAATGAAAAAATTTCACACGACACTTTTCTTTGTGTTAGGGTTTTTGTGGATTGGTTTGTCGGTGGCGCAGAGTGGTGGCAGCATTTGTTCCAGGTCATACATTTGTTATCAAACAAAAAATGAGCTGAATATTGATGGAAAGCTTGATGAACCTTCCTGGGGAAAAGTGCCCTGGTCGGAAGAATTTGTTGATATCGAGGGTGCCAAAAAACCAGCGCCGCAGTATCCGACACGGATGAAAATGTTATGGGACGACCAGTATCTGTATATCGCGGCTGAGTTAAAAGAACCCAATTTGTGGGCAACGCTGACAAAACGGGAATCGATTATTTTCAGGGACAACGACTTTGAAGTATTTATCGATCCTGATGGTGACACTCATAATTATTATGAAATTGAGATCAATGCATTAAATACCGTTTGGGATTTGAGATTGGTAAAACCTTATCGTGATGGCGGGCCGGCTTTGAGTGAATGGGATTTAAAGGGAATGAAGACCGCCATACACCTGAATGGAACACTCAATGGTCCGCAAGATGTGGACGACAACTGGACGGTGGAAATGGCCATGCCTTGGCAAGTGCTAAAAGAATATGCTGTTGAAACCAGAAAACCTCGAGCCGATGAACAATGGCGTATTAATTTTTCCCGGGTTGAGTGGCGGTTAAAGACATTGGACAATCAATATGTCAAAGTACTCAATCCCGAAACCGGGAAACCTTACCCGGAATATAATTGGGTGTGGGCGCCTCAGGGTGTCATCGATATGCACCGACCGGAATCCTGGGGTTACGTTCAATTTTCCGGTAAAGTTGCTGGCAATGGCCGGGATGATTTTAATTGTAAACCCAGTGAAAAAGTTAAATGGTTTTTAAGGGAACTTTACTATCAGGAAAGCAATTTTAAAAAAGAACATCATCAATATTCTGCCAATAAAACAGATTTTGATATTGACCATATCAAAGTCAAATATGGAAATTATGATCCTGAATTCACCCTAACGCCACAAGGTTATGAAATTACTGTGAAAGCCTTCAAAAATGAGATTTGGAAGATCAATCATGAAGGAAAAGTTTGGAATGTACCCATGGGACCGAATTAAAAAATAGGATATGATCAAAATAAGTTTCATCCTTTTATGTAAATTAATACCATCATGAAAAGAAGAACAGTTATCAGGAAAATGGGAATGGGCACTGCTCTTATTTCCGGTTTAGCAGGTGGTTTGCTACCCTTGAGTGCTAATGCATTGGAGCGATTTGGCAAAAAGAAAAGTCCGAAAAACTGGGCCTGGATGGGACCGGAAAAGGATAAAAGTGATGATTACTGGAAGAAGAAATTGGGTAATGCCCGTGATTGCGGTATTGATTCAGTGCTGTTGGAAGTTTATAATGGAAATCATGCCTTTTATGAAACGGACCTCTATCCCGTAGAACAGGATGTTTTGGGACAATTGATTCCGATTTGTAAAAGCCTTGGGTTGGAAATTCACACCTGGATGTGGACCATGCCCTGCAATGAAGAGAAAATTGTGAAAGAACATCAGGATTGGTATGCTGTCAATGGTTTGGGGGAGTCAGCCGCCGTGAAACCTGCTTACGTGAATTATTATAAATTTTTATGTCCGTGTAATCCGGAAGCCCAGGAATTTGTGCGAAAGAAAGTAGAATCGCTGGCTAAAATTAAGGAGATCGACGGCGTCCATCTGGATTATGTACGATTACCCGATGTAATACTTGCCGAAGGATTACAGCCAAAATACCATATTGTACAGGACAAGGAATATCCTCAATACGATTATTGCTATTCTAAATACTGCCGGGAAGATTTTAAATCCAAAACGGGCATTGATCCACTGAAAGATCTGAAAGATCCTTCTGCAAACGAAGAATGGAGGCAATTCAGGTATGATTCCATTACCAACCTGGTCAATGGGAAATTGGTGCCTGAGGCCAGGAAATATGGTAAAAAAATCACGGCAGCCGTATTTCCAAATTGGCAAAATGTGAGACAGGAATGGCGAAAATGGGATCTCGATGCATTCCTCCCGATGTTGTATCACAATTTTTATAATGAAGACGTTCATTGGATCAAAGAACGGACCGAAGCGGAAATCAAAGATTTGAAGCACCCACATCCCATCTACAGTGGATTGTTTGTGCCGGCGTTAAATCCGGATGATCTGGCACAAGCGGTGAAATTGGCCAGGGAAGGCGGTGCTTCCGGTATTACACTTTTCAATTTGAACAGTATGGATGAAGCGAAGTGGAAAGCATTCAAAGGAGTTTCGAGGGATTGAGAGAAATACATCGAAAATCCGGTAATAAAATATGATTCTTGCGTAATAAAAATATATAACCTTATTGCGGCAGATATGCCATCAATTTGAAGTGTTATAATTGAATTGTTGGATTTTGATATGCATATTTTTCGGAATTTTTATAACAATCCCAAGGTGCCAAGATGCGTTATTTTAATATCAGATTGTCCCAATGTTGACATGTGCGGTTGAATTCCATATTATCCTGCCCAAACATCCCAAATCATTATGAAATGCGCTATTGGTACTAAAGCAGTGCACAAAATTAAATGATTGACGTATGTATAGGTACACGTCATTCAATGTTGAAATAGCATAATTTGGGAATTTATCGAACATATTGACGGTTATTATAGAAAACAAAGATTCCATTTTAATGGAAAATCATAGTTTAAAAATGCTAAAGTGCGTTTTTTATATACACTCATAAAAAAATCAAAAAAAGTTTGCTTGCCATGAAGCATTCATTTAGATTTGAGTAGAGTTAACGAACACATACGGCAAAATCGATGATTTTTAAATGATCAGATTTGGTAGTTGATCATTAATTGGTTGATTGATTATAGTTACGGTTAATGTTTTTTGAAACATTAGATTACGACCTATTCAGATTTGAAGCGTGATATGTGATAGATTGAACATTAAATCTGAGTGAGAAGTTTTAAAATTTTATTATTAAAAATTCTAAAATTTCAAAAATCATATATGGCTAGCAGTTCTACTTCTTTCCTAAAATTAAATCTCATACTGTACGATAAGTTAATGCCCTGAAAATGCATTTAGCAAAAGATATGCTACCGGAACACGAATGGTCCGGAGCTACTTGTTTATTTATTAATATTAAATTTTAAAAATGTAAATGTGATGAGCAAATTTCTACTTTTTATGTGTTGTATGTTATTCCTTTTTACAGGGAATATTATGGCACAGCAACACGCAGTAAGCGGTAAGGTGACCAGCGCAGATGATGGTTCATCATTGCCCGGAGTAAATGTTGTAGTCAAGGGTACTCAAGAGGGTACCATTACGGACATGGATGGTAATTATAAAATCGATGTGCCGGAAAGTGCTGTTTTAAAATTTTCCTATATCGGTTACCTCGATCAGGAAATTGAGGTAGGGGACAAAACAGTTGTTAATGTATCAATGAATGTTGATGTGAAACAATTGCAGGAAGTTGTTGTGACTGCATTTGGTGTTGAAAAAGAAAAGAAATCGCTGGGATATGCGGTTTCTGAAGTACAGAGTGAAGATCTGTCCACCGTAAAACAAACCAATGTTGTCAATTCGTTGGCCGGACGTGTTCCTGGTTTAGTCATCACCCAATCAACGGGTGGTCCTGGTAGCGGTACCAGGGTGATCATTCGAGGTAACAACTCCTTGACGGGAAATAACCAGCCGCTTTATGTAGTGGATGGTGTACCGATTGACAATTCGGGTTTTGGTTCTGCCGCAGGTGCAGGTACCGGAGAATATGCGAGGTCTGATTATGGTACCGGTATATCCGACGTTAACCCGGATGATATTGCATCAATTTCTGTCCTGAAAGGCCCTAATGCAGCAGCACTTTATGGTTCAAGAGCTGCCAACGGCGTAGTGATGATCACAACGAAAAAAGGCCGTACAAACCAAGGTTTAGGAGTAACATATTCAGCCAATTTCACGTTCGAAAATCCATTATTATTGCCGAAATACCAGAATGAATATGGGCAGGGTACTCAGGGAAATACCTATACGGATCTTTCGAATTTGAAAAATCATGGAGGTTCCTGGGGCGCCAAGATGGATGGAAGCAATCAATTGTATTGGAATGGTGAAACAAAACCATACATCGCCCAGCCGGACAATGTAAAAGATTTCTTTCAGACCGGTTCGAATCTGATCAATACAGTTGCAGTAGACGGTGGTACGGATAAAGCCAATATGCGTTTCTCCTATACCAATACCAAGTTGAACTCGATTCTACCAAACTCGGATCTTTTAAAACATAACTTCAATCTGAGGTCCTTTGCCCAATTGACGGATAAGTTCAGCATTGATTCCAGGGTTACTTATTTCCATCAGGAAACAAAAAACAGGGCGACACAGGGAACTGAAGGTATTATGGCGTATTTATATGGTGTGCCACGTAATCTGATCATCGATGATCTCAAAGATTACCAGAATCCGGAAGATTTGTCAGCCAATTCCTGGACAACCGGTGGTGGAAATCCATATTGGATTCTGTACCACGATATCAATAAAGATGTGCGAGACAGGGTACAGGGTTTCATGAAGGCAAATTATGAATTTACACCCTATTTATCCGCTTTCATCAGAGTAGGAACAGACCAGGTGAGCCAGAAGATAGAAACCGTGAATCAACCGGGACATTGGTACTACCCGACCGGGCGGTTTAATTATGGAACTACCAAAACCGGCGAAACCAATACGGACTTTTTGGTAACATACAACAAGGGTCTCTCGGATATGTTCCATTTGGATGTGAATGTTGGGGGTAATTACCGGTTGAATACTTACGAAGCGCAAAGTGTATACGGTGAAAACTTTAAGATCCCGACCAAACCTATCGTTTCAGGTGCCGTGATTACTTCGCCAAGTTATACACCGACCCAGAAGAAGAAGGTGACCTCACTTTATGGTTCCGCCGAGTTATCTTATAACAATATGGTCTATTTGGACCTGTCTGCAAGAAATGACTGGTCTTCATCATTGCCCAAAGATAACTGGTCATATTTTTATCCATCAGCCAGTTTGTCTTTCCTGATCAATGATTTTATTGATCCTGATCAAACGGTTTTGGATTACTGGAAATTACGCGCAAGCTGGGCCAGGGTAGGTAATGATACCGATCCCTATCAATTAACCAATGCCTTTAACCTGGTGAGTTCTACGGATTCGTATTTGGGATTGCCGATCCTGACCAGACCCTCAGTTTTGTATGACGTAAATTTGCAACCGGAACAAGTGAGTTCTACTGAAGTTGGAACGGAAGCCCATTTCTTTGGAAATAGATTGTATGCAGACTTTTCTTATTACAGCATTATTTCCAATAATCTGATCATGAACGTGCCGGTTTCAGAATCTACGGGTTACAGTCAATTCCATACCAATGTAGGACAGATGTCCAACAAAGGTGTTGAAGTTATGGTTGGTGGTACGCCAGTACAAACCAGTGGTTTCACTTGGGATGTATCTGTCAATTTTGCGCACAACAAGAATACCCTTGATAACCTCATTGAAGGATTGGATAATTATATCTTTACAACTACCAACAATGGGGTTGTTACAGTACAGGCCACTGTTGGAGGAGGATATGGGGATATCATGGGCACGACCTGGCAACGCACTTCAGATGGACGGATTATTGTAGATGCCAATGGACGGCCGATGCCAACCAGTGAGAAGGTTTTGCTTGGCAATTATCAGCCGGATTGGACTGGTGGATTTTCCAATACGTTCTCATATAAAAATTTGGCATTAAGGGTTTTGATCGATGCACGTATTGGAGGTCAGTTGTATTCTGGCACGGATGCCAGTCTTGACGGATCTGGGGTCTCAGAAAGAACCTTGCAATATAGAACTGAAGGAATTGTAGTGGATGGTGTAGTCAATACCGGTTCCCCGGAATCACCGTCTTATGAGCAAAACACGCAACAGATCTCAGGTGAGCAATATTGGGGTTCTTACAGTGGTATTGCATCGAATTATATCTATGACCAGACCAACATCAGGTTGAGAGAAGCGTCGTTGACATATTCACTGCCCAAAACATTATTGAGTAACACACCGTTACGTGATGTGTCTATTGGATTAATAGGTAGAAACCTGTTTTTCTTGTCTAAAAAGATTGATAACTTCGATCCCGAATCAAGTTTCAGTACCAGCAATTTTGCGCAAGGGGTATTGTTCTACAACCTGCCGACAACTCGTCAGTACGGTTTCGATGTAAATATCAAATTCTAATCTCGATTAAAGATTAAATGAAAATGAATATGAAAACAATGAAATATATACTGGTGGTCGCCATGATTGCCGGGTTTGTATCATGTACTTCGGATTTCACAGAAATAAACAAAGATCCGAATGCCATATCTATCGATGAAGCCAGTGCGCGTTATTTCCTCACCAATGTGGAATATAAACTGTATGCACCGGATCGCTATCCTTACTGGAGAGCTCAACTAATTCACGCTGACCGTTATGCTGGCCAGGCAACTTTTGGATTTAATGGCTCATGGTGGTCAGATGAATTGGGTTATACCTACAACAGTGCTTACACCGATGCGGCATATGATTGGTTGGCAGGTTTCTTTGGAGGGCTGGACAATTTCATGAAACTGACCGGACCGGGAGGCGATTTTGAAAATCCCAAAATGTATGCCGTTGGTCAGATCATAAAAGGCCTGTATTTCCAGATGTTTACCGATACTTTTGGAGATATTCCTTATTCTCAGGTTGGGGATCCATCCATCTTGACGCCTCAATTCGATACGCAAAAGGATATTTATAAAGGAATTATCAATGAGCTCAACCAAGCTATGACGACCATTGGTGATGCCGCCAGGACTGGCGATGGCATTGAAGATCTGGGAGAAAATGACCTTTATTGTCATGGTGATCTTCAACTTTGGAAAAAAATGGCGAATACCTTGAAATTAAGGATAGCCCTCAGGGCACAAGGAGCTCCCGGCGATGATTTTTCAGGACAGGCCATCAGTCAAGCTCTTAGCGCGCCATTGTTAAGCGATGCCGATGGTGATATCTTGATGGAAAAGGATAATGTGATCAGTCAATGGGCCAGCGGTTGCTATGGCGATGTGTGGTATAATTTCGGTGTTGGTTCTGACTGGAAAGTAGGCCAGCCACTTATGGATTACCTGAGAAATAACAATGATCCCAGGTTGAGCAAATATGCCAAACCCGTTGCGGGTGGTACTGTGACCTGGACCAGACCTGATCAGACCAACAATCCGGATGGCTATGATAAATTTCCGAAACGTACTGATTTTATTCTTTCAGCCTTAGACGCTGCCGGTGTACCGTACACAAAAACCGGCACGGCTGATGAGATCACGGTTACCGTACCGGCCAATGAGTATTATGTAGGTCAACCGGTAAGGCTCAATGGTTTTATTTATGACTATGTTCCGGATGCATTCTTCTCAGATCCTGCTGAAGAAATTATTCAGGCCAAAGGTCAGGGTAAACCCATTTTCCCTGAAATCGTGATGAGTTCAGCGGAATCGTATTTCCTGCAGGCTGAAGCCACCGTTCGCAGCATGGGCAGTGGCAATGCCAATGAACTTTATCAGAAAGGCATCACCCAGGCCATGAAAATGTGGGGTGTGGGTGACGGTGATATTGATGCTTATTTAAATTCAGGAGTAGATTTGGCCACTTTAAGTGGTGATCCGAATACCGATCTTGAAAGAATCGGTATCCAACGCTGGATTGCTGCTTATACCGATGGTTTTGAGGCTTGGGCAGATGTCCGCAAATCCGGTTATCCGGCTTCACTGGCCAGTGGTGTTTCCGATATCGATATCTATGGATTAGGTGACATTAACGGTGATTACCCCACGCGTTTGCAATATGGGAATGCTCTTAAAGATAAAAATGGCGCCAACTACCAGGCTGCTGTTGCAACTCAGGGTCCGGATAAACAAAATACCAAATTGTGGTTTGAAAAATAATCATGTAAAAATAAACTTCAAAAAGGGAGCTACGGCTCCCTTTTTTGTGTTCTTATGCCGGTTAACCTAAATCTTAAAGTTCTTCTGAGATGCAATTTGTGGTAACTTGTTTTTCTTATCTAAATGCAAGGTTTTGAATTTCAATAGATAATTTTTGCATGCTTATGCTTGTTTCGGCAAATTAATTTGAAATAATTTGCAAGAAAAAGCGAATTAGGTTAGATTTGACTGAGAGTTAACGAGCACAAAGTATATAATTCCTAAATACACCAAAACTACCAAATAATATTCGACGAATATTGGAGTTCTGATAAACGCATCAATAAAGCAATAGTGAACGGTAGAATTGACAAACATTAAATAGTTATTTGACAGAAGAGCAGAAAAGAATTTCAACACTGTTAATCTGAACCGCTCATATTCATTTTTTTAGCTCATCTAATTTTTCATTTTTTATTTCTTAGTGTGAATTGAAACATGTTGTAAAACATGTATTGATATGTTTTAATACCCTAGGATGCCATATGGTTCAGTCGGGTATTTAATTAATTACATACTTAAACCAAAATGTAAATGTTATGAGCAAAGTTTTACTCTTTTCAGCTTGCATATTGCTCACATGGAGTAGTGTGCTCGCTCAACAACGCACCGTGAGCGGTAAAGTCACCAGTGCTGAAGACGGATCTGTATTGCCTGGAGTAAATGTGGTAATACAGGGCACCCAAGAAGGCACGGTTACCGACATGAATGGCGATTACAAGATCAGCGTGCCGGATAATACGGTGCTGAAATTTTCCTACATCGGTTATCTCAATCAGGAGATTGAGGTCGGCAACCAGTCAGTGATTAATGTTAAATTGGCTCCCGACGTCACCCAGTTAAACGAGATCGTGGTAACTGCACTTGGTATTTCCAAGGAAGAGGAAAAGATTGGTTACGCTATCACCAAAGTAGATGGTGAGAAAATGACGCAAGCCAGGGAAACCAATGTGGCTTATTCGCTGGAAGGCCGGGTGGCTGGTTTGAATATCAGTGGTACCAATGGAGGTCCCGGATCTTCTGCCCGGATCTTGTTGAGGGGTATGGCCAGTTTTAATGCCAATTCACCCCTCTTTGTAATCAATGGTGTTCCGATCGATAACACAAAACGAGGTAACGCCGGTGAATGGGGTGGAGCTGATCAGGGCGATGGAATTTCCAATCTTAATCCGGATGATATTGCCAGTATGACCGTGCTGAAGGGTGCTTCGGCTTCTGCATTATATGGCGCCAGGGCAGCTAATGGTGTTATCCTTATTACCACCAAAAGTGGTAAAAAGGGAGGCTTGGCAGTCGAGTACAATATGAACTATAGCGTCGATAAAGCCAAAAATGATACAGACTATCAATATGAGTACGGACAAGGACAACATGGCATTCGACCACAAACCGTATCGGATGCCTTAGGTGCCGGAGACTATAGTTGGGGAGAAAAACTGGATGGCGCACAAACAATTCAGATGGATGGTAAAATGTATCCCTATTCGGCAGTAAAAGATAATATTGCGACCTTCTACAGGACCGGGCCTACCATAACAAATACGATTTCGGCTTCCGGTGGTGGTGATAACGGGACTTTCCGACTGTCGCTCTCCAATATGGACAATCAGTCGATCCTGAGAAATAGTGGCATTAACAGAAATACCATAAACTTAAATATACATCAAGGGATTTCAAGTAAACTGTCGGTGGATGTCACAGCCAACTATATAGATGAGAATTCTAAAAACCGTCCTTTTTTAAGTGACGCTCCAATGAATGCCAATAACATAAATTATCTGGCAACGAACATTAGCCAGACCGTACTTTACCCCGGGTATGACGCAAATAATAATGGCGCTGAGATGACCTGGAGTGATGACATTTACTATACCAATCCATGGTTCGTTGTCAATCAATTTGTAAATAATGTTGGTAGAAAGCGTTTAATATCAGCCATATCCGCTCGATATGATTTTACCGATTGGCTGTATTTGCAGGGCCGGATAGGCTATGACTTATTGAATGATAGATATTTTCATGTAACGCCGTGGGGGACAGCCTATTCAAGTGACAGACATGGGGGCCTAGATAATCTATCCCGATCGCAAACATCAGAATTGAATACAGACGTGTTGTTGGGTGTCAAAAGAAATATCACAAAAGATATCAGCGCTGATATATCGCTGGGTGCCAACTTACGCAAAAACTATTATGAAACTGTTGGTATTAGTGGTAGTCCGTTTGTATTGCCTTACTTTTATAGTTTTAACAATGTAGTGTCTTATGGCAGATCTTATGATATCACAAAGAAAGAAGCACAATCGGCTTATTATACGGCAGATTTTGCTTACAAAAATATCCTCACTTTGACTACCACTGGTCGGTATGATACTTATTCGACCTTGCCGAGTGATAACAGAAGTATCTTTACACCTTCAGTAGCGGGTAGTTTTGTGTTTTCTGAGTTAGTCAATATGCCAAGTTTAAGTTATGGTAAGTTGCGGGCTTCCTATGCACAGACCAGTGGTGAACCCGGCGATGCCTATATCACTTCGTCATACTATAGTGTAGGCTCAACGATCAATGGGACTACCACCGGAAGTTTCGGTAGTGCTTTGCCCAATTTGTTTCTGAAACCCTTCACCTTGTCGGAAATTGAATTTGGTACAGAACTTAAGTTTTTTGAAGATCGCCTGGGATTTGACATCGCTTATTTCCATAGGTTGACGCATAATGAGATCATCAGTGGTAGTCTTTCTCCAACGACAGGATATTCAAGTCAGTATATCGCCACCGGTTCCACTCAAAACAATGGCCTGGAACTGTTAGTGACCGGTACGCCAGTGAATTCAACTAATTTTCAGTGGAATATTTCCTATAACATGACCGCCTTGAAAAATAAGATTGTGGACATTTATGGTCCGAACAGCACCAATACCACGCTTAATTTAGGTACATATCGTCCCTTAAATGGTAATACTGCATTGGTTAAAGGAATGCCCGGTCCACAGGTGATGGCTTATGATTATGTTCGTGATGACAATGGTAATATTGTGATTGACGGTAGTGGTATACCCGAAAAAGGGGCGCTTACTCCGATGGGAAGTGTATTGCCCAATCTTTTCGGTGGACTGAACAATGAATTGAATTATAAATCATTCAATTTGTCTTTCCTGATCGACTTCAAATCTGGCAACAAGATATTGTCAGCTACCAGTTACTATACGGTATACCGGGGATTGAACAAAATGACACTGGAAGGCCGGGAAGGCGGTGTAGTGGCTAATGGAGTATTGGAAAATGGATCGCCAAATACCACCAATGTTGAGGCCCAAACCTATTATCAGGAAACCATTAAAAGGATATCTGCAATCAACGTTTTAGATGGAAGTTTCATCAAGTTGCGTCAGATTACCCTGGGATACACCATTCCGGAAAGTGTGTTTGGAAATCTTCCAATCCAGAATATCACGATCAGTCTCGTTGGACGCAATTTGTTGACACTTATGAAAAACTCGGAAAATATAGATCCGGAAGCAGGATTTTCTTCATTGATTGGTTATGCAGGAATTGAAGGAAACGGTTTGCCGGCTACCCGTACTTACGGGTTTAATATCAACTTCAAATTCAAAAAATAAGGACCATGAAAAAGGTATTTAAATATATAGGAATTATAATAATACTCTTACAATTGAGTTGTACGAAAGAGTTTGATGACATCAATACAGACCCCACTCAGACCAGTGCTGATGTTTTTGACCCCAATTATCTGTTGTCGGAAGCCCAGTTTGAATATTCCAATACAGGGTATTCACAACTGTTGTTTCAAAGCATGTGGCCGCAGGTCTTTGCTTCCACTTTTGGTTATTACAGCAATGGGGACAAATATGTTGGTTCAAGCAGCCTTATTACCTATCAGGACAATATTTTCAATCAGGATTACCGGGCGGCCAGTCTGGTGTATGAAATGAAAAACCTGGCGACGGATGATGATACCAGGTCAAATCTGTATAACATTGCCATCATCATGAAGGTGTTGATTCTGGATCATGTAACGGATTGTTATGGAGATATTCCGTATTCAGAAGCACTGCGCGCAAAAGAGGGCATTGATCAACCGGTATATGATACCCAGCAGGATATTTATACTTCTATGTTGAGCGAATTGGAAACGGCAGTGGGAAATTTGGATGCATCAAAGCAAGGTCCTACGGCGGATTTGTTCTTTAATGGTGATATATCTAAATGGAAGAAATTTGGTTATTCCCTGATGTTGAGGTTGGCGATGAGGCTCACTAAAGTGGATGCTTCTAAGGCTCAGTCCTATGCTGAGAAAGCGGCTACAGGAGGTACAATGGCCAGCATCGATGATAATGCCATCGTATACACTGACAATAGTACGGGCCACGGTAACAATACGACTGGTGCTTTAAGGACTGCGGATGATTATCGGGAGTTACGCTGGAGCAAAACTTTCATTGACTACCTCAAATCTACTAACGACCCCAGATTGGGTGTAATTGCGGAAGTTCCCCAGGATGGTTTGTTAAACAACCAGAATCAGGATCTGCCAGGTGATTCAGACCCTGCGATTCAAATTGGTTTGCCAAATGGTTATGATTTGAATGGTGGTGCAACGGACATCAGAGATTATGCCGGCTATCCGGGCCCTACCGGCAGTGGTGATGATCTTGCCCCATTGGGCAAATATTCTCGTCCTACCACAGCGCTTTACTTAGATAGAAGTGGTCCCAATTTCGTTTTGACTTATGGGGAAAGTGAGTTGCTGTTGGCTGAAGCCAAAACACGGGGCTGGAGTGTCGGAGGTACCACTGCCAGTCAGCATTATGCCAATGGTGTGAAAGCTTCTATGGAGTCACTGGCGCAATTTAATGCTGTTGGTGCAATGGATGCATCTGCTGTTGATGATTATGTTACTGCTCATCCCCTGGATGTATCAACCACCGATAGTGCTCTCAAAATGATCAATGAGCAATATTGGGTGACCACCGGAACACTTTTCAACTTCATAGAAACATGGGTCAACTGGAAAAGATCAGGATATCCTGTACTGACACCAGTAAGTTATCCCAGTCAATTTACGGATGGTACAATTCCAAGGAGAATACCTTATCAATCATCAGAAGATTCGAATAACCCGGATAATTATTCCTCTGCGGTAGGCCGTCTTGGTAATGGAGATACATTTACCTCCAGAACATGGTGGGATGTTTCCAACTAAGTAAATAAATAATTAGGAATAAATTGTAAAAAGGCAGGCGAAAGCTTGCCTTTTTTTATGGAGTTTTGATATGGCCATCAAAATCCATTGGTTTTGAAAATGGTTCGAACAGATAATGGGTAATTACAGCAAATTGGCGCCTGGTTAAATGACTGTTTTTATCGTATTTTGATGCCAATTGCCATTTTTCCCAGGATTGTCGAACGATCGATCCCACATCATGATCATTCTTGTTTAATCCAGTATTCAGAATTAATTCATGCTGATTGATTAACGATTCGATTGATTCAACAAATTGAAATAGTGTAACGGGCACATTGGTGTTAGTCAAATCGGGAAGATCAATGAAGTTACCGGTGATTTGCTCAATCCCAAAGCGAAGTGCCTCTTTGGTAAGTAAACTATCCGGATACAACCAGGTTTGGTTTGCCCATTTATAGGGTATTCCTGTACCTTTTAAAATGCCCGAAACACCAGCCTGCTGTAATATTTTAAAATCATGATCGGTTGGTTTCACATCGATAAAAGGCAACAACCAACAACCAGCATTCAGAAGATCAGTTTGAACAGTGCGGATATCACAATGTCGAGGTTCAATTTCTTTTTTGAGACATTCAGCCGCCAAAGCTCCTGCCGCCTGACCCAATTGCATCACGACAGGCTGGAGCCTGGTGGCCCCATTGGCAATATGACTGACAGAAATACTTTTTTCTGCCACAATCAACCCATTTATTTTTCGTGGCACCAGACAACCAATAGGGACTCCAAATGACGGTATTGGAGGAAAATGAACTTCCGGTGCGTTGGGATTCATATCGTGATGGTGGTCGATGGGATAATCGCCAACTGCAATGGCGGTTTTATACAAAGGTTGAGCGCTGTTGTCATAAGGTGAAATCATATCATTGATCGTGAAGCGGACCATACCTTGTAGCCGTGTGCTTTCACGATGATAGGGGATATACGGCAACAGGTCTTTGCTGTCAAATTCGTCATCCGCCAAACCAAGATTTTTGTATCGGAGTACGGTTTGGATATAATAAACAAAACCCAGGGTGTAATCTTTTGCTGACTGAATGGCCGTTTCACGTTGTTGCGGCGTCATTTCAATCAGATTGACATAATAATCATTGCCATGGTTGGGCCAGTTGATCATATACTTGTGATTCGGAAGCTGGCCATAAGTGAGCATTTTAGCACATTCAATCAATTTGAAACTGTCCGATGTGCAGGCTTCCCGGCAACAACATTGGTAATCGCCCGGATCGTAATGATCTGGTTTTTGAATGGTTTTATCGGATCCAGGACCATAATCTTTCAGTATTGCTACATAAGTGAGATCCTGAATGGTATTTTTGCTGGATTCACCAGGGTAGCTTTCACCATTTAATTCGTTATACTCCATTCCCACATTATAAGCACATCCGGCGTTGGCCAGCACATCACCCAATTCGGTGGCATCGATTGTAATCTTCGATTGAATTTTTATGGTAGCATGATCTTCAAGATTTTCAAAATAAGCACCCGTGACGGTATTGTTTTTCTTGATCACACGCAGAAAACGGTAATGAAAAAAGAGATTCAATTTTTTTTCCGACTTGGCCATATTCAACAAGATTTCAGCACCCACATGCGGTTCAAAAAGTGTATTGCTTACCCAGCCGGTGGAAACTTCCTCAGGCCCTCCATAATGGGCGTACAGTTTGCTTCTGAATTCTCCCCAAAGTCCGGATGGAAGGTTGTGATCACCATCAATGGCAGAAACACCGGCGGAAGTAAGCATTCCTCCAAGCCAATCGGTTTCTTCGGTGATGATGGTATTCACCCCCATTCTTGATGCCTGGATTCCTGCCATCGTTCCGGAAGCGCCGCCACCGATCACCAATAGATCAGTATTCAGGACCATGATGTTGTTCTGACAAGCGTTGAAGGATAGCAGGGAAATCAAAAGAATTACCGTATAATATATTTTCATAGTGATATAGTAATTGTCGAAACAATAAAGAATGGACCAGCGTTGCACCACAATATTGTGGTTTGAAAAACAAAGTAATTCGATTGAATGAGCTTTGGACCGCGATATAAATCTAAGCGTGCAAGTTGGCTTTTATCTCCTCAAATCTATATTTTACCTCGGTTTGTTCAACTTGTAGGATTCGATATCCAGATTATTGACACCAACCAAAATGTAAGTATCTCCCCCAACCACCAAACTTTTCAATGATCGAACATCGCCTTTGAATTTGAAACCGGATTGGATTTGTGGAATATATTTAAAATGGCCCTTGCCATCACCTTCATACAACTGACCGAAATTGGCATCAATCACTCCGATTCTGACCCTAGCAGCGCTTTGATTACCAGCCAGTATAAAATCGAGGTTCCCATCATCATTATAATCCAGGGTAGTGATGGCATACACTGGTGCGAATTGTGCCTGAATGGGTAATTCATGGGGTATAAACTGATCACCTTTATTTTCCAGATATATTGTTTTCAAGGTTTCCGCTTTCAATACCGTCGCATCTTTCAATTCATCAGGTGAAAAAATATCACTGAGTTGGGCGTTGGCATAGGAAGCATAAGTGGTGAATTTTTTATTTAATGGATAGATCTGATTGATCAGTTCATCACGACTTGCCATAGGGTAAGCTTTGCCATCGATATAGGAAGTAAATATTGGATCGATGGTGCCGTTGTGGTCGAAATCCTTGTATACAAGTTCCAGCGGTTCATTTTGATTCACCTTCATCTGTGAATTCAACCCGAAATTGCCAATGATGAAATCGTCATCTCCATCATGGTCGAAATCACAGGCGATGATTTTACTCCAGAGTCCTGTAATTGGCGTTTTGAAGTAATGGTCGGTGGCACTTTTAAATATTCCTCCGGTTTGATTCACAAAAACCTGAATCGGCATAAATTCACCAACAACCACTAAATCCGGTAAATTATCATGATTGACATCCGTCCAGGTGGCATCAGTGATCATGCCGGCTTGCTCCAGGTCCGGTAATGATGTAGCGATGATGTTTGTGAAATGTCCTGAACCGTCATTTTGAAGCAGATAACTTTTTGGAGGTACCGGATATTGACCGGGAGTTACCCGGCTTCCAACAAAAAGGTCGATATCACCATCACCATCGAAATCTGCAGCTTTGACACACGATTTGCTCTCCAGCATTGGGGGCAAAGCTTTTTCGGCCAAAGAAAAACTCCCAAAACCATTGTTGATATATAGCCGGTCCTGGAGTAAAAGATCGTGGGGTTGGTAATCTTCGTATCCTCCACTGGCAATGTACAAGTCTGCGTCACCATCACTATCGGCATCAAAAAATATAGCACCGGCATCGGTACGCAAAATATCATTTTGATCGAATGTTTGCCTGGAATCCACAAACAAGCCTTCCGATCTTTGCACAAATATTTTTCCACTGGTACCTTTTGCGCCGCCGACGAATACATCCAACTTTTTGTCTCCGTTGATATCGCCAACAGCCATGATTGGACCGCAATGCGTGAGCATATTCAAAAGTAGTGGTTGCCTTTTAAAATCGTTAAATCCATATTCCTCGTGTTGGAATTTAATCGGACTATCGACCCGGGAAAACAGGCTTTTTGGCGGATCAGGAGCTTTAAATTTGTTTTTGCTGTCTAGTTTTTCTTTCAACTCCAATTTTTGGTCCGGTGTAATATTCTTATACACATCAGTCTGTCCTTCCGGCCAGGTAACCATTATGGAATCGATGCTGGTAATATTCGCATCGATACCAAAATGTATTTCATAGCTCATCGAAGATTGAAATCCGCGAAAGGGCATACATTCCTGAAACTGTTCATTGCCATCGGTATATACCCTGATTTCGCTACCCACGGCTTTGGTATTTTTGTTAATTCCTTGCAGCGAAATACTCAGATACTGGCTTTTTGGATTTTTTTCCATCGTCATATTCTGCAGAATAGACGCCTTATCATTGAGATTATTTACCACAAGATCCAGGTCTCCGTCATTATCCAGATCAGAGAACCCTGCGCCATTGGAAAAAATCGGATCTTCAAAACCCCAGGATTTACTCACGTCACTGAAGGTAAGGTCACCGTTATTGCGGAACATATAGTTGCGGACCGGAGTGGAAGTCATGGTATTTGCCAGTTCGAATGTATCGGGTTTCTCACGATTCACGGCTTTCTGAAAATAATAATTGCCTTTACGCTTAAGAAAATCATGGTCCGTATAATCGCGATAGTATCCGTTGGTAACGAAAAGGTCTTTCCAGCCGTCATTATCAAAATCGGCAAATAGGGGTGCCCAGCTCCAGTCAGTATTCGAAACACCTGCCAACTGTCCGATTTCACTAAAGGTGCCGTTCCCATTGTTGACCTGCAGCATATTACGCATATTTTGCAAATAAAATCCCTCTGCTATCATCTGAATAAATTGCTGATAGTTTTCCGGGATATACAATAGTTTGCGTCGCGCATTATCCTCCGGTAACATGTCAAGGGTGAATATGTCCGGTCTGCCATCATTGTTGACATCGGCGATGTCGTCTCCCATAGAAAAATGGGAGATATGTTGTAAATAATCGGTGATTCTATCGGTGAAGGTGCCATCACCATTGTTGATATACAGGTAATCGGTTTCGATATAATCATTGGAGATATAAATGTCTGGCCATCCATCAGCATTGATATCTGCTATGGCCACACCGAGTCCAAAACCGAGGGGATTACCTTTGATGCCCGCTTTTTCACTGATGTCGACAAAATGTCCGTTTTGGTTTTCATACAGTTTATCTCCAGCGTATGGATCTCTTATATTCCGGACTTGTCCAAATTCACTTTCGTTGATAACTTTGGTGTTGTGGTTCAACAGATACATGTCGAGGTCACCATCTTTATCGAAATCAAAAAATGCTGCTTGTGTACTGAATGACGGATCATCAAGACCGTACTGTGCCGCCATTTCTTTGAAGGTCAGGTTTCCCTGGTTGATGAATAATTCATTGCGCCTTGAATCCGGATTGCCTTTCCCGGAGTAACAAACATAAATATCCAATAATCCATCACCGTTGACATCGGCCATTACAGTACCAGTTGTCCAACTATTGCCTTTACCGGCAGTGCCACTTTTTTTTGTGATATCTTCAAAATTCAAATCACCTTTATTGAGGTATAGCGCGTTTTGTTCCATATTCGCAGTAAAGTAGATATCGTCTAATCCATCATTATTGATATCTCCGATAGCCACACCGCCACCATTAAAAAAATATTCGTAGGTCAGAATATTGTGTTTTGCATCTTCTGTTAATTGATTTTTGAAATTAATGCCTGTTTTTTTTGATGGCTGGGACTCAAAACGTTTTTCTTCCGGCTGTTTGGGAGACGAGGCACTGGTGGTGAAAAACAATATGCCAAAGACAATGCAAATGCTCAATACGCCAGCAAATTTACTGACCGCTATATCGGTATGTGTTTTGATCATATGAATTGTAAAAATCTAATATTTTAACATGCCCTTGTAATGTTCCGGAATTTATTTCCCATCACCCGGCTCGAACAGGCATATTCAACTTTGAGCGTCAATATTTTGTTCGGGATGTCAGGTAGTGACAAGCCTTCTTTTTGAAGCAATCCAGTTAGTTTTGAATCTACATTGTCCGGTCAATAATATTGAAAAAAAAGCAAAACAAAGCAATGAAAACAGCAAAATCGCTTAATTTCAAATCAACGATGTTCGCATTGATAGAATGTGTTATATTTTGTTGCAAATGTACAAATGGTACATTCAAATAATTAAAACACCCGGATTTTTATAGATATGAATAGAATGGATTCTAAATGGATGAGGAAACTGAGGAGCGTATGGCAGCATTTCCTTTTAGTCGCAATTTTGATCATCGTGGAACAAGATGGTTTTTCCTTCACAGATGGAAAAGTGATCATAGGATATGTGGGAGCTTTTCACGGCGGCCCAATCGATGTAAAACCAGGGGATGCCATGAAGATGAACATTATTAATTATGCCTTTGCCAATGTATTGGATGGCAAAGTGATTGCAGATAAAAGGATGATGAATGATTCAGTGAATTTTGCCCATCTACGTGAATTGAAAAGATTTAATCCTAAGCTTAAAATCCTGGTTTCCCTGGGTGGCTGGGGGTGGTCCGGCGGATTTTCGGATGCGGTGGCGGATGATAGTTCAAGGGAAATCTTTACAAATTCTGCCCTGGGATACCTTAAAAAATTTCAACTGGATGGTATCGATATCGATTGGGAATACCCCGGTCAAATGGGAAACAACAATAAATACAGACAAGCGGATAAGGAAAATCTCTCCTTTATGCTACAACGATTGCGGGAAAAATTGGATAGCCTGGGAAATATGCAATCCCCGGCTAAACATTATCTCATAACCATGGCGGTAAATGGAAGTCAGAATTTTTTAGACCATACTGAAATGGCATATGATCAACAATACCTGGACTATATCAACTTGATGTCCTATGATTTCAGTGGTCCATGGAGTGCTAAAACCGGTCATCATGCCAATCTTTACAATTCAAAATATGATGATACCAAACTATCTACCGCCACGTCGGTTGATCGATATATCCGGGCTGGCGTTCCCAGGAATAAAATAGTGATTGGCGCAGCTTTTTACGGTCATGGTTGGATTGGAGTAAATGATGAGCACCATGGTTTATATCAATCCTATCAAGGCAATTTCCAGGATATACCATTATCTTATACCAATATTGATAGTGCACTGGTAAACAAGCAGGGATTTAAGCGCAAATGGGACAATGCCGCCAAAGCCAATTATCTTTGGAACAAAGACCAAAGAATTTTTATTACTTACGAAAGCGAAAAGGCCATCAGTGAAAAAGCTGAATTTGTGCGAAAAGAGGAACTAGCCGGTTGCATGTTCTGGCAATATTTTAGCGACAAAAATGGGGATCTATTGGAAGTATTATATCGCGAATTATTGAAAAAATAGAATGCCTTCAGTATTCAGGTTAGTCTTAACTTTAATTTCAATGAAAAATAAGATCATATTATTCATATTGCTTTTCGTGGTAATATTTCAATTTTCCAGGGCCTCGGATGACAATCAAAAATTGGCACAATCAATCCTGACAAATAAAGATTTTGAGCAAGTGAAAAATATGGGAATGGCCATTCTCAAAAGCGGATTCAATGCTGGATCGGGTTATCAACAGGTGTGGATCCGGGACATGAATACCTTCATCAAATATTCGCTAGGTGTCATGCCACAACAACAGGTGCGGGAAGCGCTTGTCAAATTCCTGTTTTTTCAGGGGTTTGACGGCAACATTGCAGATGGTTATGAGGAGTTGCCTGAAGGGCATACCGTCGACAATTACAATCAATTTGCCAGATACGATATGCCCGGATATGCATTTCATAAAAATACGGTAGAAACCGATCAGGAAACATCATTGATTCAGGCCGTCTATAAATACATCACAGTGACCGGCGACCGCACGATTTTACAGGAACAAGTTCATGGCCGCATCTTGCTCGATCGATTGGAATTTGCCCTGGATTATCTGATGCAATACCGATTTAATAAAAAATATGGTCTGATTTGGGGCGCCACTACCACCGACTGGGGTGATGTACAACCACTGGGACCTTTGGGCGTAAAGATGGATGAATACACGACGCCGGCGATTGACATTTATGACAATGCGATGTTTCTTATTGCTTTGGACAATTTCATTAATATGACTGACAATGCAGCAGACAAAGCAAAATGGAATAATGTACATGATAATGTTATGCAGCATGTCAGAGAATATCTGTGGGACAATGACCATCAGAAATTTCGTCCGCATATCTACATTTTAATGAGTCCCTTCAAAGGTTTCGACGAAAGCAAGATCTACTATCATGGTGGCACAGCGGTAGCCATTGAGGCGGGGGTGCTCACCAGTGATGAAGTTTTGATTTCATTGAAGAAAATGAGAGAAGATATGCAGGCTGCAGGTGCGCAATCTATTGGACTCACATTATATCCGCCGTATCCTCAAGGTAGTTTTGAGAATAAAGGTTTTGGTCCGTATTCCTATCAGAATGGCGGTGACTGGACCTGGTTTGGTGGCAGAATGATCACTCAATTGGTAAGATATGGATATGTCAATGAAGCTTATCAGGAAATCCGGCCCATGGTGAAAAGGGTCATTGAAAATCATGGTTTCTACGAATGGTACACGATTGAAGGGAAACCCAACGGATCAGGAACGTTTCGTGGTTCAGCAGGCGTATTGTTGGAAGCAATCGATATGCTCGAAAATTGGGCCAGAGAGCATCAGTGACCCCATTAATATCCTTATTAACAATCGTATCGATTGATGTACTGAAGTTTATTAATTGTGGTTGTTTGACATCTAATATTGACCCAAATATATGCAAACGTTTGCAAGAAATGATACATTAATTATCTTTGATTTTCATAGTCTTGTTTGTTCAAGTCGATTCAAATGAATATTATTTTAAGGTTATTGTATTACATAGAAATCTAAAGAAATGAAAAGCACCAGACACCCAATCGTCGTTCTCATCATGGTATGCCTTGTTATCAGTAGTTTTATGTTAGCTTCTGGAAATGACGTATTTAGAACGCGCACGATTAAAAAAACCATGCTCAAGGCGGCAAAATGGCAACTTGCAAACCCAAAACACGATTTACATGACTGGACCAACGGCGCCCTTTATGCAGGAATCATGGAGGCCTACAAAGCTACTGGAGCAAAATCACTTTATAAAGCCATGATCTCCATGGGAAATGAGAACAATTGGACTCCCGGAAAACGCTTACAACACGCAGACGATTATGCCATTGGCCAAACCTATATTGATCTGTATCGCTTGACCAATGATCCAAAGATGATCAAGGCACTGAAAGATTCTTTGGATAAATTTGTCAGTACACCATATAAAACCGAAGACATCAGGAAGACAACCTGGTGGTGGTGTGACGCCCTTTTTATGATGCCTCCTACCCTTGTAAAAATGGGCGTGACGTTGAACAATCCTCGCTATCTGCAAGTGAGTGATTCACTATTCCATGCAACCTATGATTTGTTGTATAATAAACAGGAGCATCTTTTTGCGAGGGACCTCCGGTATGTTTGGCAAACGGGAGGAGAAAATCTCAAAGAATCCAATGGAAAGAAAATTTTCTGGTCACGGGGCAATGGCTGGGTTTTAGGAGGTTTGGTGCGGGTTTTATCAGAATTGCCAAAAGATTATGCCGATCGTGATTTTTACATCAATTTGTACAAGCAAATGGCAGAACGTGTGGCCGGCCTTCAAATGGAAGATGGTCTTTGGCGTGCCAGTATGCTGGATCCGGAGGCATATCCCGGTGGTGAAGCCAGTGGATCGGGATTTTTCTGTTATGCCCTGGCCTGGGGAATCGATAATAATATTTTGAGTACCAATCAATATTTACCAGTGGTGAAAAAAGCATGGACAGCGCTGAATGGTCTTGTTCATGACAATGGAATGGTGGGTTGGGTGCAGCCGATAGGTGCAGATCCACGTAAAAACTTCAGTGCCGATAGCTGGGAAGTGTACGGTACCGGGGCTTTTTTGCTCGCCGGAAGCGAGGTACTGAAGCTGGCCGAAGACAATAAGCTGCAATGATCTGATAAACGGAGATATGGCCTGTCACCCCTGATGCCTTAAGAAAGGCACATGGATCTGAGCATTAGTCTCAGTGGTAGGGCTCTTTGAAATTTTTGTTTCTCCGGATAATATGCTGTATATTTTCTATTATGTTGTTATACCTATTGACCATCCTTGGCACATTGACTGTTCTACTTTTAAATGTTTCTGCATTGAGGTTTTTTCTGGCTAGGCCAGAGGAGTTGGGCGGTAATAATTTATACCGTCTTCATCAATTTGAGCATTCAAGGTTAACTTATCACCCTTCTATTCTATATCGAGTGGTTAAAGATATGCATCAATGAAAATCATTAAAGTAGAAGCATTTTTGATGTCTTATCCAATGCCGGAAACCATCCGCCTTCCCTTTTGGGCTGGTGAAAGAA
Source organism: uncultured Cytophagales bacterium (assembly GCA_963711495.1). Classification (GTDB taxonomy): domain Bacteria; phylum Bacteroidota; class Bacteroidia; order Cytophagales; family Cyclobacteriaceae; genus CAVQEK01. The sequence goes on from CAVQEK010000004.1 coordinate 1,875,102, forward strand.
CGATTGTAAAACGAGATGCCATGTTGATCAGAATCACCACGGATAATGGCCTCAAAGGCTACGCTCCGGGTCCTGCTCATGTTGTGGCAAAAAAGGAAATTGAAGAGATCATTGGACCTTTTTTAATAGGGCGGGACCCTTTAAAATGGAAAAACTTCAATTTTAAGCACAATCAAGGGGTGGACAAGACATACCATGCCGTTGAAATTGGCTTGCTGGATTTATGCGCTAAATATGAAGTTTGTTCTTTGTCGGAACTTGTTGGAGGGCGAAAGCGGGATCGGATTAAACTTTATGGCAGTGCTGGCATGTACATGACCCCTGAGCAATATGCAGAGGAGGCTGCGGCCATTGCGGGGATGGGTTTTTTTGGCTATAAAATGAGACCGGCTCTGGGCCCTGAAGAAGATTTGAGAACGGCAGAACTCATGCGCAAAGCCGTGGGACCTGAAATGGGGTTGATGATCGACGCCCATACCTGGTGGAGGATGGGAGATAAAAATTATACCATTGATATTATTACCGGATTGGCTGGGGAAATGGCAAAATATGGCCCAACCTGGCTCGAAGAACCGTTGCCTCCTGATGATCACCTCGCATATGCACAACTTCGAAGAAACACTAAAATACCCATCGCTTCCGGTGAGCATGAACAGTCTTTGGAGGGATTTCAGGATATGATTTCGAGTGGTGCCGTTGATTATGTTCAAATGGATATTTGCTGCCAGGGAGGATTTGAGATGGGAAAAAAGGTGTTTGAATCAACGGAAAAAGCCGGATTGAAGTTTGCCTTTCATAGCTGGGGAACTATGCTGGAAGTATTAGCGGCGGCCCAATTCGGTATATGTTGGCCTGAGCATGTGGTAGAATGGCTGGAATATCCGTGTTATTCGAACGTGAATGCCGTCGGAATGTATCCTTTTCCACTCGCCGGCGAAATACTCAAGGAGCAACTTTCGATAAAAAGTGGGTATCTCCAAGTTCCGGATGCTCCCGGAATAGGTATCGAAATCAATGAAGAAGTAATTACGAAATACCCATTCATCGAAGGCCCATGGTCTTTTTTTACGCTCGACAATTCCCATGAAACCATTGCTGTCACCGGTGATCATAGTGTTAAATGGGTTAAAGATCAAGTGCGATGAATCCTTTTTTGTTGTTACTTATTGGTATTGTTGTGGTTGTTGTGGGCATTCTCGTGTTGCGTTTGCATCCTTTTCTTGCGCTGGTTTTAGGAGCGTTTTCTGTGGGATTATTAACTTCTGAAAAACTGATACTCGATTATGCACTACATGCAAAATTAGGTTCGAATGAGGCCATGGAAATGGCCCGCCAATCTGTGGGGAAAAGGATCGCAATGGCTTTCGGCAATACCTGTTCCAAAGTTGGGATTCTAATTGCGATGGCTTCAGTGATCGGCGGATCCTTGCTTAAAAGTGGTGCCGCAGAGCGTATTGTTCGCTCATCGTTGCGCCTTTTTGGTGAAAAAAATGCCCCTGTAGCCCTTATTGCCAGTAGCTTTACCTTGGGTATCCCGGTATTTTTTGATACCGTTTTTTATTTGATGATTCCATTGGTTAAGGCATTGGCAATTCGCACTAAAAAAAATTATGCCCTTTATCTAATGGCGATCATTGCAGGTGGTGTTATGGCCCACTCCCTTGTGCCGCCCACGCCTGGACCTTTGTTTGTGGCCGGTGAATTGGGTGTTAATGTGGGAGTGATGATGCTCGGAGGAATTGTATTTGGGATCATCACCGTGACCGCTGGATATGCCTATGCGCTCTGGGCCAATCGTAAATGGACCGTGCCGGTCAGGGCGTTGAATGAAACTTCATTAGAAGAGTTGGAGGCAATGACAAACCGGGAAGAACGAGCACTGCCTCCTTTATGGTTGTCACTGCTGCCAATTTTATTGCCGGTGGTGCTTATTGCCGGTAATACTATTATTCAGGTCACACTGGGTACAAAGTCTGATCTGACAGGTTGGGAGCTGGATTTACAGAGTTTTTTCCGTAGCGTTGGCGATAGCAATTTGGCATTGACCATTGCTGCCGGTATTGCCATCATCACGTTGACGTATAAAATCCGGGAACGGACAGTCATTAAGAAAACCATACTAGACGCACTTTCCAGCGCAGGAGTGATAATCCTTATTACCAGTGCAGGCGGGGCATTCGGCAATATGCTGAACCAGACAGATATTGGATTCAGGGTCAAGGAATTGGCGACGATCTACCAAATTTCCTTATTACCACTCGCATTTTTAGTTACCGCCCTGGTACGTACCGCCCAGGGATCGGCAACGGTAGCGATGATCACCGCCGTGGGAATTTTGGGAGCAATCGCCACTACACCACACAGTTTGCATTTTCATCCCGTGTATCTGGCGCTGGCTATTGGCTGTGGTTCTAAGTTATTTCCATGGATGAATGATAGCGGCTTCTGGATCATCTGCAAAATGAGCGGTATGACAGAAGCTGAAACAATAAAGAATTTTTCATTTTTACTGAGCGTGATGGGTATTGTTGGCCTGATCGCCATTATGATTGCGGCTAAATTTTTACCGATGGTTTAAACAATTTAAGTAATGGGAAATTTGAAACAAAGATTGAAAAATGGGGGGGCGGCACATGGATGCTGGTTAAATACCGGATCTTCCCTGGCGGCTGAGATCATTGGAAAATCAGGCTTTGATTGGGTGTTGATAGACCTGGAGCATGGTATTGGGGATGAAAAAGACGCTTTTCACCAGTTGCAGGCGTTAGCATCGACCAATACGACTCCAATCGTAAGGATACAAAGTCTTTTCAGGCATAAAGTTCAACGCATGCTGGATATGGGGGCAGCGGGAATTATGTTTCCGCAAATCAAAAGTGTGGACGAAGCCAAATTTGCAGCAGAAGCAATGCGTTATCCTCCAGATGGCATCAGGGGTGTGGCAGTCATGATCAGGGCAACAGATTTTGGAGCCTCACTCGAAGAATATCATAAAAATGCCAAAGGAGATCTGTTGGGCATTATCCAGATTGAAACATTGGAAGCCCTGGAAAACCTGGATAAAATTGCAGCTATTGACGGTGTCGATGTTTTGTTCATTGGTCCGTCAGATCTTACAATGTCTATGGGCATTTTCAGGCAATTTGATCACAAACAATATCAGGAAGCCATTACTGCTACCGCCAGAATCGCCCTTAAACATGGAAAAACCGCTGGAATACTTATGTCTGACCCGGGTCAGTATGCGATGTATTATGATGTTGGCTTTCGCTTTATCGCTTGTGGCGCAGACGGGACATTTCTAAAAAACGGAGCGGCCAATATGGCATCTGAACTCAACGCATTTAGAAAAAAATTATAGTAGTAATTTCTAATAACAAGAATTATGGAAAAATTAGGATTTATAGGATTAGGCATCATGGGAAAACCCATGTCAAAACATTTGATCAAAGCCGGACATGAACTTACCATCCTCAGCAAAAGTCATAGCGCAAAGGAACTGTCGCAGGAAGGGGCTAATCTTGTAAGCTCGCCAAAAGAAGTAGCCGAACGCAGTGATATTATCATTACATGCCTCCCTGATTCACCCGAAGTTGAAGGTGTGTTCTTTGGAAAAAATGGAATAATGGAAGGACTGAGTCAGGGCAAGCTGTATATTGATATGTCCACCATCGCACCTGCCACATCAATAAATATTTACAACGAGTTGAAGAAAAAAGGTGTAGAAGCGCTGGATGCACCGGTTTCAGGAGGACAAGGCGGAGCAGAAGCAGGTACCCTTTCGATCATGGCAGGAGGTTCGCAACAGGCATTTGATCGGGCACTTCCGGTTTTTGAAAAAATGGGTAAGAATATTGTGAGAATTGGTGATGCCGGAGCCGGTCAAACCGCCAAGGCCTGTAACCAGATCATTGTGGGGATGACTATACAGGCCGTGGCTGAGGCGCTTACACTGGCAAAAAAAGCGGGGGTAGACATCAAAAAAGTACGGGAAGCGTTGCTGGGTGGATTCGCCCAAAGCAAGATCCTCGACCTGCACGGACAGCGGGTTATTGATCGAAATTTCAAACCTGGATTTAAGATAGAATTGCATCGCAAGGATATGAATATTGCCCTGCAAACAGGGAGGGCACTTTCAGTTCCGCTTTTAGGCAGTGCTCAGGTGGCTGCTCAAATGGATGCACTTATTGCCAAAAACAAAGGCACACTCGATCACAGTGCCTTGGTATTATTACTCGAGGAACTTTCCGGACTGGATTCTTGAATAAAATTTACTACCACCGGGTTGCCTGAAACCGCCAGCCCGGTTCCACTTTCCGCATCTCAACTTCATCGTTTCTTTCGGTAAGTCCACAGTTTATGTAGTTCTGGTGTAATTTTTCGAGAGCCTTGTGGTCCAGTTTCACGCCCAACCCTGGTTCACTCGGTACTTTTACGGCACCTTCTTCAAAAGAAAATCTACCGCCTTCGATAATTTCTTCGGATTGCCAGGGATAATGCGTGTCGAGGGAATATTTAAAATTGGGAATAGCGGCACCCAAATGAACCATGGCAGCGAGGGAAATACCCAGGTGGCTATTGGAATGCATGGAAATTCCCCGGCCAAAAACTTCACAGATCTTAGCCAGTACTATTGAATTTCTAATCCCGCCCCAAAAATGATGGTCGGCTAAAATAATATCTTCAGAACCCAATCGTAAGCTTTCCGGGAGATCTTCAAAGGAAGTAGTACACATGTTGGTGGCGAGGGGAATATTTAACGCTTTTGCTACTGCTGCCATGTTGGTCTGTCCACGGGTAGGGTCCTCCAGATATTCCAATACACCCTCCATTTTTTTTCCGTATTCAATGGAAGTTTGAACAGACCATAAGGCGTTGGGGTCCAGCCTTAAGGGCACGCTGGGGCCAAAGGCTTCACGAAGGGCCAGTATAGTCTTTACCTCCCGCTCAGGTTCAAACACTCCACCTTTCAGTTTGATGGATTTAAAGCCAAATGCTTTACACATTGCCTCTGCTTGTGCTACCGTTTCTTCTTCATTCAATGCGCTTTCCTGACGGGCAGCATCCCAGTTTTTGGCTAGGGGATCAGTTTTAAATGCTAGTTTTCCGCCAGCGCCTTTATGCTTGTAAAAAAGGTAAGCAGCGAATGGTACGCTTTTCCGGTATGCCCCACCCAGGAGATCTGCCACTGGCCGATTTGTATATTTTCCAATGATGTCAAGACAAGCTACTTCGATAGCGCTGCAAATATGGACCAATTTTCGCTGGTCCCAGGGTGAATCGCCTCGCTGGTCGCTCTCGTCCCTGCCAAAATACTGTTTTATTCCATTGAAGATCGAATTAATTTGAAATGGATCCTTGTCAATGATTAATTTCCCGGCCGACTCCAATGCCTGGTTTGTTGCATTTGACCCGGGGATTTCACTGACTCCTGTAATGCGATCATTGGTAACCAATTCAATAACTGTTCTTAAGGCATAAGGAGCATGCATCCCGGCTGCATTAAGCAATGGCGGGTCTGTAATTGCAATTGGCGTAATATGCATTTCGGTAATACGTGGACCTGGTTTCCGGGTGTTTAATTTTATCATCTGTCTATCGTATCTTTTTTTGTCATCATTTTTGAAAGATAATCAATAGGGTATAACTGTACAAGATCCGGATTTTAGGGATTCACCATTATCACCTTCAATGAATTGCAAAAAGACGCATTATTTCAGGGGTTTTTATTTAAATTCAAACCGAAATATGCACTATTAATTAAAATGACGCACTTTTTTAGGGCGCATTAAAAAACAATGATATGAAATTGAACAGGCGAACTTTTGTGAAGACTTCTGGATTGGCTACGTTTGGGTTAACCTCAGGAATCGGGATGTCGGGATTTACCCTTAACCAAAAACCTGAATCAAAAAGACCGCCGTTAAAATCCAGGAACTTTACCAGTGAAGCGGTAGAATCAACCATCCGGCAAGTAACAGGAAAACTGAAAAACCAGAAGCTGGCCTGGTTGTTTGAGAATTGTTTTCCCAACACACTCGATACGACGGTCAATTTTAAAATGATTGATGGTAAACCAGACACTTTTGTGATCACCGGCGATATTCATGCCATGTGGTTGCGCGATTCTTCGGCACAAGTATGGCCTTACTTGCCTCTAACCACGCAGGATGCCAAATTGAAACAACTAATTGCCGGCGTCATCAATCGACAGACGAAATGCATTTTGATCGATCCATATGCCAATGCTTTTAATGAGGGGCCCACAGGGAGTGAATGGGATAAAGATCTAACAGACATGAAGCCGGAACTTCACGAACGGAAATGGGAGATCGATTCATTATGTTATCCGGTGAGGCTGGCTTATGGTTACTGGAAAACAACCGGGGACGTGTCGTGTTTTACCGAAGATTGGGAAAAAGCCATGAAATTGGTGGTACAGACATTCCGTCAGCAACAACGTAAAGATGGACCGGGGCCCTATCATTTTATGCGTACCACACCGATTGCCACAGATACTGTACCTGGCCGGGGATATGGTAATCCCATTGTTCCTGTCGGATTAATCTGCTCCACATTCAGGCCTTCGGATGATGCTACTATTTATCTTTTTCTGGTTCCATCCAATTATTTTGCGGTAAAATCACTCCGTCAAATAGCGGAGATTTCAAAAACCGTTTTTGGAAATCAGGATCTTTCCAATCAGTGTATCGAACTCGCCAATGAAGTGGAGGATGCACTAAAAAAATACGCCCATATCGATCATTTGGAAGATGGAATTTTATTACCCTATGAGGTTGATGGGTTTGGCAACCGGCTCTTCATGGATGATGCCAACGTGCCCAGTTTATTGGCCATGCCTTATCTCGATACGATAAACCCAAAAGACCCTATTTACCAGCGCACCCGGGAATTCGTTTTGAGCAAAGACAATCCCTATTTTTTCAAGGGGAATGCTGCGGAGGGCATTGGCGGACCACACGTTGGCATGAATATGATTTGGCCAATGGGTATCACTATGCGCGCCCTCACCAGTCAGGATAATGATGAAATTGTACATTGCATTAAAATGCTGATGAATACTGATGCCGGCACAGGATTTATGCATGAATCTTTTGACAAAGACAATCCCACCAATTTTACGCGCAAGTGGTTTGCCTGGGCGAATACATTATTTGGTGAATTGATCCTAAAGGTATATCACGAGAACCCGGCTCTTTTAGGTAATATTTGATTTTTATCAATTTTTAAATACCCGGAAAAGAATGAATTCCAACACATTTCTGCCACCGCTATCCTGGTGTTTATATATTATTTTAACCTTGACCATCATATCGTGCGGTCCGCGTAGATATCAGTCTTTTGGTGACCGCGATGTGGAAGTGTTTCACACTGAGCATTTATATTTTGATCCGGAACTGAATAAACAGGGACCTGATACGGCCAAAAACGAAGTAATCCGGATTGGATCTGGCCGGATACTGCTTAAAAAAATTGATGCGCCGAATTATCAGCGTCACACCACTGTGAAGGCACAGATTACATTACAATCGGCTGGCGATCGATGGGACAAATCCGGTTCTTGTTTCGTAATACCAAAAAGGTCCCTGGTCAATTTTCTATCAATTTCTGCCAATAAAAGCAAATTTCCTGCGGTAGATTCGACGCTTTCAGGGAAACCTGGGGTTATTGCTTCTGATGATTATGAGCCTGTCATGGAATTAATGCGATTTATGACGCCATTCGGTGTGGGTGCTTACAGCGATTCCATGGCCCTGAGAAGGCCGGTTTATATACCGTTTTGGGAAAAAGAGGTTAGCTGGGAGGAGGACGTCACTCCTTTGCTTAGTGAATTACAAGGTGAATGCTGGATCGGGATTTGGATCGATACCTGGACTAAAGAAGGGTATACTGTAAGTATGCAACTTAAATATGAAGAAAGTGAATCGCCATATTATGGTAAAAAAATTATGCATGCTGAACCTTTGGTCAACACAATTGCTTATATGGCGCCGCAATCGTTATTTGACATTTTTTCAAAATCAAATATTGTTACAGACTTTAATGTTCCGGAGAATGCCAAAAACCTGAGGTTGGAATATATCACCACAGGCCACGGAGGCCATGAGGGAGGCGATGAATTTACAAAACAGGAAAATGATATCTATGTGGATGGGAATAAAATATTAAATTTCATCCCCTGGAGAGATGATTGTGCATCATTCCGTCGATTCAATCCGGGTTCTGGTGTGTGGCTTATTCAGGATACTGCGAGCTACATCGACTGGAAAAAACATGGTTATGCCACAAAAGTCATTGAGGAACGGTTGGCTTCTTCGGATCTTTCGCGGTCAAACTGGTGCCCGGGAAGCGATGTCCCGCCAGTGAATATTCCGTTGGGAGATATTCAGCGTGGTCGGCACCAACTCAAAATAAGTATCCCGAATGCGCAACCAGCCAGTGAAAATAAGTTTAACCATTGGCTGGTATCGGCCTATCTGGTATGGGAAGAATAATTTCTGGATGGTTTTTATTTTTACAGGACTTCGATCCCTTTTTTGATGTAGGGCATCAACAACGGGTCCGTATTGTCGATATCGGTTACCAACACATCCACCTGATCCAGATCACACACTTTAAAGGGCTGGGTGCTGTTCAATTTTTTAGAGATCACCAGCGATGCCACTTGGTTGGAGGCATTGATGATGGCTTTTTTGATCACCGTTTCTTCCCGGTTAGCTTCTGTAAATCCATTATCAGGATGAACACTGGTGATGCCGAGAAAACAGATATCGGCATTTATTTCTTTCAAGGCTTCTAATACGCTATAACCAACCGTCGTTTCTCCTTTTTTGAGGATGTTCCCTCCCAATAATATGCCTTCTATGTGTTCGTATTCGCAGAGTTTCGTTGCCACTGGAATGGAGTTGGTAAAAACAGTCAGGTGCATATCTCGTGGTAAAATATTCACGAGTTGCAGGTTGGTAGTACCTCCATCGATTATGAGTACTTGTTCATGCTTGATCAGACTCACTGCTTTTTTGGCGATAAGGTGCTTCAGGTGGATTTCCTCTACTTCCCTTTTTTTAAAACTCGGAATATAAGAAAGGGATACAGCGCCACCATGAACTTTTTTCAGATGGCCTTTTTCTGCAAGTTCGTGGAGGTCGCGTCGCACGGTGTCCTCAGAGACTGTGAATTTTCTACACAATGAGGTGGATTTCACACGATTATAGAGCACCAGTTCTTCCAGGATTAATTTCTGTCTTTCAGCTTTGAGCATATCAGTTGAACTTGAAGATTTACTATGATTAGTCAAAATTAGAAGTTATAAAATGTTTAAAAATATATAGATCAGGGCTTAATTAAATAAAGACCTGCAAATCTGGCTTAATATCCTGCAAAAAGATGCATTAATATAGTATATTTTTCGGATTTAACGCACAGATAATGCGTAAATTTGATGAACCATTTTGGATTTTGAGAAAGTGATGATCCGGGTCTTGAATTATTTCAAATAATTTGCAAAGTAAAAAGTCGCGATGCGGTTTTTCAATAGAGACTTCCTACAATCCGACGTCCATGAAATTCATCAGTTTTAATGATTTGACTGACGGCGTTCAGATTGTCTTTGGTGATATTACCTGCCGCCATGACCTTGATTTTTCCGCGGCTTTTATGTATCAACTCATTGATAATTTCTTTTCCTTCTTCGGCAGAAGATGCCCTGCCAGATGTCAGTATCCGATCTATACCTATGCCACTTAAGCTTTTAAAGGCTTCAAAAATATCGAAGGAAATGTCAATGGCTTTGTGGAATGTAATATTCAGGGGGCGTGCCAAAGCTACCAGTTTTTCTGTGTTTTCAAGATCGATAAATCCTTGTTTATTCAACAATCCCAAGACAATGCCGTGTACGCCAATCTTCTTGCAAATATTGATATCATGGCGCATTATTTCCAATTCTTCGTCACTGTAAACAAAGTCGCCGCCGCGAGGGCGTACCATCACCATAATTGGAATTTTAAGATAATTTTTACAGGTTAAGATAGTGCCTAATGATGGTGTTGTACCATCAACATGCAGGTTCTCACACAACTCAATTCTATCAGCGCCAAGTATCTCAGCTTTTTTAGCTTCATAAAAACTCTCAACGCAGGCTTCCTTGATCATTTCGGAGTTTTATCGTTAACAAATCTCAAAAATATGATTCAAATTAAAACGAAAGTTTTGAAATTTAATGGATTTTGTAAGGAATAATTGTAGAAATTTTAGTTATTCCTACATATGACCATTTCTAACTTATGAAGATTATGAAACCTATATTAACCATTTTATTGTTTTTGACAGCCTATTTGTCAACGATGGCACAGAAACAAATCACAATCTGCGGGGGACATGAATCAGTAACTGCTTTTGCCATGTTTGCCGATGATGCCGGATTTCGAAGCAAGCACCCGGATCCAACACCTTACCATTATGATGGTATGAGCGGGCAAAAAATTTCATTTAAAGCTACTGATGGTAAAGAGGCTTATGGCTGGGAACTCAAGGCAAAAAATCAAACCAACAATTATTTATTCGTTTTTCACGAATGGTATGGTTTAAATGATTATATAAAAAAAGAATCTGAGAAACTGTACAATGATCTTGGCAATGTGAATGTGATTGCTTTGGATCTCTATGATGGCAAAGTTGCCACAAATCCCGAAGAAGCCGGAAAACTTATGCAGGCCATGAAGCCTGAAAGGGGTATTGCTATTATTGATGGCGCCATCAAATACGTTGGAGCCAAAGTACGGATTGCCACCATTGGCTGGTGTTTTGGAGGAGGCTGGTCGTTGCAGGCATCGATAGAGTCGGGCAAACAGGCGGTTGGCTGTGTGATGTATTATGGGATGCCGGAGAAGGATGTCGACCGGTTGAAAACATTGAAAACAGATGTTTTGGCCATTTTTGGAAGTCAGGATAAATGGCTCAATGCTCAGGTGGTGGATCAGTTCAAAAAGGACATGGCAGCAGCCAATAAAAAACTCACGGTAAAAGTATATGATGCGGATCACGCATTTGCCAATCCGAGCAACCCAAAATACAACAGTGAAGCTACGCGTGATGCATATCAGCTTTCTCTTAACTTTCTGAAAAAGCGGATCTAATGTGGATTATTCTGTGCGGTAATTGCTTGGATCGTCGTGTTCATTTTTGTAATTAAAGTATTCTTTTGACAAAATATTGATCATTCATTAACGATAGAATACAGCATGGGAAAATTAATTATTCTCTCGGGCCCTTCGTGTATCGGCAAAAGTCCGCTCGACAAAGCATTGAAAAAATTCTTTCCGGAACTCCGTAATTCCTGGCAAAGTCTGGTGCTCTACAATAGCAGAGATCCGCGTCCTGGTGAGACAGATGGCGAGGATTATCATTTCAGAACCAGAGGGGAAATGGAATCTCTGAAACAAGATGAACGATATGTTGTGATGGAAGTTCGTGGAGATCTTCAGGCTCTGGACGTATTGGAACTTATTGAGGATCTGGATAAAGGAGATATTTTCTTTGAAGGTAATCCATTTGTCGGTGAAATTTTGATCAATAATCCACGACTGGAAGAAATTGAAAAGGTAAGTGTTTTTATTTCTCCACTATCCGTTGATGAAATTCAATATTTTAAAACCCTTAAGGTCGATCTCGAAAAATTGGTGACTGACATCATGCGCAGAAAGCTGCTGCGCCGGACCCGAAGACAAAAAACAGAATTGGCATTGAGTGATCTCGAAAATATAGAGATCAGGGCCAAAAGCGCTTTTGCCGAACTTCGCCATGCCGGTCATTTTGATTTTGTCATTCCCAATTACGATGGGGAAGACAGTGAAAACTGGGACGCATTCTACTATCCGATAGGCAATGCCCGTAAAACACTCCTGACTTTCACTGAAATAGTTCGCGGTAATCAACCAACATTTGCTGATCGATGGCCCTTGGATTTGCTGTGAATCTTGTGTTGGTTTAATCGCAAGGTATTAGGATTAACGCTGGTTATAATAACCAAAAACCAAAGAGGACCCTGATCAGACCTCTTTGGTTTTCCATTTACCTCTACGGAACAGTACCGTACTCAGTATGGCCAACATAGTTTCAGATATAATAATGGCATAATATACGCCTTGGTGTCCCCAGCTTGTTTTCATTGAGAAAAGCAATGCCAGTGGGATTTCCATGAGCCAGAAACATATGACGTTGATCCATGTTGGCGTATTCGTATCGCCAGCTCCATTGAATGCCTGTGGCATGATCATTCCAAAACCATAAGCAAGATAACCAAAACTGATAATGCGCAGAGCGATAATGCCATTGGCGATCACGTTTTCATCATCAATGAAAATTCGAATGAAAAATTCCGGGTTCCCAATAAAAAGAATGGCAAAAACTGACAAAAAGGCCATGTTTGCAAAAGCAGTATGCCATACAGATTTTTCTGCCCTGTCTGGTTGATTTGCGCCGAGATTTTGACCCACTAATGTAGCGGCAGCATTCGATAATCCCCAGGTGGGCAACAAGGAAAATATAATTATCCGTATGGCAATGGTATATCCTGCCAGAGCGGCACTACCGAATTCTGCCATGATCCGCACCAATACTACCCAACTGGCTGTAGCAATTATATTTTGCCCAACGCCACCGTATGATAATTTTAAAAACCTGGAAATAATTGGCCAATTCAGTTTTAAATGAATTGGACGAACTTTTACTTTACCTGTGCCGGTGAACAATAAATAAAACTGGTAAAATACGGCCAAACCACGACCAGTGAAAGTAGCGATAGCAGCTCCTTGTATTCCCAATTCCGGAAAAGGTCCCAGACCAAATATCAGGCAAGGGTCCAGTACAATGTTAATTAAATTGGCTATCCATAGCACCCGCATCGATATCGTGGCATCACCGGCACTCCGAAAAATGGCATTGATGACAAACAGCAGCATTATCACCATATTACCACCAATCATGATGGCTGTATAACGATAACCTTGTGCAATGATCTCATGAGACGCACCCATTATAGTCAGCAGTTCTTTCGGAAGAAACAAACCCGGAATGCTGAGTAGCACGGCCAAAACGATCGATACCAGGATGCTTTGAACAGCTGCAATGGCTGCTGCATTCGGGTTTTTCTCACCTATTCTTCTTGATACGATGGCGGAAGTAGCCATGCTGAATCCAACCGCAATGGCGTATACGACTGTCAACAATGATTCGGTCAAACCGACGGTCGCTACAGCGTCTGGGCCTAGTTTTGACACAAAATAAATGTCGACAACGGCGAAAACAGACTCCATCATCATTTCCAGTACCATGGGTACAGATAACAAAAGGATAGCTCTGGAAATGCTGCCTGAGGTGTAGTCTTTTTCGGTACCGGATACCGATTTGACAATGTCTTTCCAGAATATCCTGAAGTTTAGAATTTGTTGTTTGGAATGCAGGAGTATTCCAAATCGGAGATTATTGTAAAATTTATTCATCAGTGTGATAAGAAGCGTTGGATAGTTAAGATTAAATATGCTGTTCTAATAGCAGCTAAGGTGTTTGTATTGCAAACCTTAGCAATTGGTATAGACATCGATTTTGGGAATGATGTCTTTGGTGATGATTGGAATAATGAACATTAGCATATTAAACGCCTCAGAATTGAAATGCAAAGTTATGATGAGGAAAGAAATTAGACAACTAAAATTATGAAAATTTCAATAAATAACAGATTTTAGAGCATGTATTCCATTATTATTTCAGAATTCCAGCAATTAATTGGGAATATCGTAATTTGACATGTTAATCCATTTCTTATTGAATATGACTGAATATCAAAGATCATTCACCAAAAACGATGCGCATGACGACTTCTTTATAGCTCCGGCCAATGGGGATTTTCTTATGTCCCAGGTCGACCTGGTTGCCATCGAGCGATTTAATTTTATTAATGGGAACAATATAGGATTTGTGCACTCTTATAAATTGGTCTTTTGGCAATGATTCTTCCAGGTACTTCAGCGATTCTAAAGCAATGATCCTTTTTTCACGGGTATAATAGGACACATACTCTTTCAGTCCCTCGATATATTCGATATCGTCAAGCCTCAATTTATATATTTTGTGATCGGCGTGAACGTTAATATAATTTTTAGTGGCTTCCGGAGTAGTCGTTTGTGGGTTTTGAGCTTTTAATTGCAAGTATTCCATTGCTTTGTTCACTGCTTTCACAAATCGTTCAAAAGAGAATGGTTTGACCAGATAATCAATCACATCCAGTTCATAACCTTGCAGTGCATATTCAGAGTAGGCCGTCGTGAATATGACCGCCGGTTTTTTTTGCAAGGTTTTCAAAAATTCAATACCTGTCAATTCCGGCATTTGTATATCCAGAAACAAGAGATCTACTGAATCACGATGCAGCGCATCCATGGCTTCAATGGGATTTTTACATTGTGTCACCAAGGTCAATTGCGGAATTTTATCGATGTATTCCTGTAACAGCTTTCTGGCTAACTGTTCATCGTCGACGATAATACAATTAATGGTCATTGGTCAATATGGAAAAATTCATGTTTATTTTTCAAATTAAACCAGGATATACAGGTTTACTGAAAATTTATCTATTTCTTCCGTAATATTCAATTCATGTTTGTTTGGGTAGAGTAGATTCAGCCGTCGTTTCACATTATCAAGGCCAACACCTCCGATTTTATCCTTGGTAAATTCTTTTTGCGGGATACTGTTTTCTATCTGGAAATTCAGGTGTTTTTCGTCGGGTGTCTCCAGATGAATACGAATCCATCCCTTTTTTGAATCCTCAATATTGCTGTGTTTAAAGCTATTTTCGATAAACGGGATCAATAACATTGGGGCGATGCGAAGGTTTTCATTCACTTGGTCAATATCAACTTTGATATTGACCATGCCATCATCTTTCAGCTTTTGCAAGTCGATATAATTTTTAATGTAATTGATCTCTTTGGAGAGGGGTACTTTTTCCTCATTACAATCATAGATTATGTATCGAAGCATTTCTGATAATTTGAGGATCATTTCCGGAGCACTCTTGGATTGAATGACAGCCAGTGTATAAATGTTGTTGAGTGCATTAAACAAAAAATGAGGATTGATCTGGGATTTGAGAAATTTAAGTTCCGATTGCAGGTTTTCATTTTTCAGTGCGGTTGCTTCCTTTTCCCTGATGATGGCAACTTGGGACATTTTGTAGGCGGAGGACAGGAAAAAGATCGCTACGGTTTGCGTAAAATGAAATATCAGCCGAAAATAATAAGGGCTTAAAAATCGGTGTACATGCATCTGTTGACCTGAACTGCCAAAACGATGTCCCTGGGTATTAATTGAATTTTGCGGGAAAAAATCTGTTAAAACATAGTTGAAGGCAAAATACAGCAAAACGAAACAGAGCAACACAAAAATAAAATAGGTTATATATTCCTTTTTAATAAAAAAACGAGGTATGAGAATCTCCATATTCACATAGGCGATAATGAATTGAGGGATAACATTAATAGCTCCCAGCCACAAGGCCTTTTCCGGATCACTCCAGTTGGCGAACATCAAGGTCCACACAAAAATGTAGCCTATCCAGAAAATAATATGAAGTATAATTCTTCGGGAAATATGCGCTTTATTCATCCTTTCCAGGTTCAGAGCGTGAAAATTAAATTAAAAAAAAGCGGCCACAAATTTTTTTCAATCTTCCGCATGAAAGGTTCAATCAAAACAATGAATTTTTCAATTAATGGTAAACATAGCAATTTGCCAGTCTGAATGTATTGAAGAGCTTGTGATAAACGAGATTAGATCGTGGTTTCGTGAAGTATTATGCTTCAGGGTGGAGTGGAAATGTCATTGGTTTGGAAAAGAAAGCGGTTAGTTGAATAAATTTTTTGGTTTTGAAAAAATCATCAAGATTTGAAATGAATTGAATGCTTTGGGCGATCATTTTTATTTTGAAAAGTTTTAAGATTATTGAACAATGTATTCAATAAACAATGAAAAAAATTTTTGTAAAGTATTAAAACCAATGACAATGAAACAGATTAAAAGTATTGCTGCCACCATTGTATTAGCCTTAATTTTTGTTCCGGGCTTTACAATGGCTCAAGGTGGAGGCCAAGGTAATGGCGGAGGGAACAACGATCCTGAACAAATGGCTAAACGCCAAACCGAAGTGATGAATACCCAACTTCAACTCACCCAGGAACAGATGCCAAAAATTGAGCAAATGAATCTTGAAACATCAAAAAAGATGGTGGATTTGCGTGCTCAATATCAGGGAAATCGGGATGAAATGCGTCCAAAAATGATGGAAATCATGAATGCAAGAGATGCTGAATTAAAGAAAATTTTAACCCCTGAACAATATGATAAATGGGTTAAATACCGAGCTGAGCGTATGGCGAACAGATCTGGTGGACAAGGCGGAGGTGGAGGAAACCGACCGCAATAAGATTATCTGATTTCAGTGATCAGAAGACCAATCTCCTTTGAAATTCCAAAGGAGATTTTTTTTATTCGGACTTTTCAGAAAACGGGCATTTTAATTCGCAATTCGCAATAATTTATATGAATTTTAACGTTTGTTAAATATTCAAATAGCAGGCAATTCCTGGTTTTTTTGGTTAATATTTTCGAATTAGATTGATTTTAAGTATTTTTTGATTTAATGTGTGTGAACAAATTATTTTATTTACCAAAATTAGTAACATGCTACTTTTTGATTCGTAATTAATTGTTTAATTGAGAATATTAAAACGTATTTAAAAGTTGAATATGAGCATTTCACGGTATCCTTTTTTTAAAGAACGTATGTTTGGCTATTTGGAAAGGTCCGGGTATTTGTTCAAACGGAGCCTAAAAAATTAACAAATGATTTTGGATTTTTTTACTTATGATCAGGTTTTCGATGATTTTGAAAAGAGATTGTTCAGGGCAATATGTGCAATTGCCATGCTGGCAACATTATATCGCTTGATTGAGGACCTGGCAGACCAATATTATTCATTTGCAATTTATGCACATTCCATAGCCTTGGTTGTTTTTGCACTTTTTTTATACCTGTCATTAAGGTATGCGAAAATCCATACTTTGATTTTCCCCTTTATTATAATTCTCTATGCATTATCGGTTATTTTGTGGATTATGTTGGGCGGTGTACATGGCAGTGTGCCCACTACATTAATAGGTATTTTGGTTGTAATTACTGTTCTTTCTCCAGCACGCTACAGGTTGATACTCATTGGCAGCTTCACAGTATTGGAAATTTTTTTGATTGTAGTCCAGATAAAGTATCCCGGACTTTTTATCGAGGACATGGTACAATCGAATATTGAAAGCATTCCTTATAACATGATCATTGTTTCATGTGGTGTAGCCCTGGTGATCAGCTATTTGAAAACGGGATACGAAACAGAAAGATTACGGATTAATCAGAAGAACCAATTACTTGCTGTCAAAAATGAAGAAATTGAGGCACAGAATGAAGAATTGGCACAACAACGCGAGGAAGTCATTTTGATTAATGAAACTCTTGAGCTACATGTCAGAAACAGAACTCAAGACCTGGAAATGATGAATCAGAAACTGGCGGAATATGCA
This sequence comes from uncultured Cytophagales bacterium, assembly GCA_963711495.1. Classification (GTDB taxonomy): domain Bacteria; phylum Bacteroidota; class Bacteroidia; order Cytophagales; family Cyclobacteriaceae; genus CAVQEK01. The sequence continues at coordinate 1,892,751 of CAVQEK010000004.1, forward strand.
TTTATTAATGCCCATATATTAAGGGCTCCGGTTTCACGGGTTAAGGGATTGGTGCATCTTCTCAAGGTTGAATCATCTCCTATAAACGCAGAAAATGAAGTGTTGCAAAGGTTAATCCATTCTTGTGAAGAGCTCGATGTAGTGCTCGAAAACATCAATAGAGCGCTTGATGAAGAAACGGCCCTCAGCAGGTCGCGTATTGAAGAAAAAGTAAAACGTGCCAATTACACAAAAGACAGTAGATAAGAGAAAGAGTCTGTATTTGTTTTGCAAACATTCCTTTCAATTCGATTTGTGATCGTAACTACTGGCGATAACCTCCTTTATATGTTCCATAAGTGGCGCCAATGCTTCTTCACTAAATTGATGTATATCCACCGCAGGGTGAATAATGATTTTTGCTTTTCCCGGCATGAGATTGAGAGAATTGGTTGGCAAAATTCTGTCAGTTCCCAGTATGGTTACCGGAAGTATCGGTAGTCCCAGATCATAGGCAAATTTAAAGGCACCTTTTTTAAAAGGCAACATTTGACCGGTACGGCTTCTGGTGCCTTCAGGAAAAAAAACTACTGATGTGCCGTTTCGGATCCTCTTTTTGGCGGCTTCGATGGTTTCAATGGCGGCCTTCGAACTGGAACGATCAATGAAAATATGCCCCACAGCTTCACTGCCGAAACCAATTCCAGGTATTTTCCGGATTTCTTTTTTCATTACCCATTTAAAATCGATGCCCAGCCAGCCATACAAAATAAAGATATCGTAAGCACTGAGATGATTGGCCACGATCACATAGGACTGTTTCTTATGGATATTTTCTTTTCCGTAGGTTTTTACCCAAACCGGAGTGAAAAATACATTGATCCGGGACCAAAGAGCCCCACCCACATAACTTCCCGTTTTCTGATTGATTAACAAAGAAAGTAAAACTGCCAGTATGCCGAATATGATGGTATTAATAGCAACAAATGGTGCAAAAATGATCCATTTATAGGGTTGATACAACAGCCAAATAAACTTTTTCATGCACAGTCATCAATTAAAATGATGGTTCTAAGTTCAGCAACAACAAACGTGCAATTTAAAATTTTTACTCAAAAAGTTTTGAAGCGCAAAAGGTAGAATTACCGCACCGTTAAACACCCCCTGGGCCCGCAAAGTTATTATTCACGAGAAAATATGCGGTTCTGAATTTCTTCCAGCAAACGTTCAAATTCCTGGAGGTTAATGTCCTTTAACTTATTAAATCGAAAACTGGTTCTGTCGTGGTTTACCTTGCCAAGTTTGGGAAGATATTTTCGCAATAAGCCAGTATGAGGCACAAAAATACCCAGATCCTTTTTTACTGAAATGCCGGTCAAAAATGTCCCATTGATTTCAAACATGATCATTTCCCATTTCACTATTTCTTTGGACTGCGGATATTTTTCGCGAATTATTTTAATGATGGTTTTGATATCATTAGATTTTTCCGGACCCAGGGAATCCAAAAAATTGTCGACAGAGCCTGAATCTTCGTTCATTTCATTTTTATCATTTTAAAAATAAAGCCGAATAGTCAAAATTATGAAATCCATTGACGCAATACCAAACAAATCAGCATTATCGGTGCTTTCTTATTTGCCCATTTGTTTTAAAATATCTTCCATTTCGTCCATCACCCGGTTCATTTTTTGGATGGCCAGGTTAAAAGGTTCATCAGTGGTCATGTCGATGCCTACCTTTTTCAGTGTAGGAATGGCGTATTCTGAACGGCCACTGGACAGGAAATCGATATATTTATGTACCATGTCTTTTCCGCCATGAAGCATTTTTTCCGCGAGTGCCTGTGAAGCGGTGAACGACGTGCTATATTGATAAACATAAAAGTTATAATAGAAGTGGGGAATATATGCCCATTCAATACTATATAAATCATTGATCTTGGTGATCCCCTGATCAGAACCGTAGTATTTTTTTAGAAGATCGAGGTAGATCTTGCTGAATTTCTCTCCGGTTAGACTTTCTCCGTTTTCTGCCAGTTGATGAATTTTAAGTTCAAATTCGGCAAATTGTGCCTGACGGAATAATGTGCCTCTGCAACTTTCGAGGAAATTGCCGAGAATAGCCAGTTTTTCCTGTGGGTCCTGCACTTTTTTTAAGACGTAATCCATCAGGAGGGCTTCATTGGACGTGGAGGCAACTTCGGCGAGAAAGATGGGATATTGAGAATTGACATAAGGCTGATGTTCATTGGAAAAATAACTGTGCATTGTATGACCCAACTCATGGGCCAATGTGCTTACATCATCATATTTTCCATTATAGTTCAGTAAAATATAAGGATGTTCATCGTACGCCGAACCATTGGAGTAAGCACCTGAACGCTTTCCTTTGTTCGGGTAAACGTCAATCCAGCGGTCTTTAAATGCTTTTTCCAGTGTGTTTTCGTATTCATCACCCAATATTTGGAGGGCATTTTCCACTAATTTGGTAGCCTCGTCATAGCTGTATTCCAAATCGATATCTTTCACCAGAGGAGCATAAATGTCATAATAGTGCAATGTGTCCACACCCAACATCCGCTTCCTCAAATTCAGATATCGATATAAGGTGGGTAAATTTTTATTGGTGTTTTTTATCAATTCATAATATACTTCCACAGGTATATTGTTGGCATCAAGGGCAGCTTCCAGGCATGATTGATAATGCCTGACATTTTTGTTGAATACATGTTCTTTGACTTCCCCATACAATTGAGTGCCGAAGGTCATTTCGAATTTTTCGAGTGAACCAAAAAAAGCATTGAATACTTTCTTGCGATCCGCCCTGTTTTCTGATGCCCGATATAAAGAATATGCTGCATCATCGAGCCTTACCTCTTTTCCATCAGATAACTTTACTGTTGCTCTGGGAATTTCGGCATTTTTGAATACGGTATATATGTTGGCAGCATTGCCCTCAATCAGGCCAGCCTGAGCAATAATGTTTTCTTCTTTCTGACTTAAGGTATGTGCTTTGGTCCTGAATATGTTGTCAATGTATTGTCGGAAGGTTTCCAGATTGGGTTCTTGCTTGTAGAAGCTCGCCAGTTTTTCCTGACTTAATTCCAAAATTTCAGGATCTACATAAGCTACGCTCGTACTGAAATCAGTATAGATCTGGTCGGCTTCCTGTTTCATCTCCAATGGTCCGGAGGCACCGGTGTCCTCATCCGACAGCATATTCGCATAAGAGTAAAATTTGGAAATGTCCTTGTTGAGTTCAAAAATATAATTCAAGGCATCATAAAGCATGGTACCTGATTCACCCAATTTGCCCTCAAAGGTTTCTACCTTTTTAAACCTGTCAGGAAAAGAAGATTTATCGGTTCTCCATTCAGCTTCAGTTTTATATAGATCGGCCAGGTTCCACTTATATTGTTCGGGTATTTTTGATCGATCCTGTTCACTGGAGTTATTCTGTTGCTGATTCAAAGTAAATGAACTGAACATAAACAAGGTAATTAACATAACAATACCAATTCTATTTATTCGATTAGTTCCCATATTCGTGATTTTTATATCAAAAAAAATAAAAAAAATAAGTTTAAAAAATTTATACTATAGCCATAAAACACACCCTAATATTACTAAACATTATTGAATATCTTTAGGGTTTCATAAATTTGATCATTGCGGCTGATATTAAGACGTTTTTATCAAACATATTTTTTTACTGTTACTGAAAAATTTATGACACATAATTTGAAACGACCTTGCGTTGTCATCATTACAGGCCTCTTATTGCTGGCCAATACAGCGATACATGCGCAGGTGAATGCTAAACCTTTGAGACTGGCAGTGGCCGGAATGAACCATGGCCATGTGGGATGGATTCTCGGCCGGGCGGAACGGGGCGATATCGAATTGGTCGGTGTAGCAGAACCGGATGAGGCCTTGGCCGAGCGATTATTAGAGCAATACAATATTGATCGAGGATTGTGGTACAAAAGCATAGAATCCATGGTAGATGCAGTAAAACCTGAAGCGGTCTGTGCATTTGGCAGCATCTACGACCATTTGAAGGTAGTGGAGATCTGTGCGCCAAGAGGCATCCACGTCATGGTGGAAAAACCTTTGGCAGTGAATATGGAACACGCTCAAAAAATGAAGGCTTTGGCCGAACAGCATCATATTTATTTGTTGACCAATTACGAAACTACCTGGTATCCAAGTAATCATCAGTTATACCAATGGGTAAACGTTGATGACAGTATTGGGATGATTCGCAAAATGGAAATTCACGATGGCCATGAAGGCCCAAAAGAAATTGGAGTCAGTCAGGAATTCCTCAATTGGCTTACCGACCCTGTTCAGAATGGCGGTGGTGCTATTGTGGACTTTGGATGTTATGGAGCCAACCTGGCTACCTGGTTGATGCATAACCAAACTCCGGTTTCCGTAACGGCTGTTACCAGACAATTCAAACCGGAAATTTATCCAAAAGTTGACGATGACGCCACAATAATCGTCAATTATCCAACGGCACAAGCGATTATTTTTGCTTCATGGAACTGGCCCTATGGTCGCAAGGATATTGAAGTGTTCGGTCAAAACGGGCAAGTATTAGCGCCCAATAATAATAATATCTCCATTCAAATGAGAGGTCAACAAAAAAAGGCAGAAGTCTTATCTCCCGGTATTATCCCATATCATGACCCGTTTGCTTATTTTACGGCAGTAGTACGTGGGTTGGAAGATCCCGAAGGAAGTCTCTCTTCACTCGCCAATAATATGATCGTTGTCAAAATATTGGATTTAGCCAGGCAATCGGCGAAAGAAGGAAAAACTGTGCTGTGGAATGGTGCCCCTGGTCAGTAGTGGTTATAATCTGAAATATGAATCATTCATAATCAGATACTCCTTTTCTGTGCTGAATCTATGGCAATGTTAACCCTAACGCTTTTACATATCCTTCATTGGTGAAACAGTTTTCGAAAAGACAATTTTCCAAAAAGCCGTCAAGCGCTGTTTTTGCTTTGGACTGGTCCGGCCGGCTTTCGCGTATTTTTTTGAATGAACTGCGGTCTCCATTGACGAATTCAATGATAAGATCGTAGTCAACAGGTTTCTCGAAATTCATGATACCCCTGGAATTTTCCATCTTTTTATATGGCCAGAAACACCAACTAAGGCCATTTACATCGAGCAGTTTTCTAAATGAAGCGACCCATTCATCCGTATTTTCACCAGATTCTCCCATGTAAATGGGTACATTCCATTGGTTGCTGAAATCAATATATTCCTGGATAGCCTGTTGCTTAACCTCAAACCAGTATTTATGAAATGTATATACCGCTTTGTCATCAAAGGGCTTTCCGAAAACTTTGAAATTATTATCCCACTGGGCACCGCCAAGGAAAACAAGGTGGTTTTCGTCTACCAATCTTATGGCGCCGACAATTCGTTTATAAAGCGGTTCCAATTCCTTGTTGAGTTGATCTTTATTGGGAAAGTCTGATGAAATGGGTTCGTTGAGCAGGTCATAACCAATCACCGTGGGATCATCTTTGTAATGATTGGCAATACTTTGCCAAATATCCGTGACTTCCTGCTTGTACGATTCATTTTCGTACAAAAACGGGTACCCAAAACTGTCATCAATATTATCGCCGGTCTGGCCGCCGGGAGCGCAGTGCATATCGAGCAAAACCCAGAGGCCTTCTGCCTTACACCAGTTTACGACGCGATCGAGGTATTTAAATCCTTCACTGCGCTGACCCATGTAGTTCATGCCGGTAAACAATCGATAATTGAATGGAACCCGAACATGGTTTATACCCAGATTTTTCAGAAACCGGATATCTTCCCTGCGGATGTAGTTGTCAAGATATTGTCGCCAGAATTGGTCGGTAATTTCCGGTCCGATAAGTTCACGCAATGCCTGATCGATCAACCTGGGAGAGTTGGTATTTTTAAATTTAAACATATATCCCTCTGGGACCAGCCAATTGCCAAGGTTGGTGCCTTTCAGAATTATTTGTTGCCCATCGGGACCGATGAAATCTTTTCCTTGAACGGTGACAAATTGCTGGGAAAATGATGAATTTACCAGTATTGTACTTAAACACACCAGTACGATTACTTTTAAAATGTTTTTTCTCATTGGAGTTTAATTGAAAAATTAAGTGATAATCAAAAAAGTGACATTATAAATTTGCTCATAAATCAGGTTATAATCAAATAGTCGAGTTGGCCATCATAATGTCAGCTTTAGATTCTATAACTTTAAAAAGAATTAAGCATAACTTTATATCAATACACATTTTTAAATGAATCAATCAAAGTTGTCAAAATGGGTGTAAAAGCATTTTAATTTTTTTTCAGCATATCAACCTCATTTAAATATGAAACGCACATTTTTAATCCTGCTTTTTGATTTTTTATTGGTGTTTTCTGCCATGGCACAACTCACTCTCGATCAGAAAGGTCAGATTTTGAATGACAATGATTACGAATTCCTCAAAACGCTAACACAAACAGTGATGGACAGTTCCCGGATTTATCCGGGAGAGCACATATCACCAGAATTTGGACCAAATAATACAGGCGATATTCTGATCAGGCCGGGCGGTCGGACTTGTTACCCATCTTTTTGGATACGGGATTATTCCATGTCGCTGGAAAGTGGATTTACTACGAAACAGGAACAAAAACATTTGCTGTTACTCACTGCTTCCACGCAATGCGATCAGACCCGGATCACCAAGGGTGGAAGTTTGATCCCGTTTGGGGCCATCGCCGATCACATTCGAATTGATGACGGATTGCCGATTTATTTTCCCGGCACATACAGCTTTGAAGACCAGGGAAATGGAAAGTGGGGAAAAATGCCTCCGTATGGTGATCAGTTCTTTTTTATACAGATGGCTTATTTTTATGTGAAAAACAGTGGTGAAAAGGATATTTTAACAAAAAAGATTAACGGTTTTTACTTGACGGACCGGTTGGAGATTGCCTTCAGTGTACCTCCGTCAGATGTCAATCATATCGTGTATACAACCGATGAATTTAGGGGTGTCGATTTTGGATTTCGCGATGTAGAGGTGCTTACCGGGAAGCTTTGTATGCCAACAATACTGAAGTACCGGGCAGCCAACCAGTTATCTGAAATATTTGGAATATTGGGAAATCAGGAAAAAGCAGATAAATACCATAAAATTGCCGCTTCCATCCAAAAGAACCTACCCGACATCTTATTGAATGATCAGGGAATGTTGCTGGCATCGACGGGTAAGTGCAGTCAGCCGGATGTGTGGAGTACGGCGTTAGCTATATATTATGGGATTCTCCAAGGTGAGTATCGCCAAAAAGCTTGTCAAACACTTGCTGATGCCTATAAAAGTGGCACACTGGCATACCATGGCAATATCAGGCATCTTTTAACTACAGATGATTTCAGTGAGCATACTGCCTGGGAAATATCTTATGCGGCCAAGAACACTTATCAAAACGGCGCCTACTGGGGTACCCCAACGGGTTGGGTCTGTTATGCCATTGCTCAGGTTGATTTTGTTGCGGCACAGAAATTAGCGTCCGAGTATATCAACGACTTGCGCCATACTGATTTTAGAAAAGGGGGAAATCTTGGCGGACCCTATGAATGTTTTTACCCTCCTGATTATCATCAGAATCCCGTTTATCTTACCACGGTGACTTGTCCGTTTGCAGTATTCAGTGAAATGAGGTAAGGGGTATCTTTGGAATTTTAGTTGGCAGCCAGCACCTCATTCATTGAGATACTTTTAATGAAATGATAAGGTGTGCCCTGCACCATATTTTGCCCTACCTGGGTTATGGAAATGTTAGTTCGATTTACCCGGGAGGGCAAGCCATTCATCATTGGGAAACAACCTAATTTAATTCATCGGTTTGCTGCGGATGATTTTGGTAAAATGGTGGCCAACGCCTATCAAAAGAAAGAAGCAATAAACAAACGGTTTTTTATTTACAGGCCAGAAGGAATGACCTTGAAACAGGCATTGGAGCGATATTGTGCGTATGTCTTCCCAAGTGGCAAACCGGTTTCGGTGATGCCGATCTTGATAGTAAAATTAATGGGAGCGCTTACCAGAAATAGTGCATTGCAATTCGCTGCCAAATGGATTGTTTTGATGTCATTGAATATGGGTTATTCAAAAAACTCAACTGTACTGTCACCAGAAATTTCAAACTGCTTTTTGGATAAATAATAGGTGTAGCCATGATCCGGATTTCCCTGGTAAAAAAGCCATTTTTTGCTGTCGTCATCAATAAATACTCCGGGATGTCCGGATTCTGTGGCATTCCAGGAAGTGCTGTCTCCGCGAGTTAATACCGGCTTGTCATTTATTCGTTGCCAATGCAATCCATCCTGGCTGATAGCCAATCCGATTTGTTGTCCTTCGTGATTGTAGGCACCGGCATAGAACATATAATACTTGTTATTTTGTCTGAAGACTGTGGGCGCTTCAATACAGTTCATTTCCCAGGGTATTTCCGGTTTCAGAATGGGAGCGTTTACCGGTTGGTTCCAGGAATTTCTGGCAAAATTTTTACTTACTGGTGCTATAGCCACACCGAGCAGTTGTTGTTTGTAATCAGGATCGCGGGTAGCAAAATATAAATATGCCGTGCTGCCATCTATAAAAACATCTGCATCAATTGCCCTGCCAATGTTCCAATTTCCTTTAGCCGAAAAGATTGGATTAGTTTGATCTCTGGTGAAATGAATTCCATCCTCTGACCAGGCATGACAAATGGCGTCTTTTTCGCGGTTGCCATAGGTCTGATAAAACAAATGGATTTTTTGTTCAAAAACCAGCGCGCCGGGGGCACATATTCCATTTGACTCGTAATTTTCCTGAGGTTTGATTTCACCAGCTTTTTTCCAATGGTTCAGGTCTGTGGAAGTGGCAATACCAATATTCCATTCACCGCTTAAGTCGTCATCTTTTTCCAGCGGAGGTAATGAGTAATACAAATAATAGGTGCCCTGGAATTTCACAACTGATGGATCTTTGGCGTAAGGCCTGCCTTTTCGGGTATCATCCCTGTAAAGCATCGGCAATTCTATCGTAGTTTGTTTCAATTTATTCCAAAGATTTTGATCTACGGAAAAAACCGTTCCGTGTCTAATGCCTTCAGGCATTTGTATCTGGTCCGAAATGTCTTTCCAATCCCTGAGATTATCAGAGGTAATTAAACCATATTGATGTTTGCGATATTTATCAAAATAGACATACCATTGGTCATCGATTTGGATGGCGGTTGGACCTTCCGCCCAGTAATCGCCTGTTATTGCCGGACCTGCTTCACTCCACGGACCAGTTATTTTGTCGGCATACGCCATGTGCAGGGTTTTCTCTGGTTTTGGAAGTTCGGTTTCATTTTTCAGGAACATGACATAGCGATTTCCAGTATTATAAATGCTGGCATCAATGGCATTGAATCCCGGATCATATAGCAATTTGGAGGGTGCGAAATCCTTGAAATCTTTGGTGAGTGTGTAATAAATGCGGTGATTTCTTTCGTCACCCGCTTTAGTGCTGTTGGCTGTTTCCGGAAATTTGTCGGTGATGGTCGTAGACCAGTAAATAATATATTGATCATCTTCAGGAATATAGTTGATTTCCGGGGCCCAGCAATTCAATGCATTCGGTTCATCAACCATAACCGGAATATTTTGCTGGGCCGACCAGTGGATGAGATCTTTGGAGTAAGCGTGGCCAATACCTTTGCCATTCCAGGATGTGGTCCAGACCATATGAAAATTGCCATCGGGACCTTGTGTGATGCAGGGATCGCGCATCAGGCAACTCTTGCCAACCAAAGGAGGGAGAAATGAATTTCCGTTATTCAAAGCCTGCCAGTGGAGTCCGTCGGGGCTTGCCGCAAAATGAAGCCCATCTTCACCATTGCCAATAAAATAAGCAAAAAGATAATTTTTGTTTTGTTTATGCTGAACACAACCATGAAAAAAGATCACGCATAGCAATCCTAAACATATCATCTTTACAATAGTATAAAACGTTTTATTGATCCTCATCTTCTTGATTTTGGGGCCTGAATATAAATTATGTGAATATATAAAGTATCTCCAATAATAGGCTCTTTCACCAGGAAAAGGAAATAATTGAACTATTTGCTCTAATTCTTCGTGGTATATTTTGCTAATAAAATACCGATCGGTATATTTGTGCCATGCGGAAGTCGGAAAGAACCAGGCAGTACATTATCGAGAAGGTGGCACCTGTTTTTAATAAGAAAGGTTATGCCGGCACTTCCCTGACTGATATGACTTCAGTTACCGGACTCACCAAAGGGAGTATTTACGGAAATTTCCAGGATAAAAACGAGGTTGCATTGGAGGCATTCCGATTTAATCATGCCAACATATTGCAGAAAGCCCAAATATTAATCCAAAACCAGGAACATGCGGTGGATAAACTTCTGGCTTTTTTACGCTTTTATAAACAAAATTATCAGAAGATTTTTGAAACGGGAGGTTGCGCAATTCTAAATACAGCCGTAGATGCGGATGATGGCAATCCATTGTTGAAAAATGCGGTTATAAAAGCCCTGGAATCCTGGAAATCGACCGTTGAAAAAATCATTTCTGAAGGGGTGGACAAGAATGAATTAAAAACCATTGATGGTGAAAAATTCGCCTGTAAGATGATCGCACTGGTGGAAGGAAGTATAATGATATCCAAAACAACCGGGAAGTCAGCCTACTTAATCTACAACCTGGAGGCATTGGAACAGGACATCAGATCACTGAGGAAATAAAAATTTTTGCCTAAAAATATAGCGATTAGTATAAAATTAAAATTATGAACAACCGTGTAGTAATTACCGGGTTGGGCGCAATTGCACCACTCGGACACCAGATAAAATCGCTTTGGAGCAATTTGGAAAACGGCGTTTCAGGGGCAGGCCTGATTACACAGTTCGACACTTCACAATTCAAAACACAATTTGCCTGTGAGGTGAAAGATTTTAATCCGGAAGATTATTTCGACCGAAAAGAAGCCCGTAAGATGGACCGTTTTTGTCAATTTGGCATGATCGCTGCCGAAGAGGCTATTCGCAATGCAGAAATCAATTTTGATCTTATGGACAAAAATCGAATTGGCGTGATTTGGTCAAGCGGTATTGGTGGTTTTGAAACATTTGAACAGGAGTTAGAAGAATATTTTCGCGGAAATTATGTCCCCAAATTCAATCCTTTTTTCATCACTAAAATTATTGCCAATGGTCTGGCAGGAATGATTTCCATCAAATATGGTTTACATGGAATTAATAGTTGTCCCGTAACCGCATGTGCTTCTTCGACGCAGGCGTTAATTGATGGATTCAACTATATAAAATGGGGTAAGGCGGAAATGATCATCGTGGGAGGGGCGGAAGCGCCAATCACCAGATCATCCATTGGCGGTTTTAATGCCATGAAAGCACTTTCTACCAACAATGATCATTACGAAACAGCATGCAGGCCGTTCGATCGTACCCGGGACGGATTCGTTGTCGGGGAAGGCGCTGCCGGATTGGTGATCGAGCGAATGGATCATGCTCTAAAAAGAAATGCTCCGATCATTGCAGAAGTGGTAGGTGGAGGTCAGCATGCTGATGCATATCATATCACCGGAACCCACCCTGAAGGAATAGGAGCTAAACTGGCTATTTCAGAGGCCATCAAAGAAGCCGGGATTTTGCCAGAACAGGTAGACTATATCAATGCCCATGCTACCTCCACTGGATTGGGCGATCTTTCAGAAATTAAAGCAATTCAATCGGTTTTTGGTGAAGCGATCTCCAAATTAAATATCAGTGCTACCAAATCCATGACGGGTCATTTGCTTGGTGCAGCAGGGGCTTTGGAAGCAGTTATAACAGCTTTGGCTGTGCAGAAAAATGTCATGCCTCCTACGATCAACACAACAGAGTGCGATGAACAATTACCGGAAGGCCTTAATGTATGTTTAGGGAATAAGGTGGCCAAAGAAGTGAATTACGCACTGAGCAACAGTTTTGGTTTTGGAGGACATTGTGCGGCTGTTTTATTGAAAAAATACAATAATTGAGTTTCAAAATTGGCCCGAGTGGTAAACAACAATTTTAGTCGATTGAATAAAAAAATCGATAAACCTTCTTTTTTTAAACAAATAATAGTTCAAAAAAATCTTTTTACAGAATGATGCTTGTTGAATTTTATATCATAATCCAAAGTTGACGTAATTATTTGATTTCAAACCGAATCATTTATAACTTGTATAATTACAATATCTGCAGTTAGCGTAATAATAGTTCATCTTGTCATGGTTCTTATGATTCCAGTCATATACAACATTGAATTCCGGATTTCACTTTTGTGGTCACATTGTTTCACATTAAACCTGGAAAAATATGAGTTATAAAAAACTTTGGATTGGGTTTGTCATTGTTATCGTAGCTTCATTTTCTGTGCTCCTTTATTTTGGCAATGATATCTACAGGCAAGCACCCCCTGTACCCGAAGCGGTTGTTTCTACTGATGGTGAGGTTATATTTACCGGTCAGGATATTAAGGATGGTCAAAATGTATGGCAATCGATGGGGGGTCAGGAATTGGGCACTGTTTGGGGACACGGAGCCTATGTTGCCCCGGACTGGTCAGCAGATTGGCTTCATCGTGAGGCAACATTTATATTGGATGAATGGGCGCAACAGAATTACCAAAAGTCCTTTACTGACCTTGATGCAGAATACCAGGCCATGCTTAAAGCACGGCTCCAGGCAGAAATCCGAAAAAACACCTATGATGATAAATCCGGAACGATCACACTCACTCCGGTCAGGGTGGAAGCATATCGACACATCAGTGATCATTACAATAAATTATTTACAGATGATCCGGAATTGAATGATTTACGCGAGGCATATGCGATCCCTGTCAATACCATCAAGGATCCAAAGCGGCTCACAAAATTAGATGCCTTTTTCTTTTGGACCGCCTGGGCATGTTCGACCGACCGGCCCGGTGAAAGTTATACGTATACCAACAACTGGCCTGCAGACGAAACGGTGGGTAACCGGCCAACCAGTTCCCTGATTTTGTGGACGGGTTTCAGCGTTGTTTTGCTGATTGCAGGTATTGGTCTTTTGGCCTATTATTACGCATCGAGCAGAGAAGAAGAACTGGACATTGAACATTTACCTGAAAAAGATCCGCTGCTGGGTTTGCAACCAACGCCCTCTATGAAAGCGACCTTTAAATATTTTTGGGTCGTTATGGCTTTAATTATTGTGCAGGTGTTACTGGGCGCTACCACAGCTCATTATGGTGTTGAAGGAACAGCATTTTATGGATTTCCCCTTGCCAAATTTTTACCCTATTCACTTACCAGGACTTATCATGTTCAACTGGGGATTTTCTGGATTGCCACCTCCTGGCTGGCAACAGGATTATTCATTGCGCCTGCCGTTTCAGGGCATGAACCTAGATATCAGAAACTGGGTGTCAACATTTTGTTTGTGGCATTGCTCATCATTGTGGCGGGTTCAATGATCGGTCAATGGGAAGGTATCATGCAGAAACTGGATTTACCCACCAATTTCTGGTTTGGACATCAAGGTTATGAATACGTTGATTTGGGACGGTTTTGGCAGATATTTTTATTTGCCGGTTTGTTTATCTGGTTGTTTCTTATGGTTCGTGCTATCTGGCCTGCATTTAAAACACAAAAAGAAGGTCGACATCTGCTGGGAATGTTTCTGATCTCCTCAACGGCCATCGCCTTATTTTATGGTGCCGGACTCATGTGGGGACGTCAAACAAATCTGGCGATAGCCGAATATTGGCGCTGGTGGGTGGTACACCTTTGGGTGGAAGGATTCTTTGAAGTTTTTGCTACTGTGGTCATAGCATTCCTGTTCGTTAGAATGGGTTTATTGAGGGTGAAAATTGCCACCACCACGGTTTTGTTTTCGACAATTATTTTCCTGTTTGGCGGAATCATTGGTACCTTCCATCATTTATATTTCAGTGGAACCCCTACGGCTGTATTGGCTCTGGGAGCAACGTTCAGCGCTTTGGAAGTAGTCCCATTGGTATTAATTGGATTTGAAGCCTACCATAACCTGACCATCAGCAGAGCTACCAGTTGGATAAAAGCATATAAATGGCCTATCTATTGCTTTATTGCTGTGGCTTTTTGGAACCTCGTTGGCGCCGGGATTTTTGGTTTTTTAATTAACCCTCCAATCGCATTGTACTACATGCAAGGCCTCAATACAACACCTGTTCACGGACATACAGCTTTATTCGGTGTGTATGGTATGTTGGGTATTGGATTGATGCTGTTTGTTCTGAAAGGCCTGGCAACCCGCAATATTTGGAAAGATGGTGTCATTCGATTTGCTTTTTGGTCCATCAATATTGGATTGGCAGCAATGGTTCTTATCAGTCTCCTGCCCGTCGGATTAATGCAAACATGGGCCAGTGTCAAATTTGGATTATGGTACGCGCGTTCAGCAGAATTCATGCAAAGCCCAACCCTCGATACACTGAGGTGGTTGCGCGTGATTGGAGATACCATTTTTAGCATTGGCATCCTTGCATTGGGATGGTTCGTGATCGGTCTGAAAACGGGACATTCGGTACAAAAAGAAATTGATGTTAGTGAAGAATCCTATCCAAAAATAGAAAAACCTGTATCAGTATGAAATGATTTGGCAGTCGCAACAAACCTAACCGGTGATATCAAAAAGGGAATGAAAAGTCGTTTCATTCCCTTTTTTACATAAAGTATTGTGTATATCTTGTGGTCAGAGATGAGGAGAAAGACCCTAAATACCCAATATATCCAGAATAATTGAGATAAAAGATTTATCAAATAAAACAACGATTCCCGTTATGCCAGAAGAACATTTCATTTCTACAGATACTGCCAAACTTGATATCATTATGATCCAGGATTTTTTAAGCAATCGTTCTTATTGGGCCAAAGGAAGAAGTATGGAGACAGTGCGTCGTTCCATACAGAATTCCCTGTGTTTTGGCCTTTATCTTCAGGAGGGTAAACAGGTGGGTTTTGCCCGGGTAGTGACTGACTATGCCGTGTTTGCCTGGTTGATGGACGTTTTTATCCTGGAAGAATACCGGAAAAAAGGATTGGGTAAAATGCTGATGAAATATATCATGGAATTTCCTGCATTGCAGGGTCTGAGACGGTGGGGTTTGGGAACTGAAGATGCACACGGATTATATAAACAATTTGGGTTCACACCCCTCGAAAAGCCTCAAAATATCATGGAAAAGATCGACGAGACAGCACATTGATCAAAACTTACAAGGTGGGTGAAATTGACTTCGAAAATTTGATATAACCGGACCAAAACAATCATTAATAATTGGAGTTTTAATTAGAATGGTGAAGAACCTCCTTCCGTCGTCAAGAAAATAGGTAAGCCAAAAACCAGCGTGTGAAAGGAAGTTACGGTTCACGAAAATTCGATAAAAACGTCATCGTTGGAAATGTTGAATAGTTAAGTACTTCCTATGAAAAATCATCATTTATCCAGTCCCTTATTTCTCAAGGCCATACTGATCTTAATCATGGCAATTACTTTTGGTTCCTGTTCCGATCACAACGCTTTAATTTCACGATTAAACCAGCAACAAACAGAAATAGACAGCCTTCAAAGCATGGTCGAAAAACTCAAACCGGGGTTGGGGGAATACATGTCACTTATTCAACAGCATCATGCCAAACTTTGGTTTGCAGGCATTAATGATAACTGGAAGCTGGCCAAATTTGAAATCGATGAAATCAAGGAAACCATTGACGCCGCCAAACTAGTCGACACGGACCGACCGGAATTAAAATCTGTTCCCATGATCTTTCCACCACTGGATTCTGTCTCTGAGGCGGTTGAAAACCAGAATTTAAAAGCTTTTGAAAAGTCATTTCAGGGGCTCACCAACACCTGCAATTCCTGTCACAGGATCAATCATTTTGAATTTAATGTCATCACCATTCCTCAACAACCACCAGTACCCAATCAGAATTTTAAGGTCACCTATAAATGAACTGAAGAAGGATCAAGTGTTTGCCTTCTGGTTTTGATGGGTTAAAAGTGACAATCAAAAACAGGAACACATTTGTTGAAATCGGCCAATAACCATATTTTGGTATCATCATTCCTTAATTCAAAAATCCATGAATCCCATTTATCAACAAATTATCTTTAACACTGTACGCAGACAGTACCGGAAGAAAATCAGGAAACATAAAGAATATGATGATTCTTTTAGAAAAGAATTCAATCGCCTCAGCGCAGTTATATTACACAATCTCAGGGACTATTTTCTGGTTGCCGTAAGCGTGGTTGTGGCTGGTTTCGGTTTAAAAGGGTTCCTTTTGCCAAATTCGTTTATTGACGGAGGCGTAACCGGAATTTCATTGATCACCCGGGAATTAACCGGAATCCCCCTATCCATACTTTTGGTGGTCATAAACCTGCCTTTTTTAGTGCTGGGTTTTTATCAATTAGGCAAGCAACTTGGTTTTAAGAGTATTTTGGCCATTATCGGGCTGGCATTGGCAGTACAGTTTATTCCGTACCCGATCGTTACGTCAGATAAATTGTTGATAGCGGCTTTCGGAGGATTTTTTCTAGGTGCAGGAATCGGTTTGGCTGTCAGGGGAGGGGCTGTACTGGATGGCACCGAAGTGCTGGCAATTTATCTTAGCCGGCGTACCGGACTGACCATCGGTGATATTATTCTGGTTTTCAATATTATTATCTTCACTTTTGGCGCTTACGTACTTTCTGTCGAAGTGGCGCTTTATGCCATTCTAACCTATCTGGCGGCATCTAAAACGGTTGATTTTGTTATAGAAGGAGTTGAAGAATACACGGGTGTAACCATTATTTCGCCATATAGTGATGAGATCCGAATAGCTATTACCGAGAAGATGGGACGCGGAGTCACCTTGTATGTTGGCAAAGGAGGTTTTGCAGGTAACAGTGAAGAGCCTAAACCAATCGATATTGTATATACTGTGATCACCAGGTTGGAAATAGCCCGGCTTCAAACTGAAATTGACAAGATAGATCCTTCCGCATTCGTGATCACCAGCAGCATTAAAGATACCAAGGGCGGGATGATCAAAAAGAAGGCGCTCAAACGCATAAAGACGTGATTGAAAAATTATCCTCACTTGAGAATTTTTTAAATCGCGGGTCATTCTGTGATAATAATGTCGGTATCACCCGACATAAGCTGGATATGACAACAATCTTTCCCAATCATCAGAACGGGATGTACCACAGTCTTCCCTTTTATTTTTCCAATAAATTGAATAGGACTTCCCTTGTACATTACATTGTCATATTGTTGGTCAGACAGCAAAGGATAACTGCCTGATTTCCTGCGGACGGAGTCATATTCGGCGTCTTGAAAGTCAAATTTTTGTTTGGTAAGCAGGTTTTCACTGTAGTATTCGTCAAGGGATACGGGCTTATCGTGTTGGTTTTTGACAGAAACTGAAAAAGATATAAGCACGAAAGTACAAGCCACGGGTTCAAGACATTCCTCCGGGATCGTTTCTTCATCGTGACATGTGGTAAATGTAACCAATGGTAATATCACGATAAAAAGTAAATTACTAAGCTTCATGATTTATAATCTTTCTTATTAAGGACACCCTTGAATGCATGGAAGTTGGAATAAATATCTCGTATAATTTTGATTAATACGCTGGATATAAAACTTTTCTTCGTTTTTTAAATTAAATTTTATATGGCACCAAAATCACTGACCTCAGCGGATAAATTACCCTTTTTTGACAAGAATCTTCGATATATTTATAGCATCACTTTAATGGCCATCATGGGAGTGGCCAGCCTTACTCCGGCGTTTCCAAAAATCAGAGACCACTTTCAGATCACAGAAAGCCAGGTTGGTTTGCTCATCACTGTGTTTACTTTGCCGGGAATTTTTCTAACCTTGTTTTTAGGCATTCTGGCCGATCGTTTTGGTCGCAAAACGATTCTTATTCCTTCCCTGATTTTATTTGGATTAGCCGGTGGACTTTGTGCTGTTTTTCATGATTTTCACATGCTCTTGATATTACGATTTTTTCAGGGAATTGGAGCGGCATCTTTAGGTTCCCTGAATGTTACGCTAATCGGTGACATTTATTCAGGGAAACAAAGGGCAATGGCTATGGGATTCAACACCAGCGTGTTAAGTGTCGGAACGGCTGCTTATCCGGCGATTGGCGGAGTACTCACGATGCTGGATTGGTATGCGCCTTTTTTGCTGGCATTTCTGGCCATTCCGGTAGGCATCTGGATTGCACTATCAATGAAATTGAACCCTCCGTAAAACAATCAGAATATCAGGGAGTATCTTAAAAATACCTGGAAAAGTGTTAAAAATACCCAGGCCATTGTATTGTTTGTTGCTAGTATTGTAACGTTTATCATTCTTTACGGGGCCTTCCTCAGTTTTTTTCCATTTCTGATGACCCAGGCCTTCAATGCCAAATCATGGTTGATTGGTGTTTTGATGTCCTTGATGTCCGTTGGAACGGCTGTGACCTCTGCCAGCATGGGGACTTTTCGAAAATATCTGAATGAAAAGCAAATGTTGCTGCTGGCATTTATATTCTATAGCATTGCTTCATTGACAATACCTTTTATTGAGAATCTATTTATTCTGGTTGCACCGGTAATTATTTTCGGTGTGGCCCAGGGAATTAATCTTCCAAACATCTTCACCTTACTTTCCGGTCTGGCCCCAATTTCTTACCGCGCGGCTTTTATGTCATTGAATGGGATGGTGTTACGGTTGGGACAAACCATTGGCCCTTTACTGATGGGCAGTATTTTTGCCATTTGGAAATTAAAGGGCGTATTTCTGAGTGCTGGCATTTTGGCCATATTAATGCTTGGAATATTGTGGTATGTTGTGAAACCCGATATTGCCCGTCAGGCCTCCAACTGATTCAGATAACCTTAAAGTCAGGTTATGCCACCCAGCAATGGATTAAAACGAACAATTTGTAACATAATGGTATTTTTTATTTAAACTGACGACCATATGAATGTATTATAATTGGTGCATGGAACTGAAATTTGAAATGCAAGACATGCACATTGAATGCTAAATTGATCGCTGAATTGGTATTATTCACTATCTTCAAACCGTTAAATGAGCTGTGAACTAATCCGGCTTTTTGTGTTGCAATACGCCGACCTGATTATTAAGACCGCATGCAGGATTTTATTATTGCCATTAAATCTATCTTCAAAGCGAAGAACCGATCCGATATTTTTACCTTCATCCCTTTGGTTGTCATTTTTTTAACCTGGTTTCTGTATATGGCCAAAACAGATCAATGGTTTTTATTCATTGAGAACTGGTTTATGTCTGTGACTATGGTCTTCGGATCTTTTATTGCCGGGGCAAGTGCAGAAGGAGGAGGGGCCGTGGCTTTTCCGGTAATGACGTTAATTTATCAAATCACGCCGGCCGTAGCCCGTAATTTTAGTCTTGCCATTCAAAGTGTCGGTATGACCGCAGCAGCCTGGCTAATCATCAGAAATCGATATCCGGTAGAATACCGATACCTTGTGCCTGCGAGTGCAGGAGGGACGTTGGGTATTATTTTGGGGACTTATTATTTAGTGCCCTTGATTCCCGTACCATTCACCAAAATGCTTTTTGTGACATTTTGGTTGAGCTTTGGTATCGTTTTATATTATATCAATCACATAGACAAACGAAAGGTCGTACAAAAATTACCTCAACTCAAAATGTTGGACCTGGCCCTGCTATTGATTGTCGGTATTTTAGGCGGATCGCTTTCGTCGCTGCTTGGCAGCGGGTTGGATATTTTTAGTTTTTCTTATATCACCATGCGATATCATTTATCGGAAAAAGTTGCTACGCCAACCAGCGTGGTGATCATGGCCATCAATACCGTGGTGGGTTTCTTATTGCATACTACGATTATCAAAGATTTTGGTACTGAGGAATTGCATTACTGGTTGGTTTGCATTCCTGTGGTGGTATGGGGTGCTCCACTTGGCGCGTATTTCATCAATAAAAAAACACGCGAGTTTATTTCTAAATTTCTATACCTGATCATTGCTGCTCAATTTATTGGAGCATTGTTGATCATCAGGCCTGCAGGAACATTGCTCTTGTTCACAGTTATCGTTTTTGTGTTTGGGATTCTTTTCTTTTTTGGATTCGCCCGTCTCGCCAGGAAAAAGTTGAAACAGTTTGATGGATAGAATGAATTTCAAGATAAAATATAGATTTAATTGGTCTTCCTGATTAATCCGGTGGGTCACAGAATTTTTTCAACTAATCCATTGTTGATGAGAAAAGAAGCCTTCTTACTTGCCAGCATGAATCGCAAAGAATATCTTCAGAAAACATTGGCTTTAGGTATTTGTCCATTCGCCTTGTCTACGTTTTTTAGTGGGCAAAAGTCAAGTGCTTCACCGTTGATGGATGAACAAACTGACCAATTAAAAATGGAAAAGGAATTTATTCAGCATTGGTTATCAGATTTGTTGGTGACAATGGAAAAAATGCTTGATCGAGAGACGCTCGTGAAATTGATGGAAGGTTGTGGAAAAGCATGTTACCAGCGGTACCAATTCAAACAAGATATTGCCAGCCAGGGTAAGGGAAATGTGGATAAATTAATAGAGGCTTACAGGAAAAATTTTGAAATTTGGAGAGAAGGTGATCTCGTTCATATTCGATATGGGGAAGTTTCGGACCATTGTTATTGCCCCGCCGCCAACTACCGTGCACTAATGCCAAACGATATCCATTGTGAATGTACCCGGATGACACATCAGACTATTTTTGAAACAGCACTCGGTCATCCTATAAAAGTTAAGGTGGTTGAATCCTTGCGGCGAGGTGGGAAAACCTGTCACTTCGTCGCGTATCTCAATTGACTTATATTGAAACCAGTAGATAAGACCTGTCCCATCTGAAAAAATCATCTTTTATAAAGTCACTAACAAATCTTGTTTTTCCCTGTTGTTTTGATATTGGTCCCGGAAGTTGCTTTGGTTTTTTATTAAATTTTCCATCCTTACATAAAAACAGATGTTCAGCTATTTTGAAAATATTATTCGGGAAAATCCAAATCAAATCATTCGGGCATTGGCCGATGATGCCTGGATGGATACCCAAATGCACGGACGCGCTGAAAATGCTGCGCAGATTGAAGTACTTATTGACAAAGAAATTGACTTTTATAAACGGCAAATTGAAGGCATTAAACAGTATAAAAAATTCGGAAGTAATCAATTTGAAGCAGTGGAATTTGAATTGCAACTCAACAATCACAAAGTGCTTCCGGCAACCCTGGTTTGCGAGCACAAAGGTGATCATTATCAATCCATCCGCGTTTATCATTCTACTTATCCATTTACCGCGAGTCACGCTTACCGGCCACCGGTCTTCACAGAAATTATAGACTTAAACCGGCCAAAAGCAGTTGCCCGCTATTTTGCATCGCTGAAACAAGGTAATGTCGATGATATTATGGCAGTATTTGCAGGAGACGAAACGTATTTCAGGGAACCAGCCGGCTGGGAATGGACCTATCGGGGTATCGATGACCTTAGGGCTCATTATGCAGAGATTTTGGCTGATGGGGGCATTGATCTGGTTTTTCACAACCTTGTATATGATGAGGAACAACAATCTGTAGCCGTGGAATTTACCTGTGTTGGTTGGGGCGAAACAAAACTAAAACCACAGGCAGGAATGGCCGTCTATGACCTTGATGCCAAATCGGGGAAAATCAAAGCATGCCGCATTTATGATGATGTCGATCTGAGATTTCAATGATTTAATCGAACAAATTATATTGCCGGAGTTGGGGCGCGTGTATTTTTTAAATAAATTCATCTATAAAATATTTTCACTCGACCGGTAAAGCAGATTTAAGATTATCTATTTGCCAGTGAACTTGTAATAAATCTGACAAGATTTCGTCCTTCTTTTTTTAATATCCTCTAAATTTGCTAGATTATTGGTGTCGTGTTATTCATACCGATCATATAAGTGATCCATGGATGATATAAGTTTAATGATTAAATTTTATGAACATGGCCAATGAGGGGGAAAGATATTTGATTCACGATTATGATGATTGAATGAAAAACGGGGCATTTAAAATTGCTATTCTTTATTTTTTGGTGGGAATGGTATGGATCTATTTCAGCGATACTTTTTTGAATTTACTTCAGATTGACCAGGAAGTTGCTGAGATCATTCAAACTTTTAAAGGTTTTGGGTATGTTACATTAACTGCTGTTCTGCTCTATTTTCTGGTTCAAAGACATAATAATAAAATCAAGGAACGTGAAACATTTTTACGTTCGCTTATTGCTTCTCAATCCAATTTTCTGATTCGAATGAACAAAGAGGGAGTATTTACTTTCGTGAATAAGGCTTTGGGAAATTTATTGAGGAAAAACGGTCATGGCATTATAGGTAAATCTTTTATCGATGTAATTGCCAAAAAAGACCTGATAAAATTTAAGGAATCCACCCGGACTTCACTAACCAAACCAGGAAAAGTAGTCAACGCGACATTAACGATCAACAATAATGATCAGCATGCATTACTGACCGAGTGGGAATTTATCGGTATTAGAAATCAAAGCGGGGAAGTACAGGAGATACAGGGAGTCGGTCATGATATTACAGAAAGATTCAGGTATTTTATGCAGATCAAGGAATATAAAGAGCGGCTTGAAAATATCTTATCCACAGTCAGCAATGTCATTTGGTCGCTTCAGGCTGAAGATTTGAAATTGTTGTTCATCAGTTCGGCATGTATAAATTTTTACGGTTACGATCCGCTTGATTTTTATGAACACGAGAATTTATGGATGGAAATCATTTTGAATCAGGACCGAAATACAGCCATTGACAAACTGAAACATATGCCAAAAAATAAACCAGTTGATATTGAATTTCGGGTGCGACATCAGGATGGTTCAATCCGGCATATCCACTCCAGATTTAACTTTGTAGCCGGTGATGATAAAAAAGGGTCGGTGATTAATGGTATTTCTACTGATGTTACAAAAGTGAAATTGGCAGAGGCTAAAGCCAATGAATACGCCACGCAATTGGCAGAAATTCTGGAAAATATGGACGATGGATTCTTTACCGTGGATAGCGATTGGAATTTCACATATATCAACAAAGAATTTGAAAATATCATTGGTGTTCAGCGAGGAGACATTCTGGGAAAAAATATTCTTGATATATTTCCACAGATGATCAATAACCGCTTCGTTGGATCTTTTCAGAATGCCATTCAACAACAATCAAAAGTAAGCCTTGAAGAATATTTTCCTTCACTTAAAAAATGGTTTCGATTATCGGCCTATCCTGGAAATAAAGGAATTTCAGTGTACCTCCAGGATATATCAAATGAAAGAGAGCTTCTGGTTCGCATGAACGTGTCACAGAAAAATATCAGTGCATTGATCAACAATACCAATGACCTGATCTGGTCGATTGACAAAAATTACTGCTTATTATCGGCAAATGATGCTTTTTTTGAGCAGACAAAAAGTGAAAGCGGGTCGGAAATCAAAGTGGGGGATAAGATATTCTCTGATCAATATCCGGGCTCCCTGAAGCAAAAATGGGATGGATATTATCGCCGTGCGCTGGCTGGAGAAGCCTATCGTGTGGAGGAAAATTCAATAGACCAAAATGGGAAAGAACAATATGTGGAAGTGAGTTTCAATCCGATTGTAAACCGCGATGAAGTAATTGGCGTTGGCTGTTTTTCACGGAAGATAACGGAGCAAAAGATTTTTGAGGACCACATCAAATCACAAAATGAAAAACTCCGGGAAATAGCTTTTGTTCACTCCCATATTTTACGCAGGCCTGTTGCTACCATTCTTGGATTAATTTCCATTTTTGACAAAAATAATTTTGCCAATGACTTTAATGCCACCGTAATGGAAAAACTTCAGATCACCGCGGCCGAGCTGGATGAAGTCATTCGAAATATTGTGAAAAAAACCAACGAACTGGAGAAACGCGAGACTGAAAAAGCATAATCACTTATTTCGATCCGCTAAAATGATAATCACCGGAAGGCACTTCAAGAACCATCCATTCCTGGTTTTCATGTAGTTTTTTGATCGTGCTCATCGATTCAATATTTTGGTTGTTCACCAGGATTTTGGTTTCATACTCAACTGGCCAATACAATTCAGCGACCGTATTGGCGGGGATTGTAACATCCAGTAAAAACTGTTGTGTATCCTTTTTTAAATGAATATCGATAAGACCCTTGATGGTAGGCATTTTTAAAGATGCTTCCTGAAGTGTTCCGGGTTGGGGTTTGATTTGAAAACGGGAAAATCCGGGCTCAATGGGTTCAATGCCCATGAGCTTGCGGGGGATAATATTGGCCGGCGCTGATCCCCAGGCATGGTTCCAGGTAAGATTGGGTTTGTAATATTCATCCCACGCCTCGGTTGTCATTGTGGAGCCCACACGGAGCATATTTAACCAACTCCGCTTGCTATCAGAGGTCATTAGTCGCAGGGCGTAATCCGCATCCCCGGCGTCATACAAACCGTCCAGCAAGTATTCGGCGCCATAAACACTGCAAGCCATACCGCGGCTTTCTATAAATTTAACTACTCCGGCGATTTTATCCTGAGGCACCAGGCCAAAGGCCAGCGGGAACATGTTCGCATGCAGGGAAGCGTGATTGGTACCTTCACCATCTACGTAAATTCCGCGAGTCGAATCAAAGAACTTATCATTAATGCTCTGTTTCACCAGGGCTGCTCTTTTTTCGAAAAATTGCTGGTCCTCTTTTTTGTTCAAAACAGCAGCAATTTTACTGATCAGCACAAGACTGTGATAATGGAATGCATTCACTACGGTGTTGTAATCGGTAAATACATAGCCATCGCGCTCACCTTCAGGGGTTGGGCCGGCATTTCGGGCTTGCCGTTTCCCTTTCGGAGTGCCCTGAGGCCAGTCAACGATGTCTTCCATTCGGTGGCCTCCCAGGTGTATACTTTTTAAAAAGGCATCATCAACCAACCCAGTCCGAGTGGAAATCAGGCCATCATCCCCGGCTAATGCGATCAACGTTTTGTTTTTCAGCTCGTCATAATGTTTTGCCAGAAACTCGGGGTCCGCAGTGTGCATATAATCCTGCCAAGCCATCATAACAGTATGCATTTGCCATTCTGTGGGCCAGGAGGCATTGTAAAGTAAAAAATCTAACGTATAACGGGCCAATGAAAATTCCCTGTCGACACAATAGTTGCCCATTTGCTGAATATAAGCGTCAGCTTCATAGGGCATCCGCTCGCGGTTACCGTCGGCATAAAGTGAAAGGAAAGGAGTTGCCTTGAGCGTATATTTACACAGCCCCCAAACGCTGTTTAGCAATGAATCAGAACTATTGAAGGCAGAAGCATTGTCATTGAAATAGTAGAACAGTGCGTGTTGTTTGATCTTATCTTCATTTAGATCTTCCTTTAATCCAATGATCTCAACAAACCGGTAGGGCATTACCTCCGGCATGAAATCAGGAAGCTGTTGACTGTGTGGATAGTGGGCGATATGCCGGGGTAATTCTATCAAATATGTATGGGTATTTTTATCTAATCCGACCACTACCCTGGCATAGCCAATATTGGAAACTCCAGGATTTTTGTTGACTGTGAAATCATCATTTTTGCGTTCACCGAGATATATTGTTAAGGAGTCACCATTTGAAGGATCTTGAAGGTTCATCTCCAGGGTGGCAAAAGCAGCTTTTCCAAAATCCACGAAATAATTGCCCGCTGGATTTTCGATAATTTCTTTGGGTGCAATATCCTGAAAAGTCGCCCTTTGACGATTTTCCAATACCCAGTCTCCATTCGTCAATTGTACCCAGTGGCTTTCTCCCGGCCAGTCGTCGTGCCGGTTTATGAATTTTCCGGTATGGAATGCCTGGGCAGCGCTGAAATCACTTTCCTCGCCTTTACTGTCCCAGGTTTTTACTTTCCACCAGTAATTGTTTTGCGCAGAAAGTGGTATCCCCTGGTATGAGACACTACTTGATCTGTCAGAAGAAATTTTACCTGAGTCCCAGATGTTTCCCTGGTTTTTATCGATATTTTCCTGACTTGAAGCCACCAATAAGCGATAAGCGGTTTGGCGCACATCATTTTGCTGACTGTTTACGATCCAGCTAAATTCCGGTATTGAATCGGTAATCACGGCGTCATTAGGGTCCCGCAATAATTCGCACAATAAGCCGCTGGGAGCGGGAGTTTGTTGGGAATTGCATGAAATCGTCAATACAAAGAGACTTAAAATAATGATAAGAGGACTAAAAAATAAATTTCTTTGATTCATCGTATAGCTGGATTTATCTGTGATTTTATTTTTTGGCATGTTAAGGAATTCAAGTTAACAAACACTACTCAATTTCAATTCAAAAGGTATTTTATTTGCAATCAACCAACTAAAAATAATTATCCTGTTCACTCCGGATTCTTGTTTATACCACGACTAACACGTATTCAACGTTGAGGACCACTGAAATATTCAATCGTGATCGTTTGGTATTTTGGGATGAATTCAAATCACTTCAGGTTTTTTATTCCCCTGCTACCTAAAAACCCCCAGCCTCCGCTACCCAATAAAAATCCAAAGGCATACCAAATTCCATTGTTGTTTTGGGCATACATCGTCACATCATCTTTGAACAACATGCCGATAAAACCAAATGGCGCGATCAACCCGTGCCACAATCCACCCCAGAAACCATAGGTGTGGCCCTCGAGGCATTGATCGACGATCTCTTTATGAGCACAATTGCTGAATAGAAGTGCAATCAAAATTAGTGAGAAAATTATCATAAGAGAAGGAGGCGTAATGACATTTTTCATTGTTTTGGGTTTAATGGCATGAAGCGACTATTTTAACTTAGATAAAGTTACGCCATTCCTAGGTACTAATCGATGATTAATATCATTTCCATCTACAGATAA
Source organism: uncultured Cytophagales bacterium (assembly GCA_963711495.1). Taxonomy (GTDB): domain Bacteria; phylum Bacteroidota; class Bacteroidia; order Cytophagales; family Cyclobacteriaceae; genus CAVQEK01. The sequence continues at coordinate 1,919,819 of CAVQEK010000004.1, forward strand.
GAAGAAGTATACGACATTTTATACGGGGTCCTAATATTCGATTATATTCTTCAAACAAAAAAAAGGCTCCTAATGGAGCCTTTAGGAATCAAATTTTTTTGATTTCATTTTAAAGTACCCCTGATCTCACCTCCCGGATACGCAGTAGTATGAACATTCACATATGTTAATCCAGCCTGGATATCGTTGAGCAGATCGGAGAAAGACATGCCGTCCAGTGGACCCATGAAATTGTCAGCAGTAAAATCACCTTCGGCAAGAATGCCGTTGGTTTTTCCAGGAATTAACAGTGCAGGTGGCGCAGCAGGATACAACCAAACCACAATTGGACCATTTTGAGAATCTTCCGGACGCAGATGAATATGGGCCATTAGAACATCATTAATGTTGGCCACGATCAATTTGTAGTGAATCGACTTGCGGTCTTTGCTGACTTTGAAAATTGCCTCTCCGGTGGCACTTGACTCTACACCTGGTGCTTCAGCAGACAAATGGGCTGTAAAAACCATGGGTGTGTTATCTGGTTTTTGCGACGAAACATCTTTTAATGAAGATGGTTGAAGATTTTGTTGTTCACAAGCGGTGGCGATGAATAAAGCAACCGCAACCAACAGACTGGGAATGATCAATTTTTTCATAAGTAACTGGTTTTAGTAGTTAGGATAAAATTTTTAGAAAGCAATAAGCTGTATTATAATATACACTATAACACATGAATTGGTTGCTGGTTTGAATGCTCATTTTTACGAGATATAAACCTGTAGAACATGCACGTCAATCTGGAATTTTTGGATCGTTGAAAATGAGGACGAAAGGCGTATTTTGTAGTTTGATATCTTAAGACTCAACACGACTGTTAGATAAACTCAAGGATGAAAAAATATCAAACTTATACCAATCATGCATTTTCGAAATAAAGCAAAATTTTATTTTACCACTTCCAATCCGGGTTTGTTTGATTTCAATCGTGCTATGCCATCATCGGATAAGTCAGTACCCCAGACATAGAGTTTTTTGAGCGCCGCCATTTGCTGAAAGATCGGAATGCTCTGGTCCGTGACCGGATTCTGATAAATATTGAGGTATTCCAAATTGGGCAGATCTTTGAGATATTGGATCCCTGAATCTGTGATGCTATTTTTCTCAAGTCGCAATCGCTGAAGATTAGGAAATTCACTGAATTGATGAAGATCATCATCAGTCAATCGGCACGAACTGAGATTCAGCCATAGAATCTGATCTTTGATCTTGGACAATAACTCAAACTGTGACTGACGTGTTGTTTCATCGGTATTTTCCGACATGGTGAATGAAACATCGAGCAGGTTGCTTTTTTCTGAGATCTTACGGATAAAAACACTTTCTGCATCCAGGGATTTCAGTACAGCACTATCGGCAGGTGGAACAGTTGGCAAGACAACGGTCTGTTGTTCCTCAGGATTGATCCCCAGATAGGTACCCAGCAGGAAGCGCATTTTCTGGTCAGGTTTTAATCCGGCCAGTTTGTTATCGAAGGCCGCTCCATTTTCAATCCACCATTGAATGATTGCCGATTCTACATGGTCCACCGGCGTTTTGCCATTGGGAGGCATATGTTTCTTACTGGTTTCCGGCAAGTTAATTCGGCGAAACAGTTCACTTTTATCAGGGACTCCAGGGGTTACGGCCGGACCGGCCTTACCACCTTTCAGGATCGAAGCCTGATCGGAAAGGTCCAATCCGCCATTTTGAGTTTTACTATTGTGACAGGAAATACACTTTTTTTCCAGGACCGGCAGAATGATGTTATTATATACCAGAACAGAATCCAGGCTGGCAGGCAATGAATCATTGGTCGCCGATGTGTTGATATTAAATATTTTTTTTAAAACAGGAGGCATGTATTCCACCAGGTAACCACTTCCCCGGGAAAGGTTTCCGCCAAGATGTCCCGTTACGGTGATCATAACCACCAGGAAAAACAAGAGATACTGACTCAGCGATAAATATCCGACCCTCTTGTCAAATCGCACATAATGCTTTAATGTCCAGATAATGAGTGTTACAATTCCCACGGAAAAACCGAGCCACTCATGCCAAAAAAGTGTAGTGCTGTCGTAATTACTGCTTCTTGATAAAAGGTATCCTAAAAAAGCAGCCACCAGTGCGCTGACCACCGCGGCGAGCAAAACGATTGGCGTGGCCTGTTTCAAGCGATGAAATCGGGAAGAAAATGATAAGATTTCCAACAGTGCTGCCAGCAAAATGATCCCAATGGGAAGATGTACAACGAGTGGATGAAAACGGCCCAGAAAGATTGAAAAGTCAGTCATGTTGAAATAAAAAATTTAAGGATTTGGGTCTAAACGTATAAATCGGTAACTCACCCATATTTCCTGCCCATCAAATCATCCACTAATTTTGATTATCAATATGGTACACACTTCAAACCCTCAATAAACGAATGGGATAGGTTTTATTGGCATTCCATTGACAGATGTAGAGGTTTTTGTCTTCATCCACGCAGACATCATGGCAATGCATAAAAATGGGTTTGTCCTGCACCATCAACTGCAGTTCGCCTTGGCGGTATTCTGGTTTAGTGCCACCAGGATTGGAAACTACACGATCATTTTTGTCGAGAATGGTTATGAAACCAGAACGGTCTGTTTGATTTAAATATCTCAATCGAGACCAGCACACACCCGAGTAAATATGGTCATCGTCGATCACTGCCCGGCAAACGTAAGCACCCGGAAGGAAGAGCGTGGAAATATATTTTCCATCCAGGGTAAAACGCTTGAAAGAATTGTGCGCCCTGGAAGTACAAAGTAAGGTTGGATTGTCTTTATCGCGGTGATCTATGCACACGCCATGTGCAGTTTGAAATTGATCGTCATTATCGCCTTTTCCTCCGAATTTACGCATGAAATTGCCTTTGCTGTCGTATTGCAAAATAAACTGAGATCCGTAACCATCGGCAACGTAAATATCGCCGTTGGGACCAATGGCTGTTTCTGTCGGTTTAAAAGGATCATTTTGTTCGTAGACCCCAATAGTGGACGGATGATCGATGGTTAAAAGTACCCGGCCATCGATGGTCGTTTTATATACCTTTCCCAGATCAAAATCAGTCATAAATAAAATGTCATCGCCACCTTCCTTCGACAATGTAAGTCCATGACCACCCGGCAAATTATGACCCCAGGTGTCTAGAAGTTTACCCGATTTATCGTAAACGATGATGTTGTTTTTTGTTTCATCCGTGATCATGATCAACCGGCCTTTTGAATCCATGATCATTTCGTGACAATTTTTTACCGGATGCACAGTTGGATCCAGAAGCCCCCATTTTTTGTCAACTTTATATTTGAAATCCCCATGACCTATGATTTCCTGGTCCGCCACCGATTTTCCAGTGATGACATTAAAATTAAATCCGGTGGAAATTACCGGGGCCAGGGCCAGTCCGGTTACGGTTTGTTTCACAAACGCCCGCCGGGTCTTCTTGTTTTGTTTCATTTTTAATCTGATTATGCAATAATGTCTTTGACTATTGTTCCGGAAACATCCGTAAGCCGGTAGCGGCGTCCTTGGTGTTTAAAGGTAAATTTCTCATGATCTATGCCGAGCAAATAGAGCAACGTTGCCTGGAAATCATGGACATGCATCGGGTCTTTTACAATATTATAACCGAATTCGTCGGTTTCTCCGAATGTAAAACCTCGTTTCACCCCGGCCCCAGCCATCCAGGCGGTAAAACACCGAGGATGATGATCACGGCCATAATTGGTTTTGGTCAGTTGGCCCTGAGAATAATTGGTCCGGCCAAATTCACCGCCCCAGATCACCAGGGTATCTTCCAGCAAACCCCGTTGCTTTAGGTCCTTGATAAGGGCTGCAGAGGCCTGGTCGGTACTTTTGGCCATGATGCGAATGTCATTCGGCAAATTGCCATGCTGGTCCCAACCTTGATGATAAAGTTGCACAAACTTCACATTGCGTTCTGCCAGCCGGCGTGCTAGCAGACAGTTGGCTGCAAAAGTACCGGGTATTCGAGATTCCGGACCATACATTTCATAGATGTAATCCGGTTCGCTGGAGATATCCATTGTTTCCGGTACGGAACTTTGCATGCGATAGGCCATTTCATACTGCGATACCCTCGAATTGATCTCTGGATCCAGAACTTTCTGGTATTGATGTTCTTGTAATTTTCCCAGGGCAGCAAGCATCTTTTGCCGGCTATCAGCATCCAAACCATCCGGATTATTCAAATACAGTACCGGATCTTTGCCGGCCCTGAACTGAACGCCTTGGTGGATCGAAGGTAAAAAACCGTTACCCCACAACCTGGAATAAAGCGGTTGCCCTCCTTCACGACCCCTGGATAGCAATACACAAAAAGCCGGTAGATTTTCGTTGTCGGTACCCAACCCGTAACTCAGCCACGAGCCAATGCAAGGCCTGCCGGCTTGTTGCGATCCGGTCTGGAAAAAAGTAATGGCCGGATCGTGATTTATCGCTTCGGTATGCAAAGTTTTGATAAAACAAAGTTCATCAGTGATTTGTGCTGTATTTGGCATCAACTCACTCATCCAGGTGCCCGATTTGCCATATTGTTTAAATTCAAATTGAGCTCCTGCCAGCGGAAATGATTGTTGGTGTGAGGTCATTCCGGTAAGCCGCTGACCCATACGGACCGATTCCGGCAGTTCTTTGCCATTCATTTTATTGAGTAATGGTTTGTAGTCGAAAAGATCCAACTGAGAAGGCCCGCCACTTTGGAAAAGATAGATCACCCGTTTGGCACGAGGAGGAAAATCGGTTACGCCCAATACACCTTTTCGGGGATCAGGATCGCCAGCGACAGCACTCAAAGGATTTAAGATTGACGCCAGGGCAGCGGCCCCCAAACCGAGACTGGTTTTTGTCAGGAATTGCCGTCGGCTTAATTGATGATAAATGTTGGCTTCGAGTTCGTTCATATTATCTTTTGATAATTGTTTCGTCAAAATTCATAATGGTACTGGCAACCACTGTATTGGCCGCGAGCAAAACAGGATTGATATTTTTGTCTACAGGATAATCACCGGTGGAGACCAGTTTGTCGGCATTGTCAGGATGCAATTCAAAATCTGATTCAGTTTCATTGAATAATTGGGTTAAAATATCCAATTCTTGCTGATCAGGTCTTCTGCTTGTCAGTAACCGGAAAGCATAGATAATTTGTTGGGTCAGATCATTCCCCCCTTCGGTCATCATGCGTTCAGCCAGCAGTCTGGAAGACTCCACATACTGCGGATCGTTGAGTAATACCAGGGCTTGTAAGGGGGTGTTGGTTTTTTGTCGTCGTACCTGACACGCATTCCTTTCGGAAGCATCAAAATTGATCATGGATGGCGGGGGAGAAGTACGCTTCCAAATCGTGTATAAACTCCGGCGATAAAGATCATCGCCTTTATCCTGCACATAGACGGTTACATTTCGTGTTGCCAATTCTTTCCACAATCCTGGTGGCTGGTAGGGTTTCACCGGCGGGCCGCCAATTTTTTCAACCAAAAGTCCACTTGCTGCCAGTGCATTGTCCCGGATCATTTCAGCAGACAAACGATAACTGGGAGCCCTGGCCAGAAATTCGTTTTGTGGGTCTTTTTCAAGCATTTCTTTGGTGGGGACCGAGGACTGTCGATAGGTTGCAGACATTACCATCAGTTTGAGCATGTGCTGCATGTCCCATCCCGATTCACGAAATTCTACGGCAAGCCAATCCAGTAATTCCGGATGCGTGGGCAGTGATCCCTGATTCCCAAAATCCTCAGAAGTTTTCACAATCCCCTGGCCAAAGATCATTTGCCACAACCGGTTCACCATAACCCGGGCGGTTAATGGATTATTTTCATCAAACAGCCATTCTGCCAGCCCCAGTCTGTTTTTGGGATATTTTTCAGAGAAAGCCAAAATCGATTGCGGGGTGTTACAATGCACAACTTCTCCCGGGGCGTCGTATGCGCCACGCCTCAGCAAATGGGTTGTTCTGGGTTTGCGCAGATCTTCCATAACCATCACTTCCGGTAGTGCTGAGAGCACATCATTTTCCTGCCCCCTGGCTTCCGTGAGTTTCTCAAAATTCTGCTCGTATTCTTTGTTGCAGTTGGAGATATAGTAGGCATATAATTGCTTTTCTTTTTGCTTATCGCTACCGAGATATTGCTTCAAGTTTACGGGATGGTCTGATATTTTCAATGCTTCAATGGGCGTAAGCGATCGGTTGAAAACTGATATTTCATCGACGAGCGTATGATTCAGTGTTTCTTCCGAACGCTTACCGATTACCAGATTTTCGACGCCACCCCAGTTCTCTTTGTCTTTGCCATAATAAATCATGCTGCTCTTGAGATGATCTGCAATGATCTCTAAATTGACAGGCTGACCGTCGAGATATATGGCAACGCCTTTTGCTTTACTGGATCCGTCGTAGGTAAATAAAATGTGTGTCCATTGGCTGATAGGTAATTTTTCTTTGGTATGCACTTCGATGCTGTTGGCGGGCCATACGTGATTTAAAGTGGCGGATATCGTGCCGTCTTCATTGAGCATCAGGTCATAACCGCGGTTTCCATTAAAATACCCTCCTGAACGCGAGAATATTGGTCCACTCAGGCTATCCTTTTGAAGGTTGACCCACAGACCAACAGAAAATGGCTCGTTCCGTTCAAAATAAGCGAATTTATCACCAAGATTGATAAAGCCATCGCCAACTAGTTTTCTGCCCTTATCTTTTTCTCCTTCAACCAATTGTGGTTTAGCTTCATCGTGGCCACTGATTTTGCCCTGAACTTTACCAGTCACCTGATTGAGAACACCGTCATCTTTCAGTTCTTTGTCCAGCGGAAAGTAGCCAATCAAACCGTTTAACTGTGTTGGAAGTTCAACTTTTCCCTGTTTAACCTTTGATTTCCATGTTTCAAACCCGGTTTTGTAGATGTCTTTGTCCGGGCTGGTTTCGGTTTCATATTTGCTGATCAGTTGATGAATGGCAGTGATGGCAGAATCGGATTTTGGATTGGTCAGCGTTAAAGTTGGACTGGGCTCTCCCATGTAAGGAATCTGGCCATGTTCGTGTACACTATTGAAAAAAGCAAAAAGGCTGTAATATTCCTTCTGGGTGATCGGATCGTATTTGTGGTCATGGCATCGGGCACATTGCAGGGTCAGCCCGAGAAAGGCCGTGCCCAGGGTATTGGTTCTGTCAATCACATATTCAGTGCGGTATTCTTCCGGAACAATTCCCCCTTCCTGGCTTTGCATATGATTGCGGTTGAAGGCCGTGGCGAGTATTTGCTCTTTGGTTGGATTGGGTAATAAATCACCGGCCAGTTGCCAGGTGACAAACTGGTTGTACGGCATATTTTCGTTAAAAGCCTTGATCACCCAATCACGCCAGGGCCAGATATTGCGCATGCCATCATCCTGGTAGCCATGGCTGTCAGCATAACGGGCCACATCGAGCCATTCTGCAGCCATCCTTTCTCCAAAGGTGGGAGATTTTAATAAGCGGTCAACTACTTTTTCATAGGCATCAGTCGACTGATCCCGAAGAAAATCATCGATTTCATTGATTGTTGGGGGCAAGCCGGTGAGATCGAAACTGAGTCTTCGGATAAGTGTCTCCTTGCTGGCCTCTGGGGAAGGCTGAAGATTTTTCTCTTTTAATTTGGCCCGGACGAAATTATCAATTGGATTTTGACAAACCTTTTTGTCTTCAATCGCCGGGACCGCTGGCTTTTCTGGTTTGATCATTGACCAGTGTGGTTTCCACTCCGCACCCTGCTCGATCCATTTCACCAAAATGGCCTTTTCCTCTGTATTGAGGGTGAGATTTGATTCTGGTGGTGGCATTTGTGTATCCGGGTCGTTAGAAATGATCCGGTAGTAGAGTTCACTTTTTGATAGTTTACCCGGTCGTACTGCGAAATGACCTTTATCTTCCGATAATTCTCCGAACGCACTTTCTTTCACATCGAACCGCAGGTTGGCTTTACGGGCTTTGTTGTCAGGTCCGTGGCATTTAAAACAGCGATCGGAAAGGATTGGCTTGACGTGGAAATTAAAATCGATTTTATCAGGTAATTGAGCTTCGGCTTGTTCGATGTCTGCCGGCTTATCGGGGCCACAACCGTAAAACAAGGCAAGTACCAGATATAAATAAAAGGCTTTGGAAGCCAGATTGGTCATAGTAGTCTGTTTTTGGTGTAACTGGGGTTGAAACGCTTTTTCTACGGTTTTAAAGTAATCATTATAATCCGATTTCCCAATAACGTGTACGATAAAGATTGGCAAAAATCCAGATTGGTTGGCTTAATTGGGCGCGTCACCGATAAGTATTGATGTTAGAAAATCGGCAGCTTAAAATAACATTTAAATTTCGAAACTGAGTTATTTCATTGATCACCGAAGATGGGTTAGTTGAATTATTTTTTCCTGACTGTTCCAGCTTTCTACGGAAAGTTGGACCCTGTTCCCGATGATATCATCGAAGGAGATCGATGCCGTAATTTGCTTTGATTCTCCGGGTAACAGGTTGAAATAATTATCGGTATAAAAGACCGGAATGATCAGTTTTCCATTTCCGTCCAAGAGCCGTAACCGGTTAAAAAAGGCAATTGAATTTGATGGGTTCGAGACCTGGATTTTAAGCAATAATCGATGTCCCTCAACAGATTGATTGGCAGATAAATCCGTACTGGCTTCCGGGAGTTTCTGAATGTCCTGAAACCCGGAAATGGCGGGACCGGTCATGGTTTCCATTCCTTTGTAGTGGTCTTTTGACCGCCAATAGAAAGAATCAGCCACGGGATTCCCAGCAGTATCTTTAAGTATCAGTTTAATGAAATGAACTTGCGAAATGTTTGCGGGGAAATCGATTTTTAATACGTCATTGGCCACGCCATCCTCTGGGATATCGAAGCTGGATGAAAGGGACAAAATTTTCTCGGCATTCAGGTTGTATACCGAAGCCTCGACACTATAATTTTTGAAAGATCTTCGATAATCGTTGTAAACCGAGACAGTATTTTTCAAGTAATCGAATTGCGGATGTAATGGAGACAGGGCGTTTTGAGTATAGTACAAAGCGGCTGTTGGATGTAGGTAGTAGTCATACAATCGTCCGCAAACCTGAGGCTCCGGACAGTTGTGGTACCAAAACAAAAAGCCGGAAGCGTAGCGGTCGCCGTAGTTGAATTTATTGTAATTCCACACTTCCCAGATTGACCGGTAATCCATGGCGCTTACAAACTGCGCTTTTTTGACATATTCTTCAATGGAAGCTGATTTCCCAAACTGATTTACTGCTTCGCGATATTCGGTGGTCATCCGGTGAAATCCACCACCATCCATATAATTCCAAACCGAATCGTTGATGGGCCAGAGGTCTTTTTCAGGCATCATTTTCCGAATGGATTCCACCGCCGGTAAAGCTGGTGTGCCATATTCCGGGTTGAATCCGTCAATACGACTGCCTCTTGTTGAGGCGGTATTTTCAAAATATCGCATCGGATTAACATATTTATAAGGACTGCCATCGTGGATGCCACAGCATTCTGATTCCGCCTGATAACCTCGTGTCGGGTCCAGTGAATGGATCAATTCACCCGTCCCCTGCACTTCATCCGATTCATTGGAGGCAACGTAATATGCCAGGGAAGGATGATTGCGAATGCGCTTGACGGTATTGGCCACATTGGTTAGATAAAGCGCTGTATCTTCAGGGAATTGTGTATCGCCGGTGATCCAGAATTCCTGCCAAACCAAAATCCCCATTTCATCGCACAACTGGTAAAACAGATCTGAGCCGGATATGCCTCCTCCCCAGAAGCGTACCATATTGATCCCTGCCTGCCGGGTATATTTTAATTCGGTTAAAGTCCTCTTTTCGGAATTGCGACACATAGCTTCCGGGATCCAGTTAGTGCCACGAATAAAAACAGGCTCGCCATTCACAAGGAATTGCCTGGATTGGTCGGGCGTATTCTGATTTGAAGTGATCTCCCGAAATCCAAATCGTGTGGATGTTTGATGCGAGATCGCACCATTTTCGGCAACGAATGATAAGTCCAGGGTATAAAGTTTTTGCGGGCCTTTATTGATCGGCCACCACAATCCCGGATGATTGACTGCGAGTTGTTTGAATTCGCTTGGGGTAAAAGAAATTGACTTTACTTCTCCTGGATTTAATATGATTTGTTTTGAAAAAGAAATACCCAATTCATCAATACGTCCGTTTAGTTTTCCTTTTTGTTTTTTATTCGAATAATTATGAACATTGGCTGTAACAGATACATTGGCCATGGTTGTATCGGGTAATGGCAGATCTGTGGTAACAAATGGATCTTCAACCAGTACATCACCTGCAGCAAACAATTCCACATCCCGCCATATTCCCGTATTCCGGTCTCTGACGCCATCTTTAAAAGTAAAATCCCAGCCGACAGTCATCAGCATTGTCACATTTTTGCCAATTTCACCATTGCCCCCATTGTGGTTTTCACCGGCGGCGCCTGGACGGTCTTTAGATGGTCGGAGGCTGTTCCCGGGAAAATCAACCGGCTCAATATTTACCGCCAGAATATTTTCATGGTTAAAATCTGCTAATGTGGTGATGTCAAAGATTTGGGTATTGAACATGCCTTCCATATTCCCGATCTTATGGCCATTCACCCATATTTCGCACCGGTAATTGATCCCATTAAATTTAAGCCAGATCCGCTTGCCTTTGAAATCGGCAGGGATCGAAAATGACGTTCGGTACCAGTAGTGATAAAACTCACGACCCACATCAGCCATATCCGGGATCAATTTTCGGGATTTTCGATTGTTGTCTCCAAAATAAGGATCCGGGTAGACTTTGTTTTCAACCAATGTTGTCAGCACTGTTCCTGGCACAACTGCAGGGTACCAGTCATTGGTTCGGAAATCCCTGCTCGAAACCTTGGGACCATCAGCTAGAACATCACTGAATTTTTTCATATTCCAGTGATATTTACCACTAAAATTTTTCTCAGACCTCAGGAATATGGAATATTGTGATGAAGGTTTACAGAGGTGAAGGCCTTCCTCCGTTTGAGCTTTCACTTCCGTATACATCATCAGCAGTACCGTGAATACGAATAAATATTTTGTGATATCCATGGAAAATGTTTTCAATTTAAAAATAGCCAAAGCGTCTGGTAAAAAATCAATTTTAAGATTTCATACTTACAATTTTATTCCAGTTGTTCCAAATGCCGTTGAATATCTTCTACCATTCTTACCGTCGGAAATCCATTGTTTGGTCGTCGCTTGGCAGGATCGTACCAGGTAGCCCATTTCTGATTTTTGTCTCCCTGCATGGCCGTATCATATATATTTTGCATTTGCTGATGGGCTTGTTTTGCTAATTTCATAGCACTGGATAAATAGTGCTTTTCACCAGAAGAGGCATAAGTATGCTTGTCAGAAGCCATTTGCAACAATGTATGTTCAAAATCCAACAATTGTTGGAACATGAGGGCTGGAAGGTAAACATAATCATAGTAAAAATTGGCCTGGTCTTTAGCTTTGGATTGCCCCCTTTTTGCTGACTCTAGTGATTTTTTGGCCCATTCAAGGCGTTTATCCAGGCCGGGGACTTGAGCGTGTTCATAAGGCACTTTGAACGATCCATGAGGGCCGACAGCCAAAGTGTCCTGGAGATAGGCAATCAATTTTTTGATCTCACCCAAAAACTGAACATACCCGGAGCGGCCAAATTGCGCTTTGTGCAGCGCTTTCATTGAAGCTACGGCGTCAGGCGCTGCAGCTTTGCCAAAATAGTTTGTACACCAATTGTTATAGAATTGCTCTCCATCAAAGTGTTCCGGGTCCCAGGCCACTTTGCTAAAAGCTTCCAGGTTGATCAGGAATTGGCGGAAGGTTTGTCCGTTCACTTGGAGGTAATCGTCGGCATTATATTTGTCCATCATCAGGGTCATCACCGAGTCAATCTTTTCGGGATAGGGATCGTGAACGGTGTGATTTTTCCAGTAACCGGCATGCATGTAGGTGCCAAATTTATATCCTTTGGTACTTTGCGGCATCTGTGCAAAGTCGCAATATCCATCGTCGGACCATGCAATCACGAAGTCTTTTGGAGGATTGAATCCATCATTGAACATTTCCATACCGTCGTCATAGCAGATGCAGATTTTTGGAACTTCCGGTTTATAAACATTAAGTACGCTATCCAACGCCGTAAATACCTTATTGAAAACTTCCGCTTTGTCTTCACCGCAACTGCTCGCATAGGCACGGTCCCAGATCTGGTTTCTTGGCCGGAGGGAATAAATATCTGCTTTTTGCAGTGGGGTTTTTGTGAGATAATATACCCAGGTATCGATCCATGATTTACGGTATTTACTCCAGCAAAGCGCTTCTTCGTCGGTGATCGATTTCATTTGGTAGCCCAATCCCAGGTCCACCTGGATCATCATCCCTTTTTGGTGGGCATAGTCGATCATACTATCGATCAATGGCAGGTTTGCCTGGTAGTGGGGCCTTATTTTTTTATATCCATCCCTGACATAGAATTCCACCCGTCCGAACATATCGAAAATTTGGATGGCATTGTAGCCAATGCGGCGCAGTGAATTGACTAGGCCTTTCCAGGTGGCCATATCATATTCCAGGTACGGCTTTTTCATATTGGCCAGTTCGTCCACATCATTTTCAAAATAACAGATGATGGGCACTTTCGGTGGAGTGACTGACCGGTCTTGAATGGCATAAGGATTAAATGAACTATTGGTAACAGGCTGATAACTGGTCCAGTAGGCGAGAGGATCCACGCCCAATTCTTTACGGCAAAAATCGTTCATTACATTTTGCATTCCTTCGATTTTTAAACCTGTAAGGATTAACACTTTGTTCTCCCCATCATCAATCGTTTTTATCAGCCCACCTTGTGAGCCGGTCAGTTGGTTGTCGATTTGCAGGCTGCCATTTTTTACAAATTCTGCAATTCGCTCGCTGCTTGCCGGTGTGCCCACTAAAATATGATAATCAGGACCCGTAATAACTTCCGGTTCCTCGGGTATTGTTACTTCGGCACCGGTTACTTGTTCAAGGTCTTGTCTCAAGTCCTCGCAAACCGCTTTTTCTGTCTCACCGCCGGTGCTGCCGTAGTAGATCACATATTTTTTATTGTCGCTACAGGCGAAAAATAAAGTACAGCACAATATGATTATTGGAATTCCAATAATGCTCTGGTAAAAAAAGGATTTTCCTGAGATTTTATGATGCTTGTTTATTTTCATATTAATCAATGGTATTGGGATTATTTCATTTGTCGACGTTGGAATCTATAACAACCGACTCCTTGATGTAAGGAATTATACTGACCGGCCCGAGCAGACCCGAAGCGAGTTTTTCTTTTTCGCGCATGATGCTTCCGAAGTTCCACCATCGGGCATCCCGGTTGTCGATGTTGGCATCCATTAAATTCCACGTCGCCTGGTTTGCCAGCAGATTGGCCACCACAACAGTGATTTTATTTTTGCCTTCATTTAGAAATTTTGTGATGTCTTCCTGAAATGGTGGCCAGGGTTTGAAAGTCACCAATTGGTCATTGACCCATATCTCAGCAAAGTAATCTACTTTGCCCAGGTCGAGTTTTAACCTGATATTATTTTCAAAATATTGATGGGGGATTTGTATCTGCTGCGAATATATCGCCCTTCCGGAATACCAATCCAGGCCCTTGTCTGTCCAGGATACAAGCCTGGTCGAAGTTGGGCCACAGATCACTTTCAATGGGGTTTGAATGCCATCATCGGCATTTTTTAAGATCACTTTAACCGCGATGATGTTTTTACCCGGTTGCATCAACTCCGCAATGTTTAAAGTGTTACTTCCTTTGAAATCAACGGACTGGCCATTGACAAAGAACTGATATGCACCTTTAATATCGGGTTTCAGGATTGATTGTGTGCCCGGGGGCAATTGTTGTCTGTACCAAACTGTGAGCGGGAAATGTAGGCCATGACCAGGGCGGGCAATATTGCCCCAGGAACCCAGTGGAGGAGCGGCATACTGAAAAGCACTGTTCCAGGTGATCCCGTCTTCGGAGGCTTGCCAGGTACTGTCTGATCGCAATTCAATGATTTGACCATTGGTATCAACTATAGCACCTTGCAGGAGTAAACCTCTGGAATCCGACGTTTTTACCAGTATTTCATTGTTGCTTGGCTTAAGGACATTTCTGAGATCATAGTGCTCAATGCTTTTCCAATTCTGGTCGCTACCTATTCGGTTTCCGTTCAAGAACAACGCATAACTTTTGTCGGCGGTGATGTCAAGGCTGGCTTTCTTTATTCCACTGTTGACATCAACATATTTGCGAAAATAACGGTTTCCCCCGCTGATATTGGGGATGTGCATCCTGTAATCATAATAGCCGATCCACCAGGCATCCCAGTCGCTGAGATATCGCCGGCAACCTTTTGCAGGATTAAACTGATCTTCAATTTTTACAGTTTCCCAGTGATCGTCTGCAAATTGTGTTGAACTATAGCTGCCGATTTTTGCTTTATCCTCTTCTCTTTCCGGCCGGAATTTCATGATGGGCAATTCCAATGTATCATTTTTTATATCCGGAGCCCAGGTATAATCCAGGCTGTGCTGACTCAGTTGGAAATTCCATTGTTCGTTGAAAGGAATTGCCGGAAGTACCCGCTTGCCTTCCCATACTTTGGTATAAGCGCAATCGCCCTTAATGAAAGATACCTGGTGGGTTTTATTGATTGACGTCCAGCCCTCAATGACAATTTCATTCTGGTTTTTAACCAGATCATAATTGTCCATATCTGACGATTTAATTAATACATTATCCTGGCTGACCTCTCCTGGCCCGATGACCAGAAAATAAGCTTCCCAGGGAGCAAAATTCAGCATCAATTCCAACCGGCCTTTATTAACCCGATAATTCATGATTTCCTTTATCTCTTTTGTTTCGGGATGCCACAGAAAAGGCTTTCCTATAGTCTGCAAACTGACCAGAAAAGAATCGACTTTGCGGTGACCGTTGACGAGAAAATATACCTCGCGATTGCCGACCTTGCGATGATTGAATTTCAGCCATTCGTTATCTTCGCCGGTTATAATGATATCCGGCTCGACCACGCGATTGATAATGCCGGGTAATTTATCCACATACCAGGTAAAGATACCTTTTCCCCCATTTGGATTTTCTTTGATCGTAAATTTGTCGATCCTGTTTTTGCCCCAAACATGGTAATCCTGGCTTTTTTGGTCTCGTGGATCAAAACCAAAGAGATCCATCATCGTCTGTCGAAGATCAGGGTCTACGGGAGTTGTCTTTTCGGTCGCCATGGGAAGACCATCAACACCAACGAGTATTCCTCCAGCTTTTACGAATGCTTTGATCTTTGGCAACACATCACTGCTTAAGGATTTCAAATCCGGGAGAACCAGTATTTTATAATGCTCCTCGCCGAGTTTGAGGCCAGAACCGTCAACTCCCGCCCTGGCCAGAGATGACGGATCAATGACATCGTAATCAATATGATTGTCGAGCAATTGCCTTTGAAGTTCTTTATAAAATGAATCATCCGGCGACTGCTCAAATCCGGAGAGCCAGAGATCAGTCAATGGGTATAAAACGGCGACATCACACACATGATGACCCTGCGAGATCATATAGGAGACGCGCTGCATATAAGTGGCCAGCGGCTTGAAATATTTCCAGTAAGGATTGCGATAAAACCAGCTTGGAGGCCAGTCGGCCTGGTTTTGAGGCAGGTCCATTGAATAGTGGAAGAGGTGGGCTACAAACATGTTGATGCCATACACCCCTAACATGGCAGCGCCATATCGGTACTCTTCTAGTGGAATGGCATAACCGCCGCTACCCATGGTCTCGGCCATGATCCTTTTTTTGCCATAAATATGACCGATAGAGCTGATCTGTTTGGGGTTGTACCAATCGATGTGCCTGGGAAAGCTGTACCGGAAATCCTCATTGTCAGCACCTGGACGTTGCAATTGTCCCATGGTATAGAAATAATCTGCCTGCCGGGTAAACTGAGACATAAGTTCCGTAGTATGGCCGGTGACCCAAATGTGATGTTTGGTCCCCCAGCCGGCATACTGTTTGAACCAGGCATTGCTGTAAAGATCTCTGACCACATCCAAATAGTCATACCGGGCAGCAGCTGACTTTTCGGGATCATTATATATCAGCAGCGGGAGATATTTTTCGATCTCATATGATTTCAGCTTTTTGAATTGCTCCCGAAAATCATCTGTCCAGAAAAGGTTATTCTGGCGATCTTGAGCACTGGCGTAGATCTCATCAAAAAAGACCCCGGGAATGGTATTCCCAAAATATTGTCCCAGACGTTTGTAGTATTGATCATGGGTTACATGCAAAAAACCCGCGACTGCAGCAGAATCGAGGTAATCGATCTGGTCGCTTTTGTCTTTGATCGCTTTAAATCCAATAATCGCCCATTTCCCATCCGGGACCTTCCATGCTTTTCCCGACAATGTGGTCAAGTCAATCTGACTGGAAAAATCGTAAATTCCTTTATCGTTTATTTTGCAAGCAAATAGGGCTAATGGTTGGTCCATAAAATTAAGTGTGATGGTTTGCGGGCCGATCACATTGAAATTCTGGTAGTGGAGTGTTTTTTTACTAAATTCCTCCGGATTGAGGGCAATGGTTCTTCCACCGGCACTTCCACTTGGCCATTTGTCCTCATCATAGAGGCAGGCATAAAAGCCCTTTTCATGGGCATGTTTTACCGTCGACTCCACTGCTTTCCACCATCCATCGGAAAAATAAGGCGTTGCACTGGAATCAATACCAGCCCTGGCATGCATAAAAGCACCATAAATCCCTTTATCAAGCATCTGGTCCATCTGCCAGTTGAGTTTATGTTCCTCCAGGGTATTATTCCACGACCAAAAAGGAAGTATGCTGTATTCCCTTGGCGGATTGATGAATTGCTGTGCCAATGTATCTGCCTCAGAATATGTACACCTAACCGTGTGTTTCTGAATTTCCCATGGTGGTTTAGCCACACCAACAGGGCTAATTGAGATTACCAGCATTGAAACAAGGAATAGAGACTTGAGATGCCGAACTACGCCGTAATGTTTTTTCTTCATTTATTATCTTTCCAGTGCAGCTTTATATTCAAACAGTACTTTACCGTCAACATGGTGATGCCTGAACTCAATTCGGGGTTCGTCATTTTCGTGTTTTATTTGGACCTCGAGATATCCACCGATCACATTGAGATACAAATGCTCTGGTCGCCAGTCGTTTTGGTCCCAGCCTCCGGCATGTTCATCACTTGCCGGACCACAGCCAAATTCCATCAGGCCTGTTTCTGCATCTTTGGAAACATATTGCCAGTGCCGGTCGCCATTGACGATGTACATATTGGGATGTTGTTCTATGAACTTTCTGATCATCTCACTTTCATAATGAAAACCGCTGTTGGCATAATTGTCATTCTTTTTCGGCCGGTCCGGGCCTACCAGTGGGGTTGGACTGATGAGAATTTTAAAGGTGGCATCAGAGGCATCGACGGTAGATTTGAACCAGGCAATTTGTTCTTTTCCCCAGATGGTTTTGTCAGGTCCGTCGGGCATGTCGTTGGGGCTCCTGAAATCACGGCCTTCAACCAGCCAGATCTGGAGATCTTTCCCCCATCGGTAGGTACGGTAATTTTTATTACCCATCGGAACTTCATCCAGGAATACCTGCTGTCCCTGCTTGAACGTAAAATCACCCATGAATTTGGTTTGTTTTCCTGGCCAACAATCGTTCATCCAGGTGTCGTGGTCATCTTTTTCGAAATAACTGCCCACCCGTTTGTGAAATTCCACCAGATTGGGAAAACTATACATCCGATGCCAATGCCAGCGTGCCAGATCGAGGTTTTTGGCTTGCTGGTCGTAATACACAATATCACCGGTATGCACGAAAAAATCCGGATCTTGCTCCAACATGGACCGGTAGATCTTGAATCCATTGCTGTTGTCGTCGCGATCGTGATAATCCTGACATGTAACGACCATAAAAGTAATGTCCGCTTTTGAATCCAGGGAGGGGGCTGTTCTGAAATTCCCATCAATGATCGAAATTAAGCTTTCGCTTGAAGGTTGCCGGGCTTCAACCCTTACATCATATTGGGTACCTGGGGACAGGTCGGTAAGCTTGATCTGACTTATGAAATCGTGTTCGGGGTCAACAGCCTGCCACGATGTTTGTTTCCATGGATTTTTCCCTGATTTCCATGAAACACGTACTTCACCATCTGTACCCGGTACGGCTCCGGCGATGGTGTTCACATCAATGCCCTTGGGATAGACTACTTTCGGTTCCCGATCAGGGCGACCATTGACCTCTGATTTTGGTTCGAACTGACCAGTATCAGGATTTTTGTAAAAAAAAGTGGGCTGTGGCGCCAGGTCACTCACTCTGTTTGGATTTTTGGTTAAGCGTGTCCAGATGATGGCCTGGGTATCACTTACTTCACCAATTTTAATGCCGGTGGCCATATAAGGGCCGTTAGACTTTTGGCTTTTAGCGTAAGTCAGATTTTGAATACCGGCACCCATACCGACAGCAAGTGCCGCTGTATTTATGGATACATCTTTGATAAATTTTCTTCGGGTAGTCATATGCGTTTTTTTAACATTCCTTTATTTTCTTATTTCTAAACAGCGGGTAATCCGTAATTTAAATAGTAAATTATTTGTTTTCTACCATTAAAACAATTGCTTCAAAATTCTGAAAAGCCCATTATCTTGGAGAAATGTTATCTCAATTGGGTGAAGCCCGGTTATAGATTTTTATGTTCGGCTTTTGTAATTTGCATATCTTTCAACCCCGAATTATTTTGAATGGAAAAACCTGTCACATTATCTAAAATATACATTGGCACTCCTTCCATTTTTTGCGCCTTAATATTGCGGAGTGTAGCGTCTGTGACTTGGTTTAGTATAAAAGGTGGACGATAATCTTCATTCATATATTCCACAGACACATCATGCATGGTGACATTTTTGACATGCCTGATAAAAAAACCATAAGCCGGGATGGTTTCGAACTTGTAAGGTTCGGGATACTTGTTTTCAAATTCCGGAACTTTCACTGCCGCCATGGCCTTTGTGCCGCCACCTTTGTAATAAATGTGAATATTGCTGAGTTCGAGATCTTCAATATCATGTCCGGGGATTCCGCTGATGATGGAAGCCGAAGTTGAATCTACAGCATTGTATACATTGATATTGCCGATGATAATCCGTTTGCACAAGCCGATTTTCATATTTTCCGGGGCCCGCATTCTGGCGCCAAGACGGATAAAGATTGGTGAATTGATGATATTCCGCATAGTGATATTGTTAATGGTCACATCCTCCAATAAAGCGCCGTCCACGGTCTCCAGCGCCAAACCCCGGCAGTAGTCAAATACACAGTTGGAAATGCTGATATTGACAAAGCCACCATTGGATTCCGTGCCAAATTTTATCCGTCCCGTGGGGCTATGGCCATTACTGGTTTCCTTTTTGAAAGTGCCATCGAGCAGGCTGCCTTCCAGATAACCACTCACCTGACAATTGGTAATGGTGACATTTTCAGTGGTACGGGCATATCCGAGGGCATAAGAGCTCTTAAGACAAATCCCATCATCATGTGGGGAATTGACCGTGCAGTTGGAAACGTGTACGTTTTTACAGCAGTCGATGTCCATGCCATCGCGGTTGGTGTCTATTTTCAGGTTATCGATGGTAAGGTTGTCCACGCCAGTGGCCAATATGCCGAACCATCCACCGTGGTAAATGGTGAAATCCCGCAATATCACATTGCGGCACTTCAACAAGGCAATGGATTTGTTGGGGTAATTAATTTCCTTTTCATCATTCCCTTTGAATCCCTTAACCAGTCCTTTTCCCCAAATTCTGCCGCTTCCTATGATGGAAATGTCATGCAAATTTTCTCCCCAGATGAGGCTGTTGTGAAAATGACTATGGCCAAAGTCCTGATATTGATCATTGATGGCGTCTTCAGTTTTGTCGTATTGCGAAGAGTCGTCAAATGGTGCAGCAATAATTGTAGCCCCCTGATCGAGGTACAGCACAATATTACTTTTGAGATGGATGGAACCCGTGAGGTAATTACCAGCAGAAAAAAAGACTGTACCACCACCTGCTTCAGCAGCAGCTTCAATAGTGGCATTGATGGCCTTTGTATCCATTGACGTCCCGTCACCTGTTCCTCCGTAATCTTTTACATTATAAAATTGGTTATTGGAAGCTGAAGCCGATGGTGCCAATAAAACACCAAGGATGATCAGCAAGCTCCCGGTTATTAGTGATCTGATTGGTTTCTTTCTTTTCATATCGTGAAACTTTTAAATTTTTAATATTAACAAATCAGCAAATGGTCTGCTTTATAATTCTATTATTTTAATCAGTACATTTTTCATCCGAATGTCCCTGCCTTTTTTTATTCATTTTGAAATATTTTTATCCTCATTATCTATTGGGAACATTCTAATCATGACAACGCCATGAAACGGAATACTGGTCTTAAAGACATTTTCAAAATTTCCCAGATCCTTTTGCCTCCAGAGATCGCGAATTCTCCATGGGCCAGACAGTCCGATTTTGGAAAGATGAAAGACGAGATCTTTAGAGGTCTCATCCCCCCATCGAAAATAGGATTGCGGTGTTTTGCCAAAGTCATCCGTGTTAAAAAGTCCTACTGCATACGAGCCATCAGCCAGAGATTTAACCCAAATCTGAATGCCATTTTCATCAACCATCAATCTTCCTGGTTTCCCCAAAGGGTCCTGGTCAACGGCTATCACCTCATCGTTGGTCAGTAAACTGTTTGTAAAGGGATCCAGTTGCTCAATAGGGCAACCTATGATCAGGGGGGAGGCCAGCAAACAGTAAATGCTCATATGGCTATACTGTTCGTCGGGTGTTAATCGCGTCGGATGCAGGTGTGATCCGGTAGAAATATTTCCCAATACCAGCATGTCGGGATCATTCCAATGACCCGGACCTGCAAAGGGTGCCCACTTGTCAATGGTAAAAGCTGAAATATATAAGCTAATCCAGCTATCCCGGATATCGCCACCGGTTCGCCAGAGGTTTGCTATTGCCGACCATTCACTGGCTTGTTCAAACGGTGCCGAATTGGATAAACTGTACACCATATCCCGTCCTGATTTTCTTAAAGCTTTCATCATACGCTCGGCAGGTGGCACTGTCAGATGCCAATCGTACTTCAGGTAGTCGATTCCCCATGCTGCCATCTGGTCAGCGTCATTGGTTTCAAAAGTATATTTTCCAACATAACGGTACGCTCGTTTATTGTTCCTGATTGAATCGGGAAAATATCCATTTTCGAAATCAGAAGAACAACCGGTATATCCTGCATAAGTCGATATCCAGGGTGTGGAATAAAGGCCGACTTTCAAACCTATTGAATGTATATATTCCACCATTCCCGGAAAATCGGGAAATTTTTCATTGGGTTGAATGGCATTGTATTTTCCTCCACGCTGTCCTTCCCAGGTATCATCGATATTAATAGAGGTCCAGCCATGATTGATGAGTCCGGAATTTACCATGGTGTTGGCAGATGAAACCACTTTGTCCCTGTCAATATTTCGTGCCCAGGAATTCCATCCGTTCCATCCCATGGGTGGGGTAAGCGCGATGGTGTCACCAATGATAATTTTTAGTTTATTGGTAGCTTCACCAAATTCATTGCTGGCTTTAAGCATTATCTGATAAGTTCCTCTTTTATACATTTTTCCGGAGATGATGCCCGTTTTGGAATCAATGGAAAGTCTCTTTGGCAGATTTTCCGCTGAAAATTTTAATGGCCTTGCTCCGGTCGCCGCAACAGTGTAAAGGAAAGGATTTCCAGGTGTGGCACCGAAAACAAGGGATGAGTTTATTTTTGGCGCTTTCGAAGATGGAGGTGTCAATATATATTTATCATCCGTATTTGGAATCGGTTGAGGAACATGATCACCGATCATGACAAATTTGGCATTGGCCCAGCAGGCTAATCCTCTTTTCCCCTGGTCTCCTATATTGACAAGGAGCAATCCCAATCGTTTTATTCCATCCAAGTCAACATCAACTTTCTGTGGGCCATCTCCTGCCCTCGTTTCGTCGCTTTCAAAAAGAATTTTCCGGTCACCGATGACATAGAATTTAACCGGGTTGGCATCTGCAGACGTATTCGCCGTCCCCACTTCCGCAGTAAATTGACGAGCATTACCATCCAGATAAAATGGAATTACGCCAATATATCTGACGCCTATTCCTCTGGTAAAAGTTGCATTTGCCATGGAAATTGTATCTTCACTTTCAGGCCTAATTACAGTAACCGAAGATATTCCTTCAGAAAATTCGGGCATATTTAAGTCATCCAGCCAAATGGTATTGGTATTTTCAGAACATGCCCCAAAGCTTAATATTAAACATACCAATATAATAGCTTTGAATATTTTATTCATGTTTAGCATGTTAAGCCCAATCTTCATAAAGGATAATGTCATCTTTCGTTGTAGGGGGTTTTAAAAAAATTATCTACCAGTCTGTTAAATTCATCTGCATGTTGATGCAATGTTCCATGCCCGGAATCGGGCACTATCCATAAATACGCTTTCGGTATGTGCTCAAAGATCTTTACCGTATGTTCTGTCTTGAACATATCATGATCTCCGGCAATAATCAAAGCCGGACACTGGATGGCTTGCAATGCAGAAAAAGGAATGTGAGGCTGTAACCAGTCTAACATTCTTACTTTCCAATGATTTTTTTCTTCCGGAGTAGTGAAGGTTTTGTTTTTATTCCCGATATAAAATATTTTCTCTCTTTCCCATGCAGATGGCACAACGGCTATTGCGGTGGAATCAGGAACGAGGTCAGCGCCACTTTCAGCCAGTTTGATCACTTTATCAGGATGACGCATAGCCAAAAGCAATGCAACTATTCCTCCGTCGCTCCATCCGATGACATAGGTCGAATCGATGTGCATCGCGGCCATTAAGGCAGCCTCATCATCAGCCATCATTTCAAAACTTAACGAATCGCTAAAATCTATGGATTTCCCCTGTGCACGGCTGTCAGCAACGATAACCCGGTAGTTTTTTTCGAAGTAAGGAATGTTTTGTCTGAAGGCTTTAATCGAGCCGCCATTGCCATGAATCATGAGCAACGGCATACCTTTCCCATATTCTTCCACATACAGTTTGATACCCCTGATATTATAATATCGCCCTGTGGCAGGATTATCACCGTAAGGAATAATGGCGGTACCAGCATTTTTTTGATCATTGGATTGACCAAAAGCAACTACTGAAATGAGAAATACGGAAAAAAGATAAATTGCCCTCACATGATATTTCATTTTCATTGATTTCATTGATCAGGAAACATTCTCACCATCACCACGCCATGATATGGAATGGTGGTTTTAAAATATTTTTCAAATTCACCCAGGTCCTGTTGTCTCCATACATCACGAATTTTCCATTTTCCTTTCAAACCTATTCCGGTAAGATCGAAGGTAAAGTCCTTGGGCGTTTCATCACCCCAGCGAAAGTAAGACTGAGGTGTTTCGCCAAATCCATCTACATTAAACAACCCTGCTGCAAAGGACCCGTCTTCCATGGGTTTGAGCCAAATCTGAACGCCGTTTGCATCCTTCACAAGCCTGGCTGGTTTTCCCAGAGGATCCTGATCAATTTCCAGGACTTCATCATTAGAAAGCAGATTCATAGTGAATGGATTCAACTGCTCTACAGGACAACCTATGATCAATGGGGCTGCGAGTAAACAGAAAATGCTCATATGACTGTATTGTTCATCCGGAGTCAATCGTGTGGGGTGTAACTCAGCACCAGTTGAAATATTGCCCAGCACCATCATATCCGGGTCATTCCTATGGCCGGGTCCGCTATAGGGGGCCCATTTGTCGATCGTAAAAGCTGAACTGTAAAGACTGATCCAGCTATCCCGGATATCGCCTCCTGTTCGCCACAGATTGGCCAAACTTTGCCATGCGCTGGCATATTCAAAAGGGGCGTGGTTTGACAAACTATAAACAATATCCCTTCCTGAATTCCTTAGTGCCTTTGACATACTTTCTGCTTCCGATGGCAACCTGATATGCCAGTCATATTTAAGATAATCCACACCCCATTCCGCCATTTGTTCTGCATCATTGGTTTCAAAACTATATTTTCCAAAGTAGTGATATGCTCTTCTATGGTCTATGATGGAGTCCGGGAATACTCCATTTTTAAAATCAGAAGAAGTACCGGGGTAGCCTTGGTAAGTACAGATCCAGGGTGTAGAGTAAACACCAAATTTCAGACCCTGGGCATGGATATCATCTATCATTTCCTGGAAATCCGGGAATTTTTCATTGGGTTGAATGGCATTGAATTTTCCGCCCCGTTTGCCTTCCCAGGTATCATCGAGATTAATGTAACTCCAGCCATGATTGATGAGGCCTGTTGTAACCATAGCATTCACTGAATTCATCACTTTATCTTGATCCATCTTTTTTACCCAGGCATTCCATCCATTCCAACCCATTGGTGGGGTAAGGGCGATGGTATCCCCGATGATGATCCTGAGCTTTTGCCTTGCTTCACCAAATTCATTTTTCACCTCGAGGTCCACGATGAAGGTATCCCGTTTGGCTACCTTACCGGAAATAATCCCTGTTGAAGCATCGAGATCAAGCCCTTTCGGCAAATGGGTGGAGGAAAAAGTCATAGGGCGTAGGCCGGTGGCAGCAATCCGGTACAGGAAAGGATTACCCGGCGTTGCGCCATAGACTTTTGCAGAATGGATTTGCGGTTCTTTTGCTTCCGGTGGGGTTAGTATATATTTTTCTCCGGCATTGGGAATGAGCTGAGGAAAATTGTTTCCAAGCATTTTAAAACGGGCATTCGCCCAGTAAGCGAGCGCTCTGTTGCCCCCGTCTCTGGTGTTCATTATGAGTAATCCAAACCGCTCAATTCCTTTTAAATTGAGATCAACATGCTGAGGTGCGTCTCCGGCCTTCAGTTCTTCACTCTCAAACAGGATTTTTTTGTCGCCAACGGCATAGAATTTCACCGGGTTGGCATCTTCAGGAACATTTCCCAGCCCAACTTCTGCAGTAAATTGTTTTGCATTTCCATCGAGATAAAATGGGATCACACTCACATATCTTATTCCTATCCCGCGGGTAAAATAAGTTGGGCCAATTTTTATGGAGTCTTGATTAGTATTTGATATGACCGCCACGGAGGAGATGCCTTCCGAAAAATCCTGGATATTTAATGCATCAAGCCAGACATCGTTTGTCTCACTACAGCCAAAACCCAGTATCAACCAGGAAAAAATAATTAAAAAACCTTTCTTAATATTCATTCTTAAAATGTGTCATAGTTTCGGATTTTGTATCCTAGGCATCTTTATCAAATTCATTACAATTTATTAATCATGGGTTTCACGGCTTGAGTACTGTCAGCCAACGTCATATTCCAATGACCAGCTTGTTTCACCAGAAAAATATCCACCGGATCCCTGAAACTGAGCAATACCTTTCCATTTTTGCTTAAATTTTTAAACCCGTGGGCGGCAAACTCATTTATACCAGTCTTATCATCCGCTTTTATTATTGCCAGACCTTTGTATTGACCAGCATAGTCATCACCATCAATATTTACCTGGAAGGTAGCCAGGCTGTCTGATTTCAAAGAGGGCAGATCAGTAAATACAAAAGAACCATCCTCATTTTCGCAGCCATCGGGTAGAAAATTCTTTTGAATTCCAAGTTTTGGGAGATCAGCCACAGAATAATTTCTTACAGTGGCTTTATCGCAGATGACCTTAAATCTTTCGTTAATATCCCGGGCTTCAAAGTCGCGGTCCGCTTCGCCTTCAATCATCAATTTTCCGCCTTGGCTTTCATAATCTTCTAAAAATTGCAATTCAGATTCTTTGGCATATTGTGGGTACAAATATAGAATGGCATTAAACTGATGACCGTTCATAATGGCTTTGCCATCTGCTCCGATGGTTAAGGTCTTGTTGGCAATGACATCGGAAGGCACCAGAGCATTCAGATATCCCGCGTGCCAGATTTCCAGGGCTTTTTCTTCAATACCCAATTTGCTGTTAATATCATAGGCGCCTCGGTCTGCATGGTTAGGGTACCAGTTTTGAAGCGCCTCCATTCCAAAAACAATTAATAGATCAATACTGGGCAATGGAGGATCAAATTTGTTCATTAGCCTCGCACACGCTTCCACCTTGTTTATTCCGGCAATTGCTTCAGGACTGAGGAGATCGAACCGATTAACGCGCTTATCATGCATGGCGTGATAATGGGTTCGTATTCCATATCGCAGATCGTGCAATGCCTTTGATTCAACAGGAGGGAAGACCTTATCATAATATTGATTGTACATGGCATTCATCGGATGGGACATCGCCACACCCATTTGTATTGGTGTGGACGTTTTTTCATCGGTCTGGCCATAAGCTCGCGGTTCAGTCCACCAGTCAATTCCATTCGCCCATATTTCATCGTTGATGAAACTGTTGTGATAAGTACTGTGAATTCCATTGAAAATATGCGCTCCAAATATTTCTTTCGATTTGCGATACACGGCCCTTTCAACGTGCAAAGCCCCGGTTCTCATAAAATCCATGTACTGATTGATGGCTTTCATTCTTATTTCTGGTTTCCCTTGCGGAGCATAACGGCCCTCGAAAAGTGTTTTTTCCAGTGAATTACCGGTGATCACCCTGAAATCTTTGGCCATGTCCGTGGAATACCAACGACCCCGGAAAGGGTTAGGCGTGTCCTGGTCAAAAATTCTTTCCACAAACTTATTACCATATTCATCCAGCGCAAATCCATCGAAAGGAATATCACGATAGTGCTGCATGGCATCCGTAAAACCGTTGATCTCAAGATCTCCCCACATACTGCTTTGGCTACAAAATTCCTGCGTCATGATGCAGGCGGTGAGCCCTTTTACGGATTGCCCGCCATTAATTGTCACCTTAACTGTTGCTTTATCGGGTAAGAAGGTCTTGCAACTTGCGGTAATGTCTTTTAATGTTGCGGGATCATAAAATCCTTCGCCTGTTTTTTTGAAGGCGTATACCTTAAACAAATTACTTTTTAAAAGTCGATCTGGAAATCTGATGAATTTTGCTTTGGCGGTATAGGTGGCGCTGCCCAACTCATCGAGGGTTAATTCATGGTCAATAATCATGCTTTGAGACGCTTCCGGGTTTTGATCATTATAATTGCCCCAAAGCTGGAGTCCGACTTTTAATCCATTCTGATGCGCCTTTTCCACAATATCCTTAAAAATAGGATGCATGGTGTTGGAGTCATAAAAATTGGCGCCTTCCCGGGCTGTCAGGAATACCAGTGTGTAGGGGCACTGGTGAATGATGGAATCCAATTCTTCCAAATACCGGTCATTGTCAAATAAATCGGGTGATATAAACCAATACCCGATTTCAGGATGATGTTCATTTTCGAATTTGTTCACATACCGGATTTCCAGGTCTTTTTGGCTATTGCAGCTCGTTAAAAACTGAATGGCTATAGTTATGAATGTCAGAAGAATTATTTTACGAGCGCTCATAAATGCTTTTTAAAGATTCAGAGTAAATTGATTTGTGCTGACCCTTTTTTATGGTTTAATAGTCTGAACCGTATTTCCAAGATAACCGGGAGTATCGACCTCCTGGATATTTTCTCCTTCAACCTGCTTTAAAACGATCGGTGGATTATTATTGGCTTTTCCGATGGAAATGACGTTCATATTGATATTGTCTACATCGTCAAAAACAAAAGCGGGGCGATAGTCTTTATCATCGGCTTTAACGGAAATATTTTTCAAGGTGAGTCCTTTTACATGTCTGACATAAAATGCCCAGGCCGGCAATTCACCAAACATGGAAAACTCGGGATATTGGTTTTCAACTTCGGGAATATTATTCAGGCGATATACCGGCATGAAGGCATATCCCTTATTCCCTTTTCCCGGATACGTGATCTCAATATTTTCCAGCGTGATATTTTCCGGATAATGACCTGGAATTCCGGTAATGGAAGAAGGAAACGGGTTGTGGAAAAATGAAAGTTCAGGCCCGCGTATTTCATAATTCAGGTCAGGAGGACCGTAGGGAACCTGCACTTTCACATTTCTGATGGTGATATTTTTTAAAGTACCAACTTCCCCGTCTTCGTTCCTGTGGCCGAGCCGTATGAATATGGGATTTCCGGTATTTTTCGCGTCAATGCCATCGACCAAAACATTTTCCAAAATCCCGCCATCGACGGATTCCAAAGCGATAGCTGATCTGAAAGTATCGTAAACCTTTATATTTTTTATGGTGACATTTCTGAAACCACCATGAGAAGCTGTGCCAAATTTAACAGCACTGGCGCTGGAACGCACGGTACAATTGGCAACGTAAACACTGTCATCCATAGAGCCTGGATTTTCCGACTTAAGGCAGATGCCGTCGTCTGCTGAGTTCACAAAGTTATTGGTAACCCGGACGTTCGTGCAATCGACGATGTCCATCCCGTCATTATTCCAGTAAGCGTCACTGTCTATCCGAACATGATCAATCAACAGGTTTTTACACAGCTCGTAAGTAGTTACCCAGCCGGCGGCATTCTTTATCGTTACGCCTGTTACACTTACATTTTCACAGTTAATGATAGCGATATTTCCGGGGCGCCGCCCAGGTCTTTTTCTTCGGAGATTGTAATACATGGTGTCTAATTTTCCGACATAGAACAGGCTGTCGATGTGTAGGGCAAGTTCACGTCCCTGCCCGTCCACTGTCCCGTTTCCGGATATTTTGATATTGGTTTGATGGTCTGAATAAATCAATGCTCCCCGTCTATGGTCAGTCGATTCATTTTTTACCAGGACCGCCTTCATAAAAGGATAGTCATAGGGATCTTTACTTCCCAGTAAGACCGCATTGTCATCGAGATGTAGATCTACACCTGATTTCAGGACGATCGTTCCGGTCAGGAAACGACCTTCGGGGATGATCACCTGTCCGCCACCTTTTTTTGAGGCTTCGTCGATGGCAGCCTGGATGCTGTTGGTATTCAATGTTTTTCCATCGGCCACCGCACCGAACTTTAAGATGTTATAATCGGCGGAGTAAACGGTAATTTGGCATAAGATTGCCAGGATCGTCATTAGTAAGGTTTTCATATGTATTGTCATTTTAGTTGTTCTTTACTATTTGCACTACAGACGGCTGTTTTTTCAAAGCCTCTGCATTGATCAACGGATGAATATTCCCATCAAAAAATGGCCAGTTATCCAGGTTGCGTTCCATTGTTTTTTGATCTATGCTTTTAATCACCCAGGTATTTTTGGGTGCTTCCGTATCGTATTCTATGAAATGGCCATTGGGGTGATGAAATTGTCTTTGCAGTAATTTTTTATCCGGATTGAGTTCATTGATCTTATCCGCCAGTTGTGTAGGGTTTTCAGTCTGACAGATCGCCATAATTCCGAGGTGATCGTTGGAAAAAATAGCCAGATAGTGATCAAGAGCTATGTGAAATATCTGCCAGGATTTGTTATCAATTACCGATTGCTGACTTGCCGGTACAACTACTGGTCCTGCAGCAACGGCAAAATCTTCACAGACGCCTGTATTATTCCAGTCCTTAAAATTCACTCCGGGACCAGCAAGATTAAATACATCACTGAGTTGTTGTGGGTCTTTTCCAAAGATCAAAGTCGTTGGCCGGGCAACGATCATCGATTTATTTCCGCGATTAACACCGCCGGCAGAAAGCAGATAATCAGGCGAACCGGAATAAATTTCAGGACTCGAATTCCAGCCATGCCCCATTCGCACCAAGTAGTGCGATTTTTTGTGTAATGTCCAGTCAACCACCTCATCTGGTGGCCGATAAGGCATGATGGCTGCCCAAAGTGCCATGTGCTCGCCGTGATCAATGTTCAACACCAGCGTGTCGGCGTAAAAACTGATCCAGGTTTTCATCATCGACACATGATAGCCTGCGTTGAGCGACAAATCATCCGCGTGATCATACCTTCTCCTGAATGGGGCGAATCGCCTGAAATCATAACTGCCCAAGGCATATTGCCAGTTCATCCGATCCAGTATTGTTGCAGACAACCGGATGATCTTCTCACCTCCAAATGCATTCAGGTTTAGCAAAGCAGACAGCGTGTAACCCTGATATGGATTTGAATTGAATTCGTAAATGCCGCACTGAATTATGTCTTCAAGATATGAAGCTAATTTCTCTTCTATGCCATTTTCCTGGTTGTTGTGTGCTGGATCATTATTACCGTGTTGCCGCAACCAACGGTTTTTTAAATACCGGGATCCCTGGGTCATCAGTACATGGTTTTCAGTGTCTTCGATCGACCCAAGGCTACGAGGGACTTTGTCATCAAAATTACTTCCTTCTGCAGTTAGCAATGTATCAAGCAAGTGCTGGCGCGTTTCGGGATAAAGGATTTTGCTGCTGTCGCCAAAAAAATAAAGAATGGGTGTTAATGCTATTAATGTAAAATCATAATCGCCGTGTGGATTGAGACCCCAGGTGGAACCTGTAATGCCATGGGGCTTTAATTGCATCAAAAAGCGGTTGGCTTCGTCAATCTTTTTGCCAGTGATAAAACAGGAAAGTACTATTCTGGGATTTTGAAGATTATTCTTGTTTTTTGACTCCGGGAAAGCTTTGGATGACCAGAAAGAAAGTATTTTATCTTTCAGTTTTGGATCGTAATGCTTGACATAATTTTTTGAGTTTGGTAAGTCGAGGTTTCCTGAGTTTAATGGGATACACTTTAATCTCGCAGCGCTATAAAACCTGTTGGCGGTGAGCAACAAACCTATAAAAAGTAAGCCCACCCCAACAATAACTATATATAAAACTTTTAAACGCTTCATTTACTTTTACTTCATTAATTACCAGGCCGTAAAAAATTTCTGGCCCGCTCTTCTTTCGACAGACTCATGTTGTAGGTTGAGCCAAACCCATCCACCTGGTGATAGATGTATGCCTGCCAGGGATCTTCTCCTTTCACTCGCGGATCACCGGTTTCTTCCAGGTGTTTCTGCAAGTCAATGGCCATTTTATCCTTGATATCGGCATAAACCGGATCATGGGCGAGATTGTTGATTTGGCCGGGATCGTCTGCAACTTTGTACAATTCTTCAGCCGGACGCTTACCAAAACACCATTCATATTCTTTGGGAAATGCTTTTTGGTTATCTTCTTCCACCATAAAAGATTTGGTTGGACTAGCGTCCACATCGCCGTGAAATGTGCGGTTGGAAGAGACAAAATAAGGACCTCCCGTTGGCCAGCGGTCTGGTTCATAATTGCGGATATACAAGAAATCTTTGGTACGCAATGCCCGAATGGGGTAAGTGGCGCCATCGGGCCGGCACCATGTATGCCTTTCTATGGCAGTATAGACACGGTCTCTTTGCGGGTCAACCTCACCCTGTTTATCGGAAAGTAAGATTGTCAGTAAACTTTTGCCGGTCATTTCCGCAGGGACCAGAACTCCGGCAGCTTCGAGGAAAGTTGGCGCAAAATCGGTATGTTCTACGAAATCATCGACAACGCGCCCACCAGGTACCTTGTCACCCCAACATATGGCCAGCGGCATATGCACACCCCAATCATAGAGTGTGGTTTTGGCTCTTGGAAAGGGCATGCCATTGTCTGAAGTGACCACAATAATGGTGTTGTCCAGTTCACCAATTTCCTGCAACTTCGCCAACATACTGGCCAGGTGAGAATCGAACCATTCAATTTCATAGTAATAATCCAGAATGTCGCTGCGTACTTTTTCAATATCAGGTAAAAACGGCGGAACCGAAACGTTTTTTGTTTCTAAATTGATCATTTTCCCGGCACCATCCTGGTAGATCCGGTGTGGCTCTGTGGATCCGAACCAGAAACAAAAAGGCTTGTCTTTAGGGCGATCGGCCAGGAAATCATTGAAGTTGGCCGAGTAGTTGCGTTTATCGATACCGGTGGCGATTACGCCTTCTTTTCTTGAATTATATTCCTTGCCAATCGGATCTTCCTCTAGTCCTAAAGCACTCCAATCTCCGGGCAACCAGCCTTTGCCGGTATAGCCAACAAAATATCCTGCCTGTTCCAGCAGATGAGGATAAATTTTAAGGTCTTTGGGAATTGATCCGAACAAGACACCCGCCTGTTTGGTGCGCCAAATATCCTGACCGCTGATGATTGCCGTTCTTGAGGCGGTACAAGAAGGACATGCCGAGTACGAATTGGTGAATAGGACACCCTCGTGGGCTACCCGGTCGAAAGCTGGCGTTTTGATGACTTTATCACCGGAAATACTGGTGTGTAGCCAGGATTGGTCATCGGCCAGTGCAATCAGAATGTTTGGTCGTTTTGGACTTTTCGATAGCGGACTACTTTTCGGATTGCATTGTGTCAGTAAAATTATCATGACCAATGATCCTGCAACCTGTAAAAAACATTTCACGGGGCTTTTCATAGTTAGGGAAATTTTGAGTGATTAGGTCTGGCATTTCATTAATAATTGAAGCCCGTTTTATTTATTTTTAAGTCCTTTGATACTGTCCAGAACTTGGCTCAATGTCGTTACTTTACCAGGGTCTTCCTGGTAAATATTTTGTGTTTCAGATGGATCAGTTGCCAGATTATACAGTTGTCCTTTTGGCTCGCCAGGCTTGGGGGTATAGAATTGCGGTACACTAAATCCACCGGAACCCCTGCCTTCAATCAATTTCCAGGGTCCCTGCCGCACTGCGAACATACCGTGGGATGATTCATGGACTACTGCATTTTGCCCAGGAACAGTTTTGGCCTTTCCCAGTAAAACGGGTAAAATACTATAGCTGTCTTCTCCGGGAGCTTCTTTTGGGTCATTTCCAAGAATATCCATGGAAGTAGCCATCAGGTTGGCTAAAGTCGTTGTGGCGGAACTGACAGTCCCCGGAACAATGTGATTTGGCCAGCGTACCATAAATGGAATGCGGTGTCCGCCTTCCCAGGTATCAGCTTTCATGCCGCGGTAAATATAGGCAGCCCGATGGTCAAATTTTTCCACAAATGCCGGTCGCCAGAATGGACCATTGTCGCTGGCAAAGAAGACGATTGTATTTTGATCAAGGCCATTTTCCTTCAATGCATTCAGAACTTTACCCACCATACCGTCTACCATAGTCACAAAATCACCATAGTCACCAGCCTGGGATTTTCCGGCATATTCCTTGGAAGGAAGCCAGGGTGTGTGCGGAGCAGTCATGGCGAAATACAGGAAAAATGGTTTTTCAGCATGACTGCGCTGGTTGATATAGTTTACCGCTTTTTCTGTAAAGTGCGGTAGAACTTGTCGGAAGTCAAAATTGGGTGACATCAACCCTGCCCTCCAGAATGCTCCCGTATACCCGGTATTGAGATCATTTCCATCGGTATGGCCTGTTGGCAATTCTGTCAGTGTGTCATTCTCCAGATAACAGTAAGGCTCCATATCAAGTGATGCCGGCAAGATATAGGAATAGTCAAAACCATGATGAAGGGGCCCGTCGGTTGGGGGCTTGGTAAAATCAATATCTTCCGGATTCATGTTGTTCACCATCCGGATCCCTCGTGGGTCATTTTCAGGGACCTGTAATGCCGACTCATGACCATCCTTCACCACCCAATCCAGGCCCAGATGCCATTTGCCGATTACGGCGGTGGTATAGCCGTCTTTTTTGAGTATGGAAGCAACTGTCGGACGATCCTGCTGGATGAGTGCCCTGCCGTATCCACCCAATACACTCTGTGGTAACCGGCTACGCCAGCAATACCGCCCGGTGAGGATGCTGTACCTGGTGGGTGTACATACTGATGAGGGGGCATGGGCATCTGTAAATCGCATGCCTTCCGATGCCAAATGGTCAATATTTGGTGTGGTGATCTTTTCCCCGGGATTATATGCCGAAACATCTCCATATCCTAGATCATCAGCAAGGATATAAACTATATTGGGCTTTGGAGCCTCCGTCTGCTCGGTTTTTTCTTTCTTTTGACCACAGCCAAAAGTCACCAGGAGAACTCCTAATATCCAGGTTACTTTTTTAATGAATGTCATAATCATTAGGTTTCAGGTTAAAGTGTTTTAATCATTTATTTACTCATCTGTTGTTTTATTCATATGCTGATAATCGGTTATAAAATGGTCATAAGCTTCTACCGGTATTTCCAGCAGATCGCGGGTATTTTTCATGTAATTTCTGATTTGCGTGATCATATTTCTCGTTTGTTGCTCATAGGCCGTTTGAAGTGCCAGATTCACCTTTTCCTGGGGGTCCGCCACTACATTGTACAATTCGAAAAATACCTCATGTTCAAAAGTGTCCACAATCAGTTTGTAATCGCCCTGTACCACACACCGCTGGTTGTTTCCATAAGCGCCATTTCCGTCATATTGAATAAAAAATTGTTTTCTATTCAGATTTTGACCTTCGATGAGTGGCATTAGCGAAATGCCATCCGTCTCGCCGGTATTTTTTATTTTAAGGAAATCTATCAGGGTTGGCCAGATGTCAATTAAGCTGACGGGGGTGTTTATCTGATTAATGTTAATATCGAAACGCTCTGGAAATTTAATGATTAATGGCACTTTGGCTGATTCTTCATACATACACATTTTTTGCCAGAGCGAATGACTGCCCAGCATTTCGCCGTGGTCGGCTGTAAAAATGATCAGGGCCTTGTCGTAAAGTCCCTCGTCCTTTAAGGCCTGAATGATGCGACCAACTTCATCATCCAGTAGATTCACCAGCCCCAGGTATTTTGGCCATATTTTAGCCCACTGTTCTCGGGAATACCGTGTGCCCAGAAAACCGGTCAGGTTATACATCTGTAGCGGGGATTGACAGTCGTACCACTGACCGACATTTTCTGGCAAGGTAAAATCGGCAGGTTTAATTTTACTGTAATAGGGTTCGGGCACGTCAAAAGGCGGGTGTGGCGCCAGGAACATGGCGTTGAGCAACAAAGGTTTAGTCTGTTTGCGGTTTCGAATAACATCGACCGATTTATCGGCAATATAATGGTCGAGAAAATAATCGATACCCGGCTGGTAAATTTTGTATTTTGGAATGGAATAGGCTTTTACGTGGGTATATTCATTGGTGACCAACTCCGGAGTGTTGGCTTTGAATTCTTTACCTCCGGGGGTGGGAAGCCCCTGGGTTTTCATCCATTGTTTATAATCCCTGATGGTAATCCATTGGGTTTTCGAATTGGGATCTTCGTCTATTTTATCTACAGTGAAAAAATGCTGTTTGCCGACATGATGGCTATCCCATGAATCTGCCATGGTCTGATACAAATTGGGCATTCCGGATTTTACTTCACGATAATGTTCATCTTTCGATTCCCATCCATTGATGAGACAACCGTTGTCGTTCGGATACAGGCCAGTAAAAAAAGCTGCTCTTGAAGGCGCGCATAACGGTGAGGCACAATATGCCCGGGTAAATGTGATCCCTTCTTCTTTAAGGGAATTGATATGGGGCGTCAAATCACCGATCGCATCATATCGAAGCTGATCCGCCATGATGATGATTACCGGCGTTTCTACTTTTGACTGAGCCCCCGATCTGCCAAGTCCCCAGAGCAATGAAATGAAAATAAACAGATACTTTTTCATGGTTTCTTTACTTCGTATTCAGGATTATATGCACCTCTTTCCTTGAATCCCGGAAAATCGCGCATGGCACCAAATCGCGGATAACTTTCGAAAATGTCGCCATAACCCAGCATTCTGGGATCACCTTGCTCAGTGAGCAACTTTTCCAGCTTTGTTTTCATTTCTGTTTTTATAGAATCGTATTCTGCTGATTGTGCCAGGTTGGTGGTGCAACCCGGATCTTTCTGAATATCAAAAAGTTGTTCTTCCGGTCGCTTTTCATAACCTTCAGCAAATAAAGCCGGCCATTTGTCCCGATTTTCAATCATGTATTCCTTGGTTGGGGAATCGTCGATATCGCAATATCCCAATCCTATGGATTTGAACCCTTCACCGGGAATCTCCTGGTCTAAGTTGGCCGGAGGCGGATCTCCTGCAGGCCAGCGATCTGGCTTGAGATTTTCAATGTACAGGTAATGTTCATTGCGAATAGCCCTTGCCGGATATCCCAAATCATCGGGTCGGGCATGGGTATGACGTTCTCTGCCGCTTAAAACGTAGGTCCTGTGAGATTCCAGGGTATTTGTTTTTTGGGGAAAAAGAATGTCCGTCATGCTTTTGCCGGTGATATCTTGAATGGGTTGGGCCTGGCCCAATTCCAAAAAAGTTGGGGCCAGATCGATCATACTCACCATTTGGTTAGTGATTTGATCTGATTTGATCCTGGCCGGCCAGCTAATGGCTAGCGGAACATGTGTGCCATACTCCATTAAATTAGCCTTGGATGAAGGGAAGGGCATACCATTATCCGCTGTGACCACCACCAGCGTATTATTCAATTCTCCTTTTTCTTCCAGGAATGCCAGCATTTTTCCGAGTTGTTGATCAAACCACTCAATTTCAAATGCATAGTCTTCTATATCACTGCGGACCAGGGAGTCCTTGGGAAGAAACGGCGGGACCATGGCATTGGCGATATTTTTACCGGCTCTTTGTCCTGAACCGGCTTCATATACGCGATGCGGCTCATGGCCGCCATACCAGAAGAAAAAGGGCTGATCGGCAGATTTCTTTTCATAAAAATCTACGAAATTTGCAAAATAATCAATATTGCTGATGCCACTCGCCGGCACTTTATCGAATTTTTTGTCATTGTATTCCGGACCGACGGGATTGCGTTTCCAGCCTGCTTCTTTCCAATTACCCGGGGCCCATGGCTTCCCGGTGTAGCCGATGTCATATCCGGCATTTTCCAGATGATTGGTAAACACCTCAAATTTCTTGGGGAAATAACTGCTGTGTGTTCCTGCTTCTTCTAATTGCCAGATGTTTTTTCCGGTAAGGATTGCGGCCCTTGAGGGACTGCACTGCGGTGCAGCCACGAAAGCATGGTTAAACAGAATACCTGAAGATGCCACCTTGTCAAATGCAGGTGTTCTAATGCCTGTTGTGCCATAAATTGAAGCATAGGGATAGGATTGATCATCGGCGATGGCAAACAGGATATTGGGTCTTTTGGTAACTTGTTCCGATTGACGCGATGTACATGCCCCTAAGATTATTAGAAGAACAACGATAAAAGTGAGATTAAATCTTGATACCATCATATTAATTTTTTTATTGATTGCTGTTGTCAACTTTTCTTGAAGTTATTGGAATTTCTCTAACGACGGATGGAATTTGTTCTCCACATTCGGAAAACACCGGATTCCCATCACTGAATTCAATCAACTTCGAACTTTCTGCTATTTTCCCCTGGAATTGTTGGTCCCCAATAGACAACGAACTACCAGATGAAGTAAATGCCACTTGATCATCATTTCGTTGAACCTCAAGCACTGCTGGTTTTAATGCATTAATTTCTGCATGCAATATCCAGTTGCCGATGGTAAACTGATTTTTTTCACTGGGATCCTGCACGATCTTTACCGCATTCTGATCGTCAGGTAAAACCTGAATAATGGCCAAAAATCGCATTTTGGAGGTTTTTTCATTGGTTTTGGCGGTCAGATGCCACTGGTCGTTTTTGTATTCCACTACATTGCCTTCGTCATCGCGGCGTTGTGTCCAGTTCTTGACGGGAATGGCAAAAGTATCTGTCAATGTCCAATGGAATGATTTTGAACCGAAAAGTTCTGTACGCGATGATGCATTTTCCAGGTTGCATTGAAACTCATTCCGGGCGCTGTCCAGAATGATCTTTTGCGGACTATGGATCAGCCAGGACCAGGATGCATCATGATCGGCCTCCAATACATCATAAACCACTATGATGTCTGGTCTCAGAAAAAGAATATGCCTTCTGAATTTTTTTAATCCTGCGTTTTGCTTTTCCGCTTGACTACTGTAGGCCTGTGATGCATCGCCGACAGCATAAGAAAGTGTTTTGCCATCTAAAAAACGCGCGATCCATCCATAGGCTTCCACATCATATGGCTGTCCCTCATCATCAATAAGAATCCCGTTATGGCCTCGCGTATGCTTGTACCATAATTGCCGGTGAGGATCACTCATGGTCACTTTATATCCCGAAGTATAAAAAAGTCGCTTACCACCATACAAAACATTAAAAGTATTCATATCTGCCATCATATGGCTGTAAGTGCCATACGGGCTTGAACGCATGGCGACCATTAAATCTTTTGGTGACGAGGTAAGGTTGGTATGCATTTCCACAACCCCTGCATCATAAAATGCCATGGATTGCTTCCATGTTTGTGGATCAGAGACTGGGGCTTCATTTAGGTTTCGGAGATAACGCAACCTGAACCAACGCAACATATCCGCATCACTCACTTTGATTTTCTCTGTTTCTGAAATTTTATTGGCATACCAGGCAGCGGCTTCACTTCCTGTAAGTTTACTCAAGGCTTCGGCATATGCCAGGTATTCTTGTTGTGGAGAAAAAATTCGCTCCACATCATCGCCGAAACCATCACTGGAAGAACCAGGAGGAAAAGCATAGATCATCCAGTAAGGATTCTTTAAATACCATGGATGTTTTTTTATAAAATCAAATCCGGTGTAATTCTTTATGATCATGGGCACGTCCAGCAGGGTTTCCATATTGAGCCTGAAATAAGAAGCTCCATTGGCCCAGCCCCCATCTTCACCTCCTAATATTGGGGCTCTGGCCAGCCATAATTCATACCCGTAGTTGATCCAGTTTTTAGCCTCATCGATATCGCCATAAACGGCAATTGCCGTCGTCATAAAATTGTTCAATATATATTGCCAAACATGATTCGATAATAATTTCGCATCAGTATAGTTAATCCAGTCATTATAGATCCGGTCTGCCCTGAATTTTATGGCGGCCAATAACGTTGATTTTTCGTGTTGTGTAAGCTGCTTGTTGAAAGTATCGAAGACCAGGGCCATTGAAAGCATGCATCGCGCATCACCGAAATCGCTAAGATTGGTAATACCATTTGGATCGAAAGATGCAACTTTCATGGCCCAACGAATGGCAGGCTGGGCATATTTTTCATCGTTGGTGAGGATGTAAGCCTTACAAAATGGATCGATGGTATGGTATATCTTATCACTGAAATTCTTACTGGCATTCTGCGATAATTTTTCATTCTGGTCTTGATTCTTCCCTTTGATTTTACTTTTACCCCCTTGTTCTTCTGGTGGAATAGTGTTTAGTTTTTTATCGGCATTAGTGATGATGACCTGGGCGTCTGTCATTTGTCCAACTTCATTTCTGAAGGAAGGCAGCTCTTTGGCATCCATCAACGCCCGGGGGTGAACCGGAGGGATGGCTGACCAAAATGTTTCAATCGACGGGGCATTAAAGTCAACGGCTTCCGGTGGAATTACGAAACGGTTTAATGCCGACCAATCCTCGCCATTAATTTTATATTGCCAGAACCAGACGCCGGAGTTCAATTTTATATGAGGATTGAAGATTGTCCATGGTATTTCTTTGACCAGCATGGTTTGATCCGATTGAAATGTTGAATCCTGCGACAGTCGAACATTATAAGTTGTGCTTTTTTTGCGTCGGGAAGGCCAGAGCAATGCGGGTGGGTTAAAGTTGACGGTAATGCCCAGGGCGGGCGCAGGCCATGTTCTGAGTTTTGGATGCAAAACCGGATAATCCGAAGGAAAATTCACCTTTTCCACCGTTTGCTTCGTTGAGGTAGTGCAACTCCAGCCATAAAACAATAAGCCAAGGGTCAGGCCAATCAATAATATTTTTTTTGTCATTATTTCACCGGGTTAAAATTACTTTCCTATAGATTTTGGTTATTCGTCTGAATCGTCTCCTTTCTTTTTTATTGTTTTCCCCGGGCCACCCTTTTGTAACAATTCGGCATCTACTTCCTTCATGTAATTCATCAGTTTGTTGTCAAGTTCCTGTACTTTATCCGGCATTTGACTGGCGAGGTCATGGATCTCACCAATATCACTGCTGATATCGTATAGTTCCATTTTGCCGGTTTTCCAGAACTTTATCAATTTGTAATTTCCATCGATGATGGCTGAATGGGGATAGCCCCGGTTGTAGCGGTGAAAATAAAATGCATCGTGCGTCCTTTTCACCTGACCTTTTTTAGGATTAGTAAAGAGAGGTACAATGCTGCCACCATCCAAATAAGCGGGTAGAGGAGATTTATTGCCTGCAAGATCGCTGAGGGTGGGGAGGATGTCGCAACCTGAAACCGAAACGTTACAGTAGCTATGCGGGCTCACCCCTGGTCCTTTGACAATAAACGGAACTCGAATTCCACCTTCATACAATACCCATTTACCACCGCGCAATGGGGCGTTTCTCATCGGCTTATCAAAAGTTGATGGGAGGTCAAGCTTATTTTTAACAGGAGGGATAAATTCCACACCTCCATTGTCGGCCATCAGGATAATATAGGTGTTGTCTGCGATGCCAAGTTTGTTCACCATATCCATGATCCTGCCAATGCCATCGTCCAGGTTTTCCAGCATACCGGCCCATCCTGCGTTGTCATGTTTTTTACCTTTTACTTTATGGAGATATTTTAAATAAGTTTCTTCCTTGGTTTGCATATCGACATGGGTGGCATAATGCGAGACCTGGAGATAAAATGGATTTCCGGCATCCACTTGCCTTTGCATGAAATTGATTGCTCGCTTCGTGAGGCTTTCTATTCTCTTAGGATCCTCATTCAAGTACACTTCTTTCCATTTGGTTTCTTTGTCACTCATTACATCGCCATTACGGTTACCGGTATCGCCGTCGCTTTCATCATAGCCCAGGTCTTCGGGGAAAATATTGGCGCGCAGGTCCCATTTTCCATAGTGGGCTGCTTTGTATTTCGGATCGATATTTTTAAGCAGCAGTGGAATGGTAAGCCACTGTTTGGTTTTTGGGTTATATCTTTCCGGAAACGTTTCATCACCTTCACGAATGGGCGTTTGTCCAAACTGAAGGCTGCGTCGGGTGGGGGAGCAAATGGCTGCCGGGGCATAGCCATTGGTGAATCGCATGCCGCTGTCGGCAAGTCGATCTATGTTTGGCGTTTCAAAAAAGTCGCTTTTGGAATCGGGATAACGGTCATCCATCAAAGATGAAGCACAGCTCCAGCCCAGATCATCGGTCAGAATAAAGATGAAATTTGGTCGTTTCTCGGGATTTACCGCAAAGGTGTTAAACAATAAGATTGAAATTAAAAATAGGTTTCGCAGGATTTTCATATCGTTGCTATATTAGATTCTAATGGTGTAGTGGATTATTTTTTATCAATTTCCCAGACTTTAAAATTCCGATACCTGAAATGGGACCACCTCATCTGGCGGAAACCGATTTTCCCGTCGGTATATACAGGCCCATAATTTTTTCCATCATCGGTATAATCGATGATTTTACGGTCATCGACATACATTTCGATATGGTTTTCATCTTTTATCAATTTCATGGTATGTATGGCTGTTGAATTGGCCGGTATGCCTTCAGCGCCGGTTTGCAATAACGCGAACATGGGATCCTTGCGCAGGTGTGAATCACCCCGTTCCGGATTCTTGGGATTGTTGGCATAATAGGAAATGTGATAGCAATTGATTTTGCCGTGGTTGTAATATTTGAATGTGCCATCGCGTTTGGGCATTCCAGGATCAAAAATATCCTGCCCCTCATCACCTTTGGCTGCGAAGAAAATGATGAGTAATCCTTTATCAGGTTCCAGATTTTGGGCTTCCCATTCCGCCACAAAGCTTTCCGGGAAATCCTTCGGGCACCAAAACACGTGGTCCCACTCTTCATCCGGGGCGTACATTTCCATCCACCCGTCTTTGAATTCGAGTTTACCGGGCCCCTCCATGATCCAATCCTTCACTGTTGTTGTGGATGAAAAATCATTTTGATAAATCATCTTACCCGGCTTAACATCCGTAACTGAATTCGTTCCGGGGATTCCCAAGATCCAGGCAAGGCTGGTGAAAATAAATGTGGTTATTGTTCCAATTATCATATTGATGTTCTTAAACTATTTTCGATAAGTCGGCAATAAAAACCTGACGTCTGCCCTGTGGTGCTCCGTTGAAAGCGATTTTTTTGTAGTCCCTGCCCCAGGACGGATGGGGATCAAGTTTATATTGACTGCCTCCATTTTCCCGGTTTTCCGGTAAATAATGCTTTCCGTGTCCTCCGACATCGGTTTCGATCGAACACAGCACTTGTTCTTCATCCTTCTTCAAGTCGAGCAATCGTATGGGTATTTCACCATTTTCAGTTAACACATATCCTTGTTTGGGGTAGGCATCAGCAATGAGGTATCGCCCGGATGCATCCACGCTCGGGTGTCCGCTTCCCAGGTGTTTTTCACTTAGTACCTTAAAATCCGAGCCGTCGAAGCGGAAACTGCAAAATAGCATGTCATCATAACCAAGCCATTTGGGAATACAATTCATGATGATGTGTTCCCCATCAGGATGCCAGTTGGGGTGATTACCGGAACCTCCCAGGCGGGCTTTGTGGTTCCATTTTTCCCGGCTCAGACATTGTATGATGTCGGTGCCATCTGCTTTTAACGTAAAAAGAGAAGCATGCCGCCCTTCA
The DNA here is from genome assembly GCA_963711495.1 of uncultured Cytophagales bacterium. GTDB lineage: Bacteria > Bacteroidota > Bacteroidia > Cytophagales > Cyclobacteriaceae > CAVQEK01. The sequence continues at coordinate 1,962,656 of CAVQEK010000004.1, forward strand.
TTGTTGATCTGCCCCCGCAGAACCTGCATGATTCGCGTATTTTGCTTATTGAATTTTGAATGGAAAAGATATAAGATGCATTTTTTGTAAAATTCAGGCTCTTCTGAAGCAGCTACAAAATTTGGGAAAGGCGCTGATAAAGTAGTTTTGTCTTTCACCAGATCAGTTTTCCACAAACCCTCATGCGGCATTTGGTCTCTGGTAAATGGTATTGGATGACCGGATGGCGGATCGGGAATGGCATAACCATATTGGTGAATATTCATATTGGCGAGATTGGGACTGATCACCGATTTTTCATCTGGTGCCAGGTCGTATTTCGCCCCTGAATATGCTTTTGCAGTATCTGTTTCCAAATCGATGCGCACACATACAGCCTTGCCGTCAATAATATCATTGGTATACAAATATCGATCGGAGAGATCGCCCCATTGCACATTGGCGCCTAGTTGATAAGACCAGGCTTTGGTTTTATAGACGGTCTGAATGCTTTGATTTTCAAGGTCTATCACACAAACCTCTGCGATGTCCCCCCACTGGGGCTTCTTTTTTTGATAAGGAAACCTGGTGACTGCAAAAAACTTTTGGCTTGGGCTCCAGGGACAGACGTCATAAAACGTGTGCAGATAAAATCCGTCGTCGGGAGTGACACCATGAACATTTGCCAGTGTTCTACCCGGTCGATACGGTCTGAAATTAAAATGTTTCAATTTGGATTCGCCACGATAAATGGTAAAACCATTGGCAAAAGCCGAGATAACCATCAATCCTGCAGAGGTTTTCAAGAATTGTCTTCTGTTATGTTTTTTTACAGTCATATTCAATCTTCTATTTCATCCTGTAAACCAGCGAATCCCCCTGGTCCTCCATCCATTCTTTAATGCTTGATTTCAAAAAAACCACCAAGGCCTGATAAGGTTCTTCCCGGGCCAGATTGTGTATTTCATCCGGGTCCCTTTTCAGATTATACAATTCCAGGTATGGTCTTTTCTGATAAAATCGGACCCAATGCGCAGCAGTGCTGTCTTTTTTTGCTTTTTGTGCCCACGAGTTCCAAAGAAAATGAGGTTCGAGACCCTCACGTTTTCTCCCATCTCGCTGGTAGATAATATTGTTTGAAAAAGTTCCTTCCGGATCCAGGTTGCATATCAATTTCATGCTATCGGTCCTGATACTTCTGATCGGGTAATAGCTTCCTTCGCTGATGCCAAGATTGGTATGAAGACCAAATAATTCATGTCTGAATGCTACTTGCTGGCCATCCAGGATCGTTTTAAAACTTTTGCCATCCATGTCTGATGGTACTTTACCTCCGGCCAGTTCAATAAGAGTGGGAAGAACATCAATGAAACTGATAAATGCCGGGTTGGCAGATCCCGGCGTAATTTTATGTGGCCAGCGAATAATAAAGGGTACGTGCAGCCCTTCGTCGTACAAAGTCCATTTGGCAAACGGAAGACCGGCGCCGTGATCGCTGGTGTATATGGTAATCAGGTTCTTTTTCCAGTCGTATTGTTCAACCCATTCAAGAACATCGCCGAATTGCCGGTCCATCGTCATGATGTTGTCATAATAGGCAGCTACCACACGACGGGTATCCGGGGTATCAACCATTTTGGAATTTAACTGAATTTTTGCGGGGTCAGTCCCTCCTTGGCTAATTGGAATCGGGACATACGGTGTATGCGGTTCTTTTGAGGCGATGATCAGACAAAACGGTTTGGTTTTGGTTTCACCTAAATACGGTTTTACCTCACTCATTTTAATATAACGAAATGGGAAAGTTTGTTTGGGCCCAATATCAGTTTTGCCCGCCAATACCACCTCATAACCTAAATTCAGTCAAATAAAAAGGTAGTGTTTTGATGTCAGTGTGTACATCCGTATGATTTTGGATGCATCCGTTTTTGTATGGATACATTCCTGTAAAAAGTGCGGACCGGGAGGGGGCACACATGGCTTCAACGGTAAAAAACCTGGTGAATTTGGCGCCTTCACTGGCAAATCGGTCGATGTTGGGTGTTTTAACTATTTCATTCCCATTACATCCGGAATCTTCGAAACTATGATCGTCAGAAAGGAAAATCAGGAAGTTGGGGTTTTCGCTGGCTTTTTTAGTCCCGCAGTGGCTGAAGACAATTACAAAGACGAATAACAGGAACTGTGTGATGATGGTTGATTTAAGATGTCCTTCAGTCAAATTCATTAATGCTATTTCCTGGTTACAAAGAAGTTGTATGAATAAAGAATGAATTGTAGCAAAAGTATTTTATTCGGCACCTTTGGATATGAAGGCACTTTCCGATCTCCCTGGGGAAATGCGAATGCCCTTCATATCGCAGGTTCCGAACTGAAACATAGATCCTCCACATGACCTAATTATCTTGTTTATTGTTCATCCGACATAGTTGGGGGAGCGTCATCTGGAGCAGCACCCCATTTTTTGTTGGGTTCTACGCCCATATTAAGGACCAACTCTCCGTCTTTAATTAATTCGCTGTGATAAAACCACGGTTTTTCCAGACTTGCACCATTTAATACTGCCGACTGGATGAATCGATTTTTATCACTATTATTGGTGGTTTTGATGGTAAATGTCTTTCCCGGATAATAATCGGGGTTGAGGTGAATGACGATTTTGTCAAACAACGGGCTGCCAATTTCATAGACTGGTTTTTCTGCAGCACCGCCCCGCAATTCGAAAAGGCCCATTTTCATCAATACGGCCAGAGAACCCATCAAGCCCTGATCCTCATCGCCATTGTATCCGGATTGAGGACTGAGACTGCTATAAATTCTGTTTACTACTTCCCTCGACCAATATTGTGTTAACCAGGGGGCACCGGCATAATTAAATAGAAACGCAACCTGCATGGCAGGCTGATTGCCATAGTTGAGATAGGTTTTACTTCGCTGTTCTTTTACGAAGGGATCATTCGAGTTGAATTTCTTGTCATGGAAATCATGCTGTTCGGCAATTTCAAATGACCGGTTGAGTTTTAAGGTAAGATTGTCATTTCCACCCATTAAAGTAGCAAGTCCCCTGATATCCTGGGGTACAAACCAAGTTGATTGTGCAGCATTGGATTCTACAAAACCCCGGTCAGAAATCAAAGGATCGAAAGGGCTGAACCACTGGCCATCCCGCGTTTTTGGTCGCATCCATCCGGTAGATGGATCATATAAATTGGCATAATTACCAGCGCGTTTCATGAACAAATCGTAATCCTGCGTTTTTCCCAGCGTTTTCGCCAACTGGGCCAGACACCAATCCTGATAGGCATATTCCAAAGTTTGACCGGCACCATCCTGATGCCCTCCCCAACGTTTGTTATCGAGCGGATAGGGGACATAGCCTTTATCAATATAGTATTCTATGCCACCACCTTTCCAGGTGTTGTGTTCATAGCCGGCCTTGCTCATCATGCCACCGGGGAAGGCATTTTTGCGCATTCCTTCATAGGCTTTTTCCACATCAAATCCCCTGATGCCTTTCATCCATGCGCTGACAATAAAAGGTGTGCTGGATGCGCCGGTCATGACGTAAGTGTAATTTCCACCGGAAGGCCCGCGCGGAATCAAACCGCCATCCTGATACATCATCAGCATAGAATTGACAAATTGTTCAGTAATTTCCGGAAAGACCAAATGCCACAACGTATTCAGGGTCCATTGTGCACCCCAAAACGCATCGGAATTGTAATGATTAAAATTTGGTTTTCCGTTGCTATCCAGCGGTATCTGTCCGATACGTGGCTGGTCTCCGGTCATGTCGATATAGGTGCCTTTCACGTCGCTCACGATTCGCCGACCTTGCAATGCATGCCATAGGTCTGTATAAAAACGTTCTTGCTGCTCAATGTTTCCACCAAAGATTTCTATCCGATTTAAATAATTGTTCCAAGCAGTGTATGAGTCGTATACCGTTTGATCGAAATCCCAACCGGGTAATTCTACCTGGATATTTTCCCGGGCGGCCGCAATGCTGGTGTAAGAAATGCCCACCTTCATCATGATTTGTTGTTGGTCGGCAGTTTTGAAATGCATAAATACGCCGCCATTCGATCCGGAAAAAGTCTTTACAGCGCCATTGATTTTCCCATCCTGCCAGGATTCAAATCGGTCAAAAGGCGTGTCAGTTTCAATGACATAAAATACTTTAATGGGTTTAGGTCTTCGGCTTGTCTTCGCCATTACCGCATACCCTTCAATCTCTCTTTTGTTTACACTTTTGGCGTATCCTTCCCGGGTTCCGGAAGGGCCCAATTCAGTACCGAGATCCAGGAGAATATAGCTGTCGGCTGATGCCGGGAAGGTATAGCGATGGAAACCAACGCGCGTGGTGGAAGTCAATTCGGCCCAAATCTTATATTTTTCCAGGTAAATGGCATGATATCCTGGCCTGATGAATTCTTTGTCGTGTGAATATCTTGAACCGTATACATTTGGACCCAACTGTCCTTTGAAAGGACCTGTGGTAGGCATTACCGGGATTCCGGACATTTGCCAGGCGTGAATATGGCTAAAAAACCTGATGGTATCTTCGTTATAGCGATAACCGGAATTCCAGGCACCATTGATGGCCATATCTGGGCTAAGGTTGACCATACCAAACGGACGGCTGGCGGAAGTAAAAAAGAACCAGCGGGAATTGGCGGCATCTACCAGTGGGTTCACCAAACGGACAGGGCCATTGGCATCAAGGTATATTTTTTGATGGATATCCTGCGATGCACACGTTTTCCAAATAAAGAAAAATAAAAAGACTGATAGCGTGATTGCCTTCGATACTTTTTTCTGCTTCAGAAATGGATTGTCTGATTTAAAAGTGGTTATCATGTTTGGATTCCGGATTAATTTAAACTGTAACAAGTCGATATATCTTTATTGAAAAATGTATCAATGGTTAAAATTAGGTAAGATTTTCATGAATTGATGCTCTGTATTTGTATTATGTTTTTTAGTAAGTCATTTTAAGTTCAGATTTAAAACGCATGTTGCCTGGAACTTATCCCGGATCATTTTTTGACGTAACGGATTGCCAGTTTTGTATGGTCATGAAAATAAATAAATGAGATAAAAACGGGGAGCGTCCATACTCCCCGTTTTTAATTTTTGAACTAAACCTTAATCATTAATAATTTATTCCTATTAATATTCAGGATTTTGTGCGATAGCAGGGGATGAACGGTCAATCTCACTTTGCGGGATCGGTCGTACCAGGTGGTGCGCATCGATCTGTCCGATCTTGGCTGTCCACGGATTCATGTTCGTGGTGCGCTCGATCAGCTTGCCGGTACGTTTCAGATCATACCAGCGCACATTCTCACCCAGCAATTCCCTGGCGCGTTCATCCAGAATCATGTCCACACTGATGCTGGCCGCCGTGGCCCGGTACGACTGGGCGTCGAGGGAGGTCACATCAGCCGGGTCCTGGGCACCCATCGGGTCAGCCCCGACATTGCTGCCCAAAGCCCGGTCCAGCACCTTGTTGTAATATACTTCCGCACCACCCAGCGCTCCGCCGGTGGCCCCCTTCACGATGGCCTCGGCAGCGATCAGGTATGCTTCGGCTGAACGGAACAGGATCTGGTCCAGTGTGCCGTATGCATCGCCATAGGGTATACCGGGCTGCCAGAATTTCCACATCAACGGGTGTTTGTATTCGCCGTGGTAGGGTGTAATGCCTGTGATATTAAATTCATCGGTGTTGATCACGGCATAGTGCCTTGTGCCGCCCTCGTCAATGCCCTTCTCCGCTGCGGAGGCCGGGTCATTCCAGGGCCGGTAATACACAACGGTGTCCCCCTTGCTGATGTTGATGGTGGTGTTGTCGTCGCCGGCAATGGGCTTGAAATTGGCCACATCGTGCAAGGCATAGATGGCATCGACAAAGTCCCACTGGTAACGGGTGTCCATCTGCGGGTCAAACAAACGATAGGCCGCCGGGGTCACTGAAAACTTGTCCAGGTGCCTGTTGTATTCACTGGAACGGCTCAGTTGGCCGGGCATGTCTTCGACATTTCCTCCAAAAATGGAATGGGCATCGTTGCCGGGATTGGCATTGGGATCGGTGGGGTCACCACTGTAGGTGAGCACGTCATCGCTGTACTGCACGGCAAAGACGATCTCCGGGTTCTTGTCATTCTGTGTTGGGAACGTTTCTTCCAGCGGGTTTTCCGAATGTTTCGGGAACAGGTCACTGTAATTGGCGGCCAGCGGATAAGCGGCAATGATCTTGTCGGCATATTCCAGGGCCTTGCCAAAATCCTGGGGTGTCCCGCCCAGGGAATTGTTGTAATTCCAGCCCCTGGTCAGGTATACTCTTGCCAGCAGAAACTGCGCGGCACCCTTGGTGGCCCTGCCGTAGTCTGAAGCCGTGGCAGGCAACGCCTGTTCGGCATCGGTGAGGTCCTGCAGGATTTGGGTGTACAGGTCGGCTGCCGGCACCTTGGTCACCTCTCTGTTCGCCGTCAGGGTCTCGGTCAGCGGCATGGGCACATCGCCCCACTGTTGCACAAGCTGGAAATAGCAGTATGCCCGCAGGAATTTGGCCTCTCCCACCCGTACGGTTTTCAGGCTTTCATCCATTTCCACATCCGGGGCTCTGGAGATGGTGGTGTTGCACCGGCCTACTTCCCGGTATAGCAGGTCCCACAAATCGGACAGGTCGCCCAGGGAGGAGTTCATGTTCACATCATAGGTGTTCAGGGCACTCCCCGAGGACTCTTTGTTCCAGCCGTTGTCGGAGAATATGTCGGTGCCCTGCATCACCAGGTTGCGGGCATCGGTAATGTCCCGCAGCAAGGTGTAATTGGACTTCACCAGGTCTTCAAAACCATTCTGGTCGATGTAATAGGAATCAGAGGTGATGTCTGATACGGAAACTTCTTTTAGATAATCTTTGCATCCCGCGCCGGCGAACAGAAGGAACGTCGTCAGGATGATATGCCATTTATTGAATATTTTCATCATATTATATTTTTCGTGTGAAACAACTTAAACATCAGAAGGACAGATTTACACCGAACAAATACACCGCAGACGGCACATCATCAGTATAGGTATTGGAGTTGTATTCCGGGTCAAAACTGATGAATTTCGTGAATACAAACGGATTGTTTACCTGTCCGTAGATGCGTAACCGGTCTACATGCCAGCGGTCCAGCAAGGTCTTGGGCAAATTATACCCCAGGGTGATGTCGGAGATGCGCACGAATGAGGCGTCCTGGTATTGGATGGCTTCCCGGTAGGGCTGAGAAACAGTCACTCCGAAATAATCGTTGGTGGGATTTTCCGGTGTCCAGTAGTTCAGGTTGAGGTGGTTGTACCGGCCATTACTCAGTTCTCCGAAGGTCCCGGACAATAATCCATTCCTAAACTGCACCCCTTGCCGGGTATACATGAAGAATGAGAAGTCCCAGTTCTTGTAGGTCAGCGTATTGGTCATACCGGCCAGCCATTTGGGCAGTTCCGATCCCAGCACCACGCGGTCGTCGATCTCATCGGCCGAGGAGATCTTGCCGTCATTGTTCTGGTCCACCACCTTCACCGAACCCGGCAACTGGCCGTACTTGGCGGCCTGATCGGCCTCATCCAACTGCCAAATACCGTCAAATTTGTAATAATAATTGGATTTCAGCGACTCACCCACAAAGAGCTTGTTGCCCTTGTCCACAGTGACATCCCCGCCATATAGTTCCAGGATTTCGTTGTGGTTGGAGGAGAAATTGAGATTGGTGTTCCAGGTGAAATCGGAGTTCTGAATGTTGACTGTATTGAGGGTGATCTCGATCCCACGGTTCATCACTTCGCCTACGTTGGCAACCACTTCACCGAAACCGGTGGAGGTGGGCAGCTTTTGATTCAGGATGAGGTCCACGGTCTTCCTGTTATACAATTCCACAGTCGCCATGATCCTGTTGTTGACAAAACCGAGATCAAGACCGAGGTTGACCTCCCGGCTCTTTTCCCAGCCCAGATCGTGGTTGGCCAGTGATGCCGGGGCAAAACCATAGGCCGGGGTGCCGTTAAAATCGTAAGGCGTATTGAGCAGGTTGGCCTGGGTGCCATAAGGACTGACGTTGTCGTTTCCTACCAGACCATAACTTACACGCAATTTCAGGTCGGAGAAAAAGTTCATGCTCTTGATGAAGGCTTCATCTCCCATTCGCCAGGCCAGGGCAGCCGACGGGAAAAACGACCATTTGTGGCCCTCTGCCAGTGCAGATGCACCATCCCAGCGGCCGGTCACCGTCAGCATGTACTTGTCGGCAAAGCTGTAATTGAACCGGCCCATGTAGGAAAGCAGGGTGCGTTCGGTCAGCCGGCTCGATACCCCGTTGATGGTGGCTGCTGTGCCCAGGCTGTACCAGACGGATTCATAGGGCAGGTCCTCCACCTGGATCCCCGATGTCTCTATTCTTTCCTTGAAAGCACTCTGAACGGCGGTGACGCCAATATTGTGCTTGTTTAAATTGAGCTTATAGCTGAGGATATTGTCCCAGGTATAGGAGGTCCTGTCATTCCTGTCGTATTGGGCTTTGGGTTTACGTGTCGTTTTCTGAGATTTGGTAAATGTACCGCGGTAGTCGCCAACCCGGTCTCCGTAGACTGAGGTAGACAGGGAGGATTTCAGGGAAAGTCCTTTCAGGGGGGTCAGTTCCACGTAGCCGTTGGCCAACAGACTGGAAGCCCTGGTTTCGTGTTTGAAGTTTTCCGAAGCGCCTTCCACCAGCGGGTTGAGCACCTGGTGGTCGTTGATACCCATCCACACGGCGTAACCATTCCAGTCGAGGTCGTTGTTTTCGGCAGGGTTCACTACGTCGGCATAATTGACCACGCCGGTCGGGCGGGAACGATAGGCTGACCGCAGGGCTTCATTGGAACCCAGGTTCTGGATGCTGTAGGTATAATAGGTAGAGAAACCTACTTTCACCACCTTGTTCAACTTGCTGTCCACGCTTCCCTTGATGTTGTAGCGGTCGTAGTCGGTATTGATCAGGTTACCGGCTTCCTTGAGGTACCCGCCGGAAAAATAGTAGGTCGTTTTATCAGAACCACCCGATACAGCGATCACATGGCTGGTTTGCGGGCCCGGTGAGGTCACCTGGTCCACCCAGTCGGTGGACTGCCCGGAATTGATAACGGCCATTTCCGTGGAGGTGAAGGTCTCTTGCTTGCCGCCATCCAGCAGGCGGTCGGTGGTGTAGGCTTTGTAAAACTGTTGGGCATTCATCATGTCGGGCAGGTGGGCAGGGGTCTTGACCCCGACGTAACCGTCATAGCTCACCTTCATTTGTCCTGATGTGCCTTTTTTGGTAGTGATGATGATCACCCCGTTGGCACCCCGCGAACCGTAAATGGCCGTGGCCGAGGCATCTTTCAGTACATCCATAGAGGCAATGTCACTGGGATTGAGGGTGTTCATATTGCCGCCCATCACCCCGTCGATCACCACCAGCGGAGCATTGCTGCCCGTGATGGAACTCAGTCCCCGGATATCGATGGAATAATCGGAACCGGGCTGGCTGCTGACCCTGGAGACATTCACACCGGCTACCTGGCCCTGCAGCGCCCGGGCGGTCTGAATGGGATTGGAGCGCACGATGTCTTCAGACTGCACCGAGCCAATGGCGCCGGTGACGTCCTTTTTCTGCACTTCACCATACCCGATCACCACAATTTCCTGTAACGATTTCACATCCAGTGCCATGACCAGGTTGATGGTCGAGCGGTTTCCGACGGTTACTTCTTCTGTCAAATAACCTACCGAACTGAAGACAAGGACTGATTCCGGGCCCGGGACATCAATTTTATAATTTCCATCCAGATCAGTTACGGTCCCCTGTGATGTTCCTTTGACTACGACATTCACACCGGGAAGTCCAGAATTGTCGTCAGTGGAAGTTACCCGACCGGTAATGGATACATCATTAACAATGATTTCCAGTTTTGGAGCATTGAGCTCTTCTGCTTTTCTGATCTTGTTGACATTAATATTATTGTTTACCTGGCGAAAACGGAGATTTGCTTCTTTTGAAATTTCAAGTAGAATGTCAGCAACAGATTTATTACTGTTGTTGATGTTAATCCTCACGTTGCCATTGAGATCTTTCTTTTCAAAATTGAATCGGAAATTGGTGTTCGATTCAATCAGTTTGAAAGCTTCGTACAAGTTGACATTGTGCAATTCAATATTCGGGTAAACTTCCCGAACGCTCATGGTCTTTTGTGCTACAGTCTCTGATGCCAACAAGAGACTTAGAAACATGCACTGTAAAATAATGCCGATGAAGGCGTACTTTGATAGCATTATTACTAGTCGTAATAGTTTAAATTTCATAATTTTGCTTAGTTTTTTTTAACAATCAATTTATTTAACTTAATTCTCGTGGCTGAGCATCGGCAAATGTTGACCACGCAAAGAATTAAGCAGATTCCGCCCCGAATTTATTTGGGGCGGTTTTGCTAGGACGTATCTTCAAGGTTTTCCATAGGTTTAATTTTCCGGGTTAAAATTGATGGTCACTTTTTTATTATCGAGTTTAAAATCAAAGTTTTTTGTAAATGAGATACTTTCCAGGACATTTTGTAAATAAGCATTGTCGAATTCTCCGGTATAGGACCACGGCTGGTTATCCTTATTCATTATGATGAATTCTACGCCATACCATCGGCTAAGGGTCTTGACAACCTCATTCAATGAAGCATCATTAAAATAAATGATCCCATCTTTCCAGCTAAAAGTCTCTTTTGGATTAATCTGAGATTTAGTGATCTTGTTTTTGCTTAGATTATAAGAGATACCTTGGTTGGGCATTAAAATCACTTCCTTGTTGGCCTGTTTAGAACTGAAATTGACTTTGACTTTGCCGGTGGCCAATGCTATCCGAATATCCTGATCATCTTTAAATGCTCGTATGTCAAAAGAAGTTCCCAGAGCGGTAGTGGAAACACGACCGGTGATAACTGTGAAAGGTTTGAAGGCATTAGGAGTGATTTTAAAGAATGCTTCCCCTTTCAGTTTAACAATTCGTGTATTATCCGGAAAGGTATCAGGATAAGAAATTTCACTCTCACTATTGAGCCAAACAATCGATCCATCGGGCAAGTACACTTTTGATTTCTGCCCTGCGCCATTGGCCTTGGTGACGTACTGTATAGTACTAATGTTTTCTTTATTATCACCAAAATAATGAATGACAAAAATAAAACTGAGTAAGATGATCAATCCCGCTGCGATCTTGCTGACAAGGAAGTAGCGATGATTTGTTTTATGCAACTGCCTGGTTGTAACAGTATTTTTCTTCTTACCGGAAATGGCCTTTTCATGCTGATCGTCAATTTCAGCAAGAATGTTTTTGAACACCACTTCCCGGTTTGGCGCTTTATATTGGATTTTGGTTTGCTCCCAGGTTTTTATTAAAAAATCAAACTCTGCCAGATTTTTCCCTGAAGCAGCCACCCACTTGTCCAGTTTTTCTTGATCTTCAGCACTGGCTTCCCCATTCAGGATCCTTCCAATTATTTCATAAATATCATTGTTCATGGAAAAAATATCAATTTATATTTTAAAAACACGATGGATATCAAATACCCTATCTTTGGAGGAAAATTTTTTCAGTAGAGGGGTGAGTTTTTTTCAAGATACTGTTCAAATTCCAGCCGGATCCTTTTCAAGGCTTTACCTACATGCATTTCCACAGCTTTTACTGAAATATTCAGTATATCTGATACCTCACGATATTTAAGGCCATCTTCTTTTACCATAGTGTATACCAGCCGGCATTTGTCCGGGAGTTTTTGGATGGCATTGTGAAGGATTTCAAGTACTTCCTGACTAATCAGGACCTGATCGGGAGTTTTGTTCTCAACGGCAATGTCGGTTTCCAACTCATCAATGGAAATCTGTGTATGATTATGGTTGTCGCGGAGGTAATTAAATGATTGTCTTTTAACAGCGATGAACAAATAGGCATTTACACTATTTATGGGATAAAGTGTTTTTCGATTATTCCAAAGTTTTACAAAGACCCTGGAGACCACATCCTGGGCAGCATAGTTGCTTCGGGTATAAATCCTGGAAATTTCATATAATTTTCCGTAAAATAGGTTAAACAGATCTTTAAAGGCTTTCTCATCACTTTCCAAAGCAATACGCTTAATCAATTCATCCACATGTTTGCTTTGGGCGCTCAATAATTTATCCTCCAAATAAATCTCCAGTAATACCAGTAATAAGTAATAAAAATCAAAGTTAACAAGTGTAGTAAGAAAACATTAATATTCAAATAATAAATTGTATCATTATACCCTCATTTCGGACTTTAACCAGTGAGCAAATCCTATTTTCCAGGCCTGTTTTGACAGTCTTCACTTTTCAATATCATTGAACTGGTGATGTGCAATGTTTGAAATTGTTGTGTCACTGATATCTTATGGAAAATTTGATTCAATTACGAAATGGATATTAGTTCTCAACTGGTTGTCGATTATCCGGGAATCCATTGAACATAAAGCCATTCAACTTGTTGAATTAACATCAGGTCAGCCTAAACGCTGTTTTGCCCAATTACGGCGAAGATAATTGTATATCTGTAAATCAGATCAATCATACATCTGAACCGGACAAACATTTCGATTTCTGAACTGGATATTTGTTGACCTCCAATATATGGAGGGCCTCTTTTAAAACGTGAGGGACAACGATAATTCAGGATGATCTTAATATCTATGGAAGGTTCTGTTCAAAAAAAACTTATTGCTTCCAAATATCGAATTATCAGGCCTCAACTGACTCGATATTCAGAGGCAGTGATGATGCAATTTATATGCACCGATTGGTCCCTGAGTTTTTCAGGCTTTCATATTCATAAACAACGTGTCATTTGATGAATCTACTAAAATATTATTTCCAATGAATACCAAACCTATAGAATTAAAAAGTATCAACACCATTCGCTGTCTGGCCATGGATGCTGTCCAGAAAGCCAATTCAGGTCATCCCGGAACGCCCATGGCACTGGCGCCGGCGGCATATGTTTTGTGGAATGATATCATGAAATACAATCCTACCGATCCCCATTGGTTCAACAGGGACCGTTTTGTGCTTTCCAATGGCCATGCGTCAATGCTGCAGTATGCCATGCTTTATCTTACCGGTTATGACATTAGCCTGGAGGATATCAAACAATTCCGGCAATGGGGAAGCAAAACACCAGGTCATCCGGAATATGGTTTAACGTCCGGTATTGAAACCACAACCGGGCCTTTGGGACAGGGTTTTATGAATGCGGTTGGGATGGCTATGGCAGAAGCGCATCTGGCAGCAAGATATAATACCGAAAGCCATCGTGTTGTTGATCATCACACCTATGTTTTTTGCAGCGATGGTGATTTGATGGAAGGAGCTTCTCATGAAGTCGCCTCACTGGCCGGTCATTTAAAATTGGGGAAATTGATATGCCTCTACGACGATAATCATATTTCCATTGAGGGAAAAACAGAACTCACCTACAGTGATGACAAGCAGAAACGGTTTGAAGCCTATCATTGGCATGTCATCGATCTGGGTGACCGTGCCAATGACGTTGATGCCATACGACAGGCATTTTTAGAGACCAAAAAAGTAACCGATAAACCTTCCATGATAATTCTCCGCAGTCATATTGCTTATGGTGCCCCCAATATGCAGGATACCAAGGAGGCCCATGGTTCACCTCTTGGCGATGAAGAAGTGGCCCTCACTAAAAAATTTTATGACTGGCCCGTTGATGAAAAGTTTCTGGTTCCTGATGATGTTTTTCAATATATGCATCTGGCAGTTGAAAGGGGAAAGAGACTTCAGCATAAATGGCAGGAAATATATAATGCCTATCAACAACACGAACCGGATTTAGCCGGGGAATTTCAGGCAGCATTGAATCAAAAATTGTCTGATCATTGGATGGACAATAGCACACACTATAAACCTTCAGATGGGCCGTTGGCGACGAGGAACGTTTCCTCCAAATTTCTGAATGATATAAAAGATACAGTGCCGTGGCTGATGGGTGGCAGCGCCGACCTGGCGCCTTCTACCAAAACATTAATAAAGGATATGCCCTATTTTTCCTGTGAAGATTATACTGGCCGGAATATGGATTGGGGTGTGCGGGAACTGGCGATGTGCGGAACAACCAATGGATTGCAACTCCATGGAGGTGTGCGTCCGTATGCTTCGACATTCTTTATCTTCACCGATTATGCCCGGCCCGCTATACGACTTGCAGCGTTGATGAAACTCCCCAATATTTATATTATGACCCATGATTCCATCGGTCTTGGTGAAGATGGGCCAACGCATCAACCGATTGAGCATTTGGCTTCTCTGAGAGCCATGCCGAATATGACGGTGATCAGGCCGGCCGATGCCAACGAAGCACTGGTTGCCTGGCAAACAGCGATTAAAAGAACTTCGGGACCAACCATGTTGGTTATGACCCGGCAGAAACTTCCGATACTCGATCGAAGCAAGCTGTCTTCTGCCAAAGAACTGGAAAAAGGAGCGTACATCCTTTCTCCTGAAAAAGGGGATTTACCGGATGTCATTTTAATTGCCACAGGTTCCGAGGTGCATTTGGCTTTGGAAGCACAATCCAAACTTGACCAGGAAAACATCGATGCACGGGTTGTGAGTATGCCCAGTTGGGAATTGTTTGAGGAACAAGACGATACTTATCAAAAGAAAGTACTGAAGCCCGAAGTAAAATCCCGTGTCGCCATTGAAGCCGGTGCCACCTTTGGTTGGAATAAATGGGTCGGATCACACGGAAAAATTATCGGTATAGATCATTTCGGGGCCAGCGCACCATTCGTTGAAAATTTTAAACATTTTGGCTTTACAGTGGAAAATATCGTACACAAAGTACAGGACATGATTTTACAGGAAATATAATCAGGCAACCTTGTACATCCACCTGTTTCCAGATTAATCATTACTAAATGTTAAAAAATACTATGAAAAAGAATCCATTAATACAGGTAAATGAATTTGGTCAAAGTATCTGGCTGGATTTCATTTCAAAAAAGATCCTTGATGATGGCACATTACAAAAGCTTATCAATGAAGACGGCTTACGCGGTATCACCTCCAATCCATCCATCTTTTCCAAAGATATTACTGAAGGTGATGCATACCACAAGATTATTGGCGAATTGGCTGCGGAAGGCAAATCTGTGGAGGATATTTATCAGGCAATTGCTATCGTGGACGTTCAGCGCGCGGCCGATATTTTCAGGCCGGTATATGACCAAACAAATGGCAAAGATGGATACGTTTCGTTGGAGGTTTCTCCGAAACTGGCCAGGAAGACAGATGAAACCATCAAGGAAGCCCGTATGCTGTGGGAGAAAGTGGACAGACCAAATATTTTCATAAAAATACCAGGTACCAAGGAGGGTCTGAAGGCGATTAGGACTTGTATTAGCGACGGCATCAATGTAAATGTTACGTTGTTATTTGGACTTATCCGGTATAAGGACGTCACCGATGCTTATTTATCCGGATTGGAAGATCGACTTGCCAAGGGTAATTCAATTGATAAAATACATTCAGTTGCCAGTTTTTTCCTGAGTCGTATTGATGTGAAGTTGGACCCTGTGCTGGATCAGATGAGGGATTCAACAGTAGCCATTCTCGCTGACCGGTTCTATGGAAATGTTGCGATAAGTGAAGCAAAGGAAGCTTATCAAATTTATAAATCTGTTTTTTCCAGTGACCGTTTTGAAACACTTCGGAAAAAAGGCGCCAATGCGCAGCGTGTTTTATGGGCCAGCACCAGCACCAAGGAAGATGAATTTAGCGATGTGAAATATGTAGACGAGTTGATCGGTGCTGATACGGTAAACACTATACCGATGAAAACCCTGGAAGCTTACCGCGACCATGGAAAGCCGGAAATACGCCTTGAAAACGACCTGGAAGATGCGCAGTATCTTTTGAAGAATATCGATCGAATGGATATTGATCTGAGCGAAGTTTCCGATGAACTGGAAGAAGAAGGGATCCGGAAATTTGTAGAACCGTATGAAAAGATCCTCAAGGTGTTGAAGAAAAAGCGGGAAGAGATTTTATCAGCCGAAAGCAGGTAATCAAATACGCTGCAAATTTATCATATTCATCGATGTCAGCAGGTTGATATTTTTATATTTCCTGAACAGTATAGAAGGATATCATACCACCTTTTTTTTCTACTAAAATGCAATGTGTTAAAAATTAAAAAATATGGAAGAAGAAAAATATGACCTGGGTTTGGTTGGCCTGGGGGTAATGGGCCGTAACCTGGTGCTCAATTTTGCCAGTCATGGTTATTCTGTAATTGGGCTCGACAATAATAAAGAAAAAGCGGAAGCGCTTAATGATGAAGGCCGGGATTACAGCGTCACAGGCACAACCGATATGAAAAAATTTATAACAGGGCTCAGTAAACCACGCAAAATTATGATGCTGATTCCTGCCGGTGACGCAGTGGATAGTGTTATTGAAGAATTAAAACCTTTTTTGCAGGAAGGTGATTTGATCATCGATGGCGGCAATTCACATTTTAGAGATACGCAAAAGAGATTTGAAACACTCGGTGAAGAAAAAATTGAATTCATGGGTGTTGGTATTTCCGGTGGTGCCAGGGGAGCCCGGAATGGTCCCAGTATCATGCCTGGCGGAACTCAAAATGCATATGAGAAAATAAGGCCGATATTTGAAAAAGCAGCAGCGAAAGTGAACGGCGAGCCTTGTGTCACATTCGTGGGTCAGGGAACCGCCGGACATTATGTAAAAATGGTGCACAATGGCATTGAATATGCTTTGATGCAACTAATTTCCGAAAGTTATGATTTGCTCAGGGAAGGATTGCAGTTGAACAATATGAAACTTCATGAAGTTTATAGTGCCTGGAATGAAGGAAATGCCGGTTCGTACCTGCTTGAAATAACCAGTGATATATTTCTTAAAAAAGATCCAAAGGACAAAGGTCAGTTGATCGATCACATTTTAGATGAATCTAAGCAAAAGGGTACTGGCAAATGGACATCTCAGGATGCCATGGACCTGCAGGTACCGGTGCCTTCTATCGACGTGGCCGTGATGATGCGCAATCTTTCAACGCTCAAGGACGAACGCGTAGAGTTGGATCAGGAATATGGATTCGAAAAAAGCCAATTGGATATTTCTGCGGAAACTTTTATAAATGATTTGCAAGAGGCATTTTACTTTTCAATGTTGGTAATTTTTGCACAGGGGATGCATTTGCTGAGGGCGGCGACCAATCAATATCATTTTGATCTCGATCTTTCTGAAATTGCCAAAATCTGGCGAGGAGGCTGTATTATTCGCGCAAAACTATTGGAAAGAATTCGTCAGGCGTATCAGGAAAATGAAGCATTACCCCATCTGTTGTATGACGATTATTTTAAAAAGACCCTGCTTCGTTCAGAGCAGTCTGTTCGGAATGTAGTAACGGAAGCTTTAATTTCCAGGATCCCGGTTCCTGGATTTCAGGCTGCCATTGCTTATTTCGATGCTATGCGCAGTGAGTATTTGCCTTCCAATCTCATTCAGGCCCAGCGCGATTATTTTGGTTCACATACCTATGAACGAACGGACCGAGAAGGCACATTTCATACCCAATGGAATCGTTGAAAAAGTTATAAGTTAATATCGCATTTATGATCAACAATGATAAAAAACCGGATCCTACAATCCTCATCATTTTTGGGGCTTTAGGTGACCTTACCTGGCGCAAACTTATGCCGGCAATATACAATTTGTACATCGAAGACTGGAATCCGGAACATTTCAGGATTATTGGACTGGATGCTAAAAAGAGCGATCAAAAGGAGTTTGTTTCCAGATTGCAGGAAGGCGTAAAACAGTTTTCGAGATTTGGGAAGAAAAAAGCAGATCAATGGAGTGAATTCGAAGCGATGCTCGATTATATTCACGCCGACTTCACCGATGCGGAGACTTATAATAAAATTAACAAAACGATAGAAAGCATAGGGAATAAGTGGAAAGTAAAACCACAAGTTATTTTCTATCTGGCAGTTCCCCCCAATTTTATTGAGCCCATCACCGTCAATGTTGGCAAGCTGAAACTGGCCAAAGATAAGGACCGTGTTCGGATCGTGGTTGAAAAACCATTTGGACATGATTTGGAAAGCGCCAGGAGCTTGAACCAGAAATTGCTTCAGCGATTTGACGAATGCCAGATCTATCGCATCGATCATTACCTGGGAAAGGAAACAGTACAAAACATTTTGGCATTTCGTTTTGCCAATGCCCTTTTCGAACCGATTTGGAATCGGAATTTTATCGATAATGTCCAGATCACCGTGTCGGAACAACTTGGTGTGGAAAATCGCGGAAGTTATTTTGATCAGGCCGGTGAGCTCCGCGATATGATCCAAAATCATGTAATGCAACTGCTCTGTATTATTGCCATGGAGCCGCCAGTATCTTTTAATGCCGATGAGGTGCGCAATAAAAAAGTAGAAGTACTCCACGCCTTAAGGAAAATCAGGTCTCATGAGGTGTCAGATTTTGCTGTACGCGGGCAGTATGGGTCTGGTTGGATTGAAGGCAAACACGTTGATGGGTATCGCCAGGAGCCCAATGTCGATCCTGAATCGGGTACTGAAACATTCGCGGCGGTAAAATTTTTTATCAATAACTGGCGTTGGCATGGCGTGCCTTTTTATGTTCGCGCCGGGAAGCGACTCCATGAAAGTGTAAGTGAGGTATCTTTACAATTCAGGCCGGTACCCAGTCAGTCATTCCCTCCCCAGAGTTCCGAAAACTGGCGACCAAACAAACTGATCATTAGTATCCAGCCAGAGATGGCAATACGGTTGCGATTTCAGGGTAAGCGTCCGGGACAAAAAATGCTGCTCAACCCAGTCGATATGGTCTTCAATTATACCGATGCCTACAAATCCGATCCACCAAAAGCTTATGAAACTTTATTGCTGGATGTCATGCAGGCCAATGCCACCTTGTTTATGCGAGCCGATCAGGTCGAAGCTGCCTGGAGTCATCTGCAACCGATATTGGATTTTTGGGCAAATAATCCCTCTCTCGATTTTCCCAACTATTCGGCTGGTTCGTGGGGTCCTGAAGATGCCGAAGCCCTAATTGCCAGGGACGGTTATAGCTGGACGACCATTTCTAATGCTGACAATTAACCATTTGTAGAATCACTGTTTGTATTTGAATTAATCTTGCAAAATATTCATTTTCGGTTTCAGCGTATTTGGAAAGGACAATGGATTATTGCCGGAACCAATATGCCATTTTGAAACAATTGGGAATAATGATAGCCACGGTTGAGTACAGGCGGAATGGTATGGACCAGAAGGAGACACCGGACATTCTATGTGTCACCGGGGAAAAAAGAACATAAATTGTATCATAATTAAATGGTTTATCCTGAAGGAATTGTCAATATCAATAGGCTTAATGTAGATGGGGATAGTAATTTTACCTTAGAATCACCAAAGAGTATTTGTAGTGAAAGCCGGATAGTTTTTTAAATTGAAATGAGGATTTTTACGCAGGTTAAAAAGAAAACGCGGGTTTTGAATTCGGATTACTCCTGGAGGTCATCTATTTTATTTGTCTGAAAAATTGCATTTAATCCAATGCAGGCCTTAAGTTTAAATGAAAAGTAATTTTTTAATGCGGATTAACTTTAAAATGATGAAACAGGTCATTGTCATTGTTGTCTTGACAAACATAATATTTGGCAGTCTTCAGGCGTCTGGCAAAAGCCATGAGATTTCAATAAAAAACCAGGACTCACAGATCTGGTATGATAAACCCGCTTCCGTTTGGACAGAAGCCTTGCCCCTGGGCGACAGCTATCTTGGGGCAATGATCTTCGGCGGAACAGAACAGGAACATGTGCAGTTGAATGAAAGCACATTGTATTCCGGTGATCCGAAATACACCTATAAGACCATTACTGTCAGGAAAAGATATGCTGAAGTCACGGCTTTGCTTGATGAAGGTAAATATCAGGAAGCTGAGGATATCATCTCTGAAGATTGGCTGGGGCGGGCGCAAAACTGCTATCAACCGTTGGGTGATGTGTGGATAGACTTTGATCATAAAGAGAAAATACAACACTACAAAAGAAGCCTGGACCTGTCCGATGCCATTGCCAAAGTGACGTATCGAGCCGGTAATACAATGTTTACCAGAGAATACTTTGCCAGTTATCCCGATCATATCATAGTCATAAAAATAAGTGCAGACCATCCGGGGCAGGTGAATTGCACATTACATCTATCAACACCACACGAACCGACTGCTAAATATTATGCTGAAAAAAATCTTTTGGTTATCGATGGCGCTGTGCCGGGTTTTGCATTGAGGCGTACGCTGAAAAAAGTAGAAAAAGCGGGCGACCAATATGAATATCCTGAGATCTATGACAAAGAAGGACAACTAAAACCCAATGGCAAAAATGTATTGTACAAAAATGACGTGCACGGCCTGGGCATGTTGTTCGACGCCAGGGTAAAGACCATCAATACGGGTGGAAATGTAACGGTGAATGATGAAAAGATAATTGTTCAAAATGCCGATGAAGTCGTATTTATCCTCGCGGCAGGCAGCAGCTACAATGGCTTTGACAAAAGTCCCGCTTTTGAAGGGGCTGATCCTGTAAAAAAAGTGCAGGATATATTATCGCATATAAAGGACAAAAATTATGACCAGCTTTACCAACGGCATATCAGCGATTATCAAAGTCTGTTTGACAGGGTGAAATTAGTACTGGAAAAAAGATCAAAGCAATCTGATTTACCCACCGATGAACGATTGAAGTTATTCTCCAATGGCAAAGACCCATCATTTGCGGCATTATTTTTTCAGTTTGGACGGTACTTGATGATTTCCGGATCCAGACCCGGGGGGCAACCCTTGAATTTACAGGGCATCTGGAATGACAAAATCATACCGCCGTGGGCCGGTGCCTACACCATGAACATTAATTTGGAGATGAACTATTGGCCGGCAGAGTTGACCAATCTCTCAGAATGCACTTCGCCGCTTTTTAAAGCCATCAAGGAACTTGCGGTCAACGGGGCTGTGACGGCCCATGATATGTTTGGAAACCAGGGATGGGTGGCCAACCACAATATGTCGATCTGGCGTCATTCGGAACCTGTAGACCGTTGTATTTGTGCTTTTTGGCCGATGGCAGCCGGCTGGCTTACCAGTCATTTGTGGGAACATTATCTGTATCATGGCGATGAAACATTTTTGCGGGAAGAAGTCTTTCCGTTGTTGAGGGGTGCAGTTTTGTTTTATACGGAATGGCTGGTACCGAATAAAGACGGTTATCTGGTGACGCCGGTTGGATTTTCACCTGAGCAAAGATTTGTATATGATGGTGACAAGGTAGCCGGACAAAGCCCGGGCCCAACCATGGATATGGCCATCATCAGGGAATCTTTTTCCCGGTATCTGGATGCCTGCCGGATTTTGGGTATCGACGATGATGACTTGAGGCATACGGTAGAAGATCAACTGCCAAAATTGTTGCCTTACCAGATCGGTAAACACGGACAGTTGCAGGAATGGCAGTACGATTTTGAAGATGCCGATGTGCATCACCGTCATATTTCTCATTTATATGGTTTTTATCCAGGCAATCAAATCACATTTAATGCTGATCCGACCCTGATTGCCGGCGTGAAGCGGGTAATGGAAAGGAGAGGAGACAAGGCTACCGGATGGTCGATGGGCTGGAAGATCAACGTCTGGGCCAGAATGCGGGATGGCGATCACGCCTTAAAATTGATTACTGATCTTTGTACACTGGTCAGGGAAAATGATAACCGGTCTTCCGGCGGAGGCATTTATCCGAATTTATTCGATGCCTGCCCCCCATTTCAAATCGACGGCAATTTTGGGGCTACGGCGGGGATTGCAGAAATGCTGGTTCAGAGCCATGCCGGGGATATTTATTTATTGCCAGCGCTGCCGAAAGCCTGGAGTACAGGCAAGGTGATTGGTTTAAAAACCAGAGGGGGGTATACAGTAGATTTGGAATGGGCGAAAGGTAAGTTGAAGCAGGCAGTCATCCATTCCACACTTGGCGGAAATTGCCGGATCAGGACGAATCACTCGGCAAGTGTTGAGCAGGTGGAATACAAACCTGCTGAAGGTGAAAATCCTAATCCATTATTCAAATACATTGATCCGGGCAAGCCCATTGTTAAGGACAGATCAAAACTGGAAGATATTCAGGTTAAAGACAGCTATGCCATCGATTTTTCGACTGAACCGGGTAAACAGTATGGTATTGTTTTAGAATGACAGTTGGGTCTTACATCACATTTTATGTGCGTGTATGCCCAACCCTCAAAAATCGAATCCTCAGAGTTTAAGGAAGCAACTACCGGATCACAGATTATAAAAAATCCATCATTTTGTTTTACACACGAACAGGACTTCCGAAATTGAGCGGATATTATTAATCAATTAAATCCAGGTTATAATGCGTTCAAAAAGTCTTTTTTACCCGTTGTTTTTTTATTTATTATTCTTTGCACTGGTTGGATTCTCCCAGCAACAGGCTATCGTTACAAATGAATTTATTTATGAAAAAGCCCCGTTCAAAAGTTGTCACGCCAGCACCATTGCAGAAACGCCAAATGGACTGGTGGCAGCGTGGTTTGGCGGTACGGCAGAAAAAAATCCGGATGTCGAGATCTGGCTCAGCCGCAATATTAATGGGCATTGGACAGCCCCTGTCTCTGTTGCCAATGGCATTCAGCATGCCGACAAACGCTACCCCTGCTGGAATCCGGTATTGTTTCAGGTGAATGATGGCCCCTTGTTGCTGTTTTATAAAGTAGGTCCTGAACCTTCAAAATGGTGGGGGATGTTGATGGAAAGTGGAGATGGCGGTAAATCCTGGAGTGAACCGTGCCGCCTGCCGGAAGATGTACTCGGGCCTGTTAAAAATAAACCTGTCATGTTATCGGATGGCACCCTCATTTGTCCAAGTAGTGGTGAAGAGCACGGCTGGCAGGTACATTTTGAGATCACCCATGATCTGGGAAAAACATGGAAAATTATCGGGCCGGTCAACCGTGGTGAAAAATACAACGCCATCCAGCCCAGTATATTGACTTACCCGGATGGCCGGCTGCAGGCATTGTGCCGGAGTAAAGAAAGTGTGATCACTGACACATGGTCCAATGATTACGGGATGACATGGTCTTCTATGGAAAGCACGGGTTTGCCCAATCCCAACTCCGGTATTGATGCCGTCACACTGGCTGACGGCAGACAATTGCTGGTATACAATCATACCAGGACCGATCCCGGTAAATGGGGCGGTCCGAGAAGCCCATTAAATGTGGCGGTCAGTCCGGATGGTAAGAAATGGTATGCCGCGCTGGTATTGGAAAAAGCACCCGGTGAATATTCATATCCTGCGGTGATCCAAACCATTGACGGTATGGTACACATCACCTATACCTGGAAAAGAGAAAGGATTAAACATGTGGTGATCGATCCGGAAAAATTATCCCTGAAACCAATCATCAATGGACAATGGCCTGAATAATTGATTGCTGCGTATTATCTAAAAACAGTGTAAACATTTACTTTTTGTTGTATGACCAATCATAAATTACCCGGAGGGCTTTGGCCTGTAATGCTCACACCCTTCAAAGCCGACAAATCAATCGATTTCCAGACACTTGATGTGCTTACCGACTTTTATCTTGAACATGGCGCTCATGGTTTGTTTGCTAATTGCCTGTCCAGTGAGATGTACCATCTTACCGAAGAAGAGCGCCTTGATTTGGTCAGGGCGGTACTAAAAAGAGTAAACGGCAGGGTGCCTGTGGTGGCAACAGGGACATTCGGGGGGAAAATTCATCAGCAGGCAGCGTTTGTTCAACAAATGAGGGACATTGGATGTGATGCGGTGGTGGTGATAGGCAGCCAACTGGTGGAGCAGCATAAATCCGACGATGTTCTCAGACTAAACATGCAAAGCCTGATCGAACTCACTGATCCGGTGCCACTCGGTTTATATGAATGTCCGGAACCCTATAAAAGGCTGTTATCACCGGAATTTTTGCATGAGTTGGCCAATTCGGGAAGATTTCTGTATCACAAAGATACGGTTTGTGACCTTCCATTAATTGAAGCCAAAATTAAGGCGGTGAAAGGTAGCAACCTGGCATTTTTTAATGCCAATTCGGCAACCGGTCTTGATTCGATGCGGGCCGGCGCCGATGGACTTTCACCCATTTCAGCCAATTTCCATCCTGAATTATACACTTACCTTTGTCAGTATTACACCGATCCACATAAAACCGAAGAGATTGAATACCTGAATAAAATGTTGATCTTGATGGATGCGGTCACCCGGATCAATTATCCGATGTCGGCAAAAGTATTTTTGAAAATGAGGGGCCTTGCCATAGAACCAGTATTGCGAATTCCGGGTAACCCGCTAAACTATGAAGAGATGGAAATATTGAAGAACATGAAAAAATTGTATGAAGAAGTTAAAAGTCATCTTGGCATTTAATAGACGCGCACCGGGTTTTAAGCGATTTATACAAAATTATTGTGTATTTGTGCCGGTGATTTTGTTTTTTTCAGGTTGTGGGAACAGCCATAATCAGGGATCTTCCAGGCCACTGGTTATATTTGCAGCAGCCAGTCTTACGAATGTGATGACGGAACTCGGTGAGCAATATCAAAAAGATTCAACGGTAGTCCTACAATTCAATTATGCTTCATCGGGGACCCTGGCCCGTCAAATAGAACATGGCGCCCAGGCAGATATTTTCCTGTCGGCTAATACGGATTGGGTGCAATATCTGGAGAAAAAGGATCTGCTGGAAACAGACAACGTCAGAGATCTTGTTGGTAATGAGTTGGTGATCGTCTCTTCGAATTCGGACACGGTAATATTGTATAATAAAAATCCGGGATTACTTCATGCAGCAAGCCACATTGCAATCGGAGATCCCGGCTATGTTCCGGCCGGTAAATACGCCAAAGAAGCCCTGGAAAATTTGAGTATTTTCCAATTGTTGAAGGATAAATTGGTCATGGCCAAAGATGTTCGCAACGCCCTGATGCTGGTAGAATTAGGAGAAGCTGAATTCGGGATCGTGTATCGCACGGATGCGCTAAGTTCCACAAAAATGCATATTGTAGGTGTTTTACCCAAAACAAGCTATTCGACCATTATTTATCGTGGCGCAATCTGCAGGGATGCTTCTAACGAGGCTGATGGTTTTTTTAATTTTTTGTTGAGTGATGAGGCACAATCAGTCTGGAAAAAATATGGTTTCGATCCAATAGGTCGATAACATATCCCTATAAGTTATAATCAGCATACGGATTAAAATTGTTTCCTGTAATTCAGTGCAGAATTAACCGGCAACTCGGAACCCGCCGCATCTCTTACTTACGCTTTTCATCAACCTTGATGGCCGCACCTATAGCCGTGGCGAAATCGGCATTTTCTGGAATATGAATGGTTGTTTTGTGAAGATCGGCAACGCGTTGGGCAATTTCTTTCATTTGCGGGATGCCCACCAGTTTTCCAATCAAAACGATATCGTTAAAATGATTGGCACGCGCCGCCCAGATACCAAGGAGCCCGATGGTCTGACCAACCAGATTGAGAATGGCCAGGGCAACATCGTCATCGGAAGCTTTATCGGACATTTTCCCAAAATTGGATGCAGTTACGTTGGCAGGAAGGTTGTCCAGATCACGGCCAGCGATATCGCCAACGGACAGATCGACATTATTCAAATCACCTAGTGACGCCTTTTCCGTAAGCGTTTCAATGGTGGAGATATTCAACATTTTCCTGGACAATCCCATTAAAGTACCGCCACCCACTCCGCTGCCACCCCAGTGTTTTATGGATTGATTATTAACGGTGACCACAGCCGTTCCGGTTCCCATGCTCACCACGATGGCTTTTGATAGTCCGGTTAAAAACTTTCCTGCTGTTCCGATTGCAGTGAATTCATCAATCTTTACTACAGGAATGCCAAACAGGTTTTTTAATAAACCAACCGATCCGACGCCTGTAGTGGCAATGAGCTCAATTTGTCCCAGCGTTGAGTGGTTCATTTCGAGAAATTTTCCCAGTGCCCCGGCCGCAGAGGCCACCGGGTCATCCGCCTTAACCGTGATCGGATGAATGATTTTACCGGATTTATAACCTACAATATCCGTAGTGGTTCCGCCAATATCGATACCTATGATCATGATGTATTGATTAGGAAATAAAAATACCGGAAGTAATTCGGAAAATGAAATATTGTGTTTTGATCCTGAAAATTTACGGCTGGAAAATGCCGAAGCATTATAGAACAAAACCGGCGATTTCAAATTTTAATTTCCAAGATTGAAAATACAACCATCATCCTGCTAAATTCCGATCAAAATCACTTGTATATCTACAGTTGCAAGAGGATATTCAACTGGTATTTTAATGTATTTTTCTCCCAGGGATTTCCTAGTCCCGTATTTAGCTTTAATTTTATCCAAATCATCCCGCTTAATGATACATTATGGATGTATTTAATTTGTCGATTCAGGAAACACAGGCCATTTGGCTTTCAATGAAAGTGGCAATGCTGTGCGCGGTTTTGTCATTGCCGTTGGCTATTGCGGTAGGGTGGTTGCTTGCGCGAAGGGAATTCAGGGGTAAATTGATCTTCGACGGTGTTATTCAGTTACCGCTTGTATTGCCGCCGGTAACAACCGGATATTTACTGCTGGTGGTGCTCGGCGCCAATGGGATCGTCGGTCATTTGTTTGCGCAATGGTTTGGCTTGCGTATTTCATTTACATTTTTTGCCGCAGTGCTTGCTGCTATGGTGGTCTCTTTCCCACTGATTGTACGGGCCGTACGCATCGCTATTGAAATGGTCGACCGTGATTATGAACAGGCTGCCAGAACATTGGGCGCCGGCCCCATAATGACTTTTTTCAAAGTCACATTTCCGATGGCCTTGCCTGGTATTTTCAGCGGTTTTGTGTTGTGTTTTGCCCGTAGTTTGGGAGAATTTGGCGCAACGATCACTTTTGCGGGAAATATTGTGGGTAAAACCCAGACTTTACCCCTGGCTATTTATTCCGTAATGGAAATTCCGGGACGGGAAATGGCCGCATTTCGACTGGCGCTGGCCTCAATCATACTTTCATTCCTGGCGATGGGTTTATCGGAATATTTAAATAGAAAATTGAAAAAAGGACATTGAGTTATCTTACGGCTAATATTGATCTGAGACGGGGAACTTTTCATATGTCCCTGAAATGTTCATTTGATGCTGCCATTACCGGAATATTCGGTTCTTCAGGAGCAGGCAAAACAACCCTGCTCAACATTATTGCCGGACTGACTGAAATGAATTCAGGGCAGATTGAAATGAACCATCAGTTACTATATGACAAGGCTAAAAAAATCAATATTCCACCTGAACAACGGCGAATAGGGTATGTATTCCAGGAAGGCCGTCTTTTCCCGCATCTAAGTGTGAAAGAGAATTTGAGGTTTGGAGAAAAGTTACTGAATTCAGGCCAACGCAAAGTTATTTTCAAAGAAGTAATTGACCTGTTGGAAATCGGGCCTTTATTAAATAAAAAGATCAAAGAAATATCCGGAGGACAGGCACAACGGGTAGCCATTGGCCGGGCATTGCTTACTTCTCCAAAATTATTGCTGTTTGATGAACCTTTTGCAGGTTTGGACGCCAGGCTTAGAAGTCAGGTCATCCCTTTCTTAAAACGCATCACCAGTCATTACCAGATACCGATGCTCATTGTGAGCCACGATCTGCAGGACCTGTTAAAAATCACGGATCAACTGATGTTGATGCAAGATGGAAAATGCCTGGGGCAAGGTGAGTTCACTAAATTACTGGATGAAAATAAAGCATTTAATCTGTTAAGTTATTCCGGCATGGTAAATACTGCCGAAATGCACGTGCAAACCAGTCTGCCGGAATCGGGTATGGTTATTTTAAAAGCAGGAGATGACCAATTGTTACGGGCCGAATTAAATACAGAAAAAGAACCTTTAAAACCTGGAGAAAAAGTGAATATTTCCATGCGACCTGAAGATGTGACCCTGGCCTTGCACCATATTGAAGATATTTCAATTCAAAACCAAATCAAAGGCACTGTCGGCCAAGTAATCAACAAACACAACAAAGCGATATGCCTTGTTGATGCCGGTTTTCCAGTCATTGCAGAAGTAACGGTAGCAACTGCTAAAAATATGCACATTGTTCCTGGCAAAGAGATCTGGTGTCTCATCAAGGCGGCAGCCATAAAGGTGGATAGGGCCGAATGAATTGGTGGACCCTGCTATGGATTTGTGTTCACCAAAAATTAAAATATTGAAGATTTGACAGTGAACAGTAGATAAAAAAGTAAGATTTTACGCTATTCCATCTTTTCAATTAATTCTTTAATCCCTTTTTCGGGTGCTGTTGGTTTAAATTTGAACTGTTCATCAAATTTACTGCTGTCGAAAAAGTAATCCCGGTCATATTGATAAAGCATTTCTTTAAACTCTTTCATAATGGGCACAAAGAACCCCAGTAATCCGACCATCCAGGAAGGAACAACACTGTATTTGGGCTCTGCACCCATTATTGCAGCAAATTTTTCAATCCATTCTTTACCGGTGCGTTTGACAGGATCGGTGGGCAGGTGCCATACCTGGTTATAAGCCTTTGGTGAATTGCCCAGCATGGCAGTGGCGATTGCAGCATCTTTGGCATATGTGTAACTGTGGATTTTGTCGACATCGACAAACCAATTGGCTTTTTTACCCTTTTTCAGATTTTTATATACCATTTCTACCAACACGCTGTTAGTCTCGCTGTAAAAATCTGCTGAACGCGCGATAAGCGCTGTTAAGTTTCCGTCATTCACCTCTTTCATCAACATTTGCGCGATGTCCGCCCGTACCTTTCCTTTTTTACTGCAAGGTTTAATTGGTGTTTCCTCCGTCATATGGCTGAGGTAATCGCGATCATACATATAAATATTGTCGAAGAAAACCAATTTGGCCTTATGTTTTTTGCATGCTGCGATGACATTACGCATCAGTGGCGGCCATACTTCCTGCCATACTTTAGTGTTGTATTGAAAACCGACGACGAGATATACAATCTCTGATCCTTCAATGGCTTTGTCGACTTCCGAGGCATGGGTAAGGTTTGCAGGAAATAATTCATCGTGGTCATTGACTGCTTTGGGATTTCGACTGACTAACCTGATTTTATCGGTATATTGGGGCAATGTCTTGGCCAGATCAATACCAATTGCTCCACCGGCTCCTAAAATGGTTTGCATCAATTAAGGCTTTAAGCGTTTAAATAACACTATAGTTAACAGGATAACTTGGCAGATGTTTCTATATTTCAATCCTCGAAAATAAATGATTTTCCTGGTTTTGGTCTATAAAGTTTTAAATGTCTGGTGAATATAAGATTTTTTAGAACGCAATATATTGCATGAAAAAAATCGATATGCAATATTCTTCTGTTTCCTCAGAAAAGCTATTTTAACCGGATCTTAAGTTACAAACTATGAAATCAAAAATTATATTCGATAACAAAATTGCCATAATACTGTATTGGTTGATCAACGTGTTGTTGTTTCTAACTTTAATCACATTGATCATATTGTATTTCAGGGAAATCTTAATTATCCCGAGGGAATATTTTGTACTCATCATTGGCATACACCTGGCTTTCGTATTTTGGTTTAGTGTACATTATGTATGCATACAAATCGACGAAACGCGAAAAGTTGTGATTGTTGAATATTTGAAGCGCTTTAAATTTCAATGGAAAAGGCAACTCACCCATACCGAAATTTCATTTGAACAATATGGAGGAGTAGATTATAATTCAGGATTTACGGCGAGTATCTCATTCTACAAAATTGAACAAGGTGAGAAATACATTCTTGGGCCGTTGAGCTTGGGCATTATGTTTCCACACCGACTGAAAACAATAGAGTCAAGGTTAAATAATTCAACTGGATTTTCACCTGAGGATAATTGAATAATCCATATCACCAACGGAACTGTTGCGAAAGATTGAAGGTCAAAAATATGCGTTTTTGCAAAAAACACACGTTAATCTTGTGGCTTTCTGTAAATAAACACGATATTAGCATGCACCAATATCCAATAATTAATCACTCAATGATCAAATGAATATGTGGACACCAAAAATTAATTTAAAAATGAAAAGAGCAGCAACAATTTGTCTGGCTTTTTTGAGCTTTTGTGCAATGACTGACCCTGTCATGGGCCAGACCTCCTCTAATGACGAAGGATGGGAAATGTTGTTTAACGGAAAAGATTTTACCGGCTTTGAACAATTGAACGGAAAGGCGAAGTACACTGTAGAAGATGGCATGATGGTGGGGACAACGGTCACCAACCAACCTAATAGTTTTATGGCGACGAAGGAAAAATATGGTGATTTCATACTGGAATGTGATGTATTGGTGGACAGTACCATGAATTCCGGGATCCAAATCCGGAGTCTCAGTGAAGCCTCCTACAATAATGGCCGGGTTCACGGGTATCAGGTAGAAATAGATCCATCGGACCGAAAATGGAGTGGCGGTATTTATGACGAAGCGCGACGGGGTTGGCTCTATCCCTTGGATATTAATCCCTGGGGACAGACGGCTTTCAAAAATGGTCAATGGAATCATTACCGTGTAGAAGCCATCGGAAATTCCATCAGGACCTGGATTAATGGCATACCTTGCGCAGACCTCGTTGACGATATGACCCATGAAGGGTTCATTGCCTTTCAGGTGCACAGCATCGGCAAGGATGAATCGCGTGCTGGCGAACAGATTAAATGGAAAAATATACGTATAAAAACCAGCGGTCTGGTACAAAGTCCCTGGACATCCATAGAAGTCGTAAACCTTATCCCGAACAATCTTTCACCCCAGGAGCGTGCACAAGGTTGGCGTTTGCTTTTTGATGGCAAAACCACGGATGGCTGGCGAGGGGCCGGAAAGGATGCTTTCCCGGGTCATGGATGGATCGTAAAAGATGGTGAGCTGATTGTACAGGGTAAAAATGGTGCGGAATCCCAGAATGGGGGAGATATCGTGACGAAAGATGAGTATTCTACTTTTGAATTCCAGCTCGATTTTAATATTACGCCAGGCGCCAATAGTGGCATTAAATATTACGTAACTGAAAATTATAATTCTTCAGGATCGGCTATTGGATTGGAATATCAAATTTTGGATGATGAGCGTCATCCAGACGCAAAATTGGGCACCGATGGCAACCGCACTGTGAGTTCTTTGTATGACCTGATTCCAGCCTTTAAAGATAAATCGGTAAACAAGCCCGGCGAATGGAACCATGCTCGTATTGTGGTAACAGGGACACGGACTGACGACTGGATCAATGGCAACAAATTGAAGATGACAAGTTTCAAAGGGGCACATGTGGAACATTGGTTAAATCACCGAAAGGTATTGCAATATGAACGTGGGACCCAGGCATTTTATGCCCTGGTGGCACGTAGCAAATACGCTCATTGGGAAGGCTTCGGATCCTGGCAAAAAGGTCATATTCTACTGCAAGACCATGGCAATGAAGTGCATTTTCGCAGCATCAAAGTACGCAAGATCAACTAATTTTTCTTGCTGAGGAATTGAAATCTAAGCCGGTACCTGGTTGCCGGCTTTTTTGTGTATTGTTAAACTTAATGCCTCAACATTTGTTCAATAAAATTAAATAAGGTCACGGTCTGTGATTTCAGGGATCGAAAAAATAAATTTAAGTGAACAAGTATGAACAACAAAAAAGTATTGGTTACTGGCATTACCGGTTATATTGCTTCCTGGGTAGTAAAATATTTGTTAGATCAGGGATTTACCGTTCATGGAACAGTACGAGATAAAACCAATGAAAAGAAACTCAGTCACTTCAAAGCCATGCAAGGCACCGGCAAGGGTAATCTGGTAATTTTCGAAGCAGATCTACTGGATGCAGGATCATTCAAGGAAGCGATGAAAGGTTGTGAAATTGTCATTCACATGGCCTCCCCTTTCAAGGTGATGGGAATAAAAGATCCGCAGCAAGAATTGATCAATCCTGCTGTAGAAGGAGCGAGAAATGTGCTGCAAACTGTCAATGAAACCGAATCGGTCAAAAGGGTTGTATTTACTTCAAGTGTGGTGGCGATTTATGGAGATCCCATTGACATTAAAGACAAAAATAATGGTGTGTTCACTGAAAAAGATTGGAATACGACCAGTTCCCTTACTCACCAACCTTACAGTTTCTCCAAAACATTGGCAGAAAAAGAGGCCTGGAAAATAACAGAGGCCCAAAATCGCTGGGATCTGGTAGTGATCAATCCGGGGTTTGTCATGGGGCCTTCATTAAGTAAAAGAAAAGATTCTACCAGCATTCATTTTATGTTGACTTTAATTAATGGCCAGTATAAAACCGGATTCCCTGAACTCTATTTTGGCGTTGTCGATGTGAGGGATGTCGCAAAGGCACATATCGAAGCTTTTTTAAAGGAGAAGGCAAGTGGTCGGCACATTCTTGTAAATGAAACCATGAATGCCTCAGAAATCATTGCAACGATTAAAAAACATTTTGGTAATAGGTTCGAAGTCCCGCAAAGAATGTTGCCAAAATGGATGTTGTACTTGTTTGGTCCTTTTCAGGGATTTTCCTGGAAATATATCAGGACCAATGTTGATATTCCGTTTGCCTTCGATAATAGCTGGTCAAAAAAGGACCTTGGATTGAACTATACCGAAATTTCTGAAACTATCCGGGATCAGGTAGAACAATTGGAAAAAGATCATTTGTAATTTTTTGACCATTTTAAAAACATAGACGACCTTTGGCGTTGAACCAATTTTTTGAAAGGGTTAAAGAACATATGATCCCAGTGCTAATTTAAGTTTCTATGCCTGATCTAAATGAGATATTATTATTTGCTTCCAGTGTTTTTATGGGATTCTTCGCCTTGATGAACCCAATTGGCAATACACCTATTTTCTTGAGTCTGACGGAAAATTATGATAATGCTACCAAACAAAAAATTGCTTTGAAATCTACGGTTACTGCATTTTTAATTATTCTTCTTTTTACCCTGATAGGAAATTATATTTTTAAAGTTTTTCACATCACCTTGCCGGCATTCAGAATAACAGGAGGGCTATTGATTGTTTCGATTGGATTTAACTTGTTGAGGAACAATCAGAGCAAGACCCATGGTCATAGTGAAAATGTAGATCGCAGTGATTATACCGATACAGATATTGCTATTTCACCACTGGCAATTCCCATACTTGCCGGACCAGGGACTTTATCCACTGCGATGAATTTTGCCACCGTGTATAAAACCTGGAAACACGTGCTTTTTATTGTGATGATCGCCGCGGCGGTTTGTGGCTTAACCTATCTCAGTTTCATCTCCGGGCAAAGGTTAATTAAATTTCTTGGTCGTGATATTACCAATGTGATATCAAAATTGATGGGGCTTATCATTGCTATTATTGGTGTACAAATGATCATTTCCGGGAGTACAACAGTTCTAGGTGCTATAATGCAAGGGGGACGTCAATAATTCAACCGGCATTAAAATAAATACCGATTCAATATTTATTCTTGTGTCTCATTCCAATTGAATGAATTTGACATGGATTATTCCTGGATTTTATTTCAATATATTTCGTGACATACGCAATAATGAATAAATTAGGGCAACCGTAACCTGTTCTTATCATGAAAAGATCCATACTTTTTTTCCTGGTCATTTTGGCTGGAATGGCTTTGTTTTTTATGTCTGCAAAACTTGCAGTCTCCAAACATAAAGTTTTTACCAAGCATACTTCTGAGGTTTTTTGGGGAAAGGATATTATTGCCAAAGGAGCTAAACTGGTAAAATTAGCCGATGGTTTTTCCTTTACAGAGGGACCAGCTTCCGATGAGTCCGGCAATGTTTTTTTTACGGACCAACCGAATAATAAAATTTTGAAATGGTCGGTAGATGGCAAATTGTCCGTTTTTCTAACGCCTTCCGGTCGATCCAATGGTTTGTGTTTTGACCAGTTTGGGTATCTCATAGCCTGTGCTGATATGGACAATCAATTGTGGTCGATCAATAAAAATAGAGAACACACTGTTTTGGTAAAAGACTACCAGGGCAAATTACTCAACGGCCCCAATGATTTGTGGATTGATCCTTCCGGCGGCATTTATTTTACAGACCCATTATATCCAAGGCCCTATTGGACCAGAGATTCAGAAATGCAACAGGATGGAGAGCATGTTTATTATCTTTTACCTGACCGTTCAAATTTAGTCGGGGTAGTTCATGATCTTAAAAAACCCAATGGCATCGTAGGAACGCCGGATGGCACATCATTGTATGTTGCGGATATTGGGGCGGGTAAAACTTATGTTTATCATATCAATGCGGACGGTAAATTATCGAACAGGCAGCTTTTTGCTCCGATGGGATCAGATGGCATGACTATCGACAACAAAGGTAATGTTTATCTTACGGGTGATGGTGTCACAGTATTTGATCCAAAGGGCCAACAAATTGCTCATATTCCAGTCGAAGCCAAATGGACGGCCAATGTGTGTTTTGGAGGGAAAGATCGCAACACACTTTTTATCACCGCTACTGAAGGGCTATATAGTCTGGAAACGCGTGTTCGGGGCGTGCAGTAAAAGCTTAGTTAAATTTAATTGACAGCCAACATGTCGTATCATTCCAGCAGCGATTCGATTTTTTTCATTTTGTTTTGATCATATGGTCCTGAGGTAGCATATATAATCTTGCCAGCGCTGTCCAGAACGAAGAAATAAGGTTTATCTCGCTTTTCAAAGTCCAATGCATCTTTATAAGGTTTCAATTTACCTGAGTAAAATAAAATATAAGGAAGTAACTGTTCATCCAATTTATTCAGTGCTTTATGTTTTGCTGGTCCTGTGGCAACTGTATTTACGCCAGTGAACATTGGAATAAAATATAAATTGACATCGTAGGTATAATTACCGAAAAGTTGGCCCATTTGTCCTTCTGGTTTTTTCATGAATCGTTCGAAGGCTGGCATAAGCCAGGTGTTCAGGTCATTCTCAGATTTTTTCGAAAATGCCAGGCCAAGTAAAGTGAATTTACCCTTTGTATCGTTGGGCAAGTTGACTACTCGGTCGTTGGCCGTTTCCGTATGCATTTCTGGAAAAATCCGTCCAACAACTTGTGCTGAAATAGCGCCGGGCAATGAACATATTAATATCGAAGGAAATAATATTTTTCGGATCATTTGTAATCAATTTTAGAATTAACCATTAAACCACAACAAATATTTTATATCCTTCCTGAAAATGCATATGGAATATCATCGATAAAAATACATTAGTTCAGATTCAGCGGTCTTCGCAAATACCTACCATTCGTTTTGCTATTTGTTATTATGCTTAATCAGAATTTGTTTATGAATTTCTTTCTGAAGAGCCGACAGAAAATCTTACTCATAAGAATCAGAAAATATGGTATTCATATTGACGATTTTGAGAAATTGGGTATTGAGAAGCGACCAGGACTTCAAGAAACTGGTACTTCGAATCCATTCCATTTGTTGGGAACTCCCGGACTACAAGTTAGCATTTATCAGAAAATGAAAATCTGGTTAAAACTTGAAATGCAGATAAAAAATAGGTGAATAACCGTCTTGCAAATATTAATAGTTGAAACATTCAATATTTATTACATAGCAGAACCTGGTCCGGGAAACAGATAGGAATATTTAAAAGAATCCAATTATTTTAGTACCTGGTTTTCTAAAAGGCTTTATCCGGATGTAAACAGGTGTGTGAATAAGATAAAGCAAGCCATTTACTAAAAATTTTGACAGTCAAATATTTTTATTATTAAAAAAAGCCCTTAAGGGCTTTGTTTTTATGCGGCATATTCAAATCTATTGTAAGATTTGATGTCGTAGATTTCACGATTGTTTTTAGTTTTGAAAACTTCAAAGATCAAGTCTTTTGTCCAGAATAGGGATATGATCATATTTCCTCTGATCAAAGAATGAATGAGAACAGCATTTTTGCGAAGATACTTTACTTTTCCATTCATATCCAATCCCTCAAATCCATCAATTGTCATAAAATAATTCATTTTAAATTCAACAAATCGGAATGTTTCAAGAACATACCGTTTAAAAATATCCCCAGTTTTAATGATGATAAAAGCAAATTATTATACTGATTTAAACGGGTTTTTGTTTCAATTCTGACTTTTGATTATTAATACACAACAATGGAATAAGGTAATCGCACTATTGTATAAAAAAATCTTGAAATAATTAAAGAATTAATGGGAGTCTATTTTCCGGGCTGATTAAATGATGAACAATTATTTTTTACAGCAGTAAAAACACCCGAATATGGATGTTTCTAAAAATTAAATCTTAAATGGCTTTTATATTCATTAATAGTCTGGTTGAAGATTAATTAATCTACATCTTGTATTTACCTGGTGGTTGTTGAATATGCCGAAAAAAAATATTGTTCCATTACCAGATGGCAAAAAACATATTCATATTTTGTACTGATCAAAATGGAAATTAATACCTTCTGTCCTCCAAAATAGAAAAGTATTTTATAGCTTTAAGTTTTTAGGACCTGATTCAAGAATTACATTTTTTAACCAAATATGGCAAATCAAAAAATCAATTGTATAGGTGTGTTAACCAGCGGAGGCGATGCTCCTGGCATGAATGCTTCTGTAAGAGCCGTAGTGAAAACTGCTTTGCACAATGGTATCGACGTTTATGGAATTTATCAAGGCTACCACGGAATGGTTGAGGGAGGAGAGTTGATCCGGAAGATGGACTGGACATCTGTGGGAGGGATCCTGCAACAGGGAGGGACAGTGATCGGCACGGCTCGTTGCTTGGAATTTCGGGAAAGAAAGGGGCGCCTGAACGCAGTAATAAATCTCATTCAACGGCAAATTGATAATTTGGTGATTATCGGTGGGGATGGCAGTCTCACCGGGGCGAATATTTTTAAAGAGGAATGGCCTGATCTGTTATCTGAACTGGTCGAAAAAGGTGAAATTAAAAAGGAATTGGCCGAACAACATCCCAGATTGAATATTGTCGGTTTGGTAGGTTCGATCGACAATGATATGTCGGGCACTGATATGACCATCGGGGCGGATACTGCACTTCGAAGAATTACGGACGCTCTTGATGCCATTAGCAGCACTGCCGTCAGTCATCAGCGTACTTTCGTGATTGAAGTGATGGGGAGGAATTGTGGTTATCTGGCGTTGATCAGTGCGCTTTCGTCGGGAGCGGATTATGTTTTTATTCCTGAAAATCCGCCTGAAAACGATGATTGGATGGAACAGATGTGTAAAACCATCGTGGAAAGAAGAAAACAGGGTAAAAAGAAAAGTCTGATTATTGTGGCAGAAGGTGCCCGGGATAGGCATGGAAATCCAATCAAAAGCTATGATATCGTAAATAATTTAAATGAAAAAACTGGCGAAGATACAAGGTTGACCATTTTGGGGCATGTTCAACGAGGAGGTTCTCCATCGGCGTTTGACCGGTATATGAGTACCGTTTTGGGCTATTCTGCAGTGATGCATTTGATTGAAAGTTCAACTGACGAGGAATCTCAAGTCATAGGAATGCAGCGGAACCAGGTAAAGGCCGTTTCTTTGATGGAAAGTGTGAAACAGACTCATTCTATTGCGGATTTCATCAATGAAGGAAAATTTGATAAAGCCATCGAACTTCGCGGAGGTGGATTCCGGGAGTTAATGAATACTTTCAAAACTTTGACCCAGGCGATACCGAGATCGCTTTTTGAAAACCAGCGGCGTTTGAAAATACTCGTTTTAAATTCAGATAGTCCCGCCCCGGGAATGAATATAGCCGTAAGAACGGCCATTAGACTGGGAATGGATAAAGGACATCGAATGTATGGTGTAAAAAATTCATATCAAGGGTTGTGTCGTGGTGAAATTAGTGAAATGACCTGGGGAGAAGTAGAAGACTGGACCTCTCTCGGTGGATCAGAACTTGGCACGAATCGTAAAGAACCTGAGCCTAAAAATTATTATGAAATGGCCAGGCAGATGGAAAGTCATCAAATTGAGGCGATGCTCGTGATTGGAGGTTTCGTGGGGTATCAAACAGCATATCGCATCAGGCACAAGTGTAACGAATTTACTGCCTTCAACATACCAATAGTTTGTGTCCCTGCCTCCATCAACAATAATTTGCCTGGAACAGATTTTAGCATAGGCGCCGATACTGCGCTAAACAATATTGTGGATGCCGTCGACAAGATCAAAGAATCGGCGATTGCAACGAGACGCACTTTTGTGGTGGAGGTAATGGGAAGGCATTGCGGTTATTTGGCTCTTATGAGCGGATTGGCCACAGGGGCGGAACGGGTTTATATCCATGAAGACGGAATAACACTGCGAGACCTTCAGCGAGATGTGGAGTTAATGGTCCAACGTTATTTATCAGGCAAAAGATTAGGGTTGGTAATTAGGAATGAACATGCTAATGAGATTTATACCACGCCATTTATTTCGGCTTTATATGAGGAAGAAGGTGGTGATCTTTTTGATGTCCGTCAGGCGATTTTGGGTCATTTGCAACAAGGCGGTCGACCGAGTCCTTTTGATCGTGCAATTGCTACGCGTCTTGCAACCAATGGTATAGCACATTTGATAAAATTGGCTGAAGATAAAGACAGTAAATGCGTTGCTGTTGGATTGCAGGGAGGACATATCAATTTCAAAGATATCGAAGATTTGCCAAAATTGATCGACCTCGAATTTCGAAGGCCAAAAGAACAGTGGTGGATGAAACTAAAAGAGATTTTTGATGTATTTGCTTATGGCAATTAAAAAAGCTGAATGTCGTATTGCATCATTTTATTTACTGGTATTATGACCGTATTTTATAACCATAAGAATTTTATGGTATTTACCGCTTTCTTGGCCCTTTGTGGTAGTGTAGGTTGTGGACAGCATACTTCCTCAAAAAATGAAGATAACCGACAAAAGAAAAGCTTTTCATTGGCAGATTTTTATTTGAAAGACCCTGAATTAAATGATCGGGTTGATCAGACTTTCTCGAAATTGACCAATGATCAAAAGGTTGGTCAGATGCTAATAGTAGCTGCCGGGAGGCTGGGAAAACCCGATAAAATAGTCGAATCGTTGATCCACGATGGAAAGGTGGGAGGCGTGTTACTACTGAATGGCAGTAAATCTGAATTTATGGCCAAAACCCATCGATTTGATAGTATTGTTCAAGCTTCTGCCAACCTGCCGCTGTTATATAGTGCCGATGCGGAGCCAAGCCTGATCAACAGAAAAATTACTGAAACACCAGCAATCCCTCTGACCTCTTCATTGAACACACCGGAAAAAAGCCGGGAAATGGCGGAATCTATAGCAAGGCAACTGCTCGACATCGGGATCCGTCAAAACTTTGCACCGGTAGTGGATGTGAGTCCTGATAATGTGGTGATCCGCAATCGCAGTTTTAGTGTCGATCCGGATAGTGTCGATCTTCTCGCTGGCGCATTTATTAAAGCCACCCAAGCAATGGGTATTGTGGCTACGGCAAAACATTTTCCTGGTCATGGATTGGTAAAAGGGGACACCCACAGTCAATTAGTATATATCGACGGTGAAATGCAAGAGTTGAATGTGTATAGACCCTTGATACAAAACGGGTTGTTGAGCGTAATGGTGGGTCATATTGCAGTAAAGGATAATACTAAATATGACACACACGGATTACCGGCGAGTTGTTCTGAAAATATTGTGAGTGGTTTATTAAAAGGAGAGCTGGGTTTTAAAGGCTTAGTGGTGACTGACGCCATGAATATGGGAGCGCTCAAATCCATTGATCAGGCAGAATTAAAAGCTGCAAGGGCAGGTTGCGATATGATCCTGATGCCTCCCAACGAACAGGAAGCCATTGATCAGATTTTAGCGGAAACACATCAAAATGAGGCTTTCAGAGAAAAAATTGATCAATCAGTGAAAAAAATAATTCGACTTAAGATATGTCTGGGATTGATGAACTAGTGGCGATTAAATTTATAAGGATGATAAACAGGTCGAATAATGTGGCCTTCAAAAGGATGCCTGCATGCAATTAATCCGACATCATGATTTAAATGTTGCGCTGGCCCGGTAATAAGTTTATCCGGTTGAAAAATAAAAAGATTTGAACTGTCCCTTAGACAATATTTTAATAGTTTTGTGCCGCATTTAAATATTGGAAAATTATGAAGATTTTTTGTGGGATTGTGATCATATTCGCTGTGTGGGCATGTCAACCTAAAAATGAAGGTTTTACCATACAAGCTCAGGTGAAAGGTTTGCCGGATTCAACAGAAATTTATTTTCAAAAACATAAAGATAACGGATTACAATCCGTCGACTCAACTTTTGCCGTCAACGGGCAATTTCAATTCACTGGCAAATTGCAACATCCGGAGATGATCTATTTCCGGATCGATCATACCAGAAAGATCATTAATATTTTCGGTGAGAATTCCGATATAATGGTTATTGCTAATATTGACAGCCTTGATCAAACCAAGGTAACTGGATCAAAAACACACCAAGAACTGATGTCATTTAAGCAGTTTATGCAATCATTTGATGATCGGATCAACGTATTGATGGTTAAATACCAAACTGCCAGGGCCAACAATGACACCACAAATATGGCAACATTCGACAGGGAATATGAATCCTTGTATCATCAGCAGATTGAGGCGGTGAAACAATTTATCACCAATCATAAAAGTTCTTATTTATCACCGTATTTAATACGGAATTATCTGGCCTATGATCTGGATTATCAACAAATGGATTCCATACTTAATGTCCTTGATCCGGAACTATCCAACACAGAAGATTATCAGCAATTGGCCAATCGCGTGGCGACCTTAAAGAAGGTAGCGGTAGGACAGCCAGCGATAAATTTTACTTTGAATGATACTACCGGAAACCCAATTGCCTTGAATTCATTTCGGGGGAAATATCTGCTCGTCGATTTTTGGGCCTCCTGGTGCAGGCCTTGCCGGGAGGAAAACCCCAATGTGGTTAAAATTTACCAGGATTATCATAACAAAGGATTTGAGATATTGGGTGTTTCTTTCGATACTGAACGCAGTCGATGGATTGATGCCATACGACATGATCATCTTTCGTGGTACCACGTGTCAGACCTTCAGGGGTGGCAAAGTGCTGCTGGCAAATTGTATGGGGTAAATTCTATTCCACATTCCGTTTTGCTGGACCCGAATGGAATTATTATCGCAAATGATCTTCGCGGCGATGATTTACGGTACAAACTCAAAGAAATTTTTGATTCCAAAGAGGATAATAGCTGATTTTTTAGCATTTTCGAAAAGACAATTTTTTAAAATTCACAAACCTTAAATTTCAATACGATGAAATACAATTACTTATTTTTTGTGGTCGTTATCGCCATGGTTATGGGTTGCGCCGTATCAAAAAAAGTTACCAATGCTGCAGTTGGTCAATGGCAATATAAAGTGACCGGCACTCCAGATGGTGATTATCAGGGGATATTCACCATTCAACAAAATGGCGCTGATTTTACCGGACAGATTATGGCTAATCAACAGTCTTCAGATTTGAAAAACATTGTGATCTCCGACAATCAACTCACCTGCAGTTTCGATTTCATGAATTATGACATTCAAATGAGCGGAACATTTGAAGGCGATTCATTTCGCGGCAATGTGAGTGCAGAAGGACAATCATTTGAGATGACCGCCGAACGCGTAAAAGTCCCATAATAGATTTGGTCTGAGGGTTTAAAAATTGCTAAAACATTAGATTGTGATCGTTGTACAGATCAATTTCTAATCACCAGGAAAGTCAAATAGGCAATAAAACAAACAACCAGTATGATCGCTTCCCAACGGTCAAGTTTTTTTATCGTAAGCGTAAACATAAATATGAATAGCAGGAACGTGCCGAACAAAAGATAACCAAGGTCTGCATTCAAAGAGGTGTTGAATCCTATGGGATGTATCAGCGAGCTAAGGCCCAGGATCAACGCAATGTTGATGATGTTGGAACCCAATACGTTACCGGCAGCAATATCTGATTTCTTTTTAAGTGCCGCCACGACAGAGGTGGCCAGTTCGGGTAGCGAAGTGCCAATTGAAATGATGGTTAAACCTATCAACCGTTCGCTCAAACCAAAATTTTTAGAAATGAATATGGCGTTATCAACAACCAGCTTTCCGCCATAGGTCAGTCCGGCAATTCCCAATATGATAAATAGGCTGGTTTTGGTGTTGCTAAGCAATTTGATTCCGTCAGTCTCCGGTGGGCCTTCCTTTTTCAGATTTTTATAGATATAAAACATAAAAAACGCAAACAGAGACAAAAGTACTAAACCACCAATTCTTCCCAACCCGACAAATTCTTGTTTAAATATCAGATGAACATTCACAAGGATCAATAAGGCCAGTGTAATACCAAATGAAAAAGGTATTTCCTTCCAGACGGTATTGCGTTGCAATTGCATGGGGAAAATTATACCAGAAATACCGAGGATGAGAAATAGGTTGAAATTGTTGGACCCTATAATATTGCCAAAGACTACATCATTGTGACCCTGGATTCCGGAAATTACACTCACCACCAATTCCGGTGTTGATGTGCCAATGGCTACAATGGTGAAACCTATGGCCAGTTCTGAAAAATTTAGTTTCAGGGCAATAGAAGAAGCCCCTTCAACTAAAAGATCAGCACCCTTTATTAAAAAAATAAAACCCACTATAATGAGTGCTATTGCAAAAAATACATTCAATATATACCTCGGTTGGGGTGTAAAAATTATGATATCGTACGAAATATAATATACCGTGGTAAAATAATCATAATTTTACCAGGGTATTTTCGTCAGTTAAGCTTTAACTCAGCAATGACACGATCAATTTTGTCTTCAAGAATTTTTGTTGTGCTGTCAAATTCCGATGCACTATTCAGAGGTGCTTTTACCCCAAAGTAAAATTTGATCTTCGGTTCAGTACCTGAAGGTCTCGCCGATACTTTGGTGCCATCTTCGGTTATAAACTGCAGAACATTTGAAACCGGAAAATCCAATTTTTCTTCCACGCCGGATTTCATATTTTTTCCTGTGCTGCTCTGGTAATCCAGTATTTTTTCCAGTGGTGAACCAGCAATTTCTTTGGGGGGATTGGCGCGTAATTCTCTCATCATTTCCTGAATCTCCTCAGCGCCGGATTTTCCTTTTTTAGTAATGGAAAGCAATCTTTCGCGGTAATAACCAAATTTTTTGTAAACGTCGATCAAAAGATCAAACAGGCTTAAACCATGGTCTTTCGCCCAAGCAGTAAGTTCGGCAAGCATGGCACAGGATGAAATAGCGTCCTTGTCTCGAACAAAATCACCAGACAAATAACCATAACTTTCCTCACCGCCCACGATAAATTTTTTCTTGCCTTCCAGAGATTTGATCACCGATGCGATATATTTAAATCCGGTAAGGGTTTCATAAACCGGGATATCGAAACCATGACCAATGGCTGAAATGAGGTCAGTTGTCACAATGGTCTTTATGGCAAATTGGTTGCCATCGATCCTGCCGTTTTCTTTCCACTTTAAAAGTGAATAATAAACCAACAAGGAAGCGGCCTGATTGCCATTGAGAAGTTGGTAATCTCCATGATGATTTTTTGTGCCAATTCCTACCCGGTCCGCATCAGGGTCGGTGGC
Organism: uncultured Cytophagales bacterium; assembly: GCA_963711495.1. Taxonomy (GTDB): domain Bacteria; phylum Bacteroidota; class Bacteroidia; order Cytophagales; family Cyclobacteriaceae; genus CAVQEK01. Next base: position 2,006,576 of record CAVQEK010000004.1, read on the forward strand.
CATGATCAGGTCGGCATTGATTTCTTCTGCCTTTTTCAATGCCAATGTCATCGCTTCTTTTTCTTCAGGATTGGGATACACCACAGTCGGGAAATTGCCGTCGGGCACTGCTTGGGCTTCGACTACTGTTACATTATCAAAGCCGAATTCCTTCAATGCCTTTGGAACCAATGTGATGCCGGTGCCGTGGATTGGGGAATATACAATTTTCAGACTTTTTTGCCGGGAAATAGATTCTGGAGATAACGAAAGTTCTTTCACTTTTTCCAGATATTTCCTGTCTATTTCCTCACCGATCATTTCAACGAGGCTTTCATTTATATCGAACTTGATCTTGTCAATATTAGTAATGGCATTGACTTCATTGATGATGTTTTTGTCATGGGGCGGCACCACTTGTCCGCCATCGTCCCAGTAGGCTTTATAACCATTATATTCCTTGGGATTGTGGGAAGCTGTTATTACCACGCCACTTTGACAGCCCAGTTCACGGATGGTAAAGGATAGTTCCGGAGTAGGTCTTAATTCTTTAAAGAAGTAAACTTTGATGCCATTGGCCGAAAAGACTGCGGCTGTCGTTTCCGCAAAAAACTTACTATTATTTCTGCTGTCGTGCGCAATGGCTACCTTAATTTGCTGGCTAGGGAAGGCTTTATGAAGGTAATTGCTTAAACCCTGGGTTGCTTTTCCTACCGTATATTTGTTCATGCGATTTGAGCCTACGCCCATCACGCCCCTTAAACCGCCAGTGCCAAATTCCAGATCTTTATAGAATGCATCTGCCAACTCTGTTTGATCTGTTGCATCCATCATGCGTTGAATTTCTTTTTTCGAATGGTTATCAATATTGCTATTGAGCCATTGATTGGCCTGGTCTAAAATGTTCTTGTCCATAATGTGTATTTTAGAATAACTGGTGGTTTTATAATACTTTTGGCTATAAATTTAATGGATAAAGCTTTTATATTTAATGCTTCATTGCAAGATTCGGAAAATTTACTTGTTTGAGAAGTATATAATTAAAAGATTTAGGGAAATCAAATTGTTACGATGAATATTAAAAAATTAGATGAGGATCTGGCGACACTGGCCCGCAAAATGAATGAATTGGCCAGTATGAGTTATGACGATGTCAACTATGATCAGACAGAAGAAGATTTACACGATCTGGAAGATGAATTTCAGGATAAATATGGCAACTACCTGGAAGAGGCACTGAAAGCAGTTCATGACGAATTTTGTCCGGAAAGCGAGGTGCTACTACCAATAGCTTATGTGGCTAAAAAATATAATGTAAAAAAAGATAAGAAAACCGGAACCGATTCCTATGAAGTTCCACTGGGTGAAGGTGTGTTGGTTGAAGTTGATCAGTATCTCAATCTGGAAACGCGCCTGGTTTTAGCACCACATCCTACCAGGATTATTCTCAACGTGAATAAATCACATGCCGAAGTGGTTTGGCAGGCAGACCAATAAATACTTAGTATCCCAGTTTTTCCCGGACTTTGAATAAGACGGACCGCCCGATATCCCGGGCTCTTTTTTCTCCGGACTCGAGTATCGAATACACTTCATCAGGATTTTGCATAAAATAATTGTACCGTTCGCGCTCTGTCTTGAATTTAGAAGTGATTAATTCAAACAATTCCTGCTTGGCGTGGCCATATCCGTAATGGCCACCGAGATATTTTTTCCGCATGTCAGCAGTTTGTTCTTTGGTAGCCAGTAATCTGTAAATATTAAAAACTGTACAAGTATCTGGATTTTTGGGCTTTTCCAAAGGCGTGCTATCCGTCACGATAGACATGATCACTTTTCTTAATGACTTGTCGGCTTCAAAAATATCGATGGTATTATTATAACTTTTACTCATCTTTTTGCCGTCAATACCAGGTATGATCATCACGTCTTCGTCGATGATGGCCTCCGGTACTACAAAAGTATCTCCATATTGATGATTGAAACTCAGTGCCATATCTCGTGTCATTTCCAGATGCTGCTGCTGGTCTTTGCCCACCGGCACGTAATTGGCATCATACATAATAATGTCTGAAGCCATCAACACAGGGTATATAAACAAACCACCATTCACATCACTAAGCCGATCAGCCTTATCTTTGAAGGAATGGGCATTGGCCAGCATTGGATAAGGGGTAAGACAGTTAAGATACCAGGTCAATTCGCATACTTCGGGAATTTGGGATTGCCGATAGAGTAAATTTTTATCCGTATCAAAACCGAATGCGAGCCAGGCGGCTGAAACAGCAAGGACATTTTCTTTTCTTACTTTGGCATCTTTAATGGTGGTGAGTGAGTGCAGATCGGCAATAAAATAAAAAGCCTCATTCTTTTCATCCTGAGATAACCGTATTGCTGGCAGTATAGCCCCTAAAATATTACCTAAATGTGGTCTGCCCGAACTTTGTATTCCTGTCAGTATTCTTGCCATGTTGTCTGAAAAATTTGCGCAAATTAAATAAACAAATTACAAAGAGACTAAAAATTACAACCTTACTTCAAATTTGGTTATGATATGGTTAATTTTGCCATACCATTTAAAATTACGTGGCGTTAAGTCTTCGTATTAATAGTTTAAAGAGTTCTGAATAAAAACCACGAAAGATGAAAAGAAGCATTTCACTATCCATACTTTTTTTATTGATTGTCATTTCCAACGCATTGGCTCAGAAAGCTGCCATTAAGTTTGAAGAAGACACATTTGATTTTGGGAATATCAAGGAAGAAAACGGACCGGTAGAGCATAAATTTGTATTCGCCAATGATGGTGATGCTCCATTGGTGATAGACAATGTGCGCGCTTCCTGTGGATGCACCACGCCCGCCTGGACTCGTGAGCCTGTAGCGCCAGGCACTAAAGGATTTATCGTTGCCAAGTATAATCCGCTCAACCGCCCCGGGCAATTCCGCAAATCATTAACGATTACTTCAAATGCCGTGCCTTCCAATACTACGGTATTCATTCAGGGAATGGTTGCTCCAAAGCCAAAAAAACCTTCCGAACAATATCCGAATGCAATGGGTGAATTGCGATTTAAATACAGGTCATTGAATATGGGAAGGTTAACTACTGAAAAACCAATATCGAGATCTTTCGATGTATTTAATGACAGTGATGAAGCCATTACTTTTATGGATAAAATGGACAAACCGGATTTCGTTCAAGTGAGTTTTCAACCTGCGGTGATCAAGCCACATTCAGTCGGTAAGATCAATGTAACTTATGATCCAAAAGCGAAGAATGAACTGGGATTCGTATCGGATCGACTGGTACTTTACACCGATGAGAAGCAACAACCTGCCAAAGATCTCAGGGTGGTGGCAACCATTGAAGAATATTTTCCGCCCATGACATCAGAAGAATTGGCACAGGCCCCAAGGCTGAATTTTGATAAGACAGTTTATGATTTCGGGAATATCAAAGGGGACTCCAAAGTTGAAACACAATTTACCCTGACCAATACCGGGAAAAGTGATCTCAATATCCGCGAAACCAAAGCCAATTGTGGTTGTACCGTAGCCAAAATGGAAAAAAACACCTTAAAACCAGGTGAAAGCACCGTCATGAAAGTAACTTTTAATGCCACGGGAAGACGCGGAATGCAACAAAAATCCATTACCATTTTCTCCAACGATCCAAAAGCACCCACCCAACGTTTAATCATCAAGGCCCGGGTAGACGATGTAGGCTAATTGAACTAATCCATAGAAATATTGGCTGAATTTCCAGTGGATTACTTGGAAACCAGTAATAATAAGCCAAAACCCAGTACCGACATCCAGTACTTGTAAGGTTCCAGAAAACCCAGGCGAAGAATATCAAGTTCCAGAAAAACGGAAACGAGAACGATTAATATCGCAATGGTTTTGATCATCGATCTTGTTCTTTTACTCATGGGTTAATTTTTTGTGAATTGTTGAACACAAAATTAAAATTCTGATTTTGATCATCTAATATAAACAGAATTAATTTTACCTTCGCAGCGTTAAAAAGGCGATACTTTGGCGGAAATCGGAACTGACCTCACTTACGCAAAAAAGCTTCTTCGTGAATCACAACTTGTTTCCATACCTACCGAGACAGTGTATGGTCTGGCTGCAAATGCTTTGGATGAAAATGCAGTGGTCAGGATCTTTGAAGTTAAAAACCGGCCATCCTTCGATCCGCTTATTGTGCATATCGGTTCAATGCTTCAATTGGAACAATATGTTCAGGATATTCCCAAAAAGGCCTTTATTCTTGCGGAAAAGTATTGGCCGGGGCCGCTGACCTTGGTATTGCAAAAAGCACCTAATATCCCGGATATTGTTACTTCGGGACTCGATACAGTTGGTGTTCGGGTTCCTGATCATCCGCTAACAATTTCTCTCCTCAATACGCTTGATTTTCCTTTGGCGGCACCCAGCGCCAATCCTTTTGGTTATATAAGCCCCACGTGTGCCAATCATGTACAGGACCAACTGGGCAAAAAGATCCCTTATATTTTGGATGGAGGAACTTGTGAAGTTGGAATAGAATCAACCATTATTGGTTTTTTGGGTGAAAAACCTACTATTCTTCGTTTAGGCGGTTTGAGTTTGGAAGCCATTGAGTCGGAGATAGGTCGGGTGGAAGTTCAGTCCGGTTCGGATTCGAGTCCGATAAGTCCGGGAATGTTACAGAGTCATTACGCTCCTTTGACCAAAATAGAACTGGGCAATATTCGGGAACTTTTATTGGATGAAAATGTTGAAAATACTGGAATATTGTCTTTTTGTACAACCTTTGAAGAAGTGAACAAGCAACATCAGTATTTGCTTTCAGAAAATGGCAATATCAAAGAAGCGGCTACGAGGCTCTTTGCGGGACTGAGGTATTTGGATGGGCTGAATTTACAAAAAATCATTTGTGAACCACTGCCTGAACATGGATTGGGAAGGGCCATAAATGACCGATTGAAAAGGGCATCCGCTCAAACAGAATAATGACTTTTAATTTTGTTGAATTAATCAAATATGCTTATGAAAACAGTCGATAGTTTTAATTTTGCAGGCAAGAGGGCGCTTGTCAGGGTCGATTTCAATGTCCCTTTAAACGACAAATATGAAATTACAGATGATAATCGTTTGAAAGCAGCTCTGCCAACCATACGGAAAATATTAAAAGATGGTGGCTCGGTGGTGTTAATGTCACATCTGGGCAGACCTAAAGAGGGCCCGGAAGAAAAATTTTCTCTGAAACATGTTATTCCTTATCTCAATGAAAAATTAGGCATTAAAGTTCAGTTTGCCAGCGATTGCGTGGGTGTCGAGGCAGAAAGTAAGTCATCTGAACTCAAGCCAGGAGATGTTTTGTTGCTGGAAAATTTACGTTTTCATAAAGAAGAGACTAAGGGCGATGTTGAATTTGCCAAAAAACTCGCGAAGAATGGCGATGTGTGGGTCAATGATGCTTTTGGTACAGCGCATCGGGCTCATGCTTCCACAGCCGTTATTGCTCAGTTTTTTGAAGATAAAATTTGTGGCTATGTGATACAGGCTGAGTTGGAAAATGCAGATAAAGTATTGTCAAGTGGTGAAAAACCACTTACCGCAATCATGGGTGGCGCAAAGATCAGTGATAAGATTTTGATTATAGAAAATTTGCTTAGCAGGGTCGATAATTTGTTGGTTGGTGGTGGAATGGCTTATACATTCTTCAAGGCCAAAGGAGGCAAAATTGGTAATTCACTGGTTGAAGAAGATAAGTTGGATCTGGCTAAATCTTTGGTCCAGAAGGCGGCTGACAAAGGGGTAAAACTACTTTTGCCAACAGATTCTATGACTGCCGATGCCTTTAATAATGACGCCAAAACTGAAGTTACAGACAACATGAACATCAAAGATGGTTACATGGGTCTTGATATCGGGCCGAAGGCGATAAAGGAATTTGTTGAGGTCATCATAGCTTCCAAAACATTGTTGTGGAACGGACCCATGGGTGTATTTGAGATGCCCAACTTTGCCAATGGGACCAAGGAAATTGCAAAAGCCGTGGTGGAAGCTACACAGCACGGTGCATTCTCATTGATTGGTGGAGGCGATTCAGCTGCTGCTGTGAATAATCTTGGCTACGGAGATAAGGTTTCTTATGTGTCAACCGGAGGAGGGGCGTTGCTGGAATATATGGAGGGAAAAGAATTGCCTGGAATCGCAGTATTAAAGTAACACATATATTTTCAAATCAAAAGCCGGTTGTTCCGGCTTTTTTTGTGCGTTTATGGATCAAAATCAAATGGAAAGGTAAACAGTTAAGCTGAATATTACTTAGGCTTATGAGGTCTGTCATACTAATTTGTTATTTTTTTGCGCCTCATATATATTCTTAGTAAATGTTATTCATTAATTTTAAAAGAATGCTACATGTAATCCAGAGGCATAAAATAATCCCCAATATTTTGATGTTTCCGTGCACATAATGGATGTGTACGTTAACAAATATTTAAAAATCTTGATTTAATTCTAATAAAAATCTATTTTTGTGTCGATAAGTTTAAACTTCAATATCAATGAGCGTCTTAGATTACCAGGCTAAATCTTTTGAAAAAATACCGACCATTATCTTTGAATCGGCAGAACTTGGCGCTGCCAAGGTAGCGCAGGAAATTGCAACGTTGATCCGGGAAAAGGAGCAAGACAATCAACCAGCAGTTTTAGGTTTAGCTACCGGAACTACCCCAATAGAATTGTATGACGAACTGGTAAGATTGTATAAAGAGGAGGGGCTAAGCTTTAAAAATGTAGTGGCATTTAATCTTGATGAGTATTATCCCATGCCGCCGGAGAGCCCACAGAGCTACTATAATTTCATGCACCAACATTTGTTTCGTCATATTGATATACCAGAAGAGAATATTTATTTATTGGATGGTTCGGTACCCCTGGAAAAACTGGACGCTTATTGCAGGGCTTATGACATCAAAATTCATCAATATGGTGGAATAGATCTTCAAATATTGGGCATTGGTCGTACAGGGCATATTGGTTTTAATGAACCCGGCTCGTCTGTAAAAACCAGGACTAGGATCGTTAAGCTATCTCCGCAAACTATTTATGATGCGACGGATGATTTTATCAAAGAAGAATTCGTACCGATTCGCGCTATCACCATGGGACTGGATACAATCTTAAAGGCGCGTAGGATCATTTTGATGGCTTGGGGTGAACGCAAATCTGATGTCATTAAAGAGGCGATTGAGGGTCCAGTCACGGAAGCAGTGCCGGCATCATTTTTACAGAATCATGCCAATACAGAAGTGTATGTGGAAAAGTGGGCTGCATCAAAACTAACAGCCGTAAAATGCCCCTGGTTGGTTGGCATATGCAAATGGGATCAGCAATTGACCAAAAGAGCTGTGGTGTGGTTGAGCCAACTCCTCAATAAACCAATATTGAAACTTACTGATGAAGATTATCGGGATAACGACCTTGGAGATTTATTGATTTATTATGGCAATTCTTATGATCTGAATATAAAGATATTCGATTCAATAAAAAATACCATCACCGGCTGGCCTGGTGGCAAACCAAATTCGGATGATAAGAACCGGCCCGAACGGGCGTTCCCGGCCAAAAAGCGCGTGGTCATTTTTAGCCCGCACCCCGATGATGACGTGATTTCTATGGGGGGGACATTTCTACGTCTGGTAGAACAAGGCCACGATGTGCATATTGCCTATCAAACTTCGGGCAACATTGCGGTGCACGACGATGATGCCCGAAGATTTGCGGATTTTGTATTTGATTTCAATCGATCTATAGGAACCGAGACGGATGATATGCAGGCGTTGCACCAGCAGATTGTTGAAGCAATCCAAGTGAAAAAACCCGGGGATACTGATGTAGCCATTGTCAGAACCATCAAGGGACTTATTAGAAAAGGTGAAGCAACTGCGGCTTGTAGATATTTTGGCGTCAAAGAAGAAAACATTCATTTTTTAAATCTACCATTTTACGAAACCGGCTCCGTGGAGAAGAAACCCATTGGAGAGGAAGATGTTATTATTGTTCACGACCTGCTAGAAACCATAAAGCCACATCAGGTATACGCAGCGGGTGATTTGAGAGATCCGCACGGAACACACAAAGTATGCCTCGATGCAGTTTTTGCAGCGTTGGATCGCTTGAAAACCAGTGATTGGATTAAGGATTGTTATTTATGGCTGTATCGGGGGGCCTGGCATGAATGGGATATTGAAGAAATTGAAATGGCTGTACCAATTAGTCCGGTGGAATTGATGAAAAAAAGACGAGCCATTTTTAAACATCAGTCACAGAAAGATTCTCCGGTTTTTCCAGGGACAGATAAACGTGAATTTTGGCAGCGGGCAGAAGATCGAAATCACGTGACTGCTAAATTGTTTGATCAACTGGGCATGACTGAATACGAGGCAATCGAAGCATTTGTACGATATCGATTTTTGTAGCAGATAAAAGGCAGCAAGTTATAATGTCCAGGGTAAAATAGGTCTGGGCTTTATTAATGCCTGAATAATCTCTTATTTTATCAAATGCGATTCAAGATTTTCTTTCATGATAATATCCAGGGGAAGTAATTCTTTCTTTGGCACCGATTTTTTGAAAATTAAATGGTCCACAAGATAGGTTAAACCCAGGTAAGCTTGTCTCTTGGGATTTTGATGAATAATGAAATCTATAATATCGTTTTTCAAGAATTCAATATTATGTTTAACAAGATCATAACCCACCACACAACTCTTCCCTTTGATCTCTTTTAGAAATTCATAGAGTGTGTCTGCCCTTGACGTGGTTATATAAATACCACAATTTTCAGGGTCATCAATCAACTGAGTGCGCAATTCGGAGATCATCTGTTCCGAATCCTTTTTGATATCGATGGTATTGATTTGAATCTTTTCAGCGTACTTTTCTTCAAAATAAGCCCTGAATCCTTCTTCTTTTTTCATCAGGTGGCGGGCATTATCATGGTTTTCATCAACATGAATGATCATGATTTTTTTAGGAGACTTTAAATAGAGGTGCATCAATCGTGCGCCAAGTCTGCCGCTTTGCCAAAGATCCTGCCCAATAAAGCTGAGGGAATTAACCTCTTCAATCTCAGTATTTATGGTAATGTACGGAATTTTCTTTTCATGACAGGCACTGAAAACATCCAGTGATTCTTTGTAATACAATGGTGCAATGAGCAATCCTTCGGGATCATTTTGCAATGCTTTCATCGCACTTTTTTTAAAGGAATCCGGACTGCTGCTGTCAAAAAAAATACGATCTACATGAACTCCAAAAGGTTCAAGTTCAGATATCGCTTGTTCCAAGCCAAGATTACATTGACGCCAGTAATCATCCGATTGATATTCAGGCACAACCACCATGAGTTTGTGGGATTTTCCGGATTTTAACGTTCGTGCAATCAGGTTGGGTTGATAATTAACTTCCTTTAATATTTCCTGGACTCGCAATAGGGACTTTTCAGATACTTTACCGCGATTGTGCAAAACCCGGTCAACCGTACCAATTGAAACTCCGGCAAGACGGGCAATATCTTTTATGGTGTAATTCTTCTTTTCCATGCCTGAATGATATAGATAACAGGGTAAAGCTAAGTATCAAATTTTGAAAATGCAATCAAAAGAACTTATTGTGTACGATCACAAATAGCTTGTTCTCGCAAACAGATTTTTGAATCACCATGAATTACAATTTGTTTTAGGATTCAATAATTTAAATATCATTAAAAGTCCAGAAAATGCAGGATATAGGTGCTGATCGACAAATGGTGAATATAAGAAATCGACCTAAAAAAACGACATAAGTACCTCCTAAATCTTTTAATCCCCGAGATTGAAACGTTCCGCATAATTTATAAAAAGATATCAGGAAATGATTTTTACGACTTTATCACAAGTTCTATGGAAGTGTGATATTTATAGCTCATTAAACCTTTAGTTCAATAAACCTTGGTTAGTAAAATCTTCATGCAAAATGGAACTATAACTGGCAATATACGATCATCAAACCTGAATTGAAGGATGGTTTGGAAGATAAGTGTAAACAGGAATATTGTATATTCTTGCCGCCTGTCGTTTGGTATAGCCAATAATTTTGCTCATTCCCCTTCAATGACCTTCAGTCATATTCCAGACTGTCTGGTTGATCTTATCATAATCTTTACCGAAATGATGCCCTCCATCCACTTCGCGTGAGTCCCAATCCTTCGAAGACAATTCATTACAGAGGGCATTGGGATCGTCATCACAAATAATATGTACCAACGGTTTGTTCAGTTTTTTCAATTCGGGCAGCAAAGGTTGACCTTCTGTTGGCGTGCTAATATAATTAATCAGCTTTATTTCGAACTGAACATTTCTATTGGGAGCGATAAGCACTATATTTTTTATGAGGTTGATGTCAGATTGGTTTTTCAATTGATTAACTGCAAATGGGAGGACCTCAGCACCCATGGAATAACCGATTAAAATCAATTCGCTTTTATTCCACTGAGCTTTATAATGATCGATGATGCCTTCCAGAGCCTGACCGATTTCCTGGGGTGATTTTTTATCCCAGAAATATTTTTGCACATCCAAGCCCACCACTGGTATACCTTTTTTTCGATAAAAATCAGCCATTTCACGAACGAGTGGTTTCCAGCCACCATCTCCGGTAAAAAGTATAACAAATTGCTGGGTTTCAGTATTGGTATCGAATTCTTTTATGGGAAGATTGCTGATATCCGGGCTGTTGGCTCTGGTATTAAAGCTGATTAACCATGAGAAAAGGAATAAATACCTTGTTGAGATCTTGATGATTTGAATCATAAATGGCTTAAATTATAAGGGAGAAACGATGCAAATATGAAAAGGTTTTTCGCTCGATAATAAAACTTAGTGAAAATATTTCGAGTATTGTTGATGGTATTACAATAGTATACTATGATTCAGTCAACTTAACTGATATTAAAGTACTTATATAAAGACATCACCATCAACGGCAAACTAAAAAATGGAAAACGCTTTTGATCCGGAGAAAACAAGAAAAGAATGGGAAGAACTTCAGCGCTATAAAATGCCTTTTGGAAAATTTAAAGGTAGATCTTTGATAGATCTGCCCATTGAGTACCTTCTATGGTTTAAGCGCCAGGGATTTCCTTCCGGGAAGCTGGGCAGATATCTGCAAATTGTGCTGGAGATAAAGTCATAATTTAACACATTGAATATAATGGCGCAGGAATACAAATGCAATGTATCAATCTAAACATCAATTTTACGGACCAACTGTATCCTGGTTTATACCCCGGAGTTTAAACTTTTGGGAATCCTGGCACGATAACATCTCAAATTAAAGATTGATCTGATAATTGAGATAATTGATAAAATGACCAGTAAAACGACAAAATTTTTATTTTAAGAAATGAGGCTTTAAAACGGAAACGGATAATTTGTGTGCGCACACAAATAATCCGTTTCCGAACACAAAAATCTTGAAAGATTTTTTTATATTTGATTTGAAGTTGAATTTCCATCACAAATTACATTGAATTTCCATGATATTTTGATCCCGGAAATGATTAAATTACCTGTATTAATTGAGATCTGATGTCCTCCATAAAAAATGATCCAGGAAGCGTAGACAAAAATCTGACTTTATCGAACGATTTAGAGGATCAAATCGACTCCCGGAAAATGGGTATGAGAGACGGACATGCGTTGATGGAAGACAACACCGTTTGGCAGGAATTGAAAAGAGGCAATGACACAGCTTTAATTATTCTTTATGACCGTTATTTTAATGCTCTAATCCATTATGGATTTAGATTTACCAGCGATCCCGAATTGATTAAAGATGCCATTCAGGATTTGTTTGTTGATTTAAGGATTAAAAGATTTAATCTGCCTCCAATCCGTTATTCGGTAAAGTTTTTCCTGCTGAAATCGGTTAAAAATAAAATCTTGCAATACCTCAGAAAAGAACAGCGCTATAAGAAAAATTTACTCGAATCCCATGAATTTGATTTTGATCCGGAATTGTCCATCGAACACCACTTAATATTCGATCAAAATACATTGGAACAAAAAAGAAAATTGGCTGTAGCAATAGAAAAGCTGTCTTCTCGCGAAAAAGAGGCATTATATTATTTATTTTTTCAAAAAATTGATTATTCCCAGATCAAAGATCTGATGGAACTGGATAACATTAAATCTGCCAGAAATTTGATTTACAAGGCCATTTCAAAATTAAAATTGGCCTTTAAAACTTTGCCGGTATTAGCAATCTCACTTCTTTTATTTTGATCACTGTTAATTTTCTTTTTACAACATGATGACTATTTGTTTTTCATTTTGGCTACTTGCCTAAAAAAAATTCAGATGTATTGATGTCATTTGAACACTTCCGGCAACGTAAGGGTGTAATGATATCTAATGAAGTACGAAGAATATAAAATTGAAGACTTTTTAATCAGCAGTGAATTCATCAATTGGGTCACTGAACCGACTGTTGAGAGCAATTTATTTTGGCAAAAGTGGCTGGAGAGCAATCGGGAGAAAATTGAGATGATCAATCAGGCCCGTGAGATTATCATGGCTTTCCAAATGAAGCAATCGGCCATTGATCAATCGGATTACCATGAAGTACTGGGTAATGTGATCGCAGAAAAATATTCCAAAAGAAGGGTATTGAATGAAAGATCAATGCAAGCTGACAATAAGATAAGTAACCATTGGTGGAAAATTGCGGCAAGCCTCGTTTTCCTGATTTCGTTATCTTTTTATGTATTTAATGCTTACCAGAAGTCAGAGTCTTTGCAGGAAAACCACGTGATCACCAAGATAAATCCTGTGGGACAGAAATCTACCATCGTGTTACCGGATAGTTCAATCGTTCGGCTCAATTCAGAAAGTAAGATCGCTTATGATGAAGATTTCATGAATCATCGTATTGTGTATCTGGAAGGAGAGGCATTTTTTACAGTGACCAAAGGCAAAGGGATTTTTCAGGTAAAAACCAATCGCCTCACTACTACGGTTTTGGGTACCAAATTCGATGTAAAGGCTTATGGCAATGACCCGAAAGAATCGATTTCTCTCCAAAGTGGAAGGGTCCGCATTGATCAGATGAATGATGGGATGGAAAAACCGCTTTATCTGAATCCTGGTGAAAAAATAGTTTTGAATGAAAACTCAGGAGTAATTAATAAAGAACCGGTAAGTCAACAAGACATTGCCTGGAAAGATGGAATACTGGTTTTTCAGGATGCCGGTTTCGACGAATTCAAAAAAACGCTGGAGCGTTGGTATGCTGTCAATATTGAAGTATATGGCACGCCGGAAGATAATTGGAAGATCACCGGTAAATTTGACAATGAAAGTCTTGAGTTGGTATTGGAAGGGGTGAAGTTTGCCGAGAATATAGATTATGAGATAGAAAATAAAAATGTAAAGATCTATTTATAAACCCAAAATATTAAAAATATGACTAGACCACCATAATCAGAAAAAAGCCCTAACGTGAAAATGGCGTTTTCGTGCTAGGGCTCTTTAAACAATTAATAATGTTTAACGAAATAAACTTCTAAAGTTATGAAAAATAAACTTATACGACTACTAATCATGTTGTCGAAACTCACATTTTATGGAATATTTATACAGATTTTTACTTTTTCTGTACTATTGGCAGCTGAAGGTAATGCTCAGCAACAGCTAAGCGTGCACGATGTCATTATCGATTTGAATGTCAACAATGCCACGTTGGAAGAAGTTTTTAAAGCCATTGAATTAAAAACACAATATAATTTCCTTTATGACAAGAAGACACTCAAAAATGAGAAAAGGGTAAGTATTAACAAAAAGAACTCTACTGTTGCAGAAATTTTACTTGACATTTCAAAAACATCCGATTTAAAATTCAAGCAAATCAACAAGACCATCAATGTAAACAGGAAGGATGGATTGTTTGGAAATAAGAAGTCTGACCTCGAGATTGAAGTACAGACCAGAACCATAAGTGGTAAGATTACTTCTTCCGAAGACAATCTGGGAATGCCGGGGATCAATGTGGTAATTAAAGGGACTTCTCAGGGTACCGTTACTGATGTCGATGGTAATTATAAGCTGGATGTTCCCGAAAATCCGGAGACCATTTTGGTCTTTAGCTCTGTGGGTTATCAAACCGTTGAAGTGACCATTGGTAATCGGTCGATAATCGACGTAGTTCTCGATCCGGACATTCATGCCTTGCAGGAAATTGTAGTAGTCGGTTATGGTACGCAGAAAAAGGTGAGCCTTACCGGATCTGTTGCAGCTGTAAATTCAGATGAAATTGAATCAATACCAACGTCCAATCTTTCCAATACACTGGCTGGAAGGGCACCCGGAGTCACCATTGTTCAAACATCGGGATTCGTTGGTTCCAATTCTAATATCACGATTCGCGGTAATGGGTCACTACACGGCACTTCTCCCTTGTATGTTATTGATAATGTAGTCAAAACCAAAGCGGATTTCGATGCACTGGATCCCAATGAAGTTGAAACTATTAGCTTTTTGAAAGATGCTGCCACCGCTGCAATATATGGAGCAAGGTCTGCCAACGGAGTTGTTTTGGTAACAACCAAAAAAGGCAAGGTTGGTAAGGCAGTATTTAATTATAAGGGGTTCTTTACCTCAGTAAGCCCAACCAAGCCATTGCAGCGCTATACTGCGACACAGGAGTTGGAATACATCAATGATCACGCTGCAACTTTTGATAATCCACTGCCCATCACTCAGGAGATATTCGATTATTTTAAGGATAAAAATTATGAACTGAATGATTACATATGGCGTGATCCTTCCTCACAGCAACACAACCTCAGTGTTAATGGTGGTAATGATATGATCACCTACTATATGATGATCGGTGAAAATACATCGAAAGGATCTTATACCAATACTGATTATTCCCGGTATAACTTCCGTTCCAACATCACGGCCAAAATTACCAAGGATTTAAAAGTAAATCTGAATATTAGTGGAAATAAACGTGTTACGGATCGTTTCTACTGGCCATATGACAATGATAACGGTGAGGGATTTGAATTGTCGGATTTTTACAGAACCACCTTCAACTGGTCCAGGCTGTATCCATATTTTGTGGACGAACAGGGGAATCCCACTACCGATCAGGTCAATGGTTTACCAATCAATAGTGGAGGATGGAATCCCGTGTTGATGTTAACGGATGGAAGCTACAGGAAAATCATTTATAATACCTTTAATGGAATTTTTAGGGTGGATTATGATCTTCCTTTCGTGAAAGGGTTAAGCACCAGCCTAATGGCCAATTATTCTTTTGATTCCAGAAACCAAAAGAACTTTGTCTTATTTAATAAAGCCTACACCTTTCAAAGGGCCTCAGCCACCAATCCTTATGTACCGGGACCTGTAGATCCTAACCAGATCAGTATCCACAATTTATCAAGGGCGTATCAGGGCATTGATGAAAGTGCAAATTATGGAGATAACTACCAACTGGACTGGTTTCTGAATTATGAAAACACTTTTGGGAAACACGATATCTCCGGCACACTGGTCTATGAGCAAGCGGGATTTGTTGGTAAAGAATTCAGTGGTTCGGCCAATGAATTATTGACGACAAAAGTGGATCAAATATTTGCTACTTCCACCGATACGGAAAGACGCTATTTCAATGGAAGTGAATCTGAAAATGGTCGTGCTTCGTGGATCGGGAGAGCACATTATGAATACGGAGGTAAATATATTGCAGAGTTTTCATTCCGTTATGACGGATCGTACAAATTTCCTGAGGATACGCGATGGGGTTTCTTCCCTTCTGGTTCCATGGCCTGGCGTATTTCAGAAGAGAATTTTTATAACATACCCATATTGAATGATCTGAAAATCAGAGCTTCTGTAGGCTCTACTGGTGATGATAATGTGGCTGCATTCCAATACCAGTATAATTATGTCCCGGCTTCCGGTTATGTATTTGGCAGCAGTTTATATAATGGCATCACGGCTGGAACACCGCCCAATCCTGATATTACCTGGGAAAAAATGCTGGCCTACAATTTCGGCGTTGACTTTGGCATGCTTGACAACAAATTAACCGGGGAGTTCGATTATTTCTACAATCACAGGTATGATATTTTGAGTCAGAGAATAAGGGTGATCCCCGGAACTTACGGGGCTTCATTGAGTAGTGAAAATTATGCGGAAGTAGATGTTAAAGGCTTTGAATTTTCTTTGAATTACTCTAATCGGGTCGGGCAGGTTACTTATTCCATTGGAGCCAACATGGGCTATGCGAAGGACAAAGTAATGAAACTTGACGAGCCGGTGGGTCTGGAAGATTGGAGAAGTGCCATCGGTCATCCTCAAAATAGATTATGGGGTTATCTATCCGAAGGAATCATTCGAAACCAGGCAACGCTGGATGCCCTTCCGTCAGATTTCAAACAATTTGGCCGGGATCCAATGCTGGGTGTTTTGTTATTTAAAGATATCAGGGGTGCAAATCGCACTGAAGGTGCCGATGGCATCATTGATGCAAATGATCAAACCTGGCTCTCAGACAATGCTATTCCAAGGATTAACTATGGGATAAGTATGAATCTAGCCTGGAAAGGTTTGAGTGTAGATGTATTATTTCAAGGGGTAGGTCAATATGACAAAATTGTTAAAACACAAAATAATCCAACTGGGGGTGTGTTCCAGGTTGGAGGCAGGCCATATTTTGAATTATGGACAGAACGATGGACGCCTGAAACACCCGATGCACCATATCCAAGAGCGGGTGATTGGGGTATGGAGGAATTTGGCTGGGCTCCTTCAGACTTCTGGATAAGAAGTGGCGCTTATGTACGGCTCAAGAATTTGAACATTGCCTATGATCTCCCCATTCACTGGTTGTCAGAGCATAATGTAAACATGCAGTTATTTGTCAACGGTGTCAATTTATTTGTGATCTCTGCATTCAAAGAATACGATCCGGAACAAGACCGACTCGATTCTTACCCGATCATGAAATCGTATACCGGTGGTCTGAATATTAAATTCTAAAGAGCATAATCATGAAAATTAATATAAAATACCTATTGGTGCTGACATTGATATATTATCTATATGGATGCTCAGACAATGTTTTGGACAAAAAGAATTTGTCAGTTTACAATCCTGATGACGTTTGGAATGACCAGACTTTGGCCAATGCCTACCTGGTTGATCTATACGCGTCTTCATTGCCGGGATGGCCTGTAAATGATGGTAATAATGCCGATGAATCTGTGGGGATTCTGGGTGAAGGGGCCGTTCAGACTTCAAACAGTGCATTCAAATATTGGCCATATACGCAAATCCGGAAAATCAATGTCCTTCTGAACGAAATAGATGGGGGTTCTTTGTCCGAGGAAATCACTACCCCCATTAAAGGACAGGCATATTTTCTGAGGGCATGGCATTATTTTAAAGCTGTGGTCTACCACGGTGGTGTGCCAATCATTAAGGTTCCGCAATTGTTGACGGATGACCTTCTTGTCCCGAGAAATACCACACAAGAGTGTTTTGATTTCATACTTGAAGATCTGGATCAGGCAATTGGTATGTTACCTGATCAATATACAGGAAATGATTTTGGTAGGGTTGATAAAGCTGCTGTTATGGCCTTCAAAGGCAGGGTGATGTTGTATATGGCAAGCCCGCAATTCAATCCGGACAATCCCTATGACAACAGTCATTGGCAGGAAGCTTATTCTGTAAACAAGCAGGCCAAAGATCAACTGGAAGCCTGGGGATACGGGTTGATGGATAATTATAGTGACATTTGGATGAGTGAGGGGAATAAGGAAGTCATATTGGCTACGGTCTATAGCAATCCGGTAAAAACAAATGGCCGTCAGGAACATTGTGTAAGACCGTTAAGTCAATCCAAAAATTGTACAGGAGGTGATCAACCTATATGGAAATTGGTAGAATCTTATCCAATGGCTGATGGATTACAACCCGGTTCTTCCACAAAATATGCATATGATTCGCAAAATTTCTGGGAAAACAGGGACCCGAGGTTCTATTCGACCATTGTATATAATGGAGAAATTTATGAGTTAAGCGGGATTAAAGGTCGCCGTCAATATACTGATCTCCAGGTAGGCGGTCTGGATGATGGTTTTGGTCCTGGTGAGTCTTTCTATCGATCGGGTTTTTACACCCGGAAAGGCATTCAAATTGACTTACCAGTGGCTGAGGTGGAATTGAATGACGTTGACTGGGTGGAAATACGTTTCGCTGAAGTATTATTCAATTTTGCAGAGGCAGCCAATGAAACCGGACATTCCGATGAAGCCATCAACGTGCTGAAACAAATTCGTGAACGGGCAGGTATTGAGCCTGGTGCAAATGGCATGTACGGTTTGAAAACAGGAATGACCCGGACAGAAGTTAGAGACGCATTATATTTTGAAAAATATATCGAATTTACATTCGAAGGCAAACGATTTTGGGATTTGCGACGCACCCGGCGGTTAGACGTATTGGATGGCACACATAAATATGGCTTGCTGGCCCAATTAAAAGCTGGACTGGATCCGACTTCAGATCAGGAATTTCTGCCTACCGATTTTAATTATACGGTGACAGAATTGTTTAATGCTGGTCAGGATGTGATGTATACACCGGAATCGTATTATTTCTTCCCAATTCCGAAAGACGAAATAGAAAAAGATCCCAATCTTCAACAGAACTCCGGTTGGGAAAATGGCACATTTAATCCGGCATTGTAGACACAAATGGTGTCGGTATTTTATTAAGATTAATTTGCTTATCGTTGTTACATTTTGATAAATACAGCAGCCCTGATTAGACAGGGCTGCTTATTTTGACTTTTTGAATTGAATAATTACAAAAGTCTGATTGTGAATGATTTTTTAAGATTTCGAAAACAAGTCTTTGTCAGCATTTTGAGGTCAAAATTAATTAATTGAACCATTCAATATTTTTCATTAGACATTCCAAGTGATATGAATAGAAACATTCTTTTGTTCGTTTTTCTTTTGACATTCTTCTCTGCATGTTCGGAGCGTGAAGTGCATTTCAAAACCCAGTATTTTGATATAGGAGTTGATCAACGAGGATTTCTCACTGGTTTTACCGATTTAACCACCACAAAAAACTATTTACCTTCCGATCAATCCGCAGCCTATTCTTATCCCTTTACAAAGATTCTGTCTATACTTCGCCCATTTCAATGGATTACCAGGAACAGGAAAGCAGAATGATCCTCCATTTTCCTGATAAAATGGTGGCTGTGGTAGAGGTGTCTGCAAAATCAGATTATGTCCGATTTGAATTAATTTCATTGGAATCGCGACATGATATCCAGGCAATTGTTTGGGGGCCTTATCCGACCACAATCCAGGATAAGATCGGTGAAACCATTTGTGTCGTGCGTAACGATGAATTCTCAATAGGAATGCAAAGTTTGGACATCAATACGATAGAAGGAATACCCGATGATGGCGATGATGCCGGTGGTGGATTTTTCATAGATCCTTTGCCGGGACAGCAGTTGCCGGATTCATTAAAGGATAAAGTTGGTGCCAAGGTTCAGATCAATGTGAACATCGATGGCGATATGCCTGACTATGTTCGGCTTTATCGGGGAAGCGCTGCAGTCAAGACACCATATGGCAGTGAAATACGTCTTTTTTCCAGGGACCGGAGAATTCCCCGGATCATTGGTGGAATAAAAGATCGTCAATATGTAGAACCCATCGACGTCGATTTTCAAGGTTCCGCTATCGCCCTGTTTGGTTGCCCGGAACCTAAGACATTGGATGTAATTGAACAAATCGAACTGGGTGAAAATTTGCCACACCCTGTCTTTAATGGAGCGTGGATCAAACGGTCATCGCGAATAGGAGAAGCATATTTGCTCAATGAAGGCGATCCTGAACAGGTATTGAAATATGCCAGGGCCTGTGGCTTTAAGCTGGCACATATCGGGGATGTATTTCAAAGCTGGGGTCACTTTGGATTAAAAACCAGACGTTTTCAAAACGGAGCAGAGGACATACAAAAATTCACAGACAAAGCGCACAAAGACAGTATTTCTATTGGGGTTCATACACTTACCATGTTCACAACAACCAATGATCCCTATGTGTCTCCCGTGCCCAGCGACAGTTTGTGTAAAGCCGGAAGTACGCTACTGTCAAAAATCATCGGACCAGAGGATTCTATGATTTACATTAATGATCCCACCTATTTCATAAATACCGGGTCGACCCATACGGTAAAAATAGATAAAGAATTGATCGCTTACCGCAAAGTATCCGATGACCAGCCCTGGAGGTTACTCGATTGTCGCCGCGGTCAGTTTGGCACAAAAATATCAGCACATCAAGAGGCCGCAATGGTTGACAAACTTATCAACGATTCATACAATGGATTTTATCCGGATATTCATCTTCAGGATAAATATGCCCTGAGATTGGCAAGGGTTTGTAATGCAACAGGTATTGATCTCATGGATTTCGATGGCTTTGGTGGAGGATCTCCCACTGGTCACGGTTGTTACGGGGCGGCCAGATTCATTGATATGTGGTACAAGAATCTGGACCGCTACCGTTTAACCTGCGGTGCGGGCACTTTCCATTATTACTGGCATATTTATGCTTTTATGAATTGGGGAGAACCCTGGTACAATGATCTCCGGCAAAGTCAGGTCAACTATCGTATTGAAAACCAGCGATATTTTGAACGGAACCTGATGTCGGGAATGCTTGGCTGGTTCACCTTAAATCCGGAATTTCGTCTCGAAGATGTGGAATGGATCCAGGCGAGAAGCGCCGGTTTTGATGCAGGATACCTGTTGCGGGTTGATCAGGGTATTGAGGAGAATGGGTTCAAAGAACAATTGTTTGAATCTATCCGAGAATGGCAAAAAGCCAGAAAAGCGAAGGCATTTGGTCCCAAAATCAGAGAAAGGCTGGAGAATCCGAAAAACGAATTTCACCTTGAACGGGCTGGTGATGGTGTTTGGAATCTTTACCCAATTTTTCTTTCCAATAAATTCGAACACCAATACAGGATGGTTCAAACCGGCGAACCCATTAAAAATTCGTTCAATTTCATCAATCCTAATGAAGAACAGCCACTACAATTTTATGCTTACATTGAGGCCTACGAAGCCAATGCCGGTTCAAGAATTTCCAAGATCCATCTCGATGTCAATGATTATCAATCGTTGGATATTAATCAATCTTTGGTGGCGGGCGACAGGCTTTATTGTGATGGCAAGGACGTCTATTTGTGCAATAAAACCTGGGGTGACCGACATATATTACCAGATTTAAAAATTCCAAAACTGCAAAACGGCCAAAATAACATTAGTGTTCAAAGCAATTTTTCAGGAAAGGATGCGCCACGAATTACTTTTGAATTCAAATCTGTTGGTAAACCCGAAAAAATAGAGGCCAATTTAGAAAGATGATGTATTTGTCAATATGTTTAAGCAGAGGTCAATAAACATGAAAAAGCCTGCTTTTAAAAGGATGTTTAAAGGACTGGTTTTTGGTTGGAGTGTATTGATGACCATCAATGTTGTATTTGGCCAGCAGAAAAAAGAGACAGCAGACATGGAATCTCTTTTAAAAGAGATGTCGAATATTGAAGCAGTTGCGAGATTCCCCATAAATACGTATCAGAGTCTTCAAGCCAGCAGTTACAACAGGGCTTCAAAAAACCCAGCCGATAAAAGTTGGTTTGCAGATTCGGATGGTACCGGATATATCCGGGAAGAAGTAATCAATGGCCGGCAGGAGTATGTGATTTTGGAACATGAAGGACCCGGATGTATTACCAGGATGTGGACCCCATTTTTTTACTATAGCCTGTCAAATCATATTGGGCCTCAAATCAGGATTTACCTCGATGGCCGGAAGGAACCGGTTCTTGTGGAAAATTTTATTAAACTTTTAACAGGCCAATCATTCGTCAAAGCTCCTTTTGCCCAGTCGACCACGAGGGCTGGTGTTTTTTATTGGCCTGTTCCTTTTGCCAAAGGATGTAAAATCACCCTGGATCAAAAGCCATTTTACTATTGCATCAATTACCGTGCATATGCGAAAGGGACTTCAGTAAAAAGTTACTCCCGGAAGAAGTTCAACCGGCTGGAACCGCTCCTTGAAAAAGCAGGAATTCAATTAGCCCAATCCGACGAAACTGGAGATTTGGGAAACTTGCGTCGATTTAATCAAAGACTTGAAAAAAATGATTCAGCGACTTTTTTGATTTCAGGCGGTCCAAAGGTTATCCAATCCATCAAAGTGCATTTTACTTCACCGGTCAATTTCGGTTTATTGCGTAATGTTTTGTTCAGGATCAGTTTCGACAAAGAGACTACAGTCTGGTGCCCACTTGGCGATTTTTTTTGCAGTTCCGATCGGATTAATACTTTCCATACCAGAAATTTGAAGGCCGGTCACGACAACGACATGGAAAGTTTTTGGGTCATGCCATTTCGCGATCATGCGCGTATTGAAGTGGCCAACTATTCAGATGAAACCATTAGTTTTTCTTTTGAAATTGCAATAAAACCCTGGCAATGGGATGAACGCTCCATGTATTTTCATGCCAATTGGGTGGATTACAAATATTTGCCAGGGGACCAGTTTTATGATTTGAATTTTATCGGCATCAAGGGCAAAGGAATATTGGTGGGCGACGCACTCACGGTGCTTTCACCGGGTACAGGATGGTGGGGAGAAGGAGATGAAAAGATCTATATCAATGAACAGGACTTCCAAAGGAGATTTCCTGCTCATTTTGGTACGGGCACGGAAGATTATTATGGCTGGGCTGGCGGTGAGGTGCCGACTGGGAAAGACACATTTTCAATCCCATTTGGTTCCAATGTAAGAAACGGTAACATGAAAAATCCTCGGGGTTACAACATTTGCCTCCGCAACAGGATACTTGATATCATTCCATTCGACGAGGTCTTGAAATTTGATATGGAGGCCTCACCCGGGGTTGATATCAGACATCAATACAATCTCCTGGCTTATTCGATGATGACCTACTGGTATGGTATCCCGGGAACCAAATGCAACAGGAAACCACAATATCGAATGATAAAAGAAAAATTAATGACGGTTTCTGATATGGATTTGCTCGAAAGAGAAATCAGGGAGGGAACCATCAAAATTGACTATGATTCGATTTTAGAAAAAATCAATGAATTATCCTTACAACCGGAATAAAATAACAATGCTGTATACAAAAATTGTTTGTTAACTTTTACATCAATGATATGATGAGAAATATATATTATTTGATCATTACCGTTTTTTTATCCTACTCGTGTGCCCAGGATAATACGTTCAAGACTGATTCCATGATACTGAAGATCGATGAAAGTGGCCATATTAAGGAATTGGTCGAGCGCAAAACAGGTCAGGATTTTCTTTATAAAAACGAGTCGGCTTCACTGCTCTCCATCAGGGTCCAGGGAGTGATTGAATCTCCTTCACAAATGAGCCGGAATACGGACAATACATTGGATCTTTATTATGCAAATTCAAAGGTCAATGTGAAAGTTAAATACGCGGCCAACAACGATTACATTTCTTTTGAGGTAACCGATGTTGTTCCAAGAGATAATGTGGACCTGATCATTTGGGGGCCATACCCCACGACCATTAAAAAAATGGTTGGGGAAACTGTGGGTGTTGTGAGAAATGAAGATTATGCCTTGGGCATTCAGGCATTGAATATCAAAACCCTGGGAGGATATCCTGCCAATGAAGATGATACGGAGCCGGCATATGATATTTTCGCCACCAGTGATTTGATTGATGTTTCAGATTCGATCAAAGTATTTTACCGGGGCCAAACAGCCAGACCGACATCATTTGGCAGTCTTTTACAGGCATATTGCCGTGACAGAAGTAAACCCAGGGTTATACCTGTTTGGAATCATGAAAAATATCAGGTACCTGCTTTCGAGGACGGAGGAGTTATTGGTTCCAAAATTGCGCTTTTTGGATGCTCACCTGATGATGCACTGGCGACAATTGGTAAAATCGAAGTTGCGGAGGGATTACCTCATCCTGTAATTGATGGGGTTTGGGGAAAAATCAATCCTGAGGCATCAGCATCCTATCTGATTATGAGTTTTGGTGAAAAAAATCTCGACGATGCCATGGCTTTAACAAAGAAAGCCGGCTTAAAATACCTGTATCATGGAGGACCTTTTGAGAATTGGGGACATTTTAAGTTGAATGAGCGCGAATTCCCCGACAATTGGGAAAGCATGAAAAGATGTGTTGAAAGGGCAAAAGCTCAGGGACTACGTCTTGGATTGCACACGCTATCGAATTTCATTACCACCAACGATCCATATGTAACTCCTGTTCCGGATCCCAGATTAGCTAAGGTAGGCAGCAGCAAACTGACCACGGATATTGATGAATTTTCGAAAGAAATCGCCATTGAAGATCCCACCTTTTTCAATCAAATGAAAAATAACAATTTACATTCGGTTGTCGTGGGGGAAGAAATTATTCGATATGCTGATGTTACGGCTGGCAGCCCATGGAAATTGACCGATTGTACCCGAGGGGCCTTTGGTACCAGGGCAACTGCTCACCACAAGGGTGATGTGATCAGTAAATTAATGGATCACGGATATAAGACCTTCCTGGGAAATATGCAATTATCAGAAGAAATGGCCCGAAGGATTGCCGATTTGTACAATGAAACAGGACTCAGGCAAGTCTCCTTTGATGGTCTGGAGGGAAATTGGGCCAGCGGTATGGGACAATACGGACGACAACTTTTTGTTAAAACCTGGTACGATCACCTTGATCCGCAGTTGCATGGTAAAGTGATCAATGATGCCAGTAATCCCGGACATTTCTTTTGGCATATTTATACACGTATGAACTGGGGAGAACCATGGTATGCGGGTTTTCGAGAGAGCCAGACGCAATACCGTTTGCTCAACCAGGATTATTTCAGAAGGAACTTAATGCCGGGAATGTTAGGTTGGTTTAGTATGAAACCTCAAACCAGCTTGGAAGATATCGAATGGCTCCTGGCACGTGCGGCGGGTTTTGACGCAGGCTTCGCATTGGTAACTTCTCCGGAAATAGCACGGCAAAATGGGTTGGGAGATGAGCTGTTAACCAGCATTAAGCAATGGGAGACAGCCAGATTAAGCGGTGCATTCAGCGAAGAACAAAAGGGGCGTTTGCAGAAAATTAAGAACGAATTTTCGTTAGAACCATTGGCAGAATATCAATGGAAATTGTATCAATATGAAGTGCTACGGTTTTCACATGCTTATCAGGAAAAACAACCCGGTGAGCCCTCGTTTTCAACTTTTGAATTTGAAAATCAGTTTCAGGCCCAACCGTTGAATTTCATTTTTACAGCGAATGAAAATACAATTGCCCGAAATATTATCCTGGAAATGGATAATCACAGCACAATACATATTGATGTGGCTATGCAGCCCGAAGAAGTGCTGAAATACAACGGTGGAGATCAGGCAATTTTATACGATAAGAACTGGCACATTATCCGGCATATTAACATGGATCCAACAAAATGGATGATTTCCGAGGGCAATCATGTCATCCAATTTAGCTGTGACTTTAACGGTCATAAGGAGTCATCTTTGAAAATTGAATTGCGCATGAAGAACGCCGGTGAAGTCGTAAGTTCCAGCAGGAACCATTGATGGAGTTGGGAAAACCATTTAGGGGTACATTTTTTAAACGATGAAGTATTAAAATTATGAGAAAAGGTTTTTTCATTATTTTTTGGTGTGTCGTGATGATGCTCATTACCATTGACGGTTGTAAAAACAGGGAAAACGATCTCGCGAAAAAAACCGCCTGGTTTCATGATGCAGGCTTTGGCCTCTTTGTCCATTTCCTGGAAGATCTCCAAAACAATCCAGAGAAACCCAACAGCTTCGGTAAGAAGACTTCATGGAATGAATGTGTAAATGGGTTTGATACCGATTTGTTTGCGCAACAGGTAGCGGAAACAGGTGCGGGTTATGTAATTTTCACCATGATGCAACGAACCCGTTTTTTAATTGCTCCCAATAAAACTTATGACGCCGTGACCGGCTATAAACCCGGAGAGGCATGTTCAACTAGAGACTTGGTGCTGGATCTGTATAAATCCCTGAATAAATATGGCGTCAAACTCATGCTTTATTGGACCGGAGATGGGCCGAGACAAGATGATCGTGCCGCCAAAGCCATGGGCTATACGGAAAAAGTAAGTACAGACTATGTTACCCGCTGGGCTGAAGTTGGAGCGGAATACAGCCGTCGTTATGGAAATAAAGTAAGTGGTTGGTGGGTAGATGGTTGTTATGAACACATTGGTTACAATGAACAAAAATGGACCATATTGGCTAATGCCTTGAGGGAGGGAAATCCGGATTGCATCATTGCTTTGAATAATCCAAAAATGACATCGTCCAATTCATCTACGAAAAATGATGATTATACCACTGGTGAACAGAACGAATTTAAAGAGATTCCCGATTCCCGGTGGCGTGATGGAGTGCAGTACCATGTGTTGTCATATCTGGGGAATCATTGGGCTGACCCAGGTGTTCGATATAGCAGAGATTATATGATCAACTATGTAAGAGCTGTCAATGCGCATGCTGGTGTGGTGTCAATTGATGTTGCAGTTTACCGCGATGGTAAAATTAGTCCGGATCAATTGAGTGTGTTGAAAGGATTCAGAAAGGAATTAAAAAATGACTGAGTCGATGATGTCGCTCAAGGTTATACTGAAACCATGAAAAATGGTTTATAAATCAAATAATTGACCTAAACTAAATGGATTACATATGAAAAAAAATACAAACAAAATCAACCGCCGGGATTTTATTGGTAAGTCGATTGTGGCTGCCGCCGGTTTTTATATCGTTCCGAGACATGTGTTGGGCGGAACGGGATTTACGCCCCCCTCAGATCAACTGACCAAGGCAATTATTGGCGTTGGAGGAATGGGCAAAGGCCATTTTAAATATGGCGGTACGCGGCTTTTGGATGTGTGCGATGTCGATAAACAGCATTTGAAAGAAGCACTTGATCTGGGTGGTAAGGGTGTGAATGGCTATGAAGATTACAGGGAATTGCTGGTAAAAACACAAGCCGATAACATACACATCGCTACACCTCCGCATTGGCATGCACTCATTTCCATCGATGCGGCCAGGGCGGGCAAAGATATCTGGTGCGAAAAGCCCATGACCAGGACCATTGGCGAAGGACTTAAAGTGATCAAGGCAGTTCAGGAAAATGGTAGGATCTTTCGTCTCAATACCTGGTTTCGTTTTGATAGCATTTTTTATGGTTTCGGGACCACGGTGAAACCGATAAAGAAAGTGGTTGAAAGTGGGGTATTAGGCTGGCCTTTGAAAGCAACGGTCAGTGGGGTTACCGGTTTTAACTGGAAGTTTTACTGGAGTGGCAAGACCAATCTCAAACCCATGCCGGTGCCTGAAATTCTAAATTATGATATGTGGCTCGGGCCGGCAGATTACAAACCCTATAACCCGGAAAGAGTACACGCCAAATTCAGAGGGTATTGGGATTATGATGGAGGTGGCCTGGGAGATATGGGTCAGCACTATCTGGATCCGGTGCAATATCTTTTGGGAAAAGATCACACCAGTCCAATAAAAGTCGAGGTGGATGCACCCCAGCAGCATTATGACGCGGTGGGTTCATGGCGAAGGATTGAATATACCTACGATGATGGTTGTAAAATAATTTTGGACGGTGAGAATAGAGATAAAGATGCTGCTTTTCTGGAGGGTCCGAATGGCAAATTGTACAAAGGGCTGGAATCAGACATTCCAAATCTCAAGAATGAAATTGCATCGATGCCAGATCCCGCACCGCAAGTGACCGATTTTATCGAGGCAGTCAAAAAAAGAGAAAAATTTGCGTTGAATGAAGAAAATGGTCATCGATCGTGTACCATTGTGAACCTTGGAAAAATAGCATTGAGATTGGGCCGGACACTGCATTTCGATCCTGTTAGCCAAACGTTCATCAATGATGATGGCGCCAATCGGCTGGTCAATCAGCCTTCCAGAGGTTCATGGGTTATTTAATATTAATTTTTATAAAATCGTTGAAATGAAAAAAATTACATCATTCATTATAGTCATATTATTTTTTCAGGTATTGGCAATGGCCCAGGATAATACGGCCAATTCCATCCCTCAGGAAGAAAAGACTTTTGAAACCAGGATTGCGGATATACTCACAGAGATGCCCGCTGACAATTCAGCCATTTGTGATCAGCAAATGGCCCGGCTGGTTGCCCTGGGTGAAAAAGGATTATTAGACTTGACAGCAAGATTACGGCCTTTGGGAACTGGTGAGGATACCAACGTCAGGTTTGCTTTGGGCAGTTTGTCAAAATATGTTACCCGGGACGGTGCTGATGAAGAAAGACTGATGGTTTCCCAAGGTTACTCCAAAGCCCTGGAACAAACAGATGATGTGGAGTTTAAAACATTTATGATCAAGCAACTTCAAATGGTAGGTAGGGATGAAGTGATTGACATTTTAAAGCCATATCTGAGCAATGATGAATTGTGCAAGCCGGCAACGCAGGCCTTAAATACCATAGGTTCTCCAAATGCTGCAAAAGCACTACAAAGGGCACTGAAGGGCAACAGTATTGACAATCAAAGCACCATCGTGAAGGCGCTGGCAGATCTGAAATTCATCGCAGCAGAAAAAGAAATCAGTAAGTTGGTAAATACAGACAACCTGGAATTGAGGAAAGCTTGCCTCCATGCATTGGCCACTTTTGGCTCTAAGCGTTCAGAGAATGTACTGGATCAAGCGGCAGCCACAGTCCACTACGGGTTTGACCCGACAAATGCCACCGCTTCCTATCTCCTCTATGCGGAAAAGTGCGCGGTTGATGGCAACACCGATGGGGCTAAACATCTTTGTGAAAAATTGATGCAGAACGGGCCGGTAAACGTACAAACTCAGGCTTTGAGCATTTTAGTTCAGCACCAGATTGGGGATCCTCTGACATTGATACAGGGAGCGGTAAAATCTGACAACCTCCAGTACCGGGAAGCAGCATTGAAATTGGCTGAAAAGTTGCAAGGAGAAGAAATCACGAATTCCTGGCTGAAAACATTGGATCAATACCCGCCGGTTCAGCAGGCAGAAATTATTGAAATGATGGGGCGTAGGGCTGATCAGCGTTCATTGCAACCGCTGCTGAAGTTTCTGGATCATAATGAAGTTCCTGTTAAGATTGCCGCGATGAATGCCGTAATGAAGATCAATCCGGATGAATCACTTGATCCGCTGTTGACATGTTATGATACTCAAAATCAGGAAGTCATCGATGCATTGACGCAGATTATGATGCAGCAGGACCCCAAACGGGCGCTTCCGAAAATCGGCCAGTTACTTCCCGCCTCAAATGATATGGCGAAAATAGCCATGATGGAAGTGCTTTCTGCCAGAAAGGCCGGGGGCTATAAAGAAGTAGTATTCAAAGAAACCGAAAATCCCAACCGTGCTGTGCGGATTGCTGCATGGAATGGTTTGGCCAGCCTGGCTGGCATTTCTGATGTTAACAGGTTGTTCACACAGCTAGAATCTACCGATAATAATGAGGAAATACATGCCATTCAAAATGCCCTTTTATCCATTGCAAAGCAGTTCAATACCCGCGATAATCGTAAACAGTTCATTGAAGCTGCTCAAGCGCTTAGCACCGATAAAAAGAAATATTTTATTGAGATATTACCGGAATTGGGCGGTAAGGAATCTTTTGCCAGTATCATGGATTATTTTAATTCAGACAAGGAGGATCTTAGAAAGGCAGCATTTAAAGCTTTGTGTGAATGGAAAGGTGTTGCATCGATATATCAATTATTTGATATCATATCATCGGAAAAATATTCCGATTTAAAAAATGAAGCGATAACCGCCTATCTGAATCAAGTGTCTGATTTGAACATACCTGATGAAGAGCAATTGTTATTGATCAGGAAAATTTATGCCGACCTTCCCACCATTGAATTTCAAAAAACAGCCCTGGAGAAAATAGGTAAATTGAAGACATTTCAGGCTTTCCTGTTTGCTTCGCAAATGCTGGATAATCCAGAACTGCAACAAACTGCCGCGCATGCAGTCATGAATATCGCGTTACCGTCTTCCGGTGACGATGAGGGCCTGGACGGTGAACTGGTAAGATCGGCATTGCATAAGGTTATCCGTGTGATCAGTGGACCGGAAAGTGATTATGACAAGGAAAACATTCGAAAATACCTCGATAAAATGTCGGAGGAAGTTGGTTTTGTGTCTTTGTTCAATGGCAAGGATCTCAGTGGATGGAAAGGTCTGGTAGGTAATCCGATAACGCGCGCTAGCATGGATCCGTCAACACTTGCGGAGGAACAGAAAAAAGCCGATGACCAAATGCGGAAAAACTGGAGTGTGCATGAAGGGGCAATGTGGTTTGATGGAGAAGGCGCCAATTTATGTACCGATAAGAAATATGGCGATTTTGAATTGTTGGTTGACTGGAGAATCACCAAAAATGGTGATAGCGGGATCTATCTGAGGGGCACGCCACAGGTTCAGATCTGGGATACTTCCAGAGTTGAAGTTGGTGCTCAGGTTGGTTCTGGTGGATTGTACAACAACAGCAAGCATAGAAGTACGCCTTTAAAAGTGGCTGACAATCCCGTGGGCGATTGGAATACTTTTCGGATTATCATGCAAGGAGAAAAGGTTACCGTGTATTTAAATGGCGAACTGGTGGTCGATCATGAGGTTTTGGAAAATTACTGGGATCACAGCCAGCCCGTATTTCCGGTAGAACAGATCGAACTTCAGGCGCATGGCACTAACCTGGGGTTCCGGGATATTTATATAAAGGAACTTCAGACCGAGGATCACAACATGCTGACCGATCAGGAAAAGCAGGATGGTTTCAGGCAACTTTTCAATGGTAAAGACCTCAATAGCTGGACTGGCAACAAAACAGATTATAAAGTTGAAGATGGAGAAATAGTAATTCAAACTGGTGAAGGAGGGCATGGCAATCTGTATACCGAAGATGAATACGCGAACTTTATCATGCGATTTGAATTTCAACTGACTCCGGGCGCCAATAATGGCCTGGGGGTGCGCGCACCATTATCAGGCGATGCCGCATACGTGGGCATGGAATTGCAGATCCTCGACAATACTGCTGCAATATATGCCAATCTGCAACCGTATCAATACCACGGCTCGGTCTATGGTGTGATCCCGGCAAAACGAGGTTATTTAAATCCTGTTGGCGAGTGGAATAGTGAAGAAGTCGTCCTGAATGGCCCCAATGTGAAAGTGATCCTGAATGGTCATGTAATCGTCGATGGAAACATTGATGAAGCAAGTAAAAATGGTACGATGGACCATAAAGAACACCCGGGGTTAATGAGAAAAACCGGCCATATAGGTTTCTTAGGTCATGGTTCAGCGGTAAAATTCAGAAATCTGAGGATTAAGGAATTGCCTTAATATTTTTAATAAAATGGCATAAAATCCACGGATAAAAAATTTGATGCACTTTGAATCAGTAACACATGAAAACCGGAAGAAGTATTGTTTTACTTACGTTCGCTTTGTTTCTCCTTTTCATCGGAAGTTGTGAAACCGGTACCACGAAGAATTACACAAGGTCTGCCGGAGATTCACACAGTTGGCTGGATCAGAGACCATTCAATGGGGAAGTTTATAAGAATCTGTTGCAACAGATCGATGGACGTTTACGGCCATCGATCTGCATCTATGACAGCAACCAGCTTATTGCAAAATATCCGGTAACGTTAAAACCCCACAATCAGGGCTTTGGTGGCAAAGTAAAGACCGATACCGGGATTTGGGATGTTCAGTTGATTGCGGGCGTATCTAATGAAAAAGGCCAATTACCATTTAATATTTCTTTCGAACTGGAATCAGGTCAGGCTGAGCATGCCGGAGTTGCCCTGGTTTTTGATTTTAGTAATTGGTCTGAACACAATTATGTCTTTGTACCTTCGGCGGCCTATAATGGCAACCGGTTTCAAGTCCTGAAAATGCCTTATCCGCCATTTTTTTACGATAAGAAATATCAGCGTGTGGATTTGCCGGTAACCATTACCGATGTTCCTCGATTGAGTAAGAACCCCGGCCTGTCCAAAATGGAGCTGCTGACCACCGATGCGGCTACGCCCGCGGCTGGTTTTTGCAATCCGGATACCGGGGATTCATTTTTATTATTGATGAACGAAAAGACTCCTTATGGGCCTAACGGCATCATTATTGAAGAAAATGAAGGCCGCAGCTTTGCTTCTTTGGTGATCAGCGCACCCGGTGTAAGGACACGACAAGCTGGCGGAACGATGCTGAGAAATTCAGATGATCGAGGAGCAAGCTTCAAGCCCGATGACCGGGTTTCCCTTGATTTCATCCTGAATGTTTTTCACGCGGACAATATTCCTGGTTTTTTGAAGTATTTTTTTATTCATAGGAAGGCATTGTCAGGGGAAAATCAATTGGTCCAACGGACACCTTTCAGCACTGCCTTTAACATGGAAGAAGCCATTCAAAATAACGAACGCTGGTTTGAAAAAGGTCAATATTATAAAAATGGCAACGGCGATACGCCTCCCGGGCATATGCAAATCGGATGGGTTGGAGGACTTATGCAGCCCTATCCATTGATGTTGGGAGGAAGTGAAAAGAGTTTCCAGCGATCGTTGGCAACGCTGAAGACCGCTTTCGATCATGTACAGGGGCCCTCCGGATTTTTTTATGGCATTTATAAGGATGGTGTGTTGTACGGAGATGATTTTGCTGAAGCCAGGGACAAGCCATATATTGCCATGGTTCGCAAGAATGCCGATGCCCTGTACTATTTGACAAATGAATTTGATCTGCTAAAAAGCGAAGGCAAAGCCACATTGATCAAAGTCAAAGAGCAGCAGGGCTTGCGGAAATTGGCTGATGCCTTTGTACAGTTATGGGATCACTATGGACAGTTTGGCCAATTTGTGAATGTTGAAACGGGAGAATTGATTGTAGGTGGTTCCACCGCAGGAGCGATGGCTCCGGCAGGTTTGGCGCTGGCTGCGCGCTATTTTGACCATGATCATTATTTACAGGTTGCAAGGGAGGCGGCTGAAATGTATTATCAGCGCGATGTATTGAAAGGCTACACCAGCGGTGGCCCTGGAGAGATCCTTCAAAATCCCGATAGTGAATCTGCTATTGCGCTCTTAACCTCGTTGATGACACTATACGATTGCACAGGAGAAAAAGTATGGCTGAATCATGCGGAAGACATGGCTGCATTATTTTCCTCCTGGGTTGTTTCCTATGATTTTGAATTTCCGGAAAATAGTGCTCTGGCCAAATGTAAGGCCCGGTCAGCGGGGGCCGTATGGGCCAGTACACAAAATAAACATGCTGCGCCCGGCGCTTGCACCTCTTCATGCAGTGCCTTATTAAAACTTTATCGGGCTACCGGAAATGAACATTATCTTTCGCTGCTCAGAGATATCAGCCACAATATTCTGGAGTTCATGTCAACCAAAGATCGGCCTGTCGGAAATGATATAGGCGGATATATCAATGAGCGGGTAAATATCAGTGACTGGGAAGGAAAAGATGCGGTTGGTAATCTGCACTGGTCCTCTGTTTCGTGGTGTGAGCTGGCAGTGTTGTTGACCACAGTTGAAATCCCCGGGATCTATGTCGTGCCGGAC
Source organism: uncultured Cytophagales bacterium (assembly GCA_963711495.1). Taxonomy (GTDB): domain Bacteria; phylum Bacteroidota; class Bacteroidia; order Cytophagales; family Cyclobacteriaceae; genus CAVQEK01. The sequence continues at coordinate 2,040,407 of CAVQEK010000004.1, forward strand.
AAAAATCTTATCTATACTTTCGACCATGTCAGTGTAAAAAAGATAGGAAAAGACCAGGAAGGATTGATATTGGAAATCAGTAATCCAACACCATATGATGCGTCGGTATCCGTTTTAGCCGAAAACTCAGCAGCCCTGAAAAAACCTTTGCCGGACCACTTATTTCGTCATATGACCCGGGTTGAAGTAAAGCATAATGTTAAAATTAAAGTTCAGATCACCAAGGAGGGAACAGTGATCGTGAAAAATTGAATATTGACCAAAACGATGCAGAAGAAAAATTTGAAATGACAATTCCGGCCGATTTTGACCAAAAACACAAATTATGAAGAAGAGCATTCCATTAATTTTTACTGTGCTATTGTTTTTCAATTCGGGAACAACCAGCGCACAACAAGATAAACACCAATTCTCATTTGCGGAGGATCAATTTCTGCTGGACAATAAGCCATTTCAAATTATCAGTGGTGAAATGCATCCGGCACGAATTCCTGAGCAATACTGGCGGCATCGTATACGCATGGCAAAAGCCATGGGTTGTAATACCATTGCGGCCTATCTGTTCTGGAATTTTTATGAACCGGAGGAGGGGAAATTTGATTTTACCTCGGGAAACCACAACCTGGAAGAATTCATAAAAATAGTTCAGGAAGAGGGGATGTGGCTGTTGATCCGGCCGGGGCCTTATGTTTGTGCCGAATGGGAATTCGGTGGTATACCACCTTACCTGCTACGCATACCGGATATTAAGGTCCGTTGTATGGATCCACGTTATATGCAAGCGGTGGAACGTTACCTGACCCGCCTGGCGGAAATATTAAAGCCTTACCTGGTCACCCATGGCGGACCTATTCTCATGATGCAGATTGAAAATGAATACGGCAGTTATGGTAATGACAGAAATTATCTGCTCAGGTTGAAGGAAATATGGCAGCAAAATGGCATTGATGTTCCATTTTATACCAGTGATGGTGCGACGACCTACATGCTGGAAGCAGGGGCGGTTCCTGGTTGCGCCGTGGGTCTGGATCCCGGGACAAATCAGGCACAGTTCGTTCTGGCCTCCCGGATGAATCCCGGGGTGCCTGTATTCAGCAGTGAAACATATCCCGGTTGGCTTACCCATTGGGGTGAACATTGGGTGCGCCCCGATACGGCTGGTTTGCTGAAAGAAGTACGGTTTCTGATGGACCAAAAAAAATCCTTCAACTTTTATGTGATCCACGGGGGCACCAATTTTGGCTTTACAGCCGGAGCTAATTCCGGAGGCAAAGGATACGAACCTGATGTGACCAGCTACGATTACGATGCGCCGATTGATGAGCAGGGCAGGCCCACCCCCAAATATTATGCACTGCGCAATGTATTGCAATCTTATTTACCCAAAGACAAGAAGCTGCCTAAGGTTCCGGAATCCATGCCGGTAATAAGTTTCCCGAATATTGACATGACCGTTTATACTTCAGTCTGGGACAATTTGCCTGAAGGGATAACGTCCGTACAACCTAAACCTTTTGAAGCCTACGGACAAGACTATGGTTTCATATTATACCGGACAAAACTTATTGGCCGGAAAAGCGGCAATCTGGTTGTTACTGATCTGCACGACTATGCCACGGTGTTTTTGAATGGAAAATATGTGGGCCCGCTTGATCGGAGGGAAGGAAAAATGAGTTTGGCACTGCCGGAATCTGATGTGCCGTTTCCGGAATTGGAGATCCTGGTAGAAGGGATGGGCAGAATCAATTTCGCCGCCCAGATGATCGACCGTAAAGGCATTACAGATCGTGTTACGTTGAATGGGATGACCCTGATGAACTGGGAAGTATACAAATTGCCCATGGATGAAAATTATATCAAGCAGCTTCAGCCAGGGAAAATCAATTCGGAAAAACCCGGAATATTTTATAGAGGCACATTCGAGTTGCAAAAACCTGCCGATACCTATATTGATGTGAGTAATTATCAGAAGGGAGTGGTCTGGGTCAATGGGAATAATCTGGGCAGATATTGGAATATTGGCCCGCAATATAGATTGTATTGTCCGGCAAACTTCCTTAAAAAAGGTCAAAATGAAGTAGTCATCTTTGATCTGCATCAGACAGAACCAAAACCAATAAGCGGGAAGAAAACCCTGAATTAGAAAAATGGATTACTGGATTTTTTAAGATTTTTAATCCTGTAAGATGGCCTGAAACTGGCAACTCAATTATGAAAAACAACGTCAATTTCCTCTTTACTTTTTGGATGAAGTCTAAACCCACTAGCACCTGGGGCATTAAAAATTAAATAAACAAAATATGGAAAGACCAATGTGCAAATTCAATATCAATAATTTTGGGAACCATAATAGATCGGGAATGGTAATGAGAACGCTCAACGATGTCTTTGTGATGATCATGGTCGTCATGTTTGTGATGCCGGGTTATGTTGCTGTTGGACAGGAGAAGCAAAAATCAAAAATGATTGACGATTATACCTTACAGGAAACATTGCACTCCGGCAATATTGGCATTGAGAACAGTGCAATGTCCCAGCCGGCAACAACAGTATCCAAAGCTGAATTTTTATCTCACTTTAATAGCGCAGTGTATCTCACATTTCCGGAATCACGCGAAAATTCCATCCGTTTATTGGATGATATACCACAGATTTGGACAAAAAGAAAAAGAGAGGATTTGACCGCCTTTTCGGCAAAGGCACAACCCAATGAATATTTTGTTTTTCAGGTTGGTGTATATGCCGTTCAGCAGACGCTGCAAAAAATAAAGGTTGAATACGCTGACCTGACAGGCAATATTGTGATCCCGGCGTCAGCATTCACTTGTTTCAATCTCGAAGGCATCGATGATGCGGGGCAACATTTCACCAAGGAAGTCAACGTATCCAGGGGTCATGTTCAACCGCTTTGGTTTGGGGTCCATTTTCCGAAAGAGGCAAATGGCAGGTTTGAAGGGCATATTACAGTGTCCGCCGCAAATGTACCGCCCACGGTCATTAAATTACATTTTGATGCCAATGGTGCTGTACTGAAAGATCAGGGATTTGATGATGACTGGCGCTTGTCAAGACTGGCATGGTTAAATTCCACCATTGCCCGGAACGACAGCATTACCAATGGCTACACACCGGTCATACTCAATAAGCATGTGATCAACATTCTGGGGAGACAAATTAAGTTATCAGATTCAGGTTTACCTTTGGAAATCAACAGCTTTTTTGGGTCGGATAATGAGCATCTTGAACAAACATCCAAGCCAATTCTTTCGGATGGTGTTCGGTTCATCGTCGAAGATATTAATGGTAAGATAATCACCCTGAAACCAGACAAACTGCTATTTCATCAAGTAACTCCAGCCAAAGTGGAATGGTCTGTCACGCATAAAGCGAAGGATCTGGCATTGATTGTTACTGCTTATGCCGAGTTCGATGGATTTATGAACTATCGATTGAAGTTAACAGCGAAGAATAATATCACTGTCAAGGATATAAGGCTCGAAGTACCGATGCAAACTGGACTGTCAAAGTACATGATGGGTATGAATAAAGAGGGAGGTTTGCGGCCGGATATCTGGCATTGGAAGTGGGATGTGAAATCAAAAAGTCAGGATGCTGTCTGGGTTGGAAGTGTGAATGGAGGATTGAGGATCAAGCTAAAAGGGGCCAATTATCACCGGCAATTGGTCAATGTCTATTATGAGTTTGACCAGTTGAACCTGCCGGATTCGTGGGGAAATGGTGAAAAGGGTGGGGTGGACATCAGCACACAAGAAAATCGTACCCTGTTGAAAGCGTATTCCGGGGAACGGACCATGAAAAAAGGGGACCAGTTGTCATATGACTTTGAACTACTGGTGACGCCAGTAAAACTCATCAGCAAAAACATTCAATTTGGTGATCGCTATTATCACAATTCCAAGACTGATGTGAGCGCCGGATACATTGAAGAAGCTGAAAAATCCGGAGCAAATATCATCAACATACATCACCGGAAAGATATCAATCCTTTCATCAATTACCCCTACATGTCGCAGAATGTTCCGCCGCTTCAGCATTTCATAAATCAGGCACATGCTGATAGTATCCGCGTGAAAGTATATTACACCACCCGGGAGCTCACGGTGAACACGCCGGAGATCTGGGCCATGCGCAGTCTTGATGGAGAAATAATTTTTCCCGGACCAGGTAAAGATGCAAAAACAGTCATCAATCCAAATGGGCCAGACCAGTGGTTGACTGATAATTTCAAGGATAATTTTATTCCCGCATGGAAAACAACATTCACCGAGGGACCTTACAAAGGTCGCCAGGATTTGTCAGTGATCACCACGCCAGATTCCAGATTGAACAATTTTTACCTAGAAGGATTGAACTGGATGTGTAAGAAACTCGGCATCGATGGGGTCTATATCGATGATTCGGCACTGGATCACATAACGATGCAAAGGGCCAGGAAAATTCTGGATAAATGGCGACCTGAAGCGCGTATTGATCTCCATTCCTGGAATCATTTCAATAATATGGCGGGGTTCGCCTGCTCCTTGAACCTGTATATGGATCTGTTCCCTTATATCGACCTGCTGTGGATTGGCGAAGGACGTGATTATAACCTGGCTCCGGACTATTGGCTGGTGGAAATCTCAGGCATCCCCTTCGGACTTACTTCCCAAATGCTTCAGGATGGCGGCAACAGATGGCGCGGAATGGTATTTGGCATGACCAATCGTCTGGGCTGGTATGGACCAACTCCGGAATACATTTGGAAATTTTGGGATCAAACAGCCATACGAGATATGGATATGCTTGGTTTTTGGGATCAAAATTGTCCTGTGCATGCGGTCAATCCCAATATCGTGACGACTGTTTTCAAAGGAGATCAAAAATCAATCATTGCTGTTGCTAACTGGTCCGATAAAGAACAGAACACCACATTAACCTTTGATTGGAAAAAATTTGGACTTGATCCAGACGCTGTCAGTGCTGATATTCCATTTATTAAAGAGTATCAGGACGCGGTTCCTTTTCATGATAATGACACCTTACAAATACCTGGAGGAAAAGGCTATTTGATTGTACTTGAAAAATATTAACATGCCAATCAGATTTGGCTTCCGATTTCGGTATTTCAAATCAATAAAAAAACAATGATGGATAGAATCATAATATTGTTTTTCCTGTTCTCCGTTTTTTCCTGTCAGACTGAAAAAAGCAAATCGGGATCGGTTAAAGAAACAACAGATGATCCCGTTTCCGGTGCTTGGGGATACCAGATGGTAAATACCGATAGCACCGACGATCCGGATAAGGAGTGGTGTTACGGCACGAAATCTACTTCGGTAATCGGAGTTCCATTTATGCCCAAACCGGTACAAGTGACCTTTGATGGTGCGATTTATACCGGACAGGCAGAGCTTTGTTTTTTTTATGGAGATTCTCTTCGTCCCTTGATGGCCCGGCAGAAGACGTTCTATTATGGCTGGATACCAATTGTTGAGTATAGTTGGAATTCTAAAGGTCTGGATTACCATATCGAAATGTTTGGTGCAACATTGAAAGAAGAGGGACCTGAGAACAGCATTCAATTCGTACGTGTTGACATTTTCAATCCTGGCCAGGAAAGTCGGAAGGCTGTTTTTGCCAGTGCTTCGAGAACTTCTGGTGGAGATCACCGTTTGGGGAAGCCAGTCTTCCATGATGATTTTTCTTATGCCTTCAGGCAAAATAACTTTCTTCGTAACGAAAAGATTATCTATTCTGTCGTAAGGGGAAATGCAACACTGAAGGCAGTTCCCGGCATACCGTACCACCAATCCTTCAATGCTGCCGAATTCGGAGTGACCAAAGCTTCAGTAGTAGGAATTTGTCGATATGAACACATTTTGCAGCCTGGCGAAAAAATGGAATTAACGTTTAAGATGCCGCGCGTGCCTTTATCCTTGGATGACCGGACGGTATTTTTAAATAAGTACCAGGAAGCACTTTATGATGTCTATCGGCAACACACGATTTCAATGTGGGAGGAACTTATTGAAGGCCACGGATATTTCGAAATTCCAGAAAAAAGAGTAAATAATGCCTATAAGGCCGGACTTGTTCATTTAATTTTGGCGACAAGAACATCGGATGGGAAAAGACGTCAAGGCAGTGGTTTGCCTTATGACGGATTGTTTTTCAATGATTTTGTAGACATGCGTTTGGCCTACGATGTGGCAGGATTACCGGATTTTGTGGAACTTAATGTCCCGTGGTTATTGAACAGCATCAATGAGGAAGGATTATTTGTGGATGCAAACCTCAGTCATGGCAAGCAGATCATGTCATCTCATGGTCAGGCCTTGTACAGTCTTGCCAACCATTATTTCTTCACGAATGATCGAAGCTATGGCGAAAAAGTTTATCCGGTAGTGTTAAAAGCGGTGGGACTCATAAAAAATGACCATGAAACATTCAGTAACGGACTAATACGCCCTTCGGTACCGTTTGATGCCGAAATGATCAAGGGATGCTATACCAGCCACAACCTGTGGTGTTTATTAGGTCTTCGTAGTGCCATTCGGCTTGCACGGGCCTTGGGTAAAGAAAAAGATGCAAAAGATTGGCTGCAACTGCACCAATCATTTGAACGCGCAGTATTATCCGCGATTGACAGGAGCGCATTTCAAGATGGTTATGTTCCTACCGGTTTGTATGATTTTGAATTAGGTAAAGAATATTTTAATGGTTTCAAGGATTTCCGTTTTAACCAGGACTGGGAAAATATGTTGTTGATCTACCCAACCGAGGTGTTGGAGGAAGGCGACACGCGCATCAGCGGTACTCTTCAGCATATCCGAACCAACAAATACAGAGAGGGCATTATGACATACCGGAATGGCATGCATTTGCACCAGTATGCCACGGCAAATATGGCAAACCAATATATTGCCATAAATGACCAAAAACATGCCCTCCTTGACTTATATCATATCCTGCTACACAATGGTTCTACACACGAAGGATTTGAAAATTATATCGAACCGTGGAGCAACAGGGACGCATGGCCTATTCCTCCTCCACACGCCTGGGCAGCGGCCAAAACAGCATTACTGATCCGGAATATGCTGGTGAGGGAATATGGTGGTAAAGCCGGGCTGGATGAAAATGCCAGAGACCTGTATTTGTTCTCAGTGATCTCCCCGGTCTGGGCTGAAGAAGGCAAAATGCTGGCCATTCATAGGATCAGAACCGAGTTTGGTGAGATAAATGGAGAAATGAAGTTTAGTGATCATGGAGCGACCATTGATCTCTCCCCTGTATTTGTCAGACTTCCGCACCAGGTGGTGATGCCCGTACCTTACTTCAAAGAGATCATTAACGTGGAATCCGATGCCAAATACTTTAGATTGATTGATGGGAAAATGAAATTTTCTCCTGACGTACGTCACATACAAATTGAATGGAAGGATGTAAAACAAGTGCACAAAGAGAATTACCAGCAAATATTGAAAAGTTACAGGGAAGAACCCGGAGTCAGATGGGTTGGTGGAACAAAGAACGGTATGGATGTTAGTGCTGTCGAAAAGATGGATGCAGGTGCCGAACTGATAGTCATTGCACCGCATAAAGGATTTCTGCTTGACGATGAAAAGGATTTTCCGGATGCACCGTTGAGCTTTGATCTGGTCAGGAAAGCTTATCTGAAGGAGTACAATAAAAGGTATAAGGAATATGCCCAGGCAGGTAAAATAACGTATAGACCGGAACCGCCTTCGTTATGGTCTAAATAAAAAACCTGCGTCAAAAGGGGTTGAGCCAGTTCTGATATTTTCATATGAAATTAACCACACCTTGAATATCTTTAATTGATATTTACCGGAGTGGTTTGAATGAAATAGTGGTTAAATTATTTGATGCTTCTTTCAATTTTTTTGTATTTTTTATCGTGAACAAAAATGTAATAATGAAAGAAGCCGATGAAAAAAAGTAGGGTAAAAAAAGCGGTTTTAGAAATTATTGGGAGTGGGAAAAATTGATAAATAAGGATAAAAAATGATGTGAGGTTAAGTAATACCAGGATGTATAGAAGCATGATCGCGCCCCATTCCGGTGTTATCGGTTCATATTGTTTCACAAATCGATAAATCAGGAAAAACATGATTTTGTAGCCTTTCATCAATCAATATCCAAATTAAATTCCTGCCATTTTGATCCATTGAAAATACCGATTCTCTATATTTAAAAAAAGGCTTAAATTGAAGCCGGAACTTTTCGAACCTGTTTTATTGATTTTTGACACTCAAAAAAACTGCTATGAAAATTAAATTCATCTTTTTTCTGACAAGCCTGTTGACCGGCAATGTTTTATTTGCGCAAAACCAACTCACTATTCACGCCGACCAGGGTAAATATACTATTAGTAAGGACATTTACGGTCAATTCAGTGAGCACCTTGGCCACTGTATTTATGGCGGTATTTGGGTGGGGCCGGATTCAGATATTCCCAATATCGATGGTTACAGAAAAGATGTGGTAGAAGCGCTAAAGAAGATCCATATCCCCAATTTGCGCTGGCCGGGTGGATGTTTTGCCGATGAATACCATTGGAAAGAAGGGATCGGTCCACGTGGCGAACGGCCGAAAATGATCAATACCCATTGGGGTGGCGTGGTAGAAGACAACAGTTTTGGAACGCACGAATTCCTTAATTTCTGCGAGTTGATCGGCGCTGACCCGTACATTGCCGGCAACCTGGGCAGCGGAACGATTGAGGAAATGTCAGACTGGGTAGAATATATTAATTTTGACGGAACCAGTCCGATGGCAGACATGCGCAGAAAAAATGGCCGCGATAAATCCTGGGGTGTGAAATATTGGGGTGTTGGCAATGAAAGCTGGGGCTGCGGAGGCAATATGACCCCGGAATTCTATTCCGATCTCTACAGAAGATATGCAACATTTTGCCGGAATTATGGCGATAATAGGCTTTACAAGATTGCCGCCGGAGCCAATTCCTGGGATATGAATTGGACGGAAGTATTGATGAAAAATATTCCTTTGAATATGATGAATGGTATTTCCCTCCATTATTACACAGTGACTAAAACCTGGCAGGATAAAGGATCTGCGACTGATTTCTCCGAAGATGAATATTTCACCACCTTGCAAAAAGCTTCGGCCATGGATGAATTGATTTCCCGCCATTCCACCATCATGGATCGTTACGATCCAAAGAAAAGGGTGGGATTGATCGTTGACGAATGGGGAACCTGGTATAATGTGGAACCGGGTACGAATCCCGGATTTCTCTATCAGCAAAATACCCTGCGGGACGCCTTTGTCGCTGGGACCACCTTGAATATTTTTAACGAACATGCCGATCGCGTGAAAATGGCCAACCTGGCGCAAATGGTCAATGTGTTGCAGGCATTGATCCTGACAGATGGCAATAAAATGGTGTTGACGCCGACTTATCATGTTTTTGATATGTATCAGGTCCACCAGAATGCCACCTTGATTCCAAGCGATCTGCAAACGGCTTCCTATGAAGTAGTCGGCAACAAGCAACCGGCATTGAACGCCTCGGTATCAAGATCGGCCGATGGCACCATCAATATCAGCATCGTGAACATTGATCCGAAAAATTCCATGGACCTGAATTGTGTATTTCAAGGGGCAGCAATTTCCGGAGCCACCGGGCAGATCCTGACGGCATCCACTTTGAACGCCCACAATACGTTTGATCAGCCGGATAATGTGAATAATAAAGAATTCAAAGACTTTTCAATCAAGAAAGGAGTACTCAATGTAAAAGTACCGGCCAAGTCTGTGATCGTATTGAGGGCGAAATAGATGCGGCGATAATAGGTGTGACTGATACAAAAGAAGTTGAGATATCCATCAGTCTATTTTAATCCGTTGTAATTCGTGTTTAACAATGGAGTTTGTGGTGATATCGGAATGGATCCACGTTATTTTTTTGTAAAAGTCAATTAATTTCCAAATTTATTGAATTGAAAAGAATCAATTAATTGTTTATTAGATGTTACAGTCTTGCCATTCGCTAAATTTTGTTTCACCTGTAAGATCAACGCCATGAATAACGATCAATTACTGCGGACCTGGCTCCTCAATTTACTAATGGAAGAAAATGCCCATCTCGATATTGAAACTGCTTTGAAGGGCATTCCATTGGAAAAAATAGGTGTTGTACCTGCCAATATGCCGTATAGCATCTGGCAATTATTAGAACATATCCGGATATCGCAATGGGACATCGTTGAGTTTTCCGGAAATCCTGATCACATTTCACCCGCCTGGCCTGAAGGCTATTGGCCCGACCAAAAGGGACCTGAAAACGAAGAAGAATTTAACAATGCATTGCAATCAATTTTAAGAGACCGGGAAGCTATGGCTGACCTCATCAGGGACCCTGAAAATGACTTGTTAAAACCCTTTCCCCACGGACAGGGTCAGAATTTACTCCGTGAAGTAGTGCTGATCATTGACCATAATGCCTACCACTTAGGACAAATCATTGTGTTACGCCGCATGCTGGGAATTTGGCAATAATTCAAGGACTTCATTCCCCTGAATGCCTTTTTTGCCGGGCAAAAAAACCTCGTGTCTTGGAGGCTCGCTGCATCGCTGATATGCGTATTGGTTTTACTGGACAATTCGATAAAGCACAAATTGATGACACCACAATTAAACATTGAAGCACCTGAAAAGTGTCAACATGTTCTTAATGTTTGTTTGTAATTGCATCAAGTATCTATCAGGAGTGGTGTTTGTCGGTAATAGCTACTCCTGTTAAGTAATGTATAAACATTTTTTTAGATCACACCAACTTTTAAAAAACGGTCACAAAAACAGCCGGATATTTTTTAATTAAATCCCGTTTTTCTATTTTTACCTAGAACTACCAAGAACTTGGATAAAATTAGTGATATCGTTCAGTGGGACCCGGATTCCCACGTGCCCAAATACCGGCAGATCATCAGCGCTATAGAAATGGCTTTGATTGAAGAAAAATTACAGGTAGGAGACCGGGTGCCCTCGCTCAATCAGTGGTGCAAAGAATTTTCATTATCCCAGGACACAGTATTGACCGCTTATAATGATCTGAAATCGCGGGGAATTATTGCTTCGACAGTAGGTAAAGGCTATTTCATTACCAAAGTCGATTTAGCGACGTCACGCAAGATCTTCCTGTTGTTTGATAAACTCACCGCTTACAAGGAAGTGCTGTACGAATCATTTAAGAAGGCCATCGGCCAGCAGGGCATCATCGATATTTATTTTCATCATGGCAATGGCAAAGTACTGGAAACACTGCTGACCGAAGCGGCAGGAAATTATACCGATTATGCCATCATGCCGGCACCAATTGCCGGGATGAATAGCATGCTCGCAATACTTCCTTCCAGGCAAGTGATCATCCTTGATCAGGATTATGAAAAGCTGGCCTCCGGGTACCGGTCGGTATATCAAAATTTTGAACGGGATATTTATAATGCATTGTCTGCCGGCCTTGATCATCTGAGAAAATACAGACAAATCGTATTTGTCAGCCACGACGATCGCGGCCATTTTAAAGCGCTTCAAACCGGGTGTCAGCGGTTTTGTCAAGCCAATGGATTTGAATTCAGCAAGACGTCAATCGTCGATGAAAAATTGATGCATGAAGCCCAGGCATGGATAGTCACTCATGACCAGGAATTGGTTGATCTTGTAAAACTGGTGTCGACGCATCCGCTGCAACTCGGCAAAACCTTTGGTATCATTTCATACAACGATGTGCCCATGAAGGAAGTAATTGCCGGTGGCATTACCACGATATCAACTGATTTCGAACAAATGGGAAAAAACCTTGCTGACATTATTCTGAAACGCCAAAACGTGCATATCGAAAACCCAAGTAATTTGATTTTAAGAAATTCACTTTAAACAGAAAAAAAGAAAATGAGTGAAATATTAAATGGCGATGTTTTTTTACAAAATAAAACGGGTCGTCTCGAGGGTAAAGAAATCGGAGAGAAGGAGACTACATTTAAAGACCTTAATGGATACTTTGCGGACGAAGGATCGTATCGGCAGATGGACCTGGCTCAGGTAATTTACCGGGTGCAATTTTATTTACCGGTTGATGAGGGGACAGAAGGTGGATTGTTTTTTGGCAATACCACCATCTATCCGGGGAAGGTGGGGAAAGAATATTTTATGACCAAAGGTCATTTTCATCTTCAACTCAATCGCGCAGAATTCTACTGGTGTATCAGTGGGAAAGGAATGCTGATCCTGATGGACCAACAGCGACATTGCCGGGCCATAAAAATGGAGCCTGGAAGTTTGCATTATATTCCTGGTTTTACAGGGCACCGGGTAGCGAATACTGGTGATGATGTCCTGGTTTTTGGAGCTTGCTGGCCATCGGATGCCGGGCACAATTACACAGAAATTGCAAAGCGTGGTTTCTCTGCCAGGCTTATGGAAGTGAATGGAAAACCAGTGTTGATCGATGAAGCATAGAGTTATAGCACTGGACCTCGGTGGTACGCTGGTAAAAGCTGGTTTGGTAGATGAAAATGGCATAATGACCAGCCATGAATTTGCCTCCCATTCCGGAGAAAGTTTTGCCGGGCTTCTACAACAGATCGAGGAGAAAATTATGTTACTATTGAAATCAGCCGACTGCTCACTAAAAGATGTTGCCGGAATAGGCGTATCAATTCCCGGAATAGTCGACGTCAGACAAAAAAGGATGCTGGCCGTGAACGAGAAATTCAATAACGCCCGAAATTTCGATTTTGGCAAATGGGCATTGCAGCATTTTGGTTTAAACCTGGAAATTGAGAATGATGCCCGTTGTGCACTGCTGGGAGAAAGACAATATGGAGCGGCTAAGGGATATGACGATGTGGTAATGGTCACGCTTGGCACCGGGGTCGGCGGTGCCGCACTGATCAACGGGCAATTGTTGCATGGCAAGCATTTTCAAGCTGGTTGTCTCGGTGGACATTTTGTGATCGATTACCGTGGGACCTTATGCAATTGCGGGAATATCGGTTGTGTCGAATCCATCGCTTCTACATGGCGGCTGCCATCATTAGTCCGGGAACAACCGGGATTTGCCGGGAGTCTCTTAAAAACCAGGGACATCATTGATTTCAAGGCACTTTTTGAGGCTGCCGATCAACATGACACCTTGGCGCAAAACATATTGCGTCAATGCTTTGAGGTTTGGGCGGCAGGAATAATTAATATGATCCACGCCTACGATCCTGAAATCGTCGTGATTGGCGGAGGGATCATGAAGAGTGGTGATAAAATATTGCCCTTTATCCGGGAGCATGTCGACAAGCATGCCTGGACACCCTGGGGAAAGGTTAAAATTGTGCCCGCTCAACATGGTTCCTGGTCATCGATGCTGGGCGCTGCCCGGTTGGTTTTTTGACCAAATAGGACTTTGAATTAAAACATGGCTAATTGTGATTTTTTGTGTAGAATACCAGAGCGAAATAAAAATAAATGAGATCAAATTTTAATAAGTGGCCCTTTGTGGAAGTTCCCGGTGATCACACCGTTTATGTTGACTGGAAGTCAATCACTGACCAATTGCGTTTGGAAGTGACGTCAAAGCAAAAAGATAAGGTCATTATTGTGGTCGAATATTACCAGGGAGTAATCAGGGAAACGCTTGATGATGCTTTGAAAAACGGGATAGATCCGGATCTTTTTATCAATGCAAAGGATCTGATATGGCCGGAGCAAACCATTAAAGAAATGGTCTGGCAGGATGTGACGGATGATCGCATTTTCGGATACCTTACCCGTTTGACGATGAATCAGTTTTTTGATCCAGATAAAATTGACCTGGCAAAAAATAAGATCAAATCCATGGAATCCGGGACAATATTAATCGTTGGGAGTGGGGCGACGTTAGTCTGGGAAAATCCTGATATTTTAGTCTATGCAGATATGGCGCGCTGGGAGGTCCAGTTGCGTATGCGTCGGCACCTGATAGATAATCTGGGTGTCCAAAACAGAAATACGGATGATTGGATGTTGCTGTATAAACAAGGGTTTTTTGTGGATTGGAGGGTTTGTGATCGACTCAAAAAACAATTGATGGCCCGGTGGGATTACCTGTTAGATACCAACAACAATGATAATCCAAAAATGGTCTCCGGACCAGCAGTTCTTGACGGCTTCAGGCAGGCATTGAACCGGCCATTCAGTGTTGTTCCATTTTTTGATCCGGGACCCTGGGGCGGCCAATGGATGAAGGAATATTGTAATCTTGATAAAGACCAGGAAAATTATGCCTGGTGTTTTAACTGTGTTCCGGAAGAAAACAGTCTGTTGCTCAAGATCGCTGACGTCATCTTTGAGTTGCCTTCCATCGACCTTGTTTTTTTTGATCCCGGAAAATTACTCGGAGACGCGGTCCACGCTCGCTTCGGTGATGAATTTCCAATTCGATTTGATTTTTTGGATACCATTGAGGGTGGTAATTTGAGCCTGCAGGTACATCCGTTGACAGAATACATTCAAGAGAAGTTTGGGATGCATTATACCCAGGATGAAAGCTATTATATGCTGGAGGCCAGGGACAATGCTGTGGTATATCTGGGATTTAAGGATGAGGCTGATCAAACTCAATTTGTCGAAGAATTGGAAACTGCCCAACGGGGCGGCCCTGCTTTTGAGCCGGAAAAATTTGTCAATACCTGGCCCGTCAAAAAACACGATCATTTTCTCATTCCGGCAGGCACCATCCATTGCTCGGGGAAAAACAGCATGGTGCTGGAAATAAGTGCAACGCCGTATATTTTCACATTTAAATTGTGGGACTGGGGTCGGCTGGGCATGGATGGTAAACCCCGGCCCATCAATATTGAACATGGTAAATCCAATCTTCAGTGGGACCGCCAAACCAACTGGGTGCGTGAAAATCTTGTTAACCGGATTGAAAAGGTGGCCGAAGGGGACGGGTGGATTGAGGAACGTACCGGGTTGCATGAACGTGAATTCATTGAGACAAGGAGACATTGGTTTACCAAGAAAACAGAACACCACACCGGCGGAACAGTCAATGTGTTGAACCTGGTGGAGGGAGATGAAGTGATTGTTGAAAGCCCTGAAGAAGCATTTGAGCCTTTTGTTGTTCATTATGCAGAAACCTTCATTGTGCCCGCTACCGTTGGCGCATACAGCATTCGACCGCACGGAAAATCAGTAAATAAGCAATGTGCAACCGTAAAAGCCTTTGTGCGTCACAATCCCTAGTGGTTTCAGTGAACAAAAAATTTATGGGATTTAACCCGGGATTTGAGATTGCAGTACTTTCCAAGCCATTGGATTTTCAATATGGCCAGGACACATTTGGGCCTGATGTGGAATATAGGAAATTAAATGACATTCGCAGGAGCCTGTTGGATCCGGATTGTGAAGGCCCGGAGATTGTCTACGCTGTTGCTATGGACGTTGGCAAAAAAAAGCATTTACCTTTATTACGTAAAATGTTCCTTTTATATGGCGCCGTCACCTTTTCCGCGGGTAAATTGGGCAATGAACCAGTACGAAGCCAGGGACATGTACATATTCAAAATCCAAGGAATAATTGGTCGACACCGGAGGTGTATGAAATTTGGGAGGGCAAAGCGATCGTATTGATGCAGGAAAAAGCAGCGGTAAATCCAGGCAGATGTTATGCCGTGTATGCACAACCTGGTCAGGTAGTGATTGTACCGCCGGGATGGGCACATGCCACCATCAACGCAGATATTAATAAACCATTATGTTTTGGCGCCTGGTGTGATCGCCAATATGGGTTTGAATATGATGATATTCGGGAAAGGCATGGACTCGCCTGGTATCCGATCTTGAATAGACACGGACAATTGGCATGGCAAAGCAATAAAAATTATCAAAAATCCAGGTTGATAGAGAAGGAACCAAATTCATATGAGTCCTTGGGTTTAGTAGCCAGGGAAGGATCAATTTATTCACAATTTGAAAAGGACTTTGAACGGTTTCTTTTTGTTCCGGAGCCACACATATTCAAGAATTATTGGGAGAATTTCATACCATAAAAAGCAACACTTAAGTCGATAAAATCATTTTTTATGCATAACAAAGGCAATCAATCATTTCTTATCATGGCCGCATTTGTAGCTGCCCTGGGGGGGTTACTTTTTGGTTTTGACACCGCCGTGATCTCTGGAACTATTCCATTTATTCAACCTTATTTCGGGCTGAGTGATGTCGGGCTTGGCTGGACCGTGAGCAGTTTATTGGTGGGTTGTATTGTTGGCGTGGCGGGAGCCGGAGTGCCAGGCGATACGTTCGGACGCCGTAACGTGTTAATCGCATCGGCGTTGATTTTTCTGATCTCTGCACTGGGAACATCCATGGCAAAAAGCATCGTGGTCTTCATTTCATTCCGGTTTTTTGGAGGATTGGCGGTAGGAGTAGCCTCCATGATCTCTCCCATGTACATTGCTGAAATTTCTCCGGCAAAACTGAGGGGGAGGTTGGTAGCTGTCAATCAGTTAACCATAGTCATTGGGATACAAATTGCTTTCTTCTCCAATTATTTTCTGGCTTCGGGTGGGAATGAACCCTGGCGATGGATGTTGGCCGTAATGGCCATTCCGGCATTCCTGTTTTTTCTTGCCTTGTTTTTTGTTCCTGAAAGTCCGCGTTGGCTGGTGCAAAAAGACCGTGTCCATGAAGCTGCCGGATTGCTCAGTAAGATCAGTGGTAAAGAAGAAGCAGAAAAAGAAATGAAGGCTATAAAGGAATCTTTGGCCGTTGAAAAGGCCGGCAGCTATGGAGATTTGTGGCAACCGAGAATGAAAAGATTGATGTTGATCGGGATAGTTCTGGCCATTTTCCAACAGATTACGGGTATCAATACCATCATGTATTATGCGCCGGTGATCTTCTCTAAAGCTGGTTCCGGGGTTGATTCATCGCTGTTGCAGACCGCTGCTGTTGGCACCGTTAATTTACTTTTTACCCTCGTGGCTATGCGTTATATCGATCGTTCAGGGCGTCGGCCGTTATTGTTGTGGGGATCGGCGGGCATGTTTTTGTCACTCACTTTCCTGGCCGTGGCGTTTTTTCTGCAAAAGTTTGAGGGATTTTGGGTTTTACTTTTTGTTCTGACGTACATTGCCTCTTTTGCCGCCTCTCTCGGCCCAACCGTTTGGGTATTTTTGTCTGAGATCTATCCCAATCATCTGCGCAGCAAAGCGATGTCTGTGGCGATCATTGCATTGTGGATTGCTTGCTTCGTGGTTTCGCTTACTTTTCCGGTTTTGATCGGAAATCTCGGTGGCGGATATACTTTCGTGCTTTTTGCGCTTATTTGTCTGGCCAATCTGATATTTGTTTTTAAATACATTCCCGAAACCAAAGGCAAGACCCTGGAGGAGATAGAAAAGGAATTTTTTGTCGAAGGATAATTTTGCATTGTCCTGCCAGGATGATACTATATTTTAACCAGGGAAAAACATAATATGACTACTACCGTGGGTGTTTCTCATCGGTGATGTGATGTTACATCAATTTGTCCGCTCAAGATTTTGTGGGGCATTTGCTGGAGAAAATCCGGAAAATCATAAATAAATCATAAAACCGGATGATAAATAAAAACTTCCGGGCACATACGGATTGAAAATATTATATTCGAAATCTAATTAACGTGAACATAAACCATACCAGCAACATGAAGAGTTTTAATGCAGGGAGGCCTTCCGGCATTGGATTCGCCACTCTTTTGTGGCACTCCATGGTAGTTTTATTTTTTATTTCAGTATCGTTGACCGCCTTGGCGGGGAACCAGGACTTAGTGCTTAAATCTCCGGATAAGGAAATCGTACTTAACGTAATGGCCGATGATCACTTTGACAATGCAGCCTGCCATTATTCCATCAGTTACAAAGGCAAAACGGTGTTGTCGTCATCGGCCATAGCCATTTCTTTTGATCAATTTGAATTTAATCAGGATTTCATTTTGAACAGTATTGAGCGATCAAAGCACAATGATAGTTGGGAAAATGCATTTGGTGAGAAGCGACAGGTTCCGGATCGATATCGCGAGCTTAAAGTTAATTTTGAAGACAAAACCAATACAAAAAGGAAAGTGAATCTGATCTTTCGAGTGTACAATGAAGGTGTAGCGTTGTCATACTCGATACCGAATGCAGCACTTGGTGATTCTATTCTCATCAAAGATGAAAACATCCGCTTTAGTTTTATGGAAGATTATATTACCTGGGCCACTTACAGGGCCCAAGGTGAATATGAAAAAACACCGATCAGCCGAGTGAAACCAGAATGTGAGAGACCACTGGTTGTAGAACAATCTTCTCAGATGATTGCAATAGCTGAAGCTAAACTGGTTGACTATGCCCGGATGAAGTTATCTCCGGATAATTCCAGGCCATTTTCGTTGAGAACGCAATTAGCCGGAACAGTAAAAAAATCACTTCCTTTCCAGTCACCATGGCGAGTGATCATGATCGGTGACAATGCAGGTGATCTGTTGCAAAAAAACTATCTGATCTTAAATCTAAATGACCCCTGCGCGATTAAAGATATTTCCTGGATCAGGCCGGGTAAGGTGATCCGGGAAGTCACACTGACTACCCAGGGTGGATTGGCTTGTGTCGATTTTGCGGCAACGCATGGTTTGCAATATGTGGAATTCGATGCTGGCTGGTATGGACCGGAAGGCGATCCCGATTCAGATGCTTCTACCATTACGGTCGATCCGAAGCGTTCGGCCGGTCCGCTGGATCTGCACCATATTATTGAATATGGAAAATCCAGAGGCATTGGTATCATTCTATATGTGAATCATCTGGCTTTAGAAAAGAAAATCGATCAGCTTTTGCCACTTTATGAATCCTGGGGAATCAAAGGTTTGAAATACGGTTTTGTCAATGTGGGCTCGCAACACTGGACCAGTTGGTTGCACGAAGCTGTAAGAAAAGCGGCAGCACATCATCTGATGGTCGATATTCACGATGAATACCGTCCAACCGGATATTCAAGGACATATCCCAACCTGATGACCCAGGAAGGTATTCGTGGCGATGAAGAAAGCATCACCAACGACCATACGCTGATCTCCATGTTTACACGCTTGTTGGCCGGTGCCGGGGATAACACGATTTGTTACTATGCTCCAAGAGTGACGGAGAAAATGGGTTCCCACGCTTCACAATTGGCTAAATCAATCATGCTATTCAGCCCATGGGAATTTCTTTTTTGGTACGATCGACCTGAAGGTTCACCAGGAAAGGTTGGTGGTGCAGGAAGTAGTGAAGGTATTATTGGTGATGAACCTGAATTGGAATTTTTCAAGGAAATTCCAACGGTTTGGGATGAGACGCGGGTACTGGATTCAAAAATCGGAGAATATGCTTTAATAGCCAGAAGGAAAGGCGGCGAATGGTTTGTTGGAGGTATGACAGGTTCTGCCGGTAGGAGAATGGACCTGGATTTAAGTTTTTTAAACAAACATAAAAAGTATGAAGCCAAAATATATCAGGATGACCCTTCGGCGGATACCAGAACCTTTGTGAGCATTCAAAAAATGGAGTTGGAAGCTGATTCCAACTATGCTATAAATCTGGAATCAAGACAGGGATTTGTGATGACAATTTTTCCCCAGGACTAAAACAGGATTTAGAAATCTTTAAAAATGATTGGCTGTTTTGACAGCAGACTTGACATCAACATCACTAAAGACAAATTTTAAGACTATGAAAAAAATTGTATTGATAACGATAGGCTGTATGATCAGTTTTTTATCCTACAGCCAGAAAAAGGAAAATATTTATCACAAAGGCTGGATTGATTTTAATAAAAATGGCATAGAGGATATTTTTGAAGACCCTCAAAAACCAGTGGAAGAACGCATCAATGATTTGCTTTCGCAGATGACTATTGAAGAAAAAACCTGCCAGATGGTTACACTTTACGGATATGGTCGTGTGTTGAAAGATGAAATGCCGACTCCGGATTGGAAAAACAAGTTGTGGAAAGATGGGTTAGCAAACATTGATGAAGAACTCAATAGCGTGGCCTATCATGCTTCAGCGCAAACCCAATATTCTTATCCCTATTCAAAACATGCGGAAGCCATCAATACCATTCAGCGATGGTTTGTAGAAAATACCCGGCTGGGAATCCCTGTGGATTTTACCAACGAAGGAATTCGTGGACTTTGTCATGATCGGGCTACCAGTTTCCCGGCGGATATTGGCGTTGGCAGCAGTTGGGACAAAACGTTGGCACACCAGATTGGAACGATCATTGGAAGTGAAGCCAAAGTATTGGGATACACCAACATCTATGCCCCCATTCTCGATCCGGCCCGTGACCCAAGATGGGGTCGAATCGTTGAATCCTACAGCGAAGATCCTTTTTTGGTTGCACAAATGGGCATTCAGGTGTCTTCGGGCATTCAACAGCAGGGTGTTGCTTCTACGTTGAAACATTATGCAGTGTACAGTGTGCCAAAAGGAGGAAGAGACGGAGATGCCCGTACTGACCCGCATGTAGCGCTGCGCGAAATGTACAATGTTTATCTCTATCCGTTTCAGCACGTCATTGAGGCAGTTCATCCAAAAGGTGTGATGAGTTCCTATAATGATTATGACGGGGTTCCCATTTCGGCGAGTTATTTATTTCTCACTGAATTACTCCGTCAGAAATTTGGCTTCAACGGATATGTGGTTTCCGATAGCGATGCGGTGAAATTTATTTTTAGCAAACATCATGTGGCGAAAGATTACAAAGATGCTGTCCGGGAAAGCGTAGATGCTGGTTTGAACGTAAGGACCACCTTCACACAGCCAGATGTATTTGTCAATCCACTCCGTGAGTTGGTAAAGGATGGTGAAATTGCAGAGTCCACGTTAAACTCCAGGGTGGGCGATGTACTGAGGGTGAAATTCGAACTTGGAATGTTTGATCATCCTTATGTTGAAAACACCAAGGATGCCGATAAAATTGTGCATTCACCGGAGCACGTAGAAATTTCAAAAAAGGCCAGTCGGGAGTCCTTAGTGCTTTTGAAAAATGATAACAATATATTGCCACTGGATAAATCCAAATTTAAATCAATTCTTGTTACTGGCCCCAATGCTGATGCCATAGAACAATCGATCAGTCGTTATGGCCCCTCAAATATCAATGTGGTGAGTGTACTGGCGGGTATCAAAAAGAAAGTTTCGCCGGAAGTGAAAGTTGATTTTGCGCCGGGTTGTCACATCACCCCGGATAATTGGCCGGAGATGGAATTGATCTACAGGCCACCGACAGGAGAGGAGAAAAATATGATCGATGAAGCCGTGAGCAAGGCCAAAGAAAGCGACCTGGCAGTTGTTGTGCTCGGCGATGATCGCAATACAGTGGGAGAATCATTCTCCCGGACTTCCCTGCAACTGCCCGGATATCAGGAAGATCTTCTCGAAGCCATCTATGCCACCGGGACTCCGGTTGTACTGGTGCTGATCAACGGCAGGCCGATGACCATTAATTGGGCCGATAAATACATACCGGCTATTTTGGAAGCTTGGTTCCCAGGTGAATATGGCGGGGATGCAGTTGCCGATGCGCTGTTTGGCGATTACAATCCTGGCGGAAAACTGACGGTTACTTTCCCTAAAACTGTCGGACAAGTTCCACTGAATTTTCCCTTTAAGCCAGGATCACAGGCGGGACAAGGCAGAAACCATTCAAGGATTGTTGGGCCGTTATATCCCTTCGGTTTTGGTCTCAGTTATACCACTTTTGAATATTCTGGTTTGAAGATCACCCCGGAAAAACAACACCCTGCTGGTAATATTCAAGTATCCTGTGATATAAAAAATACCGGTAAAATGGCCGGAGATGAAATTGTGCAGTTGTATTTTCATGACGAGGTGAGCAGTGTAACAGTGTATGAGCAACAGCTTCGCGGGTTTGAACGGGTTCATCTGGATCCCGGTGAAACAAAAACCATTACCTTCGAGCTCACACCGGATGATTTATCACTTTTGGACCAGAATATGAACCGGGTTGTTGAACCGGGAATTTTTGAGGTGATGGTTGGCAGTTCATCAACGGACATCAGATTGAAAGGGGATTTTGAGATGCTGGCAGAATAAGCATTTTTAGATAGTTCTGATCAACTTGATTGAACAGGAAATCCAGATATAACAGTCTGTGTCATTGTTTTAAATCCAGTTCAGAATTGGATCTGTGAGTATTGACAATTGATCATGATGCCACAGGCAGGTGAATTTCTGAAATATCCGGTGGCGGACACATAGACTCCATTGTTTTTGATGCTGTGATTTCGTATTTTAGACAGGCATCTAAACTAACATCAAACAATCATGGCAATTCTTGATGTTTGGAAGAAGGTTGTAAAATCTCCTGCTTTCATACCCGACCATTTCTCAATCCCCCCGGAACAAGTAGATATTGGCGACAGGATCAATGTGGCCTTTGAGCCTCATCAACATTATTTTTTAGTCCGCGTCAATGAATTATTTCTTACATATAAGCGAAAATGGTTCTCTACTTATGATCCGGTAGTTTTTGCGGTTTCGGAATTTCAATATGGGACGAATAAAATTGTCACACCTTTTTTAGTGGGGCCTTCCATGTTGCAGTCTCAACACGAAAAATTGCCACAGGGTATGGTGTTTAAAGACACCACCGTTGCTGGTCTGCACCCTTATCGTGGGGGTATTTTTGGACTGAGCATTGTTTTGGGGCAATTGCAGCAGCAGAATTATCTGCGAAAACTGTTAAGCTTTATGGAGAGTGCTGCGGGAGCATTTACCGGGGGATTCGCATCGGCCATGATCAGTTATGGGAATATTGCCAAAATGATTCTCGATGGCATCGACACCTTGATCGACAATGATGGTTTGGTGCCATTAATTGGCTACAGACAGGAATTTCTGCCAGAAGTTCAGGACAATTTTTCTACGGGATATTTTGTGTTGCTGAACAGCCGGCAAAATGAAATCGATAAAAGTAAATTGTTTGTGCGCCGGAATTCATTGTATTATGGCGATTCAATGGAAAAATCCACCCCTTTCCGGTCAGATGATTATGTGCTGTACAGTATCATGTCAGCTACAAAGCGAGGTGACACGGAAGCGCTTCCTTTTCATAGTCAGTTTTTGGAATTGCAAAAATTGATTAGTGAAATGAACGATATTACCCAAGAGGAAAAGAAAATTATTAATGGAAAGCTGTTTTCTCTTCAGGATTCAGTACGAATGAGCCCGGATATGATCCGGCCCCAGGTTTTGACGCAAATACAGGTATATAGAAATGATATCTCGGAAATGATTGCTGCCCGGCAGCCATTGAGTGGTGCCAAGGCTGAGAAAAAGGCACCCAAAGATGAATGGGAACAGAAAATGGACAGTATGGCTTTAGAAATTTTAAACTGACAAAATTCAAGGATCATGGGCGACAGCAACTCACTTTTGATGAAGATCACTTTTGAGACGAATAAAATTCTCATTCAAAGGTCTGTTACGTCTATGAAAGACGACGTGCTGGAAAAAAACACCATTAAACTTGAATTGAGTGTTGCCAGGATATTCCACAAAGTACTAAACAAGGGGAGGTTGGTGGAAATATTTGAGAAAACCGATTATGAACTTCTGGGCAATATGATGTATAAGATCCTGGTGAGACACGAAAAGGTGAAGACATTTTTCCTGAATATTCTCGCCGAAGTCATCCGCGATAAAGAAAGTCGATGTCGTGTATTGCTTGAATTTAAAGAGGATATTTTTGAACTCGCGGCTTTGCCCTGGGAATATTTGCTGATCCCCGGCATAGAAGAGCGGCAGATTCCAACTTTTTTTTTGGCAGCAGACCGGCACAAACAATTCGATTTGATCCGATATATTGATATTGAGAATAAATCGTTCAAACCTTTCAATCCTGATGATCAACAAGAAATCAATACCATTCTGATCGTCGTCAATGCCATGGACAAACCAGTTGAAAAACTGGAACTGATCGAAGTATTTAAAAAGTTGACCGGACGATACAAAAAAGAAGCGCAGGCAAATGGGTTGGTTTTATCCAAGTTCAATTCGTTTGTAATCGAAAATCCCGGAAAAGACGACATTTATGAAAAGTTGGCAGAGACTGTTCAAAATATTCCGGGACCCTATGTATTGCATTTTTATGGCCATGCTGAAATGCGCAATGATGGTCCATATATCGGTTTATATGGTGCAGATGGAAATGTTGAATGGGTTAAGGGTAAACTTTTCACTGATTTATTTGATCAACAAGCCAATGCTTTGGATTTGCCAGCGCTCACTATTCTTCAAGCTTGTGAGAGTGGTCAGGTAGATGAAAATGGCCAGGGACTTGGAATAGGACTGGCCAGGAAGGGTGTGCCTTCGGTAATCGCCATGCAGAATGAAGTTACGGAAGATGTATCCCGGGCTTTTATAGAAAAACTTTACACATTACTTCTGGAGGGAGAAGAAATAGACCATGCAGTTACCCAGGGAAGATATTTTTTGGGGTGTGAATACGGTAAAGACCAAAATGTTTTCGACGATCACTATAATACCAATACTTTCGGTACACCGGTCATTTTTACGAGTGTTGGCGAATCGATCAGCCTGATGCCGAAAATTGAAAAAGAGAAAGTCGTTTCTGCCAAAAAGAACAAGCGTTGTCAACGCTGTGGTTGGCGATATACCAATACACAACTGGAAATCTGTAACCGAAACTTTTGTGGGGGTAAACTGATCGACGAAGAACAATTTGCCTCGGCTACCAGCGCAGCCACAGGTCAGCAGGAACGCCCTACCATGAAAAGCACCGTGGATCAGGGAACTTGAAAGTTAACGCACAAAAAAATCAGCAATGCATGCATATTTATGAACCTCGAAAAACCTGAAATCCGATCGATCTTATCCGAAATTTACCACGAAGGTTGTCTTCTTGATAATTGTGATATGCGTGAATTGGCGGTAGTACTGGAACACATAGCGGAATCATTATATGCCTATCCAACCATTGTGGCCTGGCAGAAAATCAAACTTGACAGGCAACGCTTCGACAAAGCTCCATACACCGGACTTCTTGTGAAGTTTAAGGAAAGCGTCTTGTTCACTTTGAAAAGAAAAATTATCAAAAGTGTACACGAACTCATTGAGAAAAAGCAGGAAATGCAAGCTTTTAATTTATGGTTTAATGCGTATGTTGACGCTTTACTAAATTGGGAGGGGGACATTTTTGGGCCTTTGTGTAAAACACTTTTTAATTTTTCATCATCCCGTAAGAAGGAAATTGAAAACTATGTTGTGCTCAATTACCTCATTTTGGATAGTAAATGGCCTGAAACATTCGAATATTTTCTGGAACTCGGAAAAATGGAGGCGCTATCTTCTTTTCAGCGGAGTTCATTTATGGTGTACGCCGGACAAGTAATGATGTATCATTTAAATTATCCGGATAAAGCGAAATCTTTGTTTGATACAGCTAAATCTTTAGAACCTGGCAACGTGAAGGTGGAACGGGTGTTCGGAGAATACGCCTTGGTGATGAAAGACCTTGAACAGGCCCGGAGTCACTTTTTAAATGCTGTTTCTATCGATGCACATGAAATTGAAAATTATAATTATATGGGCGATACCTATCTGGAAGAAAAAAAATGGAATGCTGCTGAGCAATGGTATAATGATGCGCTCAATATAAATTTTATGGATACTTTGCCATTGTCGAGGTTAATTATTCTTTCCGGAGAAGAGGAACTTATTGACAGCCGCAAGGATTTTATTGATGATCTACTGAATAAAGCAAAATTGCTGGAAAGAAACAGGGATGATGAAAATTATCTGTACAATCTATACCGCGATGCGGGTTATGCATATTCCAAAACAGCCAAATATGAACAATCGGTAAATTATTATAAGAAGGCGGTAGAACTTAAACCTGACTATAGTACTGCCATGATCGATATGGCCTATATTCTGGCCTACGATAAGCAATATGATGAAGCGGAAAAATGGTTTAAAAAGTCGATTAATGCTGGCATGGAAGGGATTAACTTTGCCAGTTATTGGGGATTAGGCTGGTTATATGAGCAAACCAACGACATCGATAAATCCCTGGAATATTACAAAAAATGCATCGGACTACGCAGCTATGGTAATGACAGGGTTTTTAACATTCTGGGCATTCTAAATTATAATAAGGGTCTATACGATGAGGCTGTATCAAATTATAAGAAAGCTATTGCAGAAAATTCTACAGAGACGGTGTATTTTGATAATCTGAAAAATGCAATCGAAAAGAAAGGAGATCAAAAGGAATTACAAACATTTTATGAGCAGTTGGCTGCGACTTTTCCAAATAACTACGAATATCTCAATCAGATAGGTGTCTATTACCATAATCAGGCAGATTATAAGAAAGCCATTGAATTTTACTCCAGGGCGATTTCTTTGGAGCCTAAACGGTCAGTGTACTGGGAAAATCGTGCTTTGGCCAAAGAATTACTGGTCTTATATGATGAAGCAGAACAGGACTATCTCAAGGCGCTCGCTTTGGGTGAAAATGCTAATCTGTTGAATTCTCTGGGAGTTATTAAATTCAGGCAAAAAGATTTCAAACGTGCTTTGGCATATTTCAACCACAGCATTGAATTAGAAAGTAACAATCCACTTTATTATGAAAATTTAGGATTAGCGCAGGAAAATCTGAATGATTTTGCCGGGGCAGAGGAAAATTATCGAAAGGCCATTGAAATCAGTAAGGAAGATGCACGATACTTGAACCGGCTCGGATTATTTTATCATAACCGAGCATCGTATGATGAGGCTTTAAAATGGTATAAAAAAGCATCGGAAAAAGATGAAGGGAATATTTTATATCTTGAAAATGTGGCAATCGCTTACGAAAATCTCAAAGAATATGAAAAGGCGGAAGCGATATATAATCGGTTGTTGACAGATCACGAGGATGATCTTTTTATCAATACGCGCCTGATCAGTGTAAAACTTTTTCAGAAAAAGTATGACGACGTGCTAAAGAAAGTAGAAAAATTGCTACAGAAATTTCCTGAAGCGTCTGAATTGTATCAGATCAAGGGGATGGTGTATGAAGAACAATTTTTATACGAGAAAGCAATAGAAACTTATGAAAAGGCCCTTGAACTTGATCCGCAAAGCGAATATTTCAACAACCGGATGGGCATCATGCATTATTATATTGGGACACAGGAGGATCTGAACTTGGCGTTGTCATATTATCAAAAAGCGATTGATGCCAACCCGGATATGGGCATTTATTATAAAAATATTGAACTGGTTTACCGGGCACTTGGTGATGAAAAAGCCGCACAAGCAGCCAACCAAAAAGCGATTGATCTTGAAAAAAGATGAATTACTAGTGAGCGGAATCCTGAAAATGACATGAGCGAATACATTGATTAAAGGCTCACAAGAAGATCTTTTTAGTTTCTGGATTTTTATAGTAATCCTGATTTATTCCTGATACCCACAGTTCGGGATTTTCTGATGAATGGCAGTGGATCATTTAATATGGCATTGCTTTGAGATCACTTCACTCCGAAGGTTGCTTTACCTAACTTTGGTGCTGAAACGATTACATTCATGGCTGCAGATAAATTAGAAGAACAATTTTCACTGGACGTATTGAATCAGGAAAGAATGCGTTCCAGGTTGTTGGCTGTGGTAATTTTCTTGGTATTGGTTGGTTTTATTGCCAACGGGTTTTTCTATCTGGATGATTTCAACCTTTTTTTCAGCGATAAATTCTACCTCTTCATTGGCATCGGACTATTGTTTATGCTGGCTGTCAGGGCTATGGTGATATCTGTCATGTTGCCAAAATGGTTCCGGATTTGGGGAGAATTACCAAAATTTATCAGGTATGTCAATGTTTTTCTGGAGATTTCCGTGCCTTCCATGGCTATCGTTCTTTTCACCAATCAGGTCAATCCTATTAATGCACTGCTCGCGCCGATCACTGATGTTTATTTTCTTTTTATCCTGCTGTCGGTTTTGGAAATGGAATTCAAACTTTCGCTATTTTCCGGTTTATTGGCTGGAATTCAGTATTTGGCGATCTCATTATATTTTATTCATGATGCAAATGTTCCGGAAGGATTTCATTTTTTTTATGCGCCGGTCAATTACCTGGGCAGGGCAATTATATTGTCGATTGCCGGTATCACTGCCGGCGTAATTGGCCACCAGATAAAAAAACGTGTACTGGATTATTATCTTGAACTTCAGAAAATAGACCGTATGGAAAAAATTTTTGGTCAACAGTTGTCTTCTGAAGTTGCCAGGGAATTGCTCGAAAAGAATGTGGTTATACAAAGCAGAAGCCGCATGGTGTGTGTCATGTTTTTGGATATCCGTGGATTTACGGTAATTACCGAGCACAAAACACCCGAAGAGATCATTGCATATCAAAACGCAGTCTTTCCATTTATGATTGAAATTGTACATCAGCATCATGGAATTGTTAACCAATTGTTGGGAGATGGTTTTATGGCAACTTTCGGGGCTCCGGTATCGATGGATAATGACTGTCAGAATGCAGTTTATGCAGCACTAGACATTCTAAAAGAATTGGATCATAAAAATAATACGCACGCTTTTGATGAAACCAGGATTGGGATTGGTTTACATTACGGGCAGGTTGTCAATGGCAATGTTGGCTCTGAATTGAGGAAACAATATTCGATCACCAGGCAAACGGTCATAATTTCATCGAGGATTGAAGAACTCAATAAAAAATACGGAAGCAGTTTGCTGATCTCCAAATCCGTGAAAGAAAATTTCGATCAAATCCCTGCGGAATTCGTGAGTTTAGGACAGGAAAACATCAATGGGTATTCCACGCCTCTTGAATTATTCCGGCTGGTGTAGCCGTGTAATTCGCGACATATTGTCTTATAATTGTCAAGATATTTAAAAAATCCAGACACATTGACATAAAAACACTTCAAAATTCGCTCAAATACCCGTGACATGTTATTGGTATATAGTTTGTATATATCCCACTGGATTTAATAAAAAAAATGTTAAACAAGACAAAGAAAGGAGGACTTAGTTATGGCACTCATTAAAAGAACCAACAGTTTTTTCCCAAGTGTACCATCACTGTTTGATGACTTCTTCACGAGGGATATGTTTGACTGGTCGCTGAATAATTTTGCTGACAGCGGGTCTTCTTTACCGGCTGTAAACATCAAAGAAGATGAGAAAGAATATTCAGTGGAAGTAGCAGCACCTGGTTTGAAAAAGGAAGATTTTAAAATTGAACTGGACCACAATGTCCTGACCATCTCTTCTGAAAAAGAATATAATGATGAACAGAAGGATAATGAAGGAAATTACACCAGAAGAGAATTTAGTTACACGGCATTCAAGCGTTCATTCAATTTACCGGAAAATCAGGTAAATGCTGATAAAATAAGTGCAAATTATTCAGACGGTGTGTTGCATATTCATCTGCCAAAGATGACTGAAAGTAAAGCAAAACCTGTGAAGACGATTAAGATTGGGTAAGAATAGGTAGAAAGGTTTTGGAGAGGCTGATTTTTCAGCCTCTTTTTTTTTGATGTAATGCTAATATATTTTGCAAATACTAAATATATTAGTAATTTTACAAAATGGACCAAGAATATATCCAGGGCCGTGGCGCACAATTTAATCCCGACAATCCTTTTCATAGTCAAAACCAAATCATCCGTTATCCGGAAGGGATAGATGAATTCGTTCATGACAATCCAAAGACGGAAATTTATATTGAACACCCCAAACAAATCATTTCCAAAAATGAAAGTCCTGATATTCCTTTCACCTATTCTATAAATCCTTACCAGGGTTGTGAACATGGTTGCATCTATTGCTATGCGCGGAATGTTCATCAATATTGGGGTTGGAGTGCCGGTTTGGATTGGGAAACAAAAATAATTATAAAACCAGAAGCGCCGCGCATGCTTGAATCCATATTTCTGAAAAGCAGTTGGAAACCAGAAACGATTGTCATGTCCGGTAATACGGATTGTTACCAGCCGCTGGAACGCAAATTGAAAATTACCAGGGATCTGCTCAAGGTTTTTGCAAAGTATCGTAATCCAGTGGGATTAATTACAAAAAATAGCCTGATCACCAGAGATCTGGATTTATTGTCGGATTTGGCTAAAGATAATTTGGTTAAGGTATTTTTTTCGATCACCACGTTGGATGAAACTTTGCGAAGGATAATGGAACCCAGGACTTCCAATGCCTTTAAATTGATGGAGGCTATTAAAAAATTGTCTGAACACCAGATACCCGTTGGTGTCATGTGCGGGCCGGTGATTCCATCGTTGAATGATCATGAGATCACGCCCATTTTGAAAATGGCTGCTGAAAAAGGCGCCGTTTCTGCCGGATTTACTATTGCACGCTTTAATGGTTCGATTGCGGATCTATTCGAAGATTGGATAAAAAAAAATTTTCCGGAGCGAGCTGATAAAATCCTCCATAAAATACGCGATATGCATGGAGGCAACCTAAACGATTCCCGATGGGGAAGACGCATGCGCGGCGAAGGGAAGTATGCCGAGATGATCCATAAAGTTTTTGATGCAGCCCGTAAAAAATATTTCAAAAACCGGCAAATGCCGGAATACGATTTTTCGAAATTCCGAAGAGGTGGAAACTTCAATTTATTTGGTTAATTGCCAGGTTTTGTTGTATTCAATTCAGTTTTCTTGTCATCACCAGAACCCTGGCATTTTTTGGAATAAACTAACTTGGCTTCCTTAAGGCCTAAATTTTTAGCCCGATTTAGATCTTTGCATGCTTGCTCTTCTTTATCAATTTTTAAGTAAGCTAACCCGCGGTTATAGAGGTAAGCACTGTGATCAGGTGAATAATATAAAGCCATGTTATAGTCATTGATGGCTTGGGCATAAAGGTTCATTTTTGAATAAGAATTGGCCCTGCTGCTATAGGCGTTTTCGAAATCGGGCTTTAATTCTACTGCCTTACTGAAATCTGAAACAGCACCTGTATAATCATTTAATTTATCTTTTACCAGGCCTCGGTTGAACCAGGCTTTGTAATTGGTGGAATCCAAAAAAAGTACACTATCGATATCATTGAGCGCTTTTATATATTTTCCCAGATCGTACCACAACAAAGCTCTCTGAAAGTAGGCTTCCGGAAAATCAGGATTGTTAAAGATCATTTTGTTATACATCCTGATCAATTCCATTTTATCGCTATTGTGAGCTTTCATATTGGTGAGATTATATTGGGCTATGGAATTTTCCGGATCTTTTGTTACGGCAGTTTGGTAGTATTTTTCTGCACCCGTATAATCACCCAGCGCTTCCAATACCCGACCCATATTCACAAGATAATCCGTGTTTTCAGGATCCATCTCGGTAGTTTTTTGAAAAAAACCGATAGATTCTTCATAATTTTTGAGCTGATATTCACAAAGCCCTAGATAGTTGTAAATATCGGCTTTCATCGTTTCCATTGTTCCAACTCCACTGATACCGCGATCTCCTTTTGCCCGTTTATAATAAACAGCTTGTGTTGCGCCGAAATCCATTGTCAGCAATTGTTTCAAATCTTCCAAGGCCAACTGATAGTACCCTACCAGATATCTTAAAATGGCGCGGTTAAAAATCGCTTCGGTATGTTTTGGGTCCAGATGGATCAAGGCGCTATAATCGGTAATTGCCCCCATTTTATCTCCCAGGGTTTCTCTGGTTTCTGCCCTGAGAAAATAAGCTTCATTGAAATACGGATTTTGTTGTATACAAATATTCAAAATTTCCAGCGCTTGTTCATAATCTTGGTGATTGATGGCCCGTTGTGCCAGTTGCATGTTTTTATGCGGTGAATTTTTTTGTTTATGAGGAGACAGGTCCTGGCCTCGGGTTGTCCAGACAGACATTCCCGTCAACATCAGCAACAATGCGATCCATCGATAAACAGTCTTCATTTTTACAGATCCTTTCAGAAACACTTCATTTATTTCTTAACGATAAAAACCACAATAAATTTAAGCATTTGAACAATGGGATATGAAAAGGACGCTTCAGCCAGGAGGGTCTCATCCATTCCTGAATTTTTCCAGAAAGGAATCGCGGAAGGTCAGTCCGATTGGCAGGGTCTCATTTCCGATCTTAACCTGGTTACCTTCTATAAAACGAATGTGTCTAATACCTAAAATATATGATTTATGGGTTCTAATGAATAGGCGAGGAGGAAGTGTCAATTCTAAATTGCGCAATGTTTCATTATTAATGATCACTTTTTGACCGGTATGGATTTTTACAAAATCACCGATAGATTGGATAAAAATAATATCGTTGTATGGTATCCGGTAAATTTTTTTATCCGACTTCACAGTAATATACCCATTCTCACCATTTTCCCGGTTCCTGGAAAATTCGGCCATTTTGATGGCCTTATTGACAGCTTTCATGAAACGTTCGAATGAGATTGGCTTTACCAAATAATCCACAGCATCCAGATTGAATCCCTCCAGGGCAAATTCGGGATAGGCAGTAGTAAAGATGATCATCGGCGGGTCTTTCATGGCTTTGACCATGCTAATGCCTGAAAGTTTGGGCATGTTGATGTCGAGAAAGATCAAATGAGTCTCATTTTTCTGCATAAAATCCAACGCTTCGATAGCATTAAGAAAACGCCCCTTGAGTTGGAGTGCGGGAATTTCCCCGATGTGTTTTTCGAGCACATCGAGTGAGAGTGGTTCATCATCTGCAATGATACAATTGATGGTCATTTCAATTGGATTTCAAGTGTTACGCTAAAAGAATTTATTTTTTCCCTTATCACCAGCTTATGTTTATGTGGATATATGAGATCCAAACGTTTTTTTAAATTTTCCAGACCAAAACCTCCTTCTTTTTGCTCGATGTTTTCCGCTTTGCCTTTATTATTTTCAACACTAAGGCGCAGAAAATCGTGCTCAATGTGCAAAATTATATGAACAAAGGCGTTGCTGATATCTCCCTTAATGCCGTGTTTAAAGCTATTTTCTATCACGGGAATAAAAAGCAATGGGGCAATTTTCTGATCGGTAACTTCACCTTCGATCTTAAAAGTTATTTCATCTTTGTCGCTGGTTCTCAATTGCTGCGTGGCCAGGTAGTCTTTCAGAAAATCCACTTCTTTGCCGAGAGGGACTTTTTCTGCATTGGCTTCATAGATCATATACCGCATTGCATCCGATAACCTCAAGACAGCTTCTCCGGCCTGATCGGATTTTTTAATAATGAGCGAGTAAATGCTATTGAGGCTATTGAACAGGAAGTGTGGATCGATCTGGGTTTTAAGTGCTTTCAATTCCAGTTTCAATTTTTCTTTTTCCAGAACGTTCATTCTTGCTTCAGATTCTCTGAGTTGAAACCATGATTTCGAAAGACTTAGAAGCATGGTGAGTGAAACGAAGACCACCATATATTTGGCAATTTCCATATGATCATAATAAGAAATAAGATAATAACCAGGGAAGATAAGATCTGCCAGGTATTCGAATGAGAGTATATTGAATTCTACCGACAGAATGATCAATATAGCAATCAGTAAAAAATAAATAAAATATTGCCTTTTCTGAAAGAAACGGGGCACCAGAATCAGAAGGTTAATATAACACGGGATAATCAGACTTATCAGGAAAATCACCGTATAAACATGATCTATTTTAGTGATCTCACTGGATGTCGCAAAGTGATTGAGCAATATCCAGTATGCCAGAACCCAGAATAAAACATGCTGAAATATCCGATTTTTGCCAATCTTAGAAGCAATAAGAAGGGGCTTCATTGGTTTAGCCTTTTATTTTATGGTAATATCCTGGTTTTTCAAACGCTTCATCATTGTTCGAATATTTTATGATAAATTTTTGCAAGTCTTTCGATGACGCGGTGATGACGACACCAATATCTTCAAGCGATTCGTGTCCTAATCTGATACGATTTTTATCGAAAAGATCCATAAGACGATCTTCGTCAAAGTCGACAATTTCCATACTATTTTTTTTCACATTTACTTTGGTAAAAGTATGAACAGGAATGAAATTTCTTGCCGCTTTGTCGAGTAAGGAGTAGTCTTTATCGTAAGGATAGAAGTCCATATAAAGCTGGCCGTCCAGCATGACAAGGTGCATATTAAAAATCAACGTGTCTTTACCATCTTTCCAGGTGACTTTATAATGGCGATCCGAGAGTGAGTCAATAATCAATTGTTCGTCTTTATTGGAAGTGTCTTCTACCCAGGTGCCGATAATATTTGTGGTGAAATAAATAGTATCTTCCGTATACAACGGGTGCAAAGAATAGATACAAGAATTAAAAATCAAGATGACGACCAGAATTGGAAAGTAAAATTTTATTCGGTTCGTTTTCATGACAGTTTATGTTTGGTCAGTGAAGTAAAGTGCGTTAAAAGGGGATAATTATCCAAAAAATATCGACGATCAACAGGTTTTTCAGGGTAAACAAAAGTACTGGAAGATTAACCTTAAAGCTATTTCATTTTGAAAAGACAAAGATCATTTTGATTAAAAAATCGATCAAAAACCAGGTACTTGACTTTTTACCACACTAGCTCATATTCCTCAAAACGGCCATGTAGTTGCTACAAATGAGGTAATTGGCGGGTCATTTCGCCAAAAGCCTTCACTTCCTCGAAAGTTTCTTTGGCAAGGGGTCCCTGGTTCCATTGTAGGTCAATAGGCTGATTGTTCTGCTGGTCTAATATTTCGTGCAACATCATACGCCTGTCCCACTCTTTGAGTTTGTCTGGCACTTCAGACTGTATTCCTTTGCTCCTCCAATTCTTCTCGATGTATTTTACCAGCCACAATGTTAGAAAGTTGAGGTAAATATGCGATCTGATCCTGTTTGCCTTTCTGTGGCGGATAGGACGTATATCCAAATCAGATTTAAACGTACGAAAGCATCGTTCAGCTTTGATCAGGCTTTTATAATATTGCTGTGCTTCCTGGGCGGTCAATTCTTTTCCGGAGAGATCGGTTTGCAACAGGTAATAATGGCCTATGATGTTTTGGGCTTTGAACTGTTGCCTGTCCAGTCGGAAAATGAATCGGTAACGGTCATCCCCTTTTTTATCTTGAAAGGCTTGAAAAGAAAGTTTCCAACATTTGGTTTGATTATATTTTTCAAGTGCTTTCATGGCTCGGTGGTAGAGCTTCTCCTTATTAGAATTTTGCGGTGAGGCCTGTATTTTCTTTAATGTCTCATAAGTCTTCCTCAAATTACGGTGGTTCCGTATTTCTCTTCTATATCCTTTCTGATGGTGCCGGCACAAGATATACCGGTGGTTGCTCTCGGTAAATTCGGTCAGGGGTTGGTCGAAAAGTTCCGGGCAATCCTCGTGGATTTGTCCGAGCAGTGCCAGTTGGCTGGCTGCAGGCAACCCGGTAATGTAAGACAAGCCCATATCGTGTACTTTCTCTAAGGTGCCTTCATCACTCATCGAACGGTCAGCCACCCAGATCGCATTTGAAGTGTGATACTTTTCTTTCCAATCAGCAAAAGTCTTTGCCACCGTCTGAACATCGGCAGTGCCTCCTTTCCATACTTTTATATCCAGCGGAAGGTCGTCTTCCCGGGTTACCAATCCATAACTGACGATATAGCGGTCGTGCCTTTTCTCCTTGCTATCACCATAACCGCCTAATTCTGCCTGAGTGCCGCAGAAGTAACTATTACTCAAGTCGTAAAGCAATAACCTGCCTGAGGGAGGGTGGTCCGCATTCAGGGTGTTCCGTATGTCTTCAAATTTTTCTTCCAGTGCATCTAAGGCCCGATAGGACACATCCTCATTATATGTCTGCTTACCGTCCAACACATAGTTGATCGTATTTTGCCTTTTCTTCACATAAGACAGTTTGCTACCCGTGTTTAATAGCTGCAAGGTGATCATATCACGAAGGACTGCTCCGGCTTTGTTTCCAAGATGTTTTTTTAGTAGCTGTTCAAGCCCGGTTTTCCTGAAGTATTGAAGCAACACCCAGTTGCCTGCGCCACGAAATGAATCTCCTATATAAGTTGGTCGGTCAGGTTGGGTAAAATCTCCGGCATC
The DNA here is from genome assembly GCA_963711495.1 of uncultured Cytophagales bacterium. Classification (GTDB taxonomy): domain Bacteria; phylum Bacteroidota; class Bacteroidia; order Cytophagales; family Cyclobacteriaceae; genus CAVQEK01. Next base: position 2,076,562 of record CAVQEK010000004.1, read on the forward strand.
GACTAAAGCCTTCCATTCATCGGTGTCAAGGTACTTCTGTCCCCCGTGTTTAAGCATGAGGCGGCTCCTTTCCAGAATGGGAAGCTTTTCCAGCTTTTGAACTGTACGGTTGCGGGGTTGGCCCGTTTTAGGATCTCGAAAAGATTCCACCAGCTTACGGTTGCGGCCGTTCTTTCCTTTTCGCTTTACTGTGCTGCATTGTACATACATAAACAAATGTAGCAACTACAACCCGCTTATGCAAGCTCTGAACCACTTTATGCGGAACTTGAGCTAGATGGAGGCATCTGTCGTTGGCCCACTTATTTCGGTTTGTTTTTGAAAGATCTCTCTTTTGCGAAGACGAAACAGGTATAGTGCCAGAAAATATCCGCCAACTCCGCTGAGAATATGCCATAGAAAATGAGTTCCCATTGGAAATAAATGATGTCTCCACGCATCCATTTCACGGAAGAAAAGTGCCAATGACAAACTGAGTACAGACAATAAAATGATTTTCCAATCAACAAATGCGGTTTCCCATAAATATTTTACCAGGGGCAAAAATATAAGTATACCCGTAATGGCGTAAGACAAATTGACGGCAGTATGCGGATCAAAATATTCCCACACCACAAATCGAAGATAAAATGCCGGCATGACCACAAAAAGGATCTGCCACCATCTTCTGAGGATTTTCAGCCATAAATAGACACTGACACTGAGGGTTAAAATAGCAGCGGGTACCACATCCATATAAAGAAAAAAATGAGAATCCCGGAAAGCATGGAAAAAGAAACTGCCAAGACCATTGAATAGAAGAAATGGGAGGCAAAATGTCAGGAATGGATAATCAGCATAATTTTTTCTGATTTTGAAGGCCCAATAAATTGCAGGTATGGCAATGGCCAGCGATGAAATCGCATTCCAGGGTTCCACAAAAAGATGCCCAGGATGGGTTTCCGTATATACCGGTCCGCCATCTCCGAGAATCCTGGTGTACTTTTCAATTTCGGTGTGTACCGACGTGGGTGTGGTAGTCCACAAATATTCAATATTACCAAATCTCATCCACCATTCCGTCATAGGTTCTTAAATCTTATTATTTAATTACGACTGTACATATTTAATTATTGAAAAAACTTCTACGAAAGTTTATATATGTTGCTATATTTAAAGTAACTACTCCAGGAGGAAATAATCTTTTTGAGCACAAACTATTATTTCGCACTTGCGTTAATTTATTTAGAAATTTTTTAAAATGGCTATGGAGTTAGCCAAAACCGTCCTTTATGACTGATGACTCCTGCATAAAATAAAAACAAATGTACGGAGTCCGGAGTCAGTAAATCAGATGCAAGTTTCCTTTTCAACAATTAGTCACAACCACTTTTTGTGGTATTCTTTATCAATGAAATTAAATTCAGGATTTGGATTTGCCGTATCTGACATAAGGTTAGATTTATTGATGAGCATGTTAAGAAAGAAAATAATGATTAATGAACTGAATTTTAGAGATGATGGAGATTGATATACCTGGTTTTAAACGATTAAATCTGAAGTATCTGGTCATGGATTACAATGGCACGCTCGCCATTGACGGCAAACTCATAAACAATATTGAAGAAAAGCTAAATGAACTGGCAAAAGTTGTCGATATCCACATCGTTACCGCCGATACCTTCCATGAGGCTTTGGGAAAGCTTGGAAAAATCAAATGCAAGGTAAAGATCCTGCAAGGTGAGGATCAAAATGTGCAAAAAAGTGAATATATCAGTGGATTAGGAAATAAGAATGTAATGGCCATTGGCAACGGCATGAATGATACGCTGATGTTAAAAAATGCGGCATTGGGCATTGCAGTTATTCAACAGGAAGGGGCATCGATGCAGGCTTTACAGTCTGCGGATATTGTTTGTCATTCTATTTATGATGCCCTTGATCTGTTTGAAAATTCTTTGCGCATGGTCGCTACACTAAGAAATTAAATTATGGACAAGATAAAGCTGAATGCCAATCATCAAAGATCGGTTTCTTCCAGCATTCGTTTGGTTGAAAATCTTATCAATGAGATTGAATGGGAAATCGACGAAGCACGTCAAAATGTATTGACAAAAATCAATCATGAAGTGGGAAATATAGATGTCGAACACGTGCGAACAGTCATAGTCAAAGTAAGATCGTATATCCGATACCTGTCGGTTAAATATGATCTCCAGCCATCGGAACTTTTCCTGGACAGGATTGTCAATTCAAGAAAGTCGAGCATGTGGGTGGTGTTGTGCGATGCCACATCTTCCAAGCTGAAAGGCTACGGAGAATTTCCCAAGGAATATGCACGGGAATTCGATTCGGACATGGAGCATTTACAGCGATTGGTAGCAATTATTTAGATCTGAACATAAACCTGATTTTTTAAACATTTTTAAATTTTAAACGATGAAAATCAAGAAAATTGAAGCCCTTGAAATATTGGATTCCAGGGGAAACCCTACGGTTGAGGCGAACCTTACATTGGAAGATAATACAAACGCCAGGGCCATGGTGCCCAGCGGCGCATCTACCGGAGAACGGGAAGCCTGTGAACTTCGTGATAATGACAAAAAGCGTTATGGAGGCAAAGGTGTATTGAAAGCCGTTGAAAATGTAAATACAATAATTGCAAAAGAATTTGAAGGAAAAGACATCTCCGATCAGAAAGAACTTGATTACCGGATGATCGAAATGGATGGAACACCCAACAAATCAAACCTGGGGGCAAATGCCATTCTGGCTGTCTCCATGGCGTACGCGCGGGCCAGTGCTCAGAGTAAAGGAATTCCTTTATACCGGTATCTCGGCGATGCCAACTCCAACCTGTTGCCAGTTCCGTGCATGAATATTATCAATGGAGGCAAACACGCCGATAATAATGTGGATTTCCAGGAATTTATGATCGCCCCTCACTCCGCCCCGACTTTCACGGAAGCCATCCGCATGGGCATAGAAGTATTCCACACACTTAAGTCGGTATTAAAGGCCAAAGGATACAGTACCGGAGTTGGCGATGAAGGAGGCTTTGCTCCTGATCTGAAATCAAATGAAGAAGCGGTGGAAGTGATCCTCGAAGCGATTACAAAAGCAGGATATAAACCGGGTGATGACGTCAGCTTATGCCTGGACCCGGCGGCCAGTGAGCTATGGGAAAATGGTAAGTATAAATTTTTCAAAAGCACTCGGGAAATTGATGTCAAGCGATGAAATGATTAAACTCTGGGAAAGTTGGGTAAAACAGTACCCGTTTGTTTTGTTGGAAGATGGTCTGGCAGAGAACGACTGGGAGGGATGGCAAAATCTTACCAAAACACTGGGCAAAAAAATTGAACTCGTGGGGGATGATATTTTCTGTACCAACAAAAAAATTCTTGCTGAAGGCATTCAGAAAGGCGTTGCCAATTCCATATTGATCAAGCTCAATCAGATCGGGACGGTAACCGAAACCCTGGAGACAATCCTGCTCGCCTATAAACACGGGTATAAAGCTTTTGTGTCGCACCGCAGCGGCGAAACACCGGACAGTTTTATTGCTGATTTGACCGTTGCGGTAAATGCCGGTCATTTGAAAACCGGGAGCGGATGTCGTGGTGAGCGTATCGAAAAATTTAATCAACTGATGCGTATTGAACATCAATTGGGAAACACATCACGGTTTGCCGGTAAAAAGGCCTTCCAAAATGTTTAAATATGCAGGGGGATTGAATTCCCCCTTTTTTTGATGAAGGTGAAAATGAACGTTACCAAAGATATTAAAGACATTATTGATGAAATATCCGGTATAAACAAGGCTATTGGCGCTCCCGAACTCACAAAACCTGTATCGACTCTTTTGAATGCTACGGAAAAGACAATTTTTGTGGCTGTTCTGGGGCAATTCAAATCTGGCAAAAGTTCTCTGGTCAACAGTATTATTGGCGAAAACCTATTGCCTGTGGGTGTGGTGCCCGTCACTGCCACCGTTACCCGTTTGCGTTTTGGCAACAGGCCAAGGCTTATCATTCAATACAATAATGGCAAAGAGGTGGAAACCGGTATCGATGAACTTCCGCAATACGTAACCGAAAAACTGAATCCCGAAAATACAAAAAATGTTGCACAGGTAACGGTTGAACACCCTGCCTTGGAGCCTGTTCAAAAACATCAGTCTTGTCGATACGCCCGGGCTGGGAAGTTTTTATAAACACAACAGCATGGCGACACTGCAATGGCTTCCGTTTACAGGCGTTGCCATAGTGAGCGTGAGCGCGGAGCGGCCCCTGGCAGAAGAAGATATAAACCTGCTGAAAGGCATTGCCCAGTATTGTCCGGAAATCGCCCTGGTGATCACCAAAACCGACTTGTTTAAGGCAGAAGAACTCAAAGAAATTAAATCCCATATTTCCGGATCAGTCCAAAAGGCAATAAAAAAGAACATTCCAATATTTGAATATTCTGTATATAAAAATTTACAGCAACACCGCCATTTTCTGACGGACCATTTAATCCACCCTTTAAACCTTAATTATGATACCAAATACAATGAAATAACCAGGCATAAAACCCGCAGCGCTATTGAACAAAGCCTGGCTTACACCGAATTGGCTGTGCAATCGGCCCTCAAACGTGAGCAGGAGAAAAATTCAGTGCACAAACTACTGCAAGAGATCAGGAGCAATCGCCATTATCACGAGCAGGAAATGCTTTTATCGGGATCTTCGTTTAAGGGAGAAATACGGGAAAAACTTGGCAAGATCATACTTCCATACCATTCGGGAGTTAGCGGAAAGCTCGAACAACAATTTACAAGCGATTATTTTGGATGGTACGGATCCTTGTACAGTGTTTCCCGTAAATACGAACTTTGGCTCGAAGAGCATTTAGGATCGGAAGTCGCTAAGATCGACAACGATTGCTTTGATCAGGTAAATCAATTAGTCAGGGAAATCATTGATTATTACCAGTATTCCGCACTTCAGTTCAGGCAGCGATTGGACGAAAAGCTTGACCAGGCGTTTGGCGTACATTTGCCGGAAGCCTGGTGGCAAATCGATTTTACCGGAATCGAAAAGCCTGATATCAGCATTTACCAGGCATTTGACTCCCACCTGGACACTTTGCTGTTTTTCCTTCCCATGCGATGGTTCAATAAGCTATTTTTCAGGCATTTCCATCATCAAATCCCCTATGGAGCGGAGAAAAATCTGTACCGGTACATTTCAGATTTAACGGGAAAAATTATCAAAACTATTAACGTCATTCACGGTCAGGCATTGCAGTTCATCGACAGTGAAATCAAAACAGTCGAAAATATCCTGCAACAGGCCAATAGCAACTACGAAGTGCTGCGAGGCTATCTTGAAAGATTGGAAAGAATACGGTCGGAAACAGATATGGGATAATCTAAATTACTTTGCATTTTACCTTCTGAAAGTCAATGGAATTGTCGCATAATCTTTAAATTGCCTGCTCAATGGTATTTAAATGATCGCATGAACGTAAGAGGAATACATTACCGGACAATATGGGAAAATGAGAAAACGCCCAACATTATTCACACCATCGACCAGCGTTGGTTGCCATTCAATTTTTTAATTGCCGAACTCAAAACAGTAGAAGATGTCAAGGTTGCCATTAAGGATATGATTGTGCGTGGTGCGGGCTTGATCGGGGTTACTGCGGCGTATGGTATTTTTCTGGCAACCCTGGAAGCGGCAAAAACCCGAAAATTTGATGAGGCGCTTCGAATTTTCGCTGAAGAGATCAGAACAACGAGGCCAACGGCGGTAAACCTTGAATGGGCCGTTAATCGGCAGTTAAAAGCCATTGAAAATGCAAATTCGATTGAGCAAAAACAGGAAATAGCACTAAAAACAGCGCGAATAATAGCCGATGAGGATGCTGAAATTAGTAAGCGTATTGGAAAACATGGGCTCGAGATCATCAAGTCAATCAGTAATAATAAAGGGGATAAACCAGTCAATATTCTCACACATTGCAATGCCGGATGGCTGGCTTTCGTGGATTATGGAACGGCGACTGCTCCAATTTATGCTGCGCATGATCTAGGATTGTCAATTCACGTTTGGGTGGATGAAACACGTCCGAGAAATCAGGGTGCGCGTCTGACAGCGTGGGAATTGAATGAACACGGTGTGCCGCATACTGTCATTGCCGATAATGTGGGTGGACATCTGATGCAACACGGTTTGGTTGATATGGTCATTGTTGGAACTGATCGCACGACGCGCTATGGCGATGTTGCCAATAAAGTAGGGACTTATCTTAAAGCCCTTGCGGCTCATGACAATCAAGTGCCTTTTTATGTGGCACTTCCGTCATCATCAATCGATTGGAACCTTAAAGATGGCGTAAAAGACATTCCCATTGAAGAAAGGGGCGGAGAAGAGGTGAAGTATATCAGTGGATGGTCAGAAGACCGGGAAAAGGAAGTTTTGTTAACACCGAAGTCAAGTGCCGTGGCAAACTATGCGTTTGACGTCACGCCTGCGCGTTTGGTGACAGGTTTAATTACAGAACGCGGAATATGTGATGCTTCTGAAAGTGGAATTCTCAATCTGTTTCCGGAATTTTCTAAATGATGGAAGAGGGTTACGTTAAATATCAATGTCAGTGGGAACATGATTCGCCATTGGACATTTCGCTGTTAACCGGACTTATGCACTGGAGAAATTACCTTTTTGACCAGGGATTTATCGGTGCGTATCCAGATGGCATTGGATTTGGAAATATAAGCAGCAGGCTTGGGGATGACCATTTCATTATCAGTGGAACGCAAACCGGACATCTTCCCCGATTAAATCAGGAACATTTTACGGTGGTTGAATATTTTGATCTCGAGAAAAATGAATTGCACTGCCGGGGACCCATTATGGCATCATCAGAATCGATGACGCACGGTACGATCTATCGTCAGGATAAGCGTATAGGTGCAGTGATTCATATTCATCACCTGGATTTTTGGCAAAAAACCAGGGACATCGTACCGACCACTTCCGCTGAAATCAACTACGGCACCCCGGAAATGGCCCATGAAGTCTATCGCCTTTTCAGAGAAACTGCAGTCCGGTCAAAAAAAATTATTGTAATGGCAGGTCATCGGGAAGGCATGATTTTTTTTGGAAAAGATCTCGCTGAAGCTGCAAATGTACTGCATGGTTATGCCAGGAAATATGGAATTTTACCACATCAAGAGGATGGATATGTTTTGTGACTTCTTGGATTAGCATAAATCACTATGGAAAATCTGCATTCTTTTACCGTCGAAGGAAAAATAGCCATGATTACAGGTTCAGCACGGGGAATCGGCCGGGCATGTTGTCTGGCATTGGCTGAAGCTGGAGCCAGGGGCATTGTCGCCGGACTCCGAGATATTGATCAGGACAGCGGACTTGTAGAAGAGTTGCGACAATACCAATTGGATGTGCTTACTGTTCAAATGGACGTTTCTGATAAAAGTCAAATTGATTATGCAGTTGATCAGGCCATCCGGCACTTTGGTAAAATAGATATTCTTGTCAACAATGCAGGAATAGCACCATCCAACCTCATTGAAAACTATACGGAAACCGATTTTGACCAGACCCTGGCCGTAAATTTAAAAGGCACATTTTTTACCAGTCAGGCTGTCGGTCGGCATATGATGGCACAACAATTCGGCAGGATCATAAATCTCAGTTCACAGGCTGGATTTATTGCGCTGCGGGAAGAATCAGTCTATTGCATGACCAAAGCTGGAATTGCCCATCTCACCAAATGCTTTGCGGCAGAGTGGGCTCCTTACAACATCAACGTGAACGCTGTGGCCCCAACTTTTATAGAAACTCCGGGAACCGATCCCTGGCTGGCAGATCCTGCTTTTAAAGAAAGCGTTGTTTCAAGGATTTTATTAAAAAAAATAGGAAAACCTGCCGATGTTTCCAGTGCCGTGGTTTTTTTGGCATCACCGGCAGCCAATATGATAACCGGTACAACTTTGATGATTGACGGGGGTTGGACAGTTGTTTGAACATATGGTAAAATTAAATGTATCTTCGCTGGGTTCCATTCAGGAAACCTTGATGATCCCCTTGTATGGCCGTGCTTTAGAGAGCCGCAAAGAAAAAGGAATACTTCATGACTCCAAAGCGGAAAATATTGTTCAACGGCTCAATTACAATTTTGCTCAATTTCATGATCCCGGGTCCATGGAAAGTTTGGAGCGCACGGTTCGTCGTACGGCTATAACAGATAGAATTTTGAAAGAAGTTCTGTTGGAACACCCGGCGGCTACCGTGGTAGAATTAGGTTGTGGCCTGAATACCCGATTTGAACGTACCGATAATGGTCGGCTCACGTGGTTTGACCTCGATCTGCCGGATGTTCATGCCCTTTGGAAACATTTTTTTGACGAAACGCCACGGAGGCAATTTTTACCATTTTCAGCTTTTGATACCACCTGGATGAAACAGGTGAAACAAAAGGCTTCCCGGCCGTATATCTTCATTGCTGAAGCGTCAGTAATTTATTTTCCTGAGGAAATGATACGGGGATTATTTCAATCTTTGTATGCCCATTTTCCTGGTTCCTATTATTTGTTCGACAGTGCCACGCCAGAATTTTTAAGAAGCCTTGAAAAATCCGATGCATTGAAATATTGCAGTGCCACATTGCAATGGACGCTCACCAATCCTACGCAGATTGAAGAATGGGTTGGTGAGGTTAGATTTGTCAAAAGGGTTGATCTTGAATCCACAGATCTTGAATACAAGGATTTATATCCTAAATTGTTTACCTTGAGGAATAGTCTAAAAAGTCGTCTCCAAAGTGACGGCAATATTAGTAAAGGCTATTTTTTAAATCTCATAAAATTTAGTAATTCATAAAAATCATTACCACCATGCTGAGCGAATCCTTAACCAAAATTTTCAACCGGGATCTTGAAGCATTAAAGAAGGAAATATCTTCTTATCACAATGAAAAAGTAATTTGGAAGATCGACCATGATATTTCCAATTCCGCAGGCAATCTTTGCCTGCACATTGTTGGAAACCTCAATCATTTTGTCGGACATATATTGGGTAAAACAGATTATTTGCGAGACCGGGAGGCTGAGTTCGACACCAAATATGTGCCAGTAAAATCTTTGGTTGAAGAAATTGAAACTGCCCGTAAAACCGTTGAGTCTGTACTAAAAAATGTACCTTCGGAACATTTGCAAGGACTTTATCCATTGAAGGTGTTTGGCGAAGATATGTCTACAGAATACTTCATGATCCATCTGGCCGTTCATCTTAATTATCACCTCGGTCAGATCAACTACCATCGAAGATTACTTGATCATTGATTTAACCCTTGTCTTTTACGTCATGAAAATTCATACCGGTATTTTAATCATCCTGTTATTGGTGCTCGGTTGTAAAAATAAATCGGCAAAACAATACGAAAGTGATGAAACCCAAACAAGTCCGAAATATCTTTCTTCCGGTTCCATCGAAAGGATCGATCCGGCCATAGATAAAATCATAGACTCGAATGCAAAAATTGAAATCTTGGGAGATGGTTATGAATGGCTGGAAGGACCGGTGTGGGTAAAAGACCATCATTTTTTGTTGTTTTCTGATGTCATGACCAACACTGTTTATCAGTGGTCAGCAGAGGGGGGAATAAAACAATATCTGAAACCATCCGGATATACCGGTACCGTTGAGCGTGGCGAAGAATTGGGATCCAATGGATTGTTAATCGATCAAGATGACCATTTGATCTTGTGTCAGCACGGCAACCGGCAAGTAGCCCGGATGGATGCACCACTTGATGCACCCCAACCAGTTTTTTTAACCGTAGCCGGTCATTACATGGGCAAGAAACTTAACAGCCCCAATGATCTCATTCAAAGAAGCAATGGTGATATTTATTTTACGGATCCTGCCTATGGCCTGGAAAAGAAAATGGATGATCCGGCCAAGGAATTGAGTTTCCAGGGGGTTTACAAAGTGACCCCTGCTGGTGAAATTACACTTTTAACCCAGGAGCTTTCACGACCCAACGGGCTGGCGTTTTCTCCAGATGAATCGATCCTGTATGTAGCCAATTCTGATCCTGAACATGCCGTTTGGATGGCTTATGATGTAGCGCCCGATAGTACAATTAAAAGCGGCAGGATCTTTTATGACGTTTCTTCACGCACTCAATCAGAAACTGGTTTACCTGATGGCATGAAAGTACACCAGGATGGAACTATTTTTGCTACTGGACCTGGTGGAATGTGGATATTTTCTCCGCAAGGAAAAGTCTTGGGGAAAATACATACTGGCCAGGCCACTGCCAATTGTGCTTTTGATTTAGTTGGCAAGTGGCTTTACATTACCGCTGATATGTATTTGCTGAGGCTTCCGCTGAAATAAGATTTTATATTCTCAAACCTTTGCTTGCTGTTCATTAATATTTATTCAAATCTTTCGGGATCGATCTTTATATTTTTTGAAAACACAACATAGGAATTTGCTTGTAAATGTGTATTTTCACCAAGCGGAACATGTTATTACAAGTTGGAACATCTTAATAACTACAACCTAATATTCGCAAAGAATTTTAGTACTTTTTTCACAATTAAATCGAACGCTTTTTTGGATAACCTTATACTATTAATACACTTTAATCAATATTATTTAAACCTTAAATTAAAACTATGGGACTAATTAGCGAATTCAGGACATTTGCCATGCGCGGAAATGTCGTTGATATGGCGGTGGGCATCATCATTGGGGGTGCTTTTGGGAAAATAATTTCTTCCCTGGTCAGTGATGTGATCATGCCGCCCATCGGACTGTTGGTAGGCGGTGTGAACTTCACCAGACTGAAAATACCACTTAAAGAAAAAGTATTGGATGCTACGGGACAAACCATTACTGAAGCTGTGGCTATCAACTACGGTACTTTTATCCAAACCGCTGTGGATTTTCTGATCATTGCTTTTGCCATTTTCCTAATGATAAAAGCCATGAATCATATGCAGAAAAAAGAAGAAGCTAAACCGGTAGCACCACCTTCACCATCCAATGAAGAAAAGTTGCTTAGTGAGATCAGGGATCTTTTAAAAAAATAGGACCACTTTTAGAGTCAAAAGAGTTTAAGGAATTTGATTGCATAGAGCGAAGTAACTCAAAATTTACCTCCGAAAACGGCTGCTGTCGAAGTGTCATTTTGGAGGTAAATTACAGAGGATCTGATAATCATCAGTTCATTCAAGATTGATCTTTATCGAATAAATCTTTGATATTATCTGTGACCTGGTCAACCTTTGATTTGGCCGTGTTGTAGGTATCTTTTGTGGATTCCTTAACTTGTTGCCAGCTATCATCCGTGGCATTCTGAATTTTATCCAAAGCTTTATCAACTTCACTACGTTGATTGGTCAGATCTTCTTTTGCATTTTCGAGGCCTTTCCTGGCATCTTCAGAAGCATCAGCCATTCTGTCATTCAGTGATTCCAGTTGATTATCAATCTTGGTTTTCAACTGATTTAAATTCTGAGTAATTTCCTGTTTTTCCTGAGAAATGGAATTGTCATTTTGTGTTTGATTCTTGTTATTGGAACATTGTGAAAACAAGAATAACACTAAGAAAATTGGAATTATTCCAATCAGCCGTTTGTTGGTTTTCATGGTTTTAAATTTTTGAACTTTGGTTTTTACTTTCAATAAAAGATTAATGTTTGACAGATTCTTTGTCATCAATGAAATCTTTAATTTCTGAAACAATGGCATCTCTGCTCTTGCCCAATTTATTTTGCAACCGTCCAAACAACTCATCTTCTTTACCTTCCATATAAGTAAGATCATCGTTGGTAAGGTTGCCGTATTTTTGTTTTAATTTTCCTTTTACTGTATTCCAGTTACCTTTTAGATTTAGTTGATTCATGATATGTAGTTTAAATTTATAGTTATAAATTCCCCATCAATTGGGTTGTCTTAAAATAAACACCCCAATACGAGGAATAATGGTGCCAGTATTTAATGGGAGACTTTATTTTTTCTGTCAAATAATTGATATTCAAATTGATATACATAGATGTGGCGTTATTTTGCAATAAAAGAAGGCATTTAACATGGGCGATTTTTTTGTAATTTCGAGGAAACCATTCTACATTTCATGGGGATAATTCCCACATGAATTAGATGAATTCATGTTAACGAAACACAAAATACTCATTGGCATTATGAGTGATGGAATGTCCGGTAATAATACGGTTACTCCCTTGTGAAAGAAAGAATTCATGGATATAGGTCAATTTTCAATGTACTCAATTTAGATATTTTTAAACACCCCGAACATGAAAGCTTTGGTCATATCCGGAGGCGGCAATAAGGGAGCGTTTGCTGGTGGAATTGCTGAATACCTCATCAAAACAAGTCGTAAAGAGTATGATCTTTATTTGGGAACTTCTACAGGAAGTTTGTTGATTCCACATCTTTCACTTGGCCAGGTGGATGTTATCAAACATGTGTTCACCAATGTAGGTCAATCAGAAATATTTAGTTCCAGTCCTTTTATAACCAAAAAAAGCAGTTCGGGTCAAACAACAACAAAAATCAACCATGTGAACATTGTTCGCATGTTTATGAAAGGTAGAAAAACCTTGGGTGAAAGCCATAGTCTCAGACAATTGATCCGTAGGAGTTTGAGCGAAGAAGATTTTTTAAAAATCAAAAATAACGGGAAGGATGTCTTGGTGACCGTAGCCAATTTGAGTACCAATGAAGTGGAATACAAAAATGCCAGAGAGCATGACTACCAGGACTTCTGTGATTGGGTGTGGACATCGGCCAACCTGGTTCCCTTTATGAGTCTTGTGACGAAAAATGGGTGTGAATACGCCGATGGAGGATTCGGCAATTTTGTGCCAATTAAAAAAGCCATTGAACTTGGAGCTACAGAAATTGATGCTATTATTTTACGAACCAATCAGAATCTGGTAAATCAAATGCCAACAAAAAATGCACTGGATGTCTTTTTTAGGGTATTTGGATTTATGATCAACCAAATTGCCATCGACGACATTGACCTCGGACGCCTGGAAGCATTTCAAAACAAGGTGAGAATTAATTTATATTATATTCCCTCTGAACTCAACGATAACCCGCTTGTTTTCGATCGACAGCAAATGAAAACGTGGTGGCAACAAGGATATGAGTACGCCGTAAGCGAAAAGCCTGTTATTCAGGCGCCGCCAAAGGGCTTTCTCTCTAAATTCAGGGCTTGATGTCAATGAATTGATTACTTGTCATCTGGTTTTCAACTCTTTAAATGAGTGATCTAAGCAACAAAATCGGCCAATAGTTCTGATCCAATTCCCAGATAATGTTTGATACCTGTGGTCAAATTTTCATAAATTGCCGGCATGGTCAAAGTTGTCGCAATTTTAGTTGGAGGAGCACTGGGCTCCTACTGTCGCTATGCCGTTTCAGGATTTGCTTTCAAAATCGTGGAGGGTACTTTTCCAATCGGAACTTTCGTCGTCAATGTATTCGGCTCATTTCTGATCGGTTTGCTCTGGGGTCTGTTTGAAGCCGGTAATTTATCCACAAACGTCAGATCACTGATTTTTGTTGGGTTTCTTGGTGGTTTTACTACTTTCTCATCCTACATGCTCGAAACACTCAATCTCATACGTGATGGTGAGACCCGGCTTGCTATTTATAATCTGCTGGCCAATAATATCATGGGGATGCTCATGGTCATAGCCGGATTTGTACTTGCAAAATCACTTGCTCAACTTTTAAAATAAGTATTATGAAAATCCCTCAACGTGGAACGTTATTAAGGATATTTATTGGAGAAGAAGATCACCATCATGGCAAACCTCTTTACGAAGCCATTGTCATGAAGGCCAGAGAACTCAATCTGGCCGGCGCCTCAGTTTTCCGGGGAGTGATGGGTTTCGGTGCTGAAAGTCGGATCCATACTGCCAAAGTATTGAGATTATCCGAAGACCTGCCCATGATGATCGAATTGGTGGACTCAGAAGAAAATATTCAAAAGATCATTCCGTTTCTGGATGAAACAGTAAAAGAAGGGCTCATTACACTGGAGAATGTTAGGGTGATCAAGTATCGACATCGCAATTCGGAAAGCTAGCAATCGATTGATTGCAATTTTTAACCTGCGAGATATTAATAATTGAATGGCGCTGTTTTCCTCACTGCATTTTAATCGGTTTTTGTTAACTGCAGATCGGTAAAATGCGCTTCAGTTCCAGGGCCGATCCACAATCCGATACTTCTTTCATTGTCCGCTCCCAATTTTAAATCAGTGATGATCAAAGTGGGCTGGTTATTCCCATGAACGTATAATTTGGCCTCGGCTCCATTGGCTTCAATCCGCATTTTAGTCCAATCACCCGGTACCAGGTCTGCCTAAATCTCGAATTTGCCCGGAGTCTAATTTTTGTTTTGTATCAGGGAGATTGATTCTTTGTACCGTTGAGCAAAAGATTGGGAGGAAAGTAAAAAGATCAGATTGAAAAATACAATTCAATACTTTATAGCCATCAATGTTTTATTTCTTGATGTCTTTTGAAGAACAAAAGTTCATTTTCAAATTAAAAACCTTGAATGATTCGAATCAAAAGACGACACTTTACCTATAAAAGTTTACTGGTTTAAGAAACGGGTGTTGGTAATGGAGATAGCTTCATCTTTGGGAGCATACAATGCATGAAAAGTAGTCGAGAAAATTTTACATTTTAAATACATCTCACTTAATATTTTCCTTGGATCTCTTATCAAATAGAAATGAAGATCTTTTTCTTATACAAATAATACAGCATGTACCACATCATGGCAACGACAATAGCACCAGTAAAAAGTGAAATAATTGGTAAGGGAATATTAAACCATCCAAAGACGCCTTCTGTGAAAGGTCTGACAATCCGGCGAAACCAACCAGCACCACCGGTTTCTGTGAATAGATAGATCAAAATAGGATTCATACCAACAACGGCAAAAAAACGGGCGGTGCCTATTCTCCATTTTTTAACGTCAATTATCCAAAATGAAAAGGCCAGTGCCAATAAGCACCACCCACCCGTGACAATGGTGAAGGAGGTGGTGGCAATACGTTTAATGATCGGCGTTACCGGGTCCAAACCATAACCGACAATCAAACCGATTACGCCGGCAATTACCAAGATCTGAATTTTCTTGTGTGTTTCTTTGCTGCTGATCAGGAGCTGACCAGCCAGCACACCCCAAATGGTATGGGCGGCAGTTGGAATGGCATTGGCAGCCACCCAGTGACCATTGCTGTAATATCCGGTAATGACCGAGTCGAGCCATGCCCCAAAATTTTCATCAGGGATAAAAGGATGTGAATATCCCGTTACTGGCCATAAACGGTATAATAATTCAGTGAGTACCAGCAGTCCAATACTAAAACTCAATTGAAATTTCCACGATTTTCTCATGATCAGGAATGCGATAAAATAAGTAAAGGCCAGTTGAGCCAGCACATCCCAAAATTCCAGGGTAAGATGGCTTTCTCCCGCATGGGGACCTCCGGTATTTCCAATACAATATAGTCCTACACCCAGTGCAAGCAAGATTAAGGCGCGCTTACCGGCATGTTTAAAAGTAACCATCCATGAATCACCGTGATCCCAGCGCTTGTTGAATGAGATTGGCATGGCCACTCCGACGATGAACATAAAAAATGGCTGAATAAGATCCCAAAAATGCAAACCGTTCCACTCAGCGTGATCGAGTTGTGTATGCAGTGCACCAATAAATGTTCCATCAAAATAATTCGCACCCATGGCACCCCATAAAATATCCGACATCAACATAAACATGGTAAATCCACGGAAAAAATCTAAGGAAAGCAGGCGACCATAGTCATCCAGCAACTCGCGAGGCACTTTATTCATCTTGAAAAGAAAATTTTGGGTAAATAAAATTCCAAGGTATAATTTTTTTTGAAGTAATAAATGTTTCGCGGTTTTGAATTTGTCCTCGCATGCCAATCTGATTCTAAATCGTGCTTGATGTCTGGACACAATGGCATTTCTGAGAGATAATATTGAGTGGACCCCACTATGTGACAAAACATTTGGTGAGTTTGACATTATTCCGAACCAGTGATAATGTAATTGTGGTAAACTCTAACGAGACGCCACCGGTCGATAAAAGATCAGTTTCCCTTTATTGACATCACTAAGATTAAGTTCGCTCAATCCTACTTTTCTTCCCGAAAAACTCGTGTTTTGATGGGCTATTTGGAAATGTCCCGGGCCCATGACCTTATAAACAATAGCGGTGTGATGGGGCATATTTTCAGTATACACGGCATTTGAGGTTTCATATTGTAAGGTCACATTTTCGAATTGGATGATATCTCCGGGGAAAACATCTTCCTTTAGGGGATTGATTGCTTTGCCAAACTTGTAAATATTTTTTTCATCGGTGCGATCCAGATAGGCACCTGAATAATCCAGGGCAGCCGCGGCCAGGTCCCAGCATTCCCCACGATCTACCTGTCTTCCGATCACTTTATCAATGTATTCCACCATCTTCTTATTCAATTTTGGAATACCGGAATTAATCGCGAACAACAATAAAAGCATTCCGGCCAGGGTTTTCATAGACTCAAAGTTTTAAATGTAAACTTATCGAGAATTAAATTGTCAAAACATTAAAATATTAACCAAACCTCACGCATAAAATTGTACAACAGAAATTTTATGTATATTTTTCGGAAGTGTGTGGTTGGTTCAATTTAAAGCGTGAAGCCTTTCAGCGTTATCATATTTTCTTTATTGGGTTTTGTTGCCGTCTTTTTTGCAGATGTCCTGCTCAAAAAAGAGACGGTGACTTCGTACACCCCCATTGATCAGCCATTCATCAACGGAGTAAGTTTTGTGGCCCCGTCTCAGCCGGTTACTTCGAGCTCGTTCGACAGTCTGCTTAATGTTCATGCCGGTTGGATCGCAGTGATGCCTTTCGCCTTTAGTCCGGGAAATGTACCGGACATTGTTAAAGGCACAAAGCATCAATGGTGGGGTGAGCAAAGAATCGGGTTGATAAGAACCATTCAATTGGCCCATTCCAAGGGGTTTAAAGTGATGATGAAGCCTCACCTTTGGGTGAGAGGCCAGGGATGGGCCGGGGATTTCAGGCTTAATTCAGAATCTGATTGGCAACGATGGGAACAATCTTATCTTGACTATATTGTTCCGTTGGCCAGATTGTCTGATTCCCTGCATGTAGAATTATTTTGTGTTGGACTCGAACTCAAGAATGTGGTGAAACTAAGACCGGATTGTTGGGATATTTTCATTAACGCTGTGCGAGACGTATACCGTGGTGCGCTCACCTATGCGGCTAACTGGGATAATTACGAAAATTTTCCGAATTGGGATCAACTCGACTATATTGGTATAAACGCTTATTTCCCCTTAAGTTCCGCAAAAAACCCTTCTGGTGCAGAGATCATGGAAGGTTGGAAAATTTATCATCAAAAGATTAAAAACATTTATGAAAAGTATAAAAAACCAGTAATTTTTACTGAATATGGTTATCGTAGCGCCAATGGCGCTGTTATGAAACCATGGGAGAATCCAGATTTAAATAATACCGATCATACACCAAATTATGAATTACAACAAAATGCCTATGAAGCTTTATTTGAGACTTTTTGGACGGAACCCTGGTTCAGGGGTGGCTTTTTATGGAAATGGTATGATAACCAACACCTTCCATTATTACAGGAAAACATCGATTATACTCCACAACAGAAACCAGCAGAAAAAGTAGTCCGGCATTGGTATTCCCTTCGTTAAATCAGCTGATTTTCATAATAGCTGCTAAATATCCATGCGGGGTATCTTATTTGTCGATCGTTTTTTCTTAATTGGGATAATTTTACATTTTTCATGGAAAACACTTCACTGCTCACAAAATTAAAGGCTTGGAGAAAGCGGAACATCAGTGATTATCACTTCATTATTTTTTTAAGTTTCATTGCTGGTATCGCGGCAGGTTTAGGTGCTGTTGTCATCAAACACCTGGTGCGTTTTATTGAAGATGCTTTAACCAGTGGTTTCACAAAAGAATATCAAAACTATTTATATTTTTTGTACCCGGCTTTAGGGGTATTTATCACAGTCATTTTTATTCGATATATTTTGAGAAAGCCTGTTGGTGATGGTGTACCTAATATTTTGTATGCCATCTCCAGGAATAATGGCATTATCAAGGCCTATCAGATGTTTGCCTCGATCATCACAAGCTCGCTCACGGTAGGGTTTGGCGGTTCGGTAGGGCTTGAAGGCCCCAGCGTACTTACCGGCGGGGCCATTGGCTCCAATATCGGGCGTCTGCTTGATTTTGATTACCGTAAGATGACCTTGTTGGTAGCGTGTGCCGCTGCCGGCGCCGTATCGGCCATTTTCAAAGCACCGATTGCTGGGATTGTTTTTGCTTTGGAGGTATTGATGATCGACTTAACCATGTCATCGCTGATTCCCCTGCTCGTGGCTTCTGTAACCGGAGCCATTATTTCTTATATTTTCATGGGTCAGACATTCATATATGCTGTTACTGTCGAAAAATCCATTCAGTTGAATATCTTGCCTTGGTTTGCAATACTCGGATTGTTATCCGGATTTGTTTCGCTGCATTTTACCAGGGTCTACTTTTATGTGTGGTCAATTTTTCGAAAAATCAAAAGCTGGGTTCTCAAGATCTTGATAGGCGGGGCTATTTTGGGCATTTTGATCTTTTTGTTGCCATCACTTTACGGAGAAGGTTACGATGCTATCACTTCTTGTCTGCATGGTGATTATTCTTATTTATTCAACCATAGTATTTTCTATGGCTATCGCAACAATACCATTGCTGTCATTCTTATGTTTATGGCCATTGTTTTTTTTAAATGTGTGGCTACATCGACAACATTTGGAGCGGGAGGTATAGGAGGTATCATCGCGCCAACACTGTTTATCGGTGCCAATTCAGGATTGTTTTTTGCGGAAGTTTTAATTCTTTTCGGGGTAAAAGAAATTGTTCCGGCCAATTTTGCTTTGGTGGGTATGGGTGGGCTTATTGCCGGGGTCTTACATGCACCACTAACCGGTATTTTTCTTATTGCTGAGCTTACTGGCGGTTATCAGTTATTTTTTCCACTGATGATTACTGCAACCATTGCCTACTCCACCATCAATTATTTTGAGAAAAACTCAGTATATACCAAGCAGTTGGCCCATCGCGGCGAATTATTCACACATGATAAAGATAAAATGGTGATTGCACTGATGAACATTCGCGACCTGCTTGAGACAAATTTTAAAACCATTGAGATCAATTCCAATCTGGGCCAATTAGTGGAGGCCATCACCGAATCTAAAAGAAATGTTTTTCCGGTTGTAGATGGCCAAGGTATTTTCCAGGGAACGGTCCATCTCAATGATATTCGCGATGTGCTCTTCAAACCGGAATTATATGAAAAAATAAAAGTGTCGGATTTGATGCAATGGCCTATGGCTACGGCCCGGCTTACCGATACCATGGAAGAAATTGTTGAAAAATTCCAGAAAACACATCACTTCAATATTGTGGTGCTGGATGAAGGCGGAAAATATATCGGTTTCGTTTCCCGTGCCAATGTATTCTCGAGGTACCGCAATATCATTAAGGAATTTTCCGAAGATTAGCCGTTGATTGTACCGGATGAAAATTGACTTTTCACCAGATGCACACCGCCTGGTTTTTACAAATTTATTTGACGATAAAGACGGTCAGCCTGTTCTAACTTTTCAGGGGTACCAATATCGATCCAATGCGATTCATCATCAACAAAACCAAGGATTTTGTGATTTTTGGCCAGTCGAAGATATACATCAATAATTGAAAAAACACCCGATTCTTCCATATGATTAAATATAGCAGGATCGATAACGTGGATACATGAAAAAGCAATTTGCTCGAGTGGATCTGACGTACGTCGCGCAATGATCTGGGCATCTGTTTTGACATTCTTCCAACCGCAAAGTTGCCTTTTATGGTCGAATAGGAAAAAACGACTGCCTCGCCGATGGCGAACCAGAATGGTGCTCAATGGGTTATTTTCACAATGAAAACGATAAAGCGCACCAAGATCGATATCGGTGAGTACATCTACATTGTGAACTACAAATGGTCTTCCATCCGCAAAGAAATGACGCGCTTTTTTTAATCCGCCCCCGGTATCCAGCAAAAGATCCTTTTCATCTGAGATGGAAATGTTCATTTCAAAATTTTGATTTTCTTCCAGAAAGGATAAAATCTGATCTGCAAAGTGGTGAACATTGATGATCACGTCGTTAAAGCCATATTTTTTCAGACGAAGGAGAACAATTTCCAGCATTGGTTTGCCGGCCACTTCTACCAATGCTTTGGGCTTCGAGTCAGTCAGCGGTCGCAGACGTGTACCTAATCCGGCCGCAAAGATCATCGCCCTCATGATAGATGCATTTTAGCCAGTTCCCGATGCTTCAACAATACTTTTACCTGATCGGGATATTTTTCATTCAAATGTTCTGCCAGCCGTTCGGCGCAATATACCGATCGGTGCTGGCCACCCGTACAACCAAAAGAGACCTGCAGGTTTTTAAATTCACGATTGAGGTATTTCTCAACGGCTTGTTCTGTTAGTTGAAAAACATAATGTAAAAAGTTGTCTGCTTCTCCTCCTTTTTTTAGAAAATCTTCAACATCGCGATCTTTGCCGGTGAGATTTTTAAATTGTTCGTATCGCCCGGGATTATGCAGGCAACGGCAATCGAAAATGAATCCCCCACCGTCTCCCGTTTCGTTGTCAGGTAATCCAACGCGATAAGAAAAACTGCTGACCGTAACGTTCAGTGGTACCAATACATTGAATTCCCTGGTGTATTTCTTTAAATCATCCGATACGATCAGATGATTTAATACAACCATCAAATGAGGCAGTTTCACTGGAAGATTCAGTTTGGGCAACAATGCTGTAAGTTGTTTCAGTGCGTATGGAATGCTTTTCAAAAACTGAGTCTTCCGCTCATAAAAGCCCCTGAAACCATAGGCACCCATGGCCTGCATCAAGCGGATAAGTACAAAACCCTGGTAATATTCAATAAATTGCGGGCGGTTATAATGAATATGATCACCGAGTGCTTTCAGGTAATGATCAAGCAGGATTTCTTTTATGTCTTCCGGGATGTTGGCCTTTGAATCATAAAGCAACGAGGCAACGTCATATTGCAATGCTCCACGTCGGCCACCCTGATAATCAATGAAATATGGTTTCTCATTGAAGATCATCACATTCCGTGACTGAAAATCCCGATAAAGAAAAAAATGATCATCAGCGGTAAGGAGAAAGTTGGTGAAATTGATAAAATCATTTTCCAATAACTGTTCATCAAAGGGGATCCTGGCCAGCTTCAGGAAATAATATTTGAAATAGTTGAGGTCCCACATCATCGACTGCCGGTCGAAAGCCGCTCTGGGATAACATACCTTGTAATCCAAATCTTTCGAAGCTTCAATTTGAAAAAAAGGCAGGGCATCCAGGACCTTCTTATATTGGTCGAGCGCTGACCCTGGAAATAAACCAGTTTTTTGCCTTCTTTCGGTGAGATAATCAAACAGGGTTTGATCACCCAGATCAGAAAGCAGGTAAATCCTTTGATCAGATCCTTCAGCCAGTACTTCCGGCACATTCAAGCCTGATTTAGAAAAGTGTTTGCTCAAGGAAAGAAATGCTCTGTTTTCCTTCAGGTCATAATTATATGTTCCAATCGCCATTTTATTTGACCCTTTCATTCGGATATATTCCCGATAAGAACCCGACTGGGGCAGAGGATCAATGTTTTCAGCTTCTTCTCCTGACCATTCAAAAAATAATCTTTTCAGCGCTTCAATGAAGTGAATTTCCACGGCAATTGATTTTAGGCCGGCAAGTTAAAGCCTTATGCACAATTTTGAAATGTACTGAAGATGAATATTTGGCTTGAATGGTAATGCACAGAATTTATGTTCATGATTAGAATGCCGATTTCTACATATTTAAGGATAAATTAAAAATATTAGCCATAAATCCTGATTGATTTCTATCCCAACAAGGTGGTGTAACATTGAGCAATAATTATTAATTTTGGCACTGCCGGGAAAACATCAACAACAGACTTCAAGGCTATTTTTTACCTTCAGTCATACAGTTGTTGATGTGGGTTTTTCCGTTTATGTTGTTTGTAACCAGAGGAAATAGTTCGATCATTTTTTAATCGACATTAATTTGAAAAAGATCTTCCTTAAAGATTGGTTATTCTATGTCATCGCCTGGATCGTGATCACCGTGTTCTATTCATTTTTCTTTCTGAACAACATGCGGGTAATGGTGAAGTTTCTGGGTATTGAACAATATTTTATTTCGAATGATTTGAGCCGATATTTTATTTCAAATTATCAGTATGTAGAATCGATATTGTTCGGGTTGTTCTTTGGTACCGCCACATTTTTTGTCAACATTCTGGTTGAACATACCAATATTCACAAACTCACTTATGGTAAGATTATCCTGGTTAAAACCATTTTATACTTTATTGCCATCATCATCGTTTTCCTGCTCATCGCATTATTATTGGAGCTCTTAGATATCATCCCATCCAACGTTACTCAAATATTTGATCCCGACAGCGTCCCATTGATCTTCTGGTTTTCCGCAGCCATATTTTTTATTCTGTCAACCATGCAAATCAATTTTTTAGTCTTAATGAATAAAAAATTCGGTCCAGGAAATTTGCTGAAAATTTTCATGGGGAAGTATCACCAACCGGTGGTTGAAAATCGATTATTCCTCTTCCTCGATCTCAAAGATTCAACGGCCATTGCTGAAAAGCTCGGTCACATTAAATATAGTCAACTGCTGCAGGATTGTTTTTTGGAATTGAACAGGTTGGTGATGAATGAAGACGCCGAAATTTATCAGTATGTGGGTGATGAGGCTGTATTGACCTGGAAATTCAATCGTGAAGACGTGATCCTGAAACCGGTTCAGTTGTTTTTTGCCTATCAAAAGAAACTGGAGAAAAAAGCCGGTTTTTATGAAATGATGTTTGGTCTGGTCCCTGAATTCAAGGCGGGTTTGCATGGCGGATCCGTAACTGTGGCCGAAGTTGGGGATATTAAACGTGAAATTGCGTATCACGGCGATGTAGTGAATACAACGTCAAGATTGCGCAGTGCCTGCAATGAATTCCATAAAAAATTTTTGGCTTCTGAATTAATTAATAAAAAACTGATTAGGGATCAGGGATTTAGCATAGATGAGATCGGGAAAATTCATCTTAAAGGGAAAAGCCGGGAAGTGAAAGTGTTCAGTATTGAATTATTGTGATTGGCCATTTTTTGTTTTTATTACGTTTTTAAGCGTAATTTGGAAGGGCACAAATTTTTTTAGACATTCTTACAATTGGCCAAAGTTTTGGAGTTTTAATGCAAACTACGTCTCCGGATTCAATTGAAAACCAAATAACCTTAAAACAGCTCGAAATTTGTAAACGGCCTAATATTTGTCATGTTTCGTAAAAATCAAATAATGAATGAAATGAAAACCAAATTAATTTTACTACCGGTACTATTACTGTTTGTATTTTTTGTATCAAGGGCACAAACAACACATTATACCATTGGAAAAGATACCAAGATCACTGTATCCGGAACATCCACATTGCATGACTGGACCAGCGATGTCACCAAATATGAAGGTAGCGCCGATCTGGATAATGATCTTGCCAATAATCCAAAGATAAAAAAGAGCAATAAAATAGAGTCATTCAACATTAAAATACTGGCAGAAGGCATTATCAGCGGCCGTGGTGAAACCATGGATAGCAGAACATTCAAAGCGCTGAAATATGAAACACATCCCAATATCATTTTTACATTGTCAGATAATGATATCAAAAATATTGATGGCGAAAAGTTCACCTTATTGGCCAAAGGTAACCTTGAAATTGCGGGACAGACCAGGGAAATAGAAATGATGGTCAATGGCGAGCGGATCAGCCCGAATGAATTCAAATTCAATGGCTCCTATAAACTGAATATGAAGGATTACGGAATAGAGCCACCTACCGCAATGTTCGGGCAGATCGTGTGTGGGGAAGAAGTGGAAATCAAGTTTGATTTAGAATTGGTTAAAGCATGAAATTGGAGAATAGATATATGAAGGTTATAAATTTTTTGATTTTCATTTTTTTTGGCTTTTCAATATTGGCTTGCAAGCCTTCACATGTAGCCGATAAAGGCAATACGTCATCAAACAAAAAACAGGATCAATCGCTGGCTAATGCGGAAGTTAACACAGGACCAATCAAAGATTTCAATCGCTATACCGATAGCATTAGAAACACCAACGTAACATTTAATATGGTGCCTGTTCCTGGCGGGGAATTTCTGATGGGCAGCCCGGCGGATGAAGCCAATCGTGATGAGGATGAAGGGCCTCAGAAACAAGTGGTGATCGATCCTTTCTGGATGATGGAAACTGAAGCCACCTGGGATTTATTCGAATTATACATTGATATAGATAAAAGTAAATTGGTCAATTACGGTTCCGATCAAACCAAAGAAATTGCCGATGCTATCACCCGACCGAGCACCCCGTATCTCGACCCGAGCTTTGGCATGGGAAAATATGGCTATCCGGCAATCAGTATGACCCAGTATTCTGCATTAACTTTTTGTAAATGGCTGTCAAAAGTTACCGGTAAATTCTACAGGTTACCAACTGAAGCGGAATGGGAATATGCCTGCCGGGCAGGTACAACCACAGCATATTCTTTTGGCGATGATTCGGATCAACTGGGTGAATATGCCTGGTTTTGGGACAATAGCGGCGATCAATATCATAAAGTTGGTCAGAAAAAGCCAAATCTCTGGGGACTCTATGACATGCACGGTAATGTTGATGAATGGACGATGGACCAATATCAGTCTGACTTTTATGCCACACTATCAAATGGCGCAGAAAATCCCTGGCGAAAGCCAACTGCTCTCTACCCGAGAAGTGTCCGGGGAGGCAGTTGGGAGGATGACGCCAGGGAATTGAGAAGTGCCAATAGGATCGAATCAAAAAGAGAATGGCAAAAAAGAGATCCTCAGATCCCTAAAAGTTTCTGGTGGAATACGGATGCGCCATTTTTGGGTTTCAGGTTGGTAAGACCAGCCAAACCCATGACAAAAGATGAAATTGACGCATATTTCGCATTTGTACTTGATGAATAAGAATCGAATATATTTTTTTAAAACCTAAACAGTAATTCAATGAAAAATAATGAGAAAAAGAATGCTTCAATACACCGCAGAAGTTTTATGAAAGGCACGGCCCTGGTGGCAGGAGGAATGATGCTGGGTGGTTTGCCGATTGAAGTCAGCGCATTTGTAAATCCCAAAGAAAAGAAATTGAAATTGGCCTTGATTGGCTGTGGTGGACGTGGAACGGGAGCAACTGTTCAAGCCCTCACCGCAGATCCTGACGTCGAATTGGTGGCGATGGCAGATGCTTTTAAGGACAGGCTCGAGGAAAGTCTGAATCATATTATGAATTCTCCCGATCTTGCTGAAGATCGCAAGAAAAATGTTAAGGTCACGGAGGACACCAAATTTGTGGGATTTGATGCCTACAAAAAGGCCATTCAAGTAGCGGATGTGGTAATTCTCGCTACACCTCCGGGTTTTCGGCCTTATCACCTTGAAGAAGCCATTGGTCAGGGTAAAAATATATTCTGCGAAAAACCATTGGCTACAGATGGAGCTGGCATTCGTAAAGTATTGAGCCTGATACCGCTGGCACAACAGAAAAAACTGAATATTGTGGTAGGCCTGCAGCGTCATTATCAAACTAACTACCGGGAAATCATGCGACGCATCAATGATGGAGAGATTGGCGACATCGTTTCGGGTCAGGTTTATTGGGATGGCGGAGGAGTATGGGTGCATACGAGGGAAGATTTAATGAAGGACAATCCGAATCTCACAGAACTTGAGTATCAAATGAGAAACTGGTATTATTTCAATTGGTTATGCGGCGATCACATTGTAGAACAACATATTCACAACATTGATGTATTCAATTGGGTGAAGAATGGTCATCCTGTTAAAGCACAAGGACTGGGCGGTCGACAAGTTCGTACCGGGAAGGATTACGGAGAGATTTATGATCATCATTATGTTGAATTTGAATATCCTGATGGCTCGATATGTAACAGTCAGTGTCGACATATTAAAGGTTGCATGGACAGGGTATCAGAAACCATTATCGGAACCAAGGGTCGGTCTTATACAGATGGTGGAGGCCATGGCGTTATTTCAGATCTCAAGGGGAATCCTGCCTATACACACCGTGGAAAAGATGATGCTAATCCTTACCAGGTTGAGCACAACGAATTATTCGCTTCCATCAGGAAGGGCGGCGTGATAAACAACCTCGAATACGGCGCCCACAGCACCATGACAGCCATCATGGGTCGGTATGCAACCTATTCAGGACAAGTAGTAACCTGGGAAGATGCCTTAAATTCCAGCGTTCAATTGATGCCTGAAACGATGGATTGGAATAGTACTCCGCCGGTACAGCCAGATGAAAATGGTTTCTATCCGGTAGCAATGCCTGGACAGACGAAGGTACTTTAATAGAAATCTGAACATGGTGGTGTTTGATGCTCAAATGCCACCCTGTTTTTATGTTTGACCGGATAAAATCCATGAAATATTTGTGAATTATGAAACGAAGGAACTTTTTAAAAAATGGCTTGGCGGCCACAGGGACTGCAGCTTTGGCAACAGCTTCGTTCATTGAGGCCAATGCTTATATTCAAGCGAACAATCAGGGGAAACATAATTTCAAATTGAAATATGCACCACATTTTGGTATGTTCAAGAACAGTGCTGGCGACGATCTTATCGATCAACTTCAATTTATGGCCGATACAGGTTTTACTTCTTTTGAAGATAATGGCATGCTGAAGCGTTCTGTTGAGGACCAGACCAAAGTTGGTGAAAAGTTGGCCAAGCTGGGTATGACCATGGGGGTATTTGTTGTCGATGGGGGTGACAATTGGAAAATTTCGCTCACCACCGGCGAAAAAGATTTTGTTGACACATTTGTTAAAACCTGCCATCAGTCCGTAGAAGTTGCCAAAAGAGTCAATGCCACATGGATGACCGTTGTTCCCGGATATTTCGAACGGAAATTACCCATTGGAATACAGACTGCCAATGTAATTGAAGCTTTAAAAAGAGGCGCGGCGGTTTTTGAGCCCCATGGATTGGTGATGGTTTTGGAACCTTTGAGTGATAATCCTGATTTATTTTTGCGGACCCCGGAACAATCTTTTATGGTTTGTAAATCAGTAGATAGCCCCTCCTGTAAAACACTTTTCGATATCTATCATATGCAGCGCAACGTCGGTGATCTCATCGTTAATATAGATCGTTGCTGGGATGAAATTGCCTACATCCAGATTGGAGATAACCCTGGCCGTAAAGAACCCACAACAGGAGAGATCAACTATAAAAACATTTTTAAACATCTGTACGAAAAAAATTACCAGGGAGTCTTAGGAATGGAACATGGTATTTCCCAACCGGGTAAAGCCGGTGAGGAAAGACTTATTCGGGCATATGCCGAAGTGGATGATTTTAGCTGAGAATTACCAGCATATTGAAGGAATGCATTTGAAATATGGCCTAATTTTTATAATGAGCTGTTTACTTCTGGATTTGACATTATAACCATTCCCGGGAAGCCAGGAATTCAATCATCCGCTGTTTAGATTGTCAACGACAGAACGGTCTGGCATTTTTTAGGACAATATTTAGCAAAATCAAATTATGTTTTTTTCGGTTCTGCGAATCAATGTGATCATCATATTCTTAAGAGCGGTGTTTTATTGTGGGCTGAAATTCTTAGTCGACCCCGATATCTCAAAGGAAATCACACTTTGGAAAAATCAGGATAATTCTGGTTTGGGAGGTGAATTAATTATAGTTTTATAAAATAACACTTTGTTATAGTTTTTTGAAATATTCATTGTTATTTCCGGCTCAGGGACCCCCTTTAGGAAAACATTATATAAAAACCAGGGAGACAATAAAAAAGTATCTGACCGATTGAACGGGTCAGAAAATAGCTTTTAAAAATTGTCCGATTTTGGAGTTTGTAGAATAAATCTTTGGGCGGATTAATTAATTGCATTACCAGATGATGGAACCCTATTCTAATATAATGGTAAGTCTGGATTTGACAGAAATGGACCATACTTTAATCCGTTTTGTTTGTCAATTTGCCGAAATCAATCCCAACATCCAAAAAGTTTATTTTGTACATATTGAAAAAGATCTGGAGCATTATACATTTCTCGATGACGCTCCGGGCGAAGAAGCAGAACCGGTTGACGAAATACTGGTAAAAAAAATGGAAGAGGAATTCAGAGCAGTCGATCAGCTCAATCCACAGATAGAAGTCCATTTTGAAACCCTGGAAGGCGATCCACTAAAGCTATTATTGCATTGGGCCAGGGTGAAGTTTATCGACCTCATGATAACCGGGAAAAAACATCATACACGCGGCAAAAGCCTGATATTGGAAAAATTGGCGCGCAAGAGTCAATGTTCAATTCTTTTTGTTCCTCCCGAGTATTCAAGATCTTTCAAAAAAGTACTGGTTCCAGTAGATTTTTCATGCACTACAGATTACGAATTTGAAAGGATCAGTCAATTATCCAAATATATGACAGGGACTATGTTTATTTGTCTTCACGTGATGGAAGTCCCTTCCGGTTATAGCAAAACCGGCAAAACATTGGAAGAATTCACTGTTTTGTTGAAGGAACACGCTTTAACAAAATGGAAATATTTTAAAAGGAAGTATCAGTTCGAGAACATCGATATGTCTTTTGACATCACTTTTAGAAAGCACAGAAACATAGCAAAAACTATTTTCAACTATGCAAAGGAGCAAAATGTAGATTTGATTATCATGGGTAGCAAAGAGCAAAACTGGACGTCTTTGTTATTGATAGGCAGTGTAGCAGAAAAACTCATCACCTATGATTATGATATACTTTTACTGCTGGTCAAAAAAAAGGGGGAAGTATTTAATTTTCTTAGAGCCATTGAAAATTGAGCATCATTATTTGAATTATCTTTGTTTGAGAAAACACATACATTATGGCAACAAATTTAGACGCATTAGCCGAACGAATCTATCGAGATGGAGTTGAAAAAGCTCAGGATGAGGCCAATGAGATTCTTAAAAAAGCCAGAACAGAAGCGGCAAATATCCTGGAAGAAGCCCGGCAAAAATCAGAAACAATCCTGAAAGAAGCCGAAAAGGAATCCGATAAATTAAAAAGGAATGTTCTGTCTGACATAAGTATGGCTGGAGACCAGGCCATAATAAGGCTAAAACAGGAAATCAAAGAACTTTTAGTCAATCGCATTCTTGCTGAACCCATCAAAGATATCTTCACTGATAAAAAATTTATAAAGAACCTGATTATGTCCATCGCAAGTAGTTTTGATGACAAAAGAGGGGTAGAATTGACATTGCCGGAATCGATGAAGAAGACCATTGATCAAGCCATGGAATCAAGTCTGCACCAGGAAATTAAGGATTTAACGATTGATTTTAATAAAAAACTTAAGGCAGGATTCCGCATTGCAAAAAAAGGCGAAGCATACGCCATCACTTTTACCGATATGGATTTTGTGGAATTTTTTAAACCTTTTCTCAATCAAAAAACTGAAGAGGTTCTGTTCAAAAAATAAACTGCTATGGCCAAATATTACTACTTGGTGGCATCTTTTCCGGATTTGGATTTGGAACGTGGCAATAAAAATATAGATTTTGAAGAGATTATTGATCTGATCAAGAGAAATCTTTCGGAGGAAGATCTTGCCCGTTTCCAATATTTGTTATATCCCACGGATATCAAAAATATTATTTCGGAGATTGCCGCTAAACGGGAAAAACCATCTCTTTATCCAACATTTTATCTGCCGACCCATATTGAAAGAGGTTCCTTTAAGAATACTGCAAAAATTTTAGAGAACCTGCCGGAATTTCTATATAAACTTTTTGCACAACACCCTGAATGGTTGGAGGATAAGAAGTTGGTAAAACTGGAAAATACGATGCTCGAGCGATTTTATCATGCAGTGGCGAAACAGAAAGATCTATTCATAAGAAAATATTTTGAGTTTGACCGTGATCTGCGAAATATACTGGTGGCATGCAATGCACGCAGATATAAATTTAGTCTCCAGCCTTATCTCATTGGAAACGCAGAAATAAATCGTCAGTTGCTGCGAAGCCAGGACAACGATTTTGGTTTGTCTCAGCAATATCCTTTCATTGATACTGTCTTTCAAACTTTGGAGCGGGAGGAACCTGTTGCTATTGAGGAATTGTTAGATAGATTGAGGTGGAATTTCATAGATGAATACAATGCATTCAATTTTTTCGAAAGGAGCAATGTATTTGGGTATTTTTTAAAATTAATGATCGTAAAAAGGTGGGTTGACCTTGAAGTGGAGGAGGAGTCACATTATCTCGAAGCGTTAATAAACAACGGCATGGAAAATTTTGAGATTCCTGAAGTTTTTAGTTGGCAATAAAGATTATTCATATGACAAAAGGAAAAGTTATTGCCATTGTTGCTAACCTGATTACCATTGAAGTGGATGGCCCGGTCGGACAAAATGAAATTTGTTATGTTCTCCATGAAGATGTAAAATTGATGTCTGAGGTAATCAGGATTAGTGGAACAACTGCAGCGGCCCAGGTATTTGAATCAACAAGGGGAGTGAAGGTTGGTTCGGAAGTGGAATTCACTGGCAGTATGCTGGAAATCACCCTTGGACCAGGCTTGCTTTCTAAAAATTATGATGGACTTCAAAATGATCTGGACAAGCTTACAGGTATTTTTTTACAACGAGGAGAACATTCTGATCCACTTAATGAAGAGGAAAGTTATGATTTTGTTCCATTGGCAGCGGTTGGTGATGAAGTAACCGGAGGAGATTGGCTTGGTTCTGTGAAAGAACTTTGGATTGATCATAAAATTATGGTGCCATTTAAATTTAATAAAACCAAAAAGATTAAATGGCTTGCCAAAAAAGGACCTTACAAAGTAACGGATCGGATTGCGGTGCTTGAAGATGATGAAGGGGAAGAATTGGTAGTGTCCATGCAGCAAAAATGGCCGATCAAACTGGCTATTACCAATTTCAAAAACAAACCAAGACCTTCTATTTTGTTGGAAACAGGCGTTCGGGCTATTGATACATTCAACCCAATAACCGAAGGAGGAACCGGTTTTATCCCAGGACCATTTGGCGCCGGCAAAACCGTATTGCAACATGCCTTGGCCAAAAATGCTGACGCCGACCTCATTGTGCTGACTGCTTGTGGTGAACGGGCCAACGAGGTGGTTGAAATATTTACAGAATTTCCCGAACTGGTAGATACACGTACTGGACGAAAATTACAAGAAAGGACAACCATCGTATGTAACACATCGAATATGCCAGTTGCGGCCAGGGAAGCTTCAGTGTATGTTGGAATGACCACGGCTGAATACTATCGGAGTATGGGATTAAAAGTCCTCTTGTTGGCAGATTCCACATCGCGTTGGGCCCAGGCCTTGCGTGAAATGTCAAACCGTTTGGAAGAATTACCCGGGCCTGATGCCTTTCCGATGGATCTCTCGGCCATAATTGCAAATTTTTATGCCAGGGCGGGTTATGTTGAATTGAACAATGGAAATTTTGGTTCGGTGACTTTTATTGGAACAGTATCACCTGCGGGTGGAAATCTGAAAGAGCCTGTGACGGAATCGACCAGAAAAGTAGCCCGCTGTTTTTATGCCCTGGCTCAAAGACGTGCTGATGCCAAGCGGTATCCTGCCATTGAACCATTGGATTCATACTCCAAATATTTGGAATATCCGGAATTTTCAGAATATACTGAAGAGCACATAAAAAAAGGCTGGGTAGATATGGTGATTCATACCAAAGATCTTGTGCGAATGGGGCAAGAAGCGCATGATCAGATCAATATTCTTGGAGATGATGCAGTTCCTATTGATTATCACGTACAATACTGGAAAAGCGAGTTGATTGATTTTATCATTTTGCAACAGGATGCTTTTGATGATATTGATCAAAATTGCCCGATTAGCCGTCAGCGCTTTATGCTGGATAAAGTACTTGATATCTGTAAAAGACCCTATGATTTTGAAGATTATAATGAGGTGAGCGATCTCTTCAAAAAAATGATCAACGTGCTGAAACAAATGAATTACTCCCCTTATGAGTCGGATGAATTTAAAAAATATGAAAAGGAACTCGATAATTTATTGACAGAAGATAATTCCTGATATGATACAAACCAAAGCGTTTCAACGGATTTATACCGAACTTTCACACATCACCAAAGCAACCTGTTCTCTTCATGCTGATGGTATTGGATATGATGAAATGGCACTGGTTGACAGCAGACCGGCACAGGTGGTTAAAATAAACGGCAAACTAGTAACCATGCAGGTCTTTTCCGGGACTGAAGGTATTGCCACGAATGCCGAGGTGATTTTTCTGGGCAGACCACCGATTTTGCATGTGGGTGATTCTTTGGCAGGAAGATTTTTCAATGCTTATGGAGATCCCATAGATGGAGGACCTGCTTTGGATGGAGATCCCATTCCTTTGGGCGGTCCATCCTTAAACCCGGTTAGGAGAAAACAGCCTTCGGAATTGATCGCCACTGGTATTGCCGGAATAGATTTAAACAATACCATTGTAACAGGACAGAAGATCCCTTTCTTTGCCGATCCCGACCAACCATACAATCAGGTGTTGGCAGAGGTCGCACTTCGTTCCGATGCAGATAAGATCATACTTGGCGGGATGGGTATTTCCAATGACGATTATCTTTTTTTCAAAAACAGATTTACGGCAGCAGGGGCTTTGGATAAAATCATATCTTTTATTAGTACCACCGATAATCCATCTATTGAGCGATTGCTGATACCAGATATGGCTTGCACAGCCGCTGAATACTTCGCGGAAAAGAAGAAGGAAAAGGTCTTGGTGTTACTCACGGATATGACATTATATGCCGATGCATTAGCAATCGTATCCAATAAAATGGATCAAATTCCATCTAAAGATTCTATGCCAGGTTCTTTATACAGCGATTTGGCTAAAATATATGAAAAGGCAGCACAATTTCCAGATGGTGGATCCATCACCATTATCGCAGTGACAACTTTAAATGAGGGCGACATTACCCATGCTATTCCGGATAATACAGGCTATATCACTGAAGGGCAGTTATTCCTGCGAAGAGACTCGGATATAGGGAAAGTAATTGTGGATCCATTTCGCAGTCTCTCCAGACTGAAACAAATTGTGCAGGGAAAAAAGACCAGGGAAGATCACCCGCAGGTTATGAATGCCGGTATACGTTTATATGCCGACTCCATGAATGCACGCACAAAACGTGAAAATGGTTTTGATCTGACAGAATATGATGAACGTTGTCTGAGTTATGCACTGGAATATTCCGAGCGTTTATTGGCAATAGATGTCAATATAGCTATCGATGAGATGCTCGATACAGCCTGGGAATTATTTGGAAAATATTTTAAAATCCATGAAATCGGAATCAAAAACGAATTGATCGAAAAATACTGGAAAGGAGAAAAGAGTGGAAAGCAGAAAAGTGAGAATTAATGAGGTAAGAAAGGCCAATGTCATTTTCTTAATAATTTAGAATATGGCCATTAAGCTGCAATACAACAAGACATTTATTCAGCAGCTTCAAAAACAGCTGAATATAAGGGAAAAGGCACTTCCGACCTTGAAGAGCAAAGAAACGGCTTTGAGGGTTGAAGTGAAAAAAGTGGGACATCATATTGCAGGCTTGGAAAAAGAGTGGAAAAAATATCACGAAAAACTGGAAAAAGCGGGAAGACTTTGGAATGAATTCCCAAAAATCGTACAAATTGAGGAAACGGAATTAAGGATTAGAAACATTGCAGGAGTGAAGGTGCCTGAACTAAAAGAATTGAAATTTAAAATTACTGATATCAGCTATTTTCATCAACCGGCCTGGATCCGGCAGGGGATTGGTCAACTTCAGCAATTATTGGAATTACAGGCAAAAATTGAACTGGCCAAAAGACAATTTACCGTATTAACCAATGCCAGAAAAAAAACCACCCAAAAAGTTAATTTATACGAAAAAGTACAAATACCCGCGTACAGGGAAGGTATTATTAAAATAAAAAGATACCTGGAAGACCAGGATAACCTGTCAAAAGCTGCACAGAAGATCATTAAGGAGCGTCATAAATTGAAGGAGGTGGAGCTATGATTGAAAAAATGAAAAAGCTGACATTGCTCTCATTTTACAAAGATCGTGAACAATTATTAACTGAATTGCAAGAATTCGGTGTATTGCATATTGAAACGGTGCCGGTTGAAGATGTAGAAGAAATTGAAAAGCTGGAAATGGAAAAATCCAATTGGCAGCGGTCAATGGATTTGATCAATATGCATGCTACTGACAATAAGACAGAAACAGCAATAACATTTAAAAATCCACAAGAAGCCCGTGATGT
The DNA here is from genome assembly GCA_963711495.1 of uncultured Cytophagales bacterium. Taxonomy (GTDB): domain Bacteria; phylum Bacteroidota; class Bacteroidia; order Cytophagales; family Cyclobacteriaceae; genus CAVQEK01. Next base: position 2,111,255 of record CAVQEK010000004.1, read on the forward strand.
CATTCTCAATTATGCTAAAGAGCTTGAACATGTGAGTCAAAGAAAAGAGGCACTGCACAAAGAAGAAAATCAATTATTGCCATGGGGGGATTTTTCCTGGAAAAATATTGAAAGACTCCAGCAAAACAACATTTATTATGCATTTTGTATGTCACGCAAAAGGGATTTTTCCCATTACGATTTTAAGGAAATGGCGGTCGAGATCATTCAGGAATCTGGTGGATTTGTATATTTTGTAATTTTCAGTTACAAACAAGCTCCTGATATTCCATTTGATCAGGTCGCATTGCCGCACACCTCTTTGGCGGTTTTAAGAGAAGAAAGAGAAAAGTTAGGAAAACGTGAAATTGAGATAATAAAAGAACTTGCGGCTTTAAATAATTGCATGCCGCTTTTAAAACAAGGATTGGCAGAAGTAAGGAACAAACTGACTACAGCCATTGTAGATCGTAGTTTTAACCAGTTGGCAAAAGGTAACATCATAAAACTAACCGGTTGGTTTCCGGTACGCATTGAGGCTAAAATCAATGATTTCCTGCAGGAAAAGCATTTGAGTTACGTTATAGATTCAGCCAGGTTATCGGATCGGGTCCCGGTGGTTTTGAAGAACAAAAATTATCCCAAAATCTTTGAGACCGTTACTAAGATATTCCAACTACCCAATTATCACGAATTGGATCTAACGCCATTAATTGCCGTCTTTTATCCTATCTTCTTCGCCTATTGTCTGGGGGATGCCGGATATGGTTTTGTATTAGTCATTATATCCGTGATAGGATTTTATACATTTTTCAAAAAGGCCAGAAATTTAGCTTCATTAATCCTCGTATTGGGTTTGATGACTACAGTCGTTGGTATCATTAAATCCGGGACAGTTTTTGGATTGCCAATCGCGGAATATAAGAATGTTGCCTTTTTTGCCTGGCTTTCTAATTATATCCTTGTTACGGACAACCAGGATTACACATTCAATGCATTCAACGTGGCGCTTATGATCGGTGTAGTACAGATTTTAGTTGGTGTTGTTACTTCCATTGTCAAAAAAGTCCACATGTATGGTTGGAAATACGGAATTGGGAATTTTGGTAAGTTGATCATCATTATTGGAATTTTGATTATTTTTCTCGGGGGCGCGCAAAAAATACAGCCATTTGTTCAATATACAGGCATTGGTACTGTACTCATTGTAGCTGGCATACTGCTGGTGCTGCTTTTTCATAACCCGGACATTTCTTTGACACATCGTTTAGAAGGGGGCATATTGCCTTTGTATTTTATTTTTACCGGTTTCATGGGAGATACATTATCTTACATTCGATTATTTGCGTTGGGAATTGCATCTTCCATCCTTGGATTGGTTATTAATAAAATCGGAGCACAAATAATGAGTGATGCAGGAATTGGAATGCACATTGTTGGAATCATTTTTCTTGTTTTTGGTCATACCGTTAATTTGACATTATCTTGTTTGGGAGCTTTTGTTCATCCGTTGAGATTAACATTCGTTGAATTTTATAATAACGCCAATTTTGAAGGTGGTGGCGTTGAATATCGACCTTTTAAAAAAGAAGTGGCATAGTTAGCATTCAATTGAAAATCATGTTCAATAAAATAAAAATATAATGGATACAGTAAATTCTACTTCATTGATATTGGCTTTTATCGGAGTAAGTTTGTTGATTGTTCTGCCGGGGATTGGCAGTGCGATAGGAACTGCTACCGGTGGAATGGCAACAGTTGGCGCTTTAAAAAAGAATAGCGAAGCTTTTGGGTCCTACATTGTGTTGAGTGCCCTGCCCGGAACGCAAGGTCTGTATGGCTTTGGTGGTTATTTTATCATGCAGGATCTGCTAACACCACAAATCACAATGTTTCAGGGAATGGGCATACTGGGGGCAGGCATAGCCATGGGATTTACAGGGCTTCTTTCCGCAATTTATCAGGGCAGGGTTTGTGCCAATGGTATTGACGCCATAGGATCAGGGAACGATGTATTTGGCCAAACGCTAATAATGGCTGTATTTCCGGAGTTGTATGCTATCGTTCCCTTTGCGGGAGCATTCCTGATTCGCGGTATTATTGGTGCCTGAGATGGGTTCAAATCTTAGATTTGGCCATTGGCGCCTCGCTTATAAAATATTTTGGGAATTAGCTTAATTTGGATGATTATGGAAGTATTTGAGAGAATACCATAGCTTGATATAATAAAAAGGCCACCCCGGTGGCCTTTTTATTATTGTTTTAAAATGATTATAAACTCCATCCATCACGATATGTTCTCCGCACAAATTGGTTGGCGGGATCAAAATTGGTGATTTTCATATTGTTGCCATCCCAAAGAAGTTTCTTCCTTCCCGGAAATTCTTTTCCTTCCTGAATATTGTAACTTCTTATGGCCAGATTGCCCATCAATACCATTTCCGTTAATGGACCGGCATAATCAAAATTGGAACTGGGAGCAGGGCCGCCTTTGCAAGCTTCTACCCAACTGCGATAGTGACCGTCTTTTACCCGGGGCAAAGTTGGTTCTGGTTCTTTGAATATTTTCATCCTCGATAACGGCATTAAGCGCGGATTTTCGGCATAAACATCGCAGGTCAGGATACCATCATCGCCACAGAATATCACACCGTTTTGACCCAGTTGTTCATCACCAAATTCTACAGGTCTTTCTGGTTTAATACCGCCATCGTACCAATGAAGTTTGACTCGCGGCATTCCTTCACGTTCAGGGAATTCAAAATGGATCACCGAAGAAGGTGGAATACTCATGGAGAAATCGGCATTTTTTTCATCTGTTGGGAAAAAGTGGCCTACACTGCATTCTACACTTGAAGGATATCCAAGTTTCAAGGCTTTGAAAGCCGGATCAATAATATGACATGCCATGTCGCCCAATGCCCCGGTACCATAGTCCCACCATCCTCTCCATGAGAAGGGAACAAATGCCGGGTTGTATGGTCTGGTTTGAGCAGTACTCAGCCAAAGGTCCCAGTCGAGTGTCTTTGGCACTTTTGGTGTGCCGGTTGGAGTGGGTATGCCTTGAGGCCAGACGGGTCGGTTTGTCCAGCAATGGACTTCGTGAATGTCTCCGATGGCACCTGCCCAAATCCATTCACAGATCTTCCTGATATCATCACTAGAATTACCCTGATTTCCCATTTGAGTCACCACATTGTATTTGTGGGCAGCTTCGGTAAGCATTCGTGCTTCGTAGATGTCATGAGTCAAAGGTTTTTGAACATAAACATTCTTACCCATTTTCATGGCCATCATAGCAGCTACGGCATGTGTATGATCAGGTGTGGAAACAGTGACTGCATCGATTTCTTTACCCATTTTATCCAGCATTTCTCTGAAATCGGTAAACTTGGCAGCCTTAGGAAATATTTTGAATGCATCGGCTGCACGCACTTGGTCAACATCGCAAAGTGCAACCACATTATCCAAGGTGTTGCCAGTGTTTTTATCGTAACCACTGCAATTCACGATGTCACTATATCCTTTTCCGCCAACCCCGACTGAAGCGAGATTCAATCGGTCACTGGGAGCTACAAAACCAGCACCGCCCAAAACATGCCTGGGAACAATGTAAAACCCTGCTGCTGCTAACGCAGTACTTCCTAAAAATTGCCTCCTGGAAATGGCACTTTTCTTCTTTTTATTTTTCATTTTAAAACTTTTAGAATATTTAGGATTAGAAAAAATAATACCGGTTAAAATTTAACGCAGCTATAATTTTACAATCTTTTTTTGCGGGGAACAAAGAATAATCTGAAAAATTGATTCTAATGGGAGAAACTGAAAAATGCTGTTAAAATCAATCGATCAGGACAATTTAGAGGAGAAAAGCAACCTTATGGTGTGAGGTTAAACCATAAGGCCGATAGCAAAGATTAAAGCGATTAATATCCATAATAAAATATAATCCTTCTTCCTTGTTTTACCAAAAAGAATGGTGCTAAATCCGTATTTGCTCAATTTTTGATATTGTGTTTTCATGGGGTAATGCTCCTTTCAAGTTTATTGAACCTTTAATAAATTCCAATGTTAATTTATTGTTAAATTTTGATATTGGCAATTATTCAACAGTTGGTGTAATAAATAATCGAATTTTCATTAGAAATGTTGCGATAATTGTTAAAAAAATTATCATATCACCAAAAACCATAAGCAGACTAAAGTAAATTACTTAACATTAAGTTAACATTAGAAGTGAACGAAGCACGATCATTTCCATGCAAGTAATGATTTTATGTAAATCAACTTATTCGTTTGAAATATTTTATTCATCTTTAAAGTCCGATTTGATCGAATTTCGAAACCACTTATAGTTTTTCAATCAAACATCATTGCCAATGTCTTCACTAAATCCAATTGATGTTAATTCCCCTTTAGGTCGGAAAAATGCTGCCCATTTATTGAGAAGAGCTACCTTCGGGCCAAGCCGGGCTGATGTGGAAATGTTTTCTTCTTATACCCTTCAGCAGGCCTTGAATCTCCTTTTGGCAGACAGTCCGGCCGAACCACCACCGGTAGATGCAGCTACAGGACAGACATGGCTTCCCAAACCTGGTTCTGTTAATAGTGATGAACAGGATCTTCTTAATATGACCTTGTCCTGGTGGACCAATTTGATGGTGCGTAATAATCATTCGATCATCGATCGTATGGCCTGGTTCTATCATTCGCACTTTACCACCATAAAATCAAGGGTAAACAGGGGAACGGCGATATATTATCAGATAATGCTTTTTCGCTATTACGCACTCAAAAATTTTCGGGAATTAAGTAAAAAAATATGCTATGACAATGCCATGTTGATGCATCTCGATGGTCGATTAAATGAAAAAGGCCAACCCAATGAAAATTTTGGCAGGGAGTTTTTTGAGTTATATACCATTGGAAAAGGTCAGCAGGTGGGCGCTGATGACTATACTACCTTTACCGAACATGATGTGCGGGAAGCAGCTCGGGTACTCTCTGGCTATAATGTTGATTTCGATTACGCCAATATAGATCCCGATACTGGTGTTGCCATGGGTGTGTTGAAGGGAAGTGGCGATACTGCAACACGACATGATTCCGGTGAGAAATTATTTAGTGAAAGATTTCAACAAACCATTATTAAGCCGATTGAACTGATCAATGATGAAGCCACCAAAACAGCAGCATTGGACGAACTTGATCAGTTTGTGAATATGATATTTAGTCAGCCAGCAGCGGCACAGTATATATGCCGAAAGCTTTATCGCTATTTTGTATATTATGACATTACTCCTAAAATCGAACAGGATATTATTGTACCGCTTGCCCAGGTGATGATGAATAATGATTACGAGATGCTTCCCGTTTTAACTACTTTATTGAGCAGTCAGCATTTTTTCGATACGGACAATGGTGTAGTAACTGATGACAATCGGGGAGCCATCATCAAATCTCCCCTGGAACTGGAGGTTGGTGCCTTACGGTTTTTCAAAGTACAATTACCTGATCAAACGTCAAATCTGGCAGGATTCTATCAGGCATATCATGATTTGATGAATAAAATGTCATCACAAGGTCTGGATATGTATGAGCCTTTTGAAGTGGCGGGATATGCAGCATATCATCAAACTCCCGATTACAACAGAAACTGGATTTCAAACAATAATTTAGCTGAACGATATCAATTCTCCACGGAGTTGTTATTGGGCTTTCGCGATCAGGACGATAATCTGTTGTACAAACTTGATATTTTAAAATATTGTCAGGACGAGGGCATCGATCTCAATACGCCTAATGCTATCGTCCAGCATTTTGTTGATTTTATGCTGCCGGAAGCCATCACCCAGGAAAGGTTCGATTATTTTAAATCAACATTACTCATCGATGTTGATGAGGCCAATTGGGTCCAGGCGGTGATTGACCAGGAGGATTTTCAGGTTGTATTCCATTTAGAAGGCCTGATCAATGCCATGATGCAATCTCCGGAATACCAATTGATGTAAACCAATATTTAACCAAAAGCTTCATGAAACGACGTGGATTCATTCGAAAATTACCACTAATAGCCGGTTCCCCATTTTTATTGAACAACATTCCGATTACGGCCATGGCCAAATATGCCCCACTGCAACGTTTGGCTGCCACAAGTACCAATGACCGTGTTCTGGTATTGATTCAACTGCATGGTGGAAACGATGGTTTGAATGCGGTAATACCCATCAACCAATACGCAGAATATTATAATATCAGACCAAATTTGGCCATTCCTGATAATGGCAAAAGAAAATTCATCGAGCTGGATTCAACATTACCTGATGAACAACAAGTGGGTTTACATCCCGATATGCTTCAAATGAAGGATCTTTATGACCGCGCAAGGCTCAATATCGTGCAAAACGTTGCCTATCAGAATGTAAACGGCTCCCACTTTCGTAGCAGGGACATCTGGTTTATGGGTGGAAATTACGATGAATACCTGCCATCAGGCTGGATGGGAAGATATCTCGATTATGAATTTCCGGGATACCCCGATGACTATCCAAACAGTGATATGCCTGATCCGATAGGTATAGAAATTGGCAATGGCGTTTCGTTGGCCTTTCATAGGGCCAATGGTATCCCGATGGCAATATCCATTCAAAATCCCGATCAGTTTTATGATCTTATCAATTCCGTTGGCGGAGACCCTCCCGACAGTATAGCCGACACGCACTACGGGGAGGAATTGAAGTGGATCATGCAAATCGAAGAGAAATCGAACCAATATGCCAGCCGTTTGAAAGAGGTTTTTGATCAAGGATCAAATAGTGCTACAGTGACTTATCCTGAATTGTATCCGCTAAATGCGCCACAAGGCAGGATAAAAAATACCCTGGCGCCGCAGTTAAAAATGATTGCCCGTTTGCTTTCGGGTGGAATAAAGACAAAGATTTTTCTTGCCCGTTTGGGTGGATTTGATACACATGCAGAACAAGTTGAACAATATGATGCAACCATGGGTACTCATGCTTCCTTATTGTACCATATTGCATCGGCAATGAAGTCTTTTCAGGATGATCTCAAAGATCTTGGCATAGAAGACAAGGTCCTTACCCTTACATTTTCAGAATTTGGCAGACGTGCGTTAGGAAATGGAAGTTTTGGCTCAGATCATGGCACGGCAGCACCGATGTTTGTTTTTGGCCGGTACGTCAATCCGGGTGTTATCGGAAATAATGCTGATCTCAATAATCTTAACAATGGCAATCTTGTACATCAATACGATTATCGGCAGGTATTTACAGCAGCGCTTAAAGACTGGCTGGAAGCTGACCCGATGGCCATAGAAGCAACGAGATTTAGTGAATGGGTCGATTCAGCGCTGCCCATTGTTAATGTCCGTCCACTGTCTGCCAGAGAGCAATTCCTGAATGAACGGTATCAATTGCGTGATTGTTATCCAAATCCGGTGAAAGATCGCGTGATGTTTTCTTACTATATTAATGCCAGAGGCTTGGTAAAAATACAATTATTGGACGTTCAGGGCAGGCTGGTCAAAATTTTGATGAATGAGGAAAAAGAAACAGGGGAGCATTTTCTTAATGCTGATCTGTCAGGCCTTGTTCCGGGTACCTATTTGTATGCTATGAAAAGCGGAAATTTTCAGAAGACGAAAAGGCTGGTAAAAATTTGAATTTTATCGTCCTCTGACAAATTCAGTATATAGAATGTATTTTTTGAGGATGTCCTCAACATAATCTACAGGTTCTTTGCCCCGGCAATAACCGTATTGAACAATCGGATCTTCATAATATTTTGGAATCGATTTATTAAGGATCATTTCCTCCACATTTCCATCCCAAATGTTTTGATCATATCCATATTTTTGTGCCAGCTTCTGAGCATCTTCTACATGACCTAAACCAACATTATAAGATGCCAGCGTGAATTTAATCACTTGTACACTATCCAGCGATTCGTTCATCCAGTGTTTCTCCAGATAACCCAAATAAGAAGTTCCTGCTTTCAAATTATAATCAGGTACCGAAAGTTCTGTAGCACTGACACCATATTGTTTGGCGGTGGTTGGTAAAACCTGCATTAATCCTACGGCCCCTTGCCAGGACCTGGCATCAGGATTGAATCGCGATTCCTTGTAAACCTGGGCTGATAGTAACTTCCAATCCCAGTGGAGTTTGGTTGCGTATTTTTTAATCAGTTCATCATACTTGGAGATTCTTCCCGATTTTACAATTTCATAATTTTTTGAAATGGTGCGTTCTGTCCGGCTATCAATGTTGAAGTATTTATTTTTGACAATATTATACTCCAATGAACCTCTTCGTTTATCAATCCACTCGTTTAGGGTATCCAATAAAGTTGTAGCATGTTTATTTACCGCCCAACCAATAGGTTCACTCAAACTCATAGGGGTTGAAATGTCGATGTTATCATAATATGCAGCGTTTATTTTGGCTTTATTTTCATCCGAAATGGTATAATCTATTTCGCCATCGGAAACCATTTCGATGAGTTTTTCAGTGACCACGTCGCCTGAGACTTCATTGATTTTAATGTTTGTATTGGTTTCATCGATAAAATTTTGAAGTCGTTGATTGTACGATGTATTAGGTCTTACGTAAATTGTTTTTCCGGCCATATCGAGACGATCCGTAATGAGATGATCTTTGATCTCATCTTTTGTCATTTTTTGAGCATTTTCAGGAAGACGCTGTACCAATATTTGACGGGTACGAAATAAAGGCTTGGTGAATGCCACTTTCTTGCTTCGGGATTTGCTGATGGTCAGGTTGGCTGCAACTACATCGCCTCTGCCAGCGGCGAGGCTGTCGAGGATATGGTCAACATCATAAATGATTTTTATGCGCAGTTGCAGATTATGTTCCTGCGTAAAAAGTTTTAACATTTCATATTCGAAACCAAATGGGCGTCCTTTGTAGATAAAGTAACTGGTGATACTGTTATCAACCAATGCTGTGAGGACGCCATCTTGTAGTGTATTAGAAACAGTATCCCGCTGGTTGGTGGTTTCGGAATCGGCTTGATTTTTTACCTTTTGTTCTGATGACTGACAACCAATGAATAATATTATCACGTAAAAAGTCATTATTAACAGGGAAAGGCCGGATGTACACCGGGTTCGATGCATAAAGTTTTTTTCGCGATAATCCATGATGATTATAATCTATATCAACCCATAAAGAACAAGCTTTAAGATAAAAAAATAATTCTAATCTATGATGACCTCATGATTATTTAGCCTGTTACGGACTAAAAAACATCTCAAATCTTGAGTTTTAGTAAATAAGAAATAACAAGGGAATTCTTCCTGCAGCATGAAAAAAAGGAAAAACATATCACCTTGAAATACCTGCTGTGGTCTATTTGCGTAACCATACACAATCAAAGGCGAAGGGAATTTTGTTAATATTTATATTTAAGTTTGAAAATGGATCCAGTTAAGGGTTTTGTGTATGTATAATTTTATGGCTTTGTGTGGGATTCAAACCCGGTTGAGGGTATTAATGAATTTTATAAAATGGATGATTTCAGATAAATATGATTCAGGAATTTAATCAACTTGAGGAAGAAGAATGCAATATTTTGTTCTTATTGCCTGTTTGGGTAACACTTTTGATTGCCGGTGCTGACGACAAAATCGATGACCGGGAATTATCGGAAGCGGTAAAATTAGTCAGTAAAAAGCAAGAAGAATCAAAAACATTGTTAGCAACATATTATAATATAGTTGCCCGGGCGATCGAAACAAATCTCAAAGGCTATCGGGCCATTTTGCCGGATGACGGGGAAGAAAGGAATAAGATCATTTTGGAAAAACTGAAACAGGTGAATGCCCTTTGGTCAAGAATTGACCAGACACTGGCCATCGAATTATACGAAAGCCTCAAAATGCTTGCGAAGCGTGTTGCAGAGGCATCCGGAGGAATTTTGGGCTATCGACGCGTAAGCCCTGAAGAAGCAGAATTACTGGATTTGAAGGTGATCCATGATCCGCGAAAATTACCAAGAAAATAAAAGTATATGGTTGTTCCTTTCAGGTTGGTCTTTTTTATGTGGTTGATCTATACCATTCAGAACATGTTCCATCTCGACTTATCCATGTTTGGTATTTTACCCAGGACATTCATTGGTCTAATAGGCATTTTTACAGCCACCTTGGTGCATGGAAATTTATTGCATCTGGTATCCAACACGATTCCTTTGATGTTTCTGGGCTGGACACTTTTTTTCTTTTATGAACGTATCGGGTCAAGGGTTTTTATAATTGCCTATTTTGGCACCAATATAATGGTATGGTTATTTGCTCGACCTTCGATTCACATTGGCGCCAGTGGTTTGGTTTATGCGATTGCTTCGTTTCTGGTATTTTTTGGTCTTTTTCGCAAAGATTTTAAGTCACTTATTATTTCCATAGCCATCATATTTTTTTATGGCGGTTTAGTATATGGTTTGTTCCCAAATCAGCCTGGTGTGTCCTGGGAATCTCATGTATTTGGGGTATTGGTGGGATTATTACTGGCCATGAACTATGCCAGGAGGAAAGTATATAATTTATAATTACCACAATCTGTTCCCGATTCCTCAGAATGAACGCGATGCGAATCCTGTTCTAGAGGCTCAGGTCAATAATAACCGGAACTAATAAATAGAAATTTAAATCGATTGGAGGCCGTGGTTCAGGTCCTTTATTTTTTCACCTTAAACAGTGTTGCTAATGCCTATCTGAAAATCATTCTTTTTCCAGGAAGGATTTTACATTGCTAATATATCGTTGCCGAGTTTTGGAAGTTTGAAAGATCCTGACGTGATCCGGGCCTTCAAAGAACACTTCTTTCATATTAGGTCGGTTTCCAATGGTCTTTAATTCTTGTTCCAGAATAAAATATGGAGTGGTATGATCATCTTTACTCTGCAATATTAGGATAGGTATGTGGGTATCTGACAACAAAGTACTCAATTTCATTTTCTCTCCATAGCCATTAATTTTTTTGCTATACATATGGTAAGTCTTGTTGAAAAGGATTCCCGGCAAATGCATTTTGGCAGCTTCGTATCGCAATGTTGCTTTTACATTGGACAATGGACTGTCCAATATGATTTTATCAATGTAAATACCGGCCGAATCAATTTTATGCTTCAAATCGGGGCGGTAAATGGTATTCATAATGGCCATACAGCCCATGGAAAAACCGTAAAGCACAACGTGTTTTTGGTGATATCGCTTGTTCATCAACAGCAGAGAAGCTGTTAGATCTTCTGCAAACTTATAACCCATAAAAGTTTCGGCACTCTGGGATTTTCCTGAATTTCTGAGATCAGGGATAAACACATTGTACAGGGTATCAAGTCTCAATGTATCGATCAATTGCAGGTATTTCATGGTTTTCAGGCGATTGGAGGTTCGTCCATGTACCAGGATGATGCAACTGTCCTCAACCCGGCCGGCAGGCACATACCATCCGTTCAGTTGGATGCGATCATATAAGGATTGAAAGTCAATATTATCCACATTTTTAAACCCATAATCTTCCGGGGCCTTAAAATTTGAAATGCCATAATCCGCACGCATCGAATCGTAATTGAGCACTGTTTCAAAAGTATATTTCGGATAGTGAGTGATCATTTTGAGAATGATGGAAGGCACAATGAAGTATGCTGCGATTAAAAGCACGGCAATTACAATCAATAACCAGCGGATGAATTTTTTCATGGTTTAAAGTTAAAACCGGGCCACAATAATGGTTGATAAATTATTTTTATCCACAACTTTTCCTATATCATTTGGGGGCCATGAAAACCGCTATAATTATTATGAAGCAACCAACCAAAATTAATGCGCACGACAAGGCGGATTGCACTAAAACCATGTTGTTAAATTGCATCATTTTAGAATTTTACTTTTTACAAGAAGTTTCCAAATCGATTTATTTGATTTCCATGACATGAAAAAGAATGATCCTGTGTTTTCAATTTCATTATCACTGATAACCGCGATAATTTAAATAAAAACCACAATTTTATGATTACCATTAAATTAAGTTTTGCACAGCAAGACCTTAAATTCTTTGGAATAAACTTATCTTTGTGCCCGTAAAATAAGTATTTTTTTGATCGAACAAATAAACATTAACCTATGAAATCGATGGTGTTGACCGGTATACGGCAAATGGAAATGATCAATGTACCAGATCCAGTTCTTGTAAACGACAATGATGTTTTGATTAAAATGAAACGGGTTGGGGTTTGTGGTTCTGACATTCATTATTATGTTTCAGGAAAGATTGGCAGCCAGGTTGTTCAATACCCATTTCCGGTCGGTCATGAAGGGGCCGGAGTGGTCGTTGAGACAGGTAAATCGGTGAGCAGGGTGAAACCTGGTGATGAGATTGCCATAGAACCAGCCATGCCATGCTGGGAATGTGATCAGTGTAAAGCTGGAAGGCCACATACCTGTCGAAAATTGAAGTTTTTAGGTTGTCCGGGCCAGGCAGACGGGTGTCTGTCGGAATATCTGGTAATGCCGGAAACGAGTTGTTTTATACTGCACCCGGGGATGGTCCTCGATGATGGTGCTTTGTCAGAACCACTGGCAATAGGAGTATATGCGGTAAAGCGGTCCATACCAATGCAAGGTACTCGCGTAGGGATTCTGGGTTTTGGGCCGATTGGGATGAGTGTATTTTTGCCAGCTCAGGCACAAGGGGCTGCAGCCATCTACGTCACGGATAAAGTGAAGGAAAGATTGAATAAAGCCAGGCAGATGGGGGCGGCCTTCGCTGAAAATCCATATGAATCTGATGTTGTGTCGAGGGTGAAGGAAAAAGAACCGGCCATGCTTGATGTTGTATTCGAATGCTGTGGAAAGCAGGAAGCGATTGATAATGCAATTGACTTACTCAAACCAGGTGGCAAACTAATGATCATCGGTATACCGGAATTTGAGCGATGGTCTTTCAATGTGGACAAATGCCGGCATAAAGAAATCACCATCACCAATGTCCGTCGACAAAATCATGCCCTGGAACCAACTTTGGAAATGATGCGCGACAGAGTTTTTGATGCGCATAAAATGATCACGCATCGATACAAGTTTGATCAAACCAAGGAAGCTTTTGACCTAGTCGATCATTATGCCGGCGGTGTGATGAAAGCGATGATCGAATTCGATTAAAATGATTAAGGCAAAACTTCAAAATTTCCCCATTTCAATCAGGAAACTTGAGATATTTGACTGTTCCAATAGTTCAGATTCTTCACCAATTTATCAATAAAAATTTATGGCCCCGGTTAGAAGGAGGACAGAATTAAACCTGGAAGAAACTTTAAATGATTTTGATCCTGTTGTCAGGCGTAAAGCGCTACATGAATATATAAATAGTGGAAATATCTTCATTTCCGGGAGAAAAGACCGGGTTAATCTGCACATGCATTCTTTTTATTCCTACAATTCCCAGGGTTGGTCACCAACCAGGATTGCCTGGGAGAGTCACAAATCAGGATTTTTTGCTTCCGGAATTATTGATTTTGACGTACTTGACGGTTTGTCTGAGTTTTATGAAGCAGGAGATGTTCTGCAATTGCGAACTTCCGTTGGACTGGAAACACGGTCATTTTTCGATGATTTAGCTGATCTGGAAATTGACTCACCCGGAGAACCAGGAGTGAGTTATATTGCAGGCGCAGGATTCACAAAAATACCGGCAAGAGGAACCGGGGAATTTACTTTTTTGACCATGCTTCAGGAAACTGCACGCCAGAGAAACATGGCCCTGATACACCGCATCAACAACAAACTGCCGCAAATCGACATTGACTATGAGAAGGATGTTCTGCCTGCCACGCCATCTGGAAATGCGACTGAACGTCATATTGTTGCTGCATATATTAAGAAAGCAAAAAGCGTGTTCCCACATGACAAACGCCTAACATTTTGGTCCGATGTTTTGGGTCAAACACAACATGAAATAATCACATTACACGCAAATCAACCGGCATTCGAAAATCAGGTACGTGTCAAATTGGCAAAGCGTAACGGGATTGGATATGAACAACCATCTTCCACAACTTTTCCCAAAACTGAAAAAGTATTTGAATGGATTAAAAAATGTGGTGCCATTCCAATGGAATCGTGGCTGGATGGCACCAGCGATGGGGAAAAAGATCCTGAGGCGATGTTACAATTGTCGTTGAATAAAGGTGCCCTAGCACTCAACCTTATTCCAGAACGCAACTGGAATATTACTGATCCGGCAGAAAGAAAATTGAAAATCAAAAACCTGGACCGGATCATTCAGGCCGCTGAAAGTTTTGATATGCCGTTGCATATTGGAACGGAACTCAACAAGCCCGGTCAACCTTTGTATGATGAGTTGGATGGAATGGTGTTGAGTAAATACAAAAAGCTTTTTATGAAAGGAGGCTGTATTGTCGTCGGCCACGTGCTGTTATCGCGATTTGCGGATTTTGACTATGCCGGGGAGTTTGCAGAAGATTTATTTAGAAATGATATTTCCAAGAAAAATGCATTTTTCAGATCTGTTGGCCAAATGCCGCCCCTTTCTGTGGACCAAATACAAAAGCTTAGCAACAGCGGCTCTTTAAAAGCTTTCGATCTCATCAAACGATCTGCCAAAGACGGATTCTGGGTTTTTAACTAATTTCTATTCCCTGATCAACCCACTATATTGGAATCCTGTTGAATTCCATCTGCTATTATTATCTGACAAGTCTTTAAGTGTATTTCGTTTTCTTTCCGAGTCTCCTGATCAGAGAAAATCACGTTTTTCAACCATGAGAAACGCACTTTTCAGGAACGAAATGGAAATGTTAATTTGTTATTATGGTACACTGAACAATACCATCATGACCTTTCCAATTGTTGGAAAACGAGATGGTTAATATTTATCATATTCATAAAATAAACCACACTAAATCATGGAAAATATGGAACATGAATTCATTCCGCCGCGCATTGGCGAAAATGCTCCTGATTTTGAAGCAAGGACCACTCAGGGGATGATAAAATTTTCAAAATATAATCAGAATCATTGGGTACTTTTATTTTCTCATCCGGCTGATTTTACTCCGGTGTGTACTACGGAAATGGCTGAATTCGCCAAAAATAAGGACTTTTTCACCATGCATAATGCTAAACTAATGGGGCTGAGCATCGATAGTATCC
Source organism: uncultured Cytophagales bacterium (assembly GCA_963711495.1). Taxonomy (GTDB): domain Bacteria; phylum Bacteroidota; class Bacteroidia; order Cytophagales; family Cyclobacteriaceae; genus CAVQEK01. The sequence continues at coordinate 2,126,445 of CAVQEK010000004.1, forward strand.
ACTCTCATCTGGCCTGGGTAAGCAATGTAAAAGAAAAGTTGGGGGTATATCTCGATTTTCCGATCATTGCCGATATCGATATGAAGGTAGCGCGCCTTTATGGGATGCTCCATCCTAAGGAAAGCGATACTGCTGCAGTGAGAGCAGTATTTTTCATCGATCCCAATGGTGTGATTCGATTGATACTTTATTATCCTCTGAACGTAGGGCGAAACATGAGCGAAATCAAACGCGCTCTTGTGGCCTTACAAACTTCTGATCACAACAAAGTAGCTTTGCCGGTAGACTGGAAGGAAGGAGACAAAGTCATCGTTCCTCCACCTAAAACGCTGGATGAAATGGAGACGCGGAATGCAGATAAGAATTTGGAAAAAATTGATTTTTATCTGGCCAAAAAGTCACTTTAAAAAATTACACTCAGGCAACCTTCAGTAATTTTTTATTTTGAAGGTTGCCTGTTTCATCCATAGCCTGCCTTGACAATTCTTTTCTTACATGCTCAGGTTTAATTTTAGACCTGTATCAATGTTGTATTGTTTTATTCCACGAATTTTGAGTATAAATTAGCGGCCTTGCTTTTAACCCTACTTGTTTTGCATATGAAGGTCTCTACAAAATTTTTTGCAGTCTTGATAATAATTGGCTTATCAACACATTGCAGCAACAAAAAAAGTTCAGAAAATCAGGTATCCGCGAATAGTGCGGAACACAAAAAATATCAGGCTTTAGTCGATGAGTACATCACAGTTCCACTCACCACCGATCTGAGTAAATTGTCAGAAAACCAGAAAAAGATGGTCCCAATACTCATTGAAGCGGCAAAGATCATGGATGATTTATTTTGGGATGAAGCCTATGGCAAGAGAGATTCTCTGATGCAAGCGCTGAATGATGATGCCGCCAAAAAATTCGTGGAATATAATTATGGCCCATGGGATCGTCTGGATGACAATGAGCCTTTCATTCCGGGCGTGCATGAAAAGCCAGCAGGTGCAAACTTTTATCCTGCCAATATTACCAAAGCAGAATTTGAGGCGGCGAAAATTCCGGATAAGAACAGTCAGTATACCATTATCCGGCGAGATGTAAATGGACATTTGTACAGCATTCCTTATCATGTCTTTTTTAAAAATCGGATCAATAAAGCCGCCCATTTACTGGAAGAAGCAGCCAAACTTGCAGATGACGATGGATTCAGGAAATATCTTAATTTAAGAGCGGAAGCATTGCGGACGGATAATTACTATGATAGTGATATTGCCTGGATGGATATGAAACAAAACATGATCGACTTTATCATTGGTCCCATTGAAAACTATGAAGATAAACTTTACAATTATAAAGCAGCCCATGAAGCTTACATCCTGGTCAAAGATATGGATTGGAGTAAACGATTGGATAAATATGTGCAATACCTGCCCGAACTGCAAAAAAACCTGCCGGTACCAGAAGCTTATAAACAAGAAAAACCCGGTTCGAATGCTGACCTCAATGCCTACGATGTGATTTATTATGCAGGAGATTGCAATTCAGGGGGAAAGACAATCGCCATTAATCTGCCAAATGATGAACGGGTTCAGCTATTAAAGGGAAGCAGGAGGGTGCAGCTCAAAAATGCTATGAAAGCTAAATTTGATAAAATATTGGTTCCAATTGCCAATTTATTAATTGCAGAAGACCAAAGGGAACACATTAAATTCGATGCCTTTTTTGCCAATACCATGTTTCATGAGGTAGCGCATGGTCTGGGTATCAAAAATACCATCAATGGAAGGGGTACAGTACGACAGGCATTGAAGGAAAATTATTCTTCACTGGAAGAGGGCAAGGCAGATGTTTTGGGGATTTATATGATTACCCAATTGATCAATAAGGGAGTATTGGAAGGAGATCTTGAAGATTATTACGTCACTTTTTTGGCAGGAATTATTCGATCAGTTCGGTTTGGCGCCGCCGATGCACATGGAAAAGCCAATATGGTAAGGTTTAATTTTTTTCAGGCAATGGGGGCTTTTGAACGGGACCAGGCCACCGGTACCTACAACGTTCATATGGAAAAAATGCAGGAGGCCGTGAATGCCTTGTCCAAAAAATTGCTGATGCTCCAGGGTGACGGCAACTATGAGGGTGCCGAACAACTTTTATTGGAAAAAGGATTGATCACCAATACGCTGCAAAGTGATCTGGATCGTCTTAAAGATGCCAATATTCCAGTAGACATTGTTTTTGAACAAGGGGTGAGCACGCTAGGGTTGGAGTGAGCGTTGCTTTGTTTCATAATGACGCGCCAATAGAAAAGAATTTAAAAATTTTTCTTACTGAATTAGGGTAAAGTTACCTTGTTGGGGTCTCTATATATATGAACGATTTTAAACTAAAGCTTTTTGGAGTCTATACCCTTTAAATCTTTAATCAATAAATATCAATACATTTCCAGGGAATAATCCGATATTTTTAAAGTATGTCAATGTATAAGATAGCAACGGACCTGCGTGACAGGATGATACCATGGTTGATAAAAAAATAAAAAACAAAGAATCGATAACTGGATCTATTAAAATACCATTACGCGGCCTCATCGTTTTTCTGTTTTTGATATGGGTTTCTTTGAACACCTCAAATGCTGATGATTTAAAAAGATACAATAATGAAAATGGGGTGGTGCTTGAACAAAAGCAAAATGTAACGATTGAAATTGAAAATGACGGGAACTTAAGTATAGTTGCCGATATTTATGAGGAAACCCTGCATTTGAAGGAATCGGCCAAATTTTTTTCCGAACAGTCTATTAACTATTCCAATTCATTTTCAGAGATCTCGGATATTGATGCATATTCACTGATTCCAAACGATAAAAACAAATACAAAAAGTATAAAGTTACAGATTTCAAAACCACGGATGCCAGATCTGATGGCGTTTTTTTTGATGATCAGAAACAAATCACTTTTTATTATCCTGCAATGCAGGCGGGGGCGAAAACGGTACTCGAATACAAAAAAACTTACAAGGAACCCAGGTTATGGGGATATTATGTGTTTGCCTCTTATTTTCCGGTGGTTCATAGTGAATTCACCGTAACGATGCCCAAAGCCGTAAAGTTGAATTTTAAAATTTTTGGCATCGATGAAAACAGAGTAAGGTTCACCAAAGAAGAAAAAGGCGGAGATGTGATTTACCAATGGAAATGTGATAATCTTGATAAGATCAGTGTTTCTTCTGGTTCTGGTAGTATTTTGCATACAGCACCACATATTATCGTTTACGTGGATTCATATCTCTATGACGGTGAGAAAAAAATGGTACTTTCCGGCGTGAGTGATCTTCATGCCTGGTACCAGCATTTTGTTCAGATGGTAGAAAGTGGCGAAAAGGACAACAAAGAACTGGATGGCATTGTTTCCGGTCTGATCAATGGGAGACAAAATGAATTGCAAAAAGTGGAAGCTATTTATAAATGGGTACAACAAAACATTAAATATATTGCCATTGAAGATGGTTTGGGTGGTTTTATGCCAAGAGATGCTAACAAAGTATTTACCCGAAGGTATGGTGATTGCAAAGACATGTCCAACTTGTTACATAGAATGCTTGAAGTAGCTGGGATTCCTTCCAGTCTCACTTGGATCGGGACCAGTGCCATACCTTACACGCATCGTGAAGTGCCTACTCCCATGGCAGACAATCACATGATCTGTACCTATGTGAATAACGGCCGATATTATTTTCTGGATGCCACAGATCAATACAATGAACTTGGCATGCCTTCTTTTCACATTCAGGGGCGTGAAGCGTTGGTCAATACAGGAAAAGACAAAGAAGACTATGAACTGATAAAGGTTCCAGTGGTGCCTTTTGAAAAAAATAAGACAGAGGATTCTGTTACTGTGCAATTAAATAATGGGTTAATCAGTGGTAAAGGATTTGCCATATATTCTGGTTATGCCAGGATTCCGGTGGCCGATAACCTGCTCAACCTTGATGAAAAAGACAAACAAGATTTTCTTACAAGCATGTTGAGCAAAGGCAACAACAAGTTCTTTATTCAAAACATAGACACAAAAAACACGCTGAATAGTGCCCAAAACCTTGAAATTGATTACGATTTTAAAATTGAAGATTACATTTTGAAAACGAATAATGACCTGATCTTTAATCCACACCTCAATAAGTCGCTGGCCCGTAGTTTGGTCGATACCACTACCAATAAGGAAGATATCCATTACCCATATAAAAATCTTACCCGCAATGTCGTTACTGTCGAAATTCCCGATGGATATAAAATTCAATATATTCCGAAGAATCAATCCTTTAAAAAAGACAACTTCGGATTTGATCTGGAATACACCAGTCTTGGAAATCACTTTCAACTCACTCAGAATATCTATGTCAATGCTTTGAAGCTTTCTAAAGATCAGTTTGGAGATTGGAATGAGATGGTAAAGGAATTGTTACAGGCTTACAAAGAATCGGTCGTTTTTACTAAAGAATAATACTGGATCAATGAAAATTTTTAGATACACCTTACTGCTGGCAATGTGTTTTTGGGGCCAGCAAATTCTGGCAGCGAATTACTATTATAAAACATATGATTGGGAAGAAAATCCCAGTTTGGAAAAACTTAATGCCTCGGATTCCGATCAGTTGGCCATCATTGAAAAAGATGTGCGCACCATAGAATATTATTACGACAATGATTATGGTACGCTGATGCAATATTACACCAAACATACCAGGATCAGGGTAAATAGCAGCGATGCCGTAGAAATATACAACAAGGAATATATCCCCATTGCCAGAGTTGTGAAAATTTCAGACTTGCGGGCCAGGGTCATCACGGCTGATGGTGTAAAAAACGTGGATAAAATTGAGTTGAAGGATTATGAAGGGAATGACAAATATTCTTCATTTAAATATTTTGCCATTGAAGGGGTGGAAACTGGCTGTGAAGTTGAGATTATTTATACTTTGAAAATGTCAGCCAAGCTTGATGGTGGCAGGGAGTTTTTTCAGAGTGATGAACTCCGGAGAAATGTTTCTTTCAATATTATTGCTCCTAAAGACATGTATTTTTCTACCAAAAGCTATAATGGCCTCCCGGAAATTCAGCTCGATACCACGGCAGAAGGAGAGAATCACTTCTTTGTGGAAGTTGATAAGATAGCGGCGCTGAAGCCCGAGCTTTATGCCCCATATAACAACGAGTTGATGCGTGTTGAATACAAGCTGGACCACATTAATCCGGCCAGTCAAATGAAATTGTATACGTATGATCAGCTTTCCAGTCAATTGCATAAATATCTCAGGCAGGACCTGTCCAAGCGGGAAGATAAAAAGCTCCAGGGTGTTTTAAAGGAGATAATCACTGACAACATGGATGAGCCTGAAAAAGTGCGAAGGATGGAAGATTATGTGAAAAAGAATTTTTCGGTGGTGGATCAATCCGATGATCAATTTGAAGAAATTGGCAAAATCCTTGAAAACAAATATTGCAATAAGCGCGGGGTAGTAAAATTGTTTGTTTCCCTGTTCGATTTAGCTGGTATCAATTATCAATACGGGCTCACATCGGACCGCTCTGTTGCCAAAATGGATCCTGATTTTGAATCGTACAGTTTCCTGGAAAATTATGTCTTTTATTTTCCGGACTTCAACCAATACATGGCCCCTACGGAATTTTTATATCGATTGGGGTATATTCCCTATAATTGGAGCGATAATTATGGCCTGTTTGTTAAAAGTGTGAAGATGGGTAATGTATCCACGGGCGTTGGTGAACTCAGATTCATTGAGCCGTTGCCCTACGATTTGAGTAAAGATATATTGAAGGTGGATGTGGATTTTGAAGGAGAATTTGATGCAGTGAATCTGGATATCCAGCGAAGTCTCACGGGATATAATGCTACTTTTGTTCAGCCCATTTATGAGCTCATACCTGAAAAAGAGAGCAAGCTGGTCGTAAATGAATTGCTCAACCTTTCCGGCAAGGATGTGGTCGTTGATGATGTTTCCGTTAAAAATACTTCCATGGACTCAATTTATATCAAACCATTTATTGTGGAAGGTAAAGCAAAGACGAATACTTCTTTTTATGATAAAGCAGGAAACAGATTTTTATTCAAGATTGGAGAGATCATTGGCCAGCAAGTGGAAATGTACCAGGAAGATCAACGAAAATTGCCGGTAGAAAATGATTTCAACCGTGAATACATCAGAGAAATAAAATTCAACATTCCTGAAGGATATTCGGTAAGCAATCTCGATGATCTGAATATTGAAATAAGCCATGAAGAAAATGGTGAAAAATCCATGGCATTTATGTCAAATTATGAGCGTGAAGGCAATGCAGTTACCGTGAGGATAAAGGAATATTATAAGAAAATTAATTATCCCGTAAAGTCATTTGATGAATTCAGAAAGGTGATCAATGCCGCGGCTGATTTCAATAAAAAGGTACTCATCTTCGAAAAAAGCTCCTAGCCTATTACTGTTTGACTTCAATCGGTCTGGTACCGGACAAATGTTCCTGTTTCAGTCAATGGATTGACTGGAGGCAAGAATAATGCGAACAACATGACGTTTATTTGGTTGTGTAAATAACCTTTTGAACAATGAAAAAAATATTTGTCGCTATTGTCGTATTATCGGGCTTTCTTGTTTCTTTTGTGATCAGTAATCATGAAAACCCCCGATCAGCCAATTCGAATCATAATACTAAAAAAGAGAAAATGGAAATTGCCACGTTTGGAGAAGGTTGTTTCTGGTGTTCGGAAGCAATTTTTCAGCGCCTGAAGGGTGTCGTGAAAGTAGAATCAGGGTTTGCCGGTGGCAAGGTCGCCAACCCAACCTACAAAGAGGTGTGCACGGGACTTACCGGCCACGCAGAAGTAAGCCAGATCACGTACGATCCTTCTATCATTTCTTATGAAGAATTGCTCGAAGTTTTCTGGAAAACCCACGACCCGACCACCCTGAACAGGCAAGGCAATGATGTGGGAACTCAATACCGTTCTGTGATTTTCTATAACAATGAGAAACAGAAAGAACTGGCAGAAAAATATAAAAAAGAACTCAATGATGCTGGTGTGTATCCCGATCCCGTTGTGACGGCGATTGAACCATTTACCAATTTTTACAAAGCAGAGGATTATCACCAGGATTATTTCAACGAGAATGGCAATCAACCATATTGCAGGCTGGTGATATTACCCAAAGTAGAAAAATTTGAGCAGGTATTTAAGTCAAAATTGAAAGAAGGAACAACCAATCCATAACTTTTAACAATTCACAAAAACTGTTTATTTTATAATCATTAAAACCAATTAACACATTATGACCCAAATTACGCTTAAAGGAAATCCAGTCAATACAGCAGGGGCATTGCCAAAGGTTGGCGAAAAAGCCCCGAATTTTAAAGTAACAAAAACAGACTTAACTGATACCACATTAGACGACTACCGTGGAAAACGGCTGGTTATCAATATTTTCCCAAGCATAGGCACCGGAGTTTGCAAGTCCTCAGTACGCAAGTTTAATCAGGAAGCGGCTGCCCTGGACAATACCGTAGTGTTGTGCGTTTCCAGAGACCTGCCATTTGCGCATAAGCAGTTTTGTGAAGCAGAGGGCATTGCCAATGTGGTAATGACTTCGGAATATAAGAACAATTCATTCTCTGATGCATATCATGTGAAAATGACCAGTGGGTCCATGGAAGGACTGCTCTCCCGGAGTGTGGTAGTGGTGGATGAAGATGGAAAGATAATTTATACCGAACAAGTACCTGAAATCGGCCAGGAACCGGACTACGAAAGCGCACTTGCGGCGTTGAAATAATCGAACAAAAAAATCAATAATTGAAAGGACCGGTTTCATGCAAAGCCGGTCCTTTTGCTTTTTTAGCCTGTTGCCATCATCGACCAATCCCGTTAATTCTTTTTCTTTAAAGTCCATTTTTATCGTTTAACAACTCAATTTCTGAATGCAAAACAAGTTCTTCCAAATTGCTGGAAGTGCAATTTTTTCTGCAATGCAGAACAGGATTATTGTAAAACAATGGTTTTTTAGCGCAATAAATTGGAATGCTTTGGATGGAAATGATTGCCTCAATCGCTAAAATGGTATGTATCATTAAATTCATCCGTTTTAACCAGGTAATATTTATATTGATATTTTAGAATTATTTTAATTATCTTGTTGCGGTGTTGCGAAGCGCCCGGCGTTCCTTGAATACGGACAATTTAAATTAAATATAGAATCTCTTAAATCATGCACTTATCAGAAGAGGTAAAATTCAACTTAAAGACAGAAATCAAAGCTTTTAAAAAGGTGATTGGATTTGCAATACTTGTTAATCTGAGTATTGCAACAAGTTTGAATGCCGCTACTGTTACTGCAACTGGCACAGGAGGCGAGTGGACCACAGGAAGTACCTGGGTAGGAGGCATTCCCCCGGTTTCGGGAACAGATGATGTCGTTATTCCGGCTGGTTCTGTAGTTACCATTACCAATCAAACGGTTAATTTTAATGGCACGGTGACCGTTGATGGAACCTTATCACTAATAGCTACTGGATTAGTAGGAATAGCAACATTAACTATGTCAAATGCTTTATCAATTGTAGTTGTAAATGCAGGAGGCAACATTACTAATTCCAACGCTAGCCTATTGGGGTGGTTGAATGGCATTTTAATTGGAGGTAATTATTCTTATTCTCCTGTTTTTAATGGGGATCCAAACCCATTAGATGGACCTGTACAGATAGAAGATGGCGGAATAACACCTTTGCCCATTGTTTTAAATTTTTTCAAAGCCAGACAAATTGATCAGGATATTGCTATTACCTGGCAATCGGCCACTGAGTTAAACAATGATTACTACACCATCGAACGCTCCCGGGATGGCAAGGAGTACGAAACAATCGCCCAAATACCAGGAAAAGGAACGACCAATGAACCGCAGGATTATCACCATCTGGATAAAAGACCATTTTTGGGGATTTCATATTATCGTCTTAAACAAACCGATTATGACGGCACTTCGGAAATATTCGGTCCTGTCGTGGTGCGATTCATCCCCAGTCAAGATCAAATGGTAATTGCGCCCAATCCGGTGACCAATGGGAAATTCACCATCCAGGTTACCGGACTCGATCTTGGTGAAAATGCCTTAATCACCATTAGTAATTTGAATGGCCAGCAACTTTATGCAAAGCAAATCAATACCGGGGAAAATGACTTTTTGGACCAGATGATTAGTATAAATCCAGGTATGCAAACCGGTATTTATATTCTTGCCATTCGTGCCGGTTCCAGGATGGAATCCGGAAGATTGATGATCTCCCACTGATTAAATTTGCCTATTGATTTTATCATATAATCATCACGCGATCATATAATAGTAGACTGTTTTATCCCACCTTATTCTGTGTGCAGTTTTGGTAAGTATTTCAAGCGCATTACCGGAATTTTTCCCAAAGCATCCACAACTGACTCATCCGTCAGGCAAATCCGACATTTCGACCAGTATTTCCGACAAATGAACCTTCCTTAACGGTGATTTGCGACTCACCTTTAAAAAAAAGATGAGGACATACAATGCGCTGATGTCAATGCAAATTGATTGGAAGGGGTGTTTACGTACTGTGCAGTAATTTTAATTCATATATTCATGATGAATTACTGACAAATGGAAGTAATTTTGTGTGAGTAAAATCAAAAAACAGATGATCTCTACGATGTAATAAAAAATAAAAAATATTCCAACATTGGTTACTTCCATATCAATAATTGTATTTAAATGTGATTCGATTGTATAATATAAAGCAAATAAATTAAAAGTTCATTTATTTTTATTGAAAAAACACTTTTTGAAAATTTATTGAACAGCAAATATTTTATTGTTTATATGACTAAATTTAAAGCTTTAACATTCATTTATTCAGTGGAACATGTTAAATCGAATTATTGGGGGGTACATCGCATAGAAAGTATCCTGTTAATATTCATTACTTCTTTGATTTTTAGCTGTACCACCAATGCCCAACCATACACTTCGAATAACAACTATTCCGGTTTGTGGTCTTCTTCCGCCAGTTGGGATATTAATGGAGTACCGCCGACAGGTGGTACCAAAACCAATGGTGATGTTGACATATATGGTTATATAACCCATGCAGGTGATCTTTCTTTCGCTAATTCAAGTAAACATATTTTGACTGTTTATGATACCTTGGTTGTCAATGGAAATCTCACTTTTGGAAATCAGTCAATGGACCTGGTTATACCTACTGGAGGTGTATTGATTGTTTTGGGTGATTTCACAGCCGATAATAAAATTACAGTTGGTAATGGAGGTATTCTTGTGGTAACTGGGAATATGACTTTCAGTAATAGTGGTCAGGACACATATGATGACAATGGGGGTGATTTGTTTGTAAATGGCACTGTTTCCGGGAATGATCCTGCTGATGCAGTTGATCAGAATTTTGGTGTTTTACAATCCACTTATCCGGACATCTATGATTTTGTAGAGGGAAATGGCACCACTCCCTTGCCTATTACCTTAAAAGAGTTTTCAGCCATTCCTAACGGAAATGAAATGCGGGTTGAATGGATTACAACGTCTGAATTGAATAACAATTTTTTTACCGTCGAACGCTCAAGGGATGGGCTGCATTATGAAGTTATTGGAACTGTTAAGGGCAAAGGAACAACGAATGAGGTACAGGAGTATGTCTTAATGGATAAAATTCCATTGATTGGATATTCGTATTATAGGCTTAAGCAAACCGACCTCGATGGTACTACAGAGATCTTTGATCCGGTTTCAATATTTTTCAACGGTTTCACTTCAAAATTGAATATTTATCCTAACCCGGTTCGGGATGGTAAATTCTCATTGAGTTACCAAGGATTAGAGCATTTCCATAATATTAGTATTCAACTAAATGATCTCAATGGGAAGGTTGTATTTTATCAGGAAATTAAATTGAATATGGAAGATTTTTTCCAAAAACAATTCGAATTGAATTCTTCCATTCCTATTGGTGTATATGTATTAACACTCCAAGTGGATGGACAATCAGCATATGCCCGTCTGGTTATAGATTAAATACAAGTACCCTATTCTTTTCATCCAAATCTCATTTAAATTCTCCTTTTATTGGGGATGAATTTTTCATTAAATTTTTTAAATAGGATTATCCTATCGCATTATTCCGGAAGAATCGATCAAACGGGACCCTTTTAATTGATTTATTTTGCCAATCCTTGTTATGTAAGAAAATTAAAAACTCAGAATGTTAATGGTTACCTTTTAGAGAGTTTTGGTATTTACCTATGATTTAATTGTATAATATTTATAATTTAAGTGGTGAAGGTGATGACTAAAGATTTCAAGAACTCAAAAAAAATTAAGGGATCAAATTTTTCCTTCACCGAAGGAAAAAAAAGAAATATATGGCCAATCATCATTGATTGGCTTTTTTATGGGATGGAAAATGGAATAAATAAAAGAATAGATTCATCAAGCCTGCAATTAAGTTCAGTAAAAATCATTCCAATTATTCTTTTATTATTGTTAATGGGTCAGGGCCTTTATGCCGCGACATATACTACAATTAAGAATGGAAACTGGAATTCAGGATCTACCTGGGACGTTGGATCCACACCTTCCAACTGGGCAAATCACGATGTTGTGATCAATCATAATATCAACGTGCCTTCAGCACTCAAGGGATTTACCAGTATCTACCTTAACTCCTCAACCAGCTTTACAGCATCCGGCAATATGACTTTTACAAATATTGCTGACTTCACGGCCAATGGCAATATTGTTATCAATGGTGATTTAACCCTGGAATCCACACAACTAACCATTAACTCGGGTAATCTGATTGTGACTGGTAAAATTAATGTCAAATATGGTTCCACGCTGACCATTGCCGATGGTGTAACCGTTACCACAGCAGATTTCGATGTAAGCAATAACTCGGATGCGGTCGTGAACCTTTATGGTACCGCTAATGTTTCAAGTGCTATGAAAATACAAGGAGTTTTCAACGTTGGAAGCACAGGGATACTCAATGTTCCTAATGGTGATGTTAATATCAACGAAGGCAGTGGCACACTGCACGTAGACGGGATCGCTAATTTAGGAGGAACAGTTGATGTCAACCGGTCTTATGGCTTAGAAATTTCACCTTCCGGCAATGTCACTGTTGGTCAGGATTTGTTAATAGAAGGAGGCGCGCATTCAGCCGTAATCGATGGTTCTATTAACGTAGCGAATGATATCTCTGTAAAAGGTGGCAGCGCTAACATAACAGGTGTTGGCGTAATGGCCTGGGGTAATACATTGACTATTTCGGGTGGTTCGGCGAATATAAACGGTTTCACATCGGTCTCTTCTTCTTCACCATTGGACCTCAGCACAATGAGTACCGTTCTTCCGATTACCTTAAAAAAATTCACCGCGGATGTTAACGATAACAAAATAATATTGAACTGGATTACTGCAGCGGAACTGAATAATGACTTTTTCACCGTGCAACGATCTGGGGATGGAGAAAATTTTGAGTCAATTGGAGTCGTCAAAGGAAAGGGTACCACAAATGAAGAACAGGTATATGATTTGGAAGATAAAAATCCGAACATAGGGTATTCATATTACCGATTAAAACAAACTGATTTAGATGGCACCACCGAAATCTTTAAACCGGTAACTGTATTCTTCAATGGTGAACAAACAACAAAATTAGCGATCTCTCCAAATCCGGTGATGGGAGATCAGTTTGATATTATTTTATCAGGAATTCCGGTTGATCAAACGATTCAATATGAAATAACCGATATGAATGGTCAGAAAATTGATGGCGGTACTTTTATGCCCGATGGTTTTAGTATGCAGAAGGAGACCGTAGAAATAGAGAATGAGTTACACAGGGGCATTTACTTTGTAAGTGTCATCGTTAAGGGTAAGAAATATACTGCCCGGTTACTAAAGATATAGCCGGTTTTCATCCTTATGCCGAATTTATTAAATTGACCACGATTAGTCGTGGTTTTCTTGTTTAGCATAATATGAAATACAGAAATTTAGGAAAGACAGGATTCAGGATTTCAGAAGTATCTTTAGGCACCTGGCAGGTGGGTGGTAAGTGGGGTTCCGGTTTTGATGAAAAAAACGCTGAAAAAATCATCAATGCCGTCATTGATGCCGGAGTGAATTTCATCGATACCGCTGATGTATATGAAAATGGAAAAAGCGAAGCCGTTGTCGCTAAAGTAGTTAAAGATCGCAGTGAGGAAGTGTACGTTGCCACCAAATGTGGCCGGAAGATATCACCCCAAGTTGCTGAAGGCTATCAACCTGCTGTGTTGCGCAAATTTGTTGAGGCCAGTTTGGCCAATATGCGGCGAGATTACATCGACCTTATTCAACTGCATTGCCCGCCCACCGAAGTGTATTACCGGCCTGAAATTTTTGAGTTGTTTGATCGGCTTCAGGAAGAAGGCAAGATCAGGCATTTGGGAGTCAGTGTGGAAAAGGTGGAAGAGGCGCTGAAAGCCATCAATTATTCCAATGTAAGTACGGTTCAGATCATTTTCAACATGTTTCGTCAGCGGCCGGCAGAATTATTTTTTAAGGAGGCAAAATCGAGGAATATCGGGATCATAGTAAGAGTGCCATTGGCCAGTGGATTGCTGACCGGATTATACCGAAAAGACACCACTTTCGATAAAAACGACCACCGCAATTTTAATCGGGAGGGAGCATCTTTTGACAAGGGAGAAACCTTTTCCGGGATACCTTATGAAGTTGGCATTGAGGCTGTGAACGAATTAAAGAAATTGTTTCCTGACCGGCAAAATCTTGCGCCTGTTGCGCTGCGTTGGATACTTCAATTCGAGGAAGTGAGTTGCATCATTCCCGGGGCCTCAAAAGTAGAACAGGTGGAGTCGAACTTAAAGGCGGAAAATATGCCGGCATTCCCAGATCATATACTTGAAGATATCCGTGGGATTTATGAAGACTATATTAAAAGATATGTCCACCAACAGTGGTAATTAAAAGCAGATTGAATAATATGGAAATTTCGATTTTTGATCCATTGTATTTAAATGAAATCGGAGGACGTGAAAATAATGAAGATCGTATCTACCCTGCTGGTTTTACGTCGTATTCCAGCCGGATTTTCATGGTTTGCGATGGTGTAGGTGGGGCCCCTGGCGGTGAAATTGTGGCCACCATTGTCTGTGATTCAATTCCCAATTATTTTTTAAAAAATCAGGCCAATATTGATGAAGAGCATTTTGTACATGCCCTGCGCTATGCTGAAGAGCAACTCAGTGATTTCGCTGATCGACACAAAGAAATGGCCGGGATGTGCACAACGATGACCTTTCTGGGGATTGGAAACAAAGGTGTTTTGTTGAGTTGGATTGGGGATTCGAAGATTTTTCATATCAGAAAAGGGAAGTTGCTTTTTCAAAGTAAAGACCACTCCTTGGTTCAGGAAAAAATTGATAATGGGGAACTGACAGAAGCGGAAGCCACAGACTTTGCTTTTAAAAACATCATCACCCGGGTGGTTGGTCCCGGTTCATCGCCCGTTGAACCGGAATTAACCTGGCTTACTGATGTCCAAAAGGGGGATTACTTCTTTCTGGTGTCTGATGGAATTTTACAAAGTATTTCTGTTCAGGAAATTGCACAAATGTGCCAAGAAAATGAAGATGACCAGAAGATTTTTCAAACCATAAAAATGCGTTGCGCTGAAAATAGCAGCGACAATTATTCCATGTATATGATTCGCATTGAATCAATAGAATAATAGTTGCAAACCCAGAACTTTCATAAATTTTCTACCTTAATGGTCTCTGTTTTATCTTTGAAAAGTGCGGCAAAGATCATCATGACGATAAATGCAAAAATAGCCGGGATCATCCAGATACCTTGCCAGTTGTGTGCATTTAGCGCTAAGGCATATAGATCGACAACCTGACCTGAAATGATCGTCCCGATAAAAAATCCCAAACCATAGGTTGCAAATGTGATCATTCCCTGAGCAGAACTTCTCAAATGCCGGGGTGCTCTTCGGTCTACAAAGATCTGCCCGGTAACAAAGAAAAAATCATAGCAAATACCATGAAGTACAATGCCAATATATAGCATCCACACCAACACTTCATTGTTTCCGAAGGCAAACAAAAGATATCTCGCCACCCAGGCAAACATGCCAAAAAGGATCATCTTTTTTACGCCTAAACGTTTGAAGAAAAACGGCATAATCAGTAAAAAAATAATTTCAGACATCTGTCCCATTGTCATTTTTCCGGCGGCATTCGTCATTCCGATTTCATTGAAATACAAGTTGGTGAAACTATAATAAAACATCAGCGGTATGCAAATCAGTACCGATGAAATGATCAATATGGCGAAAGCCTTTTCTTTCATGAGTTTGAGGGCATCGAGTCCCAGGATTTGCGCCACGCCCTGAGGGCTCTCATCTTTCTTGGGTGGAACGTGGGGCAATGTTAAACAATACAGCCCCATAACCAGTGATACACCGGCACCAATGACAAAAAATGTCGCCTGGGCCTCTATGGCCAGATAACCAATGATCAGTCCGGCGACAATCCATCCAATGGTGCCCAATACCCGAATGCTGGGAAAATCATTTCCCGGATCGTTCATTTGGCTAAATGCCAGCGAATTGGTCAAAGCGATGGTAGGTGTATAACACAAATTGTAAAGCAGGATCAGTATGAAGAACATGGAAAATGAATTGACCTGGGCAATAAAATATAATAATACCGCACCAATGATGTGAAGCACAGCCAGTACGCGTTCTGTTGCGAAAAACCGGTCTGCAAATAAACCCACGAAAAAGGGAGATATCATGGCGGAAATGGCAAAAGTGCTGTAAGCCCAGCCAATTTGCACCCCTGAAAATTGGAGGTGCTGCCCCAGATAGGTACTCATCGTAACATACCAGGATCCCCAGACAAAATATTCCAGAAACATCATGGCAGAGAGTTGGGTGCGGGTTTTAAGATTCATGGCAAAGGTTTTTAGATCTATTTTCAGTTTTTCTATTCGGTATCGTATTGTACTATGGATCGGACTTCATAAGCGGATAGCGGTTTGCGTCCCTGTAAAAAAGTGAGTTCAACAATAAAAGAGATCAATTCCACTTCCCCCCCTAATAGTTCCACCAATTCGCATGCTGCTTTGGCAGTACCACCGGTAGCCAGCAAATCATCATGTATCAATACCCTTTCTCCAGGTCGTATGGCATCTTTGTGGATTTCCAGGGTGTTAGTACCATACTCCAATTGATAGGATGCTTTTACAGTTGCGGCGGGCAATTTTCCCGGTTTGCGAACAGGAACGAATCCTTTATGGAGTCTTTCTGCCAACAGGCTGCCAAAAATGAATCCCCGGGAGTCGATACCAAGCACCTTGTCGATCCGGTGCCCTTTGGTAAATTCAAACAGTGCCTCTGCCGTATTGGAAAAAGCCTGAGGATCTTTCAACAGGGTAGTGATGTCTCTGAATACGATACCAGGCTTTGGGAAATCTTTAATATTTCTGATTATTGACTTGAGATGCGCTTCCATATTTTGCATAAAAAAATAGCCTTGTGGCAGTGCCTCTAAAATGGAAAAAAATAATTAAAAAAATCAATTTATCTATAAAATTTGTTCGGCTTTCAGGGGAATTTACAGGAATGAGATTTAGTGTGGACCAAGAAAATAAAATTCTCGATGAACCAACCCTGAGTACTTTCATAAAGTTGTTGTGACCTATTGGTCCGGGCATCAAGTCTAAATGTGGAATATAGTGGGATTATATAATTTAAGTGTTGAAGATGGATCAGAAATATATATTTGTCTTAAAAAAGAAAGAAATTGTGGTGTTGGGTTTTAATTTAATTCTGACTGAAAAAACTGTTGAAAAGTAATTTTGGGACCATGGCAATACGTCTGGCCACACTTTGAGTTTCTTTGATCGCAGGTTCATCATTGTCTTTTCTTTTGGACTCCACCATGAAGTAATAGGCCAGAAAATTATAGTGGGGTTTACTCGAATTTTGTTTGATTTGTTCTGATGATTTCTGCACCGCAGAATTAGGAATGTCCGGATATTCCATGAATTTGTCATTAGAGATGCCATTTGCATTCTCAGTGTAAGCCGAAGATTGAAATCTGGTACTAGAAAACATACTGAGCAAACAAACAAAGATCCCTGTGATGGTGATTAATTTTTTCAGGGCAGAGTTTTTTGATTTTTGGTTTGATGTATTTGACATACTCAAGCAGGTTTTAATTTTCACACAATCAACTTTGACAAGATTAATGCCATAAACGTAAGTAATTGTAAATCAGTTTAATAATAACAAAATTACCACATGAACTGTACGTTTGTGAACACGAAGAATGAAAAAATCGAACAAAACATTCTAAAAATGATAGCGACATCATTGCGCCCTTGTAGAAATTTCCAATATTTTATATAATGTGGAAATCAGAAAAATCGTTAAAATTCCAGAGGTATATAATTTATTGTGGCATAGTTAAAAAAAGCCGGTTTTCATGAGCCGGCTTTTTCATATTTAAATTTTGCTCTAATTTATTTATTCGTTTCTGAGAGAGTTGACCGGGTTAGAAAAGGAGGTCCTGATTGTTTGTGTAACGATTATGACCATTGCAGGAATAAAGATGAGTATTACACCAGAAAGTACTATGCCTGCACTGAAATTGACTCTGTTGGCCAGGTTTTGTAACCAGAGGTTGTTTCCAAAATAAGCAATAGGTATGGCCAATATCACTGCAATTATCATCAACGTCAACAAACCTTTGAATAGCTGAATCATGATTTGCCAGGAATTGGCCCCCAGGATCTTTCGTATTGCGATTTGTTTTATCTGACTTTCGGAAATAATTAGGGCAATTCCCAGTAATCCAAGACTCGCGATGACCAAAGACAGGAAGGTCATGAAACCAATAATTTTGAGGATGTCCTGGAAAAATAGCATTGATTTATTGAGTTGATCAGAAAGGAATGAAGCTTCATAAGGATGTACCGGATCAATGGAATTCCAGACTTTTTTCATTGAGCCAAGAGTGTTACTAATATCAGTGGGTATAATCTTGATGTTTGCATATTTGATATTTTCCGGTATGTAATGTAGCATCAAAGGATAAATGTCACGCATTAATAGTTCGTAGTGGAAGTCTTCAACAATACCGGTTATGGTTGCGGCGTAGGTTTTATCGTTATCCCTGACAACGACTGTTTGTCCTAACGCTTGATGAGAATTCTGAAATCCCAATGCGCTAACAGTTTTTTGGTTGAGGACTACTTCTCCCTTGGGGTTGTCCAATCCAAATGTACTGCCGGCAATGAAGTTGATGCCGTGATTTTCAATAAAATTAGGCGTAACAGCCATGGTGTTTATGTTGATATAGTCATCCTGTTCTTCCCTTTTGACATTGATGCCAATGCTTACACCAGATGATGGAGGAAACCAACAACCGGATATATCAACCACATCCGGAAGCTTTGAATATTCCTGTGCCACTATTTGATAGTCTTGTCCCTGTAAATCGACATAAACAAGGTTTTCCTGATTGAATCCGTATTCAAAATTGAGGTAGTGCCTCACCTGATGATAGAAAAGCAAGGTAGATATCACAAATATCAGTGATAGTGTGAACTGAAGCGTGATGAGCACTTTGCGAATGCTAAGGCCTGACTGTTTGTTGATTTTAAATATTCGGAAAATTTGTATTGGGGAATAATTTGAAATATACAGTGACGGATAGAAGCCGGCAATGACACCAACCAAAATGCCAAAAGCAATAAAAATGACATAAACACCAATGTCATCGGAGAATTCAAAATGTAAATATCGATTAACCCACAAATTGTTGAATGCCGGTTTTAGAGCATATAAGAAAAGCACACCCAACGTCAAAGCAATAAGGGATAACAAAACCGATTCACTGAGGAATTGTATGAGTAAATTTTTACGAGAAGCGCCATTCACTTTTCGCACGCCCACTTCCTTGGCTCTTTCCAATGACCTTGCAATAGAAAGATTGGTGTAATTGGCACCGGCCATCAACATAATCATAAAGCCCAGAATACCCAGGAAATAATACACCACCAGCGGTATCTGAAGTTTTAAAGCATTGTTTATAAATGTACCCGGAGATATTTTGGTTAAAGGTTGAACGCCAAAATGAATTTTGTTGTGATGTTCATCAAGTTGGGCATATTGAGCATGCGCAAGTGAATTCAGACTATTTTTAAAATCGTCTTCTGAAAATCCATTTTTAAGAAGAACGTAGGTATAGTTAAAATAAATATTCTGCCAATTGCCTTCATCAACCTTGATAATACCCTGTTGTCCCAGGGACTGATATGTAGCATATGACATAAAAATATCCAAAGGTATATGCGATTTGTAGGGAGGATCCTTGATCACACCCGTAATGGTAAAATTTCCATAGGACACGCCTTTTTGCATACCTACATTAATACCATATTGATCTAGGCCACGCTCTTCAAAAGAGAATACTTTTCCCAGTGGGTTTTCATTCCCAAAAAGTTTAGTTGCCATTTTTTCAGAGATAATCACTGAGAATGGCGCCTGCAAGGCTGTTGCAGGATTGCCATCCTGGAGTTCAAAATCGAAAATCTCAAAAAAATCTGGATCGGCATAATACCCGAAAACCGGAATGGCTTTCTGATTATAAATGGCATCACCACCAAAACCATGTACAATCCGCGTGGTTTTTTCCACTCCCTGATATTGCTTTAACGCTTCAGCCAGTGGCAGTGGAGAAGTGGCGGTTTCATTGTTGCGCTGGCTGTAAGTAATGACCCTGTAAATCCGATCCTTAAACCGGTGGTATGAATCATTATGCTTTTGTTCAAAAAACATAGAAATTACCAGCAGGCATACTGATAGACTCAACGCCAGGCCAAAAATGTTGATAAAAGAAAATACGCGAAACTTCCATAAGTTGCGGAGTGCCACTCGAAGATAATTTTTAAACATGGCGTTGTTTGTTTTTTGAAACGAAACCTTTCTGGGTTCAGCCAATTAATCCCACTCGATAATCATACTATCCTTTTTATGCTACACATGGAATTTTTCCTTGATGTTTTCTGTGACCACCTTACCATCGAACAAATTAATGATCCGGTGTGCATAGTTGGCATCATATGGCGAGTGTGTGACCATTATGATGGTTGTCCCTTCTTCGTTCAGTTGCGACAACAATTTCATAACCTCTTCGCCATTGGCAGAGTCCAGGTTACCGGTAGGTTCGTCAGCAAGAATGAGTTTTGGTTTTGCAATAATAGCCCGTGCAATCGCAACACGCTGTTGTTGACCTCCACTGAGTTGCTGCGGGAAGTGGTTTCGGCGGTGCATAATATTCATTCTTTCCAGCACGGCTTCTACTTTTTTCTTGCGTTCGGATGACGGAACTTTCAGATAGAGCAGGGGGAGTTCTACATTCTCAAAGACAGTTAATTCATCAATGAGGTTAAAACTTTGAAAGACGAAACCTATTGAACCTTTTCTAAGTTGGGCCCGCTGTCTTTCAGAAAATCTCGAGACTTCTTTATCCACAAAATAATACTCGCCTTCGGTGGGGTTATCGAGCAATCCCAGAATATTGAGTAAGGTAGATTTTCCACATCCCGATGGGCCCATGACGGCCACAAATTCACCATCCTGAATGTCAATATTTATACTGTTAAGGGCCGTAGTTTCGACTTCCTCAGTGGTATAAATTTTAGTAAGCTTATTGATCTTGATCATAATTATATGGTTAAAAAGATATTTTCAATTTAATGAAGAATTAATACTTCATTGTCACCAAAATGGTCATATGTTGATGTAATCACCTGCTGACCGGGCTTCAGGCCATCCAGCACCTCGTAGTATTCCGGATTTTTACCACCCAATTTAATGTCTTCTTTAACGGCCTTGGTGCCATCATGACTTACCAGGTAAACCCAGTTTCCTCCGGTATCTTTATAAAACCCGCCAACCGGCAGAAGCAATGCCTGAGCGCTATTACCCAGTTCGAGCCTTATTCTTACTGACAATCCACGTTTAATGCTTTCGGGTTGATTGTCTGTAAATTCCATGTCGACTTCAAACCTGCCTTCCGATATATTCGGAAAAATTTTTGTAATGATGAGGTTGTAAGTTTTTCCGGATTGCTGGAACGAACCTTTCAATCCGGTCTCCACTCTTGGCAAATAAAGCTCATCAATTCCTACCCTTATTTTGAAACTATCGAGGACATCAACCTGACCTAACCTTTCACCACTGCTGATCGATTGACCAAGTTCCAGTTCCGGTGTTGCCAGTTGCCCATTGATTGGTGCTCTGATGACCAGATTGTCCATGATGGTATTCACAGCTTCAAGACTGAGGCGCATCCTGTTTTCGCTGGCATCGAGTTCTTGTAATTGTCTAACCCTCGACGAACTGTCGACTTTATACGATTCATAGGTAAGCTCCCTTCTGCGAACATTGTATTTATATTCTTCTTCAATTTCCTCCAATTCCCGTTTCGAAATCAGGTCTTTTGAATACAAGGTCTTGTATCGTTCATATTGGGGTTTCAACAAATTGATCTGATAATTGGATTCTGCGAGGCGTGCTCTTTGATCGAGGTCATTCTGATTGAGTGAAAGCCTGGTATCGGTAGAACGGTTCAATTGTTCATAAATAGCGGCACGTTGTGTGAGTACACTCAATTCCAGGTTGATATTGCTGAGTTTGAGAATGATGTCTCCCTTTTTCACCAACTCACCCGTTTCTTTTTCAATAGACTGAATTATGCCGCCTTCTTTGGCATCGAGATATCTTGTTGTACTGGGAAGTACCGTTCCGGTAACAGGAATAAAGTCCTGGAAGACACCATATTTCACTTCCGATATGGTGATTTTTTCTTTGTCAACATATAGCTTCGACCTGCGGTCGGCAAAAAAGAAACTATAAAAAATGAAAGAAATGAATAATATTCCAATCGCCATCAGCGAAATTCTCTTCAATGTCCACTTCTTCTTTTTAATTGCGCGATCCATTTATTTCCAATTGATTATAACGTGATCATCCATATGCCAACAAATGTGCCAATTGTATTATCATGATTTACAGAGGGTTTTAAGTAATTCCCGGGGTTCAATACGTTCACTGTCGAACGTAGGTGTCCGCCAGCGAACGGTTCGTATTTACCTAAAGTCATTGAAATCTGCCATAGGTTTTATCAGAGGAATAAAGTATTATTAGGAACGGATTTTGATTTTGAAAATACCGTACCATAATCGCAATAACGAATGAATGAGCACACCAATAATTTTGGTAAAATCCTGATCGTAGATGATAATGAGGATTTACTAAAGGCGGCCAAAATGTTTTTGAAACGCCATTTCAAACAGATCGATATTGAAAAAAAACCTGAGTCAATTCCGGTGCTCATCACCAATGAACAGTACGATGTAATTTTACTGGACATGAATTTTACCAAAGACGTGAGCAGTGGACACGAAGGATTTTTATGGCTTGAACGCATTCTCGATATTGATCCTGCTGCGGTAGTGGTATTGATTACGGCTTATGGTGATGTTCAGATGGCGGTGCGCGCTATCAAGGAAGGCGCCACTGATTTTGTGTTGAAACCCTGGGAAAATGAAAAGTTGCTGGCTACGATTTATTCAGCCATGCGTCTCCGGGAATCGAAATTGCAGATCCGTGATCTGAAATCTATGCAAAAGCAAATGAGTGCTGATGCCGACAACAGATTTCAGGATATTATTGGCACGAGTCCGGCGATGATGAAAGTGTTTGAAACCATAAACCGCGTTGCGGCTACCGATGCCAATGTTCTAATACTCGGTGAAAATGGAACAGGCAAGGAGGTGATAGCCAGAGCGATTCATCGAAATTCCAGCCGGGTTGACGAGGTATTTATCGGTGTCGATCTGGGAGCCATTAGCGAAACACTCTTTGAAAGTGAACTTTTTGGACATGTAAAAGGGGCATTCACCGATGCCCGTGAAGAGCGACCGGGACGTTTTGAAATTGCCAACAAAGGAACATTGTTTTTAGATGAAATCGGAAATTTATCATTACCACTCCAGGCCAAGTTGCTATCAGTCCTGCAAAGCCGACAGGTGACCAGGGTGGGATCTAACAAACATAAGGAAATAGATATCAGACTTATCAGTGCTACCAATCTTCCCATTTATGACATGGTCAAGGAAAACAAGTTCAGGCAGGATCTTTTGTATAGGATCAATACCATCGAGATCCATGTGCCGGCATTACGTGAGCGTTTAGAAGATGTTCCAGCTCTGGCCGAACATTTTTTGCAGGTCTATTCCAGAAAATACAGTAAAAATGTGCGCAACATCAGCGAAGCAGCCATGAAGCGGATGCAGAAATATGACTGGCCGGGAAATGTGCGTGAGCTGCAACATGCCATCGAACGGGCCGTTATTATGAGTTCCGGCCAAATACTGAATCCAGACGATTTCTTTTTAAATGCAAATCGCAGTACCGGAGAAGAAGGAAATGTGACCCTTGAAGATTACCACCTGGAAGAAGTTGAAAAAATATTAATCCGGAAAGTATTGAAAAAACATGATGGCAATATCACCCAGGCGGCCAATGAATTGGGCTTAACACGATCATCACTTTACCGCAGATTGGAAAAATATGGGCTTTAATACCTTCAGGTTGGGTGTGATTACCAGAGTGGTAATGCTGGGCATTTCGACCTTTTTATTCATTTACCTGGTTGGATTTACTGACAATATTTTTGCCAGCATTATTGTTGTCGCAGCGATTATTTTTGAATTGGTCAACCTGTTCAGATATACGGAAGTCACCAATAAGAAGCTTACTCGTTTTCTGGAATCAATAAAATATTCAGATTTTTCTACTGGTTTCACCCACGACAATACACTAGGTAAAAGTTTCAAAGAATTAAATAAAGCTTTTACCGATGTACTTGAGGCATTTCGACAAGCACGGGCGGAAAAGGAAGAACATCTCAACTACCTCAATACAGTGGTTCAGCATGTTACCACCGGTCTGTTGTCTTTCGATGATGAAGGCAATGTCGGATTAATCAACACCACGGCACGAAGATTTTTCAATGCGCCCCAAATGCACAATATCAGGGAAATCACTGTGGCCAATGGCGGATTGTACCGGAAATTAATTTCGATGAAACCAGGTGAAAAAACATTATTCAGGCTTAGCAATGAATTACATCTGGCTATACATACCACGGAACTTAAATTACGTGGCATGAATTATAAACTGGTCGCATTACAAAATATACATTCTGAATTGCAGACCAAAGAAGTAGAAGCCTGGCAAAACCTCACCCGGGTTTTACGACATGAAATCATGAATTCAATCACACCAATTGCATCGCTAACGGGCACATTGAACGAAATATTGCTGGAAGATGTGGTCAAGAAGAATGGAATTTGTGAAATTTCCAGAGAGTCACTCGATGATCTGGAAGAAGGTCTCCAAACCATTGAAAATCGAAGCAAGGGTCTTATTAAATTTGTCGATGCTTATCGCGATTATACCACCATTCCAAATCCGAAGTTTACTGTCATTAAGATTGATGAACTTTTCGATCATATCTGTCAGTTGTTGAAAGGTGAATTCAAAGCACTGGGGATTCGGTTTTTAACCAGGATAGATCAAAAAGAAATGGAAATCCTCGCGGACCGTGAGTTGATAGAAATGGTTTTGATTAATTTGATAAAAAATGCGAAAGAAGCCATTCAGGGTAGAGAAGAGCCAAAAATCGAATTAGTTGCCAGATTGAGCAACGAACATCGCATACTGATCGATGTCAAAGACAATGGCCCGGGAATTATACCAGAAGCCCAGGAACGCATTTTCATTCCTTTCTATACAACAAAAAAAGACGGATCCGGCATCGGACTTGCCCTCTCAAGACAGATCATGCAGTTGCACCACGGAAGCCTCTCTGTGCGTTCAGAACCGGATATTTTCACTGTGTTTACCCTGAAATTTTAGGATTTTCACATATTGATCGGTTTTATAATGTTGCCGGCTGTACGTTTCATAAAATGGACCCTTTCCCAATGAACGGAATTGTGCGGGTCTTTATTGATCTTTCCTCTGAATTCATCCAAATTCTCATACCCCTTTCTTTTCATCCAGGCTTTTGTGTCGCTGATTATCTCTTCGATATAACCGATGCCATTTTCATACAATACGGAACAGATCTCTGTGGCTCTTGCCCCTGCAAGGATTTGTTTTATTACACCGGCTGCATCGTGAATGCCGGTTGAAGCAACAAGATCACAAGGGGTTTTACCAGATAGTAAACCGATCCAACGCAACGAATGCGTCAATTCCTCAGGACAGCTCAAACTATCGCGTGTGATCATTTTGAGACTATCAATATCAATATCCGGACGATAGTAGCGATTGAACAAAACAATACCCGAAGCGCCGGCCTTATTCAACATGGAAACAATACGTTTGATATTCGAAAAATAAGCACTGATCTTAACAGAAACAGGAATTTTTATTTTCTCTTTGACTGATTCCACGATATGCATATACTCCGATTCAATCGTCATTGGGTCAACAGCTTCGTCCTGCGGCATGATGGTGATGTTTAACTCCACGGCATCGGCACCGGCATTTTCCAGTTCGGCGGCAAATTGTGGCCATACCTGGGCTGTGAAGCAATTGACGCTGGCAATTACAGGTATTTCGACATGCGATTTACAATCATGGATCAACTGAAGATACCGTTCCTTTCCATTGTCTTTAGAGATGCCACTCACATAATCGAGGGCCTCCGGATACCACTGATACATTTCATCCTGGTCGACCAGCAAATCCTGATCAGCTACAATCTGCTCTTCATAAAGTGATTTCAACACAATTGCAGCGGCACCTTTCTCTTCGCAGGTTTTAATGTTATTCAGTGAACCGGTCAAAGAAGAACTCCCTATAATTAATGGGTTGCGAAGTTTCATACCCATATAGCTGGTTTCCAAATTCATAATTCTAAAATTTTAATGTTCCAACATGTTCAAGTTTATAATTTACAAGATCATCAATATCCTGCAAAATAAACCTCGAGTCTTTAATAATTTCTGCTATTAATTTAAAAGCCTTGTTCAGGTTCATCCGCGCGTGACTGCTTAGTGATTCTTTCATCTCCCAACGATAGCCTTTAATATGCAGGAGATATACATTTGGGGCCTTCCCATAGATCTCATTGCATAAATAATAAATATACGATGGTGAAACGGCATGCATGGTGAAGTTGACTTCCGCGGATGCCTCGATCCGAGTCAATTGAAAATCGGCGATATTTTCTCTGGAAGCATCAGCAAATATTACCAGATCATAGTGCGAAATCGTCAGTGCATCTTCGATATTCAATTGATAATTTCGATCAAAATCCAGCGATACAATCTGGTTTTGTCTGGCCCAATGTTCTATTTTGTCACAGAATGCCATGCCAAGACCATCGTCTTGTCTGCCAGGATTACCATATCCATAAATTAACGTTTTCATCAATTTCTGAGTGAATCGATCAACTCATCATTTTGGTTATACAGGGAAATTTCAAGTGGCATTTGACCCAATGCATGGGTTGCACAACTTAGGCATGGATCATAAGCCCTGATGGCCACTTCTACTGCATTTAACATCCCTTCAGTGATGGCCTTTTTACCAGAGATCATTCGATCTGCTACGTTTCGCACCGCCTGATTCATCGGTTCATTATTGTTGGTGGTGGAAACGATGAGATTGCACATGACAATCTGGTCGTCATTATTGATGCGATAATGATGAAACAGCGTACCCCTTGGGGCTTCCAGTAAACCAATGCCCTCATTGGTCTTTTTACCTTTATGAACAAGGTCATCTTTTTGAAGGTCCGGGTCATTGAGCAGATCCCGCATAACTTCGGCAGCATGTAAAATTTCGATTAAGCGCGCCCAATGCATATGCATCGACATGTTATTGGGTCTGCCTTTTGTGTATTCTTTGAAAATTTCCAGTTCTTGTTGAGCCAGGGGTGTTGGAATAAAGTCACAGGTATTTAACCTGGCCAGCGGCCCGACACGGTACCAGCCTGTCTTTGCTCCCAGGGATTTCAAAAAGGGAAATTTCATGTAACTCCAGCTTTTAACTTCCTCACCAATATAATCGAGGTAGTTTCTGTAGTCGACATCGTGTAGGATCTTGTTGCCCTCAGCATCAATGGCTCTGATTACGCCATGATAAAGATCCAGCGCCCCATCTTTACGTACAAGGCTGAGGTGGTTGGAAGGAAATGCTGCAAAACCATCAATGAGTTCGCGATTCTTTTTGTGATATTCTTTAAAAAACTCCAGTGCACTTTGAGACCATTCAAGCATTTTGGCCATATTGAAATCGCCTTCCCCTTTTAAAAAGAAATCACGTTCTTTTACGGAAAGATTTTTGTTGATCCCGCCGGGTATGGCACCGGTCCCATGTATTTTTTTTCCAGCCGTGGCGCTGATGATCTCCTGGCCAAATTTGCGCATCATAACACCCTGTACTGCCAAATCTTTAAGATGCCGGTCCTTGGCAATGCTGATCACATTTCTTTTATCGGGAACAGCATTAATGCCGAACAAAAGATCCGGACTGGCAAGATGAAAAAAATGCAAAGCATGGGATTGAAAAATTTGACCATAATGCATTAGGCGACGCATTTTTTCCGCCGTTGGTGTAAGCTTTCCCGGCCCGGCACCAACAATCATATCGATGGCTTTGGCAGAAGCAAGATGATGACTGACTGGACAGATCCCGCACAATCTTTGAACAAGTACCGGGGCTTCCCAGTAAGGCCTGCCCTGAATGAAACGTTCAAATCCACGAAATTCGACAATATGCAATCGGCTCTGCACCACCTGGCCATCCTCATCGAGATGTATGGTCACTTTGCCATGACCTTCGACACGTGTTACTGGTTCTATTGTTAATTTCTGAGACATAATAATTTTTATCTTTTAGTCAAATTTTACTACTTCATATGGCAGTTTCAACGGAGTGTGGGTTACCAAAGCATACAGCGCCTCCCAGATCAATTCAGCCCTGGGAGGACATCCGGGAAGAAAATAATCGATTTTCACCACTTCATGACAGGGATATACCTTATTGAGTAAAACCGGCAACTCCGGATCATTGGGGACTATACGATCAGGATTATTTTCTTTGACCGTCACACCATTTAAATAAGCTTCATCAATACATTCCTTGATCGGTATTGTATTTCTTAATGCCGGTAAACCACCCATGATTGCGCATTCACCAACAGAAACCAATATTTTGCAATGGGCCCTGAAATCTTTCAGCACATGAACGTTTTCTTCGTTGCAACATCCGCCTTCTATCAGTCCGATATCGCACATTCTGGTAAAGTTTTTGATATCGTTGATGGGAGATTTATTAAATTCCACGAGTTCAATGAGATCGAGAATTTTTTCGTCTATATCTAAAAATGACATATGACAACCGAAACAACCGGCTAAAGACGTCGTGGCTATTATTGGTTTATTCATTCTTTTCCTGTTTTATTAAATCAGATTTTCAATTTCACTTCCAATGGGTTGCTTATCGAATTTGCGCTGACCAATCGGCACTTCAAATCCTGTTTCTTTTTTCAGGATGGCGCCCACCGGACAAATATCTGCAGCTTGTTGCGCTTGTTCGTCGCTCATATTTTTAGATAACTTGGTGTCGATCTTGATCTCCACCCGATGACTTCGTTTGGCAAAGGCAAATATGCTCCTCCCTTGTTCGTCCTTGATCACCCGTATGCATCGTTTACACAAAATGCATCTGTTATGGTCCTTGATCAGTTTAGGGTGGGAGGCCTCAATTTCCCGTTCACTGAATTGATATTGAAAACGCGGCACCATCATTTGGTAGCGATAAGCCAGGGCCTGTAATTCGCAATTTCCACTGCGTTCACAGGAAGGACAGAAATGGTTTCCTTCAATGAAGAGCAGTTCAATGATTGCCTTCCGCAGGTCTTCCAATTCCTCAGTCTTATTTTCAATATTCATTCCATCTGCCAATGGTGTTGAGCAAGCCGTCATGAGCCGGCCGTTAACGCGAACATTGCATATGCGGCAGGCACCGCGGGGTTTCACGCCCTGGATATTGCATAATGTTGGGATGTAAATGCCGTTTTCACGGGCAGCGTCCACAATGTATTGGCCTTTTTGTCCGATACATTCAATGCCATCTATACTAAATTTTACTACCTGATTCATTTTAATACTGATTAAAAAATTTAAACTCTATTTGTTGCCAGTTTTCCCGCAGACATAGCATCATCGAGCCTGAATCCGGTATCGAAAATGACTTCTTTCTGAATTCTTTTGAGATACAATTCCCTAAAATTCTTCAAAGAACTCAGGATTGGATTTGCGGCGGTATGCCCGAGGCCGCAGCGATTGGCCTTCATATAAGGCCCCCAGTCTTCGATGTCCATCAGATCCTGCATCACTCCACGACCATGGATGATTTTCAATAATTTATCGCGGAATAAAAGAGTGAGTGCCCGACAGGGTGTACATGAACCACAGGATTCATCGATAAAAAAGTTGGTAAAATTGAGTACAATATCTTTCAATAGATCTCGCTGTTGTCCAATGATAATCAATGAACCTCCTGTAGCAAGGTCTTCATATCCCAATATCCGGTCAAACTCGTTAGGAGCAATGCATGCCCCGGAGGGCCCGCCTACCTGGACAGCCTGAACATTTTCCGCGCCTACCATTTCCAGGATATCATTGACAGAAAATCCCCATTCGATTTCATAAACCCCGGGATACCGGCAATCACCAGAGACTGACAATAATTTTGCGCCCGTTGATTCGGCGGTTCCAAAATTCCTGTACCATGCTCCACCGTGCAACATTACTTTTACCACACCACAAAGAGTTTCGACATTATTGACAATTGTCGGTTGTTCGAGATACCCTTTTTCTACGGGGAATGGTGGTCTGTCGCGAGGCTCGCCGCGTTTGCCTTCTGCAGATTCAATCAATGCCGATTCTTCGCCGCACACATATGATCCGGCGCCAAACTGTATTCTGATGTCGAAATCAAAACCTTCCTTGCCGGCAATGTTTTTGCCCAATAAATTGGCTTCACGCAATTCTGCAAGAATATTTTCCAGGAATTGATTCAAATATTTATATTCATACCGGAGATAAAGTATACCTTCTGCTGCTCCAATGGCATAAGCTGCTATGGCCATGCCTTCAAAAAGCAAGCGCGGTCTTTCTGTCAGAATTACCCGGTCTTTAAATGTTCCGGGTTCTCCTTCGTCAGCATTGCAAAACAGATATCGATGTTCACCGGAAGCTTTGCGACAGAACTCCCATTTTAGACCTGTTGGGAAACCAGCGCCACCCCTGCCCCTTAAATTCGATGTTTTAACTTCATTGATGACGTCTTCCGGAGACAGGCTTATTACTTTTTTTATGGCCTCACCCAACTTAAAATCATCAGAAAGTATGGCCCCTTTTTTCATGATGTGATTGTTGACGACTGCCTGGATCAAATCCGAACTGTTATTGCCGTCACCATAACTTGCCATGAACATTTCTTTCACATCTTTGCCGGCGCGCATGTCATTTACGATTTCCCGTACCCTGAAGGGTGTCAGCCGGGTAAATACAGCGCCATTGATAATGGCAGCTGGTTCCTGGTCGTTCATGCCGATACAAGCGGTATTGAACAAGCCAATAAGACCATCGGGAGAAACATAACCAAATTTGCATCTGGCCTCTTGTTCAAAAGCACGGGCTACATCTTTTCTTCCACACATATGTGCTACAGCGCTGTTATTGAGATACACCGTGTATTTACCACGCGGTGTCTGTGAGAAAAAATGGTAAAAGGAAATGGTTTGTTCCAGATCGACTTTCGATAGTTGAAGCTTGTCAGATATCTCTTCTGCCATCTTGTCCGGAATGTAGCCGAATGCATCCTGGACATCGATGAGAATATCCATCAAACGCGTGTTATCACCGTTATACTTGTCGATAATCGATGAGACAATTTTATTCATTGGTGTGATGCGTTAAGATTAAAAAAAATACAATTAAGGTTGATCCTAAGTTGTCAATTTGGTGGTTTTTTCACCTTTCCGTAAGCATAACAAATTCTCTTTTTAAAAAAATCCTGACTATGATAATATATTGAAAAATTCTATGGTCATGCCGACATATTCTGCTATAAAAAACATCCATTTCGCCAGGACGATATTTATTAAGGTTTCATTTGGTTTTGAACCAATTTGACTTTAAGTCAATCGTCATCTTTTTCGACGGTAAGCGATTTAATCTTAAGTTCCTTGCCTTTTATAATATCAAATTGAAAATTTCCGCATTCAGGACAATTGCTTAAGAAATCGTTGATGGCGAATTCGTGACCACATTCCATGCATTTGGCCCGGGCTTCAATTTTGTTGATGGTAATCCTGGTGCGTTCCAAGGGTGAATTTCTCACTGCTTCCTGTAATGCAAAATCAAGCGCTTCAAAATCGATCCCAGCCATTTCGCCAACGTCAAGGACCATTTCATCTACCTTACTGATGTTCCTTTCTTTTACTTCATCATTTACGATCTGAACGATATTTACGGCAACAGTCAATTCATGCATGATCCTGGAAATAAAACATTGCTAATGTTCCTGAAATACAACATTATGATAGATAACAAGGTTCGCTTTATAAGCTGTTTAGCTGGAAAAAATCACATTTATTCAACCTGGCTTGCCACGTCTGCAGATGATTTCGTTTCGGAGTTGCTTTAATTCCTATTGTTGATGATTCGAACCAATTCATCCAGTGCATCTTTCACACAGGGCGTAATTTTTTCACCGAATGAAACATCTGCAGGTTGAATACCCAGCAGGAAAACATGAGCGTTGAATAATTCGGAAACGTTTCTCAATGAAATATTATGGGTATTGGTGGTGTGGTCTTTTACATTGATCATAGATTGAATTGCCCAATATCCAGGCGACTGCCCGAAGTCGGTACTGTCAATTAAAATGAGGATATCCGGGTTTATTTGGTTGATTTTACCAACATAATTTTCAATGCTGGTTTCTACATTCAAGGCCTCAATGTTTTTCGATTGCTGGATCTTTTGACAAACGTATACTCCTGATCCGTCGTCCCGGCGCAGCACATTACCGATACCTGTAAAAAGGATCGATTTATTTTGTTCAAGCTGATTATTGAGAAATGGTTTTAATTCCAAACGATTTTCAAAGAAGTTCTTTTAATAATACTTTTCTTAAACAATTCGGGCAAAGGATGTTAAACATATCTTTGCGCTTGAGGTCATCATAAATGTCAACGGCCACATCTTCGCTTCCCCCCAGTTGTAATCGCTCGTTCAACATCTCAAGATTCATCAGATTGGCATATGCTTTAGATCCGAGTTTGGCGTGCAGGTACCTGAAATGATCCTTGGTGGTGATAATGGCCCCACAGTTTTTGCAAATGATCAATTCTCTTTGCTGTTTTTCAATCAGCGTACCACGGTCAAATGTGGCAAGATCATATATTTCGTCAGAAAGCTTCACACCTTCTCCGGTAATGCAATGGGCTTCGCACATTCCGCAGAAAATGCATTTGCCAAAATCCCTGGTAATGGTCCTGATTCTTGTTTCCTTATCATCATTACACTGAATGGCACCACTGGGGCAAACATTGGCACAAGTTTCACATCCCACACACATGTCGTCATTCACGACGGGCTTACCCCTGAAACCTGGTTGTGGTTTGTGTGGTTTGTATGGAAAATCCGAAGTATATGCTGGTGTGGTCAGTGAAATAATGGCTTCCTTTAATTCTCTTAGTTTTGGATATTTCATCGGATTACTGTTGCTTATAAATGATCAGAATGGACACATCCCTCATGGCTGGAATATTCATGATTTTTTATCAGATTTATCCTTTTTATATTCATCAACAACTGTTTTGTCCCACAATTTTATCCCAAAAAGATAAGCGCCACGGAAAAGCGCGTGTGCAGAAACAGTGGCTGTGAGGAATAACAGCGGTATTGAAATCAGAGATTTTATACCGATGTCGCTAATGCCGAATTTAATAAACAGGCCCAGTAAAATATTGCAGGTCCCCAGCGTTGCGCATTTAGTGGCTGATTGCAAGCGGTTGTACACATCCGGTAACCGGATCAGGCCAATGCATCCGAATAGATTGAACAAGACGCCAATGGCGATCAGAATATAGGCGATCATGTCATTCATTTAATTTTTTCCCTTCCAGGTATTTTGCTAATGTCAATGTCCCAATGAAACTGAGGATAATCCAGGCAATGCCGATATCTATGATGAACGTGCGCCCCGTCTGTATGGCAAGAATTGCGCACACCCCAACTACCAGAATGCCGAAGATATCAATACTGACCATCCTGTCAGCGATGGTTGGGCCCCTGATGATGCGATATAAACAAAGAGCACTCAAAGCACATTGGATGTAGAGTAATATTTCTAAGATGTCCATCATTCGAATATCCGTTTAATGTATTTCTCAAATCGTCCCGAAATGATATGGGTATATTTTTCGGGGTCTGTGCTGCGCACATAAATCCAATGAACAAACAGATCATCTCCAATGATGTCGACTGTTATAGTTCCTGGCGTCATAGTGATGGAATTGGCCAGGATGGTTCTGGCAATTTCTGATTTCACTTGAAGCTTTACTTTAACAATGCCCGGTTTGACCGGCAGCCGGGGATGTAAAACGCGATATGCCACATCGAAATTGGCTTTGATGCATTCCCAGATAAAAATGAATGTATAGATGAAAAGCCAATAGTAGCGCTTTGGTTGCAGAAATTTCCTGACATTATCCACGAACAACGCACCAAATAATATAGTCGCAACCAAGGCAATGCCTAATCCCGCCAATATATTGGCTAAACCCAGGTTAAAGGTGATGAGCAACCAGAAAACAAACAACAGGATAAAGAATATGATATATTTTAATTTCATGGCGTAACCAAAATATTTTTGACATAATCTGTAGTGCCCATTAAAACATGTACGGAAGGCATCAAATAAGTTTCTCTGACGCCCGGAATGATCAATGCACTGAAAACCAGGCAAAGTACAGCCATTGCGATCATTGAAAATTGCATATTGAACGGCAATTCTTTCACCTTTTGGTGAACCTTAGCAACTGTTTTGTTATAAAATGCAAACCGCTGGTATTTCAGAAAAGTTGCCAGGGTGATAATGCTGACAATAACGGCCAGAATTGCCAGCCAGTAAAACTGGGCTTTTACCGCTGCAATGATGATGATCAGTTTACTAAAAAAACCATTGAAAGGCGGCATACCGGAAATTGCCATGGAGCCACAAAATGAAGTATAGGATGTCACAGGCATGCTGGCGGAGAGCCCACCCATGTCTTTTAGATTTCTGTTTCCGGTTTTGTATTCTATGGCACCGGCTGTCAAAAACAAAAGTCCTTTGAAAATTGCGTGATTAATTAAATGGAATAATCCACCGGCTATCGACAATGCGGCAATTTCTTTATTGCCATTGGTTGAAAGAATAATCATCCCCATCCCAACGCCGACAATTACATAGCCCATCTGGCTGATGCTGGAGTAACCTAACAGCCGTTTAATATCCTGCTGACCGATAGCCAGCAACCCTCCAAGCACCATGGAAAGTGTTCCAAGAATGGTAATGACCAGGGCTATTTCGTGGGATATGGAGAACATATTGAAGAATAAACGGATAATTACATAGATGCCTACCGCTTTTATAAGGACGCCGGATAGCATGGCTGAAATGGGTGACGGAGCAGATGAATGAGCATCAGGCAACCAGGCGTGAAAAGGGATCATGGCGGCTTTGAGACTAAAGCCTGTAATAAATATTATTTGAATAAAAATCAGCGCAGGCTTTGAACCGTCCTTTGCTATTACACTGGAAATATCGGCAATATTGAGTGTTTTGGTATACCAATAAAGTATACCTAAGCCGAGTACAATCAACATAGAAGCTATTCCACCCAATACCTGGTATTTAAATGAAGCTTCCATTTCCTCTTTTTCCGTACCAAAGGCCACCAGGGCATAGGAAGCGATCACGGCAATTTCCAGAAAAACGTACAGGTTGAAAATATCGCCGGCAATGACTACACCATTCATCCCGGTGATCATCATGCAAAAAAGTGTATAGAAATTTCCTTCGGCAGTATAGCGTTTGATGTATGGAATGGCGTAGAAAACCGCCAGAAAACCAATTATGTTGATGATGAGCAGCATGAAGGCGCTGAATGAATCAACAACCAGAAAAATACCTATTGGGACCATATTGATAAAATCCCAGTTTCCGACTTTATAAATAATTGCATTGGGATGGGTAACGATTAGCAAATAAACACTTTGGCAGGTGAGGAAAAGTAAAATTAGTGTGGGCATCACCCGGTAAAATCCTTTCCAGGATCGCTGAGTTACCGGGATTAGAAAACCAACCGCCATGGGCAATATGATGTACAGTAACACAAGATTGTTCATGATCATCCTTTTAAAAGATTAATTTTACTGATGTCGAAGGTATTGTGCTTTTTGTACAATCGAATAGCGATGGCCAGTAACAATGCGTCAGTAGCCAATCCAATTACGATCACCGTAAGGATCAATGCCTGAGGTAAAGGATCTACATACACAACATGCTCTGCACCGGATTTCAGTATTGGCGCAGCCCCATTTTCAACGTATCCGATCAATATCAAAAAAAGATTTACACTGTATTGCATGATACTCAGGGCGATAATGATCTTGATCATGTTCCGTTGAGTGAGAATCCCGAACAGGCCGATCAGAAATAGTATAAAACAAAGTATGTAAAGTGTCATTACTGCTGTTCTTCTTTATAAATCACAAAAGCAAAAAATATCGACATCAGTGCCGTTGCTACCTCAATACCGATTAAAATATTGCAAATTGGAATAATTCCCGCACTTACAAGTTGTCCAACGGTACCTGTACCGAGATAATTGGAAAAGAATACTTTTAAACCCAGGAAAAAACCCAGCACAGCTACGAGAAGAAAAGCCAGGATGGCGAGACTTTCTGAAATGGCCGATCCCTTCTCTCTTCTGAGCAGACCGAAATAATCGGATCCAAAGGCAAGTACCACCAGGATGAAGGATCCGGCGATGATTGCGCCTCCGGCAAAGCCCCCACCCGGCGTTAAATGACCATGTAACAAGATGTAAAAGCCGTAAACAAACATAAATCCGGCAATAAGCTGAGTCACCTTTTTTACGATCCCGGTCATTCCCTTCATGATACTTTGGTTTTTTTGCCTTTTAATCGCAATACCGTTAAAACACCAATAGCTGCAGTGAACAGTATGGTCGCCTCGCCAAGGGTATCATAGGCCCTGAACCCCAGCAATACCCCGGTAACCAGGTTGACGCTCCCGGTCTTCTGAGCTCCATTTTCAATATATGCCCTTGACATACGCATTGTATGCTCACCGAATTTTTCCATAGGTAAGGTGGCATGGATAAAAAAATATAAGAAGACCAAGCAAGCTACAGAGGCCAATAATAACACTGCCACCTGTTTGCCGGTAAAACTCAATTTGGATATTTCTCTGGATGAATCAAGGATGACTGCAATCATGATGATCAGGGTCATGGTTTCTATTACAATTTGTATGATAGCCAGGTCGGGCGCTTTCAGCAATAAAAAACAAATGACCAGTCCAAAACCAACAATCCCATAAGAAATGACGGCGGAAAGCAGATCCCTGGCATATAAAAGATAAATTGAACCCAGGATCATGATGATTAATATGAATGTCAGCAAGATTTCCATGTTCCCATATTGATTTATAGCATTAATATTAACAGCATGGCAATAAAACCAAGTACAACCCAGATGGCATAGTTTGTCAATATCCCGTTGTGAATATTGCTCAAGACCTGGCTGATACTCAGCACCAGATTTCTGGATTGGTCATAGATGTCAAACCATTTTTTTTCAGCTCTTTTATAAAAGAATGCCAATATTTCAAAATTGCTTATGGTTTTATAAAATTCAGTCACATTGAAACTGGCGCTTTCCTGCATCATTTCACCGCCAACATAGTTTTCTTCCGTACGAAATTTTTTGAGATCTCCAGACCAGTAAATGATAAAACCAAGCATAATGGAGACGATGACCAAGAGGGACACGCCTACTGAATCCCACAATCCGGGAAATTCAATGGGTCCCACCATCGGTTGAAGAATATCGGGTACCACCAGGCCACTCATGAAAACGCCGAAAAAGACACAAACAGCCGCCAATACCGTGAGCGGAAACCACATCAAAAAGGGAACTTCCCTGATGGATTCAAATTCACTTTTGATTTTGCCTAAAAATATCCCGGAAATGAATTTTATAAAGCTGGCCAGGGTGAGCGCGGAACCCAATACGGCCAGGCCCAACCAAAGTATCCACAATTTGTTGACCAGTTCAGTGCCTTTACCAAAATCCACGATGGCCTGGTAAATGCACCATTTTGAAGCAAAACCATTGAGTGGAGGCACCCCTGATATGGCCAATGCAAATATGAATGCGGATATGAAAGTAATGGGTAAAGTTTTGGCTAGTCCTCCTACGTCTTCGATGTTTTTCTTTCCGGTTTGTTTTTGAATATTGCCTGCAGAAAGGAAGAGACCACTTTTATACAAGGCATTGTTGATCATATGGAACAACCCGCCTGCAAGTCCAAGAGGACTGCCAAGGCCGATACCTACCACCATATAACCAACCTGCGAAACGGCATGATATCCCAACAATTTTCGATAATCATGTTGAATCAGGGCCATCATAACAGCGATAATAATGGTTCCGGCTCCAATGATTAAAATGCTCAGGATCAGCCATTGGTTGAGAATGAACAGGGTGGTACAAGTTCTGTACAGAAAATAGATGCCCAATAGTTTGTCCAGTGAAGCAGGCAGATAGGCAGAGGAAACCGCCGACGATTCACTTGTATAATCAGGGACCCAGGTATGAAACGGGAAAGCGCCAGCTTTGGTGAAACAACCAATAAGCAAGCAGATAAAGGCCATATTGGCCGTAATGGTATCGGTTGATATTTGAATTTCACTCATTAAAAAGTTTCCCGTCCTCAACCATATTAACGCTATACCCAACAGCATGATGCTGTCGCTTGCTCCGACAAGGATCAAGGTTTTTTTAGCGGCGGCTGCACTTTTTTCATTATTGGCGTCGATCAGTTTGTAGAGTGTAATACCAGTAATTCCCCAGCAAGTTATGAATACGATCAGATGGTTTGTCAGAATAACCCCCAGCGCAGCGCTGAGCGTGATTAAATAGAAGGAATAGAGTTGTGATGTTTGATTGGGTTGTTTATTGTATTTGATGGAATAAAAGGCGATGAACAGACTGAAAAAAATGATGAACAGAATGATCACTTTGCCAACTCCGGTCAGATTTAATTGTGCATATTCCTGAACGATAGGAGAAGATTTTTCTAAAAAGGTCCAGTTGACAATCTGATTCTCTGTATGCAACACATAAATTCCGATTGCCCCACAAACAAGCACCACCAGAATTGTGATTAGTCCTTTGAATGTTTTGAAGCGGTCCGGGATGATGAATATGATCAAACCAACAATCAGGGGAAGTAATATCATAAGGTATAAGAATTCCATCTTTTTAAAGTTGTGTTCTGATAAAGTCAGTTTTTTCTCTTGAAATTCTTATCAGGTCGTTGCCACTGAGCAATTTCTTGCCTGTGTGGCAATCATAAACCATTGCCATCCTTTCAGTACAGCAATAGCATGGGTCTACAGCAGCCAAAGAAATGGTCGCATCAGAAATTGTTTGTCCGATACAGGATTTTTTAAAAGTCGCAATATTGACATAACTCGGGGCCCGTACTTTGTGCCGTACCGGTGAATTGGACCCGTCGGTTTTTACGAAATGGAATACTTCACCACGAGGCGCTTCATGGTGTCCTGTGCCAATTCCTGCGGGGATATCATTTACTTTGATGCAAATATCGCCTTCAGGTTCTTTTTTCAAGCCATCGAGACATTGGCTAATAATCGAAATAGATTCATACATTTCCAATAGCCTGACTTCCGCTTTGGCAAAGACATCACCTTCTGTTGCTGTGATCACTTTCCAATTCACCAGGGGATAAGCAGCATATGGATCATCGTTGCGTACATCGATACTAACACCCGATGCACGGGCTGTTGGCCCTACGGCACCAAAAGCGATGATATCTTCTTTAGTCAGCACGCCTACACCTTTGGTACGCATATGAATTACCGGATCGTCCATAACGGCACCAGTCAATAAATCGATTTTTGACTTAAGTTTGGTGAGCAGATTTTGTATCGCTGGAATTGAATCGTTGGGAATGTCACGTCGTACTCCGCCGATCTTAAACATGGCATAGCTGTTTCTGTTTCCAGTGATCATTTCGAATATATCAAGTACTGGTTCACGATATTTCCAAGCCCACATAAATACGGTATTATAACCAAGAAAATGACCTGCCAAACCAACCCAAAGCAAGTGGCTGTGCAACCGCTCCAATTCTGCTACAATTGTCCTGATATATTTGGCACGGTTGGGAATCTCAACATCGGCGATCTCTTCCATGCAATTGGCAAAGGCAAAAGGGTGGGAAGTAGAACAAATCCCGCAGATCCGCTCAACCAGGAAAAACACCTGGTCAAATGTCTTGGATTCACTCAGTTTTTCAATGCCGCGATGGTTATAACCTGTTTCCCATTCTACATCGGTTACAATTTCGCCGTCACAATACAATTTGAAGAGTTCAGGTTCTTCCTGTAATGGGTGATAGGGGCCTACCGGAATGATGGTTTTAGTACTCATGATGTTTCTTTGGCGGGTTTATGATCATTCTTTCGATACGGATAAACCCCTTCCTCCCAATTGCCTTCGGAAATAAGCTTTTTTAAATTGGGATGATGGAGAAAATTAACGCCCAGTATTTCGTGGATTTCACGTTCAATCCAATTTGCTGCATCGAACAGGCCTGTTAATGATTCTATTTCCGGCTTTTCTTGGGGAAGGACAACATCCACATTGAGGATCAATCCGGTTGCATCAAAACTAAAATGGTACAGGATTTCCAATCCTTCTTTCGTATCGAGACCAGAAGCAATGATAAACCTGAATTGCAGATCACTGTACAGGTATTTAGCCATTTCCACCAGGATGTCTTTCCGGATTTTTATCAATGCCCTTTTGGCCTTCAACGATTTCATTTCCACAATACCGGATGGAAATCGGTTTTGCAGTTTACCGAACAGGTCTTCAGTTTTCATGTTTGGCGAGCAGCTCCTGCTCCTTGTTTTTATTGATCAGCTTAACAATACCCGCCAATATGGCTTCGGGTTTTGGCGGACAACCTGGTATATAGGCATCAACCGGAATGATCTTATCAACCGGTCCTGCGAAAGTGTTTCCTTCGGCGAAGATGCCACCAGTACATCCGCATGCCCCAATCGCTACTACCAGCGCTTGTTTGGGCATTTGGCGATAAACTTCGAGCAACCTGGTCTTATCTTTTCTGTTGATCGAACCATTTACCAGTAGTACATCAGCATGCCTGGGGCTCCCGACCAGTTGCATTCCAAACCGTTCCACATCATATCTTGGTGTGAGACAGTCGAGAATTTCGATGTCACAGTTATTGCAGGAAGCTCCCCCAAAATGGAACAACCAAAGTGATTTTCGAAAACAATGTGACTTCAGACTCATGATTTATGATTAATAGCCAAATACAGCGAGTATGAATGCCACTATTACCAATAAATTCATCCAGATCAGAAAGAATTTCATGGCCTGGTGAATCTTCAATCTGGGGTTGGTATTTCTTACCAACGTAACCAGCAACACCACAGACAGGATCTTTAAAACCGACCCTAAGATATGAATGCCTGTTAAATTGAATCCACCCATAAACAAGGCAGTCATAAAGGCTGGCAATATGAACCACAAGACATATTTGGTGAGTTTAATAATGCCATAAGCAGGACCGGAGTATTCGATAAATAAACCATGGGTGATTTCTGTTTCCGCTTCAGACATGTCAAAGGGTACCAAACCCAATTTGGCCTGTACACAGAAAATAGCTACTATAAACAATATAATACCAGAGGCACTGCCAATAAATGCTCCATGCGCCGTTTGTGTTTCAATTATGTTATGCAAATTCAGTGACATACCCGACTTATACATCACGACGGCGAGGAGGAGGATGAACGTTAATTCGTAACTCAAGATAAGTTTTATTTCCCGGGAAGCACCGACTGCAGCCAGGGGATTTCCGGATGATAAAGCGCCAAATATGAAGAACAACATCGGTATGGTCAGTAAATAGAAAATAACGATAAGATCTCCCTGAAATCCTGTTTCAATATTGAAAAGAGGAATTAAAATGAATACGGCGGCCATCGTGGCCCCAAATAGGGCGATAACCGGAGACACCAGAAACACAGTCCCGATGCCTTTTTTAGGAAGGATGGTTTCCTTATACAATAATTTAATAAAATCATAAAAAGGTTGCAGGATGGGAGGGCCTTGCCTGAATTGAACACGCGCTGTGATTTTTCGATCAAACCACGATAAAAAACCTCCGATCGCAGCAGAGAAAATCAAACCAGGGAAAATGACGAAATAAAAAAGTAAATTCATTTTTTACCGCGTATTTTATGTTTCAAGCAGTTTTTCCCACGGAAACTCTCTAACAAGCACTTTGTCATTGAGTGTATAAATGTGCTCATCGATATTTTCCTCTCTGTCGACCAATTCCAGGGCATTATTTGGGCATGTATTTACACACAACAATTCGGAGGTTTGATCGGTAAGTTCACAGAAATCACAGATGGAATGATGGACTTCGAAGCAATCATCGAGCAATGTGCCGAAGGGACAAACTGCCACACACGATTTACAAGCTACACACAAGTTGAGCGATCTCGTAACGATACCATTCATATTTTTTGCCAATGCCTCTTCCGGGCACACATCGATACATGGAGCTAAATCACAATTACGACAAGTGAATCGAAATGCGGCAATTTCCTTGATGGCCATGATGCCCCGGTTATTCGGATGATAAACATAGGCACATTCTGCCGTGCACGAAGCACATTCGCGGCATTTCATAAGGTCGATCAGTATTTTTTTGCTCACCGCTCTGGAGTTTTTTGTTTTTTTAAATCATCACGACATTGGCAAGTTGAAGTCGTGTATCACTCAACCTTTGCGAAATTGTTTTGGCAATAAGACGCATGAAATGATAACCCAGTTCTGGATCCCTTTCAAAGGATTCCAGCAATTTGTTGGCTGGTAATGCCAGCACTTTTACCGGAGCCATGGCAATGGCAGACGCCGTAGAAATGTACGGAGGAAAAAGTGCAGACCAGGAAAATACGCTTCCCGGGTAAATAGTCCCTATCTGTAAATTACCTTTTTTCGGGATAAACATTCTGAGGACTATCTTTCCGGTCAGCAGCAGATATACTTCATGAATTTCCTGGGTTTCATCGAACAGAAGCTCCTTCAGCCTGAATTCTTTTTCCATGCCGATTTTTTTGATTTTGTCTAATTGGGCTCCGTCCAATTCCATGGTTATTTTAAAAACTTCGAGCTGATCAGTGTCTGGGGTCATAATGCTCAATTAAAATGTTATTTCCACCAGTCTGGAATATTCATGACTTCTTCATAGGTAAATACAGGACCATCTTTGCAGGCAAAATATTTTCCCATCATGCAATGTCCGCATTTACCCAGGCCACAAGACATGTTTTTTTCCAGTGACAAATAGATGTCACCATATTGGTAACCGAGTTCCAGTAATCGTAAGGTGCTGAATTTCATCATGATTGGCGGGCCACAAACAACGGCGATGGCATTTTCCGGATTGATCTGTATATGATCCAGCAGTTGTGTAACTACCCCAACATGACCTTCCCACGCTTCATCGGCAATATCCACGCTTCGGTAAGACTCGAAATTTGGTATTTTATTCAGATCCTTGAAGAGTGGTTTATAAATGCAGTCTTTCGGTGTTTTTGAACCATAACACAAAATGACTTTTTTAAATTTTTCTTTTTCTTCTACAAGTGAATAGAGCAAGGACCGGATTGGGGCCAGGCCACAACCGCCACCGATGATCAACACCTCCTTGTTATAGAATTTTTCTACCGGATACCCCTTGCCGAATGGCCCCCTGATTCCCATAATTTCACCACCATGGAGTGCATGTATTTTCGACGTGACATAACCAGCCTTCATGATGGTAATTTCCAGTTTATCTGTGGTGAATGGTGATGATGAAGGTGTAAAGGGAGCTTCTCCAAATCCATCCAGGGTAAGTTCTACAAATTCACCGGTTTTAAAAGGGATAGACTCTTCGGGTTTTAAAACAAAGGATTTGATCTGTGGGGATTCATCGATGATCGTTTCCAGTGTAGCCCTGATCGGAATATAGGAATTATGGGTATTTGCCATTGCTGCAAGCCGTTATTGAGCTGCTAATTCTCTGATAAGTTCATTTTTATTGATGTTCCCGATGCAGGCATCAATGCATCTGCCACAACCTGTGCAAGCCTGGGAATGAAATCTTTCCGATTTCCAGACATATTTACACATATAGCGGTTTCGGAATCGGTTGGAGCGATCTTTCAACGGATCTTCCCCAGCCGCAACTTTTGCAAATCCGGGATACTGACAGACATCCAGGTTCCTGATCTTTTCAAAACCGGGTTTGTCCGTGAGTAAAAAACAGGTGCAGGTAGGGCAATTAGCAGCACAAGCCCCGCAACTCACACATTGTTTTGCATATTTATCCCAAATGGTTTTATCGGAATTTGTAATGAGACTTTTGGTGGTTTGGAAATCTGGTAAAGCTGAATTTTTATGGTGGAGCGCATTTAATATTTCAGAACGCTGGCCCATAATTAATTTAATCTGATCATTGTCTGCCTGGTGCAGAACCAGTTGGTTTTCAATTAACTTCCTGAAGTTGATT
The DNA here is from genome assembly GCA_963711495.1 of uncultured Cytophagales bacterium. Classification (GTDB taxonomy): domain Bacteria; phylum Bacteroidota; class Bacteroidia; order Cytophagales; family Cyclobacteriaceae; genus CAVQEK01. The sequence continues at coordinate 2,170,643 of CAVQEK010000004.1, forward strand.
CCCTTTTCAGTGTGAAACTCAAAAAACACAAGGCCACTCAACAAGGAAATTGTAACATCCTCTGTCGATTCCGGAACTGGTTTTACGCCATAGGTAACGCAATGGCAATTTGACTGAATGATATGACAATCCATGCCAATTATGGTAGTGTCTTCCCGATGTTTTTGATAGACAGGATCTGTAAAACCGTGATTTAAATAGATCTCATCTATAAGTTTTAATCCCTGGAGATCACATTCCGGTGCGCCGATAATGACCCTTTTTTTACCAACTTGTTGAAGCAGTGTCAGATTTTCTCTTACTGGAATAAAAAATGTTTTGAGCGGTGTAACAGGTTTGGCCTGATTGTATCTGATTTTACCAACATTTCCGGGTGTGATTATTTCATAATCCAAACACTCCCAGTTCAGAACCGGTGCATAAACAATAAAAAAGTCAACCAATTTTCCCACCACCACATCCCACTCATGCTTGGTTGTGTATTGAGTGTTGTTCATTTTAATGTTCAATATTTCACAAAAAATATATATTAAATATAAATAAAACCATTACATTTGTCAAGCTGAGTTCTCGATATATATTTAATACAGCGCATATAATATAATTCGGCACTTTTGGAATTTAAAATAATGTGAATTAGATAACAAAAAATGAAAAATAACAGATCCGTCCAGCGTCTTTTATTATATCGGTCTTGTCTCTTGGAAATGCAGGAATTAGGATTTTATAAAGTTTATTCTCACAATCTGGGAGCGGAGGCAGGTGTAAGTCCGGAACAGGTGAGAAAGGACTTTTCCAACTTCAGAATCAAGGGAAACAAAAAAGGAGGATATGAAATTGACAATTTGGTGGTTGTGATGGACAAAAAATTAGGTAAGCACAAAGTAGAGAACGTTATTTTAATCGGCATGGGAAACTTGGGTAAAGCGCTGGTTCATTACAAAGGATTTGTCAACAGAAAAATCAATATCGTGGCGGCTTTTGATATTGATCCTTCGAAGCAAAAGAAAGGTGACAAAATACCGGTATTTCCGATGGAACAAATGCTGCAAGTGGTAGAAGCCAAAGCGGTAAGCATAGCAATTCTTGCGGTTCCGGCTGTCAAGGCTCAATTGGTTTGTGAGGATCTCCTTGCATCAGGAATAAAAGGAATTCTGAATTTTTCTCCGGTGGTACTAAAAGTAAATAATGGAGTAAAAGTGAGTAATATCAATTTAAGCAATGAACTAGAAGGACTAATATATCAGGTAAATTATAACTGATCATCCAAATTGTTTTGGACACAGTTCAGCTTACCGGACATTTTATAGAATGTATTGGTGATCTGTAAAAGAACGAAAAACTACCTATTTAATTTTTTAAATTTGATCCATATGAACAGTAAAACTGTATTTTTTATAATGATTGGCATCATTCAATCAGGCATATTGATGGCTCATCCGGGTCACAGCCTTATCAATCCTACCGGAGCAGGTCTAGGGCACTTTTTGAGTAGTTTCTATCACCTGAGTATTGGGGCAATTTTTGTCGGTTTACTCCTGTTTTTTGTGGTGAGGTATCGGAAAAGATTGCGCAACAAATTAGTTGACAGAAATAAAACGGAGTAGTCAGGCTTCTGAATATTTTAAAATAGCCCGCAGCGGTGTAAAGTGGCAAAAGGATATATTTATCGGTTAAAAGGTTTAATTCAGGGCGTTGGATTCAGGCCGTATGTTTTTCGTTTGGCTACCAAACATCAATTGCAGGGTTATGTAAAAAATCTGAATGACGGTGTGGAGATTGGTGTGTCTGGTCAAAAGGAAATCATAGATACTTTTGTGCGCGAATTGGTAGAACAAAAACCTGAAATCGCCTGCATAGAAGATATTAATCTGACAAGTACCACAGATTTGGATGCGGCAGCATTTGAAATCAGGGAAAGTAGCAATAGATCCCATCAAATTACCAGGATCAGTCCTGACCTTGCTGTGTGTCCGGCATGCCTCGAGGATATGAAGTATCAGGAACGCAGAAAAAATTATCCTTTTACCAATTGTACGTACTGCGGACCAAGATTTTCGATCATTGAAGATCTGCCGTATGACCGGCAACATACTACGATGGAGGTTTTTGAAATGTGTGAGGAGTGTGCCAGGGAATATCACGATATTTCTGACCGAAGATTTCACGCTCAACCCATCGCCTGCCATGACTGCGGCCCAAAATATAGGTTAAAATCCAGGAATGGTATTTTTGAGTCTCAGGAAACTATCATCGAAAGGGTCGCCAAAATCATCGATTTGGGAGGTATCGTTGCCATTAAAGGTATTGGAGGGTATTTTATAGCCTGTGATGCTAACAATGAATTGACGGTAACCAAATTGAGGAAATCAAAAAAGCGATATGGAAAGCCTTTCGCTGTCATGTTTCGGAATATGACAGTACTCCGTGAATATGCATTCCTTGATGAAAAAGAGGAAAAGGTTGTCCAGTCTATCCGACGTCCCATTGTTTTATTAAAAGTGAAGAAGAAACTGGCACTGGATGTATGCCGGGGATTGAAGACCATTGGTGCCATGTTGCCTTATATGCCGGTCCATTATCTGTTGTTCGAACAAATGAAGGCGGATGTCATGGTACTGACCAGTGGAAATTTTGCTGAAGAACCAATTATTACCGATGATGCGTTGGCCGAAGAAAAACTGGGGGATTTTTGTGATGCCGTATTGTCTTACAATCGTACCATTAGTAATCGGGTTGATGATTCGGTGGTCATGGTGGTGAATGAGAAAGAACAATTGATTCGAAGGTCACGTGGATATGTGCCAACACCGGTAATCACGCGTTTTCGGGTAGAAGGAATACTGGCGATGGGTGCCGAACTATCCAATTGTTTTGCCATTGGAAAAAGCAATGAAGTTATTCTGAGCCAACACATTGGCGATTTGCAGCATGTGGATAACTTAGAATTTCTGGAAGAGAGCATTCATCGATTTCAACGACTTTTTCGTTTTGAGCCCGAACTGGTGGCCGTAGATCTGCATCCTGATTATTTATCGGGAAACCTGGGCCGGAATTTGAATTTACCTTTGGTAGAAGTACAACATCATCATGCCCATGTAGCTTCTTGTATGGCCGAACATCAATTGGATGAGCCGGTTATTGGCGTAAGTTTTGACGGAACCGGATTTGGCACTGATGGTAAGATTTGGGGCGGAGAGTTTATGTGTTGTGACTGTTGCTATTTTGAAAGGTTTTCTCATCTTGACTATATGCCACTGCCAGGAGGCGATGCGGCCATCAAAAATCCCTGGAGAATCGCCATTGCTTATCTGCTCGGCGCATTTGAAAATATTGATGATCTGCCGATTCCTGTGGTTCAAAATCGCTCCAAATTCGAGTTGCTGACCATAAAAGAAGCGATTGAGAAAGACATTAATGTGTCGTACACTTCGAGTGCTGGCCGTCTTTTTGATGCCATTTCGGCTATTTTGGGTTATTGTGAAAAATCGACATTTCATGCCGAAGCCCCCATGCGTATGGAAAGTAAATCCGACAATTCCCAGTCAGGTTACTATGATTTTGATATTGAAGAAAAAATCGATATCAGACCAATCATACGTTCCATTGTTTATGATTTGACCAGCCATGTTAAAAGAGAGGTAATTGCCGGCCGTTTCCAGAATACAATCGTAGAGATTATCGTAAGGGCAGTGTTGGCTATGAAGAAAGAATTTGCTTTGAACAAAGTAATCTTGTCGGGGGGCCTTTTTCAGAACAAATACATTTTGGCGCACTCGCTAAGAGAACTTGAATATCGGGGATTACGTGTTTTTACGAACCAACAAGTGCCTGTCAATGATGGCGGAATTGCATTGGGACAGATGATCATTGCGGCAAAAAGGAGGAAATTGAAATGTGTTTAAGTATACCAGCAAAAATCATTGCAATTAAAAATGATGATACAGCCATTGCCGCTGTACAAGGAGTTGAATGTACCATTAGCATTCAATTGCTCGATGATGTAAAAGAAGGTGATTATGTTTTAATCCATACAGGTTTTGCACTACAAAAACTTGATGAAGTTGAAGCACAGGAAGGACTGGAACTGTTGAAAAAGTTAAGTGATTTTTCCAATTCGCGCTAACCATATATTATGGAGATACTAAGTGAATATAGAAATAAGGAAAATACCAGTAAGATTTTGAGAGAGATCTGTCGTATTTCAAAAAAAGAGATTGATCTAATGGAGGTTTGTGGCGGACATACAATGGCCATTCAGCGTTTTGGTATACCGTCCATGTTGCCCAAAAATATTCACCTAAAATCCGGGCCTGGTTGCCCTGTTTGCGTAACCAGCAAACATTATATTGATCAGGCCATCGCTTATTGTCGCGGCGAAAATAATGTAGTTGCTACTTTTGGAGATTTAATCCGTGTGCCGGGATCTACTTCGAGTTTAGAACGCGAAAAAGCCAGGGGTCATGAAGTGAAAGTGGTGTATTCACCCCTGGAAGCGCTGTATTATGCCAAAGAAAACCCGGGTAAAAATGTTATTTTTTTGGGTATTGGATTTGAAACTACTGCTCCGGGGACGGCAGCGACAATATTGAAGGCGTCGTCTTTAAGTATCACGAATTTTTTTGTTTTTAGCGCACACAAAATCATGCCGCCAGTTATGGAAAGACTGGTTGATGATGGGATCAAAATAAATGGATTCATCGGACCCGGACATGTCAGCACCATTGCAGGCACTCGTATGTATGAATTTCTCGCAAAAAAATATGGAGTAGGATGTGTGGTGTCCGGTTTCGAACCGGTGGATATCCTTCAGTCTGTGCTGATGTTGACAGAGCAACATGAATCAAAAACCCCTAAAGTGGAGATTCAATATAAAAGGGCCGTAAAACCAGCCGGAAATGTAAAAGCACTTCATGTAATGTGGGATGTATTCGAAACCCGGGAAGATTGGTGGCGAGGACTGGGGACCATTCCCGATAGTGGTTTAAAAATTAGTGATAAGTTTCAGCAATTTGATGCAGAAAAGCAGTTGGAAGTTGTAGTTGAAGATACGGTGGAAGATCCGGAATGTATTTGCGGAGAAGTGCTCAAAGGAACCAAAACCCCTCGTCAGTGCAGACTTTTTAATAAAAGATGCGATCCGGCAAATCCCGTTGGCGCCTGCATGGTTTCTTCGGAGGGTGCTTGTCAGGCTTATTACAGATATCATGAACACGGAAAATAGAATCACCCTGAATCATGGCAGTGGGGGCCGGCTGATGCACCGGCTCATCGAGGAAGTATTTTATAAATATTTTTCCAATGACATTTTACTGAAACAAAAAGATGCCGCCGAGATCGCATTATATGGAGATAACCTGGCATTCACAACAGATTCTTTCGTGGTAGAACCCATATTTTTCCCAGGAGGAGATATCGGCAAACTTGCTATTTGCGGAACTGTCAATGACCTGGCAGTAAGTGGCGCGAATCCGAAATATCTCAGCGCTTCCTTTATCATCGAAGAAGGGTTTTTGCGGGAAGATCTGGAAAGGATTGTACAGTCGATGGCCCGGGAAGCTCAAAATGCCGGCATTCAGATTGTAACCGGAGATACTAAAGTTGTTAATAAAGGAAAATGCGACAAAATATTCATTACAACTTCCGGAATTGGTCAGTTTGAACGTCGACCTGGGGAAAATCACCAAATGACCAGTTTAATGCCTGGTGATAAAATCATCATTAATGGGGGCATTGCTGAGCACGGAATGGCTGTATTGTGCGCCAGAGAGCAAATGAGTTTCAGAACGGATATTATTTCGGATTGCGCTTGCCTCAATCATTTGATTCGTCCATTGCAGCAATTTGGTCATCAAGTAAAATTTATGCGAGATCCGACAAGAGGAGGGTTGGCTACCGTGTTGTGTGAAGTTGCGAAATCGATGCATGTCGGACTTGAGGTGTTTGAAGAGGAGATACCGGTGTCAGATGAAGTTTCCGGGATCTGTGATTTACTGGGATTTGACCCGATTTATGTAGCCAACGAAGGCAAGGTTGTGATGATTGTTGCCGATGCTATTGCTGAGCACGTAATTGATGTTCTTAGAACGAATATTTTGGGTGAAAAAAGTGTTGTAATAGGAGAGGTTACTGATGCGCACCCCTCCAAAGTGGTGATGCAGACCGCCATCGGAGGCAGGAGAATAGTTGATATGCTGGCGGGTGATCAACTTCCAAGAATATGTTAAACTAGTTTTTGACCTCAATGGTGGAATAAATGAAAAGAGATTTTTTTAATTGATAATAAAACATAAAATACCATGTGTAGCACTTGTGGATGCAATTCTAATGATGAAATAAAAATAATGTTACCCGGCGAAGACATTGAAAATTCCAATGAATTGGACGTCTTGGATCATAATCACCATCATCACCATCATCACGGCGATCATCATCATCATGAACACTCAGATCACATAGAAAACGGCCGGGAAATGATCTCTCTGGAAGAAGATATTTTGCAAAAAAATAATTTACTGGCTGCAAGGAACCGGGGATTTCTTGAAGCAAAAAATATCATTGCTTTTAACCTGATGAGTTCACCAGGCTCTGGTAAGACCACCTTGCTGGAAAAAACCATCAAAATGCTGGGTGAAAAACACCAAATTTATGTGATTGAAGGCGATCAGCAATCAATGAATGATGCAGAAAGAATAGCGGCTACCAACGCCAAAGTCGTTCAGGTTAATACCGGTAAGGGTTGTCATCTGGATAGTGAAATGGTCAACCGGGCTTTTAAGAAATTATCTGTGGAGGAGCAATCGCTATTATTCATTGAAAATGTTGGCAATCTGGTTTGTCCCGCATTATTTGACCTGGGAGAAAATTACCGGGTGGTAATCATGAGCGTAACTGAGGGGGAAGACAAACCGCTCAAGTATCCAACCATATTTCAAATGGCCGACTTGCTGATCATTAATAAAACCGACTTGTTGCCCTACCTCGAATATGATATGGAAAAGGCCCGGGAATATGCTTTACGGGTGAATCATCATTTGAAGATCTTTGAGTTGTCTGCCACTACCAGTGAAGGTCTGGGCGCATGGCTTACCGAGATTGAAAAATGCAGAGATGCTATTCTGTTTCCGGGCTGATTTGTTTGTTTAATGGTTAGAATTATGAAATAAAAACGGTCTGATATTGGCATTATACCAGACCGCTTGTTGAAAGCAAATTAGATTATTCCTTAAATGGCTACTCTTCTGGCTTTATAATCTTCGTAGTTGGGATTATTTTTTTGGTACGGTTCCCGCATCAAAGAAGACGAAAATAGAAAATCAGCCGTGGCGCGATTGCAGGCCACCGGGATATTCCAAACCATTGCTATGCGCAATAAGGCTTTGACGTCAGGATCATGTGGCTGTTGTTCCATCGGATCCCAAAAGAAAATGAGAAAATCAATTTCACCTTCGGCGATCCGGGCACCAATTTGTTGATCACCGCCCAGAGGGCCACTCTGAAGTTTGGTAATGGGAATACTCAATTCATTTTCCAAGATCGTACCTGTCGTACCGGTGGCGAATATATCATGCTGAGCAAGCGTTTCACGATTAAATTTTGCCCACTCCATGAGGTCTTTCTTTTTGTAGTCATGTGCCACCAAAGCAATTTTCTTCTTTTGCCCGATGGCAAAATTTATTGTGTTGTTTATCATCTCTTCAGTTTTTGAGTTTTAACCTATTCGTGATTTTATATTAATTCAATAAAATCAAATTTATTATACGGAGGTAATAGGTAAATGTTCTAATTAATAAAAATATGATAAGGAAATACTTCTATTATTGGGAATATATCTATTAAAGTGGGGGGGGGGGTGAAATTACAATTTTGTATTGGCTGTAGGGGAAGGATTCGAACCTTCATGAAGCAGTTAGCCGTATGCCTGATCAACACATACGATTTATCCCACGATCTCCACCCCCGGGACAGGAGGGCATGTCTGCCAGTTTCATCACCCTACAATATTACAATAAGTATTTCGACAAATTTAATCATATTGCCCTAATATTAAAAATTATTCAATAAATTTGCATAAAAATTACATATTCGATTAAATATATCAAAATGTATTGACTAATTGATAACAGAGCTAAGTCTGACCACTGGATATTGCGAAATTTCCAATACATTTTTCTGTCCGAAATGTTGAAAATAAGACGTCCAGGCTTGCTAATCGGGGACGTTCATTATTTTTCTTTTGCTTAAGCCATAATATGTTCTATTTTTGCCCAAAATAGTTAAAAATGAGTGTACTGGTAAATAAAAATTCTAAAGTCATTGTGCAAGGTTTTACTGGCTCTGAAGGAACCTTTCATGCTGCGCAAATGATTGATTATGGCACACAAGTAGTCGGTGGAGTTACGCCAGGGAAGGGGGGAACGGAACATCTCGAAAGACCTGTCTTTAACACCGTGGAGGAAGCTGTAAAAGTAACCGGAGCTGATGTTTCAGTTATATTTGTTCCTCCGGCCTTTGCAGCTGATGCAATTATGGAAGCAATTGATGCAGGCATAAAAGTAATCGTTGCGATCACTGAAGGCATTCCAACCAGTGATATGATGGCGGTTAAGCACTATATGAAAGATAAAGAAGCGGTGTTGGTAGGGCCAAATTGTCCGGGTGTCATAACTCCCGGAGAAGCCAAAGTTGGCATTATGCCTGGTTTTATTCATCAAAAAGGAACAATAGGCATTGTATCCAGATCCGGCACTTTAACCTATGAAGCAGTGGATCAGATTACAAAAGCGGGATTAGGTCAATCAACATGCATAGGTATTGGCGGTGATCCGATTATTGGTACAACAACCCTTGAAGCCGTAAAGTTACTCATGGCAGACCCTGAAACAGAAGGAGTGATCATGATTGGTGAAATTGGAGGAAGCATGGAATCTGATGCAGCGAAATGGATTGAAAAGAATGGGCACAAACCAGTAGTGGGTTTTATTGCGGGACAGACAGCTCCTCCCGGGCGTCGAATGGGGCACGCCGGGGCCATCATTGGCGGCGCAGCAGATACCGCATCTGCCAAAATGAAGATCATGAAGGAATGTGGTATTCATGTGGTAGAATCACCGGCAGATATAGGAGCGACCATGTTAAAAGTATTGATGAATTAGGATTTTACCAGAAACGACACAACGAGGGCCGCGATTACTAATCGCGGCCCTCGTTGCTAAAAATAAACTAAACAGTATTTGGTTTATTTGGCAAATGCGACAGAACGCATTTCCCGAATGACCGTAACTTTTATTTGCCCTGGATATTGCATGTCCTTTTCGATTTTTTGAGATATATCGAATGATAATTGACTGGCGTTAGCATCAGTGACGACTTCCGAATCCACAATTACACGCAATTCTCTGCCGGCCTGAATGGCAAAACATTTATTGACACCTTCGAAACTCAAGGCCAATTCCTCCAAGTCTTTCAGTCTTTTAAGATAGGATTCCATGATTTCACGGCGTGCTCCTGGTCTCGATCCGGAAATGGCATCACATGATTGAATAATCGGTGATATCAGTGCGGTCATTTCAACTTCATCATGATGGGCCCCAATGGCATTGCAGACATCTTTATGTTCATTGTATTTTTTGGCTAACTCCATTCCCAGCAGGGCATGAGGAATTTCCGGTTCCTCCGGCCAAACTTTGCCAATATCATGTAAAAGACCAGCCCGTTTTGCATGTTTGGCATTCAGTCCAAGTTCCGCGGCCATCGTAGCACAAAGCTTGGCGACTTCACGAGAATGTTGCAACAGATTTTGGCCGTAAGATGATCGGAAGCGCATTCTGCCGATTAATTTGATTAATTCGGGGTGCAGGCCATGAATGCCAAGGTCGATGGCTGTGCGTTCACCAATCTCGATGATTTCTTCTTCGATATTCTTGGTGGTTTTTTCCACGATCTCTTCTATTCGGGCCGGGTGTATACGGCCGTCAGTCACTAACCGATGAAGTGAAAGTCTGGCTATTTCTCTTCTAACCGGATCAAACCCTGAAATGATAATCGCTTCAGGGGTATCGTCTACAATAATTTCGATGCCAGTTGCCGCTTCCAAAGCCCTAATATTTCGGCCCTCGCGACCAATAATTTTTCCTTTGATATCATCACTCTCAATGTTAAACACAGAAACACAGTTTTCTATCGCATTTTCTGTTGCTGTACGTTGAATTGTTTCTATGACTATTTTTTTCGCTTCCTTGGTGGCGGTCAGTTTAGCTTCTTCCACAATCTCCTTAATATTAGAAGAAGCTTTGGAACGGGCCTCATCTTTCAGGGCCTCGATCAATTGATCACGGGCCTCATCGATGGAAAGATTGGCTATTTTTTCCAGGGCAGTTACTTGTTCTAATTTGATTTTTTCCAGGTCACTTTTTCTTTTGTTAACAATTTCGAGCTGAGCAGATAGATTTTCTTTCATGCTCTCCATTTCATCTTCTTTTCTTTTGACCTGTTCGATTTGTTTGGAAAGAGTCTGTTCTTTTTGTTTCAGTTTATTTTCATTCTGAATGATCTGATTCTTTTTTCTGCCGGCCTCTTCTTCAAACTCAGATTTTAGTTTAAGTAATTTTTCTTTGGCTTCCAGAATTTTATCTTTCTTGATGGATTCGGCCTGCATTTCGGCCTCTTTGATCAGCATTTCAGCTTTTTCCTGTGCTTTTTTTTCTTCGCGATTGAAGACTTTCCGGAGGAGATAATATCCTGCAAATACCCCCATCATCAATGCCACTATGGCGATGATGATCATTGAAACTAATTCCATAATTCCCTATTTATATATTTAAATTGGGGAGATCTGAGAGGCTGCTAATATTGGAAAGGCTAAAAAATTATTGATCTAAATCTTGTGAGATCAATCTGTTGAGATAAATGATTTTATCAATGGCTGTTTCTCCAACATTGTTCTGACTGGCTTCTGATTGCAGTTTTTCAAATAGGCTATCAAAGGCGACCATGGCTAGCAGGTCTTGTTTATCATCAATTCCGAATTGGTCTCTGTAAAGTTTTAATTTTTCATTGATTTTTTTCCCAGCCAGTCTGATTCGTTCTTCATCTGCAGCATCAACCTTCATAGGGTATTCCCTGTCGGCTATTTTTATTTTTATCGAGAGTTCTTCCATCCCGGAAATTAATAAATAATTATTGGTTTACTTGGTTAATTGTTTTATACATTTATCAATTTCCCTGATATATTCATTTATTTTGCTTTTAACCTCTTTGGCCTCGTGTTCTCCCACGTTTATACTATCCACAATAGTACTAATTTTAATTTTATTATGAAAGTCATTGAGTTGGTGATCTTTGGAATTCAGGATGGACTTCAGTTCTTGATTTTCCAGCTTTAGGGTATCGTTTTCTTTTCTGACAGTTTGATACTGCGAAAGCAATAATCTGATCTTTCTTTCCAGTGATTGAAGTTCCGTATTTAACCGGTCCCTATTCATGTTTTATTTCCTGATTACAGCTCCTAATTTAGATTCAAAAAGTTCCATCAACCGTTTCATAGTCTTTTCAATAGCCCGATCGGTTAAGGTTTTGTGCTCGTCCTGCAATATAAAACTTAAAGCATACGCTTTTTTATCTTTTTCAATGTTTTCTCCTACATAGTAATCAAAAACATTTACATTTTTCAATATTCCCTTAAATTCCTTTTCCTGAGTGATGGTCCTGATTTGTTCAAAAGTAATTTTTTTATCAATTACCAGGGAAAGATCACGACGTACTTCAGGAAACTTAGAGATTTCTTTGACAATGAATTCTTTTTGTATATTGGAGAGTAACCAATCGAAGTCAATTTCGGCAAAGAAAACTTCTTGTGACACGCCGGTTAATTTTGTAATTTTTTTATTTAATTGTCCCAGTCTTGCAATGACAGTACGCGCATTAAAAATTCTCAAACCACTTTGAAAAAGGGCATCTCCAAAAATTTCTATTTGGTGATCATCCGTTTTGAATTTATTGATAATTTTAAGAATCTCAGCATAAAAATCGTGGAATTTTAATTTTCTATTTTCATTATTCCAATTTTCCTTTTCATAATTGCCTGTTGCCCAAACACCCAAGCCGAATCTTTCTACATAACGATTATCTTGCCAGCGATAAGTCTTGCCAAATTCGTATAATTTAAGGTCTTTCTGGCGATGATTGATATTGTAAGCAATGACTTCAAGGCCGGTAAATAACAATGATTGTCTCATTACCCCAAGGTCTTCACTTAATTTGTTGAGAATATTAACGTCATTTTCCGGATTGAAAGCACCGGACTTTTCCGTATAAAATGTTTTTGTCAATGAATTGGTAATAATCTCGTAATACCCATTGGCCGAAAGTGTTTGCGCTATTTTGTATTGTTCCTGATCGCGATCAGTTGATGGAAATTCAGCTAAATATTCACTTGAAACGTTTTCTGGTATTTCAACATTTTCATAACCATAAATACGCAGAATTTCTTCAGCAATGTCAGCTTCACGCGTCACGTCTGCTCGATAGGGAGGGACAGAAGCAATAAAAGTATCTTCGCCGATGTCCTGAATATCAATATCCAATAATTTCAGAATTTTAAAAATAGTCGGTTCCGGGATTGCCTTACCTATCAATTTGCGAACACGTTTTAAGGAGACGTTTACGTGTTGGTTCTCAATTTTTCTTGGATAAACATCTATAATTTCCGATGAAATATTACCTCCTGCCAGTGTTTTGATAAGCATGGTTGCCCGTTTCAGCGCAAAGACTGTATTGTTCGGATCTGTTCCTCTTTCGAATCTGAAAGCGGCATCGGTTTTCAGGTCATGTTGTTGCGCGGTTTTGCGAATGTAATCCGGAGAAAAGTAGGCGCTTTCCAGAAAAATATTTTTTGAGCCTTCCGTAACGCCTGAATGTAAGCCACCGAAAACACCGGCAATACACATACCTTCTTGGGCATCGCAGATCATGAGGTCATTGTCGTATAAAGTTCTCTTTTTTTCGTCCAGTGTTGTAAAAAGGCTGCCTGCAGGTAAGGTTTTCACAATTACCTTACTGCCCTTAATCTTGTCTGCATCAAAAGCGTGCAATGGTTGACCCAATTCATGAAGGACAAAGTTGGTAACGTCTACAACATTATTAATGGGTAATTGTCCTATCGCCAGCAATTTTTGCTTGAGCCAATCCGGTGAATCTTTGATGGCCACCCCACTTATTGTAATGCCGGAATAACGAGGGCAGGCATCTTCATTCTCAACGATGATTTCAACAGGATTGTCGTTATTGTCAATTTTGAAATCCGAAATATCAGGTAAATTGACCGGCCTGTCAAGCAAAGCCTTGATGTCCCGGGCTACGCCAATATGCGATGTGGCATCAGAACGATTGGGGGTCAAGCCAATTTCCATGACCACGTCATCCTCAAAATTGAAGTATTCTTTGGCGGGAGTTCCGTTAGGCAGCGAGGTTGTCAGCACCATGATCCCTTCATGATTAGGACTTAGTCCTAATTCATCAGGAGCACATATCATTCCTTCAGAAACCTCCCCCCTGATTTTGGCTTTATTGATCTTGAATTCGTTACCATTGAATGGAAACAGAGTTGTTCCGACAGTGGCTACCAAAACTTTCTGGCCTTCCGCTACATTGGGGGCGCCGCATACAATTGGAACAGGTTGGCCGTTACCAATATCAACTGTGGTAGTGCTTAGTTTGTCGGCATTTGGATGTTTCCGACAAGTCAGGACTTCCCCAATCACCACCCCCCTCAAACCACCTTTTATTGCTTCAATTTTTTCAATGCCTTCCACCTCCAATCCGCACATTGTGAGCATATGGGCCAATTCTTCAGGGCTTTCTTTGATTTCAATATAATCTTTTAACCAATTGAGGGAAATTTTCATTGCGTGTTAATCAATCCAAAAATTGTATACAACATTCCCCCCCAAAACCAAACTGGCTTAGGGGAGGGAATCGAAAAGCGCTTTTTATTTGCGGACTATTTCTTTAAGATTTGGCAAAAATAATATATTCCCCATATTACGGCGAATACTATGGATGATTTTCAAATTTTTTTTCTCCGGCTTTTATCCGAACAGGCAGTTTGTTTTCTTTTGGTGGTATGGGGCAATAATAGTGGTGGTTGTATGCACAGTAAGGATTATAAGCTTTGTTGAAATCGATCTCGATATATTCATCATTGATTACAGTGGGTTCTACATATCGGCCCGCGCCATACGTTTCATCTGCGCTGGTGGCATCATAAAATGGAATGAATAAATAGTTTTCATCGACACCACTATCTGGTTTAAGGACCAATAGTCTGCAGGGTTTATCATCAATTTGAAAGTTGGCATACCCGTATTTTCGAAAGGTTTCACTGGTACTGTCCGACATCTGCAGGTTTACTTTTTCAAATTCGGGCAACAATTCTACCTTGGCTTTCACACGATATTTTGGCTCAACCGGATAATATTGCAATCCTTCGAAGGTCAATTTTTCATCGTCTGAAAGTGGAGATTGATCATCAGTGCGAAAAACTTCGTCTTTGGCCAAGCGTTGGTCTTCAATTTTTTGCTCGTAGTTATTAACATTACGCTTGCCGATGAATGCATAAACAAACACACCGATTATGGCAACGATAATTACATAAATAAAATATCTGAGTTTCATGGTCTAAATATTTTTATTGAAAACATATTCAGCAATAAGGATTTCAACAAGTAATTATTTTGCATGCATTTCGGTGTTTTGTTCTCGTGTTATGCTCGTGTTATGTATACGACAATCGAGATGAACAGATGCTAAATGCGTCCTACAATAAGGCTATTTGGAAGATTTTTAACATTTTTTCACAAATGAACGATGTTTTTTATTCATTACATCATGCCTTCATCGGCAAAACTAAAATACTGATGATCTGTGAAAATGATATGATCGAGCACTGGTATTTCAAGCAATTTACCCGATTCTTTCATTTTTGAGGTGAGCTTAATATCAGCATCGCTCGGTTTGAGATTTCCGGAAGGATGGTTGTGAACTAAAATGATGGAAGATCCTAAATTGTCCAGCGCATGTTTAAAGATCACTTTGGGATCAGCCACAGTGCCGGATATACCACCGGTGCTAATCTGCTGTTTTTTTATTACCAGGTTAGCTCTATTTAAAATGACGATCCAAAATTCTTCCCTGATCTGATCAAGTAATTCCGGTTTCATCAGTTCGTATACGTCGGAAGAACTGGTGATCTTAGGTTTTTTGAGCGATTCCGTTTCTTTTCGTCTTCGGCCCAATTCCAGCGCACTGACGATCGTTATGGCCTTGGCTTCGCCAATCCCCTTAAATTTCATTAAATCTTTGACAGTCAATTTGGCAAGGGCATTCAGATCATTGTCAACCTGGTTTAAAATTAATTTAGCAAGGTCAACAGCGCTCAGCGATTTGGTTCCCGATCCCAGTAATATGCCGATTAATTCCGCATCCGTGAGGACCGATTTGCCTTTTAAAAGTAACTTTTCCCGTGGCCGATCTGCCTCGGCCCAACTTAGGATTTTAAGCCCCTGATAAGGTTCCATGGCAATTATTTGTTGGAAGAATTTAAAATAATTCCAAAAAATAAGAAAATAAAAAAACCCTGACAAAACTGACAGGGCCAAATATCTTAGCTATGAAATATTTAAGCGTGGAGGCTATTCACAAATTTCTGTAATTTGGATTTGTTGTTGGCCGCTTTATTCTTATGGATCACATTATTTTTGGCAAGTTTATCGAGGATGCTGGCAACTTGCTGATATAATTCCTGCGCCTCTTTCTTGTCATGTGTCTTTCTCAGCTTTTTGAGGTAGGTTCTTGAAGTCTTCAATTGATACCTGTTTCTCAACCTTTTAGCTTCATTGGATCTGATTCTTTTTAATGCCGATTTATGATTTGCCATAATATTAAGTAAATTCCGCTTTAAATTTCAGGTCGCAAATGTAAATTGAAAAATCATCATACCCAAATATAAAATTGAGTTTTTACGATTGAAACGCAATATTCAAAAGCCTAACATCCATTCATTTTTTTAAACATTCAAAAGTAAGAATAATATTCGATGAAAATTATTATAGCACCAAATGCATTTAAAAATGGTCTCGGCGCCAATGCTGTAGCCCAAGCAATAGAGCGAGGCATTAAAAGAAGCACTCTGTCTTGTGAAACAGTGATTTTTCCAATTGCGGATGGTGGAGACAATACCTTACCCATTTTAGGTGAATGGTTTGATGCAAAGAGTCATTCTTGTGCAGTGAATGATCCGTTGGGTAGGGAAATCACAGCACAATGGGCGGATATAATCAATGAAAAAACGGCAATAATTGAAATGGCCAAAGCATCAGGCATCAATTTATTGGATCACAGTGAACTGGATCCACTCAAAACCAATACCTACGGCACTGGTCAATTGATTAAAGCGGCTCTGGATCGTGGATGCGAAAAAATTATTCTCGGACTTGGCGGAAGTGCAACGATTGATGGCGGGTTGGGAATTATGATGGCATTGGGTTTGAAATTATTCGATGATCATGGAAAAATAATAAATCACCTGGAAAATCCTTTATTATATCTACACCATATTGATACAGACGATTTAGATGCCAGATTGAAACAAGCAAATTTTGTGTTGCTTTGTGATGTAGAGAACACATTGCTCGGAGAAAAAGGAGCAGCTCCTGTCTTTGGACCTCAAAAAGGAGCGGATGACAGGGTTATTTCTATCCTGGAGAATAAACTGGAAATTTACCGTAAGATCCTCAGGGAATTGACCAGCAATGATTACACTTCATTGCCCGGGACCGGCGCTGCTGGAGGCATCGCAGTATCGTTTTTGGCATTTTGTAATGCCAAATTGGTCAATGGTGTCGATTATTTACTCGATATCATGGGATTTGACGAAGCACTTCAAAGTGCTGATCTGCTTATCACGGCGGAGGGACATGCTGATGCTCAAACACTAGGGGGCAAGGGCCCTTTTGGGGTGGCAAAAAAAGCGGCGATGGCTGGAATCAATTCAATATTATTGGCCGGTAAAGTGGTTGATTTCCCAATATTAAATAAAGTTTTCAGCGCGGTCATACCTATTTCTAATGGCGCAAAATCACCCAAGGAAGCAATAGCCAGCACTTCTGAAGATCTCGAAAATACAGCCTGGCAATTGGGCAATTTATTGTCTCTTCATCTGGATTATCACTGATTTACCAGGGATAACAGGAAATTTTTAAATTGGTCTGTATTGTATTTTGCCATGCCCGCCCGCTTTACGACAATCTCACCTTCCGGTGAAATCACGAAAGTGGTTGGAATACTCCGGCTGAAAAAGACTTTGGGCAATGATCCATTCATGTGGTAAATCGGGAAAGCGAAGTTCTTTTTCGCCTTGAAAGATTTGGCCTTTTCAAAATCATCGTCTTCCGAGATCAACACAAACCGGATTTTTTCTTTTCCAATGGAATGGTAAAGCTCATCAATATCAGGCATTTCAGCGATACATGGCGGGCACCAGGTGGCCCAGAAATTGAGAAAAACAGCCTGATCTTTGAACTTTGAGAAAGGCACTTCATTGCCTTGTTCATCGATCAATGTAAAATTATAAGAGGCTTTCGCGGGATCGTCCATGTCGATATTTGGTCTGATTATCCCGGTTTTAAGTACCAGGCCCTGAACAAAACCTACAACAGGTGTGTACCATCCAGTTGTGTATAAAACGACTATTATGCCCAGGAAAATGAGCCATTCCGTAATTTCCCTTTTTATTGATTTTTTCTTTTTCATTTCCGGTATTATGTCATTCTAAACACTAATTTTGCCCCAATTTTGTTATTTCAAAAGGGTTTGGAAGTAACTAATCTCACGTAAATATAGCTAAAGATAGATGGAGAAAACTTATGAAAATGTCGTTGCGGCGGAATTGGGATTGAAAGTTTCACAAGTCAAAGCAACCATCAATTTATTGGATGGGGGGGCCACGATACCTTTCATTTCAAGATATAGAAAAGAAGCCACAGGGAGTCTGGATGAACTGCAAGTGGAAAAAATCAGAAACAGGGTCAGCCAACTTCATGAGTTGGACAAACGGAAAGAGAGTGTAAAAAAATCCATAGATGAACAAAACAAACTGACGCCGGAATTAAAAGCCAAAATTGATGCTGCGATAACACTTGCTGAAGTTGAGGACATTTATTTGCCATATAAACCGAAACGGAAAACCAGGGCATCCATCGCCAAAGACAAGGGCCTTGAACCTCTGGCCATGTTAATATTAGAACAAGGTTCATTGGATCCGAAAATGGAAGCAGAGAAATTCCTGGATGAGGAAAAAGGAGTTGGAAATATTGAAGAGGCCCTGGCAGGCGCCCGGGATATTATTGCAGAAATGATCAATGAAGATGCCGCTGTGCGGGCCAAGATCCGGGCGTTATTTTTTAAAACGGGGACGATACGTTCCAAAGTAATTAAAGGGAAAGAGGAAGAAGGACAAAAGTACAGTGATTATTTTGAATGGGAAGAAAAACTTGATTCTGTTCCATCTCACCGTCTGCTGGCCATGCGCAGGGGAGAAAAAGAAATGTTCCTCAGTCTGGATATTAGTCCGGCGGAAATGGATGCCCTGGAAATCATAGAAAAATTATACATTAAGACCAACAGTTCATGCGGCCAACAAGTAAAATTGGCGATTGCGGATGGATACAAACGATTGCTTAAACCTTCGATTGAGACTGAAGTGCGGCTTAGTACCAAAAAGAAAGCGGATGAAGAAGCTATCAGGGTGTTTAAAGAAAATCTGAGACAATTGCTGCTGGCGCCTCCGTTGGGACAAAAACAAGTTTTGGCGGTAGACCCCGGTTTCAGAACAGGTTGTAAATTGGTGTGCCTCGATCGACAAGGCAAATTACTGCATTATGATACCATTTTCCCCAATGAGCCACAACGCAAAACGATAGAATCTGCGAAGATTGTTCACCAAATGGTATCTCAATACAACATTGAAGCCATCGCCATTGGGAATGGGACAGCGAGCAGAGAAACAGAATCATTTATCAAATCGATCGGTTTGCCCAAAGAAATTATTGTTGTTATGGTGAATGAGAGTGGCGCTTCGATCTATTCCGCCTCGGAAGTCGCCCGCAATGAATTTCCCGATTATGATGTTACCGTTCGTGGTTCCGTTTCTATCGGGCGTCGTTTGATGGACCCACTTGCAGAACTGGTTAAAATTGATCCGAAATCAATCGGCGTTGGTCAGTATCAACACGACGTGGACCAATCGGCGTTAAAACAAAGTCTTGACGACACAGTCATGAGTTGTGTGAATGCGGTGGGCGTGGAATTGAATACCGCGAGTAAAGACTTGTTGTCCTACGTATCTGGTCTGGGTCCGGTTTTGGCTAAAAATATAATTGATTATCGCAATGAAAATGGTGCTTTCATCAATCGAAATGCCTTAAAGAGTGTACCGCGTCTAGGAGAAAAGGCTTTTGAACAAGCTGCTGGATTTTTGAGGATAAATAATGCCGGCAATCCGCTCGATGCCAGTGCGGTCCATCCGGAGAGCTATTCGATTGTGGAGCATATGGCCTCTGATGCTCAATGTTCTGTACAGGATCTCATGAGCAATGCAGCGTTACGCAAATCAATTAATTTGAATCAATATGTGCGTGAAACTGTAGGAATACCAACACTCACCGATATTATCCAGGAACTTGAAAAACCCGGTCGTGATCCAAGGGAATCCTTTGAGATTGTTGAATTTAAAGAAGGTGTCCATAATATGGAAGATCTCAAGGTAGGCATGGAATTGAATGGTGTGGTCACCAATATTACCAATTTCGGTGTTTTTGTAGATGTGGGCGTACATCAGGATGGTCTGCTGCACAAGAGCCATATTGCAGATCGTTATGTTGAAAATCCGGCGGATTTCCTGAAAATACAACAGAAAGTGAACGTCACGGTCCTCAGTGTTGATATTGCCCGCAAAAGGATTTCATTGTCAATGCGGCCAAATCCATTTGATGAAAAGCCAAAAAAAGACAAGGTTTCAAAAAAAGAAAATCAGGATCAGAACATTTCTTTTGATGACAAACTGTCCATGTTGAAAAATAAATTTCGGAAATAATCCAGCAGTATTGTCTCAGGTACGGGTAATGCTTTTCCATTCTTCATAACGCTGGCTGATCCTTTTGGCGATTTTTTCATAATTTTCCCAGTCATCATTTACATGATAAATGGTCGGATGTGATGTAACCAAAACATCGATATAATCGCGTTTAAAAATTCCGCCTGCGTAATAATAGTAGGTGAAGAAATTGGTTTCAGTATTGAACAGCTCATGACTCAGTCGGCCATCCCAGATTTCTGCCAGGATGATGCAGGGGACCTCTCGTCGTTTAAATCTGTAAATTTCAGTTTCAGCCTCCTCTTCAAAATATTCACTATACAGATCATGATCTATCACCCATCCCATGTAAATTCCAATATGTAAATAGGCCTTTTCAATAGGAAGGTTGGAAGGGAAATCTCCCAGGAAATGATCCTTGGCAAGGTCGTATACTTTATCTTGTGTTTTTTCTGCTACAAGTACTTCCATAGAAAATCGTACTGCACGTTTAGTTAAAAATATATCAAGCGTAACCAAAAATATCGTCGATCGTAAGACAATTACCCATGAAAGAATCCAAATTCAATCACCGAATATGGGATCAACATTTGGTATAAATCCCTTAATGGAAGAAAAGGTAACTGATTAAGATAGCGGCTAAGATACCGGCAGCATCGGCGATCAATCCGCAAACGACAGCATATCTGGTATTCCTGATATTTACCGCGCCAAAATAAAGTGCCAAAACATAAAATGTGGTTTCAGTAGAACCTTGCATTACACTGGCTACACGGCCAGCGAAAGAATCTGCCCCAAAATTTTTCATGGTTTCCACCATCATTGCCCGGGCGCCGCTGCCGGTAAGGGGTTTCATCAGGGCAGTAGGCATAGCATCAATAAAATCTGTATTGATATGCAACGTAGTCAATACCCATTTCATCCCCTCAGTAAAATAATCCATAGAACCGGAGGCTCTGAAAACACTGATCGCCACCAGCATGGCCACCAGGTATGGAATAATCGTGATGGCTACTGAAAAACCTTCTTTAGCCCCTTCGATAAATGTCTCATAGATATTGACCTTTTTCCGGAGACCCAACAGGATCATCCCTATAATTAGGCTGAATAATAAAAAATTACTGGTGAAAGTCGAGATGGTCTGGATCTGTTGTTGGTCCAGGCGGGAGAAATAGATGATGATCCCGATTATAAAAGCCGTAAGTGACCCAAGGTAAAGCAAAATTGTTTTGTCCATCAGGTTGATTTTCTGATAGATACTTACCGCAATTAACCCGGCTAAGGTTGAAAAAAAAGTGGCGATCAAGATTGGAAGAAAAATATCAGCCGGATCGGCAGCACCCATTTGTGCCCGGTAAACCATGATATTGATCGGGAACAGGGTAAGGCCTGAAGTATTGAGCACCAAAAACATAATCTGGGCATTGGAAGCTTTTTCTTTATCAGGATTGAATTCCTGAAGTCCTTCCATTGCTTTTAACCCCAGCGGTGTTGCGGCGTTATCCAGACCGAGCATGTTGGCTGAAATGTTGAGCAGTAAAGGGCCCAATACGGGATGGTCTTTAGGAATTTCTGGAAATAATTTCCGAAAAAACGGTCCCACCAATTTATACATCACGCGCACCATACCACCTTTTTCGCCCACCTTCACGATGCCAAGCCAGAAAGTAAGGACTCCTGTCAGGCCGAGGGAGATCGTAAAACCGGTTTTTGAGGACTCAATGATGGAGTTGAAAAGTTCGGTGAATATTTGAGTATCACCCAGAAAAAAAAGTTTCAATAACGCGACTACAAATGCGATGAGAAAGAAGGCAATCCAAATGTAATTTAAAGCCATTCAGCAATGCAGGGTTTTGATAATTGTCAAATATGAAATAATATGAAATCTAATAGTAGTAGCCCGTTGATTTTTTTTCGAAAAGTTTTCTAAAATAATTTCCACTCAAAGCAGCAAATCCGCCAACGAAGCCTCCGATAAAACCAGCAAGAAAGACCATAACTACGGGATTGCTCATATGGAACAGTTCGGCAATTTTTGTAGTGAGTATCGCATAGGTTTCATTGTTGATCATCCAGGAAAAAGTGACCCATAACAAGCCAACACCAAAAAAGCCACTGAAATAAGCATTCCACGATGACTGTGCTGGTATGGCCAGTACCACCAGAAAAGACACAATCACCACTGACCACCAGGGTAAAAGTGACTCGGCGAAATACGCGAGACCCGCAATAAGTATAATTCTGAAAAATGTCTTCATTTCTGCTTTTCCGTTGAGAGTGTTTGAGTAAAAATTATTTGGTTATCTTCTTCATTGGGAGAATGCATGAATAAAACAGGGTAATATTTCCCTTTTGTCCAGGCATCTATGAAATGGTCATACTGAGGATTTCCCGGATTTCCTGATTGTCCGCCGGCATAGTTACTCCAGGCTTTTACCTCAGGACCTAATGAGACAATTAATCGCTGTGAAGGTCCGTGGGTTCTTGTTACGGCATTAAGCGTAGTGGCGTCTCCGCCAATGGCAAGATCTACATAAGAAAAGGAAGTAAAGAAGGGTACCATGTGACGAAGTCCTGTGTTTTTATAATACCTCCAGGTTATTTCTGAATTATTTTCTCTTTCCCACTGCTGAATACTTTCTGCCGCTTCCAGAAAAGAAAGATTGACCAGGTCTGTTAATTTCTCTTTTTGCGGTGTGGATTCGATGTCGATGAATTTGTAACCTGGAAAATGTTTGAGAATGTATATGGTTACGAAATTATCTGGTTTATCCAACGCCACATCCTGACGATCGAATTCATCCCAGATCATATTATAAAGCAGTTGCCACCAGATTCTGAAATAAGCTGGAGACTTCTTATCGTAATCAAATTGATAGTTCCAACCCATCAATGCTTCAGCAATTTCTTTGGATGCACCTTTCAGATTTTGAGTTGACAAACTATCCAATAATGTTGGAAGAATGGATTCGGCCATAACGCTGTAGTCGTCCATTTGCATGTTCATCATATCCTGAACATCGATGTTTTGTAAACTGTCGAGTAAATGGTTTATCCTGACATTTCTATAATGTTCAAAATGATCACAGTATATATAGTATGGGTACAAGCTATCGGTTGGGATTTGATTGCAGGAACTCACGAAACCACGTTTGGGATTAAGTATTGATGGATTTTGATTATTTGGAATATATCCTTGCCAATCGGTTTCATGTTTACTGCCATCCATAATAAATTTCCCCTGCTCACGCCATTTGTTGGGAAATTTTCCCTGAATGTTCATGGCAATATCACCTTGGGCTGAAGCAAATGCCATGTTTTGAGGAGGGCATGAAAAATAGCGGATTGCCTTTTTGAATGCAGGATAGTCGTGTGCTTTGGGTAATTCCAGGAAAGTCATGGGTTCGTCGTTTTCCAAGGATGCAATCCAATGCATGGCCAGATCAACGTGCTGGTCATTTCCCATAAAATTCCGGTCATAAACCACCGGGCCATGGTGCGTATACACGACGGTGTCGTAGTAGGTTTCCTCACCACGTACTTTGATGGCTTCTACTACTTTTCTGGTGTTCATCCATTTTCCATTATAGCGATACTGATTCCTGGTGCTGGTTCGATAGGTGATTTTATACCAATCGACCAGGTCGCGATAGGCGTTGGTAAATCCCCAGGCAATTGAATCATTGAAGCCGGTGATGATAAAAGGAACTCCCGGCAGGTTGTGGCCAAAGGCATTCATTTCAGGGGTATGAATTTGCATCTGAAACCAGATACATGGTAGATTTAGACCCAGATGCATATCGTTGGCAAACAACGGATGTCCGCTTTTGGTGTTGGATCCGGAAACGGCCCAGTTATTCGATCCAATGGCCGGATCTGGTTTTTCTGAAATATTTTTGGTGAAAAGGAAAAGTTCATTGGCGCTGTCGGGTCTTTCTGTTTTTACGGGTTTAAAATCCCACCTGGTTCCGGCAGGAATAACAGGATCTTTATAGTCCAAATTTTCCGGAAATAAAAAATCAAAATCTTTTTTGCCAAACAGACTGACGGCATTGGTATTTTCCAGATCAGATTCTGACATCGTCAGCAAAGCAGACATGTATTTAAGTAAAAGGGCGCATTTGAGTTTTGTCCAGGGTTCAGGTTTATAGTCCAGGAGTTTATACTCTATGGGGTAATCTTTTCCCTGTAGGCTATTGATGTAGGCATTCACTCCGGCCGTATATGCATCCAATATCCTGTTGATGGTATCATTTTGTTCCCAATGTTTCAGGTCGAGTTTAGCCCATTCCACCATACCTTGTCTTCTTTTCAGTCGATCGCGATTTAATGTAACCGGCCCGACAATTTCACTCAACCTGCCGGCAGCATCATGGGTCTCAAATTCCATCTGCCAAAGCCGGTGATACGCGTTGATATATCCAACAGCTTTATAAAGGTCTTCTTCATTTTCGGCAAAAATATGAGGGATAAGATTCTTATCATATTTTACGGTCACCGGCGCCTGCATACCTGGCAAATTGACCACATTTGGAGCACTGATAGACTGATTGGTGGCATTCTGCCAAAAGCCATGAAAAGGATCAAGTAATTTCCCCAGGGGAGGAATATTCGTAAACTTAAAATTCAAAGCAATTGTCAGTGCCAGCGTTATTAAAAAAGTAATTGCGAATCTTAAAAATTTCATATTTTTATAGGCAAAATCGACTGTTGGAAAATCTGGCAGTAAAATAAATTATATTTTTACAATTGCTAAAGATTCAGTGAAAATAATAAATTTCAAACGAGCAGACATTCCTACGGGGATTTAAAAAATGACAGCAAACTATTCACTTCAGCTTGAGTAAATATTTAAGATTGCCGGAATTGAAAATTTTAAAATAATGCTGAGATATTTCCTGCTCTGATTGATTTGGTTTTAATTGCTTGATTAGCCGATCGGGGTAATATCGCTTTCCGTTGCTTTTGTCTACATAAAATATTTGGGGTTGGGTAATTTCTATTAATTGAAACCCGTGTTTTTCATATACTGCCCCGTTGGACCATTCCCAATCTGCGTAGGTCATGATATCGTCAGGTTTATGATTTTTAATGAAATATGTCAGCAACTTACTAAAGCCGCCAACAACAGTACAATTCAGTGCATTCGCGAAACGGATCATTTCATAAGAGCGATAAATTTGATTGTCTCGTTCTATGCTTCTGGGCTTGCTAAATGCCATAATGGAACGAATAATGTCATCTTTTTCCAAACCATATTTATACTTCGTATTCAAGGAAACTTGCAAATGATTTTTTTTGAGAAATGACTTTAGTTCATCTGCGGAGAGGTTTCTCACTGATGTCGTCCTTCCATGTATTCGTTCAGTTTTTTCAATTAATGACATCAATCTGGATTGTATGATCTTTTTTTGGTTGGACCATTCATCTTGCCAGATTTTCACTAAGTGGATGCCGTTTTTTTTGGCGATTTGACAATCCTTTTGAATTTCCGAAGGTTTGGAAGAATTACGTTCGAAATAGTCGAGGGGAAATAGTTTTACAGCCAATCTAATTGACGGGAAAAAGAAATGAGTTTGTGGAATGATACTCGTGTTTTCCTCCATTTTTACATCAGGAAATTGCTGGAAAAAAGCCCTAAATTCTTCTTGAAAATCCCGATAAGTCATGAGAACCATACTTCAAATTAAGATGAAAAATAGGAATTGTTGGTCATGCAGATAGTATTGATTTAGGTTAGTCAGTTTTTTCCGGTATACCGCCATTAATGTCATATGTAAGTTTCAATGGGAAATGAATACAATAAGTCATTTACCAACTGGCTTATTTAAGGATTAAAAACAATAACGAAGATCATTATCGAAAAACCCTGAATTCCAAATACTATGAAACGGTTAAATACTTTTTTTCTTCTGGCGCTTTTCCTTTTTCCCGGAGCTATTATAGCGCAGCCGAGTTTTCATGTCGGATTTACGACAGCCGTGAACAGTACTTTTGTACTTGACAAAGGCCTGCATTCAGATCCGCGATACGATGCACAGGCAACCTACAAATGGGCACCTGTCGGATTTAGTTTTGGTTTGGATATCACAAAAGGATTTGGTCTGCAACTGGAATCCATCAAGGCTGCGGAAGGTCAGATCTATCAAATGATCGATATTTATCAATCGGTGGTCGGAGAACATAAATTTGATCTTCAATATTTACAGTTTCCGTTGTTAATGCGTTTTATGGGAAGTGGTGTTAAGCCAGCCCGTTTTAATTTTCAAATAGGGCCACAACTTTCCATTCTTCAAAAAGGAGTAGAATCAATGTATTATGCTGCATCAACACAACAGATTCCGGACGGTGCAGAAATTCCGGAGGGGGCGATTTTAAATGATGATGGCACATACTCCGTGCCTGAACTGCAGTCTACTGTTCTGATGAGCAAAAATGCTGAAAATGAATTGCAGCGATTTAAAGATAAGGAGCTGCAATTGGCCTTTGGTTTTGGAATGGATTTCGATTTGTTGAAATATTTTTACCTCTCTGCCAATGTTCGGGCAAATTACAGTTTTACTGATATGCGCAACAGTGATTTGTTGGAACTTATTCGCAGCGACAATCTGGGTAGCCTGCTCGATAACAGGGCGAATTTGCTGGTCGGTGTACAAATTGGATTGCACTGGGTAATTGGTGGAAATCGTTCCTTCAAAGCAAGCAAAAAAGAAGTGGAGGAAGATATTTTTCGGTGATCATCTAAAGCCTTCCTTTAGTCATCAGAATCTGAGTTGGTTAAATTGTAATTTTTGTTCGGATATCTCATAAGAATGGTTCGTTATTGAACAATCTTCAATAGGGATGCAGGCACAAAGTTTTGATTTTGATGAGCAACTTAAAGACGGAGTACATACCACTATTGACATTGTCCTGGAAATGGGTGACTCTGCAGAAAAATTGAAAAAACAAAATTCATAAACAAATTTTCTTGGTCAACTCAAAATGGTCATTCCTTTTTTGGAATGGTCTTTTCTTAAGAGATTGTATTGATGTCTTGGGATCTTTTACCAGCCTATTTTTTTTTGTATGAACGATATTAAAGTGTCTGCCATAATTCTATGATCAGTTCTGCGAGGATGACCGTTTTTATTCATGTAAGGGAAGAACAGCATCATGATGTTGTGGTCATGCAATGCATAAACCGCAGATTGAACATAGCCTGGCCAAGGCGAATCTTTTCTGGTAGCATCCATAGGACCGAGCGCGCAGATGATAGGAGTTCCTGGATATACATTCCTGATTTTCTCTACAAAAGACTTGTAGGCATTGATGATAAAAGTCGAATCTGGTGGATTGGCATCGAATCTTGCTTTGAAAGAAGGATGCTCCGGCATATTGACCAGCCAAGAATCGTTCTGAAACAGATTGATAACCACGAGATCCGGTGTGACTTGGTTGAAATTCCATTTACTAAGAGAATCGGCTGGATTCAGCCGATCATACATTTCGGGCATGATCAATGGGAACCAACTGACCATAATACCAATACCTGATTTGACTGTGCAAATATAGTCAGCTTTAAAGTGCCGTGCTGTGATTGCAGCATAGGTGAAATAATTATTGGTATTGGTACTATCAGGGGTATCAGTGCCGGTAGTATCGTCAATGGCATAGCCTGCAGTAATTGAATTGCCAAAAAATTCTATAACATGTTTGTTTCCCGGGGGCAATTTCATCAGTTGGCCATTGATGGTTTCAAGACCATAAAACCAGGTTTTGCCCAAATCCCATTCAGTGCGTTTAATCAAGGCAATAGTATGTTCACCTGTTGGCAAGCCAGCGGCCAGGGTATAATAGGTGGTAGCAGTATCAAGTTTAATATACCGCAGACTGTCATCATCAATTACTACATTGAAATAGTTTTTGCCATTTTCGTCCTTTAAATATGCTTTAAGAGAATCTCCTTCAAATTTGACAAGAATCTTTGATCCAGGCCAATAAATTTCGGCAGCATTTTCACCATGGTTTATCCTGCCCGTATATCGGATCAAATTGTTGTCTGTTTTGATAAACTGCCTGCGATGTTCTTGGCAGGCGGAAATTAAGGCAAGGGTACACAAAAAGAATAATGAAAGAAAACATCTTTGGAAGTTCATTTTTTAATGTTAACTCAGCCCGATCGGAGAAATTACTTCAAAAATAACTTTTATTGAAAAAATATAGAACTCCAATGGTACTTATTCATGGTATTAATCGAAAGATTTTTCTTAGGGTTAAATCCAATAAAAAAAACATTAAAATGAATTGACATTTAAAGAATTTCAATTTTCGTTGATTTTGGTATAATAAAATTATAACTTTCTTAACAATTCAAATTTTTTAAGGTGGTGAAAGGAAATGTGCCCAAAGACTTACTTTTAAGAATTGCCACAAAGGATGATCAGATTGCTTTCAGGGAATTATTTCACAATTATTTCGGAAGGCTTTTAAATCTGGCTAAATATTTTGTCAATTCAGAAATAGTTGCCGAGGAAATGGTTTCCAATGTTTTCATTAAAATATGGAATAACCGGTCCCAATTAACCGGTATTGCAAGCCTGGATAAGTATTTATACACGGCAATAAAGAATCAGTGTTACAATTATCTTCGCGACAATCAGCGGTATTTATACCAGACTTTAGAGACCGATCGCAGTAATTTAATTACTGATTTTCAAAATCCGGAGACACAATTATTAGATAATGAGTTGAGGGATGTTTTAAAAAAGGCCATTGACAATCTTCCGCCAAAATGTAAAATTATTTTCAGAATGGTAAGGGAAGATGGCTTAAAATATTGCGAAGCTGCTGAGATTTTGGGTATTTCTCCAAAAACGGTGGATGTACAGATTGGAAGGGCTGTGCAGAAACTAAAAATAGTAGTAGAACTTTATTTTGAAAATAAAAAATCTCATAGAACGAATAAAGCCCTGCTTTTGATTTTTCTCATGACATCTTTATTTGTATAATTTTTCAGGGGGGCTTGTAAGGATTTTTTGAAGTGTAAGTGTCCTAATATAAAACCCAACCAGGTTTTCAAATAGTATGCAACAAGAACTTGTAAATCGGCTTCTGGCTAGGATCATTTCAGGAAATGCTTCACCTATTGATCAAAAAGAGTTTCAGCATTGGTTGAACATTTCCCCTAATAATCTAATGCTATTTGAACAACTTGAAAAGGCCTGGCAAGAAACAAAGACCGAAATCAGGTCGAACGCACAGCAGGAAGAAAGGGTTTTCAATAATATTTCAAACCAAACTTTTAAGGCTTCAGAAAACACCATTTCCGCACCAAAGCAAAGTACAGTTTCCACATACTCTTCTGGTATTCAGTGGTATAAATATTATAAATATGTCGCCATTGTATCTTTCTTCATAGCAGCAATTTCTTTATTTTTTTATTTTATAAAATCCCAGGAAGTTAAAAATACAGCAGATCAAGCAGGATTAGTTTTACGCGAATTACCCAAAGGACAAAAATTAAGATTTTACCTGCCTGATGGTAGTGTGGTATGGCTTAATGCGGGCAGCAAAATCAAATATCCATCCACTTTTGGAGAAAAGACCAGAAATGTAGAGTTGGAAGGCGAAGCATTTTTTAATGTTGTAAGGGATACCACCAGGAAATTTATTATTAAGACCGGATCAATAGAAACCGTTGTGCTGGGCACTTCTTTTAATGTCCAGGCATTGCCGGAATACAATGATATTCGCGTTGCCGTAAAATCAGGCCGGGTGTTGGTTGAAAATGTGATTCAAAATCCAAACCAAGTGTCAGTTTTAAAGGATTCTGTAGTACTTCAACCATCACAGATGGCCATTTTTAACAAAGCAGAGAATAAACTTGAAATGACCGATTGCAATATTGATGACATTATTGGTTGGAAGGATGGCATTTTGGTATTTAATGATGCTGATTTATCCAATGTGATCAATGATCTGGAAAGGTGGTACGGTGTAAACTTTGTTGTGGACAGTCAAATCAAAACCAACCACCTGTTTACAGGAGATTTTGAAAATAACAGTCTTGAATACGTCCTGCAAGGTATATGTTATGCCTCTGATCTCAATTTTAAAATTGATGGCAATACAGTATTTCTATATGAAAAATCCAGTAACATGATGAAAACAAATACTAATGGAAATGTATCAGAATAGCAGTTAATAAAAGAGCCAGTTCATCAATAAACTGGCCCCAAACTTTTCTCATCACCAGCATTCAATTGCCAGATTGAACGAAGTGATTGGAAGAGTAAAATGTTAATTGAAAGTATTATATAAAACGCTTAAAACTATGAAATTAAAACTACTAAGACAAGTATTGGTCATGTCTAAATATTCGCTTATTGGCCTGTTTGTTCAGTGTTTATTATTCAATGTGATGTGGGCCAAAGATGGTATAGCACAGAACAAGAGCATTGATGAAGTGTATCTTTCAATCAAACTTGATAATGTCAGATTGATTGATGCGCTTAAAGAAATTGAATCCCGCACGGAGTTCAATTTTGCTTATGATAAAAGTTTGCTGAATGAACAAACAAAAATTAGTGTAACCGCGCGCAACAAATCTCTGGGATTTATCCTGAAAAAAATATCCAGAGAAGCCCAATTGGATTTTCGCAGAGTGGATCAACAGATTTATGTCAAAAATAATAGCAACAAAAAATTCCTTATTGATGCTGACGGCGAGGAAAACATTTACTTTCAGGGACTTACCATAACCGGAAGTGTTAAATCGTCAGATGATAACGAATATCTTCCCGGTGTCAATGTTATCATAAAAGGAACCAGCAAAGGTACTGTTACCGATGTTAATGGTGCTTTTAAAATTGTAGTCCCCGATGAAAATACGGTATTAGTGTTTAGTTCAGTTGGTTATGTTCAACAGGAAGTTGCAGTAAATAACCAATCCGTCATCAATGTTGAAATGAAACAAGATGTTACAAACCTCCAGGAAGTAGTGGTGATCGGATATGGGGAGATGAAGAAAAGTGATTTAACGAGCGCTTATGTTAATGTCGGTTCAGACCAAATTGAAAGTACTGTCAATACAACAATTGATCAGGCTTTACAAGGAAGAGCAGCGGGTGTTTATGTTACTCAAAATTCTGGTCAACCTGGGGGAGGTGTCTCAGTATTAATTAGAGGAGTCAGTACAATAACTGGAAGTACTGAACCATTATACGTCATTGACGGTGTTCAAGTGGAAGGACAATCAGTAAGTTATGGATCTACGAGTTCTTCAAATCCGATCGCCGGATTAAATCCTTCTGATATTGAAAGTATTGATGTTCTTCAGGGTCCTTCTGCAACTGCCATATACGGGTCAAGAGCTACAAATGGTGTAATTTTAATTACTACCAAAAGAGGAAAGGCAGGAGAAACAAAAGTATCTTATGGTTTCCAATATAACCTGCAAACCCCTCCAAAAAAGCTTGATGTAATGAACCTACGCCAATATGCTCAAATGGTAGGGGAATATCATGATATAGCTGGAGGAGAAACCCCTGAAGAATTTTTGGATCCGTCCCTTTTGGGGGAAGGTACAGATTGGCAGCATGAATTATATCGAAATGCTCCCATGAATAACCATCAACTGAGCTTAAGTGGGGGGAGTGAAAAAACGTCTTTTTATCTTTCAGGAGAATATTTGAATCAAGATGGAATGGTTTTAGGATCTGGTTTTGACAGATATTCCGTGAGATTGAATATTGACAATAAAACGCGAGAGTGGTTAAGTATTGGCGCAAATTTTAGTTTTAACCAAACAAATGAGGATCTCACAACCAGCCAGGAAAATATTATTCAAAAAGCAGTTCAATTAACACCTCAGATTCCTGTGCAAAATCTTGATGGCACTTGGGGAGGAGGGGACGACACAAACGGGGCAAACCAATTCGCGCCTGTAAATCCGATTGCCTTGGCGAATTTAACGACCAACGATTTAACCAGAAGACAATTTTTGGGGGGGTTAAATTTAGATATTAAAATTATGGAAGGATTGCATTTCCGTACTGCTTTTAATAGCAACCTCGGATTTTCGCAATCAAATTATTATGTCCCAAGTTATCGATTTGGTTACCAGGTAAATCCTACGGCATCTTTAACAAATAGCTCAAACTCCAATACCTACTGGAATTGGAATCAACTCATCCAATATGATAAACAAATTGGCAAACATCATATTGGTTTAATGGCAAGTCATGAAGCTCAGGAGTCATCCTGGAAAAATCTTTCTGGTGGAAGAACGGGTTTTGTTACAGATGAAGTGCTAGACTTAAACATTGGAGATGCCTCTACAGCGACCAATGGTGGTGGACAAGGTGATTGGGCCATGGAGTCTTACCTGGGAAGACTGACTTACAATTATGACGATCGATATATATTGTTGGGAACTGTAAGGGCAGACGGTTCGGTTAATTTTGGACCTGAAAACAGGTGGGGGATTTTTCCTTCAGTGTCGGCAGCGTGGAGAATTTCCCAAGAGTCATTTTTTAATGTCCCGTTTATTAATGAACTGAAATTGAGACTCGAATCTGGGATGACAGGCAACCAGGGCAGTGGACAAGGCATTTATTCTCCACTAGGGTCAGCTCCAACCCAGTGGGGTACCGGATTTCTGCCCAATAAATATAGTAACCCGGAATTAAAATGGGAAGAGACCCTGACTAATAACATTGGATTGAATTTAGGACTGTTTGAAAATAGAATCCAGCTTGAGTTTGATTACTATGATAAGCAAACCGACAATTTACTTTTAGACAATCCACTGCCATGGTATATGGGAACAAACGGAACAGGGTCGGTTGGTCCTCCAATTGTCAATATAGGATCTTTGGAAAACAGAGGTTGGAGTTTCACTTTAAATACCGTTAATATTAATAAGGGCAACTTTAAATGGGAGTCTAATTTGAACGTTTCAAGCTTTAAAACAAAAATTAAAGCATTCTACTCAGAAACGGCAATATTAGACAGAACTTCCTGGTGGATGGATAACTGGACCCAGAGGTCGGTTGTTGGGCAAGCTCCCTGGCTATTTTTGGGCTATGTTGAAGAAGGTATTTTTCAATCAATAGAGGAAATTCAAAATAGCGCTCTTCCGGTGGATAATAACGGGGACGAACTGGCCATCGACGAAGATCATGTCTGGGTTGGAGATGTTAAATTTAAGGACATAAGTGGTCCTGAAGGCAAGCCTGATGGTATAATTGACGTAAACGATCTTACTTTTATCGGGAACCCTTGGCCGAAACTATTTGCAGGTTTCACAAATACATTTTCTTACAAAGGCTTTGATTTAAGCATTTTGCTTACCGGTACTTATGGAAATGATATATACAATTATACAGCAAGGGCAAATTCAAATCCAAACAATATTAATTTAAGTAGAAATTTGCTCGTTGATGCAACTAACTACGCCAAAATTACCATAGACGAAGAGGGCAATCCGGTTCTTGAAAATCCCGATACCAATGTGCCAAGGATTTCACATGGTCCGAACGGAAATTATGAAAGGCACACTGATAAATGGGTTGAAGATGGTTCATATATAAAAGTCAAGAATATAACCCTCACCTATAATTTGCCATCGGCATTTCTTTCAAAACAGCGTATTGTACAGGCAGCAAGAGTCTCAATAGGTGCGCAAAATGTTTATACGCTTACAAATTACACAGGTTATGATCCCGAAGTTGGAGCTTATGTTGGAAGGGATGTTAGCGCAGCTAATCAAGCTATAGGTGTGGATAATGGGCGTTATCCTTTGACTCCTGTTTATTCATTAAGTGTAGGCATTGATTTTTAAAGTTAAAAATTAAGAAAATGAAAATCACATTAAAAACATATAAGTGGGTTATTCTGTCCATGACATTGACTTTTATTTATGGCTGTTCGGATACTTTTTTGGAACGACCACCCAAAGACACAATTGTTGACGCCAGTTTCTTTAAGGACGACGATCAAGTGTTAGCGGGAACTGCTTTGTTATACAATCAGGTCTGGTTTGATTATAATGATAAGGCCAGCTATAATCTTGGGGATTTTAGAGG
This sequence comes from uncultured Cytophagales bacterium, assembly GCA_963711495.1. Classification (GTDB taxonomy): domain Bacteria; phylum Bacteroidota; class Bacteroidia; order Cytophagales; family Cyclobacteriaceae; genus CAVQEK01. The sequence goes on from CAVQEK010000004.1 coordinate 2,204,861, forward strand.
AGGAACCGCATATTCAGCGTGGAATGACAGAAACAATGTGGAATTTAATACTACTGCCAATACGTCAGATAATGGTGCTGCTTGGAGAGCTTTTTTTAATGTAGTAGGACAATCCAACACGGTTATTCAAAACATTAATAGATATGCCGGAGAAGAAGTTTCTGATGATGTTAAAAAAATGGCAATCGCTGAAGCGAGATTTATGAGGAGCTTAGCGTACAGATTTTTGGTGATGAATTGGGGCCCTGTTCCAATTATCGAGAATAATTTGACATTGTTATCGGATACTACGAAAACCAGGAATACTGAAGCAAGCGTGTGGAAGTACATCACAATAGAAATGAGAGCAGCGGCCAAAGGTTTACCTACAACTCCGGTACTTGAAGGCAGGCTTACAAAATGGTCGGCAGAGGCAATGTTAGCGAGATTTTATTTGACAAGAGCAGGAGTAGGTTCTACAGACGGTAATCGAAATCAGGTCTTTCTTGATAGTGCCAAATATTTTGCGAAACAAGTAATAGATGAAAGTGGCGCTTCATTATTAAATAATTATGAGGATCTTTTTAAATACCCTTATGATAACAATGCCGAATCTTTATTTTCCCTTCAATGGTTTTACTCCGGACCGAATACCTGGGGTACCCAAAATAGTACACCTGCCTATTTAGCCTATAGTCCGGACATTGCCAATGGCGATGGTTGGGGAGGCGATAAAGGAGCCTCGTATTGGATGTTGAGCCTTTATCAGGGATTGATGACAAATGGAAACACGCTGGATCAACGGTTGAAAGCTACCTTCATGCTTCCTGGAGCTCATTATCCTGAGATTTCACAATCTCAAGTTGATGAAAATGGAAATTCTTATGAACAGGAACTAATTTATCCGAATAACACAAGCGATGTTAGTTTTGCTGCAGTAAAAAAATATGTAACCGGGAAGGCAAAAGATGTTGATGGTCAAGCTGCATCACAAAGATATGGCAATGACACTTATATGATAAGATTAGCAGAAATGTATTTAATATATGCTGAAGCGGTTTTAGGAAATAATGCCTCAACAACGGATGCGCTTGCCCTTGAATACTTCAACAAAGTTCATAGGAGAGCAGGTCTTCCTGAATTTGAAGATCCTTTAACATTTGACGACATTTTTAAAGAAAGAATGATTGAATTTGCTATGGAAGGAATGTCATGGTATGATTTTGTTCGGTTGCATTATTTTAATCCTAACAAAGCATATGAAATATTAAGTAATCAGGACCGGGGATTATTTGGGATTGTACCAAATCAATTTCCTGATCCTACTTCCTGGACAATCACCAAAACATCTTGGGACAATAACAGAACATTCGTAGCAAATTCCGGGAATTTTTTAATACCTATTCCGGCTACCGAGATGAGCCAGGCGCCTAATTTAGCTAAGGAACCTGTGGAATATGATTTTGGAAATTAGAATTATGAAGAAAATGGAAATGAAAGATATATATAAAAAGTTTTTGCTTGTTGCTTTTTTGGCAGCATTGGCAGGAGTATATACCTCATGTACTGATAATGAGGCGCCAAATAACGGAAAGCCGATGATCAGCTATGTAAGAGTAACGGCCCCCGAATCATCAGATTCACTACTTGTAGCCGGATATCAGGGAGCTGTGGTAGCCATAATGGGACAAAATTTGCAAGATACGCGTCAAGTATGGTTCAATGATAGAAAGGCATCATTATCACCGACTTACATAACCAGTACTACGATTATAACCAATATTCCCAGCCAAATACCTAATGTTATCAGCAATAAGATGGCATTGGTGTTTGCAAATGGAGATACGTTATATCATGATTTTGAGGTTTCAATTAGTGAACCTGTAATTACAACAATGAATTGTGAGTATGTGGCAACGGGTGGAACCGCTGTTATTCGGGGTGATTACTTCTATGAACCTTTAACGGTTACTTTTACTGGCGGTGTTACAGGAGAATTGATTGAGGTTGAAGATAATATCCTTCACGTCAAAGTACCGGAAGGTGCTGAACCAGGTCCAATAACAATCACTACGAATTTTGGTGAAACAGTTTCTGATTTTTGGTTCCGGGACAACAGAAATATATTCATTAGCGATGATCCTTGGTCCGGATGGTGGGGAGAAGATCTTGTCGTACCCGGTTCAGATCCATTGGCAATTAATGGTAATTTCACAAGGATGAAAACAAAGATTGGTTCATGGGCATGGATAGAAATGATAGGTGGGCCAGCAGATGCTTTGGGACCTATTAGTAAAAATATTCCCGATGACGCTGTACTGCATCCGGCGGATTATTATCTCAAGTTTGAAGTGAATACGCTAAAACCATACAATGGAAATAGAATTAAGATAATGTTGGGCAGAGTAACAAACCCTGATCCGAATTGGGATACTGAGCCGTACTTCTGGGAACCTCCTTTTGACACGGAGGGTGAATGGAAAACTGTTGCTATTCCTTTGGAAGAAGTGGTTGCAAATTACGCAGATTGGTCAGTTAGTTCCGATGGCTACGGAGTTAAAATATGGTTTCACGGCCCGGGAGAGTTAGATGCTGATATGGCGTTTGATAATTTCAGAGTTGTTCCTAAATCTCTTGATAATTAATGTTTTTGATAAAAAGATTTAGCAATGAAAAGAATATATAATATAAAAATCCTTTCACTTTTCTGGCTACTGATATCATTGATATTGATGATGTCTTGCGAAAAAAATGAAGACGTTAACGCTGGAAAAGTTGAATTACTAAGCTTTGGCCCTAGCGGAGTCAGACATGGAGAAAACATAGAATTTATAGGAAAGAATTTCGACAAGGTAACTTCAATCGCCCTGCCTGGAGTTGAGGTAGCAAAAAGTGAATTCGTATCCCAAAATCAGGAGCTCATTGAATTGACCGTTCCTGAAGAAGCTACCGAAGGAAAGGTCATTTTAAAGACAACAGAAGGTGATATAGAATCTAAAACAGCCTTAAGCTTTGAAGTTCCTGTAACAATTGCCTCGGTAACGCCGGAGGCCAGACCTGGTGCTACGATAACGATTAAAGGTGATTTTATGAATTGGGTAGAAGAAGTTTGGTTCAACCAAGATTTGATGGTTGATGAATTTGAAAGTCAATCTATATCCGAGCTTGTTGTAAGGGTCCCAATGGAAGCAAAAACTGGTAAAATTACCCTTTTAACCGGTGGGACAAAACCTTTAACAATTGAATCTGAAAATGATTTAGTGGTCACCCTACCATCAGTTTCATCGCTAACGCCAAATTCGATAAAACACAGTGACAATTTGACCATTTCTGGTTCAGATTTGGATTTAGCCACCTCGATCAAATTTCCGGGGGGATCAGAAATTTCAGATTTTGTCAGTCAGTCTAAAAGCGAAATAGTGGTTACTATTCCAGATAATGCAGTTGATGGATCTCTCACATTGGTGGTCCCATCTTTAGAGGAAGTAGTAACGACTCAGGAGATTCAAATAATATTACCGGTTATTACTGATTTATCACCAAGTCCTGTTACTCCGGGAGATGCCTTGACAATTACCGGAACCGACTTTGATTTGATTGCATCAATTACTTTTCCCGGGGGTGCAGTTTTCTCAGAATTTACAAGCCGATCATCCACAGAGATTGTGGTCACGGTTCCTGACAATGCAGTGAATGGGAGTTTGAAATTGACCACAATACATGATTTTGAAGTTACCGGTCAAGTTCCCCTGGTGATTCCTGGCGATGCATTGGCGCCATTGATGGCAGCTATTTATGAAGATGCTTTAGAAAATGGATTTGGCGATTGGGGTTACGGCGGTACGACGGATGTTTCAAATACGGAACTTGTTAGGGATGGAGACAAGTCTGCAAAAAAAATGTTTGATGGCACCTGGGATGCTATCAGATTTTCCGGATCATCTATATCAACATCAGGGGCCTCTGAATTAGTTTTTTCTGTGTATGGAGATGCGGGAACTGATGGTCTTGTAATGAACTTGATAATTAATGGTAACTGGGGAATCAAAACTTTTACTATTGAAGAAGGCAAATGGGTAGAATTTGTTTTTCCTCTTTCAGATCTGGGCAGCCCTGCTTCTATCGATGATTGGGGAATTCAGGCTCAGGGTTCTACAGGAGTAATATATGTAGATCACGTTGGGCTGAGGTAATAACATAGTGGTTCACATGTAATTTGATCCTCCATAATAAACCCTGCAGGATATGCTTGCAGGGTTTTTTAAATCTTGCTCAAGTGTAAAATTTGACAGAAGGCAGATCCCGCTATCCATCCGGTTTCACGCATTAATCATAAAAAAGCCATACCATGATTTTAAAAAATAAATATCTCCTGGTCATAACTTTACTTATTTCAGCCTTCAATATTGTACATCATGTTGTTCAGGCGCAGTCAACCAATTTCTTTTTTGATGCCTGGAATCCCAAGGATTTTTCAATTGATGGATTTGAATCCAGAGATGAACCTTCAGGACTTCCGGATGCTTCCGTTATGGTGGATCTCGATGTAAAAATAAACAAGGTCTCCCCCTGCATTTTCGGCAATAATTCAGTAGTGTGGGCTACCAGGTTATACGATCAGCCAAAATTTGTGCAACATGTCACCGACCTCAATCCGCATGTGTTACGTTTTCCTGGCGGAAGTCTTTCCGATACTTATTTTTGGGATGCCACGCCCGAAACACGCCCAGTTGATATACCACCAGACATGGATTATTGGGCTGGTCAAAACACACCGTCTTGGTCGATGTCTTTGGATGATTATTATAAACTGCTGAATTCTACAAACTCTGAAGGCAGCATTTGCATCAACTATGGTTATGCGCGATACGGATTGAGTGAACATCCTGTAAATCAGGCTGCACATTATGCTGCCGATTGGGTACGCTATGACAATGGCCGAACGACATTCTGGGAAATTGGCAATGAAAATTTCGGATCATGGGAAGCTGGCCATGAAATAAATACAGATTTGAATAAAGATGGCCAACCCAAAACTATATCAGGACAATTGTATGGCCAGCATTTTAAAGTCTTTGCGGATTCCATGAGGAATGCTGCGGCATCGATTGGTCATCAAATAAAAATAGGGGCGGTTGCCATGGAAAGTAAAGTGACCTATGACCAGGTCATGCAAAACTGGAACAGCAGTATGATGCAGGAAACCGGCGATGTTGCCGATTATTATATTGTCCATTCCTATTATACACCTTACCAGGAAAATTCTTCACCATCTGTCATACTCAATTCGGCCAGCAAAACGGCCTCTTACCAGGAATATGTCTGGAATGACCTGCAGAAGGCAGGGTTTAATAAAGTTCCGGTGGCTTTGACGGAATGGAACATTTTTGCCGAAGGAAGTTCACAACAGGTATCCAATATTGCCGGGTTGCACGCTGCTTTGGTGCTGGGACAATTAATGAACAATGGATATGGCTTTGCGACCAGGTGGGACCTGGTAAACGGATGGGGCAATGGAAACGATCACGGCATGTTTTCCTATGGGGGAGAACCTAATGTCCCCACCTGGAATCCGAGGCCTGCCTTCTATTATATGTATTATTTCCAGAAATTCTCAGGAGATTGGGCAGTGCAAGCCGTCGTGAATAATGATGAGGACATTGAGGCATATGCGACCATATTTAACAGTGGAGAAACTGGCATTATTGTCGTTAACAAAACATCCGAACAGAAGATAGTAAAAATTACGATCAAAGACTTCAGTCCGGGTCAGTACTATTATTATTCATTGGAAGGTGGGGGTGAAAATCTTCCATTTTCAAGAAAAGTATTTGTTAATGGCCAAACTACTACTTATGCTGCCGGAGGGCCTGGCGATTATGTTAATATTAAACCATTCGGAAATGTTGCTGTTGCCAACCGTGTGAAAGTGGAAGTTGGGGGTTATGGCGCTGTTTTTTTAGTGGCTGCCCTGGATGATAAAATTACAGGGATTGAAGACGTGGCGGAAAATAATTTCAGAGTATACCCTAATCCTTCAACCCATCATTTTCATTTTGAATATTCAAAACCCGTTTTGTCGACTAAAATATTGGACCTGAATGGAAATATTGTTTTTTCCAGGAAATTCGATCATGGAATTTATACGGCCGATATATCAACAAACCTGAAACCCGGTTTTTACATTTTACAACTTTATACTGAAGATCAACTGGCTCATAAAGTCATCTTGGTAAAATAAAGCTTTTACTGGTTGTAGTTCATTATTTTTATCCGGCAGATTAATTATTCATTTGATCCGGGAACTAATATTCAAACTTAATTTTTGTCGATTTCCATAGTAAGTAAGAACAGATATTCAGTAATACTAATGGGGTCCGTTCAGGGCTTGGTTTTTTTTTGATATATTCGTCAACAAAAAATGATCTAAAGATGTCTGGAATTAATTGTAATAAAAGCACAATCAGGATAAGTTTCATCGTACTATTCAATTTGTGTTTTGGGTTTATTTATGGTCAGATTGACCAGCGTATGCTTTGTCAGGGGGAATACTGGACGGAAGAGCAGGGAAAGGAAAAACTGGCAGAATTCGCCACAACTTACCACGATAAAAATAGCTGGGAGATCAGGGCAGGCAAGATCCGGCAAAATATCCTGCGCGGTGCGGAACTCGACCCAATGCCGGAAAAAACACCGCTGAATCCAATCATTCGCGATAAAAAGACAATGGATGGATATACCGTGGAAAATGTGGCCTTCGAGAGTATGCCTGGTTTCTGGGTAACCGGTAATTTATACCGCCCTGTGAAGGCTAAAGGCAAGATATCCGCAATTTTGTGTCCACATGGTCATTGGGAAGATGGCCGTTTTCGCGATGATATGCAACTGCGTTGTGCTGTCATGGCTAAAATGGGTGCCGTGGTGTTTGCCTATGATATGGTTGGTTATGGTGAATCCACACAATGTGGTCATAAAAGCCTTCCCATACTATTGAAAGTACAAACATGGAATAGCATTCGATCTGTTGACTTTCTACTATCTTTAAGGGAAGTTGATCCGAAACGCATTGCAGTCACGGGTGCTTCCGGAGGAGGAACCCAAACATTTATCCTTACGGCGATCGATCCGAGGATTGCCGTCGCTGCGCCGGTGGTCATGGTTTCTGCGCATTTCTTCGGAGGATGCAACGGCGAAAGTGGAATGCCAATCCACAAAGCGCCAGGTTTTCAGACCAGTAATGTGGAGATCGCAGCCTGTGCTGCACCCCGTCCTTTACTCCTGGTTTCTGATGGTTCTGATTGGACTAAAAACACCCCCAAAGTAGAATACCCGTATATCAAACATATTTATGACTATTACAACGCCGGAGATAAGGTTGAAAATGTTCATTTACCCAATGAAAAGCATGATTATGGCATCTCTAAAAGAATGGCTGTCTATCAATTCTTTGTCAGGAACTTGGGTTTGGACAGCAGTAAAGTGGAGAATGATGCCGGTAAAATTGATGAGTCATTTGTAAAAATTCTCCCTAAAGAAAAATTGTGTGTTTTTGATGGAAATAATCCTAGACCGGCAAATGCTGTTATTGGCGATGATGCTGTGACAGTTTTGTTTTCAGGAAACAAATAAGTGGCCTTATGTAAAAATCAGAGCCAAACAGTATTTATCCCGATTTTTAGGATAATTCTTTCGATGTTCTTCCCGGAAATTCGCCCAGGTTTTAACCTTCCTTTTATGATAACGGGCATACGATGTTCTAATGCAATGCTTCACCAATATCAGGTTTGTGCTTGGCATGTTTCACGATCAGCACAAAAGGTATAACACACAGGAAAAATATTCCGATATACAGAAAGGCATCCATATAAGTTAGAATATAAGCCTGTTTTTGAACCGTCATTTCTAGCAGTTGATAGGCCTGGTGTTTTGCTTGTTCAGCAGTGGAACCCAGCGACAGGAATTTATGTTGCATCATGTTCAGTCTTTGCTGGGTGTCGGTGTTATACGGATTGATGTACTTGATCAGATCTGCGCGATGAATAAAACTTCTGCGGCTAATGAAAGTACTGATAATTGCAACACCAAACGACCCACCCAACTGACGCACCATACCTGTAAAAGAGGCGCCCTGCCCAATCTCTTTACCATTTAAAGTCGATAATGCCAGGGTGGTGACAGGCACAAAAAGCAATCCCAATCCGGCGCCGCGTACGATCAGCAGGAAAAAGAAATCGTCTTCGCCGGTTTGAGGAGTTATAATGTTATAGGCCCAAAGGCTATATATAAAAAAAATAAAAAATCCGATGGCGATGAGGTATTTTTGAGAAACGCCTCTTTGAATCAGCCGGCCAACAATGGGCATCATCAATCCTGTGGTAAGAGAACTGGGCACCAGTAACAACCCTGCCTGAAGGGCGGTCCATCCAAGAATCGATTGGGTAAAAAGAGGAATAATAAAGGTTGAACCATATAGTCCAAAACCCAGGATAAATGTCATAATTGTTCCTACGGCGAGGTTCTTATCCTTAAGTACCCTCAATTCTATTACTGGATTTTTGATCGTTAATTCGCGCCAGATCAGCAGATAAAAGCCCAAAAATGCCGTGATACTACAAAAAATAATGATATTATCGGCAAACCAGTCGTGTTCCTGGCCTTTTTCCAGAACAAATTGCAATGAGCCAACGGCAACAATTAATAATAAAATACCCAGCCAATCAATTTCGGAGGCTTTCCGTTTTCCACCATAATTCGGACTTTTCACATAACGGAGTGTCAGTAAAGTGGCCATAATTCCAATTGGGATGTTGATAAAAAATATGAATGGCCAGGAATAGTGATCCACGATATAACCACCCAATGGAGGACCTAAAGTTGGACCTACTATGATCCCCATGCCGTAAAGTGCCTGGGCCATACCTCTTTTTTCGATGGGAAAAGCTTCGGTTATGATCGTCTGAGAGGTTACCAGCAAAGCGCCACCACCAAGCCCCTGTATGAATCGAAAGGATACCAGCTCCCATATGTGTGTGGCGTTGCCACAAAGAAATGATGCAACAGTAAATAAAATAATCGACGCAGCAAAATAATTCCTTCTTCCAAACTGTTGAGAAAGCCAACTGGTTAAAGGCACTACTATGACATTGCCGATGGCATAGGCAGTGATGACCCAGCCGATATCGTTCAGTGTGGCGCCAAGGTTACCTTTCATGTCATTTAGCGCCACATTGACGATAGTGGTATCCACGATTTCCAGCAAGGCACAAAGTACTGCTGTTACGACAATGATGAATCGTCGGAATCCGTATACAACTAAGGTATTATCCTGCATTCAGTACTTTTAATTTAAATGAACTTCAACTATCACATTCATGCCGGCAATAAACTTTCGAAGATTTTCATCGCTTTCATTGAATGTGATCTTGACAGGAACCCGCTGTACAACCTTCACAAAATTTCCGGTAGCATTGTCTGGTGGCAATAATGAGAATTTCGCTCCGGTGGCCGGTGAAATCGATTCTACAACTCCATTGAATGTTTCATCCGGATAGGCATCTATTTTTACATCAACCTTTTGCCCGGGGTGCATTTTGTCCAGTTGGGTTTCTTTAAAATTGGCCACAACCCAGCGGTCTTTATTGATCACAAGGGCAAATATGGATTGTCCCGCCTGGATCAACTGGCCGATTTGTACATTTTTCTGAGAAACAATGCCATCTGACTGGGCAGTGATCGCTGTATAAGATAATTGCAACCTGGCCATATCTAATTCTGCTTCTTTCATTCTCACCACTGTTTCTGCTACATTGATATTATTGGATGAAACATTGGTCTGGGATTCAGATGCTTTTGCCTGTTTACTGGCTATTCGTTTTTGTTCTATCAAAACTTTCAATTGTTTTTCGGCAGCTTCCTTTTCGGCTTGTGCCTGTTCAAATTGTTGTTCAGTAACGGAACCTTCTTTGACGAGGTTACTATATCTGTTAAAATCCTGTGTTGCCTTCCACAATTTTACTTTTGCCGCTTCTATATTGGCTTCTGCAGCAGCGATATTGACTTCCGACGTACTTTGGTTGGCTTGCGATACATTCAATGTTGATTTGACTACAGCCAGACTGGCTTTGGCATTTTCCAGGGCAGCTTCGGCTTGCATCACCTTCAACTGATAGTCATCATCTTCGAGTAAAACCAGTGTGTCTCCCTTTGATACACGTTGATTGTCATCGACAAAGATCTTTTCAACATATCCGGAAACTTTTGAAATTACCGGACTAATATTCCCTTCGATTTGTGCATCATCTGTTTCTTCATGATGCAAACTATGTACATATTTGGTAATACCGAAAACCAAACCAATAAGCACTACAAAACCCAGTATAATTGGAAAATACTTGTTTTTTTTCTTTGGGTTGTGCTGATCGCTTTTCTTATTCATGGTTGTTTAATTTTGCTGAATCGTAAAATCTTTGACTAATAATCCAGAGGCTTTTTCAAGCATATAATAGCTTTTTTCCGCATCTGTTTTGGCATTTTGCATGTTGAGTTGAGCTTGCAGGTAAGATACCTCCGCTTCCAATAAATCCGACAATATCGCCGTATTGTTCTCATAACTGTTTTTGGTAACCCTGTAATTTTCGAGCGCCTGTTTGGAAGCAATATTTAGTGTTTCCAGTGTTTTAAGGCTCTTTTTATAATTGGAATAGGCCGTAAATATTTCCGTTTTTATTTGATCGTTGAGTATGGCGGTTTTTAATTCACTTTGGTGTTCAACGGCTTTTGCTTCTTCCACCATATGATGAGCATCAAAGATCCCACTGATGCTGTATTTCAGACCGACCCCTACGTTCATGGCATTCACCACAGTTATAAGTCCCGGCACCTTAATGTCTACATATCCACCAGTAATGGCCAATGACGGATAGTAATCACCTTTGGCGGCTTTCAATCTGAAATTAGCTGCATTTTCCAATTTTTTTGACGCCAGCAAATCCATCCGGTGATCAGTATAGGCATTGGTATAATCTTCTAAAGGTTGTGCTACATCGACCATTTCAGGAATGGAAGAACTGTCGATACGTACAAATGTTTGGTCGGGAAGGCCCAGCAAAATGTCCATTTGAAAGTTCGCGACTTCAATTTGATTTTCGATTTCGGTTAGCGCCAGTTCCATTTTTGACTGTTGCAACTGGGCTCGAAGTAAATCATTGTGGGTGATCAAACCATTTTTTTCCAGGTTGATGAAATCCCTGACACGCCGTTTTGATTGTTCCAATCCTTGTTCTATGGTTTTTTGAGTGCTGTATAGTTTATAAAGATCAAAATAGGCGCCTATGACGTTATACACGATCTCGCTTTTCTGATTTTCTGCATCGAGATGCGCCGCTTGTTCTACATAATTAGCAGATTCGGCATAATTGCGAATTTTTAAGCCGGCGAATAAGGGTTGCGAGACACTCACCTGAGCCAAAGCTGCTTGTGAAATGTCTGGAGGTGTGTTATCATTATTGTTCTGTTGTTCCCCATTACTAAGCGGGTTAAATTGTGCTGTAACAGAAGGATTATTAACACGCAGGTAAGACCCGCTGATATCAACAGTAGGGAAAAACTTCTGTCTTGCGGAAGCCAGCCTTGCCTTGGCCTCATCAATTTTACTCTCAGAGATTTTGAGGTCCTTACTATTATTATATCCCAAGCGGACAGCTTTCTCCAACGATACCCCCGTGGTGTCCTGACCATGCAGATAATCTGTGCACAGCAATGCCATGAAGGTTAATATAAAATATTTCATGTATTGTATATTAAATTGTTAAGTGATCCCTTAATAGATTTTTTAAATAGGTTTTTATCCTGAATTTGACTTTATCTTCGTCTAGTAGATTTTTGTCAGGATTTATTTTTTCCATGATTTCCTGCCGGCTACATTGATTGATCAATCCAAAAATGGTCATGATCACCAGGTCGATATCAATTTCTTTTTTGAATACTTCTTTTTGTTGGCCCTCCTCAATCAATTTTCTGAATTCATCCCAGTTGCGACTTAATATTTTTAGAATGGAGAGGTGTAAATCACTGCGCTGACTTAGCGTCAACTCACGGTGTATCATCACATGATATTTTCTATTACTAAAGATTTTATCAACATAATATTCAATAATATGTTCGAGTTTTTCGCGGGAATTTAAATGGTCCTGTTTGTTCAATTCTTCCAGCTTTAACCGAGTATAACCGGCCTTATGTTCAACAAGTTCTTCCATCAGTTTTTCCTTGGAACCGAAATAGTAGGAGATCATGGCAATATTTACCCCGGCGGCATGTGCTAATTCGCGGATTGACGTCCCTTCGTAACCTTTTTCTACAAAAAGTTTTTCAGCAGCCTCTAATATCAATTCTTTCTTCATTGCGCGTCTCTGGAATTTTCAAAATTATTTTAAACAAACGTTTAAATCAAACGATTGTTTAAATTTTTTGCCGGATTTATCGTTTTTTTCAAAAAAACTGGATTGATAATGAAAAATTATTGCGATTAAAATGCATTAAATCAGCGCTTTGCAATTTTAATGTAAAAAAATTATTTTTTTGCCAACCTGATGTTTCAAATCGCTTATTCGAAAGATTGGAGCATACATCCTCAGTGAACGGGGCACATAAACCTTGGATTAAACTGTTCGATTTTTTCATTTGCTCAATTCATTTATCCATCGATAAGAAATCATTTTAATGCTATTTCAATAGATGCTTTTATTAGTTGTGCCATTTGTCTAAAACTGCGAGGATGAAACATTATCAAGGCAGTCAGGTTGATTTTATTATGACTGAATCCAAAACCATTCAACCGCAAATTCACAAAAAAATGAAGCAAAAATATTTTATAACAGCAATATTGTGTATACTCTCGTTTAATGTATTTAGTCAGGATACACTTATTTATTATCAGCAAAATACCGCCTCGAGCATACCTCAGGATCAATATTCAATTCAGCATGGTGAAAGATTATTCGCGGGAAATTGCGCTAAATGTCATCGGCTTTGTGGTCAGCTGGAGGGACCGGCATTAAGCGATGTTTACGATCGACGACCGATGCCGTGGTTAATGGCCTTCATTCATAATTCGATTCAGGTAATTAAAAATGGCGACGCCTATGCGAACCATTTATTCAAACAGTACAAAGGCACCAATATGCCTCCATTTGATAGTTTAAGTGACCATGATATTCTGGATATTATGGCATATATTAAAGATAATTCAACGGCAGAACCACAGGACACCAATTTTGTAAATACTCCGGAACAGAAACAACTGATGGCCACAGCCGCACAACGTTATCAGCATCATCAACCTGGAGAAATCGACTATTACCATCAATATGCCAATCCTGAAATGCTGAACGATCCTGCTGCTGCCACGGCTGGGAAAAAACTTTTTAATGCCCAATGTGCCACATGTCATCAAATTTGTAAACGCGCTTTTGGTCCGGCACTGGCAAGTGTGACGGATCGCAGACCGCTTTCCTGGTTATTAAACTACATCAATGACCCGGAAACTGTTATCAAAAATGGTGACCCGTATACCAATTATCTCATAACAAACTTTGATTTTATCATGCCCAATTTTAAATTCCTCTCTAAAAACGAGGTTTTGCAGATATTGGCCTATGTTCGCCAGGAATCTGCAGCGCCTGTGAGTGATGCGGGAGTTAATAGCCATTTGGCAAAAAATCAGGATAATGGAGCGCATGAAGTGAGTAGTTTACCAGTTCAACATCTGAAAATTCCCGAACAAGGTTATCCAAATGAAAATACGCCTGCCAAAATCGTTGCGAAAATTGTTTTTATTATATTCATCATTGCATTTTTGTTTGTATTCGGAAGTGTTATCGTAAAATTGTTTAAAAACCTGGGTAAAAAGTAAATCCTATTAGCTTATATTTATCAAATTATAAATATGCCATAAAGTGTACGCAAGAGTCGCATTTATTATTTTCATAGTGGTGCTGTTATTCATTTTTGGAGGCGTTATCGTGAAGTTGTTTAAATATCTGGGGAAGGACTGATCCGAAATACTAGCGGATGTTTGGATGAATGATGATTTTTTCAAAATCAGATCTAAACGTGATGATGGATATTACAGCATTTGGGCATACAACGATCATGTATCGTTGAATGCCATCAAATCTTTTTGGGACTGAACAGTCAATACTACCTGAATTTTATAAATTGAACCTGTTCAGATCGTTTCTTTATTTTTTAAGGTGAAAGAAAAAAAATTAAAGAATAAGTCTGTGCTGGATAAAAAAGCATTTGAGGTGCTTTTCAGGGCTTATTTTTCGCAGCTTTGTGCTTTTGCAAAAAAGTTCGTCAATGATCCCGATGAGGCCAAGGAAATTGTGCACATCGTTTTCGTCAACCTGTGGCAAAAACGCGATGAGATAGACACTTCTTCTCCACTCAAATCCTATTTGTTCCGGGCCGTGCACAACCGCAGTTTAAACTACCTGCGCGATAACAAAAAACCGGTCCGTTTTCAGCAACCACTTGAGGCAGACCAATTGGATGTTTATTTTGAGTCGAGGGATTACCTGGAAGAAAATGAACTTGAACAAAAAATTAACACTGCCCTGGAAGTTTTGCCGGAGAAATGCCGTGAAATATTCATGCTGTCACGGTTCGAAGGATTGAAATATCGTGAGATTGCTGATAAACTGGAAATTTCCGTTAAGACAGTAGAAACCCAAATGACCAGGGCCATGAAAATACTGCGGGAAATGTTAATCGATTATTTGGTGATTTTTATAATATTTTGGTTTTTATGATCAGGGTAAATCAATATAAAAGTGTGATAGAGTTAGCGATTAAATTATGATTGATCCAGGCAACGATAAGGAATATTTGGAAGTGATGGTGAAAGTGATCACCGGTGAGGCCACTGCTGGTGAGCGACAACAGTTGGATAGCTGGATGGATGATCAACCCGATCGCCAGCAGATCTATAAAGAATATCGCGAAACCTGGTTGAGCCTGGATAAAGTGAAAGGGGCTACTTTCAAAGATGTCGATGATGAATGGCGCCGTTTGGAACAAGAGATAGATTCGCAAGAGAATACCGGAATATATCTTGAAAACTCCAGGACAACTTTGAAGATGAGATATCGAATTGCAGCGGCCATCGCATTTTTTCTTGTGGCAGCGGCAGCCATTATTTTTTATTTTGGCCGTGATCGTCAAACCATTTTGGCTGCAAATAGTGCAACTGAACAAATCAAATTGGCAGATGGCAGCGAAGTGACCCTCAATGCACATGCGCAATTGGTTTATCCTCAAAAATTTACCGGTGAGCAGCGAATTGTTAAGCTCACAGGTGAAGCTTTTTTTAATGTGAAAAAAGATATCAGCAAGCCGTTCGTGATAAAAACCGGGTCGGTAAACATTGAAGTTTTGGGCACTTCATTTAATGTATTGAATAAGAAGGAGGTGGACAAGGTAGAAGTGGTGGTGGCAGAGGGAAAGGTTGCAATATATAAAAATAATGCTCCTCAAGAAAAAATCATATTATCTGCTGGGGAAAAAGGCATTTACAATCAGGGAAAGCTCACCCAGCTAAAGAATAATGATATCAATTTTGATGCCTGGAAAACACACAAACTTGTTTTCGAAGATACGGACCTCAAAACAGTGACTGAAATATTGAGCAATGCTTATCACGCCAATATTTCGGTCGGGAATGAAACATTGGGCCAATGCCCGCTGACTGCTACATTCGACCGTCAGTCGTTGGATGCCGTGTTGAAAGTGATCGAATCTACTTTTAACATTGAGGTAAAACGAAAAGGAGATAAAATAGTGCTTTCTGGAGAAGGTTGTTGATTTGATTATATGATTCAAAAAGTAACCATTTATCCATGCAAGATTCCCCGAGTTCTTTATTTGCTGCTGCTTTTTATTTTTTCAGGACCAGTAAATAAGGCATTTGCACAAGGAGATCCGCTGCAGCAAAAAGTGCATGTGCAGGTTGCAAATGTAAAGCTGGGGAAGGTACTCAAGTCCATCGAGCAGCAGGTGAATCTGAAATTTTCTTATAGTCGTAAACTCATACCCGTTCAGGAAAAAGTAACGTTCTATGCTAACGATCAATCCCTGGAACACGTACTGGCTGCCATATTGCATCCTTTAAAGATTGAATTTCGTCTGGTTGAAAAACAAATTGTGTTGCGTCCAATGCGGGAGGATGAAAAAGAACAAACCAGGCTATCACCGCAAGTAGTAAACGAGGAGAAGAAAATTACGATCAGTGGAACCATACGCGATAATTCCAATGGAGAAGTACTGATTGGGGCTACGGTTTACCTGCCCCAACTGGGCACCGGGGCCATGACCAATGCCTACGGTTTTTATTCCCTGACCATATCTTCCGGTACTTTTGATCTC
Source organism: uncultured Cytophagales bacterium (assembly GCA_963711495.1). Lineage (GTDB taxonomy): Bacteria > Bacteroidota > Bacteroidia > Cytophagales > Cyclobacteriaceae > CAVQEK01. The sequence continues at coordinate 2,221,262 of CAVQEK010000004.1, forward strand.
GAGGCTTCTTACATTGGATATAAAAAACAGATGATGCATCGGACGTTGGCAGAGAATCTGACTTTTGATATTGCCCTTGATCCGGATATTTCAGTGTTGAAGGAAATTGTAGTGAATGCCACAATGTCGGCCAATAAGCTTGAAATTGCCGAAAACACCAAGGTGGATTATAAGCCTGATAATATGGTGAAAGGGCCTGCCTTGATGGGTGAACTTGATGTGATCAAGTCATTGCAGTCGATACCTGGCATTAAAATGGCGGCCGATGGTTCTACCATGTTTCATGTTCGCGGCGGTGCCAGAGATCAGAATTTGATCTTAATGGATGAAGCACCAATCTATAACCCGGCGCACTTGCTTGGTCTTTTTTCTACCATTATTCCTGATGCGGCAAAAGATATTAAAATATACAAGGGAGATATTCCGATACAACAAGGTGGCCGATTATCCTCACTCATCGATATTAAAACCAGAGATGGAAACCAGAAGCATTTTGGAATGAACGGGACTATCGGGTTGATCTCATCAAGACTGGCGCTGGAAGGTCCGGTCAAAAAGGATTACAGCTCTTATTTTCTGTCGGGACGGTTTTCTCAGATCCGTTGGATTGGGAAAAAGTTAAATAGCAATCTTTCCGATCTTTATTTTTTTGATCTGAACGGTAAGATGAATTTTCAGATCAACCGAAACAACCGGCTGTACATTTCATTTTATTCGGGCAAAGATTATTACAGCGCCGATAATTCGGGAATATCCTGGGGTAATTTTGCCGGTACCATTCGATGGAACCATATTTTCAACCAGAAATTGTTTTCCAATACCACGCTTTATACCAGCAAATATGATTACAATCTGTATACTTCTGTTTCACAAAATAACCGCTGGAATTCGCATATTGCCAATCTGAGTTTGAAGACTGATTTCAGCTATTTTATCAACCCGGAATTGACCATTCTTTTTGGATTTTCTTTGAGTGGACATGACTTTAATCCCGGTAATTATGAAGCGGGCAATGGTAATCATCCTGCCGATGTTCCATTAGTGTCCAAAAGAAATGCCAGTGAACTGGTATTGTATGCCGGCAGCGAACATCGTTTTAGTGATCAGATTGCCATTAAGTATGGATTGCGTTTGGTGAATTGGTTGAATGTCGGGGCAGCTACAGAATACTTTTTTGATGCAGATCATCAATTGATTGGCAATCAGGATTACAACCAGGGGCAGGTTTACCATCATTATACCGTATTATCGCCCAGGATCTCTTTGGATTATAGTTTTGACAGAAACAATGCCGTCCAGGCCTATTATTCACGAACTGTTCAAAATATTCATATGATTTCCAATACGATCAGTCCGTTCACCAATTTTGAAGTGTGGTTGCCAAGCGGGCCTAATATCAAACCGGAATATTGTGACCAGACAGGCGCTGGATATTTTCTGGATTTTGGCCACGATAAATACCAGTTGAGCATTGAAGGGTATTATAAATGGCTTCAAAACCAGATCGATTATAAAGACCATGCCGATATGTTATTAAATCCATTAATGGAAGGAGACCTTCGATTTGGGAAAGGAAGGGCGTATGGATTGGAAATAATGCTTCGTAAAAATTCAGGGACTTTGCAAGGTTGGATATCCTATAATTATTCAAGGACCTTTCGCACCATATTGGGGGTCAACAATAATATTGAATACCCCGCCGCCTATGACCGGCCAGAGGAAGTCAATCTTTCCCTTTCCGAGCAATTGGGAAAAAGAACAAATTTTTCTGCTAATTGGATATTTTCGTCAGGATCAGCCATTACAACACCGGTTGGATTTTATCAGTATGACGGGGAAACTGTTCCCCTTTATGGCAACAAAAACAATGACAGATTGCCCGATTATCAACGATTGGATGTGGCGCTTACAGTAAACCTGAGCAATCCGAACAGGCGATATCGGCACAGTCTGATATTCTCAATATTCAATTTTTATGGTCATAAAAATCCCGTGTACCTTAATTTTAATAAAATTGAATTGGACAATGGCAATCTCAGGGTGCCGTCGGACCTTTATCCCCAACCGGAAATGGTGCCTTATAAGTCCTTTGTGTATTACATCATTCCGTCAGTAAGTTATAGTTTCAAGATATGAAAAGTTGGTTGGCATTGGTTTTATTTGGATTGGGCATGATTACCGCTTGTGAGGAAAAGACAGATTGGGCTTTAAAAACCAATCCATCCGATTTACTAGTTGTGGAGGGGTTGTTTACCAATGAAAGGACATCGCACACCGTGAAGTTGTCCAGGCCCACTGCCGATTTGAATGGGCCGTTTCCCGCTGTTTCCGGGGCTTTGGTTGTGGTAGGAGATGGCAGCAAATCCACCAAGCTTTATGAATATCCTTCAGGTTCTGGTGTTTATCATTCCGACACGTTGCAGGCTGTTGTTGGCAAAACTTATTATTTATACATAGACTATAAAGGCAAATCGTACACCGCCAGTGCAGCGATGGTGCCGGTGGAACCCTTAAAACCATTGACCTACAGAAAAACGGGCGTTGAAGATCAGTATGAAATTATTTATCAGGATACCGACGATGCATCAAAAACGGAAAATTGGATCACCTGGTCTTATTTGACAGGCTATCAGGACAGGCCATTTCAGGAAACCACTGCGAGGCTGGTATACTATACTTTAAAGACCTTAGATGTTAATCAGATCTTTAAACCCGAGAAAGCGCCAGTCACTTTCCCGGTTGGTTCAATTGTATTGCGGAAAAAATATTCAATGTCCGATGCCCAGCAGGCATTCGTGCGCACCATGCTTTCCGAAACTGAATGGCGGGGGAGTATTTTTGATGTGGAGAAGGGCAATGTCATCACCAATCTCAGTGAAGGTGCCGTTGGATTTTTCGCGGTTTCAACGGTAGTTTCAGATACGACAATCATCCAGGCATTAAATTAATTACCAGATCACCAGCATTTTATAAATAATTTTAAAATTTTTTTCATGATCAGTCAGGGTATATTTCTGCTGTGGTGTGTTAGGAGTGTATTTAAACCAAATGAAACACATGTTGAATCATATTAAAAATTGAGATCATGAAAACAAAGAAATTATTATCAGCATTATTTTTAACAGCTTCGGTCTTCGCCATTTTTTCGTGCAATGACCCGGTAGAAATGCCCAATCAGGACAGCAGTATTTTGCCCGAACGATTCAAAGTAGACATTCCAGCCAGTCTCAGCAGTGATGTTGTCACCAATGGCCGTACTGCAGGGATCGATACATTGCAAGGTAACGCTATCTATCGCCATCTCGGGACATTCATCGAAGTTGGGAAAAGTGCCTCGGAGATTGTCGAGGACATCATTCGGGGCATCGCAATATATCATATTAATAAACCGATGAGTTTATCATTTGAAAGCAACGATGACGGCATGGTTAAAAATCTCGAGGTAGTCAAAGATGCCAGTTATGATGGCCGAACCTGGGAATTTCAATTAACCATTACCGATGCGCAATCTGAATCGCAGCCTGATCGCGGAAATGGGTTGCAGATTTTTTGGAATCGTCAGCCGATTAAAGGGGTCGCCATTTTCAAGCCGTCGAATATGAACAAAAATGAAACAGGCGACTGGAAAGATGCATTATTCAGAATTGACTACAGTGAAGCCGGAGAATATGGTTATGAAGCCAATATGCTGGTTTCCATCGTTGATTTGCCTGTTGCCGATCCTTTGGACAATCCTTATTCCATGAGTACCTTAAAGATGTTTGCCGGTAAAAGCGGTGACGTGATCGATGTTTATGGAAATTCAAATCACCCGAATGCCACATTCTTCACTGGAGATGTTGGATTTAACTGGGCGTTCGTCGCCTCGGGAAATGATAATGTCCACATCGGTGTAGCCGAGGTGGGTCTGCCTCCCAGCAATCTCGATGAACCGGGCCGCGATAAGTTGCTCAACTATTATTCTATTCAAAATGTATTCACCCGCGAGATCTACGCGTTGTGGCCGAACATCAGCCAGAAAAGTATCGATGCTTTCTTGTACAATACCGGTGCTCCGGGTTACTTTGACCAACACGGCTTCGTTCAGGGAGGTGCCTCGCCGGGACCCGATTATGATCAATTGGCTGTAAGACTCACAACGCTCAGTCCTTATAATCCAAAAGAAATTGCCGATTTGGAGGTCAGCTTCAAATAGCGAGATCTTATCAAACGACAAAAGTAAAAGGCTGCGGAAGGGCGGCCTTTTATCGTTTTTTATTTTGAAAAGCGTAAAAGCAAATGAATTACTATATCTATTGCGCCAAATTTTTATTTCTACGCACAAACAGTAACAACAAAGGAAGGCAGATCATAAAAAAAACGCCGACAATATAGAAAGCATCATTATAAGAAAGAAGGCGTGCCTGTTCTTCCACTTGTCGCTGCAATAGAGCCAGCGCATGCAATTTCGCCGCGTGTTGTTCAAAACCTTTAGCCGAGTACAGGTCGATGAAAGAATGCAGGCGTCTGATTGCGGGATTGCTGTAGTTAGTGACATATTGATGTAGAATGCTGGAGTGGTAAACGGTGCGTACGGTAATAAAAGTAGTCATGATGGCAATGCCAAAAGAGCCACCCAACTGACGGGCCATATTCAGAAAGGCTGTCCCCTGTGGCATTTCAACGTTTTTGAGATCGTAAACAGTAAGAGACACCATGGGACTGAACAAAAATCCGCCACCGATTCCACGAATAACAATAGGCCAGAAAAAATTATCAGCACTGGTGGATAAGGTCATTCCCGAGACCATCTCTAAGAAAATGATGTACAGCACAAAGCCGGTAGCCGCGAGCAAGATCGGCGACAATTTTTTGATTTTCATAAGTCTGCCCACCACGGGCATGGCCAATCCTGCCGCTATGCTGCCCGGCATCAGCAGCCAGCCCGTCTGTTCTGCGGTATAGCCTAAAATTTCCTCACAAAATACCGGGATGATAAAGATTGAAGCGTACTGTCCAAAACCGCGCATGAACGCAAAAAATATTCTAGTACTAAAGCGATAATATTTTAATAGTTTGAGATCCAGTATCGGACTTTCGGTGGTCAATTGGCGCCAGATAAAAAAGATGGCAGCCAAAATGCTCACAACGGTGAGGGCCGTAATATAAGTTGTCGAAAACCAATCCTCCCGCTCACCATTTTCCAATACTGTTTGGATGGAAAAGATGGCAGCCACGAGAAGCACAAACGCTAGCCAGTCGAAATGGCCGGTCTTAAATTTTTCTCTGGAATTTTTAATAAAGGAAAGAGACAGGATTGTCGCTGCAATGCCGATGGGAATATTGATGAAAAAGACCCAGTGCCACGATAGGTGGTCGGTGATATAGCCTCCGAGTGTCGGTCCTATGGCGGGTCCGATGATCACGCCCATACCAAAGATGGCATTGGCCATCCCAATATCTTCCCTCGGGAATGACTCGATCAATATGGATTGCGCGGTGGACAACAAGCCTCCGCCGCCAAATCCCTGGATTATTCGAAAAATAATAAGCTCGGTGATTGTGTGGGCATTGCCACAAAAGAAAGATGCTACGGTAAAGAGAATGATGCAGCCAGTGAAATAATTCTTGCGCCCCAGTTTATAACTCAGCCAACCTGAAAGCACGATCATCACTACGTTTGCCACGGCGTAACCCGTTACAACCCAGCCAATTTGCATGAGTGTGGCGCCCAGGTTGCCCATCATATCGCTCAACGTCACATTCACGATGGAAGTATCGATCAATTGCAACATCGAGGCTGACACGACGGTAAATATGATGACCCATTTACTTAATGATATTCTTGGCACAATAAAAAGCTTTGGCAGCCATATTCCATAGAGATTGCTTTATTGAAATGTTAGACAATCAATTTTCTGGTTGCGGTCAGCAAATAAATTTAAGATCCTGGTTATTTAATTGGTGGAAAAAGTTTTGATTTTTCTGACTCATACACTCATTTTTTTCGTCGGTCGAAAACAAATTTATTGAATGGCAAAATCTGGAAAAGGCGTTAAAATCATACGAACAATATCACAGCATTTGGTCCCGGACAGTGATAGAAAGTCTGAACGCAAAACCATTATTTTCACAAGCATCAAATGACTTTTTAGCCATTTCGTCGAACTTCTGCCATAATATGCCACAGCTTTAATAACTGTACAGGTTACATTCTGTTTAGTTCGCAGTTAGTGCAGAGAAAATGTACAACGCAGATCCAGCGTCTTGCTCAAAGAATTTTCCCGGATTCCTTTAATTTTTGGCAGGCCAAAGCAAAAGCAAGAATTAGCTGATCCAGGGGAAAATGATTGATGACCCCTCTCTCCGGGATATAATATAGTTTGAATCCCTTTGACTGTTGCCCCTGAAAAAAGTCAGGATTTTTACGGTCGGTTTGCCTGGTATGATCGTGTACAATCATGCGATAAGGCCATCCATTTTTAATAAGGCGACTTGCCTGGATTTTTTCGATCGCCAGGGGCAAATATGCCAGCATGGTGCTCATTTCCAGCACTTTTACCCTTTCATATTCTACTACGCCGGAGTCTGTTAAATACAGGATCGGGCTGTAATACAGATCTTCCAGGTGTAAGTATTCAAGGCCGTCGGCGTTGGTGATTCTGTTGCTGGCATTCAACTTCTGTAAAAATGTTTCTAAGAAAGCTTCATTTTCCGGAGTGACGACCACCCGAAATTTGTAGAGCATAACGGCGGGAGATATAATGGAATGTGCCGTTGGAGAAGATACTTCGGGTGGCAAATAATGCACATTTTCCCACGAAGCGATCTTATTTAGCAGATATTTATATCTCGGATCCTGCGTGAAATTTAACTGCTGGAATCCGGTATTAACTGCAAATTCCAGTGAATCCGACACATATTGCCCTAAATTGGTTTGGCCAAAATAATGGCGTAAAACTACCTGTCGTTGTGAAACTTCCAGTCGGTGGACCAGTTGATTGTCCAGCAGATAATCGGCCTGGAAATTGTCCGGATTCCCGGAAAAGGAATTTTTGTTTAGAATACCGAAGCCCAGATAAGGCGGAAAATTCTGCTGGTTTTTCCAACTCTTGCCGATGTCATCCGGTACTGCACTTTTGATCGAATAATCCATAGCGTGATAAATCATTTTACAGTAAAACATTTACCACACCAAGAGATTGAGGATTTTTGATGATTGGAAGGAATCTGACCTTTTTTCGGTTTCCTCCGCGCATCTATTTGGGCACCGTGGCGGCCAGCGCTCGGTTGCCGTACCCTCACCCGATATTTAACCGGGTTTGGTAGCTCTTGATGCTTAATTGTTCAAAATTAATAAACGTTTAAGTATTTATAAAGTTACCGGTAAAGAATTTTTATTATGTATTAATATGTATTAATAAGAAAGGATTATTCGATAAATGTGGATTTATAATTAATTTTGATGGTTGGATATTGAGGTAAATGACTGATGGATTCATTGGTTCTGGAGGAATAAAAAATACTGCCTTTATTACAGCGGAATAAAGCAAAAATCTGAATGGAAAATATATGGTATTTTGAACATGTTGATTTGTACAGAATACTCTGCCCCCACAAGATTGAAGAATATTCTAAAAAGCATTTTTTAAATTTCGGAAAGGGCGATTTCATTTATATGGAAGATGATCAAGCTGACCAGATCTATATGGTTGGCAAGGGAAAAGTTAAAATTGTACACTACACCAAAGACGGGGAAGAAGTTGTAAAAGCTATTCTTTCCAAAGGGGAACTATTTGGAGAAAAGGCAATTTTAGGTGAGCAAAAACGGGAAGAATCCGCTATTTCATGCAGCAGTGATACATTGGTGTGTCCGCTGAATCGCGAAACCATGTACGATTTAATGCGAAAGGACCAGCGCTTTAGTCTGAAGGTTTACAAGATCATTGGATTTAGATTCAAAAAACTTGAAAGACGCCTGGAGCGATTGTTTTATAAAGATAGCAAATCACGCGTGCTTGAATTCATCAATGATATGATTCCGGAAGAAGCGGTAAGAAAAGGTGGTCATTACGAATTGGAGCATAATTTCACCCAAAAAGATATTGCCGACCTGATCGGCGCCAAAAGAGAAACTGTCACTAAGATCTTTAATCAATTAAGGAAAGAAGGGTTGCTGGATTATTCCAGAAATAAAATTCACATAGCCGACCTCCACTGGTTCGAATCCCAGGCGGAATTTTGATTAATAGACCAAATAAATATCGGATATTGTTTTATTAGTAGGTTTTCAGGGGCTTTGTCGTCCTTAATACAAATGCCGCTCATTTTTCCTGAAATGTGATCTGCGCCACATTTTAACGATTGATGTATCCATAATTTTGCCTCATGTCTAACTAAATTATGACTTCCTATGAATAAAATTGCAATCGTTCTTTCAGCAGTGATTCTTGCGGTAATGCTCACATTTTCTGCTTGTGAAAAGCATGAAAATATGTTACCAAAAGCCAAAGCAACTTTTAAAGTGACCATTGAAAATGTGTTTGCACCGAAAATGTTTTTCATGACTGGTAAAACGGATATCATTATGCCGGGTGGTTCCGAATCATTTTCATTTCATGCCGGTAAAGGGCATTTTCTTTCATTTGCAACCATGTTTGGCCAATCAAATGACCTGTTCTATGCGCCAGATGATCACGGCATTGCTTTATATGATGATATGGGAAATGCTTTGTCGGGTGATATTACCGATATGGTTCATTTGTGGGATGCGGGAACCGAAGTTAACCAGGAACCAGGCGTAGGACCTGACCAGGCTCCGAGACAGTCAGGGCCAAATACCGGTGCTGATGAAAACGGTACGGTAAAATTGATCACCGATGTGAATGATGGATTTACATATCCACCGGATAACGAAGTGATTAACGTGATGATTGAAAATGACGGAGGCACAATGTTCACGGTCACTGTTAAAAATGTTTCGGACATGTACGGTTTTCAAACTCCGCTAGCGCCAAATGTTTGGGTCATTCACGGCGATGCCATGCCGTTGTTCACTGCAGGCGAACCTGCATCGGCGGGATTGGAAGCGTTGGCAGAAGATGCAAATAATTCTATTTTGGGCGATCAGCTTGAAATGGAAACAGGATACGTTTCACCGGTGGCTCCTGGTATCTATGTTGTACATGACGAAGATGTGATGCCTGTTTTTACTGATGGAGAAATGGATCGCGGTGATGGCTTGGAGGCGCTGGCTGAAGATGCAAATCCTGCTGTGCTGGATGCATCGCTTGAGGGAATGATGGGGATCTCTACGCACGGCATTTTTAATACTGCAGTAGGGGCAACTACTCCGGGACCGATTATGCCTGGACAAAAATTCGAATTTATGTTTGATGCGAGAAAAGGTGATCACTTGTCATTTGCTTCGATGCTCGGTCAGAGTAACGATCTCTTCTTCTCGCCCAGAGATCAGGGCATTGCACTTTTTGAAAATGTTACTCCGATTAACGGAAATATTACCTCCAAAATAAAATTGTGGGATGCGGGTACTGAAGTCAACCAATATCCAGGTGCTGGAAATGACCAGGCACCAAGACAAACCGGGCCAAATACCGGAGCTACTGAAAATGGCCATGTCATGATGGTTAATGATGGATTTACCTATCCTGATGTGAGTGACATGATTAAAGTAACGATCACTCCGATGAAATTGAACCATTAGTCATTGCTTAATAAATTAAAACCCTTTAATAAAAAGGCGGTCAGTCCGATCGCCTTTTTTTTGGTATTATAATTATCATCATGCCAAAGTTGAACAGTGGCTTGAAAATCGCTAAGCCATAAAACTGACGGCAGCACATAAATTAATTGAAAAAATCCAACACAATCGCAATTTTTATTTGTTATGATACTACTAACTTCAACTTTAGTGTTAACCAAAAAAAATTAAAATCATGGGTAAAAAAATCTTATTGCTTGCTGGTGATTTTGTAGAGGATTATGAAGTGATGGTGCCTTTTCAGGCATTACAAATGGTAGGTTTTGACGTGCATGCTGTATGTCCTGATAAAAAGAAAGGGGAAACTGTCGCTACTGCTGTGCATGATTTCGTTGGAGATCAAACCTATTGTGAACTACGAGGGCACAATTTTACCCTCAATGCTACATTCAGTGAGGTTAAACCCGAAGATTATGATGCTTTGGTGATTTCCGGAGGTCGTGCTCCTGAATATACCAGACTTAACAAAAAGGTGCTGGATATTGCCCGGCATTTTGCTGAAAACAACAAACCGATTGCCGCTGTTTGTCATGGCATACAAATTTTAACTGCCGCAAATGTAGTGCATGGACGTAAATTAACTTGCTATCCTGCAGTAGGTCTCGAAGTGAAGTTGGCAGGAGGTGAATATGTTGACGTGCCCGCCACCGAAGTGGTAATCGATGGTAATCTGGTAACTTCGCCGGCATGGCCGGGTCATCCAAAATGGCTGGCAGCTTTTCTGAATGTACTGGGCACGAAAATCACGCATGATAAGAAAGAAACAATGGCTGTTTAGTAGAAAAATTTTGGTTGATTCAATCGTTTATGATCACATCCAACTTTAAATATTCCTGCTGAATTTGGAATTTTTTCCAAACATTTACAGTTTAAAAAGCAGGTGGTAAATTTAATTGTTCTTTCTGATTGCAAACGACTGCATTCAACTTCAAGAATCATAAACATGAAAGAAAAATATATCCAAAAAAGGGCTGATTTCGGGTAACTTATGTTGACATTTCTTTGGGGATGTTGCCTTTCTCTTATTTTTAGAGAGAGCGCCTGGATCAGCCTGATTTTAATACTTCCATATGAATAAACATCTGCATTGTTCTTTTTAACTTCAGTAATAATAAATTTTTTCCATCCCGTATCAATATTTTCTTTTAATTTACCCCAATTGATTTGATCATATGCCACTTATCGTTGTTGTATTGGGGATAATTGTGTTGGTCCTGCTGATCGCTTACTGGCGTTTCAATGCATTTTTAGCCTTCATTATTGTTTCATTTGCCGTTGGTCTGGCTGAAGGCATGTCATCGGAAACTGTATCGGTTTCGGTTCAAAAAGGTTTGGGCAATACGTTAGGATCGCTGGCATTAATACTGGGCTTTGGGGCAATTATTGGGAAAACAATGGCTGAAAGCGGTGCTGCCCACAGCATATCCGATCATTTTACGGTATATCTGGGGCATAAGCGATTGCGTTGGGCGTTGATGCTGGCCGGTTTTTTTATTGGCATTCCCATGTTTTTTGCGGTAGGTTTTGTAATCTTAGTGCCCATCGTTTTCACGCTTGCGGCAAGTACGAAACTTCCGATCATTTATGTGGCATTGCCCATGGTGGCTGCCTTGTCTGTTACCCACGGACTATTGCCCCCGCATCCCGCGCCGACATCGTTGGTGCAGCTTTTTCATGCAGATATGGGGAAAACCCTGGTTTATGGTTTCGTGGTTGGTATTCCCTGCATACTTATTGCAGGATTATTTTTCTCCAGATATCTTAAAGGGTTTAATCCCAAACCTTTAAAAGCGTTTTATGATCCGGAGCTTATCGAGCAGCATGATCATATGCCATCATTTTCGCTCAGTTTGACTGTGGCGGTTTTGCCTGTGTTTCTGATGATCGTGTCTTCGGTATCAAAAGCATTTATTGCGCCCGATATTCCCGGCAGGGGAATACTTAATTTTATTGGAGACCCGGTGGTGGCCCTGCTCATTTCTGCCTTGGTTGCCATGTATTTTTTACTCCTGCGAAGAGGTATTGATCTAGGAAAAGCCATGACTGATATTGGAGAAGCCATGAAAGAAATTGCACCGATATTATTGATCATCGGCGGAGCAGGAGCATTGAACCAGGTTTTAGCAGACAGCGGAGTGAGTACTTTTATAGCACACTCCCTGAAGGGAATTGGCATATCAGCATTGATATTGGGTTGGGGCATTGCTGCTTTAATACGTATTTCCGTGGGATCAGCCACCGTTGCCGCGCTGACTACAGCCGGGATAATCGCCCCACTGGCAGCTCAACAAGGCGTCGATCCGAACCTGATGGTTATCAGTCTTGGCGCTGGTAGTTTGATATTTTCACACGTCAATGATGGTGGGTTTTGGTTATTCAAAGAATATTTTAATTTGTCTGTGGTGGATACTTTGAAAACCTGGACAGCGATGGAAACGATCATTGCCGTTTTGGGTTTGATCATTGTTCTTGTTTTGAATACCTTAATTTGAATTTTAACTTGCTCAAACAATTCGAATTTTTAAATTATGGATTATAATAAAATATTGGAAAATCTTGAATTGCCTCCCGCTCCGGCACCGAAAGGAGTATACAAGCCGATGTTGATCGACGGGAAATATGTCTATGTTTCCGGTCACGGTCCCGTTAAAAGAGATGGCAGTTTAATGAAAGGATGCGTTGGAAAAGATCTCAGCGCAGATGAAGGTAAATTGGCGGCAAGACAGGCAGGTCTTACTATATTATCGACCCTGAAAACAAATCTCGGTGATCTGAACAGGATCAAAAGGGTGATCAAGGTGCTGGGGATGGTATATGCAACTTCGGATTTCGACAGGCATCCTTATGTCATTAATGGTTGCAGTGAGTTGTTTGTGGAAGTTTTTGGCGCTGAAAACGGGGTGGGTGTTAGAAGTGCCGTGGGCATGGGAAGTTTGCCGGAACAAATTCCAGTGGAAATAGAGGCATTATTTGAATTAGAATAAAATTAACCGTACCTCTCGTTATAATGATAAAAGATAAAGACTGGTATATTGTTGAAAACATTGATGCAATAGACAGCCCTGCCTTGTTGGTTTATCCCGAACGCGTGGAATACAATATTCGTTTGATGGTTGATATGGTGGGATCAGTGGAAAAATTGAGACCACATGTAAAGACCTATAAAATGCCGGAAATTGTTCAGATGCAGCAAAAAAATGGTATTCATAAATTCAAATGTGCTACGATAAGCGAAGCCGAAATGCTTGGTAACGCTGGGGTGAAGGACGTTTTGCTGGCTTACCAGCCCATTGGCCCGAAGATCGGGCGATTATTGTCGTTGGCACAAATGTTTCCTGACACCGAGTTTTCGACCATTATTGACAATCCTGAAACCGCCGGGTCGATGGCCGGGCAATTTGCAATGGCAGGATCACAGATAGAGGTACTGATCGATCTTAATGTGGGTATGGACCGTACCGGGATAAAACCTGGTGAAGGAGCCATTGAGTTGATGAAATTTTGTCACAGACTCCGGGGACTGGATTTAAAAGGCTTTCATGTGTACGATGGTCACATTCGCGATAAGGATTTAAATGTTCGTCAGCGACGATGCGATGAGGCATTTTTTCCTGTGTTGGACCTTAAAGCAAAATACCTCGAAATATTTGACCGGGAACCGCTTATAGTTGCCGGAGGATCGCCAACATTTCCGATACATGCGCATAGGGCAGAGGTCGAGTGTAGCCCGGGTACCAGCCTGTTGTGGGACTGGGGATACCAGCACATGTTTCCGGATATGACCTTTAAAATTGCCGCTCTCGTGATAACCAGGGTTATATCAATAATCGATAAAGATACCATTTGTCTTGATTTGGGACATAAAGCAATTGCTGCAGAAAATCCGTTACCTCGTGTACATTTTTTAAACGCACCGGATGTTAATCCCGTAGGTCAAAGTGAAGAGCACCTTGTAGCTAAAGTGCCTGAAAGTGCTAAGTACAAACCGGGGCAGGTGTTTTACGGAATTCCAGTGCATATTTGCCCTACCGTTGCATTATATCAGGAGGCCAATATTGTACGAAAAAACCAGGTAGTGAATTCCTGGAAGATCGTTTCGAGAGATCGGAAGATCACTATTTAACCAATAATCAGACATCTATGAAGTTGATATTTGACGCCCATCTCGATCTGGCCATGAATGCCATGGAATGGAACCGGGATCTTAGACAGTCCGTACTTGAGATACGTAAACGGGAGGAAGGCATGGCCGATAAACCTGACCGAGGCAAGGGCACTGTGGCATTTCCGGAATTGAGGAAAGGCAATGTTGGGATTGTTGTGGCAACACAAATAGCCCGTTATGTTTCAGCGGACAATCCGTTACCGGGATGGTTTTCGCAGCAACAGGCCTGGGCACAAACACAAGGTCAGTTAGCATGGTATCGCGCAATGGAAGAAGAGGGCCATTTAAGACAGATCAAAGACCTGGCAGGTCTCGAGGATCATCTTAATTATTGGGGAAATAATCCGGATAAAGAAGATAAACCCATTGGTTACATTTTAAGTCTCGAAGGTGCTGATTCCATTTTTAATATGGATCAATTGACGCATGCTTATGCCCAGGGGTTAAGAGCATTGGGACCTGCACATTATGGACCTGGTGTTTATGCGAATGGTACCGATGCAACGGGTGGATTGAATAGCCAAGGGAAAAGGTTGCTGGAAGCCATGGAAGAAATGAACATCATTCTTGATGTCACGCACCTCTGTGACGATAGTTTTTGGGATGCTTTGGATTATTTTCGCGGTCCGGTTTGGGCCAGTCACAGTAATTGCCGGGCTCTTGTTGACCACAACCGTCAATTAAATGATGAACAAATCAAGGCACTTGTCCAGCGTCAGGCTGTAATTGGAGGCGCACTGGATGCCTGGATGATGGTACCCGGGTGGAAGAGGGGTGAATCCACACCAAGTGGGAAAGGCGTTAATTTGGAGGTATTGATCGACCATTTGGATCACATTTGTCAATTAGCAGGGAATAGTAGATGTGTTGGGATTGGTACCGATCTCGATGGCGCATTTGGTAAAGAACAATGCCCATATGATCTCGAAACCATTTCCGATCTGCAAAAGTTGGAAGAACTGCTGAAACAAAGGGGATACACAGACGAAGATATCAATAACATTTTGAATGCAAACTGGATCGATTTTTTAAGAAGGGCCTGGAAGGTCGAAGAGTAGAAGACAACTTTTTGGGGGCCAATCATATTTTTATATTCGTCACCACATTCCGGCATTGATCTATTATGAGATCTTATTTCGTCCTTGATTCCTTTGAAACAAAGTGTATAGGCATAGAACCAATAGAATATTTAGTTCAAATTGCATTATAGTTATATGTTCATTAGATTGGTAAACCAATTGCCAAAATTCCAATTTGATAAGCGTTGAATATTGATGTCTGAAGAAATATTTCATCCCAAAAACTGGAAATATTCCAGCCCTGAACAAGAAGGTTTTCATACCGTGGTTTCACCGGAAAATAGTGTCTGTAAAGTCACCAGGATCTTTCGATTGAATCTTTCTAAAGGAAAATCTTACGTTCTTTTCGATAATGAACTCGAACTTAATGGTATTGTCATCAATGGAAATGCCCAATTAGATCGTGGTAATCAATCACATACATTAAACATTCGCGATAGTTTCTATTTGCCTGCCGGAGAAAAACTTCAAATAGAGGCGCTGGAAGATTTGGTAATGTTTATTGGCGGCGGGCCATTTGAAGGCGTTGGACATTATTTTATACGTCAATATGATTTATCGTTGCCGATTGGCGATATCCATCAAATACATGGTAAATCGCCTTATAAGCGTGAGGTTTTTATGACGCTCGCTCAACAAGATGCAGGTTCCAGGTTGATCTGTGGGATTACCGAAGGTGAAAATGGCCGGTGGACCAGTTGGCCTCCCCACCAACACAGCAAAGATCTGGAAGAAGTATATTGTTATTTTGATATTCCCAGTCCGGCATTTGCCTTGCATTTGTCATCGCGTTATCCAGGTGAGGTTGAAGCGGTACATCCTGTATCGACTGGTGATTTCGTGATTATTCCCGAAGGTTACCATCCCACCGTGAGTATTCCAGGCATGAAAAGCTGTTATTTTTGGGTGATGGTCGCCCATTCCCAAAAGAGCCGGCGTTATGACTTGGCCGTCAATGATCCCAATTTTGAGACATTCAATTAATCATTTGGTAAAACCATGGAATCGATCAAATCGGATATTAAGCATTTCAACAAGATAGAAGTTCAAAAACCTTCGGATATCATCATTCGGCAGATCAGGCAGTTGATTTCTTCAGGGAAACTAAAACCGGGTGATCACTTGCCACCGGAAAGGCAATTGGCGGAGCAACTGGGAACAGGCCGCGGACATGTTCGGGAAGCCATTAAAAAACTGGAGTTTTATGGTATTTTAAAAACCTACGCTCAAAGTGGAACAGTGGTCGCCAATCTCGGTGTCCAACTGATTGAGGGCTTGATCGCGAATGTGCTGAGCATGGAGGCAGATGATTTCAAGAGTTTCTTTGAAGCCCGCAAAGTACTGGAAATCAATTTGGCCAGGTTTTGTGCAGAAAGAATATTACCGGAACAAATCAACGCATTATCTCAGGCGCTGGATAATTATCGGTTCAAAGTTAACCGAGGGGAAGACGCCATGAATGAAGATATGATCTTCCATCTGAAAATTGCTGAATTCAGTAAGAATCCGGTGCTCAGATCAATGACAGCCATACTGATTCCGGAGATCAATTACTTGTCGAAACGGTTCGATACCTGCCGGAACAATCGTCCGAAAGATGCCTTATTGGAACATGAATCCATTTTTGAGGCAATAAAAAACAATAATGGAGATCAGGCAGCGCAGGCCATGGGACTCCATATGGACAACACGATGAAGTCGCATTTATCGGCATAAAATTTAGTTTGAAAAAAATAATCAAGACCGATCAAATCATCTCATTTTTAAATACATTCAAAATGAAAAACTTGATTTTTGTGTTTCTTATCGCAACGGTTGCTTGTCAATCCGAAAAGAAATCGCAACACGATAAAATAAATGTCGACTGGACCATCAATGTAGGCGGCCCCACTAAACCTTTGCAGCATTTTTGGGCTTCGACCGGTTACACACCGGCTGAAATGGCCCTGGTGCCATCCATGCAATTTAAACTGGATAATCTGGCCGCGGTCAATCAACATGGTATTCGGTACATCAGGCCACATTACCTGCTCAATCTGGTAGGATCGAAAAATATTGGAACACCCAATGTCGTGTACAACTGGGCAAAACTGGACAGTGTACTCGATCAATTTACTACACGAGGTCTTAAACCTATATTCGAGGTCATGGGTTACCCTTCCTCCACCTGGACAGCACAATCTGCTTTATATGATCCGGCATATCAGGGTCAGGAACAGCTCAATAAAGTTTATTTTAATGATTTTACCAATGATAAGAAATTACATTCATATAAGGATTTCATAAAAAAACTCATTGAACATTTGCTTGACCGGTACGGCAAGGATGAAATTCACTCCTGGTATTTTGAAGGAACTAATGAACCGGATATTCAACACTTCTGGCCATTTGGTATTCCCGGGTATCTGAATTATTATGATGCCTGTTCTGCGACATTTCGGGAAGTTAATCCATCCATCCATTTTGGTGGCCCCGGTACCGCCCATGGAGTGTCCGAAATGTTCAAGGCGGTATTGGCCCATTGCGATACAGGCACCAATTATTTTACTGGTGAAAAGGCCATAAAAATGGATTTTATATCCGTTCACCGCAAAGCGCAAGTGACCCAAATGATGTCTATAGAGCAGGAGGTCATTGAATATATTCGCAACGATCATCCCGGTTTGGCTGATCTTCCCTTTATGAATGACGAAGCCGATCCTATCAGTGGGTGGAGTAAAGAATATTGGTGGCGCGGAGGACCTTGGTATGCTACTTTTGCTGTGCATTCGGCGGATGCCCATGACCGGATCATTAAGGATTCATTGGGAGTCAACCTTGCACTGGTTAGCAATGACAATGCCTTCATGGGTGTTTGGGGCCAACGGACGCACATGGCCCGTTTTATTCAAAATCCCAGGGAACAATTCAATCCGGCTTCCGAATTCTACATGATCAAAAAACCAGTGCTCACCGCCATGAGTTTGTTGGCTATGTTGGGAAATGAACGATTTTCAGATGTGACAATGGATGCTGCACCAAAACAACTGGGCATGATTCCGACCAAAAATGAAAATGGAGATATCGTCATTGCCTTGTACAATTCGCCGGAATTCCCACTTGATCATTCCATTAAACCTTCCATGGAAATGAATCACAATGATAGTCTGACATTCGAACACAATGACGCGATGGTAAATCTTAATTTAAAAGGACTTCAATCGAAAGATCCGGTGGTGGTACAATATGGTATCGATGAGGAACACGGCAATCCATATCGCATTTGGCAACAACTGAGTTCTCCTGAGTTTCCGGACCATGATCAGTTCCTGAAAATGTGGGCGAACCAGGACCCGGAATTAATGAAAGAACAGGAAAATCTTAAAATCAACAATGGACAAGCAACAATTCAAGTCGCCATGAAACCAGCTTCTGTAAGTTGCGTGGTAATTGCTCAAAAACCGGAACTACCCCCTTCACCAGTGACCATCTTGGCTACCCGCGTTTATAAAGGATTATCAGGAGAGCCGGTGGTTTTTGTGCGATGGGGACAGACCGAAGGCGGGCAAATGTTGAGTTATGATGTATATTTTGCATCGGGAGATAGCAATGATTTTCAGAAAGTGAACCCTGCTCCGGTAATAGATCAGGGGATTGCACATAGTTGGGGGCCAGGTGTAAAGTCAGGAAGTTATAAAGTACAGGCAGTTGACTATTGGTCAAGAAAAAGCGACTTTTCACCAGTGGTCAAAGTATCTATACCCCAGGATTTTTAAAAAATTATTAAATCTGGTTTTCGACTATTGAAACAAATATTCAGTTTAAAAATTGTTTATTTCAGCGTTACGCCCAGCCCGGGCCCGTCTGAAAGTAATAGGTGAGGCCCATCGTATTGATAGCCGCCAACAAACGGATCTCTTTGCATTAATAGTGGGGTGTCGAGGTCAAAATAGGAGATGCCACCAATGCCGGCTGCCAGCGCCAGAGAACAACCCATCGCCAGGCGGGTTTCGAGCATGCCACCGATCATGAGTTTTAGTCCCATGGTCAAGGCGGCCTGGGCCATGTCGAGGCTTTGAATAATGCCGGATTTCATGATCTTCAAATTGATGACATCGGCAGCTTTGAATTGAATGATCTTTTTGACATCCTCCCGGGTGAGCGCCGATTCATCAGCCACAATCGGAACAGGAATCATTTTTCGAAGTTTGGACAGACCATCCAGATTATCCTTGGCTAAAGGTTGTTCATAGAGGATCACATTGCAGTCGTAAGAAAGCACTTCTTTAATGAAGAGTAACGCTTCATTGTCATCAAATCCCTGATTGGCGTCCAGGATAATCTGACAATTTTTGCAGGATGCGTGAATCTGCTGAATGATTTCAAGTTCTTCGTTGGGATTGGCCCCGACTTTCATCTTTAATACATTGAAACCTTTTTTTGTCCAGTTCTGTGCCAGTTCAACTGATCGTTCCAGCGGTAAGATAGGTATCGTAATATCGGTCGTAAAGTTCGATAATTGCCGGGCCCCCATCAGTTCCCACAAAGGTAAATTTAGGGAACGGCTGAAAGCATCGAGTATGGCCATTTCCAAACCACAGCGCGCTGCTGGATTTCCAGGCATTTTTTCCTCCATCATAGCACTTAGCGCCCGGTAATGTGCCGCGGAAACTCCTTTTAAATGATTGCTCAGTTGAAGTACGGTTTTGCGGCTGCTCAACAGGGTTTCACCGGTAATCATTTCGAAAGGGGCGATTTCTCCATATCCGGTGATATTATTTTCAAGAGTAACCTGGACCAAAAGATTGTCCACTGAAGTTTGGGTACCTGTAGCGATTGTAAAATGATCGGTTAGTGTTGAACGCAGAGGTAAAATGTCAATTTCCTGAATTTCTAAATGTTGCATTTCCCGATCAATTAATTGGGTAATACCAGATCCTTAAATGGCAGATCGATTAATCCGTATTGTTCACAACCCGGATCTGAAAAGTGCCACCATTCTGAGTTTAAGGGAACAAAACCGGCATTGTACATGGCATTATACAGTATTTGTCGATTTTTGAGCGCGGGTCCGGGTATATCCACATAATCAAGATGGGCCTTTTCAGTGAAATCATCAAAATCAGTCGGTTGTGGCAGGTCATGGCCATGAATATCAACCAGTCCCACATCTACTGCACACCCCCGGTTGTGATTAGATCCTTTGGCCGGATTAGCCACATAGCGTGTATCGTGTACTTTATCCCACATTTTCCATTGCACGGACATTGGGCGATAGCAGTCGAAAAGTTTCAGCCCGTAACCCATAGATTGTAATTTGCGCTGGACTACATCGAGGCGCTCTGCCACTTTTTCATGGAGGAAACAAGCTGCAAAAGGATAGAGTTTGATGCCGGTAAAATTATTGGTGGTGGCATACCGGATATCCAAAACAAAAGTAGAATCCAGATTAAGGATATTAACCAATGGATCTTTTTTAGTCGCATCCAGGGTAACTTCCTGGGCATGTAACAGCGCGGGAAATAATAGACACAGTGATAACAGCGCTGACCATCGGGATGATTTCATGGGTTGGAAAATTTTAAGCATGTTCTAAAAAAGATTGTCTTGCCAATGGAGGAATTGTTTAAATTTGTGGTTCACCCGAAAATTAATTCAACACTTATGAGATTAACAAGGATTTTGGTGACGTTTTTCGCTTTTACATTGGTAAATGCCCGGATCTATGCCCAAAGCGATCCGATAATGATCAAACAGTTCTTTGATGAGGCGCTCACAAACGGGAAAGCTTACCACGACCTGGAATTTCTGTGTAAACACATTGGAGCCAGGATCAGTGGATCTCCGCAAGCGGCGGCGGCGGTGGAGTGGGGCAGGCAAAAGATGATGCAATACGGATTTGATACTGTCTACCTGCAACCGGTGATGGTGCCACGATGGATTCGTGGCGACGTGGAAAAAGTGCGTTTTATTTCTGCAAAATATGGCCAGGTTAACTTGAATGTAACTTCCATCGGTAATACGTTAGGTACCGGCCCGGATGGTGTTTTGGCCAAAACCATACAAATAAATTCGCAAAAAGAGCTCGACAGTTTGGGTAAAGCAGGCAATCTAAAAGACAGGATCGTTTTTCTGAATGTACCAATGAACCAGACGTACATTTCATCGGGCAATGCATATGGTGAAAGTAATTGGATCAGGACAAGGGGAGCTGGCATGGCCCGGAAATATCAGGCTAAAGGGGTACTGATCCGCTCTTTGAGCATTGAAACAGACAATTATCCACATACTGGTTCTTACAGCACCAGCGAACCGACACCGGACATTCCAGCCATGGCATTAAGCACATTGGATGCTGATAAATTGAGTAGTTTGCTATCCCGCGATCCAAATGCTCAGATCTATATGGAATCCTATTGCCATTTCTTACCGGATGTGCAATCCTATAATGTTATTGGAGAGATCTATGGATCGGAACACCCGGAGGAAATCATCGCTGTGGGTGGGCATCTTGATTCCTGGGATATTGGCGAGGGGGCCAGCGACGACGGTACAGGCGTAATGCATGCCCTGGAGGCATTGCGATTATTCAAGACATTGAATATCCGGCCAAAGCACACATTACGGGCGATATTTTTTATGAATGAGGAAAATGGATTAAGGGGGGCTTTGAAATACGCTGAGGTAGTCAGAAAAAATGGAGAAAAACACATTGCAGCATTAGAATCAGATTCAGGTGGTTTTGCGCCCATTGGATTTAGCATTAAGGGTACTCCGGGTTCAGTTGAACAGTTGCAGTCGTGGATGCCTTTGTTTGAGCCCTATCTTATCCATACACTCAATGTTGGCTGGAGTGGCGAAGATGTAGATCCACTACAAAAACAAGGTGCTGTAACAATTGGTTTGGAACCAGAGCCCCAACGATATTTTGGTTACCATCATTCCGATGCAGATACATTCGACAAAGTCAATCGCCGTGAACTGGAAATGGGAGCTGCGGCAGAAGCTGCATTGATATACCTCATCGACAAGCATGGGCTGCCGAAAGAAACATCGGTTGCTACTAAATATAAATGTTATCTGGGACAGATTGAAATAGTCAGCAGGCCTCAATGAGCCGGAAAGATAATTTTTGAAGTCACTGAGTTACTGACTAAAAGATGGTGTTTTTTTTACATGAATGAAAATAATCCAAAGGTCAACCACCAAAGCCGTAATGATCAATGCCACATCCTGACTGATCCCGAAGTTCCACGCGGCAGAAGATCCGATAATCGCCCATATCGTGGGAATGATCAATAAATATTTGGGAAATTTTTCGGTAGCGAACATAAAAATTCCAAATGTGAAAATTACTGTGGGACAGGGCAGTCCAATCGAGATGGTCTCTGGAATGCCGTGACCTTGTATTATACCAAAAAGCGGATAGATAAACAAAGCAAATAAAACAAGCATGTAGCCGACGTACTGACGGATAGATTTCTTGTTTTTATACTGGACCTTATTTCTCGAAAATGCTTCAATGATGAAAAATATTCCCTGAATCACAAAAATAAGCGCAAAAACAAAGGCTGCCTTATTTATTTTGGTAAAAAAAGCATAATGATAAGCAATGCCATTCCAAAGCCACACTAAACCCAGTAATGTATTGACGGTTCTGTTTTTTGCATGAAATTGCAAGTGAATGATTACAATCATCAAAACACCTGATGCCAATAAAATAAGCTGCATCGGGAAGAGTGTGGTGTTGTATTTTTGAAAGATTTCCAGAAATTGTTCGGCGTTGAACGGAAGATTCATTTTTAATGTAAATTAATTGGCACAAGGACTAAAATATTGATGCTAATGAAAAAACAAGTACCTTTTCTTGAAGGTTCCCACGCAACGGTTCTTTTGAATGCAGACGTTTAATGCGATAAAGCGGCAGATTGTTAAGCGGGAGCGTTAAGACAATTTGTCGTTAAAATCATCAATTTGTGCTGTTATTAATTGGAATAGAAACCAAAAGTGTATATGTCAACTTCCAAGCTTACGGGCAAAGACTTGAAGGCAATCGGTTATCCTGAGGGGCGATTGATTGGCATCGCTCAGCGGTTAATGGAACAATTTTATCGCGGTAAACGCAGGCAATTTAAGCTGGAGATGCTGAAACGCGTCATGGAAACGCCAGAGTATTTCTTAAAACATGAGCATTTGAGTTTGCTTGCCAATGAAATTTTGGCCAAAAGCGAATCAAAGAAAGTGACATTGAAAAAAGGGAAATTGCCATATGCCATCTATGGGGTGGAAGGTATCGAAGCGGGCGCCTTGCAACAAATGGAGGTGGTGATGAAGCTGCCGATAACGGTTGCCGGGGCATTGATGCCTGATGCGCACCTGGGATATGGATTGCCCATAGGAGGTGTACTGGCTACCGAAAATGCTGTGATTCCCTATGGAGTTGGGGTGGATATCGGGTGCCGTATGTGTTTGTCAATTTTTGACGTACCCCCTGCCGAACTCCAGGAGCGTAAGAAATCATTAAAATCCATGTTGATTGAGAACACACGTTTCGGTCATGCAGCCTTCAAACATCCAATGGATGATCCCGTATTAGAGCGTCAGGAATTTAATGAAATCCCTGTATTGCGGACGTTGAAAGACAAGGCCCGCGAACAGGTCGGGACATCCGGAGGTGGCAATCATTTTGTTGAATTTGGGGTGGTAAATATACCGGATGAAGATAATGTCCTTCAAATTACGCCAGGGCAATACCTGGCGTTACTTTCACATTCCGGCTCCAGAGGACTGGGTGCCAGTATTGCCCGTCATTATACCAAACTGGCTATGGAAATATGCAAGCTTCCTTCAGGGGCAAAACAACTGGCCTGGCTCGACCTCGACACCGAAGCAGGTCAGGAATATTGGCAATCCATGTCCCTGGCCGGAGACTATGCTTCGGCCTGCCATCATCAGATCCATTTCCGGATGGCGGATGCCCTGGGAATTACAGCGATTTCTATGGTGGAGAACCATCATAATTTTGCCTGGAAAGAAAAAAATGCAGATGGAAGCGACATCATTGTTCATCGTAAAGGAGCGACACCGGCCACTTTAGGTGTCTTGGGCATTATACCCGGATCGATGAGTTCAGAAGGGTTTATTGTACAAGGTAAAGGTGCCGTTTCCTCCATCAATTCGGCGGCTCATGGTGCAGGTCGACTAATGTCCAGAACTAAAGCTAAGGCAACGTTGTCGAAGAAGGAAGTTCAGAAAAAGATCCTGGATGCCGGGATAGAGTTGATCGGCTCAGGATTGGATGAAGCGCCGATGGTGTATAAAGATATTCACCGGGTGATGGAAGCTCAAAAAGACCTGGTGGAGATTGTAGGCACCTTTATGCCAAATATTGTTAGAATGTGCGGTGATGAACGTTTTATCGAAGTCGATTAATGCCGGTTTAGCCCGACTATGACATAGGGCATTTCATGCTCCATATCAGGAAACAGTCTCCCATTGCCGGCATTGTCCATGGTCTCCACGAAATACATTAGGTCCCATTTGGGAATGAGAAAATTTCCTGGGATTTCAGCCATATATTTCCCGGAGTGATCATCATATCGCATGTCAATACTTTGATAATCCTCAAATTGTGTTACATGCCGGTAACGCAAATGAACCCATTTGATGCCTGAAGCATCAGTAACAGTAGCTCTGACTTTTAATGGTTTTCCAACATCAGCTGAAGTGATTTTATCAATGGTAGCACGGGGTGGAATGGTGTCACTGGAAATATTGATGATTATTGGTTGTCTATGAGTGACCGGATATCTTAGCTTGTTGTTTTCGCGGTCCGAAACCTCTAGGAAGTACGAAATAGTTTTCGCTATGCCTGATGGCGTAAAATCAATATTGTATTGTCCTTCATTGATTTTGTTCATATTTATTTTTTGAAAAGGACCGTCATTTTCACTAAGGTAACAACTCACGGTATCCACTTGATTTTTGGAATAAATACTGGCGTTGAATTCAATTCGTCGGTCTGGCAATGCGTGTCGTACAGGTACATGTGCAACTTGCATAAACTTTTGGTCTGTATCCGGCTTAAAGTCTGATCGCTGATCGTTAAGTTTTTTCAATTCATGCTGTAATTGCTCAAGATCATCTTTCCAGTGCCCGCACATATTCAATCTGCAGATGCCCATCATCAGGTCATTGGTATATACATCGCTGGCAGATTGTACAATATTCTGCCACGCATTAACGGCTTTTTTTTCTTCAGCTATGGCAGAATCGAGGGCAAAAAGGTCCTGGGTTTCTGTGAATAAATTGTATTGAACAGCAGCCAGGTCACGATGAGCGTGATATTTTGCAAGATGCGCCAAAATGTTCAGATCAGTGACGGTAGAGATAAATTCATTGCTGGATTTTTTGGTACTATTATGTTGGGCAAGTTTTACATAATACAGCACAGAATCAGCCGTTTTTGAGAACCAGTCACTGGTTTCGCGTGGTGATTGCCTGGGATCTTCTGTTCCGGTTAAAATATTTTCAGCGGCCTCTTTGAAATCTGCAAACTGTTGAATATCTGTTGCGCCTCCGGTTGCAAAAGATGGCAGGTCACCCAGATGCATTTTTTCCGCCCAACCGCGGGTGGTGGGGAAATATTTATACACATAACTGGCCGAAACAATTCGCGGCAAAATACCACTCGCCAGATTAAGGGCTTTCATGATTTCAGGTCCGGTGACCGGGTCGAAATGTTGGGCAAATTGAGCTGACCATAGCTCATCGGTCATTTTTGGATTATAGCCCAAGCGACCGAAAAGTTCATAAAAATACCAGTACCGTTCGAATTCGTAATCGTAATATTGGTATTTGGGATTCAACAATTCAAATGGTGGTTTTTCCTGAGGCTGAGTTTCCATTTTGGTGGCCAAAGGTTCATTTACTTCGAAACTGTTTCCTTGGTAAAGGTGGGTACTTGCAACAAACCGCCGCACATAATCCGGGCTTCCCCAAAGCAGGATCCGGCTGGTACCGCCATTCCACAATCGCCAATGCACTTTGTAGCGTTGCGGGTAGGTCAGCAGATCAGCATAACCATGCCTGCGGTCAAACTGGTTTTGTCGATTGATATGAGTTGGGTGGAAAGGCATTCCCATTTGTTCCATCCAGTATTTGGTCGCAACACGGATATTTAATCCCTGCTGCAATCCATCATTGATAATCGCATCGGGTAACTCTTTAGCACGAATATCTATGTGCAGGTGTGGATGTGTTTCGGCGATCATGTTAAATACATCATGCCAGAAAACCGGCATCTCCTGTTCGGTGAGCCCCGATTCAGGGTGCATCCTGAACTGCAGCCCATCCAATTCCGGAAAAACATCGAGAAATTTTTTAATCGAAGCCCGGCTATATTCTGCCAGATTTTTACTGTTTAATCCCCAGACCATGCCATTTTCAGGTTCCTCCGGTTTTTGTTGTTTACTGGTCAGTCCACCACTTTGCACTCCGCCACGATAAATGTGATCCCAGATACCGGCAGTGACCTTAATTCCCCGTTCGTGGGCCAGACGGATCAGTCGATTGAAAGAAGCTGTGTTTTTGTCTTGTTGCTCAGGTGTAATGCCCACCAGTTTCACTTCCGGGAAATCTTTGAGATCAAAAAAATATGGATACGGCGGGGCCATGAATCCTCCATTTTCGTAACCAAAAATGATAACGAAACTATTAAAACGGCTTTGGGCCAGCAGATCGAAATAACGTTTCCAATAATCCTCATCATACAATCTTTGTTCAAAAAAGGCCCGCTGCATGGTGTACATTGATATTGCTCTTTCATGATCATATGGTTCTTCATTGGTATTTTGGACATATTTTAACAAGTCACCTTGCAGGTCACTCAATCCTATTCGCTCAGCGACATCCAACAGCGCGTACATCAATCCGATATCATCAGCACCGCAGAGGACAATTTCCTGTTTCGTGCCCTTTACAATTTTATGAAGGGTCAATGCTTCTTCTGCGGAGGGCAGTGATAATTGATAGTCAGCCAGTAAATTGGGTGCTTCGCCATTTTTGTCCGCAACACCAGCGATGAATATCAAATCCGTGTTGGAGTCAGATATTTTAAAAGAATGGTCTACTACATAACCTTTAGACACCAGTTGGTCTTCGAGTTTTTGAATGCCGTGCAACACTGATGGAGACATTAAAGAATCCGTTACGATCGTGGCTTTCAATGCTGAACTGAAATGACAATTTTGACAAAGCAGGGAGATAAGCAGTAGGCAAATCCAAATTAACACATGATGTTTAGACATTATGGCCTTACCGGGCAATAATCTCTTATGCACTACAATATGACCAAAAATGGCAGGTTGACCAGCCGATTTAATTTTAGACATTATGGGGATATTTAGCGGTTCTTTCAAAATAAGAGATCCATTGGCGTCCAAAAAATCAGGTTAACCCTAACAGGTTAACCCTAATATAATTTCTTTCCTCAACAAAACCATCATAGATCAAAGGTTAAATAGCAGGTATCATTTTGCATTTATAATGCTGTAAAGGTTCGATGATCAGTATTGTACGCAATGCAGTGCTTTTAACCGGCAATGTTCAATTCTTCCATGATCATACACCAGTGAAATGCACCACATGGATTCGAAGCAAATATTTATTTCCATTACTGTGGATTATATTCTACATACCTATCCTTTCATTTCTACATAATCGATAAATACAGACTGAACATAAAACCGAATTAATCTCTATTTATACCGTAAGCAGATCATATTTAAAGATGGCACATGTATTGTCCTTTCGAAGCCCAAATTATGGCGTATAGTTCAATCGGTCGGTATAATTCAATATTTCAATTCATAAAGAAATATTTGCACTTTTAAATTTGATGATCATTGATCTATGCCTAAAGTTCAAACCGGAAGAGGGGAAGGCTTGCGAAATTTTCTTTTACTGAACTAACAAAATACATGGAGCAGGGTGCATTATGGCCAATACTGGTCTATTTTATTATCGCATTGATCATTGTTTCGGGTATGATTGGCTTATCTTATTTTTTAGGTCAGCAAGGCCGGTCCTCCAGCAAGAATGAACCTTATGAATCCGGGATTAAGATCACCGGGTCAGCCAGGCTCAGATTTCCTTCCAAATTCTACCTTATCGCCATGTTTTTTGTGCTGTTTGATATTGAAACAGCCTTTATTGTCGCCTGGGCAATTTCAATTAAAGAACTGGGTTGGGCTGGTTATATCGGGGCCTCAATTTTCATAGGAATTCTATTGGTTGTGCTGCTATACGAATGGCGACTTGGAGCATTGGATTTCGGTCCGGTCGGCAAAAAAATATTAAAAGCAATTCAAAAAAACCAAAAAACAAAAAGCACATGAAATGGTGGCTGTCAAATGCAAATGAACCGGTTAATTCCATTGAAGGAAATAGCTCTTTTGAGGATACGGTGAAGCAAAGTGTACTTTTCAGCCGACTCCAGGATATGCTGGCATGGGGAAGGAAAAATTCTATGTGGCCATTCAATTTCGGATTGTCTTGTTGTTATGTGGAAATGGCGACCAGTCTTACCAGTAGATACGACATTGCGCGTTTTGGAGCAGAAGTAATTCGCGGGACACCAAGGGAAGCCGATGTCATGGTGATCGCTGGCACGGTATTCATTAAGATGGCACCAGTGATAAGAAAACTCTACGACCAGATGATGGAACCGAAATGGGTGATTTCTATGGGTTCATGTGCCAATTCCGGAGGGATGTATGATATCTATAGCGTAGTCCAGGGAGTTGATCGGTTTTTACCAGTCGACGTTTATGTCCCCGGCTGTCCGCCCAGACCGGATGCCTTTATGGAAGGTCTGGTGATGTTACGGGAACATGTGGGCAAAGAAAAGCGGCCATTAAGCTGGGCTATTGGCCCACAGGACATTATAAAACCGGAAGATCAATCGAAGAGAGAACAGAAAAAGGAAGAGCGATTACAAACCACCGAATTGCCATCGCCGGATCGCTTGTAAACTTGTAAATAAGGAAATCTTGTAAATAAGGAAATGTACCTACTTAAAATATTTTAATGAATAAAAAAGGCCTGTTCGAAGAAATCACTAATGGATTTGTTTCAGATGGACTTTCTGTTCAGGAAACCAACGATGAAATACTAACCGTTTGGTCACCAATCGATCGACTCTCCGGTTTGATGAAACACCTGAAAAGAGAAATGAACAGGCCATTCAACATGCTGTACGACCTTACAGCGATTGATATGCGGGCATATTCCAGGCATGGAGATAAAGAAAAACATTCATTTGTGGTTGTCTATCATCTGCTTTCCTTTGATCGTAATTGCGATCTTCGCATTAAAGTCGGGCTGAACGGCGATTTTCCTCAAGTAGCTACCATTACCAACATATGGCCTTCTGCCAACTGGTACGAAAGGGAAGTTTACGATATGTTCGGAATTAAATTCAAAGGCCATCCCCATCTCACCAGATTACTGATGCCGCAAACCTGGTCCGGACATCCCTTACGAAAGGAACACCCCGCCCGCGCAACGGAAATGGCGCCCTATACATTGACGGAAGATAAACTCAAAGCTGAGCAGGAAGCATTACAGTTTAAACCTGAAGAATGGGGTATGGAGCGTGAAAGTGCGGATTCCGATTTCATGTTCCTAAATATCGGTCCGCAACATCCCGGCACTCATGGTGTGCTGAGGCTCGTATTGCAGCTCAGTGGAGAAGACATTGTAGATATCGCACCCGACATTGGATTTCACCATCGGGGCGCTGAAAAAATGGCCGAACGACAGTCGTGGCATACATTTATACCTTACACAGATCGTATTGACTACCTGGGCGGTGTGCTGAATAATATGGCGTATGTACAAGCTGTGGAAAAGCTCGCTGGTATCAAAGTACCGGAAAGGGCTCAGATGATCCGTGTGATGATGGCCGAACTTTTCCGCATTTCCAGTCACCTGGTGTGGTATGGCACATTTGCGCAGGATGTTGGTCAATTATCTCCCGTGTTTTACATGTTTACAGACCGGGAAAAGATCCTGGATATCGTTGGGGATATCTGTGGCGCTCGAATGCATCCGAATTGGTTTCGTATCGGAGGTCTAGCTCAGGACTTGCCCGAGGGATGGGAAAAACCAGTACGTGAATTTGTTGACTATATGCCCAAACGATTGAAGGAGTATGATGATTTGGTGATGAAGAATCGGTTTTTTAAGGACAGAACGCAGGGAATAGGCGTTTATACCATGGAAGAGGCCATTGAATGGGGTGTCACCGGTCCGGGTCTTCGAGCCACTGGTTTTGAATGGGATTTTAGAAAGAAACGACCTTATTCAGGGTATGATCAATTTGAATTTGATATTCCGACAGCACAAAATGGCGATTGCTACGCACGCGCAGAAGTGCGGGTAGAGGAGATGCGACAAAGTCTTCGGATTATTGAACAATGTCTGAAAAATATGCCCGAGGGTAAATATCAATCCGATGATCCAAAAGCTACACCACCGAGAAAAAAAAATACTATGCATGATATAGAAACGCTGATTAATCATTTTGTCCATTCATCCTGGGGTCCGGTAGTGCCGGAAGGAGAAGCGTTTGCCGGTGTTGAAGCAGCTAAAGGCCACAATGGATATTATCTGATCAGTAATGGAAATACGACTTCCTACCGGACCAGGATAAGAGCACCTTCATTTCCCCATATGCAAATGTTGCCCTACATCAGCAAAGGATACACCGTGGCCGATTTGTTGTCGATTTTGGGGAGTATTGACTATGTGCTGGCCGATGTTGATAGATAAATGAATTAAGGATTATTGAAATGCTTTCACAAGAAGAAACCAAGTTAATCGAAGAAGAATTGAACAAATTTCCAAGGAAAAATGCAGCATGCATAGAGGCTTTGAAGATAGTACAAAATGAAAGGAGGTGGATATCTGATGAGGCCGTCAAGGATGTCGCCGGAATCCTGGAAATGACCCCTGCTGAAGTCGATAATGTGGCCACCTTTTACAACCTTATTTTTCGCAGGCCGGTTGGAAGACATATTATATTGCTATGCGACAGTATCAGTTGTTGGGTGATGGATTATGAGAAAATACTGACATGCCTGCATGATCAACTTGGAATACGATTCGGGGAAACCACAAAAGATAACAGATTCACTTTGTTACCCATTCAATGTCTTGGCAATTGCGATCATGCGCCAGCCATGATGGTTGATAATGATCTGTACCATGATCTCGATCAAAATAAAATCAATAGTGTACTGGAAAAATATCAATAAAGAACATGTCTGATACTGATAAGCCACTTACGAAAAATATTAAAACCGATCAGGCACCACTGAATCTGAAAGCGTATGAAAAATCAGGTGGTTATCAGGCGATGCGAAAAGCTTTGAAAATGAAACCGGAAGACATCACCAAAGAAGTGGAAGAAGCAGGGCTTAAAGGTAGAGGTGGTGCCGGATTCAACACCGGAAAAAAATGGAGTTTTGTCCCAATGGGTGACGATGCTTCGAAAGAAAAATATCTGATTGCCAATGCCGATGAAATGGAACCGGGGACCTTTAAGGACCGCTTACTCATGGAGGGTGATCCCCACCAGCTCATTGAAGGTATGATCATCACTGCGTATGCGATTCAAGCCAGCACAGCCTTTATTTTTTTGCGTTGGGCATATAAAAAATCCCAAAAATTAATGGAGGAGGCTATTGCCGAAGCATACAAGGCAGGGTATCTCGGTGAGAATATTTTAGGCTCCGGATTGAATCTTGACATGTTTATACATGTTAGTGCCGGCCGATACATGTGCGGTGAAGAAACAGGTCTGCTTAATGCTTTGGAAGGTAAAAGAGCTGTTCCACGGTCAAAACCACCTTTTCCCCAGATCAGTGGTCTGTTTGGGAAACCCACTATCGTCAACAATGTGGAAACGCTTTGTAATGTGCCTCATATCATCAATCATGGCGCTCAATGGTACAAACATCTTAGCCTTACGGATGAAGGCGGCACCAAACTCTACGGGGTTAGCGGCAGAGTGAAAAAACCAGGCTGTTGGGAATTGCCACTGGGCACAACCATGCGTGAAATTATAGAGGAACATGCCGGAGGTATGCAAACCGGCTACCGTTTTCGAGGCGCTTTACCTGGTGGGGCTTCCACTGATTTTCTTGTTGAAGAACATATGGATGTAAAAATGGATTTCAGTTCAGTAATGAAGGTGGGCAGCCGCCTGGGCACGGGGACCATGGTTATTCTTGATGACCGGACTTGCCCTGTGGGGTTTGTCCATAATCTGGAGAAATTTTTCGCCCATGAATCTTGTGGTTGGTGTACGCCTTGTCGCGATGGGCTGCCTTGGGTGGAGAAAGTATTATTGGCTTTGGAAGAAGGTCAAGGCGAAAAGGACGATATGGATACCCTGAATTTTCATACCGGTTATTTGGGTATGGGTCATACCTATTGTGCATTGGCTCCAGGAGCAATGGAACCCTTGCAAAGTGCCCTGAAATATTTCAGGGAAGATTTCGAAAAACATATTGAAGAAAAAAAATGCCCTTGGAGGTAGTATATGCCGGAAATTAAAATAGACGATAAAAACTATAATGTGACTGAAGGCAAAAACCTTTTAGAAACCTGCCTTTCGCTGGGTATGGATCTGCCTTACTTTTGCTGGCATCCAAAACTCGGTTCCGTAGGTGCTTGTCGCCAATGCGCAGTCAAGGAATTCAAAGATGAAAATGATGACAAAGGGAAGATCATCATGGCCTGCATGGAATCGGTAAAAAACGATTTGCGAATTTCTTTGAAAGATCCCGAAGCTGTGCAATTCAGAGCACACATCATTGAAAGTCTGATGACCAACCATCCGCATGATTGCCCCACGTGTGATGAAGGAGGCGAATGCCATCTTCAGGATATGACGGTAATGACCGGCCACAATTACAGACGTTTCCGCTTTAACAAGCGAACTTTTCAAAATCAGGATCTCGGTCCATTCATCAATCATGAGATGAATCGCTGTATTACCTGCTACCGGTGTGTTCGGTTCTATCGTGACTTTGCCGGGGGCCGCGACCTCGACGTTTTCGCGGCACATAATCATGCTTATTTTGGCCGCTTTGAAGATGGACCCCTGGAGAATGAATTCAGTGGTAACCTGGTGGAAATTTGTCCAACTGGTGTATTTACCGATAAAACCCTTAAACAACATTATACAAGAAAATGGGATCTTACGACAGCACCTTCTATTTGTAATCAGTGCAGTCTTGGCTGTAACACCATTGCCGGAGAGCGATATGGAAATTTACGCAGGATAGTAAGCCGTTACAACGGTGAAGTGAATGGTTACTTCATTTGTGACCGAGGCCGGTTTGGGTATGAATACATGAATACCGATCAACGAATAACAAAACTAAAAAAAAGAAATCGTGCAAATGGTGAAGTGACAAATATAAATGTAAAATCAGTACTTGAAGATCTTCAGAAATTGATCAAAGAAAATGCAAGGATGATTGGCGTAGGCTCACCACGCGCCTCTATAGAATCTAATTTTGCACTCAAAAGGCTGGTTGGTGAAAACCAATTTTTTAGTGGGATGTCAGAAAATCAGCAAAAACAGGCATTGTTATCTTACGAAATCTTACGTGATGGCCCGGCGAGAACACCATCGTTACGTGAAATTGAAAATGCAGATGCCGTATTGGTGCTTGGAGAAGATCTGACCAATACAGCGCCAATGATGGCGCTGGCATTGAGACAGTCGGTGCGACAACAACCGCTGGAAAAAACATCAAAACTCAAGATACCACAATGGAAAGATAAGGCTGTTCGCGAAGGTATTCAGGAGGAGAGAGGACCTCTTTTTCTTGCGACTACCGCTTCCACAAAACTCGATGAAATTTCAAGTGGAACTTATTATTCAACACCAGAGGGAATTGCCCAATTTGGATTTGCGATAGCCCATGCTATTGATCCTAAATCGCCTGATGTTTCCTTGACTGACAATGAGGCAAAATCACTAGTCGAAAAAATTACCAGGGAACTTAGTAGTGCCAAAAAACCGGTTATTATCGGGGGATCTTCCTGTGGCGGTGAAGCTATTCTGAAAGCCGCGTCAAATATTGCCCGGGCCCTTGTTGAGAAAGGGTGTGATGCCGGAATTTCCATAATACAACCCGAAGCGAATAGTATGGGGTTAACCATGCTTGGTGGGAAATCAATGAATGAATTGCCTGAAAAAGCCGGCGATGTAATCATCATTTTGGAAAATGATCTCTATCGAATGCATGATAACGATTTCCTGAATGAAACATTGACTGAATATCCCGTCGTGATTGTTCTTGATTATTTGGAGCACGAAACCGGCCTTCATGCAGATTATGTATTGCCTGCAGCACCGGTTTTTGAATCCAATGGCACCTTGGTTAATAACGAAGGCAGGGCTCAACGATATTACCAGGCCTACATCCCGGATCATCCTGTACAATCGGGTTGGCGCTGGATTCAGGCCATTTCATCAGTAACCGGGATTGGTGGTATGGAAAATTGGGACACGCTGGAAGATTTTACCAGGGCTATTGAAAATGAATTACCTGTTTTCCGTGGAATTCATGAGATTGCACCACCTGTTGATTTCAGAATAGGTAGCCAGAAAATACCCAGGGAACCACATCGGTATAGTGGGCGTACAGCCATGAATGCCAATGTAGATGTTCATGAACCACAAACACCAGTCGATCCTGATAATCCAATGTCGTACAGTATGGAAGGATTTTTTGGTGAACCTCCTTCATCGGACATTCCTTTTTTCTGGTCACCAGGGTGGAATTCTGTCCAATCCATGAATAAATATCAAATTGAGGTGGGTGGCCATTTGCATGGGGGTGATCCCGGCAAGAGGCTTATTGAACCACATGAAAATGGAGGAAAAGGGTCGTATTACCAGGCGGAATTTCAAAAGTCTGTTAAGGATACAGCAGGCATGCTCGTTGTCCCTCTTTATCATATTTTCGGTTCCGAAGAATTGAGCTCACAATCCAATGCCATCTTAAAACGAATACCACAGCCTTATTTGGCCATTAGTTTGAAGGACGCATCAGAATCGAGTCTCGAAGATGGGATGAAAGTAACGCTGAAAATTGCAGATGAAGATTTGCGACTGCCGGTTGAGATCAAAAGAGGATTACCTCAAGGGGTGGTTGGTTTGCCAGTTGGTTTACCGGGCATTCCATATATAGAATTACCAGCAAGAGGAATATTTAAAGGAGTAAAACATGAGTGAGATTGTAAGGACCATATTGATCATATTTGGAGTACTCATCGTGATGCTTTCGCTGGCTGCCGGCCTTATCTGGCTTGAGCGTAGAATGTTGGGATTCTGGCAGGATCGATATGGCCCCAACCGGGTAGGGCCGCTGGGTTTATTGCAACCTTTGGCAGACGTAATAAAAATATTCTTCAAGGAAGACTGGATCCCACCATTTGCCAGCAAATTCGTCTTTGTATTTGCTCCTGGAATTACCATGGTAACCATTCTGATGAGCTTTGCCATTATTCCGTTCACTTCAAGCATATATGTGATGGACCTGAATATTGGTGTCCTGTTCTTTTTAGCCATGTCGTCTTTGGGGGCTTACAGTCTTGTATTGGCGGGCTGGTCGTCCAACAACAAGTATTCTTTGCTCGGCGCCATGAGGGGAGCGGCACAGATGATCACTTATGAGGTTTTTATGGGACTTTCATTGATGGGCGTCGTCATGCTCAGCGGTTCGTTCAACTTGAAGGATATCGTTGAGGCACAAAGGGGTATGTGGTTTGTCATTCCTCAATTTGTGGGATTTGTAGTATTTCTGATTGCAGGTGTTGCGGAAACACATCGATTACCTTTTGATATTCCGGAATCAGAGAGTGAACTGATTGCCGGCTATCACTCTGAATACTCAGGAATGAAATTCGGAATGTTTTTCGTGGGAGAGTATGTAGGTATTGTGCTCATCTCCTCGATGATCGTTACGCTTTTCTTTGGAGGATGGCTAGGACCGGCTTTTCTTCCATCATTTGTGTGGTTTTTCCTGAAAACCTTTGTTTTCATCCTCTTCTTCATTCTGTTAAGGGCGTCATTGCCGAGGCTCCGATATGATCAATTGCTAGGATATGGATGGAAATTGCTATTGCCGCTGGTATTACTTAATGTTTTGATTACCGGTGCTGTTGTATTGATCAATGCTGGTTAGACGTAAAAAACTTAAAAGAAGAAAAAACGGATTGAATGATAAGAATGAAACTTAAAAATTATTGATATGTATAGTTTACTCAGGAGTATCTGGATTGCCTTTTCACATTTATTTAGGAAGAAAGTGACTATTGAATATCCTGAACAAAAGATAAAACTTCCTCCGAGATACCGGGGGCGGATCATACTAAGCCGGGACCCGGATGGCGGCGAACGGTGTGTAGGATGTTACCTGTGTGCTGTGGCATGTCCGGTGGACTGTATTTCCCTTCAGGCAACAGAGGATGAACATGGCCGCCGTTATCCTGAATTTTTCAGGATCAATTTCTCCCGGTGTATTTTCTGTGGTTATTGTGAAGAAGCCTGCCCGACATACGCCATACAACTGACACCGGATGTTGAAATGTGTGAATATGACCGTCAGAATATGGTATATGAAAAAGAAGACTTACTCATCCAGGGACAAGGTAAATATTACGGTTATAATTATTACAAAGTGGCTGGTATGGCCATTGGGGGTAAAGGCAAAGGAGAATCCGAACACGAAGACAAACCCATCGATTTAAAAAGTTTAATGCCATGAACAACATCATTTTTTACATTACCGGGACTGTCGCTGTTTTCTGCACCATCATGGTGATTACCCGCTTGAATGCATTCAATGCTTTGTTGTATATGATCACTTCGCTTTTATCCATAGCGGTAATATTTTATCTGCTGGGGGCGCCTTTTATAGCAGCGCTTGAAATCATTATATATGCTGGCGCCATCATGGTGTTGTTCATATTTGCGGTGATGATGCTCAATCTTGGGGAGGAGTCCGTCGAAAATGAAAAAAAATTATTGTCTCGTAAAATGTGGATTGGGCCTTCTATTATGGCATTAATATTATTAGTTGAAGTCGGCTACGTATTATTTTCCTCAGGAGAGAATCAAACTTCATCGATCCTCGTAGCACCAAAAGCAGTGGGAATGGCATTGTTCGGACCTTATATCATTGGAGTAGAACTTGCGGCTATGTTGCTAATTGCCGGTATTGTGGGTGCTTATCATCTGGGCAAGCGGGAAAAAATAGTGCATCATCGCTTTTTGAAAGGAGATGTGAAATGAACACAATCCCTGTTGAACATAGTTTGTTGCTTGCTGCTATACTTTTTCTGCTGGGTGTGATTGGAGCATTGGTCAGGAAAAACCTGGTTTTTTTGCTTTTATCCATTGAGATTATGCTCAATGCTGCGGGATTGGCATTTGTAGCGGCGGGAGCGCAGTGGGCTCAACCAGATGGTCAGGTCATGTTTATATTCATTCTGGCCATGGCAGCAGCCGAAGTTTCCATTGGTCTGGCGCTCATTATGCGACTATATCATCTGTTTAAAACACTCAATTCCGATGAAGCGGATAAAATGAAAGGTTAATCATTATGCTCAATTTATTATGGCTGATACCGGCGTTACCTTTTTTTAGCTTTGTAATACTGGCCATTTTTGGTGCCCGTTTTCCAGGAAAGTTAACAGCACTTATTGGCGCAGGTTCTGTGGGATTGAGTGCAGTATTGGCCATACTTTTAGGTGTAAATTTTATTTCCGGCCAGGCCCATCAACATTATTTCAACCAACATTTGTCGTCGTGGATCAACCTGCCTGGATTTTCCGCGAATATTTCTTTACACCTCGATGCATTGTCACTGGTTTTCATGTTCGTCATCACACTGGTTGGTTTTCTAATACACCTTTATTCAACAGCATTTATGCAGGACGAGGAAGGTTATTCCCGTTTCTTTGCTTATATGAACCTGTTCGTTGGATCTATGCTCACACTTGTGCTGGCGGATAATTTATTGCTATTATACCTGGGATGGGAAGGCGTCGGACTTTGCAGTTATTTGCTGATCGGTTTCTGGTATCGGGACGAAAAAAATGGCTATGCTGCCAGAAAGGCATTTATCGTGACGCGCATTGGCGATACTGCCATGGCAATTGGCCTTTTCCTGTTATTCACTTCATTCCGCACCTTAAATATTCAAGAAATTCTCTCTCAGGTTCCCGGCCAGTGGTCAGCCGGTTCATCACAAGCAACCTTGGCCGCTCTATTGTTGCTGGGCGGAGCTGTTGGAAAATCCGCACAACTTCCGTTGCAAACATGGTTGCCGGATGCCATGGCGGGGCCTTCGCCCGTTAGTGCCCTTATACATGCCGCAACCATGGTGACAGCGGGTGTTTATCTGATCGCACGCACTCATTTGATTTTCATGTCGGCGCCCATGATAATGCATTTGGTTGCCATTATCGGTGCAGTAACTTTGTTGCTGGCCGGATTCAGTGCACTCACCCAAAAAGACATTAAAAGGGTTCTTGCCTATTCGACCATTAGTCAAATCGGCTATATGTTTCTTGCCCTGGGCGTAGGGGCATGGTCGGCAGCAATTTTTCATTTTATGATCCATGCTTTTTTTAAAGCTTTACTATTTCTGGGTGCCGGAGTCATTATTATCAGTTTGAAGCATGAGCATAACATGTTCAAGATGGGGGGATTAAGAAAATTGTTGCCGGTTACTTTTTGGACTTACCTCATCGGTTCGGCATCTCTTTCGGCATTACCGCTGATTACGGCTGGTTTCTATAGTAAAGACCTCATATTGTGGCGGGCATGGTCAAGTAATATGGGAAGTGCATGGCTATGGGCGGCGGGTATAGTCGGGGCCCTGATTACTGCCATGTATACTTTCAGAATGGTATTTCTAACATTTTATGGTGAAATTCACAACAAACCAGATAAGAAGCCTGCCATTGCCATGGTCATTCCATTGGTAATTTTGGCATTTTTTTCTATCGCCGGAGGTTTTGTAGAGTTACCAAAAACCTTGGGTAACTGGCCCGCATTTTCTCATTTATTGAATACGATGTTGCCGGAGGTGCAAACGTATAATTCGAGCCGTGGAATGGAGCTGGTTTTTCAGAGCATTTCAGCTATTGTGGCTTTGTCAGGTGTGTGGATTGCTTACTATTTTATTTTAAAAAGGCCGGCAATTGCTTATTCAATCAAAAAAACAGGTCCCGGAAAGTGGCTGTTCCAACTTTGGGACTCCGGTTGGGGATTTGACAAATTCTATGATAAAATATTGGTACAACCCGTGGTTTATCTCTCCAGGGTTGACCGTGATGATTTCATCGACCTGGCCTATACAGGCATTGCGATAACAAGCAGCGCATTTCATAAATTGCTGAGTTTTACTCAAACAGGACACCTCAGATGGTATTTGGCGGGAATGGTGTTGGGGGCAATCATTAGTTTCACTTTAATGATCGTATTATGATTCTGGTTTGGTTAATTATCATATTGATGGCAGGAGGACTGCTGGCATGGTGGGCCGGGAATAAAAACAGTCTGTGGTCCAGGTGGATATCCCTCATTGCGGTGTTCATTGATTTTATCCTCACATTAACCATCTGGTTTGAACATCCCGGACCACTCAGGCTATCTGCTCAGTCTGGTTGGATGATCACCATAAACCATCCCTGGATTCCACAATTTGGCATCAATTTTCATTTTGCCTTGGATGGATTAAGTCTGGTTATGCTCTTGCTGACTTTATTGCTGGGTATCTTATCCATTCTATCTTCGTGGAATCAGGTAAATAAAAAAGTTGGTTTTTTTCACTTCAATTTGCTTTGGATCCTGGCAGGCATCGCCGGTGTATTTTTATCGGTAGATCTGTTTCTTTTTTACTTTTTCTGGGAGGTGATGTTGGTGCCCATGTATTTTCTGATCGGTATTTGGGGTTATGAGAACCGGCTGTATGCTGCTTACAAATTTTTCTTATTTACCCAGGGTAGTGGTTTGTTGATGCTGCTGGCTATTTTGGGATTATATTTCATTCACGGGCAGAATGCCGGAATCTACACTTTTGACTACACGCAACTTATCGGCACCGTATTATCTCCGGTTTGGGCCTTTTGGTTGATGTTGGGCTTTCTCATCGCGTTTGTCGTAAAATTGCCATTGATCCCATTTCACACCTGGTTACCCGATGCACACACTGAAGCGCCTACCGCAGGCAGTGTAGTATTGGCAGGCTTGCTGTTAAAGACAGGAGCTTATGGAATAATTCGGTTTGTATTGCCACTTTTTCCACAATCATCTCATGCCGTTGCACCGGTATTGATGATACTGGGAATAGCAGGTATTCTATACGGCGCAAAGCTGGCTTTTGCCCAGACTGATCTGAAACGAATGGTAGCCTACACCAGTATTAGCCACATGGGATTTGTGATTCTTGGTATTTATAGCTTTAATGTTCTGGCCATGCAGGGTGTGATCATGCAAATGATTACGCATGGCATTAGCACGGGGGCATTATTTATATTGGCGGGGTCACTGCATGAAAGATTGCATACACGAGACCTCCATAAAATGGGCGGATTCTGGAGCGATGCTCCCCGAATGGGAGGCGTGGCCATGATATTCACCATGGCTTCACTGGGTCTTCCCGGATTGGGTAATTTTGTTGCTGAGTTTTTAGTGTTGCTGGGTACATATCAGTCTCATGTCCTCTATGCCGTGTTGGCAACTCTTGGTTTGATTGCTTCAAGCATCTATGCACTATGGATGGTCCAAAAGATATTTTTTGGCAGAAATGAGCAACATCAACAAGTGCGTGATCTGAACCTGAGAGAAATGATCGTGATGGCGTCATTGGTGATCCCTATTTTCTGGCTGGGAATACAACCACAACCGATTTTTGATCTGGTCGAACCTTCGATCAATAAGGTGCTTCATCAATTTTCTCAAAAGGAGCCAATATCAAAAAATAAATTTGAAGTGAATGATATGTCTTTTAACGGATCGGGGGATTCGGATCAATCAAAGAAGAATTTAGAAAGAAAGGAGGTAAATCTTGAGCAGTAGAGATATTTTAAGTCTGCTACCATTGATCATTACCGCGGCGGGACCAATTCTATTGTTGATCCTGATCGCCATCAAAAGAAATCATACGACCGCTAACCTGACAGCAGCTTTCACGCTGACAGCGGCTTTTATAGCAATATTTTTTGTAAAAGAGAAAAGTCCTTATCACATTGGTGAACTCCTTATTATTGATGATTATGCACTTTTCTTTCTTGGGGTGATTTTCGTGGCAGGGATCGTAATTATCTTATTGTCGAATGCATATCTGGAGAGAACCGCGGAGGATATTGAAGAATACTACGTTTTAATTTTGTTGGCCATTTTGGGTTCGACAACATTGGTGGTCGGTAATCATTTTGTCACTTTCTTTCTTGGTCTGGAGGTGTTGAGTACTTCACTGTATGTCCTGGTGGCATTCTTAAGAGAAAGGGAACAATCTATTGAGGCTGGCGTAAAATATCTGATTTTAGCGGCATCCGCCTCTGCTTTTATTCTGTTCGGCATGGCCTTGATATATTCCAAATCAGGGACCATGTATTTCCCGGCGGTGGCGGTATTTCTGAGTAAAGGACATCTTTCTTTGATTACGCTGGGAGGAATAGGACTAATCATCGTCGGTGTGGGTTTTAAACTTGCAGTTGTTCCATTTCATTTGTGGACGGCAGATATTTATGAAGGTGCTCCGGCGCCTGTTACAGCTTTGATTGCCACCATATCCAAAGGCGGGGTATTTGCTCTTTGGCTTCGGTTTGTTATGGAGCTGCATATTTTTAATTTACCGTCATTTATTACCCTGTTGGCAATCATATCAGCGGCATCCATGCTGGTGGGCAACCTGTTGGCTTTGCTGCAAAAAAATGTTAAAAGAATCCTGGCATATTCTTCTATTGCGCACATGGGTTATCTACTGGTAGCTTTTCTCGCCGGGAATCACCTGGCCGTTGAAGCATCAACCTTTTACCTTGTTGCCTATATTATTACGTCTTTGGGGGCCTTTGGAACGGTAATCATTTTATCGGGCAAGGAAAGGGATGAAGATGATTTGTCATCCTATACTGGCATGTTCTGGAAAAAACCTTGGCTTGCTGCCATATTTACAGCAATGTTGTTGTCCCTGGCAGGTATTCCACTTACGGTTGGTTTTGTTGGTAAATTTTATGTGCTGATGGCGGGTGTAAATGTTAATTTGTGGTGGTTAGTGATTGTCCTGGTTGTGAGTAGTGTGATAGGGCTTTATTATTATTTGCGTATTGTTGTTACCATGTTTTTAACTCAAGAAGACAAAACAAGACGATTGTCAGTTTCAACTTTCTCGTTTACAAACCTGTTTGTTTTTGCTTCACTCACCGTTCTGTTAATCGGTCTGGGACTTTACCCTACAGTGCTGATCGACTTGATCCGTAATTTTGCTGTGAGCTTTTAAAGCTCAAAAACGTTACATTCCTTCAAATGAATCGCTATGCTGTTTTCAATAGGCGGTAGAAATTGATCAGTAACATTCAATGGTCGGTTGCAAAAAAAAGAAAACTAAAAAACTTCGTTAATCGAGAATTGTCTCCCGTTTAGATCAAAAGAATCCCCGGCTTGTAGTCCCATCAGTTTATTGCCAATGGGAGAGACGGGTGAAATGATGAAATATTGTTTTCCTTCCAGGTTCACCGAACCCATGCTGATGGCAAGATAAAAAATCCCATTGTTGGTGACCACAAGACTCCCCTGAGAAATAATCTTCGATTTGTCATATACGTCTAACTGATCGAGTGCATTTTTGAGCTTCATGGTTTCTGATAAATATTGCCCGTGTTTATCCATTTCCTGCAGCATCATGGAACGGCCTGTTTCGTATTTGTCACCTGCACTGCTTTTGGTTTCTTCGTTGGCTGCTTCCTGAGCATCCTGATAGGCCGCTCGCGTACGCTCAATGCGTTCACTCAGTTGTGACTGGCAATATTGATATAATTGTCTTTTTATCTGTAAATTATCCATTGGAGTAAAATAAATTTAACCCTTTGACTTCACGGAAGTTCCCATGCCTGATTCTGCTGTTCTAATCGATTTTAGAATTCATATGCTACTCAAAACGCAGACACCTCAATTAAGGTTGACAAAAGGCCTACAAAAGTACGGATTTCACCAAAATCCGCAACATATATTTTCGTAGTTGATGAGCGGTTTCATTCCTGACAATGAAATTATTCAATTCAGCGAAAACTTCGTGATTGATAATTGCTTTTGACTGTTTCAATTTGTGGAGTTCTAACAAGCTGAAATTACATAACAAGGAGGATCTGTTTTTTTTGCCAGGCACGATTTAGTGAACGGTTTCCGTATTGTTCTCCGGGGGAAATGCATATTTTCCAGTCGTATGATGATCATTTATCCGAAACTGCTTTCCACACATCGAGCAAATAAAAAGCTCAACACGAGGTTTGATGTTGTTCTCATTGATGTCCAATGTATCAGTCTCAATGATGCATAGATCGAGGGTGCCGGCGGAACAAGGACATGGATAATTGGTGTTTCTGATGAGTTTCACTGTGACTTTCATTAAA
Source organism: uncultured Cytophagales bacterium (assembly GCA_963711495.1). GTDB lineage: Bacteria > Bacteroidota > Bacteroidia > Cytophagales > Cyclobacteriaceae > CAVQEK01. The sequence goes on from CAVQEK010000004.1 coordinate 2,264,973, forward strand.
TGTATTTTTTGGGGGCGAACATCGGAGTGCTAAGATAATCATTGAATGCAAAATATTTTAGTAAAAGCTAAAATAAATAGTAATCTGAAAACTAATTTATTTAGTAAATCATTTGATGGAAAAACAGAAGAAACAATTCAGCGGATACGTATAGAAATCGTTTGGAATCCAACTAAACTATGTCATTTCATAATCCAGGATTGGAATAATGGTTTAAGGCAGAATTCTACCCAGAATGAAATCAAAAACCCGGATAAACAATTTGTTTTCCTCGTTTGGCATGGCATCAGCATTTTACAAATGGACTTTCACTATATTGTGTTTATTTTTTTATGTGAACCTAATACGTGAATTGACTGGTCAGTTAGAAAATGCCATGTGATGATGTTTATAGTTTTTTTCTTGTTCCTGGGATTTGTATATCTCGTCTGGCAATATAAAACTGCCGCTTACAAAAAGATTTTTCTCAAATCAGCTTTGATCCAATCGCTATTGTGGTGTTCCGGAATGATCATTATTTCCATGGTGATTGTGAATATGTTTATGCACAAAAAACCGGATAAGCAAGATTTTGCTTTTGTAGAACCAAAAGATTCTTTGTTGGACACATTGAAAAATGATTTGTCATTTGACCAGTTAAAAAGGCATTTTAACGATCCTGGTTATCACTATCGCTACATTGAAAAATATTTTACGTTGCCGGTAAGTTGGACGGTACAGCACGAAACGGTTTATCGCGATCAGGACGCATTGCTTTCGTGGTATAAAAAATTAAAGAAAAGCCAGAATGAGGATACCCTCTTAATCGGGAAATTCGGAAATGGTGTCATGAATATTTTCAATAGAAAATATGAAGAGGCTATTGATTTGTTATCTTCGATTTCGGCATCGGGACGTCCTTATCTGCACTATGCCACAGGCATGGCGTATTGGTCAAACCATGATGTGGACCAAGCCATCTATCACTTCTCAGAAGAAATGAAGATTGATAACGGCAATTTGGATGGGGCATTACTGAAATTGTCGGACATTTATGTGGAACGAAATGATTTAAAATCGCTGTATCCATTGCTTCATAATCCTTTGGTCATTAAAAAGGTTGATGGCAGGATTGTGCGGAGCGCCTATCTTTTTAATCTCGATTTATATCATTATTTACTTTGGTTTAAGGCATATTACCGGAAATCGGTGTCATTGTATGGATTAATCGCCGCTCTAGCAATTCTCATGATCTGGCTGGTTTATTTAATTACTCTTGATCTGTTTCAGAAAGAACGTTTTCCCTATATACTGATCTGTCTGTTATTGGGAATGGCAAGTCCCAATATCGTGTTTTTCATCAACGATGTGTTGGGTTTTTGGATCCATCCGCATGTCAATGGTCAACTGATCCATGATCTCGTTTATACCATATTCGGGATCGGAATGCCTGAAGAGTTGGCTAAGTTTCTGCCGGTTTTGGTGATGTTGGTATTTACCAGGGAGGTGGATGAACCAATTGATTATTTACTGTATGCATCCTTGTCGGCATTGGGCTTCGCCTTTATCGAGAATATCCTTTATTTCCAGGAATTTCATGGAGGGATCATTCATGCACGCGCCCTCACAGCGGTTGTCGGACACATGATCTATGCCTCGATTGTGGTTTATGGGTTTGTTCGCATACGGTATCAAAAATTGAAACGCAATTCAATACTGGTATTTATCCAATATTTTATGCTGGTCAGCCTCGCCCATGGCGTATATGATTTTTTGCTCTTCTGGCACCTGAACATTGTTTTTATTCTTTTTTTCATTTTTATGGTTCAGATATGGATTGTGATGCTCAACAATGCCATGAACAATTCAGAGTACTTCTCCTATAAAATAGGGCCTATTTCAGAAAAATTGAGATTTTACCTCGCCCTGGGATTAACCTTTATCGTGATGCTGGAATATTTTGTGGTAGGCATGAAAAGTGGCCATCACCAGGCCAATAGCCAACTGGTCAGTAGTTTCTTCAGTGGCGGTATGCTGATTGTCTTTTTTGCATCCAATCTAAGCACATTCGACCTGGTAAAAGGTTATTGGAGATCGATATATCTCAGCAACAGGCAGCGAAAGGATTATAAGAAGAGCGGGAGTATCATTAATTTACTGAGTTTTTTTCTGATCAATAATATTCTCGCCCACAATTATGTGAATCACCAAATAAGCATTTTCAGCGAACCATCCAATATTAATTTATATGACTTGTTGCCTAAACCAATCAAAGGGGAGATTGTCGATCGCAAGATCATGTTTCGTTTTGATGAAGAATCGGAAAGCTGGTATAACGATCCCAATTGGTTTGTGGTAAAATTGGAATGTGCGATAATCTTTGAAGAAAAACAACAACGATATGTTTTGATCAAACCACAAAATGTAAATATGTCGCTTTATCATGAGCGGGATGCACAGGTATTTTTTTGTTTTGTACCCATGGTAAATAAGCTTAAATCCAGTAATGTACATCAGGAAGATACTGTGGCATATGGACAGGCCATTGTCAATCCTGATCCGGATTGGCTGGGGACGAAAAAGTTAATTTAACATAAAAACTTTTTCCTTCAGAACCATTTAACAGCCGGGACAAATCTTCGGCATTGTTTTCGATCCCGGTGATTTATCAGAAATTATGATTTTGTTATCCAATTGTATCAAGCCTTCAACGGGCAATCCAATTTCCCATTAAAAAAAATGATGTAAAAAATATGTGCAACTTTAAGGTGACATGATGATAAATGTGTCCTTATAATGAGTTCGCGATATGACTGGTTTGATGTGCTGAATATCATTACTGGATTTTTGAGAATTCTTAAAGACAAGCTGGGGAAAAATTATATCTACCTTGAAGAAAATGAAAATTTGGGCATGTTTTGTAATTTCCGTACTAACGATACAATGTGAGGCAGCCAATCCTTTTAATAGAGGTGTAAATCTCACCAATTGGTTCCAGGCAGGAAGTGCCCATCAAATCCAGTTTACCAAATTTACCAAACAAGATCTTATCAATATTAAAAGTCTTGGGTGCGATGTTGTCCGGCTTCCCATTAACCTGCATGCTATGACAGATGGCAAACCGGATTACAATATTGAACCGTTGTTTTTTGATTTTCTCGACCAGGTGGTGGATTGGTCGGAAGATCTGCAGTTAAACCTGATTCTCGATAACCATACTTTTGATCCTGCGGCGAATACCGATCCGAATATTGGAGGTGTGTTGGTAAAAGTTTGGAAACAAATGGCAGAACATTACAAAAACCGTTCAACGCTCATCTATTATGAAGTGCTCAATGAGCCACATGGCATCACAAATCAGGCCTGGAATCAAATCCAACAGACAGTTATTGATGCAATTCGATCGGCAGACCAGAAACATACCATCGTGGTCGGAGCGGCAAACTGGAATACATACAATGATTTGAAAAACCTTCCGGTTTATACCGATAATAACCTGATCTACACTTTTCATTTTTATGATCCATTTGTATTTACCCACCAGGGTGCCAGTTGGACAGATCCTTCGATGGTGCCATTGTCTGGTGTGCCTTTTCCTTATGATGCCAGTCGAATGCCCCAGGTTCCTGTGTCATTGGAGGGGTCCTGGATTGGCAGTGCCATGAATAACTATATGAATGATGGCACGGTAGCACACGTGAAATCCTTGATTGATATTGCCGTTCAATTTAAAAATGATCGCCATGTGCCCGTTTATTGCGGTGAATTTGGTGTTTACATCCCCAATAGTGCCAATGAAGATCGCGTATTTTGGTATGAAACGATCCGAAAATATCTGGAAGAAAATGGTATTGCCTGGACTACCTGGGATTACAAGGGGGGATTTGGTCTTTTTAAAAAAGGGTCAAATGAAATGTTTGATTATGACCTAAATGTACCGTTGGTGCAGGCATTGGGGTTGACGGCATCTGCTCAAAAAGAATATATTCAAAAGCCAGACTCGATTCCTTTTAATATTTATACCGACTGCATCGGTGAAAATATCAGTGATGCCAGTTACGCCACTAATGGCAACCTGGATTATTATTGTGACAAACCTTTTGCAGATAAATATTGTATCCAATGGACTGGTGTTGATCAATACAGTACCATCGGATTTGATTTCAAGCCGAATAAAGATCTAAGCCGGCTTAAGAATGCAAATTATGCAGTGGATTTCTGGGTGCGAAGTGATTCACCGGGCACGAAATTCGATATCCGTTTTGTCGATACAAAAACTGCTGATGCCAATGATCATCCCTGGCGGATGCGTTTCATCATCGATGATAATATGGTTCCCTGGGATAGCCGGTGGCATCACGTGCATTTATTGTTAAAAGATTTCCAGGAGCATGGAGCTTGGGATAATGGCTGGTTTGAACCCCTGGGATTATTTGACTGGAATGCGATTGATGGTTTCGAAATTGTGGCCGAACACCAGAGCCTGGTTGGCAGACAATTATGGTTTGACAATATTAAAGTGACCAATGTGGCTCCAAATGACATCGTCACAGCTACAGATTTAGATCCCGGCAATCAAATGGATAAAGGATTTTTAATTTTTCCCAATCCGTTCTGTGGTTCCACTTCGATACGAATTCAATTGTCAGAGTACGGGCCGGCTGAAATCTGCATTTTCGATCTGAGTGGTAAGAAAATTTACACATTGAAAAGGGAGTTGGGCTCTATAAACCATGACTTGATCAAGTGGGGTGGTGTGGATGATCATGGTCTGGCGGTATCTCCGGGTTTGTATTTGTGCCGGTTGATGACTCCGACTTTTCAAGCAACCAGAAAAATTGTATTTAAAGGAGATTGAAAAAATGGTCCGAATCAGTTGTTTCCAATGGAACAAGAGCTGTTTGACGTACGAAAATGTATCTATGAGATGTAAATATATATTGATTACCGGCTTAATCTTCGGTCTGTCATCATTGGCGTTTTCCCAAAATACAGTTACTGTAAATATCGATGTGCAGGCTGATCGGCATGCCATTTCACCATGGCTTTACGGACGAAATAATTCTTTGTCGTTAAACAAACAGGCCCCCCTGTCACAAGCTGACTGGCAAAGGATCAAAGATGCTGGTGTGACTTTCTTTCGGGAGAGTGGGGGCAACAATAGCACCAAGTACAACTGGCGCAGAAAATTGTCCAGTCACCCTGATTGGTACAACAATGTTTATACAAATGACTGGGATTATGCAGCAAATTCGTTAAAGGAATCAATACCTGGTGCTCAAGGCATGTGGTCATTTCAGTTGTTGGGAAAGGCCGCGAAAACCAGTACTTACAATTTCAATGATTGGGATTATAACCATTCTCAATGGTGGGAGGGGGTAAACCAAAATTTAGCTGGTGGTGGTCAGCCAAATACGGCTGGAGGTACCGAAGCATTGGTTGAAGGAGATCCGGACTTGTACCTGGAAAATTGGACGGCAGACTCTACGGTGGGAATTCTTAATCATTGGTTTGGTATCAATGGTTTGGAACTGAATAAAAACCAAATTCAATACTGGAATATGGACAATGAACCGGAGATATGGAGTGGAACACACGACGATGTTATGCCACAACAACTCAGTCCGGATGAATTTATGGATCGTTATTTTGAAGTGGCTAAAAAAGCCAGGGCTATTTTCCCGGATATTAAATTGGTGGGACCGGTCACCGCCAATGAATGGCAATGGTATAATTGGGATGGTAAACCAATTAGTGATGGTGGGAAAAGTTATCCTTGGTTAGAATATTTCATCAAGCGTATTGGCGAAGAAGAACAAGCCAGTGGCATTCGTTTGCTGGATGTTTTGGATATTCACTTTTATCCGTATAGCAATAAAGCGGAAGAATTGGTTCAGATGCATCGGGTGTATTTTGACAAAAATTATATTTTTCCGGAGGCCAATGGAGTAAAAACTATTAATGGCGGTTGGGATAATACCATCAATAAGGAATACATCTTTGAGCGATGTAAAGAATGGCTTGATGAATACCTGGGAGTAAATCACGGTGTAAAACTGGCAGTTTCGGAAACCGGTATTGCCAATAACGATCCCAATGTTGCAGCAGTTTGGTATGCTTCCACATTGGGAGAATTTATGAAACATCCGGAAATGGAATTTTTTACCCCATGGAGTTGGAAAACCGGTATGTGGGAAGTATTACATCTTTTTAGCCGATATAACCGGCAAATAGGCGTGAAATCTGTTTCGAGTGATGAAGAGTATGTTTCTGCATATGCGACCAGCAATGCATCATCCGATTCATTGACGGTCGTGTTGGTAAACCGTTCAACCCAGGATACCAGGCAAGTGATAGTGAATCTGACTAATTTTACCTTAACAAATAAGCATGTTGAAACCCTAAGTTTATATAATTTACCAACTTCAGAAACTTTCATGAGCAATGCCGATAATGCATTAAAGAAATCTGAATTTATAGCTTCCGGGAATACGTTGCAGGTTGATCTGCCACCGCTGTCAGTGACTGCTTTGAGCATGTATAGCGGTGGGCCAATCACAGATTTATCCGCACCAAAACTTTCATCTCGGATTCATATTTTTCCCAATCCAACTTATAGCAAACATGTGGTCGTGGAAATAAATGCTCAACCTATTTCAGAAGAAAAATTCCTGAAAATCTGTGATCTTTCAGGCAAAACAGTCTTCGAAACTTCATTTTACCAGGAAAAACAGGATTTAAATTTACAGGGAATCAATCGTGGCATTTATGTGCTTTTCGTTCAAGTTTCTCATATGGCTTTCACAAAAAAACTGGTCATACAATAAATTTTTATCTGCAAATGTTCCCTCATGTCTTTGGATTGGTCAGCGTCAATAAACAACACATTGGCGAGTTCTTTCGAATGTTTTGCAATGCGACAAATGCAGTGATTGATTTTTTGATATATTTATTGTCGCATTGGTTAAGAACATTCAAACTATTTTTGTTCACAGTGCCATATCAACCATCTAATACTTTAAAATTTCCAGATCCATTGCGAATAGGTCAAGAATGAGGATAAAAAATTACAGAGTCCTGTAAAAAGATTTATATTATATTGAATTTGTGATTTTTAATAGGATGAAGCAATGAAAGCGGCAATAAACCGTAAGGGGGAACAACTGAAAGTGTATTTTGTGTTGGATGAGACTTTGGAAATCATTTCCCTTGGACCGGCGTGGCAATCAATTACGGGATTTGAACTGAAAGAATGTTTTGGGAGACCATTTCTTTCATTTTTTGAACCGGGTCAATCAGATGAATTATTATCCGTGCTGTCAAAAATGAATGATGATCCGCACTATGCTCCAAAATTCATTTTAAATGCAAGATCATCTCAAAAAGTACCAGTTGAAATCGTCATGGAGTGTTTGCCCTGGAATTCAAAACTGTCCATTTATATGGGCATCCTAAATACCGACAACACTAAAATTGATATTCCGGAAAATATTCAGGATAGTGAGAAAAGAATATTCAAAAATAATTTTTCTGATGATTCATCTATTTATAGTTGGCCAGAAGGATTTTGGGACTGGGATTTAAACAACGATAATGTGCATTTTTCACTTCAATTATGGGAAATGTTGGGTTATCAACAGGAAGAAGTGAAATCTGAATCCAATATATTTCCGGAGCTTCTCTATGAAGAAGATAAGGGAGCTTTCCTGGGTAAAATTGAAGAGATAAAAAATGGAATAAGTAATATTTTTCAAATAAAATACAGGCTGCGTCATAAAGGTGGTCATTATTTGGATATGCTGGCTATTGCGCATGTAGTCAAAGACGACTTTGGTCGTCCGAAGCGAATAATTGGCACACAGCGTGATATCACCAGATATATTGAATTTGAAAGACAATTAAAGAAAAGTGAGGACCGGTTCAAGCGGATATTTGAATCAATGACGGATGTATATTACGAAACTGATGAATTGGGATGTCTTACGGAGCTGAGCCCTTCTGTAGAACTCTTGCTGGGTTATAAACCCCATGAATTAATCGGAAGGCAGCTCTCTGATTTATACACTTTTCCTGAGGAACGAGACAAATTTATGGGAGTAATTATGTCAAGAGGGAGAGTGAACAATTATGAAGTGAGCCTTCAAAACAAGAATGGAGATCGTGTCGATGTTTCGTCAAATACCCAGGCTTTGTTCGATGAAAATAAGCAGTTCAGGGGAGTATTGGGTATGGTACGCAATGTTACAGTAAAAATTCAGGCAGAAAGAAGGTTAAGGGAAAGTGAAGAGCGTTATAAGATGCTTTCAAACCTCACTTTTGAAGGGATTATTATTCATGAAAACGGCGTCTTGATTGATGTCAATCAGTCATTTTGTGAGATTACCCAATATAGTCGTGAAGAACTGATCGGCAAAAGTATTATTGATCTGGCGGTTCCACCGGAATATCATCAGATTGTTATTGAAAAAATTAAAAATAAAGATAACAAGCCTTATGAGATTAAAGGTCGGCGTAAGGATGGGACAATATTTCCTGTGGAGTCGGAAGCGCGCGATACCATTTACAATGGCCGGCATGTCCGTGTAACCGCGATCAGGGATATTACGGAACGCAAAATTACGCTGGAAGCCTTGCGATTAAGCGAAGAGAAATTCAGAACCCTGGCCGAAAATATTCCCGGGGTGATCTATCTGTGTCAAAATGATCCAAGATGGACCATGCTGTATTTGAATGATAATATTAAAAAGTTAACTGGTTATTCCAAGGAGCGTTTTTTATCCGGAGCATTGAGTTTTACAGATATTTATCATCCGGACGACAAGGATAAAATTTATAAACAGGTGCAAAAGGCATTATCAAATCACCAGGCTTTTAATTTGGAATATCGGATTAAACATGCGAATGGCACCTGGAAGTACCTGGAAGAAGCTGGTATTGGTGTATATGACGTTGACGAAAATTTAATACATCTTGAAGGCTATCTGAGTGATATAACGAAAAGAAAAGAATCTGAACGTGCACTCAAAGAAAGTGAAGAAAAATTCAGAACCCTCATAGAATCGATTGCCGGAGCCTTTTGGATTAAAAATATGCAAACCAACAAGATCGAATACATTAGTCCGCAATATGCTCACATGTGGGATAGTACCGTTGAGAACCTATTTCGGGATCCTGCAGATTTTACGCGACGTATTCATCCCGAGGATTTAAAGCGAATGCAGAAAGTATACCAGCACACCTACAGCGCCAACCCCTTCAATGATGAATATCGAATTATTACAGGTTCCGGTGAAATAAAATATATACGCGGACATTCTAATTTTTCCTTTGACGAAACCGGAAAATTGTTGCGTGAATATGGTTATGTTGAAGACATAACTGCTCATAAAGAGAGCGAGGAAGAAATCAGAAAATTAGCCCTGGTTGCCCAGAAAACTGACAATGCTGTGGTTATCACAGACAAGGACGGCAAGGTGGAATGGGTGAATGAAGCATTTACACATATTACAGGGTTTCGTTTGGATGAAATAATTGGTCAAAAACCAGGGGATATTTTACAAGGACCCGAGTCGGAGCCGAAGGTGTTAGAAGCGATGCACAAAGCATTGAAAGAATGTGTAGGTATAACTACTGAAATAATAAATTACAGGAAAAATGGCGAAAAATATTGGTTGGAACTTTCTATTCAACCTGTTCTGAATGATTCAAATGAAGTCGTTAAATTTATTTCCATTCAGAGTGACATCACTGACAGGAAAGCCAACGAGGCTGCAATAAGGCAACACAATCAACAACTGGAAAAGACCAATCAGGAATTGGATAATTTCGTATATCGGGTTTCTCATGATTTAAAAGCGCCGATTTCTTCTGCAAAAGGTTTAATAAATATTGCCCGGCTTGAAAAGGAACCCTTCAGAATTGACGAATGTTTGCGCCTTATTGAAGATAGTATGAATAAGCTCGATGCCTTCATACTCGATATACTCGACTACTCCCGTAATGCAAGAATGACCATAATTCCTGAAAAAATTGATTTGAAGGAGTTGATCGATGATATTTTTAAAAACCTCGAATATATTCCCGATTCGTCCAGGATCAACAGAGTCGTCAATATATCTGGCGAGGAGCCAATCTATTCTGACCAGCGGCGGCTGAATTTTATTTTTAACAATCTAATATCCAACGCCCTTCGTTTTTGCGATAGGGACAAGGAACAGTCTGAGATCAACATAGAAGTATTGATTGATCGCGATAAAATGATCGTGAAATTTCAGGATAACGGCATCGGTATTGATGAGAAACATCTGGGTCATATTTTTGACATGTTTTATCGTGCTACGGAAAAACAACCAGGTTCCGGTTTGGGGTTGTACATCGTTAAAGAAGCGGTTGAAAAATTAAAAGGCACAATTGAAGTAGAATCGTCGTTGGGTGTTGGGACCACATTCCATATCGAAATACCAAACCAGTCAAAAGATTAAAATTCCAAATCGGTAGGATGGAGCAAAGAGAAATAAAAAACCCCGGAGGCCCGGGGTTTGCAATCTATTTAATGAACAAGAGTTCCCTGTATTTAACCAAAGGCCAATCTTCATCATCTACCAGCAATTCAAGTTTGTCGGCGTGATACCTGATATTGTCAAAATATTTCCCCTTCACTGAATCGCAATATTCGATGGCTTTTTCGTGTGTATCTTCAATTTTGTTTACACGACGCCTTTCATCAATCATATCCATCACAGTATGTTTTACCGCATCAATATGCTCTGTAATATTTTCGATGACCTTTAGAACTGCTTTATTATCCATGCCTAAACCTGCCAGGCCGTTGGCATTTTCAACCAATTTATTCTGATAGGAGATTGCTGTTGGGATAATATGGTTGAGTGCCAGATCGCCCATCACCCTCGATTCTATTTGAACCTTCATAAGATAATTTTCGAGTAAGGTTTCAGTTCGGGCATCCAATTCTTTCTCGGTAAGAACTTTGTGTTTTTCAAACAATTTTTTTGCTTTATCAGTGGTGAAAGCATCCAATGCCCGTGGTGTATCTTTGATATTGGGTAATCCCCGTTTTTCCGCTTCTTTCACCCAATCTTCAGAATAATTATCACCTTCAAACCGTACTTTTTTCGAAGCTTTAATATAATCCCTCAACACTTCAACGATGGCAATTCGTTTATCTTTACCTTTTCCGATTTTAGCGTCAACTTCTTTTTTGAATTGTCTTAACTGATCAGCAACGATAACATTTAAGGCCATCATAGGGCCACCAACGTTGGCGCTGCCACCAACAGCTCTGAACTCGAATTTATTGCCGGTAAAAGCAAATGGCGATGTTCTGTTTCTATCGGTGTTGTCCAGAATTATTTCCGGGATTTTATCGATACCGAGTTTCATATACATATTATCCCCTTTTTCGATTTTTATGTTGCCGTTGTGTTCAATTTCATCAAGAACAGCGGACAACTGGGAGCCAAGGAATACAGAGATGATCGCCGGAGGAGCTTCATTGGCGCCGAGCCGGAAATCATTTGGAGCCGAAGCAATGCTGGCACGAAGCAGATCTGCATGATCGTAGACTGCTTTAATGGTATTGATCAGGAATACCAAAAATTGCAAATTTTCGCGTGCGCTGTTACTTGGCTGGAACAAGTTAACGCCAGTATCTGTAATCAGAGACCAGTTGTTGTGTTTCCCGGTACCATTAAGCAGATTAAACGGCTTTTCGTGGAAAAGTACCTTCAGATTGTGTTTGTCAGCCACTTTTGACATGATATCCATCATCAATTGGTTGTGATCTGAGGCCACATTCAGTTCTTCAAATAATGGTGCAACTTCAAACTGACTGGGAGCAACCTCATTATGCCTGGTGCTTACAGGAATGCCAACTTTGAGACATTCTATCTCGAAGTCTCTCATGAAAGCGTATACTCGGGGAGGAATTGACCCAAAATAATGATCATCTAATTGTTGGCCGCGTGCCGGGTTGTGACCGAATACGGTTTTTCCGGCCATTACCAGGTCTGGTCTTGCATAGAACAAGGCTTTATCGATAAGAAAATATTCTTGTTCACATCCAAGGGAAGGTATGACACTGGTGACATTTCTGTCGAAATATTTGCATACTGCAGAAGCAGCTTTGTCTACAGCATCTATGGCTTTGAGCAAAGGCGCCTTGTAATCCAGCGCTTCACCGGTGTAACTCACAAAAACGGTTGGAATACAAAGTGTAGAACCCCACAAGAAAATAGGTGAGCTTGGATCCCAGGCGGTATATCCGCGAGCCTCAAAAGTACTTCTGATCCCACCACTTGGAAAGGAGGAGGCATCAGGTTCCTGTTGTACCAATGCGCTGCCTTTGAATTTTTCAATTTCACTGGATCCGTTAAAAAATGAATCGTGTTTTTCTGCTGTGGCTCCGGTTAATGGTTGGAACCAGTGGGTGTAATGGGTCACGCCTTTAGACATTGCCCAGGTTTTAACCGCAGCTGCAACTGCATCCGCAGTGTCTGTGTCAATTTTTTTACTGTTACTAATATAGTGTCTTACTTTTTTGAAAACGTCCGGTGAAAGGGTTGCTTCCATTTTTTTAAGATCGAAACAGGATTCCTTATAATAGTCAGAAATCTTGTTAGACGGTGCTTTGATGTCAAGGGGTTGCCGCTTCCCGGCTTCTTCGATTGCTTTAAATCTTAAATATGCCATAAATTTGATTGATTAAACTTCAAAAAACGCCCGAATTTATATAAATTTTTGTAATTTCTTATTAAAAAGCTCTAAATGAGCCCATTTAAAGTAAAATTTCGTAAATCGAGTAAAATTTTGTGAATATTTTATGAAAATTCCTAAACGTATGCGCAGGAGCATCATAAATTTACCATCTTTACATCGATCTTTTTGCTCTTCAGTATTTTCACCACACTTTTTGTTGACTTTTTTGTCGATTGTTTTGCTCTTCATCTCTGGATAACATTGCATTTTTTAATTCAACAATAAGTCGGTCCGTCTTTTCCTTGGTTACCATACAATTATGTTCCCATTGTTTTTGATTAATTTTTGTTGGTTCAACTTCCAAAGGCGTGTATTTGCCAGTTACCGGTTCGAAACGACCATATCGGTTTTTTTGATAGTCATTAAGAATGAAATCTGTAATGGTATAACGGTATTTTCCATCTTTGACCTCTATCAGAAGAGTGTAATTCATTGCTCCGGCAATGCTTTTTCCAATGGAACCGATGGGAGAGATCAAAAAACTTCCTTTTGTTGATATTCTGGCTGAATCCAGATTGGAAGTCAAAAAAGAAGTCCGTTTCTGATCAATCTTGATTTTTTTGGCAAATGACAGCGCATTTTTATACAGGAAATCCTTTTGTGTTCCTGGTAATTCCACAATATCACTGATGGAGAATTTACCATTTACATCCAGTGGAAGTTCATTTGCCTGTGCAACTGCATTGTTTACTATGATAACTGGAATAAAAAAAGCGAATGTAAATAATTTGTGCATGGAGAAAGAATGTAATATTCTAAAGATAGTCCCGAATGATCTTCTGTATTTTATTAAGCGCTAAATTTGGTTGAGCGTTTTTTTGAGAATCATTCGGGACTGATAAATATTATTTAAAACGCATAAACTGCTGCAAGCAGGAATTGTGATGCCGATTTGGTTGGACTCATGCCAGAATCCATAAATATTTCATCTTTTCCTGAATCCAGTCTTAATTCCGGAATTACTGTCAATGGCCCGGCTTTAACATTTCCAGACAGGGTTACAGCAAACACACTCGTGCCTTCCGAATCACCAACATCTTTCACCTTAAAGTATTCCCCTCTCAATCCCAGAGCAAATGCATCTGAAAGACTTACTTGTGGATATAAGGCCACACCTGAAAATCCACCACCATCATCCGGTGCTGAATAGTCTGCAGCATTTAGTCCTAAATAGAATGCATCGGTAATTTGATAACCTGTGGTCAGGTCGATTTCTGTACCGGAAGGATTGCCGGTGATCAAATTAACATATACATCCCAGGAATCTACAGGAATAAAATGCACTTGTGCTCCGAAATCTGAAATTCCGTTCATGTCATGATAAACATTCCAATCATTAAACATACCCACCATAAATGAAAAATGATCTGAAACATTGAAATCTGCCTTTATTCCGGCATTCTGGAATGGACCACTGGTGAATAGATAAGAGGTAGAATAGTTAAAATTGCCAGTGGGGGAAATTACTTCATAACCAACGAAAGTTCCCATATAACCAGCGGTTAAAGAAAAAAGGTCAGAAAAGGCATAACTGGCGTAAAGATTCTGGATATGAAATGAATTGCCGTCAGGTCCATTGGGGATAGATTGATATTGACCTCGAGGACCAAAAGCCACCTCACCTACGAATGAAGCCTTACCGACTGTTTTCGCCAAAGACAAGTCAATCATGCCTATTGATATGGAGTTTTGTTCATCGGCAAAACTGGTTCCAATGTTAGAAAGTCCATCGTCATCTTTATAACCGGAAAAATCATATTTCCAGTAAGTGTCAACCGAACCAGAGATTTCTAATGCTGGTTTGTCTTCATCTTGGGCTTTTACTATAAAAGCCATGAAGAATGTAGCCAAAATGATTAATGTAATTCTTTTCATGATTGTAAAATTTTTACGTGTTTAATGAATAGTGAAAAAGCGGAGTTTTTGAGTATTAAATTGTTTTTGGACCGGGGCCACATTTTAGAGGCCCCGGTTTATTGAAAAGATATTAGAGTGTTAATTTTATTCAACAAGAATGGTATAACCACGAATACCATGTTCATGGCTATCCAGGCCTTCCGTTTCATGTTCTTTACTTACCCGAATTCCGACAGTTATTTTTAAAATGTAGAATATTAATAAAGAAACCAGGAATGCAAAGGCGCCAATCACGGCCACACCGGTTAACTGCATTAAAAACTGATGCATGCTGGCCATTTTACCTAAAATTCCAACAAACAAAGTTCCGATGATACCGCAAACAAGATGCACAGAAACAGCACCTACTACATCGTCCAGTTTTAACTTATCCATGAATATTGCAGAATAAACAACCACAATACCACAGACTAGTCCAATGATCATGGCTTCGTAAGGATTCATTTGATCTGCACCTGCGGTTATACCTACCAAACCGGCAAGAATTCCATTCAGGACCATGCCCAAATCATATCTTTTGAAGGCCAGTGCACCTCCTAAAAAGCCGCCCAGTCCACCAGTTGCAGCGGCAAGTGTTGTGGTCACACAAACCAGCGAAATGGATTCAGGATCTGCCGACAGAACAGAACCGCCGTTAAAACCGTACCATCCAAGCCAAAGTAAGAAAACCCCAATTACACCCAGGGAAATATTTGAGTTTGGTTTATCTATCACTTTGCCATTTTCATATTTGCCTAAGCGTGGGCCGATCATAATAATTCCTGCCAAGGCACCCCATCCGCCAATGGAGTGAACAATGGTAGAACCGGCAAAATCGTAAAATCCCATTTGGTCCAGAAAACCACCGCCCCATTTCCAACTTCCACAAATGGGATAAATCAAACCTACGAATGGTATGGTAAATAAGAAGTAAGAACTGATCTTAATTCGTTCTGCCACCGCTCCTGAAACAATGGTAGCGCATGTTGCAGCAAATACCGCCTGGAAAAAAAAGTCAGTCCAATAGGTATATGCACCATCAGCATACGTGGCGGGATTATAATCCGGTCCGGGGTTCAATCCCAATCCATGGGCATTGATGCCTAAAAATCCATTGAAATCACCAGGATACATGATCGCAAATCCCCACAAAGCGAAAGTCACAATGCCAATTGTCGTATCGACCGTGTTTTTAAACAGAATGTTAACGGTGTTCTTTGACTGACCAAAGCCGGCCTCAACCGTGGCAAATCCTAATGACATGATAAAAACCAGCGCTGCACTAATAATCATCCAGGAATTATTGGCCGTGAATAATGCAGTGGCTGCAGTTTCAGCTGCATCAGCCGCTACAGCGGCCGCATGCAAAAGGGAAACATCAGCCAATTTTGGTAAACTGATTCCGCCCGAAACTAAGTCAGTGGCGGAGGTAAAAGCAGTAATCAATCTTTCCATAGTACTTGTTTTAAATAAGAAAATTGAACAATTAATTTAATTTTGATTAATTTCTATTAAATAACATAATAATTTAAAAATATGATCTTATCCTTTAGCGTCGAGTGTTGTAGAGAGATCGAACTTAATCTAAATGCTTCCCCCATAAAGCAACTCCTTTCAATTGAATCGTGACAAAAGTAAAAAAGAGATTCACATTTAAAAAATTATCAAAAAAAAATACATTTTACATAAATATGTGCATTTATACAATAATAAAAATTGATTAATTGCAATTATAAATATCAAAAATTGCGATATGTTTAAATTTGTATGGTTTGGTTATAAAACATTAAATACTACAAATTGGATTATAAATTGATAAAATATAAATAAAAAAATATTATTAATGGCTATATATTTTAAATGCTCATTAAATAAATTTCAGAGTCAAATTAATAAGCAAAAAAATAAGTAATTATAGATTATAAATGAATTCGTATAATAAAATAGACTTGAAAAATGAAAAATATAATTTAATATATATAAATAGAGTAAAAAATGAACGAACAATGATAGGATAAACAATTTTTAGCCTATGATTTTATTCCTTAAATTATGCAGTCTAAAAAACTTATTTAATAACAATGAAAAACGCAACAATAATAGGAGCCGGGACCATGGGTAATGGAATTGCTCATGTATTGGCATTATCTGGTATTAAGGTTTGTCTGATTGACTTGGATTCGAAAATTCTGGATCAATCGAAAAAATTGATCGTTAGGAACCTGGAGCGTCAAGAAGAAAAAGGTACAATCACCGGGGATCAAATTGAAGTGGCTTCAAAAAATTTAACATTTAGTTTAGATTTGGAAAGGAGTGTGAATGATTCTGATATTATAATTGAGGCCATAGTGGAAAAAGAATCTGCCAAGATCAATCTTTTCAGGCAACTGGATATGTTGTCCAATCAAAATACCATACTGGCCAGTAATACTTCGTCTATTTCCATCACACAATTGGGCGCGGTTACAAAGCGTCCGGAAAAAGTGGTTGGTATGCATTTTATGAATCCTGTTCCAATTATGAAATTGGTGGAAGTGATTAAAGGTTTGCGTACAAATGATGAGACCGTTGGTAAAATCAAAGATTTGTGTGAAAATATTAATAAGGTACCGGTTTTGGTAAATGATTTTCCTGGCTTCGTGTCGAACCGCATATTAATGCCCATGATTAATGAGGCAATATTTACGGTTTACGAACGAGTGGCAGGGATCAGTCAAATTGATGCTGTAATGACCCTGGGAATGTCACATCCAATGGGTCCCCTCAAATTAGCAGATTTTATTGGATTGGATGTTTGTCTGGATATATTGAATGTATTGCATGGTGGTTTTGGTGATCCGAAATACGCGCCTTGTCCACTTTTAATAAAGATGGTGAACGCAGGTTTTTTGGGCGTGAAATCGGGAAGTGGATTCTATAATTGGAAAGGAGACCCTAAAAATCCGCAGGTTACGGAGTTGTTTAATTAGTATTAATTCTGAGTTAAGTGCAAAAATATAAATGACACATGATGCCAATTTTATGATAAAAATAATAAATAGTATAAACTTTTCGATAATATTTTTAGTACTGAATTATATGTGAAAAATATTTTATAACTTTAAAAGCTTAAAGATTAGATAGGGAAAGGGGTTGATTTACTATTTTGTTTAGTAAAGGTCTGAATTGGAACATTTTGACTGGTATTCTTTTTGAATTTAATATAATTTCTTCGAAAAGTACAAAATGAAAACTATCAACCAACACATTAGTACAATTAATTTTTGTGAAAATTTATTTTGCACATGGGTTAAAAATGAACTTCGCAAAGTTGGGGTTGAACTAAATGGCGAAATTGAATTTTCGGAGATCCTATCGCGATATACGAAAGAGTTTCAATCTGAAAATCAACACATCAAACCTTTGGTTCGCTGGAATGAAAATAAAAAGAGATGTGTTAATCTTTCCAGTAAAAAGAACCTGGTAAATGGTGATTTTAAAAATTACGAAAGCCTTTTGGAAAAAACTGCCTTTGACGGACAGGTTCTCTGGTTGACCTTGAAAAATAATTAATTAGTGGCCCACCATCATAGTTGCGTATACAAAACGCATTTAATAAAAAAAACATCACATATTTTCGGAAATCGTATTTTACTCCAGGATAAAATTCTTAAATGCGTTTGCCCTGTATTTTACTTGTAAAGGACGATCTCCCTACAGCACTGAAATATTGTTTTTCAGAAAGCAGATTTCCTCATTGTTCATCAATAGGTTTTGAGTACCATCTTACAGAATTTAAGTGTATACCTTCGATGTATATGTCAATTGGTATCGTGATACGTTCATCCAAGTCAATGGTGTTTTATCTCCTACGCCTACTATCCTGACTTTCTATTATTGTGGGGTCCGGATAGTTTTTTTAAAGACCAAGTTAGAATTGATACAGCAAAATACTGTTTGTATGACGATTTCTGGATTTATATAATCTTTAAAATATGGGAAGTTGATGCGATTACGGCAATTGAACAGCTAGGAGGGGAACTAAGGGATTAAAAATATCACCTCAATCAAATTAATGATTTATTTGTTTGGGCTTATAGATCGCAAATAATATTTTGACATTAAATCAACGAATGACCTATGGATAAGAATAAAAAAAATGTAATGATAACAGGTGCTACGGGGGCAATAGGTTTGGCTATTGCCAGACAACTTGCTTTTGAAGGGAATTATAATGTAATTCTGGTGGTACGAAATATTTCCAAAGCGCAAAAGGCAACTGCGTCAATCATGAAAGATACAGGTAATCAAGACATAGAGCATCGAATTGCTGACCTTTCCATAAAACGGGAAATTATTGCATTATCCGAATCCTTCCAATATCCTTTGCACGTTTTGATTAACAATGCAGCAACGACTCCCATTCAGCGTCAGGAAACGCCAGATGGCATAGAATTACAGTGGGCAACCAATGTACTGGGTTATTTTTGGATGATGACCTATTTTCAGAAGCACTTGGCTTCTACAACCGGTCGAATTGTAAATGTGGCTAGTTATTGGGCAGGTGGACTTGATCTTCACGATCCTGAATTCAAATATCGATCGTATAATAACGATAGTGCTTATCGTCAAACGAAGCAAGCAGATCGCATGCTTACAGTTGCATTTTCCCAGAAATTTCAAAAAGATGGCATCAGTGTAAATGCCTGTCATCCGGGAGATGTCAATTCGGCTTTGAGCAACAATCTTGGATTTGGCGGATCTCAAAGTCCCGACCAGGGTGCTGAAACCCCGGTATGGCTGGCGACAAATGAAACGGGGGGAGAAGTGACCGGCAAATATTTTGAAAGAATGAGACAAATCAACTGTCGATTTGGAACTGATAAGGATGCGGTACAGCAGTTATATCAAATTTGTTCCGATTACTAAAAGAGATTAGGTTGGTTCTTTTAATTTGAATTTTTCTTTCAGATAAAAATTGTAATATCCTCCCTTGGATTTTGCTTCTTTCAACATTTCCCAGACTTTCATCGGAACATCCTGGTGCAATGCCACATTTTTCTCGGAATAGATCAATAAGTATCCTTTAACTCCATCGCAACTGTAAAATGATGCTTTTTTTAACCAGGAATCTTGGTTGTTTATTGTTTCCGAGTATTTGAATGTTGCGTGTTCTATAACCGTAACGGCTTCATTTTCTGATTTCCAATATTCTGGTAATTCATTGCAACTTTGTTGGGCAAAACCGAAGAATGAGCTATAAATAAAAAATATAGTAAAAATTGAACGTTTCATGCGAAAAAATGATGTTTGACATTAATGTATTCAGGATCAATTAGATATGTAACCGAAGATGATTGGGATTTTTATGCCTATTGTGATCCGTATAATCTTTTAAGTGATTTGTAAAAATCTATTAAATTTTTGCAGGCGTATAAGTCTCAACTTTTCTTACTTTTGCTGCTGTATTTGTCCCAAGCATAAAGCGAACCGAATGGTCCTATTCTTCAACAGTGAAAATAAGATAATTGCCCTCGAAACCAGTCGTGAATTCGATGAATCAACGATTAATAGATTAAGTTGGCTGTTTGGAAATGCCACGCTTTTTAGTTCAGAAAGGGTGGAAGGCAATTTCGTTGGTCCGAGGAAAGAAATGGTAACTCCGTGGAGTACCAATGCTGTTGAGATCACCCAGAATATGGGCATTTCAGGCGTCTGTCGAATTGAAGAATATTACCGTACAGAATCTGAACATTCCCGTTTTGATCCAATGTTGCAGGCAATGTACAGTACCCTGGATCAGGATCTGTTTACGATAAAACATCAGCCCGAGCCGATTCAATTTATAGATAACATTCAAGAATATAATAAACAGGAAGGTCTCGCTTTAACTGAGGATGAAATTGCCTACCTGGTTGCGTTGAGTGAAAAATTAAAGAGAAAATTGACGGATAGTGAGATTTTTGGGTTTTCGCAGGTCAATTCAGAACACTGTCGACACAAAATCTTTAACGGCACTTTTATCATAGATGGAGAGGAACAAAATTTATCCCTTTTCCAGTTGATCAAGCTTACTACCAGTAAAAATCCAAATCGTGTGGTGTCGGCATACAAGGATAATTGTGCGTTTCTTCAGGGGCCACACATTGAACAATTTGCGCCGAAAACGCAGAATAAACCAGACTTTTTTCTGGTGAAAGATATAGAATCGGTGTTAACGTTGAAGGCTGAAACCCACAATTTCCCAACTACGGTTGAACCATTCAATGGTGCAGCGACTGGAAGCGGCGGTGAGATCAGGGATCGACTGGGTGGTGGCAAGGGGGCAATTCCCCTATCTGGTACCGCGGTATATATGACTTCCTATCCTAGGCTGGAAAATGGACGACCATGGGAAAAGGCAACGGGGGCCCGGGATTGGCTGTATCAAACTCCGCAGGAAATATTAATCAAGGCTTCAAACGGAGCTAGTGATTTTGGCAATAAATTCGGTCAGCCATTGATCTGTGGAAGCTTGCTTACCTTTGAACATCAGGAGGAAGGCAAGAAATTTGGTTACGACAAAGTGATTATGTTAGCGGGTGGAATTGGTTACGGGGTTAAAAAAGACAGCATCAAAGGTCATCCCCACAAAGGTGACAAAGTTGTATTATTGGGAGGAGATAATTATAGAATTGGAATGGGAGGTGGTGCCGTATCATCGGTGGCAACCGGCGAATATGAAAACGCCATTGAATTGAATGCGGTACAGCGATCAAATCCTGAAATGCAGAAGCGCGTAGCCAATGCTATTCGAGCCTTGGCGGAGTCGGATCAAAATCCTATCATCTCTATTCATGATCACGGAGCTGGCGGGCATTTGAATTGTCTTTCAGAATTGGTGGAAAGTACCGGAGGCAAGATTGATATGGAAAAACTGCCAATTGGTGACCCTACGCTTTCCGATAAGGAAATTATAGGAAATGAGTCTCAGGAACGCATGGGACTGGTAATTAAAGATAAGGACATTGAATTGCTCCGGGAGATTGCGGAGCGGGAGCGTGCACCAATCTATGAGATTGGAGAAACCACAGGTGATCACCAATTTGTGTTTTACCGAAAAAACGGATCAATCCATCCAATTGACCTGAAGTTGGAGGATATGTTTGGCAATCCGCCAAAAACCATGATGGATGATGTGTCCAGGCCTATTCGTTTCCATGAAATTAAATATGAAAAAGAGCAACTTGAAAAATACCTGAATCTGGTATTACAGATTGAGGCAGTAGCGTGCAAAGACTGGTTGACTAACAAAGTGGACCGTTCGGTGACCGGTAAAGTAGCCAAGCAACAAACTGCCGGAAGCATCCAGCTACCATTGAACAATCTTGGAGTAAATGCCCTGGATTACCAGGGAATAAAAGGTCTTGCCACCGCCATTGGTCATGCCCCCGTTTCCGGAATGATCGATCCGGCTGCCGGATCTATGTTGTCCATTGCTGAGGCTTTGACCAATATTATTTGGGCTCCCATTGTTCATGATATCAAAGGGATATCACTTAGCGCCAATTGGATGTGGCCATGTAAAAATCCGGGTGAAGATGCGCGATTATATCAGGCTGTCAAAGCAGCATCTGATTTTGCTTTGGCTTTGGGCATAAATATTCCCACTGGCAAAGATTCCCTGTCAATGACACAAAAATACAAAGATGGTGAAACGGTTCTGGCTCCGGGAACGGTGATAATATCGGCGGCAGGAGAAGTGCAGGATATACGTAAAGTAGTAGAACCAGTGGTAAAGGATGTGGAAGGAAGCCGTCTTTTATATATTGATCTATCAAAAGATCATTACAAATTAGGGGGCAGTAGTTTTGCCCAGATACTCAATGGCCTGGGTAATGAGGTGCCTTCTGTCAAAGATGCCGTATATTTTGTTGATGTTTTTAAGTCAATCCAGGAATTGATTAATCAGGAAAAAATATTGGCCGGGCATGACATCTCATCCGGAGGGATGATCACCACCTTATTGGAAATGTGTTTTGCTCACCCTGACATCGGATTGGATATCAAATTTTCCAGCATTAGTGAACCCGATTTGGTTAAACTATTATTCAGTGAAAACCCAGGTCTTATCATTCAGGTTGAAGATATTGATGAAGTTAAAAAATACCTCATTGATCAGGGTATATCATTCCATAATATTGGGACCATCAATCATCGCAGAAAATTGAGAATCGTTAAGATCGCTGATAATATTGAATTTGATATTGATGAACTACGCGATACCTGGTTTAAGACATCTTATTTGTTGGATTGCCAACAATGCGGTGATTTGCTGGCAAAAAAGCGATTTGATCATTATAAAAAGCAGGAACTCCAATTTAACTTCAGCAACCAATTTACAGGTACTTTCCGCCAGTTTGGAATAGATCCAAAACGTCGAAAATCCAGTGGAATCACAACTGCAATTATTCGTGAGAAGGGTGTAAATGGCGACCGGGAAATGGCTTGGGCCTTATATCTGGCAGGCATGGATGTAAAGGATGTCCATATGACTGATCTGATTTCTGGTCGTGAAACGCTAGAAGGTGTACAAATGATCGTATTTGTTGGAGGGTTTTCCAATTCAGATGTCCTTGGTTCGGCAAAAGGCTGGGCAGGAGCCTTTATATATAATGAAAAAGCCAAACATACATTGGATAATTTTTATTCCAGGAAGGATACGTTGAGCCTGGGTGTATGCAATGGCTGCCAGTTGATGATTGAATTGGGAGTTGTGACCCCAACTCACCAGGAAAAACCTAAGATGCTGCACAACAAATCGCATAAATTTGAATCGACTTTTTTGTCGGTTGACATTCAGGAAAGCAATGCTGTAATGTTGAAAAACATGAACAATTCAAAACTCGGTATCTGGGTAGCTCATGGCGAAGGACAATTTTCTTTTCCTTATGAGGAAGTTGAATATCAAATTCCAATTAAATTTACTTATGAAGAATACCCCGGTAACCCTAACGGATCGCAATATAATGCTGCAGGTTTGTGTTCGGAAGATGGCCGGCATCTGGTCATGATGCCACATTTGGAAAGATCAATTTATCCATGGAATTGGGCCTACTATCCAACTGAGCGTAAGCAAGATCAGATTTCACCCTGGATCCAGGCATTTGTGAATGCACGCCAGTGGCTGGTTGAACATCACTAATGGTGAGATAGCAACAATGAGGACATTATAAAAACAATTGGATCAAAACCAAGTGAACTACCCGAGAAAATAGTGTGTGTTACCATCGGTATGCTGACAAAAATTATAAAACTGTGCATATTGTCATCAAAAGATTTGCATACAGGTTATAAAAATTATTATTTATTGTGTAGTTTTTTTTATAATATATTAAACAAGAAACCACGATCCATCAAATCACCGCTGCATATATGCATATATTTATTGAACATATTTACTAAATAAACTACCACATGGAAAATTTAAAACACTACGAAGAATTAGCGATAACCTATGCGTCTAAAGTAGCACTGGCGTTGTTAACATTAATTATCGGTTGGATCATCATTAATGCCGTTGTAAAATTCCTGAAGAAAACATTAACAAAACGAAATGTGGATGCTTCACTGGTGCCTTTCATGGCGACTGTAAGTAATGTGATGCTCAAAATCATGTTGCTCATTTCAGTGGCTACCATGATTGGTATACAAACAACCTCCTTTGTGGCTGTGCTTGGTGCTGCCGGTTTGGCGGTGGGCCTGGCACTTCAGGGCGGTTTGGCAAATTTCGCCGGTGGAGTGTTGATCCTGTTATTCAAACCGTTTAAAGTCGGAGATGTTATTGAAGCACAAGGTGTTATTGCTCTCGTACACGAAATTCAAATATTTCACACCATACTCAAAACCTATGACAATAAAACCATAATTATTCCTAATGGGCATTTGTCCAATGATAAATTGACCAATTACTCCACTGAACCAACCCGAAAGGTTGAATGGGTCTTTGGTATTAGTTACAGTGATAGCATCGATAAGGCAAAAGACATCATTCAAAGAGAAATATTTTCAGACGAACGAATTTTGGATCGGGATACTCCCTTTATCAATTTGGCAGAGTTGGGTGACAGTTCAGTGAATTTTAAAGTCCGGGGCCTTGTTGATCAGGCAAATTATTGGAATGTTTTTTTTGAAATGAATGAAAAAGTGAAAAAAGCTTTTGACAAGGAAGGTATCAGTATACCATTCCCACAACGCGACGTCCATCTTTATCAGTCCAAGTAAATCCAACATTTATTAATCAAGTAGCAACATGAAGTTATATAAATATATCATTGGTGTTGTGCTTTTTTGTGCTTCATCCATACTGGTCCGGGCGCAAAATAGCGATACCACTTATTGGAAAAGATCGTTTAAGGGTGGGTTGAATCTAAGTCAGGCTTCTTTTTCTTCTAACTGGTCTGCCGGTGGCTTTAATTCCATAGGCGCTGGGGCTTATATAAATGCCAAAGCCAATTACCAAAAGGAAAAAAATTCATGGGACAATCAAATGGAATTACTGTACGGATTTGTGAATACCGCAGATCAGGGCTATCGAAAAGCCAATGACCGCATATTTCTCGATACGAAATACGGATATGCACTCTCAGCGAAATGGAACATGTTTTTAGCCTTGAATTTCACCTCGCAGTTTGCGAAAGGTTATAAATTTGAAAAAGATGTGAATGGCGTAGAGCAATCTTCTCTGATTTCAGCATTTCTTGCTCCCGGATACATCACTACGAGCTGGGGCTTTGAATACCACCCTGTTGACTATTTTCACTTACGACTCAGTCCTTTTGCACCAAGAGCAACGATTGTAAGGATCAGTGATCTTGCAGTTGATAATAATTACGGGGTGCCGGTTGGTCAAACTGTGCGATACGAGTGGCTTGCATTTCAGGCATTGGCTGATTTCGATAAAGATCTGAGTGAAAATGTCCATTTAAAATGGATCTACATGATGTATATCAATTATGAAAATTTGACTTTAGATCAGATCGATCATCGGCTCGATGCGGTCCTGAGCGTAAAGTTGGCTAAGTATTTTGATATTAAATTGAATCTTACCTTGTTATATGATAAAGACCAGGATGACAAGATACAGGTTAGTCAGGGTTTGGGTATTGGCTTTGCCTACAGTATCCAAAATTATAAAGAAGAGAAATAATAACAGATTAAACCAAATAAGGCCATTACACAACGGTGGCCTTATTTTTCTTTAAGCTTGATCACTTCCTGTTGCAAGTCCATCACAATGCCGGCCAGCTTCTTTAAAGTAAGATTGTTTTCCGCCTCAGGTTCAGGGAATGCCAAACTGATATAGCCTTTAGCTTCCCAAATTTCAAGGAGCTCATTTAGTTCTATATCATAGGGAGTGAATTCCTTATTATCTGAAACCAGGCATATTTTAGAAGGCTCATTATTGTATTTGTAAACTCGTTTATAGACAACACCTTCCTTCTGTGTTACCAATACATACGTTTTGCCATTTCTTAGGCTTTCGACATTTTCTGTAAACTTGCCAATAATAATGGTACCAGCGGCAAGTGGCAGCATGGAATCACCACTAATTTCGAATGCGCGGTATGTGGCATTTTTGGGTAAAATTGGCAATTGAAATTTGGGAAGTTCTTCAATGTATTCCGGGTCGGCATATCCATTTAAATAGCCTGCGGCAGCTTTTTGTGGAACAAGTTCAATGTTTTCCCGGTCATTTTTATCAACAGTAATGGAGAGAATTTTCAGGTTGTTGCCATTATTAAAATTAATATGCTTGGAGAAATCTGTTCTGGTAAGATCTGTTCCAATCAATTGGTCTACTGCTACATTAAATATTTCCGAAAACTTGATCAAATTACTGATGCGTGGATCAGCACGTCCTTCTTCGTATGCTCCCAGCAACGAACGTTTGATGCCAATCTTATGAGCCATTTGCTCCTGGGTTATTCCTATGTTTTTGCGCAGGTGTTTGAGGTTTTCACTAACGATGCTCATTGGAAAGCTTGATTAAATGGAACACAAAAAAATTCATTTAATTCTTTAAACTTGATGGTGTAATATATTGATAACATGTGAATTAAATTCTATTCTACTTTTTAAATAATAAAAATTCATCCCTGAGCTCAACGTTTTGTTTAATGGAAAACAAATGGCGTTGATAATATCTTTCCAGATCACCTATTTCCACCAATTTTGTTTTAATTTCCCATACGACTTCCCTCAGGGTTTGTTCTGCGTTTACCAGAATGTATCCGTAACAGTCTTCACTGGCCAATCCATAGGCAAAAAATTTAACCTGGCATTTTCCGGACTTCAATTTTTTGCTTTCTATTTTGATCTGGATACCATCGTATTTATCCCTGTAAGGTCCTCGCATGATATCGGAATTTTCTCCTAAAAACATTTATTTTTTTTATTAATATTACTATAAATATTAGTAAATATTCCCATAAAATTAGTAAATATTTCTAATTCACCAAATAGTAACTAAAATATTTAGTCAAAAGATATAATTTTTTAGTGACACGGTTTGATTATGGCAGAATGACAAATTATCATTGAATTGCAATAAAGATGATTGCCATAATGAAATTTAAGGCGAATAAATAAGATTCCGGGAAATGAAGATTATATTGCGCAAAAAACGGATAGTTTGCTTTACGACTGGTGTAAATTTGATTTTTTGGAGAAAGTCTAATATTGGATTCATCAAAATCTTATGAGTAACATAATTGGCGTTGACCTAGGTGGAACAAAGATCAAAGCGGGGGTAAGGAGAGGAAATGATCTGGCTGATATTCGTTTGACCATGTTGAAAGAAAAGGATTCTCTGGATGGAACTCTACGACAACTCATTGAATTGATCGCTTCATTAACTGGACCTGATATAGATGGTATTGGTATAGGAGTTCCTTCCGTAGTGGATGTGGAAAAAGGTATTGTTTATGATGTCGTAAACATACCGTCCTGGAAAAAAGTGGCTCTAAAGGAAATTCTGGAAAAGGAATTTAAACTTTCGGTGGCTGTGAACAATGATGCCAACTGTTTTGCACTGGGAGAACATCGGTTTGGCAAAACCCGGAACTTCCACAATGTAGTTGGTCTGACAATTGGTACCGGCTTGGGCGCTGGAGTTATCATCAACAATGAACTGTATAACGGGAGTAACTGCGGTGCCGGAGAAATTGGTATGCTGGCATATATGGATAAAAATTATGAATATTATTGCAGTAGTTTCTTTTTTGAAGCCATCCATCAAACCACAGCCCTCGAGACTTTCAAAAATGCCGAAAAAGGCATGTTTCAATCGTTGCAACTTTGGTCGGAATTCGGGGGTCATTTGGGCAATGCATTAAAGGCAGTGGTATATGCGTTGGACCCGGAAGCCATTGTGTTGGGCGGGTCTATTGCTAAGGCTTATACTTATTTTTCACAGTCTATGATGGATTCCCTGCAGGATTTTGCATATCCACAATCCATCAAGAAATTGAAAATATTACAATCCGATCAAGAGGATATAACCTTATTGGGTGCATCGGGACTTTTAAAATAGGAAAGCTATTCAGATGACTTGATACATCAATGTCGTTATCATTTTTGATATAAGATAAAATATTTTGTATTAGATCCTGATTGTCATGAAAACAAAAACATCGATATTTTACGGACTTATCTTTTTACTGCCAGCAACTTTATTTTCGTGTCACTCCACACCCAAAAACTTTTCCGGAGTGCTATTGCTCAAACAAGGCTGGCAGATACAGCAATCTGCCAAAGTGACCCAATCAGGGTCGCAACTGTCTTCTGAACAAGCCAAAGTTCAGGACTGGTACAAAGCCACTGTACCGTCTACCATTATGGGTGTACTGACGGCCAATGGACTCTACAAAGATATTTTTATGGGGGAGAATCTGAAAAATGTTGACACCACCCAGTTTACCAAACCCTGGTGGTACAGAACTTCCTTTCAGATACCGCAACTCTCTGATGACCAACACGCCATGCTGCATTTTAATGGCATTAGTTATTATGGCAACATCTGGTTGAATGGCCATTTGCTGGCATCCAAAGACAGTGTTTTCGGGGCTTTCCGGAGATTTCAATTTGATGTTTCCGGAAAATTGAAGCAAGGCGAAAATGTATTGGCGGTGGAAGTTTTTCGGCGTCAGGCCGGAGATTTCGGCGTTGGATTTGTTGACTGGAACCCGAAACCACCTGATCAGAGCATGGGTTTGTGGCGAGATGTTTATCTGAAGATTTCCGGAAACGTATCAATAATCAATCCCGCTGTCGAATCCAAAGTGGATCTGGAAACACTTGATAATGCCTTTTTGACCATTAAAACTGATTTAAAAAATCACAGTAATTCTCCAATACGTGGTCATTTGAAGGGAAAATTCGATGATGTACAGTTTGAATATCCGGTGCAATTAAAAGCTGATGAACAAAAAGTAATTTCTATTACCGACCAGGATATTCCTTCCCTGCATGTCAAACATCCGCGGTTGTGGTGGTGTAATAATTTGGGTGATCCAAACCTATATCAGTTGCAACTGCAATTCGTTGAGGAAAATGTCATCGATGATTCCACCGCTATAAACTTCGGCATTCGTGATGTACAACTTTATGTGGATGATGGCGGGCATAAAGGATTTAAGCTGAATGGAAAAAAGGTTTTGATCAAAGGAGGTGGCTGGGCGGATGATCTGTTTCTTCGGGATACGCCGGAACGAAATGAAACGCAGGTTCAATATGTCAAAGACATGAACCTCAATACCATCCGGTTCGAAGGATTCTGGGGCACCAGTGACAACATATACAGTTTATGCGATAAATACGGCATTATGGTGATGGTAGGCTGGAGTTGCCAGTGGGAGTGGGAAGGTTTGATGGGTAAGCCTTGCGACCAGTTTGGCGGGATCGAGACCGAAAATGAAATTAATCTGATCGTCAATTCTCTGGATGATCAGGTAAAATGGCTGAGGAACCATCCGAGCATCATCACCTGGTTTGTGGGAAGTGATAAACTGCCCAGACCGGAATTAGAAGAACGGTATAAATCGCTGTTAGATAGCATCGATGATCGATCTTACCTGGCATCTGCCGCAGGGTATAAAAGTATCGTCAGCGGGCCAACGGGTGTGAAAATGAATGGTCCCTACCAATATGAGGGGCCCAACTACTGGTATATCGATTCTGTAAATGGCGGGGCCTTCGGATTTAATACCGAAACCGGTCCAGGGCCGCAAATCCCTGTAAAGGAATCTGTTGAAAGAATGATCCCGAAAGACAAACTGTGGCCGCTTAATGACACCTGGAATTATCATTGCGCCCACGGCCCTATATTCGGCAACCTCGATGTCTTCAATAAAGCATTAGACAACCGCTATGGCAAATCCAAAGACCTGGATGATTATCTTATGAAATCCGGGGCGATGGAATATGAAGCCATGAGTGGCATGTTTGAAGCGTTTCGGGTGAACCTGCATCAGACAACAGGTCTTATTCAATGGATGCTCAATTCTGCCTGGCCGGCAGTGTACTGGCAATTGTACGATTATTATTTGCTGCCAACACCTGCATATTATGCGGCAAAAAAATCCAACGCACCGGTTCAACTCATCTATGATTATGGCGATAATTCAGTGTATGCGGTAAATGAAACACCTCACGATTTTCAGGATCTCAAGGCTTCTGTTTCTTTATATGACATCAACGGAAAAAAAATATTCTCTCGGGACCAACAGTTTAATATAGCTCAAAATTTAGCAAAGCAACTTTTGCCGGTGCCGGATTATACCGGAGATGTTTTTTTGAAACTTGTGTTAACAGACAGTCATGAAGAACCATTGGCAAATAATTTTTATTGGTTATCCGGTGAAAATGACAAATATGATTGGGATAAAACGCTCTGGGCTTATACCCCAATTAAATCTTACGCCAACTTCAAACCTTTGAGCCAACTGCCTGATGCCGATGTCGATTTCACCTACCACCTCAATCGGGCAGGCAATGATCAGGAGGATACGCTGAAGGTTGAGCTGAATAATAAATCAGATGGAATTGCCTTTTTTATCCAGTTATCTTTGAAAGATGACCAGGGAAAAATGCTTTATCCTGTTTTTTGGCAGGACAACTACATGAGTTTGTTGCCTAACGAAAACCGGGAAATAACGGCCAGGATTCCTGCAACAACCCTGGGCGGAAAGAAGGTGACAATCAATATTTCGGGATGGAATGTGGCTGGTAAATCGCTGGATTTGGAGTGATCGAACAATATGGATGATCTTGAAATAGGGTAAAAAGGGGTTGATTAAAAAACTTTTATCGTCGTAGAAATTGCCAGCACTTTGCGTAAATTGAGGCAATTAATACGCGAATTGCGTTATAGATGTGATTTTTTATTAATATTCTTATCGATTAAAAAATTCCTTAAAAGAACGAGCTGCAATGAAGAAGAACACTTTTATTGTTATCCTGATCCTGGTGACATTTTTTGTCATTTCATTTCTTACCAACATACTTGGCGCTTTAAATCCTGCTGTTTCCAAAAGTTATACCTTAAGTGAAACCCTGGCAGGATTCCTGCCATTTTCATTTTTCATTGCCTATGGAGCAATGTCTATCCCGGCTGGTTTTATGCTGGAGAAATACAGAGAAAAGAAAATGATGGTAGCGGCATTTCTGCTCAGCCTGTTGGCTTCATTAATATTTGCCCATTTTCCCACCTTCAGGGCGTTTGTCATAACGCTGTTCACCATTGGGTCCGGCATGGCTATTCTGCAGGTGGTTATCAATCCGTTACTCAGGGTTGCCGGCGGGGAAGAACATTTTGCCTTCAATTCAGTGTTGGCCCAGTTGATATTCGGTTTGGCATCTTTCATCAGTCCGCAAATGTACTCCTGGTTGGTCACCAATCTCGATAACCATAATCCCGGGGGGAATGGTATCATCGAATTTTTTTCTAAGGTCGTTCCGGCTGATTTGTCCTGGGTTTCTGTCTATTGGGTTTTTGCTTTGATCAGCCTTTTAATGGTTTTACTGATCATCTTCACCAGGTTCCCAAAAGTGGAATTGAAAGAAGACGAGAAAGTGGGCACCAAAGACAGCTATATTGACTTGTTTAAAAATAAGTATGTGGTCCTCTTCTTCCTGGGTATTTTTGCCTACGTGGGAACTGAACAGGGTGTATCTTATTGGATGTCAAAATTTTTATCTGTTTATCACGGCTATGATCCCGATACGATTGGCGCCAATGCTGTGGCTTATTTTTGGGGCCTGATGACCTTGGGTGGCTTGCTTGGGTTGGTTTTATTGAAAATATTAGACAGTAAGGTAGTCTTGCGCTGGTTTACCATCATTTCCATTATCATGCTGGTGGTGGCGCTGTTTGGCGGCCGGGTTTATTCATTATATGCTTTCCCGATCATTGGTTTTTTCATGTCTGTGATGTACCCGATTATTGTTTCTCTGGCACTGAATTCAGTAGATAAACATCATGGATCATTTGCCGGCATTCTCATGACTGGAATTATGGGTGGTGCTGTAGTACAGATTTTAATCGGAGCAATTAGTGACCTCATTTCCCTCAAGATTGGTATGTTTTTCATCTTTGTTACCCTGGGTTACATTCTGAGTATCAGTATTTGGGCCAAACCATTGGTGAACAACGCCACGGTTGGCAGCATCAAGGATCTGTTTGAAAAAACACGCCCAACGTTGGAAGTTTAGGGTTGCCGCGTTGAAATTTTAGTGGTAGGAGGGGCTATGGAAGGAATGACGGGACAGGAACATCTCCCTTATATCGTCACAAGCTTTTTAGGAAATACCGCATACCAAAATGCCAGCATGAAATACTTGAAATGCCACCAGAATCTGGGGTAGCTGGCATGATCAAAAGCTGCAAATAATCTGAAAAGATGCCAGTGATTAACGTTATACGGGATGTTCTTCTTTGGGATTTCGCATTTCCCAAGAATATGTGAAACAATACTTTTGGCTTCGACAGCGACCAAAAAGGGTGTGGAGGAATTGCTTTCAATAAGGCACATTCCCGTAAAGAAAAGATTTGGATAGTCAAGTGAACGAATCAGCGAACCGAGTCTTGGGTAGAGTTGCTTCACGGTTTTGATCCCCTGAAATTCCGGTAATCCCAGGTAATCAAGATTCATCCGGTAACCCGTTCCCCAAAGGATCATATCTGTTTCAATACGCTCCTTGTTCCTGAGTGTGATCTCGTGGCCCTCGATGTGATCTATCTCGCTTTGATGACGTGCAATAGCATTAATATTCCTGGTCATCAAAGGACGCCCGGGAAATAGCTGATGTTTTTTCATATCGATGTTATAATTCGGCTGAATACTTTTCACCTTAAATTGTTTATACTTCATCTGCAAAATCTTTTGAGTGGTTTCAGAAACCTTTTCCGGTGATTTCATCAGGGTCTGCATCACGGATAATATGCGAAGGCTGCACAATGGATTTTTTTGTTTCGATTTGTATGAGGGGAAAAACCATCGCGTGTTCCGATAGATCCAGTGGACATTTTTTGCGCCATTTCCAATAGCCAGATCCAGCAGGTCGAGGGCAGAGGCGCCACTGCCGACCACAGCAATCCGTTTATTTGCCAGATCTTCCGGCTGCTTTATTTCGGAAGAATGCATTTCTTTAATTTCCGAATTGGTGCGTTTCACATCCGGTATCCATGGCCTGTTCTGAACTCCGGAAGCTATGATCAGGTAACGTGAGTTATATTCCCCATCATTAGTCTGTACTTGCCAATGGTCATCTGCCCGTGAAACAGAGGAGACTTCACAATTTAGTTTAATGAACGGATCGAGTTCAAATTTCCGAATCCAGGTTTGTATATAATCATGTACCTCCGGTTGCTTATCTCCTTTAAGGGGTATATTATTGATAGCAAAATCTTCTTTCCGGTTCTGTATGTCCTGCCAGGCCGGAATCCAGTTCCATAGTCCGCCCGCATCATTCTGCTTTTCCAGAATCAAACAGTTCAAGCCTTTTTTCCGGGCATATTTCAGGAAGATAACACCACTGATTCCGGCTCCAATGATAATTGCATCATATGGCTCCTTGGTTTTAAGTCTAAATTTTTTATCCATAATCCTGAGTCTCTTTATTGCAATCCCCATTTGAAAACATAACAAGAGGTGTCCGGCTTTGTTTATACAAACTAAGTCGCTGAATTTCTCATATTTCCGGCGATTCACTTAGTGCCACAAGCTTTAAAGATAAGCCCTAATAAATAAACGAGGGAAAAAACAGACAAAATATTCCGGCAGATTCTGGGAGTTGTCTTTGGGCTGGTTGGTATTTATTTTAAAATCTGTGCTCAGTGAAGTATTTTGCTACGATCCTTATATTCTAAACCTGTGAAAAGGTATGATTTGCAGTGTGGGTTTTTAAACGAAGGTTGAACAATATCCGGATGTTAGACTATTGTGAACATGTATTGAATATGAAGGGGCGGTTGCAAACTGTTTTGAGCATACGACTGCATTAAATATTTGAGTGAGAAGTACAGCAGAAGGTTTCGTCGATGATGGTTCTAAATAACGTTTTAATCATACGTCGGGACAAAGCGCAGTCTACCGCTAAAGCACAAAAACACTAAGAATATGATTGACGCAGGGGCTTTGCGACTTGGTATGTCTACAGTTCGAAATAACACGTAGATGTCCACTCATATAAGATGACCATCCAGGAACGAGCGATTTTTCACCGTGGTTATGTCAAGTTTGAATCCTTTACTATTTTGCCGGACTTGCGCTTTTTTTACGGCTATAATCGGCTAAATTGCTTAACGAAAATTCAGATTATGAGCAATACTCAGGGTAATATCGCTATTGCGGAATCGCTTTACGAAGCTTTTTCCAGGAAGGATATAAGTAAAATGCTGGAATTACTGCATGAAAACGTCGAATGGGGAGAACCGGAAAATCCGTATAATCCGGCAGGTGGAACCCGGCATGGCCATAAAGGATTCCTGGAATGGCTGAATATAGGCAAAGAAGCGTAAGGGATTTTGCAGCTTACGCCACAAAGATTTCTAACAGATGGTAGTGCAGTGGCAGTTGTTGGCCATATGAAATGCAGGGCCAACAAGACTCAAAAGGTATACGAATCCGATTTTGTACATCTGATAGTAATAGGAGATCACAAGGTTAGGAAGTTTCAGGAATTTTTCGACACTTATGCCGCCGGGGAAGCATTTAAATGAACCTTTTGCCAAAGAAAAACAGCCTCGAACGTACGATACTGAGCGTGTGGGTGTCAATGAGTTTTGGCTCGTAGAAAAATTACCGTGTTGATTTTTAATCTTTAGACATAAATTGGAGAGGCCCAAACCGATTCAATTCGAGGAAGTCAATTTGAATTAAAAGGAAGAATTATCGGCGCACAGGCCAATTATCAACTTTTGGGTAAATTGGCTAACTTACCATTACAAACCAATTTTGGAATTGCTCCTATTTGGAAGTAATTAGTGGCAATCCAAAATAAATGATCAATTATCAGTCTTTCCTCTTAAGTTTCAAAATAATAGAATAAATCCTTTTCGATTGGTTTAGCTCTATGCTATGGACAAAATTAATATTTAGATTTGGAATATATCATAATTCTATATATTATTGTTCTATGTATTCTAAAGAATTACTAAAAGGAACTTTGTCAGCAATAGTGCTGACCATGTTGGAAGAGAATAGCCGAATGTATGGATATGAGATTTTTCAGAAGGTAAAAGAACTATCCAACGGAAAGGTTTTACTAAAGGACGGATCATTATATCCTGCTTTACAAAAAATGACCAAAGAAGGACTTCTGGAATTCGAAGAAGAATATATAGGGAAAAGAGTTAGAAAATATTACTACTTGACATCCAAAGGAAAAAAGGAAAAAAAGGTATATCTCGAAGAACTGAAAGATTTTATTACGACTCTAAATAATCTTGTTTTTCATCAACTCAGCATTTCATGAAATTAACACCTGAACAAGAGGACATCATTGAAAGTTTTGTTGATGGTCACAAACTGAAAATACCATCGTTATGTGATGACTTGATAGATCATTTATGTTCTGTGGTTGAAAACGGTTTAGGAAAAGGAGAATCTTTTGAACAGTTGTTAAATGAAGCCGTCAAAGATGTAGCTCCTACAGGCTTGAATAATATTGAACGGAAAACAATCTTTTTATTAAATTATAAACGAATCATCATTATGAAAAAGGCAATTTATATAGTAGGATTTATCGGTTCTTTAACCTTAACAGCAGGTATAACATTTAAATTATTGCGAATGGGTGGATCTGAATTATTTATCAGCGGCTTTCTGATCATTTTTTTACTATTCATTCCTTTACTGGCTATAGACCGATATAAAGTGGCAATCTCTAAAGCAATTTCATTCAAACTAAAAATCATTTTGGGGACTACAGCAGCAATTATCACTGGATTGTCCGGTCTGTTCAAGCTGATGCATTTACAAGGAGCTGATCTCTTACTGATGCTCGGGGCATTCGTATTTGCGGTGGGTTTTCTTCCATTTTTGTTCTTTACAATGTATAAGAAATCAGTTTCATAGCCGCCTGCCAATTTCGTTTCACTTGCCTCCATGAAATATTTTAATTTTAAAAGTCGAAACCTATTGTCAGTACCTCATCTGTTAGGAGCGATATTAATCTTTACAGGTGTATTTGTCTTATTAAGTCCGATGTTCCTGGTAATTCAAACCTCATTAGAAAAATTATTGATAGTGGGAGCTACATCTGTGATTATTGGTCTGATAATCGCGTCAACGTACGGTGGAACCTTGATTGATTTTATAGAAAATAAAGTAAGAAAATACCATTCGATTTCTGGCTATAAAATTGATAATTGGACGAAATCACCAGTAATTTCTACGTTTAGCGTAATTTCAATTAGTTATTTTAGTACGGATATTCCAAACGGAATCAGTCCAACATTTTCGGGAACAATCACTGAATTTAGAATATTATTATTGTCTGAAAATTTGACTCCCGTGCTTACATTCAAGTATAAGAGTAAAAATTTGGCAGTTAATGTAGCTAAGCAATTGGCTACAACATTGAGAGCAACTCTGGAATTGAAACTTATGGGTGATGAGGGATAATGATGTATTATCATTTATATCAAAGGCGCTAACATTATGTAGGAAATCATAGTCGCGCAAAGCATACGCACAGACCAAAGCTACGATTTATACATTTAGCGTTAGCTTCTTTCCACAAGCAAGCTACAAAACCTTTAAACAACAAAACCTGATACCGCATCCCGCTGACCCTGGATTAAATACCAACGTACCACGCCCATCCGGAATCGCCGGTATCAATAAATTTGTCGGTAACAACGATGCGTTGCAGATACTTCATGCTTTTATAACCGATCTGCTTTTCTACTCTCAGGCGCACCGGGGCCCCGTGCGGAACGGACAGGTCTTTTCCATTCATGCCATAAGCCAGCAACGTCTGTGGATGGAAGGCGTCCAGCATATCGATGCTGTCAACCCATCCATCGTAAGAATAGAAATTGACAAATCGCGCACTCGACAAAATGCCGGCATTTTCAAGGATACGACTCAGGGGTACACCAGTCCATTCGGCAATAGCGGTCCATCCTTCTTCGCAGGTATGCCGGGTAATTTGCTTTCTGGAAGGAAATCGCCGGAGATCTGCTACAGAATACATACCCGGATTAGTCACCCGGCCTTCGACAGACAATCGCCAATCGACAAAATTCTTTGCCTTCAGGTGTTCATATTCCTCGCTGAAGTAAGGTTTTGATGAATCGCCAGGATTAGTGGTTCCTGTAGCGGGGAAGGAAGATATATCTCGAAAACTGTATTCCTTGGCCAATGACTGCCCGGGAAGTAATGTGCGCTGGGCATTATAGGTAAGTAGGTCACCCATTCGCAAAATATTTCCGTAGGTGGGTGGTGAAGGTTTGGAACAACCCGGGAGAAACAATCCGCCCAGTACTGCTATTCCGGTACCGATTGCCTCCCGTCTGGTAATAATTCGATTATTTTTTCTCCGATTTTCCATAGGTCATATAACGTATCTGTTGTTTGAATCCGGACTTGATGATCATCATCAAATGCACGAACAAAAAGAGCTCAAGCGCTACGGATGTGAAAAAATGTATCGTACGGGTTGATTGAAATCCGCCAAAAATCTTTAAAAGAAATGGGTATGCCGCAGTAATCGCTGGCGACATGGATAGACCTGTAATTACGATCAGTGGCAATGCGACGAACAAAACCACCATATAGGCAAGTTTTTGCAACAGGCCATATTGTGGGCCGCCCGATGCCGGCGGAATACGCATGCGGAGGTGATCCATCAAGTCCTGCCAGAATAAATGTGAAAACAGTTCTTTCCTCTTTGGCCAGATGTGATGTATAAAATGGCCACTTACAATCCCGATGAGCAGATACACCAGTCCTGCTGCGACAAGAAACCAGGCAGCAAAAAAATGAAGGCTGCGTCCCCAACTATTTTCATTAAACATTTCTTCATCGAAAGTACGGGCCGCACTCACCGGTGACCCTTTCGTTTCAAAAAAAGGAACGCTCTTTTCCCAGCTATCCCGTTGGTAGTTGCGGCTGATGGGAAATTCCAGTATTGCATGGGTCAACTCGTTTCCAACCTCTCCCCAATAGAGCCGCGGATGGACCATAAGGATTTCAAAGCCACTGAAAACCAAAACCAGAAAACTTAGGGATACTATCCAGTGACAAGCCTTCACCCAGGATCTATGCTGTTTTTTTGCCGGATGTAAAGTGCTTTGAGGGTTCATCGGATGACAATCATTTTCTCAGATCACCAAATTTGAATATAGTGAATAAAATGGAAAGAATAATTACCATACAGGTCTTTAAGTTTTGGATTTCAATTGAATATGCCCAAACCGGTTCAATTCGAGACAACCAATTTGAACTGAACGGAAGACGCATCAATTGATGTCCGACTGTCAAATTTTTGGTAAATTGGCTATCTTACTAATAGGAACCCATATCAGGGATTACTACTAACGGGAATTTTGGGTTTAAAAAAATTATCGTTATGAAATTTCAGAACTTTGTTTTCGCAGCCATTGCCCTAATATTCGTGCTCAATTCCTGTAATAAATCAGATAAGGTAAAAAATGATATGACCAATTTAGATATGAATAATATGATGATTCGGATGGCTGAAATTGAAATAGATTCGAATTATATCGATGATTACAAAGCCATTCTAAAAGAAGAATCGGAGGCGTCTGTCAGGCTGGAGCCGGGAGTTATTGCGATTTATCCGATGTACCGGAAAGATAACCCGACTCAAATAAGACTTTTGGAGATCTATGCTGGCAGAGAAGTTTACGAATCACATTTAAAAACCCCACATTTTCTCAATTACAAAACTTCAACGCTAAAAATGGTGAAATCATTGAAATTGATAGATATGGAACCTATAGATATTGCGACAATGCCTAAGATATTTCGGAAGTTACCATAGTAAAAATAATGACGATATACTCAAAAATACCGCCGTCAGCAACAACTGTGAATGAATAGGGTTTCATCAGTCAAGTTTCAAGACCAATACCATCTTCGAAATTACAGGGCTAAATATAAATATGATCGTTTCACCGATATTTGACCGTGGGCCCGTGAATATTTTCAGCAACGAGCGTAACAGTAACTTTCAAATCGCGTATTGCTATTGCGTTGCCCATGCCAGGCCATCAGGTCCGCCGCCAACATCGATTTTATTTATGACAGCGAGTGTTTTCATATCAATAACAGCAACATAATTATCACGTGTGCAGGCCACATAAGCGCGTTTGCCATCCGGTTGCATTAAAATGCCGGCAGCGCCATGACCAATATCGATCTGCTTCGCCAACTTGCGGGTTTTAACAT
Organism: uncultured Cytophagales bacterium; assembly: GCA_963711495.1. Taxonomy (GTDB): domain Bacteria; phylum Bacteroidota; class Bacteroidia; order Cytophagales; family Cyclobacteriaceae; genus CAVQEK01. Next base: position 2,304,560 of record CAVQEK010000004.1, read on the forward strand.
CAAATACGCTGACATTACCTGACCCAAGACTGGATACGAACACGAGCTTGCCATCGGTTGTAAACGCCAGTCGATTGGCGCCATTTACCTTCGCATCAATTGTTGCGGCTAATTTTTTTGTGTTGAGATTGATGATATAGATCTTTCCGTCTTCAGCAGATGCTGTCCATAATGCTGTGCTATCCGGCGATACATCAAACCCTTCGGCACCATTTGACACCGGGATGATCGTTTGTTCCCAATGTGCACTTGAGCGTGCTCCCGGAGGTGGAAGATTGTCTTGCGGTGGTGGCATATTGCTCTTGGCGGCATTTTTAGGAGGTGGAGGAAAATTGCTTCGTGATATCAAAGTGTCCTGCAGAATACTTACTGTACCGGAGGCAACATTGGTGGTATATATTTTCTTTGCATTGTTTGTGACATAGATCATGTGCGTTCTGTCCTGTCCTGTGCCCATAACCCAGTCAATTTTGTCCGTTGAAGGGTCATAGGACGCCACAGCTTTGGAACCTTCAACCGTAAACCACAATTTATGGTGTACAAACGTCAGCCCGTGCGGACCCAACAATGGCTTGGTGTCGATATCGGGCAGGCGTTTTTGGGTGGTAAGGTCTATCACATTGATGGTATGCAAACTACCGCCACCATAAATAGAAACATAGGCTGTTTTTCCGTCTGATGATGCAATCACTTCGTGGGGATCTTCGCCAACAGGCACTTTACTGAGTATGGTAAGCGTTGAAGGATCGACCGCTGCCAAAGTATGGTCCCGTTTTGATAACGCTAATATGTATGATGATTGCGCCTGACAAGCTATGTTGATGAACATCAGCATAAACAGCAACACGGCTACGCCTGCAAAAACTGAAGTGCTTTTTCTGATAGGTATCATAATGTCAATTTTGATGTAAATTGTAAGTTATCCCGAATTTGAATAACCTGCAATTGTATCTTTTTTTTTCAACGTCATTTTAGGATGGTGCAGGTAAAAGGCATAATTGATGCCTGATAAAGGGAAAAATATCGATTTACGGGCCAATTGCCAGGTCTTTGGTAAATTGAGTAACTTACTATTATAAACCGATATCAGGAATTACTCCTGTTAGGAAGTAGTTGTGGTTCATACCAATCATTTGCAACTGGAAAACAGTTGCATTATCTTTGCGTTAAATGAGTAAGACAGACAAACTGATTCAAAGACTACTTTCAAGACCGAGGGATTTCACTTATGATGAATTGGTAAAGGTTTTCAATCATTTTGGATACGATGAGATTAAAAAAGGCAAAACTGCAGGGTCCAGGAGGGCATTTGTAAGCGAAGTAACCAAACATATCATTAGCCTTCACAAACCTCATCCTGGTAATATTTTAAAGATGTATATTATTGATTATGTGATTGCTGAATTAAAGGATCAAGGATTATTATGAAAGATGTTTTAAAATATAAGGATTTCATAGGAACCGTATATTACAGTACAGACGATGACGTGTTTTTTGGCAAACTCGAAGGTATTGATGATTTAATCACTTTTGAGGGAGATAATGTTGATCAATTAAAAAGATCATTCCAGGAAGCTGTAGAAGACTATTTAGAATTATGTGAATCTCTTGGTAAAGCACCACATAAATCGTATAAAGGGACTTTTAATGTGCGAATTAAACCAAATTTACATAGACAGGCCGCTTATAAATCGGCGGAATTAGGTTTGTCTTTAAATCAATTTGTGGAACAAGCGATAAACGATAAATTGACAGGTACCAGCCATAACAATCGCTAAGAAACCATATCACGAAACCAAATTCACCGGGAAAAATTCGGCTCTGAATTGTGCATTCCCCCAACCAAAGAAAAATCGATTTACAGGCCAGTTGCCAACTTTTGGGTAAATTGAGTAACTTACCATAATAAACCGATATCAGGAATGCTCCTTTTAGGAAGGAGTTCTCAGCAAGATAGCATCCCAAAAAAACAGAATTTCTCAAAAATCATTATCTTGGTGAAATGAAGCTAAAACAAGAAATACAAAAAAGGATCAATGATTTTTTAGATTTATGTCTGGCCCATAAAGTCAAATCATTGTATGCATTTGGTTCTTCAGTCTCGGATAAATTTAATGAAAATGCCAGTGATATAGACTTTCTTGTTGAAATTGACGACGAAGATCCAATTGAACGTGGAGAAAAACTGATGTCTTTGTGGGATAAACTCGAAGAATTTTTTCACCGTAAAGTAGACTTACTTACAGATTCCTCCATTAAAAATCCTATCCTTAGAAAAAATATAGACAAAACAAAGATCCTGATTTATGACGGAAAGGGGCAAAAAGTTCTTGTCTGATATTCTAAGAGCTATTAATCTGATCGAAGATTTCACAAAAGAAATAGACAACTTCAACTCCTATGAAGCCGATCTTAAAAGCCAAAGCGTTACAGAAAGACAACTGGCGATAATAGGGGAAGCATTGAGTAAATTCCGTAAGGTTGAACCTGAAGTTCCCATCGAAAATGACAAACAAATAGTTGCTTTTAGAAATCGATTAATTCATGCTTATGACAGCATTGATAATGCGATAATTTGGATGATTCTAAAAAAACATCTGCCGAAACTGAAAAAAGAAATTGAAAACAAAGAAGCCATCTAAGTTCATTGTGGAAAAAATAATAGTCTCACAAAACCATCATCCTGAACTGTCAGATCAAGTAGGAGCTATTACAAATTAAGGGTTCGGTTCTTCAATCGGAGCGTGTGTTAAGCTCAACCTCCGGTAGGGGGTACAATAATTAAGCGTCAGGATTTGCAATCTGATTTTTGTAATCCACAAGTCATGCTATGAATGAAACCCCATCAACCCGCCAAAACCATCTCCAAAAGTTTTTCATTTTCCAGCAGCCAAAGATGTGTTTGTACGCCCAAGTGATAGCGGTCCATGGAATGGGCTTCTTCCAGCATTGGTCTGGCTTTGGCGTGGTTTTTCAGGCCCAGGTGCCCCAAGGCCATCATATACCGGCAATGGATGCGGTTGCGCGCATTCAGGTTTTCATCCCACACCAGTAAGTCCGGCAGCGATACGGCGAAGTAATCGATTTTTACCTCGTCGAATAAATGTCGCTCGCCATAGTCGATGAGCTTGTTGAAACGGCTTTTGGCATCATCGGCGCGGTTGAGTTGATAAAACGCCAGCCCCTGGTAGAAGATCTTGTCCGGCGGCTGATCATTATAAAACAACGCCGCGGCGGGCTCGTAATCGCCGGCAGCAGCCTGCGCAAAATAATCGCTGGCCTTTTCCACATCCCCGGCTTTTTGATGGGCCAGGCCCAGCCAAAAGTGAATGTCATTGTCGCGCGATCCGTACAATTTTCCCTCGCCCAGGTTGTGTGGAAAAACGAGGGCGCTTTCCAGTTTTTCAATCGCGCGGGAATAATCACCGGTGGCCAGCAGGTTCTTTGCCGATTCCACCAGGCTGAACATATACTGCCCGGTCACTTTGCCTTCGCCGCCTTCCCAGGGATGAAATTTCCTGGCCATGATCAGTTGATGTGCTTCATCATGCCGGCGATGCAGGTTCAGGAGCGTTGCCTTTTCCAGGTAGAGGTCGTCGCGCTCATTGATGAGTTCGGGATATTGGTCGATCAGTTGGAGCCTTTTGGCAGGATCTGCATTCATTTTTTTGTACAACTGGTCCAGTTCCATCAGCGTTCGCTCGTTGCCCGGATCGAGTTCAAAGGCTTTCTCCAGGGACTCCCGGGCCGCTTGTTTTTGTCCTTGCTTGTTGTAATAAGCCAGGGCCAGGTTGCGGTGGACCACAGCGTACCGGTCGTCCAGCACCCGTGACTTTTCCCAACATTCGACAGCTTCCTGATACTGGCGATGGTGAAACCAAAAATTTCCCAGATAATAATAGGCCTTAGCGTCGTTAGGGTTCACTTTTAGGGCAGTTTGCAAAGCGGGAACCGTTTCGATTTCGTGCGGGAAGCAGTAGTCCGGATTCGCTTGTGCCGCTTGGTCAAAATAGGTTTTGGCACCTGCCATATCATTATTTTTCCAGGCAAACCACCCCATAAAATATAAGGCAATTGGATTGAAAGCTTTAATCGTTTCCAGCCCGATTTTCAACAGGTCGATGCCTTCTGTATAAAATCCGGCGTGGGCATAATCCAGCGCAATTTCCTGGTAACTGAAAAGGTTGTCGCGCATCAGGACTTTCAACGACTCCAGTTCTTCGGAGGATTGGGATAACAGGTATTTTTCAAACAATGCACCGAAGTTAAACCGGTCGATTTCCAGTGACTCATTAATCAACTGAGCCGCGGCGTCCAGTCGATTTAATTTTCGTAATATGATGGTTTTCAGGTGTCGCGCCTGATGATGATGTCCCTGGTGAATGAGCGACTGGTCCACCAGTTCCAGGGCCTTTTCAAGGTCTTCCTGCGGGCAGGCCAGCCGGGCCAGTTCGAAATAACCGCTGGACTTCCAGACCAGGTTCCAGGTGGCTTTATAAAATGCATCGCAGGCTTCGTCATATTTCTCCTGGTATTTTAATGATAATCCCAGGTTAAAATAAGATTCACCGCCGTACGGATTAGGATTTCGCGCCGTAAGTGTTTCGATGGCTTTCCGGAAATAAGACTCGGCCTGCTCAAACTGTCCCCTGCGGAGCAGCCACAGTCCCAGGGCGTTGTTGTTTCGCACATCGCCGGGGTCCCGCCGGAGCGCTTCCCGGTAATAATCCACCGGATTGAACGTGGCATGTCTATATTGCTCCAGGTGCAGGCCGGTGAGATAAAGCTGTTCATTATTGGCAACTTCGGCCGGCGGTTTTGCTGCTTTGGCAGGTTCCGGCATCGGCTTTATTTCCGGCTTTTCAGGCTGCCAGGCCACCAGCGTTTTGCCTTGCCGGCTTATGATGGAGATTTTCAATGCATCAGGATCTATTTCCTGGTCTGCGTTGATCTTTTTCAAATACGAATTGGTGGGCGCGAAATCAAACTGGTCTTCCAAAAGAAGCTGCTCTCCATGCTGCAACAAAATCCTGCTGGCTTGAAAACTTCCGGTAGCATATGCCTTGATCACGATCTCCCTGCCTTTGATTTCCAAATTGACAAGTGCGTCCCTAGTGGCGTTTTTAACAATGCCTACGTCTCGATAGGGCATGAAATATTGGGTGAACGCTTTTTCCTCGCCCGGCATGATCCAGGAAAAGTCGGGCTGATTGTCAGTGTACACGCCGCACATCAGTTCGATGTAGGAGCCGTCTTCATCGGTCAGGTTTCGGTCCCAGGCTTTGCCAAATTCACCGTTTCCCCAGGTCCACTGTTTTTTGCCCGGCGATACATGATGATCGGCAACGTGCAGCAGGCCGCCCTGCGTATCATGTTCATACCCGCCGACGAAGTCGTATTTGGAAGAGACCGCCATATACGACGTGGGTACCGGAATATTTTTATACCGCGAGATGTCGACCCCTGCGGCATAATCGACTTTATAGTAAGTCCCGGTGGCAATGGGAAACCGGGAAACATCGCGCTTGCCATGGTCGAATACGGCATGCACATCGGGCGGGAAAACCGACTGATAGTGATCGTTTACGTGAACCGCCGGATTGGCCCACCACAAGAAAGTTTGCGGAAAGGGAGTCCGATTGTACAATTTCACCTTTATTTCCAGGTAGATCCTATCGGGATGCAGGGTAAAACCGGCCATGCCCTTGGTACGGAACATTTTCTCGATCTCACTGCACCAGACTGTTTTGCTGCCATCGGCGCGCGTTTCAATGGTATAATCTACCGGTTGGTAAGTGCCTGGCCGGTGATGCTGGGGCCAGTTGAATTCTATCCCGCCTGAGATCCAGGGCCCGGTGAGCCCCACCAATGCCGGTTTGATCACCTGGTTGTAGTACACAAAATGCCGGTTTTTGGTTTTGTCGAAGGCCATTTGGATCCTTCCGCCCAGTTGTGGCAGGACCATGATCTTCACGTAATCGTTTTCAAGAAATACCGCATTCCAGACCTGGTTTTTCTTTTCATCGCAGATCTTTTCAATCACCGGATGCGGGTAAACAACGCCGCTGCTTCCCTGATAAACCCGCTTTTCCAAAAACACCGGGTTCTTTTCCGGTTTACCGATCGGATAGGTGGGTATGCTCACTTCCTCTTCCCAGGCTTTAACTGACTGCATATTGATCTTCAATTGTTTGCGATTAATCCTTTGACTATCGAAATGTCGGTTGCCGTTTTTGGCTGAAATGAATCACTGGCCATATACTTTTTCAAACTGAAGAGTAATTGCCTGGCTTCAGGCCGGTTTGCCACGTCATTAAGCAGGTCGATCCCGGATATTAATAATTTCCCCTCGCTGACTTTCACTTCGAAAATGAGGCCGAGTGGCTGGTTGTCAAACCAGTCATCGATCACCCTGACGATTGGTTTTAGCGATGGCGGGAAATCACTGAGCAGGATGGCGTCGGAGTGACTCATAGCATCCCACCACTGCCAGTTGCTGTAGTACTCCGAGGGGAAAGCTGACAAGGCAGGATGACTGGGATTGCACAAAATTCCCAGGGTATGTGGTGCTTGTCCACGCGTCCAGGCCGTGTTCCAGAAAATGCTGGAAAACCCAATGTCTGCGTCGCCACCTTTATCCGGTTTTAGGCTTCCTTTTTTGAGTGTGAGCAACACCTTGCCGCCCTGCTCAAGAAAATCGATGGTTGACTGATCAAGGTTTTGCACCACCCTGAAATCTTCCGATCCCGCAACTACTGGCAACTGACCGGGATAAACCCACAGGTCCCAGCTGTTTTCAAATTCATTGACTTTTACAGTAAGCACTACTTTTTCTGCAGTCTTTATACCCTGGAGTTTAACCGATATTTTCCCCAGGCCAATGCCATTGCCAATCGGAATATCGGCAATAGGCAATTTCCCGTCGGCAATGAAAGAGCCTCTGGGACCTGTAAGTTTCCATTCGGGTTGAACCTGCCGCAGTGGTTGCGGTCCAAAATGGGCAATTTCCACAGAAGCTTCCAGTGTTTCACCATCCAGGTAAACCCGTTTGGGCAATCGCACCAATGGCACCGTGGCATTGCAAAACCGGTGATATTCCTGTGCAGAAATGTATCCTTTTTCGTCCCAGAACGGATCGAGCACCCCCACTAGCGCTGTGCCCTGTCCCGGAAAATCGTGAAGATCGAGCAGTTCGAATCCCGCCTGGTCCTTGGTGCGCAGTGCGGTTTCAATGTCTGCTTTATAACACAACGCCTGCAGTTTACCGGAAGCCAGCAGGAAACTGTCTGCCAGGGCGCCCATATGATTTTCCTCCAGAGATTCCCGGAATATTTCAAAGTTTTTGGCCCGCAGCAGACCGTTGTATTTACTGATCTCTTTAAAATTGGGATACACACACCACTGACCGATCTCATGAGAAACGATTGGTTTGTCGTGTTGCTGAATAAAATCCTCAAAGTCGAACATGGTTTGCGGAGGCTGACTGTTAATGATGCTATTCAATCCGGCCCCCCAGGCCTGTATCCGTGGTGCCGGCGTAATATGATAGTCGTTGACCGGGATCATGGGCCAGCCCGAACCACTGCTGTATATCCTCCGCGGATCTTTTATTTTCCAGTAGTTCACGTATCGCGTCAAATAATCCACCTGATTTTTACCAGCCGGTTCGTTGCCGTAATCCATCATACAAAATGAGGGATGATTGCCGTATTGTTTTAAATTATGCGCTGTTTCCTTGTATAAAAACTCATCGATGGGTTTGCCATCACCAATACTCGACGAAGTGTTGGCCCAGGAGGAATTTTCCACATGCAGATAAATGCCTTCCCGGTCCGCGGCTTCGAAGGCAGCTTCAGGCGGGCACCAGGAGTGAAAACGCATGTGATTGAGGCCAAAGGACTTTATGATCCGGAAAATACGGAGCCAATCTGCGACCTCTGTAGCAGGATAACCTGTTTTGGGAAAGATGGCACATTCCAGGGTACCCCGCAAAAAGACCTGCCGGCCATTGACGAGGATGTGCCTTCCTTTCGTGGTGATCTCCCGCATCCCAAAGGTCACTTGTTTCGTGGCAGTTATATGGTTGTTGTTTGGCGTGACTTGTACTTTAAGCTGGTATAAATTGGGTTCAAACTCATCCCACAAAAGCGGATCATCGCCCATGCCATATTCGAGATCAACAACGACTTCATCCGGCGGAAGCTGGATTGCTTTTGTTTTATCGGGAAGCTTTTCTTTTCGGGAACTGTTAAAATTGCTGACTTTCAGGCTTATTTTGGCATTTTCGACATTGCCGGAGCTGTTTTGTATCGCGACTTTTACCCGGATCATTTTCTTCTGAATATCCGGGTAAACCTGGACATCGGAAATGTAGATTTTAGGCTGGCTTTCCAAGGCTATTTTTCCGACAATCCCATTCCAGTTGGTTTGCGTGTGGTCGGTGATGCTGTGTGAGTTGATGCCCACATCGATATCCTTGATCCGGTTGTCCACACGAATGGTGATCTGATGTTTCCCCGGCGTCAGCCCATTGGTGAGGTCAAAAATATGCGGAGAACCCAGGGTATTTTCCATGCCCACTTTGTTGTCGTCGACCCAAACGGTCGTTTCCCAATGGCATCGCTCCAGGAACAGGTCGATGTGTTGGTCTTTCCAATCTCCCGGAATGTCAACTGTTTTCTGGTACCACGCCACCCCGACATAATGTTTCAGCGGTTGGAGCCAGAATGGAATTTTAATATTTCCGGGCTCACGATACCTGGCGTATTTAGGAGCTGTGAAATACGAAGAATCCACGATCTGTCCTGTCCAATTTGTTTGCAAACTGATATCATTTCCTTTGCCATTGGCATTCATGGAGCCCGGCAGATGAACGGTGTCCTGTAATTGCTGATTGAACCAGGTTTCCTGTAATCCCAGGTCCAAAGAGTCGACCCGGAATTTCCACGTACCTGCCAAATTAATTTCCCGGTTGTTCATATTGGATTGACAACCTGTTATTGTACTCCACAAAAAAAGAATTACAAGGCCGGTAACAACAATTTGTACAGATGATCTAATAGGGTTCATATGCTTTATAGTTAAAATCTATGAAATAAACGTGCTATGTTCCTCAAATAGCATGTGTTCGATTTCCTCTAATGATTTGCCTTTGGTTTCCACTAGCCGCGAACGGATAAATACCCATCCGGCCAGGCAGATGATACCGTAAAGCCAAAAAGTACCGGAAGCTTTGAGTGCGTCATTGAATAATGGGAATGTATAGGTTAGAATGAAACTGGCTGCCCACAAAGCAGTGGTTGAAATCGCCATGGCCACCCCTCTGAATTTATTGGGGAAAATTTCAGAGAGTAAAACCCAGGTCACCGGGGCCAAAGACATGGCGTAACACGCAATAGCCATCACCACCAGCACCAGTAAGGGCCAGCCTTGGATGTTTAAAAAGAATAAAAGGCCCATTACAGCATATATTCCGGCCAATCCCGCAGCCCCGAATTGCATCAGCGCTTTGCGTCCCCAGCGATCCACCACCCGCATAGCCACCAGTGTAAATACCAGGTTGACACTTCCGGTGATCACAATGTTGAACAGGATATCCGAAATGCCATAGCCGGCAGCGGCGAACACTTCCTGGGCGTAATTGAAGATGACATTGATACCACACCATTGTTGAAAAACCGCCAATACCACACCGATGATAATCAATTTACTGGCCCTGGGCTCAAGCAGCATTTTAAGGTTTACCTTTTTACCTGCATTTTTTAATGTTTTCTCAATCTCCTTAAGCTCCTGTCGGGCATAAACAGCGCCGCCAATTTTGTCGAGAATATGCAATGACTTTTCATGTTTATTTTGTTTGGCCAGCCACCGGGGACTTTCAGGCAGAAACCACATCAAAATAAAAAACAGCAGTGCCGGAACATTTTCAGCCCAGAACATCCAACGCCATCCCATCTGCCCATTCCAGGATTGTAAAATGGAAGAGGCATCATTTTGGTTTACTTTATCGGCAATCATCCAGTTGACTAATTGGGCTGCAAGTATGCCAATCACGATGGTGAGTTGATTGATGGAAACAAACCTACCGCGATACTTGCCCGGGGTCACCTCGGCAATATACATTGGCGACAGGTTGGAAGCCAGCCCAATGCCCAAACCACCAATAATCCTGAACAAAATAAACCCATCGTAATGATTGGTGGCACCGGTACCGACTGCTGAAATAATAAACAATGCTGCTGATAATATCAGCAATCTTTTCCGTCCATAGCGGTCGCTGAGCAATCCCGACAATAAAGCGCCGAGGAGACAACCGGCCAGCGCGCTGCTCATCGCCCAACCCTGTTGTGCCGGATTTGCGCTAATGTCAAAAAATACTTCGTAAAAGGGTTTGGCTCCTCCAATCACTACCCAGTCATAGCCGAATAACAGTCCGCCCATGGCTGAAACCATGGAAATCGCCAACACATAATAAAATTTTATTCCGGTATTATTCATCGTTTAACTATTCAGGCCAAAGATTAAAGGTAGTGGGATGTATTTAAAATGCCAATGGAAAAATTATTGAAAAAGATGGATAATATTCTTATAATCCAAAAAAATTAGATTATGAAGATCAGAGAGGGTTTTGAAGGTCAACGAATGATCGTGCTACCGGAAAAGATCTGCGATGAACTCAGAGTCAATCCGATAACAAAGAATCTTTATGTCACCGATATCGGTTTTTATCCACAGGCCAAATACCACCATCGGGAAAGGAAAGAAGGTAGTAAGCAAAATATTCTTATTTATTGCCTCGATGGAGCGGGGTGGTTCTCAACGGACCATAACAAAGAATATATTCGGCAAAACCAATTTTTTGTTCTTCCCGCCGGATGCGGTCATGCATATGGCGCCTCCGTGGCCAACCCATGGTCTATCTATTGGTTACACTTTACGGGAACAAATGCCCGATTATTCACTGATGAAGTGGTCAGAGCACGTCAATTGGATGAACGATCGACACTTCGAAATCAGGAGCGGCTCCATTTATTTGAGGAAATTTATCACAATCTCTCTTCCGGCTACAGTCTGGATAACCTGGAATATGCCAGTATTTGTTTGTGGCATTTACTGGGCACTTTTAAATATCAATCACAATTCGCGCTGTACCGGGAACCGGTTACACTTGATAAAATAGAGCGCAGTATTGCTTTTATGACCGAAAATATTCATCAATTGTTGACCCTGGAACAAATCGCCGGACATTGTGAATTGTCGGTATCTCATTTTTCGCTGTCATTCAAGCGGCGTACTTCACGCACTCCAATGGATTATTTTATGCATTTGAAAATACAGGAAGCGTGTCGATGGCTGGATTTCTCCCCATTGAAGGTTCGGGAAGTTGGATGGAAGATTGGAATCTCTGATTCTTATTATTTTTCCAGGGTATTTCGAAAGATTATGGGTGTTTCCCCCAAAGCTTATCGAAATAAAGTGAAAGGTTAAAAACACCGAATATTGCATTTTAAATGAAAACAATGAACCTTACCGGACAAGCTGTTCAGTAAAATCGGAAAATACGATATTCGGTGTTGGTCCGTTATTCAGGCACGTTTCTTAAGAATATTCTGGTCACTTTCCAATTCACGTTCTGCAGTCATGGTTCCGATATCTTCAATATCAAACGCACTGAGGGGCTTATCACGAACCCTGGAAAATGTTCTGTAGCGATATACACCACTCAATTCAGGATTTTCAATAAATGTGCCCAAACCAAACAACAGCGGCGGATTATGTAGTCCGGTATAAAGATTGGTATACCGTTCCATGAACCGGACCAATTCTTCTGCTGGCAGATCCAGGCTGAGGATGATCAGATCTTCGAGTTGCTCATCCTGATAAAATTTTTGATTGAGATATTCAATGCCTTTTTCAACATTCGGCTTCCACACCAGTGTTCCTTTGAATTTCAACAATTCGAACATACGGTGGATCAAAAACACATCGGTCTCGTTTTCTTCAATAATCAAAATAGACGGATTTTTCACTGGTGTTTTTGAATGGGTTCTTTCATTCATCATTGGCACATTAATTACGGTTCTATCTAAAAAAATTTCAATCAACAAAATCTTTCTCCATAGGTGTGGCGGTTTAGTGGGTTATTGCCATTAAACCGGACCTAATCATCAATTCAGGTCATAAAAAAAACATTCGATCCATCCGCTGTCAAAGGATGCGATTCATGGGTTGGTTTATTGAATTTCTTTTCCTTCGCGGTGAAAAAATTCACGGATGCAATTTAAAGATTATGGCGCACTTGGGACGTTTAAAATGAGGTTATCATTACCTAATGATTTTCATGAATGTTTTCAATTAAAATTGTGGCCTTCCATTCGCGGATTGAAAACGAGTTGTCACAATAAACACCATATTGACTTACTGCCGCTTAAAAACTAATAAAAACGATCTACCGGCCCTGGAAACTAATACAATTTACCGAGGTAAGTTTTAAAATTGTTTGTGGTTTTTTAATTATATCATCATGCTTTTGCTATGTTTTGAATGATAGATAAACTCCATTAGTGTGTACATAAAGCGTGCATCCAAGATCGTTGATTCGGAATTCCCGATTGATATGAAAACCGCAATCAATAATCATACTCAAGAGAAGAACGAAGAAGAATATTAAATCCATGGCAGTTGCGTTTTTTCAGTTTATATCATTATTTTTCCAACTAAGCAACACATTTTTTAATCCATGAAAAAAATACCGTCCATCAGCAAAATGAATTGCAAAATTGTTGGCCAGCATACCGTAATGAATCATTGGGTCCGGGCTTGCATGTTAACCATAATTGTTATGGTTCAAATGAACACGGTGCAGGCCGAATCCATTGTGACGGTGAGCAATCTGCGGTGCGATCACAGATTTGATCCAATAGGAATTGAGTCTTCCCAGCCTATGTTGAGCTGGCAGTTGGATGCCAATGAAAACAACCAGGCACAAACGGCTTTTCGGATCCTCGTATCGGATGAACCGGAAAAATTGCGTAAAAACCAGGGCAATTGCTGGGATTCAGGGAAAATTGTATCCGATCAATCTATTCTGGTTCCGTATCGGGGCATCACCCTGCAAACCGGCAAAACTTACTTTTGGCAAGTAATGGTTTGGGACAAGGACGGCAATCCCTCCGGCTGGAGCGGTATTTCTTCCTGGCAAATGGGACTTTTAAAACCTGAAGATTGGGGAGATGCACAATGGGTCGCATATGATGAGATGGATCCGGCCAAACGGATTTTTCCGGGGATACACATCCCAGCCAAAAATCCCCAATATAAAGATGTACAAAGTGGAAATCATGTGCTGCCCTTATTGCGTCTTACATTTCAAAGTAAAATGGACATTCAAAAAGCTACGATTTTCATTTCCGGTCTGGGACAATATGAGCTAAGTCTGAATGGGAAAAAAGTCGGCGACGGTTTTTTGACACCGGGCTGGACGAATTACGATCAATATTGCTATTACAACGCATACGATGTTACCGATCAGGTACAAAACGGAAACAATGCGATTGGTGTTATGCTGGGCAATGGGTTTTATAATGTACCCAACGAACGCTATAGAAAATTACTGATCGCCTATGGTCATCCCAAGATGATCTGTCGCATGATCATTGATTACGAAGATGGTTCCAGACAAGTGATTATTAGTGACGATCAATGGAAAACGGCTCCCGGTCCGATTACCTTTTCAAGCATATACGGTGGTGAAGATTATGATGCAAATCTGGAACAACCCGGATGGGACGCGCCTGATTTCAATGCAGATACGTGGCGTAATGCCATGGAAGTAGCAGCACCAACGGGAAAGTTGGTAGCGGAACAGGAAGATCCGATAAAGGCGGAACAGGTGCTCGAGGTGCAACGGGTCATTCCTCTGGCGAAAAATGAATATCTCTACGATTTCGGTCAGAATGCTTCCGGGATTATTGAATTGAAAGTAAAGGGGCAAAAGGGCCATAAAATAAAACTCATTCCCAGTGAACTCGTCGATGAGCACAATCATGCCAATCAGAATGACTCGGGAAAACCGTATTTTTTCACCTATACATTGAATGGAAAAGGCGTGGAAACCTGGCGTCCCAGGTTCTCCTACTATGGATTTCGTTATGTACAGGTGGAGGGCGCCGTTCCGGATACCACAGCTTCGACGGATGATGTACCGCATATTGAGTCGCTCAAATTTCTCCATACCCGTAATGCTGCTCCGCGATTGGGTGAATTCGGTTGTTCGTCAGACTTGTTCAATCGAATTTATACCCTGATTAACTGGGCGATAAAGAGTAACTTCCAAAGTGTGATCACCGATTGTCCTCATCGTGAAAAGCTGGGATGGCTGGAACAAACCTATCTGATGGGGGGCTCTATCCATGATAATTACGACGTTTACCAGGTATACAAAAAACTGGTGAATGATATGATCTATGCACAAACCAGTGATGGATTAATACCGGATATTGCACCTGAATATGTTGTCTTCCAGGAAGGATTCCGGGATTCCCCGGAATGGGGGAGTGCCGGTGTGATCTTGCCCTGGTTGCTCTACCGCTGGTATGGCGATAAGGAGATTATGCAAAAAGCCTGGTCGATGATGACCAAATACGTCGCCTATCTGGAAAGTACATCGGATCATCATATTGTTACACACGGGTTGGGCGATTGGTATGATTTAGGGCCAAAATCTCCCGGGAAAGCACAACTTACTCCCAAAGCGCTCACGGCTACGGCCATTTACTATTATGACCTTCACTTGCTCACCAAAATGGCAGAGACTTTGGGGAAACAAGACGAGGCACAACAATTGCGTCAGCAGGCCAACATGGTGAAGGAGGCTTTCAATCAGCGATTTTTTGATGCTAAAGCAAATGTTTACGCCACGGGCAGTCAGACAGCGATGTCCATGCCGCTGGCAGTGGGACTGGTAGATGAACAAAAGCAGGATGCTGTTTTGCATCAACTCGTAGAATCGATACGACAATCCGGAAATGCACTGACGGCCGGGGACGTAGGTTTTCACTTTTTGGTGAAAGCGCTGCAGGATGGCGGCCAATCCCAATTGCTTTACGAAATGAATTCCCGGGATGATGTGCCCGGTTATGGTTACCAACTCAAAAAAGGGGCAACGGCACTTACCGAATCCTGGGCCGCATTAGAAGAGTCTTCTAACAATCATTTGATGCTGGGTCATATTATGGAATGGTTCTATAGCGGATTGGCGGGCATCAATCAAACGGATGGTTCTGTTGGTTATAAGGAAGTCCTAATCAAGCCTACGCCCGTCGGGGACATTTCCTGGGCCAAAGGGTCTTTTAATTCACCTTATGGTGAGATAGAATCGCACTGGGAAAAACATAATAATTCCTTCGTTTTGAATATACAAATTCCGGTAAATACTACGGCTCATATTTCATTGCCAGCTACAACGACAAGCAAAATTACGGTGAATGGGAAAGATCCCAATCAGATTGAAGGTCTGGAGTTTTCCGGATTTTCCGAAGAACGGGAAGACATCAAAGTAGGTTCCGGCAATTATCGTTTTGAAGTTAATTGATCCAAATGCAAAACTGAACGCAATCTTTAAATAATGTCCCATATCCAGGGATTAGCTTCATCTTGTGATGGGTCACGATTGCTAAAGAAATTTGCCACCGGTCATTGATTCACTGATCGCCCAGAGCATTTTTTCATTGGATTCAGTCATAAATGGATGACTGGGATTTTCAGGTTTTTTCTTCACAAAGTATTCTCCGTTGTGCGTTGCAGCGTCAGCAGAAGTGGCCAGGAAAATACTGGTTTCAGCGCCTTTTTCAGGTGTCAAAAGAAATGGTCTTATTAATTTAACCATAAAGGTTATAACACCGCCGGAGTTTCGGCCAAAATTTGTGCCCACTACACCCGGATGTACGCAATTCGTGGTGATGTTGGGATGTGAACCCAGGCGTCGTGCTAATTCCCTGGTAAACATGATATTGAATAATTTGGAATTGCTGTACGCTTTCATCGGTGAATAGTCCTTCTCCAACTGTAAATTCTTAAAGTCGGGTTTGGCCATTTTATAGGCGGCTGAAGCAACGTTAATTATCCTGGCTTCTTCACTGAGTATCAATTTATCAAACAGTAACCTGGTAAGTAGAAAAGGCCCCAGGTGATTGATCGCCAATGTCAGTTCGTAACCTTCGCTGGATGTTTGGCGATTATTGCCCAAAACCAATCCTGCATTATTGATCAAAATATCAAGTTTCGGATAATGTGTATTAAACCAGTTTGCTGCTTTCGATACACTGGTTTGATCAGACAAGTCTGCGATTAGCATGTCCACTTTATCATTTTTACTGGCTTTTGTGATTTCATGGCAAACGCGGTCTGTTTTTTGGCGATCCCTGCCGAACAATACCACATGATGTCCTTGTTTTGCCAGTTCAGTGGCAGTCACCTTTCCGATGCCGGAAGTGGCCCCGGTAACCAAAATTGTTTTTCTATCCATGTTAATAATCCTTAATTTTCAAGATGATCTTGCCAATATGTTCACTGCTGTCCATTAATATGTGTGCATTGGCAACATCATTGAGCGCAAAAGTTTTATAGACTACAGTACGAAATCGTCCATTCACCAGCATGGGCCAAACCATTTGTTCCGCTTCTGCAACCAGTTCGGCTTTAAAATCATCGTCTCTTGGACTGAGCATGCTACCCGTAATAGTAACTCTTTTACGCATGATTTCCATGATATTAATTTGAGATTGAATGCCACGCATGCCAGCGATAAAACACAGCCGGCCTTCCGGGTTTAATAGCCGAATATTTTTTTCAGTATAGTCACCCCCGATATAATCCAGAATGACGTCCATCCCGATTTCCCCAAAGATGTCTTCAAAATCCAGTTTTTTATAGTTCACACACTCTTCAGCGCCAATTTCTTTACAAAATCCGCATTTTTTATCACTCCCTGCCGTAGCATAAACTTTGGCACCAAATTCACTGGCGAGTTGAATGGCCGTGATACCAATGCCACTGGTGCCGCCATGGACCAGAAAGTTTTCTCCCCCTCTTAATTTCATTCTTTGAAACACATTACTCCAAACCGTGAGAATGGCTTCTGGTAATGAAGCTGCCTCTGCAAAGGGCATGTTCGCTGGTATGGGCATGCAATGCCGGTGGTCTGCCAGGGTGTATTCTGCATAGCCACCATTCCGTATCAAAGCACACACCCGGTCTCCCGGAGACCAGCGTATCACACCGGGTCCACAGGCCGAAACAACCCCGGCCACTTCCAGACCGAGTATGTCCGCATTCACGGCGGATTTGTCATACTTTCCTTGGCGCATCAATATATCGGCGCGATTGATCCCGGCGGCTTTGGTTTCGATCAAAACCTGTCCCGGACCGGGAGATGGCTGTTGCCTTTCCTGGATTTCGAACACTTCCGGCCCGCCCGGGGCCGTAACGACCATGGCTTTCATAACAGATAATTTTGAATATTCATTGAACTAAATAGCAATAATTTTATCCCACTTATCCCAGCTTATTCTTTAAGAAATTAAGGGTCAATGCCCAGGCTTCTGAAGCAGCTTGTGGGTGGTAACTGGCGCGTTCATCACAATTAAATCCGTGACCGGCGTAAGAAATTGTGACATTGATGTACGGTTTACCTGCTTTGGTCAGGGCGTCTGTAACGGTGTTTACATGTTCAGGTGTAATGTGTTGGTCCTGGCCTCCCCAAAAGAAAAGATGCGGTGCATGCAACGATGCAGCCCTGTCGGCTAGCGTATGCGTGCGTGCTCCGTAGTAGGAAATGCCTACTATTATCGGTAACTCCAGGTTGGCCAAAAATGAGATCCTGCCTCCCAGACAAAAACCAATGCTGGCAATTTTATCCTTTTTTACATTAGAATGATGGTTGAGCCAGTTGTAAGTTGCATCCAGGTCTTTTTTAAGCCCGTCTTCTGTTAAGGCGCTGATGTGCTCTCTTGTCGCGGTAAAATCAGTATAGTCGCATTCAAATCCGGGCGCTGTTCGATGGTACAATTCCGGTGCGATCACGGCATATCCCGCTTCAGCCAATCGGTCGGCAACATTGCGGATGTGGTGGTTGACACCGAAAGCCTCCTGCAACAGTATTATTCCCGGGAAAGGCGAAGATGTTTTGGGCATTGCGGTATAACATGGCATGGTTGATTGATCGTCAATTTTTAAGGAGATTTTTTGATTATCTGTCATTATCTAAGAATTTATAAATATTGTTCATGGATCCGAAAGAAAATACTGATGGGCAAGAAAAGGTCTTGATATTCAAAAATGCTGCTTTCGTGTATGTCGTAAACAAATTCACGAAATATTAACAAAACTCACGGCATGCTGTTTAAAGTGACGCCTATAATTTTAAGGATTACGGTAAAGAAATGTCTTCAAAAATCTTGTTCCGGGAGCAATTTTGGATCCACGATTTATGCTAAGGATTTTTATTTACCCGTTTAACTCTGTATTCAATTGGATGGCTTTATCTCATTTTCAGTTTTTCAATGATCTCTTTTGAGGCTTTAACGGGCGATCCGCAGTCAAATGGTGGTTTCAGGTCTTACTCCATAGTAAGCTGGATAATCTGAACCGCTTGGTCTCCGGCAATTTTACTCGTTAAATACAAGGCATGTCTATCCCTGCTGATACTCCGGCCGATGTTATGAACTTGCCATCTTCGACATACCGCGCTTCTTTGATCACGACATCGAAATTTCGCAACTGTTCTTTGAGTTTCCAATGTGTTGTACAAATTTTGCCAATTTACGATCTTGCTTGTGCCGGGAGCAAAGAACCTGAACAAACAGAAATGTTCTACTTTGTTGTGCCGTTTATCTCTTGAAGCCAATCTGTTAAATCATGATTGTTTAAAATGGCATCTATCCCAAAACCTCCGGGAATTAATACAATGTCAGTTTGTGTCATTTCGCGAACGTTATTCCATTTTTAAGGAATTGATCGGATTTTTCCTAGAGGCGCGGATTGTCTGCGTTCCGATGGTCAATAATCCCAGGGCCAATAAAAAGATGATCCCCAACGAAATGGTGCCGAAACCAAAGCCAACCCGATTGGGAAGTTTCTCCAGCCAGAAATTATTGACAAAATAACTCAGTGGTGTGCCAATGGCTATCGAAATGGCCAATATTCTCAGGAATTCTTTGGAAAGCAGGAAAGCGAGACCAAAATCTACCGCCCCCAACACTTTTCTGATAGCGACCTCTTTCGTTCTTCTTTCGACAGCATAAATGGCCATGCCCAGCATACCGAGGCAGGCGATGGTGATGGCGAGAAATGCTATGAAACTGAGGATGGAGACAAGGTCGAAAATACCCTGATTGGTGGCAGCCAGTTGGTCGTCATAAAATTCGTATTCGAAAGGATGCACCGGGTCAATTGTTTTCCACTTTTTTTCCAATGCTTTTACAACCGGCATTTTATCCGTGGATGCAATTTTCACATTCAGATACTGGAAGGTCTCAGGGCGATTGCGAATGATCATTGGGCGTATCTTATCCGTATTGATTGGCATATCATATCGGAAATCGGCGACTACACCAACTACTTCCAGCAGGTCACCGCCCCACTTCGATGCCAGCATCAAGCCCAAAATATCGTTGGGATTTTGATAGCCAAAGGCATGCACAGCAGCTTCATTGACAAGTATGGAATGACTATTTGACTGGTTTTCTGATGGTAAAGATCTCCCGGCGATGAGAGGGATATCCATATTATTGGCAAAATGCTCATCCGCATTCAATATCCTGCAATCTTTGAATTCGTCGTTACTGCCCTCCTCTTTCAATTGGGTGCCGTTGGATGTTCCGCCGGCGGGGATGACATCGGATGCTGAAATGGCGGAAACACCTAAAACAGTGCTTAATTCGTTGGAAACCATTTGGTAGTCATGACCCTGGAGTTGGACATTGACAATATTTTTTGGGTTGAATCCATAATCGAAATGCATGAAGTGCTTGAATTGGTTCAATATCAAGATAGACGTCGTAATAAAAAACAATGAAATAACGAACTGAACGACGCTGAGCACTTTTCGCAGCCGGGGCTTTCCCGAACTGATGTGGTCGGGGTTTTTAAGCGCCTTGCCGGGTTGATAGGTCGACATGTGTAATGCGGGATAAAGGCCTGCGATTAAACCGATCAACAGGGCAAATCCAATGAAGATGACATACACTGACAAGGAATCGGGGAGTTCAAAGCTCAGGAACTGATTGACCCAAAGGCCGAGAAAAGCAGACCTCAGAATAAATAACAATCCGGTAGCCATGACCAAAGCCAGGAGCGCTGTAATGACAGACTCACTGAGGAATTGGAAAACCAATGCCCTTTTGTTGGCACCCGTAACTTTGCGGATCCCTATTTCTTTTACCCTGGTAAGTGCCCTGGCAACCGACAAGTTCACATAATTCAGGCAAGCCGATATCATAATAATTGCAGCGAGAAAATACAGGAAGTAATACCCGACCCGTGGCATACGATTGTTGGTGTCATTGGCGTACAATCTCATCTGTACATCATTCAGGTTTTGGGCCCGAAGTTTTAGCCCTTTGGTTTGTTCCGATTCAATATTGGCATATTTGTGTTTTACGAGATTGCTCAAGGCGTTATTTAAATCATCTTCAGTTTTACCCGGAAGAAGGAGTGCATAAGTGTAAGTCCGCCAGTAATAAGCCCAGTTATTGGTACGGTCTTCAAATTTGTCTTCGGCATACAAGGAAGGTAAAGTGGCCGCAGAAACCAATGCGTCAAATTCCAGGTGGGACTTATATTTCGATTCATCGATAACGCCCTTCACGGTAAAACTTCCCCATGCATTGGGTGATGATTTGGCACTATCGGATTCTTGTGGAAAAGACAATTGACCATTTGCGAAGTCGATTGTTTTGCCAATAGGATTTTCATTGCCGAATAGTTGCTTGGCCAATTTTTGTGAAATGATTAAGGACCGGGGCGCCAGAAGGGCGGTATTTTTATTGCCTTTTTCTAATTCAAAGCTGAAAACGTGGAAAAAAGAAGAATCCGCAAAATAACCGTGCATTTTAACGACCTTTTGATCATAAATGACGTCGCCGTCCACGCCGGGTGTAAGGTGCGTGGTTTCCTCAATGAAGGGGTACTCAGCTTTCAAAGCCGCCGCCAGTGGAAATGGCGACGTTGCGTATGGCTGCCTTGAATTTTCGGGATCGGTGAGGATCCGGTAAATACGGTTTTTATTCACCTGAAACGCATCATAACGTTTCTGGTCTGCGATCATCATGATGATCAACATGCATACCGACATAGCCACGGCAAGGCCAAAGACATTGATGAATGAGAATGCCTTGTACTTCAGGAGATTCCTGATGCTTGTTTTGAAATAATTTTTAAACATACCATAGTTGTTTGTAGTTCTGAATCCTTTAGCAGGCTTTATGATCCCTGGCCTGAAAAGCAACAATACATCGGCGATAAATTTTATATCCGCTTTCCGTTCCCCATAATTTTCCAGTCTTTCCTGGTAAAGTTCCATCAAATCCCCTTCGATATAATTCTTCAAGTCCGGATGGCAGAACCACCGGAAGAACCAGAGGAAAAGTTTCGGGGGATTGTGATAAAATTTTTTCATGGGTTATTCTGAGCGTAAACTTTTTACAGGGTCCATCAAAGCTGCTCGGAGAGCTTGGTAACTTACCGTTAAAAGCGTGATCAACAAGGCTCCGGCCATTGTAATAGCAAATACCCACCAGGAAATTTCCGTACGGTAGGTATAGCCGGTCAGCCATCGGTGAAGAAGGTACCATGCAGGGGGAATGGCAATCAGACACGACAATCCGACGAGCAAGACGAAATCCTTTGACAGCATTTGCCAGATGCCGGTGACCGTTGCTCCCACCACCTTCCGGATCCCGATTTCCTTTGTGCGTTGCTCAGCCACATAAGCGATCAGGCCGAACAAACCGAGACATGAAATGAAAATGGCGAGTGATGAAAAGATACCCGATAACTTACCAATCCGTTCCTCCTGGCTGAACTTTAATGCATATTCTTCATCGACGAATTTGTAGTCGAACAGAGCGGACGGCACAATAGCATCGAATGCCGCCTTTATCCGCGTCAGCGCTTCACGCGTACCCAGCGCGGGGTTTATCCGGATATGCATTTGTGCCTTTGCATTGTCGCTGTAATAAAATAAAGTCGGCTGTACTGGTTGATAGGGGGATTCCATAACAATGTCCTGCGCTACACCGATGATCGTTTTCGATGATAAGAAATTCCCGAATTCATCCACATCGATAAATTCCTGTCCGACAGGATCCTTCATACCCATGTACTTTGCGGCGGCTTCATTGATAATTATCGAAGAAATTGTATCGGCACCAATTTCCGGTGAGAAATCGCGTCCTGCCGTTATTTTCCACCCTACAGTCTTACCGAATTCCGGCGATACGCTGCAAAGAACAAATTCAGCGTCGAAGTTTAGGTCTTTGCCCTGCCATTGGTAGCCACCCGCTATCATATTGATACGTGTCAGGGAAGTGGAAGACGTTGCGACATCCTCCACGGCACCCGAGTTGAGCAATTCCGTTTTCAGGACATCAAGCTTGTTGGCATACACCGGGTCATTCATGAAAACGGTAATCAACCCCTGCCTCGAATAGCCCATAGGCCGGTTCTGTGCATATTGAATTTGCTTGTAAACCACCAGTGTCCCGATAATCAGTATCACAGATACGGAAAACTGAACCACCACCAGTCCCTGACGGAAAAGTGCATTGAACCGGCCTGTCCGGATCACGCCCTTCAATACTTTCACCGGGCGGAAAGAGGACAGGTAAAATGCCGGGTACAATCCAGCCAGTAAACCGGTGAGGAAAACAAATCCCATTGCCATCACCCAGAATCCCGGATTATTAAAGGGCAGTGCTATGTTCTTTTCGGCAATTTCGTTGAAGCCATTGTGCAGTAACATTAACAGGATGAGCGAGAGGGCAAATGCGACCATGGTGATCATGTAGCTTTCGGTCAGAAACTGCATGACGAGTTGACCGTCCATCGAACCCATCGTCTTCCGTACTCCTACTTCGCGGGCCCGCCGTTCCGAACGTGCGGTGGTAAGGTTCACGAAGTTGATACAGGCAAGCAGGAGCACAAAAGCACCGATAATTCCGAACAGCCATACAAAAGTGATGCGGCCACCGGACGGATGACCGTTTTTGAACTCCGAATAAAGATGCCAAGTGCTCATCGGTATCACCTGTACATAAGGTTTCTCCGATTCGATTGTTGTGTAAAAATCCTGCGGTATGTTTTTCGCATAAAGATCATGTATGCCCGCATTGGCCTCTTCCATGCTGACACCAGGTCTCAGTTGAACATACACATTGACAAAATTTGTTACCCAATCATTTTCCCTGTGATTGATCCATGCTTTCAACAAGAACAACAGTTGCCAGGGCGCAAAGAACTGCACGTCCCTGAAATGGCTGTTTGAAGGAATATCATCATATACTCCGGTCACTTTGGCTTCAACCTTGTTGTTAATACGCAACACCTTGTTTATGGGGTCGGTATTGCCAAAAAAGGCTTTCGCCAACGACTTCGACAGGATGATGGAATGAGGATCCTGAAGACTTTGATATGATCCGCTCAGCATCTTTAAAGAAAGCATATCGGGCCCACCTTCTTCAATAAATTCTCCTTTACGCCCGAATTTTTTGTCATCGTCGGAAAGAGTAAATTCCTCATTCATCCACCAAGCCATCAGCACACGGTCAAAATATTGTGAGTAATTGTTCTTCAGTGTAGCGCCTACCGGGAACTCCAGACCGTAATCACCTTCAATGGTATGCTTTTGCTGGTCGATATCGCCATGCCATACCTGGGCTATTTGTATATAATTCTTATGCCATGTATTGAATGATAACTCATCGTGAATCCATAAACCGATTAAAATGGCGACGGTCATTCCGGCCGTAAGTCCTGCCACATTCAGGAAGGAATACATTTTACGTTTCAGCATATTCCTCCATGCGATTTTTAAATAATTCCTGAACATATCATATTGGTTTAAATTGTAATTTGATGACGGCCGGATAATGCCAGGTCTGAACAACAGCAACACATCCATTACAAATTTTATATCCGCCCTTCTTCTACCATAATTTTCCAACCTTTCCTGGTACAATTCCATCAAATCCCCTTCGATATAATTCTTCAAGTCCGGATGGCAGAACCACCGGAAGAAGCGGAGAAAGAGTTTAGGGGGCCGCGATGTGATCTTTTTCATTTTTATTCCGTCCGCAATGATTCAATGGGATTGGTCATGGCATACTTTATCGTTTTAACACTTAGGGTAAGAAATGCAATCAGTACCACCACAAAACCTGCCAGCAAGAACACCCACCAATGGATATCTATTCTGTAGGCAAAATCCTGAAGCCATTTGTCCATCAGGTAAAAGCCAAGAGGAAATGCAATAACGAATGAAAGCATGACGAGTACCAATAAATCTTTCGACAACATGGATACAATTTGAGTTACACTGGCGCCCAATATCTTCCTGATACCTATTTCCTTGACCCGTTGCTCTGCCGTGAATGTCACCAGTCCAAATAAACCGAGACAGGCAACAAAAATGGTGAGCGACGCAAAAATCTCGAGAATGGTGTCCATTTTCTGTTCGGCCAGGTAGGTCTCATTATAGAGGTCGTCGAGCAAAGCATAGGAAAAGGGTTCTCCCGTATCAAAGGCTTTCCATTTTTCACCTACACTTGATATCAGTCCGGCTATTTTGTCGGTATTCATTCGTATTATTAACCCTCCGTAAGGGTGGTAAAGCATCATCAGAGGGGCAATGGGTTCGTGGAGTGATCTGAAATGGAAATCCTTCACTACTCCTATTACAGTGAGTTTCCGTTTTCCGTTGTCGGCGGTTAAAGTCTTGCCAAGAGGATTTTCCCCAAGGCTAAATGTTTTGGCTGCCGTCTCATTGATAATAACATTTTGTGAATCCCCGTTCCCCGTAAAATTTCTTCCCATAACCAACTTCATTCCGAGTGTGGGGATATATTGTTCATCTATATTGTAAATTAAGGTACGTCTGACTAGCTCATGCTCATCTCCAGGATAAACATCTGTCATATTATTATCGCTGGCACCGGCAGGAACAAAAGCAGACATGGTGAGCCGTTCAACCCTGGGATCACTCAGTATCTGGTTTCGGAATGCGGATTCATTGTTGCCCAACAGATATGACTCACGTAATACCAGCAAATGATTTCTGTTGTACCCGATTTCTTTATTGTGAATAAAAGACATTTGTTGATTGACAATGATGATGGCAACGATCATGCTGGCGGAAACGACAAATTGAAAAACAACTAATATGCTCCGTATCTCTATATTTCGTTTGTTGCCTGGTGTTTTATTTTTAAGTGCCGTAATCGGTTTGAAGGACGAGAGATAAAATGCCGGGTAACTGCCAGCTAAAAATGTGATCAGGATGGAAAGGAGGAAGAGTCCGGTCAGAATGCTAGGTTTTAACAGAAAACCCGCCTGCAATTCCTTTCCCGATAACTGGTTAAAAACCGGGAGCCCGGCAACAATAAGCACTGCGGCTAATAACATGGCAATGCAGGTAGAAATGAAAGACTCTGCCAGGAACTGTTGGACCAACTGACTATTACGGGATCCCAAGACCTTTTTAACGCCGACCTCTTTGCTGCGCTTCACTGCTGCCGCCGTCGAAAGGTTCATGAAATTGATGCAGGCAATCAATAACATGAACACAGCCACTGCCCCGAAAATATAAATGGTTTTAATGTCCCCGCCCGGTTCCAATTCTGTTTGATCGGCAAAATCGGAATGCAAGTGAATGTCTGTCAAAGGTTGAATATATAAGCCAATGCTGTTTCCATTTTCCCTGAACTTTTTATAGGTCATCCCGATTTGATTCATCTGAGGCCCCATGTATTTTTTTACAATGCCTGGCAATTTTGATTCAAACTCCTTGTAGTCTGTACCCTTGGAAAGCACCAGGTAATTGAAGTAGTTGGAAGCCATCCAGTTATCCATCCTGGCATCAACAAGGCCTGTCATGGAGGCAAAAAGATCGAAGTGAAAATGGGAATTGGCCGGCACTTTATCGATTACCCCAGTAACCTTATACTGTTCATTTCGGTCTTTCATGTCCAGGATCTTATTGATAGGATCTTCATTGCCGAAATATTTTAAAGCCATCTTCCTAGTAATTACTATTGTGTTCGGTTCCTTTAAAGCGGTTTTCGGATTGCCTTTTAGCATAGGGAGTGTGAATACTTCAAAAAAATCAGGATCGACAAAGGCAAGTCTGTCGTTTCTGAAAATAGTGCCGTGATACGATATATTGGGTGAGTTGGCCCTCCTTAGACGTGTGGCCGCCTCCACCTCCGGCAGTTCATCTTTTAATGTCGGCCCGACAGGGGCAGGGGTCACGGCTTCTTTGATCACTTCACCATTGACATTCCCTTTTAATACTACCCTTACTATGCGATCAGCTTTTTTATTATAGCGGTCAAAGCTTAATTCATCTGCCACGAACAGGGTGATGATGAGACAAGTTGCAATACCAATGCCTAAACCCGTGACGTTTATTGCAAATTGTCCCTTGTTCCTGATTATATTCCTCCATCCGATTTTAAAATAGCTTTTGTACATACTATAGGGATTTAAATATTCATGCCTTTTCAAGGATTTGATTATACCCGGCCTGAAAAGCAGTAAAACATCCATCACAAATTTTATATCTGCCCTTCTTTTACCGTGATTTTCCAGTCGTTCCTTATACAATTCCATCAGGTCTCCTTCGATATACTTCTTCAAATCCGGATGGCAGAACCACCGGAAGAACCGGAGAAATAGTTTGGGAGGGGAATGTGGATATTCTGTCATGGCCCCATATTATTCAGACCGCAGGCTTTTTACCGGATCCATCGTAGCTGCCTTGAGCGCCTGGTAACTGACCGTCAATAAAGTAATCAGGATGGCTCCTGCTGCTGTGATGGCAAAAACCCACCAGGCGACCTCGGTGTGGTAGGTATAGTGCATCAGCCACTGGCGCAGGAAATACCAGGCTAATGGGATGGCCAGCAAACAGGATAGACTTACGAGCCTAACAAAATCTTTTGAAAGAAGCTGCCAGATTCCAGCGACCGAGGCGCCCAGTATTTTACGAATTCCGATCTCTTTGGTGCGCTGCTCTGCCACATATGAGGCAAGCCCGAAGATTCCCAGACAACTGATGAAAATGGCCAGCCCAGCAAACCAGGTTGAAATTTTCCCAATTCTTACTTCATCACCGAATTTTTTTGCAAAATTGTCATCAACAAACTCATATTCGAAAGGTTGGCCCGGGATATATTTTTTGTAGATGGATTTGATTTTGTTCAGGGATTCCTGGGCGGTCTCTTCTGGCGACAATTTCATAACGACTACACCACCAGTACCGTTCAGTAAGTGATAAAAAGTAGGCCTTACCGATTCATAGGGCGACTCCATGATCACGTCATGGATCACACCAATAACCGTAAAGGGCTGATCGTCCCATCGAACCGTTTCGCCCACCGGATCCTTCAATCCCATATACCGGGCTGCCGCTTCATTAATAACAAAAGTCGAAGTATCGGAAGCAAAATCCCTGGAAAAATCCCGGCCTTGCAGGAATTTCCAGTCAACCGTTTTGCCATAGTCTGCCGACACTTCAATGTTGGGGAAATCAACGGCTTCGTTCGGGTTTTTTCCTTGCCAATCGAATCCGCTGTTGGTCGACCAGACACCCGTTACCGAGCTTCCCGATTCTGCAAGTTCTGTAATGGCCCCAGCATCGATTAATTCTTTTTTGATGGCATCAAAATGCTGATGGAAATCGGAAGTTGGTGGATAGAACATGATCAAACCGTCGCGATCATAACCCAAGGGGCGGTTTCTGGCAAACTGAACTTGCTTATATACGATAATAGTGCCGATAATGAGTACGACCGATATGGTAAACTGGAGCACCACCAGCATCTGCCTGAACTGGATAGCTGAACGCCCGGTCCGAATGACACCTTTCAGGATCCTGACCGGCCGGAAGGAAGATAAATACAATGCGGGATAGCTTCCGGCGACGAAGCCGGTAATAAAAACAAAGCCGGCCCCTGCCAGCCAGAAATATACGTTACTCCAGGGCACGGTTAGGCGCTCGTCCGCAATTGCGTTGAAGGTGGGTAACACCATCGAGGTGATTAACAACGAAACCGTGAAAGCCAGTGCGGAGACCAATAATGATTCCGTGAAGAACTGGAAAATGAGTTGTGGGCGACGCGATCCTACAGATTTCCGTATCCCGACTTCCTTTGCACGTTTCTCCGATCGCGAGGTGCTCAAGTTCATGAAATTGATGCAAGCCAGCAGGAGGACGAAAATACCCGTGATGCCAAACATCCAGACGTACTGTATTCTCCCCCCGGCATTTACGCCATTCTTGAACTCGCGGTACAAATGCCAACGGTCCATCGGGAACAGGAATAATTGAGGGTGATGGACCAATTCATCCTGATGCACGTTGTGCATTTTAACATCGCGAATCTTTTCGGAAACATCGGCAAAATCCGCATGATCATTCAGTTCAACAAAGGTCAAATCACAATTGCAACGCCAGGGATTGTCATCCTGCATCAGGTTGTTATCCTTCACAAATTTCTCCCAGGGCATCAGGTATGCCAACTGCGAAAATTCTGAGTTTCGGGGAATGTCTTCATACACACCTGTCACTTTCACCGTGCTCTGGTTGTTGACTTTCACGACTTTGTTCATCGGATCTTCATTGCCGAAGATGGTTTTGGCAGTAGATTCCGAAAGAAAAATGGAAGATGGACCTCTCAGTCCATTCCGGGAACCTTCGATCATGTGCAAGTCTAGCAAATTGGGTCCCTCAGGCCCGATAGAAATACCGGTTTTGGTATAATTCCGATCGTCATATCCTAGCATTGCCCCATTATAAAGTCCGGACGACATGACCACATATTTAAAATCATCTCCATATTTATTGCGGAGCTCATCACCCAGGGGAAATGGGGTGTTGAACCAGGTGTCGGTTTCATTGTTATTGGTTAAGTTCTGGATCACCTGGGCAATCCGGTGGTAGCTTGGATTAAAGCTGTCATAAGACAATTCATTTTTTATCCACAATCCGATGATGACGGCTACCGCCATTCCGGCAGCAAGTCCGCTGATATTCAGGATAGAATACCCTTTGTTTCTCATCAGGTTTCTCCATCCAATTTTTAAATAATTGCTTAACATGGCTAAATGGTTTGTATGATAATTGTTGGTTGTTGGTTTAATAATTCCTGGCCTGAAAAGCAGCAAAACATCCATCACAAATTTTATATCTGCCCTTCTTTTGCCATAATTTTCCAGGCGTTCCTGGTACAACTCCATCAAATCCCCCTCGATATATTTTTCCAAATCCGGATGGCAGAACCACCGGAAGAACCGGAGAAAAAGTTTGGGAGGGGAATGTGGATATTCTGTCATGATTCCATATTATTCTGATCGCAGACTGTTTACTGGATTTACAATGGCTGCTTTTATTGCCTGGATGCTTATAGTAATCAGCGTAATTAACATGCTGGATATTCCGCTGAGGACAAATACCCACCATTGAATAGTTGTTCGGTATACAAAATCCTGAAGCCACAAATGCATGAAATAATAGGCGATAGGCGAGGCGATCAAAATGGATATGATCACCAGTTTAAAAAAATCCCTGCCCAGCATGACGGTTATACTGGCGACACTTGCCCCAAGTACTTTTCGTATGCCAATTTCTTTGGTTTTCGATTCTGCTGTGAACATAATAAGTCCAAACAAGCCTATGCAGGAAATAAAAATGGTAATGAACAGGGCTATATTTACCAGCCTTTCAGTTTTTTGTTCCTGATCAAATAACCATGTTATTGATTCATCGAGGAAACTATAATCAAAGGGTGTATCTGGGAATATTTCCTTCCATTGATCTTCTATTTTAGAAAGGGTAATTCCGATTCCAGTTGTATTTTTTTCGCTTCCTGCAAGTTTGATAGCCACGCTTTGCTTTCTTTCGGAAACATTTTCAATGACCACCGGTGGTATCGCCTCATGAAAAGATCCAGTGTAAAAATCTGCAACTACGCCAACAATGGGATAGGCTTTATCTGCACCAGCCGGGGTTGGTTTATAAAGTAACTTACCGATGGCCTCCTGAGGAGTTGCGAATCCCAGCGTTTTCGAAAATGTTTCATTGATCAGTAGCTCTCTCAAACTGTCGCCAGGCGACATATTTCTTCCCGCCAGTATTTTCATTTTGTAATAGGGAACATATTCCTCATCGCCCATTTCTGCGTGGACCTGAAAGCTCGATTCATCCCCATCCTTATGTTTAAAATTGTCAATTGCTTGAGCGAATCCCATAGGGGCAGCGCCCTGTAGCAGTACTTTATCAATGCCAGGCAGATGCTTTATTTTTTCTGCAAACACCTTTAACTTTCCTTTATTATCGTTCCAGTTATTAAGCGTTATGATAGCATTGGTATTAAACCCTTTGTCAACATTATCCATAAATCGTATTTGATTACCGATCACAATGGCAGCGATGATAAAAATCATTGAGAAAGTGAATTGAAAAATGATAAGTCCCTTTCGTAAATTCCATTTGCTCGGACTTTTCGATACCGCGTTTCCTTTTAAGCTCAATGCCGGTCGATATGAAGATAAGATGCTGGCAGGGTAAAAGCCCGCTAAAATAGCAGTGATAATGGTAATCAGTAATAGGAAGCCAAGTGTGGATGCATTAAAAATATGGAATTCCACACCTTTGGGAATAAATGCATCCAGTAAAGAAAGCATTGGTTGTACAAGTATGACAGCAATAGATACTGCAAAAAGAGTGAGCAAAAATGTTTCAGTCAAAAACTGTAGCACAAGATCCCCCTTTTTACCGCCCAGCACTTTACGAATCCCAATTTCTTTAGCTTTCTTCATAGATTGGGCGGTAGAGAGATTAATAAAGTTAACTGCCGCAATGATCAGAATGAATAAGCTGATACCCATCATTGAATACAATGTGGGCAAATAGGCTTTTCTGAAATTATCACCGTCATCCCCCCGATGAAAATCCTCCGTAAAATGGATTTTCTCCAAGGGTTGCAATTGCATGGTTAACTTCCAGCCAGAGGGCAATTGTACGTTTTTATCAATAAACCTGGTAAACGCTTCATTTACCTGCTCCGTGGTAACGCCTCTGTTCAATTTCACAAAAGCCATCGATTTATGTGGACTTAAACTGCTCCAGTCATCTTTGGGAATATAATTTTTTAAAAAGCTGTGCGGGGCGGTGCTTAATGAAATAAAATTGGTATAGCCAAAATCGGTGTTTTGGCCCCAGCCCTTTATAATGCCAGATACTGATAATTGTAATGAATCATCAAATAAAACCATTTTACCTATCATTTGGTCAACAGGGATATCACCAAAATAGATTTTTGCCGCATTTTGAGTCAGCACTATCCTATTTGGCTCATTCAATGCATTTTTAGGATTTCCGGCAAGCCATTTATAGTTGAAGATGTCAAAGTATCCTGGTTCTGTGACAATGGTTTTATGGCGGCTGTTGAAATTTTTTACTTGCCCGGAGTCATTGACAATGCCTACCTTTCCATCAATGAAAAACAATGCAGCTTTTGCTTCAAATCCTGGAATGGAGTATTGAAAGCCTGCCACATCGGATATTGGACTATTGAGGAATTGCTTGTCACCATTAGGCCGCTGAGACTCACCAGTAATACGAAAAATGCGATCCCCATCTGGGTGAAACCGGTCAAAACTGAATTCATAACTGGTAATGAGATAAATAATTATGCTGGCACAAATGCCTACAGCAAGGCCGGCAATGTTGATGAGCGAATACCACTTATCATTTAACAGGTGTCTCCAACCGATTTTAAAATAGCTTTTGTACATGATAAATTTGTTAAAGTTTTGATGTGGTCGCGCTGATTTGATGATGCCTGGGCGGAAGAGCAACAAAACGTCAGCAATAAATTTTATATCCGCCCTTCTTTTGCCATAATTTTCCAGGCGTTCCTGGTACAACTCCATCAAATCCCCCTCGATATATTTTCTCAGATCCGCATGGCAAAACCACCGGAAAAACCGGAGAAATAGTTTGGGAGGTGTCGCTGTTGTCATACCTTTTCTCATTAAAGATCACAGCTTACATGGTTATTTTTAAATCCAAAGCCACATTGGGGATTGCCCTCCAAAGATCGTCCCGGATGCTTTTTGTGTAACTTATGGCTTTCTTCCCCAGCGCTGTAATTTCAAAATAACGCTTGGGACGACCTGCTCTGGCTTCAGTTGATTCGCCTTCGTGGGACCGGAGATATCCCTTCCATTCCAATCGCTTCAAAGCAGTTTGAAGGGCCCCTACGCTAACTTTTCTGGAAAGCCGGCTTTCAATTTCTTTTTTTATTGATACGCCATAAGCCTCATCGTACAAGATGCCTACGGTGAGCATGACGATCTCTTCAAACTCGCCAAGTTGATATTTCTTCATATGCGGTAATAATTTCCTAAATGTAGTATTAATATTCGTGCCAAAAATTCCAAAGGGCCAGATTTAACAAAACAGGCCGGGTGTCTTCTTAAGTATGTTCAGATTCGTACGATCGATGAACGTATAAGATCACTAAATATTAATGAACCTTATTATTCTCCCTACGATGGTAATAGCAATTTGACCAATGAACGAAATTTCATCGAGCTTACAAATGAAAATCCCAGGGTCGTTTCTTCTGTTGGCCTGGTTTTTTTTGAGGGCATCAGTGCTTAGTTGGACTAAGTGTCCATTATTGCTTATTTTTAGCACGTCAAAAAATTAAACTCAAATCTTAATTGAGATTGATCTTTGAAAAACCCGAATCGTAGATCGGTTTATCAACTTTTTATCAGGCGACGAATTGTGGTACATAAATCAATCGGAAAAAATGAGTAAATGAAAAAAACATTAATAGTTACCGGGGCGGGAGGTGGTCTTGGTCGATCGGTTGTAAAACGTCTTTTGCAGGATGATTATATTGTTCAGGCCGTTTTGGGTAAGCATGATGATCCCGAGTTTATGTCAGCACCCAACTTATACAAAGAAGAGGTCGACTTGTTTAATGAAAAGGCCGCTCATGATTATGTAGAAAAAATCGTTTCAAAACCAGGAAATTTATTCGGTTTGATCCATCTGGCCGGAGGTTTTGCCATGGGCGATCTGCTCAGTACCGATGGCCAGGATCTTGGGAAAATGATGCAGTTAAATTTCGAGACAGCCTACTATATGGTTCGCCCGTTTGTCAAATTCCTGACCGATCAGAAAAAAGAGGGGCAGATCGTTTTGATCGGTTCTCGTCCAGCACTTCGACCGAAGGATGGAAAAAACCTGATGGCGTATGCGCTTTCTAAGGGACTTATATTTCATTTGTCCGACCTGATCAATGCCGGTTATCAGAAAAAAGACATTCATTGTTCGGTGATTGCCCCCAGTGTGCTTGACACACCGGGAAATCGAAAATCCATGCCGGATGCGGACCCTTCAACCTGGGTGCCCACAGAAAATGTGGCCGATCTCATTGCGTTTATACTTTCCGATACCGGCAGGATGTTGCGTGAACCCATATATAAAATTTATCACAAATCCTGAATAGCAACCGACCGCAGAATTTCTCATTTCCGTGATAAGATCAGATGAAGTGATTTGAATGTCTTTAAACAAATCACACCATCATTTCACCTGGATTTGCATTAATTTATTGGTATATCAGCGTCTTCCATCTGTTCGTTGAGCATCAACTCATATACCAGCCACCGTTCACATTGATGGTTTGTCCGGTGATATAACCATTCTCAACAAGCAGATTCACCACACTGGCAACTTCTTCCGTTTTGCCAAACCTTCCAACCGGGATGAGTTCCGGCCTTGCTTTAGGATTGCTGGTTACCATGTCTGTTTCAATCAGTGCAGGAGCGATGGTATTGGCGGTAATGCCCTCTTTCACCAGCATGGCGGAGTAGGCGTGGGTTAATCCGTGCATTCCGGCTTTGGATGCGGCATAATGAGGTCCGACAACGCCACCCAGTTGTGCAGCCACAGATGATATGTTGATGATACGTCCCCATTGATGATGACGCATATCCGGTATGACCGCCTGTGTAACTAAAAACGCTGATTTAAGGTTGGTGTTGACGACGACGTCCCAGTCTTTCTCAGAAATATTCTCAATAGGCAATGGCCTGGTAATTCCTGCATTATTCACCAACACCAGAATTTCGCCTAGCTGTTGATGGATCCGTTCGATCATTGGCTCGATTTCATCAGTGACGGCCAAATTGGCTTTGGCTAAAACTACTTCTACCGGATATTGACGCATGGATGTTGCCAACACTTCCGCTTCACGATCTGACTGATGGTAATTAATCGCAATATTCCAGCCTTGCCTGGCCAGTGATAAAGCAATGGCCCTTCCAATTCCCCGTGAGGCACCGGTGACCAGGGCAGTTTTGGATTTTGTAGGTTTCATCGCAATGGGTTTAAATCAGTTTCCAAAGTTAGAATATCTTTTATAATGAGATTATTGGTCATTTTTTTATTTAATGGCTTGACCAGTCACTTCCGGATAGCTCCTTTGAACGATGAAAATGGAGAACAATTTTTAGCCCAATAAACTTTGGATCAATCCATCATGAATAATTTATTCAAAAAGGACCAGCATAGTTTGGTTAATTATTATAATCGCTACATTGGTGATCATTGATTGATTGTTTAAATTAGAAGCGCCGAAACGCTGACAAAATGCATGAAATCATTCACGTTATGGTGATTAATTGTGGAATTATTTTATCCATATTTTGATTTTACAGTTCATTGGTTTTTCGGGCAATCATCGTTCAGTTAAATGTGTTTCATGGCACTTTTTTCCAGGGAACAAATAATATAGCCGGAACTTAGCGTATCTCCTAACTGTGACAAAAAATGTTCAATTGCAAAAGGACATTAATTGTGAACAACCTCGTCTCAATTGGTATGGCCACATTCGAAACAGAAAAATGGAAATTCTTTATTTCCAAAAGATCATATGCGTATTGTTTTACTTTAAATTAAAATACTTATGAAAAATCCCGCCCTAAATACCCTTATTTTTCTTTTATTTAGCGGAATTTCAATGTTTGGATGTAAACCAGGTTCTAATCAGGAAAGCCAAGGTCCCCAACTGGGTATCGATTCCATCCAATCGGTAATTGCAGCTATGACCCTGGAAGAGAAAGCCAAGCTGGTCGTAGGGATGGGATTTCATATACCAGGGCCACCTCCGGGAAGTGATACTACGCACTCTTTGTTGCCAAGTAATTTTGTGCCTCCCCCGGATGATCCTGATGCGGAAAAATTTCCCGAGAAAGTACCGGGAGCTGCCGGAAGAACACATCCCATTCCCCGGTTGGGCATTCCGATGATCACGGTGGCCGATGGACCTGCCGGGGTGAGAATTGATCCCAAACGTGAAAGTGATACGACAAAAACTTACTATGCCACAGCGTTTCCCGTTGCGACACTCCTGGCGTCGAGTTGGGACACTACACTGGTATACAGTGTTGGCGAGGCTTTCGGCGGTGAGCTTCGCGACTACGGCATAGACATTCTGCTGGCGCCGGCGTTAAATATTCATCGCAATCCACTCGGAGGAAGGAATTTTGAGTATTATTCTGAAGATCCATTGATTGCCGGTGCTATGGCTGCCGCCATGGTGAATGGGGTACAATCCAAAGGTGTTGGCACTTCCATTAAACATTTTGTGGCCAACAATCAGGAAACCAGCAGGAACAGCATTAATACCGTTGTAAGCGAACGGGCCTTGAGAGAGATCTATCTGAAAGGATTTAAAATTGCCATAAAACGGTCCAGTCCCTGGACTGTGATGTCATCCTATAATAAGGTGAATGGCACCTATGCTTCTCAAAGTCATGATTTGTTGACTACAATCCTGCGCAATGACTGGGGATTTAAAGGGTTCGTCATGACCGACTGGTTTGGAGGCAAGGATGCTGTGGAGCAAATGCAGGCCGGCAATGATTTATTGATGCCCGGTAATCCAAATCAATCGAACCGAATTGTGAGTGCGGTAAATCACGATAGTCTCGATGTGCATGTTTTGGATCAAAATGTTGAACGGATATTGAACATCATCATGAAGTCACCTGCTTTTAACCATGTTCAGTATAACGATCAACCCGATTTGAAGACTGATGCAGCGATTGCCCGGTCCGCTGCCGAAGAAGGGATGGTTTTATTAAAAAATAACGGTTCTGTCCTGCCCTTCAGGGAAGGAGTGAAACAAGTTGCGCTATTTGGTAATACTTCATATAAGAATATTGCAGGTGGTACAGGAAGCGGCGATGTTCACAAAGCTTATAATATTTCACTGGCCCGGGGTATGAAGAATAATAATTATTTGATAGATGACCAGTTGGAAAGATCTTACACACAATATCTCGAACAGGCGAAAATGAATATGCCTATGAGAATGTCATTTTTCCAGTTACCGCCGCCCGTACCTGAGATGATGCCCGATGACATTTTACTGCAAGATT
Source organism: uncultured Cytophagales bacterium (assembly GCA_963711495.1). Taxonomy (GTDB): domain Bacteria; phylum Bacteroidota; class Bacteroidia; order Cytophagales; family Cyclobacteriaceae; genus CAVQEK01. The sequence continues at coordinate 2,341,298 of CAVQEK010000004.1, forward strand.
TAGCCACGAATGCAGACATTGCTATTTTCACCATTGGCAGAAATGCAGGGGAAGGTGCCGACAGGGATCTTACCGATGATTATTACCTGTCGAATGATGAAAAAGACCTCCTTAAACAGATATCTGATGCATTCCATGCCCAGGGGAAAAAACTGGTGGTGGTGTTGAACATTGGAGGTGTTATTGAAGTGGCCAGTTGGCGGGATATGGCAGATGCTATCCTGTTGGCGTGGCAGCCTGGTCAGGAAGGAGGTAATGCCATCACTGATATTCTGGATGGCACAGTGAACCCTTCCGGAAAATTGGCCACTACGTTTCCGATGGATTACAATGAAGTACCTTCTTCTAAAAATTTTCCCGGGACCCCGGAAGACAAACCCAAAGAGGTTGTGTATGAAGAAGGTATTTATGTTGGTTATCGCTATTATGATAAATACAGGGTAAAAACAGCCTACGAATTTGGTTACGGCTTGTCGTATACCAATTTCACCTATGGAAAATTGCAGCTTAGCGCTTCTGAATTCAATGATCAGATAACAGCTTCTCTGGATATCACAAACTCTGGTAAGGTCGCCGGAAAAGAAGTGGTTGAGTTGTATATTAAAGCGCCAGCCAAGCAATTGGATAAACCAGTCAGAGAATTGAGGGCATTTGCAAAAACCAAATTATTGCAGCCCGGCGAAAAGCAAAGTCTCACTTTTGACATCTATCCTGAAGATCTGGCATCATATAATACCAACAAAGAGGCCTGGATTGCCGAGGCAGGGAAATATTCCGTGGAAGTGGGGGCATCTTCTGTGAACATCAAACACACCGCTGATTTTAGTCTGGCCAATGATTTAACGGTGAAACAAGATGAAAAGGCCCTGGCGCCGCAGATGCAAATCCCGGAATTCAGATAAATTAAGATTAATAAGGCAATTTGGCTACTATCCGGTAGGTGTTTTCAAAACTTCTGCCGGATTTTTTTTCAAAGAAATAGCGCAATTACCGTCATAAAACCAGGAATAATTTGTTATCTTATTAGAGGATAAACTGTGATTTCCACTTGAAATCGAAGTTTATGTAAATATTCCAATTTTTCAATGATGTCTAATTGGATGTTCGTTCATCAAAATCAACAAAAAACAACCATCATGAAAACCATCCCACTCGAACAATTGCTTGATCTGTTATGGAAAGAATATGTAGAGACCAATCCACCGGCACAACATATCCACGATCTGTTTGTCGCAGAAGGAGAAGAAGTGGTCAATGATCATATTGCGTTCCGCACGTTCAATCACCCCTCCATCAGCATCGATGTCATCGCCACCATTTTTGCCGAACTGGGTTACACCGAAATGAAGGATTACCATTTTAAACAGAAGAAACTGTATGCGAAACATTATGAGCATCCCAATGCAGAAATGCCGCTTATTTTCATCAGTGAATTAAAAACAGAAGAATTTGACCCTGAGGTCCGTCAGATCATTACCAATATGATCAGTAAAGTACCCAGGGATTTCACAGATGGCCCCACCTTTCTTGCTGGCAATAGACCCTGGACTGTTTCCTACGACGATTACCAAACACTTAAAAAGTCCAGCGAATATGCAGCCTGGATGGCGGCATTTGGCTTCAGGCCAAATCATTTTACGGTCAGTGTTAACCACCTGAAAAAATTCGATACGCTCCAGAAGGTGAATCAGTTGCTGAAAAACAATGGATTCCGACTCAATGAATCCGGAGGAGAAATTAAAGGATCACCCTCTGATTATCTCGAACAATCTTCCACCATTGCCTACAACCGGGAAGTTCAGTTTTCAGATGGTAAACATGTGGTGCCTGCTTGTTATTACGAATTTGCCAGACGATACCCAACGGCGAGTGGCCGGTTATTTCTTGGTTTTATTGCCGGATCTGCAGACAAGATCTTTGAAAGTACCAACAAAGGCCAGGACTTTACGAGTAAGGGTTTTTAGTTTCTTCCAAAGCGCAGTGCAGAATACTGTACCGAATGGAGGTGAAATAGAGGCTATATTTGAAAATCAGCAATAACAGTATAAATCACAAGCAATGAAGACCATCCTGACTGTAGGTGCAGGACGATCGACGCCTGTTCTTATTCAATACCTAACCAAGGTTGTTCAACAACAACAATGGAAACTGATCGTGGCAGACCAGGACAAATCGCTGGTTGAAGAACGATTAAATACACTGCCAGGCATCGAAAAAGCAGTATTGAATGTGCTGGATAAAGAATCGCGTGACAACCTGATCAGTGGGTCTGATATTGTTTTGTCCATGTTGCCGGCAAGATTTCATCCACTAATACTGGAAAGTTGCATCAAATATAAAAAGGACCTGATCACGCCGTCTTATCTTTCTTCTGAGATGAAAGCGTTGAAACCGGAGATCAACAGGGCAGGGATACTGGTGCTGAACGAGATGGGCCTCGATCCTGGCATCGATCACATGTCGGCCATGCGGGCCCTGGAGGCCATCAAAAATAAAGGTTACCAGCTTACAGGCTTTGAATCATTTACTGGCGGCTTGATGGCTCCTGGTTATGACAACGATCCATGGCAATATAAACTCAGTTGGAACCCACGTAATGTCGTTCTTGCCGGGCAGGGTGGCGCTGTGCGGTTTTTGCACAATGGGAAATTCAAATACATCCCCTACAACCGGGTTTTTCGCCGGACTGAACGCATCGACATTGAAGGGCATGGTAGTTTTGAGGGCTACGCCAATCGCGATTCGCTGAAATATCTTGATAAGTACAATTTGGAGGGTATCTCTACCATTTACCGCGGTACGCTGCGCCGACCAGGATTTTGCCGGGCATGGGACTTATTCGTGCAGTTGGGCGCCACTGACGACAGTTATATTATGGAGGGTTCTGAAAATATGACCTGCCGCGAATTCATCAATTCATTTTTGCCGTTTAACCCAACGGATTCCGTAGAACTAAAATTGATGCATTATTTGAAAATTGACCAGGATTCCGGCCTGATGGAAAAACTGCAATGGCTGGATATATTTTCCGATAAAGTAGTCGGGCTGAAAGACGCAACGCCGGCCCGGATTCTCGAGCACATTTTAAAGCAAAAATGGACCATGGCTCCGGATGACAAAGATATGGTGGTGATGTGGCACAAATTCTTTTATCACAACGATGAAAAGGAAGCTTTTCAGCAAACAAGTGCTTTGGTAGTGATTGGTGATGACCGTGGTCATACTGCCATGGCAAAAACAGTTGGATTGCCAATGGGCATCGCTGCTGAAATGGTATTGCAAGGTAGAATAAATGTAACAGGATTGCACCTGCCGGTGTTGGAAAACATATATCAGCCAGTACTTCAGGAACTGGAAAAACACCAAATTTCCTTTAAAGAAAAGATCATTCCTCAAACAAACTATCATGAAAATCAACCTGTCTTCTGAGATCAAAACAATTTTTGAAAAGCTGGGATTGTCATCGACTAATCCCTCCTGGTGTACCGGCTTGCAATGGGCAGGGTTACACGGTGGCGAGTCAGTGGCGGTAACATCACCCATCACCGGAGAGGAAATCGCCAAAGTAGAATTGACATCCGACGAGGATTATGATCAGATAGTCAGAAAATCGCAGGAAGCATTTGAATATTGGCGTGTGGTGCCCGCTCCAAAACGCGGCGAGATCGTACGGCAAATTGGGCTGGAGTTGAGGAAATACAAAATGGAATTGGGCAAGTTGGTGAGCATCGAATGTGGAAAAATACTACAGGAAGGGATGGGTGAAGTACAGGAGATGATCGATATCTGCGACTTTGCCGTGGGGTTGTCACGGCAGTTGCAGGGATCCACCATGCATTCCGAGCGGCCAGAGCATCGCATGTATGACCAATATCATCCGTTGGGCCCGGTGGCCATTATTTCTGCCTTTAACTTCCCGGTAGCGGTATGGTCGTGGAATACAATGATCGCCGCGGTGTGTGGGGATGTGTGCTTGTGGAAGCCTTCGCCCAAAGTGCCGCTTTGTGCCATGGCTTGTCACCGGATCATGGGCAAAGTGCTGGAAAAGAACGACGTGCCGGAAGGTGTATTTAATCTACTGATCGGCGATATTCCATTGGGAAAGAAAATGGCCGGCGATATCCGCATTCCCCTGGTTTCAGCGACCGGATCCATTGGCATGGGCAGGTCCGTAGGCGCCGAAGTGGCGGGCCGGCTGGGAAAGTCGATCCTCGAGTTGGGCGGCAACAACGCCATCATCATCACGCCGGAAGCTGATTTGGAAATGGCCATTCGCGCTACGGTATTTGGCGCCGTGGGCACCTGTGGACAGCGATGTACTTCCACCCGCAGGCTCATCATCCACGACAGTATTTTTGAGAAAGTGAAAGAAAGGCTGGTGAAAATATATCAAAACCTGTCGATTGGTAATCCGCTGGACGGAAATATACTGGTCGGGCCGATGATCGACCGGAAAGCGGTGGAGCATTACGGCAAGGCCATGGATGTTATCCGGGAAGCGGGAGGGGAGATCGTTTATGGCGGTGAAGTGCTGAAAGGCGATGCTTACACTTCCGGCACTTATGTGAAGCCGACCCTGGCCGTGGCTGAAAACAGTTTTGACATTGTGCAGGAAGAAACTTTTGCGCCGATCCTTTATTTGATCAAATATACCGGTGATGTGCAAAATGCCATACAGATCCAGAATGATGTGAAGCAGGGATTGTCGTCGGCCATTTTCACCAACAACCTGCGAGAAAGTGAAATGTTCCTGTCACACCGGGGGTCGGACTGTGGCATTGCCAATGTGAATATTGGCACCAGCGGTGCAGAGATCGGAGGCGCTTTTGGTGGAGAGAAGCAAACCGGCGGGGGCCGGGAATCCGGATCGGATGCCTGGAAATTTTACATGCGTCGCCAAACCAACACCATCAACTTTGGCAGGGAATTGCCCCTGGCCCAGGGAATAAAATTTGATGTGTGATGTGGCTACTAGCCTGACGCCAAGGACCCTTGCCTGGCGCAAGTGTTCATGCAGCATCGCCGTGGATCGTGTCCTCACGACCCACAGTTGTTGTAAATGAAGTTTCATGGGAACACGAACCTTGGCAGAGGTTCTTTCGGGATAGGATTGTTGATGAGTGTCACGCGTGAACTTGGGCCAAAGCCGGCACACAACGCACGCGCCAGAGTGGGTGAAGGTCCTTTCGGTTTTTTAACCCACTATATGGAACATTTTGGATAGTTTCTGAAGCTGGTGTGTGTGCCACAGACCAGCGACGTGGATGCTTAAGCCTCCTTTTTGGGATGTCAACAAACCTATAGGAGAGAAAATCACTAACTTTTTCTTCCTTATACCCGTCTAGATACATCATTCCTGCAAGAACAGGAATCTCCCTGATTTATGCTGTTCTGCTCTTCTCTTCTATAAATATGGGAGATTCACCTGTTCACTGGTTATTGGTGTTGGTTCAAGTATAATAAATCTCACAAATTTTACCTTTGATACCAAAACACGTGGCAGCCATACACCATGTCGATGCTGAAAGGCTCTTATCTATATCTGATTTATTGAATGGTAATTGAGAATTTTGACTTATTTGGTTTTTACTTGCATACAAGTATACACTTATGTGTTTAACCATTTAGTTTCATTTTCCAAAACGGTAGCCAATCCCGGATTCAGTGATCAGTAAGTCAGGTATTGAGGGATTATCTTCAATTTTCTTTCTCAACTGGGCTATAAATACCCTCAGGTATTGGGTTTGCTCTATGTAGCCATATCCCCAGATTTCCTTAAGGATATATTGATGAGTAAGCACTCTTCCTTCATTTTTTGCCAGGAGGGCAAGCAACGAAAATTCGGTTAAAGTGAGTTTTAATATTTCATCGTTTTTTTTCACAATGTGGTTCACCAGGTCAATGTTCAATGATCCGAATTCTAAAACAGGAATATCGTTATTTTTCTCAACAAATCGTATTGCCGCGCGTATCCTCGCCAGTAATTCGCCGCTCCTGAATGGCTTGGTAAGATAATCATTGGCACCATTGTCTAGCGCCATGATGATATCTTCTTCCGAATTGCGAACAGACAAAACAATTACAGGTTTATAATACCATTCTCTTAATTTTTTCAATATTTCCTGTCCATCAATATCCGGTAAACCGAGATCGAGGATGATCATTGTTGGATGGTGCGTAGCTGCATCGATCAGGCCTTCTTTACCATTGGCCGAATGAATGGTTTTGTACCCGTTGGCTGTTAGTGTAATTTCCAGCAAACGACGAATTTGTAACTCATCATCGATGATCAATATGGTTTCGTTTTCATTCATGTCTTGTCAAAATGCAGTTCCTGGATTTCGGATTGTTCAGAAGGTATGCTGATGGTGAATCTGACTCCGCCATTCTTCCTGTTTTCAACAGAGATTGATCCTTTGTGTGCCTCAACAAAACCTTTTACGATAGAAAGCCCCAAACCCAGTCCGCCAGGTTTGCTGCTGTCAACGCGAAAGAATTTCTTAAATACTTTTTTTAATGCTTCTTCCGGGAAGCCAGGTCCCCTGTCCATGATCTGCATCATTAAGGTACCGTTTTCATAGGAAATATTTAGCCTGACATTCGAAGAGGCCGGGGCTTTTTCACACGAATTAAAAAGCAGGTTGTACAAAACTTGTTCCATCAGGCCAAAATCAATTTTAACAAGGGGCATTTTTTCAGCAATGGATACTACCAGCGCAAAAGGTTTTAACTCATCTTCCAGATCTTTGGCTACTTTGTTCACCAAGTCATTGACATCACACCAGTCAAGCCGCAAGGAAATTCGCCCGCTTTCAAGTCTCGACATATTTAACAGGTTTTCTATCAGTCTGTTCAGGCGCAGGGAGGCAGTAAAGATTTCATTATACAGGGCTGATTGAACGTTTCCGGGGTGCTGAGCATTTAATAAGGTATCTGCCGCACCGAGAATGGTGGCTACGGGAATTCTTAGCTCATGCGATATGGAATTGAACAATGTCTTATATAATCGATCGGATTCAACCAAAACCCTCGCTTTTTGGGCCAGTTCGCCTAAGAACTCTCTTTCCAGTGCATTGGAGATCTGGGCAAGAAAAGTATCCCAGAAAGCCTTTTTATTCTCGGGTAAAGGGCCGTCAAACTTAACGGCAATTACTCCGGAAGTTAGCCGTGTGCCATGAAGCGGATAGTAAGTATAATCTGAGGACGAAAAACTGTCGGTATACTTCCCCGCCTTGCGGGAATTGTTGAAAACCCATCTGGCCACGCTATAATCGTCATCGGAGAGCTTCTTTTCTTTTTGGATGCGTCCCGAGGCGAGGAGCTTATTGTTTCCATCCTGTAAGACAAAAAAAGGTTCAAGCGCAAAATGCTTTTTGATATCCTCCACAGCCACCTTCAGCACTTCTTCGATTCCCCCTGCCTTAGAGAGTTCCTTGGTCAACTGAAACAACGCATCTGTGCGCTCTTCCCTTTCTCTTGCCAGTCTTTCCTGGTTGCGCACCCTGGTCGTCAGGACCCCATTCAGTAATGCAATAATAAAGAACATGCAAAACATGAGCAGGTCTTCCGTTTTGTTGATGTGAAATGTATAATGGGGAGGAATGAAAAAGAAATTCCATACCAGCGAGCTAAGGGTGGAAGCAATAAAAATGGGGCCTATCCCCATAAAAGTGGCCAGTATGGATACGACAAAAAGCAATATGAATGAAACTATCAGGTAATTCTGGGTATTGGCCAGCGGAGAACACAACAAAGCTATAATCCCAATGATGACCACTGAAAGTACATAGTGATTGATCCGGGAGGTAAATCTCAGAAATGCCGTTTGCCTTATGTTTTCCTTTTCATCCATCTTCACTGTAAGTTAAACTTATTAAATTATTTTTGGATTCGTTCCCCAGAATATGGCACGGATTAATGCCAATACCGGAATTATCTCCAGCCTTCCGGCCCACATCTGGAAAATATAAACAATTTCCAGGATGGGTGGCATTGACGGAGAGGTAATTCCTGACGACAATCCTACCGTTCCCTGGGCAGAAGCCGATTCAAAGAGGGCATCAGTATAACTAAATTGTCCTTTGGTATAAAAATAAGATATTATAGATGATGCCAATACCAGTAAGAAAAACATCATTGCCATTGCAGCAGCTTTGGTAAAAGCCTCATTCATCTCCTCGGGTAACATTGGTTTACCCCTGAAATTTATTCTCTTTACAGTATTATCAGATAAAAATACTTGGTTGATCTGCCATCGAAGTCCTTTTTCAATCAGCAATGCCCGGATCATTTTTATCCCGCCCACAGTGGCACCGGATGCCCCTCCGATGAACATGGCAGTTGTAACAATAAAAACCACCGACAACCAGTCCCAATGATCTATGTTGGAGGTCTGCCATCCTGTTGTGGACATGGCGCTAATGAACTGAAACAGCCCTTCGCGAACTGGGTTAGGGACCACATCTGCCCTGAACAGCAGAACGGATTGAATAATACTCCCGACTAAAAAAGCAATGATCAATGCGCGTGTTTGAATATCTTTCCATATTTCACTGTATCTTTTTTCATAAATGACTTTATAAAAAAAAGGGATTGAAAATGAGCCGATCATCATAGGCAATAAATACAATATGTCCATATAGGGGGAATGGTAGGTGGCAATGCTGTCGTCCAGCGTACTGAACCCTCCGGTGGACTGACCTGCCATGGCATGATTGATTGAATCAAAAATATTTTCACTCAAAGGATAATTGGGCAGGATTAACCATGTACCGATAACAAGGTAAATGGCAGAAAAGGCCGTAACCAGCAAGTAGACTTTCCAGATTGCTCTTGCAGTTTGAAGTACATTCGGTCTCAACCTTTCGCCACTGGCTTCAGAGCCATACAAGAGGACTGCCGCCCGGCCTGATGTTTGCCTAAATACGGCCAGTACCATCACAATGAAGCCTGCCCCGCCGAACCATTGTGCCAGAGAGCGATAAAACAACACCCCTTTACCTACCGAAGGTTCGTGCACCGCCATAGAAAGTCCGGTGGTGGTATAGGCACTCATGCTTTCAAAAAAACAATGCAAAAAATTTTTGAAATATACCAAGCTCGAAAATGTGTATTCCGCATCCTTTGGGATGAATTGGTCCATCACTTTGGCCGGAGTAATATAGGCAATAATGAAAAATGGCAGTCCACCCATGAGGGTTATCATCAGCCAGCCTGAGGCAGCAACAATAAGCGCATTTTTATATTTAACATCCAATGCCTCTTTAAATAAGTAAAAAAGTGCAGTCCCAACCCCTGATATGATCAACGCCGACAACAGAAATCCTCCTGCTGAATACCATTCACCATAGATCATGGACACAATTGACGGAAGCGCCACAACTCCGCCCAATAAAATCAGGAGGCTCCCGTTTTGTTTCAGTACCGTTTTAATTGTTTCGCTCCTCATCAACTTCAATCTCTTTGTTTAAGTGTCCGGTGATTCTTATTTTTTCAATATTTCTGTAAAACAGCACTGTAAACAATACCAATAGCGGATATACTTCAGTGCGGCCAATCAACATGAGGAGGCTTAATATGAATTTACCTGAGGCTGACAGGTTTACCAGGTTCACCTGGTGTCCAAAAGTTGTTAATGCAGCAATGGCAAAGAAGGCCGATTTTTTTGGATCAATGCCCGCCGCAGAAAGTGCTAAAGTTCCCAACAGAAATACGATTCCAAATATGATAATAAAGGTCACTACGGAAAGATTGGTAACCTCATCGATATTTTCATGGTTGTATTTTACCATGTAACGGGTGGAAGGGGTATTCAACTTTTTGAATAATACTTTCAGGTTCTTGAAAAAAATCAGTAACCTGGCTATGGTGATCCCCCCGGAGGCAGAACCGGTACTCCCACCGATAAAAATTAAAAGGAATAGCAACAATAAAATATAATTTGGCCACGGCAGATAACTTGCGTTGGAATAGCCGTTTGAGGCAATTAAGGAAGATACCTGGAAAACACTTTCCCTGAAAGATATGCCAAGATTTTTACCCGTCTGAAAATATAAAATTATTGTAACTATGAAAGTGAAAGACAGTGTCGTCAAAAGATAAATCCTGGCCTCCCCAAAGCTTTTTATCGCCTTCCCTTTCCCGGTTACTAACAGGTAAAGCATAACGTAGCTGAAACCCGAAAGCAGCATAAAAAAAACAAAAACATACTGAGTGTAGGAGGAATATTCGGACAGGTTGCCATTGCCCGGAGAAAAACACCCTGTTGATACCGTGCCGAATGAATAGCATAGGCTTTTAAAAAGGTCCATACCCCCCAAACAGAGTAACAGGGTTTGTAGGGCTGTCAACGCAATAAAAACCATCACCAACCTCCTGACCACGAATCCAAATTGCGGAAACCCTTCTTTTTCACTTGCTTTGTGGCGTATCTGCCGATCCATCGCAAAAAGTTTATACCCACCGACATTTAGTTGTGGCAAAATGAGAACGGCTGTTATGATTGCCCCGATGCCGCCCATCCATTGGGTAAGGCTCCGGTAAAAAATGACTGACCTTGGAAGCCTGCTTATATCCGGTATTATTGAGGATCCTGTAGCTGTAAACCCGGAAGTTGTCTCATAAATGCAATCAACAGGAGAGGATATCGACTTACTTAAAATATAGGGCAAGGTCCCGACGAAAATAATCACGACCCACGAAAAGACTAACAGGACAAAGCGTTCTTCGTGATGCCGTGTTAATTTAATTTTTTTCCCCGAAACAATGTAAAACAGGGTTCCTACAGGAATAGTGATCAGGCTTGAGAGATAAAACGGACTAACCGGCTCATTAAAATATAAGGCGTAAGGGATACAAAGCAGGAAAGATAATCCCTCGACTATTAAGATCACAAAAAACAGGTATGACAGGTTTTTGAGATTCACCGGGTACATAACGCTTTAAAAGGGAACCTCCCGTTCTTTTCGATAGTTGACTAATTGATCATTGTAGATTAGGATGCCTCTTTGAATAAAAAATAGCATGGTGATCAAACGTTTAAACTTTTCCAATGATGATACTTTCTTGTGTGTTCTATCAATAATCTGACAGCTTCAAACACCACTATTTGAAAGTTTAGCATCAAAACGATCAACCCCAATATTTGCCAGCCTGTAAGTTCCAATGGCTTTTAAAATGTTAAATTTATTAATCGGACACACAAAATAGGGGCTGATTTTATAAAGATCGTATAAAGATTTGTGGCCAGAGTATAAAGATTTTATAAAGATTTGTGGCAATATGTCAGGATTGTTAACCTTTGTCTTAAAATTGACAAACAGAAACATCAATGAACCGTCCTATACTGATCATCGATGACGAGAAAGACATTCGAAAACTGCTGTCCAAGATCTTGGAATTGGAAAACTATGATGTCTTTACGGCCGAAAATGGGAAAAAGGCTCTAAAATTACTGGAAGAAAAAGAATGTTTGGTGGTTGTTACGGATGTGAAACTGCCTGATATCAACGGTGTTAAACTTACTGCTGACATCAAGGAAAGATTTAAGGAAACTGAGGTGATCTGCCTTACGGCTTACGGAAATATTCAGGATGGTGTACAGGCCATCAAAAACGGTGCATTCGACTATCTGGTGAAAGGCGATGATAACCTGAAGATCGTTCCGCTAGTAGCCAGGGCCGCGGAAAAAGCAAAGCTTCAATTCCGGATTAAGCATTTGCAGACTAAAATACGCACTCAATACGATTTTGACCAGATTATCGGAACTTCACCAGCCATTCTTGAAGCGAAAACCATGGCACAAAAAGTAGCGCCAACCGGTACCACTGTTTTGCTAAGCGGACCTACGGGAACCGGTAAAGAGGTTTTTGCCCAAGCCATCCATTCTGCCAGTCAAAGAAAAATCGAACCCTTTATTGCGGTCAATTGCAGCGCCATAGCAAAAGACCTGCTTGAAAGTGAAATGTTCGGGCATACTGCTGGTGCTTTTACTGGGGCCATTAAAAATAAAAAAGGGTTTTTCGAAGAAGCTGCGGGCGGAACCATTTTTTTGGATGAGATCGGCGAATTAAACCTCGACCTTCAGGCCAAACTGCTGCGCGTACTGGAAACAGGCGCTTATGTTAAAGTGGGCGAATCGAAAGAGAACAGGGTCGACGTTCGAATTATCGCGGCCACCAACAGAAATCTTGAGAAAGAGATCAGCCAGGGCAATTTCCGCGAAGACCTTTATTTCCGGCTTTCGGTTTTCCAGATCAACCTCCCTGCCTTGAACGACCGCATCGAAGATATTGAACCCCTCGCCAGGATCATCACCGAACAATTGGCGGCAAAACAAGGAAAGCATATAAAAGGATTCGAGCCTGCTTATCTGAAAGCATTGAAAAAACATCAGTGGAATGGCAATATCCGTGAACTCCGCAATATCATAGAGCGTTCGGTAATCCTCTCCGAGCATGAATCGCTTACTGTTTCGTCATTGCCCTTCAACTTTGACGTCTCCAGGTCCCGCACGACCGGCGGCAATTTCGATCTGAGATCCGTTGAGAAAATGCACATTACCAAAGTATTGGAATATACCAAGGGGAATAAGATGAAAGCGGCAGTGCTTCTGGGCATCGGCCTGACCACCCTTTACCGGAAAATGGAAGCATACGGCCTGTGAACATCTTTCAGGGAAGTTGTCTAACGAACTGAACCAAAAAGATCCTTCCATACATTACCCAGGCACCTTACCATTTTGAAAAACCCTTCCAAAATGAAAGGGTGCGCAAGCGCTTTTAAATATTTCCGGTCAAGTATCATGTAAAAATAAACGGCTGGTAATCAGCACATTATGATTGATTTGTTTACTCCTATTAATTTACGGCACATCTCTTGGCATTATAATCAAAAAGAAATCAATAAAGTAAATGGAAACGCTTATGACAATTTCAATGATGCTGCTGGCTGTGGCCGTGTTCGGGCTGTTCTACAAATCGGTAAATTATTTTAATAATCTGCTAAAGAAATGAGCTATGGAAAAATTTACCGCATTTACGCAAACGCTAGAAAACGAGATTCCCGATTTGAAACGGGAAGTAGAATTGCAGGAGGAAGAAATGAAACGTATTAACCTGTTTCACATCATCGTTTGCTTTTCTGCCTACACCGAAAAAATGATCCTTTTGGAAAACTTGAATCAGGTTAAGAAATGCCTGATGGTGGCAGAGAGGCTTTACAAGAAAGGGAACGAGATGGTGAAAGTAGCTTTTGAGCACATCTACATCCCCCGGCTTCACCTGGAAGTCGCAGACAGGGCTCATAAAGAGGCGAAAACAATGCTTCCATTCTGTCTGATGAGAACTTATATGCTTTTGTATCAATATAATCAATTGAAAAAATGATAGCGCTACTCATTGTATCGGTGGCCGTATTCGGCTATTTGTTTTATGCCATTGTAAATCCTGAAAAATTCTAATTCTTTCTAATCAATGGACAGTAAAACGAAAGAGAAGATAAAGGCAGCATGTGCAATCATTTTTAGGTTGTTGTTTCTCGCTTCGTTTAGCTACATTCTCTTCGTCAGACTGAAAATCCTTTTTAAATTTTAATACAAAAGAAGTATGAATACAGAAATTCTTGGAATAGCGCTCATTTTCCTGCTTACTGTAGCCCTTGCCTGGCTGCTGGGGAAGTACGTGGTGAAAGTTTTCAGGGGAGACAAAGTCTGGTCTGATTTTATGTCACCCCTGGAAAGAATCATTTTTAAACTGGCAGGAATTGATCCGTCAAAACCAATGGATTGGAAACAAAACATGAAGGCCATGCTAGGCATCAACGTGTTTTTCTTCCTGTTCGCTTTCCTGGCCCTGGTCTTTCAAGAGATTGATCCTTTCTGGAACCCTGTTCATATTGGGAATTGGGAACCGACCCTGGCGTTTAATACCGCGGTGAGCTTCGCCACCAATACCAACCTGCAGCACTATTCAGGAGAAACTTCCGCATCCTATTTTACCCAATTGGTCGTGCTTTGCTGGTTGCAGTTTGTCAGCGCGGCAACCGGCATAGCAGCATGCGCCCTGCTATTCCAGGGGCTTAAAAATAAGGCCTCCAATAATCTGGGCAATTTCTACAACCTGTTGGTTAAGAGTAGTACGAGAATATTGTTGCCATTAGCCGTCATTCTTTCGCTGATTCTTACCATTAATGGTTCCACTACTAATTTTGACGGCCTGAAGGAAGTCACAACCCTGGAGGGCAACACCATTCAGGTAGCCGGTGGTCCGACCGCGCCCATGGTGTCGATCAAGCAATTGGGAACAAATGGCGGCGGGTACTTTGGCCCTAATTCCACCCATCCTTTTGAAAATCCCAGTTACATCACCAACATCGCGGAAAATGTGGCCATCCTGCTCATCCCAATTGCTCTTGTTTTTGCCTTTGGATTTTACCTGGACCGGAAAAAACTTGCCATGATATTTTTTGGGGTAATGACCATATTGTTCATTGCATTCGTGACAGTATCTGTTACCCAGGAAATGCATGGCAATCCCGCTTTTACAAAAATGGGACTGGCTGACGGGCAACCCAATATGGAGGGAAAGGAAATGCGTTTTGGCCCTGCAGCCTCCTCAATGTGGGGCGTTTCCACTACCTCCACGTCAAATGGATCGGTTAACTCCATGCACGATAGTCATATGCCACTTTCCGGCGGAGTTTTCCTGGTGGACATGTTTATCAATGCTATCTACGGCGGCGTAGGGGTCGGTTTTATCAATTTCTTTGTGTTTATCATCGTGGCGGTGTTTATCGCCGGGCAAATGATCGGGCGTACCCCTGATTTTCTGGGGAAAAAGATAGAGGCGCGCGAGGTGAAGATCGCTGCCCTGGTGGTTATCCTTCATCCCCTGTTGATCCTGATCGGGACTGCAATGGCAAGTTACGGCATTACACACCATCCGGATTACGGCTGGCTGAATAATCCCTCTTTTCATGGATTCTCGGAGATGCTTTATGAAAACACCTCTGCTTCGGCCAACAACGGATCCGGTTTTGAAGGACTGGGGGATAATACACCTTTCTGGAATATCCTGACCGGGATCATCATGCTGTTGGGACGGTATTTACCCATCATAGGCCCTTTGGCCATTGCAGGTTCACTGGCCGTTAAAAAGCCGGTACCGGAAACTTCAGGTTCCCTGCGATTGGAAAGTACGGCATTTGGTGTTGTCTTGCTTTCGGTCATCCTGATCATTGCTGCACTTTCCTTCTTCCCAGCCCTTGCTTTAGGACCGCTGGCAGAATATTTCACTATGTAAACTGAAAATTGTTATGAAAAAGAGAAAAGTCAATAAATCATTATTCACGGTCAATATCATCAGGCAGGCCCTGGGTCAGTCTTTTGTGAAACTGAACCCTGCCCTGATGATGAAAAATCCAGTGATGTTCACCGTGGAGACCGGCACTTTGATCATGTTGATTGTTACAGTCCTTTCGGTTTTTATGGTCAATAATAGTTTGGGTACTCCGCTTTACAATTCCGTGATCACTGTTTTATTATTTATCACGGTAATCTTTGCCAATTTTGCCGAAGCCATTGCCGAGGCCCGTGGCAAAGCACAGGCGGATGCTCTCCGAAAAACGAGGAAGGACACTAAAGCGAAAAAACTGAACGACGATGGCTCAATTGCTGCAATCAGTTCTTCAGAATTGAAAAAGGGCGATGTATTCATTGTAGAAGCCGGAGATATCATCCCGGCCGATGGTGAAATTATCGAGGGAATCGCTTCCGTTGATGAATCTTCTATTACAGGGGAGTCGGCACCGGTGATCCGGGAGGCAGAAACCGACCACAGCAGTGTGATTGGAGGAACAAGGGTATTGTCTGACCAGGTCAAGGTACAGGTAATGACCGAACCGGGAGAAAGTTTTCTCGACAAGATGATCGGTTTGGTGGAAGGGGCGAAACGGCAAAAAACGCCTAATGAAATTGCATTGACTATTTTGCTGGGGGGGTTTACTATGATCTTCCTAATCGTGACAGTCACCCTCCAGCCTTTCGGCGTCTATGCAAATACCCCGATCACTATTGCCGCATTAATAGCACTGTTTGTATGCCTCATCCCAACCACTATCGGGGGATTGCTTTCGGCCATAGGGATTGCGGGCATGGACAGGGCATTGCGGGCCAACATCGTGGCCAAATCCGGAAAGGCGGTAGAAACTGCCGGAGACATCGATACCTTATTGCTCGATAAGACCGGAACGATCACTATCGGCAACCGCAAGGCTACCCGGTTTATCCCTCTCAACGGCCTGGGAGAACAGGAATTTTCCCGGCTATGTGTGTTGAGCAGTTTGTCGGACAATACGCCTGAAGGTAAATCCATCATCGAACTGGCCCGTAAAAAGGGTATTGAAGTTTCTCGCTCGAAATTGGCCAAAGCACAATTTGTAAAGTTCACCGCGGAAACACGGATGAGCGGAATTGATTTACCTGACGGTCAGAAAATCCGCAAAGGTGCCTGGGATGCCATAAAAAAATGGTCGGACAAATCCGATAACGGCCAATTGAAAGTCCTGAATGATGAAGTGGAAAAGATTGCCAGGAACGGGGGGACACCACTGGCCCTGGCGCAGGATAATAAAATAGTAGGTGTTATCCAGTTGGAGGATATCATCAAGCCCGGCATACAGGAACGTTTTGAGCGATTGAGAAGGATGGGCGTAAAAACGGTGATGGTTACCGGAGATAATCCCTTGACAGCGGCATATATAGCACAGAAAGCCGGGGTAGATGATTTCATCGCCGAAGCAACACCGGAAGATAAGCTTACCTACATCAAAAAAGAACAGGAGGGAGGTAAATTGGTCGCCATGATGGGGGACGGCACCAACGACGCCCCGGCACTGGCCCAGGCAGACGTCGGCGTCGCCATGAACAGTGGCACCCAGGCAGCCAAGGAAGCATCCAATATGGTTGACTTGGACAGTGATCCGACCAAATTACTGGAAGTGATAGAGATCGGAAAGCAACTGCTGATCACACGAGGTAACGTAACTACCTTTTCCATTGCCAACGATGTGGCCAAATACTTTGCCATCGTGCCTGCCCTGTTTGCTATTTCCATTCCGGGGTTGAATGCTCTGAACATTATGGGGCTTGCTTCACCGCAGTCAGCCATTCTGTCTGCCGTGATCTTTAATGCCTTCATTATTCCACTCCTCATCCCACTTGCTTTGAAAGGGGTTAAATACCGCCCTGTGGGAGCATCAATACTGCTCAGCCGGAATTTGCTTATCTACGGATTGGGCGGGATCATTGTGCCATTCATCGGCATTAAGGCCATTGATCTTTTAGTAAATCTTTTCCTGTAAGGGCGACATATTGTTTATAACTCAGAAAAAAACAAAGAAATGAAAACATTAAGAATAGCACTTGTATTGGGATTTTCTACCATCCTGTTGTTCGGAATACTTTACCCGATGGCGATGGTGGGCATTGGGAAACTGATGCCACACCAGGCTGACGGGCTGCCCGTTATGAAAGATGGGAAATTGATAGGGTTTGAAAACATCGGCCAGCCTTTTAGTAGCCGGAAATACTTCTGGGGCCGTCCGTCTGCCGTGGATTATAATGCTGCTTCTACTGGGGGATCCAACCTTGGACCAACCAACCCTGATTTTCTCAGCCAGGTCAGAAGCAGGCTCGATACCCTGATGAAATACAATCCTGGCATAAGAAAAGAAGATATTCCGGTGGAACTGGTGACGGCATCCGGCTCCGGCCTTGATCCGGATATTTCCAGGCAAGGCGCTTTGATACAGGTAAGCAGAATAGCTGAAGCGCGGGGAATTAAAGAAGAACAATTGAGAGAACTGATTGAAGATCATACAGAGAAACCCCTGTTGGGACTTTTCGGACCATCTGATAACGTAAATGTGTTAAAGCTTAACCTGGCGTTAGATGAATTGGAGAAAAAATGAAAAAAATTGCAGTCATCGGGTTAAATAATTTCGGATTAGAGATAGCCCGTCAACTCACACTTTCGGGGACATCGGTAATGGCTATCGATAGGGACAGGTTAAGCATTGATAAGATATCGGGTGACGTGGATAATACCTTGTTTATCGGAACTCAGGCGATTTCGGAATTACAGCATGTAAAATTTGACACGTTTGACGAAATAGTATTGATTATGAACGGGAATCCGGATTTGGCATTCGCCTCTCTTATCCTGTTAAAGTCCCTGATGGCCAAAAATATTGTAATTTGCATGGAAAACAATGACCAGGAACAAATTGCCAGCATGTTCTCAGATAATCTGCATTGGCAACTGGTCCGGTTGGATAAACTAATGGCGGAGACCGTTAAAAATATGCTTGACAATAAGTCCGGTTAAGTATGTCAGTTCGATTTTTAAAGCTCGTACGGCAGCAAAAGTTTGGAAGGCTGAAGGTTTATATCGGTATGATCGCCGGTGTAGGTAAGACCTATCGTATGCTCGAGGAAGCCCATGAATTGCTGAATGCGGGCGTTGACGTGCAAATAGGTGTGATCGAGGCGCATGGCCGGGCCGAAACCGCCGGGTTGATTGAGGGTATTCCTCAAATCCCCCTCAAAAAGGTTTTTTACAAGGGCAAAGAACTGGAGGAATTGGACCTGGATGCTATTCTCTCGATACGTCCCGACGTCGTACTGGTCGATGAATTGGCACACACCAACATTCCCGGAAGTAAAAATGAAAAGCGCTGGCAGGACCTGAAAGATATTGTCGAAAACGGCATCAGCGCAATCACCGCATTCAATGTACAACACCTTGAAAGTATGAATGACCGGGTACAAAAAATAACGGGTATTGAAGTGAAAGAGTGCATACCGGACAGGATCCTGGAACTGGCCGATGAGGTCGTAAACATTGATCTACCGGCCGATGACCTCGTCAAACGTCTAAAGGAGGGGAAAATCTACAAAGGACAGGCAATCCAACGGGCGCTGGACAATTTCTTTTTGCCTGAAAAAATATTGCAGCTTCGTGAGCTGGCGCTCAGGCAAGTAGCCATGCAGGTAGAAAAAAAGATTGAAAAAAGTCTTCCTCATAGCAGCAGGGCCCCACTGGAGAAATTTATGGCGTGTATCAGCACCAACCATGAAGGCGCCAGAAAGATCATCCGCAAAACAGCGAGACTGGCTGCCCACTACCAGGCCAAATGGATTGTATTGTATATTCAGACTCCCCGTGAAAGCCTTGAAAAGGTAGACTTGGCCATGCAGAGGAAACTCATCAATAACCTGAAGTGGGCGGCCGAATTAGGCGCAGAAGTCATCAGGAAGCAAAATGATGATGTACCGGAGGCCATTTTTGAAACCGCCATTGAAAATGAGATCACCAACGTGGTGCTGGGCAGGCCACATTTTAGTTTGTACCGGCAGATTTCCGGTCACAATTATTTTGATAAATTACTGAGAAAGATTTCCGATACGGAGATCGACGTAATCATTGTATTTTAACCCGCCATGAAAATCAGATTAAAACTCACTTTGGCCCTTACATTTCTCTTTCTGGTCATTTTGTTGCTGAGCGGTTCCGGCATCCTTTCGTTGAAATGGCTGGCCCGTGATTCCGGGAACATTATCAAAGATAATTACCACACCCTTATTTATGTTCAGAATATCGAAAACGCCCTGGGAAAACTACAATTTCTGTTACCGGAAAAAGAAAGGACCCAAATGGCTATAAATGTTACCTTGAAAGAAATAAGAAGCAACCTGGATTTACAGAGAAAAAACATAACCGAAGCCGGGGAACAACAACTCACTGACGAACTGACCCAAAATTTTGAGACGCTGGAAACAAGGGTAACACAGTTCATGGATAAAAACTCCCCTGCAGATTATTACATCGACCAGATAAACCCGGTGATCCTGAGCCTTTATGAAGGGGCCAACAGGATATTCCTTATCAACGAGGAAACGGTAATGAACAAAAACAACCTGGCCAATGAAACAGCTGAAAAAATGGAGTTGTACATGGCAATTTTCGGGATTTCAAGCGTCGTGATCGGCCTTCTTTTCCTGATCGGGTTACCAGCCTACATCTCGAAACCGGTCCGGAACCTGAACAAAGCAATCAAGGAAATCGCTCGTGGAAACTATGAATTTCAGCTTCCGGCCAACACTAATAATGAGTTCGGTCAACTGGCACGCTCATTTAATAGAATGTCTGCCAAATTGTTTGAATATGAAAAAAGCAACCTGGCCAGAATATTATTCGAAAAAAAAAGACTTGATACCGTAATCAATCAGCTGGACGAGGCCATTATCGGCCTGAATGAAAAGAAAAAGGTCATCTTTGCCAATGAGCGGGCCCTTAAACTATTGGGCATCGACAAAGAAAAAATTGTTGGCAGGTATGCGCCGGATGTCGCTGTAAACAACCAGCTTATGGGCAGCCTTATTCATGAGTTAATGTTGGCTGCCGATGATGAACAGGTAAGGAAATTTCAGCCGGTTAAGGTTATTGAGCACAATAAAGAAAAATTGTTCGCAAAGAACATAATCGATATTACCCATGAACCCACGGGTGAGGAACAAACTGTGTTCATCGGAAACGTTATTATACTTACCGATATCACCGAGTTTGCAGAAAAAGACCGAGCCAAGACCCATTTTATTGCCACATTGTCACACGAACTCAAAACCCCCGTTGCTTCCATCGAAATGAGTACGTCGCTGCTGAACAATGAAAAACTAGGTGTACTCAACACAGAACAAAAGGACTTGCTTGATATCATCAGGGAAAATAATTTCCGGATTCAGCGGATCATCAATGAGATCCTCGACTTATCCAAAATCGAAAGCGGCACCATAGACATTCATAAAACAGGTGTTTCTCCATCACTCATTATCGAGGGGGCCCTGGAAGGAGTGCGTCTTTTTTTGAAAGAAAAAAATCTGAAAATCGCGGAAGATGTCCCTGATCGTTTGCCCAAAATATTGGTGGACCCCCATAAAACTACCTGGATTTTGAACAATTTCCTTACCAATGCCATCCGGTATACCCCGGTCAACAGCAGCATCAGGGTTTTGGCCGAATTGACGGACAAGATGGTGAGGGTTAAAGTAATTGACGCCGGCCCCGGAATCAGTGCCGAAAATCAGTCGAAGATTTTCAAAAAATTTTCGAGGGTTTCCGACGATCAGAGTGAAGGTACAGGGTTGGGACTGGCTATTTCAAAAGAATTCATAGAAGCTATGGGTGGTAACATTGGAGTCAATTCGAAGTTTGGCGAAGGAGCTGAATTCTGGGTCGATGTGCCCGTTTTAAATTGAAACTTTGGATAATTTCCCAATAACATTTAATTGAAAGCTTGTATTTTTTTACCTATATATGCCAAAAAGGTGTTTGTGTGTGAAACCAGAAAAAACTGCCTATAGCTTTACTTATATTTAACCCTGAAAATCCAGATCATGAATTACAAAAAGCATGACATCTCGAAAAATACATTCTCAGGGGACTTGGTGGACTAGTACTTAGAATTTGTAAATAAATAATAGTTACTGTGTTTGATGTTTTATTGTATAATTCCATTCGCCATGAAATTCATGAATGCTAATATTAATTGATTCCAACTTTTTGTTTGAAACCTTTTTCCCTTTTTCATAGATATTCAAATCCAATTGCGATTTCACTTTTAATCCTGTGCTTGTTTTTACGGCGCCTATTCACTGAACGACTGTCTCATAATCTGCCAGTGGTATCCCTTTCCAATTCATTGATATGTGTGAAAATAATCGGTGTTCAATCTTGTTCCATTTACTGGTGCCAGGTGTGAATTATCCCTGGACCAGGGAATAAAGATTGATGTGTGAGATTGCAATAGCCTGACGCAAGTGTTTTTCATTTGTGTTTTACTTGTCTGTTTAAATGACTAATGCATCATAAACAGAGGTAATTTTCATTTAAACAACACCTTGAAATCATTGCATTAAAAAAGTTATAAAATCCAAGATCAAAAAAATCATTATCAGTTGAAATGGTTTCATTTCTTTTATCTGGTTTTTGCTTAATATTATAATAATTCCAACAATAATAGGCACTGCCATGACCAAATTCATTACCGCTGCGCCAGGCATCACCAAAATCTTAAATAAATAATGGATTAGCAGTCCGAATGTTGAGATGAGCATGAGCAACCTTATCGATTCCTCATTTTTGTTTGCACTACGTTTTATCAGATGAGTGGAGAACAATAGCGGTGCAATGATCATTCCTGCGATTATTCCCGCTGACAGCAACCAGAACTGTCCAACGAAATAATTTATGATAAATCCAGCACAAGCAATTCCAAACAACACCAAAATGCCGGCAAGAAATTTTTCTGATTTAAGATCCGCGATGTATTTAACATTGAGCAACAGGATGGATATATAAAGAATGAGAAAAACTGGATTGTTCATTGCACGAATATTAAAATACATATTTATTCAGTCTACTCCTCGCATTGAAATTGTTTTATTTAAGGGCTTCCAAAGAATCGATTTCTGCGTTTAATTTTTCAATCTCTCTGTTTAAGGAATCATACTGATTATTACTTTCACTTTTCGCGACTTCCAATGATTTTATGAGATAATGATTAATGGATTTTTGGGCGCTGTTATCTTTTCTTAGAATATAACCATAAACAAAAAACACGAAAGACAGCAGTACAAAAACTGCAAAAAGAAGGGTCTTAAAAAGTCTAAAAAATTTCTTTTTCATTTATCGAAGATCTGAATGCATATCAATAATCAGAAAAAATGTTGATTGTCAATTTGTTATGAAAGTAGGAAATCCGTCGAAAAATAACAAAGGCCGAAAATAATATCGAAATCATAACTCCGTAACATGGTGCAAGTGTTTTTCATTTGTGTTGTATTGTGCCCCTCTTACTCCGTTTCCTTTTTCGGTGTACGGGGGCCTTTAGGGAATAATATTTTATTTGAGTCAATTTCTGCAGTTTGCATTTTCTGTATTCCTTCGATCACTTTTTTGGTTTGTTCCGGTGTTAGCTGGTAACTTTTTGTATTGTCGCTTGAAGATCTGTTTTCGGCAATACGATACAAGATGATACCCAGGGGAAAAATTACTGCAACGCCTGCGATAAATACCTTTGTGCGCTTTTTTGATTGTTCATAAGGCCCGGGCAAATAATCCGTAACTTTTCCTTTAAATCCATTCAGTGCCCATATTGTTGAGGCACCGACGAAATAAATAAGTAAAGTAAAAGGCGTTTTTGCCATATTTTAATCAATTATCAGGTTTGCAGGTTGTTTTAAAGAAATTGTTAGTCAGGTATTCAGTAAGCATCAATTGAAAAACACTTGTGCTGGGTTAATGATTATCCGCACAAGATATGATATCTAAGTTTAAATAATACTATTTGGATTTATTGATAAATTCCTGAATGCTTTCTTCAAGCAGCACGTTAAATGTTTCCGGATCTTCCAGCATAACCACGTGACCTACACCGGGCATGATCTTCACTTCAAATGAGGGCACATATTTTTTGAATGCTTCAACGTTTGTCGGTATCCGGTCCGAATTAATAGAAATGACCGGAACCTGCAGGTCTGACAGTGCTTCAATGCTGCGTTCATTCTGCCAGCGAAAAATATTATCGCCCGATTCCTTCCAGCCTATCCTGGAAGTATTTTTTAGCATTTCCAATGCTTTTTTATAAGCTTTTTCCGGGTCTTTTTTGGCAAAACCTCCCGCCACCAATTTCTCCATAGTGGGATGGTTTACCAGGTCCATCATAACGCTATCAATGCGCTCCATCATTTGCGGTGGCATCTTCATGTCCACATTCTGTAAATTATCCACCAGTACAATCCCGGGGACTTGACCGGGTATTTTGTTCGCCGCTTCGATAACAACCGGCCCGCCCATAGAAAAACCGACAAGGACCACCTGCTTCAGTTCAAGTTTGTTGATGACGGCAATGATATCCTTGCCAAAAGCCTCCATGGTCCAGTCAGTGCGATTATTGCCCGATGCCCCAAAGCCGGCAAGGTCGACAGCAACCGACTGGTATTTTTTGGAAAAGTATTTCATTTGGTCGTCCCAAAGGCTTTTATTATTGGCCCAGCCATGGACAAACAAAAGCGCTGGTTCTCCTTTTCCCTGTGATTCAAAACTGATTTTGACGCCATCTGAAGAAATGGCGGTATTATCCGGCCCACTTTTGCAGCCACCGGCAAATAGTACGAATACAATGAGGCAACATCTTAAAATGGTATTTTCTGGTCTCATAACGACTTCTTTTAATTCATGTGAGATGATTAATTGCTATATCATTCCTTGACAAACTTGAATGTATTATTCCCGGCTTTTATGATATATGTGCCGCTGGTTAGATTGGACACATCTTCCGTAATGAAATTGACAGCTTCTCCCAGACAGGCTCTAATTACAGAAAAGTCAGGTTCCGGTCCTGAGATGTCTTCAACATGCTGGGTAGCAGTGGAGGTATTGCCATTCCCGTCATCAAACGTCCAGGTATCTGTGTATGTTCCGGGTGTATCGTAGGTCAAGGAGTTGCTAGTCGTGCCGGTAATCTCGCCGGCACAATTGTCGGTTGTGGTTAGGGCTGAAAGGGTGATGGCAGAACATACCGATGTGTCCAGCAGATTTGGGACTAACGGTGGAGTTTTATCAATCGTACTGATTTGTACCACATTATTGATCGCGCTGTTTCCCTCCATATCCATGGCTTTCATGGAAAAAGTAGAGGCAGTACATGAACTCAAATTATCCACGGTAAACGTCAGCGCTGTGGTGCTGCCAACAAGTATATTTCCATTATGTACTTCATATCCTGTTACTCCAACATTGTCGGTTGGAGCAGTCCAGTTAAGCGTGACGCTTGTTTCAGTAATCGTTTCTGCACTCAATACTGGTGCAGTAGGGCGCAAGTAAATTACAAATTGACCATATTGTGGATTGGCTCCATTCGTTCCATTAAAGTCAGCCAGTTTTTTGTACATTTTATTTTCGGGTTCCCCTTCTTCAAACACCAAGGCAAAGCGATGACCTGTATTTACAGGATCTTCGGCATCGTGGGAAACTTCAGATAACAAATCGCCGGGATAGGCCGGGCCATTTTTAGAAGACAAGAGGTATTCTTCCCGAGTACATCCCGTATTTAGAATTAGGCCATACATGAACATAAACACAGTTAGATGAGCTTGTAATGTTTACCTGATGAATATAATAAATAAATAAGGTGAACTACAAAATTTATTTATGGGGTTTAATATTGTGAATCACGAAAGATTGCAGGATCCAAAAATGCCTGGAGCAATGACCTGCTTCCGGATTCTTAAGGTTAAACCTGATTCATTCTGTTTTTTTTAGGATTTTTGGGGCAGCACAATGATGCCTCTCCATTTGTGATGGATCTCATTTCCATTCTCTAAGGTTTTCACAAAATTTTTGCCATAGCCCCTGCCTGAGGCTCCTTCAAATCTTCCCGTTCCTCCTGTAATAGCAAATGGTGTACTAAATTCCGAATCGAAGTCAGGATCTTCGCTGTTTACTACCTGACCGGAGAGTGTATAATATAATTCATCCCCATTTTCCATAAAAAAAGTTCCTTTGCCATCTACAAACTCACGAGCCACAGGATCTAAACAAAAGGTGAATTTGGTAGTGAATTTTCCAATAGGGGCTCCCTGCCCCTGTCCTTCCTGTGTAAAGAACAACCCGTATGGAGCTTCACATTCTTCTGAATCAAAAATAAGACTGGTTCGAGTAGTCATAAATTCAGCTTGGAAGGGTATGATATGCCGAAAAGTTTTTTTTCGCTTGCTCATGTCAATTTTTCCTTTTACTTCTTTAAATACTTCGTGTTGAGGAATCTCACAGGCGAAAAGAAAGATTACACTTACTAAAGCAATGCATAAGTTTTTTATAGTTTTCATGATCTTAACAGTTTATCAGGCTAGCAGTACCCATGTTGAAATTAAGCACCATTATTGATAATGGCACATTGGTAGAACCACCCGGTTATACATAGACTAAAAGGTAGCCGTGGGCCCCTGGCTGTATGAAAAGCTTTGTATAAAGGTGGGATAAAAAGGGAGAAGAGACTTAATACATATGTTGTAAAAAAGTGAAAATTTTTGCATACGTATGTTGCTTTGTGAATTTATGTTGCGTACATACCCGCTGGCGTTCGATACCCTCAGATCTCATTGAAAGGGCATATTTTATCTTTTGGCCATGGGATGTTCATCAGAAGGCAAACCCATGCGTTTCAATAAACGCTGAAAACGCGGATCGTCTTTCAGGACATCAAAAATAGGGTCCACACCAATGTATGGCATATTGGAGTCGTGGGTGTAATAGGCTTTTTCCAGCCAGGCTATGGCTTCATCCTTTTTGCCGGCGCGGGTGAATAGTGTTCCGATCTGCCAGGGAGTAACATAGGTTGTGTCTGAGCGTGCTATCAGCAAACGGGCCAAATTTTCAAGAGCGCCCTGGTAACCACCTTGTTGCGCTCCGAGTTCCAACGCTTCAACAGCTTTATGATCTCCTTTTGCTTCGTATGATTCTTTCCATATCTTTAGTGCTTCCGGGTACATTCCTTTCAAGTGGTAGGATGTTCTGAGGGTAGATAATGCCATATTGTATTCCGGCGCTGTTTTTAATGTATTGCTTAGTAAACTAATCGCCTCGTCGTATTGCCGGGTGAAATTGAGGTCCATTCCATAGAGCGACTTAAATAGTGGATTGGCAGGATCCAAATTCAAAGCTGTTTCAATTTGTTCCATAGCCTCTTCCGGTTGGTGTAAAATGTTTAATGTATGCGATAGTATGGCGCGCGCATGCGAATAATTGGGATTTAAGGCGACGGCGTGCCTGAGTTCTTTTTCTCCCTTTTTATAGTTCCACTCACCCCAGCAACTGAACATTCCGAGCAGATAATAGGCTTCGGACAGGGTACTATCCATTTTAAAGGCCTTGCTGGTAGCCGCTTTTATTTTGGGTCCCGCTTCCACATAAGAAACCAATCCGTTTTGCATCCGGTCTACCCATACCCTGGCGATACCTACGTCAGCCAGTGCATAATTCGGGTCCAGTTCTCTGGCCAATTCAAAATACTGCATGGCTGTGTTGAACCCTTCCTCAGTGAATTTATCGCAGTAAAACATTCCTTTGAGGCAGGCTTTATAAGCATCCGGGTCAACTGCGTGAATGTTGGTGAGTAAAGATTCTTCCCGTGAAGTCAAGGTGGTACTGAGTGCTCCGGCGATGTTCCTGGCAACGTCACTTTGCAGGGCAAGTATTTTCCGCATATCCAGGTGGTATTCTTTCGCCCAGAGGTGCTGTTCTTCGGGAAAAGCTTCTATTAACTGCAACTCAATGCGCGCATCATCGCCTGATCCCATTATGGAGCCTTCCAGTATGGCATCCACTCCCAATTCTTTGGCAATATCCTGCAATGATTTGTCGGTTTGTCGATAGCGGAGGGTTGAAGTCCTGGAGATCACCCTCAGCCCGGAAATTTGGCCCAAAGTGCCAATAAGGGCATCGTGCAGGCCATTGACGAAATAATCCTGTTCCGGGTCGCCTGTAAAATTGTGCAAAGGCAATATGGCGACTGATCTCTTTTTTTGTTTGCCGGGATAGAGGTAGTGACCGGCTAAAACCAGCGCTATCAGTATAATGACAATCGGCACGATTACATTTAGAGAAGATACCCTGTATCGTCGATGTGATTTTTGTTCTTCCGGAGATTTTTTATAGGGCTTTGAATAAAGTTCTGGCGGAATGGATCGAGTATCCGGGATTGTTTTTTCATCTTCAAAAGTAGTGGCTTCATTTTTTGAATCGAGTTTTCTTTCTGCTGTTTGTTTTTTTACTTCCCCCGGTGAATATCCATAATATGCGCGAAAGCATCTGTGGAAATAAGTGGGGCTGCCAAATCCCACACGGTAGGCAATCTCGGAAGTGGTGGCCACATCATCCCTGAGCAGTTTCATGGCCTCTTCCAATCTTACTTCCCGTATAAACTGGCTGATCGACTTTCCTCTAAGTAATTTTATTTTGCGATATAGTTGGGAACGGCTTATTCCGATTTGTTCAGATAGCTCTTCTACGCCAAATTGGTCGTTTTCCAGGTTCTCATGGATAGTATTGGTGATCTTTTTGAGGAAAATATGATCCATGGAAGACGCCCCGATCTGTTCCATAGCCTATAGTGTAACGTGGTTTCATTTTAAATATACCACTATTTAACTATTTGTTCAACAGCATGGAGTGGTCATACATGGAATTGATAACGATCTGATGACCATCAGGTCAGGGAGACTAAAGCAAATCTTTGTTTTTCATTTTATTAGCATAGCTTTTCAGGGATTGCTTGTACGCCTTTAAAGTAGCCAGAACAGACTGATTGCTTGGGTCGTCAGTCAAGAGTCCTTTTTCTGCGCCGTCTTAATATTTGTTGGAGTACGCATCGGTATAATATTTTAAATAGGAAGATAGATTGGGCACCTGATATTTCGATCGAAATAGCGGCAATTTTCAAAGTAGTTTAGTCTTTTTTACCCAACCCTGGTTCGAAAAGGGTGTGAACGACTACTTGCTCGCCGGCGAAATTTTTCCCTTGATCCTGCCAGACGTGAGCATTGTTTTCAAATGTTTTGCACCAGGCATCTTTGCGTTTCAGTATTCCTTGTTGGTGGTATTGAAGATTTTTCGCCTCTTTAAATTATTAGATACTGAACATTTCGACCTCTAGTGCCGCAATTGAACTTTAATGCTAAAAACCAAAATATAGGGTCAACAAATTGCCTGTTAAAATTAGTCCGATTCACAAAACATTATGAAAAACCTGCTCACTCAACAACACAATGGTCAATTTAATTTTTACTTTTTTCGCCAAAATTTTGAGAGTAAAATTTCCTTGACTGGTTTATTTACAATCTTTAGATATTTTAAGTGGTTTATATTTTCCACAACAATTTTTATGATGAGTTCAGCCTTGCTCGACGCGCAGAATTCACCAACCAATCCGGAAAACCAACAACCACACCGGGAAATCAAATGGGTCAATCCGGAATTAAAAGAGATGCCTGGATTAATACATCATATTTTGCCCAGTAAGGCCCTGGGCCACGATGTTGGTTATGTAGTATGGACTCCTCCGGATTATTCGGAAAGAACCAAAAAGCACTATCCGGTAATCTATTTTCTTCATGGTGCCGGAGGTGATGAATCTGCCGATGCAGCCGGATTTTCAGCTTGGGTGGCAAAATCAATTACAGATAATTCTTTAACTCCGGTCATTTGTGTTTTTCCCAATGGCGGAATGAGCGGTTATCGGGGCGAAGTAGAAAAAATGATCATTGATGAATTGATACCTACCATAGATAAAAATTACCGGACCATTTCCGAAGCCAAATCACGCGCATTGGCAGGTTTTTCTATGGGCGGTGCGGGATCAGTTTATCTGTCAATCAAGCATCCCGATCTATTTTGTGCTGCAGGTAGCATGGGAGGGGGCATTCGTGATAGAGATGAACAAATAAACGAGGCAATCCAAAAGGCCCTGCCGGCATGGAAAAAAATGCATTATGGATTTTTCCTGGTCAATGGAGACAATGATCGTCCCGAGGCTTTCAAAGCATTTTCAATGACCCTGGAAAAAGAAGGGATCGACCATAAAGTACTGATTCTGCCAGATACCAAACACAATCTTGGCCTTTACTACGACCGTTCCGTAGCCAAACTTTTAACTTTTTTAGATCATCATCTTAAAAAATAATGATGTAGATAATGCATCAATTTGAAAATGGATATTTCAGTCGATAAATCCCTATTGTCATACACATACTTTTGGTTGAGTTTTTACACACCAGCCATCAATAGCAAGATGTGACCGGCAAGTAAGAGTTTTGTTGGCGAGTCCCCCCATAGATAGCAAAATAATTGGAAGGCAAGGATATTAATGATAAAAGATAAGACCAAATAGAATGACAACGATTGAATAGAGTATGGTATAAATCGTTTTTTTATCCGGTGTAATTGGCTTTTTATAGGATACCACAGCATTGGCCCCGGCAATATTAAAAACCAAAACATTGGTAAAATTTCGGCTGAAATGTACCAATGACGCCACCCAGATTGAGCCGCTGAGCCAGTAAATATAAAACAGCATTATCCCGCCTAAAAACCAATCAACAGTTTGAAACAGATTGACTTTGTTTGTGATAAAGTGCCATATGGTGAAAATTAAAGAAGAAATCAATAATGCCTGGAAGAAACCAAACGGAAGTAACACGTATCCAAAATAACCTCTGAACATGATTTCTTCCTGCAGGGCGGCGATAAAAAGAACTAAAAATGCCAAAAGTGTATTAAGCGGGTTTTCTAGTGTATTAAAATAGTCCTTTGTCCAGGTTAAGGTGATCGTATGTCTGTAGTGGAGATACCAGACGAAGAGTAATGCCAAACCCACTGACACGATTAGGATAAATAATGAAAACAATACATTCATTCCCCCAAAGGAAAATCCCAGTTTGCCCAGTGACTGTCGATCCCAGTACTTCAGGATCAAGGCAACTGCAACTATAAACAATATATTGAACGCACCGGCTATCATTAGAAAATATGGATGATTTCTTTGTTTAAAGTCTTTAATATCAAAATTCATCCACTTTATTACCAACATGGCTGTGATGGATAGTGCGAATGAGATCACACTCACTACCACAATGCGCAGAATTGCTTGTATTATATCCATTTTACCAGTTTGATTTTTTCCGCCACATGATACAAATCGAGGTCATTTTTTCAAACGCTAAAAGAAAAGAGCAATGGCTTATTACATAATGAGGATCACTTGTTAGAGTATCGAACAACGTCTATCTTTTTTATTGATCCATTTTATAGACTTCACTTCCAGCCAGCAGTAAACAGCCAAGCCCGTAATCTTCAAAATCAGGTTGTTTATCGTAGGTCACTGGTTGTCCGGCGGAAGGGTCTTTACCGGTGCCCTGCACATAGCCGAGAAATCCATTGGGATGCAGGGCATCCTGAAGAAGGGCATTCCATGCTTTAACAATTACCGGTTTGTATTTTTTTTCACTCAAAATGCCTTGATTGATCCCCCAAGCCATACCATATACAAATAGTGCCGTCCCGGTGGTTTCTTTTCCGCCATAGTGCGTCGGATCGTGGAGACTCACATTCCAGAACCCATCTTCCCTTTGAACTTTGATAATAGCCCCGGTCATGCTTTTAAAATCATTTATGTATTCCTTCCGGTGTGGATTCTCTTTTGTTAAATTATCCAGTACACGTACCAGAGCGGCCAATACCCATCCATTACCGCGTGACCAGTAGCAGTCTTCTCCATTGGGTTCTTTGTAAGGAGGATCATAATCGGCATCTCTCCACCACAGACCATCTTTTGGGTTATACAATCCATGACCACCTTCAACAGTTTTGGTGTAATGATACATTTGGTACATACGCTCAAAATAGGCATCATTGTGATATACCCTTCCCAACTTGGCAAAAACAGGCATGGCCATTTGAATGGCGTCTATCCAGTTCCAGTCATCGATCTTATCGGTGGACATCATATTGTCTATCGATGCTTTCACATTCTTGATGCGTTCAGGGTCTTTTTCGATTTCATAGAGGTCGATGTATGTTTGGCCGGCGCATTGATTGTCGGCGTTGCGGGTCAAAGTCTCGCCATCCCTGAAGTCCCAGTGATGCGTATTTGCCCAATCCACGGCATATTCATAATATTTCTTTTGAGGATCGACGGCGTATAGTGCCATCAGGCCTTCATAATAAACGGCTCGTGTCCAGATATTGCTGGGTCTGGTTTTATTGGTGACAATATCTTTTCCGGTGTCCGGCCATTTATCCATAAAATATTGATTGGCTTTTTGCATAGCACTCAGGGTTTGTTTTTTCGGAATAAGTTCCTGGGCAAATGACCATTGACAAAATACCAGTGACAGAAACAATATGTATACAACAGGTTTATTCATATTTCAAATTTTTTAGTCAATAAGCCGGTTCAAATTTTATGCATGAGAAATTAATTATTTTGAAATCCTATTGAATTTTCGACATATACATGTGCCATTTAAATTCAAGTATAGTTTTAGTATGTGACTTAAGGATGTTTGCAAGAAGCTATTTAAAGCAAATGATTTATTTTGACAGATGCAACAATGAATCCTTTTAAGCGACTTAAATAATAGAAAAAGCCAACCGCAGAGACTGGCTTTACTAAATTAAAATTGCTATGCGTATTCCAACAGATCAGTATAGCCTTATTCAAATCAACGACAAGATTTACAAAGATAAATTTGCCTTGTCGCTGCCAGAGTTTTAAACAGCCATCTTTCTATTCAGAATAAACCAACATAGTGAGGACAGAAGAAATATAAAAAAACCATAGATCGTCGTGAATGAGCTTACTTTCAGCCCGCCCGCCAACAATGCCTGTGAAACCTCACCCATCTTTTCGATGGCCTTGAAAGCTTCAAACAAACCGATGATCTGACCAAATATCCCAAATGCCAGGGCAAAGCATATAGAATGCTCCGACGAGGCCTGGGTGATCAGGATGATGTTGATGTTATGGCTGGCCAACGCCCCGAACAACCGCGACGACACGCCCGGCATGCCCACCATGCCGCTGCCCTGGAAGTTGATAAGCGAAATGTCTCGGATTGAAGAAATGCCTTTCACCACATAATCGCCCTTGCTGGCATTTTCGTGGATCAATGTCCCAGTGAATTTCGGGTTGAACGCGTTTCGTATCCTCAAAGGGATCCTTTTGTGGAATGCTGGTTGCAAGGTGGGCGGGTAAATGACCTTGGCCCCGAAGTGTGACATTTCCATGGCTTCCTCGAAAGTCATCTCGTGAAGCGGGAATGCCTTTTTCACCAGCTTCGGGTCGGTGGTCATCACACCGTCCACGTCGATCCAAATCTCTATTTCCGTAGCGTTGAGTGCCGCGCCAAGGATGGCCGCCGTATAGTCCGAGCCGCCACGGCCCAGCCACCACCACAACATTGAGCGCCTTGGGCATCATCGATAAAGTGGTGGTTTGCTTTCCAATGAACTATGGTCTTGCTGGCGCAATTGTGTCACACTGCTGCACATCCCTGCTTCATAGGCGATGAAATTTGTGGTTTCTGGGGGCATGGGGAGGAGAGAATGACACAGGGAAATGGCAATTTCAAACATCACTGATGCGTATTAGTGCATCCACCCCCCGTTTTCTGCCAAAGCCCAAAATGCCTCAAAAATCCAGGGATTGATCCACCGTAAAGGCGCCTGCAAACCCTTTGGGGCCATGTTTATGGTTACAGCTGGCCCTATTCCAATACTCGTCCATCTCGGCCAGGGTCATTTCAGAAATATTTTTGCCATCCTCGGCCGATGCTGTTTCGAGGTACTGAAACCGTTTGATAAACTTCTTGTTGGTGAGCTCCAGTGCTTCCTCGGGATTGATGTTCACAAACCGGGAATAATTGATGAGCGAAAACAGTAGGTCGCCAAACTCCACGGTGGCGTGTTCCTGGTTGATCGGCCCGTCTGACGACACGTCGAATTCCTGTTTGAACTCCTGCATTTCCTCTTCTACTTTTTCCCAAACCTGCCCTTTGTGCTCCCAATCGAAGCCCACGCCCCGGGCTTTTTCCTGGATCCTCATGGCTTTTATCATCGCCGGCAACGACCGCGGCACACCCCCGAGCACAGAGTGGTTCCCTTTTTCGTTTAGTTTGATCTTTTCCCAGTTGCGCTTCACGGTTTCCTTGTCATTTGCCTCCACGTCGCCGTAAATGTGCGGGTGGCGGTGGACCAGCTTGTCGCAAATGCCATCAAGGACATCGGCTATATCAAAGGCATTTCGCTCCGATGCGATCTTGGCATAAAATACCAGGTGCAGCATAATGTCGCCCAGTTCCTTTTTTATATCGCCCAGGACATTCTCGATGATGGCGTCCGAAAGTTCAAAGGTTTCTTCAATGGTGAGGTGGCGCAGGCTTTCCAGCGTTTGCTTGCGGTCCCGGGGACAGTTTTCGCGCAACTGGTCCATGATGGTCAGCAAGCGGTCGAAGGCCTGTAGTTTGGCCGCCCTGTCGGGGTCTTCTGGCGTATTGATCTGGGGCATGTGTCTTTGGTTTAAATCAAAACAAAAAGCAAAGGTATGGATGACAGGTGAAAGATGTTGCCGATGGGAGGAAGAAATGCCGAGGATGCTGATTCGTTGTTGGGGTAATTTGGCTTTTTAATGGAATAATGCCTTGACTAAAACGCGCCTTATTTAAGTTTTAGATAGCGTTCCTTAAATAGTGAAGTTTCTTATTTAAGTTTTTGATGGCATTTCTTAAATAAGATATGCGCTAGTTAAGGATTTTGTAATTCAGTTTAATGCGGGTCAGTTCATCAATCCAGAACATTATCAGGCCTTATACCTGTAACCGCCGAATGGGTGCTGGAAAAATAACAGTTTAACCCAGCTTATATCCACCGAATAAAAACTGTGCTGATGCCTATAAACACCGACTTTTACATCCATTATACATCTTGCCTTCATTTTCCGCCCACCCCCGAAGCCTAAATTTAAATACCACTGTTTCAACCCCTTGAAATGATTATTTAATTAACTTGTAGGGGACACCTAACATTATGCATACTCCTTCCCCCGTAAACGATCATCGGCGAAACACCTCAAGCCTACCTTCTTCGGAGAACGATATGGAAGACGTCGCATTATGGCAAAGCTTCAAAGCCGGCAACCAATTGGCGTTTTCCATGATATACAAACGCCATGTGCGACGGCTCCATAATTATGGCATGCATACGTGCAAAGACAAGGAATTGGTGAAGGACTGCCTCCAGGAACTTTTCACAGGCTTGTGGGACAAGCGTGAAACGCTGGGCGTGGCTGGCTCGGTCAACTATTATTTGTTCAAGTCGTTTCGCAGACTCCTCATCCGCCGAATTGTGGCACAAAAAAAAATGACCGCGCAACCAGAAAGTGTGTTCGAGTTCATCCCTTCCTGCGAGGACAATTTGATTGACAACGAAGCCCGACTGCTGCGCTATGCAAAGCTGACGCAAGGCATCCAGGCATTGACCAAAAGGCAACGGGAAGCCGTGTTCTTGAAATTCTTCAATGAAATGGACTATCACGAAGTTGCCGCCATCATGGAAATGCAGGTGGACTCGGTCTACAACCACATTTCCAAGGCCATCGACGCGCTGCGTACCCAACTGACGTAGAGACGCAAATTCTTGTGTCTCTACCGGCGCAAAAAAATTTGTTTAAAAAACCGATGAGATATCAGCGGCCTCCTACTCTTTTATGGCAATTGTAAACAAACCGTTAGCGCTGCGTGAAGGACTATCAATATTTTTCGGTAAAGGATTTTGTGTTGGACGAAGACTTTCAATCGTGGGTCCATCGCCCAACGGATGAAAGCGATTTATTTTGGAAAAAATTCCTTTCCAGGCATCCCGACAAAGCCATAGCCGTTGCCGAAGCCAGCGACTTGGTCATGCAATTGAATATGCCGGGCTACAGCTTTTCCCAGGACGAAGAGACTGCATTGTGGCATCGCATCCATCAAGGCGGTCAACCTGAAATGCCCGTTTTTTCTAGGACTGTACACCGATATTGGTGGTACCGGGCGGCCTCGGTGGTGGCCATTCTTTGTGCCTTGTCTTTTTTCTTTTTTCTGAAAGGGAATAAAATAATTGTCGAAACGGCTTACGGCGAAACGCGAATGGTGGTGCTGCCCGACAGCTCCACCGTCATGCTCAATGCCAATTCCAAAATATCATACGCTGGCAAATGGGACAATGAATCCATGCGGGAAATAAAGCTTGACGGGGAAGCCTATTTTGAAGTTCGGCACAAAGAAAACAACCAACCTTTCAAAGTGACCGTGGCCGATGGCGTGGCAGTGGAAGTATTGGGAACAAGTTTCGATTTGTACCACCGCACAGCCAAAACCAAAGTGGTGTTGAGTAGTGGTGCGATTCGCCTGAGCATTTCTTCCAAAACAAAAAAACAAGGCCAGATACTGATGAAACCAGGAGATCTGGTGGAAGTGAAAGGCGGCAGGTACGACCAGCGTAAAGTAGATGCCAACCTGTACGTGGCCTGGACAAAGAACAAACTGGTACTGGATCGCACCAGCCTGAGGGAAATCATCCAGATGCTCAAAGACAACTACGGCATTGACGTGCAGGCCAGCGACCCGGCGCTGTTGGACGAGACAGTTTCTGGTTCCATGCCAATGCCCGATAAGGCCAACTCGGTGGAGCAGATCGCCAAGGCATTCCGGCTAACGGTGACCAAAGAAAACAACACCTATGTATTAAAAGAATAGACCATGTAAAATGAATTGTCGAACGCTTAACCTTACCCATGATCATGAAAGTTTACTACGTTTTGAGCTTATTGCTCTTGGTGCAATATCCAGGGATGTCGCAACCAGAGGCGTATGCCTCCAACGGCCGGGTAGATACGCATAAAGCCACCCCGGTCTCACGTTACCATTCGCTGAAGCAGGGACTGAAAGACCTGGAATCGGCCTTTAAGGTTTCCATTGCCTACAAAGATGCATGCGTCGAAGACAAGATTGTCAAATCGACGCTAAAAGCCTACCAAACACCAGAGGAAGGGCTGAAGGACTTGCTTCAAGAAACACCATTGAAGTATGAAAAGGCTGGCGAAAAATATTACGTGGTATTCGAGGCCAAGGAAGCCGATGGGTTTGTGAGGTCTGCCGCATTGCCTTTAGTTAGTTCGTCCGATAAACGGTTTTTCAAGTCACCACTGCTGCTCAAACCACTTGATGCGGCAAATGCCAGGCGAACAGGCACGAACGCTTATGCCATCACGGTCACAGGCAAAGTGCTTGACCAAGATGGGAATACGCTTCCAGGGGTAAACATATTGGTAAAGGGCACTTCTGAGGGAACTTTGACCGATGCCGCTGGCAACTACTCGATCGGAGTGGAAAACGGGGATGCCATCTTAGTTTTCTCCTTTGTGGGCTATGTGAGGCAAGAAATACCGGTGCAAAACCGTTCGACCATTAACGTCACCATGGCCGCAGATATCAAAGCATTGAACGAAGTGGTAGTAACGGCCTTGGGCATTCAAAAGTCCAGCAAGAGCTTGGGGTACGCCACTTCAAAAGTGAATGCGGATCAACTGAGTATCAATAGGACACCCAACCTGATGAACACACTGCAAGGCAAGGTGGCTGGTTTGAATATCTCTTCCCTGGGCACCGGTCCTGGCGGAAGCTCTAAAATCCGTATCAGGGGCCAATCCTCCATTTCGGGACAAAACAACCCCCTTATCGTAATCAATGGTGTGCCCATAGACAATACCAACTTTGGTACCAGCCTGGGCAATACGGCAGGTGATAACTCCATTGGCAC
Source organism: uncultured Cytophagales bacterium (assembly GCA_963711495.1). Classification (GTDB taxonomy): domain Bacteria; phylum Bacteroidota; class Bacteroidia; order Cytophagales; family Cyclobacteriaceae; genus CAVQEK01. The sequence goes on from CAVQEK010000004.1 coordinate 2,378,767, forward strand.
AAGAGGCGGCGGGGCAGCATCTGACGGCGGTGATGGGCTTTCCAGCATCAACCCTGATGATGTGGAGAGCATGCAGATTTTGAAGGGCGCCACGGCAGCAGCGTTGTACGGTTCACGTGCAAAGGATGGCGTTATCATGATCACCACCAAGTCAAGGGGAACCACCAAAGGACTTGGGGTCGCCTATAATATGAACTACACGGATGAAACACCTTTGGACTATACCGACTATCAATATATATACGGTCAGGGCGAAAACGGCGCAGGGCCGGCATCCCCCGGTGCACTCCCCAATCCTACTAGTGGGCAATGGTCGTTTGGCCCAAAAATTATGCCGGGCATGACGCAATTATTATTTGCGGATGTTAGGGTGCCTTATGTAGCGCAGAAAGGCATACTAAATCAGTTCTACCGCCATGGACAGAATTTCAGCAACAGTGTTTCCGTTTCGGCAAACGGCGATAAGGGTGGCGTGTATCTTTCCTTTTCCAACCTGGACAGCAAAGGGATTACGCCCAATAACGAGTTTAACAGGAAAACAGCAAACCTTGGTTATGGGTATGACCTGTCGGACAAACTAAGTATCAAAGGAAATATCAACTACTCTTTTGAAAAGAACACCAACCCTCCCATTGTTTCTGACCAGGACAATTCAATCCCTACATCGTTGGCTGCAATGGCGAATACGATGCCGATGGATGTACTGGATGAAAATAAATTTAATCCCGAAGGTGGTGAATACCTTTATTCACGTTTCACTAACCGCACGAACCCTTATTGGGTATTGTCCCAGGTAAAGCAGAACATTCGGAGGGACCGGATCTTTGGGGATGTTAGCGTGAAATATGATTTTACAAAATGGTTGTCGGCGCAAATTAGAGGTGGACAGGACTTCTGGACGCGCGACCAGGACTATATAAACCTTCCTACAGGTAAGGCTTCTATTAGTTCCGGTTCAATTTACTCCGCAGTCCCGGGCTTTTTCAATGGACTTTATACGCAAGAGCAGCGTCGCTTTAGGGAAACCAATATTGACTTCCTGATCTCTGGTGTCAAAACGTTCAACGATTTTGGAGTCAATGTTTCGGTGGGTGGAAATCAAATGCGCCGACGCTCCGACCTCAATAGTGTTCAGGTAACGGACTTTGTAGTAAAAGATCTCTATACGGTTCAGAACGGAAGGGCGAAAGACCCCCTCTATGACATGCAGGAAAGGGGAGTAAACTCATTGTATGCCTCTGCTGAAATCAATTACAAACAATACCTTTATTTGAATGGCACGGTTAGGAACGATTGGTTCTCTACTTTATCGCCCGCTAACAGAAGCATCCTTTATCCTTCCATTTCTGCCAGTTACGTATTTTCGGAAACTTTCGGGACCAAACCGAACTGGCTGGATTTTGGAAAATTAAGGGCCGCCTATGCCAAAGTAGGGAGTGATACCGATGTGCCACCCTATGCCAACGTCTTGTTTTATGGTGTGAATGCCAATCAATTCTCGGGACAAGCAGTCGGGAATTTTGGCGCCATTGTACCAAATGCCAACCTTAGGCCCATGACGGTGGAAGAGACAGAATTGGGTTTGGAAATGAAGATGTTCAATAGCCGCGTAAACCTTGATGTTGCGGTCTACAAGAAGCTCACAACAGATCAAATTGTAAACGCACAGATTTCGGATGGATCTGGGTTTACCACTACGCGCATCAACAGTGGCAAGAGCCAGAACAAGGGTATTGAATTGATGGTGAACCTTGTGCCCGTGACCAACAATAATTTCCAGTGGGACTTCACCTTTACCGGGGCCTACAACGTCACCGAGGTGTTGAGTTTGTTGACGGATGTTCCTGGAGAGAATATAACGGTTGGCACACACGTATTCAATGGTTTCGTACAGCAAATCGTTGGAGAAGAAATGGGCCAAATTGTGGGTTACGGGTATAAAAGGGACGATGGTTCAATTAATCCCGCGAACAAAGGGAAAATTGTATTTGGTGCCAATGGGCTTCCAGAGCGTACTAGCCAGTTGATCCCCTTCGGGAGTGCATTGCCCAAATGGGTGGGAGGGTTCACGAACGCGTTCAATTACAAAGGGATTACGGCCTCCTTCCTGATTGATTTCAAATTGGGCGGGAAAGTGCTGTCGGGCACTAACTTCAATGCCTATCGCCATGGCCTCTCCAAAGAAACCCTTACGGGAAGGGAAGGTGGCACACTGGACGCCAACGGGAATGACCCGGGTGCAGTTGTCGGTGATGGAGTGAACGAGGAAAGTCAAGTAAATACTGTGGCGGCCAAGGCAGAAGATTATTACTCCGTGGTGAGAGGTTCGCAATTGATTGAACCTGTGGTATATAATGCCGGATACTGGAAATTGCGCCAAATAACCATTGGATACGACTTTACCAAATACTTTAAGCCGAACTCTCCCATCAAAGGCGTCAGGCTCAGCTTCGTTGCAAACAACGTGCTGATGCTGAAGAAATGGGCTCCTAATATTGATCCAGAAAGCTTCAGTTACACTTCCGACAACGTGGTCGGATTGGAATCACCAAGCGTGCCCACCACAAGGAGCCTTGGTTTTAATTTGAATGTTAAATTTTAAAATGACCAAACCATGAAAAAGATATATAACATTTGCTTGGCGACCCTGTCGTTTGTCCTGATCGTGTCTTGCGATAGCGGATTTGATGAACTGAATACAAGCAAGGTGAGCGCAACATCGCTGGACCCGGCACTGGTCTTGAACAATGCCATGATCAGTTCTTCCTATCCGGGAGGAATCCTGACCTACGAACTTGGGATTGTCCAGCAGGTTATTTCTTCCAATACGGGCGTACTGGAAGGCGCCAACTTTAACAAGGACAATAGCAACAATACTGTAGCCGAATGGCAAAACTATTACCAGAACGTGCTGAAGTACACTGAGGATGTGATTTCCAGGACAGAAAATAACGATACAAGAAGCAACCTAAGGAACATGGCACGTATCGTTCGGGCGCATGCGTTTATCATCCTAACCGATACGTATGGAGGTGTTCCCTATGATGAAGGTGGGAAGGGATATACGGAACAGATTTTCTTTCCAGTATACCAGGACCAGCAAACCGTTTATCAAGGGATCATACAGGAGTTGAAAGACGCTACTGGTGCGCTTAACGCGGCTGGAAAGATTGAAACAGCGGATGTTCTGTACGGGGGAAGTATTGACCAATGGAAGAAATTTGGCTATTCCCTATTACTCCGTGCGGGGATGAGGTTGAGTGAAGTGGATGCAGCAACTGCACAAGCTACAGTGGCCGCGGCATTCGCCGGTGGGGTAATCCTCACTAATGGGGACAATGCCGTCATAAGGCACGACGCCAACTATGTTAACAATGTCGGCAATACCCTCAACGGGACAGAAGCAGCAAACTTTTACCTTGCAGAACCCTTTGTGGATGCGCTGAAAGGCAACAATGACCCGCGCCTTCCAGCGATCGCCATTCGGTTCGTCGGCGCTACTTCGGGCCCGGCCCAGGTTGCGGACATAGCGACTACCGATCCTGCCGATCAGTTTGGTATGCCCATGGGCAGTACTGACGGCGATGCCGACTTATCCGGGGCCGCGTTGCCCGGTGGAGGTAGCCGTTATGCCTATAGCCAGGTTGACCGTACACGGCTTGTCAAGCGGACGTCGCCAGTATTCCTAGTGACGGCTGGCCAGAACAACCTTTTGCTGGCGGAAGCAAAGTTCAGGGGATGGATCACAACGGGTACGGCAGAGGGTTATTACAGTGCAGGCATCAAAGCACACATGGATCAAATGGCAAGCTATGATGAAGCCTCTGCAGTGGATGCCGGCGACCGCGATGACTATGTAGCGACGATGTTGGGAACATTCTCTGGAAATGAACTGAAACAAATCAATTACGAATATTGGATTGCTTCCTTCCTTAGCGGGCCGGAAGCATGGTCCAACTTCAGGCGTTCTGGATACCCAGCACTTGCCGTCAATCCCTTCCCGGGAAGGACTGTTGACTTCATCACGCGGCTTACCTATCCTCCATCTGAGATCCTGGTGAACAGCGACAACGTTCAGGCTGCTATTTCAGCCCAGGGACCGGATAAGCTGGATACCAAGCTTTGGTGGGACAAGTAGGAATGATGCGTTGTCGTGGTCTGTGGTACACAGACCACCCGGGCTGGCATGCTTGTCTGAATTGAGATTCATGGCGAAGCCATGCCTTTGGCACGGGATTTCATTCCCTGGATATTTTGGCATCTTGGCCAAATGCATGAAATATCCAGGGAACACTTTGTAATAACCTGAAACTTCAAACCCGAAACGACCCTGCTTTCATCTAAAATAATTCTCATGGATATTAAAAGTATTTCAATTTTTCTAACCTGTTTCTTGGCGTTCACCGCACTCAGTCAGGCCCAGCAAATTTCCAAAGAAGAATTGATTTTCCTTACGCCGGAATGGAAGGGCGAGCGCTTTCCCGACGGCCGCCCCAAAGTACCGGACGACATCCTGAAGCGGATGAAATCGGTGACCTTGGAAGAAGCCTGGGCAGTGCTAAAGGCGGCGAACTACAAACATGCCTACGAAGATGGTTGGCAGTGCATCAACCCCGACAGCGTATTGGTGGGCCGGGCATTGACGGCCACATTTATGCCCGGTAGGCCGGATGTGCACCGCGCCATCGACAAAAAAGGACACGAGCAGGACGGTCGCATAAAATCCCAAAATTCCTGGCCGATAGACATGCTCGTGAAAGGCGACGTGTACGTGGTGGACCAGTTTGGCGCCAAGGTAGATGGCCCTACCATCGGTGATAACCTCGGCAATTCCATCTACACCAAATCGGGAAACGGCATTGTTTATGACGGTGCCGTCCGGGACATCAAAGGGTTAAAGGAAATCGGCGGTTTCACTTCTTTCTTTAGAAGTTACGATCCATCGCAACACCTCAACGACCCCGACGGCGAGTTGAACACCACGCTGGTGGGCATCAACCAACCGACGCGCATTGGGCACGTCATGGTCATTCCCGGCGACGTGGTGCTGGGCAGGGACGGGGGCGTCATTTTCATCCCACCACACCTGGCCGAAAAAGTGGTGAAGACTTCGGAGATCGTTCGCCTGCGTGATATGTTTGGCCACCAGCGGCTGCGCGAACAAAAATACACCCCGGGGCAAATCGATTCGCGCTGGTCAGATGAAATCGAAAAGGATTTTTCGCAGTGGCTCAATGCACACATCGACGATCTTCCCGTGCCGAAAGAACAAGTGAAAGAATATTTGAAAGAACGCACCTGGTAATTTCATGCATTTTAAAAATCATACAAATATGTTGACCAACCACACTAGAAGGGATTTTTTGACGAAAAGCGCCTTGGCCTCCGCCCTGGGTTTTACGGCATTTTCGGGTTTTGGAAAAAACTTCGAGGTTGCCGTGGACCGGACGCCTCATTCGTCTAGCCCAAGCGATTTAAAAATCACCGACATCAAATGTGGCTACATCCGCAGCGGCCACAGCCTGTTCGTGAAAGTGTACACAAACCAGGGGATTCACGGCTGCGGGGAAGGCGTGGACGCCGTGCCGGGCACTTATTATTTGGTGAAGATGTTCGGCGAACGGATTAAGGGCAAAAACCCGCTCAACGTTCACCGCCTGTTTGAAGACATTCGCAAGTCGGGCTTTTTTGAAGGTGCACAGTCGGGCATGTATGTGGCCGTGCTCACTGCCGTGGAAACCGCCTTGTGGGACCTTACGGGAAAGGCTTTGGGGCTTCCGGTGTACCAACTGTTGGGCGGGAAGTTTAGGGACAAGATCCGCGTGTATTGCGACACGGCCCTTTACCGCGCCGATTCCCCAACCCCCGATGTGTTTGCCGAAGCTGCCACGGGAGCAGTGAAAATGGGCTTTACCGCCGTGAAATTTGACGTGGACGAAGCCAATGACCCCAACAAATACGATAAGTACAATTGGACGGCCAGCCCGGCAGAACTCGACCGGATGTACAACCAGATCGCCGCAGTACGACAAGCCGTGGGGCCAAAAATCGACATCTGCGTCGACATGCATGGGCGATACGATGCCGTCACAGGCCATCAGGTAGCCAAGCGCTTCGAGCCGCTGAACCTCATGTGGTTGGAAGAGCCCATCCCGGCGGAAAACATCGATGCTTACCGCAATATTACTGAATCGACTAGTACGCCGATTTGCGCTGGTGAGAATATTTACCTGGCCTACGGCTTCAGAAGGTTGTTGGAAATCGGTGGTGTGGACATCATCATGCCGGACCTGCAAAAGGCCGGTGGGCTAGGCGAAGCGCAACGGATTGCCAACCTGGCCAATTTATATTATGTTCCTTTTGCGCCACACATGGTGGCTTCGTATCTTGGAGCTATGTCGTCATGCCATGTTTGTGCTTCCGTCCCGAATTTTTTGATCCTGGAGTGGCAGATATATTTTCACACAGACCCGATGTTCAAGGAGATTGTGACTTTCGATGGCTCTATGGTCACCGACGGCTTCATTCAATTGTCAGAAAAACCAGGGATTGGAGTGGAAATAAACGAAGAGGGCATGCGCAAATACGCCACGCCGGGTATTCCTTTTTTTGAATGAAGATGGCATGGCGGTTTGATTGGAATATTGGCCCGCCCCGGTCTGTGTGCCACAGTCCACGGAAAAGCGAAATTCCCCCAGGTAGCATTTGCTGGATAATCGATGTATTTTGAACATTTTATATAAACAGAAACCAATGAACATTTCAACCATGATGAAAAGCGGAATACTGATCGTACTGTTTGCACTCGGAAGCTTTCTTTGCGAAGCCCAGCGCGTTGGCTCATCGCCGGAATACATCAAGGCCTTGACCTCCCAATGGAAAGGGGAACGGTTTCCCGATGGACGCCCAAAAGTTTCGGATGCGCTGCTGGCCAGGCTCAAAAACATATCCATTGAAGAGGCCTGGGGGGTGCTGCGTAACAAAGGATACAACAACCAATACGAAGGCAACTGGCAGATCATTTTCCCGGACAGCGTGATGACGGGTCGGGTGGTCACTGCCCAGTACATGCCGCTGAGGCCCGACCTGCAAGACCAGGTGAAGGAGCAGGGCAAGGTGGAAGGCCGGGCGCAACAGGGTGGCACCAATTCCTGGCCTATCGACATACTGACCGACGGTGACGTGTACGTGGCGGACGGCTACGGCAAGATCGCCGACGGCACGCTGATTGGGGACAACCTGGGCAACGCCATTTATGCCAAATCGCATCGGGGGGTCATCTTCAACGGCTCGGTGCGCGACCAGGAAGGGCTGGAGGCAATCAACGGATTCAACGCCTGGATCAAAGGCCAGGATCCGTCGTTTATTTATCAAATGATGCTGACCTCTATCAATGCGCCCATCCGCGTAGGTAGGGCTACCGTGCTGCCCGGCGATGTGGTGCTGGCCAAAAAATATGGTGTCATCTTCATTCCCGCCTATCTGGTGGAAGACCTGGTCATTACTTCGGAAGTGACAGAACTACGCGACGAATTTGGCCACCAGCGCCTCCGCGAAAAGAAATATTTGGCCGGCGAAATCGACAGCCAATGGAGCGATGCCATCAAAAAGGACTTTCTCGATTGGCTGAAAAACTACCCGGGCAAACTGCCGATGACCCGGCAGGAACTGGACAACTATTTGAAGGAGCGGAATTACTAAATCTGGAAACTGGGAGTCTGAAGTCCGTTGCGGGAAGTCTGAAGAATTTGAGGGCATGTATTTTTATACATGGTTTTAAAATACATGAAAAATCCAGGGCGTGTTTTGTTCAATTCCCGTCTCCGGTCTTCGGACTTCAAGCCAAGATATAAATAGCCAAAATTCCAGGCAGGCTTCAAAATTGATTCACGCCATCAAACATTTCACCTAAACTTATACCATTATGAAAAGCATTATCCAACAAATTGCACAACAGAACAAACAACGCGAACAACAAGCCGCCACCGACAGGCAGGCCGAAATCGACAGCCCAGCTACCCACGACAACCGCCGCAACTTCTTGAAAAAAACAGCCCTGGGCGGCATGGCCTTAACTGGATTGGCGGGACTTTCCTTTGAAGATGCCATGGCCGAAACAACGTCCAAAGTCCAGCGTGCGTCCAGCCCATCCGAGTTGAAAATAACCGATATGCGCTATTGCCTCACGGCGGTAATGGGCGGCACGGCCATCCTCCGCATCGACACCAACCAAGGCATTTACGGCCTGGGCGAGGTGCGCGATGCCGCCGATGTACGCTACGCCCTGATGCTGAAAAGCCGCATCCTGGGGGAAAACCCGTGCAACGTGGAAAAGATATTCAAGATCATCAAGCAATTCGGCGGTCCGGCACGCCAAGCGGGTGGCGTTTGCGGTGTGGAAATAGCGCTGTGGGACTTGTGTGGCAAAGCTTACAACGTGCCGGCATGGCAGTTGTTGGGCGGGCGTTACCGTGATTCCATCAGGATATATGCCGATACGCCCGAAGCCAACGGCCCCGAGGAGCAATTGAAATTGATCAAGTTCAGGACGGAAACCCAGGGCTACACCTGGTTGAAGATGGATGTGTCGATCAATGAAATCAAGGATATCCCCGGCGCGTTGGTGAACGCGGATGTTTTGAAACAAGGCTCAAGCCAATGGCAGGGCGGCTATATGTCCTATGCCAACACGCGCCATCCATTCACCGGCATTCAGATCACAGAAAAAGGCCTGGAGGAAATGGCCAAAATCGTGGAACATGTACGCAGTATGGTGGGTTACGAAATCCCGTTGTCGAGCGACCACTATGGCCACATTGACTTGAACAACTGCATCCGGCTGGGCAAGGCGCTCGACAAATACCGGCTGGCGTGGCTTGAGGACATGGTGCCTTGGCAATATACCGAGCAACTCAAGACAATTTCCAATGCAATAGAAACGCCGGTTGCCACGGGGGAAGATATCTTCCTGCTCCAAGACTTCAGGCCGCTTATCGACGCACACGCCGTGGACATCATCCATCCAGACCTGGTTTCATCAGGCGGGCTGCTGGAAACCAAGCGGATCGGCGACTACGCCGAAGAGAAAGGCATTGCCATGGCGATGCACCAGGCAGGCACGCCCATTTCGTTCACGGCCAACGTGCATTGCGCGGCCGCCACGCAAAACTTCCTGGCGCTGGAACACCATTCGGTGGACGTGCCCTGGTGGGAAGGGCTGGTGAAAACGACCGATGGCCGGAAGCTGGTGGACAAAGGATATGCCCCCGTGCCGCTTACGGCACCAGGCCTGGGTATCGAATTGGTGGAGGAGGAAGTGAAAAAGCATCTGGATTCCAGGGACACAACATTTTTCGCGCCGACCACAGAGTGGGATCAAAGACGTTCGCACGACCGGACATATAGTTAGTGCCGTGACATAATTCATTTCCGGCTATGGACATTGAGTTGGCAATTAGAAAGGGGCAGTTGGCAATCGTCGTAATAATCAGGTGCTATTTATTGCCAACTGCCGTTTGCCAACTGGCTTTTTTGTTATTCGCGTTGTAGCTTAGTCGATTCATATTAAGTTGGTTGCTCCGAAACGGCATATTTTTAAACCTTAACCCATGTAGCCTTGAAAACCAGTATACTGTACAAAACATCCCTGGTCCTATCGGCCATTAGCCTGCTTATTGCTCTGGACGTCATCGTGTACCACGGCCTGCCAGATGCCGGGCCTTTTCTGATCGGGTTTCTCCTGTTCCTGGGAATTGCTTTTCGCGGATATGGTCATTTAAGAGGATTCTCCTATTCCATCATGATCTTTGCCGCAGTGACCTTGGCTTTGTATTATCCCCAACACTTCCAGGGATTTGATGGGTTTAAGTTTACCAAGCTGATCGTTCCGTTGATCCAGATCATCATGTTCGGCATGGGCACGTCCATGAGCGTGGGCGATTTTGTGGCGGTGGCCAAAACGCCCAAGGCAGTAGGGATCGGCATTATGTCGCAGTTTATCATCATGCCCGTTATCGGGTTCACCTTGGCCAGCGTGAGCGGGTTTTCCCCCGAGATCGCCGCAGGCATCATCCTGATCGGGTGCTCGCCGAGCGGGCTGGCATCCAATGTGATGAACTATTTGGCCAAAGCCAACTTGGCGCTTTCAATCACGATCACCTCCATTACCACATTGATGGCGCCGTTGGTGACGCCCCTGCTCATGAAATTGCTGGCCGGGACTTTCATCGAAATAGATATTTTGAACATGATGTGGGGAATAATCAAAATGGTGATCATTCCGATCGGGGCGGGCCTGCTGTTCAACAAACTGCTGCACGGCAGGTCGAAATGGCTGGATGCTGCCATGCCGCTTGTTTCCATGGTGGGCATAGCGGTCATCATCGTAGTCATCACTGCGGCAGGCAGGGACAGCCTGCTGGATATCGGTTTCTTGCTGATTTTTTTAGTGTTGATCCACAATTCGGCAGGTTATCTCATTGGTTACTGGTCGGGGCGGTTGTTCAAGATGGACGAACGGGATTGCCGCACCATTGCCCTAGAGGTGGGCATGCAAAATGGAGGGCTGGCTTCCGGCATCGCCAAGGAAATGGGAAAGATCGCAACGGTAGGGCTCGCCTCGGCGGTTTTCGGCCCATTAATGAACATCACCGGTTCCATCCTGGCGTCTTACTGGCACAAAAGGCCACCCAATGAGGATGAAGTGCCTAAGGTTGGAAGAAGTGCCTAGAAGCCTAAAGTAAGAGTGCCTAAAGTTTCTGGTTTTTTCACGCTTTCGCGGGTTTCGCAAAAGAAAGGAGCATTCAAATATTGAATATCGAACGTTGGATGTTGAAGTCCGAAGTTTTATTTCATCATTCATCATTCATATTCAAGGTTCAATATTCGTTATTTCTTCTGGTTTCTATTCTTCCATTATCTTAAACTCCACCCGCCGGTTCTGAGCACGGCCGTTTGTATTGTCATTGCTGGCGATCGGGTTTGTTTCACCGTATCCTTTGGCTGTCAGGCGACTGGGGTCAATGCCGCCATCCTTCACCAGGTATTCCATGATCGCCTTGGCCCGGCGCTCCGATAGTTGCTGGTTGTATTCTGGCTTGCCAACATTGTCGGTATAACCACCAATCTCCATTTTCATTTCCGGCTGTTTTTTTAGGGTCTCCACCACGCGGTTCAATTCCGGAAACGATGCTTCTTTGAGTTTATATTCATTAACATCAAAAAACAGGTTGTTCAACCGCACCACTGCGCCTTTTTCAATTGGCACAAGAAATAAGTCTTGATGCACCTCGCCGTATTTTTTGTTATCGCTCAGGTCGATGTTGGCATTGACGGAAGCAAAATCATTGGCCTCGACACGGAATCCATATTGTGCTCGCGAAGGCAGAATGATCTGATATTCCCCGGTGGTCGGGTCTGAATCCACCTTTCATATTTCTATTGCCTCCGGGCAGGCTTTCGTAGTGGATCACCGCTTCGATTAGCCGCCGCGTCTTGGAATTGTACACCGTTCCGCGCACCGTCACCACAGGCTCGGGCCGGTGTACGCCAGGCAGTTGGAAACGGTAGATATCGGAATTTTTGCTATTAAAATCCCTGGAAAAATAGCCATATTCCCCTGTGGTGGGGATATTGAAGAAGGCGTCGTCTTCATTGGAATTTATTTCCGGACCCAGGTTTTCCGGTGTCCGGCCATTTGTCCATAAAATATTGATTGGCTTTTTCCATAGCGCTCAGGGTTTGTTTTTTAGGAATAAGTTCCTGAGCAAATGACCATTGACAAAATAACAGTGACAGAAACAATATGTATACAACAAGTTTATTCATATTTCAAATTTTTTAGTCAATAAGCCGGTTCAAATTTTGTGCATGAGAAATTAATTATTTTGAAATCCTATTGAATTTTCGACATATACATGTGCCATTTAAATTCAAGTATAGTTTTAGTATGTGACTTAAGGTTGTTTGCAAGAAGCTATTTAAAGCAAATGATTTATTTTGACAGATGCAACAATGAATCCTTTTAAGCGACTTAAATAATAGAAAAAGCCAACCACAGAGGCTGGCTTTACTAAATTAAAATTGCTATGCATATTCCAACAGATCAGTATAGCCTTATTCAAATCAACGATAAGATGTACAAAAATAAATTTGCAACGTCGCTGGCGGAGTTTTAAACAGCCATCTTTCTATTCAGAATAAACCAACATAGTGAGGACAGAAGAAATATAAAAAAACCATAGATCGTCGTGAATGAGCTTACTTTCAGCCCGCCCGCCAACAATGCCTGTGAAACCTCACCCATCTTTTCGATGGCCTTGAAAGCTTCAAACAAACCGATGATCTGACCAAATATCCCAAATGCCAGGGCAAAGCTTCCGATGAATTTGATGGCTTCAAGATTTTTTTTCTGCAATGACCCCTGTCTTTTTTTGAAGTAAATGTCAATAGAACTTTTAACGATCAGCACCAGGTTGATCACCAATAGAAAAAAAAGAATCGACATAAACAGGATGCCGCCTTCTACATGAATTTGATATAATCTCATAACTTTCAGATTTTAAGTTCGGTATCAAAACTATTACTTTGGACCGTGCAATAATTTTTAAATCGCTGAATCACCGTTTCCGGATGTTGTATGTAACATATTCGTATATTAAAACACTAAGCGATCCAATACATTCATTTGCAGACGAAAACCGAACCTTTATCTCCACGATGCTTTTAATACTTAAAAAGTCATTAATTTACCAGTATAACAAATCAATTTTAGTGTGATATTTAGTTATAACAAAAAGAATAGGATATTTTTCCACCTGCTGTTTTGGGTATTGGTGGTGATGATTTATACACTGTTTTTCAGCCGCAATAATGAGAACTTCTGGTTGACTTTGTTTTTTATCGGGTTGCTCACCCCGGTAACCATCCTCGCTTCTTATTTTCTAAACTACGTATTGATCCCCAGATATTTGCTGCATAGACGGTATTGGAAGTTTGGCCTTTATTTTACCTATACCCTGCTGGGGACCATTTACCTGAATATGATTATTCTGGTGATCATTTTCATTACCATGGCCGATTATAAATGGGCGAATATGAATCCGCTGATTGTGGATATACCATTTATTATGTCCGCCATGTTGATGGTTGTTTTTATGGCAACGGCGATCAGGCTGGTATTTCTTTGGTTCGATGCGGAAAGGAATAATCAACAGCTTTTACTGGAAAAACTGGATTCGGAACTTAAATTCCTGAAGGCGCAGATACACCCACATTTTTTTTTCAATACCCTCAACAACCTCTATTTCCTCACCCTGCAAAAATCAGATAAAGCGCCCGATGTGGTCCTTAAATTGGGTGAACTGTTCAATTACATATTGTATGAATGCACACCGCGTTTTGTTTCGCTGGAAAAAGAATTGGCACAGGCGCACAACTATATCGATTTGGAAATGCTTCGCTATGAGGACCGCTTACATATTGAAGTCAACGTTTCAGGAAATATGGAAGGAAAGATGATTGCCCCTTTATTGTTGATTAATTTACTGGAAAATAGCTTCAAACACGGCATCATGAAAAACACAAAAAAAAGCTGGATCAAATTAAATGTAGCAGTTGAAGGAGAAAATATATCAATTTCCCTGAAAAACAGTAAGCGGAAAATGAAACAGGATAATGAAGGAATCGGATTGCAGAACCTTCAGAAACAACTGGAATTAATATATGAAAAACCGGAGTTGCTACAGATCAATGAAAATGACACGGAATATTCAGTCCAACTGCATTTGTAATGTGATGTATAAATTTTAATTCATGACCATTAAATGTTTGATCGTTGATGACGAGCCATTGGCAAGGAGACTGCTGGAAAGTCATCTGACAAAGGTGCCGGCGCTTTCGCTGGTTTCCTCCTGTTCAGATGCCCTGGAAGCCATGGAAATTTTACGACGTGAAAAAATTGATTTGCTGTTTCTCGATGTTCAGATGCCCGGAATTAATGGGATTGACTTTCTGAAAGTATTAACGGAGCCTCCGAAAGTCATTTTAACGACAGCGTTCAGGGAATTTGCTCTGGAGGCATTTGATCTTGATGTCATCGATTACCTGCTCAAACCCATTTCATTGCATCGGTTTCTGAAAGGAGTAACCAAATATTTACAGATAAACCAGATGAAACCGACAACGAATCCATCCACAACACAGGAAGATATTCTATTGATCAGGGTGGATAGAAAAATGGTTCGGTTACAACCGGATGACATTTATTACATAGAAAGCCTCAAAGATTATGTGAAAATCCATACAGCGAAGAAAACCTTCATTACCAAAGAATCTCTTTCATCCATGGAAGAAAAATTAAAGGCTCTGGGATTTATCAGGATTCACCGCTCTTTTCTGGTTGCTTTGGATAGGGTCGAGGCTTTTAATAATGAGTTCGTAGAAATAATAGGCCAGCAGTTACCATATGGCAGGACCTACAAAGAACAGGCCCTGTCCAGATTGGAAGGACCGGGAAAATAATGAATTGGTGAAATTAAGATGAAAAGCATAAATTGAGTGCTGGTTTTTTGGCAATATGATGCATTCAGGTGTCATGAAAATTTCAACCGGCGATTGTCGATTTCTGTTCATCTAAGGTTAAGCAAAGTGATATCAAAGAATAATATTTGTTTGCCAGTCAAAATTTAATTTTTCCCGTGATGATATTGAATATTAAAAATTTAATCCTCTTAACCAGCCTGTTGATGCTGGTGGCATGTGCTCAAAAAAAAGCAGTCTTGCGACCGCCTAATTTCATTATCTTCATCGCTGATGATGCAGCCTGGAATGATTCCGGCGCTTACGGAAATAATGCCATACAAACACCAACCATCAACCGGTTGGCGCAGGAGGGAATGGTCTTCACCAATGCTTTTGTGACTACGAGTTCATGCAGTCCAAGCCGGTGCAGCATTATGACTGGTATGTATCCGCATAACACGGGTGCACCGGAATTGCACATGCCTTTGCCGGACGACCGGGCGCTTTTTGCCGGCGAGCTCCAAAAGGCTGGTTATTACACAGTTTCTGCAGGCAAATGGCATCTTGGTCCACCAAGAAATGAATTTGATAGCATATACGCAGTCAGAGATCCAAGCGGGGCAATCGACTGGGTTCGAGCAATAAAAAACCGGCCAAAAGGGAAACCATTTTTCCTGTGGCTTGCTTCCATTGATCCTCATCGTCCTTATGAAGAGAACATTATACCCCATCCACATGATCCTGCTCGGGTGATTGTGCCACCTTATCTTCCCGATAACGATTCAACCAGAAAAGATATGGCCTTGTATTATGATGAAATCGCCCGGTTGGATTCAAATATGGAAAAAGTGCTGGAGGAGTTGGATCGGCAGGGAGAAACTGATAATACGGTAATTATTTATATGAGTGATAATGGACGGCCTTTCCCCGGCTGCAAAACCCGGATGCTCGACGATGGACTGAAAACACCGTTTATTGTTCGCTGGCCCAACCAGGTAAAGCCAGGTTCTGTTTCCCAAAGTCTGGTAAGTTCCATTGATATAGCGCCAACTTTTTGTGCGTTAGCGCACATTGATCCAATCCCACAATTTCAGGGGGTTTCTTTTGCCACGGTGCTGGAAGATCCGGTGAAGGAAGTCAGGGACCATGTAATCGGGGAACATAATTGGCATGATTATCAGGCCCATGAACGTGCGGTGCGCACTAAAGATTTTTTGTACATCCGCAATGCATTTCCGGAATTAAACGCTTCACCTCCGGCTGATGCGGTCAGAAGTATCACCTATCAGGAAATGATAAGACTGTATCATAACCGGGAACTACAGGATCAATTTATGGATTGTTTTGTGGCGCCACGACCGGCTGAAGAACTTTATGAGGTAGAAAGCGATCCTTATGACAGTAAAAATATCATCCATGACCAGGCTTATCGACAAAAGCTACTGGAGATGAGAAAGATACTCGATCAATGGATTGAACAGACAAATGATAGCATTCAGGCCATCCCAACGCCGGATATGTTCGACCGGTTTACAGGTGATAAATTGATGGATATACAGCAATACCGGGCAAAAAAATAGACATCGGGGAATCAATTCACAAGAATAAAAATGAATACGGAAGAATTCAGCGCATTGGCTTTGTCCTTTCCTGGCACCATTGAAAGCCCTCATTTCGACAGGATTGCTTTCAAGATTATCAACAAACGAATTTTTACAACGATGCATGAAAAAACTGCCACAGCCAATGTAAAGCTTACACGAAAAGAACAATCGGTATTTTGTGCCTATGATAAGCATTTAGTGTACCCGGTACCGAATAAATGGGGATTACAGGGCTGGACGACTTTTGAATTGGCCCATGTGCCAAAAGAATTGATGCTGGACGCCCTCGAAAGTGCGTACAATGACGTATTGAATAAAAAATCCAAAAAATGACCCTGTCAGATATAGCCAGAACCAGGTTGATCAATCATCAAATTGTTCAACCGAAATGGAATACGCCATCAGAAGTCGTGGGTTGGATGGGAGCCATGCAGGCCCAGGATTTTGAAATGTCAAAATGGGCGATTGGCGTCCGGCAGCCGAACTTGGAAATAAAGGACGTTCAGGATGCTGTGAATAAAGGAGAAATTATCCGGACTCATTTGTTGAGGCCAACATGGCATCTTGTTGCTTCGGAAGATGTTGGCTGGATGTTGGACCTGTGTGCCCACCGGATCAAAGCTTCTTTAAAGTCAAGGTGGAAAGAACTGGAATTGAACACCAAAGAATTGCACAAATGTTATCGACTGATCGAACAAAACATGGCAGGAGACAAACATCTGACCAGGGATGAATTGAAAGGTCTGTTTAGTGCAGCAGGCATAGTCACTGCGAATAACAGATTATCACATATTTTGATGGGTGCAGAAATGGAAAAGCTGATTTGCAGTGGAATCAATAAAAACAAGAAGCCTACCTATGCTTTATTTGGTGAACGGGTGAAGGACGGTAAGACCATGGAGAAGGATGAGGCAATTTCTGCGCTGGCTTCCAGGTATTTTAGTAGTCATGGGCCTGCTACCGTTGAAGATTTTATGTGGTGGTCCGGACTACCTTTGACGCAGGCGAGAAAGGCAGTGGAAATTGCGAATTCCAAACTGGAGAGAATAGAAGTTGAACAGGTATCTTATTGGTTCAACGGTGATTATTTAAAAATAGAGGGGCCTGTTAGCCAGATACATTTATTGCCAGCATTCGATGAGTTTGTCATCAGTTATAAAGACCGAACCGCCATTATTGCATCTGATCATCAAAAAAAGGCATTTTCGGCCAATGGCATGTTTTTCCCCATTATTGTTTATGATGGAAAGGTGATCGGAATCTGGAAGCGTAAAATTCATTCATCTTCTTTCAACGTAAGCTTTGAATTTTTTACAAATTTGACAAACGAACAACGTCAATTCCTCAATTCTGCTCTTCGTCATTTTGAAAGATTTTCGCAAATGAAGTTCTTTAGTGATCAAAATCATGAGACTTTAAAAGGGAATGAGTAAGATCCGGACATCCATGAAAAACCGCATTAAACTAATTTTAATTCTGTTACTAATAATCCCAATAACGGCGGGCCAATGCCCCATCGGATCAGTTGGTTATTGAAACTCCAGGCAGAAACGTTTGAGTTACGTACCTTGAAATAACGATAAATCTTTTCTGCACCCGCCAGGGTTATCGTACCCGCAGGCATCGGCACTTCTGAAATGAAAAAAGCCAAGTGGCGGCCTGGGGAAAGCGCCAGGATCTGTCCCAACTGTTGACGTGAAGGTCACGATGAAAATGCCAGCTTATGTAAATTTTGCGTTTCGCTAGTTCAGAACGAGGGTGACGCCAAATTTTATGGCAGAATACTATTTTCTCCGTGCCACCCTTTATTCGCGTTTATCACTGTTTCTGTGTTATCCCCATTCTATCCCCGGTGTTTTCTGTACAATTTAATCCATTATCATTATATTTGATCCGTCTCAGGGATTATGGATATCAATAAGCATATATTTAACAATGATCAACAGGAATTGGCCCGGGGTATTGCCACTGGAAATCAGGACTATTTCGAAAAGGTGTATCACCTTTATGCCAAAAAAGTTTATGGCGTGGCCAGAAACTTCTTCCTAGACCACAACGATGCTGAAGAAATGGTCCAGGAAGTTTTTTTTAAGCTGTGGAAAAACAGGGGGCACATTGACCCGGATCTTTCACTGGAAGCTTATCTGGTGACCATTACAAAAAACACCACATTGAATTTTTTGCGTGCCAAAAGCAACCGGATACACTACATATTCGAGGCTACAGCAGGAAACAAATTGTTAGAAAACAATGTGGAAAACACCATCGATTACCATGAATCGCTTGCCCGTTTAAATGAAATATTGGACGAGGTTTCGCCTCAACGAAAAAAGGTATTTCAAATGGTCAGGTTGGACGGCATGAAGGTGGATGAAGTGGCGAATATGCTAAAACTATCCAGGCGCACCGTAGAACACCACCTCTACCATGCCACCAAATTAGTCCGGTCCAAACTAAGCTTTTTCGTGCTTGTTTTGTTCTACTGTTTTTGGGCCATATAAAAAAAATCCCTTTTCCCATTACGTATTTTTTTCCCCGCAAGGGTATTCCATTATAAAAGCTGCGATTTGTAATGGACAAAACCCTCATCCAAAAGTTTTTTAGTGGAGAAGCCACCAAGACAGAGCGTATACGCTTTATGGAATGGCTTCGCACGGAAGCTTCTGAAATGGAAGTGGAGCAGGAGGTAAAGCGGTATTTCAAAGGCAACACCAACCAAACATTCCTGTGGGATGATGATGAAGTCCTGAAAAAACTCCAAATGAAAATTATGACGTTGGAAGATGACGTTAAAGAATCTTCTCTGGGCAACGAAGCATTGTCGTCATTCGCCGAAAAAAACAGGAAACCACGGCGGCAAGAAAGTTTTGTGAGACGTCTTGATGTAGTCCGAATGCTAAAGGTTGCCGCGATGTTGTTCCTCATTTCCTTCATTTCCATTCTGAGTTGGCGGTCTTATGAACAACATAAGGTTCAAACCGGTATGGCTGTTACGGAAATGCTGACCAAATCCACCGGTCAAGGCCAGAAGCTGAGTTTTTATCTGGACGACGGTTCGAAAGTGATCCTCAACGCAAGCTCCAAAATAACCTTTCCCAGCAAATTTACCGGTGGGGAACGGAAAATAAGCATGGAAGGTGAAGCATATTTTGAGGTGGTGAAAGATGCCAGCAAGCCATTTGTCGTGGCATCGGGGGATTATATGACTGAAGTATTAGGGACAAGCTTCGTGGTGGATGCCGACAAGGAAAGTGGGCATATCACAGTTGGATTACGGAGTGGAAAAGTGAAGGTTGAGAAATTAGGCGGCCCACATGGAGACGCCAGCCCGGTTTTGTTAAAACCCGGTGAAATGTTAACTGTAGACCTTAATACGGGAAGGAGAAATGTGGCCGGATTTGAGGACGTGGCCATATTTGGCTGGACCGATGGTATACTTTACTTCAAAGACGCACCATTCAGGGAAGTGGCCAACAGGCTGGAAGAATGGTATGATGTCCAATTCACATTCAACGAACAGCCCCAAATCGACAAAAAATATTCGGGGAAATTTGTGAACGAGACCCTGGACAATGTACTGAAAGGGTTGAGTTTTGTGGATGATTTCGATTATTCCATCGCAGGAAAAAATGTGACAATTAAATTCAGGGAACCATGAATAGTTCGTGACAAAGGCATTATAAAAAACCTCCGCTAAACTTTGGACGGTGCAGCGAAGGTTTTTATTGGATTAATTACGAATAACTAACCTTTTTAAAATTATGAAAAAAACCATACTACGGCAAATAATAATGTTGTCGAAACTAACATTTTATGGATTCGCATTCAATGTCTTAGTAGCAGGGTCATTATTGGCCTTTTCTTCCAAGGCACAATCCATTAAGAGCGTGAAGGAAACCAGTGTTTCCCTCCACCTCAGCAATCCAAGTATTGGCCAGATCTTCCATGCTATAGAGGGCCTGACCGATTATAATTTTTCCTACAATCAAGACGACATCGACTCCGAAGCCAAAATTTCAGGCAAATTCAATGAAACTTCCGTGGCCGATGTGCTGCTGGAAATCTCAAAACAATCAGGCCTGAAGTTCCGGCAAGTAAACAACAGCATCCACGTGGGACTCAAGAAGGACGCCTCGAAACAAAAAGAAGCCCTGGAAATCATATTGCAAGGCATGACCATCACAGGGCGCGTTACCTCATCGGAAGACAACAGTGGGCTGCCAGGCGTGAATGTGATTGTGAAAGGAACTTCACAAGGAACAGTGACCGATGTAGATGGGAATTATAAAATTGATGTGCCAGGCGCCGAGACTGTGCTGGAATTTAGTTCTGTAGGATTTGTATCCGAATCGATCACTGTTGGCAGTCAATCCACCTTAAATGTCGCACTTGTTCCCGATGTAAAGGCATTGAATGAAATTGTAGTCGTAGGGTATGGCACCATGAAACGGTCGAATGTTACCGCAGCAATTACTTCAGTCTCTTCAAAGGATTTCAAAGATATACCCACATCCAATGTGGCGACCTCGCTGCAAGGTAAGCTTCCTGGCGTGGTTGTTCAGCAAACATCCGGCAATCCAGGAAGCACCCCGGCGATAAAAGTACGTGGTTTCGGGTCTATAAGCGCCGGCACAAGTCCGTTGATTGTGGTTGATGGCAACATCGTGTCTCCCGAGGTGTTTTCAACTTTAACGGCCAATGAAATTGAATCAGTGGATGTTCTGAAGGATGCTTCGTCCACGGCAATTTTTGGTTCACGCGGGTCCAATGGGGTTATTATGGTTACTACCAAACGGGGCAAACCCGGAAAAACTTCATTGAGCTTTGATGCATATACAGGAATCCAGCAAGTGACAAAAAAGGTTGACGTCCTCAATTCCCAACAATTTGCGGAATTTAATAAGGAGGCGGTGAACAATGCCTACCTGGAACGCGTCCCTGGTGCACAACCAACTGACCCAAACAGCGTTCGTCCTCAACCATCGGAAAGACTGCGTTATCCGCAGGGTGACCTCTTCGATTGGTTCAATTTCGATGACCCCACCAAGGTGGCAAACCTGCCTTACACGGATTTTCAATCGGAGATATTCCGTACCGCCCCTATCAGCAATTATCAACTTACCACGTCGGGAGGCAATGACAAAGTGCGATTTCTGGTTTCCGGAGGATATATGAAACAGGACGGCATCGTTGAAAAATCAACCCTGGACCGCTATACCTTTCGGTCTAATATAGATGTGAATATCACCCCGAAATTTAAAATGGGCCTGGATATTAACCCGACCTATCGTGTACAGGAGAACGTGAAAACAGACGGCCACTGGGCAAGCAATGGAATAATAAATGCCGCATTGTCTGCTGCGCCCATGGCGCCTGTTTACAGTGCAGACGGCTCACAATGGTCATCTCAACAGGAACTGGCGCCACCCTATGGCTGGCCTGGCGTGACCAACCCTATAGCCAACATTTATGAAAATAATGACCAGTCAAAAATGTTGAACCTCCTTGCAAATGCGTATGCCGAATACGATTTATTCGATTGGCTGACATATAGGATGTCGGGGAATATGGCGTATAACGACGATCGAGGAAACACATTCCGGACATCCAGGATGCCATTAAATCAATTG
This sequence comes from uncultured Cytophagales bacterium, assembly GCA_963711495.1. Classification (GTDB taxonomy): domain Bacteria; phylum Bacteroidota; class Bacteroidia; order Cytophagales; family Cyclobacteriaceae; genus CAVQEK01. The sequence continues at coordinate 2,400,521 of CAVQEK010000004.1, forward strand.
CTGCCACCGAACCAGGCTGTGGGCGGTGCGTCCTCATCTATGGATATTTCATACCTCTTCAACCAAACACTTTCGTTTACCCATACCATAAACAAAGTACATAATTTTGATGTGCTTTTGGGCATGGAAGCAACCAGGTATTATTACGAAAGCAGTAGTGCCGGCGCGATCAATTTCCCAAATGACGTAGTCCAAACTTTGAATTATGGCACTGTAAATTCAGGCTCTTCCTCTAAAACAGAGAATTCCGTGGCATCCTATTTTGGACGGATAAATTATGATTACAACGGCAAATACCTGGTTAATTTCTCCATTCGCCGGGACGGTTCATCATTATTTGGCCCCGACAATCGCTGGGGCACGTTCCCGGCAGCATCATTAGGTTGGAGGCTGTCGCAGGAACCTTTTATGAAAAACCTGGAATATGTTTCAGAAGCCAAGCTCCGGGTCAGTTATGGCCTGGCAGGAAACAATGCGTTTAGCAACAACTATCCCTATGTAGGTTTGTTATCGCCTGACAACTATGTGTTGGGCGATCAGTTGGCCAATGGTTTGGGTGCCTCCACACTTGGCAACTCTTTATTGGGATGGGAAAAAAGCCGCCAGACCGATTTGGGCATAGACTTGGGTTTTCTCAATGACAGGATATATTTCATTGCCGACTATTATCTTCGGCGGACGACTGATTTGTTGTTAAATGTCAACGTTCCTACGCTTACCGGCTTTAGCTCTTCAGTAAAAAATATTGGAGAAATGAAAAATAAAGGATGGGAATTTGCACTAAATACCCACAATTTAACCGGTGAATTTACCTGGAGCACGAATGCAAACCTTTCGTTTAACCGCAATGAGGTAGTAGCTTTAGGCCCCAGTGGTGACCCAATTCTGAGTGGATCGGGTGTTGGCCAAACAAATATGACCGTTATCGGGGAACCCATTGGAAATTTCTACGGCTACAAACAGATCGGTGTCTTTAAAGACCAGGCAGACCTTGATTCCTATCCACATTTTGTCGATTCGAAGCCAGGCGACGTGAAATTTGAAGATGTGGATGGCAATGGCGTTTTAAATCCTGATGACCGGACGCTCATTGGCAACAACCAGCCCAAATTTATTTATGGGTTCACCAATACCTTTACGTATAAGGGATTTGAATTGGATATTGTCTTCAATGGCGTCGAGGGTGGAAAGATCCTTAACCTGGGCCGTCGTTTCTACGAAAACCTCGAGGGCAGCCAGAACAACCTCACCACCATACTCAACCGCTGGCATTCCCCGGAAGATCCAGGGAACGGGATAGTTCCCCGCGCCAATTCTCGTACCACCGGCCAGAACAATGCCGTTTCCTCCCGTTGGGTAGAAGATGGTTCGTTTTTACGGATCCAAAACGTTACCCTTGGATATACGATTCCACAAACCTATCTTGAAAGGGTGAAAATTCAGACTGCCAGGATTTATGTGTCTTCCCAAAACCCAGTTACCTGGTCGAAGTATCTTGGGTACAATCCTGAAGTAAGCAATTATGAAGGGCCTTTGACGGGCGGGGTAGATTACGGCTCCTATCCGTTGGCAAAAACATTCATTGTGGGTTTGAACCTGGGTTTTTAACTACTTGATTATAAAACTATGAAAACTAAAATATTATATATTTCGCTGACCTGTATCTTCTTTTTTGCATCGTGCAGCAAGGACTTTATTGATTTGGCGCCTATTTCCGATATAGCCACAACCAATTTCTATAAGACTCCCGATGATTTTAAAAACGCAGTAAGTGGCGCCTATGGCTCCCTGCAGCACGGGGGGGTTTATGGCAACATCTATGTTTTCGGGGATATTCCATCCGATGACACGACTCCTGTGGTTTCCGGATCAGTTACAGACCAGGACCAGTTCGATAAGTTCTACCTGATCACTACCAATCCATATATTTCCGCTGCTTGGAACGACAGCTACATAGGCATATCACGCTGCAATGCCATTTTGGACAGGATTGATGCCGTAGATTTCAATGCCGATTTAAAAACGCAATACAAGGCAGAGGCAAAATTTATCCGGGCTTTAATTTATTTTAACCTGGTTCGCATGTTTGGGGATGTGCCTTTGGTGCTCACGGAAATAACCAATCCTGATCAAGGTTATGAATATGGCCGCGACCCCAAAGCCGATGTGTATGCACAAATTGAAAAAGATCTGGGCGAAGCTATTGACGGTTTAAAGACCAAAACCGAATATGCCCCGGCTGATTTGGGGCGGGCTACAAAGGGCGCGGCGATGTCCTTGCTGGGTAAGGTCCTTTTGACGGAACATAAATATGCCGATGCCGCCACGCAATTCAAAGGCGTTATCGATTCACAAATCTATGGCCTCCTGCCTTCTTATGCCGATGTGTTCAACCCTGACAACAAAAACAATAAGGAGTCAATATTTGACATTCAACATAAATCAGGTTCGATCGGCGAAGGGAATAACTTGCCGAACAGTTTTGCTCCTGAAAACTCGGGAAATGCGGTCATCCAATTTGGAGGCGGAGGCAATAACCGCCCTACAATTGATATGGGACAGGCTTACGAGCCAGGTGATCTCCGCAAGGACGCTTCCATGCAAACATCCTATGTCAATGAATCGGGGGAAACCATTGATTATTATTATGTTTCCAAATACCACGATAACCCAACCGTGAGTGGTGACAATAATAACAATTATCCGGTCATTCGTTATTCTGACGTTTTACTGATGTATGCCGAATGCCTGAACGAGGCAGGTTATGACGCTAATGGCGATGCCTTTAAGTATTTAAACATGGTCCGCGAAAGGGCTGGTTTGGCCGATAAGACAAGTGCCACTGTAGCTGACCAGGAAGCCTTCCGCTTGGCCATGGAGCACGAACGGCGTGTAGAGTTTGCCTTTGAAGGACAGCGCTGGTTTGACTTGGTGCGTACCGGACGTGCAATTCCTGTATTGAATGCCAAGGCAGATGAAATTGGAATAAAGACACCACCGCTTACAGAAAATAATATGATTTTTCCAATTCCACAAAGTCAGATTGATATTAATAAAGAAAAGATCACCCAGAACCCTGGTTATTAATAAAATTAAAATAAAACAAACGCTGCCGGATTTCTTCGGCAGCGTTTTTTATATCCTTATGAGGAAGAGTATATTTATTTCATTCATACTTTGGGTCATTTCTCTCCATTCAATAATGGCGCAACAGCTTTCGTTTACTGATGTGGATTTCAATCAATTGACAAATACACACGATATTATCACACTATCTCCCTGGGGACCATATTCCAAACATTACGCCGGCATTTCTCATATTCCGGATATGCAAAAAGGGGTCCGGTTTGATGTGTCGGTCATGCCGGGTTATTATAGAAATAAGGTATTGGTCCCCAATGTGCTTTTCGAATCGGGCTACTACCCCTGGAAAGTATCGGCCGACATGCGACGAATTACTTACCGTTACGAATTGGAGTGGAAAGATCAGGTGTATGTTGACGTCACCTATTCCGTCCTTGATTCTTCAACCGTCCTGATCAGCATGAATTGTGTGAACCACACTTCCCTTCCCCAGAATTTAACACTGGATGCCATGTCATATCTCGATTATCCCAGTGACTATCCGAAATTTGAAATCAAACATTCGGAAAACGTTACCTGGGTAAATGGCATTGCATATGAAAACCTCACCTTTGCAAACCCGCGTCCAAGCGATGACCTGGTCTATAACGGTTGGTTTAGGGCCGAACAGCGAAACGACAGTTATATTGGAAGTAGCGCCATAGCAAAAAACTTTGGCGATGATCAACAGGACATTGTAACCTATACTTTGCCCATTTCAAAACAACAGCTAAAGGGTGAATTGTGCTTTCGATACCGGCTGGGGGAAAACACAAAAGTGTCGTTCAAATGTTCCGGATTAATTAACCAAATGGTCACTTTCCAGGGTACTGGTGAGTTTGAATTATTATCGCTGCCCTATGAAGTGACCCGGGAAGGAAACCAAACACTCCGGTTAGAGTCACAGGGAGGGGCTGGCATTGAACTCAATGGGTTTTTCTATGGTCCCAAAAAAGACGTAGAAGAAAGCCAAATTGTTAATGTTGAAAAGCGTTTCAGGCCGGAAATAGCATTGGACACCGCCAACTCCAATTTAATGCTCCACTATCCAGATATATCCACTCAATATGGCATAGCCTGGGATTTTTCTCCTTTTAAAGTCCGTGAGTTCCTTAATGACGAGTTGGATATATTTTTTAGGGAAAATGTGCACCATCATACTCAAAATATATTTCGGGGTAACGGCCTCGGCCATTTTACCGATGTTTACTTGAGGCCAATCGAAATGCAGCCTAATTCTGAAAGGACAATTTATGGTATGATTTGTTCTGGAAATAAAGCATCGGTTGAAAAGAGGCTAAATGATTTTAAAACCAAAAGAAAACTTTTACAAGATAAGGACACCTTTGCCGATAACCCTTTTTCCGGCATACTTCCCGAAGGGGAAAAATATGTTTTTAGCCAAAAAATGATGCGCGCTGCCGTGCTGTCCAACATTGTATATCCGATCTATACTCAGGGAAACTACATCAGGCATTTCACACCTGGGAAATGGTGGAATAGCCTGTACACCTGGGACAGTGGTTTTGAAGCGATTGGATTAACTGAGATCGATCCAAAAAAAGCGTTGGAGTGCTTAAATGCCTATACAACACCAGCCGGAAGTCAATCGGCATTTATCCATCATGGTTCTCCCGTACCAGTTCAGATGTATGCATTCTATGATTTATGGAATGAAACCCAATCAAGAGATTTGCTCAATTATTTTTATCCCAGACTTAAGCAGTATTACGAATTTATGTCCGGGAGTTTGGGTAGTTCTACAACACGTGTCCTCAAATCGAATTTGCTGAAGACATGGGATTATTTTTATAATTCCGGCGGATGGGACGATTACCCTGCCCAAGTGGCCGTTCACGATCTCAAGCTCGAAGATAAAGTGGCGCCTGTCATCACAACTGCCCAAATCATCAGGGTGGCCAAAATACTCCGAATGGTGGCCCAGGAATTGGACATGAAAAAGGATATTAAAAAGTATGATGAAGATATTGCGCTTTTTACCAATGCTTTACAGAAATATTCCTGGGATGAACAAGCTGGTTATTTCAGCTATGTGACACACGATGATCAGGGAAACCCAACTGGTTTTTTTAAAGATTCAAAAAGTGGCAAAATCTACAATATGGGATTGGATGGAGCATACCCACTTTTTTCGGGTATTTGTTCCAAACACCAGGAAGATGTCTTGCTCGATCGGATTTTTTCTAAAGACCACATGTGGACACCGGCAGGCATCGGTGTTGTGGACCAGTCGGCACCGTATTATAAAATCGATGGTTATTGGAATGGTACCGTTTGGATGCCTCATCAATGGTTTATGTGGAAAACCATGCTCGATTTGGGTAAGCCTGACCTGGCATTCAAAATTGCTTCGAAAGCATTGGATGTATGGAAAACCGAAACCGATGAGAGCTACTATACCTTCGAACATTTCTTTGCAAAATCCGGTAGGGGAGCCGGCTGGCATCAATTTTCCGGGTTGTCGACCCCTGTGCTCGCTTGGTTCGATGCATACTATAAACCCGGAACGGTGACCACGGGATTTGAAGTCTGGATTGAACAACAATCGTTTTCAAATGAAAAGGATTCCTATGAGGCTTCACTGAGTTTTGATCAGGCCACGGCGAAACATAAACGGAGCATGATTGTTTGTATGAATCCGGCCAGGAAGTACAGTGTTTTATTCAATGGTGACAAAGCTGAAGTTACCAGTCCTTTACCTGGTGTTTTGGAAATATCATTACCGGTTACCAATAAATCCGGTAAATTAGTGGTCGATCTTGTAGATTAAATTGAAATAACCGCTGATTTATCATTAAAAAGCAGAACATTCCGGTGCACTCTATTCTTAAACCCTGATTTAAGGGTACTTCTGTATTCTACCTGCAAACGCAAAATATTCCTATCATATTTCTATTCAGGAAAATGAATGTTTCCCCAAAATTGATTATTATCGGGAGAACAATCAAATCAATAAAATCGGAAAATGATGGCCTCGGGGATGAAAAGAAATCTGATTGTGTTAAATATGAAAAAGGAGCATCAATATCGTGGAAAAAGTTACTAGATCAATTGGATTTCTTGTTCTTCTGCAAGTATTTGTGTTTTCTTCTGCGGCACAGAATTACGGTACAACAACTACACTGCCAAATATAAAAACTGCCAAAGATAAGCTAGTGGTCCAAAAACAACAGCTTCAGCAAACAGCGTTGCAAAATGTGATTATCGTTTACAAAACACATTTTGATATTGGATATTCAGCAACAGTGCAACAGGTAGTGCACGAGTATCAAACTTCGATGTCAGATCATTTGCTTGATGTAATTGAAAAAAATAGTAAACAGCCCAAAGAGAAACAATTTGTTTGGACGCTTTCGGGTTGGCCAATGAAACAGATCCTATTTGAAGGGCAGGCGCCGGAACGTAAAATTAAAATTGAACAGGCCATTCGAAATGAAAATATTGCCATACATGCTTTTCCTTTTTCGATGCATGTTGAAACAGCGGATCTTGAGGGTATGGTGCGTGGGTTCAATATCTCATCGACATTGGCCAGAGAATATGGTCAGCCGCTATCGATCGGTGCTAAGATGAGTGATGTACCTGGTGAATCATGGATGATACCGACGCTCTGTGCGCATGCGGGTATAAAGTTTTACCACATGGGAGGTCCTGTTGTCAATAAGACGCTTGGATTACCACCCATTTTTTGGTGGGAAGGTCCAGACGGATCTCGTTTGCTCACACTGTATAACAATGGATATGGCAGCGAACCGCTTCCCCCGGAAAACTGGTCTTACAAAACCTGGATATACATTAACATGACAGGTGATAATCAGGGACCTCCAGACCCGGAAACCGTTGCGAAAGATCTGGAATTTTATAAAAACAGGGGAATAGAGGCACAAGTTGGGAGCATGGATGATTTTGCCAAAATAATGTTACGGGAAGACTTGAGTAAACTACCAGTAATACGCTCGGATATTGGCGATGTTTGGATACATGGGAGCATGAGTATGCCTGAATCCAGTAAACTGGCCCAGCATATCAGACCTGCCATTGGTGGATTGGACGAATTATCAACACTTGAGTCTATTTGGGGGATGTACCGACCTGACCTTCGTAAAACGATAGCCGAGGCATACGAACAAAGTTTGCTTTATAGTGAACATACCTGGGGGCTTGCCAATCAGCATTATGTCAAAGTTCCATACGGGAAAGCGTGGGAAGAACTGTGGGAAAAGGGATTGCCTCCACAATATAAACTGATGGAAGGTTCATGGAGAGATCATGCCGCTTATATAAACCGTGTTCAGGAATTGGTGACCAATCCCTACAAGGATGCTGTTGCTTCTCTCGCTGACAACATAGATATTGACCAGAACCGCATAGTAGTATACAATCCACTTCCCTGGAAACGGGGTGGCGAAATAATTCTTGATACACGACTTACCTTTGGCAGTGATTTTAATTCGATCAAACCCGCTGAGGGGGGGCCGGCAATTGCCGTATCACACGAATATCCCGCCATTGAGGACACCGCTCCAATGTCACGCTTTGTCGTGAATGATATTCCGCCAATGGGTTATCGCACCTATGTGGCTTCACAAGAAAAAGTAAATATTCCGGAAATGGTGGCGGATAAAGGTTTGGGTATCATTGAGAGTCCATTTTTTAAGGCAACAATTGATGCAGAACACGGAAGAATCACCAGCCTGATTGATAAAAAAATAGGTAAAGAGTTGGTCGATGCCCATGCACCCCAAGGTTTCGGTCAGTATTTTTATGAACGGTTTGGTTATGAACAACTTTCTGACTGGATTGATAAATCACTCTATCCTCAATATAAAGCACATCGGTTTGCTTTTGTTGCTTATGATATGCCTCAGGATGTTGATTATCATTCAACACTTCCTGAGCACATGACATTGAGTGTGGAAAAAACGGACATCGATGTGAAGGCAGTGTTGACAGGAAGAATAATACTGGATTCAGGACAACCGCAACAAATCACTATTTCATTGACCCTTTCAGGATATATCCCCATTGCCGAACTTGAGGTAAGTTGGCAGAAGCAACCAGACACCTGGCCGGAAGCGGCATGGATTTGTCTTCCATTTAAAATCGATAATCCGAAATTTCGACTTGGCCGGCTAGGTGCCGATGTCGATCCGGTGCTGGATATGATAACCAACAATGCCAATTATCACATGTGGTGGGTCAATAATGGCGTGGCAATTTATAATGGTGTAAGTGGATCTGGTGTTGGCGTCTTTTCCCCGGATGCACCTTTAGTAAGTTTGGGAGAACCTGGAGAATATAAATTTGATCTACGTTACGAACCCCAAAAACCGTACCTGTATCTGAACCTTTACAACAACCATTGGCGGACCAATTTCCCCGCCTGGATTGGCAATGGCCAACGAATGTGTGCAAGGGTGCGGATATGGTCGTATGATAAATATGCAACTGAAAGCACTTTATATTCACCATCCCAGGAAGCAGGAGTGCCATTACAGGTTGCATGTTCAAAAGAAATGAATGGTAAATTACCTGTTACCCACACCGGTCTTGGTTTGTCGCGCAAAGGAGTCGCGGTGACTGCTTTTGGGCCTAATCCGGATGGTGAAGGGATAGTTTTACGTCTTTGGGAGCAGGCTGGCGTCAGCGATAAAATAAAAGTGACTTTGCCAGAAGGCAGTAAATTTAAATTAGCCCAACCGGTAACGCTTCGTGGAGAAGCAACCGGCGCCCCGATTGAAATTGTGAATGGGAAATTTGATGGTGACCTTCATGCTTATTCACCTTTGAGCGTTATTCTATTAAAGTAAAAATTAATGAATTGAGGTATAGTCAAATAATTCGCAGTGTATTCCTTGTAGCAACTAATTGCGAATAAAAGGAAGATGTTGTGGATTGACTTAGAATTCTTCATTATGCAGGACCTGTTAATAGCGCCGAAACTGGTTATTTAATAACAATTAATGTGGATCATGGCTGTCCAAAAACAATAAATTGATATCTTTATCCGGATAACCTTTAACTTTTTGGTCACCTATATTTGCAGTTTTTTTGAAGAACGGTTTTCGAAGATTTATATCACGGACAATGAATTTTTCCGGCGCTGTGTAGCAGATTATGTGTATGAAATGATTATCTATTTTGATAACCTTAGTTTTTTGGCCGGGTTGGGTTTAAATGATGGATTAATTGCAGGTTTTTAGAATAATGGCCGGAACGTGAGCAAAAAATATTCAACCAAGGGGCAGGTAGTTTCAATAAAGGTTTTAGAAAGGTTGTATTGTCAAATCCACATCTCATTTAATAAAAGTATGTTTAAAAATTATAATCAAAAGTTTATGAGCATGAAAAGAAATGGAAAGTTGTTTATTTATTTTCTTTTGCTAATAGGACCATGCTCAGGGTTTGCACAGGGCAAGATTGATCCGAAGACCATTTCCGATAAAATGAGGTGGTTTGCTGATGCTAAACTGGGAATATTTATTCATGAAGGAATTTATGCCGTTGACGGAGTCGGTGAATCGTGGAGTTTTCATAATAAAGAAATCAGCTATGCCGATTATATGAAACAACTGAAAGGTTTCACACTGAAAAATTACGATCCTGCTTTCTGGGCCGATCTGATTCAGGAGAGTGGTGCCAGGTATGCTGTAATCACCACCAAGCATCATGATGGCGTGGCCATGTACGACACCAAAATGGATGACTTGAGCATTGTAAAAGCCACGCCGGCAAAGCGCGATATGATTGAACCATTCTTTAAAGAATTGCGCAAGCGAAACATCAAATGTGGTGCTTATTTTTCGCTTATCGACTGGTCGTATCCCGATTATCCGGGGTTTCTGAAGGACAGTTCACGTTACAAAGTGGATGAGGATTACGATCGCTGGAACCGGTTCAGGGCTTTCTTCCAGGGACAGATTATGGAAATAAGTCAAAAGTTTAATCCTGATTTATGGTGGTTCGACGGTGACTGGGAACACAGTGCTGAAGAATGGGAATCACAGAAAATTAGACATATTATTCTGAAACACAATCCGGAAGCAATTATCAACGGGCGTTTGCAGGGTTATGGCGATTATGAAACTCCGGAACAAAATTTTCCGGTTAGCCGGCCAAAATACAACTGGTGGGAATTGTGTATGACCACCAACGACAACTGGGGTTTTCAACATGATGATAACTGGAAAACGCCGTACGAAATCATCACCATATTTGCTGATGTGGTTTCGAAAGGCGGAAATTTGCTTTTGGATATGGGGCCCAAAGCTGATGGAACAATTCCGGAAGAGCAGATTCATGTTTTAAAGGAACTGGGAGCCTGGAATAAAAAACACAGTGAAGCCATTTTTAATACTGTTGCTGGAATTCCACAGGGGCATTTTTATGGCCCGACGACTCTGTCGAAGGATTCAACAAGTCTGTACCTTTTCCTGGATGGACATATTACGGGACCGGTTATGCTGAAAGGATTAATCAACAAGATCGAAGATATAACTGTGATGGGTAACGACACAAAACTCACGCATAAAATTGTCGGGAAAATATCGTGGAGTCCGGTCCCAGGCTTGGTTTATGTCAATGTTCCTGAAAATGTTCTGGATAAATATGTTACCGTCCTGAAACTTAAACTGGACGGTCCTATTAAACTTTATCGAGGTCATGGTGGATTGAATTGACAGATGGATCATTCTTGTAACTGGGAATTAAGTTGATGACGTTAGGGGTTGAAAAGTATAAAGAAGTGCAGCAGGCATAATGATTAGGGCAGAAATATTGGTGAAGAATACTTCAGAGTAAACTCCAAATACGGAATAGGATCATTTCTAAACTGAGGGATGAGACAGTACTATGGGAGTTTTCATTTGGCCGATAAAACCGCTTTGCTACGGACATAGGACCTGTTTCAACTCAAAATCGTCAATAAGGATTTGCCTAAGACCACGTAAAATTGGATGCATTCAGAAAAAAGCTATCCATTGGGTAATTACATCAATGCCCGGATTATAACTTTGGCATTTGATTTTCAACGAGTCTTGAAAATTTCAGAGCGTTGTTGTTTTTGGCTGGGACAACTTTGGGATTATATCACGATGGCCAAGACACGCGATTCAACTTTGGTCTGCCTACTTTTTTAGGGATAACGACTTAAGAATAAGAGGTTGTGAAACTTAAATCACCTGTTTGTCATGAAAAAAATTAATTATCGGAATATACTTCATATGTCTTTTTGCTTTTTTGTTTTTCTGGTCGTGCAAAAAGACGCTTTTGCCCAGAAGACAGATCTTGCGTCAAGGATCCAGCAAAACAACATTGTTTGGAAAACTGTTGGCGGCAGTTCACATTCCTCTATGCCATTGGGAAATGGGGATATCGGATTAAATGTCTGGACAGAGGCAAACGGGGACATTTGCTTTTACATCAGTAAAACCGATGCCTGGGATGAAAACGGGAGGCTATTAAAAATAGGGAAGGTCGTTGTCAATATATCGCCAAACCCATTTTCCAACCAGGATATTTTTGAACAAACCTTAGATATTTATAATGGCGGAATCAATATCCGGGCTGGGAGCGGCACTAATACATTCAAGTTTAAAGTTTGGGTGGATGCTAATCATCCTGTGATACACCTCGATGCAAAAGTGCCGAGGACAACCAAACTGACTGCTCACACGGAAATATGGAGAAATGAAATTGACACGTTGAAAAAATTGGAGGTGAGTGATTTGAATTATTTTCCTGAACTGTATGGCCCTACGATTATTCATCCCGATGAGCTTGTGAAAGCATCTGATAAAATTGTTTGGTATCATCACAACCCTGAAGAGTCAGGATTTAAACTGAACCTGAAAATGCAGGGATTGGAAAATTTTCCATTGAAAAATCCTTTAAAAGACAGAATATTTGGAGCGGCCATGACTGGCAACAATTTCAGGAAAGAAGATGATACAACATTGGTTAGCAACTCCGGTAAGCGACGTACATTGCAAATTGCCGTGCTCACGCAACAACCCACAAACCCTGAAAAATGGATTGCGTCCATTGATACTTTGATTGATCAAAAACACATTGCATCAACTAAAAATCTGTATCGACTGAATACAGCATGGTGGCATCAATTCTGGAACAGAAGTTGGATCAATATTACCAATGCGGATACCACTGACACCCCGAATGGGAAAGAAAATACCGGCAAACTGATTACAAGAGGTTATGCCCTGCAACGATTTATAAATGGCTGTGGGGGCAGGGGAAATTTTCCGATAAAGTTCAATGGTTCTATTTTCACGGTAGACTATCCGGGAACAGAAGGATTCGCCGATTATCGCAGATGGGGTACGGGTTACTGGTGGCAAAATACCAGATTGCCTTATTGGACCATGGCCGCTGCCGGCGACATAGATATGATGCGGCCTTTATTTAAAACCTATTTTGCACAACTACCCCTGGAAAAGTATAGAACACGTGTTTCTTTTGGTCACGAGGGGGCGTATTATCCCGAATGCACCTATTTTTGGGGCAGCACATTTACCCAATCCTGGGGGAAGATATCATTGGAAGAAACAACGGATAAGGTACAGGCAAGCGGCTATCACAAATATGAATGGGTGAGCGGATTGGAGTTGTCTGCATTGATGTTTGAATATTATGCTTACACGCAACAAAAACAATTTGCTACTGATACCCTGTTGCCTTTGACAGAACAAATATTGTTGTTTTTTGACCAACATTATACACTGGATGAAACAGGACATTTAAAATTTGAGCCATCACAGGCACTGGAAACATGGTGGAAATGTACCAATGCGTTACCTGAAATTGCCGGAGTCCATTTTTTACTCCATAGAATAAAGATGTTGCCGCAGGAACTGGTTTCGGAACGGCTTAAAAATTTAGTCATGAAACTGAATGAAATTTTACCGGACATTCCTACCCGTCAAGTCGGGAATATGAAAATGCTGGCCCCCGCCGATAAATTTGAAAATAAATCGAATGTAGAAAATCCCGAACTGTATGCCGTATTTCCATTTAAATTGTTCGGTTTAGGAAAACCGGACATGAATCTGGCAGTAAATGCCTGGGACCATAGAGGACCTCAGGGGTATGAAGGCTGGCGGCAGGATGATATTTGGGCTGCGTTGCTCGGTAAAACAAATGATGCAAAGATTGGTATCGTGAACAGGGCTTCTCATTGGGATAAAGAAAGTCGTTTCCCGGCTTTTTGGGGGCCTAATTATGACTGGGTACCCGACCAGGATCATGGAAGTGTTTTATTGAAAGCCACGCAACTGATGTTGATTCAATGTGATGACAAGGAAATAAGGTTATTTCCTGCCTGGCCAAAAAATTGGGATGTGAGTTTTAAACTCAATGCGCCCTATAACACTACGGTAGAATGTATTTACAAAAAGGGTAAAATTGAAAAATTAATGGTTACCCCAGAACAAAGAATGGAAGACGTGGTGATAGGGAGTGAATGAAGAGTTTTGTTTTTAAGTCGATAGGCGGTGTTAAGAATCAGAAGTTTTAAATCCAACAATGATAACTGTACAATTATGATTTTTTCAAATAAAATATTGTTCATGGGAAAACTGTTTTTTTTGTGGGGATTGATGGGTTTGTCAATATCAGTCGACGCACAAATGGCAAAAAATCCAGGGGCTATGGATTTGATCCCAAAACCTGTGCATTGCCTTGAAAAGGAAGGAGAATTTAAGATGTCACCCGAGGTTAAGATTTTTACCCCCTCAGAATTTTCTGACGTAGCCAAACTTCTGGAAGAGCAGCTTCAATTGTGCAATGCCGTAGTAACACAAAAAAATGAGGCAGCCATTATTTTTTCAAAGGCCGAAGAGACACAAGATCTCGGGAAAGAAGGATACATACTCAAAATCGGACAAACAGGAGTATCGATTGCTTCTGAAACTGCTGAGGGAGCAATTCATGCTGTGTTTACGCTTGTACAATTACGGCTTTTGCAGCCAGACATGAATAAAATACCCTGTGCTGAAATTACCGATTATCCACGATTTAGCTATAGGGGGATGCATTTGGATGTTTCGCGAAATTTCTTTCCCGTGAGTTTTATAAAGAAATACATTGATATGATGGCGCTGTATAAATACAATACCTTTCACTGGCACCTCACTGACGGTCCCGGATGGCGTCTTGAAATCAAAAAGTATCCGTTACTCACTTCTAAAGCGGCATTCAGGACGCATAATACCTGGAAAGAATGGTGGCACAGCCCAAGAAAGTACAGTGAAGAAGGGGATCCAAATGCTTATGGCGGTTATTATACGCAGGAAGATGCAAAAGAAATTGTTGAATATGCTGCTCGGCGCGGTATCACGGTAATTCCTGAGATTGAGATGCCGGGGCATTCGGAGGAAGTGCTTGCCATGTATCCGGAACTTTCCTGCTCCGGCAAACCCTATCAAAACAGTGAATTTTGTATCGGTAACCCGCAAACAATCACATTCCTTGAAAACATCCTGACCGAAGTGATGGATATTTTTCCTTCAACCTATATTCATATCGGCGGCGATGAAGCCAGCACCAAGTCCTGGGAACAATGCCCTAAATGCCAAACTCTTATGAAAGAACAAGGCTTCAAAGACGAACATGAATTGCAAGGCTATCTGATTAAGCACATGGAGCAATTTTTAAAAGCACACGGGCGAAAACTTTTGGGTTGGGATGAAATTATAGAAGGCGGATTACCAGATGATGCCACGGTGATGAGTTGGAGGGGCGAAAGCGGAGGAATAAAAGCCGTCAAACAGGACCACGATGTAGTCATGACGCCAGGTGAAACTTATTTTGACAAATACCAGAGTGATCCCTCTACGCAACCGGAGGCGATTGGAGGATTTTTACCCATTGATATGGTTTATAATTATGAGCCTGTCCCCAGTATTTTAACCCTGGAACAGGCAAAACATATTTTAGGTACGCAGGCAAATCTTTGGACAGAATATATGCCAACCACTTATCAGGTAGAATACATGGCCTATCCCAGGGCCCTTGCTTTGGCAGAAGTAGCCTGGACACCGGCAGAACATAAAAATTTTGATGATTTTCAAAGACGACTTCAGTTTCATTATCGTTTACTGCAACGGAAAAACATTAATTACTGCCGACCTTCTACCTTTCTTACCGTAAATTCACTGCCTGATTATGAGCACAAGCAAAACCAGATAAGTTTTAAAAGCGAACAATACAAGCCTGAGATCCGGTATACACTGGACGGAAGCAATCCCACAGCAACTTCGGAATTGTACACAAAACCATTTTACGTCACGGGAAAAACTGAAATTAAGGCGGCGATTTTTAAAAATGGTTTTTTGCAGGGTAAACCAACGACCTATACCGATTATTACCATCATGCCATTGGCAAAAAAGTGATCTACAACAATTTATGGAGCGACGCCTACCCTGCTCAAAAAGAACTGACCCTGACCAATGGAGTGAGAGGTTCGCTAACTTATTCCGATAAACAATGGCAGGGATTTTTGGATGATTTTGACGTGACGGTTGACATGGAAAATGCTCAACCCATTTCGTCCATTTCCATCCGGTTCATGCATCAGCCGGGTCCCGGGGTTTACCTGCCATCTTATGTGGAAATCGAATTTTCTGAGGATGGAAAAACATTTACCACATACAAAAAACAAACGCATAACATAAGTCCGGACAATCCTGACCTTATTTTTAAAACATTTACTTTCGATTGCGAAAACACCAATGCGAGGTATATCCGGATTATTGCGCCAAATGTGATGGGAGGGTTTATGTTTACGGATGAGATCATTGTTTTCTGATATTTTAAAAAAGCAGAAACTACTGAAATTGATTGAAAAAACGGTAAAAATCCAGTAAGCATTGTGAAACAGAATGTCTGGAAAAATCTGATCAAATGGTATGTCTCAAACACTTCAGATTGAATTATTGGATTAAATGATTTTTGTTAAACCATTTCAGGAGATATAAATCAGGCAGAATGAAAATCCAATCTGCAAATGGTCGTGGGATGTCGGTAAGGAGAATATGCGGAATTTAGAATCAAAGCACTGAAGCCGCTGCATCCTGGAAGGTAAAAAGTAATTTTAATGCATGGTCAAGGTGGGTTAATGTCATGCATAAACAGTGTAAATTTTTAAATCCAATGGGTGATGTAAACAGGTTTCATACATTAAGAAAGGATAGGGAAAAGTAGCTGAATAGTTTTTTCTATATATTTTTGATGAGAACAATACCGATTATACCAGAGTTTTACTAATTTATTAGCCAAACCAACCACCATCATTGTGAAACCAGTCTCAACCAATTCTTTCCGGGAAGAACTGAGCCTTACGCTCAAAAATTTCAATGACCTTCAACATACCATGATCAGTATTTATAATACTGGAACAGAGCATTTCACCTTTTTCAATCATTTAATTCAAAATTATTTGGGTTACGATCCCCGCGATCTGGTAAATCGAAATCTAAGTTTCTGGCTTTCGCTGATACACAAAGAAGATTATCTGAAGATTAACCAGGAATTCATTGAAATACGCAGTGATATTTCTGCCTTTATGCACGGTGAATGCAATAAAATGGAATATCGAATTCGCCACAGAAACGGGCATTGGTTGTTGGTTTCTCATGAACAGAGAGCAGTTAAGTTGGATAAAAGCAACCTGGTTGTCAACCTTATCCTGGATTTGACGGAAAGAAAATTACTCAATGACTATTTGAATTTCTGTTCCCAACAAGGCACCAAAAGAGAGATAGCGGATCTGTGTATTTTGAACAATGATCTGGAAGTATCTGACAGGGAAATGGAGGTGCTGAAATTAATTGGCTGTGGCTATTCTTCCAAAGAAATAGCCTGCAAGCTGTTCATCAGCAATCACACCGCCATTTCACACCGCAAAAATCTGATCAGAAAATTTGGCGTTAAAAACACCGCACAGCTTATTCGTGAAGCTTCCAAAATGGTTTTACTCTGAAATGGCGAATTTTTTTTAATGTCTAAATCACCATTTTTGGGGATTGCGCTTCTCTTAAAAATGATAAAACTTAGATGTTGATTTAAAAATTAGACAATTCCCGGTAAAAATGGCAATATTTCCAGTTACAGGATCTGGTCTAATAACCATAACATCAACGAACACCGACTACCATGGCTATCCTCGATCCCGAGTTGCAATCCCTGCTTACGCGCAAAGCCCAGTTAAAAAAAACTAAATCCCAAAAAGAATCTCTTGCAGGCCCACCACTTGATTTTGATAAACCGCTTAATATATCGGTAAATTTTAAAGGAGATATTGAAAAATTGAAATCGCTGGGGTTCAAACCAGCCTCTGTGTATGGTCATATTGCTTTTGGAATAATTACTTTAAACGACCTGGAAGCGTTGGCAAACAGCAGCAACGTTGTCAGCATTGAAAAACAGCGACTTCATAAAATTCAACTGGATGATAGTGTTCCGGACATTAAAGCCAACCAGGTCTGGAGCCGCTCGGATTCTACATTTTCCGGATTTACCGGAAAAGATGTGATCGTCGGCATTGTTGATACAGGCATAGATTTCAGACACAAGAGTTTTAGAAAAGCCGACGATACCACAAGAATACTTAAAATCTGGGACCAAACGCTGACCAAGCAGGGTAGTGAAACCGTACCCGGGGCAATAACAGATGCCAACATTGGAGCCGTACCCCTGGGTTATGGCGTTGAGTACGACACCAATCAGATTAATCAAACCCTGCAAAGCGGCAGTCCGGCGGTACCGGTACGCCATCTGGATGAACACGGTCATGGTACTCATGTCGGCGGCATCAGCGCCGGTGATGGCTCACAATCCGGGGGGTGTCATGGAGCTTTCAATTATATTGGGGTTGCCCCTGAAGCCGATATTATAGCGGTTCGGTTGTTTGGTCTTACAGCAAGCGACAGTAATTTAACAGCACCAAGTACTGGTGGAAGTAGCTTTATTATGGACGCTATTTCCTATATTTTAAATGAAGCTAAAAAGTTAACTACGCCCAAACCAGTTGTTATCAATTTGAGCCTTGGGTTATTTTCAGAAAAAATGGATGGATCTTCCGCCAATGCCCAGGCGATAGACACACTAATTACCAACAATTCTCAGGGTTTTTCCGTGGTGTTTGCTGCCGGCAACGACGGGGACAGTAATTTTCATGCCAAAGCAGATGTTCCGGCAGGTCCGACCGACAAGTTAAGTTTGAGATTTAAAATTTTCCCAGATGACGAAAAGAAAAGATATTTCGCAATTGTTTATTCGGGCTCAAACCTCAAGATACAACTCACTTCACCGGTAGGTGGATCCAATGGGAAAATTGCCTGGGTAACACAGGCTGCCGGAAGTGGCACAAGCAGTACTGCCAACGGAACCGGTGGGACGGTCACCATCAACAATCAACCGAATCACATATCCATCGAAATTGATCCACCTACATTAACCGCCCCTGCCAAAGGTCACAATATCTCAGGTGATTGGTTAATAGAACTCCAGGATGCGGGATCATCTGCCACACCGATGGATGCTTTTTGCCTCTACGGCAGTTCACATGATTCAAAGTCACCCTATTTTCTGGACCATACGACCAATCAAACGACACTAACCCAGGATGCGACAGCACAAGAGGTGATCACCGTTGGCGCCTATTCAGACGATAATGATACACTTGCCTCTTTTTCAGCCCGGGGGATGACCCTGGATTTACGGCAGAAACCAGAGATTGCCGCGCCGGGTGTTGGTATTCAATCTGCAGGAATATCAAGTGATCGGGGCGGGTGTGCTGCCTGTTGTTGTGACTGTTGTCAGGATTTTTATGTGGCGAAAAGCGGGACGAGTATGGCTGCTCCCCATGTAGCCGGCGTGGTGGCTTTATTGTTTCACAAAAATAAAAACCTGAATCACACAGAAGTTAAGGATCATATTTTTAATCATAGTCAGGGTGTTCCATCAGGAGCCCCGCCAGATGATGATTTTGGATGGGGTGTTGGCAAAATAGATGCCAAGGCGGCAGTGGATTCGGTTACGCCGCCAACACCGATATTGCCGACTTCCGGTTCTTCTTCTTCGGACCCGATAACATTCACAGCAAGTCCACGAGAAACTTTTGAGAGATTGCAAGAGCGTTTCCTGAGTACGGATCGTGGTCTGGAATTTCTGAGCATATTCAATAAACATTTTGATGAGATCAGGGAGTTGATCAATACCAATAAACGCGTCGCCACGGTTTGGCACCGGAGCAAAGGGCCTTTGTGGATCCGCGCCGGATTTAAAGCAGCTTATACACCGAACATGCCCATACCACTGGAAGTCGAGGGATTTTCATTGAGGGATGGGATCAACAGGATGATGGCAATTCTCAGGCGGTTTGGTACTGATATGTTGGTGAAGGATATGGATAAATACGCCCCGGAATTGCAATTGATCCACGAAGGGATGAATTTATACCAATTGGTAGACGAATTCGGTAGAGCAAAACGCGTTCAATCTGCAACTGTGAATTTCTAAACATCGAAATTCTGAAAATATAAAAGATCACTTTAATAGTTAATCATGCCTAATCAAGCCGGTACATTAGAAACTTTAGCCCTTGAATTGGGGAATGCTTTAAAGCCACTGACGGAATTACTCACCCAAGATATTTTCAGTCGTTTGGGCATGCAACTTCCCGCCTCTGTTGCTGCCAGTTCCAACATCGCTAATAAATTGTCGCAAGCCGCGGCCAAAGCCGGTGAACTGGAACTTAAGGTTGAAGCGCTGATTTCTGCCATTGCCAGTGAAAATGTCGGGTCTATTTTATCTGCTGCAACACCGCTTATTGGTACAGTGGGGCAGTTAATTGCCAAGATCAAGGAGGTAGGCGATACCCTGCACTCTGAAGTGAACAGCCTTCCACCTGCCGACAAAGCAAAATTCCAGGAATTCGCCCAGAATTTACCGGTGCGCATGGTTGAATATGTCACCGTGGGATATCTCGATGACAAAATGCCAACCCTCACGAGCATGCTGGCATTATTGGGATTGATGGATAAAGAAACTAAAATTCCCGCTACTCTGGAATCGCGCAGTTCCCTTCAGGAGATTGTCCCCCGACGATTTTATTTTGATAAAATACCTACCCTTTTCAGCAGTCCTGATGAATTTTTTCAGCAAACCTTTAAATGGGGTGACAATGCTTTTGATGGTTTGTCCATGCTTATAAAAGTGCAGTCACTGCTGGAGAGTTTCGGTTTGCCGGCTGATCTCTATCAGGTGGGTTCACAGCCATATGTACTGGAAGCGTACCTCTTCAACATTCAGGTTGATAAATCTGTAAATCCGCCGGGGCTGAAACTGGGGTTTAACCTGCCCGGGGATGCTGATTTCGATCAGACTGTTGATTTTTCTGATCTTTGGAAAGGGACCATTCATGTGGGGGCTCAATTTGCCGCTGGTGTGGAAGGAACCCTCAGACCACCTTTTTCACTGGAATTAAAACCACCATCAGGAAATCTTAACCTCGAGGTATTACTTGGATTGAAGGCAGAAAAAAGCGAGAGTGATCCCATCATATTGTTGGGCGCTGCGGGAGGCACGCGACTGCAGGCCAAGAGCCTATCGGGAAGTATTGGCATCAACGCAGAATTGAGCACCAGTGGAGGCAGCGTAACGCCTGCATTACAGATTGAAATTGAAGATGGAAAACTGATTATCGATTTTTCTCAGGGGGACGGTTTTCTGCAGAAAATATTGTCGGGCATTAATTTTGAAGCCGGTTTCAGCATACTGGCGCACTGGGATCCTGAAAATGGTCTGCGCCTCGAGGGAAGTGGTGGAATAGAGATACAGATCCCAACGCATATTGATCTCCTTGTCATCCAGATCGAAAGTCTTTATTTTTCCATGGGCTTCAGCAGCGAGGCACCGTTGCAGGTTGGTTTGGCAACCCATTTTAAAACCAATCTTGGACCTCTGCAAGGGGTAATTGATCAAATAGGAACAAATATTCCAATCACGTTTCCCTCAAATGGTCAGGGTAACCTTGGACCAGCCAACATTGGATTTAAATTCAGGCCTCCCAATGGCGTGGGCCTGTCCCTTGACGTCGGTGTGATAAAAGGAGGTGGCTATCTGTTCCTCGATTTCGATCGTGGTGAATATGCAGGAGCCTTGGAGTTTACATTCAGCGAGATGGTATCACTGAAGGCGATCGGGATCATCACCACCAAAATGCCGGATGGATCCAAAGGGTTTTCTCTGTTGATCATTATAACCGCTGAATTTGGTGCGGGCATACAGTTGGGTTTTGGTTTTAAATTGATGGGAGTGGGTGGTTTGTTGGGATTGAATCGCACCATGAAACTGGAAAAATTGGCTGAAGGCGTACGCAACGGAGGCATCAACAGCGTGATGTTCCCTCAGGATGTGGTGGCCAATGCACAGCGTATTATCAGTGATCTCAAAACTTATTTTCCTCCGGAAGAAGGTAAATTCCTGATTGGCCCAATGGCTAAGATAGGATGGGGGACCCCAACTTTGATCAGTGTATCGCTGGGCATTATTATAGAAATCCCCGGTAATATTGCCATTCTTGGCGTGATAAAAATAGCCTTGCCCACCGAAGATGCCCCGCTGCTGGTTCTACAGGTGAATTTTATTGGTGCCATTGAATTCGATAAAGAAAGACTTTGGTTTTTTGCCAGTATGTTCGAATCCAGGGTCCTTTTCATTACCATTGAAGGTGAAATGGGACTTTTAATTGCCTGGGGAGACTCCGCGGAATTTGTCAGCACTATCGGGGGTTTCCATCCGGTTTTCAATCCACCACCGTTACCATTCCCCAATCCGGTGCGGATATCCTTCAACATACTCAATGAATCGTGGGGAAAAGTGAGGGTAATGGGATATTTTGCCGTAACTTCCAATACGGTACAATTCGGTGCTCATGTGGAATTGTATTTTGGTTTCAGTGCGCTGAGTGTTGAAGGTCATATTGGTTTTGATGCATTATTTCAGTTTTCACCCTTCTACTTCATCATTGCTATTTCTGCATCTTTTTCGGTGAAGGTCTTTGGCGCCGGGCTTTTCAGCATTAGCGTGAAAATGTCATTGGAAGGCCCTACTCCGTGGAGAGCAAAGGGTACCGGATCGATTTCCATCCTGTTTTTCTCTATTGATGTTGACTTCGACGTCACCTGGGGCGACAAGAAAAATACAACATTGCCACCGATTGAGATCATGCCAATACTGAAGGCTGAGTTTGATAAGGTGGAAAATTGGAAAGCCGAATTACCCATTGGCAACAATTTACTGGTAACCTTACGTAAACTTGATCCGGAACAAGAATTGGTATTGCATCCGGTTGGGACGCTGCACATTAGCCAGCGCGCTATTCCACTTGATATTACACTGGATAAGGTAGGTAGTCAGAAACCCAGTGATGTCAATAAGTTCACCCTGAGCACGGAAGGCAGCGATGTAGATAAAGTGGCGGATTTGCAGGAGAATTTCCCGTTAGCGCAATTCCAGGAAATGGAAAGCAACAAAAAGTTGACCAGGCCCTCTTTTGAGAAAGAGAATTCGGGCGTTGAAATGGCAGTAAAGAGCGCCACAACCAACCTGGGGAAAGCAGTAAAACGGATAGTCCGCTACGAGACCATTATTATTGACAAGCGCAAACGGTTTGTAATCAGATTCTTCGATTTCATCCATGTTCTTTTCGTACATTTCCTCCGGGGAAATGCGGTAGCTAAATCATCCATCTCCTATAAATCCAAGAAAGAGATGGTACCTTTTGATGAGACCATCAAGGTAAATCCAAATCAATATTCTGTGGCCTTTACAGCCGACAATAAAGCTTTCAGCAATGAAGCGGCGGCATTTGCCTCCGAAGCCCAGGCCCAGGAATATGCTAAATCCAAAATCGCCGGCGATCCTAATCTTTCGGATGCCATCCATGTAATACCACAGAATGAATTGAATACAGCAGCATGAGCGACGTACTATCAACCTATACTTTTCTTCCCTGGCTGAGACAGGGTATTGCCAACAAAGTCACCGCAGCCGATCTGGATGCAGGAGTCAAACTCAGGGCCACAATAAATGTTCAGTTGGCCATCCAAGGCACAGCAGTGGAAGGCGACGATCTCATAGAAAATGTAGATAAAGACATCCAATTATACGGACCCGGGGATATTGTTGGAATTGATTCCAAGTCGATTGTGAAAAACGAACCACATCACTGGATCACCAATTTTGAGCCCAATTACCTTCCTTACATTGAATTTTATGATGAGGATTTCCCCTGGCGGTATACGCCGGCGGCCCCCAGTTCTTCCACAGACAGACTGAGACCATGGATCACGCTGGTTATTTTAAAGGAGGATGAATTTAAAGAGGGTAAGAACATCAAAGATAAGCCATTGCCATTCTTTTCTTTACTGGCCGATGCTGCAGATGTATTTCCACCTTCGGCAGAACTGTGGGCATGGGCACACGTGCATGTCAATGAAGGTTTGATGGATGATATCGTGGCCAAAAGCACCGACAAAAATTCGATCATTTCCAATTTTGAAAATATTTTGAAAAAGAATCCGGACCTGGCCTATTCCAGAATTGTATGCCCCAGAAAGCTGGAAGCCAATACCGGTTATCACGCGTTTGTCATCCCGAGTTTTGAAAGCGGACGACTTGCCGGTCTCGGCCTTGATATCAGTGTGGCGCCATATGCAACGTTCAGTTCCTGGGATGCCTATACCGGTGGGGGTGACCCTAAACCTGAAGGTTCGAGTTTTCCTTATTACCATCGCTGGTATTTCCGAACGGGAACTGTTGGCGATTTTGAGTATTTGGTGCGTTTGTTGAAACCCCAACCCATGGACAGTCGCGTAGGCGTACGTGACATGGATGTGCAGGAACCAGGATCAAATATTCAGGGGATTACCGATGAAGACCTCGGAGGCATTTTGAAATTGGGAGGAGCGTTGAGGATCCCATATGCTACACTAAAACCAGAAGGCAAACAGATTTTTGATAAATATGACCAATGGGCCGAACCATATCCACATCCATTTCAACAGGATCTTGCCAAATTTGTCAATTTGCCGGATGATTACGACGAGAAAAATGCTGAAGATGCCAACAGTGACACTGGTATTGACGGCATCCAGGGTGACAAAGATCCATTAATTACGGCTCCGATTTACGGAAGATGGCATGCGCTCACAAAAAGATTGCTCTATGATAAAGATGGCAATGATGTTCCCAATAATACCAATTGGGTTCACGACCTGAATCTTGATCCGCGATGGCGGGTTCCTGCAGGTTATGGCACTGGTGTTGTTCAGGAAAATCAGGAGAATTATATGAATGCAGCCTGGAAACAGATCGGCGACGTGCTTGCCGCGAATCGTAAAATGCGTCAGGCCCAGTTGGCTAAGGAAGTATCCTGGTTTTGGTACAATAAACACATCAAGCCGATAACACAATTGTCACCGGAAAGATCCTACATGCTGACGGCCCCATTGCATAAAAGGGTTTTAACCAATGGATTTACCGTTTATCATCAGATCAAGCAGAGCGTAGTACCTTTGTCGTTCACCAGTGTGGCGATGCGAAGTATCACCAGGCCTGGGAGCCGTATGATGAAAACATTGGTTTTCGACAACCAAATAAAAAAGGACAACCTGGTTCAACGGGTTAATAATGGTCAGGTTTTAGTCGTGCCTCCCAAAAAAATACCGGAAGATTTACCAACGCTGGGAGAAGTGACGGATGATATGAAACCCACAAAGATACCGTCGTTTGTCATAAAGTTGTTGTTAAAATACCCCTGGATCAGATATGCATTGTTGGCTTTGGCATTAATTCTGGTGTTGCTCATTGTTTTGTTGAAACCCAGCGGATTAGCGATGACCATAATGGGCGCAGTGGCTGCAGGTTTAGTAGTACTTTACCGGTATGTAAACCAGTGGTATAAACACGCCGCGGGAGCCGATGCTGTAAATGAAGCAAATGTAGACCCAAAGCAGGTCGACAAGATGCCCAAAAGCCCCAATTTCCATTTAATTGGATTGAATGAAAAATTTACCCCAAGAACAGGTACAAGAGACAGCAAAGAAGCGGTTAGCTTTAAAACAGCCTTAAAAGATTCATTTTCACTGATGAACTTCAGCCTTCAGGCCGGAGTCAATCCACCAAAACCGGCATTGAACTTTTCCTCAATGGTCAATGCCACATTCACTGCCATCGATCCGGAGCTGACCATACCCAAACTGGTTTTGAATAGTATTTTCATACCGGAACGGATAAAGTTAAAACTTATAGAAACATTCGTGGAGGCCATGGCTTACCCGGAATTTGACACGCCAATGTATAAACCACTGGTCGATATTTCATCAGAATTGTTTCTCCCAAATCTCAATTTTATTACGCCCAACAGCATTTCATTACTTGAAACCAACCAGCGATTCATCGAATCATATATGGTTGGTTTAAACCATGAATTTGCCCGTGAATTGTTGTGGCGAGAATATCCTACGGATCAACGGGGCAGCTACTTCCGCCAGTTCTGGGATGTCAGCAGTTTTTATGATGATGCCGGTACCGATCTGGAAACTTTGAAGGAGAAGCTGAGAGATATTCCACCATTGCACCTTTGGTCAAAATTTTCTAACCTGGGGGACCACGACAACAGGGAACAAGGTTTGGACAATGAAGAAGAGCTGGTGCTGGTCATTCGTGGAGAATTACTGAAAAAATATCCAAATGCAGTAATTTATGCCCACAAGGCAAAGTGGAATGATGATAGTGGTGAAGTGGACCTTACTGCAGAGCGCAGATTGGCGGACCTTACTGATGCTGAAAAAGACAATCCGCCCAAGACCAAAATAAAGACGCCGCTGTACGAAGCGAAAGTAGATCCCGATATTTATTTCTTTGGTTTCGATCTGACCGCTACGGAAGCCAAGGGAGGTCCGGGTGACAGTGAATCCGACAATCCCGGTTGGTTTTTTGTGATCAAGGAAAGGCCGGGTGAACCGCGTTTCGGTTTGGACATTGACCAGGATCCGACGCCTAATGTTTGGAATGATCTGTCGTGGGAAGACATACTTCCCGAAGGTTCGGAAGGCAATTTTATCCGCATCAATAACAGCACACCAACCATTACCCTTGAAAACCCGGAAACCAATGCGGATACGGAAGACGATGAAAAGATTCCACAATACAAGGACGATAAATTTGTTTCGTGGAATAAGAACATGAATGCTGCTGAAGTGGCCTATATTTTATATCAGGTGCCGGTGCTGGTAGCTGTGCATGCTTCAGATATGCTTCCTGAATAAGAAATATTTAAAAGAACTGATCATAATGGCTGATTTCAACCAAACACAGACTGCGCTAAACCAGGCCAGAAATCAAAAAGAACAGACAAAGTTGTCTCTGTTTACTGAGAAGGAAAGACTGGAGAAAATTAAAAGGGAAAAAGATGCACTGAACAGAATTTTTGACCAAAGCAATAAAGCACATATTACGCGCATGCAACAATTGCAGGCGCAGGAAGAAAAAACCACCGCGCTAATCAGCAGGTTGCAGGCTACGTTAAACAGCAATATCAAATCGGAGCTCGGCCTATTCAATGAATTTTCCGTATTTACTGACCCCAGAGAATTTATAGGTCAGATGAGTGACAGCTATCCGATATTACTCATGCCTGTCAGAATAGAGACAAGATTTAAACAGATAACTGTTGAGGATAGTGTGCGCAACCAGCTTTGGGTGCGCATTTTCCCGGACGAATGTGCCGTCGATACTTTTGAGCCCATCCCTTCGGAAACGGAGATAGAAAATACACAGTTTTATTGGTCGGCCCTTTGGCAGGCCGGTGGTTGGGAAGACCAGGAACGCGGTGCATGGAGATCATTGGTATCGAGTCACGGATCAGGACGGGCTGCCTGGCTGATCCAAAATTATGTTCCAGCCAATAGCGCAGATCAACCAATCAAGGCCAATAAAGTGGATGTTATCCTGGTCATACCAGCATCGCAGTTGCCGTCAACCTCTGATCAAAATGCCATATTGGATTATTGGAAAGCTTATTGGCTGGCTGACGGTGACAAGACGCTGGAAGAAAATGCATTCAATGCCCTGGTAACTGCAGTAGGAGCAGGTAATGCCAGTAATTATCTGGAAACTTACCAGCCCGATAATATTGATTATGTACCCACGTTGCCACTCAGTAAAAGCGATATAAACCTTCAGGCTGTTTTCCTCCAATTTCCCTCAGCAGTTGATTTGGATACCAAGCAGCAATCATGGACGCAAGCACCACACACCAATGTCCTTCCCGACCGTTTTGTGTTGATGGGCTACAATGGAACTACGGAGTCATTTCGTGTGGTTGGAAACCCAATCCCCTCACCGGTGATTGTCGGGCCGGATCCTTCAGCTGAGGAAGATCAGCAGATTAAACAGGAAAATGGTGAGATCGTGGTCGGTGATGATATGAAATGGATGGTGGATTTCGATGAAGCCATAAAGATCGGCCTTGGATTTAAAATAAATATTACCGCCAGTCAGGCAAAAACTGGTTTTGATAAGATTATTGCCCTGGGTGTAAAGATCAGTGCCAATGTTGATAGAAGTCGTACGTTGGTCGAGGAACTTATCGAACATCACAAAAGCAGCCGAAAAGGTTTCAGTCTGCTTCCTCAGGGCAGTCCAACCAATAATACAGAAAAAGAAGGTGCGGGGTACAAGAGTCTCGATGATCCGGATATCAGTTTTGACAATCTGAAAAAAGGAAATTTGTTCAGCATCGAGACAGATTGGTTACTCAAAAAAGATGGCCAGTGGCTTGCAGAAAGCTTGGGAATTAGTGATCAGGTACTGCAGAATGTGATGTATAGTGACGGAACGGACCAACGAGAAGCCCGGGCTATGAACACGGCCCTCTGGCCTGCGACCCTTGGATACATGATGGAATCTTTGATGCAGCCTGTTTTCAGTGATAACGATGTCGAATCAACCCGTACTTTTTTCAATTTACTGGTGTTGGGCCGCGGTAACGTTCCTGCCGTGAAGATAGGCAAACAACCCTATGGTATTTATCCAACCACTGCATTTTCAAAAATCGGCTGGATCAGAAGTGCCGGTCGGGTCCCAACTAAAAGTGCCAACATACCTGGTAATTTTCCAACATATTTATTGAGATTATACAATGTACTCAAACGCATCGACCAGGACTGGACTGCGGCCCACCTCAAAGATGTGTCGTCTGTTGGTAAAACGGGCGACGCACACCAAATATTGCTCGATGTGATCGGTCTCAATCCGGATTCTGTTGAGTTCTATCAGCGATATGCGGAAAGCTTCGAAGATCTGTTGAACCGATTCAATATGTATGGTATCGGCAACATTTTCCTGGCCTTGTTGGTGGGCGCTTCATATGTTCAGAGTGGTAAAGATCTCCTCAGCACCTTTGGATACAATGGCGACGAAACTCCTGATATTCTGGAGAAAATATTCCTGAAAAGCCAGAATCTGTTAAAGGGGCCCCTGATCGACGACGTGCCGTTGACTGAGATGGATCCGATCCGAAAATACACACCGGACCCTGATGGTCACAACTATATCCGGTGGTTGATCGATGCAGCATCAACCAGTCACAATACGCTGCGAAAACAGGATGGATTTATTGATAACAAGATCCCTTCGGCGCTGCTATACCTGATGCTCCATCACGCCCTGGATCTTAATTATGTGGATGTCAGCTTAAAACTGCATTTGCAGGCCGAGCTTCTGAATCAGCAACAGGTGCAATTGGCCAAGGTAGAACCTGCCTTTATCCATGTTGCTCAGAATACTCAGGCAACAGAAAGCAAGTGGCAGTATGTTTATAAAAAGGAATCTAAAATAACCGGCAATCCAAATCTTACGGTTGGCGATTATATTCCGAAAGTATTAAATACCGAAGTCGCCACGGCTTATTTGAAAGAACAACTCGATGCACTGGCTCATCTGGAAGATGTCTCTACGGCCAAATTGGAGCGGGCCTTTGTCGAGCACATTGATTTGTGCACATACCGGCTCGACGCCTGGAAAAATGGTTTTATGAATTACGAACTTTACCAGATGCGATCACCAGGTGCAAATGATGATTCGGAAAGTCCTTACAGGCAGGGACTTTATATCGGCGCATATGGTATTCTGGAAGAGGTTCGGTCTGAAAATAAGATCTTGGAAGAAGTAACTGAACTCGATGATGATCTCGGCGAGGTTTTCCTTTCTGAAAATGACCCGCCATTATTTAAAGATAAAACCAATGGCGGTTATATTGCCGCCCCTTCCTTGAATCACGCCGTTACCTCAGCAGTGCTTAGAAATGGATTTATGGAGAATGCATCACAGACAAATCCCGATGCTTTGTCAGTGAACCTGTCTTCAGAAAGAGTTCGCAAGGCGCTGTCTTTGATCGAGGGCATAAGGGGTGGTCAGGGGCTGAGTGAACTTCTCGGTTATCGGCTGGAGCGGGGCTTGCATGAAAGTCATCCTACTCTGGAACTTGATTTTTATATCTATGAATTACGAAAAGCTTTCCCGCTTCGAGCCAACAGAATCAAAGATACCAAGGATGACAATGCATCCATTGAAGAAATAGAAGCCAAAAATGTCGTAGATGCACTGGCGCTTATCGATCATGTGAAAACGCTGCCAACGGCCAGCCAGGTATATCCCTATGGCAAACCTCTATCAACCGATGGACTTACGACAGCGATTAAAAACGCCATTAAAGCTGAGGTGGACAAGATCATGGATCTCAACGATGCCATATCGGATGTTGCCATGGCCGAAAGTGTACACCAGGTGGTACAAGGCAACTACGACCGGGGAGCCGCCACCTTAAATACGTATAGCAAAGGCAATTTTCCGCCAATTCCCGATGTAATCCAAACACCACGCAGCGGCATCAATCTGACACATCGGGTGGCTGTTCATCTGGAACCAGGATTAAATCCGAATACTTCGCCATATGGTTTTGTCATGACACCCAGGGCAAAAGGAGAACCGGGATTAAACAAATGGTTGAGTACCATTTTACCCGCGCCGGCCAATGTGGTTTGCAAAGTATTGTATAAGGATGTGACGGATGAAAGCGAAAAAGAAGCCATTATCTCCCAGGCCAATCTTCAGCTACAACCCATAGATCTGGTTTACATGCTGAACATAGACCTTGACCAGTCTATGGACCAATTGGATGATCTCTTGATCGATTATGTTAAAATTCATAATACTCCCAGGCCTGATGCGGAAATTAAAATACAGTATCTCGAACCAATTGCCGGAAAGGTCACCTTTTTTGAATTGGCACCATTGGTGAATAGCCTGCGGTCCATCATTCTCAATTCAAGACCACTGGAAGCCGAAGATGCATCAAGACCAACTGAGGAGAAAAAAGACGCAACAAGCACATGGTATCTGGATCGACAACGCATTGATCTCAATAAAACCTCCCTGGGAACCATCAGGACTTCCGCAGACAACTTCCATACGGCGATCTTGGCCTTCACCGATGTAGAAACACCCGACATGGTTCAGATTATCAGTCATATCGATACCTGGGCCAGCCAATTGATTACCATCATGAAAGATGCCAATCAGTTTGGCAATCCGGTGGCTGGATTTGGGGCTATTTATGATGGAAAAAAAGGGATATTTAATAATATTCTCGAGCCGTTTAAGTCGTTAACAGAACGTTGGGATGCAAAATTGGTTCGGTTCGATGATCTTATGTCCACCGTGCCCGGTGCAGCGACCAATGAAGAAAAGATCAGTATTTTAATTCAGGCAGAAGCGGAAATCAAAACATCTAAAACTTTTCCCGAACCTACCGATCCCAACGTGTATACCACCGGCCTCATGGCTGAAAGGGCCAATTTTGTAAGCAAGCTTGATGCGATCAAAGCGCTGATCAATACAAACACCTCATCAATCGCTACCTTTTTAAATAATTTTAAGGCTCAATTGCTGGTATCGGATTACGATTTTGAAGAAGTGGATTTAAGCAATATTGAAAACCAGATATTGGTTTATGCCGAGGACCTGACATCACGTGCCGCCAGTCTGATCAGTGATCTGGACAATAGAATAGCCCAGGTTGATGGATTCATTACGGAATATGAAGCCAGCACCGACAGTAAAAAACAGGTGGCGGCATTGACGCAGGCGGGTAAGGCCATTTTTGGTGACGATTTTAAAATGTTTCATGAATTTACGGTTCCAGCAGATCAGGCAGATGAATGGCAAAATGCTTACAATGATATGACGCAAATTCTGGATTACAGCATTAACCAGGAGAAGATTGATTTTCCTGTTGACAACTGGCTCTACGGGATAGCGCGTGTGCGTGCAAAAATACACCACTGGGAAAACATCAATTATCTTCATGAAGCATTCGGTGGCGCGGAATTAAATCTTCATCCTTTACAATTGCCTTATCTGGCAGACGACCATTGGCTGGCGTTGAGTTATCCGGAAGATTACGTGATCGATAGTGATAAACTGTTATATACGGCATACTATTCAGTGGCATTTAATAAAGTGCAAAATCAGTGTGGTATATTACTGGATGAATGGACTGAACTGATCCCTTCTAAAGATGAAACCGCCGGGATCACTTTCCATTACGACCGGCCAAACTCAGAGCCACCTCAGGTGATGTTGCTGGCCATGCCGTCTGATTTCCGGGGTGCCTGGCAATGGGATGATCTCGTGGGCATTATACTGGAGACGCTGGAAATGGCTAAAAAACGTGCCATCGAACCTGATCAGATTGATGATAGCAGTTATGCGCGGTTTTTACCGGCGACGGTTTCATCAACCACCACGCATCCGATCACGCCCTCGCTCAATTTTGCATTCAACAACAAAGTTTACGAATTACTCTTACAAAATGGCTAATAACAAATACGTTGCAGTTGATAATATCGAACAAACCCTGGCGGCGAGATTACTCCCCACAGTTACCCTTTGGAACCGGCTGGAAAGCAGGCCACGAACAGACAATTTTGACCGTGCACTCAAGGCGGAAATCAGGGATGCCTTATGGATGCTCACCAAGCAGTGGCAAATGGGAGAATTTCGCGGTGATGATGCTGGCTCACCTGTCTTTGCCAAATTGCAGGTTGATACCACGCGTCTAACCAAGTATGTAGCTGATGATAATACCGTACAGCCCTTTGACGATTCAGTGCCACTGGAAGCCAAAGTAGAGCAAAGACATATTCCATTCAAGATCGGGAATCAGATCATTTCCATGGACTTGCGGCTTCAGATGGGACGTCAGTGGTTGAAGATGATCAGCGGCATTGGCAACTTCAAGGCCCAATATATTGCCAAATACCCATTTCAAACCCCTGATCCGGATAATAAGGATTTTGTCCAGGTCTGTGCGCACAAAGAATCCTGGGCGCAGTTTACTGCCGTGGCTGGCCGAAGTATGGACGGCGCATTACTTTACTTCTATTTGACGTCTGATCCGACGCATCACGCGTATGATGACATTGTTATTCCCGATCCCAATAAACCAGCCATTGATATGCAAGCTACCCGGTTTGTGCAATGGTTCGAAGATCTTTATCTACAACCAGATGACCCAAATAATAATGCCTGGATCCCCAGACAACTTGAATACCAGTTTGCCTGCTCAGCCCCCAAAGGTGCGGCTGACAAGGTGATGGTGGCCGATGAATACTATCAAGGGCATCTAGATTGGTATAATCTGGATATTGATCCAACCAATACTGACTTAGGTGATCCTGGCGTAGCGACTCCCGATCCACAGGATAAGATCGTTGACAGTTTCATTCCCGTTCCCATCAATTTTGAGGGTATGCCCAACACCCGCTGGTGGACATTTGAAGATTCCAAAACCAATTTTGGTGATATCAATCCCGATACCACCGATCTCAATAAATTACTTCTCATAGAATTCGGGTTGGTTTATGCCAATGACTGGTTTTTATTTCCCCTGACCATGCCTGCAGGCAGCATTGCCAACGTACGCGGCATGGCCGTAACCAATGTGTTTGGAGAGCGTTTTTGGATCGAAGCCGCCGGAAGCGGACCCGATGATGCCTGGCAGCGATGGAGTATGTTCACCATCAATAAGAAAGGCATCGACAATGCCCAGGCGGACACAAGTTTGCTCATCCTTCCGACAACATCGAAAATGCTGGAAGGCAAGCCACTGGAAGAAATTAAGATGATCCGCGATGAAGTGGCCAATATGGTATGGGGCATTGAAAAAATTGTGCCTTTGCCCAGTGGAACCAGTAAACCGGGGGCCGAGGCAGCTTCGGAGTTGTTCCGTCAATATCAGCATGTGACCGATGTGCAAATTGGAGATGGCGTGATAACCCCCAAAGCGCCCGTCGATTACAAAGCCAGTATCCGATACGAAGTAATGAATACCGTACCGGAAAATTGGATCCCATTTATACCGGTGCATCTGGAAGGGAGCAACCGGTCGACCCAGCTTCAGCGCGCCTCGATGCCGAGGATCCTTAAAAATGTACCGGTTGACCAGTTGGAAAAGATCAAACCGCGTACTGTCCTGTTGCGGGAAGGACTTGATCTGCCTGTTCCGGAGGCTTACTATGTCAACGAAGAAGAAGTTCCGCGTGCCGGGATTTTATTGCAACAATCTTTCCAGCGCTCACGCTGGTATAACGGCAAAGTCGTGACCTGGCTTGGCGTAAGAAAACAAACCGGCCGGGGAGAAGGCTCCAGCGGCCTTGCCTTTGACCGTATTGTAGCAGCGCGGAATGAAGAACAATAGCCAGTCCATTTTTTCAAATAAATTAATAAAATAAAGTGCTTCAATTCGGATTATTGATTGTTATTCAAGCTTCGTTTCCAAATTGCCAAAAAGGACGTATTACACCGGGTCTTAGTCTTATTAATCGTTATAAGATTCTAGGAGTGAATTCGTATATATTAATGCTACATCAATTGCCACTGGTTTCAACCAGTGGGGAAAAAAGAAATTCAAAATGGCTTTAGCCACGTACTATATTCAAATTGAGATCTATATTCAATCAAAAGTATATCCCTTGACAGGGGCTTCACAGCTTGCATAAGAGAAAATCACTCGCAAAAAAATCCCCCGCTAACTACCCGCCCGCTTTTTTAAAGCATCCCTGTCCAGCGTGATCAGGTGTCCGATGCGTTTTCCATTACGATAAGTAACAACGCGAAGGGTGATTGGTCCGTCTGGAATTTCTACCGGAGCCACATATTTATCGGAATAATTATCCGGCATCGTTCCATTCAGAGAATAAAATATCTCCAGGTCTGGCACTTCGGTGGCCATATTCAACATCAACTTACCGTCCTTCATCGACGTATTAACGATGGCATCATAGATGGCTTTTGAGTAATTGATATTGGCGGCATCCAGGCGATGGAATTGATTTTCCACCCTCCAGATAAAATTGTTCCAGTTTTTGGCTTGATCGGGCGACCAAAAATCTTCTGACAGGGCACAGGCACGCGGATAAGTCATGTATTCCAGTGACCTGAACGTTGGCAACTGTTCCGTCCATAAATTGCCTTGTCCGCCCAGGATGTATTTGACATCAACCCCTTCCGGTACAGGATTGAAACTGTAGCATTTCTCCAGGCGTAGGTTGGAATAGATCGGTGGATCAACTGACGGATCGCCCTGGTTGTAGTCCAGGTAGGCGTAGGTTGTCGGGGTCATCACCACATCGTGGCCCATTTTGGCCGCTTTGATCCCGCCCTCGATCCCACGCCAACTCATCACAGTGGCGCCCGGCGAAAGCCCTCCTTCTAAAATTTCGTCCCAGCCGATCAGTTTTTTGCCTTTGGAATTAAGGATCTTTTCAACCCGGTTCATAAAGTAACTTTGCAACTGCTCGACATCCTTCATTTTGAGTTTTTTCATCAGTTGCTGGCAACCTTTGTCTTGTTCCCAAAATCCTTTGTAACATTCGTCGCCGCCGACATGGATATAAGGATTGGGAAACAGGGCCGCGACTTCGGTAAATACTTTGTCCAGGAATTCATAGACTTTCTCGTCCGACGGATTGAGGGTATTGTCGATGAGCATTTTGAATTTACCATTGCCATACCATTCGGAGAATTTTGATCCTGGATTTACGCTAACACTGGTGTCATTGGAACAACTTAAATCGGGGTAAGCAGCAATAGCGGCCATACTGTGACCCGGAACATCAATTTCTGGCAGAATGGTGACGAAACGATCTTTGGCATATTGAATGATTTCACGGATGTCATCCTGGGTATAAAAACCGCCAACGGTAGCCGCCTCACCCGGTTTCGGAGCGGCGCGCTGGCCAAAATATCCCATGCGCGATACCCGCCAGGCGCCAACGCTGGTGAGTTTGGGCAATGATTTTATTTCTATTCGCCATCCGTTGTCATCCGTAAGGTGCCAGTGAAAGGTATTGTATTTATACCGGACCATGTCATCGATATACCGTTCCACTTCTTCTTTGGTGAAAAAATGACGGCTTACGTCCAGCATTAATCCGCGCCAGCCAAACCGTGGGTAATCGGTGATTTTTACTGCCGGTGCATTCCATTGGGCCTGGGTAACTGTTTTGCTTTCAATGGCAGCAGGGAACAGTTGAAACAGCGTTTGCGTACCATAAAACAATCCGGCAGGCTGATTGGCTGTGATCACCACTCCGGATGGCGAGCATTCCAGCCGATAACCTTCTGCACCGGTCTCAGTATCTTCCTGAGTGTTCAGGTTCAATTGGATCGTTGCATTCGTGCCTTGCCGAACCGCCAGTTTAAAACCGGTCGGAACATTCAGTTTATATGCCATCATTTCAGCAACATGGCGGGCATCGGGATTATTATATCCGATGGTGGCTTCCATGGTCAGTGTAAAAATTCCATCTTGTGCCTGCACTTCAACTGGTTGCGGTATTATTTGGATGGGATGACTACTGACGGAGGCAATTTCGAATGGGAGACAAAATAAAAGGAAAAGCAGTTTTTTCATGGTTTATTTATCGTTTGAGATGATCATAAAAAAATAACGAAATGAAGATCGAAACATTTTCAAATATAAGGTAATCAGAAAAATAATAAATCCCCTTGGGTGTTTTTTTATCGATAACACCAGGTTGTTTATTTGCCTTGTTATTTAGGTGCAACCATAAGTTGGCAGTTGGCAGGAAGCCATTGGCAAAAGAAAGTTGGCAACATTACCGCATCCCTTGATGACCTTTGGAGGATACGTTGAGGTGTTGGAGCAATATGATTGAAGGACTCGAGTGGGATATTTTATCTCTTGTAAACAAAAAGAAATAGATTTTATAGCGTAATGATTTTTCCAAATTTTTTGAACTTAGCGATTTTCCTGATAACCATGCAAAGAAAAAGGATTGATCATTCCTGACTTTTATTGAATAAGCCTAAGAAGGGCTTTAATTTTCTTATCTGAAATATTTTCCCGATTGGATTTATCATAAATGGATAGCAGGTAAATGAGTTTTCCTGCTATATACAAATGGGTAATGACTCTTGCTACCCAGATTTGCCTTTCCCTTTGGACGTGATGGTCATACGAATCTTATAGCAATTCTGGCCAATTGATATGCCTTGTGTGGGATTTTCTTCCAGGGTGTTGATCAAGTCTTCGAGATCGTTTTTTATGGAACGATATTTTTTTGCCAGCCGCTTGAGTTCCCGTTCAAAGTTATCGGTGTAGACGATCTCAAATTTCATCCAATAACTGACGGACAGATTTGAGTTTGATTTTTCCCTGCTTAGCTAGGTTTACCTGTTCTATAGCTTCTTTCAGTCCTTCGAGCACTTCGGCCTTGTAAGGGGTAAGTGGCTTGGCCTTCAGAAATTTAAAATTGTACAGCAGTTCCATAATGAAAGCGGCTTTCTCGTCTTTAATGTCCAGAAGTACCTTCATATCTGTTTTGATTTATTAGTCAAATGCCTTTTTTCGATCTTCAATATAATTAGTTTTTACTTTGGCAGAATTTAACGGGATCATGATTTTTCAAAAGTGTCATAGTAGAATTAAGCTTCGGCCGCAATATTTCGTACCCTCCGGGATATTTTGCCATCCATTCGCATTATTTCTGCCTCATCCGAACTTTTTCTGGTCCGTTCGCAATATTTTCCTGGTTTATCCCCCTGGAGGGACCCTCAAATATCCGGCTAGAGCCAAAAATATCGGGATAGAAGCCGAAAAACTCCGGCGGGTGGTGAAAATATCCGGATGGACAGGGAAAATATTGCGTGGGCGTGAAAAGATTGAGGTAAGAGGGGTTTATTTTTTGACTGTGCATGAGATGAGCCCCCGTAAATGGAATTAAAAATTCAATCCTGTTGAATCCATATTGCAAGTCTACCTGCGGTAGATAAACCTACCTGCCGGATGCACGGCGCGGATTAGTGGGGAGGAGAGCGGTGCCCTCCGTCGGGTATCGCCGACGGAGTGATCTGTTCGATTGGCAACTGACAATTTTTCACATCTATTTAGTATGAAATTCAATATCTTCACCTCTGGCTCTCGCATCTCTTACCATTTGTTGCAAATCATCAGGCAAAGTATCAATTGGCGCTATAAATCCATCAATCATTACCATCTGATTAAATGGATTTGTCTCTACCATTTTTTGGGTAGAAAATTCAGGACTAAAATGCCACATATCGAACATATCTTTAATCTCGCGCGCCTTATTGGATACAGTAGAATTTTTTGTTCCAAAATATTCACTAATCTGTTCTGTCGTTATATACGGCTCAAACGACCTATCAAACAAGAAATTTATCGAGCCAATGGCATAAACAACGGCTGCAGCCCATATCTCAATCTTACCCCTTTGAAAAGGCACATCTCGTTTTCTGCCAAGTTTTTTAATGAGCTTCTCACATAATTGAAAATAATCATCATCCAATTTTTGAGCGCAAAAAGCTCCTGTCATTCCAAGTAATTTTACCTCTTTTTCTTTTATCTCTTGTTTAGTCATAATGTCGTTTCTCAATCGGAATTTGTTTTACTTCCTCAATGTTACTGATAATTTTTCTCAGTGTAAAATTCAATATTTCTTTGTCCGGTAGATTGCCCCAAAAAAAATCTTCCAGGGCATAATCTTCCAGTTTCATGATCTCATGGGTCAACTTCTCAGCTTTATCTATGTATTCAGTCTCATTTTTGCAATCATAGGACAATAATCCATAATGCAGAGTCAAATCATGTGTCAGTTTTTCAGCCTCTGTTAATATCCCGTTATAAACTTCATTTGATAAATCATCTGTATCCATATGCAAGGGTCGGTTTTACTTGTTGCCAACAATAAATTGTTTTATGTAAAGTTTACCCAAAGATAGGTTATAAAATTGAGAAGGGGTAAAAATTGATAAAAGGGAAACAGTACTAATCTGACTTTGCACATCATCTGGTAATCCTGTTACAATTTTACTAGCTTTGTTTAACTACACGCAGAATTGTTGAAGCCTTTTCCTCGGTGTCATGCAAAATCTGAAGTATAAGGCATAATTAGTAAAACTTTGGATATCAAATATTGAAGAGAAAAACTACTGTCAGCAATATCCCCATGGGACAATATGATTTTCTGATATTTTGACTTGTGAACATCTGTTTGAATTTACGCAATTCACACCAGAATGCCTTTGATTTCAAAACAGACAAAATTCACCGCGTTAAATCATATTAAAATTTGCGCTAAGGTTAATGATGATGTAATTTTCGCTAAGGTTTTCCGATGTAAAACGAATTCATTTAGTAATTAATGAAATGGTAATCGAACATAGTGGATGTCCATATAGAAAAAATGAAAATCAAATAAAAATTCAATGCAAAACGAAACCCAAATAAAATGCCCCAATTGCGGAACTTCCATTGATGTTCAGGATATTCTGGCCCATCAGTTGGAGGAGGAGTTAAGGCAAAAATATCAGGCGCAACTGGCGGCGGAAAAAAAGAAATATGAAGGTGAATTTGAACTGCTCAACAAAGCCAAAGCGGAATTTGAGCAAAAGAAAAGACAGGAGAATGAACTCTTTCAGGAGCGGCTGGAAAAGCAACTCCGGGAGGAAAGGAAGAACATCGAGGTAAAACTGAAATCCAAATTGGAGGAAGAGCAATCCGAGCAACTCAAAGCCCTCTACAATGAGCTGAACGAAAAATCGGAACAGATCAAGGAACTCAACCGCACCAAGGCCGAGATCGAAAAACTGAAACGGGAAAAAGCGGAGTTGAAGGAAGCCGCCGAGGCCGAGGCCCAGAAGAAGCTGAATGAAGTGCTACTGGCGGAAAAAGAAAAGATCAAAAAATCGGAGGAAGAGCGCAATGAGTTGCGCATTAAGGAACTGCAAAAGCAGTTGGAAGACCAGAAAAAGCTCACCGAAGAAATGAAGCGCAAGCAGGAGCAGGGGTCGATGCAGTTGCAGGGGGAAGTGCAGGAACTGGCCATCGAGGAATGGCTGTCAGCGCATTTCCCGCTGGATACCATCGAGGAGATCAAGAAAGGCGCCAGGGGTGGGGATTGCATTCAGACCGTCAATACAAGGAGCCGGCAAAACTGCGGCACCATTTATTATGAGAGCAAGCGCACCAAGGATTTCCAGCCAACCTGGATCGAGAAATTCAAATCGGATATCCGGGACAAGAGCGCGGACATCGGGGTGCTGGTCACGGATGTGCTGTCCCCGGATATGGAACGCATGGGTTTTAAGGAGGGTATCTGGATCTGTACCTATGAAGAATTCAAGGGGCTATGCGGGGTGCTGCGCGAGTCGATCATCCAGATCAGCCTTGCCATCGGTTCCCAGGAAAACAAGGGGGACAAAATGCACATGATCTACGACTACCTCACCAGCCCGACCTTTCGCATGCAGGTGGAGGCCATCGTCGAAGGGTTTTCCCAGATGAAGGAAGACCTGGAAAGTGAGAAGCGCAGCATGCAGCGCATCTGGAAGCAACGTGAAAAGCAGATTGAAAAGGTCATTACCAACACCATCGATATGTACGGGTCCATCAAAGGCATCGCCGGCAGCGCCATTGGTTCTGTCAAGGCCCTGGAGTTGCCCGGAGGTGGTGAGGTGGGTCATGAGGAGATGTAGGGCATGAGCTTAAAGTCCTCTAGCGAGTGACTGCGGGGATAGGAAAAAACATATCAACAACATCCTACTACCGCTCAGAGTGTCCTCTGGCGAGTGACTCTGAGGGGATATAGAACCGCAATGTCATCAGGGTATATATGATCGAAAACCAATAAAAAATATTAAGTGTCTTTGTGCTGCCGTAATAAAATCATCCTTATCAGACAACCTCGAATCTTGGCAACCCTTCAATCCACCATTTTTTGTATGGCTTCGTTCATTTGAGGGGGGATAAAGTCTGTGAGTTCATCCCTGGTAATAGAATACATTTTCAAATGTTTTGGCTCGCGGGAAATGTCAAACGATCCGTCCATGTTGATATCCAATCCGAAGCTCAACACCATCTCATCCGTTTGATACAGGTTTTGAGCATCCATAAAGGTAGCATGATCGACGCTGATCGTCTTCAAATAGTCGTCTTCTAGGTCGTAGAGGTACAGATTCAAAAGATCATCATTGGAATATGAACCATCTTTATTGGTATCGCCCTTGGTGCCTGCCACGAAGAGATATTTGCGATTATTGGTTGTCTGCACATAAAAGCGCGTGATATTAATGCGGAAATCAAATAGTGGTTTTTTCAACGCCTGGTTCTTTCGATAAATGATGATGTTGTTGTATGAACCGCCTTCACCATATTCATAGGTACTGGAATAACTACCCAACCTGTTAAATTTCAGCATTTGTTCTTTTGCAATGTTAGTGTCCTCAACCGGATGTTCCAGCGTCTTTTGCGTCACAGGAATAATATAAATGTTGTTGAGCGAATCCGCCAGTTCAGGTTCCAGATAAGAAGCAAGTTGCCTGATCTTGCTATTATCTTGTTTCATACTATCAGTGACTTGCAAAGTATTGTCAACGGTTGAATTGTTGTCGGTATAAGAAATGATCCAGACGCCCAGGCTTATCATTAAAATGACGGCCAAGGCTATGATTGCCAATGTTCCCAATGCCGCCAGTATCCTTTGATTGTAACGGGTGAGTTTGTCCATGTTAAAAAATGATTTAATTCGTCAATTAAAAGTCATCACTTATTATTGGATAAAAATAGGGATTATTTTATTCTCATTCCATAAAGTATACATTTTGGAGCATCAATAAAAACAGTCATTAATAAAGAAAAATGGAATATTCAATCATTTACTTTCAGCCAACATCTTCTGTCGTTGACAGATAAGAATCAAATGAATCTTTCTCTTCATTACAATTTGATCTTTTTCGGATAATGTTGAAATTTAGCAGGAATATGAAAAATTGTTGGCATGGTGTTGTCGAATCGAAAGATGTAGCGGATTAAACGTTTTAAACGGCCAGTATTATGAAAACAGCCCTCTATTTTGAGGTGCTTGAACATCAGGAAGTGCGATGCCTGTTGTGCCCCCATTACTGCAAGCTTAAAGTAGATGAAAGAGGCATTTGTCGGGTGCGCAAAAATATGGAAGGGCAATTGATCTCGGAAAACTACGGCATGCTCACCGCCGTCCATTCCGATCCCATCGAGAAGAAACCATTATATCATTTTTATCCTGGCCATAAAATACTTTCTGTTGGCAGTTTTGGCTGTAACCTCAGTTGTTATTTCTGTCAGAATTGTGATATTTCCCAGGCATCCATCGACGATTATTTTGGCTTGCGGTCCATCACACCGGAGACATTAATTGATATGGCCAGGGAAGAACCTGACAATTTGGGAATTGCCTATACCTACAATGAACCCACCATTTATTATGAATTTATGATGGAGACTGCCCGGCTGGCGAAAGCTGCGGGCTTAAAGAATGTAATGGTATCGAATGGTTATATCAACCGGGAGCCACTGCTGGAAATATTGCCATTTATGGATGCTTTTAACATTGACCTGAAGGCTTTTCAGGACAAGTTTTATAAACAGGCAGCCGGGGCACATTTGCGACCGGTGAAAAACACACTGGAAGAAATCAGGAAAGCGAGAAAACATCTGGAAATAACATTTTTACTGATCCCATCGCGCAATGACGATGAAACCCATTTCAGGGAAATGTTGAAATGGATTAGGGATGATTTGGGAAAAGACACCGTGCTGCATATCTCCAGGTTTTTTCCTGCCTTTAAAGCGACTGAACCAAAAACTTCATTGAATCTGATGTTCAGGTTTTGTGAAATGGCCAATGATTTTTTATCTTATGTTTATTTGGGTAATGTGACAGGTAGCGAATCTCAAAATACCATTTGCAATGTTTGCGGTAAGATTGCCGTAGCGCGTCGGGGATTCTTTATTCAGAGAATGGGAATCGATGAAACAGGCAAATGTATTCATTGTGGAAATCAAATAGTTGTCAACTGATATGTCCGTCCGTAATGCAGCAATGGCAGGTAAATTTTATCCCGCGGGGCCCCAGGCTATTGGAAATTTATTGGAAAACCTGATCCGCAGTGAGGGAGAAAGTCTGGTGCACCCGATTAATTTTAAAAAAGTACTGGGCGGCATCGTACCCCATGCCGGTTATATCTATTCCGGCTATGAATCCATTCATTTTTTTGATTTTATTCGCAGGTCCAATAAACGATACGACACTTTTATTATCATCAATCCGAATCATCGCGGAATGGGAGATGAGATTACCATTGACGATCATGATGCCTGGGAAACTCCACTTGGTGAGGTTCTGCTCGATCGGCAAATGAAAGACCTGGTCAATTGGCCTAAATCCAATGTGGCTCAAAAAGACGAACACGGCGCTGAAGTGATTATTCCCTATTTGCAGTACTTCTTGTCTTATAACTTTCAGATACTGCCGGTCTGTATGCTGAAACAAACCTATAAAAATGCCAAGAAGCTGGCAGAATCCATTTTCAATGCATCGCAACAATTGGATCGCAATATTTTGGTCATCGCCTCCTCTGATTTTTCGCATTATGTTCAGCCCGAAGTCGGATTTTACAATGACAACCTGGTGATCAACAGGATCATGAATTTTAATATTCACGGTTTATACGATACCGTGGTGGAAAACAACATT
Source organism: uncultured Cytophagales bacterium (assembly GCA_963711495.1). Taxonomy (GTDB): domain Bacteria; phylum Bacteroidota; class Bacteroidia; order Cytophagales; family Cyclobacteriaceae; genus CAVQEK01. The sequence continues at coordinate 2,443,871 of CAVQEK010000004.1, forward strand.
TCCGTATGCGGATATGGCCCCATCATGACATTGATGTTTTATGCCAGAATGGCCAGCAATGATCCTAAAGTTGAGGTATTGGCGCGAGGTAATTCCGGAAAAAATTCATCTTCAGATCTGGTAGTGGATTATGTCTCCGCACTATTTTACGAATGATCAGGCACTGATTTTTTTGACGTTTCCAGCACATTTATGGTCGATTTGCTGATAAAATCAAACATTTTTGACGGTAATGTGTATTGTTTATAATAACCAAAAAGCAATGTTATGAAAACAATATCAGTGTTTGGAAGAATTTTGTATGCAGTTCCACTGTTGGTATTTGCTTTGTTTCACTTCATGAACGGCCCGGCTATGAAAAGTTATGTACCGGGTTATTTACCTGTTCCCATCTTTTGGGTTTATTTGGTCGGTGTGGCCCTGGTGGCAGCAGCGGTCAGTATTTTAATCAATAGAAAAGCTAAGTTGGCCACCTTGTTACTGGGTATTATGCTATTAATATTTGTATTGACCATTCACCTGCCCAACATTATTGCTGGCGGCGACAGTGCACAGTTGTCTATGACCATGTTGCTGAAAGATACGTCCATGTCCGGTGCCGCATTCTTCTTCTCCGGCTTTATGGAAGATTGAATAAAATAATCAATCTAACGATACATGCTTGCGAATAATTGGTAATCTTCCATTGATTCGGCGGGCTCTTTTTTAGTGGTGATTCGGAAAAAGCTTTCAAAACCAGAACGCTTTTCCAAAAAATATTCATTTATTGAATCGGACCAGAATTAATTCCGGGCTCCAAATTCATAGCATAAAATGCTGAATAATCTACGGATTTGACCGTCATCGTATTGTCATTAGTCATTAAAAATTCTTGAATATCCGGATGGTGATGCATTGCAGGCGGCAAGAAAACATTTTTTTAATTATCTTGAGTTGCAATTTTTTTTGAGCGTTTCTCGAAGAAAACATTAATTTACTTTTTGCCATGAAAAAATCATCCAAAATCCAGGGGCTAACTATTGATCCCAAATCCAAAACAAAGGTTTTATTTTTCATCATTACGCTGTTTTTCTGGTCTTGTCAACGAAAAACAGAGCAAGAAAACATTCAGTCCACAGCGCCAAATTTCATCATTATATTTGCGGATGATCTCGGCTACGGCGACCTTGGCATTTATGGTCATCCTACCATAAAAACGCCGAATCTCGACCGTATGGCGACGGAGGGACAGAAATGGACAGATTTCTATGTGGCCGCCAGTGTTTGCACCCCGAGCAGGGCAGGCATTCTTACCGGTCGATATCCCATTCGCAGCGGGATGTGCAGCGACAAGTACCGGGTACTTTTCCCAAATTCCCTTCATGGTATACCTGCCAGTGAAATCACCCTGGCTGAACAATTGAAAAAGGCCGGTTATAGTACGGCGTGTATCGGCAAATGGCATCTGGGTGATCGTCCGCAATACCTCCCAACCAACAATGGATTCGACTATTATTTTGGAATTCCATATTCCAACGACATGGACTTTGTGGGTCATAAATCGTATTGGGAATTTGCCGATTCTATTCCCATTGAATACTATAATGTACCACTCATGCGCAACACCGAAATTATTGAACGGCCGGCAGAACAACATACCATTACCAGGCGATATACCGACGAAACCATCAGGTTCATCAAAGAACACAAGAATGGCCCGTTTTTTATTTACCTGGCCCACAATTTGCCGCATATCCCATTGTTTGCTTCCAAGGATTTTCAAGGGACCAGTTTGCGGGGATTATATGGCGATGTCGTTCAGGAAATTGACCATGGTGTCGGAAGGATCCTTGCAACATTAAGGGAAGAGGGGTTGGATAAAAATACCCTGGTGGTATTTACTTCGGACAATGGTCCATGGCTTCCTTTTAAAACCCATGCCGGTTCTGCAGGATTGCTGCGTGCTGGTAAAGGGACCACCTGGGAGGGCGGTATGCGCGAACCCTGCATTTTCTGGTGGCCGGGTAAAATTCAACCTGCGGTGATCACGGATATTGGCAGCACGCTTGACCTTTTTACTACCTTTAGTCATTTGGCCAGTGAGCCACTTCCCGATGATCGCATCATTGACGGCCTGGATCTAAGCCCCACTCTATTGGCGGGGAAACCAAGTCCAAGGGATAATCTTTTTTACTATCGCGGAACAACAATTTATGCGGTACGGCTGGGTGAATATAAAGCACATTTCATCACCGAGGGTGAATATGGTATGTTCGGAGGTAAGGAAATACACGATCCACCGGTGTTGTATAATGTAGATCAGGATCCGTCGGAACAATTTAACATTGCCGATAAACATCCGGAAGTACTGGAAAAAATTGCAGAATTAGTGGCAGAGCACCGCAAACATCTGGTTCCAGGAGAAGATCAACTGGCCGACCGTGAATGAGGAACTTTTTAAAAAATCATCACAAACCCAATTCCTAAGTGCCATTACCATTCAAATTAAATTTACAGCCAGGGTACATTGCCTTGGTTTTTAGTTTGTGTTCCGGGGGGAAGAAATGATTATTTGGAACCAAAATTTTGAATACGGAATTTCATGACAGATTTTTTTCTTAAATGCGATGATTTTTTACATTTGATATCATCATGAATTTTTTACAATGAAAAACCTGATTTTCCAGTCTATTTGCTTATTGATATTATTTTCTTGTGGCAAAAAAAACAGCGACAAATCAAACCAATCGGAAAACAAACTTGATAAACCCAATGTACTGATCATACTTACCGACGACCAGGGAACCATGGATATGAATTGTTATGGTTCCCATGATCTGACTTCGCCGAACATGGACCGGTTGGCAGCTAGTGGCCTCCGTTTCACCCAGTTTTATGCCGGTGCGCCGATTTGTTCACCGTCAAGGGCTTCTTTACTTACCGGGCGGACCAACCTGAGGGCCGGAATTCCTTCGAATGTTCCCATCCCGGAATATGAACCTACTGCCGGAATGCCTACGGAGCAGATCACCATGGCCGAGATATTTAAACAAGCTGGCTATACTACCGGTCACATCGGGAAATGGCACCTTGGTGAAGATCGGGGGAAATTGCCGAATGACCAGGGATTTGATTATTCTTTTGGTTTCCATAAAGGTTGTATTGACAACTATTCACATTATTTCTTTTGGGCGGGACCCAATAAGCATGACCTTTGGCGCAATCGCGATGAAGTGTATTATCCGGGACAATATTTTCCTGATCTGATGGTAAAAGAAGTCAAAGGATTTTTGGAAAAAAACCAGCAAAAGCCATTCATGCTCTATTGGGCCATTAATGTACCGCATTATCCATATCAGGGCACCATGAAATGGCTGGACCATTATAAAGATATGCCCATGCCCAGAAAGCTGTATGCGGCATTTCTTTCCACGATCGATGAACGCATTGGGGAAGTACTGGATAAACTGGAAGCCTTACATTTACGAAAGAATACCATCATTGTATTTCAATCCGATCATGGCCATTCCTGTGAGGAACGGGCTTTCGGTGGTGGAGGGAACGCCGGACCTTTTCGAGGGGCAAAATTCAGTTTATTTGAGGGGGGGATACGTGTTCCTGCCCTGATATCGTGGCCAGATCATATCCCCCAGGGAGAGATGCGTAATCAGTGGGGAGTAAGTATGGATTGGCTGCCTACGTTGGCTGAATTGTGTGGCGTGTCATTGCCGGATGAAAAACTTGACGGCCAAAGCCTGGTATCCGTATTAAAAGATGGTCATCAACCCAGCCCTCATCAGATCGGGTACTGGCAGACCGGAAAACCTTACCAGAAAACATCTCACTGGATGGTGAGGGATGGTGAGTGGAAGTTGCTGGGAAATCCACTCGATCCAAGTCATAAAGCCCCATTGACAGAAGGGGATAGCCTTTTCTTAGTAAATTTGAAACAAGACAGTACCGAAATGCAGAATTTATCTGCTCAATACCCTGAGAAAGTGGGGGAATTGAAGAACATACATACCAAATGGTTGGCATCAATTGAAAATGAAATGAAATATTAATACGGGATTTTCCCTTCAATAAATTTTAATCTATCAGCTCCATAAAAATTATGAAAAGAATAATCGGTTTATTAATGGTGTTAATGCTTCTGGGTCCAACCCTGGTTAGGGCACAGGATGACGCACAAATCAATGTATTGGTTTTTTCAAAGACCAAAGGTTATCGCCATCAATCCATTTCGAATGGTGTAAAATGTATGTGGGAACTCGGGCTCAAAAATCACTGGAATGTGGTCGCTACCGAAGATGCTTCCATGTTCAATGATGATTTTTTAAAGCAATTCGATGCAGTGGTCTGGCTTTGCACTACCGGCGATGTATTGAATGATGAACAGCAGCAAGCTTTTGAAAGGTTTATTCGCTCAGGAAAGGGATATGTAGGAATTCATGCTGCTGCTGATACGGAATACGACTGGCCCTGGTATGGCGAGATGCTGGCTGGCGCCTGGTTCAAGACGCATCCACCCACGCAAATGGGTACCCTGATCATTGAAGACACCAATCATCCGGCAACAGCCATGATGAAGGACATGGATATGAAGACCTGGACAGTGATCGATGAGTGGTATACCTATCGCCAAAATCCCAGGAGTAAAGTGCACGTGCTGATGTCACTGGATGAAAATACCGTGAAGAATAAAGGTGATCATCCTGAAGAAGTAAAAATGGGAGATCATCCTTTTACCTGGTATCGGATGTACGATGGCGGCAGAATATTTTACACGGGAAGAGGTCACACTTCAGAAGCTTATGATGAACCTTTGTTCCGCGCAGAACTTGAAGGCGCCATTGAATGGGCGGCAGGCAAAGCTAAGGTGGAAAATGCCAATTGAGCCAAAGTAAAAAAATTATTAAAGGTCACTGGGATTTGTCTGAGTGGCCTTTTTTTAACAAAAAAGGATGGATAGTCAGCCATTGAAAATCGAATAATCCGGAATTTAGAGGGGTTACGAAAACAGTATTGTTTTGTAGTCCGCAAGATTGTTTCCCTGGATTGTTGGTGAAATGCCGATTCAATTTTTTAGCATGGTCAGGTGTTTTGTTTCCATTTGAGCAATCCACGATTCAATCAATGCTACTCCTTCCTTATGAATGGTCTTTCTGCCCAGTTCTGGCATCATAATTCCAGGATCAAGATTATTCATGCGGTAGACTAAAATCGATTTTTCCGGATGTCCTGGAAAAATGTCGAATTGCAGGTCTCCCGAGCCATGGCCGGCGGCCACGGGTGTTTTGAATATTCCGAGTGAAAGCTCATTGGCCGAAAATGTAGTCAGATCCAGACCTGAATTTTTAGCAGGTCCCTCCGGCCGGTGACAATGGCCACAGTTTATTTCCAGGTAAGCCCTGGCCCGGTCATTCAAGGAACCGGAATGGGGATCATCCCAAACCGCAAGTTTCGGTATATCCCTGATGTACGGCAGATTGGAAATCCAATGTTTTTTTTGCCAAAAGACCAGTTGATTGATGGTTTCGCCTTCATATTCAATGTCGCGATTTAACTGTCGGGCCGAGGGACCAATTGGCGAAATTTGTCCGTTTTTCTCATGACAGCTCTTACACTGTGTCATATTAGGGACTGAATAATTGATGGAGTTTAAGCCTTTTAGTGTAATGGTTTGGTTGCCACCGGTTATTTTTAGATACGCCTCGGTTTGTTCGTCATTCCAAATGTAGGGCAATGTTTTCCATCCTTTTTCTTCATGGATCAGCAAACGGGTTTCAACAATCCGGCCGGCACCTTCTGTCAATTGATCCTTGTCAAAATAGAAATTTTTGATCAACACCACACCTGCTGGCATTTGCATCACTTCGCGATTTTGGTATTCGATCTGTTTCCCTTCGGGCAAATAAATAAACCGTTTTTTGCGGGCATAATCACTGAATAGCGGGGTATTCAGATCGTACATAAAAACATGATCGGCAGGCCGGAGTTCTTTCAGCGGTTGTTCAAAAAATCCATAATCCGAAAGTTTTGGTAACCCAACTTTTTGCAGATCAATATCCGTGGTATAATCTTCATCCGGTGGTGGCATTATGATGGTGGAGTTCTTTTTGTTGTTATCAGAATGGCAGGCCATGGACAGCACAAACAGGAAAAAATACCAGCAGAGGTAGTTGATGTTTAAATGTCGCATTGTATTTCCTTCGGATTTTCTTTTATGTCCTTAAAACCATTGGCGGCATCGAGCATCACTGTTTTTACCTGCTCATTTTCTTTCACACAAATTTTGTAGGCCGGATTGATCGAGCCATTTTCAAGGTAATAGTTTTCAGCTTTTATTCCATCCCAGGCTACATCAGGGCATCTCAGGCCAAATTTCCACAAGAATAGTTTGCCAAAATCATTGCTGAGATCCGGGAGGGTATAGTTGTTCGATATGTTATTGTCATGGACAAAGATTTGTCCGGGATAAGGATTGTAGTCAGTATCTTGTTTGTACTGCTGGTTGATGGTTTGGGCACTCCCCGTTACATTTTTATCGGCGGGCGCCTCTTCCATTGCCACAACCAATTCGTAACTTATGATCCCCGCACCGATGGTCTTGTTGTCGGTAATGTCATTGTTGTATGCCTCCACATTTCTGGTGGCGAGCACCAACAGGCCAGTACCGGCTGGTACAATGCCAACAATGCTTCCTTTGGCGGCAAAATTCTTAAAATTGTTTTCAAAGATCTTGTTTTGGTAAACTTTAATGTTTTTTCCGTATCGGGTTAAACCAGGTAAGTCAAAAACCAAAATACCTCCGGTGTTATCGTAGGCTTCGTTGTCATAGATTTCAACATTTTCACAATTTTCACTTTCTATGCCGGCTACATTCCAGTACGCCTTATTATTCCGGATAATCACCTGTTCCGACTGACCCACATAAATACCTGCATCGCTGGAGCCCAGCACTTCACAATTTTCTATCACGACATTTTTGCAGATTACGGGATACAAACCATATGAGCCATTTTTTTTACTGATCTCACCAGTCCAGGCTACTTTGATATTTCTGAAGGTAATGCCGTCTGTATCGGTTACTTTTATGTTATCGCCTTTGGCATCTTCCACCGAAAAGTTTTCCAGGGTGATGTCAGAACAATTCGCAATCCGAATCCCCTCGGCACCCTCTTGCTGGGCCTTGAATGATAATACCGTTTTGTTCTTTCCCTGACCGCGTATGGTAATGTGGTGTTTGCCTTCGAGGATCAGGCTGCGGCTAAATAAATAATCTCCTTCAGGCAGGTCAATAACACTACTGTCATCGGTAAGCATGAATTTTTCCTGAAGTTGCTTTTCGATATTCTTAAAATGTCGCACCGGGGAATAATAGTCTTTGGATTTGCAAAATGACAGTGCGAACAGTGTTCCCAAAAAAAGAATGACTAACGCAAGGCGTGCAAAACGGTTCATAAATGTCCAGGGTTGATAAAGTTATGAAATTTAGAAAATGTTGTCACAATAAATAAAATTTCAGGATTTAAATATGCCGGTCATATATATAAACATAGTAGGACGATGATTGTATCGGAGGTGGTATCGTATAAAAAGTAATGGTGATAATTATGTTTCCTTATTTAAAGGGTTATTTTTACTTTTAATGTTATATTTTGAACATCCATTTTTTTTCCCGGAATTATGAAAAAACCAAGTATAACTCTTTTAGCACTGATAATCGGATGTCATGCTTTTGGTCAGCTATTTTTATTAAAATCACCCGCTGGAAAATCTGCCATTCAGGTAACAGTCGGACATGAGCTGACTTATTCTGTGATATACGATGGAAATATCGTTATACAAAACAGCCCTTTTTCATTGAAATTTAATCAGGCACCTTTGTTTGGTAAAAACCTGGAAGTTGTTTCAAGCCAAACGGATGTCGAAGATGAAACGTGGAAACCTGTTGTTGGCAGATATGCTACTGTACGCAATCACTATAATGAACTTTCGATGCGGGTCCGTGAAAAGGACTTTCCGGCCAGGGAAATAAATCTCATCTTTCGCGCTTATGATGATGGAGTCGCATTCCGCTATCAAATTCCGGAATCATGGGTCCAATTTATTCCCAATTACCAGCAAACGGATCATCTTTTATTGATGGATGAAAATTCCACCTTTCATTTTACCGGGGATTTTACGTGCTGGGCGGCAAACTATGGAGGATACAGCAGTCATCAGGAGTCCGAATTTGAGGAACGCAAACTAAGTTCGATTTCACCGGAGGAAGTGATTGGAGTGCCATTATTGGTCCGGGTTGATCAACATGTATATGCCGCCATTACAGAAGCAGACCTCACCGATTGGGCCGGCATGTATCTCGGAAGCGTTGAAAATAAGCATGAAAATGGGACGTTCACTTTGACATCAAAACTGGCACCACTTCATGCTGCCGATGGCAGAGTGAAAGTTAAGCCAGGTCAGTTTTCGCCATGGCGAGTATTAATGTTGGGAGAAAAGCCTGGTGATCTGGTGGAATCGGAAATCATTCCAAACCTCAATGATCCCTGTGCCATCGCTGACCCTTCCTGGATCGAACCTGGTATTTCAGCCTGGGACCACTGGTGGAGCGGGGAAGTGAAAATGGATACCGAGACCATCAAGAAATATATCCAGCTTGCCGCAGACATGGGCTGGAAATATATGATCATTGACTGGAACTGGTATGGCGCTCCATTTGCTGAAAGTGGTGGTCCAAACCCGGATGCAAATATTCTTACCTATATTCCTGAAGTAGATATGCCCGGGATCCTGGAATTTGCTAAAAGTAAAAACGTTAAGATCGTATTATGGCTGCTCTGGAATCATGTCGATGAACAAATGGATGAGGCATTTGCCTTGTATGAAAAATGGGGTGTGGCTGGTGTAAAGATTGATTTTATGGCCAGGGATGATCAGGATATGGTAAGCTGGTATCACAAGGTGGTAAAAAAAGCAGCAGAACATCATCTGGTGGTGGATTTTCATGGTGCATATAAACCGACCGGTTTGCGACGGACCTATCCCAACCTGATCACCAGGGAAGGTGTAATGGGTAATGAATACAGCAAGTGGTCGACGCGCATCACCCCTGAACATACTTGTACGCTACCATTTACCAGGATGCTGGCCGGTCCGATGGATTTTACACCGGGTGGATTTCTGAATAAGGCAAAAGGGCAATTTCGCTGCGGGGCACCCGCGGAGGTTATGGGAACCCGGTGCCACCAATTGGCCATGTTTGTAATTTATGACAGCCCATTTACCGTTGCTTGTGATCATCCTGACAATTATAAAGGTCAGCCAGGGATTGGATTTCTAAAATTGGTACCTACCGTTTGGGACGATACACATGTACTCAATGGCGATGTGGGGCATTACATCAGTATGGCCAGAAAGCATGGCAACAAATGGTTTGTGGGAGCTATGACCGACAGCAATGAGAGAACAATGAAAATAACGCTTGATTTTCTTGAAAAAGGCCGGTGGGAATTGCATTACTTTCGGGATACGAATGAATCCAATACGTACGCTGAAAAACTGGAAATGGGTACAGCGAAGGTGAATAGCGGGGATGAGATTGAAATTTATTTGGCCCAGGGGGGAGGATATGCGGCTTATCTGGTTCCAGTGAAATAACAATATGTCGAAGATCTTCCGAGGTTTCCAATACATTAATAACTCATTCTATCTATTTTTGGATGACTAGAATTACTTTTAGATGAAAGGATTTTTACACTTTGCCACCAATGCTTTTCCGCTTTGGATATTACTTTGTAGTGCATTGGCGCTGGTTGAACCACAATTATTTACCTGGTTTAGTGGTCAGTGGATTACTTATGGACTGGGAGTGATCATGCTGGGAATGGGATTAACCTTGACACCAGCGGATTTTCGGTTGGTTTTAAAGTCTCCGGCGCCGGTGCTGGTGGGTGTGGCTTTGCAATATTTAGTGATGCCGCTGCTCGGTTGGGGGCTGGGTTATTTATTTCATTTGCCGTTGCCTTTTGCGATTGGTTTGATCGTGGTTTCCTGCTGCCCAGGTGGTACGGCATCCAATGTAATTTCTTTTTTGGCCAAAGCCAATGTCGCTCTTTCGGTTACAATGACGGCTTTTTCAACCATCCTTGCGGTGATCATGACCCCATTGCTCACTACTTTTCTGATTGGAGACCGGGTGGCAGTGAGTGCGCTGGAACTTTTTTTGGGGACGGTCAAAGTTGTCCTGGTCCCGGTGATTGTCGGAGTGTTGCTCAACCGATATTTTCATCCTTTCACCAGAAAAATTCTACCAGTAGCACCGCTGATTGCGATCATTGCTATTGTTTTAATCGTGGCAAGTATAATTGGACAAGGAAAAGAAGAGATCCTTACTTCAGGGATTAGATTAATGGGCGCTGTAATTTCACTCCATGCCCTGGGGTTTTTATTGGGCTATCTGATGAGTCGCATTGTCGTAAACAATAAAATCTCAAATCGCACCATTTCCATTGAAGTGGGCATGCAAAACTCAGGACTAGGCGCCTATTTATCAAGGGCCAACTTCGCCAATCCCGCTACTGCCATTCCTTCGGCTATATCGAGTGCTATACACAGTTTGATCGGAAGCCTGATGGCCGCCATATGGCGAAGGCACGTTCGAGATTAAATATTGTGTCTTGTAGAATATCCGCTCATTCCATTTTCACTTGAGTTTTGGTCGAATTATGAGTAACTTTCTATTATTCTGTTGTTAATTCATGACGAACAAATCCAAAGATTAATAAGAATTAAAAGAATAATTTGATTCGATTTTTTGTTAATCATAAAAGTATCGTGGTGTTTTCCGAATTTAATCAAATGGAAAATGAGGCAATAAGCAGATTAAAAAGAAGAAAGATCATTTCTATTTTATTGCAGGTTTAAAACCAGACATTTAATTAGTTTCAATGAAATCATACTTTTTTAAAAATATATCATATGAAAACCTTTCAAAACATTTTTTTTACAATCGCTGTAGTTTTTATGAACAGCATGCCCTCTTATTGCAGTGACGGCATTCCTGAACTTTTTAAGGTAAAATTGAATGATTATGTCAAACAGTTTCCAAGTCATCGGGCTTATATGCAATTGGACAAATCGGTTTATAATCCGGGAAACAGTATTTGGTTCAAGGTCATTATTGCTGATTATTTCAGTGGTATACCGGTGGATGATTCACAAAAGATCAAGGTGAACCTGCAAAATCCAGGGAATATGATGTTGGTTTCGTTGAATTATGATGTTGATCATGGTCAGTGCGAAGGCCATTTACCCTTACCTCCGACCTTAACGGCTGGTAATTATTATGTCACTGTTACTGGAAATAATCTGCCAAATAAACCGCTTTATTTTAAGGAGATCGTAGTGAAAGAAGCCGTTGTGCCGGCATTTATTATCAGTGCAGATATCCCCAATAAAACATATATGCCGGGAGATGAAATCGAGGGGACTGTAAAATTTACGGACTATTACAATGAACCACTAAAGAATATTGAATATGAGGTGATATTCAATGACGGCCGACGGGACGTCACCGTAGTGCATGACAAGTCGGACAAATCTGGAACTGGCATTTTTAAATATAAAATTCCGTCGAAACTACCGTTTGGAACTGTTCTTTTTACCGTGACTGCCAATAAGAAAGGGGAATATGAATTACTCGAAGGACTTGTACCAGTCACAAGTGAAACGGTCTTTTTAAGGATGTGGCCTGAAGGCGGACAATTGCTCGCCGGTATTGAAAATAAGGTGACTTTCCAATGCATTGACGCTGTTGGAGATCCTTATGATTTTGAAGGGCAGGTATTGGACTCAAATGGCAAAGTGGTGGTCCAGGTTAAAAGTGACGATAAGGGCCTGGGTAATTTCAAAATCAAACCTGAAAGAAATGGGAAGTACACCATGCGTATTGTACGACCTTATTTGCTTGACAAAATTTTTGACCTGCCCGAGGTGAATAATGCTGGTATAACCATGAAAATATTGGAGAAAGATCAGAATGAGATAAAATTACAGATCAGGAGCCCCTATAAAGTCGGGAGTACTTATTACTTAATTGGTATGAATGGGAATAAAATTTTTTGGTCTGAATCCATAACGGTTGAGGATAATATGACCATGAATATTCCCATGCCGGCAGAACACAATCGTATTCTCAATTTTTCATTGTTCAATTTAACATACGTCGCGGAATCCGAACTATCGGTGATGACATCATCCAACACATATTCATGTCAAATATCTACCGATAAGCAGGAATATGAACCCAGAGGGAAAGTTGTCGTTTCGGTTAAAATGTCAGGAATCGATCCCGGCATGTTGGAAAATATTACCCTTACTGCGGTAAATCGTACCTGGAACGAAGGAATATCCCAATTGGATTTGATGCATCAGTTAAATTTTCCTGTCGATTTTGAAGAAGATGCTTTACTTAGAAATTCATGGCAAAATGCGGCCATGACAGAAACTGATCAGGCCGATCTGATGACGTTTTATCACCCAACAGACATTGATTGGTCGGCCATAATGGCAGTGGAACAAACCCTAAAACCAACACAACCCGAGGAATATTTTATAAAAAATATACAGTTGAAGGATAAGGTCCTCTCCACCAATACGATGAATATGGATGATAAAAAGATCGAATATGTCAATACAACCACCGATAATTATTTTTTAGCCAGTAACCCCGGGTATATCTCTTTTTTAAATACCAAAGTGGTCAAACGGAAAGAAGGTTATAAAGTGTTACTGGAGAATGGGATATCCGTTAAGGAAGTAGTCAATTCCATTAAACCTTATTCACTTGAAAATAACAAGATCATTTTTATGGGCAGCAGGAATTCTCTTTATTATCAGGATGGTGCATTGATCGTTGTAGATGGCATGCAATTGGGAACGGATGCGTCGGTGTTAGACAATATCAGCCCCTACGACGTCGATAAAATTTTCGTTTCAACTGATCCGAACGACATTCAACGTTATACCGGACTAAATTCAGTAGGATTGATAGAAATAACCACCAAGCGCGGAGGGAGTATTGAGAACGAAGTTACCAAAGATTATGATCCCAATGAACAATTCCAATCTCCGGATTATTCTTCAGGCAGCAAAGACCTGCACAACAACAATGATTACCGCTCTACACTCTATTGGGATCCGAAAGTGCAAATGCAAAACAATCAGGCAACCATCACTTTTTACAATGCCGACTTGCGTGATTTTGTAGACCTCACCGTAGAAGCGATCGACAAGAAAGGGAATATCACATCAGCCACTGCATCGTATAAAGTGAGCGGTTTGAATAATTGAGTTTGGTTTAACCAGGGTGAAAAGATCTGATTCAGCGTATTATAGATAGAACCGTCTGTTCACCAGAGTTTTTTAAAAGCGCTTTTTAAATGGCTGAAAGATTCGGAGAGTTCTTCATTGAATTTTTCAAATTTCTCTTCGGCCACTTCTTTTTTTTGATCAAGTTGTTTTTTCATGGATTCGATCTCTACCAATCTGGCCTTTTTCCATTCATCAAATCCCTGGGAAGCACGCTCTTTGGTACTTTTGAAATGGGCTTTTTGAATATCGAGTTCTGTCTTGAACAGTTCCATATTTTTCTTAAAATCGCCCTCAATCCTGGCTTTGGCTTTTGTACTGTTTTCTTCTACTTCACTTAAGACTTCCCTGGCCTTTTTCTCCAGTTTTTCGATGGCCCGGGTCACTTTGTGTGAATGTTCGTCAAACTCGGTATACGATAAATTGTAATCTGCCTCGAGCATATCGATCAGTTCCATGGAACTGTCTCTTAATTCATGGATCTTTTCATTGCCGGAAGTTTCAAGTTGTTTGGCATACGCCTTGAGTAAACTGGCAAATTTTTTCTTTTTTTCCTGGTATGCATCTTTGAGTTCTCCACCGCTTTTTTTGAGCATAACTTCCATATCATCGAGTTCCTGCTTCATTTCGTTGATGATGGATTTTTTATCTTTGGATTCCATTATTTTTTTATGTTTAACGTGGTAATGCTATCTTGTTTAATCACTTTCTTGTTGTCCGGATTTTCATCTTCATAACGCCGAATTTCCTTCTTGTTATTTTTCGCCCCAATGCTGCTTACAACACCGCTGAGGAACGTCTTTGACCAGTAATTAAATATAGATTTTGATTTGTCTCTTTCAAAAAAGATATTACCTTTTTTAACGAAAACCAGGTGTGGATTGTTGGTGTTAATGATGAAGGTATTGGCAAAGAATGAACCGATGGCTTTTCCGACACCTTTGGGTGTTTCGGTGTTTTTATTGAGCAAGGCAATTTTAAGATTGTTATAATAAAATTTCATGCTCCCCATGCTGTAATCATTGTTGGCCTGTACATTTAAAATGATCTTTTCATTGACCCCGCTTTTTATTTTCACAAATGCATTTGGTGACAATATCCGGTTAAATTCGTCGAGATCAAATTGATCAATAGTTGCGCCGAATTGATGCTTGTAATTCTTATCGGAAAGATCAAAATCGAAAGCTGCTTGTATATACCCTTTGTCCATCACGTATGCATTCGCCTGCAATCTGCAGTGTGGATTGCTGGCAATATTTTTCTGTTCATTGGTGATGTTCCCTGCTTTCGCATTGAGGTGGGTGAAATAAACTTCCCCGGGTGATACGGCTTTTTCCGCTTGTTCCTGATACACCACATCAGCATCATGCAGCTCAACAGAATCGAGCCGGACCGGAAATGGCAATTCAAGTAATCTTTCCTGTGGAAGTTTTTTATAGATGTTTGGTGCCGGCTTGAGGCGTTTATCACGAAATACGCTCACATCCAGATTATCGATAATCAGCTTTTGCGCTTCAACGATCCTTTGTAATACCAATTTATTAAAATCTATTTTTTCCAGACGGATTTCTTTATTTTCGATTTTTATCCAGTCAGTTTGGTAGCCGATTTCCGGGGCAAAGTCATATTTTTCTTTTTGGGGAATAAGCGAAAAATTATTGGCAATGATCAACGAGTCGGGAAGGTTGATCATTAAGTGATCGATATTTAAAACCTGCAGATTTCGGTTGAATGTATAGTTTGGGTTGATGAAATCCAATTGGACTTCATCCGAAAAACCAAGTCGCTGACTTTTTACAGCGAGTTTTGGATCGAGATTGACATTTTTTGCCAGGATATTTATTTCAGGCATGTTCAAGGTGCTGGAAACATCATTTTTGATGAACTTCAGATTTGCTTTGCCTTTATTGAAATGGAATGCACCGACATTCATGCCGGCAATGACGCTGCTATCTATCGGGTTTTTATTCAGGAATTGCCATGAGTTTTTTCCTTGTCTGCCAAGATAAATCACCGCATCGATGTCGGCGCCACTCAGATTGGCATTATTCAGATTAATTATCTTCTGATCAAATAATGAGCGGTAATCCAGTCCATCCAGGTCCAGTTGATCCAGGTATAATTTATACTGGTTCGATTTGGGATTGTCAATATTTTTCGAATAGTAGAGGCCACTGGCACTGAAAGTTTTTTGTCCGGTATTCAATGCAAAATGGTTAATACCGGAATAATCGGCTTCTTTATGACGGACCATGGAAAGATAATCACCGGTTAAGTCATAATCATTGGCATAAAAAAGCTTCTTTTCATGAGAGGAATGATCATTGAGGTCAAATCCCGAAATGGTAATATGCAGGTTTCTGGATTCCAGGTTAAATTTATCGGTTGGGGACTGAACCGCTATTGTATAATTACCCCCGATAATATTAATCCATTGTGTCCTGAATGAAGCCAATGGTTTGATAAATTGTATCATATACTCCATGGAAAGCGGCGTCGTTTCTGTTTGACGATGGCCGTTAGTGCGGAATGTTGCATTAATATAAGGCTGCATAACGGAGAGCTCCCGAGATCGAAAGGCCAAATGATCCATTAGACGGGATAAATCAAAACCCGTAACCTTTATTTCAGGCACTTTAATATCAATGTTTTCACCCTGATTCTGCAGCAAGGGATTTAGCAGGATCGGGCGCATCTGGAAATTGTGCATATCTATCAGTGAATCTTGCGAGTTGGCCACAATGCTCTCGATATTGATATAGTTGACCCCATCTTCCGGGTAATATCTTAGATTATGACAGATCGCACTGATTTGACCGAATTGTAATGGAATGAGGCGATGATGTGATAACGTATCGAAATGAATGGAATTCAATGACAATTCCAGGCTGTCTGAACGAATATTTGTCTTGTTGTCAATGCTCAATCGTATGCCACTATGTTGCAGGTGAAAATGACCCAGATCCAGCCATCGTATACTATCTTTTTTGCCAGCCTGTTTCTTTTTTGTAGATCCAATCGTTTGCAGGTTTACGTCGATGAGGGCATTGGTGAGTTGGAGCGAATCGGCGACTACATGGTTTTTTTTCAATAATTGATCGAGTTCCATGCCACTGATGCTGAATCTTTGACTCAACAAAGCGAATTCCGGCAATTCTCCTTCACTCGTGGAGTCCGTCTTATTTCGGAGAGAAAATTTTGTGGCGCGTATATCAATTTTCTTACCGGCATGAAATGAAACATTAGAAAGAACACCATCTACAGTTTTGTTTTGATAGTGGATCGTGTTTGCTGTCAGTGTGGATTTTTGAGCTCCCAGAAGGTTTGTTTGACGTCCTGTTAATGAATCTAGCCGAACACTTTCCAAATCAATATTCAGGTTATTTGCCAGGGCTATGGTGTCTGCACTGGAATTTTTTTCTATCCAGTGAAATGCACCCTGGTGAACAATGAGTTTTTGAAGATAGACGGCATTGGTTATTCGTTGTATTATCGGATAGGGGTTAAATGGATCGAAAACAACTCCGTTTGATCCCGGTTCATGGGCTAACAACGGATATTGGTGAAATACAAATTGAGGACTGTCCAGATTAACCTCCTTCAGACTGATGGTATCCGTGTTGAGTATTTTCGAGAAATCGACATTGGAGACGACCCCATATTTTAACTGAAAATCATACGTCTCAAACTGATGATTTCTTTTTAATTGCTCCACGATATCAACATCTTGTCGGGGGTGGATGGAAAAATTTTTAAGATAAATTTGAGATGGCTTCGAATTGATGCCTATTTCTTTGGCACTTAAAACATGAATGCTATCCGGTAAAATAAATTCATAATTGCGTACAGCCAGATTGATATCCTGATAATTGTATTTTCTTTTTTCAGAAACCTGGTTGACCGTATCGATGGAAAAATTAGAGATCTGTGCATAAATGTTGTCGAATGAATTCTTGGTAGTGGCGTTATTTTCATTGGTCCTGAGGGTAAGCTTGGCATCTTCCAGCATAAAATGTTTTACATGCCATTGATCGAAGTAAAGCATAGCGAGGTTCACAAAGCTATTCTCAAGGTTTTCACGATTGTTCCCGTCGGCATAAAAAGAAAGATTCAGTTCCGGATTGTTAAATTCGATGGACGATATATTGAGTACATTGTCATTGTAAGCTTTGAAAAAATCGACACCCGTGAGCTTGAATTGGGGTATGTGAATGTCATAGAAATCAAGTGTATCGGAAGAAAACTGACTTTTTAGCCGGTAGACCCTGAAATTATCAATGACCACTTCTGACGATACAGTAGATAGAAAAAAATTGTCAAAAGTGACTTTGTGCAGCTTATCCTTCAATAAAATTTCCTGGTTCTTAATGTTGATTTCCACCTGGTCGGTAAAGAAAAATTTATCTTTTACCAAACTGGTGTTTTTATCCAGTAGAAAATTTTTGATTTTGATGGAAATATCCTTTACATGAAAATTGTCATATTCCTGGCCCTGATATTCATCGAAAAAAAATTCCCCATCATTAAGATCAAAATCATTGACGGAAAATACCTTGAGATATCCCGAAATTAGATTGTAGGCATTGCCCACTTCCAGGGTAAATTTTCTGTTGACTGTGGAATCCTTAAAAGCCAGGACGTGGAAATTGGGATGATCGACCTTAACTCCCTGAACATGCAGTTCGCGGTGGAAGTACAGTGCAAAAAGGTTAGAGACGTTCAGGTAAAAATTTGGTACCTTGGTCCAATAGACATACTTCAGGCTGTTTAATTGGGCGGTATCTGCAGAAGCCAATGCAGAAGAATCAAAGTTGATGGAGAAATTCTTAAGATAAATAGAGCCATCATTCACAATCAGGCCAATATCATCAAAATCGGCATTATAGAGCCCTCCGGTTTCATTGGAAACGGCATTTTTTATGATCGTTCCCACAATATTGTCCGTATAATTGTTGACGAAATAATTTAATACGGCAAGAACAACAAGTACAGCGACAGCAATAACATAAGCCTTCCTGTTTTTCTTCCAGTATACGCTGATGGATTTGCCTACTAACCGGGTGAACAGACTCATTCTCCTTGAACTTTTGCCGTTTCTTGCTGAACTATACTAAGACCGATATACGTTAATTCTGTTTCAAAAGATAAAAATAGTAAAGGAACATTATTAACTTTGAAAACTAAAAATATAAATATGCAACAATATCTGGCGCTGATGAAACACGTGCTGGACAACGGCACAAAAAAAGAAGACAGGACAGGTACCGGCACCCTGAGTGTTTTTGGATATCAGATGCGATTTGATCTGCAAAAAGGTTTTCCCTGTATCACCACTAAAAAATTGCATCTGCGATCGATCATACACGAATTGTTGTGGTTTTTAAAAGGAGAAACGAACATAAAGTACCTGCAGGAAAATAAAGTGTCGATCTGGAACGAATGGGCTGATGAAAAAGGCGAACTCGGACCGGTTTACGGATACCAATGGCGCAGTTGGCCTACAGCAGATGGCCGTAAAATTGATCAGATATCCAGGGTTATTGATCAGATCAGGAAAAATCCGGATTCCCGCAGACTGATTGTGAGCGCCTGGAATGTAGCCGATG
Source organism: uncultured Cytophagales bacterium (assembly GCA_963711495.1). Taxonomy (GTDB): domain Bacteria; phylum Bacteroidota; class Bacteroidia; order Cytophagales; family Cyclobacteriaceae; genus CAVQEK01. The sequence continues at coordinate 2,462,833 of CAVQEK010000004.1, forward strand.
TAGAAAAAATGGCCTTACCGCCGTGTCATACCTTTTTTCAATTCTATGTGATCAACGATACCTTGTCATGTCAGTTATATCAGCGGAGTGCCGATATTTTTCTGGGGGTGCCTTTTAACATTGCCAGTTATGCCCTGCTCACTCTGATGGTGGCGCAGGTTTGTAATCTGAAACCCGGTGATTTTGTGCATACATTTGGCGATGCACATTTATACTTAAACCATCTTGAACAGGCCAGTTTACAATTGAGCAGGGAACCTCGTCCATTGCCGCAGATGGAGATCAATCCGGACGTCAGGAATATTTATGATTTTAAGTTTGAAGATTTCAAATTGGTCAATTATGATCCATATCCACATATCAAAGCAGATGTTGCCGTATGACTTCTCAATTGATTGTTAACAATATTGATGGGAAAAGGAACTGGAATCGAGATAATAGATCAGCATTTTGAATGAATAATTCTTTGTTGGAATGAGTTATTCAGAAACGACACCCGATTGGCTGAAAATTTTGCTTCACGGCATGTTTCTGACGGTTTTGGATCTTTGTGCGATTGTTTTTTCTGTGGTATTATTCCTTATGGCGGGAATCAATACCAGCAATGTTGTATATCAAACCGGATTGGCTGTAGCGGTCAGTCTGTTGTTGTATTTTGTTATATATTATTTCATCCGTACCAGTGGTTATGACATTATGAATTTGGAGGACCTGAAAATGACAATTGTAGTATTGGTGATCTCCATTGCGCTTTTACCTGCCATCTACTATCCGATGCATTACATTACACATGGTTATTGGAGTACGTTGCACAATATGTTGGCAAACTGGCCTTTTCAACTGGTTGTCAATTCCACCTGTCTTGCGGGTAATCTGTATTTTGTAAAAAACTGAGATGTATATTTCCGGTATTGTTTTTGCGCAAAGGGTTCTTCAAATCTAAAAACATGGCTCCAAAAATTGTCATTGAAACAAAAACCGACTTCAACAGCTATTTGCGTTTGATGTATACCCTCATTTACCAGAAACCCCTGATGATCATTATGACCATTTTAGGCTTTCTATTCTTATTGGTACCACTACTGTATTTTGCCGGATTATTGAGTTTCTTCAGCAAACCGCCCTGGTTTATTTTGGCATTTGGTTTGGGTACCAGTTTAATCCTGCCTTATTCGATTTATAGGCAATTGAACCGCATATATAACAAGAACAAAGCCTTACAAGAGAAAATAATATATATTTTTAACCAAGCTGGAATGGACATTATCGGAGAGACATTCAGGTATCAGATCCCCTGGGAAAAAATCAATAAAATCAGAAGTGTGAGTAATTGGTTGATGATCTACCATGACGAATCGGAAGCAAACATAATTCCGAAGGCCAGTTTTGACGAGATCCAGTTACAATCCTTTCAGGAAATGGTAAAATCCTATACACAACTTTCCTTTTAAAGCCACATTAACTTTTTAAATCTACTATCATTCTTTTGTGGATCAATGACAGGTCCGGTATTTGATCATCCGTCTGATGGTATATATCCCGGGGTTAGTTTATATTTAAAAGAAGATTTACTCCGGAATCGGATCCTCGAATTTTTTTTATTTTAATTTTTCAATCATGACTAAAATAATTTTATGGAGTCTGCTGTTTATCGGAATTATTTTTTTGGACAGTTGTAATGTAAAACAACATCCGCCAACCCTGACATCAGCCGACTCACTGTTATTTGATATAGCTGGTAAAAATGCCCTTTTAGCCCGGGAAGGATATCAGCGGTGTATGCGTTATACCTTGGCGTGGCTGGAATATGCAGATCCGGTTAGTGGTTTGATTCCACGCAATCTTAATGCTGACAAAGACATCTGGAATGGTCATGATGCCGGCGCCGACAATTATCCGTTTATGGTTTTGACGGCCTCATTTATGGATACCACATTGATGAATGGCAGGCTCCTGGAAATTTTACATCAAGAAAGAAGGCTGGCCACAAGGATCAATTTTTTGCCTGAACCTTATTCCTTTTCGAAAAAGGATTTCGTTGATGCTGTCCCGGATACCGGCATGTTGGTTTTCGGAGGATCGGAATATGTGAAGGATGGTTTGATGCCACTGACTGAATGGCTTGGCCACAGTCCGTGGTCCGAAAGGATGATAGAAGTGGTCAGCGGAATTGGAAAGATTAGTCATGTTGCCGGCAAAGATAATGGCGGATATATCAGCGGTGTCCGCATTGAAGAAGTCAATGGTGAAATGCTGCAGACTTTGTCTCGACTTTACTGGATGACTGGTGAACAAAGGTATCTGGATTGGGCCACCGAGATTGCCCATGTTTATTTGAAGGGGAACAGGCATCCTACCCGTAATTTGCCTCAACTGCGATTGAGGGACCATGGAAGTGAGATCATGGGTGGGCTCAGTGAATATTACGCAGCTATTCACTATGCGAGACCTGATTCCATCGAACAATATAAAGAGCCACTTTATGCGGCACTTGACGCTATATTGAATAAAGGACGCAATGAGGATGGTATGTTTTACAATGCCATCGATCCGCTAACAAGTCAGGTGTTGGATTCGGGTATTGCAGATACCTGGGGTTATATATTGAACGCTTATCTCACTGTAGATTTACTCGATCATGTTCCACGATATAGGGAAGCGGTATTAAAAATTTTCGGTTCACTGAATGAGCACTATCGCAATTTTGATTGGGAACACGGCAGTAGCGATGGATACGCTGATGCCATTGAAAGTGCGATTAATCTATACAACAGGATCCCGGATGAACGCGTTGCAGCCTGGATTGATTCCGAGATGCAGGTGATGTGGGCGATGCAAAAACCATCAGGTATCATTGAAGGATGGCATGGCGATGGAAATTTCGCCCGGACTACCATCATGTATAATTTGTTAAAAACCCAGGGAACCAGATTAAGTCCGGGGAAAGGTGCACGTATCGGCGCTGTTGTTAGTGCACAAAAATTATACATCATAGCTGCTGCCGATTCTGCCTGGTCGGGAAAATTGGTGTTTGATCAAGCAAGGCATCGGCAAATCATGCATTTACCCATCGATTACCCGCGCATTAACCAATTTCAGGAGTGGTTTACCGCGGATCCAAAAATACAATATGTAGTACATCAATATAAGATAGGTGATGCTGAAACACAGGTTTATGACGGGGGTGAATTGATCAAAGGAATTTCACTTCAACTTGAACCACACAAGCCGGTGCGTATGGTCGTAGAACGCGCGGACTAAGAATAGGGCTCTTTTTTATGATTTAAGATGGATATATTAATTGGATGATCAGCAGACAAGTGATGGCACGATTGATATCACCTATAATTATAACCGGACCAGGAACCAGGACATTCAATTTACATGTTTTACCGAGGATGATATTTTGACAGGTACTGAAAATAGAGTAATTGAGATCTCAATAACAGACGTAAAATCAGTCAGGGTGGCATCAAAGTCAGGGTGGTATCAAATGAAATTTATGATTTTAACGGATCATTGATATAGAAAAAATAAAGGCATCTTCCTTGATTAGATGAATAAGGAAGATGCCTTAAAATTTTCAATTATTCCATGATCAACTCAATTACCGGAATTTCTACGTTCGGTTTGGCCACAGGCAAATTCAGGATAACATCGTTGGCGTAAGCATTATCGCCACTCCAGCGACTATTTGGCGAACTCATCTTAATTTCCGATGCATCGTGTAAAAACTGGGCATATTTTATTTTTCCTTTATACCCGGGCATACGTAATGTTTTCAAGGGATAATCCAGCAAATGCACATAGAGTCTTTTGGAATCAGGGTTATAAGTGAGCAGGCAATTGTCCGGTTTGGCATATTCTTCAGGTGCTTGTGTACAACCATAAATGGACCGATTGTTGAATTTCATCCATTCCCCCATACTTTTCAATGATTTTTGGGCTCTTGGATCAAAAGTGCCCCGTCCTGTGGGACCGACATTCAAAAGGACATTTCCACCTTTACTGACCGACTCAATGAGTAATTCAAGCAATTGATTAGGGCTTTTCCAGGTATATTCATCACGATAATAACCCCATGAACCAGAAAATGTCTGGCAGGTTTCCCAGGGAACTTTTTTACCGTTGTAAGTAGGCCATTCCGGTACCTGCACTTGCTCCGGTGTAGTAAAATCCCAGCCGCCTTCCACATCTTTGAGGTCGAGCCGGTCATTTACAATAATTTCAGGTTGAAGTTTTCTCACCATTTTGAGGAGATTGATGGAATCCCAGTCGTCGCGGCCTTTTCCATGTTCACCGGGAAAAGAAAAGTCGAGCCATAAAATGTCGATTTTACCGTAATTGGTAAGTAACTCACGGACCTGGTTCTTGAGGTATTCCCGGTATTTATTCATATCCCGGCCTTTATTTAATTTGTCATATTCCGCGTCTGTTTCTACCCGTTGGGGATGAACCCGGTCGATGGTATAATCAGGATTATGCCAGTCGATCAGCGAATAGTAAAAACCAACTTTCAATCCTTCATCACGGAACGCATCTACCCATTCACGCAAAACATCTTTTCCATATGGCGTATTGGTGGCTTTGTAATCCGTGTATTTGGAATCAAACAGACAAAAACCCTCGTGATGTTTAGAAGTGATGACCGCGTATTTCATGCCGGCAGCTTTAGCCATTTTAGCCCACTCATGCGGATCATACAAGTCCGGATTGAAATTGTCGAAATACTTCTGATATTCTTCGTTGGTCATTTGTTCCCTGTTTTTTACCCATTCGTGACGGGCAGGTAACGCATACAAGCCCCAGTGAATAAACATGCCAAATCGATCGTGCTGCCACCAGGCCAAGCGTTCGGCTTTCTGGGCTTCGGTTTCATCCCAGATTTTTTCCTGGGCAAATGAAAAAATAGGCAGGGAGAGCATCAGACAAAGTATAAAAAGTATTTTTCTCATGATTAAGGTGTTTTAGTGATGATCAAATCAATTCTTTCGTGAAAATAATTCCTTTTATAAAAAATACCTTCAATCCTGAAAATTCTTTTCTTAGAAATAACCTTTTCCGGCAGTTTGAAAATTTCACAATGTTTTAATGTATCCATTTTGTGTTATGATGGGGTGTTGTCGATCTTTGTCTGATAATTCGAAAAACAGAAAGCGCAGTCATGACATACATCATTTAATGCAGGCCCTATAAACACATCTATTGGGTACATTATAATTTCTTGTTCAGGTTTAAATAAATGAAATATGATCGTATTTGTGAACGATATCAAGATTTCAGTCCACTATGGCGCCCGGGTGAGGGACGCTCTCTTGAAATATGATCACAATTTATTGTCAAAAGTCGCGAAAGGATTATTAATGGTTAGGGACCATTTTGGAAATGAACGCATGCCGGACGGAGCGCTTTCGGAATTGGAACATCTTTATATTATTGTTATAGAGGAAAAAATATGAAAAGGATAATAGTCATTGGATTGGTATTAATTTCTGTTGTTGGTCTGGGGACTTTTTTTTATGCGGGCAATCAAAATCAGGAGACCCGAATTGTCATTCTGCATACGAATGATATGCATGCCCACCTCAAGAATTTTAGTAAGTTTGCAGATGTTGTAGAAAAAACCAGGGCAGGAAACAAAAATGTTTTTCTGGTCTGCGCCGGAGACATATTCAGTGGAAATCCGGTTGTAGATCAATATCCCGAAAAAGGATATCCACAAATTGATTTGATGAATCAGGTAGGGTTTCAATTGGCAGAGATCGGGAATCACGAATTCGATTACGGCCAGGAGATCCTGGCCAAAAGAATTGCTGAAGCCAAATTTCCATTCATTTGTGCCAATATGCAGGTAGAACAATCTCCTTTGAAACAACCAAATCCGGATTATGTCTGGCATGTTCACGGTTTAAAAATCGCGTTTCTGGGTTTGCTAGAGACCTCCATCAACAATTTACCAGCTACAGCTCCTGATAAAGTGAAAGGTATCAATTTCCCAAACGCCATTATAATCGCGGGTCAGTATACCGATCTTAAAAAAGAGAATGATGCAGTTATAGGTCTTACGCACCTGGGAGTGGAAACCGATGTTAAGTTGGCCAATCAGTTTTCCTACTTCGACGTGATTATCGGAGGGCATTCCCATACGGTGATCAAGAATCCCAAAGTTACCAATAGTGTATTGATCACCCAGGCAGGCGATTATCTCAATTATGTTGGCAAACTCACGCTTATTTTCAAAGGCCATCAATTGATGAGTAAAAATGATGAATTGATCAATCTGAATGATTACTCCGATAAAGATCCACAGATTGAAGCCATGGTTGAAAAATATGAAAACAATGAATCATTAAACCAGGTGATCGGCGAAGCGGTTGCTCCAATTAGAGGGAAAGACGAACTGGGATCGATGTACACCGATGCCCTGAGGGCCAGCGGATCTTTCGATTTTGCTTTTCAAAACAATGGAGGCATCCGGATCCCGGTAATCGACAAGGGACCAATAACAGTCAAAACCATCTACGAACTGGATCCTTTTGGCAATGACCTTGTTTCATTGGAAATGAATTATGAAGAATTAAAATCACTCCTGCACTATGCATACACATTACACGATAAACCGGAAATGCAGATTTCAGGAGGACAATATGTGGTTCTGTTGGATTCTTCGGGACACTATAAAGATGTGACAATAAAAGATAATTCGGGGCATATACTGGATCCGGATGAAAATTACCTGGTTGGATTGAACAGCTATGTGATGAGTTCCTATAAATTTAAGCATCTTGACCCTGGAAAATCAATGATGATCACCACCGCCGAAACTGTCATTAACTTCGTTCGATCAAAACAAAAATTGAATTATGCTGGAATAAAAAGGGTTTTTGTTGAAAAAAACGGATCTAAATCGTGAACACACATTGGCGTACTTCAGCATTATACTCAATAGAGTCAAGGTTATCTCACAAAGATTGATAAGCCCGGTTCCGGATTCGGATTCCGGGATATTGTTAGAAATGACCCAGTCCGCACTTTTTTACTGTTTCAAATGGTGTGAGCCGGAGAAGCAAAATTTTTTCCAAGCATCAAATTTGGGATTCACTCAAATTTTTGATTTCCAACTAAATGTCCCATCAAATATTGAATAAAGCATTCTTATAAAAGTGGCTTTGGATCATATATAGCACCGATATTTAGGTTGAAAACATAGAAAATAGGATCCAATAAATGACAAACTGGAATTATATTGCTGAAGACATTCAGATGGTTGACCAATAATATTTATTTTAGTTCATTTTATTTTGGAAATTAGGTTCGGGTTTGAATTCCTGGAATTATGATTCCAAATGGTGTTAACAGAAGTACAACGTTTAAAGACTAATTGGTTCATGAAAATCAATACGATTCTACCTGGAATTTCTGTCATTTTGATGGCTATTGGTTGGTTAACCACAGGCTGCAATTCTGCGCAACAAGTGAAGAAAAAACCTAATCTGTTGTTCATTATTACCGATGAACAAAGAACGAACACCATGGCGGCATACGGCAATACCAAAATAAAAACCCCTAATCTAAACAGGCTTGCAGATCAAAGTTTTGTTTTCAGAAATGCCTACGTGACCCAGCCGGTCTGCACGCCTTCCCGCGCTGCAATCATGACGGGTCTATATCCGCATACATCGGGGTGTGTCTCCAATAATATTCCGTTGAATGACAGTATTCCCGCGTTTCCAGGATTGCTCAATGATGCGGATTATCAGACAGCCTATATGGGAAAATGGCACCTTGGTGATGAAATATATCCTCAACAGGGATTTAATACCTGGGTTTCTATCGAGGACTTATATTCCAGTCATTTCAGGCCAAACAGAGACCAGAATGACAGAAGCAGTTATCATCATTGGTTGATTAAAAATGGGTTTAAACCGGATCGGAATGGCAATAAATTTAGCCGTGAATTTGCGGCAAAACTTCCGTTGGAATATTCCAAGCCCCATTTTTTAGCTGAACATGCATGTCAATACCTGGAACAAAATAAGGACAAACCCTTCATTTTGTATTTGAGTTTTCTCGAACCACACATGCCTTTTACAGGTCCGCTTGATTCATTGTACGATCCGTCTTACGTTGATCTTCCTGAAAATTTCAGTGATACTTTTGGCCCCAATGATCCATTGCGTTATAGGCTCAAAAGGGAAAACGCCATTAAGCATTATGGATCAAAGGAAAGTGACATACGCGCGCTCATTGCCCGGTATTGGGGGCTTGTTACAGAGGTAGACCAGAGTGTCGGAACGGTGCTTGATAAATTGCGCCAGTTGGGTCTCGATGATCATACGATTGTGGTATATACCACTGATCATGGTGATATGATGGGGGCGCATGCCATGGTTGAAAAACAGGTGATGCTTCAGGAAGCTGTTCATGTGCCTTTCTTATTAAAGGATCCTTTGATTAATCGTCAACAGCAGTTCATTGATCAGCCGGTGAGTCAAATTGATATTGTGCCAACATTGTTGGATTTAATGGGTAAACATGTGCCAGAACGATTACAGGGAAAAAGTCTTGTGCCTGTATTGAAAGGTAAAAAAGACCAGAAATCATATGTGTATATCGAATGGAATCCGGATGATAATTATAGAAACGGGGTGAATAAGCATACCAAAATCGCGTCTGAAGAAGAAATCAAACAAGTTGGAACATCCTCCACCATTGGTGTTATTGCTCCTGATGGTTGGAAGCTTTGTCTCAGCGAAAAGGATAAGAACCAGTTATATAACCTGAATGAAGATCCTTTGGAAACCACAAATTTGTATGATGATCCTAAATATCAGTCCAGGATCAGGATGCTCACAGAAAAGATCTGGGAATGGCAAATTAAAACCGGTGACCACAAAAATGTAATACCACAGGATTTAATGTAACGCACCTTATACATTGATATCACTTGATGAAATGTTTTGGGGAATTGAATATTTTAGAGATAAAAATACAAAAATATCCAGTATGAATCGCGCTCTATTAATATCCTTATCATTGGTTTTTATCTTATTTTCCTGCAGCCAATCAACGGAAAAGGAGAGAAATAAAAAGGCATCTGGTCCAGAGAGGCCGAATATAGTTTTGATCATGTCCGATGATATGGGTTATTCAGATCTCGGATGTTATGGAAGCTTTATCAGCACGCCGAATCTTGATGCATTGGCCGAAGATGGCATCAAATATACCCAGTTCTACAATCAGGCCCGGTGTTGCCCTACGCGTGCCTCACTGATGACCGGTTTGTATCCGCATCAGGCTGGAATGGGTTGGATGACTGCGGTAAATCACGCATTACCCGGATACATTGGAGATTTGAATAATCATTGCGTAACCATTGCCCAGGTATTGAAACAGGCTGGTTATACTACATATATGATTGGAAAATGGCATCTGTCCTACGATGCAACAGGGGAGGTAACCAAAAAGAATTGGCCATTGCAGCGCGGTTTCGATAAATTTTATGGCATTATTAAGGGAGGGGCCAATTATTATGATCCCGGCACATTGTGCCGGGGTAACCAATTAATCTCTGCATTTGATGATCCTGAATATAAACCCTCCGAATATTATTTTACAGATGCCATTTCTGATAATGCGGTCGAATTTTTAAAGGAGGACCAGGAGGGCCCATTTTTTATGTATGTGGCCTATACGGCAGCACACTGGCCAATGCAGGCACCTTCGGGGGCTATTGAACAATATAAAGGCAGGTACGCTGCAGGTTGGGAAGAAATACGACAGCAACGACTGGAAAAAATGAAGAAACTTGGAGTGGTTGATCAAAATATACAATTATCTCCTTTGGATACCCACTCCTGGTCAGATGAAGAACATAAACCAGCCATGGAACGCCGTATGGAAACTTACGCGGCCATGGTTACTATCATGGATCAGGGAATTGGGAAAATAATTACCGAATTGAAAAGAAAGGGAATTTATCATAATACCATTATTCTTTTTTTGGAAGACAATGGTGGCAATGCTGAATCTACAGGATTTGGCGGACCACAAGGTGAAACACAACCTCTTGCAAAAGATACAAATGATTTAAAACCATTATCTCCGGAGGGTATCAATCTGAGCATCAATCCACCCATAACCAGAGCGGGAGAGATTGTTATGCAGGGGCTGGATGTTTTAGCAGGACCGGCAAACACCTATCTGGCATACCTGAAACCCTGGGCAGAAGTGTCGAATACCCCGTTTAAAAAATATAAGCATTTTGTCCATGAAGGAGGGATTGCCACTCCGCTGGTCATACACTGGCCTGATGGAATAAAAACAAAAGGAGAAATTCGATCTCAGATAGGCAATGTAATTGACATCATGCCTACGTTGACCGAGCTTGCAGGCGGCACCTATCCAACTTCACATAATGGTGATTCCATTACCGCTGAAGCAGGCGTAAGCCTGGTTCCTACTTTCAATAGTAATAAACCCCTGGACAGGAAAGCCATTTATTGGGAACATGAAATGAATCGGGCAATGCGCATGGGAAAATGGAAATTAGTATCCACGGGAACCTTGATGGATGGGGACTACGGTCATTGGAAATATTACGAAAACCATCCTTGGGAATTATATGATATGGAAAAAGACCGCAGTGAATTAACCGACTTATCCGGTCAATATCCTGCTATTGTAAAAACCATGTCTGCCATGTGGTTTGCCTGGGCTTCTTCACACCAGGTTTTTCCAACACCGTGGAAACAAAAAGGACCATCTTTAAGGTCTTATTATACCACCACGGAAAATATCAAAAATTGACTTTGGCGGGACTGCAATTGATGATTTATAGATAAAAAGCCATATTTTACCAGGAGTGGTTTCCCTCGGATCAATTAAAAACCCAAAAATATTTCCATGACTGGTTTTACTAATAATCTATGGTTGTTTCAAGCATAAAATCTACTCTTTGGTATTGGTAAATCCCAAAGCGCAATCACATTATATTTATCTAAACAATTTTTATTCACAGATTTTTGTAAATTGGCTTTAGTGTATGACTTAGGTTGAATAATGGCATCTTACCCACATTTACAAAAACACATCTCGCATGATATTGAAGGATTGGATATAAAGACCAAAACTGAAATTGAAGAATCAGAAATTTGGAATAAATTCCGCCAGGGAGATGAACAAGCCTTTATATATATTTATAAAACATACTTTAAACAACTTTATAATTTTGCATTTCAGTTTACTTCAGACCAAGATTTTATTAAAGATCAAATACAAGATCTTTTCATCTATATTCGATTAAAAAGAGAAAACTTAAAATCTGTTTATTCGATAAAATTTTATCTATTCAAAATTCTGCGCAGAAATATTTTCAAATCGAAAAAAAGACTTACCGAAATTCAAGAACGGATAGCGGGCAATTTTTCTGTTGAAATCACTGGTTCACATGAACAAAAAATAATTGAATCTGATATTAATGTACAAAAATCGGATTTGTTAATGAATTCTTTGAAAGAGCTTTCCAAAAGACAAAGGGAGGCCATCATTCTTTTTTACTATGAAGGATTCACCTATGCCCAAATTGCCGTAATCATGGGATATCGAAACACAAAACAGGTTCGAAAAATAATTTACCGGGCAATTGATAAATTAAAGACTAACTTCGTTTCAGGTAGTAAACCATATCTGCCACTGTTTACTTTTTAATTTTTTTTAAAATGAGTGGGGTCATCCCAAGCCATAATGCCTCTATGAATATAGATGTAATAATATGGACTATAAAGACTTTAAGAAAGAGGATTTCCTAAAGGATGAATTTTTTATTCAATGGATTAAAAAAGGCAATCCTGAAGCTAATCATTTTTGGGATTCATGGTTGGAAAGTCATCCGGAAAAATTAACTGAAATTCAGAACGCCAGAGAAATTGTGGAGAAGATAGGATATGGCAAAAAGGCGCATATTGATCAAATTCTCTACAATGATGTGCTTGAATCCATTTATCGGGATGAAAATTTTCAATACAGGTTGGAATATGGCAGGAAAAGGTCCTGGTTTTCATTGACAACCAGGGTTGCGGCCATTCTTTTGTTTCTAATTGTTTCCTCAGCAGTATTTTGGTTGGTTTACAATCAATATCTTATAAAAAATCCTATGTCCGACTCCGATAAGATGGTCATCAAGGAAAGTCCATTAGGCGCAAAAACAACATTTATGCTCGATGATGGGTCTAAAATTGTTTTGAATGGAGGCAGCAAGTTAACTTATGACGAAAGTTTCGGGGTTGATGCACGCCAGGTTTATTTGGAAGGGGAAGCATTTTTTGAGGTAACAAAAGATTCATATCATCCTTTCATTGTGCATACGGGAAAAATACAAACGAAAGCTTTGGGAACTTCCTTTAATGTTAATGCATATCCTGATGAATCAACGATCAAAATTGCACTGGTATCAGGGAAAATTGCCATCACTGACCAAAACGGTACATTTGAAAAAAAGCTGCTTCCTGATGAAATGGCATCCTTGAACAGAACAGGCAGGGAATTAAAAATTTCATCTTTTGATACCGAAGATGTTATTGGTTGGAAAGATGGTTTGATTGTATTCAATAGCGCATCATTTGATGAAGTCACAAGTGTATTATCTCGATGGTTCAATGTGCAATTTAAGTTTATTGATAATAAAAAAATCAAAGGCAATTTCACTGGTAAGTTTGACAATAAAACATTGCATGAAATATTGGATGGGTTGAGTTTTGCGACTCAATTTGATTTTGAAATAAAAGGAAAGGAGGTCATTATAAAATAAAAAATACATCACAAAAGAACCGGCAGAAGCTGCCGGTTCAATTCCCTAAATTCTTCTTTGAACCGGTCGATTTGGTAGAGAGCCCGGTCCTTGGAAGTTACATAGATTATTAATTATTAATTTCTAAAATTATGAAGAATAAGTTACTAAGACAAGTTGTCAGAATGTCTAAAATAACCTTTTACGGCCTTTGTATTCAAATGATCCTGGCGGGTTTACTGCTGGCCAAAAGCAGTGATGCTCAGCAAAAAAAACTCGAAGAGATCAACATTTCTCTCAATGTGAAAAACATCACACTGGGGCAGGTTCTGTTGGAAATTGGAGAGAAATCGGATTTCAATATAGTGTATAATGATTACGACATTCGATCAGAGAGGATCATTAATCTTCATGTAAAAAACAAATCCCTGGGATTTTTATTAAAACAACTTTCAAAAGATTATGATCTCCATTTTAGGCGTGTTGATGATAATATCTATGTTGGTAAGAAAGAGTTAGGAGAGACACATGCAGTGGAGACTTCAATGTTACCAAACCAGGGAAATGCGGTGTCTGGTAAAGTTACCTCCAGCGAAGATAATGAAGGGCTTCCTGGAGTAAATGTAATTGTTAAAGGTACGAGCCAGGGAACAGTCACTGATGTAAATGGAGATTATAAAATAGAAGTACCTGATCTGAACGCAGTTTTGGTCTACAGTTCAGTGGGTTTTAATACACAGGAAATTCAAGTTGGTGAGCGTTCCGTGATCGACGTGGTGATGACACCGAATATTCATGCCCTTGGTGAGGTGGTGGTTACAGCGCTGGGCATTAAAAGGGAAGAACGTTCTCTCGGCTATGCAGTATCAGAAACCGATGGCGCTGAATTGGCTCAAGCCTCTACAACAAATCCGGTAAGCGCCTTGCAGGGAAAGATTGCCGGGGTACAAATCAATACAACAGCAGGAGGAACTTTCGGAGGCACCAGGATAACCATTCGCGGTAATTCTACCTTAGGGGGTAATACACAACCAATCTTTGTTGTTGATGGCGTTGTGCTCGACAATGAGACGAGTGGCGTAAGTGGCACCGACTGGGGAAATCAGTTGAAAGATCTCAATCCCGATGATTTCGAAAGTGTATCAGTCCTTAAAGGGGCTGCCGCTACTGCCCTCTATGGGTCCCGGGCGTTAAATGGCGTGGTGCTGATCACCACCAAAAGTGGACAACACAAGCAAGGACTTGGTGTGTCATTTAAGCAAACTTCTGGTGTTCGATATGTCTATGCCTCCCCAGGATTCCAAAACGAATATGGTTATGGACCCGTTGCCGGTATGTTTTCCAATGACGTCGACAACGGCAGGCCGGACAAAGACAAACATGATAACCAGCAATTCGCTTTTTATGAATTGGTCGATGGTCAATATGTGCCTTCATTGCAGCATAATATGAGTGAGGAAAATGCTGCCAGTTGGGGGCCTAAATTTGAAGGGCAAGATTATATAGATTATGATGGTTCGATGGCTAAATGGGTAGCCCAGCCTAATAATTATAAGGACATGTTTGAATTAGGCACGATCAACAATACCAACGTAGCCATAGAAGGTGCCAGCGAACGCAATTCGTTCCGTGTATCATACACCAATTATTCTGATAATGGCGTGGAACCAATGAATGATTTTTTAAAGAATTCTTTCAGCATAAAAGGTTCTCAGGACCTGATCAAAGATGTGGTAAAAGTAGAAGCCAGCGTGCAATATACCCGATCACTTGCGAAGAATCCACCTAGTGGCATTTTGCAGACTGCATGGTTTCACGACGGTTTCCCCAGAAGTTATGATGTTAACAAATGGCGAAACAATTACAAGGATATTGATGGCGGCGTACCCTTTCCTACTGGTTCCGACAAGTATATGTATACCAAGAAGAGCCAGTCATGGTTTGACATTTATGAACGGGATATTGAAAGGAAAGAGGGCTCATTATTGGCACAAACAGCGCTGGAATTTAATATCGCCGATGGTCTTCATGCCAAGATTGAAGGAAATATTAATCAGTTCACTTACGAAAATGAGACTAAAACCGCTGCAACCAGTATGGATCGTTTGAGTAATGCTTATTATTATTTGGAACATGGAGAAAAATTTCAATCCACGCTGAGTGCAAGTTTGTTTTATAAGAAACAATTGAGTGACGCGTTCAACCTGGATGTTTTACTGGGGGGACAACTGTGGAATACGCGATCCACTTCTTCCGGAGCACATACAGACCGTGGTTTCAAAGTGCGGGATTTTTACAATATTGGAAATTCCTATAACAGCCCAATCTTTACCGGTGGAATTGGATTTAATAAGGACATCAATTCGGTGTATTCTTATGTTAATCTTGATTATAAGTCCACTTTTTATTTATCACTCACCGGGCGTAATGACTGGTCATCGGCTTTAGCTTATCCGGATGGTGGAGGAAATACCTCATATTTTTATCCATCAGCCAGCTTGGCATGGGTTTTAAATCAGTCCATAAATTTGCCTGAATCAATTTTTGCCAAACTGCGGGTTTCCTATGCCTATGTTGGGAACGATACCGATCCTTATAAGTTGTCATCCGGTTTTGTAATTCAGGATTTCAACGCGGAGCCTAACATGAAACTGTATAAATATAAAAATTCAGTGGCAGTTTCTCCAAACCTCAGACCTGAAAGCAAACGGTCATTTGAAACAGGTTTGGATCTGAGATTTTTGAATGGTCGGGCAGGTTTGGATTTTTCATTTTATAGAGACAATACCATAGACCAGATCCTGTCTCTTAATGTGCCTTCGGAAAGCGGAATTTCACAACAGTTGATCAACGCTGGAAATCTGCAAAACCAGGGTGTTGAATTAATGCTTCACGGGACCCCGGTGAAATCTAATGATTTTAGCTGGGATCTTGGCATGACATTTACACACAACAGGGACAAGATCATTGAGATGTACCCTGGTATTGAAGAGGTTATTTTATTTGGTAATCCTTCTGATGCCAATGCCGGCACTGCTACGGTGGCTTATGCAGGGGGTGATTATGGTATGCTGGCCACCAGGGAAGGGTATACATTTTACGATGGAGCCAATACGGCCAATCATGGTGAGCCGGTATTGTTCCAAAGAAATAACTGGACCATTGCTTATCCGAATGGAAGAAACAATATGGATTCCCTGGTGATCATGGGAAATATGCAACCGGATTGGTATGGTTCATTTACAACGTCACTCCGGTATAAGAATTTCAATCTTTATGCCTTATTCGATATGAGTTTTGGCGGAGATATCTATTCTCATACATATCGATATGGTCTGCATCAGGGTGTGATTGAAAGTTCATTGCCCAATCGTGATGCTGAACATGGTGGAATAACCTGGGTAAGTAAGGGATTTGGACAAAATTATTACGGAAAGACCTATTACGACGGATACATTCCTGATGGTGTATTTCCCGATGGGACTGTAGTAACTTTCAAAGACGACAACGGTGTCACCACATCGTATGATGTGGGCGGAATGACGTACCAAGAAGCCTACGACCAGGATATGGTAGAACCAACCCATTGGTCCGGATATATTTATCGTTGGACTTCGGCCAGTACAGGCGGGCCGCAAATGGCAATCTTTGAAAGTAACTGGATTATGTTCCGTGAATTGACCATTTCCTATGATTTTCCTCAGCAGGCATTGAAAAACATCTTTTTGCAAAATGTCCGATTATCACTGACAGCAAGGGATATTGGTTTTATTCACAATTCATTGCCCGATAATATTAATCCTATTATTAGTAATAATGCAGCTGGAAATGCCTTGCAAATGGGTTTTGCGCCATATATAAGGTCACTAACATTTACGTTGAACTGCAATTTCTAATTTGCTTAATTAAGAAGAAGATGAAAAAGACACTCTATATATTATTTGGTTTTTTAGTGCTCACAAGTTGTGATGACTTTTCTGATTTGAATAAGGACCCAGATGTGATTGATTCTCCACCTGTGGAGTCGATTTTTACTTACGTTGAGAAATCCTTGGGTGATTATAAGGGATCGGAATGGTATTATGACAATCATCAGATGATGACCTGGTTGCAGTATCTGATCATGGGCCAGGCGAATGGCGATGATATCAATTCATTGCAACCCAGAGGAGCTAAGTATGACGTTTTTTATACCACTATACTTCCGCATTTATTGGAGATCCGGAGGCAAATTGCGGCTAAATCGGAAACTCAGCAAGTCTACTATAAAAATCTGGAAGCCATCACCTACATTGTCCAGGTTTATCATGCCCTGAAAGTAACAGACATTTATGGTTCTATTCCCTATGATGAGGCAGGTTTAGGTCGATATCAAGGCAAGTTGGATCCTCTGTACAATGATCAGGAAAATTTATTCAATACATTCCTTGATCAATTAGATAATGCAATAGCGACCCTTTCAGCAGACCAAGGAACTCAGATCGATATGTCTACAGAAGATTTTATCTATAAGGGAGACTGGAATAAATGGATCAAATGTGCCAATGCTATTAAGTTGAGGATCGCTTTAAGGCTGGAAACAGAGAATCTGAATTTAGCTAAACAAATCATTAGCGAGGTCAATTCCGATGGCAGAATATTCGAAAGTACCGATGATGAATTTGTCTACTTCATTTCACCAAATTGGTATGGAACCGGTGGAGCTAGCATGGATTGGAAAGGGGTTTTATGGGCCGCCAGACCAATGGTAGACTTTATGAAGGAAACCATTGATCCCAGGATCAGAATATATTATGAACTTAATGGCTACACCAGAGCTACGATCAATGCCATAAAGGCTGCCAATGGAACGATGCCGGTAGTTATCGACACGGTGAATGACAATCAGGTGTTGTTTACCACCGGAGAAGGGGAGAAAATTTATGGGTATCGATACCAGGGCGCCCCAGTGGACAGAAATGATCCTAACAAAGATGATTACGATTATTCCTATATTGTTAATAATATAGGCTCGGGAGCGGTACAATTATCAAAATATAATCAACGTCTCCTGATGAGTACGACTTATAATTATGGCGATGGTCCCGGTACCGGAGGATATGTGGATGTGTTGATTTCTTATTCAGAGGTGTGCTTCATGATGTCAGAATTTATATTGAAAGGATATATCAATGGGGACGCCGCAGAATATTATCAAAAAGGTATAGAGGCTTCCATGAAAACCTATGATTTTATCGCCCAGGAAGGACAACTGGATATGAAAATCGCTCAAACTTCGTATCCTTATACACCAATTGGTGATACTGAAATTGCTGATTACCTTGCCAAACCCGAAATTCAATTGAATGGGACCAATGATTTGGAAAAGGTTTACATTCAGGAGTACCTCAATTTTTACAGGTTGCCGGAAGAAGGTTGGGTATTAGCTAGACGCACGGGATATCCGAAATTCGGTTCAACATTATTAGCCAGAGGCTATGTGGATTCTCCCGATCTCAAATTTCCCAGAAGGTTTCCGACCCCGGACCCGGGAGATTTGAACCGGGAAAATTGGCACAATGCCAATCAGGATCAGGGATTTTCGGGTGATTTGAATGAAAATCCCGATGTGCTCAATGCTGAACGACTTTGGTGGGATAAAAATAATCCGGCCATCGGAGCAGCAAATTGATGATGTGATCATCTGTATTTCCTGAAAGGTGAAGTACAATTTTTAAACTTTGGTCCGGATAAATGGACCTCTTCAAGGAATCAATGTTATGCATTCACTAAGTGGAATGTTAACATAACATTGATTCCTTTGAATTGCATTTATTTTATTATTCCTCCACTTAATAGGGATCACGTAGTCCATATACAGAATGCTATTGTTAATAATTTGATTATATGAAATATATCAAACTCGTTACGCTGTGTGTTTTATGGTTTTTAAGTCTGTCAAATCTTGTTGCCCAGGAAAATACAGATCAACCACTAAATTGTTACACCATATTGGTGGGCAAGAATGCTTCGAGCGATGGCTCGGTACTATTTGCTCATAATGAAGACGACGGCGGACGACAAGTTGTGAATTATTTTAAAATACCACGAAAGGAACATACGCCAGGAGAAAGAGTCACTTTTCGACGTGGAGGTTCGATTCCCCAAATTCAGATTACCGCAGCCTATTTATGGCTTAACTTACCAGGGATGGAAGTCTCAGACAGTTATTTTAATGAATACGGAGTGGCAATAGGATCGGATGGATGTCCGTCCAGGGAAAATAATCCGGTATTAAAAGACGGCGGATTGGTATATTGGCTCCGTCGTATTGTGGCAGAGCGGGCGCATTCTGCCCGGCAGGGGGTAAAAATTGCGGGAAAACTAATCGATGAATTTGGCTATGCATCTTCAGGGCGTACTTATGGCATTGCCGATTCGAAAGAGGCCTGGATGTTGTCGGTCGTGAATGGAAAGCATTGGATTGCCGAAAGGGTACCAGACGATCAGGTTGCAATATTGCCCAATTGTTATATTATTGGTAAAATTGATTTGTCAGACACCCTAAATTATTTGGGTTCTCCGGATATCATCCAGTATGCTATTTCTCAAGGTTGGTATGATCAAGGTAAAGATGGAGATTTTAATTTTGCCAAAGTCTACTCCAATCCAGGTTCATTGAAACATCCCGGAAATACGCATCGTCAATGGCGCGGTCTCAATCTACTTGGAAATCATCATTTCGATCTTGAAGATGATTTGCCTTTTTCGGTTTTACCTGCCAAGAAAGTTACTGTTCAGGATTTAATGCATGTATTGCGTGATCATTATGAAGGGACAATGTTGGATCAATCGAAAAATTATACACTGGGAAGTCCGTATAAAATGAATCGGGCAACGATTTGCGCCAATTCCACCCAATATAGTTTTGTGGTTCAGCTTAGAGACTGGCTTCCCGAACGGATGAACTCACTGGTTTGGATTGCCCCTTTCCGTCCTGATGTGCAAGCCTATGTTCCCTGGTATGTCAATACAGAAATTGTACCGCAGGAATATGCTTACAAGGATGGTGATTTTGCACTGGCTACACAATTTGATCCTCCAGATTTGGTATTTGATCACTCCAACACTCAGGCTTACTGGACTTTCAGGTCTTTGGTGGAAAAAGTGGATCAGGATTATCAGGGAAATATAGATCACATTCAGGCAATTTGGGGTAGCGAGGAAAATGAATTCTTTGAAACTCAGCAGAGATTTGAAAATAAAGTCAAAAGAATGAGTGAAGGCAAGCAAATAAAATTAATGACCAAAAAGACCAATCAATTGGCAGAAGATATTTACAAACAAACCAAGGACATGCTGTCTTCATGGTAATTGCGACATCACTGGATGGGAATTCACCAATGAACATTTGGCAGGGTAAGAATATTTGGAACATTACTTTCAGCTTAGTCAAATTAAGTTGAATTGATGCCCAAGAATTTGGAGGATGGATTAAAATTGTTTACGAGATCATTATTCGTAATTTACAAACTGTAAAGGAAAAATGGTTGAAGTTAAACACAATTGATCGGTATGTCATAATTTTATTTTAAGTATGGGAATATGCATTGTTTTGAATTTTTGTAAGATAAGACGCTTCATGGTAGTGTTTTGATTTTATATCCTAAAAGCTTTGAATCTAATTCAAATGGGTTTTGATGGAAGTTTTCTATCATAAGAACAGTGAATCAGATATTTGGAATGATTTCAAAGGAGGTGATCGCGACGCCTTCAATTTGATCTATTATCATTATGCCGAACTTCTTTTAAATAATGCCTATAAGTTCACGTCAGACAGAGCACTAGCAGAAGATTGTCTTCAGGAATTATTCATTGACCTTTGGCGTACACGTGAAAAACTTGCAACACCTTTATCGATAAAATTTTATCTACTGCAATCCCTCCGCAGGAGAATCGTCCGCAAATTGAAATACCAGCATAAGCATATATTTTTTGTAGCCAACTTGTCTGAGATAAAGGGAATTTCTGAATATAAATTTTCGATTGAAACCAAATTAATTAATTCGGAGGACAAGACCCACCTTAATCATAAGCTTAAAAAATTAATAGATAATTTATCCAATTTACAGCGGGAAGTGATCTATCACCGCTTTTACAATGAGTTGTCTATGGATCAAATATCTCAAGTCATGGATATTCCTAAAAAGTCCGTTTATAATGCGATGTCAAATGGGATCAGTGCTTTGAGAAAAGCATTTAAAATGCGTTAAAACTTCAATTTATGCACGCTGACAAGCACTGTCAGAAACCTTCAAAAAAAAATATCTCTTTTGTTCAAGTAATTTCCATTGCACATGTCTCTTACCAATTAAAGATTAAACAGTTGAAAACGGAAGAAGAAAGTTTAGGTGAACTGATATCTGACGATTCGTTTGTCACATGGATCAGAGAGGGCAAACCGGAGCGAAACCATTGGCATAAGCACTATGTCAGAGATGATATCTATCGATTACTTGTTGACGAAGCAGAAGTGATTATTAAATCGATGGTAATTAAGCCGGAAAGGATTGATATAAAAACCTTAGACCGAATAAAAAATAATATTGACCGTCAAATTGAAGCTATTCCTCCTCCCGATACTTTGCACGAAAAGAGACTACACATACATTATCGATGGGCTGCCATTATCGTTTTTTTTGTAGCAACGATATTTGCTGTAAAATTTTTTATCGATAAATCTCAAAAAGTAAATCAAGATGTCATAAGCAAGGTAGTCAAATCAACTGCCAAAGGACAAAAACTTACCATATACTTACCCGATGGCTCCAAAGTAAAAATAAATTCCAATTCTAAGGTGTGGTTTGACACCTATTTTAAAGATACATCACGGACCGTTTATCTTAGTGGAGAAGCTTTTTTTGAAGTCGAAAGAGATCCAACCCGGCCATTCACGGTTATTTCGGGAGACGTGGTCACCAAAGCTTTGGGGACTTCATTTAATATTAATTCAACGCAGCCAGATCTGGTCAACATTACGTTGGCCACAGGTAAGGTTTTAGTGGCAATAAAAACTCAACAAGACAACAAACGATCCGTCTACCTTAGTCCGGGAGAACAATTCGTTTTTAATGCCAATAGAAATGTTACTCATGTTCATCATGTTGATTTGGATGAAGTATTGGCCTGGACCAAAGGAAAAATCATTTTTAGGGAAGCAAATGGCAATTTGGTTTTTAATAAACTTTCAGACTGGTATGGAGTCAATTTTCAATTTGAAGACAACTTATTGAAAAATGAGTGGCATTATACAGGAGAATTTGACAATGAAAGTTTATTCAATGTGCTCACCAGTATTGGCCATGTAAAGAAATTTTCATTTCAGATAGAAAAAGATACGGTTTATATTTTTCAAAAAGATTGAATGATGCAAACTCGGATGAATAGCCCCTAAAGTAAAGAAAAGAAATACCGGAAACGCTCAACACCGGCTAAAGCGAGAATGTTTCCGGTAATGTTCTTAATTCATTAAAATTAAAACACCTGAAATTATGAAAAAAAAATGTTTACTACTAATCATTTGGCTGATGAGAATGTCAATATTCGGCCTGGCGTTGAACCTGATGACATTAGGATTATTAATGGCAAATGAAGGAGACGCCCAGAAAGTTCCAAACATCAAAGATGTTTATGTTTCTATCGATTTGGTGGATGTCCAATTGAGGGATATTTTTAGAGATATCGAACTCAAGACACCCTATAAATTTTCCTTTGAAATTAAAGATCTTGGAAAAAGAGAACGCTTTACATTGCGGCGAAAAAACATATCAGTCAAGAACCTTCTGTATCAAATCTCAAAGGATTCCGGACTTAATTTCAAACAAGTCAATTGGGTGATCAACGTTTCCAGTAATGATGTGGATTTTGACAATGGATTAGAGACAAAATCTAATTTATATTATCAAGCCGTAACTGTTACGGGCCAGGTATTGTCTACTGAAGATGGACAAGGATTGCCCGGTGTCAATGTCATCATAAAAGGCACTGCAAAAGGGACAGTAACGGATATTGATGGCTCTTATAAAATCGATGTTCCGGATGAAAATGCTATTCTGGTCTTCAGTTCGGTAGGATATGTTCAGCAAGAAAGAACGGTAGGAAATGAATCGGTAGTTAATATCAAGTTACAACCAAATCTCACTGCTCTTGAAGAAATTGTGGTGGTAGGTTACGGCTCCCAAAAAAAAGGAGAACTCACCAGTTCCATTTCTACGGTAAGTGGTGAAAACATAAAAGAACAAAATGTTCAAAGAATAGACCAGGCTTTGCAGGGGCAGGCCGCTGGAGTACAGGTAGTAAACAGCTCTGGCCGTCCCGGGGCTCCGGCGATCATTCGTGTGAGGGGATCGAGTACCATTAATGATAACAGTCCTTTGTATGTTGTGGATGGTGTCCAAACCGACAACATAGAAAATATAAACCCCAACGATATTGAATCCATCAATATTTTAAAAGATGCCGGAGCTACCATCTACGGTGCACAGGCTGCCAATGGGGTTATTATTATCACAACAAAAACAGGAAAGCAAGGGCCACCTAAAATATCAGTCGACCTTACTTATGGACTGCAAAAAATTCGAAAGATTCCCGAGTTTATGAATACTGAGCAGTTCACAAGGACCTATAACGCAGCAAGGGCGGCAGATGGGCTATCACTTTACTGGGATCTGAACAATCTTCCTCCACATGATACCAAGTGGATTGATCAGATGTTTCAAACAGCCCCAATGATGAACCACAATGTTTCACTTTCCGGTGGGAGTGAAAATACAAATTACTTATTGGGGATTAATTATATGAACCAGGATGGTATAATGAAAACTTCTGGTTTTGAACGGTATAATTTGCGGTTTAACAGCGATTCAAAAGTTGGTAAGAAAATCCGGATTGGTAATACTCTGACGATAGGACAAGAAAACATAAAAATACCAGGTGGCAGTGAAGGTGGAAATGAACTGTTTATTACTGCTTTGCGGGCTGCCCCCACCATACCCATTTACTGGACGGAATGGGATGCAGAAAATAATCCGCTTTTTGAAAGCCGTGGCTGGAAGGTTGGAGAATATGCCGGTCCCTCAAGTGCCGGTGAGCATCCGGGCAGTAAAAATGTTGTTGGATTTATTAATGAGCATAAATTTGATAGACAGAATCGCAATCTTAGAATTTTTGGAACATTGTATGGCGAATATGAGCCCATTGAAAACCTGGTTTTCAGGACACAATTTGGCGGGGATTTAGGATATGATAAGGATAATGGTTTTAACCGCTCGTATAGCTATGGCACCAAATCAGCAGCAACCGCCTCGCTTAATGATATGATGACCAATACATTTTTTTACTCCTGGGACAATGATGTGAAATATAATTTTAGTCTTCAAGATGCTCACAATTTTTCAGCGCTTCTGGGGATGTCGGCAAGGCGCAAATATTCGGAATTCATGCAAGTAAGGATGAATAATTATGTTGACGAAGATTTGCAAACCATCAGTGCCGGAACAACAATAGGTGGTGTTGACGGGAATAATACAGAAGATATGTGGATCTCTTATTTTGGCCGGCTCAATTATGATTATCAGGGTAAATATTTATTACAGGGCATCTTTAGAGCAGATGGCTCCTCAAAATTCGGGACCAATAATCGTTTTGGTTATTTCCCATCCGTGTCAGGTGCCTGGAGGTTGAGTCAGGAAGACTTTTGGAAGTCCAAGATCTTCAACGAGATCAAACTACGTGGCAGTTGGGGAATGACTGGGAATGATAGGATTCCTGCATACGGTTATTCCGAAACCCTAGATTTCAATGGTTATGTTTTTGGCCCATCGCAACAATTTGTACAGGGTATCTATCCTGCATCTATTGCAAATCCCGATTTAAAATGGGAAACCGTCATCCTGACAGATTTTGGTGTGGACCTGGGTGTTTTTGATAGCAGATTAACTCTTACTATCGATTGGTTTAATAAGGAAACTCAGGACATGCTATTACAAAAGCCCATTACTGCTTCATCTGGATATGCTACCAAACCCTGGTATAACGCTGGATCAATGAAAACAACTGGATGGGATTTTGATATTGGGTACAATAATACCTTTGGCGATTGGCGTTTGAACGTATCAGCTAATATTTCTACCTATACCAATGAGGTATTGGAATTGGGTGCTGATAATGAAATCGTAAATGAACCATTGAAGACAGAGGTTGGGAAACCGATCGGATATTTTTATGGGTACGTTACAGACGGATTATTCCAGAATCAGGAGGAAATTAATAGCCACGCATTTCAAAGCGCTGGTACACAGCCTGGTGATATCCGGTTTAAGGACCTCAATGGTGACAACAAGATTGATAATCTGGACAGAACCATGATTGGCAATCCCTTTCCAGATATGGTTTTTGGTTTTAATGCCAGTGTTGCCTACAAAGGATTTGATTTAAGCATGATAACTTCTGGTACCGTTGGCAATGAAATTTTCAGATACCCGTCATTTGGTGGTTTTGAAGGCGCCATAAATCGGTATAATGGTTTCTCCTGGGTAGCTGATTATTGGTCTCCCGATAATATGCATAATGATGTGTTGCGCCCAAGGGCAACATTTAGTGATCCGAATGACAATACTCGTGTTTCCGATCGGTTTGTTAGCAACGGAACCTATTTGCGGTTGAATAACATACAGATTGGCTATACATTCAACAAAGGTGGAATTGAAAAAATAGGATTCGAAAGCTTAAGAATATACCTCTCCGGGCAGAATCTTCTGACCCTTACGAATTATCTGGCATTTGATCCTGAGGTTGGAGGTGAAAATTATACGGGTTTGTTTGGTGTAGATATGTTTACTCAATATCCTCCTGCCAGAATTTTAACATTGGGCGTAAAATTTGAACTTTAACTAAAAATGAATCAATCATGAAATTCTTATATATAGGTTGTTTAACACTTTTTCTAACGATGATGGGCTGTCAGCAGTCTTTTCTGGATACTGCGCCATCTGATAAGATTGTTACTTCAACGTTTTACCAAACCGCTGACGACGCAGTGATGGCGGTTAATGCTATTTATCAGGTGTTGGCCACTTTACACAATCACCAATATGATGATGTGCTTGTTGCTACCTCCGATAACGCTTTCGGAAATGAGGATATACCGCAATTGTCTTCCTGGACTTTTCAAAGCAATGATCCGGGCATTACCAATCTTTGGCAAAGGTGTTATGAAGGGATACTCTATGCGAATACTGCCCTTAAATACATTCCGGGTATTGAAATGGACAATGCCACCAAAAATAATTTATTGGGACAGGCTCATTTCCTCAGAGGGCTCTACTATCTCTTACTGGTGAATAATTTTGGACGGGTGCCTTTGATCCTGGAACCATTAACGGTGGAAACCATGGAAGTACCACGAGAGGAAACAAATGTGGTGTATGACCAAATCATAAGTGATTTTGAGTTTGCCAGGACAAACCTTGTTTCTATACAGGACATCAGAGGCACAAATGATTTGGGCAGGGCAACGGCAGAAGCCGCAGCAGGTTATTTGGCCAGGACGTACATGTGGCTGGAAAATTGGGAATCGTGTGCCAAATATGCTAAGGAAGTGATATCTTCAGGTTTGTACGGGCTTGAAGCTGACTATGCCATGGTATTTCACTATTCGAATAAAAATAACAAGGAATCTCTGTTTGAAGTCCAGTATGCTTCACAAGTACCGGGAGCAGCTTCTTTTGACTATTCCTGCTGGAATTCACCAAGGGGAAATGACCGGGTAAGTTGCGGTTATGGACACTTGATGACAACGCAATCACTGATCGATGCTTACGAACCTGGAGATTTGAGGAGACCAGCGACGATATTTATAGAAGGAGATGATTTTTTTGGCGTGCCATATGACCCTTCATTATCCAATACTGGTAGTAATCCGGTAAAATGGCTTGTTCCGATAGAAGAAGCTACAGCGGGCAATACTCCTAACCGCCAATTGATGCGGTATGCTGAAGTGCTGTTGATGTATGCTGAAGCGCAATTTCATTTGGGTGAAAAGACCGAAGCGTTGAATGCGATCAATGAGATCAGAAACCGGGCAGGTTTGGATAATCTTGATATCTCAGAATTAGATCTGAATGCCATATATAAAGAAAGAAGGATTGAACTGGCATTTGAGGGTCATCGATTAGGTGATTTACGAAGAACGGGTATGGCTGAATCACTGCTTAATGCAATTGGTAAGAATTATCAGTCATTTCATAATGTTTTTCCCATACCATCAATTGAGATGGACGCAAATTCGGCTTTAGCCGGTGATCAAAATCCTGGATATAATTAAACCATTTATTATTGATTAGCCAGGACAAAATGTTTATTAAAGAATAATACTTTATCACATGTGAAGCCTGAGTATGATGGCTTCACATGTTTTTGTTGCTGGTGGATGTTCGGAAATCCACAAAATTAGTTTTTTCATATTTTTATTAGCCATTATGAAATATCAATTATTGCCGCTGATCATTTTTTCGACGTTGTTATTTTTATCTTGCTGTACATCAACCACAAAATCAGATCAAAAATCTGATTTGAAGCCAAATATAATTTTCCTGTTGACCGACGATCAGGCCTATTATTCGACGGGAAGTTCCGGAAATAAACAGGTTCGTACACCTCATATGGACCAGTTGGCCGATGAAGGTGTGGTATTTGAAAACAACTATGTGGCTACGGCCATTTGTATGGCAAGCAGGGCCACGATCATGACCGGTATGTTTGAATATAAAACAGGTTGCAATTTCATGCACGGTCCGTTAACTCGGGAGAAGTTTGAACTGTCTTATCCGATTTTGCTGAAAAATGCCGGATATAGAATTGGATTTGAAGGAAAATTCGGATTTGCCGTGACCGGCGAACCGGAAGAGGATTGCCCCGATACTTCCTATGGCTGTTTGCCTGTCGATGATTTTGACTGGTGGGGCGGAGGTCTCGGTATGACCACATATAAAACTGCCGATAATAAATATATGGCCCAATATGCTGAGAAATATCCACACAGCACAAGGGCATATGGCGCTGGCGCCAGAGATTTTATCAGGGAATCTGTGAGATTGAATAAGCCATTTTGCCTGTCTGTAAGCTTCAAAGCACCACACTTGCCTTTTACTCCGGATCCTGTATTCGATAGTGTATATGCGCAGGTTAATTTTAATCCTCCCTTGAACTATGGAAGGAAGGCTGCCCGCCACCTCGCCACGCAAAGTAAATTGGGTCGACAGTACTTAAGAATGTCTGAAATGTGGGATACGGTTCATTATCAGGAGTCTTTGGCGAAATATTACCAACTCGTTTACGGGGCCGATTATGCCATTGGGATGATTTTGGAAGAACTCGAAAATCAAGGGATAGCAGACAATACCATTATTATTTTTACTTCAGATAATGGTTATCATTGCGGGGCACACAGTTTTGGAGGTAAAGTCTTGCCTTATGAAGAAGGAGCCAAAACGCCACTGATCATTTACGATCCGAGGAATAAAAAGCATCATTTTCGTACCAATGCTCTGACAGGAAGCGTAGACCTTGCACCGACAATCCTGGAACTTGCGGGATTGGAAATCCCACAAAACATGGATGGTCATAGTCTTGTGCCTTTACTTCACGATCCCGAATCCAAAGTCAGGGATGTTATGCCAGTTATTCAGGCATGGGGATCAGCCCCAACCCTTTCATTATCAGTTGTAACCAAAGACTGGAGATATATTTACTGGTTTTTTGCTGAAAACATTCAACCTGCAGAAGAATTGTTTGATAAGGTCAATGATCCCTATGAAATGCACAATTTAGTGACAGTCAATAAAGTGAAACTCAATGAAATGAGAAAGCTGTATGATGCCGTAGTGGAGACATGGAAAAAGGACGCGGTGCCATATGGATATTACCAGCAATTCGGAATGTTGTATGACAGGAACATCGAATGGGAAGAAAAGAAGGCATTGCTTCCGGAATCCTTCTTAAAAAATTATTACGGCGAATTGAAATATGTTGACATGCAGCAGGATCCGTACAATTACGATGAAATTTTGAAAAGGGCTAAATAATGACTGCCTGCCCGATGAATTTTATTTTGAATGGCTTTCTCTTTTGCTATTGGACGAATTCACAAAACATTAATCCTCAAATTTTGCATAGGCAATCGTTGTTCAAATTAATCAAATAATTAAAAAGGAATTCAAGGAAAAAAGTTTGCAAATAATAAAAAACATCAGATGAGACTTCTCGATTTTTTACTTGTTAATTGTACTTTGGTGTGTTGCCTTTGGAGTGGTACGGTTCAGTGTAAATCTGTTTCTGATTCCAGACCTAATGTTGTTGTAGTCCTGATTGACAACCAAAGTTATTTTGAACTGAGCCGAAATGGTCATCCCATTGTCAGGACGCCCAGGATGGATCGATTGGCGGATGAAGGGGTGAACTTCACAGACTTTAATGCGCCACCATTCTGTTCTCCGAGCCGCGCAGAACTGCTTACCGGTCGTTATGCCTTGCGGTCCGGAATACACAACACCATTGGTGGTGTCTCGATATTGAATAGGAATGAAACAACCATTGCCGATATTATGAAACAAGCGGGATATCGCACCGCGATTTTTGGTAAATGGCATCTTGGCTACGACTATCCCTATGATCCGCAATATCGTGGATTTGATGAAGTATTTATTCATGGTGGAGGCGGCATGGGTCAGTTGCCAGATTACTATGGCAACACACATCTAAATGCCACTTTTAAACATAACGGACTTTATGTCAAATCCAGAGGTTATTCTACTGATGTCCTTTTTGATCAGGGGATTGATTTTATAGGGAGAAACCGCGAGGGGCCTTTCTTTTGTTATATAGCCACCCCGGCAGTTCATTTCCCTACTTTAAAACACCCGGAAGTGGCCCAAAGATTACTTGATCGCGGTGTCCCTGATTCAGAGAATCTGGCCATTTATTCTATGATTGAAAATGTAGATGATAATATTGGAAGATTACTTGACTATCTTGAAGAAATCGGTATAAAGGATAACACGCTGTTGATTTTAGCTTCTGATCAAGGTGTGAATGACCGGGGTGCTGTAGAGCATCGTGCCGGAGATATTCATAATCGTAGTGTGGCCTTTGATGAGTACCATCAAGTGTATTGTATGATCCAATATCCCAAACTGACTGATCAAAAACCTGGTCAGCGAGATGAATTGGCTGGAATGGTAGACATTATGCCTACTATTTTGGATGTCTGCGGAATCGCTATGCCCACTAATCTTGATGGACAGAGTCTCAAGCCATTATTAGGTGCAAAATCCAATGGCTGGAATAATGAGAGGAAACTCATTGTGCAATGTCCACGTCAACGCGAGCGAAGTAAGTGGGTAAATGCATCGGTGAAATATAAGACTTGGCGACTCGTCGAAGGCAAGGAACTCTATAATATTGCAGACGATTATGGTGAAAAGGTAAATCTTATTTATAAGCATCCGGAATTGGATACGGATTTAAAAAAAACTTATGAATCATTTTGGAGTTCACTGGCGCCTGCAGATGAACTTCTCTCGCCACTGGTAATAGGTTCGCCTGAAGCTCCTGCGGTGAGGTTGGATGCTATGGACTGGTACCGAGGGGATGCGCCATGGACACATGGATCAATGGACAATAAGACCAGTCAGGGGGTGTGGTTGATTGAAATCGTCCGCGATGGACATTACCGTTTTGAGTTGAGGAGATATCCGCGCGAAGCATCGAAACCTGTTGGTGCGACCAAAGCCGCTATAAAAATTGGTCAATTAACCACCGAGGTGAGCATGGATGAAAATGATAAAAAAGCCATATTGGAAATGGATCTAAAAAAGGGGAAATACGATATGCAGACATTTTTTG
Organism: uncultured Cytophagales bacterium; assembly: GCA_963711495.1. Lineage (GTDB taxonomy): Bacteria > Bacteroidota > Bacteroidia > Cytophagales > Cyclobacteriaceae > CAVQEK01. The sequence goes on from CAVQEK010000004.1 coordinate 2,493,560, forward strand.
AAGACAGCTTAAATACAGATAAACCAAGACAATGGGGGGCCTATTTTGCTTATATCAGTTACGATGAATGATTATGATATATATCGAAAAAAAGTAATTTGAAATAGTGAAATCATTCATTTATACTGATCTTGAATCGAGAATTAAATAATAGAAAGGGGGTTGCAATACAAACCATATCATGCATGGGATTTGAAAAAATGATGTGCTGGTTAAATATGAAATCCTTAAAAATTAAACTTAAATTAAATGAACAAGACAACTTTTTTTGGCGTAATCGCAATAGTATTTATATTTTTTTCTTGTCAGCAAAAACGTCCGTTTGTTTTCAAGTCAGGTACTTTTCAAATCGAAATTGACCATAATGGTTACATTACAGGATTGTTCAACCCTGCCAATAAAACGAATTATGTGCCTTCAGGTAATAGGGCCCCGCTGATTGCGGCGGTGGATAACGGAAAATTGAGGAAGCCATCATCATTCAAATCAATCAAGGATAATGAATATCAACTTGGGTTTGAACAATGTCCGGTTCAACTGGTATTGGAAATTAAACAAAAAGAAACCCATGTTACCTTCAGGGTAGCAAATGTGATGCAGGATGACAGTTTGGAAGCCATTCTTTGGGGGCCATACCCAACAACAATAGGAGATACGATCGGAGAGAATATCGGGGTCGTCAGGAACACTGATTTTGCCATCGGTATACAATCCCTTAATCCCAGGACCACCGCCGGGAAACTTGACAATATTCGTGGAGAAACCAGCTATTTAGGAAATGCGGCTGCGGCAACAGAATTTGGTTCGGTATTACAGGCTTTTGCCATCAACAGAACAAAAGACCGAACAAAATCCAAATGGGATGGCTGGGAAAACAAACATCCCGGCAGGCCTTTGGAACTCCTGAATGATGAAGAAGGATTGGTCAATGGTTCTGCCATTGCATTATTTGGATGTAAGCCAGGAAAAGTTTTAAATACCATAGGTGCCGTGGAGGTGGCTGAGGGGCTCCCTCACCCTGAAATAAATGGTGTGTGGGTTAAGGAATCGAAAGAAACCAACAGGGCTTATGTGATATCACCTTTTTCAGAAGAAGATGTTGATCTGATGATTAGCTATACAAAAAAAGCTGGTTTGCGATCACTTTATCATGAAGATCCATTCGAAACCTGGGGGCATTTTAAGCTGAAAAAAGAATATTTTCCTCATGGAGTAGCCGGTTTAAAGATGTGTGTCGACAAAGCCCGTGCAGCAGGACTGAACATGGGCGTACACACCCTGACCAACTTTATTACACCTAATGATAAATTTGTTACGCCAGTTCCGGACAGGCGGCTGGTGATAACCGGCTCGGCACAACTCGACCGTGACATTAGTGCAACCGATGCAGAAATAGCGATTTCGGACAACCAGATGATCCTAAACCAAAAAAACAGCACACTAAATACCGTTCGAATTGGAGATGAATTGATCCGGTATAGTCATGTGAGTGAAGCCGCCCCATTTATATTGTATGATTGTCAGCGGGGAAGCTTCGGCACGCAAGCTTCAGTGCATGCCCGGGGTGATACCATTGTAAAACTACTTGATTTTGCTTACAAGACATTTTATCCGAACTGGGAAATGCAGAAAGACATGGTCCGTAATATTGCCAATCTTATTAACAAGACCGGTATTACCCAAATGGGTTTTGATGGACATGAAGGTTGCACTGCCACCGGCCAGGGAGATTATGCCATGGACCAATATGCACTCGACTGGTACAATCTGGTCGATCATGTTGTGGTCAACAGTTCCAGCAGGTTGAAACATTTTTACTGGCATATTAACCACTTCATCAACTGGGGGGAACCCTGGTATGGTGGTTTCAGGGAAAGTCAGACTGATCGTCGATTCAAGGTACAACCTTTCCTCGAAAGGAACTACCTGAAGAATATGCTCGGCTGGTTCATGATCACGAAAACGACAATTCCTTCAGATGTTGAATGGATGATGGCCAAGGCCGCGGGATACAATGCAGGATTTGCCCTGGTTCTGCGCAGGCCCGAACTTGAAAATAATCCAAATAAAAATGAATTGCTAGATTTGATCAGGATCTGGGAAGAGGCCCGATTGGCAGGTGTGTTCTCCAAAGAACAAAGGGAGCAACTTAAAGACATGAATAATGAATTCCATCTGGAAAAGTTGGATGAGAATTCCTGGGTGCTGCACCCTTTTGTTAATCATATTTATGTGCATACCAAAAAAGTATTACAACCCGGAGAACCCACCGATTCTGAATGGTCTTTTACCAATACCGGAGAAGAGCAACCAATGCAGTTTCGGTTGACTTTAAAAGGGAAGACCGGAACCATCACGAAACCGGACCTGGAATTTGACCATTCATTCAGGATCAAACTCCCGGAAAAGATTGAGGCCGGAACTACTATCACTTGCAGTGGTTCCCGGGAATTGCGGATCTATGATGCGAAAGGCCGCTTTGTGCGTACCTATGATATGGGCAAGGAACCTCTCGTAAACAGGAAGGGAATGCATAGCATTCGCTTTGATTGTGCTTTTTCCGATGATGATGATCTTGCGGTGAACTTTGTGATTAAACAGAAGGGTGAAGATGAAAAAATCAGCCGGTAAATGTCATTCGTAGCCCTATGAAAGCTTCCATACTGACATCATTTTTTGTTTTATTTCTCTTGCTTGATGCGCTGGCACAAAAACCCAATGTCATTTTTATTTTGGCAGATGATCTGGGATGGAAAGATCTGGGTTGCTCTGGAAGCTCCTATTATGAAACCCCGTCTATTGACAAATTAGCTTCGCAAGGAGTAATGTTCACAGCGGCTTATTCAGCTCACCCGGTGTGCGGGCCTAGCCGTGCAGCGATTATGACCGGGAAGTTTTGCATTCGTACTGGCAATGTTGCAGTTACTGGTAATTTGTCCGGAAAAGAGATCACCATGGCCGAAGCTTTCAAACAAAACGGCTACACGACTTACTTCACTGGGAAATGGCATTTGGGCATGACGGATGCGCGGGATCCGGGAAGTCAGGGGTTTGATTATGTAGTAGGTGTGAATAATGCTGGCCAACCCGGATCATATTTTTACCCTTATAAAGATATTGGACAGGATTGGCTGGGTTCAAAAAGGAGGATTATACCAGATCGCGATGTTCAGGGTCTGGAAGGTGGACATCCCGGTGAATTTTTAACGGACAGGCTAACTGACGAAGCAATTAAATTTATGGAGCAACACCAGTCTGAACCCTTTTTTCTATACTTTTCACATTACGCAGTTCATACACCACTGCAGGGTAAAGAGGAATACATTAAACATTATGAACCTAAAGGAAATGAGCTGTTCACAAGAGATGTGCTGATGAAAGTGGACGACCGGGCTTATTCCAGGATACGACAATCCAATCCCGTGTACGCTGCCAACCTGCAGAGCCTGGATGAAAGTGTGGGACGTGTTCTAGAAACCTTGAAAAGACTTGGTCTGGAGGAAAACACAATTGTCGTTTTTACCTCGGACAATGGTGGTTTTTCCACCACAAAGGGAGGAAATACCCAAACACCCACTTCCAATCTTCCTTTGAGATTTGGTAAAGGATGGATGTATGAAGGAGGAATAAGGGTGCCGGCAATTATAAAATACCCAGGGAGGTTATTGGCAGGTACAAGATCAGATTTGGTAATCTGTGGATATGATTTTTACCCGACACTACTTGCGCTAGCCGGTTTGCCATTAATGCCTCAACAACATACTGATGGTCTCGATATTTTTAACCCACAAGACAGGAAACTTTTTAATAAAAGGGAGATGATATGGTATTATCCGGAAAAGCACATTTCAGGACATACACCATCGGCGGCCGTCAGGAAAGGTGATTACAAGTTGATTCTGGACTTGAATACCGATGAAGTAAAATTGTTCAACATAGAAAAGGATATTTCTGAGGAACACGATTTGTCAATCGATAAGAGGCGGTTATCCGAATCATTAAAAACATATCTGGTAACCTTTATTGACAAAAATAAAACCGGAACTGAATAATAGGTGCTATGTTAAGAAGAGATTTTATAAAAGCGACGACCCTTGCCTGTGGTGTCAGCTTCCTACCGGATGGGTTGATGGCTCAATGGACAAATCAACTTCCCAACATACTGTTACTGGGTGATTCAATATCAATCGGATACACAAAATATGTGCAAGACCTATTAGCAGGAAAAGCAGAAGTTCACAGGCCTTTGAATGCTAAGGGCAATCCTGAAAATTGTGAAGGCACAACCAAAGGCATAGCCAATATTGACCGGTGGCTTGGCAATACAAAGTGGGATGTAATCCATTTTAATTTTGGTTTGCATGATCTAAAACATGTTGATCCCCAAACCGGTAAAAACAGCACAAAGCCTGAAGACCCTCAACAGGCGGATTTAAAACAATACAGGAAGAACTTAACTGACATTGTAAAAAGTTTAGAGGCCACTGGAGCAAAACTGATTTTTGCTACCACAACACCTTATTCCGACAAACCTTCAGGTCCATTGCGCCGGGCAGATCAGCCCCAAAAATATAATGCGGTTGCTTTGAAGATCATGAAAAAACACAACATAATGATCGATGATCTTTATTCATTGGTCTTGCCGGTGCTACAACAACTTCAACAACCAAATAATGTACATTTTACCAGGGAAGGCAGTATGTTTCTGGCTCAGAAAGTTGTGGACAGTATTCTTAAAGTTATCTGAGAATCAGGGTTTAATGATATGAAACGGGTCACGCATTTTTGTTTATACCCCCAAGGACTTGTCGAAGGTCAATTTATAACAAAACCAGTGAAAACCAGGGATCAGGAACAAATGAATATGAACATGACAATATGGAGCAAGAGGGCCATATTTCCAGTGATATTGTTCATACTTTTTGGCTTACTATCATGTAACACCCGTAATAATGAGGTTCAGAAATTTGAGGGTACTGTCTCTTCTCTATCCCAATATGAAGCTCCCGAATGGTTCAGGAATGCCAAATTTGGCATTTACGTTCATTGGGGTGTTTATTCTGTAGCTGAACAAGGGGAGTGGTATCCGCGGATGATGTATATCCAGGGATCTGCTGCCTACAAACATCACCTGAAAACCTGGGGGCATCCTTCTGAATTTGGGTACAAGGATTTTATTCCACTTTGGAAAGCTGAAAAATTCGATCCGGATAAACTCGTTCGACTTTTCAAAAAAGCGGGTGCACGTTATTTTGCCCCCTGTGCCGTTCACCATGACAATTTCGATTTATGGGATTCCAAATATCATCGTTGGAATGCAGTAAACATGGGGCCAAAGAAGGACCTGATTGGGATGTGGCGCCAGGCGGCCCTGAAGAACGGTCTCCGGTTTGGAGTCACTACCCACCTTGCCCGGGCATACAGTTGGATGAATGTGGCTAACCAGTCAGACAAAGAAGGACCCCTTGCCGGTGTGCCGTATGACGGAGATAATCCGGAGTATGATGACTTCTATTTTAAAAAACACAGTGATATCTCTTCAGCAGGGCCGGAAAATCCACCTAAAGCGTGGAGAGATGAATGGGCAAATAGAATGAAAGATCTTATTGAGCATTATCATCCCGATCATTTCTATTTTGACGGTGCAATACCTTTTCGCGGAGATATGGGAAAAACCGGAATGGATGTGATCGCCTATTTGTATAACCATTCCATGGAAACCCATAATGGGAAACAGGAAGCCGTAATGTGCATTAAAGAACGCCCATTTACCGGTTTTTATGTACATGAAATGACAACATTGGATTTTGAACGTGGAAAAGCCCCCGACATCAGAGATAAGCCCTGGCAGACGGATGATACGATTGGCCCCTGGGGTTATCACGAAGGGGCGCAATACCGGAGTACCGATGTGATCATTGATGAACTGGTGGATATTGTCAGTAAAAATGGAAATTTACTGCTGAATGTGCCGATGAAAGCAGATGGCACACTCGATGAAAAAGCAACAACCATCCTGGAAGAGATTGGTGAGTGGATGTCTATCAACGGGGAAGGCATTTACGATACCAGACCATGGTATGATTTCGGGGAAGGAAAAATCAATACAGTAGCAGAGATGGCCAGGTTGTCTCAATATACAGACCAGGATATACGGTATACCACGAAAGACCACGTATTATACGCATTTGTGATGGCATGGCCAGGGGCTGGCAAACAAGTCCGGTTCAAATTAATAACACCATACAACGCCATGATCAAACCGATAAAAAAGGTAACCATGCTGGGTGCGGGCGATGTTTCATGGGAAGAAAATGGATCAGGGTTATATGTTACCATGCCTGATAAAAAGCCTTATGATTATGCCTATGGGTTTAAAATGGAGTATTGATTCAATAGAATGAGTATGAATTACAGCTATCCAGTGAAATGAAATGACCCTCAATGTCAATGGACGGAAATCGAGGGTGATCTGTCAAATGAGAAGTAAATGAACGCGATCAGGAAAAGAATCATTTATACCTTTATGGGAGCTCTGATCTTCACGGGAATCAAATCGGAGGCCCAAAATAAGTATCAGTCCAATTGGGAGTCCCTGTCGGGATATGAAATACCGGAATGGTTTAAAGATGCAAAATTTGGCATCTTTATCCATTGGGGAGTCTATAGCGTACCGGCATACCTTAATGAATGGTATCCAAGAAATATGTATATCAAAGGGAGCAAACAATATCAATATCACCTGGAAACCTATGGTCCACAGAAAGAATTCGGGTACAAAGATTTTATTCCGGATTTTAAAGCTGAAAAATGGGACACTGATGCATGGGCCCGTTTATTCAAGGAATCGGGAGCAAAGTATGTTGTGCCTGTGGCAGAGCATCATGACGGTTTCCCAATGTACGATTGTTCTTTTACAAATTTTTGTGCTGCCAAAATGGGTCCTCATAGAGATGTAGTAGGTGAGTTACTGGCTGCTTGCAGGAAAGTTGGGTTGAAGGCCGGAGTATCGTCGCACAGGGCTTTTAACTGGGAGTTTTATACCCACGATTCATCCTTCGACACGAATGATCCTGAGAATTTTCCTTTGTACGGAAAAATCAGAAGCCAGCGATGGCCTGATCAGGAATTTGCTGATGACTGGTATCTGCGTACGAAAGAACTGGTGACCAAATATCAACCGGATATCTTGTGGTTTGATTTTTATCTTGATCAGCCTGAATTGTATAAGGTGAGGTACCAACTGGCAGCTGACTATTATAACTTATCGCAAGACTGGGGGAAACAGGTAGTATTGCAGTATAAATATGATACCTATCATCCTGGGGTTGGAGTTATGGATATTGAAAGGGGCAAGTTGGCGGGAATTCAAAAGGCACCATGGCAGACAGATACTTCGGTGGGTTACAGAGGGTGGTGTTATGTACAGGACCCCGAATACAAAACACCTGGCCTGCTGGTTGACGACCTGATTGATATCGTGAGCAAAAACGGAAATCTTTTACTGAATATAGGACCGAAACCAGATGGCACCATACCCAGCCAGGACATTGCTATCCTATCGGAGATTGGAAAATGGCTAAAATTAAATGGAGAAGCAATTTATGCGACAAGACCGTGGGTAAGGTTTGGTGAGGGTCCGACGCAAACCACCAGCGGAGCACACCAGGAACGTGATAACCAGGGTGGTACATCGAAAGACTATCGCTTTACTTCAAAGGGTAATACACTTTACGCCATTTGTCTGGCCTGGCCTGATAGCGATTTCTCCATTGTGTCGCTTGGTCTGGATTCCACAAAAAAATTTAATATCAAGATCAGGAACGTTGAGTTACTTGGTGATAAAGAGCCGCTAAAATGGAAGCAAACATCAACATCTCTAAATATTGAAAAACCAAATCTTGAGCCTTGCGCCTATGCATATGTATTTAAAATATATGCCGTAGGGTTAACCAGGCAGATGTCAAAGTTTGATAAAAATTTGTCTCCGAAACCGGAAATAATTTATTGTTTTCCCGGAAATAGCCAAAGAAATGGCGATGAATATACGGTCAGAGATGGAAAGTTGAATCAATGGAAACATGACGCCACAATACAGTGGAATATCCAGGTAAAAGAAACCGGAACATACGACATCTTTGCCCTGCAAAAAAACCAGAACAATGAAAAATATATCCTCACGATTAACAATGAGGAATTTACAAATCCAAGCCAGGAACCAGATAACAATTTTTCTGACATCAATATAGGACAAGTTGAATTCAGTAAAACCGGGAATTATGGGTTGACACTGAGGGCTTCTCCGGCCAGTGAATGGTATGGAAAATTAACTTTGAAAGAAATACGTCTTGTGAAGAAATGATATCATGCAAATGGAATTTTTTATCCAAATAAACAGAAAATGAAAAATCTTAAGACATGGCCCCTGGTAATATTCCTGCTGGTGGCATTGAACAATTGCTGGGCACAAACCGAATACACACTTTTTTATAAAGCGCCAGCCAAACAATGGGTAGAAGCGCTCCCTTTGGGCAATGGGCGCCTTGGCGCAATGGTCTATGGTGGAGTTTCCCAGGAACAAATTCAATTTAATGAAGAAACGCTGTGGACCGGGGAGCCACATGATTATTCGCATAAAGGCGCATACAAATATCTGGGTGAAATAAGACAATTACTTTTTGAAGGTAAACAAACTGAAGCGCAGGATTTGGCGGGCAAAGTGTTCATGAGCGAACCTCTTCATCAGCAGGCATACCAACCCTTCGGAGATGTGATCATTGATTTCCCCGGGCAAGAAAAATATGCTGATTACCAAAGGAAACTCGATATTGAAAATGCATTATGTTCAGTTTCATACTCCGTTGATGGCGTTAACTACCATAGAGAGGTTTTTGTAAGCCACCCTGACCAATTGATTGCCATAAAGTTAACATGTGACAAACCAGGCGCCTTGAATTTCAACGTTGCACTAAATTCTATTCACCTTCAAAAATCGGTGCAAACTGATTTTGATGAACAGACGTTGAGAGTAGATATTCCAAATGGGGCATTGTTTGGCATGGCAGGAATGAAAGTGACCACAGATGGTAAAATATTGCCAAAATACCAGAAAATTACTGTTTCCGGTGCTACAACAGCTACGATCTATATTACCGCATATACCAACTTCATCAATTACCGTGATGTAAGTGGCAATCCAAAGCCAAAGATCAATGGATTTTTAAATGATGCTGCAGAATATAATTACGACCAGGTTAAAACAAAGCACATCGCTGACTATCAATCTCTTTTCAACCGGTTTGAAATTGGTTTTAAAGGTAATAGCCATATTGACATGCCAACTAATGAAAGGATCTATCAATTCTGGCATAGTGCCGATGATCCACAGTTGATTTCATTATATGTCCAGTATGCTCGCTATTTGATGATATCGTCAAGTCGTGCTGGTGGCCAGCCGGCAAATCTTCAGGGCATCTGGAATGATAAACTTGAGCCGCCCTGGGAAAGCAAATGGACCACAAATATTAATGCCGAAATGAACTACTGGCCGGTGGAACTGACCAATCTTTCAGAATGTCATGAACCACTTTTCAATTTGATTGAGGAATGTTCCCAAACTGGAGCCATCGTGGCGCGGGAGCATTATGGATGCGATGGGTGGGTACTCCATCATAATACCGATATTTGGAGGGGAGCCGCACCGATCAACGCTTCCAACCATGGAATTTGGGTAAGCGGGGGTGCCTGGTTGTGTACCCAATTGTGGGAGCATTATCTTTTTACACAGGACAAAAAATTTCTTGCTGAAAAATATCCACTCATGAAAGGTGCCGCCGAATTCTTTACTGAATTTTTGGTCGAAGATCCGGAAACGGGCTATCTCATCAGCACGCCCTCCAATTCACCGGAAATCGGTGGGTTGGTAGCTGGCCCTACGATGGATCATCAAATAATCCGAGCGTTGTTCAGGGATTGCATTGCAGCTTCAGCGATACTTGGTACCGACCAGGAATTTGCCGATAAATTAAAGTTAATGTTTCCCAGGATTTCCCCGAATAAAATCGGAAGACTGGGTCAATTGCAGGAGTGGATGGATGATATAGATGACCCAAACGTTAAGCATCGTCATGTTTCTCATTTATGGGGCGTGTATCCCGGACATGAAATTAACTGGGAAGAAACACCGGATTTAATGAAAGCTGCGAAACAGTCATTGATTTTCCGCGGCGATGAAGGCACCGGATGGAGTCTGGCGTGGAAGATTAATTTTTGGTCGCGGTTTTTGGATGGTAACCATGCTTATGAGTTGATCCACATGCTTTTGAGCCCTGCTGAAGAGGAACAACGAGATGTCAGAGGAGGCTCATATCCTAATTTATTCGACGCTCATCCACCTTTTCAGATCGATGGTAATTTTGGTGGAGCGGCTGGAATAATAGAATTGCTGGTCCAAAGTCAATTGGGAAAGATCGATCTGTTGCCTGCATTGCCGGATGCATTGTCTGAGGGCCATATTAAGGGTGTATGTGCCCGTGGCGGATTTGAACTTTCCTTTGAGTGGAAAAATGGTGCTTTGCAACAGGTGCAAGTCTTGTCGAAGGCAGGGAACCAATGCATCCTGAAATACAAAGACAAGATCATTGAATTCGATACAAAAGCTGGAGATGTATATAATTTCAATGGTAAACTCAAAAGAATTATTTAATTGTCTTCTTTTAAACCTTTAATCACAACATTTCCAGTGCCGGATGGATCACATGGATAGGTAAATGCATCTTCGGCTTTTTTAGGATTGTTTATGGTCTCATAGAATTGATCAATAAACTTTAGTGTTTGCTTTTGGTAACCTTTCCCTAATAATGGGTTGCCATCATACAATGCATAAAAATCACTTTTGAGTTGGTTAAAAATGTCAAATATCGGAGTGAATTGATCCATATCTGAGATACAATAACCTCTATATCTCCTTTCCAGGGTAGAAGACAATTTAAGTTCCGGTGCAGGATTTGCGTAAGTTGCCCTTACGATTCCGGCATGATCGAAATCATAAGGAACAGTGATTGGTCGCGCGGTGGAATCCGGTGCAATCAGTTTGATGTTTTGTCGGTATTGCACTGACCAGTCAGTATTCCCAATCATAAATTGGAAAACTGCCATTTTTAAAAAATCATTTTTTTGAGTATCCGCTGGTCTAAGCCCGTTCTTTTTAACAGATGTACATAGATTTCGATTGGCCATCTGATCTTCATCTTCAATGAGCATTCCGAACTGAGGATCTGAGCTCTTATTTTTTACCGTGTCGTCATAGATCACTTTCACCAATCTGACCTTAAAACTTTTGGGTGTGAGAAGATTATATAGTTTATATACCAGGTATTCGTGCACAACATACTCATCGCCACGGCATGACGTCACCAACTTCAATTTATTCTGATCCCAAAAGACCGATTTCTTCGGGGTTGTGGATTTCGCAAAATTTAATAACAACGGGGGGTATCCGCAGTTTGATGACTTCTTGCGAAAGTTCCCCCTGACCTTAATTTTAATCGGAATGTTATTTGTAATTTGATCATCTTGATATTGCAAATAGACATTGTGATATTGAGGATCATCTCCCCGATCATTAAATAGAGTTTTCAAGTCACCCCGCAAGGTAAGCTCCAGGATTTCATTACTGTCAAAAAGATTTAATGATTGGCTATAAGCCGTACTGGAAGCAAAGAGATATGCGAAAACAAGAAGGATTTTAATGGTTTCCTTTATTAAAATTGAGTAAGTACATGAAGGAAATGTTGTGTCTGATTGTTGGAAAATTCTCAAATGCTTTCCCTGTCCAGAAAGATTAAAAATATTTTCTTTGGCACGGTCATTAGAAATGTCATGTCGTTTTGTGTGCCCATTCATTTTAATTTCCATTTTTTTGAGTATCTAAGTGACTTCAATATAAAATTAAGATAAAAACATATGAAAATGAAGCAGAAAAATCCAATATTAATTATCTTATTTTCAATAAATTAACTAATGTTTCTGTCGGGATACCCACTTAAATTAATGTTGAATTATTCCACAGTTAAATGAATTTAGGTCTTAAAAGGAAGGAAGTGTTCGTTCGTCGTAGTGCGCGATATGTATTTACTATTTTTCTTATTTTTATACGCTATTGATAATGTGTTGAAAATCAAATTGTTTAGAATTATTGGAAGTTGATAAGGTTTTAACGCTGAAGAAGGCAGAGTGGCAACTTTAAATTTTACCTGGATAAATAGCAAATTTTTAATGAAATGGGAATAACCTCTTTATGGTTAAAGCTCATTTATAATATATCCAAATGCTTTGGAATCATTGCATAATAAAAAAAGAAGGAAGTCCTTTAAGACCCCCTTCTTTAATTGGAATATTATATAACTTTAAAATGAGTATCTAAGACCAATCTGTCCTTGCCATCTGGAACTATTTATTCCGCTGTCATCTATACTATAAATATCATTTGTCGGCTTGCTGAATGAATAGGTTGGTGTATTGTCACCATTCATAAAAGTAGGTCTTGTGACAGAGAGCAAATTATATGCATCATTTGCGATATAATAAGTTCTGCCCCAATTTTTATTTAGAAGATTGGTAAAATTGAAAATATCAATGGAAAGCTGCAAATCATGTTTAGTACTGCCTGAGGTTAAATAGAAATCCTGCAAAAGTCGAAGATCGATGATATTGGAAAACGGCAACCTCAAGCTATTTCTTTCAGAGTATTCACCTCTGTGTTTGCTGAGATAGTCATCATTTTCAATATAACTTTTAAAATCTGCTTTTTGCTGAGCATCTTCAAAAACCATTTCATTCAAATCAGCGTCCGTCGGGATATAGATGAGGTTCTCATAAGTGCTACTGCTGCCCGTGTCGTCGTAGGTCATCGATCCGTTGTAAATTAAACTGTATCTTTTACCCGACTGTCCGTTGTAGAATAATGACAGGGTCGTAGCCATAAAACCTAAATATTCCTTTTTGTAGGAAAGGAAAGCTGTGATTCTGCTTCCGAGGTCAAAGTCAGAATAAGATAAATCAAGATAATTCAAACCATTGATATTTTCCATATATCTCCATTGAGAAGAATTTTGAGAAGATGTGCCTTCATTCAGTACCTTAGATCTTCCGTAAGTATAAGCCAAGTTTGCTGTGAAGCCATTGGTAAAAGCTTTCTGTAATTGGAAAGTTAGATTGTAACTGAATCCTTTGCCAGTGTTTTCTAATAACATAATTCTGTCATAGTTAGACACTAATTTAGTTCTTCCAATATAGGGTCTGTTATCAGGGCCATCATATCTTGGCGTAGAGGCGGTTACAGGATAGGAATTCAGATTCTTGTAGTCTACATTATTTATATTTTTCGTATAGATACCCTCAATAGATGCGACGATGCCAGAAGGCAATTGTTTATCAATACCCAGGCTAATTTTCCAAACTTGAGGATATTTAAAATTCTTAGCAACCAGGTCAATTTCTCCAGTTGGCGTAGCAACAGGAGGGGTGGGTTGATTTAAAGGATCGGGTTCAAAATAACCAGGATTTTCAAAAGTTGATCCAACGGTGTATCCGGTGTACAAGTAAATTCCTGCCGGCCATACATAGGGGATGCGGCTGGTAAAAATTCCTGTTCCTCCCCGCACTTGCAATGTTCTGTCACCATTCACATCCCAGTTAAAACCAATTCTCGGAGACAAAAGAAATTGTGCTTTTGGAGCCTGACCCAATTTTGCGCCTTTTAAATCCCAACCAGCACCTTCTAAAGTGTTAATTGTAGTTGTATTAAATGTATCATCATCTGGCACAGTCTTATTGGCATCAGTAATAAAGAACGGCACATCTGCCCTTAAACCATAAGAGAGTTTAAATTGTGGATTTATCGACCATTCATCTTGTATGTATAAACCAAGCTGCATCGCTTTATATTCAACAGCGGCTTTAGAACCATCTCCTGTTACATCATCTACCAGCGAATAACTCCTGTTATATGAGTCTACCACACCATTATAAAAATCATCAAGGCTTGAAAAGGTATAGGAACCAAAGTTTTGTCTTATAAATAAATTGTAAACTTTATAATATTCGTTGTGTGTTCCTATTGTAATGGTGTGTTGATCTAAATAATAAGTAAAATCATCTGTTAGTGTATAATTGTCCTGATCCAGTTTATTCGCTGTGGAATATTCTTCTGATCCGAAATAAATGCTTCCATTGCCATCATAAATCCTGACTTTTGGAAAATTCTGACCCAGGGGGTTTCTGTCATCGCGCGCTCTTGTATAAGCCAGAATTAAATGATTACTATTTATTTGGCTAAAATTACTTGTTAATTCCAAAGCGGTAGAATTTGTTGTGCTCGGAAAATAAATGCCGTCATTGTAGAAATTTATGGAAGTTGATGATGTTCGGTAGGTGTTATAATTTTCTCCAAAGGTATAGGAGTGTCTTAAAGATAATTTATGCTTATTGTTAATATTCCAGTCGATTTTCGCCAAAATTTTATCGCTATTTGTCTCGGCCGGATTGTTCAAATAGGAACCCGGGTCATAGTTATAAGTGTTTTTTAAGTAAGTTGACAGACTCTCGATTTCTTCCTGAGTAGAATTCCCCAAATAAGTTGAATTGAAATCAGTGTAATTAAAAGGCTGGGGGGTTTTTTGTCTTGAAATTTCTCCATTCACAAAAAAGAATAGTTTATTTTTTATAATGGGCCCTCCCAATCTGAAACCATAAGTTTTTGCGGTAAAGGGATCAAGTTTAGTTCGTTCATCTACGTCACCGGGTGTTTTGCCAGCAAGATTTTCGTTTCTAAAAAAATAATAAGCAGAACCATGGAACGTATTTGTTCCACTTCTGGTAACGGCATTTATAGCTCCACCGGCAAAGTTTCCATATTTTACGTCATATGGTGCTACTTGTACTTGAAATTCTTCAATAGCATCGACACTTATTGGCGTAATGCCTGCTTGACCGCCATTGGTCCCATTTTCAGCCAATCCGAATACATCATTGCTTACGGCACCATCAATAAAAATGGAATTGTAACGGTTATTCATGCCAGCGATCGATATGCCATTATTGCTAGTCACAATTGCTTGTGGTGTTAATCTCAAGTAATCGGTCAGGTCTCTGCCCACCGTTGGCAAAGCAGATACAGATTCTTCACCTATATTGTAGGCTGCTCCTGTTTTCTCACTATTCATGACCTCATCCCTTTGCCCGGTTACTTCAATCGATGCCAATTCTGTTGCGGATTCATTAAGCATGATTTTAAGATTAAAATCCTGACCCAGCGAAAGGTTAATATTTTCAATTTTGCTTTCTTGAAATCCTACGAAAGTCGCTGTTATTGTGTATGGTCCTCCAATTCTAACATTCGTAAAATTGAATTTTCCATTTAATAATGTAGCCGTGCCGTATTGAGTTCCGGATGGCACATGAATGGCTACAACCGTAGCACCAGGAAGTGGTTCTCCATTTTCATCTACAACTGTTCCTTGTATGGATGCAGATGTGACTCCTTGAGCTAATGATGTGCCAAAAGTTAATATGGACATCAAACACGCTAACATTAATATCCTTCGTTTCATAATTTTCCTGGAAATTATTAGCAAAGAATTAGGCAGAAAATGTAAACTTCTCTTCATGATCAATTTGCTTAAAGTGAATAATAATTACTTTAGTTAGGATGACGCAAATGTATAAAACGATCAATTAAATTTAAGGGCTTGAATATTAATTTTCCTTAACATTTTTGTCATGGAAAATTAACGGATAAAGGAAGTCAACAAAACATAAAATGGAAATAGGCTTTGGTTATTTTTCCAATCTTTTTGATACAGTATGTTTATTATAAAAATTTCGAAATATACCAGAGAAAGACCAGGCCAACATTGTCAAATTTCTATTTGACAAACATGCCTGAACCGAGAATATTATCCTTGCTGTTCCAGTCAGGTTGCCAAAATATTTTCGATTTATGGTGACCATTTTGGTCAGAATCCACAACCATTGCGTTCAATCTGAAATGTTGCCAGTTCCCCTGTTGATATTTGTCAAAAATCGTACATGGTATTCCCATTTCAATGGTGTATCCATCCGTTTCTTTGTGGAATGCAGCTTTTATAAGATTACTGTATTTTCCGGAGAGGGATATTTCGGAAGTCAATACCGGCGAAGCGGAAATGGTAAGTTCATCATTACTGCCGGCCATGCCAAGATTTGCTGAAGTGGAAAGTCCTGTTGGATCGATAGTGAAAGTTACTGCATCCTGATCTAGTTGATGGGGGAGATCGGTTTCAATTTCATCATCAATAATTTTAGCGGCAACAAATATGGTGTCTTTGAATAATCCGACCGCAAAATTGATAACCCCATCCGATTTATTTTGATGTGAAAATGGATCGGCATAAACAATGCCGTTTTTTAAAGTACTGAACAGCAGGGAATGCCATTCCTGAAGGTTACCATCAATCGTTATTTGCTTTTTTATGCTTGCAATTGGGTAAAAATTTTGAGGTGACAGGTTGACTTCACGATTAAGTTGCAATGCAGGTCGATCGGGTATTTCATAAATCGCCTGGCAAAGCACCTTTAGTGGCAGGCTTTTAGAGGTCTTTTTTAAACTGATGTTGTCAATATTAAGTATAAATTGATCCGATCTATGAGGTTCAATGGCAATGTTTTTTTGTCCCCAGGAAGTAGTCATACATGCATTTGAAATAATTTGGATTTGTATTTTTAATGGAAAATCACTGTTGTTTTGAATAGCGATTAGAGAACTATCTCTTTTAAATGTATTTTTTACGAATAATGGCTCGATGGTTACAGGATAATTTTGAATGAGTTCGTTGATTCTATTGGCGAATTCCGGCGTATACACATTTTCATCCCAGATACCATTCAATAACAAGTTCACAAAAACCGGACCTGCTTTCGTCATCGTTACCCACACCACTTCATCGAATTCTCCGTAGTTTACGCCCCTAAGCGTACTACCGCCGCCGGTAGTGGCCAATACAAAATATTTAGCGTTCTGTCGATCTGTTTTGCTATAACGATGTATATGGCCAACAACAACTGAATAATTTCTGCCTTCCAGCAAATGTTCAACTTCCGGCCACTTTTTTGGATCACTTTGCTCCCAAAGTGGTTGATGCATGAAGAGAAGGGTCCATCGCACATCTGGATTTTCTGCCAGGGTTTGTCGAATAAATTCAAACTGTTCTTCATCAATGGAACCACGATTCGATCCGCGAAAATTGTCCTCACTGTTCAGGCAAAGGAACAGAACATTTTGATAAATAAATGAATAATATGATCTGCCATACAATTCGAGCCATTTATCACTCATCACTTTGTTAGACAAATCATGATTACCCGGCACATAAAAAAACGGCATTTTCAGATGGGCGATCATTGTATTGAATTCTTCCCATTGAGCATCCAACTGATTGGGATTTGTGGTATATCCTTCAATAAGGTCACCAATGCTCATTACAAATTCAGGATGTAAAAGATTCAATTTATTGATGGCATCCATGAACACTCCCGCTCGATGTCCGCCGGTGCGGTCGGTGACGATGGCGAATTGAAATTGAGTGGAGTCGCTGTCAAAATTGAGATTTGTCCAGGGGACAGGTCCTTCCGGAATGTCGATCATTATTTTTGGCTGCTGGGCCTGAATATTCCCGGAAAGCACTAGCAGGAATATGATGTATACACGAACTAAAGTAGTATGCCACAACATGGTGGAATTATTTACAATAAATTTATCGAAATAGGTTCATACTCCCAAAAATGAAAGCATCAATTCGCACATACATAGGTTTCGAAATATTGAATCAATTCAGCATGCAAAACCTGGTAAATTCTTGATTTTAAGATAAACAAGCTGATTTTTTGATACGTATATACAGGGTAATTTCAGTCGGGATTTGAGATAAGAGGAAATCAATAACTCATTTCATGACGGAAAGTGATATTGTATGAAACTGTTATTAAATCAAGAAAGGAGGACCTGCTATGAAAACCAAAAACATGAATTCACTTTTCCCCGCCTTTTTTAATGATTTTATGAACAGGGGACTAATGGATGGAAGGTCAAGGACCAATTTTTCAAACACCAATACCACCTTGCCAGCGGTTAACATTCGTGAAGACAAGGATGCCTTTTCAATTGAAGTGGCAGCGCCAGGCATGCGCAGAGCGGACTTTAGCATTAAATTCGAAAACAACCAATTAATCATTTCCTCAGGGAAAACAGAGCAGAATGAGGAGGAGCAAAAAAAATATCATTACACCAGGAGGGAATTCAGTTATCAGTCTTTCCAACGGATGTTTGAATTGCCCGAACATTTGGGAGATGGTGATAAGATTGAAGCAAAATATTGTGATGGATTATTGTGTGTTACCATGCCGAAGCTTGAATCGGCCAGGCCAAAGCCAGTCAAACGAATTGAGATACATTGAGCAAGCCTTCACTTATTGCTAACTTCAGACCGCTGATCAGGCGGTCTTTTTTTTAACGGATCCAACTGTATATTCCCATATGCATGTTGACATTTCAATGTATCAGTCATTGCCATTTTAAATCAGCTTGTCACTAATTTATTTTTTGAATGCCTAAAGATGAATGAGCCAATTTATATCAGCAAATGTCATCCACGTCAGGTGACAGATCAATGCCTGGCCCAACAGTAGTTTTTTATTAAATGCGTTGAATAATCCGGAAGGGAAAAAGAAGAATACCCCCAATGATTTTGAAAATCACTTCTATGGTAAATCCAAGGATTTTAAATGGCAAAAGAATGAGCCATCCAAATATCAATAAGAAAAATAATCCAATAGCCAGTGGCCAGCATAAAACAAATAATATGCATAATAGGATCAAGGCGATGAATAGTTTCATTGTTTAAAGGATTTAATAAAAACAAGCTGGCAAATCGCAGACCAGTAACCGCAAAAATCTCATTACCAATATTTTGTAATATTTTTGATCAATCCACGTACCGGATTCCGAACAATCAAGTGTACGATTTGGAACAAATGTAAATCGCTTTTACGAGGCAATACCGCAGAAACTTTTGTTTTCCCAACAATTCACAATCGACATCTCCGTCAAAGACATTTCAGTTTTTCAAAGTTCCGCTACACGCATTTGTTCCGGAAAAATTTAGACATTGAAGCTGGTAAATTCCTCATTGATCTGTTTTTCAATAAAATTCATCCGGTTTAGGTTTACATTCAAGCATATTCATGTTAATTTGATCATTCGAATGTAGCGTGTAACCTGTTAACCAAAAACTTATGGCACAATATACCCTAACCATCAATGGTCAGGAGCACCGTGTAGAGGTCACACCAGAAACGCCTTTGCTTTGGGTGCTCAGAGACCATATCGGACTCACCGGAACTAAATATGGATGTGGCATTGCCCAATGTGGGGCATGTACTGTTCATTTTCAAGGCAGTGCAATTCGCAGTTGTTCTTTGCCAGTATCTTCGGTTGGAAACAATGAAATCACCACTATTGAAGGACTCTCAGAAAAAGGTGATCACCCGGTACAGTTGGCCTGGCAGGAAGTAGATGTGCCGCAATGCGGGTATTGTCAGGCAGGGCAGATCATGACAGCAGCGGCGTTATTGAAGAGAAAGCCAAAACCAACCGACGAAGACATCAATGAGGCATTGGCAGGCAATATGTGTCGTTGCGGGACTTATGAACGCATTAGGAAAGCCATTCATTTGGCTGCAGAGAAAGGAGGGGAAGCATGAAAACTGCAACCATCAACAGAAGGAATTTTCTGAAATTATCCACGGCAACTGGCGGGGGTCTTATTTTGGGATTTAATTGGCTGAACACTGCTTGCGGACCTGTATCTAAAGGTGCGGCAAATGAGAAAATTTTTGAACCGAACGCATATCTTAAGATTGGGCATGACGGTATCGTTACCATTATGGCTCCAAATCCGGAAATCGGCCAGGGCGTAAAAACTGCGTTGCCGATGATCGTTGCCGAGGAGTTGTGTGTGGATTGGAAAGATGTGAAAATAGAGCAGGCCAAACTCGACACAGATCATTTTACACGGCAGGTTGCTGGGGGCAGCGGGTCAGTACGCCACGGCTGGGATGGCCTTAGAAAAGCAGGCGCCACCGCGCGGCAAATGTTGGTGAATGCTGGGGCAAAGGAATGGAATGTTTCTCCGGATGAATGCATGGCAGAGGAAGGTTTTATCGTAAATAGAAAAAACAATAAGAAACTGGCATATAGTGAACTTGCAGACAAAGCAGCGTCTCTGCCAATACCTGAAGATGTCAAACTTAAGAAACCGGCAGAATTTAAATTGGTCGGTTCAAGAATACCCAACTGCGACAACCTGAAAATCGTGACAGGAGCCGTTAAATATGGCATTGATACCAGGGCTGAAGGAATGGTATTTGCCATGGTGGCGCGCCCTCCGGCCTTTGGAAAGACATTGAGCAAATTGGACGATACAGAAACGCGTAAAATTCCCGGGGTTGTGGATGTTATTCGGTTCGATGATAAAGTGGCTGTGCTGGCCAATTCCAATTGGACAGCCAAAAAAGGTAAAGACGCATTGAAAATTGTATGGACATCAGAAGGAAAGCTTGAAAGTACTTCAGATATGGAAGCTAATTTTAAAAAAATAGTCACAAAAAAACCAGCGGAACCTAAGCGTGAAGACGGAGATGTTGATTTAGCCATGAAACGTGCAGCTACCACTTTGCTGGCCGAATATGAGGCGCCGTTTTTGCCACACAATACCATGGAACCAATGAACTTTTTCGCCGATGTACAGCCTGAAAGAGTTACTTTGATTGGACCAACTCAAACGCCTGCCAGTGCCAGGAAAGCGGTGTCTGAGCTGTTGAATATACCGGAAGAAAAAATTTCTGTCACCATGACCAGAATGGGAGGAGGTTTTGGCCGTCGGTTGAGAACAGATTATGCTTTGGAAGCAGCAAAAATTTCACAGTTGGCTAAAGCTCCGGTGAATGTGCTTTGGACACGGGAAGATGATATGTCTGGCGGTATTTATCGACCGATGGGTTTGTACCGCTACACTGCTGCACTGGATAAAAACAATAATTTAATCGGTTGGCACCATCGTTCAACTGCTGTGAGTACAAACAACGGAACACGGCAAGACAATTTCCCTGCAGGAGCAGTCCCGAACCTTCGTGTTGATTATAACAAATATGAGTCTCCTGTAACGACCGGGGCTTGGAGGGCTCCTAATCACAATTTTGTGGCGTTCAGTGAAGATGGTTTTCTGGATGAAATAGCACATAAGATTGGCAAAGATCCCATTGAATTCCATTTGGAATTGCTGCGACAAGCCAGGAAAAATCCGGTTGGCAAACTGGTGTATGATCCGGATAAATATATTGGTGTGATTGAGAAAGTTGCAGACATGGCCGGTTGGGGCAAACCATCCAGGGACGATATCTATCAGGGTTTCGGATCACATTTTTCATTTGGTACCCATGTGGCACAAATTGCGGAAATCTCAGTGAAGAATGGCCAACTAAAAGTGCATAAAGTGTATTGTGCTGTGGATTGTGGTATTGTGGTCAATCGGAGTGGTGCAGAAACAGAAGTGGAAGGAGGGATTATGGATGGTCTCGGTCATGCCATGTATGGTCAACTCACGCTGACAAATGGAAAACCGGATCAGAATAATTTCGACAAATACCGCGTGATGCGCATCAAAGAAGCTCCTGAGATCCAGGTGGAATTTATAGAGAGCAACGATAGCCCTCAAGGTTTGGGAGAACCGGGATTGCCACCCGTAGCAGCGGCAGTAGGAAATGCGATATTCGCAGCGACTGGAAAACGTGTCAGAAAATTGCCATTTATGCTAACTGATCTGAGTTAATCAATATCAAGTTTATTGTAATAAAACACCGATTTTTAAGCCGACATTCAAAAGGTTGGTGCACTGCGTTCGAACCAGGATAGTATAATAGGTAAATTGTAATTTCCACAGTGATACTACGGGATCCACATGGTATAATACTCCCAATTCAGCACAAACCTTTTGCTATTTAATGGGGATGAATTCCTGCGCGACGATTTTTGCCAATTTTCTAAGGATAAAACAGACTTTTCCGTTTTTGTATTTATGGTTTAATTGGATTGGAATCGATTAAATATTCATCTTCTGTTGGTGGTGGATGAATTTTCTCTTATTTTAAAAATTGATTTTTAAACCTGACCCCCATGGATCATTATATACTTGCCTTTGATTCCGGAACTACCAGTAACCGTGCTATTTTATTTGATCAACAAGGCAATATCGCAGGCATCTCACAAAAAGAATTCAAACAATTTTTTCCGAAGCCGGGTTGGGTGGAACACAATCCCGAAGAGATCTGGTCGACTCAGAAATTTGTAGTTCGTGATGTCATGAATAAAAAAGGTATTGATGTCAGGCATATTGACGCCATCGGGATTACCAATCAACGGGAGACAACCCTGGTTTGGGATAGAAAAACAGGTGAACCCGTTTACAATGCTATTGTCTGGCAAGATCGCCGGACCGCTTCCATCTGCGATCAACTTAGAAAAAATAAACTAGAAGCAAAAATTCAGCAAAAAACAGGATTGGTGATCGACGCTTATTTTTCAGCGTCAAAAATACAATGGATTTTAGATAATGTTCAGGGTGTCAGGAGCAAAGCAGACAAAGGCGAGTTGGCTTTTGGCACGGTTGACACCTGGTTGATTTGGCGCCTCACTCATGGGAAATTGCATATTACTGATGTATCAAATGCCAGCAGAACCATGTTGTTCAACATCCACAGTTTATCATGGGATGATGAACTACTGGAAATTTTCAATATACCCGGAAACATGCTACCCGAAGTCCGTTCCTGTAGTGAAATTTATGGTAACGCGGTAAAAGAACATTTTGGAGGTGAAATACCAATTGCAGGCATTGCCGGTGACCAGCAAGCAGCATTGTTCGGTCAGATGTGCGTAGAACCGGGGATGGTTAAAAATACCTACGGCACGGGATGTTTTGCAATGATGAATACTGGTGAGCAGGCCATTGATTCAAGAAATAACCTCTTAACCACCATCGCCTGGCAACGAGACGGCAAGGTGAATTATGCATTAGAAGGAAGTATTTTTATTGGTGGGGCCGTGGTACAATGGCTAAGAGATCAATTGCATATCATTAATTCCGCTCCTGAAATTGAAAGACTGGCACTCTCCGTCACTGATAATGGAGGTGTATTTTTTGTTCCGGCGTTTGTAGGACTTGGAGCGCCCCATTGGGACCAATATGCCAGAGGGGCGATTTTGGGTTTAACCAGGGGTACTACGGATGCTCATATTGCCAGAGCGGCCTTGGAAGCGATTGCATTTCAATCGTCGGATGTGATAGAGACCATGGCTAAAGATTCCGGTATTCACCCAAAAGAGTTAAGGGTAGACGGAGGTGCTGCGGTAAACAACTTATTAATGCAAATTCAGGCCGATATTACGCAAATTCAGGTGGTGAGGCCAAAAGTTACCGAAACCACCGCTCTTGGCGCTGCCTATCTTGCCGGGTTAGCTGTTGGATTTTGGGAAAATGTTGCACAAATTCAAACACAATGGGCGATGGAACGGACTTTTGAACCGAAAGCGGATCTGGAATTTTTAGAAAATACCATCAAACATTGGAGACGTGCTATTGAAAGAAGTAAAAAATGGTTGGATGAATAATAATATGATCCATGCAACGAGAATTAATGATTGAAACCCTCAATAGCAAAAAAAATCTTTGGGATATTGTGATCATTGGGGGAGGTGCTACTGGTCTGGGTACTGCCGTTGATGCGGCTTCCAGAGGATATAAAACGCTTTTACTGGAACAATATGATTTTGCCAAGGGTACATCCAGCAGGAGCACCAAACTAGCCCATGGCGGGGTGCGTTATCTTCAACAGGGCGATGTGTCGCTGGTATTCGAGGCCCTCAAAGAGCGCGGATTAATGCTGCAAAATGCTCCTCATCTGGTTAAAAATCAATCTTTTATCATACCGACCTATGATTGGTGGGGCGGGCCCTTTTATACCATAGGTTTGAAAGTTTATGATATGATGGCTGGGAAATTGGGCCTCGGCCCGTCACTGCATCTTTCGAGAGAAGAGACAATTGAATCCCTTCCATTGGTCAATCAAAATGGTCTAAAAGGAGGTGTGATCTATCATGATGGCCAATTCGATGACGCCCGTATGGCCATTAGTCTGGCCCAAACATGTGCTGATTATGGCGGCATTTTAATTAATTACATGGAGGTTACCGGTCTAATTCGTGAAAATGATATAATCGCTGGTGTTTGTGCCAAGGATGTAGAATCTGGTAGGGAATACACTATTAAATCGAAAGTTGTTATAAATGCAACGGGGGTATTTGCCGACAAAATCATCCGAATGGAAGATGCGAATTCCAGGGAAATGATTCAGCCAAGCCAGGGAATTCATCTGGTCCTGGATCAATCTTTTTTACCCGGGAAACATGCGGTGATGGTGCCTCATACAAAAGATGGACGTGTTATGTTCGCCGTGCCATGGTATAATAGAGTAGTGCTTGGGACCACTGACACTCTTATTGAAAAACCAGAAATAGAACCGAAAGCACTGGATGAGGAAATTGACTTTGTGTTGGAAACAGCCGCTCAATATTTGTTAAAGAAACCGGAACGGAAAGATGTGTTGAGTGTTTTTGCCGGATTACGTCCACTGGCGGCACCTGAAGGTGAAGGTAAGGCCACGAAAGAAATATCGAGACATCATAAGGTATTGATATCAGTATCGGGCTTACTGACCGTCATTGGCGGTAAATGGACTACTTATCGAAAAATGGCTGAAGATACGGTTGATAACGCCATGCTCGTTGGCGGCCTTCCCGAGCGGGAATGTGTTACCGATCATTTATTGATTCATGGTTACAGCAGGGATTCTGAAAGGGGGAATCCTTTATCGGCTTATGGTTTGGATCGCTCAAAATTGGAACAAATAGAAGATGAAATTCCAGAATATAAAAGATATTTAAGTGAGAAACTTCGTATCAGGAAATCACAGGTAGTATGGGCGGTGCGGGAGGAAATGGCAAGAAATGTAGAAGACGTGCTGGCGCGGAGGACACGAGCATTATTTCTGGATGCAGAAGAGAGTATTAGAATTGCGCCTGAAACTTCCAGAATAATGGCCCGGGAAAAAGGTGAAAATGATCAATGGATGAATAAACAATGTGATCTTTATACCACGTTGGCCAAAGGATATTTAATTAATTAACAATGTCAGAACTATTCGCAGAATTTATCGGCACATTCCTTTTGATCCTCCTTGGTAATGGAGTTGTCGCCAATGTCGTACTCAATCGTACCAAAGGTAACCAAGGCGGTTGGATCGTCATAACAGCGGGCTGGGGTATGGCGGTATTTGTTGCTGTATTTGTTGCTTCTCCTTATAGTGGCGCCCATATCAATCCGGCTGTAACTATTGGGCTTGCCGCATCAGGCTTATTTCCCTGGTCTAAAGTTTTAAGTTTCATTGTTGCTCAAATGGCTGGAGCTATGACCGGTGCCATTACCGTTTATCTTTTTTATAAAGATCACTATAAAATTACGCCAGATCCTGATTTGAAAATGGCCAGTTTTTGTACTGCGCCAAATATCCGCAATTATGGTGTGAATTTACTTTCAGAAATAATTGGAACATTCGTACTGGTATTTGCGGTATTATTCAATGAATTACCTAAAATACAGATTGAAGGTATAAACAACGTCAAGGTCGGTCTTGGGTCACTTCAGGCTTTGCCAGTAGGTTTGCTGGTATTCGCCATTGGATTGAGTTTAGGTGGAACCACCGGCTATGCCATAAATCCTGCACGCGATTTAGGGCCAAGAATAATACATGCAATTTTACCAATCCCTTCCAAACGTGACAGCGATTGGTCTTATGCACCTGTTCCGATTTTGGGGCCGATAATAGGAGCAGTTCTGGCAGCACTTTTGTACTATGCGGTCCGAAGTTTTCAGGTCTAGCCGGTCATGGGTTAAACAAATGACATGCAATATATGGAAGGTGGAATATTTCCCAGTATCTACCATGAATAGCCGTAATTCTGAGACAAATACAAATTACCAGTAGTCGGTCAAACCATTGTTGTTTTTCGGAAGGTTGATCCCGTAAACTTCTCTTCAAATCAGACGACTGTCCCTCATTGGTGCTCACAAACATACCACCCGGTTCTGTACGATCAACAGTATACGAGGACGATCCTATCCGCCATGCGATATTGATCATATGTACTTTAAAGTTCCAGCAACGCCCTGAGAGATCTCCTCATCTTCAGGATACATGGGGGCAACTATTTCATTCCAAGTTTTACCCTGATCAAAAGAAAGATGTAGTTTACATCCCCAATATCCGTGGTCCAAAGCTACCCATCTGACATTTTTTCCGGTATTACTGCTGGCCATTGATCTGGGTTATCCTAAAAAATGGATCTGGTTCAGTATCCAAGGATTCACACGGTTATTTCTAAAACGGAGCAATAACGGAACAATACCTTTTCCTGTTACCAGGGAGCAGTGTGGTTTTTGTGTTCTGGGTTAGGGCGTGTCAATATTTCTGATCATCCTCCGGAAAGCGCTGGCATGTTGTATAATTCATTATTGCCAGAGACTGTGTTCGAAAGATGATTCCGTTGGTTGATTAAATTGTCATTGATAAAAATATGTACATGTATACGCAATCCGCCTTATTCATCCAGCATATAATTTTTCAAATCCGAATATTCAAGATCGATTATTTCCATGATTTGCACCATACCTTGAGATACTTTAATGCTTTGTTGATGGGAGGAATAATCTTCTCAGATTTGATCTGAATTTAATGATTGACTTGTCAATTAATGAAATTGTTGAAAATAAGTATGAATTTTGTTCAACGCATAAAGAAATTTTATTAATTTAAATCACTGATTATCAGATAATAATATTTTAAGGCATAAAGAATTTGTTAAACAATGTTAAATTATTCATATTTTATATTGAAATATGAATATTTATTGCTTTATTTGTTTTGATCTTTTTGGGGAGTTATCATTACATGAGCGGACTTGGCGTATTTTATAAAGTCCTTCTTCCGATCAACATTAGCCGATCAACCTGTGTAGCATAGATTTGGATGGATACGAAAAAAAGCATTTGGCATCGAATATCTCACCTGGGGTTGAATGAAAATCTTGAATTCTCCATCAGGAAATCCGTAGTGTTAACTAATCAAATTAGTTTGGCATTGCTGTTTATGGCATTGTTTGGGATATTCATAAATGTAATAACAGAAAGCTATTTCACTTTCACAGGTTACGTATCGCTATTCGTAATCTGCATGGTGATCCTGTTTTTGAATGGCAGACGGTATATTGTAACGAGCAGAATATTGCTGGTTTTTTGTACGCCATTTCTGGTCTTCATTCCGATATTGGTGAGTAATAATATGAATCCGGGTTTTTTTCTCTGGATTTCCTATATATTTTTGGGTTTGAGTATTTTACCAGCTTTATTATTCGATTACCGTCAGGAGCGGAGTGTTTTTTTCGGCGGTATCGTATTTTACTTGTTGGTCATATTTTCTTATCATAAACTGTTAAATATTTATATTCCTCATGATGCCCGAACGACCGGCATATCTGTCTATGGGGATATATATTGGTACGAAAATCTGCCTGAAGTCTTACTATTTGTTTTCCTGAGTTTTGGATTAATTTTCTTGAGAAAGATTAATTACATATACGAGTCTCGTCTTCAGGAATCGCAGCGGGCATTAGAGGAAAGCAATGAAGAAGTTTCTGTTCAAAATGAAAAACTCCTGGAAAAGCAAAGTTATATTGAACAACAGAATGAATTACTCGAAAAAAGGAATTTTGAACTCGAACATACCAAGAATGAGTTAATCAGAAACCTCGATAGATTGATCAAGACACAGCAGGACCTGGCAAAAAAAGAGGCAGAAGCCAGAAGTATTATAAATACATTAAAAAACCACTTCATTGTCGCAGAGTTTGATTCTAATGGTAGTATGCTCTGGATCAACAACCGGACTGCTGCTTTTTTCAATATGGAGGAGGATAAAGCTTCAGACACACATTGGTTGAATAATTATCTGAAAGAACATCTTGTTCAAGTGACCGGTCAAAATTTATTTGATAAGATTGAGGAAGTTATTCAGAATGGGCATTCCGTGTCACACGATGTTTGTTTCAAGGTAGATGGTTCAGAATTGTGGATTGGATCTACACTGGCACCTATTAAAACCGAGGAGGGTAAAATCACGAAAATTTTGGCCATTGGCCAGGACATCACCCACATTCGCCAGCACAGGGATGAGATTAACCGTATAAACCAGGAACTTCAGGAAAAAATTAAGGAAATCAGTGACCAAAATGAAGTCCTCAATTTTCAACAGAAAGAAATTTTCGATAAGAATGAAATATTACAGCAGCAAAAACAGGCTATAAGCCAAATGAATGAATCTTTAGAACAGCGGGTACGGGAAAGGACGAAGGTTTTGGAAGAAAAGAACCGGCAACTGGCAGAATATGCATTTATTAACAGTCATGTCCTTCGCGGGCCGTTATCCACTTTAATGGGTCTAATCAATTTAATGGGATATTCAAATATGCATAGTGATGACCAGAAGCTCTTCCATTATTTAAAGGTCACAGCACAGGAACTCGATGATGTGGTCAAGAAAATCAATAGTGCCATCGATACACGGCCAAATTTCAACCGTAATAATATTGGCAGGAAAGATTATGTCGAGGTGAAATTAACATAGGGATTGTGATGGATTTTCCTGTTTATTCGGAAATTAATATATATTACCAAGCCAATTGGTGTTGTAATTATTTCTGATATTACTACAGGCAGCCCAAAAAATCTTTTAAGTCTAATTTCCTTTAAGTCTAAATTCATACCCTGATTTATCTAAGTAAAATGATGGTCATCATATTGTGACAAAAGCATATAACCCGCCTTTTCTCTTTCCTTATTTTATATATATCACAGTTGGTAATGAGCGATATACCATCAACATAGGTGTATAGAAACTTTCAGAATATGAAATTTAAGAAGTTATGAACTGGAGCATGTCTGGATTTTATATTCCAACCGTACCCTTGTTTCAAATTAGCTCGTATATCCAGATTAATTTTTTGGTTATTTCCTAATATAGAAAGAGCGAATCAATTCCCTGAAGTTTTGCTTGATCGGTTTATCCGAAAGTCATTCGTGCAATCATGAAAACTCTGAAGGAACATAGGTGGATTGTTCACTTGCTCAACTTCAGTTGTCATTTCTTATTCAAAAAATTAATATAAATGGTATGGTATGGTTGAAAAAAATTGAACGCAAATATTCAATCTTAAAATCGATAAGTTAAAGGATTACAGGGAATAGGAAATGATTGAGGAATATTAAAAAAAATGAAGGACTGTCCTGGAACAGTCCTCACCATCAGTAAGCAAAAATGAGAAAATAATGTTTTTAGTAAAGTTTGGGTAATTGTCGCTGAACATCCAGAATGTCGCTCAGCTTTAATGCCAGTTCTTTGTAATATATCCTGTAAATCAATTTCCATTCTTCAGGAGCCATGAAGCCGTCTGAGTTGGCAATCATAGACATCCATGCAATACAACGCACCTGATGGTTATAATCACACTTATTCAATGTAATTATGCACCCTTTTGTGAGTTCTTCCTTATCCTGATCTTTCAATAGTTCAAGATTCCGATAAAATTCAGATACATCGAATTTTTCCTGTTCTATCATAAACTCACCCATTTTTATTTCTTTGTCGTCTACCCTGCCGTCCGCCTGGATTAGCAGATAATATAGATTGGTGATGCTATTAAAATAATTTGCTCTATTGATGGTAGTAATCATGATGAATTGATTTAATCCCAGTAATTCTTGTTTGTGTAAGTATATACAATTGTTGAGTTTATTGTAACCCATTAGTGCAAAAAAATATATAAATAATTATATAAAAAATATTGAAATGCGATTTAAAGGCAATACAGAAGGATTTGACAAAAAAACATTATTATAAAAAATTCAAGTTAAATGTACAATTGCTTCATTTCCTTACATATTAATTGGAGTTCGGACCCATGAATTGAATAATATATGGGATTGAAGAAGCATAATAAACGAATTGAAATTTTCAATAAATTGATTTGGGATTGTCAAATTTAATTGATACACACTATTCTCATTTGGATCATTATGAATTATTGAGGATATCATTAAATTGAATTGATATTTATTTTGTTGAACAAACGAATGCCAACTTACCGATGAACAGGAGAAACTTCTTTAAATACGGAACGACAATTTCTATTTCCACAGGTTTTGCTTCACTATCAATTCCCGGATTTGCGTCTATACCTAAACCAGAACGTTTAGGTGGTCCAAAATTAAAATTAAGTCTCAACGCTTATTCTTTCAACGACAAATTGCGCAAAGGCGAGATGGATCTTTTTGATCTCCTGGATTTTTGTGCTGAACAAGGATTCGATGGCGTTGATGCCACAGGGTACTATTTTCCAGGCTATCCTGAAGTTCCTGAAGACAATTATATTTTTGAGTTCAAAAGAAAAGCGTCAATCCTTGGAATTGACATAAGTGCTACTGGTATTAGGAATGATTTTTCGAATCCTGATATTGATCAGCGGAAAGCAGATATCCAACTTATTGAAAATTGGATTAAAGCAGCGTCAAAAATGGGTGCGCCTTTAATACGGGTTTTTGCCGGAAAAAATATTCCTCAGGATATTTCAAAGAAAAAGGTTATAAACTGGATTATCGAGGATTTAAAACAATGTGTAGCAATTGGCAAGGAAAATGGAGTGATGATTGCTTTACAAAATCATAATGATTTCATCAAAAATTCGGATGAGGTGATTGAGATCATGGACGGTGTTGATTCCAAGTGGTTTGGGTTGCAACTGGATATTGGAAGTTTCGGTGAACGAGATCCTTATCTGGAAATCCAAAAAGTGGCACAATATGCCATTACCTGGCAAATTAAAGAAATGGTGATTATCAACGGACAAAAAGTGCCGACAGATTATAAAAAGGTTGTTGACATCATCAAGGATGCGGATTATCGCGGTTATCTTCCCCTTGAAACACTTGGGGAAGGATCGGAAAAGCGAATTCCAGCCATGTACAATACCTTAAAAAAATTAATCTCATGAAAAGCGGATGGTTGATATTATTCTTGAGCTTTGCACTTGTTGGATTACAGGTAAAAGGTCAATCAAACGAAACAAAAGAAAAAACAATTCTTGATAAGAACAAACAAGATCGAGTTGATTGGTTGCGGGATGCTGGTTTTGGTATGTTTATTCATTTTGGCATTGACAGCCAGTTGGGTATTGTCATCAGTCATTCTTTGGTAGGAGCTTCCGATGACTATGTGAATCGTTATTTTAATGAATTGCCCAAAACATTCAATCCCAGTCAATTTGATCCTTACCAGATTGCGGTGCTGGCCAAGCTGGCCGGCATGAAATATATCGTTTTAACCACCAAACATCATTCGGGTTTTTGCATGTGGAACACCAAAACGACGGATTTCAATATTATGAACACTCCTTATGGGCAGGACTTAGTAGCCCAATATGTTGCAGCAGTACGCAAGACAGGTTTAGCTGTGGGTTTTTATTATTCACCAGAAGATTTCCATTTTCTCCATGAAAACGGGCAAGTAATCAGACGTCGATTCCCCACACCACTTCCTGCAGATCTCATCAATAAGTATGTCAGTTATACCGAAAAGCAGTGTACTGAGCTCATGTCAAATTACGGTAAAATAGATGTCATTTTCTTTGATGGAGGAGAAGGGCCGTTACAGGAGAAAGCCAAAGAAACTGTATGGAAATTGCAACCTGATATCTTGGTTACCCGTGGCGCGTTGAAAACTCCGGAACAAACTTTGCCGGGACAAGCGTCAAATGAAGTTTTTGAGTCATGTATTACCATGGGCACACAATGGCAATACAAACCAACGAACGAAGAATACAAATCCGGGGCAAGACTAATAGAACTGTTGATTGAGACCAGGGCAAAAGGTGGCGCCTTATTGTTGAATGTTGGGCCAAAGCCCGATGGTGAATTGCCCATCGATCAGGAATCCCGACTGCGGGAAATGGCGGCCTGGAATTTTATCAATCATGAAGCCATAGAAGATGTTGAGCCATGGATACTGACCCATGAAGACAATATTTGGTTTACGCAGAAACCGGATCAAAATACAGTCTATGCTTTTATAACCGGCTTGCAAGATTGGGCAAAAGGCGACCGGAAAGAGTTCGTGTTGAGATCAGTGCAAAGTACCGATCGCACCAAAGTAAGTGTGTTGGGACAATCGGATAAAGTAGTGGAATATGATCCAAAAGTCGATGCCACCACAACATTTGAACAAAAACAGGATGGATTAAATGTTTCCTGTGTCAGGGCACAACGTATTTATAATAATAGTAAGTGGCCCAATCCAGTGGTATTGAAATTAGAAGGTGTAAAACCAGCTTTGGACCCGCCTTTGGTACAAACGTTAGCGGTGAAGCAATCTGGTAATAAACTGCAATTGACAGGCAGGTTGGAAAAAACTGGCAATCTCAGACCATTGGAGGTGGGTTTTTATTATAGAAGATATGCCGGATTTGTCGAGGAACTCTACAATGATGCGTGGAATAAAACACCATTTATCCAGCAAAATACGAAAGGAGAATTTCATATCACCATCGATGTCCTTGAACCGGGAGTGACTTATCAATTTAAAGCGGCAGTACGCAATCCTAAAATTGAGATCCAGGGCGATGTTATTCGGGAAGAGATGAAATAAATAAGTCGGTTTAGCCTCACAATCAACCAATTAATCCATTCCATGATATAGGTCATATGTTTTATTGACCCAATGGGGTATTTTCGTTGCATGATCATCGATATCTCTGAGCATGAAACTGGAGGATGCCTTAAAAATGAAATCAATTCCGGATCACCGACTAAAGGCGGTGCTGGAAATACTTCATACGGCTTCAGTAATCGATAATCTGCACCTCCGATATCTTAAGCCATACAATTTATCCGTGCAGCAATACAATATCCTTCGAATATTGCGTGGTTCCTATCCCAATTCCTTAACGGTCCAATTAATCAAAGAACGTATGGTAGACCTCACACCCAATACTACCCGCATGGTTGATAAGTTATTAGTCCAAAAATTGGTGACGAGAATGAGATCCAATAAAGACCGCAGAAAAGTTTTTGTCAGGATTACAGCAAAAGGCTTGGAAGTTATGGAAAAACTTGATGTGGTCCATCAGGAATTTCTCCGGTTTACCGAAATGCTCTCTCTGGATGAATCCGATCACTTATCAAATTTGCTAGAAAAACTTCGCAATTCGATCAAATAAATTCTTTGCATTATTTTCTAAAACTTTTCCTTTTGTCATCTGTTCGTTGATAATAAGGCAATGATTGATGAAGTTTTTTGAAAAATATTCAGAACCTGACTGATATCATGCAAAAGGATGCGCTCAATCATAAAAACAGTTGGCTTCCGCATATAAATTTGACATGTAAAATAAAAACAAGTGAATATAAATCACGGTAAATGTTAATAAGAGAGATTGAAAACTTAAAGAATGAAAATCATGAAATCCACAACATTTAAATTCAGACCCCAAATCGTCGCAATTGCTTTACTGACTACTATGTTGGTCAAATTACCGGTTTTTGCCCAGGAGACGTTTAAGGTAGATCAATCATCTAAAATGGTGATCGAAGGGACCTCTACGCTTCATGATTGGGAATCTCAAGTAACCCAATATTCTGGCAATGCAGTTATTGAGGTGGGGCCACATAGCATTGATGCAGTCAAATCATTAACACTGGAGGTTCCTGTAGAGGCTATAAAAAGTGAACACAATGGCATGGACAGCAAAACTTACGATGCACTTAAGAAGAAGGAATACCCAACTATCAAATTTGACCTTACCAAAATTGATAAAATTGCTGACAACACAGTGTCGGCAAGTGGTAAACTAACGATCGCCGGTAATACCCGCGATGTCAATATGACGGTTCATTATCAGGAACTACCTGGAAATAAGATTGTCTTTAAAGGTGAAAAGAATATTAAAATGACTGACTTCAATGTCGATCCTCCTTCGGCCTTAATGGGTACCATAAAATCAGGGGATGAAGTAACGGTCAAATTTGAAACTGTATTTGCAAAATAATTTCATGTCAATGCATGAACCAACTATAAATTTTATTAACAACAAAATTAGATTCAAAATTTAAAAGTCATGAAAACGCTTTATAAAAGTTTAAAAGGTTTAGTATTATTAGGAGCTGTTATGGCTTCCAGTATGGTCATGGGTCAATCAATGCAATATTTCAGGCCAAATAGTAAAGCTGGCGTAAATGTTTTTGAAACACCGAAGAAAGATACCGTAGGCTTCGAAGGATTGAAGGTAAAGGTTGGTGCTGCACTGGCTTTGCAATTCCAGGGATTAAATCATGAAAATGCGACTGGTTCAAGTGGAGAAACCAGCAATTTGGTGGAGCTCGGTAAGAATTTCAATCTTCCCACGGCAAACCTTGATTTGGATGCTCAGTTATATAACGGGGTGAGATTGCACATGAGAACTTTTCTTTCTTCCCGTCATCATAATGAAACCTATGTAAAGGGTGGCTATTTGCAAATTGACAGGCTTGACTTTATAAAGAAAGATTTTCTGTCTGATTTGATGGACAAAGTCACCATTAAAGTAGGTCAGATGGAAATCAATTACGGTGATACCCACTTCCGCAGGTCAGACAATGGGCAAACCCTGTACAATCCATTTGTCGGCAATTATTTGATGGATTCTTATACGACTGAAATTGCGGGTGAACTTTACTATCAGTCTAATGGCTTCCTGGCCATGGCAGGTCTTTCCAATGGCAGATTGAACCAAAGTGTCACCAATACAAAAACAAAACCTGCTTTTTATGGCAAATTAGGATATGACAAACAACTCAATCAGGATTTGAGATTCCGCTTGACCGGTTCACTTTATACGGTAAACAATACAGATCATGTTTACTTATATGCAGGTGACCGTGCGGGTTCAAGATATTATAATGTGATGCAACTGGCAGATGCAGCTTCCGATGATTTTCGGAGTGGGAGAATAAGCCCTGATATGAATACTCAAATGACAAGTATCATGATCAATCCCTTTGTCAAATACAGGGGACTTGAATTCTTTGGTGTGCTGGAAAATATATCCGGAAGAGATGATACCAAAGATGTTACCTTCACATCCAACAGAAATTGGACACAATTGGGAGGAGAATTGCTGTATCGCTTTGGTGAGAACGAAAGATTCTATGTTGGAGGAAGATACAATACTGCAAGTGGACAGCAAGCTGGCGAAGAAACAAATAAGGTGAAGGTGAACAGGGTACAGTTTGGTGGTGGATGGTTTATGACCCCCAACATTCTTGCCAAAGCAGAATATGTAAATCAGCAGTATATAGATTACCCGACATCAGATGTGAGATATAATGGTGGCAAGTTTGATGGAGTGATGTTGGAAGCAGTAATTGCCTTCTAAATTAATATGATGGGTTGTTTCACAGATAACATGGTGTGTTGATGGAGTTGTTGGGTTATTGTGAAACAGTGTGTGTCAAGTGCTGAGTAATAAGGCGGGCAGGGAATTGCCCGCCTTCATTAAATTGTTTAACAAGTAAATATTTTAACCGTAAATAATTGAGATGGCCTGTGTAGCAAAGTTGAATCGTAAACCGCTGGTTCTAATAATTCTTTTTTTCCTGTTTATACCGTTACAGCTCGTATTTGGAGATGGAGAGGCCAAAAAGGGCGATGTCATTGCCAAGAAATATGAGATTAACATTGCTCAGGAAAGCTATCTCGTGATTAACGGACACACCAATGTCAATAATTTTTCATGTTTGTACGATGGCAACTTTTATCGTGATACCCTCACGGTCAAAGCCGTGTCTCAGGGTGATTACATGCATTTGGAAAATGCTGTACTGAAACTGAAAACAAAATATTTCGATTGCAGGAATAATATGATGAACAGTGATTTTCGGGATTTATTACAGGCAGATAAATATCCGGACATCATCATTCATGTATTGGAGATCAATAAAAATTTGCAGGAAGCTCAGAAATTACTGGTGAGTAATTCCAATAAAAACGCTGTTGTTTTGTCTGTCAGGATCGATCTAGCAGGCAAAGAAAAATCATACGAATTACCGGTGGAGATCAAGCAGGTTAAAGACGAACGGTTTTATATCGGACACCTCGATCTGGATATCCGGGATTTCGGCCTTAGCCCGCCCAAAAAAATGTTGGGCCTGATCACTGTTAATGAAAAAGTTAGTATCGACTTCATGGTAAGGATATCTCTGGTCGATTGATGTTTTTTGAATGGATTTATCAATGACCATTCATATACCTTTCACAATTTCCTATGAAGTTTTATGCAGCAGTTGAATTCCGGATTATACCGGAAATACATATCTGATTATTCCTTTCCATACTTTTCTGCAAATATATTTTAAAACCTTTGCATCAATTCATTATATCGGATTGATTTATTGGATCATTTATGTAAATTCATGTGAACACTTGCATTAAACTTTTTTAAATCATGATTGTAACATTTGTTCATGTTTGGGTGAAAAGTGATCACGTAAAGGATTTTATAAAATCCTCCATTGAAAATCATCAACATTCTATTCAGGAGCCGGGCAACTTTCGTTTCGATGTGTTACAGGATGCTGACAATCCTGCAAAATTTGTGTTCTATGAAGCTTACGAATCGGAAGAAGCTGCCGCAGCCCATAAACAAACCGATCATTATAAGAAATGGCGTGAAACTGTAGCGGACTGGATGGCTCAACCCCGCATTGGTGAAAAACATATTTTTTTGGCCCCAACTACTGGAAAATGATTAACTCTTTTGCTTTTGCAAGAACTCCGAAGATAATTTTTGGTTCGGGGAAAGTCAAAATGCTGCCCCAGTTGATCCACAATTTTGGTCCCAGGGCACTCTTGTTGACTGGTAAAAGTTCCTTTATCAGTTCAGAACACTGGGATCGCATGTTATTATTATTCGAATCATCAAACATCAAATTTCTACATCATGTAATTGATCATGAACCAAGCCCTGAGATGATTGATGAATGTGTGGATCAAATGATGAATGGACATATTGATGTGGTTGTCGCAATAGGAGGGGGTAGCGTAGTCGATGCCGGAAAGGCTGTTTCGGCGATGCTTAAACACGCCGGAAGCGTCAGGCAGTATCTGGAAGGGGTGGGAGATAAAAAACCAACCGGGGCGAAAGTACCATATATCGCTGTTCCGACAACTTCCGGGACAGGTGCCGAAGCGACCAAAAATGCGGTGATTTCCGAGGTTGGTGAAAATGGCTATAAGAAGTCCTTGCGTCATGATAATTTTGTGCCGGATATTGCCCTTGTGGATCCTGAACTTGTTTTGAGTTGTCCACCACATATTACGGCACGCAGTGGCATGGATGCGTTTACTCAATTGCTTGAATCATACGTTTCTACCAATGCCAGCGAATTTACCGATGCCCTGGCCGTAGATGCTTTGCGTGTATTGAGGGATGCGTTACCCGAATCCGTCGATAATGGCGATAATGATCTGAGTGCCAGGATGGGAATGGCCTACGCCGCCATGATTTCAGGTATAACACTGGCTAATGCTGGTTTGGGGGTTGTTCATGGATTTGCTTCATCCGTAGGTGGGTATTTTGATATACCCCACGGACTGATCTGCGGGACTTTGATGTCCCCGGCCAATAAGATCACCGTGAAGAAACTGCGTAAAACGAAAACCAGCCTGGTGGCATTGGAAAAATATGCCCGGATTGGCAAGGTCTTCAGCAAACAAACCGGGAAAAGCGATCTGTTTTATATAGATTACCTGCTCAACCTTATCGAAGACTGGACAGACCGGTTTGATTTGGAAAAGCTTTCAGAATATGATGTGAAAGGAACGGATGTCGAAAAAGTTGTGAAGGTTACTGCTTGCAAATACAATCCTGTCCCACTCAATACCGATGAACTCTCGGAAATTTTAGATTCCAGAATTTAACAAGTGTTTATTACTGGCGACGATCAATTCTTTAGAATGAACTTCATATTCTTTACCGTTGATTATCCAGGTCCTGCAGGTCATATCTTTTTCATACCCACGCAATTCTCCGCAGTCAGAGCATTTATTATCCTTTTGTTCAATTCCGATGCCTTATTTGTATGATAAGTGACTGAGTGAATTGATATTGAATTGCCTTTTCACGAATATCCATTTTTTCTTTTATCAAGTGACCTTATATTCATCAATGTTGCCGGTGAAGGCAGTGATGTTGTGAATGATTATTACCCGTCCGACTGCTGCACTCGTATAAACCTGGTAGCGGGAATTACCGTTCCCGTCAGACGGCTCAACAGAGAAGCTGAATTGAGCAGAGGATTTTCAGCCGTCTGACGGATCTTTGGAATCGTTGGTTCATAGCCGGGCGTTCTCCAACAACCCGTCAGACCGCTGCACTCGCTCCGCCCTGTGAGCTGTCGGACGGGTAGGCATCCCTGGCCTCCATGCTGCAGGCGGATAGCCTGTCCCGAACCGGTTGCCGGTAGGCTAAACCGGCTTCGGGAATTACTACCCCTTCGGGCTGACCATCGATAACCTGGGCTATAAAAGAGATGGTATAACCCCTAACCGGTTTTTATTCCAGGGAAAGTCGGAGCAAAGTGGAGATCCCGTCAAGGCGAGAGAATGGATTGATAAGGATGAAGCAGCATTGGTCTGGTTCGATTTCGTTGCCAGAATGTATAGCCTGTCCCGTACCCGTAGGTCGGGAAACAAATCGGGGATCCGTCTTTTGGAAGGTTTGTATCAATAAATTTGTGAATGTTGTTGCTTTTGACCTGGCAATGATCATATAAAATAAGATGGAATGACACGATTTTTTTAAATATTATAAATTCCCAATAATTTGAAAAACGTCAATTCTTACATAACCCTTATCAAATTCATTCCCATAACCATTTGGATTTACGGCGTGAAAATGACAAGAAGGATTGCAAGGCAATAGCCATTAATTAGTGGATTTATGGCAATTTTTACTCTAACGTCTGTATCTAATCTCTCCTTAGAAAGGATTTCCCGAATCTGATGATTTGGCGATCCGGAACTGACTCGGCGACGAAAATTTTTATATTACAGGAATGAAAGTTAAAGTAATATCCGGTGAACGGTAATATGCGAAATATTCACATAATCCATTCACCAAATAATTACTTCTGTCTGTCTACTATTATTTGGTATTGATGATAAATACCCCATTTTCAAATCCGGGGCCAAATTTTTCTTCTGCGATTTTTGGGACGAGTACATTGACTGAGTTGATTGTGAGAGGATTCAGATGTCTGATCTCTTGTTCGTTTACTTCCCTTTTATCAATAAAATATTTCGGATACATATTTTTTCGATTCTGTATATCCGAAAAACCTGAACTGAGTGTTGCCTCCCAAACTGGACTTGTGTCCAGATCACTGGTCTTGGCGCATATTGTAGTAATACCGCCTTTGTGATCCACATAAATTTTTAGAGAATCATTCATTTGAGTTTTAGAAGAGGATTTTGGTTTTAGGTTAAAGGTTATCGGCATGATTACTCTCACGGGAACTGGTTGTCCGTCTTTTATTCCAGGAGTCCATTTTGGAGCGTTTTCGACCAGGCGAACGGCTTCTTCGTCGCATCCATTACCTATTCCTTTAGCGACTTTAATATCGCGGAGCTTTCCGGTTTTGTCTACAATGAATTGTACAAATACCTTCCCTTCGGTGTGCTTTGCTTTAGCCTGATCCGGGTATCTTAGATTGTTTGCCACATATTTATAAAAGCCATCCATTCCATCCGGCGGTTTTGGTTGTTGATCAACTATTGAATATGTTTTTTCCGATAGGAAGTTTTTATCCTCGACTGTACCATCTGTTTGAGATCCGGGCGATGTTGTTTTTGTCTCCAGACTAAAGGTAATGGGTAAAATCATCCTTACCGGTACAAGTTGGCCTTTTTCAACGCCGGGTTTCCATTTGGGGGCATTTTTAATGAGACGAACTGCTTCTTCGTCACATCCGATTCCAATTCCCTTTACTACCTTTACGTCGCGAAGCTCTCCTGTTTTGCCTACGATAAATTGAACAAATACCTTTCCGACGATATGATGTTCTTTTGCTTCTTCAGGATATCTTAAGTTCTCATTTATATAATCGTAAAGATTTGTCATACCGCCTGCCGGTTCGGGCTGTTCATCAACAATATTGTATATTTTTTCCGTTTGTTGATTCTTTAAAGTATCCTGTAAAGTAGTGATTGATCCTCGCAATTCTTTGACGATTTTATCTTGGAGCGTGGCAGATGCGGAAAGCACATCCTGGGGTTTTTTCAAGGAAAAGGAAAACATAATTACAGACACGGCTGGAAAGGCCAGCAAGATTTTCCAGCGGGAAGATTTTGGACGGCTCAGCTTTTGCAACATAATGATGCGTTTTTTCAGGCTCGAATTGTTAAATGCAGGCATGCGAAGCGTTGTCTTCTGCGCTATTGCATAACGCAACAACGTCCACTGGTAATTTTGTATATTTTCGGAGGATCCGGTTGCCTGGGCATCGGCCTGATATTCCTGGTTCAATGCAATCGAATTTCCAAGTAACCACACAAAAGGATTGAACCAGAATACACATTTTATGATTTCCACCAGGAGCATATCGATACTATGGCCTTGCTGTACATGGACTTTTTCGTGCCGCAGAATGTCTTTCAGATCTTGTTGACCGATCAGTTTTTTATTGATGACAACATTGCGGAAAAAACTGAAGGTGATTATTTGCTCTTCAGTCACTAAGATCCTTTTGTCGGAAAAATGGTGTGATTTGGCAAAGCTGATCAATGCTACAATTTTGCCTAATCCCAGGGACAAGCGCAGGAACAGGGAAAATACGATCGCCAGTTGGAATAACATAATAAATTGATTTATTGAAAACGAATAGTACGGTACGATCTCTTTCGTCGCCGAATCTGCCGGTGGAGTTTCTGTGAATCCGGTAACAAAAAGATAGGAGACATTTTCAGAGATCAACGCAGGTTTTTCAATGGAAATGTTCAATCCGCAGATAACGATGGGCAAGAGCAATCCGCAGAGTAGGAAAAATCTTTTAAACTGAAAATTGTTGTCTGTCCGGAAAAATAGCCAGTAAACCAGGTAAAAAATACCGGTCGCCAGCACAACCTTGATTTCATATTGGAATAGCGGGTGCATAATGTTACTTATTGTTTTTGATGGTTTTGATCAGATCGATGATTTCTTCTTCGCTGAGTTTTTCCTCCTTCAGAAAATAGGAGACTACATCCTTGTAGGAGTTGCTGAAATAATCTCCAATCAGTTGGCTTAGTGAAGATTTTCGATATTCTTCTTTGGGAACCAGTGGAAAGTATTCGTGGGTGTTGCCGAAGGCTTTATGTCCGATAAATCCTTTTTCTTCCAGTAGTCGTACCAATGACGATACCGTGTTGTAATGCGGTTTTGGATCGGGATAATGATCCAGCAGGTCTTTGACGAATCCTTTTTTCAGATCCCAAAGGATCTTCATCAGTTCTTCTTCTTTGTTGGTTAATTGTTTCACGCTAACAGATTTTATTTATCTCATACCATGCCGTCTGTCATGGATGAAATAAATATACAACGGATTTTTCAGTTTTACAACTAAAAAATAAGTTAGTTAACGGAAGATTCAGTTTTTCATTATAAATAAATGAACAAGTGGGCGTCTGCGTTATAATTTACTCCGGCCTTGAACCTGTTGGATTGTAAGTTTTAATGCAGCCATTCTACGACTAAATCAATAAATACAAAAAAATCGTTACTTTTAGGGGGAAAAAACGTGAAGCATTCATGAACGCCGTTTAAATGTAAAGGTTACTAACTAAAATAGGATAAGAATGGACATACAGTCAGAAAAACTCAATCTTATAGAGCAGTTAATAAAGTTACAAGATATCAATGTCATACTGAAAGTCAGGGAAATATTGCAAGGTTCCACTAAGGAAAAGGAGGTTGGCTATAATCCTGATGGCAGCATAATTACAGAATCGGAATTGATATCCAGGGCTGAAGCTTCTAACCGGGCGATCAAAGAGAAAAAGACCAAAAGTATCGATCGGGTGCGGACAAATATGAAGGATTGGTAATTCAATGAAAGTAGAATTTACTGATCCGGCAGAAGATAGCCTGCGAAAGATTTATTGCCGGTATCCTGAGAACATCGCCGAACGGATCGTTGAGAAAATTCTTCAGAGCGCAGAAACATTATCCCATTTATCCGGAAGAGGACGAATTGTTGAAGAACTGCGTTTTCTCAATCAAGGACACAGGTTTATACTTGAAGGCAACTACAAGATCATATATTTACTTCAAGGAGATATGGTTTATATAACGGATGTTTTTCATATGAGCCAAGACCCCGAAGAGATCAAAAAGGGGCATCAAAAATAATTCAAATCCTATCTGGTGTTTTCCAACACCGATGGTTAACCAACCAGATAGGTTCGAATCCATCATAGCATTATAGGTTTTGTTTAGTTTTCAGCTTTAATAGAGTATCTCAATCCAACCTGAAGGTAATGGGCAGAATCATTCTCACACCCACATTTTTACCGGCAATACTTCCCGGTTTCCACCTGGGCGCGTTTTTGAGTACCTTCACCGCTTCCTGGTCACAGTTTGCGCCAATGCCTTTAATCGCCTGTACATCTGTCAGGGACCCGTCTTTGCTGACGACGAATTGTACGAATACCCGGCCTTCTATCCCCATTTTCCTAGCCTGTTCCGGATATTTTAAATTTTGCTGAATGTAAGTGTAGAGATTTTTCATTCCGCCTACCGGTTCCGGCCCATTGTCAACGATCGTGAAATGTTCATCTTCGAATTTTCCGGTAATTCTTTTCACAATGACTCCTGAAATATTTTTTTTCTCCAGGTTATTATCGACATACTCGATTTTGAGTTCTTTCTGGGGGAACAGTACTTTTTTAAAATCGGTCACCGGACCATCGGCGAGTTTGAGGTAATAAAAATGGTCACTGGGGTTCTTTAATCTTAATTCATCCAGGTATGCGCCGGCTTCGCTGCTTGTCGGATCAGCCTGAATGTACCCTTCGGGCAGAAACATGTTGTCCAGTTTCAGCGCCGGATTTACGTTGGAATTTTCACATGCTAGAGCCACCCAGATTGTGGCAATTACTAAGATAAATAAGTTTATTCTTTTCATAACTGTAGATTTTAATTTAACTAATTATTTAATTTTAAAACTAATTATTTAGTTGATATGGATAAAAATAGTACGGCACTTTTGGCCGTACACAGATTTTTCAATCCAATTTAAAGGTGATCGGCAAGATCATACGCACATTCACGCGCAGGCCTTTTTGCAAACCGGGTTTCCAGGCCGGACTGTTTTCCACGACTTTTTCGGCTTCCTGGTCACATCCTGCGCCGATGCCCTTCACGGCTCTTACATCCGATAATGTACCGTCTTTTGAAACGGTAAATTGCACGAAAACCCTGCCTTCGATGCCCATTTTCCTGGCTTGCGTTGGATATTTCAGGTTTTCCTGAATGTAGTCGTAGAAAACCCTCATGCCACCGATTGGTGCCGGTTGGTCTTCCACTATCGTGAAAACTTCATCGCTGCCAGATGCTGGATTTTCAGACCTGTCATCCGGTAGTTCGTGGTATGGAAGGGTCATGATGATATCTTTTTGGGGGGTGACTTGCGCAGTTTCCTGATCGCTTCGTTCACAAGAAAGCTCCGCAACGAGCACACCGAGCAATGGCAGCAGCAACGCCAGGTTGAGCCAGATGGATTTTTTCCTGGAAGATTCCAGCATTTTGATGCGTTTCACGGTCTGCGACCTGTGGAAATTGTTGCTGAGGGCGAAGTCGAAACTTTTAAACAATTGTCTCGCGAGCAGTTTCAGGTATTTCTCCGGATTGAAACGGTTTGCCGCCTGCTGGTCAGCCAGATATTCG
The DNA here is from genome assembly GCA_963711495.1 of uncultured Cytophagales bacterium. Lineage (GTDB taxonomy): Bacteria > Bacteroidota > Bacteroidia > Cytophagales > Cyclobacteriaceae > CAVQEK01. The sequence goes on from CAVQEK010000004.1 coordinate 2,537,826, forward strand.
TGGATCTCGGTAATCGATGATTTGTACAGATGGACGACGGGATTGAACCAAAAAATGGTTCGGAATACTTCCACCAGCAGGATGTCTACACTGTGTTTTTGTTTGATATGCACCATCTCATGTGCCATGATCTGGTTTTTTTCCTCTTCCCCGAGTTGGAGGCTTTTGTCCCAAAAAAGATATCCGAAAAATGAACAGGTGGGAATCTCTCCGTTAGTGGTGACCAACACGTAGCCATCTTTTCGTTCTTTCATGGAATTATAAAGCGGCAGGCGGCGCATAATTTTCGCCATTTGCACCAGCAACCGGAGGGTGTAGATTGTTACGCCGGCCAGATACACCACCAGCAATACGCTCCACCAATTAATGATTAGACTGGCACTACGACTTTCAACATCGCTGATGGTCACGGCAGGCAGCAGGATATATCCCTGCAGAGTGGCGGTTGATCCAGGTTGTACTGGAATATTGATAAAAGGTAGACAGATGGATAAACACAATGAGGCCAGCAGGTAAAACCTGTTGAATTTGAAATTTTTATCATGTACTAAAATCAATCGGTAGATCAGGAAAAAGCAGATCAGATAAAGATTGGCTTCGATAAAATAATAGACGAGGCTGTTCATTGGTTTTCGGATTTTTGTTGAATTTCATTTGTGGTCTTTTTCAGTAAATTTTTCATGTCTCCATGAAACCTTTCAGGCGTATAACCTACAACCACGATCTCCGGCAGATTGGCTTTTATGTTTTTTCCGTCTTTCTGTTTCTTGATATCAAGTAAATAGGTAATTGGCAAGGTCATTGATGTTTTCACTATCTTTCCATTTTCTTTGCCGGGATTCCACTCTATTTCATCAAAGCTGGATTTAATTACGCTCAGCGCTTCTTCATCACATCCTCCTCCGATACCTTTTTCGATCTGGAAATCTGAAGCTTCACCGGACTCAGCAATCATAAAGGTGAGATAAACTGTGCCTGCCACACCATTTTTTCTCGCTTCGATGGGATATTTAATATTTTTTTGGATGTAGCCATAAAAGGCATCCAGGCCTTTTTTGGGAACAGGCAGTGTGTTTTCTTCAACGGTGGATTCATCCTTGCTGAACGTTACTGATTTTTGCGATGCCACGTATTCAGGTGAGCCTGTCATCGGTTCAAAATTGTGAGGACCCTGTTTGTTGGAATCGTCGAACCGTCCAAGCATTTTTGAATCCATTTGGTGATTAATCGATAAGGAATTCAGAGCCTGATGGGTTTTCAACTGCGCAAATGGATTTGCTTCCACGCGGATGTCGCAAGAAAAAGCATAAACAAGCAGTGAAAGCACTGGCATTATTAAAGTTGCTTTTACAATGAGAGGCAATCGTTTGTTATTTTGTATCATTTTCATACGATTTAAAGTTTTAGACTTGCTAAACTGGTGTGCCATCGAATGGCTGGGAGGATTTAGTGTTTGTTTTGCAAGCAAATTTAAATATGATTTCGGATTGGATGATCGCACCGCCTCCATATCCGCCAGGTAATCATGAATTCGCAGTAAGGAATTTTTATGGAAATAAATAAATGGATTAAACCACAGTAAAGACTGAATGCATTGCATAAAAATGAGATCCCAGGTATGATGTTGTCGCACATGGACGATCTCGTGAGACAATATTTGTGAAGCTTCCAACGCCGAAACTTTCATGGTGTTGTCCCATAAAATATACTTGAAGACAGAGCTGGTCGGCCAAATACCATTGGTTTGGATCATGATATAATGCGCGTAATGTTCAGCGTAGGTTTGGTTGTCTTTAATGAATCGGAAGACTTTCAATAACGAGAATAGTAATTTGCCCAGAAAGAAAATTACACCCGCGAGATATATACCTAATATTACACTTACGTATGGAATAGGGCTGGTTTTGTCAACTAGCGGGGAGGGTTCTGCGACAAACATATGCTTTGACAGGAAAGCAGTTGGGAATTGCATTTCTGCGATCGCCGGTTGACTCAATATATGCAGGTGGACAAGAGGTAGCACAATGGCTAAAACAGTACTGGCCAGCAGATAGACGCGATTGAAGTAGTGATTCGCGTCAGATGCCAATAGTGCTCTGTAAAGCAAATAGAAAATCGCCAGGACGACGCTGCTTTTAGTCAGATAGCTTAAAAATTCATTCATCTTTTTCCAGGTCTTTCCCGACGTGTTTGAGGAGTTCTTCCATATCTGCGATATCCAGATCATTGTCTTTGGCAAAGAAGGACACCAGTCGTTCGAATGACCCGCCAAAGTAATTCCCCAGGAAATTTTTGAGGAAGAAACTCCGGTAATTATTCTTCTCGATCAGCGGAAAGTATTCGTGGGTTTTGCCATAAGCTTTGTAACCCACAAATCCCTTTTTTTCCAGGATGCGCACGATCGTTGAAACGGTGTTGTACGCCGGTTTCGGGTTGGGCATTTTCTCCAGGATATCCTTGACGAATCCGCTTTTGATGTCCCAGAGGATCTGCATCACTTGCTCTTCTGCTTTGGTTAGTTCCTTCATACTCAATATTGGTACGGTTTAAATTCTACAGGTAAAGTCACTTTTGAATTAACATATTGTCCATTTATTTCTCCTGGGATCCACAGCCCATTTGAAGCCATGACCACATCATAGGCTGAGCGCTCAAATGCAACTTCCAACGGTTCATTATTGAGTTGGGGCGATCCTGCAATGTTTACATTCATAGCACCTCCCCTTTTCGTGACCACGAACTGTACCATAATGGTATTCTTTATTCCGGCTTTTCTGGCTGCTTCAGGATATTTGACATGGGTTTTCACGAATTTTTCCCAACCTGCTTTTCCATTTTTGAAATTGGGCGTAATATCTGTGGTGTAATGTATGGCATCATCTTCACCACTCGTTTTATATTTCACTTTCATAAACTCAGCACGGTCTGCCTTGCGGATTTGAAATTGCATGCCTTGGAATTTTCCATCTTCAAATGACCATTTTCTTGTCATTTCCTTCATCGGTCCTTCGGGCATTTCCTCCGTGAGAACCACATTGAAAATATTCGATAATGGATCGAAAAAAAGCGGTTTGAACAACTTGCCATTCTTGGTTATTACGGGGTTTATACTTAGTTCATAATAGTGTTGGGGATCAGCTCTTTGAAGGTCGGCATATTTGTCGATCAAAGCTTTTGGAGCAAACGGGAAGTGGGTTTTGGTAAATGAAATTTCATTTTCAACCTGCTCCGTCAACGGGATTTGCGCGCTTTTTATGGAGGGGCTCACGGCATCCTTATTATTGACATCGCAGGAAAATATCGCAAAAACCAGGAGGCTAGACAATATCAATGCCCACATTTTCAGGAAGCGTCGGGGAGTATTTGTTTTGTTCATCATGTCAAGACGTTTTGTTATGGAACTTTGGTTAAACCCGTGGATCAACTTCAGTTGAAGATTCAGCCAGCGATATCGGCTGAGCAGAGCTACATAGTCGTTTTTGTTCCCGCCGGAGGCAAATGGCTTGTCCGCTAGGTATTCGTGAATAATTTTCAGTTCCGACCCGATAAAATAAATTAAAGGGTTCCACCATACAAAAATCCTGAACAATTCGACCAGTAGCAGGTCCCAGGAGTGATTTTGGACCAAATGAATGATTTCGTGCCCGAGGATATATTCCTTCTGGGCTTTGTCCAATTTGAATTGGTCAGTGATGAAAATCCTGTTCACAAACGAATAGGAAAGCACGTTTGTGGGCACATGGTAAACTAGGTATTTTGAACGGCTCAATTCTATTTTGGAAGCTTTTTTTTCAAGATTATTTATTTTTCGCAGATTAATGAAAAACCTGACGATAAAATAAAAGGTGACGGCGACGTACAACCCGATCACCCATGGGGCCCAGCTTATTCCTGGATTTGGAGCAATATGGACAGGTCCCTGGTCAAAAGGCATATTTTCGATATTGGCCCAGGGCGATGGATCCGCCGGCAATATTGATTGATGTGCCATGCCGGTGAAGTGAATATGAAAGTGGATCAATGGAATATACCAGGGTATGACTAGGCTTGCCAGCAGGAAGAAACGGTTGAAAACAAAACATTTTTCATTCCGGATTATTAAAAGATAAAAAACAACCAGTAGCAATTGTATAATCAGAACTTCGGTGATATAGGATTGAATTTGGCCCATTGACGTATCGTTAATATAAATGTACAACTAATAAATTAGTTTACGAACTAAATTATTAGTTTTTATTTTAATGCCATGAAAATTGACCATATTTCTTGATATTTAGTGAATTGTCAAAAAGTGATGAGGAAATGTATTTTTGTGCTAAATTGCAGTATTTATGATGTCTAAATTTTTTGAAAATTGAAAAAGCCGCTATTTATTTTTTTGCTCTCCGTGCTCTTTATTATTGTCATGCAATGCAACCTGAAGCAAAAGAGGGAACGGGCAATCCTGCACGAAGGAGGGATGTTGGCGCGTAAATATTGTACTTCGTGTCATCAATTTGTACAGCCGGCCCTACTGGACAAAGATACCTGGTTGTTCAAAGTTTTACCACAGATGGGAATAAGATTGGGCATGACGCATTTTGCGACCATTAACTACCCTCAGATCAGTCCTCTGGCCCAGGTGATCAAATCGGATCTTACCGATGAAGAGTGGCAGAAAATTACAGATTATTATGTAACCGCCAGTCCGGAAAAATTACCCGATCAACAACTGCCGGTAGAACCTGAAATTGGCACAAATCGTTTCAAAATCAAGCATTTGAAACACCATCTTTCTTCCAGTTCGATTATAACAGCCATTAAAATTGATCCGGATACCAAACAGATCTATGTGGCTGATGGTCAATCCAATGTGCTCTATCGATTTACACATGACGGCGCCATTATCGATTCTTTACAACTAGACAGTGCGCCCACCGATTTGAGTTTTGAAAATGGGGGCATGGATATTACGTTGGCCGGCATCTTGCATCCCAACGACCGGAATCTGGGACAGATCATTCATTTGCAGGATAAAAATCATTTAAATCAGGATCATCCGGCCCTCATCCTTGACAGCCTTTACCGGCCGGTGCATACTCAGAAAGCCGATCTGAATGGAGACGGAATCATGGATTACCTGGTATGTGAATATGGCAATAACATTGGTCATCTGGCCATTTATTCCGGGGAAAAGCATGGCACTTATTGTCAGACTATACTTGATGACAAACCAGGATCGATCCTCACCTATCTCTATGATTTCAATGATGATGGTTATTCGGATATTGCCGCCTTAATGGCACAAGGTGATGAAAGGATCATGATTTACTATAATGATGGCCGGGGAAATTTTTTTGGCAAAGTCGAACAAGCAGCCCGGTTTCCTTCGGTTTATGGTTCGATGCATTTTTCACTGCATGATTTTAATCAGGATGGAAAAATGGATATACTGTACACCAACGGAGACAATTTTGATTATTCCAAGATCCTGAAACCCTACCACGGTTTTAGGATCCTTGAAAATGATGGCAGCAATAATTTCACGGAGAAATATTTTTTCCCCATTTATGGAGCAGCTCATGCCGAAGCTGCCGATTTTGATAATGACGGTGATCTGGATATTTTTTGCACTTCTAATTTCGCAGACTATGAGCGGTATCCGGAGCGTGGGATTATGTATTTTGAATGTACCGGACTCTATCAATACAAAGCTTTTTCTTTTGAAGAATCTTCGGTAAACCAGTGGGATGTGCTCGATATCGGTGATCTGGATGGCGATGGTGACCAGGATATTGTGGTTGGGGCTATGTACTTGCAAAATGTTCTCAAATCCCAGAAAAAGAAGGAACTGGACCTGGAAAAAACGCCTGTCCTTATTTTTGAAAATCAAACGATTAATGACTAATCGTGTTCAATAAAAAACAGCAAGCTATGGAACAACTTTTTTCTCTTCAGGGAAAAACTGCTTTAATCACCGGGGGGACGGCTGGACTGGGTAAGGCCATTGCCATGGGTTTGGGCAAAGCCGGGGCACGTGTTGTCATCAATGGCAGAACATCCCGGTTGAAAGTTGAAAAAGCACTAGACGAATTTCATCAGGAAAGTATTGAAGCCTTTGGGTATTTGTGCGATGTCACAGATGAAATTGCTGTGGAGAATCTCATAGAAACAATTGAAAAGGATATTGGTCCCCTGGATATATTGGTGAATAATGCAGGTATAAATCTCCGGGAATCATTGGTGGAAATTTCACTGGAAAAATTTAATAAAAATATCCGGATCAATCTCATAGCGCCTTTCATCGTGGCCAAAGCAGTAGCCAGAAGAATGATCAAAAGGCAACATGGCAAGATCATCAATATGTGTTCCCTGATGAGTGAATTGGGACGCAATACCATTGCGTCCTATGCGGCATCAAAAGGCGGACTGAAAATGCTCACTCAAAATATGGCTACCGAATGGGCCAAATATAATATTCAGGTAAATGGCATTGGGCCCGGCTACTTTGCCACCGACCTTACGGAACCACTAAGACAGGAAGGAACACCATTTAATGATTTTATCATCAGCCGTACGCCGGCAGGCCGTTGGGGAAAGCCTGAGGAATTGGTTGGGGCGGCTATTTTTCTGTCATCCAGGGCCAGCGATTTTGTCAATGGCCACATTCTGTATGTCGATGGAGGCATCTTGGCCACCATTGGAAAACCGGCAAACGAGTAATGGTCGTGATCACCCGGACAGGGAGGTAACGGCATTAGTCCAAAATCACCGTTTTGTTTTTGAATACGAAAACCCGGTCGTCAAACACCAGTTTCAAGGCGTTGGCCAGGACATATTTTTCCACATCGCGACCCAATCGCGCCAATGCTTTTGCATCATTTTTGTGATTGGTGTGAAGGACATCTTGCGTGATAATCGGGCCTTCATCCAGATTTTCAGTAATAAAATGGGCGGTGGCCCCAATCATTTTCACCCCACGCATATGTGCCTGAGCATATGGCCTTGCACCTACGAAGGCCGGTAAAAAAGAATGATGAATATTGATGATGCGATGGGGAAAGTGCAGTGTAAAATTCGGGGTGAATATGCGCATGTATTTGGCCAGCACTAGGTATTCTGGATTGTACTGGTTGATAATGCTCAGTATTTTTTCTTCATGTTCCGGCTTTTCCAGTCCTTCCGCTGGCACATGAAAAAATGGCAATTTGAATTTTTCGGTAAATTCCTGCAGTATATCATGATTGCTGATTACCGCTACGATGTTGGCTTGCAGTTCTCCGAAATGATGTCGCACCAGCAGATCGCCGAGGCAATGGTATTCTTTGGTGACCAGGAGGATGATGTTTTTTTTTCTTTTCTCATATAACTGGATGTGGGCATTATCAGGCAACATACGATTGAGTTCGTTATAGACCTCAGCCCTGTCCAGGCTGCCGGTGACTTCGGAACGCATAAAAAAATGACTGTTTTCTCCATCAACAAATTCTTCATTCTCAGTCATATTCAGGCCGTGACCAAAAAGCACGCCTGATATCTTGTGCACCAGCCCTTTTTCATCACTGCAGTCGATTTTTAAAATATGATCCATGCTAAGGATTTTAACGTGTTCAAAATTAAAGATTTCCCATTAAAATCAGTCGCAATGTTCAAAATTCATGGTTAGATGATGCAAGATCCATTTAGCGTTGTAAAATATCATATTTTTCCAGGGTACCAGTTGTAATATACACCGCCGAGGCACTTGTAATATTTGTCTCCGGTTCTATTTTTCAGTCACAAATGTTCCGGACGTGTCTTCGCGAATATCTTCACTGATTGTAGTAGATATACGATATACGATTTTTTCAAGATCTTTGGAAGACTTTTTAAGGTGTTCGACAATGGGATGTCCCGAATCCCCATTTTGGTCTATTTCCAAAAGATGGATGAGCCCCAAAATACTGCACATTGGGCCGCGCAGCAGGTGAGCATTGATGAAAGCATATTCTTCAAGCTGGCGATTGCGCATTTTGAGATCACTGGTCCTTTGGGCAATTCTTTCCTCCAAATGTTGGTTAATTTCCAGTATCTCCTTTTGTCGTGCCTTGAGGTTGTCATTGATTTCCGAAATTTCTTTTTGCTGGTAATTGAGTAACAGGTTCTGGTCCTCGATCAACTTTATTTTATGGACCAATTCATCATTCAATTTAATGATTTCAAGTTTTTGAATTTGCACCTGTGTGGTGTCATGAGCTATGGATAAAATTCTTATGGGTTTTTGATCAGGATCGAGCATGACTACGTAAGTATCCTGGAACCATAAAGTACGATCGCTGGTATTGACCTTAATTTCTGATGAGAAGGGCGCATTCTCGATAATTTCCTGCCATATCATCTCGGGCGGTTGAGACAGATCAAAACTGGCTTCAGCAATAAATTGGAGATAATCACTGAAATTGAGTTGTAAAAAGGCTGTTTCCTCTAAATTGAGCAATTTTAAAAATTGAGGGCTTACTTTTATTATATTTCCTTCCGGGCTGAATTCTATTACCAATTGACCATAAAAGATAGAATCCAGCATACTTCGACTTTCAGCTTCTTTTATTTCGAGTTTTTTTTGAACGGCGGTCAGCCGGTTTACAGTATTTTCCAGTTTTGCTTTCGTCACAGAAAGTTCTTTGTAACTATTTTCTATAAATTCACGTTGTGCAATGATTTCTTCCTGTTGCTGAAGGAGTTCTTCGTTTTTAAGCGATACCTCATCGTTTTTTTCTTTCAACGCCAGATTCATATGAAACATGCTTTGATTTTTTTCCCTAAGTGCGGCGTAAGCAGCATCCTTAGCGTTGCGAAAAATCATGGAAAGCAACAGAATAATAGAAAATAGCCCAATGTTGACCACGGCATAAAATGGGATTTCAAATTGCTTGTTGTAACTAACTGCCTCATTTGAAATCACATCTTGCCGGCTTGCAAAATAAATGACCGTCATAGAACAAACAGACAACCAAAACCACGAGGTTTTTTTATTGATCATGAGATTGGCAGAAAGAGGGATGAAAGAAAGCCAGGGCAATATTGAAGAGTATAAACCTCCGGAAAACTGGATCAGAATAATCGCCGCAATCCAACTGGTGGCCAAATAAATATTTGCGATGATGGTGGCATTTACACCAAGTTTGATAAAGAACGCCAGTATGACAAAAATGATGGCCGTTATGGGCATAATTACACCCGATAGCTGAAAGTCGATCAGAAGGGCTGTCATGGTGTAAAGCACAGAAAACAGCGCAGTAATAAGACAAAAATTTAGAACAAGCTTCAGTCTTTCATACGGTTCAAGGGGACCGGTTACAAAATCAGCCAGGAAGAAAGCATATATTTTCCCAAACCACGGCATAGATCGATTACTATTAGCTATCGCGGATGAATCTTTGGTGAATCGTGTTAATTCAGGTTTTAGTTATTTAAATAAGTCAATTATTTTTGATAATCCGATGGTTTCTGCGGATAATTTCGATGATATCTTCGTCTTTGGAAATAGCCGGGCACAAGATGATTTGAATCTGATGTTCAAGGTTAATGTATTGAGAAAATCAGTGCTGGAACCAGCCTAATATTGTTTTTGGTTTGTATGGATATTATCCCGAAAACTAAAAACAAAAAAAGTCAGAAAAATAAATCATGACATTATCATGTTAACTATTAGACAAAGATTAATGGTTTAAACTGGCTGGAAAAGTTGGAGTTCGTGCGGATTATGACCTTTGACATGTTTTTCATTCGACGGGAATTAATTGTTTTAAGCTGGTTTTTTCGGTATAAAAATTAATCACAGTATATTCGTCCATTAAACATTGAAATCAAGTGAGAAAATTCATCCTTTACTTCGCCTGTCTATTTTTATTGACACCCCAGGTTTATGCACAAAAACCGAAAACTTATGATGCCGCCCGAATAAAACTGATGCTTGAAAAGTTGGATGTGCTCGGAAATGTATTATATGTGGCTGCCCATCCGGATGATGAAAATACACGATTGATTGCTTATATGGCCAATGGAGCAAAGGTTAACGCCGGTTATTTTGCCTGTACACGCGGTGATGGCGGGCAGAATTTACTTGGTCCTGAGATCAGGGAATTATTGGGTGTGATTCGTACGCAGGAACTTTTAGCAGCGCGACGTATTGACGGCGGACATCAATTCTTTAGCCGGGCCGTTGATTTTGGTTATTCAAAAAATCCAGATGAGACTTTTAACATCTGGGACAAACAGGAAGTGCTGAGCGACCTGGTCTGGGTCATTCGTGAATTCCGTCCGGATGTTGTCATTACCAGATTTAACAAAATTCCGGGTACGACTCACGGTCATCATACCGCATCTGCAATACTGGCTTCTTTGGCATTCGCACAAGCTGGTGACGCCTCAAAATTTCCTGAACAATTGAAGTACGTGAAACCCTGGAGTCCCAAATCGCTTTATTGGAATACTTACTTTTGGTCGAGAAGTGCTTACCAAAAAGATACTTCTGAATTGATCAAAATCAATGTTGGGCAATACAATGCGCTGTTGGGAAAATCATACACAGAAATTGCCGGTGACAGTCGCAGTATGCATAAGAGCCAGGGTTTTGGCGCTTCAGAAAGCCGCGGAACGGCTTACGATTATATGCAGTTGGAAGCCGGCGTTAAAGGCAAGCAAAGTATTTTCGATCCGGTTGACATCAGTTGGGGCAGGGTAGAAGGAGGCAAGGCCATTGAGCCAATGGTAAAAAATGTCATCAGTCAATTCGATATGGACAACCCGTCGACCTCGGTTCCGGCACTATTGGAAATAAGGAAGAAAGTAGCGGCGCTTAAAAATGACTTCTGGCGGGAAAAGAAGCTTGATGAAATTGACCAGATTATCTATGCTTCACTCGGGTTGTTTTTTGAACCAGTGGCCAGTGATTATTCTGCATGTCCTGGTGAACAATTAAAAATTTCCTTTGAGACCATTAATCGTTCCCAGGTACCGATTAAGCTCAATCATGTTTCCATTTCATCGGTAAAAAAGGATTCAACACTCAATATCAATTTAACATATAATCAGGATTCGAATTTCTCCATGTTGGTTAAGGTTCCGGAAAATATGCCATATTCCCAGCCATACTGGCTTCGAAAACCCGCCACACTTGGCATGTTTACGGTAGACGATCAACAAGAAATCGGAAAACCTGAAAATGATCCGGCACTGGAAGCTTCATTCTCGGTAACGGTTGCCGGGCAGGAAATTAACTTTAAGAAACCAGTGATATACAAACGTACCGATCCGGTAAAGGGCGAAATTTATCGGCCTTTTGTCATTTCACCACCGGTATATGCCAATCTGGATGAAAAAGTATATATTTTTTCAGATGACCAGGCCAAGGATGTTGTAGTTAAAGTTAAAGCAGGTTCGGATAATGTGGATGGAAAGTTATCGCTAACCCTTCCAGCCGATTGGCAGGTCCAGCCCAATGCTTATGATTTCACCATCGATGCCAAAGGTGCTGAAAACAGCTTTACATTCCATGTTAAACCACCGCCCACCCAGGAAAGCGTTGAAGGATTGGCCACCGTTCAAATCGGGGATAAGAAATATCAGTACAGCCTGGTGGAGATCAATTATGCCCACATTCCTGCACAGATGCTTTTTCCTGCCTCAGATTCAAAGTTTGTAAATTTAGACATCAGGAAAACAGGCAATAATATTGGATATTTGATGGGGGCGGGTGATGATGTTCCGGCCAGTTTGCGGCAGATCGGTTATCATGTTGATTTGATCAATGACATGGAATTTACTCCGGATAATCTGGATAAATTCGATGCCATTATTCTGGGCGTGAGGGCCTATAATACGGTAGAAAGACTGCGATACGACAATGATAAATTATTGCAGTATACAGAACGGGGAGGGACGCTCATTGTTCAGTATAACAACAGTTACCGGTTGGTTAATGAACACTTCGCGCCTTTCGATTTGCATTTGTCCCATGACCGTGTAACGGTGGAACAAGCAGAAGTCCAAATTCTCCAACCCGATCACCAGGTGGTGAATTATCCTAACAAAATTACCAGCCGGGATTTTGAAGGATGGGTGCAGGAAAGAGGATTATATTTTCCGGACCAGTGGTCCGATCAGTATACGCCAATATTTTCCTGTCATGACCCGGGGGAAGAACCATTAAAAGGAGCATTATTGGTTGCTAAATATGGCAAAGGTTATTACGCCTACACCGGATTTTCATTTTTCAGGGAATTGCCGGCCGGTGTACCGGGAGCCTACCGGCTATTTGCAAATTTGATTGCATTGGGAAAAGATCATAGGAACCAATGATGAATGGTCGCCCACAATGAGAATCAGTGGCCCTTTACTCGATTAATTTTCTATGATTGAAATATTTTCTATGCTGTCGCCCTGCTTTATGCTGTCCAATACATCCAGGCCCTCTATTACCTTGCCGAAAGCAGTATGTTGCCGGTCTAAATGCTTGGTATTTTGTCGATTGTGACAAATGAAAAACTGGGAACCGCCTGTATTTCTACCCGCATGGGCCATGGAAAGTACACCCCGGTCGTGATATTGTTTGTCGCCATTCAATTCGCATTTAATGGTATATCCGGGTCCACCGCTGCCATCGCCACGCGGACACCCACCCTGAATGACAAAATTAGGAATCACACGGTGCCAGGTAAGGCCGTCATAAAATCCGCTTTTCGATAATTTGACGAAATTGGCCACTGTATTTGGGGCATCCTTTTCATAGAAATCAATTTTCATGTCACCCCGGTTGGTCTTGATTATAGCCTGCATCTTCAATATAATTTTATAAATGAGGCGCTAAATTAAAATTTTTTGCAATTAAACCACCAGGCAAACATTTTTAAAAGATTATCATCATACTTGAAAATCTGTATAGTGGCAGCGGTTATGTTTAGAAAAAGTATAAATTTCATTTCAGGGTGATGGAATGACTCCATCAGCTCATTATTTCCTTTTTCTTTTTTTGATGCCAGGATTTTTTATTCTTTGAATCTGATTCTGCATAGTATCCATATCCATTTGTATTGTAAATATTATAATAACTGTATCCTGCTAATTGTACATCATTGAAAATCAATGCAATATTTTTAAGTACTCCTTGTTCAGAAAAATCATTGATCAATTTCAAATGATCCTTATAGCTAAAATCCTGGCGAAGAATGATTAAATTGATTTCTGCACTCTTTCCAATAAGTACCCCGTCGGTGACCACTGAAATTGGTGAACTGTTCAAAATGATATAATCAAAGTGATTTCTAGCTTCTTCAATAAATTGAGTGAACCGATCACCACCCAGAAGTTCAGCAGAATTCCTGGGGACAGGACCAGATGAAACAAAATTCAGATATTTAATTTTGCTGGGTACTACGATCTCTTCAAAGTTATTTTTGTTGATCAGGTAGGTGCTTAATCCGATTTCATTCGGATAATTAAAAGAGAGATGTAACTGTGGTTTACGCAGATCTGCATCCACAAGAAGCACCCTTTTATTATTCAGAGCCATTGCTGAAGCAAGATTCAGGGAAACGAATGATTTGCCTTCACCGGAAATGGTGGAATGTATGGCAACTACTTTTTGTTGATCATTCGCCATTAAATATTGTAAATTGGTTCTTAGAGCTCGAAAAGATTCTGTGATTCCGGCATGTGGATATTTTAAAACAGGAAATTCGGTTTTTAATTTATTGTGTGCAATAACACCAATGGTAGGTAATGTGGTGCCTTTGTCAATATCTTCCTTACTTTTAATCCGGTTATTGAAATAATCGCCAATCATTATGAACACAACTGGGAAAATCATTCCACAAAACAAACCAATTAAAATTTTTATAATGAGTGATGTTCCCTGAGGCTTAGCAGTAGCCACACGGGCAAGGTCCAGAACCTGCACATCCGGAATGGTAGATGCCCGGGTGATGGCAGCTTCTGCACGTTTTTGCAATAGATAGGTGTAGAGTTCATTATTCAGGTCAAATCGTCTTTTAATGTTGACCATATTTTGCTCAGTTCTGGGTAATTTAGACAATTGGGCATTGATGGTGTTTTTTCGTTGGTTCAAATTCCCGATTTCAACTTCTGCATTACTAATGAGATTTTTCAAATTTTCTTCCAATCCTTGACGCGTATAGGTGATTTCATTGTCCAAAGCTAACAAGCTTGGATTTTTTTCCTGGGCGCTTAGAGCAAGCGAACTTCGTTTGGCATAAAGCTCTCCGAGTTTTACTACCAATGCATTCAACGACTGATCGGTAATTCCAACCACAGATGGGGCAACCATTTGTTCCATTTGTTTAGCATCACCGAGATATTGAAGCAGGTTTTTGTAGTAATCCAATCGCATACTTGCCATGGATATGGATGATTCAACTTCCTTCAGACGATCCATGATCAATCCCGCTTCCTGACTAAGATCCACTATACGGTTTTGTGAGCGGAAATTAGTGAAATTACGGCCTGCCTGTTGCAAAGAATCCACAATACCCGAAAGTTGAGAATCGATAAAATTAACTGTATTTTCTGAAGCCTGATTTTTCTCATGCAATCCAAACTGGATGAAAACTTTGCTCAATGTATTTAGATAATCTACTGCGCGCTCTGGCTTACTGCTTTTTATTTTTACATAGATCAGATTGGATTTATCATCAGACATGCTGATTTCGAGTTTATTCTGATATGTTTTTGTTAATTCATTAAGGTCATTGAAGACAAAAAAGTATTGATAGTTCTTATCAATGGGTTTGCTATCTAATTTGTTAATAATAAAATGAAAATTAGGATTTGAAAAAGGTTTCCCAAACTGACCATCCTGGGTAAATTGAATATCCTGTTTTACATTGTTGACCATCACTTTATCGTCCACGGTAATGCGATAGGCATTTTCAGAAATTGGCATAAAGTATAGCGGAATGCCGGTTAGATTGGCGGAGTCCTCCTGTTTGACCACTTGATAAGGTCCGTTTTGATAGAGGTCAGTATGGGTCATAAAACCTTTTTGGAACCAGGTAATTTTCCAGTCGAGTTGTTCCATCGTTTCCAAATTGATCATATACGAACTGAGGATTCCAATTTGGTCCTGTACGTTGGTTTTGGAATTTTGACTTAGATTTTGAAAAAGATCTTCACTTTTAATTCCAATATTGTTATCGTTACTCAACAGTGTCGTTCCAATTTCATATTTAGGTTCGTAAATTTTATTGATGAAGTAACTGATACCAGCACCCAGCAGACCGCAAATTGCAATCCAATGCCATTTGGTCTTAATCCTTAATAGAAATTCCCGCAGATTCAGTCCTTCTTCCATTTCGAGATAGTCATTCATATTATTATTAGTGGTCATTTGATTTAATTTGTTTTGGTCCAATTCGAAAATGCGATCATTGACCGGAAATTAAACGGTCTGGAATAATGGAGATGCAAATTGTAATATTCCAAATTATTTGTAAATAAAGCTCAATATCAATACTACTGTGGTAATACTTGACAACACCAACAGAATAGTGGGCGTTTTCAATTTTATATTTTTGTATTTGGCTGGTTCTACATATACGATATCATCCGGTTGTAGATAATAGGCATTGGAAGTCAGCAAGGCCCTGCTGGAAGTCAAATTCAATCGGTATGTTTCAGTCCCTGTTTGTATATGGCGCAAGACCAGTACGTTGTTGATCTCTGCATAATCAGTATTGCCATTCGCCATGCTAATGGCATCTAATACGTTTATGGACTTGTCATAATTGTAGTAAACCCCAGGTTTGGTGACTTCACCCAGTACTGTTATTTTATAATTTAATAACTTCACTTTTACCGTGGGTTCCTTTAAATATTCACTGGCCCTGGCTTTTATGCGGATTTCCGCTTCAGCAGGAGTCAATCCATCCACCCGTATTTTTCCCAGAACCGGCAAGGTAATGTAACCACCAAGGTCCACCTGGTAACCGTTCAGAAACTGACTGGATAATTCCCCATACATCTGCTGGGTACCGGTCTGGTTGCCCGAGTTTTGTGCCAGAGCCGGATTATACAATTGGTTCATTTCCGGATTCTGGGATAGAATGCTCACATACAAATTATCGCTGGTTCGGATATGATATTCAGGGACTTCCTGGGGTACCGCACGCAGAAAATCCTGTCCGGTTCCTACATCTTTCATATATATGAGGTCTTTGTACGACTTACAAGATGATAGCAACAGGAATCCTAATAATAATGACAGATAATAAATTTTTTTTTGCATCGAAAAGTCTGCGTTAATGGTTGAGAATTAAACTAAAGAAAAAAACATGATAAATCCGCTCAGTCTCGGATCAAAATTAAAAGTCGTGAACTGTTTTCATTTCCAAGCGATAAAAATTTCAAAAAGCATTTGCTCGTGCTTTCTTGCCAAAAATTGTCAAAAAAATGATATAAATGTCTAAGAGGAAAGTCCAATGTTCAATATACCAGAGATCGTGCAAAGTTCTACCCATATATTGTATTTTTGTTACAGTAGGACCTCGCCAACCATTAACCTGGGCCCAGCCGGTAATCCCTGGTTTGATATATTGTCTTACCATATAGGTGGGTACTTTGCTCTGGAACGTCTTATTCAAATAGACACGATGGGGCCTTGGACCGACCACCGCCATTTCATTGCGCAATACATTAATGAACTGAGGTAACTCATCCAAATTCGTTTTTCGTATAAATTTACCAACCCGGGTGATCCGTTGATCATTTTTTGTTGTGGACCGGGTACCCGACTTTACGTCATCATTTTCAATCATCGATCTGAATTTGTAGAGCGTAAATTGTGTGCCCCTTCGTCCGCACCGAATGGGTTTATAAAATACGGGTCCTCTGGATTCGATTTTTATAGCAACAGCAACCACCAGAATCAGTGGTGCGGCGATGCATAAAACCATGGAGGAAAAAACAATATCAAATGCCCTTTTCCAGAATCGATTGGTATACCGCTCGAGGGGGACTTCACGAATGTTAACGATAGGAATTGTGCCTAATGTTTGTACTTCATACGTCCTGTTAAACATTGAATAATAATTCGGGACCACTCGGGGGCGAATTCCATGGTATTCGGCAATATCGATCAATTCTTTGATTTTTTTGTTGTTTTCCAGATGGAGGGTGATGATGACTTCATTGAAATAGTTTTGCGCAACGATTTTTTTGAAATCTGATAACCTTCCAATCACATGGAACCGGTCGGATTTTGTGTTGCTATCTGTCAGGAAACCAACCACCTGTCCTATATCCGGATTTGTCTTATAAAAGTGCTGTACTGCATCGGCTGATGGTCCGGTACCAACAATGAGTACTATACTATAATACTGGCCACTTTTTCTTTGGGCGATTAAAAAGGAGTAGAAATAAGAAGCCAAGAATTTTAAAAGAAAAAATAATCCACTGGAACCCAAAAACATGGTTCTTGATAAATTATCAAGGTTTAATACAACCATCAAAAACGAGGCAATACTGATGTAAAAGGCAAACTTGACAAGATGGGATTTCAATCGATTGAAGAAATCTTCTTTAAGAAATAATTTCTCATTGATAAAAAGGAGATAAGTTATAAACCAACAAACATTGAAGAAGTAAAAGGACTTGGCACTATCCAAAAAATTATAATAATGGATGTGCGCTATGATGGTGAGAGAAAGGTTCAATAAAAAAAGGTCAGCAATTAGAAAAAATAAAATCAACGAACGCTCCCTGGCCTTGAACATAAAGAGTTTAAAAAAAGAAATTAGTTTCATTAAATGTATTTAATGCGTGGTTTGAATAAAAGCCAGGAAATACTTATTGATTGGCAATGGCTTATTTCTGTATGAATGGGGTGGTTTATTGATTGAGTAAGGCGGAATACATTGTTGTAATATGTAATAGCTCCGACTTGATCTGACAGTTCAAGGTGTTGGTTTTGAGTTTTCTTTAGGTATACCACTCCCAAAATGGTGATAAGCAAGGGGCAAATAAAGCCCCTCGCCATTTCGGTCGGCAAGGTTATTCCTGGCAGGTTGGTCTCCACCAGAGCCTGCTTCCGCTTCACCTTGCGGTAATAAAGGTACGAAATTTTCATTCTGCCGATCCAACAATTTTTCTTTCGCCAGATGTAAGGATTCTTCCCAGGTTTGTATTGGTGTTTTCCCAAAGCAGTATTTGCCTGAATGGGGCCGGTCATGGTTGTATTGATCAATCCAAACATCCAGATCCTGCTGAAGTTCTTCAATATTGTGGTAGATCTTCTTTCTAAAAGCCACCGCATAGAATTCGTCTTGTATGGTACGATGGAAGCGCTCACAAATGCCGTTGGTTTGAGGACTTTTGGCTTTTGTCTTACTATGGTCTATATCCTCAATGGCCAAATAAAGCTGATATTCATGATGCTCCCTGGAGCCACAATATTCAGTGCCTCGATCAGTTAAAATTCGAAGTAACGGGATGTCATATTTTTCATAGAAAGGGATCACCCGATCGTTCAGTATATCTGCCGCTACTAATGCATTTTTCCTGTCATACAACTTAACATGGGCTGTTTTGGCATATGTATCGATAAATGTCTGCTGATAAATCCTGCCAACGCCCTTAATGGTTCCAACATAATAGGTGTCCTGGGCACCCAGGTAGCCCGGATGAAGTGTCTCTATCTCGCCCTGAGCCCGCTTCTCTTCCTTAGCCTTTTCCATGGCGGTAATTTGAGATTCAGTCAGTATCAATCCTTCTTGGGCAACTTTAGCCTCCAGAGCTTTGAGTCGCTTTCTGAAGGTCTCCAGATCATGTCGCAGCCAAACACAGCGCACACCACAGGGAGATATGAATACCCCTTCTTTCTTAAGTTCATTGGAGGCTCTTAATTGGCCATATGCAGGATATTCATATGCAATGGATACGACACGTTCTTCTATGGCTGGCTCAATGCGATTTTTGTGATTCGGTTGGCGGCGGCTAAGTTCAGCCAATGCCATCTCTCCGCCTTGATCGTACAACTCTTTGTAGCGGTAAAAGCTATCTCGACTATATCCAAATATTTTACAGGCTTGGGATACATTGCCTAATTGTTCGGCTAAGTTGAGTAGTCCTAACTTAGTTTTGATTACTTTTGTCTCTGTATTCATTTCTGACAGTTTATGGGGTTAATGATTAAATTCCTCATTTAAATTTAATCCCTAACTGTCAGATTAAGTCGTAACTACCACATGTAATAAGAATTTCCAACATCCAAAATGCCCGTCATATATTGAACAATGTCAAAGGATAATTTTATTGTTTCCTATGTTGTCCATCCTTTACAAATTGCTGGATAAATATGGTAAAGAACATTTTTATAGTATACCAGTATTTTGGCCCCAGCCTTGCGGGTTCAAGCACTAAACGCCACAACCATCTTAACCCCAGACGCTTGATAAATTCAGGACTTTTTTTGACCTCGCCCGATAAATAATCAAAAACGCCTCCAACACCTAACATTAAGCCATGCTTTAAATGAGGCGCATGATATTTCATGAAATAGTCTTGTTTTGGACTGCTCAATCCAATCCATATCAGATCTGGTTTTAGCCTGTTGATTTCATTGACTATTTCGTCGAGGACATTCCCTTCAGAATAAAAATCTAGGCCAAGAAAGGGTAACGGTTTGAAGCCCTTGATTTTGGCATGTGGAATTTCTTTTTCAATTTTGCTTTTAATCAGATCCAAACGTTCCTGTGTGCTCCCCAAGAAAAAATGACTTAATGTTGAATTTAATAAGCTTAAACACAGCCAATAACCTGAAACCGTATTGATATTTTTATATCCTTTACTTCTGGCAAACAACACTGAAGGCATCCCATCGGGAAGGGTTAGCAACGAATTGTTTAATATTTGCCTTAAACGTTCATCCGTGTAGGCTTTAGTAATAACCGAACTATCCGGGAAACTTATATAACCTGTTTTCTGAAAAGAATAGTTGAGCAATAATTGTTCGGTTTGGTCTGAATTTATGGCATTTATGTTGGTGCCAAGAAAACTAAACCGTTTTAAATTATTCCTCATTGATTTTTTTGATGAATCTAGCTGGATTTCCAGCCCATATCTCCCCAGCGGGGATGGTTCCGGAAACAACACTACCAGCACCGATGATGGATCCGTCACCAATAGTGGTGCCTTTTAAAATTATTGAAAAACCGCCTATAAAAACATTATTGCCAATGATGATTGGCTTGGTTTTATATCCTTCGTTAGGATTTTCAGTGCGTAACAGGGTATTAAGAGGATGGAAATCTGTGTCCCATATTTTACAACTCCCTCCGATCATAACATTGTCACCTACTGTGATTTTCTCAGCACAGTAGATGGCAGAATTACTCATTTTGAAATTCTTACCAATATTAAGATTAGCATTTTTCTTCACAATAATAGAACTTCTTGTATCACCGCCAATGATATTCTTGAACTTTGAAGAATTTATTCTACCTTGTTTTCCAATAATAAACTTACCCTTATTTCGGATTAAAACTATTCCATTTATCTGTAATTTTTCAAAATTAGCGTTATTTGATTTTAAGATAATCGTATTAAATAATTTGTAGATAAAAAAAATACTTTACGAAGTAAATCCACAAGTGCTTTATTTTAATAATCCAACCTAATTATTTAAAATGTCCTTAAATACCTTTACTAGGTTATGCTCAAAGATTCCAATTGTGAAATGCAAGTCAAATTTTTGTTTACCTGCTAACCCCATTCTTTTACTTTCATGAGGATTTTTAATAAGATATTCTATCTTATCCGCAAGTTCTATATTGTTTCTTTCTTTTATTAGGAAGCCGGTAATTCCCTCGTCTACCAAAGAAGGGATACCAGCGTGATAAGTACTTATTATTGGTAACCCACATTGCATTGCTTCGATTATGACCAGCGGGAAGGCTTCTTTTTTGTAATAGGTTGGAAAAACTAAGAGATCAGATTTTAAAAGTTCTTCGAATTTAGCATTATTGTATAATGGACCAATGTGGTTTACCATAGTTTCTAATTGACAAGTCCTTAAATATTCTTTAAGTTCATTTAGTGATACATCACCAGCTTTACCTATGAGTGATAAAGAAAAGTGATTGCCTCGTCGTTTCACGATGCCAAGAGCTTGGATGAGATCTAATATGCCTTTACTCTTGATAAAATTTGAAAGATAAACTATTTGATAATCTTTATAATTTTTAGGTTGTCTTTTTAATTCATTAAAATTCAATTTTTCTATTCCATTAGGTATGATATAGGGATTTTCGACATACATTTTAATATCTTCAGTTAATTCTGAAGAAAGACATATAGCATGGTTTTTCTGAAACAGGTATCTGTATAGGCGATGAAATAATTGACTTTTTTTACCCTGATCACTAATTCCTTTTCCATGAAGATGGAATACAATTTTGGTTTTAAAACAAGAAATGATAAGAAAAAACAAAAAATCTTTCATAAAGGCTGTTCCACTTGGGGATAAGGAAAAATATACCAAATCAGGATTATTCTTTCTTAAGGAAAATATAAGAGATATATAGGATTTCAACACTTTTAAAATTTTTTCCCAACTAATTTTTCCTATGTCTGATACGTCATTAGAAATACTAACGGGAAAATAATAACAGTTAAAGTAAGTTTGAAGAAGATTGCTTTTCATTACTTTTTGGTTCATTAAAGTAGAACCATGTATGGGTGGGGGTATTTTTAGAATAAAGAAAACTTTTTTCATTTAAATTACTTTCAACATTTTATAGATCTTTTTAAATGGGATTCTAGCGATCATAAATACCTTGTCTTTGAAGGAAGGTATAACCCGGAAAATGCCAGGAAGATTTTGCTGATTGCCTTCCAATGAATAATTATTTTTGCCCAACAACTGAAAATATTTTATAAAGCCATGTTTTTTTTCACCTGGCAAATGCCATAGCAATCTTTGCTCATCACCCGGCTCCAGGTTGACTGAACTTGATAAATTAGTCCAAAGCCTTTTGATATATTTGTTAGCCGTAAAAGTTTTCATTCCAAGTTGCCAATATATCACACTAAATGCATGTTCTTCCGTATTGAGCTTTAACAATCCTTTTTCAAATCTTTGAATAGACCATTTGTAAACATCCATGAAAACTGTAAAAAAGTCTTCTAAAACTTTACCTTTTAAACAAATGATTTCCCCCCCTTCATAACATAATTCGTTACTGTCTTTGTT
Organism: uncultured Cytophagales bacterium; assembly: GCA_963711495.1. Classification (GTDB taxonomy): domain Bacteria; phylum Bacteroidota; class Bacteroidia; order Cytophagales; family Cyclobacteriaceae; genus CAVQEK01. Next base: position 2,560,045 of record CAVQEK010000004.1, read on the forward strand.
GAACATTTCCGTAGCTACCTGTCTAAGCATATTAATAGACATCCCATTTACGAGCCTGTCTTCTGGATAGTCTATGGAATAAAGTAAAGCATTATATGTATCAATGTCTTTTAGAAAATCTTCTGTGACTGGTTTAGAAAATATACAATCAACGTCAAGAAGAAGTAATCTGTCCTCTGGCTTTACAAATTCGGAAACTTTCTTGAGTATATCCAGCAATAGAAACTGTGTTGTCCAGGCCTTATAATATCCTTTAGGGGGAAGAGACTTAGGAACAAATTCTCGTATATCAATTTCATACTTTCGAACAAGTTTTGAAATTGGAATTCCATCTATTTTTTCAGGGGGCATTTTATTAACATATAAGATATGTTTAAAAAGATTCTTATTGTTTCTATGACTGCTTTCAAACAAACAAAATAAGCAACGCCAATAAAGATTTTGGGTTTTTTGTTGATCGCTGTCCCCTCCCGTTTGATAATGGTCAATCTTTCTTCCAGGTTCTGGAGAATACATCCAAGTGATTAGGTAATTGGTTTCCATTATTTTTTTATACTAACAATGTAGTCGATACACTTTATGAATCCAGCTTCCATTTTTTCAATTTTCAACCCTTCTATTTTTTTGTTTATATTAAGTTTATATGATTTAATCAGGTCAGGTTGTTGTGATAATTTAAAAAGTGCGTTGGCCATATCTTCGATATCATAAGATTTGGTCAGTAAACCCGTTTTTCCACTGCCAAGATAATCTATCTCAGGAGAATGGAATGGCCCATTAGGACCTTGTTTATAGGTAATTACGGGAAGTTCAAAACAATAAGCATGATTGATAGCAAGGCCAACATAACCCGGAACCACCATGACGTCAGAAGATAATAAAATTTTACCAGAAAATAAGTCATTATGGATTGCTCCATAGAAGATTACATTCTCTTGCAATCCAATCTCAGACGTCATCATTTTTAACGATTGTAGTTCATCACCATCACCAATAATATGGGTCTTGACTTTAATTCCTTTATTTTTTAACCGATATGTCACTTCAAGAAGGTGATCAACTAATTTTTCCTTTAGTAACCTTCCCATGAAAACAATATTGAAATGATTATTCATTCTCAAATCTTTTTTAAGAAGGTCTAAATTTGTATTCTTGAGGCGATCCTTTATTTTTAAAAGGCTCTCCGTATCTAATGTATTTGTTGCATAAAAAATTTTATGTGAAGGCAAATAACGTTTAAAGAAATCTCTTCTTTCTTTAGTATAGAATAGAATTCCATCAGCCATTATAAAATATAAGAACCTAAGCAATGAACGAAAAGAACTATAAGGCTTGAATCCTTGATGCCTTTCAAAGCCATGTGTCCAAAGAATAAATCCGGTATTAGTCAATTTACACCAAAGCCAAGTAACAGGTAAAGATAAAATACCGGGTGAACCTTGATGTATAACAACCTGGGGGTGAAACCTCTTCAAGGTGGAAAATACATTGAGGAAAACGAATCTTTTTTTTATAAAATAGTAGGAAGGGACACAGATAGAATATGGTTTTGTTATGAGTTTTAAATTAGATTTTCTCTTGCCATGCAATACGATAAGTTCGTATTTTTGGTGTAGCCTGTCAAAAATCGGCCCTCTATAACTCGAAAATAATTCCTGAATAATGACAATTTTTGATAACATATTTTTTATCCAATCTTTTTTTTGAAGAAAAAGTTTTTAAAGGATAGTAATAAGAATTTTGTCATATACCAGGGCCATAACATTTTGAAATAATGTCTCCAATAATAGCGAGATCTGTTTGGAATGTATCTCCTGCTATATGGATTAAAAAAATCCCTCAACAAAGTCTTCCATGATGATTTTAAAAAACTACTTCCGGAACTTGTTCTTTCAATCAGACTGAATACTTTTGCATCCCAGGAAATATAAACTGGGAAACCCGCCTTGGTCGCTCTTAAAGTAAAATCAAAATCAGACTGATATTGTGCAAAGTTTTCATCAAAGAAATTAAGGAATTTTAATACATGCCAAGGAATAAGCATTCCTCGTCCTGGTAGCATTGGTGTAACAAATGTTCCAGATATCGACGAAGGTTCGATTTGAGCTAAAAAAGGAAAATAACAATAAGTCTTATCTAAGAATTTATTCCAACTTTTTACCCCTGAGGTGATGATTCGGTGTGGTTTCTTATGCGTAAAAGAGACTGACCCAATGATGCTGTCAGAGCTCTTCAAATTATAAGCTCTGATTAGATTTTGAAGGTAGTTCGTGGGTAAAATAATATCATCATTCAAGGTGAGTATAAGATCCGGATGCAACCTTTCAGCAAATTTAAATCCTGCATTCATGCTTTTAGTATACCACCAATTTCCATTTCCGATTACCAAATGAATATTTGGGTAAAGCATTCTGAGCATTTCTAGAGTATTATCAGTTGAACCATCTACAACACAAATAATCTCCAAGCTGACCCCGTCAGGAATGCTCATGTTTGTAATCATGGAACATAAGTTTATTAACTCGTGACACCTGTTGAAGGTAGGAACAACAATTAGCGTTTTCACTAAATTAACCTAATTCATTAAATAATTCCACTTTGTCAGATTAAAAGTATTCATTTTCAGGGTAATACCTATTTATATCATTGATACGTTGAAGATGTCTTTGAAGCATTTGATCAATTTCTTTTTCCATTTTAGTGCCATTGTTTGTCAGTAGCTCTATGATCTGGAGTCTAATATCCCTGACCGAGAGAAGAGGTATATTTTCCTGGTTTTCAATCCTGGTTTTGTTGATATACCCCATTGCCTGCATAACCAACGCCTGATGGTGGTACCAGGCGTTGTATTTCCTCACCTGATAATCTGCCATTCCCAGTTCTCCTTTCACATCTTCAAAAGCTCTCTCTATCCAGAAACGCTGCCCCTGCATAAATGCAAACTGTTGCGCCGTTTTCTGTTCCAACTTTATATTGCTCAAGGCATATTTTATCTCCTCCTTCTTTTTGACACCTTTCCGGATGATCAATGTACGTTCTCTTGCCCTTTCTTCTTTTCGGTCCCATACCCATACTTTAGCTGCGTGAACCTTGGCCATAATCCAGCCTTTGGTGCCTTTTCTTAATTTTACTTCTTTAAAATCCTTGTTCTTCAACTCCTTAAGATATTCCTGCACTTCTATTGACTCCACATCGGATTTTAGCCGGCTGGGCTTGCGCCCCTTTTTTGATTGTGCTTCCGGGACATAGGGACAGGGACCGGAAAGATAAACCGCCTGGTCTTTGTGGACATCCACTACGAAATCTTTGCCCATCTCTTCAATGCTCCTGCAAAACTCATAGCTCTGTCTATATAAACTATCTGCTGGCTAATTCGGTTCGATTTGTGCCAGTGATTTCGGAGTAATAGTGCCAGTGATTTCGGTTCAAACTGTGCCACAAACGTATTAAGGATTTTGCTTAAAACGTTTCGTTTTGTGCCACTTTGAAAGATCAAGTTTAAAAAGCGGCTATTTCGCCTTAAAAAGCGATATGGCAAACACACTTGATCTTATGGACATAAAACAAATCATCACCTTGCAAACAGACGGTCTGAGCAACCGTAAAATTGCCGGGGCCCTGGGTATTTCCCGCAATACGGTTAATTCTTACATGAAGCTTTTCAGGGCTTGCGACTATAGTTTTGAAGAGCTTCTCGGCTTGGACAATGCTTTTCTTACAGAACTGTTCCCATCCCATACGACAATCAATAATGATCGGTTCGATGAGCTGATGGGCTATTTCGAACAGATCAACCAATCACGCAACCACCCAGGCTTCACCTTTTTGTACCATTACAACGAGTATCGACAGCAAGTCGAAACACCCTACGGCTACACTCAATTCATGGAGCATTACAGGCGCAAGTATGCCAAACTGAAGGGCTCTATGAAGCTGGAACATGAGGCAGGCAAAGAGATGTTCATTGATTTTGCCGGCGCCAAACTTTACATTACCCATAAGCAGACCGGAGAACTGATCGGTGTAGAAGTGTTTGTTTCCATCCTGCCAAACAGCCAATACACCTATGTAGAGGCCTGCATGAGCCAAAAAAGAGCAGACCTGATCGGATGCATAAGCAATGCTTTGTCTTTTTATGGCGGAGTGCCCAAAGCCATCGTATCGGACAATTTAAAATCTGCTGTGACCAGAGCTCATAGATACGAGCCGGATATCAACCGTTCGCTCAAGGACATGGCAAACCATTACAGCTGTGTGATCAACCCCACCCGAAGCTATTCGCCCCAAGACAAGGCTCTGGTTGAAAATGCTGTTCAACTCGCCTATCAGAGGATCTATTACCCTATCAGGTCCATGACCTTCTTTTCCCTTGGCGAGCTGAATGCTGAGATCCGCAGGCTTTTGGAGAGTTACAACAATCTGCTTTTTCAACGCAAGGAAGCCAGTAGAAAAGAACTCTTCCAATCTGTGGAAAGAGCCTACCTCAAACCACTTCCACAGGCTGCTTACCAACTCAAAGATTACAGAAGGGCCAAAGTGCAGAAAATAGGATATGTTTACTTCTCTGCGGACAAAAGCTATTATAGCGTTCCTTATCGATATATCGGTAAATCAACCTTGATCCATTATACCAAATCTTTGGTAGAAATATACCACTACCATGAACGTATCGCCCTGCACATACGCAACCCTTCAAAAGGGATTTATATCACCAATAAAAGCCATCTGAGCAGTACGCAGAAAGAATATACGGACTGGAGCCCTGATTTTTTTAAGAGAATGGCCGCCAGGCATGGCAGCGATGTAGTGGCCTGTATCGAGGGCTTGTTCATAGAATGCGACTACCCCGAAACGGCCTACAAGCGGGCCATGGGCATCATTCAGCTTCACCGGATTTATGGATCAGAAAGACTTAACAATGCCTGTTGCCGTGCTGTCTATGCCAAAGCAGTTTCCTATCAACGCATCAAAAATATCCTGGAAAACAAATTGGATGGTGTGCCTTTGGATGACTGGGAAAAAGACCATAAGCAATCACATATCCCACCTCATGACAACATCCGGGGGGCGAAATCTTATCAATAATTTAATCACATAAATACAATCAAATGAATAACAATGAAACCATTGAAAAACTGAAACACATGCGGCTAAGCGCCATGGCCGAGTTGCATGGCCAACATGTAAAGAGCAATCAGTTTAACGACATAACACCCGATGAATACCTGGCATTGCTGGCCGATCACGAGTGGGAAGACAGACAAAACAAGAAGATGGACCGATTGATCCATCAGGCTCAATTCCGTCAGAAAGCCACTGTGGAAGAGATCAATTATGCTGAATCCAGAAACCTGGACAAAAATATGTTTCACCGCCTGAGTACCCTGAATTTTATGGCAAAAAAAGAAAATATTATCCTCACCGGGGCTTCAGGAGTGGGCAAGAGCTACCTGGCCCAGTCATTGGGTCAGCAAGCTTGTATGATGGGAAAAAGAGTCTATTATGCCAATACTGCCCGATTACTGGCCAAACTGAAACTCTCAAAAGTAGATGGAACCTATATCAGAGAACTTAAAAAATTATCAAAAATTGACCTGCTCATTCTGGATGATTTTGGCCTTCAGGCCTTTGACAACCACGCCAGAGAAGCACTCATCGATATTATCGATGACCGGCATAAACAATCATCAACCATTGTATCCTCTCAAATACCTGTTTCAGCTTGGTATGATATCATTGGGGAAGGAACAATTGCTGATGCAATATTAGACAGGCTTGTCAACTCCTCACATAGAATAGACCTAAAAGGTGAATCATTGAGAAAAGGAATATTAAAAAATGAATAAATTATATTTTTAACTACTTTACAGCATCTTTCAAAGTGGCACCATTTGACCGATATACCTGGCATGGTCCGACCGATATAGCCATCTGCATTGACCCAGCCAAACTGTACTCCCGCATCTATACTTTCCCTGATCATATCCAAAGCCAGATCAATCTTAGTCTTTTTGACTATGGCTTTTCGGGGCACTCCCGCTTTTTTGCAACGCGCCTCATCATTGATCCACTCATCGGGTAAAAATAACCGGCAATTAATCAGCCCCACCCGGTTTCCTCTGCTCAGTGAAGCATATACGCCCGTCTGGCTATTTTCTACTTTACCCAAATTGCCATTATACTGGTGAGATACACCCACAGAATGCTTGCCCGCCTTTCGATACGAACTCTCATCGATACTGTATGACTGTTCCGCCCAATTTCCAAGCAATTTATTGGTGTTTCGACTCATGGCTTGCATCAGGTCTTGAGCTGACCACGGGGAATCGCTTAAAAAGTGATGCTGTCGTTGATAATTTCTATCCATCTTCTCTGACATACGTTCAATATTACGCTTATCCCGCTCGGTAGCAAACAAGCTTTCTAAATTGTTGACCGCTTCCTGAAACACATTTCGCGTACCAAGATCGTAAATGCATTGATAATCAGATAGATATGAATAAAGGCAGCCCTCCCGGGCAACCCTATATATTTCATAATGTGATTTTAAAGTTGGCTTCTCGCCTAAAAAACCAGAATTTGTTGCTCTTTTCTTCTAAATGAAAAGAAATTCTGGTAGCGAAAGTTTAAATATAAACAATAGTTAAATAACTATCAATCAATTACTTAAACTTGACAAAGTAGAAATAAGTACTAAACATTAACTGTATGGTAAATATATGCGCCCAATATGGCTTAAAAATTCGTGTTGAAAACAATAATGAAATTTATTTCTAGGGAGAAAAAACTAAGATGAAAATCGTAAATTTCGATTTTCAATCATTTTATTTTTAGTATTTGAGTTGGAAAAATATGATCGATATAAAATTGAGATATTTATAGCGACTATGATATAAAATATCAATTGAAAATTATAGGCCATTCCATAGATTAATGTACAGGCATATGCTGCATTAAAACTTATTGCGATATCTTTTGATAAATGCCTTTTATTAATTCTAAATAAACGAATTAATACTACTAAAAGTAGTATCACTGATATTAACCCAATTCTGAATGCTTGCTCCAAATATTGATTATGAAAACTGGTGGAATTTTTACTTTTCCGACCATTAAAATTAATAAATGAACTTCTTTCGTATCCATGACCTTGTCCGAAGAATAGAACACGAGCATCGAAATTATTTTTGATCCTCGATTCCCATCTAGCCATTCTAAATGCCCCTGTTGAATTCTCGAAACTTTCTTTATCTGTTAAAACCTGTGAAGATTTTAAGAATTTGTCAATAATTCTCGAGCCAATTGAGGGGAATGATATTTGAAGACCAAAAATTAATGAAATAGTTAAAAAAATTACAGAAAATGTCTTTGATATCTGTGCTTTATAATTATACAAGATTGTTAAGATTCCCCCGATGAAGCCAAGCCATATTGACCGGTCCCGCATAAAAATAATTGTGATAATAAAAAGAAATAATAAAATAACTTCTCCTCGATTAGTTTTATGTGAGACATACTTAACAAATAAAAAAATGCTTGCAATACATGTGAAAAACGATATGAAAGCACTGACTGCTCTGTCATCATGGATCATATTCAATTTACCAGAAAATATAATAGATGTCATAATCCAAAAGAAAATACAGATCATTAAGCTTAAAATGTTTAACAATTTGGAGTATTGCTTAAATCTTTGATCGTGATATTGAAATGAAATATAATATAAAAAGAAGAACGGTATTTCAATAAAACCCCTGCTAAGATTATAAAGACTTTGTAATGATTCATTTCTAAATAAAAGTTCAATAAAAAATACTATAACATTCAATCCAAGTACCAAACTTAAAAGCTTTAATAAAGGAAAATTTTTTATTTTGAAAAGTATAATTTTTGATCTTTTGACTATTACTAATAAAAATAAAAATGAAATGGCATCATTAGGAAATATATGAAAAGGACCTATAGTGAGTTCAATGCTTAAACCGTAACTGGTTCCTAAAATTGATGCAGTGTACAAGATACTCCAAAGAAGAAAAACTAAATTTGGGTGTTTGAAAAGATTTATGAAAATTAAAAAGAATCCAATTAAAAAAAGAATATTAATCATTATTGGATGATTTGTGGTAGTTACGACTTAATCTGACAGTTAGGGATTAAATTTAAATGAGGAATTTAATCATTAACCCCATAAACTGTCAGAAATGAATACAGAGACAAAAGTAATCAAAACTAAGTTAGGACTACTCAACTTAGCCGAACAATTAGGCAATGTATCCCAAGCCTGTAAAATATTTGGATATAGTCGAGATAGCTTTTACCGCTACAAAGAGTTGTACGATCAAGGCGGAGAGATGGCATTGGCTGAACTTAGCCGCCGCCAACCGAATCACAAAAATCGCATTGAGCCAGCCATAGAAGAACGTGTCGTATCCATTGCATATGAATATCCTGCATATGGCCAATTAAGAGCCTCCAATGAACTTAAGAAAGAAGGGGTATTCATATCTCCCTGTGGTGTGCGCTGTGTTTGGCTGCGACATGATCTGGAGACCTTCAGAAAGCGACTCAAAGCTCTGGAGGCTAAAGTTGCCCAAGAAGGATTGATACTGACTGAATCTCAAATTACCGCCATGGAAAAGGCTAAGGAAGAGAAGCGGGCTCAGGGCGAGATAGAGACACTTCATCCGGGCTACCTGGGTGCCCAGGACACCTATTATGTTGGAACCATTAAGGGCGTTGGCAGGATTTATCAGCAGACATTTATCGATACATATGCCAAAACAGCCCATGTTAAGTTGTATGACAGGAAAAATGCATTAGTAGCGGCAGATATACTGAACGATCGGGTGATCCCTTTCTATGAAAAATATGACATCCCGTTACTTCGAATTTTAACTGATCGAGGCACTGAATATTGTGGCTCCAGGGAGCATCATGAATATCAGCTTTATTTGGCCATTGAGGATATAGACCATAGTAAGACAAAAGCCAAAAGTCCTCAAACCAACGGCATTTGTGAGCGCTTCCATCGTACCATACAAGACGAATTCTATGCGGTGGCTTTTAGAAAGAAGATCTACCACAATATTGAAGAACTTCAGCAGGATCTGGATGTTTGGATTGATCAATACAACCATGACCGGCCCCATTCAGGCAAATACTGCTTTGGGAAAACACCAATACAAACCTGGGAAGAATCCTTACATCTGGCGAAAGAAAAATTGTTGGATCGGCAGAATGAAAATTTCGTACCTTTATTACCGCAAGGTGAAGCGGAAGCAGGCTCTGGTGGAGACCAACCTGCCAGGAATAACCTTGCCGACCGAAATGGCGAGGGGCTTTATTTGCCCCTTGCTTATCACCATTTTGGGAGTGGTATACCTAAAGAAAACTCAAAACCAACACCTTGAACTGTCAGATCAAGTCGGAGCTATTACAGATGATTAGTTCATGTAGCACATGAGATGTTAATTTTTTTTAAAATTTCGACAATCCTATTCTTCCCAATATATTTCATTTTTCAATGTTTTATTCGGTACTCCCACTGAAACCTCTTTTTCTCCAACATCATTAGTAACAATAGTGCCCATTCCTATAATACTTCCATTCTTAATTGTTGTGCCTTTAAGAATAATCACTCGACATCCAACCCAAACTTTGTTTCCAATGAAAATCGGCTTTTCTTTATTGATAATATTTTTATTTATATCAAAGATTTTATGCGTATCACTTGACCAAATCTCAATTTGATCACTAAAAAGACAATTTTCCCCAATTTGAATAAGATTGTCTGTTCCTTCATTTACTATACGACCCCCATTAAAAATAGTATTTTTCCCAATTGTTATCATACAGTTTTCTCCCCTTAAGATTACTTTAATATTACGCAAATTCACATTCTCTCCAAGAATTAACTTATTATTAAAGCCCTCTACAATAATTTGTGATCTGACTATTGTCGAATTGGATGATTCAATTTTGTTGCCTTTGCCCCTGATGGCGATTAATGTTTTAACCAATTTACCTTTATATGACTTTATTAAATTACCCTTTTTAATTGAGATGTTTGCCAGAAAAAAGCTGTTATGAAACAACTGGATCCTGAAAAAAAATCGTACAAGATACAATTTGTTCAATATTGAAAATATAGATCGTAATATGGGCTTCATGGATTAAATTTACCAATAACAAGCATCTTCAACAATTTGGGCATTTTGAGGTTTTTCTTCTCGTCCTGGGCGGACCCAATGTTCATTGACCAGATTCATGTAAGGCCAAACAATGTAATTTTCCCATCGTTTTCCTATTATTCCAAACAGTAACTGGGTAACGCCAGCCAGATGGAGGGCTTTTTTACCGGTTCTTTTAACATGGGCGGCTAATGGGAAACCGTATGCACCACAGCCAATGATACAAATATCATAGTCTGTTTGATCAATTTTGGTTTTCATCGACTCGAGGGCCTCAAACCAATCAGTAAATTCGGTTTTGCAACCTGCAACACTTTGAACGGCCCTAATAGTTTTTAACTCAAATGCAGGTAGAAGATCGTCGACAAAAAGCAATTCGCGTTTTTTATATTGAGCTTTTATGGTCTCAGCGAAAGGATGTACCACCAATATCTTTTTACCTGTCAGAGCTTTCGTCCATGGGTTTACAGCAAAAAAAGGTTCGAGGTCTTCCAAAACAATTCTTTTAGCATATTTTAATTTTTCTTGAAAGAAAACTTCTTGCTTTAGCCAGGAGCCTAATATGTCAACTTCAGGAATGTCATTTATCATTAATTCACAGTATTTTTCAATATAATCTATTTCTGCGGGGAAAAAACCAGACCAGTTTTGCATTTGTAGTATGGTGGATTTTTCCCACCACCAAGGAGGGGTTCTTCCTTTTATGAAATTAGTGATTCTTTTTGATTTATTCTGATTGTGTACTCCCAAATAGTTCATGAGACACAACATCTCTGTAGAGCCAAAACGAGCAATCATGCATGGATTTTCATCCTTTAGCTTTTGATAAATTATCTGATTTGCATATCTCTTGTTTGAAAATAATTTCCAATTTCTGCCAAACATAGAAGGATCATAATTTCCTATCTCATATAATTTTCTTCCAATTTTTAGTCCATTAATAATTAATGTATTCATTTCATTAAATCTAATGAGATCATTTCAAAGTCTTTATTTTTCCTTTCTCCAATTCTAATCTTGGATAACCACGAAGAATATATAAACTTTTACGAATGGTTATGTATATCATAGAAAATAAGTATAAATTCTTATTAGGATAAAATATTCTTCCTAACCCAAGGCATTTTTTTCGTGTTATTTGCTCCATTTTTGCAATATACATCTTAATATTTTCATGTTTTGCTGATCTTAGCATAAACCAGATTTCGTTTCTGGCAAATGCTTTTAACCAAATTATGAGCTGCTTGTTTCTATTTTTGATATATACCTTAGTGAACTTATTCAAATACCCTACCCTAAACTCAAGTTTTGAAGAAAAACTAGTAATTGACGTTGCTTGTTCTTCAACACCACCACAATAAATAGATAGAGGAAGCCCACAATATATTACTTGAGAAATAAGAGCAATTGAAGTAAATAAATAGAAGTCTTGGAAATTCCTTACTCCTGGAGGAAATCCATTTGTCCTATTAAAATACCTTTTAGCTATTGTCGTAGCGCTTGTATGAGAAAAAACAAAGGGTGATTGAAAATAGTCAATTTTAAGTATTTGATTTTTATATTTTCTAGCCAATCTAAAATGATCATAACCATTGGAACGTACTATTCCTGCGGTACAATACATACCTGCATTCGGGTATAAATTAATCATCTTGTGAACATGTTCTAAATAAGTGGGCATCCATTCATCATCTCCATCGAGAAACGCCAAATAATCATACCTGGCATTTGCGACGCCGTTATTCCTAGCTGAACTCACACCTTGATTTTCTTGGTTTATAATTTTAACACGTGAATCACTGGTACATGAATTAATAACTTCAACTCCATTATCTGTGGAGCCATCATTCACTATGATAATTTCAAATTTTTGAAATGTTTGGTTTAGAACGGAAAATAATGTTCGCTCTATTGTGTGTGCTTTATTGTATAGTGAGATTATAACAGAAAACATTAATTTGAGAATTTTTTGATTAATTGATTAATGAAGCATATTATTATATAATATAATTTATCTCCTAACGAACTGTTATTTATTAATGAATTTTTCACTTTTTGGATTGTAAGAGAATGATTCCCTTCAACAATATCTTTATTTAAAAAATTTTGAATACTTCTAAAATTGTTAGATAAATTGTTTGTTCTTTGGAGAATCTCTTTTATAAGATTTATATCTATATATGATTGCTTTTGGGAAAAATGTTTAAAATTAATTATTGAGGCTTCTATTGTGTGATAATCGATTGATTTTGCAGAGGCAATAGTTTGATAATTTAAATTATTTCCATTGCGTCTAGCTATCGTAAAGATTTTTGATTTAATCCGCTGAAAAAAAATCAACAAATGAAATGCTGAACCTTCAATCCCTAACACAACTTCAGAGCTTGATAATTCATTTAATTGTGTTCTTATTGAATGTTCTTGTGGATGGAATATCTTCCAACCCTTTTCCATTAATAGCTTTTCAAGTTCTTTCTCATTTGAATATCCACCTCCTCCTCCATTAACTAATTTTGCGCGCGAAATATATAATTTTTTACCTTGAATCGTTTTTTGTGGTGATATTTCCCCTAAAGCCAGTACTTGTCTTTTGGCAAAATAAGTTTGTATAATATAACCTGGAGATGGTAGAATGAGTGTACTTATTTTGGTAGGGACATTTATAAAAACGGGTTCATTCTTGATACCTAATAAATCCAAAATTTCCTCTTGCCAATGCGAATATTTTTTTTTGTTAGTAGTCCATATGATCTTTAATTTTGGATTTTTTTTTACGTACCAAATCCTAGCTAAACTTTCTAATATAAAATGACCAAAGTGATTTGATAAGTTACCACAAAAAATAGCTTTGTCAGATATTTGTCGAAGTGGTTCTAAATAAGGAGCTTGAAACTCGATTTGTTTATAATGTCGAAAAAGTAAAGCATCAGTAATAGGAATGCCCTTGCAATAAATTCCGGTTAAATATTTTTCTTTTTTAAATTTCATAGAATACCGAGGCATGACAATTGCATTGGTGTACTTAACATGCTGGAGTCCAATCATTGAAATGAGCTTATCTATTTATGCCTTTTGATAGAATAATTATAGGAGATCTCCATTCAATAATCTAAGCAATACCTCTTTTAACAATTCTTTGATGTATGGAAGAAATTAATGCTTGAACTTGTTTTTTTTCCGATTTATCTAACCCTCTAGTGTAAATTAAAAAGAGATTTGTTGAGGAGAACAGTAATATAACTATTAAAACCCTAAATAATCCGGCATTCATAAAATAAAATGGAATTATTCCAACACCAAAACTTATTATGAGAACCCCAATACACTTCAGGATTACTTCTTTATAAAATTGTTTAATAGACAAGCCACACTGAATCTTTGCTTGATTTAATGTAATACCAAAGGCACGCACAATTACCATGAGGATAAAAATGATATACAATGTGGAAGGAGAATACCCCAATTTGAAAAGAAGAAATGAAACAGGCAAAGGTAAAAATGTTATAATCGAGTCGCCGATCTGATAATATTTAATTCTTCCGGTGGCTGCTATGGCAGTTGTTAGGGGAGAGAATAGTTGAGTAATCAAATTTCTGATCAACAGTAACCTGCAAAATATAATAGCAAACTTTGGAACTTGCTTTAACCAAAAATTAAAAATTGTTGGCATCTCAATAATTATGGGAACTGCGAATAAAGCCAGCAAAAAAAATGCTATTTTACTACCAGTGAAAGAAGCTTTTAACATTTTATCCCGCTGTCCGGCACCTTCACTTTTGACAATCACAGGATTTAATGCTTTCAACATATTTCCTGAAAAAGCTCCTAATTGCCCTGAAATTTGATTTGAAACTCCCTGAGCAGCATTTATGGTAGTTCCAAAAAATATATTTAAAATTATTCCCTGACCATAATTAGTTACCATACTCACCGCACTTCCTAAAAAAGACCAACTGGCAAATCCGGTCATTTCTTTAAAAAGGGATCTATTAAAATATTTATTTATACTTATAGTTACCTCTTCATATTTTTTGTGGCAATACACTCTCCGAATTATTAATAGAATAATATACATAGAAGCCATTAACAGACCATAAATGATAAGTTGGTCCCAGGGAAGAACGTATGTAATAAAAATTGCTATCCCTAATTTCATAATTGCTTCAATAATTCCCGCAATCGCAACAAAAAGCATATTTTCATGGGCGTTGATCACGGCGTCATAAGGGACTGATATGATGTTAAAAAATGTACTAAGCATCATGAAATGATAGACCATTTTAGCAGCATATATTCGGTTTGGTTCTATATTTAAAAATCCGCTAAAAAGGAAAAGGCCTGCTATTTCTAACAAAATAACTATGACTAAACCGATGCCAAAATGTAAAACCACACTGACATTAAAGATACTTTTTTGCTTTTCAAAATTTCCTTCTCCTTGAGCAAATGACATAAACCGCTGACTAGCTGTAGTCATGGCGGTATTTAAGAAAGTCAGCATAGCAATGGCGCCTCCTACCACACTAAAAATACCATAATCGGCTGCCCCTAATGCTGCAAGAATGAGCCTTGTGGCATAGAGTGAGATAAAAATAGTAATGGCCATACGAGCATAAAGAATGAGCGTATTGGAGGCTACCCGATTAGCTGATGGCATAAAAGAGTAAATTTTTAGTGGACAATTTTTGGAGAATAATTAATTGTGAAAATGATTAAGAATTACTTTTATTGTTTTTTCGATATAATCGATTTGTCTTTTGGTAAGGTTTTTCCATTCATCCTTAGCTGGATGAATAACCTTAGCGTTGATTCGAGAATAATTCCCCCCCAATAAATGATGTCTTTTACTGGTTAAATCAAGCATATTATCTTCCCAATGGATATTTAAGTATTCAGAAACCTTTTCCAGAAAGGTGACTTTTGGGTCATTGGTAAACTCGGCGTAAATCACTTTTACGGCTCGCGTATTAAATATTTTATTCATCAACAAATATTTTTGAGTTATTCTTATCCATTGATGCAGAGCTTCTTTTAGTGTTGCACCCTTATCTTTTGTTTTTACAATTAACTCCTTCCTGCCTGAAAACTGTATTTTACTCGAAGTTTTCATCTGTGAGTAGACATTACTTTTGGGATCTCTGCTTAAAATTATGTAAAAAGTATCAAATTTATTTTCTAAGTATTTATGTAAAAATAATGCTCTTACAAAACTTTTGGAAGCATCAACGATATACTGCTCTTTTACTGACTCAGAAATAACTTCTAATAATCTCGCTTCATTTTTAATCTGATTAAAATACTCCCGATATAAAAAGGGAAAACCTGTTTTAAAATAAAAAAATAGGTTTAAATTTTTAACTATCTTATCCAATAAACTATTTGAACTATAGAAAGGGACACTACTTGTGTTGAAGTTATCAATTGTAATACCTTGCTCTTTTAGTTTGGAAATTACCAATTGCCAAAAATCACATTGACTATATTTTTTTTCGCATGAACAAAGATCATCTGCTTTAATTTGCGTATCAAAATAGTGTGGTTCACTTAATGCGAAACAATTGGAATGCATACCTAAAAATTTACTAAAAACGGTTGTACCACTTCTGCCTGGGCCCACTATAAAAACTAGCTTTTTTTTCACTTATGAAGGTTATAAATCTACTTTCAGTAATATTCAGGTATTTAGGAAAAATGAATAAATAGCTAAATCAATCCGTGTGATTGAAGAATTTTAGACATTAGTGAGTTAATGAAACTATCAAATTACCTACAGCTTCGCCAGGTCAGTCACATCGAAGGTGACTTAATAAACAAATTGTAATACAACAACAGTATTATCATCAGCACCTTTGAAGGTCGAATGTCATTTTCATCAAACTGAAAAACAATCAAAATTTATTGCGACATATTCAGCCATTGTACTGATAATGCAGGTAAATTTATAATTAATATTTGAATATTACAATCGAGGGCTTAAAGTTTGTAAGGAAAATTGAGGAATTAACAATAATGCTATGGGTAGAAAAGGCTTTAATTGAAATAATGGAGATAAGGAGTCTCTAAAATTAAATATTTGTTATTTTTAAGATCAGCCTTTTTTTTATTGATTGGCTGTAGGTATCTCAATCATCACCTCCGTCCCCGCGGCTTGCTGATCGGCTGTATAAAGATCTTTTACCTTGACGTCAATGTTGGTTTTGTTGAGTTTATTGTATAGTTCAACCAGTTGCCGGTTGATCCGGATGCCCTGACCCGTAGAGGTGATCTGTTTAAGTTTAGAAGCCGCCAACAGACCAATGCCATTGTCTTTAATGTTTATCATTATTTTGTGATCTTTATTAACAATATCGATCGCAAGTTCACCACCTTCTGGTTTATTTCTTAAACCATGCTTGATGGCATTTTCAACGTAGATATGGATCAACATGCGGGGTATAAGGGTATTGGTGTTTACGCCTTCTTCCAAATGCAGTGTCGTCTGAATACGATCTTTAAATCGATGTTTTTCCAGGGCCAAATAATGTTTGACAAATTCGAGTTCCTCTTTTAAAGTCCACGAGATGCTCTCAGCATGCAGCAATGATGTGCGCATGAGTTTAGAGAAGTGCATCAGCAGTTTAGATGCCTGTTCTCCATCACCCCTGGTCACAACGGCAATAATCGTATTGAGCACATTGAATGCAAAATGAGGATCGAGTTGGGAAAGCGTTGTTTTCACCTGCAGTCCGGTGATCTGATTTTGGATTTCCTTTTTTTTCTGTTCCCTGATTTGCTGGGTTTTTTGTGATATCCAAATGATACCGAGGAAAGCCAGGTATATTGCGAAATAAAGCAGGAAGCGCAGCGGATACCTGGGGTTTTTCTGATAGTTGAATGTGTATTTTTCTTTAGCGAGTTGAAGAAAAACCTGTATTTGACCAGGGGACAGATATTTCTTTTGTATGTTGTAAAAATCATAATGATCCGGGACATGAGGTAATGTCATTGTAGCAGGATGCTTCATGTCATTTTTGTATATCGTCAGTTGATTATAGTTGGTGACACACACCATCTCATTGGTTCCGTCATCATCCACGTCAAAGTATTTTACAATCCTATTGGAAATTTGCGTTGTTCCTTTGAATGTTAAATCCAGGTTGTCATTTACGCTATAAACATCTTCATCCGGGTGTACCAGAAGTATTGCCTCTCGATCATTTTCTGAGATGTATACTTTGAATTCTTTATAGGAAAAATAAGGCATTGGTTGTTCAGCCAATAATTTGCCCTGTGCATTCCAGATCATGATTTTATTCTTTTGGGCGGTGTCAGCAAGATTTTTATAAAAGGAAAAGATCCTGGATGAATCCTGAGGGAAAACCACATTTTGCACCATGACTTTCCCGGGTATTTCGATGGGGGGGAATAAAAAGCTCAAATCATCATCCAATACCATAATCCATCCACTACGGTCATGATATTTGATGTCGGATGTTATCGGAATATTTTCAGAAGCCGCAGAAGAACAAATGATCTCATCATAGCCATCACCATCGATATCTTCCATACTAAAGGGAGGAATGATCTTCGAGTGATTTGTTGGTGAACGGTAAACACGTTTGTTGGCAACATCAAGCCCGAAAATATTGCGGGGTTGTAACGGGTAACCCGCGTTGATAGCGAAGATAAATTCATCATAACCATCTTTGTTGACGTCCAGCATTCCAATATGATAAATCTGATAATCGAAAGCCCCATGGTATGATGGCACATAGCAAACAAACAAATCTCTTACGGCATTGTGGGTTTTGGGTTCGTAGATCTGAGCGAAGATGGTGTCATTGCGGTTGGTGAAAGTCAGGATATCTTTAAAGTGGTCGTGATTATAATCGCCTGCATAAAAAAGGCTATTCAAATAAGCCCATTCTCCGGAATAACTCTGCATATCGATGAACACGTTTTCCTTACCATGGATCTCATATTGAGGAATATTACCGGAATATTTAAATAAATTGATTCGTTCACTGATGCCGTCTTCATTGAGATCTTCAAAAAAGGAGTAATCACCAGAAGAATAACGGGAAACCAGGCTCAAGACATAAGGTTCGAGAAAATGAGGAAGGAAAGGATAAGCGATGGCGGTAAGTAAACCAGCCAAAATGAAAGGATGGAATAAAAAGTGTACAATCGATTTCATGCAATCGGTTAAAAAGTTATTTTAAGATAATGAAATCTATTCAATGGTTGGTAATTTTAGTCGATTCACCACAGCAATAAATTAAGAAATATCCAATTTGACAGAAACTGAAGCGGGTAAAATGCCGAATATTCCTGCACTTGATCTAACCAGCCTATTCTAATGCAATAATTTTGGACATATTGGTTTTCGATCGCAAATTCCCTATTTTCATGGTAAAAATGACATTATGGCAACGCAACAACCATCCGACAATTCAGCCGTCAGGCAGATATTAAAAGAAACCATTGAAGTACAATTGGCGGGTCTTCGGGCAGGCATGGCCTTTTGGAAAGAATGGATTGACAACTCCTCCAAATTTGTAGAAGCAGCTTCTAAAGGGATGCTGGATATTAATGAAGATCCGAAATCATCCGATAAGGTGTTGTCAGAACTTTCCGATGCCGGGAGGGTATATATGCGAAAGTTATCAGAACTTCCATTGGTAGCTACCGAAGCTTTCAAAAATGAACTGAGTACAATAGCCAAAGAGCGAAATAAAAAACCTACCTCCGAAACGCCCAAAAGCAAACGAACACGTACCGCCAAGGCAAAAAATTGAACATTCAGCAAAATAATAAACAAGATCTATTTATGCCGTTAACGGTTACCGGAGATTTGCTCGCTGATTTGGAAATGCACCATTACCTGGAAGAATTAAAAAAGGGCATCGCTGACTGGATTGACACCTGTGATCCGGAGATGCACGATATGCTACGCTGGCAACTGCTGGCCAATTCTTCCAAATATTTTCGGCCGCTGACCATTTTTGCCTGCCATAGCGCGATGGATATCGAGGAAATCCGGGAAGAAAAGATACGCGCAGCGGTGGCACTGGAACTCTTTCACAATGTTTCACTCATCATTGACGACATTCTGGATCGTTCGCGGTTACGACGGGGAAAACTGACCCTGCACTGTCGATTCGGTTTACTTCCTGCTTTAATGGCTTCAGGATTTATCACTGCAGAAGGATTTAATATGGTGCGCGAAGATGATTTCAGCATAGCGCGGCTGGCGGAATTGATGAACCGGCTGGGTGTGGCCGAATGTGTACAGTGGCGATTACGCCGACAACCACTGGGGGTGGAAGACTGGCGTCATATTGCGGGGGAAGATACCGGATCCATGTTTGAAGTTTGCGCATGTTTAGGCACACGGAATAATCAGTTGCGTAAGTATGGTGGCCTGGTGGGTCTCTTGTATCATGGATGTGATGACGTGGGCGATGTGCGTGGAAGTATAGCATTGGGGGGTGGGGGAGATGAAGATGTCCGTGATGGCATTCTTACCTTGCCGGCCGCTATTGCCATTCGCGATCCGGAAGTTGGGGCATTGTTCAGAAATCCCTCTGAAGAAAGCAGGATTTTACTCGTGAAAAGCATGGAAGAGGCCTTGCCCAAAGCGGAAGCTTATCTGGATGAAATTGCCGAAGAAGCCATCCATGAAGCTAAAAAATACGCCAAAAACCCAGAGCCCTTGATCATTATTGTCAACCATACCCGGAAGTTGTCCAGAGCATAGTTGAATTGATAAGTATTTGTTTTAGGTGGTGAAAAGTCCTTTTGACCGCCGGTCTTTTTGAGGCCAATTGGGTCCACTGGTTATGCGCCACCATTTGTCTAAAATATCACTGCTCCAGGAGGTGTGCCAGATGGGGTCACTGATGTATGATTTCCATAGGGCCGATTGCAATCCGATCAGATCCGCCATAGAAGAAGAAAAATTTCTCAGGTCTCCTTTCATCAGGTTAAATATGGGATTGAATTCCCGGATGGATTTTTGCCATACCTGCCAGGCGATTTTTGTCGGGTAGATCTCCATTCCTCCGAAAGTAGCGCCGGTATAGCGGGCAAATTCCGGTTCATCTTTAGCCAGTTCACAACCGGTTGTCACAAGATCGAGCCAGGTATGGCAGAGATGTTTGTTTCGCATAATGCAGGCGACGAGATCTACATAATTAAGCGAAGGGTCGAAATAGGAATGGTAAAGTGATTCGTATT
The DNA here is from genome assembly GCA_963711495.1 of uncultured Cytophagales bacterium. Lineage (GTDB taxonomy): Bacteria > Bacteroidota > Bacteroidia > Cytophagales > Cyclobacteriaceae > CAVQEK01. Next base: position 2,580,453 of record CAVQEK010000004.1, read on the forward strand.
CTGATAATGTTTGCGCATCGAATTGACTATTTTCCAGTGATTTTAACAATACGGATGCTCCGATTATGGATGATTCCATGGCAGCCGTTATACCTTCACCAGTCATTGGATCGACAAAACCTCCGGCATCGCCCACCAAAATGCCGCCATCAAAATAATTTCTTTGGTTAGAACCATAAGTTTTGACCATGCCACCAATGGTTTGCCCTGCAGGCTTTATTCGGGCATATTTTGGATGGATGGTTTTCAACTTATCCAAAAAATTCCTGAAAAGATCCGGAACATGTATATTGTATCTTTCTTTCGTTTCCAATAGAATACCAACGCCAACATTGGCCCGCCCTCCAGACATTGGAAATACCCATCCATAACCCGGGAAAAGATCTTCATTAAAAAAAAATGCCGATTCTCCGGTGTCATTCGATAATCCTTCTACATAACTGCGCTGGGAAACTGCAATATAGCGTGAATCAATATTCAACAGTCCCATATTTCGAGCTACAATAGAATGAACACCATCTGCGCCAACCACCAGCTTTGAACTAAATTTGACCTGAGCGTTTCCTCTTGTGGCTTCAATCGAAATACCGGATGTGCTGGTTTCAACTTTTTTAACCTGGATATTTTCCATCAGTTGGGCCCCGGCATCAACGGCGCGTTTGGCTAGCATTTCATCAAACTCAAGTCTAGATATAATAAATCCGTGAGGCTGCAAATCATGATGATGACCGTAAAATGGGATTTTTCCAGTATAGGCACATCGATCTCTCAAATACAATGAAACATGATCGATAGGCAGTCTTTCTTTTTGATTGATGTCCTTCAGGCAATCCATGGCTTCAAGGACCCTGAGACATCGGGGTTCTATAAAATCGCCGCATACTTTTTCTCTGGGAAATGTATCCTTTTCAAGCAAAAGGACCTTGACGCCTTGACTGGCCAGTGACCAGGCCATTACACTACCTGCCGGTCCTGCACCACAAACGATGACGTCATAACTACCGGACTTTACCATTGTTGACAGGAGTTGATTTTTTTTGGGATTTGGGCGATGTTACAGTTAATTTGAAAGGAAGTATTCGGGGATCGAAACCGTGAATGAAGATGTTTGCACCATAGTCTTTACCGGCTTTAAATTATCATCCATATCGATTACAACAAACACCTTTCCTGAAGATTTTCCATCAAGAACGAGGTGATCGGGTTGCAAACCGATGGTCCCGTTCGGAAAGGCGATGGCATCGGCGGTCTTTTCGGAAACAATTTCAACGGTAATGACTTGTTCTGTAGCCATGTGATTACTGAGCGTGACGGGCAGCTTGATCTGTCCTTTTTGTGCATTAACAGAAAGATGTAAAAATTGTCCATCGGGCAAAGCGGATCGAAATGCTGTTGGTGTTGGAGGAATTAAGGTTTCATCCGATAAATCGGCACCAGCATCTGGAATTTCATTGTCAGACGATGGATTGGTGATATTGTGCAATCGGGTTACGACTTCCTGTTCCAGTTTATATTGTTTTTCCAGTGCTATTTCAATCAGTTTGATATTCTCCTTGTTTAATAGCGGAAAAGTAAGCGATTCTTCAGGTATTGCACCATGAAAATGTTTGAGCATGGCAGTCTGCAATTCATGACGGGTTCGGGAAAATGTGCTAAGTGTTTCAAGACCCAGTTTGGCGCTTTCCTGCAGACTGGTCATGATAATTTTGCTGAAATCAATCATGAAGCCAGGACTGATTGTGATTCTGAAATTCTATTGGGTTTAGAGGCATTTTCTGATGGTGCGATATAGTAGCGAGTGCAATGTTCACAACAGCCACAATCACAGCAATCACAAAATTCTATAAAAGTCCCCTGATGTGGCCGGCAATGGTCGCAAAGGGCGTAGAGATCATAGAATTTGTTGGACAGCACAAAGATACCTACTTTGATTGGGTCTGCCGGGCATCCTGTGACCCGAAATTCGGTATAGTATGCTTTATCATCTTCGTGCGGTTTATTGACCTGGATGGTGGCCTCGATGCCAGCACTTTCTCCTGCTTTAAGGGTTATCGACTGTGGCGTAAAGAAAACCAGATTATTGTCAAACTCCTGACCACTACTGTCGATAAAGGGACCTGCGCTGACCTGGATGGTGGCATCGTCTGAACGATTGTTTTCTACCAGAAATTTTACTTTCCGGATTTCTCCGAACCGTGCCTGGACTTTAATATCAGTGGAAGCATCCCATCGGCCATATTGATCAGCATCATGGCAATCGCCACAACAATGACGATGTGAGCGTTCACCGAGGGTGTTTTTAATTACGGCCATACCATATTGGAGGACTTTTTCCTGAAGATCGAGTCCGGCATTAAAAAGGTCATTTGTTTTCATGATGTTTGTTGAATTCGATTATCCATAAGCTTGGCTAAATATATACAAACGACGTTGCGGCCGTCCATTTTTAAGTGTTGCTAAACCGAATGAATGAAAATAGCCACACTTGCATTATATAAATTAAGGTATCCGTTATACCAGTGATGTTTAGTCAATTGAGGTAATGTAATTTCCAATTCAAGGGCTGTTGAATCTCCCGGAGATACTTCAACCGGCTGATCGGTTGTGCAGATAAAAATCACTTTACTTTCCAAATAGGCTTTTTCTAGTTCTTTCACCAGTGCTTCCAGCGCTGTATCCATCTTTACTTCTTTCAGTTGACGAACAGCACCTCGTATAGATCGGCACAGAATATCATTTTCTTCCAGACCGATGGCGCCAATTTCTCCAATCAGTAGCGGAACATTGCCATTGTTGGTGATATAGATCGTTTTTTTGATTTTGCTTTTAGATTTGGCGGTAATATATATTTCCCTGGGCGCGATCTCCAGGTCAATGCTTTCAGCGACATGGAATATGACATCATAAAGTTCACCCTCAACCTTCAGATTGGCTTTGTGCATTCCGGGAGGAGTAAATCGATCGATCGCCAGCGAAGTAAATGCCATGGTTTCCTGGCCTGGCTGAAGACTTTGCCGAACCACGATTTCTGTTAATGGTCCACCATTGTTGGCATTTAGCTTGCATTTTTCAACCCGAATACGGGTTTTGCGAATGGGTTTGTCCAAATGATTCACCAAAGGTATTTTACCTTTCAACCGGTAAGGTTCCCCAAAAAACATAATGGGTTCCTTTGGTTTCATTGCCACAGTACGCGTATTTTTTTTGCCCATAAAATTGACTGTTTAATTTGGCTTTTACTTGGTGCTGTTTTTCGGGTCATCTTTGAGGGCAATGCGTGGCGTCTGCACCACAGTGCCCGGTTCACGGAAAAACCGGGTCGGATTGTCTTCAGTGAGCAGCATGGTTTTGCCACAAAGTGTAAAAGCGAAGATGGGAATTCCCAGAAATTCAAATCCCATTTTATAATTATTGGGGATTTGAATACGCAAAGGGGGAACTTCTTTAATGGCCAGTGATACACAGGCATTCACTTTGTCAAGTCCGAGGTCTACTTTTACATTATCCAGGCCCAGATCGGCCTTGATATCGTTCAGGCCCAGATCTGCTTTGATGTCATTAAGTCCAAGATCGATGTTTAAAACCCCATCGGGGCCTTCCAGTTTCAGGTCTACATCCAAACCACCAGTAATATTTACCGGATCAAGTTTAAAAGAATTGGGAATAGAAGGTATTGACATGTCGTTGTTGGGTTTGCTTATCAAGTTAGGAAAAATAAGTGGTAAATAAAATATGTATAAATGCTGATGATAAATCCATCGTATTGTTCAAAATATGCCGCCAGGCGGTGTTATTGTCTATTTGTGGTCTTCGATTGGTCAATAAGTATTCTATAGGCAATGGCGTATTCCTGGTTCAAAGATGATCGAATAATGGGCCCAAAATGGGCTATTTTCAAAAATTACAAATGTAAGATCATAAACGGACCGACTAATTATTGATGTGCAGAAGAGGGTATTTGCAGTATAGGGTTTCCTATCAAAATGGCATTTTTCTCAACGATCCGATGGAAAGATATTTTAGTCATATAAATTCATTGAGATGGTCTTGTGCGTATCAAGTGAATTAATCTGATGAAAAAATCCCTTTTGCTCTAATAAACTCTTATTATATTGGGAAAGAATTGATCTAAATTCAGGAACACCTAAATTTTATACTATGACGAATAATGAAAGAAAGTACAACAAAAATTTGGTTGTTGTTATTGCCGCCATTGCTGCAACTGGCGGTTTACTGTTTGGCTTTGATACTGGTGTGATCTCCGGGGCCATTCCATTTCTTAAACAAGATTTTAACCTGACTCCCGATCAGGTAGAGAATGTTACCGCTTTCGGACTGATTGGTGCGGTGGTCGGGGCACTTTTTACCGGAAGGATTACGGATATCCTTGGACGTAAGAAAGTCATCTTGGCCTCAGCGTTTATTTTTGCCACGGGTGCCGTTTGGTCCGGATTTGCACCCAATGTGGCGAATCTTATGATTGCGCGTTTGTATCTGGGATTGGCTATCGGGGTATCTTCTTTTGCGGTACCACTTTATATTGCCGAAATCTCACCATACAAGATCAGGGGTACTTTGGTATCTATGTTTCAGTTGTTAATCACGGTCGGTATCCTTGCTTCTTATCTGAGTGATAGTGCGATTGCTGATAACAGTAACCTGGAAAGCTGGCGCCCTATGTTTTATGTTGGTGTAATTCCGGCCATGATTTTACTCATTGGAATGATATTTTTACCGGAAACCCCACGCTGGCTGATGAGCAAGGGTTTTGAAGAAAGAGGAAGAAAGGTGCTTAAAATGATCGAAGAACCGGCGATGATTGAAAAGGCAATCGATCTGATGAAGGAAGAATTAAAGATTGAAGCAAATCAGGCGAGTTGGAAAGAAATGTTTAAGCCTTACATGAAGAATGCCTTGATTATAGCCGTGGGAATCATGTTTTTCCAACAATTTGTCGGTATCAATACGGTAATTTACTATAGTCCTGAAATATTTCTCAAAGCCGGTTTTCAGGGCAATGAAGCAGCTATCTGGGCGTCTGTTAGCGTAGGGGCAATCAATGTATTGTTTACAATCCTTTCCTTATACCTGATTGACCGACTTGGCAGGCGCAAGCTATATTTTATCGGTACTTCAGGCATTATTGTAGCTTTGGTATTTATGGGGCTGGGCTTTGCGTTACAGTCAACACTGGGTGATATGACCAAATGGTTCCTGGTGATTTCAATGCTGGTATATATTGCTTTTTTTGCCATCAGCCTTGGTCCGTTGGGATGGTTGATTATTTCTGAAATTTTTCCTTTGAGGGTGCGGGGATTGGGTTCTTCCATCGGATCACTGTCCAACTGGGGATTCAATACCCTGGTGGTGTGGACCTTTTTTAAATTGATCAACATTGTGGGTAATGCTGAAGTATTCTGGCTGTTTGGCGCAATCGGTATAATCGGCCTGATTTGGGGGTATTTTTATTTACCGGAAACCAAAGGAATCTCCCTGGAAGAAATAGAAAATCACTGGAGAAAAGGCAGAAGTCCGAGGACCCTGAACACCTGATCGAAACGCTGGTTATTTAACGATATTTGGTGGTCCGAGAGACGACAATGTTTATACCGGTCAACCTAGTGCGGATTTCTAAACTGCCACTAAGTTGGCCGGATTTTTTACGAAGAATTTAGCCGAGATCATGTCTAAGATCCTTTATGACTAGAGAATTGGGTCATTTCCAATAGTACTTTCCCCTGGAATCCTTTCTTCTATTCCATAAAAATGAGGTTGGCGGACTTGCTTATTTCAGGAACAGTAATATTTTAAAATGTTTTTCTTTGAACGTGGAAAAATGATATTCCCGGCAATTTTAAGGCATTTTTTTCCGTGACGAAGAACACATTTTCATGTATTAAAAAATGCAAAAAATAGTTTGAATAAGGAAGATCCATTTGATAGGGTATATTGTAATTATTTGCTATCTTTATTTATTGTTGACCGAAAAAATGCCACTGGTTTTTGAGCTTTTTGTATTGATTATCGACATTTTTAAGGCCCTGAATCTCGATGTTTTTGTAGGGTAAGTCATACTAAAAATTCCACGTTCTTTAAGGGTTTATGACAAATGTTTCTGATTGGATATGATGGATGAATTTACAGAAACGATTTAATATACTAATTGTAAGTTTATTAAATGCGCACAGTGTGAATTAATTTCCAAAAGTATAATTATAACCCCATATATCTGATTTTTAAAAACTCTTTGCCATGGAAAACAGCATCAACAATTTTTACAGGAGTTATTTCCATTTACTCCTATTTGTTTTGCTTTTTGCACCCAGGCTTTCCTTCAGCCAGGGTTTCTCGCCGGTAGATCAGGAACATTTTCAAGCAGTGATTGACAATTTTGTAAATGATAATGATAACCCATGGGTGGGAGGAATTGCCGCAGCTATTAAAATTGATGGTTTGGCCATGTGGACCGGCGCCAGCGGTTATGCCTCCAGAAATATTGATGCGGCCAGCAATCTGCTACCCGGTGGCACACCATTTACCACCGACACTTTGTCGCGCATTTACAGTATTACCAAAACATTCACTTCAGCGCTTGTTCTGGAGTTGGTACACCAAGGTGAATTGAGATTGGATGACCGGGCAGGAAATTATATTCCACTGTGTGTCATCAATAGTGAACTCAGTGATGACGTGACCATTCGACAACTACTCGGACACGAAAGCGGATTTTCAGATTACACGGATGAATTCAATTTTCAGGTGGCAGTAGCGTACATGCCTGACTATATATGGAGTCCTTACGAGATTATTTCCTTTGTTCATAAGATTAATGAAGTTGGTGCTGTTCGAAGCTATTCCAGCACAAACTACATTATACTGGGAGCAATTATCGAAGTAGCCACTGGTAAACCGGTAGAACAGCTTTACCGGGAGCGATTTTTTAAACCCCTTCATCTCAAATCCATGTATTTGGCGGTCAGGGAGTCGATGGATGATCGGGGTTCTTTGGCTTCGCCCCACGATAATTTAAGTCCATTCAACCCCGTATTTGCAATGTTTGGAAAACCACTTTTTCCTGATGAATATACCAATATATCCCTTTTTCCTTTCACGGGAATCGCTTCAGCAGCGTTTACTGGTGGTGGAATTGTTTCAAATATTGAAGATCTGGTCAATTGGGGCTCAGCATTGTTCAACGGAAGAGCTACATCACAATTTACCCTGAACACCATGCTGAATTCTATTCCTGATATGCCGGATGAAGATGGTGATTATCTGGGATATGGTTTAATGGGTAATTATAAGATCCATGATATGGAATTTTTTCTGGGCCACAATGGGAGGGCGTTTGGTTACCGGTCTGCGATGTTTCATCAACCGGAGAAAAATGTAACCATTGCCGTACTCACCAATTTTGCCGGAGCTGATGTTTATGAGATCAGCAAGGAATTGTACAAAATGGTGCCCGATTTCATTTGTGGAAAAAAAGAAGATAAAATTCAGATTTGTCTTCATGGCCACGAAGTGTGTGTCGCTAAGGCAGCGGCAAATACCTTATTAAAACACGATGCCTATCTGGGTTCTTGCGAAAACAATGAATGGGCAGACAATAATATGCCGAAACACGAAAAATTAAAAGACAAATTTATAGCATATCCTAATCCATTTGACGATCGAATTAATTTATATTTTATGAATGGCAGTCGTGGTCTGGTATGTGTGAAAATTTATGATATGCAAGGCAAACCTTTGAATACATTGTTCGAGGCTATGTCTGAAGAGGCAGAAACCCATACATTGGAATTGAACCGGAAAGATTTTCACGGCCACGGGGTGTATTTTCTGAAACTATTTACACCAGACGGAATTACTTGTCAGCGTTTAATGTTAGTAGATTAGTATAAATTTTTTTCATATTGAGGTGAACTGTCGTGTATATTGAACAGGTGACTGTTGACTGTTCCATGTATACGACAGTTTTATTGGCCCATTGTTGTAATAATCCTCAGTTTTCATGGAATGTAATTTTTGCAGACGCATCCTATTTTTTGCGGGCCAACTTTTATGGAAATTTAACAGTCGGTTTGAATTGCATTTTTCTTTGCATAGTGTAGGTAGGAGGTAAGGATTTGTAATGGCAATTTATTTCAAAACGGTGGTGGTTTTTATCATAAAAGACAATTTGCTTGACCATTTTTTTATAACATCCGCATGAAATTAAAGAGTATATTTATAATTCATTAATGTTGCCCAAAAAGTTACTGATCACCATTTTTTTATTCGTTGTAAGCTCCACCATCCAAATTCTGGCGAGCAATCCCCGGGAATATTTTCGGGTAGCCAAATACAATTATGATCATCAGGAATACGAAAAAGCCCTGAAATTTGTCAATCTTGTAATAAACGCCGATTCCTCTTTCATCAGTGCTTATTTTTTAAGGGCTCAGATCAATTTTAAAATGTCGGATTATCCACAGGTTATCCAAGATATTAGTACTGCATTTACCCGCAGTGGAGAAAACAGCAATTTTTTTTCAGATTATTACATGTTGCGTGCTGAAGCATTTGAACAACTTGGAAATCATGATTTTGCCAGGAAAGATATTGACCGGGTTATTGAACTTTCACAAAACAATGACGGCGCTTACTATTTGAGGGCCCGGATCAACGGACAAACGGATCACCTGAAAGAAGCCATTCAGGATTTGGACGAAGCCATCAGACTTAAATCAGATAGCGGTGAATATTATGCTTATCGGGCCATGTATAAAAATGAATATTATAGTCCGATGCCAGGTTCGGATATATATGAAAGCATTGTTGCCGACATTAATGTGGCCGTGGCCCTGGATCCTAAAAATTATAATTTTCACCAGGATCGGCTTGAAATATTGGGAAAATCGTGGAATGCAGACAAGCGCCTTGCTGAAGTTGATCGCTTGATCGACCTATTTCCGGATCAAGCGGAGGTGTACACGGAGAAGGGATACATGTTGATACAGCAATATCAATTTAAACAAGCTATTGGTCATCTCAGCAAAGCGATCACTTTAAATGCCACTGAAGAAAAAAATTATCGGTTAAGGGCATTGAGTTACTACAATACCAGTCAATACAAATATGCCCTTCACGATTATAATATTGCCATTGAAAAGCTCATTCAGCAATTCAAACAACACAGTGACGACAGAAACATCAAAAAGGTGTTGGCGGAAACTTTTATGCTACGCGGATTGACCTATTCGGCGATGGGCTATCAACCGGAGGCCTGTGAGAATTTTTCTGCTTCCGCCAAACTCGGATCGGTCAAAGGATACAATTGTTTTTGTAAGAGTTGTAATGTTTTTGAATGAGTAGAACCTGTTGATTTACAGCGATTATCATAAAAAATCATCTTTTATCCAGTATTCAGAAATAAGAATTTTCATTTCGTTTTGGTCCGTTAATCTTTTATTGCATTACATAAAGATTATGATCACGGTAAAGTCTCTGGATTTGGAGTGATAATTTTGAAAAATCTAAGGTTATCAAAACGCCATCATACAACAATGACCTTGGTGCGTACCGAATATGATTTTAATGATTTAGTAGAAGAGGAAAAACAAAAGAACCAATATGATCAGCAAGATAGCCAAAATTTGAAAACCCACTTTTTGCTGCGGGAATTCATAACCGCAAATCGGGCACACCCTGGCATTTTTATCAATTTCCATGGCGCATGAAGGACATTCTTTGGTTTTCATTCGTACTGTGAATTAGTGGCAAAAGGTCATCGCGATGTATGATCGTATTGCCACAATATTGAGAATTGTTTTGAAGATTACAAGCGGCACTTTCCAAAGCCAGCATTGATCACGCCAGAGGTCGTCGGGTTCTCAACAATTTTTATGTAAAACAAAAAAAGACTGCCTTTTTCCAGTGCTCCCATTATAGTCGCAAAGGCCAAGATGAAGATGCGATCTTTTGTAAATATTGTTCCGCTTCTTTGCATTAAAAATTTTGGAAATCCAGGGTTAATCATGGATAATCAAAAACAATCCGGCTATAAATAAATGACCTGTGGGAATTATTTAACCCGGTGATCAATTGATGATTTTTGGATTTTGTCCAAATTTTTTTCAATCACAGTCAAAACTAAATGGTATGAATTTGCGTGATAATATAAAATTCATCCGAAACTCCCCACAAATACCATTACTATGAATCTTAAACCTTTACCTCAATTATTTGGCAAAAAGAAAAACAGCGCTGGCTGGTGGAAAAGCGAATTGGCAAAACCGGATTTGGAAAGATCGATGCATTTGTATAAAACATTGGGAAGTGCGCAAAATCGTGAAACAATTCAACGATTTTTATTGCAATTTGAAGCCTTGAACCACCTTTTAATCGCTTATAATAAATCCAATTTTCATAACGAAGCTGAACAGTTTTTATGCATTTGTTCTTTGCTGGAAAAGGAAATAAAAGGACAAAAGCAGGAAATGCTACTCCAAAAAATAAGGGAAATTGGATTTGAAAAGATCAGGCATGCTTTTTCAGTGATCAATCAGGATTGTGAAAACCCCATGCAAGAAAAGCCCGACCTTTTCTACTTTATTAAAAAGCACCGGTTGAATGAAGTCGAAGTTTGTAGTGACGAGGACACCTTCAAATATGTGAGCTATTATTTTAATGTTACCCTGATCAACTTTTACCGCATCAAAAACCTTGGACTTCAGATGAATTCAAGGAACCTGGCCCAGAAAAAGGATGAGATGTCCGGGATTATCAACCCCCTGGTTGAAGCCGTATTTGAAGCGATACTCGATCTTCCTAAAGTGATGAATTAGTCTCTGGAGTATGGATTAATTTTCAGACGCTTTCATTTCAAATTATAAGCATGTAATCAATCAAGGTGGCGTAATTGTACCATCGACATCCCACAATGCCTCCCAGCTTTGGTTTTCTTTCCATAAAAAGACCTGACCTTTGATGAGCCGGCAATTTTTGTCGATCCTGGAAATTTGGTCCATTTCGTCAGCACTGAGCGGATCGTGGAGGATTACATTCATATTGCTTTTATACTGATGTTCTTTGATGGCAAATGGAATAGGGACCTGTCCTCGCTGGACAGCCCATTTCAAGCAAATACCGGAAGGATGGATACCCCGTTTTTCCGCTGCCTGAATAATGACCGGATCTTCCATATCTACGGTATCGTTTGCCGTTTTGTCGCGCTCCGGCCTGCTGGGAGAACCCAGGGGACTGTAACCGACAGGCAGGATACCATGTTCCTGTACAAACTTAAAAAGTGCCGGTTGCTGGAAATGCGGATGCAACTCCATCTCGTTGACCGCTGGTTTTATCCTGGCATCACGCAAAACCAGTTTAAGTTTGGGTATGGTCATATTTGAGGTGCCAATATGCCGTATCAACCCCTGATCAACGAGCTTTTCCAGTTGCCGCCAGGTTTTCATGAAGTTTTCGTGGATGTATGGTTTGGCATCCGGACTCCTGGAGTTCACATCACAGCCGGGAGCATGAAAATTGGGAAAAGGCCAGTGAATGAGATAAAGATCGAGGTAGGCTATTCGGAGGTCCTGCAAGCTTTTCAAAAAGGCAGGAATAACATCAGCCTCGTCATGTTTGTCATTCCATAATTTAGAGGTGACCCAGAGATCTTCCCGTCTGACACCACTTTTTATGATGTCTGTAAGGACCTCACCAATCAATGGCTCATTGTTGTAAACAGCGGCGCAGTCAAAATGTCGATAACCATAATCTGCAGCGCCTTTTACAGCTGCCGCCACCTGATCTGCGGTGTATTTATCGGATCCAAAAGTGCCCAGTCCGATGGCCGGTATTTCTGCTCCGGTGTATAGCTTTTTCTTTGGTACTATTGCAGGGTCAATGGGTTGGTTTGAATATTTATTTTCCATAGCGATCAATTTTTTTTAAAAACATTGTTCCAGTTTGATGCCAAGTGTAGCATGAACTAATTTTTCCAATGAAACTATCGACCCTGTAAGATGATAAGTCTGATGTTCATGCAGCATGAATTCTCCCGGTTTCAGCGCCGCCGCAGCCGAGGATGTTTCCAATTCATAAAATGGTCCCATCTGAGATCCGTCAGGCAAGGGACCGTCATTGTATGAATTCACCACGTCGCCATTCCAGGGATCCTGCTGATGTTCCCACATTGAGTTGACATATTCAGCATTTTGTTTGCTGAAAGAATATTTAACCAGGGTCAGTACTTGGTTTTGCCGGTCAAAACTGCCAATCAGCGGAAAGGCACGCTCCGATCCTAGGCCTATCTTGCCTCTCTGCTTGCCATCAGCTTTAAATAATATCGTTTTTTCCAATATTCGAATTCTGTCTTCATCGATACGCCCAAAATAACGATCATTGACAATTTCACCAGTACCTTGTTGCTGATAAGGTAAAATCACCGTATTGTGGTCAGCAGATACAAACTGACCCAAAATCCAGATCGACAGCATTCCGGTTGTTTTGTTCCATTCAAAATCTCCGGCATTGGTCATTTTATTCACTGATTTAAATCCTATGGCCTTAATGTCTTCGGGCATATTGAGGTTCAGTTGATTGTTAATCTCAGCATCAGTCAAAAGAGCAACCTCACGATTTGCCAAAACATGCATATCATTGCCGGCATAGTTTTTTAAAGTCATTAATTTATGGAATGCGGCCTGGGTAGAAGATACTTTTATCAGTTCCCAGGGTTCTGTATCAATAGCTGGCGGTGTTTGCCACGCATCCAAAGTAAATGCAGCGCCGGGTTTAAAAAATATGGAGAATTGGCCGCCTTCAGGCCCGATCCAGTACCGGTCTTCTCCACCGAAATTGTTGCAATGTTTTAACCATTTGCCGGAAGCGATCAGGTCGTAATTGATCCAGCCAAAACTGGAACCGTTGTCTCCTTCAGCGGAACTGGTCATCACCCGTCCCTGATATGCCGGGCAGATTAATACCCGTTTATCCGCTTCATGAAGCACGATGACCTGTTGATGCTGTTTCAAGAAATCAAAGTCCTTTTCAAATATTTTATTGTTCATATGTTTTCATTGAATATTTATTGTCACTCCAATAAGTTTCAAACTTCCACTTTGTCATTTACCGAGTAACCGTCATTATTTTATAACCCTTCTGTTTCAAGTTTGAACACTACCGCCATCGAGTCTGCCGGCTGACTCGGGCATGTAAGTGAGAGCCCATCATCATTCAGGCTGAAAGAGACCTTTTCTGTTGTACCAAGCATGGTCACCTGATTGATGGTCAGATTTTGATTCAAGGCATCTTTAGCAAATGATTTCAACATGATTTGTTTTCCGTTACCCGGCCAGCCAAGCGCCATCACATAGAGCACGTTTCCTTTTTTGGTAAACCTGAAGTCATTTTCTGAATATTTGATCTTTTGGAATTGCTGATGATTTTTAAAATCACCTTCCGGCTCTTTGGTCGGGCCTTCCCCATAGGTGATCCAGGGTTGTGTATCATAAATGGCTTCACCAAATTGATTTAGCCATTTTCCAATTTCCAGCAATACATTTTGTTGGTCTTGGGGAATGGTGCCATCGGCTTTGGGAGAAATATTGAGTAAAAGAACGCCGTTTTTGCTTACGATGTCGATAAGGATGTGCAACAGATCGGCTGTTGGTTTAATCTTCAAATTTTCGGTATAACACCAGCTTCCGGTACTGATGGTTTCATCGGTCATCCAAACTTTCTCACCCGTTTTGTTCATTCGTGATTTTTCCAGATCATTCACACTCATGGTGAGTGGCAGATCGTCTTGTTTTCGAACGATGACCACCTCCTTGCCCCACTGATGCGCCTGGTTGAGATAGTAAGCAGCAAATTTTTGCCGATAATCTTCCGGGATACGATCCAGCCATGAATCAAACCAGATGATATCGGGCTGATAGTTATCAATAACCTCTTTCAGTTCACCAAACCATATGCGGTCCAGCCATTCTTTTTCGGGAATGTTTCCATATAACAGGCGTAGTTCAGGATCGGTAGAAGTAGGAGGTAGCCCCTGGATATATGGATAATGACTGTCCCAAAATTTTTGTTCATCGGGTTTGCCGGCGTAACGCTGAAGGTTGCGGGCGTGATGAAAGGTAGTGATGAATTTCATGCCCTGATCGGTGATGGCTTTTTTTAATTCACCGGTGATGTCCTGGTGGGGTCCTTTGTCTTTGGCATTCCATGGAGTTTGTTTACTGGCCCACATGGCAAAACCATCGTGATGTTCCGCTACAGGTCCGGCAAATCGAGCACCTGCTGCCTTGAATAATTTTGCCCATTCTCCGGCATTGAAATGTTCGGCCTTGAACATGGGCACAAAATCGTGATAACCAAATTCAGAAGGCGGTCCATAAGTCTGTACATGATGTTCATATTCCTTACTGCCTTCAAAATACATATTACGCGGATACCATTCACTGCCAAAAGCCGGGACGGAATATACGCCCCAGTGGAAATAGATGCCAAATTTTGCGTTTTGAAACCAGTCTGGTGATTCATTGTATTTGGCAAGAGACTCCCAGTTGGGTTCATATATTTCTTCCTGGTTTTTAGGTGATTTTTTGGGGCTGCAATTAAATTGGAGCAGTACCATTATCAGGATGAAAAAATATAAAATGAGTTTATTCTTCATGGGCATAGATATTTTATCATTTAAAAATTAATTGCTCAGGGTTGATAAAATGGTGAATTATTTTATTTCCTCATCAAATACCACGGCCACTTTTCCACATTTTCCTTCGTTCATTAGCGCATAAGCCTTGTGGGCTTCGTCGAGGGTAAATCGATGGGTGACCAGGTTCTCCGGGTGGATGCCCCAGCGAACTATCCGCTCTACCAATTCTTCCATTTTCCAAATACTGGTAACCCAGGAGCCATAAATGGTGATCTGATCGTGTATGATATCAGGACTCGGGTTGAATTCCACTGTTCCGCCTTCACCAAGAAAAACACATTTACCCCATTTTCGTGTTCCCCGGATGGCCAATTGTCTGCCGTGGTTATTGCCCGAAGTATCGACAGTACGCTCACAACCAACACCGCGCGTTAATTTCTTAATGTCATCAAGCGTATCTTTCCCGGATATTAAAACATGATCTGCCAATCCTTTATCCATGGCCAACTGACAGCGTTCTTTTACTACGTCCACACCAATGAGCTTTTCTGCGCCCATGGCTTTGGCTAGCATCAGGGTGGCCAGGCCTACTGGACCCAGTCCCACGACGAGTACGGCATCATTTCCGCAAATGCCAACTTTTTCCAGTCCTTCATAAACAGTCCCGAAACCACAGGCAATTTGGGCTCCATCGGTATAGGTGAGTTGGTCCGGCAGCCAAACGAGATCTTTCTCGTCAGCTAGTATATATTCGGCCATGCCTCCATCCCTCTGCCAGCCATAAGCGGCCCGATGTTCACTGGTGCAACTGATCATGTATCCCCGGCGGCAGTCATTGCACACCCCGCAACCTGAAATGTGATAAATAACCACCCGGTCGCCTTTTTTAAATCGCTTCAATCCCGGGCCTTCTTTAATGATCTGTCCTGCCGGTTCGTGGCCGGCAATTTTGTTTTGATAGGCTTCCGGACCTTTGCCCAGATGTTCACGGTATATGGCCCTGATATCGGATCCACAAATGGTCGATGACTTGGTTTTGATCAGCACCTGGCCGTATCCGGGTTCTGGGATGGTTACTTCGCGCATGACCACGGAACTGTTCCCTGGTAGAAATGCACCTTTCATTTTCTCCATAATTCAAAAAATTTATCGTTGATGGTCTTTATATAAAACATTAAATGACGTTGGGTTATTTCGTTTTGTTTAATGACAGTACTTCTTTTAATATAAGGGCAATAGCCCCTTTTACGGCTGCTTCCTTTCCCAGTCGTGATTGTAACAGGGGAATTGTTCGGGCAACCGATTTGAGCAATTTATTATGGAAAGCTTTTCCGATTCCATCCAGATAAAATTCTCCGGCCCTGGCCACCATGCCACCAAGTACTATGGCCTCAGGATTGAGTATATTTGCAAAATTGGCCAATGCGGTTCCAAGATGGAGTGCAGATTCTTCAAATACTTTGCATGCGAGCCGGTCACCTTGTTTTGCCGCTTTAGCCAGTAATTTGGCATTGATTTTAGAGGCATCATTGCCCGCTAATGTCAAGATCGAGGAATTCGGATATTCAGACAGACGACGCAAAGTTATTGCCTTTAAACCACGGCCGGATCCGAAACATTCCAAGCAATTTTCTTTTCCGCAAACACACTGAATGGTCAGGTCTGTAGGAAGCGGCGTTAATGTATGCCCAATTTCTCCGGAAATCCCTTCAAAACCATAAAAAGGTTGACCATTGGAGATTATTCCGGCACCCAGTCCATAGCCTAAATTAACGAACATGAAATCTTTTATGGTTTTACCCAGTCCATACCAAAGTTCACCCAATGCCATGGCCCTTGAGACGTTATCGACGGTAATGGGTACGTGGAATAATTGTTCTATTGAAGATTTAATATCCACATTGTGCCAGTTGAAGTTTGGTGAGTATTCGATGACTTGTCTCTTTATATTGTAATAACCTGCCGCCGCAATACCAATTCCACGCACATATTTCTGGTCGATCCCCGAATTTTTGATCAGGTTGTCGATCATAGAGACAACTTTGTCACGATCTGAGCTAAAATCTCCCTTAGAGTCAGTTTGTTTATCGATAGTGATTAGCGGCTGGGCGTTCAGGTTGGCAATGGTTCCGTTAATATGTGTCCTTCCCCAGTCGATACCAATTACATAATTTTGTTCTCCATTGAATTTTACCATCACCGGTGGCCTTCCACCTTTGGAAGATCCTATGCCTTCTTCGAATACCAATCTTTCTTTGTTGATCAGGCTTTCTACAGCGCGTGTGACTGTCGGAGCACTAATGCCGGTTTTTTTGACAATATCTGCCCTGGATATGATTTCATTTTCCCGAATAATGTTCAACACCTTAACTTTGTTGAGGTGGTTGATATATTCCGCATTGCCCTTGGGATGATCTTTCACAAAATGTTACTTTCTAAAGTTGTGAAACTAAGTTATGATGTTTTTAGAAAAGAATAAAATTATTGACCATCAAATGGATAAAATTTTATATCTGAATACCAATGTGTGATAATGTTCTTTCAGTTGAAATGCAACAATCCATTGACCGTGAGATGTCTGTTAAAATCACGAATTTCCCATTAGATTGATGATCGGGATGATGTCATTGAAATTTCAGGGAACGCATCACTGGCCAGGTCACTTGGTTTGCATTGGACATTTTGTGAAAAATTCACTATATTTCTGTGTTACCTGGACACAGATCAATTAATTCCGATAGTTATACGTTATATTATTGTCATTTCATCAATACCAAACATTTTAACACTATGAACTTTAAACCAAAATTATTTAAAAGAGGCGAGGCTGATGGTAAAATTAAATCATCAACTAAATTCGAACCGGTCACAAAATATATGGCCAGCGATCTAATCACTTTCAAACCCGATACACCAATCACGGAGGTTATTGATACCTTACTTGCAAAAGGCATATCAGGCGCACCTGTGTTGAATGATCGAAAAGAAATCGTGGGTTTGATCGATGACAAAGACTGCTTGAGGGTACTCATCGATAGTGCCTATCACAATCAACCGGGGAATAATAGGAATGTGAAATTTTATATGACCAATGTGATGAAAACTATATCTGTTGAAGCCGATGTGGTGGAAGTGGCCAATGTATTTCTCAATTCTAAATATAAAAGACTACTGGTGATTGATGATAAAGGAAAATTGGTTGGACAGATCAGCCGACGCGATATCTTACGAGCTATCAAGTCGATGAATGTGCCCAACTGGAATTCGGAAATAAACAAGTGAACAAGTTCGATCGGTATGAAGTCGAAGTTCTGGATTTTATCTTGTTGAGATCATAACATATAACATGATGTCACTCAAAATCTTTGTTGTGTTATGTTCTTTAAGTGGAAGACATACACGGTTAAATGGTATATGATTTAACAATTTGTGGCAGAAACAGACATTTTTTAGACTCCTTGCTATTCAAATCTATTTTTTAAAAATTGGATTGTAGAATTTATTCCTCAAATACAGCGCATATTGTCGAATGTGGTAAACAGACAAAGCAAAGTAAATTATAGACAATCCTTAAAAAAGTTTTTCAAAAATCCTGTAATCATTCCCTGACATTCAAGCATTGCCGGAACTAACCTGATGGTTATGGACTGGAGGCTGAATTATTCTGTGATCATCTTGGTTTGGCATTAATTTTCTACGTTAAAGTTACTAGACAAAGTTATATCGTATGAAATGGTCATTAAATCTCGGCCGAATTTTCGGCATTAAAATCAAAGTACACTGGACATTTTTCATTTTGATTTTTTGGATTGTTTTTTCTGAAGTTGGGAGAGGTAGTAATACTCCTTCGATCATTTGGAACGTTTTGTTGGTATTGACGGTATTTTTGTGTGTCGTCTTCCATGAACTTGGTCATGCATTGATGGCAAGGCGGTTTGGCGTTGTTACCAAGCGTATCACACTCTTACCTATAGGAGGAGTAGCAAGTTTGGAAAGAATGCCCGAAAAGCCCAAGCAGGAATTTTTGGTGGCCATTGCCGGCCCATTGGTCAATGTAGCCATTGCAATTATAATCTTCCCACTACTAGGCAATTTACATCAATATATTCCTCAGAACCAGGATCAAATGATGCAGGCAGCCATCAATGGCAATAATTTTATGTTTTATCTTTTTAGTGTCAATGTTATACTGGTAATTTTTAATCTTATTCCCGCATTTCCAATGGACGGAGGTAGAATATTAAGGGCTTTACTGGCATTTAATATGAACCGAATGAAGGCTACGCAGATCGCCGCCAATATTGGTAAATTTCTGGCTTTTGTTTTCTTTGTTTTTGGTCTCTTCTTCAATCCCTGGCTCGCCCTGATCGGAGTATTTGTCTATTTTGGAGCGCACTCTGAGAATATCATTACCCAGCAGATGGAATTATTACGCGACCATATAGTACAGGAAGCGATGATGACGAAATTTGAATCTCTGCAACCTGAAGAAACAGTTGAGGAGGCAAAGAATAAATTATTGCAGGGTGAGGCCCAGGTATTTTTAATTATGGAGGAAAACAATGTTGTTGGTCTTCTTCCGCGTATGAACATCATAGAGGCACTTCGTCAGCACCAGGGTAATAGTCAGGTAAAAGATGTCATGTTAACGGACTATGAAACCATTAAACCGTCAGAAAATCTGGCCAGAATATTCATGCATATTCTAGGTAAGAAACAACCAATTTTTCCGGTGGTGAATGATGGTCAGCTTCTGGGTGCCATCGACCGGGAAAATATCAATGAATTTCTCATGGTGCAATCGGCACTTAAATTTTAAGTGATATCCCAGGTTGGAGTTTTTTGGGGTATTTCAACGTTTCGGAGCGATAAAGCTGAATTTTATTAATGCCACAAAGACAACCCCGCCAATAATATTTCCGATTGTTGTCCATATTTGGAAATGCAAATAATCCCGAATATTGATTCCTTTATCCAACAAAAGACCATTGAAAACTTCAATTGATCCAACAATGGAGTGATGTAAACCACCCAAACCGATTACCGAACCGACCAATATGACCACAAATATTCTGCTGATTGTTTCTGTGGATGAGGCTACTAACCAAGACATTAATCCCATCAACCATCCGGCAAGCACACCACTGCCTAAAATGATTGTCCAGTGATAATCGATCATTTCATAAGCCAGGTTAACGAGCGCGTTTTTTGATATGATTCCCATGGCAACGGGCAGTTTGGTCAGGATGAAAGAAAATAAATATCCGCCGGCAAGATTTCCCGAAAATACCAATCCCCATAGAATGATCAGGCTTTTGAACGAAGCATTTTTATTCAATACAGGAATTACTGCCAACGTGGTGTGTTCCGTAAATAATTGGGATCGGCCAATAATAACAAAGATGAAACCCAGGGAATAAGAGGCCGCCAACCAAACATGAAGCATTGAATCATCGATTTTGCTTTTAAACAACGTGTATACAATGCCCATCAGAAAAACACTGAATCCCACTTCAAGTCCGCCGGAAACTGCCGATAAAAAGACATCAGGACCTCTTCGCCGGTGTTCCTGCAATGCAGCCTCGAGCTGCTCCCCCATAATCTCATCCAGCTCTTTGGGCTTTTTTAATGCGTTTTTGAGGGTTTTTTCATCTTTGCTCATATGGTGTTAAAGAGATAGTTTAGTTTGGTATAGTAAAAATATGAACTGTATTTTATTGCTCTTGTTCTTCCTTGATCTTGCTGTGAAGATTTTGCCTGCGAAAGAGTGTGTTGATAAGGGTGATAAAAAGCGCTAAACCTACTGCCAGCACATATTGATGTAAAGCTACACAGATCCCGATGGCTCCGGAGTATAAAATCGTCGCTGAGGTGGTGAGATAATAGACTCGAGTAGGACTTTTTGATTTGATGATTGTTCCGGCACCAATGAAACTTATTCCGACCACAATGGCTTCAAGTACCCTGATGGGATCAGAGCGAATAGAAGATGTGAAGGCAGTATGCTCAAAATGATCGATCAACATAAATGCCGTTGAAACAATCACACAGGCAAAACTGCCCACGATGATGTTGGTCTTGAGCCCTGCTGGCTTGTCTGCTTTTTCACGTTCCAGCCCCAACATTGATACCAATACCCCGGTAATCAATACATCCAGCAAAACCCTGAATTGATTGCTGTTTGCGATAAGGAAATGATGTATCTGGTCAATCATTTACATTAAATACTATCTTGGCAATGCTATGTTTCTAAACTTTTAATAAAGAAAATCATCTGTTGCGAGATAATCCGGATAATTCAACAGCGTAACAACTTTGACTTGCAGAATCTATATCGGACAAAACATGAACCAGAAAGGAAACAGAGAAACATAGGGAGGATTGCCATAACCTTTTAAGCAATATGCTTAAATATCGTTTGATGCAATTTCTTGTACTGATGGTTTTAATTCACGTATATTCATCCTATTTGAGCCGATCGGAATAACTTAAAGATTAAAAATCTTATTCGATTTATTGCGAAGTAGATTCAAAAATATTTGTAACTGATTTACACAATAATGGGGAAAGCGATGCACATGTATTGTGTCATCAGATGCGATTTCATGTTGCCACAATGGGTAGAACATTCACTTTTTCATAGTTGGCTTGTTGAAAAGAGCGTTTTCAATTCCATTTAAAAATTTTTCTTGGACTTGAACCTTCCTATAATGGAATATTCGGTGATAATCTTTTGAGATCATCACAATGCATCTTATCTTTTGCAAGATTTTAATGAACCATCAATGATACGAAATGCTTTTAAAATGAAGCTAAAGCCAGGTTGTATCACGGAGTATAAGAAACGACACGATAAAATCTGGCCTGAATTGCAAAAAGCATTAAAAGATGTTGGAATTTATGATTATTCCATTTTTCTTGACGAAGAAACCCTGATGCTTTATGGTTTTCAGAAGTTGCAGGATGACAACAAGATAAAAATGTTGCCAGATTTACCAATCATGAAAAAATGGTGGCAATATATGGCGGATATCATGGTAACAAATCCAGACAATTCACCCGTCACACAATCATTGATTGAAGTTTTTCACATGGATTAAATATAAAATTACCAATGAGAAAATATTTGAATGTTGTTTGTATGCTTTTAGTGGTATCGCTGATAAATGGTTTATATTCCACTTCAATGGCACAAGTCAATGTGGTTTTGGACAATTATTTTAACCAGGAAACCAATCAAAAGACCGGGAAACCATATCATTACTTGTGGACAGATACTGAAAATAGTGGATTTTCGCGTTGGGGAGATATTTTTAAAGCACAAGGCGCAAAGATTTCAATGTTAAGGGAAACTCCCACTAAAAATAACCTGATAAATGCCAACATTTACATTATTGTAGATCCTGATACAACCTCAGAGAATCCAAATCCAAATTATATCACTGATGATGATATCAAGGTTATTGTTCAGTGGGTAAAAAAAGGAGGCGTATTATTGTTAATGGCCAATGATGCTCCCAATTGTGAATTTACCCATTTGAACCACTTAGCCAAACGTTTCGGAATGTATTTCAATCATGTCACCATCAATCGGGTTGAAGGTAAAAATTGGAATATGGGGGCATTTACCAACTTGCCGGATCACCCGTTATTCAAAAATGTTTCAAAGATCTATATGAAAGAAGTTTCGTCGCTCACCTTGTCGGGAACAGCGAAACCGGTGCTTAAAAAAGGAGAGGCGGTGATCATGGCTGAAAATAATTTTGGAAAAGGTTTCGTCTTCGCCATCGGAGATCCCTGGATTTACAATGAATATATAGATCATGACCACTTAACGGATGATTTTGAAAACCGCAAAGCAGCAGAAAATTTAACCAATTTTCTGATGGAGAAAACCCCTAAGAATTAATGACAATGTGATGATAGTCAATTAGGGTCTGAAGTCACTAAAATTTTAAACGTTCGAATTTCAAGCCAAAGTCAATGTTGGACTGGTAAGTTCCTGATACAATTCAGCTATTACCTGGTGGTTTAGTGGTTTCTCCATCACTTTAAACACAGATTTATAGTGCTTAATTTTATCAACAATCTGCTTGTTGATGAATGATGTGAGTACGATCACGATAGGCATATCTTCCCTGTTTCTTTCTTTGTTATATTTTTCCAGAAAGTAGAGGCCATCTTTAACAGGTATTTGTAAATCGACAAATATGATATCAGGTTTGTGATCTGGATTTTTAAGATATTCCAAAGCATCATCAACGGAAGTAATCCATTGTACCGCAGAGACAATTCCTGCCGTCTCCAATAGTCGTTTACACACAAATGCATCGATTTGGTTATCTTCAATGATCACGGCATTCCATGGTCTGGTTTGATCCATGTTTTGTTTGTTTGGTTTGTTCGAGTTGGTCATTGTTGATTTTGGTCAAAGTGTAATATTACTTTTTTAATATTTCCCCCTCTGTAAATGTAGATTACGGGAAAAGTTGATGTGATGACTATTATTAATGCATAAAATATTGGATGAGTAACCCAATATGTAACTTTTTTGATGGTATTACTGTAATATTTCAATTTCGCGCCTAGAATTAGTATTCAAAGCATAGAAGAAAAATTGCGATGTTGGTATACCGAGGTGAGCAATGACATAATTGAAAGGTACTTGAAATCAATGCAAGTTCGAGTTCATTTAAACCAGGGAACGTGAGATTGTCAGCTTCCCAAACCAAACAAGTACAACTGAATGCCTGCGTAAAACTCTGTAAAGCACTTAGCGGTGGCTGGATGTCCCGAAAATAAAGTAAATGGAAAATAATTATCCCGAAAAAAATTAAAGTTTATCTTTAATGATACAAATAAATTTCAAATGCAACGGTTTTGATTTAACTTGGAGAATTGTGTAGCTTTACGAACTTTAAAGCAAAGGAACAACCCCGGTTTATTTTTTAATTTGAGGATTTATAAGTTTCAACTGTTTATACAGGGCAGAAAATATTTTTTTAAAGAATAAAAAAAACTATATCATATCCAGTTTAATATAAGTTATAAAGGCATACTATTCGTAATTTTGCAGCTCGATAAGTGAAGGGTTATGAAAATTTTTAGTCAAATAGTTAGCTACTCGTTGCCGGTACTTTATCTCGCAGTGATTTATATGTACTATCTGATATTTCTTGGAAAGTATAAAACATTGGAAAAAAAGACTACCCAGGTATTGGTAGCCTTACTTGCAATACATGCTGCTGATATTTTGATCAGACATCTGGCCTTAAGGACCATACCGTTATCAACAGTGCATGATGCATTCTCATTTCTGGCATTTTCAATACTATTTGTGTATATGATCCTGGAAACAAGTTTGAAAAGCAAGGGATCAGGATTGTTCATTTTATCTTTTGCATTTATCCTGGAGGTAATATCAACCATCAACCACAGTTGGGAACCTGAAACCAACAAATTATTGCAAAATCCCGTTTTTGCGGTACATGCTTCGTTGTCGATAATGGGCTATACTGCACTGTCTTTATCTGCGATTTATGCTTTGATGTATATAATTCAGGATTATAATCTTAAAAAGAGGAATCTTGGTAAATTGTTTATGCAGTTACCAGCTTTGACATATTTGGAAAAGATGAGCATTCGTTCCGTATTTATCGGTATCGTGCTGTTAGGCATCGGAATATTGCTTGGACATATAATGGCAACCGAATTAATTGGAGCATTCTGGCCAAAAGATGTTAAAGTAATTGTATCCGATCTCGTCTGGGTGATTTATTTGGTAGGGTATTTTTTCTTGCGGCGAATGAAATGGCGTGGCGAAAAGATGGCCTATTTTTCTCTGACGGGTTTTTTAATTTTAGTAATAGGAGGTTTGATTGTGATTTATCTGTCGGAATCTTTTCATGAGTTTTATTAAAAATGGGCTTGAGTGATGGCGAATCAAATTCCGATTGGTGTTTTAGGTATTTCTCACAACACGGCATCTGTTGAGGTCCGGGAAAAGGTTGCACTGAGCGAAGAGGAGCAGAGATCTGTATTATTGCAATTTCAAAAGGAATTCCGGGTGGATGGACTTTTCGTGTTATCTACTTGCAATCGCACTGAAATATATTTAAGCGGAGAATCGCTTAAAAACCAAATGCCAACCATTCGCGTGTGGCTCGATCAGTTTAAAAAAAGCACATTTTTTTCCGAAGAAAAGACAACCTATGAATTGCATGGTGAAGAAGCCGTAAAGCATTTTTTTAAGGTGATTTCCGCGCTGGATTCTCAAATTATTGGAGAAGTTCAAATTACAGGGCAGGTAAAGGACAGCTATAATTTTGCGCACGAACTGGATGTGACCGACACATTAATTAATAAGCTATTTAATTTTGGTATGCAGGTGAAGAAACGGGTGCAAAATGACACCTTCCTGGCTGATGGAACTGTTTCCGTAAGCTTTGCCGGGGTGGAACTGGCGAGAAAGATATTTAATCACCTGGCTGAAAAAGAAATTGTATTGATCGGGGCTGGAAAAACCGCGGAATTGGCAGCTTATCATTTTAAGGAAGATGGAGTGAAACAGATCCATGTAGTAAACCGAACCTTTAGCAAAGCGGAAGAATTGGCATCTAAATTCCATGGCAAAGCTTATGAACTCGGGGATTTAAATAAAGTATTGGAAAAGGCAGATATCGTGATCAGCGCTACAGCCAGTGAAATATTTATGGTCACACCAGCAATGATTGGACCTATTTCCAAGCAACGCTACCGTCAGCCCATTTTTCTGATTGACCTGGCCATTCCCCGTGACATCGATCCACAGATTAGTGATATTGACGGCGTTTATCTATACAATCTCGAT
The DNA here is from genome assembly GCA_963711495.1 of uncultured Cytophagales bacterium. Lineage (GTDB taxonomy): Bacteria > Bacteroidota > Bacteroidia > Cytophagales > Cyclobacteriaceae > CAVQEK01. Next base: position 2,605,946 of record CAVQEK010000004.1, read on the forward strand.
GATCTTGAAGAAATTGTAGAGAAGAATCTGGAAAAACGTAAGAAAGAAATACCCAAAGCATTGAAAATTGTAGATGAATTCTTTTTGGAGTTCCAGGAATGGGTGTCTACCTATAGTATGACAGCAGTAATTGGCAAGTTGAAAAAACATTTGGAAACATTACGGCTAAATGAGATTGATCGATTGAAAAAGCACCTGCCTCAGAATGGACAAATGGAAGGCATTAACCTGCTCACGGAGAGTATCATCAACAAAGTGATCCGTCAACATATGAAATCATTAAAGAAACACGCTGCAAATCCTGAATTGTATCAGCAGCATATCGATCTTATTTTTAATCTGTATGAAATCGAAAAGGAATAATTATATTAGGTTTATTTGCTGTTCGAATAAATAAAAATTTGATTATTTTCAATAACCATAGCTGTTCATGCTTCAATTAATTATTCACCAATGGATCAGGATTTAAAAATTGCAGTAGTTGGGGGAGGTATTTCAGGATTAAGTGCGGCGTATTGGTTAAAAAAATCAGGATATTCAATTACGCTTTTTGAAAAAAGCAGCCATATCGGCGGATCTATTTTTACGGAACAACATAATGGATTTTTACTGGATCTTGGCCCCAATAGTACCTTGGAAACTTCAGAGGTACTCAAAACTTTGATCAAAGAACTGGGCCTGGAAGAACAAAAAGTATATGGCAATGAGGCTTCCAACAAACGATACATATTAAAGGACGGTTTACTCAAACCGCTGCCCATGTCACCGTTATCTTTTTTGAAAACGGATTTATTTTCATTTGGTGCGAAATTGCGACTGCTTAAAGAACCATTTTTAAAGGCAACTTCTGGCGATGACATTTCTCTGGCTGACTTTGTTCGTTATCGACTGGGAAATGAATTTCTGGATTATGCCATTAATCCATTTGTGGCGGGTGTTTATGCCGGGGATCCGGAAAATTTGAGTACCGCTGTAGCTTTTCCCAAACTTTATGCTTTGGAACAACAATATGGCAGCCTGATCAGGGGAGCGATCATGGGCGCCAGGGCCCGTAAAAAACGCAAGGAGGTTGCCAAAGACCGGGCGAAACTATTTTCATTTAAAAATGGGATGAAGGTATTTCCGGAAACCATAGCGGAACTGCTTGGAAAAGATATTAAGATCAATTCATCAGTAAAGTCCATCGTACCAGTTGGTGATAGATTTGATTTGATCGTAGAATATGAAGGGAGTGAGCATGTTGTGCGATTTGATAAAGTAGTGCTGGCTGTTCCAACCATGAATCTGGCTCAAATCCTTGCGACCGTTGATCCTTCCGCTGCGGAAATAATTCAAAAAATACACTATCCTCCTGTTGGCGTCGTAACTATGGCGTTTAAAAAAGATCAGATTGGTCACGATTTGGATGGATTCGGTTTTTTGGTGCCAGCAAAAGAAAAAAGAAAAATATTGGGATCCATCTGGAGTTCCGTCATATTTCCAAATCGCGCACCAGACGAATATGCCCTTTTTACCACCTTTGTTGGTGGCACACGACAACCAGAAATTGTGTCTTTGGATGACGAACAAATAACAGATGTGGTTTTTGGAGAATTGGCTGCTATACTTCAAATTCTTGATAAACCGGAGATGGTGAAAATCAAACGCTGGACCAGAGCCATACCTCAATATACGATGGGCTATCAAAAGGTTCAACAATGCTTTGATAAATTGGAAACATCTTATCCCGGATTGTTCATTGCCGGAAATATCCGCAACGGCATCAGTGTGGGAGATAGTGTGCTCAGTGCGCACAGTGTATTCCAAAAATTAAAAGGCGAGTTTTGATTTTAATGTCTTAAATGAAACCAACAATCTTTAGTAACTTTTTGCTAACAGTCAGGATATAAATTTATTACCCTAGCGTTAGTAGATTTCGATTAATTTAAAAACAACATTTTTTGGCTTATTTCAACACTTTTTGGACCAGTCTTGATATATATCAATGCAAACCGGATATATGTCATTTTTAAAACAATATTTTCCATGTTAGCGGTTAAAAATATCATTTTAAACACAATTTTATATCCTGAAGTTATTTTTGCTCTGTTCACAGCCTACCCGTAATTTTATACCCAATTAGAAGAGCAACATATTGATTTTTTAAACAAGTAATTTTTTTATCATGAAAAGGAATACATTATACAATATCATGCTAACTGGACTTTGTGTCGTTGGCATTGGTTTCTTAACAGGTTGTGAGGGACCGATGGGACCGGCAGGGCCGGTAGGTCCAGCGGGACCAACGGGACCTAAAGGAGATGACGGAACCCCGGGCGTAGCAGGTAATGCGGGATGTCTTGAATGCCATAATCCCGATATTAGGGAAAAAAGAACCATTGAGTATGAAGCTTCAGGTCACGCCAGTGGAACAACAGTGAGTGAAGGTGAGACAGCCGCTTGTTCAGTTTGTCATTCCAATGAAGGTTTTATTGAAAAAATGTATACAGGTGCTGATGCTGCTGCTCATGGTTTTGCGTTTCCGACGAGAATCCAATGCCAAACGTGCCATAATTTCCATGAAACCCTGGATCTGGCAGAACCGCCTGACTATGCACTTCGGACAACAGCCCCGATAGAATTGTTAATGTACAGGGCAGCGGGAATGGATCCTGTAACCATCGATTTTGCAGATCCGAGTAATCTCTGTGCCAACTGTCATCAGCCGAGAACAATACCTCCTGTCGCGGATGTTAATGGTCAATTTAAAGTTAGTTCTTCGCATTATGGTCCACATCATGGCCCGCAATCTACTATACTTAAAGGTTTGGGTGGATATGAAATGACTGGTCTGGATTATCCGAATGAAACCCCTCATACCAAAGGTGCTACTTGCGTAGTTTGTCATATGGATCAGGGCAATCACTCTTTCAATCCGATGTTGAGTGCATGCAATGCCGAAGCTTGCCATAATGGAGAGATAAATACCCTCGATGAAAATGCACGACAAATTTCTGTTGCCAATTTATTGGCAACGTTAAAGGATAAATTGGTTACTGCTGGACTTCTGGCAGATGATGGCTCCATCCAAACAGGTACTTACGCTGTCGATCAGGCTGGAGCATTGTACAATTATGAACTGATCTCTGATGATCGCAGTATGGGTGTTCACAATTTCAAATATGTAGAAGCATTATTGCAAAACTCAATAACAGCGTTTGATTAATCATCATTCGTTGAAAGAATAGCACTTCAAGGACTGTCCTGCAAAGGGGCAGTCCTTTTTGTTATTATTGTTTTTCAAATAGAGAGATCATTCACCCTCAAGTCTGTCAATAGGAGAAATAAATTGTTGTTTAGCCATTAGCGGCAATCTGTCTGAGCGCTTTCTCATTGAGGATATCAATTGTGTTGTGCTCTTCCAAAATAATACCTTCGTCTTTGAAATCTTTCATGACCCTGATTGCACTTTCTTTAGTCATACCGGTAAGTTCCGCGAAATCCTGTTTCGTCAAATATTCTATTTTGCCATTGTTATAGACATTTTCGTGAAGATAAATAATGGCTTCGGCAATCCGTCCCTCCATATTTTTTTGCGTCAGGATCAGAAACCGGTTGAAAGTATAAAGTGTACGGGAAGAACATTCTCTAAGAAAGGCATCAGCGAAAATTGGATTTTTACGAATAATCCCTTTAAATGAATTTGCATCGATGAAACAAACACTGCAATCCACCAGCGCCATCACCGAATAATGGTGACGCATATCCACATACATTCCGGGGCCTCCATTTATTTCATATGGACCTGTCAGGGAAATGATCAGGTTGCGACCTTTATGACCTTCAATATATGCTTTCCCCAAACCGTGATTCAACAAAACCACATGGGTGAGGGGTGTGCCCTGTTTACAGATGATTTCACCGGCCTTAAAATCAACTTCCAATCTGTTGGTGTTGAGGAACTCCACCTCCTTTTGCTTCAGCAATTGAAACAGCGTATTATGCTTGAAACAATGATTACAATTGATACACTTGTACTTGTTCTTAAATTCACTCATCACATTCATGTAAAAAATATCAATTTTCGCTTAAAAGTACTTTCATTGATGAATTTACGACAAGGTTTAATAAGGATAAAAGGATTTAACTCATTTATTTTTATGATATAAATCAAAAAATGATTTATAAAAATCATGATTATCCCAGATTATATCTCCTCCTTCTAATTGGGTTAAAAGCATTAATGACTCAAATTTGTACTGTGAGAATCCAGATTTTTGAGCTGCATTCAAACCGCCAGAAATTGAATTTTTTTAACTGATGTAAAAACATCGAATATAGGGATAACCATAAATTAAGCTAAAATCATGGAAGGGTACGTAAAATTTATTATGGCATGTGCTTTTGTGATGGTCATCAATGCGTCATGTACCTTGGATACCAACGAAGTATCAATTCCTCCAGTATCTGAACAAAAATCTTCTCTGGAAGCGGCATTTGCCAGTCAGGCTCCCAATAGTATAAATTCTTCCTATTGGACAACTGCCGATTATGTAAAAATACCAGTGAAAAATGTTGTTACCCAACAGGTTGAGGAAACGGATGGATTGTTGAATATGAACGGTATGTATAATGGCCTTGAAGACTTTAACCAGGGCAGTGAGGCTGATCTTACACTCAAGGCAGCATATGATGATGTGAATTTATATGTGCTTGTTGCCTGGCAAGACAAAACGTTTAATGTTTCTCAGGCAAACTGGCTATATAATGGTCCGGAGGATCCTCATAAAAATGATGATCGTTTTGGCTGGACTTCCCAGCGCAGTGATGACGATTTGATTCTGTCATTCGAAAAAAATGCAGGGGAAAAAGATGTCTGGAAATGGAGCTTGGCGCTTTCAGAGCCAGTGGGATATGCAGTTGACATGCATGGCGCTGATTTCAACTGGACATTGGATGGAGGCACTCCTTCATACGTTCGAAATGCCATGAATTCTGATGATGACCGGTCGGGACCAAAATATCAATGGAGTGGTGATGACCAGCAATTAAATCGGGATCCGGCTGGTTCGACTATTTTGGATCCGGCTTTTTACCTCATGAATAAATCTGATTTTACCGGAGATATTATTGAAGGTGAATCCGTTTTCCAGGTTGCTTGTGGCTTTTGTCATGGCAAAGGAGGAGAGGGAAATGGAGCTTTCCATAACACCGGTGTGGCGTTGAATGTCCCGGGTTGGTTAAATCGGTATACTCAAACCCAATTGGACAATATTATTGGTAATGTAGAAACACACACAGGTGCCAGATATTGGAATGGCTTGACTTCTGAAGAACAAACCAATCTAGGAGCACGTCTGAAGGCATTTGCCGGTATCCCGGGGTATGTATTACAAATGCCGAGTGGCAGTAGTGCTGATGTTAAGGCCACGTCCAATGTTCAATTGGCGAGAATCAATGTTGACAATGAAAATTCAGGATACAAATTGCTGTTAATCAGAAAACTGAATACAGGCAATGATGACGATATTCAATTTACATCCGCTCCGGGAACAAGCTATAGCTTTGGCATTTACTTGAGCGATAATGACAATTTGAATCTTGTGGGTGGTGCAGACAATCAGTTGATTTTTGTGAAATGAGTAATAAACAAAAGAAGATGAAAAGTCAGTTAACTAAATATCAAAATAGATCGGAACATCAATTAGGAAGTATATTTCTGGTTGTTATTCTCTTTTTATTGGGTTTGGCCTCTTGTACGTTTGACACCAACGAATACAAACCCATAGAAGTACCGGATACCGTTAGTTTTTCGAATGACATAGCCATGCCAATTTTTGATGTGAAATGTGCCATTTCGGGATGTCATTTTGATAATGGTATACCTCCGAACCTGACTCCTGACAAAGCTTATAACAGCCTTCAGTTTGGATATATCGATGTGAACGACCCAGAGCAAAGTTTACTGTATCATAAGATAAATACCGGTGGTTCGATGGCTGTTTATGCCTCGGATCAGGATAGGAAAATAATTTTAACATGGATTGAACAAGGAGCCCCAAATAATTAAAACAATGAAAAAGCTTAAATTTTTATACCCATTTGTACTTTTTAACCTGGTGGTTCTTGCGAATATTGCAATGGCTCAGGACAATGAAAAAAGCGAAAAACCCAAACCCGAAAGAAAGGCATTTGAAAGTGCTGTATTGATTGATAACCAAACTGATGTGATAAACACGGCCAAAACCCTGGAATGGAATATTCAACACCGTTTTGGAACAATAAGTAATGGTGCCAAGGATATGTATGGAATATTTGCACCTTCAAATATCAGATTGGGATTCAGTTACACATTGACCAACCGGCTGGGCATCGGATTTGGCCTCACCAAGAAAGACGTCACCAATCCATATATTGACTTCAATATTAAAGGTAAAATCTTGCAGCAAAGTCGTTCCGGAGGCAGTCCGGTAAATGTAACGTATTTTGGAAACATGGTGGTCGACACAAGGGATGGAAGTAATTTCACCAAAGGCGTGCATCGATTGTCCTATTTCAATCAACTCATCGTTTCACGTCGGTTTACCCCGAAGTTCTCCCTTCAGGCATCTTACATGCTCTCATTCTTCAATACGGTAGATACCTTGTATACCAATTATATGTCGGCGGTCAGCATTGCTGCCAGGTTGAAAGTGAGTTCACAAAGTTCTATATTATTTGAATACACCCAACCGCTGTTCAAATATACTGTCAATGATGAAATACACGGAGCTTTAACGAAAGAGGCCGGACCGGAGCCCAATATTGCGATTGCCTTTGAGGTAGCTACAAGTGCTCACGTTTTTCAGATATTTCTCACTACTTACCGGTCGATCTTACCCCAGTATAATTTGGCCTACAACACCAATAAATTTGGTGATCGTGGCATTGCATTGGGCTTTAACTTAACACGTTTGTGGAATTTTTAAGAAAGGAAAAGTGATGAGTGACGATAAAAAAGCAACAAATCGTCGGAAATTTCTTCAGAACAGTTTAAAAATGGGGACGGTACTGGCAGCAGGAGCTGGAACTGTCTTTGCTGCGAATCAACAAGAAACAAAAAGTACCGGCGAGAAGGTAAAGGTATTGACCACCGATGGGAAGGTCATAGAAATTGAAAAAAAGAAGGAATGTAAAATTGATCCCTGTGAACCCCCAAAAGGCATTGCTGCCAGACACGGGATACCGGGGCGGAAATTTGTGATGGTTATTGATCTTGCCCGCTGTAAAAATGCCAGACAATGTATTGCGGGTTGTCAAAAAGGACACAACCTGGCTCCCGATGTTGAATGGCTTAAGGTTTATTTGATGAAAGATAATGATCACGGAGAACCATACTGGTTTCCGCGTCAATGCTTTCATTGTGATAACCCTCCTTGTGTGAAAGTTTGCCCGGTAGGTGCAACTTTCAAGCGACAGGACAATCTGGTATTGGTAGATGTGGATCGTTGTATCGGATGCAAATTCTGTGTTGTGGCATGTCCATATTCTGTGCGTGTATTTAATTGGAAGAAACCGCCGGAAACTTCAGTGCCAAAAGAAGATTATAGCCCGGAAACCAGTGTTCCCGCCCAGATGGGTACAATTGGTAAGTGTGATTTCTGTCCTGACCGTGCCAGAGAAGGGAAATTGCCCTATTGTGCCAGTAGTTGCCCTATGGGCGCCATTTACTTTGGAGATATGAATGAAGATGCGGTATCTAATGGAACGGAAACCCTGAGATTTAAAAAACTGATTAAAGAAAGGGCCGGTTATCGCTATCGTGAAGAATTGGGAACAAAACCCAATGTATATTATTTGCCACCTGTGGATAGGATGTTCGATTATGAAAGTGGACTGAAGGATCTGCCTGAAGCAAAGCAGCATATTTATGATAATATTATTTCTGGTAACAATCCCAACGATTAACAGGCCGTGGAAACTAGTAGTATTTCAATAAAAGAATTTATTCCCAATCTTGAAAGACCAACAGTAAAATGGTATGTCTGGGTTGGTTTTTTAATAGTTATTGTACTTTTTGGTATGTATGCCCTCATGCGTCAATTTCAGGAAGGGCAGATTATCACCGGAATGAGAGACAATGTGGTTTGGGGTATTTATACTGCCAATTTCGTGTTTTTCATGGGTTTAAGTTATGCAGGTGCATTGATAAGTTGTACTTTTCAGTTGCTGAGAATTTCCTGGGGTAAGCCCTTTTTGAGGATTGCAGAACTGATTACGGTGTCTTCCTTAATCGTAGGTGCACCATTCATTTTGTTTTGTCTTGGTCGCCTGGATAGGATCCAATATTTATTCATATATGGCCGGATACAATCTCCTATTACATGGGACGTGATTGCCATTTCAACAGACCTGGTGTTTTGTATTGCTTTTTTGTATTTCACGCATATTCGTGATTTTGCCAAACTGCGTGATTTGCCCGATCTGAAGGTGGCCAATTGGAGAAAAAAATGCTATAAAGTATTATCGTTGGGCTACTATGGTTCTCCATTGCAAAAAAAATATTTGCACCAAGCCCATGATATCATGGCAGCGATCATTATTCCAACAGCCATTATTGCCTACTCATTATTATCGTGGTTGTTTGGGATGAGTCTCAGACCAGGTTGGCACAGCACCATTTTTGGACCATATTTCGTTGTTACGGCCACATATTCCGGTTTGGCGCTATTGATAGTGATCATGTGGATCTACAGAAAAATCGGAAAGCTAGAGGCTCACTTTACCAATAAACAATTCAGTTATTTGGCTTTTGGCCTGGTATTGATTACGCTTTTTTATGCCTATTTCTCTTTCAGTGAATACATCACAGAGTGGTATAATCTCACCAAGACCAACAATATTTTGTTTGGCAAATTGTTTGATTTTTCAATGTTTGGCTGGTTGGGACTTTTCCATGTTTTATTTGCCGTAGTCGTACCGATCATTGTCATCACTATTCCCTGGTTTAGAACGGTCAATAGTGTCTCATTGGTTTCTTTCTTCATAGTGCTGGCATTATGGGTGAAACGTTATTTGATCGTTGTACCTACGCTGGAAACTCCTTTTATTCCTATTCAGGATACACGCGAGCATTGGGTACATTATTCGCCTTCCTGGGTTGAGTTGGCATTAACTTTTTCCGGGATAGCATTGATGGTCCTGATTTTTATTATTGCATCGAAAGTGGCGCCAATTGTTCCGGTTTCAGAGGTGGAAGATACCGAGGATGGTGCTAAGCCGAAGTTGCGTTTTAAAGTAACAGGAAATTAAGAGCTAAAAATTATCATGGAAATCAAAAAGATATTTTTATTGAAAGGCCGCCAGATCCTGATGATGCTATTCATAGGGATATTCGGCCTTTGTTTTCAAGCCAATGGCCAAAAGGAAAAAGAGCGGACCAGAATAAAATTATATTTTGCTAAGATGCCCAATGGTGAAAAGAAAATTACCGTTGGGTTGTTAGCAGGAAGTGGCCGTGACATGCATAATGTTGCAGGTGCTGACGTCCTGTTTACTGCTTCCGCTAATGATTCTACAGTAGAATTGGCCAGCATTGCAACTAATGATGAGGGTAAGGCAATCTTAGAGATTGCTTCAGGATACAAATTTCCCGTCGATGAAGAAGGTAAGACCCTGTTTGAAGCATCTTTTGATGGAGATGATTCTTACCGTTCGGCTTCTAACGAATTGGAAGTTTCCGATCTGAACTTTGACATTACATTCGATATCGAAGATTCTGTCAAATACGTGCATGTTGTTGCCAATCAAATCATGCCAAGTGGTGAAAAAATGCCTGTTGAAGCATTGGATATTAATATGGGTGTAGCCAGATTATTCAGCATATTACCCATCGGACAAATAGAAACCGATGAAAATGGTATGGCAAGCCTGGAATTCCCAAACGATATTCCGGGAGATTCCACAGGCGCCATTACTGTAATCGCTCGTATTGAAGATAATGATAACTTTGCTACTGTAGAACAAAGGGGCAATGTGGATTGGGGAATTCCGGTTTCCTACGAAATAAAACCGTTACCCCGGAAACTATGGACAGATGAGGCCCCATTATGGATGATCTTTTCAGTATTCGTTGTTTTGACCGGCGCGTGGTATCATTTCTTTTTATCGGTTTATAAGCTTAACAAAATCAGGAAGATAAAAGAGGAACCTGTGTAAATTTATTATTAAATTTATGGTATGGAATTTGGAGTATATAATTTAATTTTTAAAGAGTATAATTTTTTATTGGATTAAAAATGAAATAACATGAAAACGAATTTAAAATCACTTGGTATTATGACATTGACCGCTTTTTTTACACTCGGTCTGCTCTCATTTACATCACATCTGACAGTACAGGACGATTGGGTTGTGCCAGCGAAGTACAAGACCATGAAAAATCCACAAAAAGATGCTTCAGATGATGATGGTATTGGCAAAAGCCTATACAAAAAGCATTGCCAGTCATGCCATGGCAAAGAAGGTTTTGGCGATGGCACCAAAGCTGCTGAACTCAAAACTGAATTAAGGGATTTTACATCTTCCGAAGTACAGTCACAAACTGATGGTGAATTGTATTACAAAGCCATTATTGGGAAAGATGAAATGCCAAACTTTGAGAAGAAAATACCGAGCGAAGAAGATCGCTGGTTGCTGATCAATTATCTGAGAACATTGAAATAATCCGACTTCAGTATTAAAAATGATAAGGGGAATTTTATTCCCCTTATTTGTATCCAATATATCTACAATTCCCAAAACACCCGCAAATTAAATTCACTTAGCGATACCGTTAGTATTTCAGAAGCAATGAATGCCAATTATTTACGCTTTCATACACTATTATTTCTAAAAAACAATGAATAAGGTCAGTGTTTTTATTGGATTTTTTTATTTAAATCATGGATTAATTGAAACCGGGTATTGAACAAAATACTTAATGGGGAAATCCCGGAAGATCTTTTAATGAAAAATCTTTATGATAAGCAAAAAAGCTATGGTGATGTGGGATTTAGAGCTTCTAATTCGATTAATGGTGAATAATAAAATGTTTTAATGATATAGGTGAGATGTTCAGGTTGTAACAGGCTTGAACTTAAAACCGGATGTATATATTTAAAATTATACGCGATAAGCAATTATTTTTTAAAAGAAATGTTTCACAACAATTTTTTGGGCAATGAAGTTACCAAGATCTTATTATAACCTGACCTCTTTTATAGGCACAACATTAGCCTTGATCAGTCTTTTTACAATGGCATTTTTAGCGGTTGTTGGTTTTGTATTTATCAAAAGTAGCAGCTATCTGGGGCTATTCACCTACATTATATTACCGGTTTTCCTGGTTTTGGGCTTGATCCTTATTCCGATAGGGATGATGGTAGAAGTAAGAAGAAGAAAAAAGAGGGTAAAAGAATACATAAAAAAATCATGGCCCATTGTCGACCTGAATATTTCTCAATATCGCAATGCGATTTTGATATTTATAGTCGGTAGTGTGTTCTTCCTGTTTCTGACGGGTGTAGGGAGTTATGAGGCATTTCATTTTACCGAATCTGTAAAATTCTGTGGTACATTATGTCATGAAGTAATGAAACCGGAATATACCGCATATCAAAATTCACCGCACGCCAGGGTAGCTTGTGTTGATTGCCATGTAGGTAGTGGAGCCGATTGGTATGTTCGATCCAAATTATCAGGTTTACACCAGGTGTATGCCGTACTAACCAATGATTTCGACCGGCCTATTCCCACCCCAATTCACGATTTGAGACCGGCCAGGGAAACCTGTGAAGAGTGTCATTGGCCACAGAAATTCTATTCCAGGCAATTACAGACAACCAAACATTTTCTGACTGATAGTTTAAATACTGAATGGGATATTGGATTACAAATGAAAATTGGACCCGAACACAGCGCATTGGGATTGTCGGAAGGTATTCACTGGCATATCAATCCGAATGTAAAAATTGAATATATCCCACGGCGTGACAATCGCGAAGAAATTCCCTGGGTTAAATATACAAACCTTGAAACCGGTAAAGAGACATTATATCAAGATACGGAAGATCCGCTGAGCGAAAAGAAGTTAGCTTCTGCTGAAACCCGTGAAATGGATTGCATGGATTGCCACAACCGGCCTTCGCATCTGTTCTATACTCCGCCGGAATTTGTTGACCAGGCGATGACTGCAGGAATAATTCCAAAAGATCTCCCGTATATCAAGAAAGTTGCCATGGATCTTTTTGTCGATCCTTACAATAACACGGATTCTGCAAAGCTTAAAATCAAGAATTACACCATGGATTATTACAAAGAAAACATGCCTGTGGTCTTGGCTTCGCGACAAGATGATGTTGATAAGGCCATCAATGGGATTATTGACGAATTCGATCACAATATGTTTCCGGAAATGCATGCAAATTGGGATGCTTATCCGAGTCACATCGGACATAAAACTTATAATGGATGTTTCAGATGTCATGATGACAAACACGAAAGTGAAAGTGGGAAGGTCATATCAAAAGATTGTAATCTCTGCCACACCATAGTTTTTCAGGGTAAACCCGGGCATGAACAATTTGCCACACTTAATGATAAACTTGAGTTTGTTCATCCAAAGGAATTGAAAGAAGATTATCACGAAGGTTTGTGTTCTGATTGCCATCGATATCTGTATTGATTGGCAGCAACATAGAGTATACTGCAAAGTTCAGGCTAAAAGCCTGGACTTTTTGATATGCTCACAAAATTGATTAAATAAGAAGTCCTGCGATAGTATTGATAATCAATGCTGACAGGAATTGTGTTTTTGCAGTTGTGCAAATGGTTTAGTGCGGGTAAATGAAAAGCAAGGTTATGAAATTTTTCAAATTTATTTTTTCCGGAGTTTTTATGGGCATGTTGCTACTGGTTTTTGCCATGTCTATGGGGTATGCCACTTTTATTGAAAATGATTTTGACGCCACTACAGCAAAGGTACTCATATATCATTCCTGGTGGTTTCAGGGTATTATGGTTTTGATGATTATTAATTTTAGTGGGATGATATTCACTAAAAAACTCTATAAGAAGAGTAAATGGAATATTCTACTCATTCATTTAGCCTTCATTGTGATCATCATCGGTGCCGGAATCACACATTATTTTGGTTACGAAGGACAAATGCATATCAGGGAAAACCAGACTGCGGACCGTTTTGTGTCGGCTGATTCTTATGCCTATATACAAATGAGTGAAGGTCAGCAAACGGAGACTATTTATAAGAAAGTGTGGCTTACACCGGTTGTTCACCAAATTTTTGATGAAGAAAGTACTTTAAATGGCAAAAAAATCAACCTGGCCATCAAACAGTTTATGCCGAATACAATGCAAGTTGTGAAGCAGGATGACACCGGGGCCCCGATATTGACTTTAATTGCAGCGACTACGGTTGGTAGAAAAGTCTATTATTTAAAAGATAAGGAATCATTGGATGTTGGTGGATTGTCTTTTGTTCTTGATGCTGAGGTTGGAGGCGATGCTGTTCAAATTCATGTATCCGGAGACTCGCTTCTAGTATATACACCGTTACCCCTGCTGCATATTGATATGCATACTTCCCAAATGGATACATTAACGAGTGGAAGCTGGCATCCAATCAAGCTGATGGAGATCTATCACATTGGGAATATTATGTTTGTCTTAAAGGCGCTTGATAAAAAGGCCAAACTTACTTTAGCTCCATCCGAGCAGGAATCGGATTCAGGCCCTGGTATTGCTGTTTTAGAAGCTTCCGTCGACGGGCAATCGAAAACAATAAATTTGGCAGGAGGTCCAGGAGTTGTTGGAGAAGAAGAGAATTTTACTGTTGGCGGTGTTAAGTTTACTGCCAGTGTAGGGTCGTCTTATTGGCTATTGCCTTTTTCTTTACATCTGAATAAGTTTATACTGGAACGGTACCCTGGTTCTCAGAGCCCTTCATCTTTTGCCAGTGAAATCACCTTGACTGATGCAAATAACCATGTAGAAATGCCTTATAAGATTTTTATGAATAACATACTATCGTATAAAGGCTTTCGGTTTTATCAGTCTTCGTATGACACCGATGAAAAAGGCACCATACTTTCCGTAAACCACGACGTGTTGGGGACCACCGTCACTTACACAGGTTATTTTTTATTATTTGTAAGCCTGTTGCTTTCGCTGTTCACCCCAAAGACCAGGTTTGCCAAGTTGTCTGAATTAATTAAGGAAACGCATGAGGAACGCAAGAAATTGATCAAAGTGTTTTTGGTTTTGGTGGTTTCTATCCTTTCTGTTGGTTCCGTGATGGCAAACGATATTCCGCAAGACCTGATTACTGTAAACAAACAACAAGCCGAGTTATTCGGCAGGCTATTGGTTCAAACTAAAGAAGGCAGAATTGTTCCTGTAAATACCGTGACCAGTGAGTACCTCAGGAAAATTTATAAAAAGAACAGTTACAATAGTCTGACAGCCGATCAGGTCATTTTAGGTATGCTGCTTCAACCTGCTGAATGGCGTCAGGTTCCTCTCATCAAAGTATATGATGAGAAGGTTCAAAAAATGCTGGGTATATCCGGAGATTATGCCTCATTCCTGGATTTCTTTAATGATCAGGGAAAATACAGGTTGAAAGACCAGATTGATAAGGCATATGAAAAATCACCCGCATTACGCTCACAATTGGAAAAGGAACTGATTTCTGTTGATGAAAGGCTCAATGTTTGCAGTATGATGATCGGGGGAGGTTTTTTAGCCATCTTTCCTTTGCCAGGCAATCCAAGTCATCGTTGGGGGGCACAATCTGAGTTCCTTCGGTATACAACCAGGGTTGATTCCGTGAAGCACAAGGTCACTCTTGATGATTATTTGGCCAAATTAAAACAGGCGGTACAATCTAATGATTATGCCCAGGCAACTGCTGTATTGAGTGCTTTAAAAGATCAGCAAAAACTGCTGGGCAAAGCAGTTATTCCTGCACAAGCCAAGATCAGCCTGGAAATATTTTATAATAAGGCCAATATTTTTTACCGGCTGTTTCCCATATACTTAACCTTTGGCATGGTGCTTCTGGCTTTATTTTTATTGCAACTGTTTATTCCCAGACTGGAATTTAAAAAGACGACAACGGTACTTCTCCTTTTACTTTGGATTGCTTTTGCCGTACAAACTTTGGGTTTGGCCATTCGCTGGTATATTTCCGGTCATGCGCCATGGAGCAATGGTTATGAATCGATGATTTATATTGCCTGGGCGATCATGTTGGCCGGTTTAATTCTTCGCAAAAAATCAACCATTACGCTGGCTTTAACGGCTATTTTGGCGGGGATTACTTTGCTCACGGCGCATATGAGTTGGTTAAATCCGGAAATCACCAATCTGGTACCCGTGTTGAAATCTTACTGGCTAACAATCCATGTGGCGACCATAACCGCCAGTTACGGATTCTTCGCTCTGGCTTCCATTATGGGTTTTCTTAACCTGAGCCTGATGATATTCAGAAATTCAAAAAACATTCTTCGCATCAATTTGACCATCAGAGAACTCACCTATATCATTGAGATGGCGATGATGATTGGGTTGGTGCTTCTTACCATCGGAAATTTTCTTGGTGGTGTGTGGGCCAATGAGTCGTGGGGAAGATATTGGGGCTGGGACCCGAAAGAAACATGGTCATTGATTACTATTATTGTGTATACGTTCATTTTGCACTTGCGATTGATACCGTCCATGAAAAGCCTTTTTAGCACTAATTTTGGTGCAATGATGGGTTTTGGTTCGGTACTGATGACGTACTTTGGGGTTAATTATTATTTGTCGGGCCTGCATTCATATGCCCAGGGCGATCCGATACCCGTTCCATCGTTTATCTACTATATTTTGGTAGTGATCCTGATTGTGAGTGCGCTAGCTGCATTCAATTCAATAAAAATACAACAACCTGCAGAAGCCATCTCAAAAGAGGAATAAAAACACCGGGAAGAAGTTAACCTATTAGCTTTCAGGATAGTTTCTTGTAAAATGGGTTTGTTTACGATTAATAATAAATGAATGAAAATCCAGGGACATACCATACTCATTACCGGAGGCACTTCCGGTATCGGAAAAATCATGGCTGAAGAATTCAATAAATTGGGAAATACCGTAATTGTTTGCGGCAGAAGATTCGATAGACTGGACCAGATACATCAGGAAAATCCTGATTTGATTATCAGAAAATGTGATGTCAATATTCCTGATGAGCGTGAGGAGTTATGCCGTTGGATCATGAATAAATATCCTGATTTGAACATTCTCGTTAATAATGCGGGGGTTCAATATGCATTTGATTTAACAAAACCAGTTCCTATTGAAAAGGTTACTACAGAAATTGAAACGAATCTCGTTGCTCCGATACATCTCTCATCATTGCTGGCGGATCACCTGGGAAAGAAGGATGATGCCGCCATCATTAATATTTCTTCCGGACTGGCATTTGTTCCGCTGGCTTTTATGCCGGTTTACTGCGCTACCAAAGCGGCTATTCATTCTTATTCAATGTCCTTGAGGTATCAGTTGCGAAATACTTCTGTTAAAGTTTTCGAAATCATCCCACCTTCAGTAGACACCGAATTGGGTCACGACAGGCGAAGTGACAAATCGCAATCTCATGGTGGCATGCGCGTGCTGGATTTCGTAAATGAAGCAATAGAGGCCATCAAAAACGATGTATTGGAGGCGCCGGTTGCGGAATCTAAAGGACTGCGTTCGCAGGGTGAATCATTATTCAGCCGGTTGAATCCGTAGGAGCGGTGGTGTCTTTTAAAGCCTGATTAATTTTCTTTCTCATTTTCCTTTTCTGTTCCTAGCAGATTATTCACTACAAATGGGGTTGATCGTCTGTTAGTGGCTGGTGGTTTCAGATTTCCATAGAATTTCCTTTCTGATTGTGAAATCACATTTTTCCTCTCTTGTGAAATCCTGTTCAATTAACTTTGCTTTGGCACTTCCGAAATAGTTAATACTGTCCGTCAAATCCAGTCCAACGTAAATTTTTCCGTTTGGATAAATGATTTTGTAAATGACTTTCATCGAGTTCGTTTTCGTTTTCGCCAATATTTTTGTTTTGGTAATTCGTTTGAAACAATTTGGATTCCTTTATTTCTCAATACCATTTCAATTAGTTCTTCGGTCTGATCAAATTGAACAGCTAAGTCTTTAATGGTAACACCTTTGAAATATCTGTCTTGGATTTTTTGTTGATCTGAGTCTGTTAAGTGTTTTGTTTGAATCTTGTCTGTGGCTGGAATTTTGGCCTGATAATTTTGAAGTACCTTAAGTACATCTGTCAGGATAGTCGGGTTAACTTTAATTGTCTGAACACCATCATTTTCATTGCTGATAGTCTGGATGATTTCAATGTACAATTTTCCAATTTCGTGCCTTACCAAGTCAATCAGAAAGGCACTTTTATCAAATTCAAGTTGAGTCGTTTCAATTATTTCTTTCATCGGTTACAAAGTCTTTTTAGCAAGACAGAACTTCTTTGTTAAAGTAATAACTATTCCGTTTATTATACCATATATTACTAAGTTAATCATTTGGTCTAAAAGAGAAATAACTTGCTGACTAACAATCGATATCATTTATAGTGGGTTGAGGAAATTGAGGTTAAGAAGTTCCTTTACGCACCGCTTTCAATCCCACATTTATTTCCCACTATCAGAATTTACAGAGCACATGGAACTGTATAAGAAATCATTCTTCTATTACTTGGTGAGTAGAAAAACTTAGGTAAGCCAGGCCAATCTTTTATGTACTCTCTCCCTGATAAGACATGCTTTGAACTTTACCGAGGTCAAAATTTCAAATTCAAGTGCTCATAGTAAGCCAGATCATGATCTGGCTTTTGCAGGCCGGATGGCAAAGGCATTTTTGAGAAAGTTTGAAAATAAAGCACGCAGGCGTCACGCCAGACTGCGGCATCATGCAATTGTATTTCAAGCAGCGCCCGAACATGTTCAAATCGCTGCTGGTCAATTTTATCTTTCAGGCTGTTCCAGGTATCCTGAATTTGACGTACTTCGTCTACGCCCAAATAATATCGATGACAGAGTTCGTTCCACAAGGTGCTTCCTGATTTTAATTTGTAAGCCCAGGGAACATGATGGAACCAAAGCAAAAGATCTTCCGGACAGGACTTAAGGCTGGCAAATTTTTGCGCCGCCGGAGGAAAATACTGACTGACAGCATCACTTCCGGTGGCAGTGCGGTCAAATCCTATTCCGATGGAATCTGCATTGTGATAATAAACAGCGGTCCAGTCTGCGCGTCCTCCTTCTACCCAGGGCCCGGGCCCGTAGTGATGGCCTCTCGCCATAATATGGTGTAAACCCAGCGGGGTGCGATAATCTACCGCGGCCTTTCTGGAAAGCATCATCATCGACATGATGGGTCGGAGCACCGTCTCATCATTACTGAAAGTCATCCGAATCCATTCTTCGGCGATCGTTTCGGAAGAGAGGTCGTGATTCCAGGCCAACCGGCCATAAGCGTACCAGTTGGCCTGCGCAAAGGGATGGCCGCACCAATTTCGGTCTGAACCAATATTGGATACCCCGGCAATGCCAGTGGTACTGTAATGGTCCAGACTGCCATCGATTACCTTCGATACCAGCGACCCTGGTCCCTTGGCGTAAGTGTCACTGTCAAGGCACTCTTTGTACAAAGGGGCCAGATAGGTGAGATGGATGCCTTGGCCGAGGTATTCCTGGGTGATTTGGAATTCCATCATAAGTGGTGTGTGGGGCATAGCTCCGAACAAAGGGCTAAAGGGTTCTCTGGGTTGAAAGTCAATAGGGCCGTTTTTTACCTGGATCAATACATTTTTTCTGAACTGGCCATCCAGCGGTTTAAACTCCTTGTAAGCCTGTTTCGCACGGTCCTGGTTGGGATCATCCTGGTAAACAAAAGCACGCCACATCACAATACCCCCAAAAGGTTCGAGTGCATCGGCCAACATATTGGCGCCATCGGCATGTGTTCTGCCATAATTTTGAGGACCTGGCTGTCCCTCGGAATTGGCTTTCACCAGGAAACCGCCAAAATCCGGTATTAAGCTATAAATCTCAGTTACTTTATTTCTCCACCACTCCTGCACATCAGGATTGAGCGGATCCGCAGTGGGTAGTTTGCCGATTTCCATGGGAGCGCTAAACCGGGCCGACAGGTATAATTTGATGCCATAAGGCCTGAAAACATCTGCCAGCGCAGCCACCTTCTTCAAGTAAACTTCTGTGAGGATGGTGGCATTGGCGTTCACATTGTTTAACACCGTGCCATTGATGCCAATAGAAGCATTGGCACGGGCGTAATCCTTATATCTCGGCCGGTCTTTATATTCCGGTAGTTCCTCCCATTGCCACAGCGACGCACCGGCATATCCCCGCTCTACGCTGCCATTCAGGTTGTCCCAATGGTTTAGGATGCGATGCTGGATTTTTGGCGAACTTTGGATGTTGAGGTTCGAGATGTCCTGTTCTGTTTGGATCAGCCTCAGAAAATTGAAAATCCCATACAAAACACCAATATCATTATTCGCCGCAATTACCAGGCATTTTTTGTTGTTCACCTTGGAATTAAAGATGATATATCCTTCTTCTCCAACGGTTTTCAACTGATCTCCAAGATTTAAGGAAGCGATCAACGGAGAAGCTTTGGGAGTGCCGGCGAGTATGGTGCCATTTACTGTAAGTGTGCTGGAAATGGAAATATTGTTACCCAATAATCCTTCCAAGCCATTGCGAATTTCCTCTCTGGCGACTTCAATGGTAGAAGAACTACCCGCCAATACCACGGATCTGATATTAATTCTGTATTCTTTTAATTTCTCCGCATTTTTGATCAAATCATACCGCAGCCAAAGTCGATAGCCGTCTTCGGCAAAGAGTGTTAGGGTGTTGGCGAAGATCAGTGTAAAGAATGCGATAAGGAAAAAAGTCTTTGATTTAAACATGGTTATGAAGTTTATGGACATTATTCTCAATAGTCGGAACCAATATTGGATTTTAATTAAAATATCCCAACAGACCAACTTTTCTTTAGCTTAAAAGCAGGCGTTTTTAAAAGAAAATTTGGTTCTGATGATTTTTTGTATTTTCTGGAATACGAACCTATCGTGTGCTATTGGAGAGATCGGCGTTTTGGAGCCAAATATCCGTCAGACGGCTGATCATCCACCGTCCAAATCAATGTCTCTATGGAGCCACCGGACGGAAGCAGTACTCCCCGTCCGACGGAGGTCCCCGTCCGACCAAAGCCCCCGTCCGACCGTTAGCATGCTTTGCGCGAAAGAGACGGTCAGACGGGTTCTTGGAGAGATCGGCGTTTTGGAGCCAAATATCCGTCAGACGGCTGATCATCCACCGTCTAAATCAATGTCTCTATGGAGCCGTCGGACGGAAGCAGTACTTCCCGTCCGACAGCCCCCGTCCGACGCAAAGCCCCCGTCCGACCAAAGCCCCCGTCCAACCAAATCCCCCGTCCGACCGTTAGCATGCTTTGCGCGAAAGAGACGGTCAGACGGGTTCTTGGAGAGATCGGCATTTTGGAGCCAAATATCCGTCAGACGGCTGATCATCCACCGCCCAAATCAACGTCTCTATGGAGCCGTCGGACGGAAGCAGTACTCCCCGTCCGACGGAGCTCCCCGTCCAACCAAATCCCCCGTCCGACCGTTAGCATGCTTTGCGCGAAAGAGGCGGTCAGACGGGTTCTTGGAGAGATCGGCAGTTAGGAGCCAAATATCCGTCAGACGACTGATCATCCACCGCCCAAATCAGCGTCTCTATGGAGCCGTCGGACGGAAGCAGTACTCCCCGTCCGACGGAGGTCCCCGTCCGACCAAACGTCCGACCAAAGCCCCCGTCCGACCGTTAGCATGCTTTGCGCGAAAGAGACGGTCAGACGGGTTCTTGGAGAGATCGGCATTTTGGAGCCAAATATCCGTCAGACGGCTGATCATCCACCGCCCAAATCAGTGTCTCTATGGAGCCGCCGGACGGAATATATCAATAGACCAACTTTTTGTCTGCTTAAAAGCAGGTATATCCAAAAGGAAATTTAATCATATTCACTAATAACAGGCAAACAATTAAAAAAGCCAGAAATTCATTTCTGGCTTCCGGGGCATTTACCTGAATAATTATCCCGACTATTTGATAAAGTCACTGTAAGATTCCACATTCCACTTCACCTTGCCGCCCAAAGGATCGGTTGTTAATTGGAAATTATTGCCTTTTTTGTCTACGCTGATTTTATGGAGCACATTATCTGAAGGCAGGCAAACCAGGCCTTTGGCTGTGGTTATATCTGATTCGAATACTTCCAGTTCCAGTTTAGACCAGTCCATATCCATGGTCGACTGGGCAAGCTTGATATGAGGAATGACCGAGCCGCTAAGCACCAACATGACCACCGGGATCTTTCCGGCTTTGATATGATGCCAACCGCCGGAAAACTCCTTCCCGCTTTGGTAATCGATCCATTTTCCAGGAGGCAGATAGACATCCCGTTCAAAGGTGCTATCCTGCAGTAAAGGTGCTACTAATATATCGGAACCGAACAGGTATTCATCATCGATCTGCCATGATCCCGGATCGTCGGGAAATTCTACAAAAAGTGCCCGCAGCATGGGTAGTCCCCGTTCCGAGCAATCTTTGGCCTGAGCATAGATATAAGGCATCAGTTGATATTTCAGATCTACATCCAACCGGAATTCATCGGTAAAAGTTTTGCCGTACTCCCAGGGTTCTTTTGGTGGCGCTCCATGGCACCTGCTGTGGGAGGAGAGCATACCGAATGGCATCCATCGACGATACACATCTTCCGGAGTTTTCAATACAAACCCGCCAATATCATGGCTCCAGAATGAGAATCCGCACAATCCAAAGGACAACCCAGCCCTGAGCGTCGCTGCCATAGCGGTGGAAGTATTGGCGGCGTCGCCACCCCAATGCAGGGGAAATCGCTGGCTGCCGGCCCAGGCACTGCGTGCCCAGATGATGTTGTCTCCGGTGATCTCTCTGGTAATATCAGCGGCGGCCTTGTTGTACCGCAATGGGTAAAGGTTATGTTCATAAAATCCGGATCTTCCTGAATGGTACCAGCCATCAGGAGGCGCGGCTTCTCCAAAATCCACCTTTATGGCGCCAACTCCCATTTTTAGCAAGGAGGCCAGATGGTCCTGGTACCAGGTCACAGTCTGTGGATTGGAGAAATCGAGGATGGCGTCATCATAGGGCAGGTTGCCTTTTTCGTCTTTCACATAGAGCTTCTTCCGGACAATTTCAGGAAATAATTTGTTTTTCGGAACGAAATAGGGTAACTGCCAAAGCGATATATGAAAACCTTCGTTTTTCAGGTCGCTGATCATTTTTTCAGGATCGTTGAACCGTGAGGTGGAAAATTCGTAATCGCAGCGCCAATCGGTTTCAAACCAACCAACGTCCAGGTGGATCACGTCGCTGGGTATTTTATAGTCGCGAAGTTTAGTGGCAACATCACGAACTTGTTCTTCTGAGGAATAGGTAATGCGGCTCATCCATAAACCAAATGACCACAACGGCGGCATGGGTGACTTACCGGTGAGGTCGGTATATTCGTTGAGAATGTCTTTGGGTTTGCCCAGGAAAACAAAGATATCTACCACATTGTCGCCGATCATCAACGTGTTGGTGGCATTGAATGAGTGGCCGAAATCACAGGTTATTGGCGTGGAGGTGTGCATAAACATGCCGTAGCCACGACTGCTGAGGAAAAAAGGAATGGGTTTGTACATTTCGCGGTTTTGTACGCCGTTGGCGTCATCGGTCCATAAAACTTCTTTCTGACCGCGCTTATTGAATTGGGTGAAGGACTCTCCGCAACCAAAGATCTTTTCTTCCGGAGAAAGCGAGAATACGGCAGCCACGCTTCGCGAATAATCGGAAGATCGGCGCACGAATGAAAACGGTACCACCGGAGTATAGGTACCGTTGTTATCGCTGGAATGATTGGTACTTGTCAGAAGGCGCCCCTGTTCATCCCTGAATTCCACATGCCAGGGATAAGTGGTGATCGTGACTGATCCGTGAGGACCGGTATATTTATATCCTCCTGGAATTTTAGTGTATTTCCAGGATTTATCGAGATATGGCGGCTGTTTGACCAACATTAATGTATCTTTTTCCGGTCTGGCTTCAAACCCGGTCAGCATGTGGATTCTTACGGTTCTGTCGGAAACAAATTCGATGGAGAAGGGCAGAACAGGATTAATAGGGTATTCAATCTGCGGAAAAACATTGCCCTGATGGGGCTGCAATGTAGCCAGTTCATTGTTGAAGGCCATCCGCTTAAAATAGCGCGCCCGCAACCACTTCACGTGACCCGTTCCCGTTTGCGGGTCAAAATCCGTCAGGCTGTCTGCGAGGTAATAGGTATTGGTAAAATCCCGGAAATCTCCGCTGATATCCACCGGTTCATTAATCAGTTTGAATTTCTGGGCACTCACCAGCAACGACATCAAAAGCAGCATCGCCAAAGTGCCGGTGATTTTTAAAAGTTTAGAAAGCAAGGAGTGATCTCGGATCATAATTTTAGAGGTTTAAGATTAGTGTTTGAATATAATTTTATGTGACATCAAAAAAAATGTATAAAACCAAAAAATGAGCAAAGATGGTTATGTTGGCTAATGTTCATGAAGCCATCAATACCATTTAATTGTAAAGACAACGAAAAAGTCATTTTCCCTTAATACTGCAGTGCATTTAAGGGAATTATTATGGAGGAGGGATTGAAAATGGGCCTGATATTCACGAAACCTGACTATTGCTCGAGCCAGTGGCCTTAATCCAATAATAATTAACCACGCGCTGATCTATCGTGAAAACGAGAATCAGCGGGACAATGGGGCCAAATATGTAATTTTAAATTTCTATTCGCAACCATTTGTGTCCATCACGTGTCATAATAAGTGGTTGAATTAAATTTTTAGTATCATGAAATCATTTAAGTTTTTATTTGGATTGCTCCCGCTTCTTTTTATGAGTTGTGGGGATAATGATTTAGATCCTGCAATAAAAGGTCTGGAACTAAATTTAATGGTCCTCGATAAAGATGGAAACCAAAGTTTTCAATTTGGTCCCGAAGCAGATATAACATTGGCACTAAAAGCGATTAATCATTCGAAAGATACATTGGAACTGAGCGATTATTATAACTTTTGCGATTTGGCTAATGATAATGAGGAATTTTTTTTAGTATATAAAGAAACTCAATTAAATGATTTGATTCCGATTGGGAGACCGTTTGAGACACCTGTTAGTTGTATTAAAATAAATTTGCCGATTTTTATACCTCTACCTCCGCAAAGTGAACTTTATATCGCCAAGGTAAGATGGCTTGATAACCCAAATAATTCTCCTTTAAAACAAGGTATATATTTTTCTGCATTTGAAATTAAATGGGGCGGTAAAACTTTTACTCCGGAAGTAAGATTCACAATCAAATAATCCCAATAAAATTAAACCCTTACTTTTGTTTCGTCACAATTTCCACAGACGCCCCTTCCAACCCATCCGAACTGGCTTTTAGCGTGATGGTTCCGCTTTTATCTGCAGATTGGATCACGGCAAGGCACAAGCCATTGAACGCTTTATGGTGATTGGCTTTGAAGGATTCGTGGCTGGTTTGAAGGCCATTATCTACACCAACGATTGCTCCTTCACCCGAAATATCAAAATTCACCAGGTTATCAGCATGCGGCACGACCGTACCATCTTTGTCAACGATTTTCACAGTGACAAAGGAAAGGTCGCTGCCATCTGCTTTAATGTCAGAACGGTCGGCAGAGAGGATGATTTTGGCTGGCCCTCCGGCAGTTTTCACTTCATCGGCAGCAAACTCTTTTCCGTCCTTTCGCCCGACGGCTTTTAACGTGCCCGGTGAAAATGGAACGCGCCACATCAAATGCAGGTCATCACCGGTTTTTTCTTTTGTGCCCAACGATTGGTTGTTGAGGAAAAGTTCAACTTCTTCGGCATTTGTATACACCCAGACGTCCACCGTATCGCCTTCACTCCAGTTCCAGTGTGGGAATAGATGCAAAACAGGCTTATCGGTCCATTCACTTTGATACATGTAATAAGCATCTTTCGGAAACCCCGCCAGGTCAACAATGCCAAAGTAGGAACTGCGGGCCGGCCACGAATAGGGGGTGGGCTCGCCCAAATAATCGAAACCGGTCCAGATAAACATGCCGGAAAGGAAGTCATATTTTTTGATCACTTTCCAGCTTTCTTCATGGGTTGATCCCCAGGGGGTCGAACAATTATCATAAGAAGAACACGTAAAATCGGGATTACCTGTAAATGGCTTGTCCCATCGAATTGGCCACCTTCTGATGCTGTCGGAAGGCATATCGTAATGCCCGCGTGTTGCCAGCGCTGAGGTAGTTTCAGAAGCGGTGAAAGTACCTCCGGGAAACATTTCCGGCAGAGAGTCATAAACTTGTTGATGGTAGTTGGTGCCGATCACATCCAGTGCGCCCGACCGGATGATGAAATTATTGGGGCTTACCCCATTGCATGCAGAGGTAATGGGTCTGGTTGTATCGAGGTTTTTAACGATACCGGCCAATTCACGGGCAATCGGAATGCCGGTGCTGTCCCATTGTTCTATTATTTCGTTGCCGATGCTCCACAGTATTACGCTGGGGTGATTGCGATCGCGCAATACGAGGTCTTCGAGGTCCCGTTTGTGCCACTGATCCCAGTCGAGGTGATAGTCATACTTGGTCTTTTGCATTTTCCACATGTCAAATGCTTCGTCCATCACCACAAAGCCCATTTTATCACACAAGTCAAGCAGCTCCGGAGCGGGAGGATTGTGAGAGGTGCGTATGCCGTTGCAGCCCATCGCTTTCAGTATTTCCAGTTGCCGCTCCAGCGCCCGGGTGTTGATGGCGGCGCCGAGGCATCCCAGATCGTGATGATCGCAAACCCCAAGTATCTTTACTTGTTCATCATTGATTATGAAACCCTTTTCTTTGTCAAAACTAAAAGAACGAATGCCGAATGGCGTTTCATATTCATCTTCAATTTTACCATTGATTTCTACTTGTGATACGGCCTTGTATAAATTGGGATGATCAATGGACCACAATATGGGTTGGTCTACCTGCAGTCCTTGAATGATTGCTGTGGTGCTGTCTTTCAAGACCAGCGCTTTGGAACTGATG
Organism: uncultured Cytophagales bacterium; assembly: GCA_963711495.1. Classification (GTDB taxonomy): domain Bacteria; phylum Bacteroidota; class Bacteroidia; order Cytophagales; family Cyclobacteriaceae; genus CAVQEK01. Next base: position 2,632,206 of record CAVQEK010000004.1, read on the forward strand.
TTGCCAACTTGTTTATTTTCATTATCATAGATCAGGGTATTGATCGTGACGTTTTTATCTTCCGTGTCAGCATTGCGCACGGTGGTTTGAATACTGATTTCTGCAGATTGACCGCTAATTTCAGGTGTTGTGATAAAGGTACCCCAATGATCGATGTGTATTTTGTTTGCCTTCACCAGCCACACATTTCGGTAAATGCCGCTGCCGGAATACCAGCGGGAGTTTGGCTGCTGGGAATTATCCACTTTTACGGCGATGATATTGTTTTCAGTACCGTACTTGAGGTAAGGGGTCAATTCATAGCGAAATGAACTGTATCCGTATGGTCGCTTACCGAGATATTGTCCATTAATCCAGACTTCACTGTTGCGATACACGCCATCAAAATCGATATAAAACACTTTGTCCTGATCGCTTGCTGAAACTTTAAAGGCTTTTCGATACCATCCGATACCACCTGGCAATGCCCCACCGCCCGGTGTAGCCGGATTGTCTTTGCTGAACTGGCCTTCTACGCTCCAGTCATGCGGCAAATTCAGGGAACGCCATTCAGCGTCATCCAGGCCTGGTTGCTGTCCGTCAGGCACATCACCAAGGTGAAAATGCCAGCCTCGATCAAAGTTTTCCCTCGACCGGCTGGTTTGGGATGAACATGACATCAGGCTGAGAAAGATATAGGAGGCGAAAGAAAAGTACAGGATGTTTTTCATGATAAAATGATTAAAAAATTGACCGTTCAATTTATGGTTTTTTGGAGAGCAATCAAATTATTGATTCGGGATTCAGTAGGTAAAAAAACAAATATCAAAGGTGTGGCTGTGTTAAATCTTGTTAAAAAACCAGCACCACCGACTACTGCTTTTGAAGATCACGAGAATTATCAGGAACTTATACCTGTTAAAAATATTTTTACCCAGGCAACCGATCAGTTAAGGATCGGGTTCCTTCCAATGAATACCAAATAATTTCCATTGAACGAACAGGACCTTATCAAGCAATGTAAAAAGCAAAATCATTTTGCCCAACGGATGCTGTTCGATCAATATTACCAGAGAATGTATGCGCTGGCGCGCAGATATCTGGTCAGTGGTGAGGATGTAGAAGATGTGTTGAGCGTGGCTTTTTCCAAAGTTTTCAAGTCGATTGAAACTTTTGAATACCGCGGAGCAGAAAGTCTCGGTAAATGGATTGCGACCATCGTGATCAATGAAGCGATCCGGTGGCTCAATAAACAGACCAAAATGCAATTCGATGAACTGGATATTGATAAAGTCGATGAAGATTCAACTTTGGAGTTTTCGTCGGATACAATAGATGTAGAAGCGGTATTTGCGATTATCGAGTCGATGCCGCCCGGATACCGGTCGGTATTCAATCTCTTTGCGATTGAAGGTTACAGCCACAAAGAGATCGCCGGTATGTTTAATGTGAGTGAAAATACTTCTAAATCCCAGTTGAGGAAAGCCAGGAATTTTATTATTCAGAAACTTAAAAAAGATAAATATGGAATCGCGTGATCCAGATAAGATTTTCCGACAGAAAGTGGAAGAGGGCAGAGCACGCTATGCAAGCGATGCCGGGGAAGCGAAAGAAAGGATATGGAACCGGATCAATCCGGTATCCGGCAAAAAACAATTTGAGTGGCTAAAATATGCTGCTGCAATTATTTTGCTGTTTGCCACATCAGGGGTGTTTGTCGGCGTGATCTTGCATTCAAAGAACACCAAGATCCAGGCACTCACGGCCCAGGTAGCGCAGTTAAATAAAGATTTAAAATCTCAACAACGACTTGTCAACAACCAACAAACGCAAATAACCCAGTTAGACCAACGTTTACAACTGGCAAAAATCTTGGCTGCATCGCTGACCCCAAAAAGTACTGAAAAACCGGTCGTAACCAAAGGAATAAAATATGTGGTGGATACGGTTTTTCTTGAAACCATCCCAAAAATCACTCAAACTCCAGTGAGGCCCATGGAAAAAAGGGCAGAAATTCCTGTACAGGAAAATAAAATTGCAAAAATAATGGTTGAAAATCCGCCCCAGGCCAATCAGGTGCGCTTTATTCTTCCTGACCAGAAGCCTGCTGAAGGACTAAAAACCGGCAAAGAACAAACAAAGCTACGATGGGGGAATTCATCCGATGAAAATGCTCCCGCCCGATCATTGACCTTTAAGATAAAATTATAGAAGCTCAATCAATAAAGCCGGCGATTTGATTGGAACACTAAAATAATGTGCAATTTTTAAAAACAACAATATGAAAACGATTTGTATTATTTTGACGATGCTCATATGTACATACCGCATATCAATGGCCCAATCGCCCATGAATGATACCATCAGGATCAATTATGAAGATAAGGTGTTCATTGATATTGCCACACCCGATTATGAAAACCTGAAACACGATGAGCAGATCAAAACGATTTTTCAAGCTTTTCAGCAGGATCTTCAGGGGATAACCATACAGGTTCCGGGATATAAACATTATAAGATCATTTACCGTCCCGGGAAAACCCTGGACTTTAAAAAGCTCGATGAAGAAGAAAAATATGAAGTAATGGATGGGAAGGTGCAACCGGCGCCGGACCAGAACATCGCGTACATTGAGGCACAGCATTTTCATCTCTCTGCTGTTTTTACCACATTGGAGGACCTGAAAGAACCGGATATCCAGCAAGCGATCAATGCCGCCATAACAAAACTGCCTTATAAGACACGCTTTGTCCGTCTGATCACTTTTCGTTATGCCAACCACCAGTTGGATGAATCTGCCTTTTCCAATACCATCAATTCCAGATCACTGGACATGCTGAGCTTTCAGGCAGGTGTGGGAGCCAGCCTGATCAGGAACAAGGCGGTTACGGATATCAGCGGCGAGATCGGGTTGGTTTTGTCGAAAAAGGGTGTACTGCGAAATTACATCTATGCGTCCGGTAATTTGTATTATACTTTTGGAGAGACCAATGCAATGAACATCAGCAGTTTTCTCAATGTTGGCTATCGGTACAATTTTTATAATAATCCTTCGAAAACGTTTTGGCTTGGATTTGAGGCTGGTTTCCCGGTCCACAAAGAGGGGGAGCTTTTCAAAGACAATCTGATGCGTGTGGCTTTTAACTGGGGAATTGGCAAGAATATTAATATTTCACCCGAACTCTATATCAACAAGGGTTTCAAGTCTGCTTTTCCAGGGATCCATATTCAGTTTGGCTTTTTGGGGATGAATTGAGGGGTTGGGACAACGTTGCCAGTTGCCAGTTGCCAGTTGCCAGTTGCCAGTTGGAGAACTTGTAAACAGTGAATGGTAAACAGTGAATGGTGAATAGTGAATGGTGAATAGTGAATGGTGAATAGTGAATGGTGAATAGTGAATGGTGAGTAGTGAATGGTGAACAGTGAATGGTGAATAGTGAATGGTGAATAGTGAATGGTGAATAGTGAATGGTGAGTAGTGAATGGTGAGTAGTGAATGGTGAATAGTGAATGGTGAATAGTGAATGGTGAATAGTGAATGGTGAATGGTGAATGGTAAACAGTGAATGGTGAATAGTGAACGGTGAACAGTGAATGGTGAATAGTGAATGGTGAATAGTGAATGGTGAATGGTGAATAGTGAATGGTGAATAGTGAATGGTGAATAGTGAATGGTGAATGGTGAATCGTGAATGGTGAACAGTGAATGGTGAATGGTGAATAGTGAATGGTGAACAGTGAATGGTGAATAGTGAATGGTGAATAGTGAATGGTGAACGGTGAATGGTAAACAGTGAGTAGTAATGCTGCAAATAGTCAAGAATAGTAGATTATGGAAAAGAAATTAGGTCATACCAAAAGTGAAGTGAGGAAATGATGAAAAATCAAACCGGACACTGTTCACTGTTTACCGTTTACATTTTTGTGCAACTCGCCACTCCTATTATACCCCTGGTTCGTCCGTCAGCAGGCTCTCGTATTGGAAATGATATCGTTGGGTGATGAAATATGAAAAACCTACACAGATTAAAAACATTACTGTGGCGGGCACCCTGAACAGGAAGCTGAAGATCAACACTAAAAATATAATAAAAACACCTTTCAGATAATTGCGCATGTTCACGGAAGTGAGGTAGGTGACGGCATGAAACGCACTGAGGACAGCGATGCCCATTAACAGTAAGATCAGCAAATCAGGGATAGTAAAGATCTGGCTACTGTAAAAAGCGAAAACCACCATTTCCGGCAACAAAATAAGCATAAAGGCAATGATGCGTACCACGTAGGTCCAGTTTCTAAGCGGCAGATTCAACAATACTGCAAGATAGCGATCTTCGAAGTTTCTGATCTCAAATATGATGAGTGCATGCAGCACAAGGCTGATGGAATAACCGATATAAATGAAATTCAGATTGTACTCATCGGCCAGGAAAAGGTTGAGAATACCAACGAGCAGCAAGCAGGAAATGGTTTTGGTCAGCGTTAACATCACCTTGCGCTCACTGGTGAGGAAATTGATATAAAACCCATAATACAATCGCGAAGGTCTTTGGCGGAAGAAATCAAATCTGGCCCGGGAAACTTTTTTATAATTCGAGATCTTTTTACGAAACCGGTTGACGAATAAAACGGAAAGCGCAACATTGTAAAGAATGACATAACCAACAGTCAACCAGTGTGCAGTCAGAATGGCCACGATTACGATCAACAGGTTATAAAGCAATGCGGGAAAGAAAATCCCGATAAAAACAACGACCAATGCCTGGTTCAATGGCTTTTTCTCCAGCAAAGCACTGTAGAACAGAAATTCATTGCTGGGTTCACTGACCATTTTCAGGGCGAAAGCCAGGCACTTTATAAAATATAAGATGAAAACGATGAATACCACTGCCAGCATTGCCGGGCTGGCGGCGATCATTGAAAGTATTGGATAACTCACCAATAATTCCGGTGGTTGCATGGTGGCAAACAACAGGATAAACAAAATCAGGAAAAACCCGGCATTGAGCTTATAAAATTGCAAAACCACCACGCGCCAAAGGATGCCGGCCAATGCTTTCATGAAATGTGGACGAGGTTTTTGCCGGCAATATTGATCTTCGAGGTGATGTTCAGCTTCATACTATCGACAGCCTGGTGTGTGGAGATAATGAACGTTGCATGATATTTATTGTGATATTCATTTACCAGATCATAAATAACATTTGTAGAAATATCATCGATGGTGATGAGGGGTTCGTCGAGCAAAATGATCTTTGGCTCCCCCAGGAAGGCCAGCGTGAGCGACAATTTCTTTTGCATGCCGGAAGAATAAGTCCCAACCGGCTGTTTGATGTAGGTATTCATCTGAAATCGCTCCAGGATATTATCGGCCTGGGATTTTGACGCATTTTTGGCAGCGACAAATAAATTGACGAAATCCTGCCCGGAAAGAAAATGCGGATATAATGGCTCGGCTTCAGCATAATTGATCCAGCGCCGTTGGGTGAGCGGGTCCTTCGACAGCCGGACAGACCCATCGAGGATCACATCACCCTCGAAGCGCAACAAGCCGGCCAATGATTTCAACAAGGTGGTCTTGCCGACGCCGTTGACGCCTTTAAGCCAGTGCAGTCCGGCCGGGACAGTAAATTCAGGAATGTCCAGGACCAGGTGCTTACCGTAAGACTTTTTGAAATGACGGAATTCGATCATTGGTGACTGAAATCAAAATAACAAGGGCGATTAAAATGCAGTTTTTCCCGGAATTTTCTGAGCTTACTTTTGCAAATATCCTTTCCATTCGTTGCGGGACTGGACGAGCAAAGATAACAGAAGTTCCTATTATAGGAACTTTTTTCGGGTTTTTGATTAAGACAAATGCATTTGTGAAAACATCCCCTGGTTCCCAGTAAAGTCCTTAAGGTTAATTTCTCTACATCTTTCTTCCCTCAGTACTTCAGGATCTGTAACCCGGGAATGGAACTACTCCCGAGTTTCCTTGGTCAGCAACCTGATCATCTCCCCTAAATAGTGATCAATTTGTCCATCCTCATTGGTTCGTGTTCATTTGAAGAAATCTCGCCGCGTTGTTGTATAGAATATCCCTTTTTTGTTCCTCGGTTAGAAAATCCGCTTCTTCAATTGCCTGAATCCCCTTTTCAATCATCTCCGGCCAACGCATCTGATCTGAACCAAACATAATCCTCTTTCCAAGGCCGGCCCTTACAAGAGCCTTCAAGTAATCATAAAAAGCAGTTCGGGGAATGACCCAGGTAATGGTGGACACATCGCCGTAAAGTTGCGGGTATTGATACATCATGGCAATCATATCATCCAGATAAGGGAATCCGGAATTCTCCACGTATAGTCTGAGTTTTGGATGGCGTACCAGTACATCTTCCAATAAAAGCGGACTACCGGCTGAAGAGCGAAAACCCGGGAGATAGGGTCCGATGCCCTCAGTGTGAATCAGGGTAGGTAAACTAAGCTCTTCGGCCAGGGCGAAATAGGGTTCAAGTTTTGGGTCGTTTGGCGCGATGCCATTGAGTTGTGTGGCAATTTCTCCCATACCGCTATAAATTCCCTCTGCATACTTCTGCCTCAAGTCCTCTACCTTGGGTTGCCCGGGTTGAAAGATGAAGCGTCCGGTAATAAAACGATCCGGAGCAGCTTCGACCCATTTTGCAATGATCCTTGGATCGAGGCCACTGAGAAAGGCTTTTACAATATTGTAACGTTCCATTATCTCCAGTGTTTTTGTTAATGTCTCGTCATGATTTGCCGTAGCACGACTTTCTCCCTCGCAGGGTTCCGGCCGACAGATAGACGGTTCTCCGGCATGGACTTCATGCGGGGGAAGATCTGCATGCAGGTGCATGTCGATAATGGGTAGTCGTTCCTGGCCAAACAAGGGATCGGACAACAGACCTAAAAGCAAAAGGAACCAGAGCATTTTATGTGTTTTCATAGCTGTCTTTTTTAAGGTTAGGAATTTTAATTATGCGAAGAGGCGAGTTCACCAGCCATAACTGATGGTAGGTGCATGTTCTGTTGTACCCGAATCAAGCACTATATTTCTCCAGGACAGGGCTGGCGATCGATGATCTAACCGCTTCTACAAAAGCATCGGGTCTTTCAAGCTTCGGGTCATCACGGGTATCCTCGATGATATGCAGTGGCCATCCGAATTTTTCACTTGCTTTTATGGCAACCTTTAACCTGTTGGCTTTATCATACCTCCCCCAGATAAGGGTTACCGGGACCTTGATTTTTCTCAACTCACGATCGGAAATTTTTCCACCCATGGCATTCATTATCCCCTTGGCGGCTGATTTCTTTTCCGGATTTTTAATGGAAGCTAAATTGTAGTCGAGGAAGGGTTGCCAGTGTTTACCCATGCCAATGCGCAATTCATTCATGTCGTACATACATTGATTCAAAAGGCGTAATTGACTTTTCCTGGTGGATTTTATCATGAACCGTAAAAATTCAAGCGCGAATCGGGGGGCGGGAAGAAAAGCTGAAAGCCCAAGCGAATCTACTAAAATGAGCTGTTTCACTTCCTTACCATGTTGAATAGCATAATGTACGGCAATGGCTCCTCCAACAACATGTCCGATCAATACAGGAGGAGTGCTGCAGGTCTTATGAAGAAATGCATCAAGCCAATCCAGGATGGTTTCCTGCTTAAATTTTTTGCCGGGTGTTCCGGATAAACCGTGACCGGGTAGGTCGGGTACGATGACTTTAAAATTTTTGACTAGACCCGGGATAACACGCATCCACCAAACAGCAGGTTCCCCCGGACCATGCAGTAAAACTAAAGGAGTTCCCTCGCCACCTTCCAGATAGGCAGTAGAGATCCCACCGGCTTCAAGGTGTTGTTCTTTTACAGGTAAATCAGCCAGTAATTCTTTTCTGTAAACATCTGTTTCATTCCGAGCTTCATTATTGTATGCTGTATTCATGACTATTAATTTTTTGATTCGATCTCAAAATTAGATGTCACAGCACCGTTATTCATCGGTTAGAATACCCATATTTAAATTGATGGATATGGGTGATTCCCGCCAGAGGTAAATCAGAAATCTGTAAGCTGAACATGAAAAATCAGAAAGTGTAGTGTATATCTATGTCGTTGGTTAGGTCCTGTCAGTGGATCAATTCGGTGGGAAGGAGTAAATAAGAAATTAAAGTCTTGAATTTAATAAAATCACTAAATCGCTTAATCAACATTCAGAGGATCTTATTTTTATAAGCGAAGGCAGTGGCCTCGGCGCGGGAGTTAACCTGCAGTTTGTTAAAGATGTTGCTGAGGTGTCTTTCTACGGTCCTTTCACTGATGAATAATTTACCGGCTATTGCTTTGTTTGTATTGCCTTCGGAAACAAGTTGCAGCACCTGAACCTCGCGTATTGTAATTCCATGAAGATCAGGCTCCTTTTTTTCATCTATCAATTCCTCAACTTTTTTAAGGGCTGGTGTAGCTTCCAATTCTTTAAAGATCCATTGTGCCGCCGTTAATTCCATTTTTGCAGAATCATGATCCCCTTTATTCCTGTAAGCAATGCCTAAAAGAAGTCTAACAGAGGCAGTCTCATAAGGTGCATCAAGTTCATTCCAGAAGTTCAGTGACTTTCGCAGGACTTTGATAGCGGCCGTTGGATTATCTTCTTTTAAAAGAACTGCGCCATCACAATAAGCTGTAATAGCCTGGAGAAAGTTGGCGTCATATTTTTTTGCCAGATCACCCAATTCATCTACACAAGATCGTGCTTCAGCTATTTTATCGTGTGCCAGCATTATTTCCGTGCAAGCCGGTAAAATTTTTATCCGCTGCAGGGGAGTTTTTGCTTCATCCAGTGCATTCTGAATGCTCTCGATGGCCAGGTCCCTTTCATTTTGTGCTAGTCTTAGAAGTGCCAGACCGGGTTGTGGTTTTCTTGTCCACTTATTGGCTTCAAGATAATAATTCTCTGCTTGCTGAAAATCTCCTCTGAGTCTGAAGATCTCCGCCAGTTGATAATATGCTTCGCCGGTTGCAGGTTCGCCGGGCGGTTCAGAGAGGATCTGGCATGCGCGCAACATTTCATCAAGCGCCTCTGACCATTCACCATGAATGTGCCTGATCTGTGACCGTCGTACCAGACATTGACCGCGAAAAGGCACCATGTCAGGCTGTGATTCGCACCACTGACTTAACACCGCCGTCCATTGCTGGGCCCTTTGGATATCGAAGATCATCTGGCATGTTTCGATGACTGCGCAATAAACAATGCCAACCACTATCGGAGAGATATCGGCAGATTCCACGGCCACCATAGATTCATCAAGAAGGGTTATGCCTTCAGCTATATCTCCCAGTTGAATTTTTGCCTGACCCTGACCTAGCAAACTTAAAGTGGTTAGATCCGGATCATTATTGTCTTTACCGATTTCATGGGCAACTTTGAAATTTTCATACGCCATTTCTGGGTTCCCTGCACCCAAAGCGCCCAATCCGGAAGGAATTAATAACAACCCATTTTCCGAACCTTCATAGGTATACTCTTCCACCAGTCTTTTTGCCCGTGAAAGCCAACCGCTTCCTCTTGCCTGTTCTCCCCTGAGCATGAGCAGCAATCCAATCCAAAAAGCACATCTGATGGCCTGTTTGATCTTTTCATCTTCAAGAAACTGATGATGAGTGACGGTTAAAATATCAATACTTTCTCCATCATGACCCGTTAAATAAGCGGCGAGTCCAAGCTGGTAAAGTTCTTCAGGTTCAAGGGCTTTTTCGCGATCCTTTAGTGTATCGTAGACCTTCGACCAGGATTGCTTCCGATATGATCCGCTTTGGAGATTCCGGTATTTGTTTGATGGGCTCATAAGCTCTCGATGGCATGTTTTTATAAAATGATAAATATTTATGAAAATAAAAAGGATTTTCTATCCATAACATATGACTACCACGACCAGGGTTTCAGTATTCGATTCTAAAAAGTGCTGTTGTTCGGGTGAGTATCAGAAAAAGCGTGTATCCCATTTGTTAAAGTATAGTCCAGTCTGCCGGCGACAAGTTTGCCATTCAAAATGGAAAGGAATGGTCTTCTTTTCATTCAGTAATGGATGGCAATAGCCGTATAAAAATAACACTGCTAAATTCACAGGTATCAAAAAATTATTTTAAATTCAGAAACCCGAATGATGATCGTATTTGGGACAAAAAGTTTGTTTACACACCCAATTTGGATCAATAAACAAACTTTACAATAGAGAAATAAACAAAATACTTGGTATACACAGACGTTCAGAGCAATACTCCGCTACGCTCCGTATCGCTCTGAACGTGCGGGCGGCTCCGCCGCTTGTTCAGACCTGCACTTCGCTTTGCTCCGTACAGCTCCGAACAATCGGCTAAATGTCATATCCCTTTCAAGACACTCCGTATCTTTTCAGGAATACGACATTTAGCCGCCCGCACGTTAGCATCAACCAAAATATCTTAACATATTAACAATGACAATGATTTCATTAACAACCAACCATGGGTTTCCATATTTGGTTGGTGACATTCTATTAAGCAGTACTGATAGTGACGGAAATATTGAAACCCCATCATTTTTAAGTGGAACAGGAAATTTATTTGACCATGTAGATGGATTGAAACCATTCAAATTCACACGTAAAGTTTATATTATTAACGACCAATTATGCGTTGGATTGGGAGGTAATTATGCCCAGATGTATAGTTTCTTAAATTCCCTACAAGCACATTTTAAAGATAAAATTCCTTCTGTCAATGAACTCAAAGATTATTTAAATTGGTATGATGTTGAAAAAATGGATAACCTTTTCGGAATTGTTTTACTAGCCGAAACGATCAATACGCAAATCGTTTTCCATCCTGCCACTATTGGAAAGTTAAACGACTATCAACATCCAGTCTTTGAAAAAGTAATAGTTGGGGGCTCTGGATCAAATGATTTCAAAGAGTCATTAAATACCTTCGATAGAGTTTATGGAGAAGGTGCAGTAAATAATGAAAATAAGGCTCTATCACAAACCTTCATGCTTTTATCAATTTTCTTAGGTCACGAAGTAGCTTCCGCAAAGAGTTTAATGAATAAGTGGGGTGCAGGTTTTGAACTAATTACATATAAAGATGGTAAATTCATCTTTATAGATAATTTCACATTTATTTTTTGGAAAGGAGTTTATAATAAGGATTTGGGATTAAAAAGTTCCCCATTTAGGGTTATGAAATATAAATATGAAGAAGATGTGTTGATTATAAGAGCAACTGACTTTGAAAAAAATGAGAAAGCATTTGGGGTAATACCCTTAAACAAAGACAAAAAAGACTATAAATTAGATGCAATTACAATACCGGACTATCATTCTAAGTCAATTATTGTTTTCTACATATTGAGATTAGAAAATGGTCAATACATAACCCCAAGCATGTCTCTATATAGCGAAGACTTAGGACATGTTTTTTTAAGAATGAACGAAGGCTATCTTGAGGTTGCGATTTCTGAGAACCTAACCTCTTATATTGAAAATATTCTTGAAGGTATGACCAGTAATTAAAAATGGAAGATGCTAACATTATGTATGAAATCATAGCCGCGCAAAGCAAACGCACAAGCCAAAGCTACAGATTCATACATTAATCGTTGGGAGGCATTCAGGGAGACCGTGTGCAAAATTGAAACTTAATGGAAAAATTGATTAAAATAATATTCGGATTAATTATCATTTTGTCATTCTCAGCATGTTCTGATTTTGAATCACAGATTATTAATGAAATAAACTCCGACACAGAAAAATATACTGAATTAATTGAATCTGTGGAGAATTGTCATTTTTCGGCTGATTTATATGGCAAATTTATAAACGCTGAGAAATTTCCAGATTCATTGGAATTTGCTCTGAATATGACCAGATTAAAAGGTAAGGTTAACTACATCGTGATTGATAAAAAGAATGATTGTAAAGGAATAAGTGTTGAATTTATTTTAGGCAACACTCATCTGGAATTTGATTCTTGTCCTGATTTAGAATTTCCAAAACCTGAGACACGACAGAAAAAAGGAAACATTGACATCAGGGGAATTAAGAATAATTGGATAATTTGGATTGACAATGATTACATTTAATAAAACCACAATGAGAATTTCAACCTTGAGTTTATTCCTAACGATTCTGACAATTTCATGCGCTCAGATTGTTGATTCAAATGAATTATTCAAAAACGAGACTGTATTGAAATTAAAAATTTATCAGACTGATTCTGTTTTCACTGATAATTCAGTTGATTTGGAAATAGACTCTCCTAAAGTTAAAGAACTTCGTAGTTGGATTGATAATAATAAAGCTGATTGGAAAAGCTCAATTGCTTCCTTTGCTCAACCTACGATTTCAGTGATTGGAGACGATTTTAGAATGTTGGTTTTTAAGGATTTCGTAGTTATTGGATTTACTGATAATAAAGGTAAACAGCGACAATTTACAAAACAGACAGATTTCAATGATTTTGAGTTTTTATTAGAAGAAAAATAATGAACGACCACCCAACACGCGGTAAAAAACATTGCGCGGATAGTGCTAAATTTGAACGACATAACATTTAATCAATGGCTTAGCGGCTTGATACTGAAGTGCATTGAAGTGCGCAACGATTTCTTACCGCCAACCGTTCAGAGCGATACTCCGCTACGCTCCGTATCGCTCTGAACGTGCGGGCGGCTCCGCCGCTTGTTCAGACCTGCACTTCGCTTTGCTCCGTACAGCTCCGAACAAACGGCTAAATGTCATATCCCTTTCAAGACACTCCGTATCTTTTCAGGAATACGACATTTAGCCGCCCGCACGTTACCGCCAAGTGTAAAAAGTCGACAGCACTAAGATTGAAAAGGAAACAATTGTGAAAGTACAGAAAAACGAAATATTAATACAACAGGAAAGACAATTGCCGACCCACATTGCACACATTGCCAAAGCCTCACAAGCCAACGCAAAAACCAAAGCTTTGTCAAAGAGTGCAATTTTTGCTTTCACTCAAATGAAATGTTATTATGTCAGATAAAGGGAGCGTATTTCAAAAAGGAGGAGGAGGAACAAACTTTGAACAACTCGTTCAAACGGCATTTCTCACAACACTTATCATTCGAGGCAATGTTCCTTGTATTGCTTCAGGCGAGCTATCAGAGGTTGCCTTGCAAGTAACCAACAGAGGATATGAAACTGATGATTTTATGGCTATTGCAAAATCAACAAGTGGAGAACATCGTTTATTGATTCAAGTAAAACACGACATATCATTTACCGCTGGCAATGAAAAATTCAAAGAAGTAATAAGTGCTTGTAAGCAGACAGCTGTCCCCCCTATGCTAGGTTAATTTTATTTTTCCACCTATGGGGTAGCAGGTCGGAGAATTTTCCTTCGAATGTTGGGTTGTTTAATTTTTGCAGTACGTCGGTGAGCCAATATTGCGGGTTTACATTGTGTTTTTTGCAGGTGGCAAAAAGGGAATACACAATAGCTGCATTTTGTGCCGATTCGTGGGTTCCGGCAAAGAGGTAATTTTTTCTGCCCAATGCAATTGGCCTGATGGCGTTTTCGATATCATTATTATCAATCCGAAGGTGTCCATGCAGGGTATAGTAGTGCATATTGTCCCACAGGTGAAGGGCGTAAGCAAAAGCTTTTCCTATCGGACTTCCGGGAAGTACCTTGGGATATTCTGCCAACATCCATGCTTTGAGATGGCGCAGTACAGGAACGGCTTCGGCCATTCTTTTCTTCACAATTTCCGGTTCTGTTAACGGCACCGGCGCTTCCCTGATCTCCTTTTCTATTTTATATAATTCAGCAATCTGTTTCACGGCATATGAAGCCCTTTCCTTATCATAAGAAACCGCTTCGTCAAATTTCCTCCTGATGTGGGCCATACAGAAGAGTTGGTTCACCGTTTTGCTATTTTTGAATAGAGTCGCATAAACTTTGTAGGCGTCCGACTGCACCACCCCCGTAAAATCTTTTAACAACTTCCGGGGGCCTTCGTGTCCGCGAGTGGGCTGGTAGTCAAAAAACACCAATCCATCCACAGGGGCATGATAGGCCCAGTAAAAACCCTTATGACAGGCGTATTTCTTCTCACTCTGGAGTACCCGGATGGTAGTTTCGTCCATTTGTAGATACAGGTTAGACAGCGTTTCCCGCTTCAGGGCGTTATAGAGAGGTGTTAACACCTGGCAGGCGGCCCCTGTATTATTTGGAAAGATTATAGCAACACTTCAATTTTTGATAAAAAAAGAGATAAACTAATAGTTGTTAAAAATGGGTTAACGAAAGATGAACGAAATCATCTTAAATCACTTTTTAATTGGGCAACAAGCCACGCAACGGAAACAGATTTTATTTCGGAAGTAAGTAGAATTAAAGGAAAGAAGGACAGGTTAGCGGTTTTTCGTGAAGTATTAAAAGAAGCGAACAACAATACCGATTTAACCGACAAAGAGATTTGGGATTTTTTGAAATGCGTTGATGTTTTGGAATATGATTTCTTAAACGAAGGAAGCGTTGACAAAACTTATTTTCTCAATTTGATTAAACTTTGCAAAAGCAAAAAATCAACAGCAAGCGACAAAGAAATTTGGGATAGTATTTTTTCCTACGTTGCAACGCTTAACCCAAATGGGGGAAGTGCAACTATGGAAAGTATTAAAGAAGAAGATTTCTATAAGCATTTTGACAATGCACAATTAAGCCCATACTTAAAATCAGTTGAAAAGCTTAAATCAGATAGCAAAGAGATTTTAAGACCAATAAAAACGTCAATCGGTATAGGTGATAATAAATTTAAACTACCGAGAACTCAATCAAGAGAAGATATTTTAAACGCATTAAGCAATTATCAACTTACAATTGTAACCGGAAAACCTGGTGTCGGGAAATCGGCTGAAATCAAAGAAGTTCTTCAAAAAGATTTTCCAAATGCAAGTGTTTTTGTTTTCAGAGCAGACCAATTCAATGCATCTACAATTGCGAATGTTTTTTCAAGTCAAGGTGTAAATGAAACAATACAAGACATTTTCTCGTGCATTTCCCTGATTCCAGAAAAGATTATTTTCATTGACAGTTTGGAAAAATTATTGGAATCAGACCCTGAATGTGCTTTCAAACAAATATTAGTGTTACTTCAAGAACATCCAGAAATAAAAATCATTACTGCATCACGAAAATATGCTGTTGACTTAATCACTTTAAAATTTGGAATTGATAAAAACCTCACAAACATAATTGACATTCCAACACTTGATGAAGCAGAGTTGAAACTTGTCGCAGAAAAATTTCCGCAATTAAACAGCGTCCTAAAAAATGATAAAGTTAAAAAGTTGCTTCAAAGCTCAAAATATCTTGATTTTTCAATCTTAGCGATAAATAAAACAAACGATGATTATGCTAATGTTTCGCTGACTGAATTTAAAGACAAATTATGGAATTCATTGGTTGTAGATTCAACCAATACAAAAAATGGACTTCCAATAAAGCGTGAAGAAGCGTTTAAAGAAATTGCGGTAAAAAGGGCAAAAGAAATGAAACTCTTTACTAGACCCAATAAGTCTGATGCAGAAGCAATAGCTTGTTTAGAAAATGATGAAATTGTATTTCAGGAAAACAACAACAGAAAGTATTCCCCCACTCACGATATTTTAGAAGATTGGGCATTGGTAAAATATGTTTCTTTAAAGTTTGAGGATTTTCCAAAGCCAAAAGATTTGTTCCGCAATTTAGGAAATGAGCCAGCTATCAGACGTGCGTTTCGTCTTTGGGTGGAGGATTATTTAATTGACAACAATAGTAAGATAAATGAACTGATTAAAGCAACAATTGCTAACCAAACAAATGAAAAATATTGGGCAGATGAATTGTTGATTGCTATTTTGAAATCAGAAAACAGTAATTCATTTTTCACTGCCTTTGAAAAAGAACTTCTTGCGGATGATTCTGTTTTCTTCAATAGATGTTTGCATATCATAAAAACCTGTTGCAAAGAAAGTGACCCCAAAATCAACAACAGCAATTTCCTTTTGCCGATTGGTTCTGGTTGGAAAGAAGCGTTATTCTTTATTCAAAAGCATATTGTTCAATTAGACGAAATTAAACTTTCAATACTTAACTTTCTTACAGATTGGTATTACCGATTACTGTTTCAATATAACCAAATTGAAAATGCAGAATTGGAGACAGCAAAATCTATTGTGCTACATTATTTGAAAGAAATTGAAGAAGAAAAAGAATTTTGGCAGGAAGAAAATGCTAAAAATAAATCAGCAAATCTGATTACAATTTTGTTGGATTTAGCAGAAATATCAAAAGAAGAAATCAAACAACTTGTAGCGAGAGCATTTGCAAATAAAGAAAATCGGGATTCGTGGAGATTAAATTCCTTCTATGAAAATGTGATTGAAAAATGTCTTTCAGGCATAGGAAACCAACGATTAATAAAAGAATTGCCCGAACTGATTATTGAAATAGCTTGGAAAAACTGGAAATACATCCCACCAAAAGAAACAGATTTCCTAAGTGATATTAGATTCTTATCAAGACAATCTTTGCGTGATGAGGAGTGTTGGGGTATTAGAGATAAGCATTCTTTTTTCCCTTCGGGAGTATACAAAACACCTTTGTCCAATTTACTAATATTTCATCCGATTATTGGTCTAAAATTCTTCATTGATTTTATCAATTATTCAGTTGATTTTTATGTAAATGCTACTTGTGAATACAAACACAAAATCTCGCAGATAGAAATTGAGCTGAATGATGGAACAATAGTAGAACAATGGGCGGCTTGGGAATTATGGGCTGCATACAGAGGTTCAAGCGTTACAAATTACGCATTGGAATCTATGTTAATGAGTTTTGAGAAGTTCCTTTTGGAAATGGCAAAACGAAAAACAGATGTAAGCAAAGAGAACCTAAAGTTTATATTTGATTATGTTTTTAAGAACAGCAACAATGTTGCCCCATTAGCGGTTTTGACAAGCATTGCTATTGCCTATCCTGAAGAAGTTGAAGAAGCGATGTTGCCGCTTTTGTCTGTCCAAGAATTTTATGAGTGGGATTTAAGCCGAGCACTTCAAGAAAATTCAACGCTTGCCCCAATGGATAATCATATTTCTTTTGCACAAAAAGAGCGTTGGGAATCAAATCAACTTCCACATCGAAAAAAATATCAGAGAGGGCTTCGGGATTTTGTTTTGGAATATCAATTTAATGTAAGAAGATTAAATAAAGAAATTCATCAAATATTTGATAAGTTAAAAACACAAAGTCAGAACAATGATATTGTGTGGAAAAAGAATTTAATTGAGATGGATATTAGAAATCACAAAGTTGGAGATTATGATGAAAAACTTGGTGGTTTTCCAATTCAACCTGAATACGACAAAGATGTTTCTGATTTTATCACATCTAATCAAGATGATTTTGAAGCACAAAACACATCAGCTACATATTCAATATTAATCTCAAAAGCATACGAAAATAAAGAAGTAATTAGTTTTGAAAAATGGGCAGAGTGCCATAAGTATTATTCTAACTCCGATGATTTAGACATTCTATTCAGCAAACCGATAAGTCTCTCTGTTCTTGGTTTAAGGGATTTTTCAAGTGATATTACACCAAAGCAAAAATCTTGGTGTATCGAAACAATTGTAAACTCAATAGGTGCAATTCTACAAGATACATTTAGTAGGAACTATGGGTTGAACAAAGGTTTTAATCTTATGGAAAAGGATATCGCTTTATCCTCTTTCCATTTGCTTATGCAAAATGCAGATAACGATGAAGATAAAAACGGAATAATAACCACAATGGTTTATATGCTATTTGCACCGTTTCACGACCACGAAATTGATAAAATAATACAATACGTTAGAGAAACTTTTTTTAAAAATTATTCTGATGAGGCAAAAAGGGTTTGGCTTAGTCTTATTAAGTATTCCAATTTCAAAAAAGCTAATCCAAAAATTTTTGGATATCAAGATGAAGACACTATAAATGAGGTGCAGAAAAAAGAAGAAGAATTCGTTGAACAAATATCTTCTGACAAGCACTTAAAATTAGACCTTTCAAAAATAGATTTGGAAAAAAGCGAAGGATATTTATTAGCCAGAGCATTAGTAATTATACCTTACGACAGTAAGGATAAAGATTTTGAATCTTTCATCAAGCATTTTATTCCTATACTAACTACTGATTTACAGCACGAAGAAAATTACTCATACAACCGCAAGAAAGGAGAAAGGCAAATTCATTCACAATCTGTTCTTGATATTGAATTTTATTTGGCAGAACTTTTTTTAAAAGCAAATAACGAGTTAGCGAAATCTGTTTTGGATTTAATATTAGACCCAATTTATCAACTTGAATTGCGAAGTTTCAGGGGACGAAATGACCTATTTGAATTTACTTCAAAAATACCCGAATACGTTATTTATAAATTAGATGACATTATTGCCAATTCTACCGATGAAGATTTAAACCAAAAACTCGTTACAAACTTTTGGGCATTATGGCAACAATTCTTCACTAAGATTAAAACAAGTGGCAAACATTATTTTCTTTCGACACTTTTCCTAGATATCAAATGGAAAGAAACTGCAACTCATTGGAAGCCGCTTGAAACCAAAAAAGATTTTTATCAGTCAATGGTTAAGGATTTAGGGAAATATAAAACGAATTCAATCCTTAATGTATTCTCAACTATTGGCGAAAAAACATTTCTCCCTGAATCAATAAGTTGGTTAGTAGAAATATTTGAATCTGAACCAACAACTACAGTTGCTTTAATTTACCCTTCTGCTGAAAGAATGATAAAGCGACTTTTCTATAACCATATTTCAATTATCAAAAATGATAAAAGACTAGTAGATGATTATGTTTGGATTTTAAACCGAATGGTTGATTTGGGTTCATCAGAAGCATATTTATTTAGAGAAAATGTAATTACGTATAAAAATGCTAATTAGCTACCTCAGTTTTGCAAGCACATAGCTAAAGTTCCTCTAGTCCAACAACTAAAAGACAAGGCCAAAGAACTTTTTAAAATTGAGAATAAAGAAATACTTTTAAAATAATAATATGAATTTAGAAATTGGAAAATCAATAACATCATCTCAGCTTCAAGAATGTGAGCATATTTCTACATTTGGAGTTTATAATATCTATTTCTTAAGTGAGGATATTTCATTCCTTTTTGCTATTGATAATGCAAATTTAATTTGTAGTTGTTTTGAGTTTCACGATAGGGAAGATGGTATGCAATTGGCTCATATGCACACAATGACACACTTAAAACGTCAAGGAATAGGAAAGGCAATTATGAAAGAAGCTGTAGATATTTGGACTACGTTTGAATTGCCATCAACAGATAATGACAACACATATTATTACATTGAAAACGGTTTGAGTTTTATACAAAGTTGTTTTGAAGATGGGATATTAACAGACCCACCATTCGAAGAGCCATATACTTAAGCCAACGCATTTGGTAGCACATTTTCAATTCGCACAAGCCAACACTTAAACCAAAAATTGCAAAAGAGCCACCAAAGCCAACGCAAAGCAGACAGAAAATATGTAGCAAATTGGAAGAGTAAATGACTGAAATAAAAACACCAGGCGGTAACATATAAGGCTTAAACGAAGCGCAGCGATAGCGGAGGTTCGATTTAAGCCTGTGTTGAACTGAGGCTTCGGTAGTTGCTGGTTATGGGAATTTAATCGAGGAAGTATCTTGTGAGATTAAAAAGTTTTGGGGCTTTTAACAGTTGTTGCTCTCATTGAGGATGACTGTTTAATTTTCCGGCTTGTTTACCGACCATCCAATCATTGTGTTCGAAGGTTCCCGGGCTTCATTTATAGCTGAGAGCTGTTTTTAGACAAAGAGATGCCCATTACGCCGTAAATCGGGGTGCTTTCATTCTGGTCTTTTAATTGTTTTGCCGGCGATTTTTTTGATATCAGGTGGGGCATGAGCGGCAAAATGCATGATGGTATGCATCTTACCGGTTTTGCAGCAAGGACAGATTTGCGGATCAAAGCCCAATTTATCCCGGCTGATCTGCTGCCAGGTGATTTTTTCCTGTGGGACAATGGATATACCCATTTTCATCTGCTGCATTTTGAGTTGAGGTTTGACCCTGCTGGCCAGGATACCGTAATGCCTGATCCTGACGAATTTTGGCGGAAGTATATGGAGGCAAAAACGCCTCAAAAACTCACAGGCATCCAGGGTGATCATTTTTTGTTTGCCCTCCTGCCGGTAGTCTTTGTAAGTAAAAGTTACTTTGCCATCAGCAATAGCTTTTATTCTGTGATTGGAAATGGCAATTCGGTGTGTATATCTGCCCAGATATTCAATTACCTGACCGGGCCCCAAAAAGGGCTGCCTGGCATAAACCACCCAATGTTTCCGGTAAAGTTTATGGAGCAAGTCATTATCCGGGGACAGTTTATTGCAAAGACAATAAGCCTTGAACTTTTCCATAAATTTCCCTCTGAATACCAGACTCATGGCCTTTACCGAAAACAAATATTTGCCATTGTTTTTGACATGTTTCCAATGCCCGGCCTGGGTGATACCTCCGCCCTGGCTATATCGGTCGGACCATGCCAGGTATATCGGTCAAATGGTGCCACTTTGAAAGATGCTGTAAAGTAGTTAAAAATATAATTTATTCATTTTTTAATATTCCTTTTCTCAATGATTCACCTTTTAGGTCTATTCTATGTGAGGAGTTGACAAGCCTGTCTAATATTGCATCAGCAATTGTTCCTTCCCCAATGATATCATACCAAGCTGAAACAGGTATTTGAGAGGATACAATGGTTGATGATTGTTTATGCCGGTCATCGATAATATCGATGAGTGCTTCTCTGGCGTGGTTGTCAAAGGCCTGAAGGCCAAAATCATCCAGAATGAGCAGGTCAATTTTTGATAATTTTTTAAGTTCTCTGATATAGGTTCCATCTACTTTTGAGAGTTTCAGTTTGGCCAGTAATCGGGCAGTATTGGCATAATAGACTCTTTTTCCCATCATACAAGCTTGCTGACCCAATGACTGGGCCAGGTAGCTCTTGCCCACTCCTGAAGCCCCGGTGAGGATAATATTTTCTTTTTTTGCCATAAAATTCAGGGTACTCAGGCGGTGAAACATATTTTTGTCCAGGTTTCTGGATTCAGCATAATTGATCTCTTCCACAGTGGCTTTCTGACGGAATTGAGCCTGATGGATCAATCGGTCCATCTTCTTGTTTTGTCTGTCTTCCCACTCGTGATCGGCCAGCAATGCCAGGTATTCATCGGGTGTTATGTCGTTAAACTGATTGCTCTTTACATGTTGGCCATGCAACTCGGCCATGGCGCTTAGCCGCATGTGTTTCAGTTTTTCAATGGTTTCATTGTTATTCATTTGATTGTATTTATGTGATTAAATTATTGATAAGATTTCGCCCCCCGGATGTTGTCATGAGGTGGGATATGTGATTGCTTATGGTCTTTTTCCCAGTCATCCAAAGGCACACCATCCAATTTGTTTTCCAGGATATTTTTGATGCGTTGATAGGAAACTGCTTTGGCATAGACAGCACGGCAACAGGCATTGTTAAGTCTTTCTGATCCATAAATCCGGTGAAGCTGAATGATGCCCATGGCCCGCTTGTAGGCCGTTTCGGGGTAGTCGCATTCTATGAACAAGCCCTCGATACAGGCCACTACATCGCTGCCATGCCTGGCGGCCATTCTCTTAAAAAAATCAGGGCTCCAGTCCGTATATTCTTTCTGCGTACTGCTCAGATGGCTTTTATTGGTGATATAAATCCCTTTTGAAGGGTTGCGTATGTGCAGGGCGATACGTTCATGGTAGTGGTATATTTCTACCAAAGATTTGGTATAATGGATCAAGGTTGATTTACCGATATATCGATAAGGAACGCTATAATAGCTTTTGTCCGCAGAGAAGTAAACATATCCTATTTTCTGCACTTTGGCCCTTCTGTAATCTTTGAGTTGGTAAGCAGCCTGTGGAAGTGGTTTGAGGTAGGCTCTTTCCACAGATTGGAAGAGTTCTTTTCTACTGGCTTCCTTGCGTTGAAAAAGCAGATTGTTGTAACTCTCCAAAAGCCTGCGGATCTCAGCATTCAGCTCGCCAAGGGAAAAGAAGGTCATGGACCTGATAGGGTAATAGATCCTCTGATAGGCGAGTTGAACAGCATTTTCAACCAGAGCCTTGTCTTGGGGCGAATAGCTTCGGGTGGGGTTGATCACACAGCTGTAATGGTTTGCCATGTCCTTGAGCGAACGGTTGATATCCGGCTCGTATCTATGAGCTCTGGTCACAGCAGATTTTAAATTGTCCGATACGATGGCTTTGGGCACTCCGCCATAAAAAGACAAAGCATTGCTTATGCATCCGATCAGGTCTGCTCTTTTTTGGCTCATGCAGGCCTCTACATAGGTGTATTGGCTGTTTGGCAGGATGGAAACAAACACTTCTACACCGATCAGTTCTCCGGTCTGCTTATGGGTAATGTAAAGTTTGGCGCCGGCAAAATCAATGAACATCTCTTTGCCTGCCTCATGTTCCAGCTTCATAGAGCCCTTCAGTTTGGCATACTTGCGCCTGTAATGCTCCATGAATTGAGTGTAGCCGTAGGGTGTTTCGACTTGCTGTCGATACTCGTTGTAATGGTACAAAAAGGTGAAGCCTGGGTGGTTGCGTGATTGGTTGATCTGTTCGAAATAGCCCATCAGCTCATCGAACCGATCATTATTGATTGTCGTATGGGATGGGAACAGTTCTGTAAGAAAAGCATTGTCCAAGCCGAGAAGCTCTTCAAAACTATAGTCGCAAGCCCTGAAAAGCTTCATGTAAGAATTAACCGTATTGCGGGAAATACCCAGGGCCCCGGCAATTTTACGGTTGCTCAGACCGTCTGTTTGCAAGGTGATGATTTGTTTTATGTCCATAAGATCAAGTGTGTTTGCCATATCGCTTTTTAAGGCGAAATAGCCGCTTTTTAAACTTGATCTTTCAAAGTGGCACAAAACGAAACGTTTTAAGCAAAATCCTTAATACGTTTGTGGCACAGTTTGAACCGAAATCACTGGCACTATTACTCCGAAATCACTGGCACAAATCGAACCGAATTAGCCACGCCCGGCACAATGCAATGCAGGTGCGGATGCAGCCACAACTGTTGTCCCCAGGTATGCAGCACCGCGATAAGTCCGGTATTGGCGCCAAGATGTTTTGGGTCGTGTCCAAACTGCATCACTGTTTCCTTGCCGGCCTGAAACAACATGTTGTACATTTCTTTTGGATGATGCAGGCAAAGGTCGTTGAGATCCTCAGGCAAGGTAAAAACAACGTGAAAATAAGTGACAGGCAAAAGGTCCTGCTGGCGGGCCAAAATCCAACGCTCACGATTGGTCCCCTGACATTTTGGACAATGGCGGTTGCGGCAGGAATTATAAGAAATGCGCTCATGTCCGCAATGATCACAGGCATCCATATGGCCACCCAGTGCTGATGTCCGGCATTTGGCAATGGCGTTCAATACCCGGCTGTGGTGACCAAGCGGCTTATAGTCTTGTTCAAATTGTCCGCCATAATGCCTTATAATGTCTGCCAGTTCAAGTGCTGGCCTGCTCATAGCTTGCCGTATAAGCTGTCAAAAGGACTGTGGGCCAGTGTGCGTTTTAGTTTGGCCACGTGCAGGTACATCATGGTGGTCTGTATATAAGAATGACCCAATTGTTCCTTGATGGTGACAATATCTACACCCTGCTCCAGCAGATGGGTGGCAAAGGAATGACGAAGGGTATGGACACAGGCATCTTTGCGGATACCGGCTTTTTCCATAGCCAGGCGGAAGGTCTGCTGCACGGCACTATGGCCAAGTGGGGTGCCTTTCTCCCTGCCGTTGAAAAGATAGACATTGGGTTTGGAGCCTTTGATGTATTGAAGGAGTCCTGTGGCAATATAATCGCTGAGCACCACGTACCGGCTTTTGTTGTTTTTCGACTCACGGACATGAATTTGCTTGCGGTCAAAATCGATATCGGCGATGTTGAGCTTGCACACTTCGCTGACGCGGAGACCGGCTGAATATATCAGGGATAGCAACACGCGCTGCTTTAGTCGCTGTGGGGCTTTGAACAGCCTGCGGAGTTCTTCCTGAGAGAAGACCACGGGTAGTTTTCGGCTGTTCTTGAGGTTGGGCAGACGGATGGCCCGGTCTTCCAGATCATAGACCCGGTAAAAGAAACGGAGGCCATATACGGCGTGTTTGAAGTAGGTGTCGCTGAGGTCCTTATTGCTTTTTAAAGAAAACAAATAACTGTTGATCTCATCGGGTTCCAGGTCCAGGGGAGACTTTTTGAAATACAAGCTGATTTGGGCGATGGAACGGGAATAACTGAAAACGGTACTTTCCGAATAAGACTTGATGGTAATTTGCTCTTCAAACTTCCGGATGTGGTCAGCAAATCCGGGGACTTCGCGTTTGGCTCTTGCCAGTAAAGTTTTAGCTGAATTGGATCGGGTATTTAACCATCCATAATTTTTATGTACTTTGCTCATAACTATAATATTTTGTTTTGAGCAAAATACTTCCGGTAGCCCACTTTAGCTACCGGAGGTTGAGTTCAACAATGTATAAACACAATACGGGCCGTCTCCGCGGAAAACGTTAACTTGGATTTGAACATGAAGTCACGCAGCAAGCTGATAGCCGCAAACATTCTCCCTCGTTCCTCGGGGTCATTTATTGCGGCTAGCCGGGTACTGCGTTCATACTAGACCGTTGGGCGTCATGAAAAAAAGACCGACACACATGCAAGAGAGTGGCAAGCCCCTGCCGCACAAGCCAACGCTTCGGCTTGCCACACACTTAATTTTTGCCAGCGCGCAGAATAAAAAGAGACAATGAATAAATACACGGCAAACTATTCATATAGCAACAACAACTTTGTCATTCAAAACCTGAGAGGACAGAGCATTGACAATGAATATTTGCCTGCGATTTGTATTCTCAAGAACATTTTACAAAGAGGCCGACCGACACTGCTTTCTAAGTTCCTTCAAGAAAAAACAGGGGCCATTCACAAGACAGACGAGTTCGAAAAATCTTATCCGTTAATCGACAATGAAACTCCAAATTGGGAGCGAATCATCAGAGGTGATATTAAGGGCAATTATTTTCCGGCCAAAAAATTCTTTGATGAACTGATTCCAAAATATCTAACGGAATATTTGTTTATTCAACAACTTCTAATTCCGGAAATTCCTGTAAATGAAATCACCCAAGTTCAGGTTGACGAATTTGCAAACCAGCAAGTGGACTTTTACTTACCACAGGCGTACTTAATAATTGAAATTGATGGTTCACAACATGACAGGAATATCAATCAAGACAAACTGAGAGACCAGCACACAGCTAAGTACGGAATCCAGACGATAAGAATAAAAACCACCGACCTTGAAGCTGAAAACGAATTCTTCAAGAAGTCAATAACAGCTATTAAGGAACGAATTGATAAAGTCATTTCCCGACAAGAAATAAGACGGAAAAACGACCCCATTTTCATTTCAATCAGCGACTACAAGACAGCGTTTGAAAATGGTGTTGACTTAACAAGTCCTTATTACAAGTCAACTGCAATCATTAGATTTCAAATACTCGTACTTGAACTGCTTGAAAAGGGAATTCTTGACTTCAAAGAAGAATGGAAGTTTGAACTTCATGCCAGCAACGGTAATGATTTTGCGGACTTGGCCATTCAAGATTTACTACAATGGTTCAGGCCAATTTTTGAACTCCACAAAATCAATTGGAACAACCAGAATTATTCAATCAAGCACGTTAATTCGCCACAAGAATTCGGCAATTCTACCGATACGGTTAAAGTAGATTTTAGTCTATCAAAAAGGTACACGGATGAATTCCAGACCCACTCCAATATTCTGTTCGTGAGAACGGACTATTTGGATGAATACCTTTATTTCAAAAAGGGAGATTCAAGGGGTAATTTGAAGTTTAGCTCATTTGAACCCTATGATTATTTCAAGGTTTCCGCCACTACGCCTGTAAAGTACAAATTGCAATTTGGTGGAAAGGATTCAGACGAAAAACCATTACTCTTTCTCCTTCAAAATATTTTCCTTCAGGATGTTCCAAACTTAACATTTAATGAAGGTCAGTTACCAATCATTGCTAATGTCCTTTCACGAAATGACACAATCGGATTACTGCCCACAGGTAGCGGAAAGTCTGTTTGTTATCAACTCGCTGCAATCCTGCAACCGGCTATCAGTTTTGTAGTTTGTCCAATAAAATCCTTGATGTATGACCAAAAGGCAGATTTGGATTTATGCCATTTAACAAGAGTAAACCACATCACAAGCGATGATGACGGAGAGGATAAAGAAAAAATCCAGAATGAGTTTGGCAACGGCAAGTACTTGTTCATCTTCATTTCACCAGAGCGGTTTCAAATAAAGACCTTCAGAGAATATTTCAGTGCAGTAAATAAGAAGTTCAATATCGCCTATGCGGTCATAGATGAAGTTCATTGTCTATCAGAGTGGGGCCATGATTTCAGGACAGCTTACCTCAATCTTTCTTACACAATCCAAAAGTTATGTCGTGATTTCAATTTTATTGGACTTACTGCTACTGCATCAATAAACGTTCTCAAGGATATTCAGGTTGAGTTTGGGATAAAACAAGATAATGTGAAAACTCCAGTGGACTATACCAGGAAGGAACTGGATTTTGAAGTAGTTGACGATGGCAGCGATAAAATAGGCACGATTAAACAGATCCTTGGCGAATTTGATGAAGCGGAGGAAATACTGACTCCGAAAGGCAAGGACTCAAGGTGCGGAATAATATTTACGCCAACAGTAAACGGCAAGAAAGGATGTTACCCGCTTTCACTTGTACTTAGTGAACATTTTCAAACTGACATTAAGTACTATTCTGGCTCCGTACCTAAGACTGATGGCAGACCGATAATGGGAGATAAAGAATATGATGAGTATAAGAAACAAGTTCAGCATGAATACAGGGCGAATGACTTTACTCTTTTAACTGCAACTAAAGCATTTGGAATGGGTGTTAACAAGCCAAACATTCATTTTACCATGCATTATGGAATTCCCGGTTCGATGGAAGCCCTTTATCAAGAAGGTGGCAGAGCCGGTCGAGATAAAGAGAAATTCAATAAACAAAAAGCCAAGTGCTTAGTGTTACTCTCTAAATCTACACAGCCCCAGCAACTAATCAACCAGTTTTGGATTCGTGAAACACAGTTGTCTAAGCTCAACAAGTTAAGAACTCAGATTGACGGAGACCTGAATACTAACTTCTTCCTTTTCTCATTGGGACTGGATGTTATCAAGGATGAATTTGAAACGATAAAAAAATTACATGAGCGATATTCGGTTTCTAACGAAAAGAATGTACGAGTTGAGGGGAAGGAAATTGCTGTCAATAAAGCGAAGGCAGAAAAAGCCATCTATCGACTTAGTCAGCTTAGAATAATTGAGGATTGGACAATTAAGAATTTTTTCGGTGGTGGTGAATTTGAAGTTGACTATTCCGAATTTGATTCTGCTTCTATCAAAAATTCACTTCTCAAAACAATCAACAAGTACGACCCTGACTTTTCTTTTGACAGCATTAATTCAGAATCCAAATATTCTACGTATCGAAAAATACTCAACGCCCCAGAGGGATATTCGGACTTTGATAAGCATGTCCTCATATTACTTCAATGGTCTTATGACAATTTCGCCTATAACAGAAGACAATCACTCAAGAATATCTATGAAAACTGCTGTGAGTTTTCAGAAGGAAATATCACGAAACAAGAATTCAAAGCCCGTTTGGAGAATTACTTCAAATTCAATCAATCCAGTTACGTACTTCAACACATTGCAGAAAACCCGAAAGATCTTGAACGGTGGTTTGAAGTATTATATCAAGTAGATAAGAACATTGTCACGGACAAGTTCCTTACAGGCAGACAAAGAGAGGCCTTGCGAGAAAACCTAAGCCGTTTTCTTGAAAGTTACATGTACAATCCTGGTCTGGATTTGATTAGCGGACTTTTACGTTTGTGGTTAGACGATTATGAAAATATTGATGGTAGAAAACGTCTTGAAAGTTCTTTAGAGGAAATACAGCACTTTGAGGAAAGTCAGATTGACTTTATAATTACTCAAATACTGAAAATTGGAAGGGAACTGACAAACAAGAACAAGAATTTTTTGGCCGAATCACTTTACAAGTTCTTCAATTATGAATCGTTCCTTCATCGAATTCAAAAAGAACTTGGGGACACCTTCTCAATGGCAGCAATAATTGAGAATGCCAATAAAAAACTAAAGACAATTAACGAAAGAATATATGGCGGACTTAGAAAAGCTGGATAACGCTATCAAAGAACTTGAAAAGCAGTCAAACGACTTGAAAGATTTCAATGCGGTTTACGCTGAAATCGCCAAGTTGAAACAGGATTTATTAGAAAACCTGAAGTTATTAAGGGAGAATAACAAGGGATTGACTGATATTTCAAAGGAGGTAGAAAAGCGGCTTGACGAATCTCAGAAGAAGATCGATGAAATCTATAAGGACAACAAAGCATTTCAGAAAGAACTGGACTCGTCTATAGCTTCCCGACTTGACAAGCACAAATCAGACATTCAAGTTGAGATACGGAATGAGGGAACTCAGATTCAGCGGGCCTTTGAAACGACATTAAATTCAAATTTCAATCAAATGGAATCCAAAATCAAGGAAGCATTTGAACGACAGACAAAACAGCTAAGTACTTTGAAAATATTGACGTTTATCCTGATTGCTATTTCAATCGGGTTAGCGGTCGGACTCTTTGTAATAAAATGACCAGCCCAAGCAGTCATACACATTGGCAAGTCGCACAAGCAACCGCCAGACCCAAACTTGCCAAAGAGCCTTTCACCCGTCCCGCTCCAACGATGGATTGAGAGACTGTACATGCTTGACAGATAAACAGATTGAGGACAAAAACCGCCAGTGCCTAACATGCGGTCATAAAACATTTGGGGTTAAGTGGTTATTCGAGTATTCTGCCACGCATCAAAGTTTAGTATCGGTGGATACGAACGCAACCCGCTCTCCCAAACGTTTCATACCGCAAAACCGTTTAGCGGCAATTACCAACTACCCAGGAATTCAATTGAGAATTCAATAACCTAATGCAATAAATTTCGTTTAACAATTCATGCAATTTTTTGTATTGAATAAGTATTACTAATAGTAATAAAAATCAAAGTTATGAAAACAGTAAAAAATTACTCAACTATTACATTAATACTAATAGTACTTTTTAGTTTGACATCTAACAATGCTAAAGCGCAATTAAGAACGCCTAGTTCGGTAGGAACATATGAAAAAGGCACTGTAACGCTGGAAAATAGGGATGAGGTTAATGGATATATATTTATTGATATGATGAATCCTCAGGAATTTCAAAAAAGGGTTAACCTGATTGACGAGAAAACCTATGAGGCTTACCAAGCAGGGGAAGATGTAGATAAAGACGCTGTGGTTTATGATGCCAAGGATGTGCAAAGTTTTACCCTTGAAAATGGTAAAAAATTCAAACAGGCAAAATATGTCAATCTATTTGCTAAAAGAAAACAAGACCAAATTCCTAAAAGGCTTTTGTTAGAAGTTGTTACGGAAGGAAAGATTACCGTTTTTAAAAAGTATCACCACACCCAGGGGATTGTTACTTCCCACTTACCTGACCGTACGAAGGTCAGTGATGCTGATTATGTCAAATGGCAGGAAAACAACTTTGAGATTCTTTCCCAGAAAGAAGGAGAGGAGGCAATAAATATGTCTACCATCAATATAAAGAAGCTTGTCGGCGATAATAAAACTGTTTTAACCAATTACGCTAAAAACAAATATGGTTTTAGAGATCTTTTTATTAAGGGTCCTGTCTTTGAATCCAGCTTCCAACTGGATGCGTTAGAGGCTTTCACCAGAATGGTAGAAGATTATAATAAATAACAATAGTTAGAATTTATTACACTATTAGAAGAGACGACCTTTAAAGGTCATCTCTTCTTGTTTTTATGAAAACAAGAAGAGATATAAATCAGATTAACTTACCTTATACCATTTCCTTAATGAGCTTACTGTGAGGTTTTATATTCTTTGAATACATTAACTATACCCTTGATAAATTTAGATAAAAAAAAGCCGCTAATAACTAAGCATTCGTGTGGCCGATAGGCCCAACATGAATGCAGTGTTGACAAATCCGGGGTATCTATGGGTAATCAGTTAATTTTTATGAAATCTGAGAAGGGGTTTGGGGCGGCGATTTGATAGCTGTATCGCTAGCGGGTTAGTCGGTTTTAGGTTTCAATCACTGATCTCACTATTGCAGTATCTTTCATTTCCGGGATTTTGTTTTTGGGTATAGCTGTCCTGTTACGAGCGGGGTCGTAGAAAAAAAAACTATATTTTCAACATTTCCATTGGTCAGGGGGTGGGCCGCGTTCATCAAAAACGATGATAATGCAAATAATCCAGGATGGCATCATCATCCAACTCCAGCAGATCACACTGTAGATACAAAGCCATATGGGCCAGGCAACAGGCGTAGTTGGTAAGGGTGCTTTGGCTTTTTCCGGCAAGAACTACCGATCTGTGAAGCTTTTGTACTGAACAGAAAAACCAGGCACATTTTTACATGCCTTTTCAATGATGGTGTTACTTTTTTTTCATAGCTTAATCTTTATCTTTTGTAGTGAATCATCCTCCTAAGTTAGAAACTTTCCAAAGCTTCCGACCAAGGAGTATTTGTTCAACAATGTATAAAAATAATAGCCGAGATAGTGCTAAATTCAAAGGTTGTAGCCCGTTTAAACTTTCTTGTACATTGACAGGGAGGTGCCACGCAGTCGGCTCCTATTCTTATACTCACCGTTGCCAAACATAATGAAAGAGAGACAGACAACAATAACAATTAGAAAATATGATTTCACCACTATTTAATCATTTACTAATCCCATACATTATAGCATTGTTTTTAGCAATAACAATGGGAGGAAGTGGGACAGCGCCAGCATTTTCTGCTGCATATGGAGCTAACGTAGTTAGAAAAAGTATAATACCTGGATTATTTGGTATTATGGTTTTCTTAGGTGCTATTATCGCAGGAAAAGGAACAGCAACAACTATTGGGAAAGACATTTTAGCACCCGATACAATGACATTTGTTGTTGTCTCAATTATACTCTTTTCGGTTGCGGTTTCACTTTTAATTGCGAATTTGTTTGGAATACCTCAATCAACAAGTCAATCGACAATTTTATCTATAACAGCAGTTTCTATATATTTTCATGAATTTAATTCTCAGAAGCTATTTCTTGAAATTATTCCTACTTGGTTTGTTTTACCAATTATTTCGTTTTTCATAAGCTTATTTATTGGAAAATATATCTATCGTCCTATGAGAAAAAGAGGACTAACAATGCCAAGAGCACAAAATGAGAATCTTAAACCTGTTTATAATGGCATTTTAGTAATTGTGTCTCTCTATGTTGCATTTTCAATTGGTGCCAATAATGTTGCAAATGCAGCTGGTCCTATTGCATCAATGACAACTAACGAACTTAATATTTCATTAGAGGATAATTTTATTTTAATTATGATTCTTTCAACCTTAATAGTGGCACCAGCTTTTGGAATAGGCAGTTCAATTTTTGGACATAAAATTCTTAAAAACACCGGAAAAGAGATTGTTTTGTTTGGAAAATTTGAGGCAGTTGTAATATCATTTGTATCGGCAAGTCTTCTATTATTTGCATCAATTACCAAGGGGATTCCTACATCTTTGGTACAGTTGAATGTAGCAGCAATTTTAGGTATTGGTGTTGCTAAATTAGGAACTAAAAATATTTTCAGGAAAACAGAAGTTAAAAGATTCTTTTTAATGTGGATTATAGCACCTATGATTGCATTCAGTCTTTCTTTGTTGCTTGTTTTCCTTGCTGATAAAAATGGATTGATATAGGAATTACGTTTGGTAATAACAAAGCATTCGTGTGGCCGATAGGCCCAACATGAATGCAGTGTTGACAAATCCGGGGTATCTATGGGTAATCAGTTAATTTTTATGAAGTCTGAGAAGGGGTTTGGGGCGGCGATTTGATAGCTGTATGGATATTCCGGGTAACACAACCTCCCCATAGTGCAGGGCCGTTAGGGCTAATGGTGCGGCAGTGGTCCATTGAAGCGATTACTTATAAATACCTATTTCATTGATTGATTAAAAATGGTATTTTTGGATTATGAGAACTTTACAAGAAATAAAAAATACCTTGAGTAGGCATAAGAATAGATTATTCCTCGACTACCCCATAAAATCTATGGCGATTTTTGGTTCTTATTCTCGCAAAGAACAAAATGATACAAGTGATTTAGATATTCTTGTTGAGTTTTCTGATAGGATTGGAATACGATTTATTGATCTGGCCGATGATCTTGAAAGTATTGTTGGATTTAAAGTAGATCTAGTTTCAAAAAAAGGCGTTAAGGAAAAGTATTTAAGATCAATCGATTCTGAATTAATATATGTTTAAGCGAGATACGATATTACTTTTAGATGATATGTTGCAATCAGCACAAAAGATTAAGCGATATACGTCAGACCTCGACTTTGACTCATTTATGTCTGATGATAAAACAATGGATGCAGTTGTGCGTAATTTTGAGATTATCGGGGAAGCTGCAAATCGCATTGATCCAGATTTTCAAAAGAATAACACTGAAATTGAATGGAAAAGGATTCGTGGATTTCGGAATAGGATTGTTCATGAATATTTTGGCATTGACTACGAAATCGTTTGGGAGATTATAGAGTCATATTTAGACGAGATGATTGATTGGCTTGAAACAATAGTTGATAATAATAAAGCCACATAGCCCTAACAAATAGTATAGCCAATAAGGGTTTCAGCAGTTTGCAAAGGTTTGTAGCCCGCTTCTACTTTTTGTGTACCTTGACAAGAAATCACCCGCAATCCCTTACTGTCCATACCGCCAACGTTGGTAGCAATGGGTGGATTGCGAAACAAATTAAGTTAAGCGAATAAGATTGTGAATATGAAAAAAATAGGGAAACGGATTGTCATATCATTATTGATGAGTTTCATCCTATACATAATTGCTTGTTTTGTTCTTATTTACTTGCCGACTTCTAAAGGAAAAAATATTAAGAACTACGATTACAGTTCAATCGATAAACATTCAAACTCTCCACTCGGAAAGAAGCAATGGATTAAAACAAGAGACGGCTCCGAGATATTCAGCAGAGTTTATAAGAGCAACAATAAAGACGTAATGATTTTAATTCATGGTTCAGGTTCTGAAAGTAGATATTTAGCAAGTTTAGCTCATTCAATTGCCGACAATAACATTGCAACTGTACTTACTCCTGATTTAAGAGGTCATGGTGAAAACAATGGCAAAAAAGGGGATATTAATTATATCGGACAATTGGAAGATGACCTTGAAGATTTCATTGCGTACAGCAAGAATAATCTTGGTGCTGAAAAAATATTTTTAGCAGGACATTCTTCCGGTGGTGGATTGGTTTTGAAGTACATAGGGAATCCAAAGAATACAAAAGTTGATAAAGCGATCATGCTCGCTCCGTATTTAGGATATGATGCGCCAACGGTTAAACCCAACAGTGGCGGTTGGGTAACTGTCGCGTTGAAAAGAATAATTGGGTTGTCGATGTTGAATAAAATTGGCATAACCGCACTGAATGGATTGCCTGTCTTGTTTTTCAATCGTCCTGATGCTTATAATGACAAACTACAAGTTCCTTCGTATTCATTTCGAATGACTATCGATTTTACTCCTGACGATTATAAACAAGATGTGAAAAATATAAATATTCCCTGTTTGGTTTTGGTTGGCGCACAAGACGAGAGTTTTTATCCCGAACAATTTAAGATTGCATTTAAGCCAGCAGGCAAATTCGTTAAGACAGAAATATTGGGCGAGACGAATCATTTGAATATTGTGAATAGCGAAGTGTCATTTGAACGAATTGCAAAATGGATGAAAGAGCATTGAAAAAAAAGAAGGCGGAACCCACTGCCACCAACACGCGGTATGCCCAATAAGGGTTTAAGTGGTATGCAAAGGTTTGTAGCCCGCTTCTACTTTTTGTGTACCTTGACAAGAAATCACCCGCAATCCCTTACTGGCCATATTGTCAACCGTTCAGAGCAATACTCCGCTACGCTCCGTATCGCTCTGAACGTGCGGGCGGCTCCGCCGCTTGTTCAGACCTGCACTTCGCTACGCTCCGTACAGCTCCGAACAAACGGCTAAATGTCATATCCCTTTCAAGACACTCCGTATCTTTTCAGGAATACGACATTTAGCCGCCCGCACGTTGTGCTTAAGCCATCGATATAAAAAATAGGCACTTGCAAAAATGATTCAGACATCTTCAGAATTTCGATTAATGAAATAGAAAAAGAAAAAAAGATTTATGACCTTACTGAATTATTTAATGGACAGATAAGAATAATTATTGATCAAGAAATAAAAGCCAAAGTATAACACGGACGGTATAATTTATGGGTCCATTACAGTTTCCCGGCTAAAGCTAAAGTCATGCTGCCAAGTGTTACGTCGAGTAACGACTACTAACCAGACTACCGGGCCGTTATCATAAATGGAAAGATGATAATCTGGTAACAAATGAAAAGGAAAAAACAAATTATTGTCAAAATTAAAGTTTCAATTATGAAAAAGAGCATTTTATTATTGGTATTATTTACTATACCTCTGGTACAGGGATTGTTTGGCCAGATATCCTCTGATGCCAATGTTTCGGACAATAAACCCATATGGGAATTTGTCGGGAATAAATACAACAAAAATGCAATGACAGCTGAGCTGGCAGGTAATATCTTCAAAAATACAGATGTATACAAAACATTTTTCGTGAGTGCTTATCAGGAGCTTTATGGAGTTAGTCTTAAAGGACGTGCCGTCATACCGGAACCATCTGTTTATGATATCAAAGGACTCCAGGCTTATTCATACTGGACTTATGTCAGCGGATTAGAATATGATAAAGAAATGAAAATAATACAGGGAGTTACCCGGAACATCGGTAGAGCAGTCCTGCAGGTCAACGATCTTCGTGGCATACTGGAAGATGTGTCCGGAGAATTTGAAATTAATGGTACACCCATACAGGTATTCAAACTGGCACACGAATTAAAAGATCCTAACGGTTTAAAGGCATTCGAAGCATTCGGGCATGAGAACTGTGTAGCGTATTTATTTACCCATGATAATAAACTACCCTATCGTTTCCTGACACGAAAAGAATACCTGACCATGATTAAAAACCACTGGCAGAAAGAAATGGGAACAGGAATGGCATCCATAGATGAATCGGAGAAACAAATGTTGGATATGATTGAGAATGCCAAAAAA
Source organism: uncultured Cytophagales bacterium (assembly GCA_963711495.1). Classification (GTDB taxonomy): domain Bacteria; phylum Bacteroidota; class Bacteroidia; order Cytophagales; family Cyclobacteriaceae; genus CAVQEK01. The sequence goes on from CAVQEK010000004.1 coordinate 2,667,763, forward strand.
GAATATACCGGAGAATTGCGTGACAATATGCTTAAAGAATTGAATTCTCAACTGGAACAATACCGCAAAAGAAAAGGAAGTAATAGCCAAAAACTTAATTCGGGTGTGCAGCTTGAACTCGATAGTATTGAATACGCTTTTAGGCATTATTCCGAAGAACAGCTAAATAAACCTGCTATACCCAAAGCCGATGATGTTTATCGGGGGTTCATCAACGAAAAGGAAGGAGGTTATAATTTTGTGGTATTGGATGAATCTTACTTCAAAAAAAATCTTCCGAACTATGTGCAGCAGGTAATCGTGATGTGGTACTATTATTTTCCAGAAGATCCGCTTTCCATTCCCTTTTTGAAAGCAATCAGGGATAAATTTTCCTATGATAAATTAAAAACACTAATCGATAAGTAGGTTAATGTGTTAGCTGTGAAAGTTCAGTAATACCAACTGTAATTATTCGTTTGCTTTGAGCGAAAATAAAGGGAGTTGTATAATTCAATAAGGCCAGGATTTATATTAAGAAATTGTCCCACCACATCTGATACGCTGGGAACACCTGAAATGATAAAATATGGTCAAAATGTACTACATGATACATAGACTTTAAACGATTCATATGCCTTTATAAAAGAATAAAATAAAAATGCCAGTATTGTCGGAGACGGAAGAGTAGTTTTCAATATTAAAGGTAATGATTACAGATTAGTAGTTGCGATTGATTATGAATTTCAAGTGATTTTCATAAGATTTATCGGAACGCATAAACAATATGATAAAATTGATGCTAAAACGATTTGATTATGGAAATTCGACCAATTAAAACAGAGCAAGATTACAATAATGCCATTAGCAGAATTGAGGAATTGTGGGGAGCAAAAAAAGATACTCCCGAAGGTGATGAATTAGACTTGATGGTAACCTTGGTTGAATCATACGAGATGAAACATTATCCTATTGCACCACCAGACCCGATTGATGCCATTAAATTTCGCATGGAGCAAATGGGAATGACCAATGCAGACATGGTTGAGTATTTGGGAAGCCAAAGCAGAGTGAGTGAAATACTTAACAGAAAAAGAAAGCTGACATTAAATATGATAAAATCACTATACAAAGGATTAAAAATACCAGCAGAGATTTTATTGGCCTGATAGGATTAATAATCAACGTGCTACAATAACAAAGCATTCGTGTGGCCGATAGGCCCAACATGAATGCAGTGTTGACAAATCCGGGGTATCTATGGGTAATCAGTTAATTTTTATGAAGTCTAAGAAGGGGATTGGGGCGGTGATTTGATAGCTGTATGGATATTCCGGGTAACACAACCTCCCCATATTGCCGGGCCGTTTTGTTTTAAACAACCCGAGATCACAAAATAAAACCTTTCAAGATCACAAAGATTACGTAAATTTGTATCCAAACGAAGACACAAATAAATGTACTTTATTGAGAAAACAGTTGAATTTGACAAATGGTTAAGAAAATTAAAAGATTCAAGAGCTAAAGCAAAAATCTTGTTTCGAATACAAAAAATTGAGGTTGATGAACACTATGGAGACTGTGAACCTGTTGGTGATGGAATTCGTGAATTAAAAATAAACTACGCCAAAGGATACAGGATCTATTTTACAGAATCTAAAGGAAAGATAATTATTTTACTTAATGGAGGAGACAAGTCAACCCAACAGAAAGACATTGAAAAGGCAAAAGCGATTTTGAAAGAGTTAAAAAAATAGAGATATGGAAACTACAAGATTTGATATAGCAGACTATTTAGATAGTAAAGAAATGATAACAGAATATCTAAATACTGTTTTGGAAGAAGGAGATAATACAGATTTGATCACTGCAATTGGTCATATTGCAAAATCAATTGGAATGACAAAAATTGCCGAAGAAACCGGACTAAGTAGACCAAGTTTATATAAAGCTTTATCTGATGGAGCAAAACCGCAATTTGAGACAATAATGAAAGTATTAAGAGCAATTGGTGGTCAGATAAAAATAAATCCACGATCTACCTAAAAAGACGGAACTTATAACGACAATGACTATTATTACAGCCAATGACAGGGACTTATGGAGAGCAAGATGGCTAGGTTGCATCAATGAATTGACCTCATTCAACCTGCAAAAAAAATCCTGGCTCGACAAAAACCATACAAATCCACATTGGTCATTTCTGGAATTCATGAGTAGCTATTTTGATGATTTAGCTTTAGACGATCATTATAAACTTCCTTTAGAAAAAAGTTGGATAACCAAGGAAGAATTTGAAATAATTAAGGGCTGGCACAAAGTGCTTGCTAACTATGTCTCGCCTAAAAATAATGACTATAACAACAAAACTGTTTTAAATGACCCAAAGTGGCTTTCTATTGTGCAATCTGGGGTAACTGCAAGAGATAAACTAGCTGAGATATTAAGTAAAAGGGAAAGGCAACTCTTGACAGAGGAAATAGATTATTTGAAGTACCAGTGAATTAAAGGCCAATAAAAAACGGGTGCATCACGGGTTTTTGCTTCAGGCAGGCTCATGTGCAAACTTGAGATTCTGTACTTCTATTAAACTTTAGTATAATTAACACAGTGCTCCGAAACCCACATTGCACACAAAACCATAAAACATCAGCAGAAAAAATGACAAACTGTGTATGGGAAAAAACAAAAAAATAGCGGAACCGGACAATACCGCAGTCAGAACGGCTTTATGGCGTGCATTGCACCTTCAGGTGGATGCAGGGCCCCATATTCTTGAAGATGAAATTGGGTTGAAATTGGTGGCGCCACCTGATGATTGGCAGCAACGTCCAGATATGAAGTTCACAAAACGCCTTCGGGCTTCCATTGTAGCTCGTGCCCGTTTTATCGAGGATTTAATTATTGAACAAAGCAAACAGGGAATTAGCCAGTATGTCATTCTCGGTGCAGGACTTGACACCTTTGTCCAGCGCAAACCGGATATTGCTTCCAAACTTCAGGTATATGAAATTGATCAAACCGATATGCTAATCTGGAAACAACAGCGATTAAATGAAATCGGGTTTGGTTTTCCGGAATACTTGCATTTTGTGCCTGTTGATTTTGAAGTTTCGTCCTGGTGGAAAGCGTTAATAAATGCAGGTTTTGATACTGGCAGACCCGCCGTTGTCGCCTGTACGGGAGTGAGTTTGTACCTAACAAAAGAGGCCATTGCTGCCACGCTTAGTCAAATTGCGACATTTGCACCGGGTTCAAAAGTTGCCATGACATTTTACTTACCCATGGAACTGCTTGATGAGGAAGACAAACCCATGCAAGAAATTGCGGAGAAAGGCGCCCGTGAGGCCGGAACGCCGATGGTAAGTTTTTTTAAACCGGATGAAATATTGACTTTAGCCCGTGAAGCAGGTTTTAAGGAGGCGAAAACAATAACAACAAAAGATATGGAGCAGTATTATTTTACGAACAGGGCCGACAGTCTTTTACCTGCAAGCGGGGAAGTATTTCTACTGGCAACAACATAGACAATAAGTTTAAGCCTGCGAAAAAACACTTGTAAATTTCAATCCATTGAAATGGCCCTTAAATTCGGAGTTTAATGACTAATTTTAAACAACTTGATTTCAACCCGCAACAGGCAACCCGCAACAGGAAACAATGAATCCACACAAAATCATATAGAACTAAAATTTCTCACCATGCGCACCAATTGTTTCATCAAATTTTTTCTCATCGGCACAGTGACGTTAGCTTCTTTCAGGCTTTCCGCCCAAAAAGTGGACATTCCTAGAACATGGAAATTCAAAACCGGAGATGACATGCGGTGGGCTAAAGCGGATTTCGATGACTCCGGGTGGAACACCATTAAGTCGGGAGCATTATGGGAAGATCAGGGATATGACCAATATGATGGCTTTGCCTGGTATCGCACTACGATTCAAATCCCCTCTTCGCTCAAGCAAAATGCATTTTTAAAGGATTCGCTCAAATTTGTGCTGGGCAAAATAGATGATTCCGACCAGGTTTATCTGAATGGGACATTGGTAGGACAAAATGCGGGGTATAAGAGCAAGGATATAAAGGATGTCATTGTTTACGATGTTGAGCGTGTTTATGTCATACCGGCAAATTCACCGGCAATTCATTGGGACCAGAGCAATGTGCTGGCATTACGTGTATGGGACCACGGTGGAGGAGGAGGGATGTATGAAGGTGATCAATACATCGCCATGGTGGATATTCCGGATTATATCGACATCGATATGGAAAATGCGACGATGAAGTTCCCGGATCAAAAAAAAGTTGAGGCAGGTTTTAATGTAAAATCACTGGGGAAAAAGCGTTTCGACGGAAAGCTGCACGTTCAGGTTAAAGAGCCAATCCATGGAAATACGCTTTACGATAAAACCACAATGGCTCAACTTGGATTTAATGAACCTTTTCATTACGACTTTACCTTTACCAACGCCGAAAATTCAAGCATACTCGTGACATTTACAGAGAAGCGATCCCGAAAATCAGTGAACGCATCTCGTGAAGTACCTTATATTTTAACCCCCCCAACGCCCAAAACACCAAAGATCAATGGAGCAAAAATAGTTGGGGTGCGGCCGGACAGTCCTTTTTTATTCAAAATCCCGGCTACAGGAGAGAAACCGCTGAATTATGATGTCATCGATTTGCCGAAGGGGCTTACCGTAGATCACAAGACGGGAAACATTACTGGCAAAATGGAACGTGAAGGCAATTATAAAGTAATGCTCGTTGTTAGCAATCAACTTGGCAAAGCCCAAAGTGTATTCCGGATTTTGGTTGGAGATCAAATAGCACTTACGCCACCCATGGGCTGGAACAGTTGGAATTGCTGGGGTCTGAGTGTTAGCGATGAAAAAGTGCGGCAATCCGCTGCGGCTATGGTGAAAAGTGGACTTGTCGACCATGGCTGGACCTACATCAATATCGATGATGGATGGCAAAAAGATCATGAAAATGGCCGGATAGTGACCAACGATAAGTTTCCGGATATGCAAGCACTGGGTGACTACATCCATTCGCTGGGGCTGAAATTTGGCATATATTCTTCACCTGGTCCCAAAACCTGCGGAGGTTTCGAGGGAAGCTACCGATATGAAAATGCGGACGCCCAATCATATGCCAATTGGGGTATCGACTACCTCAAATACGACTGGTGTTCCTACGGCCAGATTTCTCCTGCTAATCCGTCGTTGGCCGAACTCAAAAAGCCTTATATCCTGATGAATGATGCACTGAAAAAGAACGGCCGGGATATTGTATTCAGTTTGTGCCAGTATGGTATGGGCGATGTGTGGAAATGGGGCAGTGAAGTTGGGGGTAATCTTTGGCGGACTACCGGTGATATCCGGGACACCTGGAGCAGCATGTACAATATCGGGTTTCACCAGATCGAGATGGCGTCTTACGCCAAACCCGGCAACTGGAACGACCCTGACATGCTGATCGTCGGCAAAGTGGGGTGGGGGCCGTCATTGCACAACACCAGGCTGACGGTTAATGAGCAATACACCCACATCAGTTTATGGTGCCTGCTTTCTGCGCCGCTGCTGTTGGGTTGTGACCTCAGTCAACTTGACGATTTCACGATGAACCTGCTCACAAACGATGAGGTATTGGCCGTAGACCAGGATCCACTGGGCAAGCAGGCCACTCCCCGGATTACCCGCGAGGATTATCAGATCTGGGCAAAACCCATGGAAGATGGCACTTTGGCCGTAGGAATTTTCAATACCAGCGCGCAGATGCTGAACATCCAGGTCCCGCTATTGCCCCTGGGAATCACCGGCAAACCATTGATCCACGACCTCTGGCGACAAAAAGACCTGGGAAGGTACGGTGGCAATTTTGAGGTGATTGTACCTGCTCACGGGGTAATGCTGGTATCGATCAAGGGTTAATTTTCTGATTGCAGGATAGAAAAGCGGTATAGCGGTATGATGCTGAATATCAAATATGGGTTGAATATTGCAATGCGCACCAGATCTTCATCTGGTGCGACGTCTCGCCGATAATTGTTCTAAATATTGTCCTTCATTTAGATTGGTTTGATATTCCGGTTGGTTCGGAATACGTTCTCCGGGTCCCATTTTGTCTTGACTTTGGTGAGCCGTTGCAGGCCTTTTCCTATCGCTTCCCTGATGCGTTCGGGTCCTTCATCTTGTGTCAGGAAATTGATATAGGTACCACCGGTGGAGAAGGATTTCATATCATTCCAGGCATCGCGTGTCCATTGGATATTCTCCTGGTCTCTGGCGGCATCATCCCACGCACTGGTTATATTGAGCACGTAACGCGCGTCGCGGTTTCCCACGGGAGAATGCTCCTCCTCAAGTTTGTTCAAGGCCCCACCGATTTGAAAAAAAATCACAGCCGTATGGGGTGATCTGATCTTTGCGGCATGGTCGATGAATTTCTCACACAATGCAGGCTCAATACCCGCAAGATATTCGCTTTTCCAGTAATAACGCCGACCTTTTGGCTGGGTGGCGTCGAGCAAAGATTGCAGTTGTAGGTACGGTCTGCGTACAAGCACATCACCGATAGGCTTACCAAAAGACTTAATGGGAGCTACGGCTTGCTCACCTTCTTCGGGGTTTCCACTATAACAAGCCAACAACGCAACGATCGGTTTTCCGTGCATGTCCTTAGGGAGCCACGGTGCAGGTGGTGCAGGGCGCATTAATGCCACAAGCGTCAGTTCGGACGGGGCCTTCTCAGCAAGTGTACGATATAAGGCCAGTACACCGGGGGCCTCACTGGCAGGCCAGGCAACAAGCCCTCCGACCACTTCCGGGCCGACCGGATAGAGCTTATAATCGATGCCCGTTACAACACCGAAGTTTCCACCACCACCTCGCAATCCCCAAAAAAGGTCCGGATTCTCGGTGTCACTTGCACGCACGAGCCTGGCGTCGGCTGTGACAACGTCCATACCAACAACATTGTCTGATGTCCAACCCCATCGCCTGGTCAGATAGCCAAATCCGCCACCCAGTGTGAGCCCTGCAATGCCTGTTAATGAAACAAAACCGAGCACAGTGGCAAATCCATGCAACTGGGTTTCACGATCCACATCACCCAACAGACAGCCAGCCTGGGCGTGAGCGATCATCTGTTGCTTATCGACCCAGGTGCCACGCATGAGTGACATATCAAGCATCAGGGCTCCGTCTACGGTTGCCAGGCCGGCAATGTTATGACCACCGCCCCTGATGCACAGCAGCAGATGATGTTCCCGGGCAAATTGCACACAGGCAATTACATCAGTAGTGCCGAGGCAACGCACAACAAACGCTGGTTTTTGGTCAATCATGGCGTTCCAAACAGTCCGTGAATCATCATAACCGGTGTCACCGGCAACGAGAATTTGTCCGCTAAGTCGCATTTTTAAACTGTCGAGTGTTTCTTGTTGCAGGTCAATGTCATGACCTTCAATTGTCTTGATTTTCATAGTTTCTGGTTTCTTAAAGAAGAGTAAGTGGTTAATTTATGGATTGCTATACTGATGTTAACCCTGGCATAACACTATATTTTATGTTAGCAAAGTGAAACATCTACTGGTAATTTAATGCGGTTTAAGCAAATAATATGTGGTCACATCAAATTAATTATTTGTTCAGGCAAAACATTGTTTAAAACGGTTTCAGGAGCACATTAGAACATCGGGACCAGTGCTCATTTACAGTAAACATGATTCATCCGGAGCATCTTATTATATGCTCAATCACATCCTATTACCAAAGGACAGTAATTTCACAGACAAACTGCATTTTCTCGAAAATGAATGACAATCTGCATCAAAAAAATACCGCGTGCTTCATCGATAATAAGACGTGGATGGGACAATACAAAAAGGTGCGTGAAACATTTCGGAATCACGCACCTCAATTTAATGTCAATGAATTATTAAAATACGGTGTTGTTCTTTTTATTATCTCGAATTTCATAAAGAACGTTATGAATACTCGAACAGGTCGTTTTTAAAGTGATTTTACATAATTGATCAGCATCCATTGATCCTCGTCATCACTGATTTTTTCTTTAAATGAAGGCATATCTTTTTTCCCGAATAAAGTTTTGTAATATATCTCTCCATCCGTTTGAGTCTTAAAGGCATCCGTCGTGATATCAGGCACCTTGGTGTCCAACTGGGCGGCTTTAGTGCCATCTCCTTTGCCTTTAGAACCATGACAGGATTTACAATGAATGGCAAACAGGCGTTTCCCTATTTGTTCGTCATCTTTGGCGTTCGCATAGGGGTTCTCCATTTTTTTGTATTTCGAAGGAACCACCCATTCATCACTCTGTAACAATGTACCGGCCGTAAAAAGTGGTATGGTTGCAAATAATGCACCTGCAATCAACATGTACTGATAAGTTTTCATAATTGGAAATTTGTGTTTAAAAAATAATTTATAACTAGGTTAACTACATCTTGCTTATGCTATAGAATTTAAAAACAATATAAATAATTATACCCCAGGCAATGGCGATTAGACTATTTACCAGGATCAGCAGACTAATTGGAGCATTCGCACCAGCGGCCCACAAAGTTCTTTTCGCGGTATTGTCTTCTATTTTTGCGGGAATTCCCCAGGCCTTGGTGGCATTTACTGAAGTGTCCCTATAAATATCTGATTCCTGGACCTTCACAATCAGATTCACATTCCCCGCTGGATCAGCAGGCAAATCGCCAGGGAATTCAACACTAACCTGGCCATTTTCATCTGTGGTGTTAAATACATCGCCGATGGGAAGCAAACTGAAAGTTCGTTCCACATAGAAATAGAGATCCAGTTCTTCAACAGGACCACCAATACTATCATTCGTATATTCTCTGGCTGTGGCATTTATAAATTTTTGATCACCTTTTTCAGAGAAATCCAGTGAAATGGCCACTTTTTTATCCTGGGCATTTACGGCATAGGAAATGATGATCATCAGGCACGCCAAAAAACATCTTTTCCCCGGAATGAAGTATTGCAAAAGTTTAATTGTATTCATGATTTTAGTTTTCAGATTGGTCATCACTCGATTGTTCTTTCATTTCCCAAACAGGCAGAACTGGAAATAATCTGATCAGGATTGCAATAATTAGCAGTACACCGGCAAAAGAAGCCATGGTAATGGCCCATTCTTCCCAGGTTGGCACATAATGTCTGTATGACTCAGCTACATCCTGAATTGGTAAATAAGGATGTTGCAGCGAAGGGATCACGATCAAAAATCTTTTCAGCCACGCACCGATTATTACCAGAAATGATACCAGCAACAAAGGGAATGACGTCCTGGCTTTTCTAAATAACAAAACAAGAATTGGTAGCATCAGTCCGAAGATCTGCACCAACCAATACATCGGAGCGTATTTACCGACAAAAAGTTCGGTAATATGCTCACCTTCCACTCCAACCATTTTAAAAGCAGGTCCCAGAAATTCATTGATATTGAAATATAAATACACTAGCGACAACATTACCAGTAATTTCCCCATATGGTCGAAGTGTTTTTCGGTAATATAATGTTCAAGGCTTAGATTCTTGCGGATGAAATACATCGCAACAATAATCGCTGCTGCGCCAACCATAAAAGCCCCCGAAACGAAATATGGACCAAGGTTTGTGCTATCCCATCCCGGTCGCCAAGTAGTGGCAAATAACCAGGAAGTAATGGTATGTATGGCAAAGGCTACCGGAATAACCAGGATCATGAGGATTGTAGATATCTTTTTGATGGCTGTGAATTGAGCCGGTTTACCATGCCAGTTCAATGATATGATCTTATAAAATTTTTTCTGCCATCCTGGAATATTCGTGAGATTGTCCCTGCATAAAGCTATATCGGGCAACAGTGATGTGAACAACAATAGAAAACTTATTACAAGATATGTTCCGATTGTGATCACATCCCAAATGATTGGCGACTGAATTCTGCCATAAAGAAAAACATGAAAAAATCGGTCAGGTCTCCCCATGTCTACAATGATGATGATGCTGGCACATATGATGGCGGCCACGGCGATAATCTCTGAGATCCTGTTAAGCGGAATGGCCCATTCAGCTTTCGATAATCTAAGGATTGAACTGACCAATGATCCCACAAGACTTACCGCCACAAAGAAGACAAAATTGGAAATATAGATTCCCCAGGACGTATAGTCTCTCATTGCGGTTACAATCAATCCATACCGGAGTTGCCTGTAATAGGCAAAGGAACCAAACAGGATGATCGCGATCAAAATGGATATGAAAATCTTAAACTTTCTATCTGCTGATGTAATATGCCGAAGCATATCTTTTTCAAATATTGTGATCTGGTTTTCCATAATTTTGCCTTTAGGTATTACTATTTTCATGTGTATCTTCAAACGGGAACAATCTGTTCACCGGTGGCAGATAATATACATTGGGCCTGGTACCCAGATCTTCCAAATACCGGTATCCGGCTTTATCTTTGAGCAGTTTACTCAGCCTTACTGTTTCCGATCCATTGGTGACCGTATCATCAACAGCGTTGCCGAAATATAGTACTCCGTTCGGACAGGAAGTAATGCAAGGTGGTAGCTTTTTCTGGCGAAGCATATCAGGGCAGAAGTCACATTTTTCTACAGTACCTTTTCTGCCCGGTACACTGGTTTCAGGAGAATATCTCATGTCGTACCCTTCGGCCTTTTTGGGTTCTCCCCAATTAAATACCCTGGCTGAATAGGGACAAGCAGCCATGCAAAACCGGCAGCCAATACATCGTTCATTGTCAATCAAAACGATATTATCGGAACGTTTAAAAGTGGCCCCAACCGGACAAACTTTTACACAAGGCGGATTGTCACACTGAAAGCATTTTTTAGGCATCCAATAGTTTGAAGACCGGGAATTGTCTTTCATTTTAAGCACTTTGATAAAAGGATGATCCGAAGCCAGATGATGATGTTTTTCGCATCCGGCAATACATTTCCTGGCATTCCGGCATTTTGACAAATCCACAACTAAAACAAATTTACTGTTTGGAATACCTTCTCTGGCCTTATCGTTCGATACGGGTTGATGGAAAGATTCTTTTTCAGCCTGAGAACCAGGGATTTTAACCAACTTACCATTAGGCAAAAGTGCTGTGACACTTTTTTCATCCGACGCATGACTTTCCATGTCATTGGAAGCAAGTAAACCTTTTGAAGCAATTGCCCCAATTCCACCGGTAGCAAATAATTTGAAAAATTTTCTCCTGGTGGGATTTTGTTTTTTTTCATTCATGGCTTAACCTTTAGGTAAAAAAATTGAACTACTACACGATCCCAATGCCAGTTTTTTAAGCATTAGGTCTTATTTTTTATCTTTTTTGTATAATAGATAGACACACTCAATGCAATCACTGCAAACAATAAAAATGCTACTACCCGATAACCGGTCTCCATGTTGGAAAGATCGGTGACAAACAATCTGATGCAGGATGCCAGCAGTGCCATGATGGACATCCACCTGTATTTTATATTTTTCAGCACAATGCTTAGCATAAAAAATAACAATGCTGCCCCAGTCCAGGAAAGGGTAATAAATGGATCTGTAACCGTGTGGCTTAATCCATATAAAACAGTGAAAAAAGCAGAAATCAGATAGATATTACGCAATAGATCCGTTTTGAGGGTAAGCCTTTCTTTTTTCCAGTTTAGCACCCTGGCTGTGGCCAAAGCGACAAAGGCAAAGGACAAAGAAATATATCCTATCGGTGTAGCGGTTGTAAAATATGAAATCAGTAAAATGGAATATAAAATCAAATTTACCAATACGATAATTTTGGATCGAAACCATAAAGCCAGGGAAACCACCAACAAACTTTGCAGGGCAAGATAAAAATATGCATGTGGAAAACCGGTGTAGCCATATACAGCTATACTAAGTGCCATAAATCCACAGCAAGCGTAAAATACCGGGGCAAATGTCTGAGCAGCCTTGGTTTGGAGATATAGAGAATAAAGGATGCAGAATATGGAAATTAAAATAAAGATCCAACTGTAGTGGTCCTTATAGAAACTTAAAATTGACATCATGATTACCAGTGAAAAACACAAAATATTCCAGAAGGACAGAGATATCAGCACTCCTTCAGAAAGGTTCTTTTTTTGTGGTAAGACGATCGTCGAAGCAAAGGTAATAGCATAAATAAACAGATATATGATACTACCCTGTGGTTTTGAAACGGCTTGTACAGGATTTCCGACCAAAGGATCATTTAAAAACCAGAGGATATGAGAAAAGTATACCAAAAATAAAGCCATCATCGTCAGGCGCCACCATCCGAATCTGGAAAGGAAGATCACGGAAATTATTGGAACGATGGTAATAAGGGAAAGTGTTACTGGGGTCAGGTTATAAATTAATGCTGTTATCAAAATCAATATAATCGACACTGCGGCAAGAAATTCGCTTTGCTTTTTGATGGTATAGACCATTTGGATCCCAATAGTAGCCAGGAGTAACATTAATGCGATTCCCTTGAAGGGCAATATGGGTTCATTGGTAAAGAAATGTAACCGGAGTGTTACATAATATAACAGCAAGAAACTGCCGATACGTAACGGATACAATAAATGGGGAAAAGATTCCTTCACAAAATAGGAAAGGAAAAAGGCACCAATAACGGCAGTATATCCGATTATACTCGATGAATAAAGGTACCCTAGATTCCGTAGATAGACTGTTAAAAAGATAATTCCAAATACATAAACAATGACCGATATCCATACAAATCCATATTCGAAAACTTTTGATTCCTGAAAAGCCCCATAATCTATTGGCATTTTATTTTCCGGATATGACTCATTAATCTCAGAACCGTGTCTTTTAAGAAGATATTCTGCATTTCTCAGCCCGGAATTTTTCAATAAATGCTCAATATTTTCGAGACGCGATTCCAGTGATTGAATACGGGCAAGTATTTGGGATGAAGATAAATCTTTTGATTTTGCAGGATCTGCCATATTAGGCCTCCCTTCTTGAGTTAAAAATATACTAGTGAAAAAAATACCTGGCAATCACATTCCCAAAAATGAAAAATTGTAAATGCAAAAAGATAGTATAATGTAAGAATAAAAAAAGTCAAAATCTACTTTTGAGCCGGAAAAATAAAAATATCATTTGTGTTTTTTCCAGGAATTGCCATGAATGCTTCCCCAATGAATTACTTGTGGAGAATTCCACGGCGCGCTCAACCCTGTTTATTGATCCGATATTACTCAAAAATTGTACATTTTTAAGGAATAAGAAGCTGACCCTGAAAAAGCATTATAAAAGGTTGGTCGGAGACTTAATACAAAAGCAAAAAAAAATCATGGATTTTCTTTACCCCGATTATAGTCAATAACCATTGAACGGGAATATTTTTAAGTACGCACGGTAAATGTTATTTCAACCCGGATAAGGTACAAGTTTCACTGTTTTAAAAAGATTGCTTATCACAATGCGGTAGGTAAATGTCTTGTCATTTAATTCAATGATTTCAAATTTTTGTTGTACAGACTTCCATTGGTAAGGATCGAAATAACTAATTTCTAATACGTTATTTTCATCATTCAAAGACCAGGTGCCATCGTAATAGCCTGCACATTTAAATGAATCATAAAATTCCTCCCAGGTGAAGTCGCGAGAAAGAATAAGAATATGAGCGCTGTCGCATTTGGTGAGCATTCGGGGGTCTTCGTCTATATATAAAGAATATGTCTTCCAACTTTTACTATTATTGCCAGCGAGGTTATTTAATGCGGTTTCACGTTCGATGGCCGAGGTGTCGTCTTCCTTGCACACAGATAAAAATATCACTGAGACCAGCAATAAGACAAAAACTGTTTTGGAATATTCAAAAACCATTTGATTGAATATCGAGTATTTATGTAATTTAGCGACGAATTTTATGGGAAACAAACAGAATAATGGTAATTCATTTGGAAAAAAAGCCAGGAAAAGCAGTAACTGGTTTGCCAATGAACTTGTTTATATTTTGCTCGCTCCATTCCTGGTTTTGATCGGCGTGTTGGCTTATGGCATTTTACTGGACCATTGGTATAGAGATCCTATGATTATCCTCCAGGCTTCCGGGTATGCTTACTTGGGGATTTTAGGCCTGCGCCTGATTTTTTGGGTGATCAACAAATTGAGTTAATTATCTTCCTAAATCCAGAAACCAAGATAGATTGTGCTGAATTTCCCCTGTTCAGGGGGATAAAAAATAATTCCGGATTCATTATATTGAATGACTGCAAAACAGAAAGGTTATGCGAATTTTATTATTTACCATAATTCAGTTACTCTGGATAAGTTCTCCTGTGTTTTCTTCAGGAACAGATACCCTTGAAATAACCAATAAATTTGATTTTTGGGTTGGTAGTTGGCAAGTCCATTGGATCAATAAAGATGGTACTACTGCCTATGGAACGAATGATATTGAAAAAATTCTGGATGGGAAGGTGATCCGGGAAAATTTTAAAGCAACGGATGCAGGACCAATGTCGGGATTTGAAGGCAAAAGCTTTTCTGTATATAATGCACAACGACAGGAATGGAGACAAACCTGGGTTGATAACCAGGGAGGATATATAACATTCACCGGTGAATTTGACGGTGACAAAAGGATATTTGAAACAACGACCGTTGAAAGAGACGGCAAACAACTGGCCAACCGAATGGTCTTTTATGAAATTAAAGCAGATTCGTTCACTTGGGACTGGATGCGAACCGATGATGGAGGAAAAACATGGTCCTTGCTGTGGCGTATTTATTATGTACGTGAACCATAAAATGAAAAGACATTATAAAAGATCCAGACTTTTTTTAACTGAAAGTTTTCTTGTTGTAATTATCCAAAGATAGATCATCAGGGTTCATTTGATGTACCTTGGCACATTTCAATAATTTTTTTGGTGATCAGTTGTTTTTGAGTCCATGGTATGAAGTGATTTTCTTTTTCAAGAATAATGGTTTCCAGTCGGGTATTGGTTAACCACTTTTGTGCGTATTTTAGATTTTTAAAAGGGACAAGTCGATCAGATGTGCCATGTATATGACATACCCCCTGGTGTATTTTCCTTAATTTGGATTGTAATTTCAACAATTCATCCTGATGTGAAAATTTTTCATCAGCCGCTACTCGGAGAGCCATTGGGATAAACCATCTCATAGGTTTTTTATTGGCCAGATAGGCGATTTTAAAAAATTTTTCGCAGTCCGGATCAATAGCAGGTGCCAGCAGGATGACGTTGTTAACCAGATAATTATGGTCTGCGGCCAGTTGTAAAGCGATCGGGCCGCCATAGGAATGACCGACCACCAGCACCTGCCGATCTTTTTTATGCAATTGGATAATAGACGCGATGACGTTTGCCTGTTCCGGAATGGACGTTACACTTTTACCAAAATCAGAATACCCATAACCGGGTCGGTCCGTTGCGATCATATTGGCAGCTTCAATCAGCCTGGGTTCTTGCAGATAAGTATAAAAATCTGCAGAAGATCCTGGCGCACCATGAATGAAGATGATCAAAGGCTTTCTATTTTCTTTTATCAGCTCAATGCTCCTGATCGATCGTTGTTGTATGGTGTGATATACAATTGACGGATGAACACCAGTGCCGGAGAAGACTTTTTTAACAGAACGATCTTTAAGTCGGAATTGCAGATTCACGGGTGGTTGACCCTCCATTTGACTACTTAAAAAAAGATTCAGCAACACCTTTTCTTTATGAGGGATGGGTAATACCCAATTCTAATCGTCATTAAACCATGGATACAGGGTCCTGAAACATTGGCAGATAAGAACAGCAAATGGTAAGGCCGGTATATCAATGAAGGTCCGATTAAAATGCTTTATAATTGAGCGAATTTAATGTTATACGCAACTTCTGTCATTCATTGATCTGTTCGATGTCAAATTCTTTTAGAAATTCACTGGCTTGCTGGGTGGTGGAAAATTCGAATATTTTCGTTTTGCCATTAGAAATAAGTATTTCCAGGGTGACCAGGCTAACTTTTTCTTCCTCTTTAAAATGAAGATGGGCAGGAAGTTCAAAATGGGGTTCATTTTGAGAAAGTCTGGCTACTTTCACCATTTTTGAGCGTTTGGATCCACAGTAAGTGCATTTGTAATATTTGTGGATTTGACCTTCCGTCGTTTCAGTAGGCGCTTCCACAATTTCTTCTTTGATCAACTTCATGGTTTGGAAACCACAACTATTGCACTGCAATGCCTGCAGATATCCCGGATATTTTTCGATTTTCACATCGCCCGTCTCTTCATCCACCCATACATCATAATCAACGGAAAATACATTTTCTTCTGCCTGCATTCCTTCATCGAGATGGACATCCTCCTCTTCTTCGCTCAACAGTTTCATCTTATTGCCAGTCTTGGGATTGATCCTGGTTTTATATCGCCATTTCCTCAATTTTTTTTCGAGTTTGGTGGGGTATGCATATTTGAGCATCAAATAGCTCACATAAATAATTAAAGTGCCAATACATAAAGAAATGAATAATCGTACAAAAAACCAGACATAACTCAACTTGACCACGGCAGGATACAGCGCATTGACATAGAGGGTAACACCAATGGCCACTGCAATGACGAAGTTTAAGATCATTTTCACATCGTGGGTACTCAGGTAATCATATTTTAATTTGTACTCTTTCAATGAAGACGATCGGAGCCAATGAACAATTAATATTATGATTCCTGTTAAAATCGATAATGCTGCAACAATGTGCACAACAATGTTCCAAACATTTAAAAAACTGATATAACCGCTTTTCATTTTTTTATGGTTTATTAAAAAGATCCTGTTTAACAGTGTGTAATTCCTTCTTGCAAAAATCGATTTTAATTTAGCAAAATCATGCTTTCAAAACCTTTTTTTACGGGCTTTTTATTCTGGCAGACTGACAAATTATTGTAATTGTGGTATTTATGGACATATCGTTTTAATAACTTTTTAAAAATAGAAATATTATTTTGTGAAAAGCAAGCATAGAAAAATTAAAAAAGTGTTTGCGAATCCATCAACCTTTTCTATTTTTGGGCCTCAATGAAAAGCAATTATCAACCTATCGGACATTGGTGGTGGCTCAGCAGGATTTCCTGGTGCCGGATATGCTAATGCCTTTTATGTAGTCAATAAAATTAAAACTCAAGGCTCGCTGTTCGGCGGGCTTTTTTGTTGAATTAAACTTTGCAGAAATTGAAGACCTTTACATTAAAAACAAGTTTTGTCAAGCTACTTGCCGATGTGGTGACCCCGGTAAGCATTTATTTAAAGTTGAGGGACAAATTTGCCAATTCCATCTTATTGGAAAGTTCCGATTATCATGGCGACGAAAATAGCTTCAGCTACATTTGCGCCAACCCCATGGCAACATTTATGGTCAAAGACGGTGTACTAAACCTCGAATTTCCGGATGGAAATAAAATCCAGCGAAAACCAGAATCTCCAGGTGACGCTGTAACAGCCTTGTCAGAATTTCTGAATGCATTTCAAACCGATGCCAATGAATTCAAATTTATCAGCAATGGTCTTTTTGGATACATTGCTTACGATGCTGTGCAATATTTCGAAGAGATCACCTTTTCCGAAGAAAAAAGCGATGAATATAAAATTCCCGATATACTTTATCGCGCCTACAGGAATATTATTGCCATCAACCATTTCAAAAATGAGATGTACATTTTTGATCATCAGTGGGAAGGCAGCGACGCCCCCGGAAATTTGCAGGAACTTAGTGATCTGGTAAAAAGCAAAAATTTTCCTTATTACAGTTTCAATCTCAAAGGCGACGAAAGTTCCAATGTTACAGACCAGGAATTTTTGAAAATGGTGGACAAAGGTAAAGAACATTGTTTCCGTGGCGATGTATTTCAGATTGTATTGTCACGGCGGTTTCATACCGGGTTTTTAGGCGATGAATTTAACGTTTACCGTGCGTTGAGATCGATAAATCCTTCACCCTATCTTTTTTATTTTGATTATGGAAGTTTCAAGATTTTCGGTTCTTCTCCGGAAGCACAAATTGTCATAAAAAATGGTGAAGCGATCATCTATCCGATTGCCGGCACCTTCAGGCGTACCGGCAACGACCAGTCTGATGCGGCATTAGCGCAGAAGCTTTTTGATGATCCCAAGGAAAATTCTGAACATGTAATGTTGGTCGATCTGGCCAGAAATGATCTCAGCCGTAATGGTTCTAAGGTGGAGGTTGATATTTTTAAGGAAGTTCAATATTACTCTCACGTGATCCATCTGGTTTCAAAAGTGGTGGGTAAACTGAAGACAGATACTAATACAGTACAGATCGTCGCAGATACTTTTCCCGCCGGCACTCTTTCTGGCGCACCGAAATATGAGGCAATGAAACTGATTGACCGGTATGAACGAACACGGCGGGGATATTATGGTGGAGCAATTGGTTTTTTGGGATTTAATGGTGAGTTCAATCATGCCATTATGATCCGTTCTTTGCTCAGTCATAATAATACTCTTTTTTACCAGGCAGGTGCCGGTATTGTAGCTAAATCGATTGCTGAAAATGAATTACAGGAAGTAAACAATAAACTGGCGGCTTTGCGCAATGCCATAGAAGAAGCGGAACACATTAGAAACTAAAAGTGAAGGACAGCAGCAGGATGAAAATATTAGTTCTCGACAATTATGATTCATTTGTGTATAACCTGGTACATATTATCCGGGAACTGGGATATGGTGATAATACCGAGGTGTTTCGCAATGATAAAATTAATCTCGCGGATGTAGATCAATATGATAAGATATTGCTTTCACCCGGACCGGGTATTCCCTCTGAAGCAGGGATCATGCAAGACTTGATTCGGCAATATGCCCGGACCAAAAGTATCCTTGGCATTTGTTTGGGACACCAGGGCATATCAGAGGTATTTGGGGCAAAGCTTTATAATATGAAAGAAGTGATGCATGGCGTGGGCACAAAAGTATTTCTTGAAAATGGGAAGCACTATTTATTTAATAATGTGCCCCGTGAATTTAGGGTTTGTCGTTACCATTCCTGGGCAGTGGAGGGAGCTACCGTAAATGGTGAAATGGAAATCACCGCTTACGACGCTGATCAGGTGGTAATGGGAGTCAGTCACTCCCAATATGATGTGCATGGATTGCAGTTTCATCCCGAATCCATCCTAACGGAACACGGAAAAATCATAATGAAAAACTGGTTGGAACATTAATAATTAAAAAAAACTTACACCATGAAGGAAATCCTCAACATGTTGTTTGAATATAAATCACTCGACCGGGCGACGGCCAGAGAGATACTCAGCAACCTGGCTCAGGGTAAATATAATCAATCGGAAATGGCCGCGTTTCTCACCGTATATATTATGCGCAGTATCACCGTGGAAGAGTTGGCGGGTTTTCGGGATGCTATGCTTGAATTGTGTATTCCGCTGGAGATACCGGAATACAACGCCATTGACCTGTGTGGTACAGGTGGTGACGGTAAAGATACTTTTAATATTTCCACACTGGCGTCATTTATTGTGGCAGGCGCCGGACAAAATGTATCCAAACACGGCAACAATGGTGTTTCGTCCATATGTGGTTCGTCAAATCTGTTGGCCTATTTCGGACATCAGTTCACCAATGATAAAGATCAGCTTAAGCGTAAACTCGACGAATGCGGGATTTGCTTTTTACACGCACCGCTTTTTCATCCCGCCATGAAAAATGTGGGCCCGGTGAGAAAAGAACTGGGTGTAAAGACATTTTTCAACATGTTGGGTCCCCTGGTCAATCCATCTTTCCCCGGGAAACAAATGACCGGGGTATTTAGTCTGGAACTAGCCAGGTTATATGCCTATCTTTTTCAGCATACGGATACGGACTTTGTGGTTATCCATGCGTTAGACGGATACGATGAAATTTCACTGACCGGGGGATTTAAGATGGTGGATGCCACTGACGAAAAGATTTTGTTTCCGTCGGATCTTGGATTGAATACCTATGCGCCGGAAGAATTGCAAGGGGGAAAGACCATTGAAGCCTCGGCAAAAATATTTTCGTCAGTGCTGGAAGGAAATGGTACCCAGGCGCAGAAAGATGTCGCCATTGCCAATGCCGCCATGGCCTTGTTTTGCTCTGAACCATCGAAAGGAATGGAGGTGGCATTAAATCGCGCCAGGGAATCTTTGGATTCCGGAAAGGCCTTGGAAACTTTTAAAAAATTTATTAATACATAAATAACCATCAACTGGGAAAATGGATATTTTAGAACAGATCATAACCTTTAAGAAAGAAGAAATTGCCGAACGGAAATCTTTGTACCCGGAAAAACTGCTGGAACAGAGTATATATTTTCCTACCAAAAGTGTTTCTTTAAGAAAGTATCTTTTGCGTGAGGATAAGTCGGGAATTATTGCCGAAATAAAACGCAAATCGCCTTCGCAGGGTCTTATTAACAAATCGGTTTCTGTGGAACGGACGTCGGTTGGTTATATGCAGGCAGGTGCCTCGGCGCTTTCTGTTCTCACCGATGAACATTTCTTTGGAGGCCGAAACGAAGATCTTATCACGGCACGGAAGTACAATTTTTGCCCCATTCTGCGCAAGGATTTCATCATTGAAGAATATCAGATCATTGAAGCAAAATCGATTGGTGCCGATGCCATTTTATTGATTGCGGCGGCACTGGATCCGGAACGATTGAACCAACTCGCGAAATTTGCCGGTGAACTGGGATTAGAGGTGTTGATGGAGGTGCATTCGGAGGAAGAGTTGAAAAGCCATCTTAATGAATTTGTGACCATCGTCGGCGTGAACAACCGCAACCTGAAAACTTTTGAAACATATTTGGAAACGTCCCTCGATCTTGCCGATAAAATCCCTGCTGATATGACCAAAATTTCTGAAAGTGGCATCAGCAAACCGGAAGCAATAATTCAATTGAAGGAACATGGTTATAATGGATTTTTGATTGGAGAATATTTTATGTCCCACAGCAGACCCGGTGCTTCCTGTGCTGAATTTATTCGTAGAATATCATTGTTGGAAAAGAAAAAAGAGGAGGCAGTTTAGTAATGGTATCTTTAAAGATCTGTGGCATGAAATACCTGGAAAACCTGCATGATGTAACAGCCATTATGCCGGATTTCGTAGGCTTTATTTTTTACCCGGAATCACAGCGGTATGTAGTGCCGGACAGGAGAGAACAATTGATAAATATTGTTCCGGAATCCATCAGGCGGATCGGTGTTTTTGTCAATGAATCAATTGATAAAGTTGAATCTGAAGCAGATCGTCTGAAGCTGGACTTTGTACAACTTCATGGTTCCGAAATACCGGATTACTGTGCTGCATTGAAATCAGCCGGTTTCAGGATCATTAAAGCATTCGGTATCGATGAAAATTTTGATTTTTCCAAAACCATTCCATACAAACCTCATGTGGATTATTTCCTGTTTGATTCCAAAACTTCAAAATATGGCGGTTCGGGAAAAATATTCGACTGGGACACATTAAATAATTATGATCAGGAGGTTCCATTTTTTCTTAGCGGAGGCTTTGACCTGGAACATTTGGAAAGAATAGATGATTTAATGAATTATAACATAGTTGCCATTGATGTCAACAGCCGGTTTGAAACTGAACCGGGCTTGAAAGATATTTCAAAGCTGAAAACATTAAAACAAAATCTGGACCAGTTCAACAAAAAACATGATCTCCTGGTTTGAAGTGTTAATTGAACCTGGTTCTTAGTAAGATTAAGAAATAAAAAAATTAGCTATAAATAGAAATGAAAGTAGCAGTAGATGATCGCGGTTATTACGGAAAATTTGGTGGTGCTTATATCCCTGAGATGCTTTATCCGAATATCGAGGAATTGAAAATGCATTACCTGGAGATTATCGGGGATCCGGATTTTCAAAAGGATTTCAGGAAATTACTCAAGGATTACGTCGGACGGCCAACGCCGCTTTATTTGGCAAAAAGGCTTTCTGATAAATATGGTGCGAAGATATATCTCAAACGCGAGGATCTTTGCCATACCGGAGCCCATAAGGTCAATAATACCATAGGACAGATCTTATTGGCCCGGAGACTTGGGAAAAAGAAAATTATCGCAGAGACTGGCGCCGGGCAACACGGTGTAGCAACGGCTACCGTTTGTGCGCTTATGGGGATGGAGTGCATAGTATATATGGGTGAACTCGATATGGAGCGTCAGCGACCGAATGTGGAACGTATGAAACTGCTGGGAGCTGAAGTGAGACCGGCGGTCTGTGGCAACAAAACTTTGAAAGATGCTACCAACGAAGCGATGCGTCACTGGATCAATCATCCTGTCGATACACATTATATTATCGGGTCGGTGGTAGGCCCACATCCCTTTCCCGATATGGTGGCAAGGTTTCAGTCGGTGATCAGCGAAGAAATGAAGTGGCAGCTCCGTGAAGCTGAAGGGCGCGATTATCCCGATTATGTGTTGGCGTGTGTTGGTGGTGGTAGTAATGCTGCCGGTTCTTTTTATCACTATTATGAAAATGATTCGGTAAAATTAGTGGCTGTCGAAGCTTCCGGAAAGGGGATCGATTCAGGAATGTCGGCGGCAACGACCGTATTAGGCAAACCCGGCATACTGCATGGAAGTAAAACCCTGTTGATGCAAACCGACGATGGCCAGGTGGTGGAACCTTATTCCATCTCTGCGGGGTTGGATTATCCCGGTATCGGTCCGGTTCACGCTTTTCTTTTCGAAACAGGAAGAGCACATTATTTCGATGCTACCGATGATGAGGCCATGAAAGCAGGATTATTACTCAGCCGATTGGAAGGGATCATTCCGGCCATTGAAAGTGCCCATGCCCTTGCGGCATTGGAAAAAATGGATTTTAATCCGGAAGATGTGGTAGTGATTAATCTTTCCGGGCGTGGAGATAAAGACCTCGAAACCTATATCAAATGGGGTGGGTACTAACACTGATTTTCAGATCGTGACTTAGCCAAATTAATAATGCAAATGGAATTAACGTTAAGGACCAATAGAGAATTTTTTAACAATGTCAGTTACAAAAGTTAAAAACAGGATTGAGGAGCTATTCTCCTTAAAAAAACAGCGCGTATTATCCGTATATTTTTCTGCCGGATTCCCTGAATTGCATGATACGCTGAAGATTGCGCAGTGGCTTCAGGAATCTGGAGCAGATATAATAGAAATCGGGATGCCTTTTTCCGATCCGATTGCCGATGGGCCAACCATTCAGGAGAGTAACAAAAAAGCATTGGACAATGGTATGTCCATTAAATTGCTGTTCGACCAACTTAGCAACTTACGTCAGCATGTAGAAATACCGGTTATCCTGATGGGTTATCTCAACCCGATGATTCAGTTTGGCATAGAAAGATTTTGCAGCAAATGCGAAGAAACTGGTGTGGACGGGCTCATTTTGCCAGACCTGCCAATGGCCGAATATCTCGAAGAATACCACAATTTATTTGAACAACACGGCTTATTCAATATTTTTCTGATCACGCCACAAACATCAGAAGATCGGATCCGGCAAATTGACAGGCATTCCAATGGGTTTATATACATGGTTTCATCAGCAAGTGTAACGGGTGCGAGAAATACTATTTCTGGCGAACAGACTTCTTATTTCGAACGGATAAATGCCATGGCGTTGAAGCATCCGGCATTGATTGGATTTGGCATTTCCAATAAAGAGACATTTGATCTGGCTTGCCGCTATGCAACGGGCGCAATCATTGGGTCGGCATTCATCAAAACACTCGCTTCGTCCAGTAACCTGGAAGAAGACATTAAATCATATATAGCATCAATAAAGGAATAAAATCTAATGATCATACAACTCGAAAAACAGCTTTCTGAATCACAGAAGAAGGAAATCATCAAGAAAGTCAACAGCCTGAAATATGAGATCACCGAAGTGGTCACACAAAAAGGTGATTATCTCATTGGTATTGGTTCAAAAGACTTTGACATTCGGCAAATTGGTCATATGCCTGGCATTACCGATATCCATATTGTATCTGACAGTTACAAGCTGGTTTCGAGGAAATGGAAAGTAAAGCCATCGGTCATTGAGCTGGGCAATGATGTTACGATCGGTGAGGGGACCTTTACTATTATTGCAGGTCCGTGTGCTATAGAAGATGAGAAACAGATAGAACTCATTATCCAGCATCTGAAAGAAAATGATGTAAAAATCATGCGCGGAGGTGTTTATAAACCGAGGAGTTCACCCTATTCATTTCGGGGTTTAGGACTGGAGGGACTGAAGATCTGGCATCAACATGCTCAGGCGGCTGGTATTAAAATCATTACTGAAGTGATGCAGGTGTCTCAGATCGAAGAAATGTATCCTTATGTTGATATTTACCAGGTTGGTGCCCGCAACACTCAGAATTTTAATTTGCTCGACGAACTGGGCAAAGTAGACAAGCCGGTTATGATCAAACGTGGAATTTCAGGAACAATTGATGAATTACTGTATTCAGCGGAATATGTATTTTCCGGAGGCAATGAAAAGTTGATATTGTGCGAGCGGGGAATCAGAACATATGAGCGTGCCAGTCGCAATACGCTAGACCTCAATGCCATCCCTATTTTAAAGGAAAAAACCCATTTGCCGGTAATTGCCGATCCTTCTCATGGCGTTGGCATCAGTCGGTTTGTGGAACCCATGGCGTTGGCTGCTGTTATGGCCGGTGCCGATGGGGTGATCTATGAAACACATGCCAAACCATCGGAGGCCTTGTCGGACGGGCAGCAGACACTTGATTTCAGAGAATCGGCCAATATGATTAATAAAATGCGAAAGACTTATTTGCTAAAATGCACATTTTAAGCATCTCAAAGTCTTGTGCAAAATCAATGAAGTTTGGGAAATTGATGAATAAAATTCGATGAAGATTGCCATTATTAAATACAATGCCGGCAATGTGATTTCTGTGATCAATACGCTGCACCGGTTGGGCGTAGATCCCATAATTACAGACGATCCCGATGATATCCGTCAGGCGGATAAAGTGATATTTCCCGGTGTTGGAGAAGCCAGTACAGCCATGAAGTACATTCGCCAACGAAACCTTGATCAACTGATTGTTGACTTGAAACAGCCTTTTCTTGGAATTTGTCTCGGCTTACAACTGATGTGCCAACATTCTGAAGAGAATGATACTACATGTCTCGGGATCTTTGATCTTAAAGTGAAAAAATTTCCTCCAAAACTCAAAGTACCTCACATGGGTTGGAATAAACTCTATGAAATGAAAGGGCCTTTATTTAAAAATATCGAAGGGGATGCGTTTATCTATTTTGTCCACAGTTATTATGCAGAGCCTGGTCCTGAAACAATTGCGGTGTCTGATTACATTAATCCTTTTAGTGCGGCGTTGCAAAAAAACAATTTTTACGCCGTTCAGGGACATCCCGAAAAAAGTGGTAAAACGGGCCAGCAGATATTGGATAACTTTTTAAAATTATAAAATAAGGATCATGCATATCATTCCGGCCATTGATATTATCGATGGAAAATGTGTTCGGCTTACCCGTGGAGATTACAACCAAAAAAAAATATACAATGAAGATCCTTTGGAAGTAGCCAGACAATTCGAAGATCATGGTCTTACACGGTTGCACCTGGTGGACCTGGATGGGGCCAGGGAAAAACACGTTGTAAACCATAAGGTATTGGACCGCATTGCCGGGAAAACCAAACTGCATATCGATTTTGGTGGAGGCATACAATCTGATGAAGATCTGAAAATTGCCTTTGAATACGGCGCCAAACAAATCACGGGCGGAAGCATCGCCGTGAAAGACAGAGCGCTTTTTCTTTCATGGTTGAAAAGTTATGGAGCTGAACGGATCATTCTCGGTGCGGATGTGAACAACAACAAGATCACCATAAGTGGCTGGCAGGAAGATAGCGCACTGGAAATTGAACGATTTCTGGAAGACTATATGGATCAGGGAATTAAATATGTGATTTCTACGGATGTGAGCAAAGATGGTGCACTGCAGGGGCCTTCTTATGATTTATACCACAGGATTACAGATCAGTTCCCGGATATAGCGCTTATCGCCAGCGGAGGTGTTTCCGGTTTGGCAGATCTGGAGCGGTTGAATGAATTACCACTTTTTGGGGTAATTGTTGGCAAAGCGATATATGAAGGACGCATAAAACTAAAAGATTTGAGTACTTTTGTCGCTTAAATTATGCTGACTAAAAGAATTATTCCCTGTCTCGATATTAAAGACGGCAGAACCGTAAAAGGTGTAAATTTTGTGGAACTCCGCGATGCAGGTGATGCAGTGGAACAAGGAGCGATCTATGCAGAACAAGGCGCAGATGAACTTGTTTTTCTGGATATTACCGCCACGGTTGAAAATCGCAAAACATTAGTGGAACTGGTAAAAAATGTGGCCCGGCAAATCAACATTCCATTTACGGTCGGCGGTGGTATATCATCGATCGGGGATGTAAGTGCATTGCTCAATGCCGGGGCTGATAAAATTTCAATCAATTCATCCGCGGTGCGCAGTCCTGATCTGATCGATCAATTGGCGAACGAATTTGGCAGTCAGTGTGTGGTAGTGGCCATTGATACGAAAAATTATGGAAATACCAATCGGGTCCATACCCATGGCGGAAGAAAACCTACGGACATCATTACGGAGCAGTGGGCCCGGGAAGTGCAGGACCGTGGAGCAGGCGAGATCTTGTTGACTTCCATGGACCATGATGGTACCAAACAAGGATTTGCCAATGAATTGACGGCTAAAATTTCAAAAAGTCTCCACATTCCGGTGATCGCCTCAGGGGGTGCTGGAAAAATGGAGCATTTTGTAGATGTGTTTACGGATGGTGCCGCCGATGCCGCTTTGGCGGCGAGTATATTTCATTTTCATGAAATAGATATACAGGATTTAAAATCATATTTAAGGGACCAGGGAATACCGATGAGAATAGAACAATCAATAAATAATGGAAATAGATTACAATAAAGGCAACGGTTTGGTGCCGGCAGTGATTCAGGACCATGAGAGTGGGAAAGTTTTGATGCTGGGATACATGAATGCCGAAGCTTTGGAAAAAACACGAAAAGAAGGGAAGGTGACCTTTTTTAGCAGGTCCAAGAAACGGCTTTGGACCAAGGGTGAAACCTCCGGTAATTTTTTAATGCTGAAGGAAATTCTGGTGGATTGCGATGGTGACACACTGTTGATAAAAGCACATCCGACGGGCCCGGTATGTCATACAGGAAAAGACACCTGCTTTGCGGAAGAAAATACCTCCAACGCTTTATTCCTTCATTATCTGCAAAAGGTAATCGCCGACCGGAAATACAGCACTTCAGAAAAGTCCTATACCAAGTCACTTTTTGACAAAGGCATCAACAAGATCGCCCAAAAGGTTGGTGAAGAAGCCGTGGAGTTGGTGATAGAAGCCAAAGATGCCAATGACGATCTGTTTAAAAATGAAGCTGCCGATCTGCTTTATCACTTGCTGGTCCTTTTGGAAGCCAAAAACATCCTGTTGAGTGAGGTCATTGATGTGCTGGAAAAAAGACATAAATAGATCTCATAAATTCAGATTCATGGTGAATTTTGATTACGAATGTCCTGGAATTCAGGTCAATATTCATAATGATGAGAAATTTTAATATCTTCATCTTGGCTTCTTTTGTTTGTGAAAGTTTGAATTTAATGAAAGCAAGATGAGAATTATTTATACGATCCTGATATCCTCTTTTTTATGGGCTTGTACGACCGGAAAGAAAGATTCAAAACAAGAACAGGGTTCAGCTGAAACCATCAAAACGCAAGTGGATCCCGGGGCATTTAAAGCCAATCCTCAGGAAATTCCTAAACAACATGCTGAACCATTGGCGATAGGATCTGAAGCGCCAGATTTCAGGTTGCCCGGTGTCGATGGAAAATTCCACCAGCTCAGTGATTATGCCAGTGCCAGGGTATTGGTGATCATGTTTACTTGCAATCACTGTCCCACGGCCCAGGCTTATGAGCAGCGAATCAAGGATCTTGTGGATGATTATAAGGAAAAAGGAGTAACGCTGGTAGCCATAATGCCCAATTCTCCCAGAACCTTGTTACTGGAGGAGTGCGGATACACTGACCTGGGAGATACCTATGAAGAAATGAAAATCAGGGCCAGAGATCACCACTTTAATTTCCCCTATTTATATGATGGTGATACAGAGTCGGTGTCAGTAAAATATGGCCCTGTTGCCACCCCCCATGCCTTTGTGTTTGATGAGCATAGAAAATTGCGTTATGAAGGCCGGCTGGATAATTCTGAAAAACCAGGAACCGGACACGCGGAAGACCTGAGGGCAGCGCTGGAAGAAGTGCTTGCGGGAGAGGAAGTCACCAATCCCACGACAAAGACCTTCGGTTGTTCTGTTAAGTGGGGCTGGAAAGACGAATGGACCAAAAAGGTCAATGAAGATTGGGCGGCGAAGGAGGTTACCTTGGAAAATATTGATGAGACAGGTATAAAAGTATTGATGAAAAACAATTCTGACAAGTTACGTCTGATCAATGTGTGGGCAACCTGGTGCGGGCCCTGTGTGATCGAATACCCTGAATTTGTGAATATTCACCGCATGTTTATGGGACGGGATTTTGAATTTATTTCTATTAGTGCTGACAAACCGGATCAAAAGGATAAAGCGTTTAAGTTTCTGCAGCAGCATAATTCTGCGCTGAGAAATTATCTTTTTTCCAAAGATGATAAATATGCCCTCATTGAGGCCATTGATCCAAACTGGGATGGTGCACTGCCTTATACTGTTCTTGTTGAACCGGGTGGAAAAAAAGTCTATACGCAGATGGGCCCTGTAGATCTGTTGGAATTAAAACGAGCCATCGTTGAAAATCCAATGATTGGGCGGTACTATTAAAGGTTATGATGAATGATCGAATCAAGGCAATGAGTTAATCGCATTTACATATTTTTATAGAGCCATCAATACTTGAAAACAAATAACATATGAAGAAAATTTATACTTTTTTTACTGCCGTAATGGCCTTGGTGAGTTTTGGTTTCACTAACCTCAATGCACAAACCATTGCAATACATGCCGGGTATCTGATCGATACTGAAAGCGGGAATATTCTCAAAGACCAGGCAATCATCATTAATGGTGATAAGATTAATGATGTGAAACCGTGGTCAGATAAAATATCAGCGGACCAGATGATTGATCTTTCCAATTACTGGGTAATGCCGGGCCTGATGGACATGCATGTCCATCTCGAGGATGAAATTACCCCACAATCTTATTTAGAGGAATTTCAACTCAATAAAGCAGACATCGCCTACAATGCGCAGGTATATGCCAAAAGAACTTTGTTAGCTGGATTCACCACAGTTCGCGATCTGGGAGGTACCGGAGTGAATACGTCACTCCGTAATGCCATCAATGCCGGAAAGGTAATCGGTCCCAGAATTTATTCGGCCGGAAAAGCCATAGGCACCACAGGAGGACACGCTGACCCTACAGATGGCTATCGTCAAGATCTGATGGGAGATCCCGGACCGGAAGCAGGTGTGATCAATGGGCCCTATGAAGCGCGCAAAGCTGTGCGGCAACGCTATAAAAATGGTGCTGATGTGATAAAGATCATGGCGACAGGCGGGGTACTAAGTGTAGCCAAAAATGGGTTAAACCCACAGTTTCAAATGGACGAACTGAAGGCGATTGTGGAAACTGCAAATGATTACGGCATGGTCACCGCCGCTCATGCACATGGCGCCGAAGGTATGAAACGTGCCGTTGAAGCGGGGATCAATAGCATCGAACACGGCACTTTTATGACCGACGAAATTATGGATCTCATGATTCAGAAAGGCACCTATTACGTTCCCACCATATCGGCAGGAATATTTGTGGCGGAGAAGGCTAAAGTCGAAGGTTATTACCCGGAGATCATTGTTCCCAAAGCATTAGCCATTGGACCTCAGATCCAGCAGACATTTGCCAGGGCTTATCAAAAAGGTGTCAAAATTGCATTTGGTACCGATGCCGGGGTTTTTCCCCATGGTGAAAATGCCAAAGAATTTCAATACATGGTAGAAGCAGGCATGCCACCCATGAAGGCCATTCAATCCTCAACCATTGAGGCCTCAAAATTATTGCGTATTGACCAGGAATATGGCAAAATCAAACCCACTTATTATGCGGATATAGTGGCGGTAAAATCAAACCCCATCGACGATATTAACGTACTTCAGCATGTGAATTTTGTTATGAAAAGTGGTGTAGTGTATAAAAATGATTGATAAAATGACGGTTCAACGGAAATTGCGGGCACTGGTTTTTTCATAATTTACTGATACATCATTTGTATGAGACCAATTATAAGATCAAGTACGCTCAGGTGGTTTATATTTTTTCTTGTAGGATTTTATTCGACCGGTTGCAATGTGACCAAATTCTATGTCCGAAATGTTGACCGAAAATATGATCGGCTGGGCTTTCAGAAACATGATCTCAAAACCGACAGTTTAAATCTCCATTATTTAACCGGCGGAACAGGTGAACCGCTGTTAATGATCCAAGGTTTTGGCGGAGATGGCGAAATCACCTGGTCTAAACAAATTAAAGCTCTCCGTGAGCATTATTTTGTCATTGTTCCCGATTTACTCTGGTTTGGTCAAAGTTCGGCGGTGAACAAACCTTCACTTGGTGTTCAGGCCAGGTCAATGACGTTGTTGCTGGATTCGCTAAAAATCGAAAGTGCCGATGTGGTGGGCATGTCGTATGGTGGTTTTGTGGCTTTTGAAATGTGCAGACGCAATCCGCAGGATTTAAATAAGATGATTATCGTTGATAGTCCAGGTCCGGTATATAGGGTAGAAGAAGTGAGTGAAATCGTAAAAAATGCCAATGCGGATTCGATTGAACAGGTTTTTGTGCCGGAGGATTATCAACAACTCAAGCTGGTATTTGATGTGACATTCAGAAAACCCAAGCATATTCCGGGGTTAATTCGAAAACAGATCTACCAACAGTTTTTTTCGAAATATCGACAGGAACGCTTGGAATTATTGGATGAATTGAGAATGAATGCTCCTATTTACCAGCAAACCAAAGTGCCTGAAAATTTGCCGGTTTGTATCATCTGGGGCGAAGACGACCGGGTATTTCCATTACAAAATGGTGTGCGATTGGCAGACACATTAAATGCGCCCATTACTGTTATTCCGAAGGCTGGACATGGCGTCAATTCGGATCAAACGAAAAAGTTTAATGCGGCGCTCTCAAAATGCCTGCAACATTGAGGTATATCTTATTTGAATTTATTGATGTATTGTACTTGTCAAATGACATTTGCTTTTATGGTTTTTAGCAATAAATCAAGAGTGAGCCAGAATGAAATCGGAAAATTCTCATATTGGATGTTTGAAGAAATTATGATTTTTTAAACATATTCATTAGTTGATGGTATTATAATTTAAATAGGTCAATATATAATAAAGTATGTCCGATATTCTCGAGCGCTATCAAAAGATCAGAAAGCATTCCCTCCAATTGTGTAAACCTTTAAAAACCGAAGATTATGTGGCCCAACCAGTGGTGGACGTGAGCCCGCCAAAGTGGCATCTTGGCCATACAACCTGGTTTTTTGAAACATTCCTGTTGGCTGGCAGACATAAACATTATCGGGTATTCGATGATGATTTCAGTTTTATTTTCAACAGCTATTATGAGTCGGTGGGCGAACGCGTAATACGTACAGATCGTGGAAACCTTACCAGGCCCACCGTGGATCAGGTCTATGAATACCGTGCCTATGTAGACCAGCATATGACTGAGTTTTTAACCACAATTCAGGATGATCAGGAAGTACTCGCAGTCGTGGAATTGGGATTACAACATGAACAACAACACCAGGAGTTGCTGATGACGGACATCAAATATATTCTGGGTCATAATCCACTTTTTCCACCCTATAATAAAGAATTCCAGGAAACCACTTTAAAAAATGAGGATCATTCGTTTAGAGCGTTTGAGGAAGGATTGTACGAAATTGGGTATGCCGGTCAGGGCTTTTGTTTTGACAATGAACTGAGAAGGCATAAAGTCTACCTTCAGCCATTTGCCATAAGAAATAGTCTGGTGACCAATGGTGAATTTATGGAGTTTATGCTGGATGGTGGATACAAAAAGTTTCAATATTGGCATAGTGAAGGCTGGGAGTGGGTGAAAAGTCACGGTATCGCTGCTCCGCACTACTGGCACCAGGTCGATGGTGTATGGCATCGATACGACCTTTCGGGATTTAAAAGAGTGAATCCCAATGAACCCGTGACGCATATTAGTTTTTATGAAGCATCGGCCTTTGCGGACTGGAAAGGGTTTCGGTTGCCTACAGAGTTTGAATGGGAAATTGCCTCAGTGGAAATTCCCTGGGGTGATCGTTGGGAGTGGACTAACAGTGCCTATTTGCCATACCCGGGTTTTCAAAAAGCAGAAGGGGCCATCGGAGAGTACAATGGTAAATTTATGGTTAACCAGATGGTATTGCGAGGCGCATCGGTGGCAACACCACAGGGACACGCCCGGCACACTTATCGCAATTTCTTTCATCCGCATCTGAGGTGGCAATTCACTGGCATAAGACTGGCTAAAAAACATTTATAATATCCAATTATCCAAGTATTAACCACCAACACCATGGAACAGACAGTTTCAGCTACTGCTGAATTCATAAAAGATGTGCGACAAGGTCTTACTGCTCAGCCCAAGTTTTTGTCCAGTAAATATTTTTATGATGCCAGGGGCGACAGAATTTTTCAGTCAATCATGCGGATGCCGGAATATTATCTCACCAACTGTGAGTATGAGATCATTAACAACAAAAAAGCTTTGATGCTGGAAGCGTTTGAAACCAATGGCAGTGGATTTGATCTGGTGGAATTTGGCGCAGGCGATGGTTTGAAAACCAATGTATTACTGGAATATTTCCTGGATAAAAAAGCCAATTTCAGGTTTGTCCCCATCGATATTTCATATTCTGTGCTGCAATTGCTGGAAGAGAAAGTAAAGCGGAAATTTCCTCAATTAGATTATTATTCCGTGAATGATGAATATTTTTCAGCCTTGGAAGAATTAAACAGGCTTTCATCCAGGCAAAAAATAATTCTTTTTTTGGGGGCCAATATTGGGAATTTTCTACCTGAGAAGGCAACTTCCTTTTTGCGGGAGATGAAGCACTGTCTTAATAAGGGAGACAAATTAATGATTGGATTTGATCTCAAAAAAAACCCGAAGATCATTCTGGAAGCCTACAATGATAAAACCGGTTTTACTAAATCTTTCAATTTGAATTTGTTGCAACGTATCAATCGTGAACTGGGCGCAAATTTTCAGTTGGATCGGTTTGATCATTATCCGGTTTATGATCCGGTTTCGGGAGAAGCCCGAAGTTATCTGATCAGCCTTGCCGATCAAAAGGTCACCATTGAAGCTTTGAACGAAGTGGTTCATTTCAAGCAATGGGAATTTATCTATACCGAGGTGTCACAAAAATATGACCTCCATATGATCGAACAGATCGCGCAGATATCGGGATTTCAGATCGAACAAAATTACTTCGATTGCCGCCATTATTTTGTTGACTCATTGTGGAGCTTGCAAGACGAGTAAAGATTGTTCAAAATAGATTCTCATTTAAACCAATACCTGTTTTAGCCAAAGTAAGTCAATGAACGCAATGCCATTTGAGTGCGGAAGAAATGATGAAAAGGGAATCTGGTAAAACTGGGTGAATGCGGTTGATTGTATGAAACTATTAGTCCGATTTTATTTTTTTTACAGTGTTTTTCCCACTTTGCTTACCGGGTTTTCAAGCCTTCTCATAAATGAAAATTTTATGTTTTGACCAGAAAAAATCCTAAAATATTTCTGGATACTGCATTTTATATCTATTATGCGTACCTTAGACAATAAATCTGAAATTAGCAAAACCTAAATCTTTTCTTTTTTAAATGATATCTTTTACTGGAACCACAGACCCGGTATTTACAAAACCGGACCATTATTCAAAATTTGATCAATTCTGGCTGAAACTTATTCGTGATGAACGCGATTTGCCTTTTATCTCGTTAACCCTCAGAATCACCTTCATTATGCTCCCATTGGGGATTTTGCTTTACCTGCCTTTTATTACAGGCTGGCTCTGGTGGTTGATTGCCGCAGCATATTTTTACTACAACAATTTTGCTTATAAAGGTCCATTTGGGCTAATGCTCCATTGTACCAGTCATCGCCCCTGGTTTAAGAGCAAATATAAATGGATGAACCTGTACTTGCCCTGGGTAATCGGGCCATTCTTTGGACAAACACCAGAGACCTATTTTAGTCACCATCTGGGTATGCATCATCCTGAAAATAATTTGGAAGATGATATCAGCAGTACCATGTTTTACCAGCGTGACAGCCTGAAGGATTTTCTGAAATACTACCTCGAATTTCTTTTTCTTGGCATCATTACCACCGTTCAATATTTTCAAAAACGCCACCGTACCAAACTTCGCAATAAAGTCATTCGGGGAGAATTCACTTTTTTCCTGTTCACCGGTTTGCTATGCCTGATCAGTTGGCAGGCAACGTTGATGGTTTTTTGGTTGCCGTTTATGCTTTCGCGACTCATCATGATGGCGGGTAATTGGGCACAGCATGCATTTGTAGATTACGACGAGCCCCAGAATTGCTACAAAAACAGTGTTACGTGCATCAATACCAAATACAACCACAAATGCTGGAATGACGGCTATCATATCAGTCATCACATCAAGCCGGCCTTGCACTGGACCGATCATCCGAAACATTTGCGTGAAAACCTCAGTGAATACGCGGAAAATAAGGCATTGGTTTTCGATGGTCTGGATTTTCTGGGTATTTGGTGGAACCTGATGGCCGGAAAATATGATGTTTTGTCCAGCCATGTGGTGAACATCAATGGGATGCTTGAATCAGACCAGGAAGCCATTGCCTTGCTGAAACAACGCACTGACAAGATGGAACCACGAGGAATTACCGTTAAAAGCCTGAATGCCGCCTTCTCATAAGAAGTAACAATCACTTTTTGGAATATTCATATTCACTCAAACTTTTCATTGAAGTTTTAACTTCAGTGAATATGGTTTTGGGATAAACACATTTTTTATGGAATAATTCAACACTTTGGGTAATCCTCGCCCTTTTTCATATTTTATCCGATTTTATTCCTTTTCCAAAGAAAAGCAATTAATCTGCTATTAACCAGCAATTTAACCGTTCCCGCCGTTTGATTGGTATACTTTTGGGCCGATCACTGACAAATCAAACAATTATTACTATGAATCTATTATTGAAATTTTCAGTGACGACTTTTATGATTCCTCTTTTTTTATTGGGGTCCTTTCATGCTAGTGAGGCACAACAGGCCAGGGCAGGTATTAAGGGAGGTATTAACGTAAGTAATTTGTATGTCAATAACGTTGATGATGAAAATTCACGTATTGGTTTCCATATTGGACTTTATGGTCAAATGCCCATAACTCAATTATTTGCCATTCAACCGGAATTGAATTATTCCACCAAAGGAACAAAAACCGTGTATAATGGCGCCATCAACCAGTCCGTGAAATTCAATCTCGATTATTTGGATCTTCCGCTGCTGGCGGTTTTCAAATTGGGAAAAGTTGCGGAAATCCAACTTGGAGCCTATGGTGGTTATCTCGTAAACGCAAATGTAAAAACCGAAGGTGATATAGGAGATGGAACCAGGGAATTGAATCGGGATAATTTCAACAAATTTGACTATGGCCTGGTGGGTGGTTTAGGATTGAATTTTGGTCAACTGCAAGTAGGGGCCCGCTATAATTACGGTTTGCAGAAAGTTGCAAACAGCGATGGTGCTGACCTGATATTGGGCGATGCTAAAAACTCATTGGCCCAGCTTTATGCAGCCATCAATTTAAACAACCAATAGTCGGAGCAAATTCCAAATGATTTGCCAGGAGTCGGCCTTTCAAGGCTGACTTTTTTTTGATCTGACAATCACCTCAATATAGTGAATTGTTATTTTTTTTTGATAATTTACTTTCTCCATTCAACCAACACGATAAAATCATGGCTTACAAATTATTTAAAGGGGAATTTTACATATTTTATCCCGATCTTCCCCACAACGGCCCCGAACCAGATGGCGATACACTGAAATTCAAACCAGACAATCCTTTATTGCTCAATGGATTAAAAGTAAATGGGGGGCGTGGCCCGTCTTTCAATAGCCGAAGCATGATCAATGTCCGGTTTGAGGGCATAGATGCATTGGAAACACATTTCGAAGGGACACACCAAAATATACTTTGGGCAGAGAAGGCCAGGCAAGGTATGCTTGATAAAGTTGGCTTTGGCCAGGTCATATTTTGGGATGACGGCAGCAACAAAGTAAAATCCGTTGAACACAATCCCGTTCGTGGATTTCTTTTAGCCAGGAATTTAGATCCCTTTGGCCGGGTGGTTGCATTTGTCTTTGCAGGGGAACATCCTTTCATTGATGGTTCAGATGTTTGGTTCGACACCGAATTGCTGGAGAAAAGTATCAACACACAACTTCTTGAAGAAGGGCTGGTTTATCCGGCATTTTATTCAACATTACCAGTAGATTTAAAAAATGCTTTGGCGATAATCTCCAGGCAAGCCAGAAATGACAGCCTGGGAATTTGGGAAAACGATTCTGCCAATACAAAAACATGGGCAGAAGTGGCCGGTTTGGAAATGACTGAATCACTGGTGATGTGGCCTAAATTATTCAGAAGACTGGTCAGCTATTTTGCAACTGGATTCAGCGATCTTTCTCAATTTGAGAATTGGATGCGGGCCGATAAGATCAACCGCGATGACCGGCTGTTGCTGCCATCTGGTGAGTTGGGCAACATGCATGATATTTTTGACATTGATACGCAGGAAAACAGAATTCGCCTGAACACCAGACCTGAGGATGTTGTCATTATTCCGGATGATGTCGCAACAACGACCACACAAAATGAGCCACTGGAGCCAATATATGGTCCTGTGAGAATTATTGGTGCCTTAGTGAACCCAGTAACCCTACGGGATGTTGGCGAAAATGTAACCATTATGAATATTAGTCCGGATCAGGTGG
This sequence comes from uncultured Cytophagales bacterium, assembly GCA_963711495.1. GTDB lineage: Bacteria > Bacteroidota > Bacteroidia > Cytophagales > Cyclobacteriaceae > CAVQEK01. The sequence continues at coordinate 2,704,986 of CAVQEK010000004.1, forward strand.
ACTTATCCGGATGGACAGTTTCCGATCGTTCTGGCAGCCGGGTTGTGTTAGGCGGAATTATTGAGGCTGGTCAGGCTAAAACAATTCCATTAACGACCAAAGTAAGACTTGCCAACAGCGGGGATACAATTGTAGTGTTTGACCAGGATGATCAAATAATCCATCAGGTATCCTACAATGCGCGTGAAGGGCAAAAGGAAGGACGGACAATCATTTTTTAGGCAGACAAATAGAGCATGAATTGATTATGAGGAAGGTATTTGGGCAGTTCAAAATCAGTTTGCCAATAAATTCACATTAAAGAATTAATAATTTATCAAAACAAACTTAATATAATATTAATATTTGATTAATGGCTGATTTGAAATAAACTGTATCTTTGGCGCACTCTTTAAAGCTAACTGGTGATTTAAATAGTGTTGGAGCATGTTAATAAATAGTATTTTTAGCTTTTTGGTGCCTAAGGACAAGAAATTTTTTAAACTACTTATTCAATCGGCACAAAACCTTGAGGAGACCACGTCATTACTCAAAACGCTTGTCAATCTTTCTCCCGATGCGCGCGATTTGCATACGGAGATAGCCGCGAAAATCAAAAAACACGAGAATATCGGAGATGAGTTTACCCATACCATTTACGATGAATTGAACACCACTTTCATTACACCTTTTGATCGTGAGGATATACATCGGCTTGCGTCAACCATGGATGATGTACTCGATTATATCAATAGCTTTAGCCAGAAAATTGAAATTTACAAGCCTCTTCACTTTATGCCTTCCTACTATCAGTTTTCAGAAGTCATTGAAATGACGGCCATGGAAATACTAAAGATCATGACACTTTTTGATAATCCTAAAAACTTTAAAGAAGTCATGATCTCCTGTGTCAGAATCAATGAATTGGAAAATACCGCAGATGATATTTATCACGCAGCGGTTTCTGATCTGTTTGAAAATGAAAAAGACGCCATCGAAATATTGAAACAAAAAGATATTTTTCTCATTCTCGAAAAAGTTATCGACAAGGCGGAAGATGTTTCTGATGTGGTGAAGTCGATCATTATTAAAGCGGCGTAACCTTTACTTTATGTTTTATTTGCTCATCATCATCATTTTTATTGCGCTATTCTTCGATTTTCTAAATGGAATGAATGACGCTGCCAATAGCATTGCCACCATAGTTTCCACCAAAGTATTGTCGCCGCTGGCAGCGGTGATCTGGGCAGCTTTTTTTAATTTTGCCGCCGCATTTCTATTTGGAGTTCATGTGGCCACCACCATTGGCAAGGGCATTGTCGAGCCCCATGTAATGAATGAATATTTTATACTTTCCGCTTTGATCGGGGCTGCTGCCTGGGCTTTTGTTTGTACTAGATTTGGTCTGCCCATCAGTGTATCTCATGCTTTGATCGGTGGACTGATTGGTCCGGGACTTGTTGCCGGGGGCGCCAAGGTGCTGGTAATGGGGAGTATTTTTAAAGTGGTGATATTTATTGTATTATCTCCCCTGATCGGGTTTATCTTGTCCTATTTCATTATGATCCTCACCCTGCATTTATTTAAAGGCCGGCCTCCACAGAAGGTTGACAAATTATTTCGGGGATTGCAACTATTTTCTTCAGCAGTATTCAGCCTTGGTCATGGCGGCAATGATGCACAAAAAACCATGGGTATTATTGCCGTATTGCTCTTCACTACAGGACACCTGGGGTCGGAATTTTACGTTCCGGTTTGGGTGATTATTGCAGCTTACTCTTCTATTTCTTTAGGAACGCTCGCAGGTGGTTGGAAAGTAATTCAAACTTTGGGACGAGGATTGACAGATCTAAAACCAGTGATGGGTTTTGCGGCGGAAGCTGCGGGTGCCGTCACATTGATTGGCACTGCCATGGCGGGTATTCCAGTGAGTACAACGCACACCATCACCGGATCGATAATTGGAGTAGGGATCACAAAAAGGGTGAGTGCCGTGCGATGGATCATTGCCAGCAACATCGTAGTTGCCTGGGTTTTAACCATTCCTGCGTCCATGATTGTTTCAGGAGCGTTATATTGGATAATTATTCAGTTTGTGACAATTTGATCAACGTTTTCAGGCAAATCAGTTGACAAAATATTTCTCATCGGATCTGTTCCACTATCCATTGCCCTTTCTTCCACAGATCAATTTTTGTAAAGAGGTACGATTTTTACTGATTCCGGGTTAATTGCATTGAAGGAAGGATCTCTAAGCATGCATAAAAAAATCGAATTGGTTTGATTGAATTGTACGGGTTTGTCGTTGGTAATTAAATAGCCCAATCACCAAATAGGCTGTTTTTTTTATCATCCAGGATTTGTACAATTATCAAAGTGTATTTCTAAATTCATTGAATTAAGCGATATTCTTGGTTATTTTCTTGAAAAGTAATTCTTCAGTGTGAATTTTATCTTTAATAGCTTTCATAAAAATATCCGGGAATAAAGAAAGGCAACAGGAATCGAATTTTTATTCCCTATTTTTGTATTATACCTTATTTCTGTTGAAGAACCATGAGACAACTGGTTTTATCAATATTTTTGGCAATATTCTTTGTTTTGCCTGTGTTTACTCAGGCAAGTCATTTGTTGGAATACGCTTCGCCGGCTATTCGTCATTTTAACAAAAGTGACTATAAAGCGGGCAATCAAAACTGGTCAATTGCCCAAGATGCGGATGGATTTATTTATGCGGGAAATACCAATGGTCTGTTGCAATTTGATGGAGAACGCTGGAAAAAATATGAACTTTTAGGATCACCAATCATCAGATCGGTCAATGCCGGTGCAAGTGGCAGAATTTATAGCGGATCTATTGGTGATTTTGGTTATTGGCAAAAGGATCAGTTTCAGGATCTTCATTATCATAATCTTTCCAATTTACTGGACAATCACCCATCAGGAGATGAAGAGATTTGGAAGATCGTGGTGGATGAAAACAAAGTATACTTTCAGTCATTTAGGGCCATCTATATCTATGACGGTCAGCATTTAGAAACGCTCATTCCGGAATCAGGACAAATATTTTTTATGTACAAGATCGGTCATCAATTGATCGTCCATGTCATCGGTCAGGGATTGTATCAAATTACGGATGATTCTCTGCATTTTATACCGGGCAGCGAGATCTTTGCTCGGACCAGAGTGACCGTCATGCTTCCATTTCAGGACAATAAAATGCTTATTGGAGAAGAGAATGGGAAGTTTTTTCTATATGATGGACAGACATTTAACTCCTGGAATTCAGCACTTACCAGCGTCATAGCTCCGTACAAATTGAATAAAGGCCTCTATTTACACAGTGGCAATTATGCATTGGGTACCATTTTAAATGGCCTGTACCTGATCAATCAAAATGGGGAGATCATTGATCATCTTGAAAAGGATAATGGTTTGAACAATAATACTGTTCTGGGATTTTATGAGGATAACGATCGCAATTTGTGGGTAGGTCTTGATAATGGGATTGATTTACTCAAACTGAATGCACCGGTATATTATTTTGTGGATCATTCGGGTGAAATCGGCAGTGTATACACTGCTGTAATAAAAGACGGTTATTTGTATTTAGGAACAAATCGAGGTGTCTTTTATAGAAAGTGGGGTGATCACAATAATATCAAAAATGCATTCAAGATTATTCCTGGTTCCCAGAATCAGGTTTGGAATTTAAGTGTGATTGACAACACCCTGTTTTGCGGGCACAATGACGCAACATATATCATCGATGATTTTAAGTTAAAAACCTTAGCACCGGTTTCAGGAGGGTATATTTTTAAGTTGGACCCCTTTGATGATAGTGTGATCCTGGAGGGATCTTACCATGGCTTGGCTGTTTATAAGAAAACAAAAAAGGGATGGCGATTTTCTCATGGCATCGCCGGATTCGATAAACTTGCCAAACTATTAGAATTCGAAAGTAAGAATGTGATCTGGGTGACCCATCCTTACAAAGGGCTGTACCGTCTGGAATTGAACGATGAACTTACCAAGGTCACCGATCTCAAAGAGTTTGCTCACGACAAAAAATGTTATGTAAATCGCCTGAATAATGAATTGGTTTTCAACAGTGATAGTGGACTAATTTATTATGATAACTTTCAGAACAGGTTTCTTTCTCTGTCTGATTTCAATACCCAGTTGGGAAGATATTACAATGCTTCGAAATTTATCCAGACATCAGGGAAGGACTTCTGGATCTTTAAACAGGGAAAGTGCGCTTATGCACGCTTAGATGAAAAGAATGTGTATAGCATAGTAGATGCCTATTTCCAGGATCTCATGGATAATCTGATCCCAGACTACGAAAATGTTTATCGTATTGATTCGACAAAAACAATGATCTTCCTTGATAATGGTTATGCAATTTTTGATGTCAATTGGAAAGATCCTGAAAATGAAGATTCTATATTTATCAGATCGGTAAAATTCACCAGCAAACGAGGCGTAATTTTTGAAATCCATGATCTGTCCAATATCAATATTCCATTCCGGTTTAATAACATGTCCGTGGAATTTGCATATCCAAATTATTTATATGACAACAACCTTTATCTCACTGAAGTCAGCGATGACCAGGGAAACTGGTCAAAAACCTCAGCAAATGGCAGTATTTCTATAAGTAATTTACCTTATGGCAATTTTAATCTGAAAATAGCAGGATTGAATCATCAAAATGATGTATCCTTAATTTATCGGTTTGTTATTGAGCCGCCCTGGTATCATAAACGAGCAGCCTACGCGATATTTTCATTGTTAGCTATTTTGATCCTGGCAATTCTATGGTTTTATTATCGCCGCAATCTCCATAAGATCAATCTGAAGCACGAACAAGAACGCCGTGAAATCCTGGATCAAGAAGCAGTTGAAAACGAAAGAAGACTGATCCGGATGCGAAATGAAAATTTAAGGAATGAGGTTTCTCTTAAAAACAAACAACTTGCCAATTCAACTTTTTCGCTGGTATACAAAAACAATACGCTGATCAACATTAAAAAGGAATTACAAAATACCAGAAAAGAACTGGGGACCCGTTTCCCATCCAAACATTTTAACAGAATTGTAAGGTTGATTGAAAATGATCTTTCTTCTGAAAAAGACTGGCAACTTATTGAGCAAAGCTTCAATGACCTTTATGTTAACTTCTTTAAAAATCTGATGAACCACTATCCTGATCTGACGCCAGGAGATCTCAAATTATGTGCCTATTTGAAAATGAATCTTTCCTCAAAGGAAATTGCATCACTGCTCAATATCAGTACGCGGGGTGTAGAGATAAGGCGTTATCGGCTAAGGAAAAAACTAAATCTTGAACACGACAAAAATCTTGTCGAATTCCTAATGGAGTTGTAAAATCGGTATAAATCCAGGGGACACTTCAGGCTTAATTTTCATAATCTGTAAATTATAGCAGTAGTATTTTTCAAAAATATTAATCAATGCGCCATGCAGTGACATTTTTTTAAAATTTTTTAATCCTGCCAGATATAATTTTGTAAATATAAATCTCTGATAACCAGCAATATATTATCTTATGATGTAGTGTTGATGTAATTAATAATCTGATAGTCAATAAGATGAAGTAATAATGTATAGTTAACATATTTTTAATTTCCCATTAACAATGCCAATTTTATAGAGGAATATTACAACCTTTTAAATATGAAAGTATGAACAAACTGAGACTACTTACATTGTTGTGGGTGACGAGTATGTCCTGTGCCTTTGCGCAGGCACAAGTAGTCACCGGCAAGGTTACCAGTCAGGATAGCCCTGATGGTTTGCCTGGTGTGAACATCTATATAAAAGGAACCACCCAGGGTACTGTTTCGGATATCGATGGATCTTATAAATTGGATATCCGTTCCGCGAGTGATACTTTAATTTACAGTTCCGTCGGTTATGCCACCCAGAGTATTAGGGTTGACAATCGTTCTGTGATTGATGTTTTCATGTTACCGGATGTCACTGCGCTAAATGAAATCGTGGTGGTAGGTTATGGTACGCAGCGAAAACTCGACGTTACAGGCGCGGTGTCACAAGTCAAAGGCGAGGACATTTCCAAACAAGCTTCCGTCAATCCCGTGAGTGCTTTGCAGGGAAAAGTGGCCGGCGTGCAGATCACTAACGACGGTGCGCCGGGTTCTTCGCCTACCATACGCATTAGGGGAACGGGCACCGTATATGGCAACGCCAACCCGCTGTATGTTGTGGATGGTGTGTGGTATGACGATATAAGCTTTTTAAACCCAGCCGACATTGAAAATATCAGTGTGTTAAAAGATGCCTCATCGGAAGCCATATATGGTGTCCGTGCGGCCAACGGGGTGGTTTTGATCACTACCAAAAAAGGAAAAAACAATGAACAGGCGCGTGTTTCTTATACCGGTTATGTGGGCAACCAGGTGGTCACGAACCAAGTGAAAATGGCCAATGGGCCACAATTTGCTACCATTACCAATGAACTGGATCAAGCCAACGGCGCACCGGGACGATATAGTGATCCTTCCAGCTATGGCACTACCGATTGGTACCACCAGGTTTTGCGGAATGCCTTGGTGAGTAATCATCAAATATCCGTGACAGGCGGAGGCGAAAAGTCATCGTACAATTTCTCCCTGGGATATTTAAAACAAGATGGCATCGTAGAGACAAATTCGTTCAAAAGATATACGGCCCGGTTGCAGAATGATTTTCAGCCTTATAAATTCCTAAAAATCGGTTATGTCATCACCGGTGCTTTGAACAACTCCAACGACATCAACGGGAGTATTTTCCACCAATTGTACGCGGCTGCACCCATCGTGCCGGTTTACTATGCCGATGGCACTTATGGCGATCCCAGTGATTTTAATGTGGGTAATTCGAATACCTTCAACCCACAGGTAACCATTGATTATTATAACCAAAAATCCAGGTATTACCGGATGACTGGCAATGTGTACGGGGAGGTATATTTCCTGAAAAATTTCACGTTCAAGACCAGCCTTGGCGGTGATTTTGGCCAAAAGGAAATCCGGAACTACAACCCCGTTTATACGGCAACGCTCACGCAAAGGAATACCACCAGCAAGCTGACACTCACCGATGAAAGCACCAGGAACTGGATACTGGAAAATACCCTCACTTACGATAATACATTAGGTGACCACCACGTGACAGTATTGCTTGGTCAAGGGGCCCAATCCTATCGATTTGGCAAGACCATCGCCTCGGCAGAGAACGTGCCCAACAATAGCGAGGGCGACCATTACCTTGGACTTGGAGACAACCGACAAGTGAATGACGTGGACCCCAACAAGGTTCAGGGTTATCCATTGGACAATACGATTGTGTCGTATTTTGGCCGGGTAAACTATGCCTTTAAGAACAGATATTTATTGAATGCTTCCATGCGGGCAGACGGTTCGTCGAAATTTGCCGCAGAAAACCAGTGGGGATATTTTCCCTCCGTGGGTGCCGGCTGGGTGATCAGTGAAGAAAATTTCATGAAGGGACAAAACCTCTTCGACAACCTGAAATTGCGTGGAAGCTGGGGCAAGATCGGCAATATGTCCGTGCCTGCCAACCTTTCCGTGCTCACCGTTACCCAAAGCGATGCTTTGATGTATGTCGGCGGCGACGGCTCCACGGCCACCGGCGCAAGCATAAACACCATTGTACCACCGACCACTTATTGGGAGCGAGGTGTGGGCACCGATGTGGGTTTGGAACTTGGCTTCCTGAACAACCGTTTGACCGCGGAAATTGACTGGTATAACAAGAAGACCGAAAAGGCCATATTTGACGTGCCGATCTTGGGTTCCCTGGGCACAACCGGTGGCAATGTCATCGGTAACCAGGCAACCTTCCAAAACCAGGGCTATGAGTTTCTGGTCAACTGGAAAGACGATGTAAATCAGCAGTTCTCCTATTCCGTCAGCGCCAACCTCGGCGTGAACGACAATAAAGTGTTGGAAGTTTCTACTGGTGCTAACCCCATTTTTCAGGCTGTGGGTACCACAGGCTCCAACAACTACAATACCCGCACTGTTGTGGGGCAACCAATCGGCGAATTCTATGGCCTACAGGTCGTTGGCGTATTTCAAAACCAGGGCGAGGTGGACAATTACAAGACCTCGGAGGGGAACGTCATCCAACCAAATGCCCAACCTGGTGATTTCAAATACCAGGATGTCAACAATGACGGTGTAATCGACGACAAGGACCGCGTGGTACTGGGCAACCCCAACCCAAAATTCACTTATGGCCTGAACACCAATTGGACTTACAAATCATTTGACCTGACGCTGGATTTTCAAGGCGTGGCCGGTGTGGATATATACAACGCTAACCTTGGACTGCGCTACGGTACGGAAAATTTTAGCGAAGATTTCTACAACAACCGCTGGCATGGTGAAGGGACTTCCAATACCTATCCATCGGCCAATATCGGCGGTGGTCAGAATTATCGCTCCAATTCCTTCTTCGTAGAAAGCGGGAGCTACTTCAGGGTCAGGAATGCCCAACTTGGTTACACGATCCCAAATACCATTACGGACAAATGGAAAATAAGCAAGCTAAGGGTTTACGTGAATGCCCAAAACGTTTTGAACATTTTCAATTACAGGGGATTCACCCCGGAAATTGGCGGCGGGCCTACCAAGGCCGGCGTGGACGTAAATGTCTATCCACTGTACGCCACCTACAATGCTGGCGTGAACCTTACTTTCTAATATATTAAAAACAACGATGATGAAAACATATAAAAATATAACGTTCGGGTTGAAGATGGCGGTACCCGCATTGCTGGTACTGTTGACCACTGCGGGTTGTGACAAAAGTTTCCTGGATGTGCCGCCCCAAGGCCAGCAGCCTGTAGAGCAATTCTGGCAAAATGAGGCGGATGCCACCAAGGCCGTCAATGCCATTTATGCCAATTTGCGCAGCTGGGATATCGTAGCTTTTTCGCCTATCGCGGTGGAAAGCATGGGCTCTGACAACGTGGAAAAAGGCAGTACGCCTTCTGATGCCACCTTCATGAACAATTTCGACAATTTCACAGCCACCTCTACCGAAGGGTCGCTTTCCGGCTTCTGGAATGGGGAATACCAGCAGATCAACCTGTGCAACCAGGTACTCGACAATATTCCAACCATTGCCATGAACGATGCGTTGAAGACCCGCTATTTGGCAGAAGCCAAGTTTGTCCGGGCTTATTGCTACTTCCGGTTGGTGAGGGCGTTCGGCGATGTGCCCCTTCGGCTTCACGTGCCAACGGATGCCTCAGAATATAATATTCCAAGAACACCCAAAGACCAGGTTTGGGCCGCTATTGAACAAGACCTAAACGATGCGGCGGCAGTCTTGCCCCAATCATACAGTGGTGGCGATGTCGGCCGGGCAACCAAAGGCGCTGCGTTGGCGCTTCATGCCAAAGTGGCCTTGTACCAGCAGAAATGGGACGACGTGCTCAACTACACAAAGCAGGTGATGGGGCTTGGCTACCAGTTGTTCCCTAACTTTGAACAACTATTCAGGACAGAAAATGAAAATTCCTCTGAATCGGTTTTTGAGATACAGGCGGCACTGATCCCAGGCAATTCGGCAGCATCCAATTCGCAATATTCCCAGGTGCAGGGTGTGCGGGGTGTCACTGGTGGAGGCTGGGGCTTCAACGTGCCGACGCAGTCGTTGGTGGATGCGTTTGAACCTGGCGATCCGCGTATGGACGCCACCATCATTTTCCGAGGGGAAACGACCCCTGAAGGTGACGCCATACCTCAAGACGTCACAAATCCCATGTACAATCAAAAATCCTACGTGCCATTCAGCATGTACCAAACTGGTTACAATGAAGGTTGCCAACAAAACATCAGGGTGATTCGCTATGCCGACGTATTGTTGATGAACGCCGAGGCCAACAATGAACTTGGCAACACCGACGATGCGCTGGCCAGCCTGGAAATGGTGCGTGCCAGGGCAAGGAACGGGGATAATGGTGTATTGCCCGAGGTGACCACCACCGACCAGGGCGAATTGCGCATGGCCATCTGGCACGAACGCAGGGTTGAACTGGCCATGGAATTCGACCGGTATTTCGATGTGATTCGCCAGGGCCGGGGTACAGAAGTGTTCGGCCCCAATGGATGGAAAGCAGGCAAGAACGAGGTTTGGCCTATTCCCGAAAGTGAGATTGAGTTGAGTACAGGCACACTGACCCAAAACCCTGGTTATTGATTGATAATTGATTAAACAAAGAAATCATGATGACAAGAATCATAAAAAAATACGGCATTACCCTGCTGTTATTGGCTGCGGGGAGTTTCGTTCTTTCTTCCTGTTACGATAAATACGATCCGAGCAGCTATGCCCCGGAGTTTAGCATTGGCGGTTATACTTCTGCCTCTGAGATAGCGTCGGACGCACTGGTTGGTTATTGGCCTTTTAATGGAAATTTAACGGACAGTGTTTCTGGCACGACCGGCGAAAATACGGGGACTACTTTTACTAATGGCTTTTTGGGACAAGCGCTGCAAGGCGCGATGAACAGTTACGTATTGACCGATCCCAGCAGCACAATCACGTCTATGAAAAGTTTCACCATTTCGTTCTGGGTAAACACGCCGCCACCATCCACGGGGATTATCGGATTGTTCAGCCTGTCAAATACCGCCAATTTCTGGGGAAACGTTGAAATGTTTTTTGAGAACGGCAGCGACAACAGTAATGGCAAACTGAGGACGCATGTCTTCAATGGCACGGCCGACAAAACATTTGCCAGCGACGGCGTACTGAATTTGTTCGACAAATGGGTCCAGATTACGGTGACCTATGACGGCGCCACCTCCACCTACAATTTGTATGTAAATGGCTCCACGGTTTCGACTATTACCATGGATGGCACGGGCAACCTCATGGTCACAAATCCGGGCAAAATCGTGTTTGGCACCGTGCAGTTTATGACCGATCCCAGTCAGACTTCCGCCACTGACATGCAACCTTGGGCCAGTTATCTGACCGGGGCGATAGATGAAGTCCGGATTTATAACAAAGCACTTTCTCCCGATGATGTCAATGCCTTGGTAGTATTACAAGGCAAAGGAAAATAATTGATTGGATCAAAAACCAGGGACGATTGGTTCCGGTCGCCCCTGGTTTAATCCTTAAAAATTCACTGGGTATTGTTGGTTTAAGATCGATTCCTTTTGTGATTATTTTGATGATGGCATTGGAATTAGTTTTGCTTAAATCTGGTTATTTCCATGTATTATGACCTGCAAAAGCATATTTCCACTCATTGGTGTAATTTGTATTGGCATAACCTCTTGTAAAAAGGACGAGACACCAAGACAGGATTTGGTGGTAACCGCCATTTATGTAGGAACGACAAGTATTGACCTGAACGGAAATGTCACATCAGGTTTACCTGTGGATCAATTAATCACGATTTCCTTTTCAATTCCTGTCAACGTTAATTCAGCAGCAACTGCCTTTTCTGTAAGTGAAGGTTCTCAAGACATCGGTTTCGATATTTCATTTCAGAACAACAATAAATCTATATTAATTCAACCAGTGCAACCATTGGCATTTAATACCCAATATACCATAACCGTTTCAGATCAATTGCAAGGTGGGGGTAAGGAAAACTTTTCAGGATTGCAGGTAGATTTCAAGACAATAGCTGGCACACTTACGATTGCATCCATGCAAATTGGTGGGCAAACCATAACCGGGAGTTCCAGGGTAGACGATGTGCCACTGGATTTTGAAGCAAATATTGAGTTTTCTGCTGCCCTTGACCCCAATTCAATAACAGGAAATGTTCAGCTTACGGGTCCCGATCAATCGAATTTATCATTTGCTTATTCCAATAATAATAAAACGCTGATCATCACGCGTTCTACTCCTTTGGCCTACCTTACCAAATATACCCTAACGGTGACAAATACGGTGAAGGGCGAAGAAGGAGAACGTTTTTCGGGCACATCCCAAACGTTTTATTCCGCAGTCGACGAGACCCCAAAATTCCCTTTGATTTCTGATGATGAATTGCTCAATAAAGTGCAGTTGCAAACATTTAAATACTTTTGGGATTTTGCCCATCCTGCATCGGGTCTCGCCAGGGAGCGAAACAGTTCAGGCGACGTTGTCACCATCGGAGGTTCAGGATTTGGATTAATGGCCATTATTGTAGGCATAGAACGAGGATTTATTACGCGAAGTGAAGGGATCACCCGCTTGACCAGGATTGTCGATTTTCTGGCCAATGCTGATCGTTTTCATGGCGCATGGCCACACTGGATGAATGGCCAAACCGGGAAGGTGGTCCCCTTCAGTACAAAGGATGATGGCGGCGATCTTGTGGAGACCGCTTACTTGATCCAGGGATTGTTGACGGTGAGGGCATATCTTGACCCCAATGTCTCTGGGGAATCGGAGTTGATCAATAAGATCACCGGACTTTGGGAAAGTGTTGAGTGGACATGGTACACGCGCGAGGGCCAAAATGTGTTGTACTGGCACTGGTCGCCCGATTACAACTGGGATATGAACATGCCGGTTGCGGGATATAATGAAGCGCTCATCGTTTACGTGTTGGCAGCCTCGTCGCCAACTTATCCGATCTCTAAAGCGGTGTACACGGAAGGCTGGGCTAAAAACGGCGATATTGTTAACGGCAGTACTTATTACGACTATCAATTACCCTTGGGGCAGGATTATGGCGGGCCGCTGTTTTTTGCGCACTACTCCTTTTTGGGGCTCGATCCCCGTAATCTTCAGGATCAATATGCAGATTACTGGGAACAAAATGTGAACCATTCGCTCATCAACCAAGCTTATTGTGCTGCCAATCCGAGGGACTTTGTGGCATATTCTGACAGTTGCTGGGGATTGACCGCCAGTGATGACAAAAATGGATACGACGCACACTCCCCAACCAACGACAATGGTACCATAACGCCAACGGCTGCGCTGTCATCATTTCCCTATGCTCCGGAGCAATCGATGAAGGCTTTGAAATATTTCTATTATACCATGGGAGACCGGTTGTGGGGTCCCTATGGTTTTTATGACGCGTTCAATGTTACGCAACAGTGGTATGCAGATTCTTATCTCGCCATTGATCAGGGGCCGATTGTGGACATGATCGAGAATTACCGGACGGGTTTACTGTGGGATTTGTTCATGGCCGATACCGACGTGCAAAATGGATTGAACGTGTTAGGGTTTAACTATTAAATACAGTGTCGAATAATGCATATCATGTCGTATGCAGTAAGTTGGCAATTGCAATGAACAGGTGGCTAAAATCACGAATATACCGGTTTTCTTAAATGCCAGCTTTCTATTACCAAATGCCATCTATGATTCAAATTGAGGCATTATTGGATTAACATTATAAAATATAAAATGAAGAAAACATACCTTTTCATGGTCATTGCATTGCTGATCTTTTGCGCCTGTTCCCGAAAGGACAAACAACAAAAAAGCGCCTCAAATCCAGGGATCTCAAACGATTCGCTATTGACCCTGATCCAGTACCACACCTTTCAATACTTCTGGGATGGCGCTGAGCCGCATTCCGGAATGGCTCCGGAAAGGATCAACATGGACGGCGTGTATCCACAGAACGATAAAAATGTGGTGACTACCGGCGGCAGCGGCTTTGGCATCATGGCCATTCTGACGGGCATCAAAAGAGGCTTTATATCCAGGGAGCAGGGATACCAGCGGTTGGAAAAAATTGTCGGATTCCTCGAAAGTGCAGACCGGTTCCACGGCGCATGGTCGCATTGGATGAACGGTGAAACCGGCAAGGTGAAACCTTTCAGCAAAAAAGACGACGGCGGCGATCTGGTAGAAACTGCATTTTTGATGCAGGGCCTGCTTTGCACGAGGCAATATTTTGCTGATGGTAGTGCAGGCGAAAAAGCCCTTGCTGCCAAAATAGACAAACTGTGGCGTGAAGTGGATTGGAATTGGTACCGGAAAGGTGGCCAGAACGTGCTGTATTGGCACTGGTCGCCGGACTATGGATGGCAAATGAACTTTCCCGTGAAGGGATATAACGAATGCCTGATCATGTACGTGCTGGCAGCATCATCACCTAACCATGGCGTGCCGGCGGCAGTATACCACCAGGGCTGGGCCCGCGGTGGCGGCATCATAAACGATAGTAGCCATGAACAATATGGCTATCACCTGGCCTTGCGGTTCAATGGCGCCCAGCAGTATGGTGGGCCGCTGTTTTGGGCGCACTATTCCTACCTTGGCCTCGATCCCAAAGGCTTAAAAGACCGCTACGCCAACTATTGGAAACTCAATGTGAACCAGACGCTTATCAACCGACAATATTGTATCGAAAACCCAAACCATTACAAAGGGTATGGGGCAAACTGCTGGGGGCTCACGGCCAGTTATTCCATGAAAGGCTACGCCGGCCACAAGCCCATGATGCAAGACCTGGGCGTCATCGCCCCCACGGCGGCCTTGTCGTCTATGCCGTATACCCCCAGGGAAAGTATGCAAGTGGCTCGCTATTTATATGACAGCCTCGGGAATAAGGTCTGGGGAAAATATGGTTTTTATGATGCTTTCAGCGAAACCGCTAACTGGTATCCCCAAAAATATCTGGCCATCGATCAGGGACCAATAGTCGTAATGATTGAAAATTACCGGTCCGGCTTGCTATGGAAGTTGTTCATGTCGTGCCCGGAAGTACAACAAGGATTAAGAAAGCTGGAATTTACGGTCACGACGAATCTATAAAATGGATATCTCACCAGTTAAGTCACTAGATACCTGACTCTTTGATGGATTGGTGAAATCATCAAAAAAATGAATTTGAAATGATATATAAATATGAAGATCAAATGGCCCAATCAATGAAATTAACCTCCGGATTATGAAAAGATATTTGTATTTTATCCTGTCTACCCTGATTTTATTTGGCTGCGTGCAGCAACAATCCCAGCAAAACACTGCGGTAAGCAATCCCTATCTTAGTCATCGATATGATGCAAAGATAGACCAACTCCTCTCAAAGATGACTTTAGAGGAGAAAATCGGTCAACTCAATTTGCTTACCAGCAGTTGGGATGTTACCGGGCCCACCATCAGTGATGACTACATGGACCAGATCAAAGCGGGCAACGTCGGCGCTATTTTTAATGCATTCACTGCCGACTATACTCGAAAACTTCAAAAAATTGCCGTAGAAGATACACGTTTGGGCATTCCACTGATATTTGGTTATGATGTGATCCATGGTCACCGCACCATTTTCCCGATTCCTTTGGCCGAATCCTGTTCCTGGGATTTGGAAGGCATCACGGAATCGTCCAGAATTGCAGCTACCGAAGCTTCAGCGGAAGGCATTCACTGGACATTTGCGCCAATGGTGGACATCACCCGCGACCCGAGATGGGGCAGGGTAGCCGAAGGATCAGGGGAAGATACCTACCTGGGCGTTCAGATTGCCAAAGCCAGGGTAAAGGGATTTCAGGGCGACAGCCTCGGAGCTGTCAATACGATTTTGGCTTGTATCAAGCATTTTGCGGCTTATGGCGCGCCACAGGCAGGTCGCGATTATAACACAGTGGATATGTCGATGAGAACCCTGCAAGAAGATTATCTGCCACCTTATAAAGCCGGTGTCGATGCCGGAGCAGCCACCATTATGACGGCATTCAACGAGATCGGTGGTGTGCCCTGCACGGCCAGTCATTATTTACTCACCGATCTTCTACGTGATCAATGGGGGTTCCAGGGATTTGTGGTTACGGATTACACCGCCATCAATGAATTGATTCCGCATGGTGTGGCTGGCAATCAAAAAGAGGCTGCTCTGCTGTCATTTGACGCAGGCGTTGATATGGACATGCAAAGTTCAGCATTTATTGATCAGTTGAAAACGCTGATAAAAGAAGGCAAGGTGACAGAGAAAAAGATTGATGAATCTGTCAGAAGAATTCTGTTGATGAAGTATGAATTGGGACTTTTCGATGATCCCTACCGATATTGCGATGCACAACGCGAAAAGAACGAAATTTTATCTGCTGATAAAAAGGAAGCTGCCAGAAATATGGCCAGAGAATCTATGGTGCTGTTAAAAAATAATGGTGTTTTGCCACTGCGCGAAAATGTGAAAAAAATTGCAGTCATTGGTCCTTTGGGTGATTCAAAAGTTGACATGATCGGCAACTGGAGCGCCGCCGGAGATAGAAATGGATCGGTGACCCTGGTGGAGGGTTTGCAACAGAAATTAAGCCAAAATACCAGGGTAACCTTCACGAAGGGGTGTGACGTTGAGGGTGATGATAAAAGCGGCTTTGCCGAGGCAGAAAGAGCCGCCAGAGATGCTGACGTGGTGATTCTTGCCATTGGTGAGCATGGCAATATGAGTGGTGAAGCGGCAAGCAGAAGTAATATTGATATTCCAGGTGTACAAAACGAACTGGCCAACAGCATATTTAAGATTGGCAAACCGGTGGTGGTGGTGTTATTCAATGGGAGGCCGCTTACCATTGCAGACTTAGATTTGAAAGCTCCGGCAATTTTAGAAGCCTGGTTCCCCGGAATTCAAGCAGGAAATGCCATTGCTGATGTGCTCTTTGGTGATTATAACCCTTCCGGTAAACTCACCATGACTTTTCCCCGAAATGTTGGTCAGGTCCCTATTTTCTATAATGCCAAAAACACTGGCCGGCCGGTAGATCCCAAGCTTCTCGATGAAAAATACAAATCGCGTTATCTCGATGTCGTAAATGCTCCACTCTACCCATTTGGTTATGGTCTCAGCTATACCGATTTTGAATTCAGCGATTTGCAGATCCCAAAACCTGTAATTCATAAAGGAGATACACTTACCATTACTGTGAATGTCGCAAATATGGGAGATTACGACGGCGAGGAAGTCGTGCAGCTTTATGTTCAGGACCTCGTAGGAAGTGTAACACGACCTGTCAGGGAGTTGAAAGGTTTCCAGAAAGTAATGATCCAAAAAGGTAAAAGCAAAACCATTACGTTTCGGCTAACCGAAGCGGATTTGCGTTTTTACGACCTCAATATGAACTATACTTCCGAACCGGGTGATTTTAAGGTTTATATTGGGGGAAATAGCCGCGATGTGCTGGAAGGTAAGTTTAGGCTGGAATAACAGCCGTCTTTCCGTGGTTTATTGCCACGGTGGTGCTTTGTCGAGAATGACCTGCAGTGAATCCCATACCGGCAATATATGTGTATCCAGACTGTCTCTGCTCAAAGGATGTTTTTCCAGGACATCGTTATCGAGATCATAAAATTTTTCGTCCTGATAAAGCTTATAGCGAAGTGTCCTTGCAAAGCGGTTACGGTACTGGTTGACGGAAGCACCCCATCTGGGATCATAATGCACAAAAGCCGTTTCACGGTCAAATGTTCCCGAATCACGGAGTAAAGCGTAAAAACTTTTTCCATCTGCATCTACTGGTATATCGGCGATTTCAGCCAGGGTTGGATAAAAATCGCTAAACTCGACCAGGCCTTCATATACGTGTCCCTGCTTAATTTTTGCAGGCCAATGAACAACAAGGGGTACCCGTGTTCCGGCATCGATGGTATTGCCTTTTCCCCCTCGGATCGTGTCATAAGTCGTGTGAGACACGATCGCAGTATTGGTGCCATTGTCTCCTGTGAATATCAGAATGGTATTTTGGTCTAAACCTAAACTTACCAGTTTTTGGTGGATCTTGCCCACGATTTTGTCAGTGTAGGCCACCATGTCTTTGAAGTAGGCCGTATCCTTCCGATATCGTTTTTCCGGATCGGCCCAATCTTTTGTGTCCGGTGTAGGAACAAAAGGATTGTGGACCAGTACCATGGGATAATAAACAAAAAACGGCACATCTTTTTTTCGCTCAATGAAATCCAGCACATAATCACAAAATATATCAGGACCATAGCTATTTTCTTTAACCGGAAGAACCGAACCGTTTTGTTCAATGAGCGCATTGGCATATCGTTCTCCTTGTGCCCGGGTTTTGGTGAGTTGCCAGAGACAATATTCATCAAATCCAAAATGTTGAGGCCTGGAATTGTCGTTCCAATTGGGGATCTGTTTTTTATAACTGGTTCCGTTCAGTTGCCATTTGCCGGCGATACAGGTGGCATAACCCGCCTCATGCATTAAGTTTCCGAAGGTGCGTTGGTTTGGATTCAGGTAGTCGAAATATTCATAATTGCGGTAGTTGTACAAACCGGTCATGATTTTTACGCGCGAAGGAGTGCATAGTGGTTGGGAAATACAATGGGTAAACCGGATGCCGTTTGCACCCAGTTTGTCAATCACC
Organism: uncultured Cytophagales bacterium; assembly: GCA_963711495.1. GTDB lineage: Bacteria > Bacteroidota > Bacteroidia > Cytophagales > Cyclobacteriaceae > CAVQEK01. Next base: position 2,723,318 of record CAVQEK010000004.1, read on the forward strand.
GGTGTAGAATAAGAGGTGCTGCCATCGCTGCCAAGACATTCGTAACCCATATCGTCAGCCATGATCAAAATGACATTGGGTTTTGATTCTTTTTCATTCCCGGACTTACAACCCCAGTCTGCGAAAAGAACAATGAATGAAATAAGGCATAAAAAGTAAAATTTATAATAGGTCTTCATGCTATTTTTGGGATATAGGATTTTTAATAGAATAATAAATAAAAGTGCCACAGCCTTATCAGGCTGATTAACTTACCAGTGGTATTTGCCTGAATTTAAACATTCATATTCTAATTAATCCATAAAAATCGCGATTCATCATGATTATCCTAAACAGCCAGCAAGAAATTTGTGATCGATGTGAAAATGAACTCATTAAAAACAAACGGAATTTGGACACAAAAAATGCGTATTAATTCTATATTCAGTTATGGGATTATAGCGGAATCATTAATTTTCGGGATCTTTTTTGTCAGGTTCCCAAAACTATTTTTTGATAAATTCGATCAATCCCTTATACTCGAATGTCAGACTTTCAAATATGGAGATTATTAAAAAAAGGACCTTTGGAAATTGCCGGTATAAAAGTGACTGCAGACTGGGAAAAATTGCATATTGAGATGCCTAAAGCCTGGAAAAGATTCATTGGACAACTTGAGCACATTGCAGATAGAAAAAGCGATATCATGATGGATGTAAGCCTGGAAAAGTCCGGTCACTTCTATACGCAAATGATTTGCGTTGAAGTGAAACAAAATCACAACCTACCGGAAGGAATGGCCGCGATACACATTCCGGTACGAAAATACCTTTATTACCAGCACCATGGTACGGTTTATGATATTGCAGCCTCCTTCGGCAAAATGTATGACTGGGCCAAATCAAATGGTTATAAAACCGGTGACTTTAAATTAGATCAAGGCTATCTGGCCGATGGTTCGGAAGACACTCACGATCTGTATATTCAGATCTTTGTTTGATTATTCTATTGAAAAGTTGTCGAATTCCGTTAAGTTAAAACCGCTGCCCAAACCAGCCATGCCATGTGAAAAATGATGATCTTCTACCTGCGTGACTGGTTTGCCATCGATCAGCACCTGAATGGTATTGCTTTTCATGCTGAGAACTACGCGATGATAAATCAATGGTTTGAATGGAAAATAACCGGAACTAAGTTGTTGGTTCCCCGCAAATAATTGCCAAAGAGAACTGCCACTGGTCGACGCATGTATTTTGAACCAGTAACCCTCAGGAGGCTGATGCCCGCGATGTACTTCAACGACCCTGCCCATCATCGTGGCAAATCCGGTATTTTCCAAAATATTGATATCTGTAGCTATTCGATAATCCGTCCAGGAAGTATCGCCCACTATACTTTCCACGTAAGTATCACCTTGTTCCCATTCGGTGCCCTGTTTTATTACAACCTGCCTCAGGCACTGGCCTTGTCCGTCTTTGCGGTTTTGGATTTCAAAAACACCGCCTTGATCAGAAAAATATTGTGCCGGACTGCCGGGCTTGTTTTTCTCAAATCCGGTTTTGTACGGGAATGGAAAAGGTTGTAAAGGGGGTGATTCAAAATCGCCTTTTTGTTGCCCGGTTGTAGTAGTGAGTGAATAAATGGCATTGGGTTCCAGATGCAGGGTAAATTGACCTGATAACGGTTTTGATGTATCGATTGGTTCAAAAGTACTTTCCTGATAAATTGACCGCCAGACCTTGAGTGGTTTTGATGAAAAATTACCATTCACTTCAATGCTGATATCCTGGCTGTGGTTTGCATCCATTGTTTCAATGATAATGGTATAATCACCAGAATTGTCATCACTCTGCAGTGTTACATAACTGCCTCCACCATCGAGATAGCCACAACCGGAATCGAGGTATTTCCAACCGGGTACGGCAAATTGTGTAGTATGAGCCACGGCCCATAGTGCAGGTTGGATCTCGAAATGACCACACCATGGTGTGGCGGCCTTCATCAGGCCGGAATTTGGCAATGACAAATTGTCGTAATAGGCGCTCACCATACTCCAGGTGATCTGTTTTGTCATTTTACCATGGAGATAGTCGCGATTGTACATTTTTGCCAGATAACTAAATGCTTCCCAGTCGCCACTCCATGATCCGCCTTCGCTGTTCCACAGTGATTTTCCTGATTGTTTTGCTGTTTCGGTGCTGGAATAAGGATCTTCCTGAGACCGTTCGATGTAGTGAATGCCAATAGCACCTACTGCTTTATTCAATTCCGGATCAGTAAGCATGTCATTTGCGATATTCCAATCAAAACCGTCGGGCGCAATAATGTTTACTTGTTGCAGGGTGTTCGCATCCAGGGTTTTTCGCAATGTTTTTATCCACCCGATGTCGTAAGGGCGTTCATTCCAGACCCCGGTGATAATCCATTTTTAATCCATAATATTCTTCGGCTCCTTTGATGAATGCCACCACATAATCAGCATTTTCCTGACTATAGTAAACCCCATTGCCGATCCAACCCGGGCAACCCCACTCCAGACAATCCAGGATTAAATCGGGATTTCTTTTTCGGGCTTCCTGCATTAACCACCATTCATATCCTCGTTTAAAAAATGCCGGTTCAGGTTTTTCATATTCTATTCTGGTATGGGCAAAACTGGGTTCCGTTCCATCGGTGGAATTGACATCACCACCGATTTCCACCTTGAGATGCTGCAGGGAAGCGCCAAAATGTGGCTTAAACAACAGATCCAGGATCTCACTGCGGTAAGGTTCCGGATAATCAATGAGTAACCGGGAAGACGCACCGGCACTGAGGGCGCCAATTCCTTCGAATGCACGGCCTGCTATCTTATCACTGATTCTGATTTTTTGATTGTTCTGAGCGAATGACGGGTTAGCAGCTAATTGAATGACTACAAACAAGGTGAAATATGAAAATCTGCACATTTGTTCTGATTAAAGAAATTCCGAAAATATCAGATCTTTTTGGGTGCAGGCAATTTTTTGTCTGTTGAATACTAATTATATCTTGGAACCTATGCCTTCCTCCATGGTTTAAAATTAAAAAAAATCCAATCTCATTGGGTTTAAATCGTCAATTAATTTATGCTGACAATATATGCAGAAAAGCTTTTGAAAAGGATCTTGCGATTAGAGGCTTCAAATATAAAGACGTTCAACGCTCATTTAGAAAAAATATCATGCGTTGTTCTTTTCCGAAATTTAGATTGCTATGATTAAACCGTATTTTTATGGCAATAAATCCCAATCAGGAAATCATCGGTGGCAATGCATTACCGTGTTGTTCACGCCACATGTCAATATGTTTCCAACGTTTGTGACTCCAGAGCCACATTTCCGGATTTTCACGGATGGCGCTTTCCAGTATTTTGTAGTAGCGCTGGCTGATCTCCAAATGGGCCATTTTTGACGGATCTTCACAAATGAGCTTAAAATATACTTCGTAGGCTCCGCGATATGGTTTCTCGATATGCATATACACCACAGCATGACCTGTCTTTTGAGCAATGCGTTCCGGTCCAAAAAATATAGGTGTGGGTTGGTTCAGAAAAGTAATCCATTCCCTAACATTAACTTTTGCCGGTGATTGATCCGCAAGCATAACGGTTACGGTGGGAATATTTTGAGCTTTGTAAGTCATAATGGTTTGGAAGATCTTATTTGACGGAATCATCTCCACACCAAGGCGTTCGCGATGGTCTTTCAGGAACTTATCAAAAAAACGGTTTTTAAGTGGCTGATAAGCCGAAATCAGTTTATGGGGCACTTTTGTCGCTATATCCACGAGGCTTTCCCAATTGTTGAAATGGGAAGCGACAATGATGATACTTTTATTTTTTCGGTAGAGCGATTCCGGCAGATCAGTATTTTTGTATTGAATATCCAATTTTGAGACGCCAAAAATGATTTCAAACAGTATATCACTGAGCCAATAGTAGAACTTTTTTTTGATCAAATCGACTTCCTCCGGGGATTTTTCAGGAAAGGAATTAGTGAGGTTGGTGGTGATGACGGTCTTCCGGTACTTTATTACATGATAAAGCAGCCATCCCGCTATATCGGATATAACATACCTGAATTTTTTTCTCTTCTTCATCGACTATAGCATTTCCCTTTCGGTTGTTTGGAACGCAAAGATAAACTTATAAATCAAAAATCGAGATTTCCATTTTAGGATCTCCCAGAAAATTAATCGTTGAATGAATAAGTAAAAAATCCAGGAAAACATGGGAATCGTAAGGACAATTAGATAATGTTTCATTCATCTTAAACTCTTAAACATCTCAGTCGTTTATGTTTTGATAGTTTAGTTGATATGTGTGTTGTAAACTATGTTTATGGAAGGATGAACAAGTATAAGAAATCAACGGATCATAGCGATGCCAAAAATATCCCTTATTTTGCGACCACTAAAGGAAATTGAAAAAGTCATGTCTCGTCAAGGATGCGGATGTGTTAAACATAAATTTTGTCAATGAATAAACCTGAAAATCAAATACTGGTCATATTCGGTGCATCCGGGGACCTTACTCAACGAAAACTGATTCCGGCAATTTTCGATTTGCATAAACAGAATTTGCTTCCTGAAAACTTTGCTGTATTGGGAGTTAGCCGATCCAAACTCACTGACGATGGCTTTCGCGAAAAAATGGCCGGTGGAATCAGGCATTTTGCCAATAGCAATCCCGTCCCTGAAGAAGAATTGAGATCATTTGCCGAACATCTATTTTATCAATCCATAAATACAGAAGACACGGAGGATTACGGGAAGTTAAAAGATCGGCTGAATGAAATTACTGATGCAACGCAAACTGGAAATAACTATATTTTTTATCTGGCAACACCACCTAACCTCTATGAGAAAATACCACTCAGCCTGGCGGCTCATGGTTTGAATAAAGAAAATAATGGCCAGGGCTGGCGCCGGCTCATCATAGAAAAACCATTTGGATTTGATCTGGCTTCGGGAAGATCGCTGAACAAAAGATTGCTCAAATATTTCAAAGAAGACCAGATTTACCGGATCGATCATTATCTGGGTAAAGAGACCGTTCAGAATTTACTGGTCACCCGGTTTTCCAACGGTATTTTCGAACCGCTCTGGAACCGGAACTATATTCATCATGTCGAGATCACCACTGCCGAAAATATTGGGGCGGAAGATCGTGGTGGCTACTATGATCAGTCCGGAGCCCTGCGCGATATGGTCCAGAACCATTTGTTGCAGGTTGCAGCCCTGGTGGCCATGGAACCACCTACGGTCATTGAAGCGACCTCGATCCGGAATGAAACATTGAAGTTTTTCCAATCGTTGCGACCACTCACCCCTGATTTTTTGGGAGACAATATCATACGCGGACAATATACCGCCTCCAAAGTGAGAGGACAGCAATATACAGGATATCGTGAGGAAAAAGGGGTCGACCCCAATAGCAGGACGGAGACATTCCTGGCCATGAAATTTTATATTGATAACTGGCGCTGGGGGGGAGTGCCGTTTTACCTCCGAACCGGCAAGCGGTTGCCGACCAGGGTAAGTGAAGTGGTGATCCATTTCAATCCTACCCCGCATGTGCTGTTTGTGGATAATAAGGACTTTTGTAATACGGGTAATCAATTGGTAATCCGCATTCAGCCGGACGAAGGGATCTTGTTGAAATTTGGTATGAAAGTGCCAGGGGCTGGATTTGAAGTACGCAATGTTAATATGGATTTTCACTATTCAAATCTTCAACAGACCTACGTTCCCAGTGCCTATGAACGGTTGTTGTTGGATTGTATGCTGGGTGACGCTACGCTTTATGCGCGTGGAGATGCGGTGGAAGCTGCCTGGACGTTTGTGCAGCCGATCCTGGATTACTGGAAAGAGCATCCGAAAGCGCCACTCTATGGCTATCCATCAGGCACCTGGGGTCCGGATATTGCTGATCGTTTGATTGAAGGACCTGAGATGTGGCGGTACCCGTGCAGGAACCTCGCCGATGATGGTATTTTCTGTGAACTTTAAATTTGTAGCTATGCTGAAACCTGAAGTAAAGATTTTCGATACCGGTACGCTATTGGTCGAAAGCCTGTCGGAGCATGTTAAAGACAAGATTCATAAAAAAACGGGTAATTTTTATATGGCTTTGTCAGGTGGCAGTACACCGAAATTGTGGTTTCAACATCTTTCGGTGTATCATCTAAATGATGTTGAGTGGGGAAAAGTGCAATTATTCTGGGGAGATGAGCGGTGTGTGCCTTACAATGATCCGGAGAGTAACTATGGCGTAACACGCAAATTATTGCTGGAACATGTTCCTGTTCCTCCCGAGAATATTCATCCTGTGGCTACTGAACTCAATCCTGAAAATGCAGCCAAAGATTATCAGGAAAAATTAATTAAAATTTTTCCTGGCAATCAAAAAGTACCCGCCTTTGACCTGATCATCCTGGGCATGGGTGAAGATGGGCATACCGCTTCTATTTTTCCTTGGGAAATTGAACTGTGGGATGCTAATAGCCTTTGTGTCGTTGGGCACCACCCTGATACCGGACAGTCGCGGGTGAGTTTTTCAGGCAAACTCATCAATCATGCCCACGAGATTATTTTTCTGGTTATGGGTAAAAAGAAGGCAGATAAGGTGGCTGAAATAATTGCCGGTAAACCGGAGGCCGCTGACTACCCGGCCAGTTTGGTGAGTCCCGAATCCGGTCAACTGTTCTGGTTCATCGATAAGTTAGCCGCGAGTAAGCTTTAAATTATGACACGCAAACTGATTCTGACATTGGCAGCGGTAACTTTACTGGGTTTTGGTGGCCTTGGTGTTGCCTTGATACCCTGGATCAGAAAGGTAAAATTCATAACATTTTTTAACGGGGAAATCAGTATTGTCTATCAAATTCTGATTGGTTTGGCTTTTGGACTGATCACGGCCAAGGCAGGCTGGGGTATCGTGGAATTGCCGATACTTAAAAAAACAAAATTGTTCTTTGCCAATCTCATTAAACCACTGGAGCTTAAATTTACTGACGTCGTCATCGTTTCGATCTGCGCGGGTATTGGTGAGGAATTGTTTTTCCGGGGGGCCATGCAGCCTTTGCTCGGAGTCTGGATAACTGCCATATTTTTCGTCTTATTACACGGTTATCTCAATCCTTTTAATTTGCCCCTTACCTTGTATGGGCTGTACATGACCATCGTTATCGGGGTGATGGGTCTGATGACGGAATACCTGGGCATTCTCACAGCCATTCTGGCCCATGCTATGATTGATTTTATTTTATTGAGAAACCTGTCCATGTTACCCATCGAACAGGAAAGAAATGGAACCGATCAGGATAATTCAGAACATTAAATCAGTAATTCCGCATCGTTGTAATCGCGTTGTTATAGCATTTGAAATAAGCATTTTTAATAAATTGGTATTCAATTCGTTAATAAAGTTAAAGTAGTAAATTACGCTGTAGAGTAGGTAAACATTGTTGCAACAGCTTTTAATTTATCGGCAACCCGTTGAGGTTCTGTTTCAATCACAGGCGAAAAAAGTGGACACCGGACCAACCAAAATGAATGGGAATTTGTATTGTAATAGAAATAAAAATGAAATGATGAGATCAATACTATTTGTAATAACCCTGTTGGGATTGTCTATGTTGGTTGCCTGTTCAGGTTCGGATGATAAAAATCCCGAAGCGCCTCAAAACATTGTCGATAAATCCCTGGGTATTTTTGATGGTACTGTCCAGGAGAAAAAGGGCACTTCAGAAGAAGGTGTGGATGTTTGGGAAATAAAAATCCAAAATAACGCAGGCTCCATCGTGACTTTTTACTGGATACGCAGCAATGAAGAACTTCTCAAAATGACAGGAACTACCAGTCCGTTTGATTATGATTTAACGCCGGTTCAGGGGGTTATCAATTTCAGCGCTGCGAAGACCTTTGCAATTCAAGCTGCTAAAAATATTAATATCGTTCAGTGGGTGTTCAGACAAGAGCAGGATTACAATGACGTTTGGGTGTATACATTTGAAATTACTGATCCGGACGGGAATATTCAGGTGCTGATCAAAGGGACCAATGGAGATACCCTGGCGATCAATTGATTTTTTTGTATTGGATTGATTACAACGGCTCCATGTGGATGGTAGCCTCCATATTCATCTTCACATCTATTTCTCGCTCAAGATTGGTGGCGATCTCATGGGCTTTTTCCAGACTTATTTCCTTCGGTAATCTGATGTGCAGGGTTATTTCAATGTGATCTCCATACTGGTGCAAATGAACGTGGTGTAAATACGGATTACCACCAGTCACTGCAGTAGCAATTTTATTCAGTTTTTTCAAGGTTTCCTCTTCCGGGATTTCACCCAGCAATGGGCTGGCGCCTTTGTTAATAACTTCGTAAGCCGCAAAGAAAATCAATAGTGAAACCGCCATGGTCAGCACGGCATCGATCCACCACCAGTATTTACCCAGGAAAATGCCCACTAAAATGATCAATGAAGAAATGGCATCACTGCGGTGGTGCCAGCCATCAGCTTTGAGACTTGGATTGCCGGTTTTCCTGGCTGTCCAATAGGAAAATTGGGCCATCAGCTCTTTCACCACAATCGATACAATAGTCACAACAATGGCAATAATACCATAGTGGGCGCCTTCATGCGTGGATAATTTTTTAAAGCCTTCGATAATGAAATTGAAAGCGATAACCGCCAGTAAGACACCAATGATAATGGCTGAGATCAGGTTTGCCCTGCCATGGCCGAATGGATGTTCTTTATCCGCGGGTTTTGCAGAAATCTTTGCTCCGATAATCACCACAACAGAACTGATGGTATCGGATAATGTATGCCAGGCATCGGCAAGCAAAGCCAGCGATCCACTCACCACGCCCGCCCAGTATTTGATTGCGAAAAGCATGGTATTAAAAAAAATGGAAATCCAACCTTCCCATAAAGCCCAGCGAAGGTTGCTGTTTTTTGACGTATTCAATATAATAAATTAAATTGATGGAATAATTCACGAAATTAATGAAAACCCAGGAAAAAGTTTGATGCTGGTGTTTAATTAATATGACCTTGGATAATTCTCACCGAATGTCTTTCTCAAGGCTTAAATTTCCCCGTATTTCAGTTAATGTTATAAAATGGAGTATCGGTTGAATCAAGATTTATTGAAATGCCAGGCAACCAAATTGAAAATACCATTGTATGGTGAATTAAAGTGAAAGAACAACTTTGAACCAAGGGCCACAAAATATAGATGCAATATTAAGCGGATGCCGAAAAAATGATCGGGAAAGCCAAAAGGCACTCTATATGGCTTTTTATGCCTATGCCATGAGCATTTGTATCCGATACGCACAGGACCGTGAAGAAGCAGTAGAAATATTAAATGATGGTTTTATGAATATTTTTTCCAATATCAAAAGATTCGACCTGACCAGGCCATTTAAGCCGTGGTTGAGACGCATCCTCATCAATGCTGCCATCAACCGGTTCAGGAAGAACCAGAAATTGCAATTGGAAAGGGAGCAATTGCAGGTGAACAGCCATGAAGCCGCCGAGGAGATACTCAGCGGTATTTCTTATCAGGAGATTATTGACATGGTTCAGAAATTGTCACCGGCTTACCGCACGGTGTTTAATTTATATGTCATCGAAGGTTATAAACATGAAGAAATTGCCGAGATGTTGAATATATCGGTGGGCACATCAAAGTCCAACCTCGCCAGGGCGAAACAAAAACTTCGCGATTTGCTGAGGGAATATTTCCAGGAAGATTATGAACGACAAAAATAAAGACGGTTTAGAGGAATTTTTCCGGAAAGGAACACAAAACTATCAATTTGAGTTCCGGGAGGCTGATTGGGAAAAGCTGGAGAAAAAGCTTGATCAATCAGACAAGGCTCTCGTGTACAGAAAATTAAACTATCGACGGGGATTGATTATTGCGGCTGCGCTGCTGGTTGCTTCCATGGCAGTATATTTTTCTTTGGATTTTGGAAAAGGCAAACAAAATAGGGTTGGATTAAACACTGAATCCACAGTTTCTCATCCAAATAGTATGAAGGAAGACCCGTCTTCGAACAAAATTCTTTCAGATACCAGATCAATCCGGGAAGCTTCTGGTATCGATGAAAAAACGTTTTCCGACCAGGAAGAATCTGCAAATGTTGCCCGCAACCCTGTTTTGGATAACAAAGAAACCACCGATCAACATAAAATATCAAACTCGGGACAAAATGGAATTATTTCCAGCGACCAGTTGGCACATACCAGCGGTCATAAGCACTTGAAAACAGTAGAGTCACAGCCATCCAGCGCTGCATTAATTAGAAATGCGGAAAAAACAACAACAGGTCGAGATGAGATGGAAGCGTTAGGTATCCCGGATATTTCCAGGCAGGAAGTTCATTTTCTGGTTCCACGCTGGCGTGGTCAAGACCTGGAATTTTCAGGATTTAGAACGATTACCGGGATACAGTCGTTCAATTTGGCAGCAAAAAATGTTGATTTGGCAGATTTGATGCCAAAGGACAATCTTTGGGCAAACCGGCCATTTTGGGGTATTGGCGTCACTGTGGCCCCGGATTTTTCTTCCGTCGGACTTTTTGACTACACCCCGCCAGGAAAAAGGGTGGGGCTGGTGATTAGCTATTTTATTGCCAGACGATTCGAAATTGGAGCCGGACTGATTATGACTGACAATAAATACAGTGCCCAGGGCGATGAATATACGCCACCCAAAGGTTTCTGGACCAACGGCGCCATTCCTGACCAGGCAACTGGAAAATGTAAGATATTGGATATACCCGTAAATATCAGGTATAATGTTGGAATGTGGGACAAGCATCAGGTTTTCATTAACGCGGGTATATCCTCTTATTTTATGCTGGAAGAACATTACTGGTTTAGTTATGAAAATGGATACAGCGATCCCAATGCCGTGAAGTACTGGGGAGGTAAAAATACCACCCAACATATTATGGGATTGTTGAATCTTTCTGTGGGATACGAATTTTCACCAACGCCAAAATTGGGCGTGTCTGTTGAGCCGTTCATAAAAATCCCGGTGACTGGTATTGGTTATGGCAAGGTTGATCTTTACACCATCGGTGGATATTTCACATTGCGTTATAAAATGTTCAGGGCGGCCAAAAATCATATTTATTGAACGAACCGATTGAAATTATGGAAAAATTTGAGACGCATGTTCGAAGACACATGTACGGAGTATGCTATTCTTCTTTTATTGCATTCAGTATTTTCATTTTGTTAATGCCGGCCTTTTTCAAATCGGGCCCGGATGATCAACATCAAGTGCGTCGAGTGCAGAATAAGGGTATGATACCAGGGATCAATTCATCTCAAACACAATCCAAAAATCGCGTAGCCGCAGATGTTCAAAAAAATAACATGATGAATAAGAATTGCAATAACATTAAAATCCATCTCGATTTTGAAGGACACATCGAATAGCAGCAACGCTCAGTGATTCCAGGTAGGGCTGTCACGGGGAGCGCCTGCTTCTTGTGATGGCTTACCTTTCTTTTTTGAATACACAATGGAATATCTTGAAGCATTCAGCGGATAAAAAAAATTCTGCAGGACAGGGAGGAGTATTTATTGAAAATTTAAAATTACTTGAAGTATGAAAAATTATACACGTATTCTATTCATCATTACCATTTTGATAATCATCAATGGTTGTTCCAAAAGCAATATGGAAGAAGTGGATCTATGCGCCAATCCACCACAGGTATCGGTAAATGCCACTGCCACCCTCGTGGGACAAAGTACCGGCAGTATTGCGGTAAATGCCAGCGGCGGCACCGCGCCATTGATGTACAGTATCAACGGGAATAATTTCCAGTTGGCTTCCACATTTTCCAATTTGTCAGCCGGCAATTATTCGGTCACGGTAAAAGATGCCAATAATTGTACAGAGAGTGCCAATGCCGTTATCAATGAAGTACAGGAAGTGAGTTATGCCGATGACATCAGGCCGATCATCGATGCCAATTGTCAGCGTTCGGGTTGCCACGGTTCAATGTCCGGGATCCCGGATTGGAGTACCTATGAAACCGTCAAATCCGAGGCCTCACTCATCAAGACACGTACCTCTGAAAAATCAATGCCTCCTTCGACTTCCGGAGTTTCGCTCAACAGCACTCAAATACAACTCATTGCCGACTGGGTTGATCAGGGAGCTCCAAATAATTAATGGATCTCACTGAATTGATCAAAATTGAACTTCATACAGTTTCAACAATTGTTGTTGATTCATTCGATCGGGGAGGGCCCTGAATAAAGAATTGCGTATTGTTACGGCCAAAGGATTGGTCCACTGGGCGATGTTGCCCAAAGTATGGGAAGTTTTAATGATATAAGTAGTTTTTTCCTGTCGAAGCTGGTTAAAATGTGAATAGGCTTGCTGCACACCGGAATATTGATCAAGAGAATTGGCCAGGACCATCGCATCCTCAATCGCCTGGCAGGCACCTTGTCCCAGGTTGGGTGTAGTGGCATGGGCTGCGTCACCCACCAACAGTATGTTGTCAAATGCAAACTGTTTGATCGGTTTTATGTCCAGGATATCATTGTGGATCAAAGAATCGTTGGAAGTTGCTTCCAGGATTTCCGGAATTGGCGCGTGATATTGGCCAAAATACTTCAACAGGTCCTGGATGACAAACTGCTTCATTACAGGATCATGGGCATTCGCATTGAGGCAGGCAAACCAATAGATCTTGTCAGGGGCCAATCGCACAGCGCCGAACCGGCCTTTGCGGCCCCAGGTTTCCAGGGCATATGGCAAATGAATCGTATTGTTGTCAATGACAGCACGCCAGCAGGTATATCCGGCAAATCGTGGCTGGGAAAAAGGCAATAATTCCTGCCGGACCAGAGAATGTATACCATCCGCCGCAATGATATAATTGGTTTCATGGCGGGTGCCATCTTCAAATAGTAATGATATGGGAATTTTCGTTTTTTCCAGTGCAATCAATTTCTTATTGGTGACCACCGTGCCAGGCTCAACGTGTTCCAACAGGATGGCGTGCAATGCTGCCCGGTGAATGGCAAAATTACCAATACCGACTTGTTTACTAAATGTTGAAATATCGGTACGGGTGATAGTTTTACCCTTTTGATCTTTGATGATAAATTCCGTGAGTTGATTTCCCCCAGCCATGATTTTTTCAGCCAGACCCAGCTTTTGAAATGCTTTCATGGCGTTGGCGGCAAGCACGATACCGGCGCCCAATGGTTTGATTTCCGGTGCGCCTTCAAAGATGATTGGTGAAACACCGATTTTTTGCAGTGCAATGGCGGTGGTAAGGCCGGCGATTCCCCCGCCGACGATCGAGAATTTTTTATCTGAATTCATTAATTGACATCTACGTTATTGGCGTGTATTGGTTCAGGCATTTTAATGGAGGTGAAAATGCATGGATTTCCAGGGAATACATAGAATCAGTTCAAATATTTTATGAGGAAAAATTTGGTTTAAAAGGGCGTATTCAATTTTGACAGGAATGCTGAGATGTTTGAATTTGCACACCACCAAAAATACTTTCCAGGTAGGAATGTCTCCTGATGAAAAGTCATTCGAATGGATAGGAAATTTGTTCCGGAGGTTTTAAGTTTAATTGGGGTTAGTGACCACTCAGAACCAAAGTACTTGCCGATGCTGCTATTTTCACGCATGACCGCTATTGGCTAACACATGAAAATAATGCATTTATATTTATAATAATGTTTGCGCAATTAAATAAGGCAGATCAAGATTTTATGAGTAAACTAATAAGGACAGAGAAAAAATCTTCTTCACGATTTGCAATGTATAGAAAACCTGAGTCAGGGTGATTTATCTCACAGTGGTTGAATAAAAAATTCAGACCTAAATTTGTTTCCTGAAAATGTCCGGTTTCGTAAACCTCATTTGTTATTGGCTTGAAACGTATATATTCAATCACCGGCTTGCGAAGGCAAGCCACTAACATCATACATTATGGACGAATTCATTTTAATTTTCAGGCACGAAGACGGGACAAAAATTGCTTCTCCGGAACAAATGCAAATCTGGATGCAACAAACCCGGGATTGGATGGCGACTATTTCTGCTCAAAACAAATTGGTAGGCGGCAATGGACTGCCTTTCGATGATGCCCGGGTAGTCATGACAAAAAATGCCAAAAGCGTGGTAACCAATGGCCCTTTTGGAGAGATCAAGGAAACGGTGGGCGGATACATTATTGTGAAAGCCGAATCTGTGGATGAAGCGGTTGAATTTGCCAAAGGATGTCCTGTTCTGCAGGGTGAGGGCAATAGCGTGGAAGTGCGTAAAATTGCCAAAAGGGACGGGATGCATTAAAGGTTATTAAATTGGCTGAATACCATCAGTATTTTACAGATGAAGGAAAAACAAGAATTAATTCCGCATTTGTTCAGAACAGAGTACAGCAAAATAACCGCTGTGCTCTGTAAACTTTTCGGCATCGAACATATTGAATTGGCGGAAGACATTGCCAGTGATACTTTTGTGCAGGCCCTGGAAACCTGGCCCTACCAGGGAATCCCTGAAAATCCAGTCGCCTGGCTTTATGTGGTAGCCAAGAACAAAGCCCGGAATCATTTAAATCGAGATGTGGTCTTTACTCAAAAAATTGCCGGTCAAATATCCCAATCTACAGCACGCAACAATGAACTAAAAATCGATTTGACTGACTCCAATATTTTGGACAGTCAATTGCAAATGTTATTTGCCATTTGCCAGCCGTCAATATCCAAAGAAGCACAAATTGGCCTGGCGCTTCGTATTCTTTGCGGATTTGGAATCGAAGAAATTGCCAATGCTTTTCTGACCAGTAAAGAAACCATCAATAAACGGTTGTTCAGAGCAAAGGAAAAACTGAGGCGTGAAAAAGTGAAAATTGAATTTCCGGCAGATGCTGAAATCAATAAGCGATTAGAAACTGTATTGACCACGTTGTATCTGCTGTTCAGTGAAGGATACTATTCCGAAAGTCAGGATGCTGTATTACTCAAAGATCTTTGTCTCGAAGCCATGCGATTAACGTACGCTTTGATTGAAAACAAAAAAACCAATCAGCCGCCGGTGAATGCCTTGCTTGCGTTGATGTGTTTTCATGCTTCACGATTTGAAGCGCGGAAAAATGATCGTGGAGAATTGGTTTTATACCAGGATCAGGACGAAACACTTTGGAACCAGGAACTGATTGAAAGAGGCATTTATTTTCTTCATCAGGCGGCACAAGGTAATATCATCTCAAAATATCATCTGGAAGCCAGTATCGCCTATTGGCATACAATCAAGGAAGATACCAAAACAAAATGGGAAACCATTTTGCACCTGTATGATCAATTGCTCAGCATAGAATTCTCGCCCATTGCAGCCCTGAATAAAACGTATGCACTTTCAAAAATAAAAGGTAAAAAAGCGGCCATTGAAGCGGCAGAGAAGCTGAATCTGGAAAATAATCACTTTTACTATGCCTTGTTGGGGGAGCTATATTCCGACCTTGACAACCTCAAAGCAAAAATGAATTTTAAAAGAGCCTGTACCCTGGCTAAGACACAAACGGATAAGCGAATAATGAAGAAGAAAATGGAAAATCTGTGAGAGCATACTTGAAGCTTGAAGTTGGAGGTTGGAAACTTGAAGCTTGAAGTTGGATACTGGAAAGGGGAGGTTGGAAGCTGTAGCGAGCAAAACGTGTTTCCAACATTGCCTGATCAGTTGGACCAAGTTGTTATGAAAGTTGTTTCAATCCCGGTAAATACAAAATAATGGACATAACAACCAGTAATTGTTATGTCCATAGATTGCATAAAAACTGTATTACACTTGTTCCGGCACTACATAGGGGGCCCGGTAATTTCTGGATAATAAGGCATTGGCATCCTCATCGCCCACGAATTTTTCCGTTGCCGGATCGAATGTTAGTGACTTACCGGTGCGGTAGGCAATATTTCCCAAATGTGCCAGTCCGGCTGCCAAATGGGCCGTTTCTACCGGCGCGTGAACTTTGGATGGATCCTGAGCACGAACAGCTTCAATAAAGTTGAGGAAGTGATCGCCCCCTTCTTTATTGGCGGGGCCCGGTGTTTTATCTTTACCCAGGAAGGTTTCATACTTGTTGTAGCCCTTCACCACCATATATCCTTCACTGCCATAGAAAATATTCCCAACGCCAACGCCATCTTCTTCATTGGTCATCCAGGGACGCACTTCAAATTCAATGATTTTCTTTTCCTTGGGATAAACATAGGTTGATGAAAGCACCTCAGGTGTTTGCTTGCAATCGTCCCATAAGAATTTTCCACCACCGGCTGTGATTTTTTCGGGGAAACCCACATCGAGTCCCCACATGCACAGGTCGGTTTCGTGGATACCCTGGTTGCCAACATCACCGTTGCCATAATTCCAGTTCCAGTGCCAATTATAGTGCACATAATTTTTGGAGAATGGCAGCAATTCCGCCGGTCCGGTCCAAAGGTCATAATCCAGGCCCTCCGGTACAGGTTCTACGCCTTTATCTCCAATATCATCTCGCCAGCGGAATACCAATCCCCTAGCCATGTAAACATCACCAATCAAACCGTCTCGCAAGTGTTGGATGGCTTCTCTGATGGCCACAGAACTGCGCAACTGAACGCCGTGTTGAACCACGCGGTTATATTTTTTGGCAGCTTCCACCATTTTTCGGCCTTCGTGCAGGTTGTGAGAACCGGGCTTTTCGACGTATACGTCCTTACCAGCCTGACAAGCCCAGATGGTAGCCAAAGAATGCCAGTGATTGGGTGTGGCAATACTCACCGCATCGATCGACTTATTATCAAAGATCTTGCGCATATCATGCTCAGTCTTCACCTTTTTGCCATATTCTTGCTCAAATTCACCCGCGCGTTGCTGTAAGACTACATCATCCGGGTCGCATAAATACGCAACATCGACGTTTTCCAATGTCTGAAATCCTTTGATGTGGTTCTGGCCCCTGCCATGAACACCCAGTACCGCAACTTGTATGCGATCATTGGCACCAAATACGTGAGATGGGATAAAGGTAGGGACCGACAGAATGGCGGCTGCTCCAGCGGTATTTTTGATAAATTTCCTTCTTGTGATTTGTTTTTTGTCTTTCATAATCGGGTTTTTTTATTAAAAATTATTGTAACAGATATATTTGATCCGACTTCAACGTATTGATATATTTATGCCTGACATTAATGATACGGCAACAATATAATTATCGGCTATTGGCATCTTCACCGATATCAATTAAAAATAGGCTTTCGGTATATTTTTTACAATTCTTTTCTCATCGATCGTCGAAAAATGAAGGACAAACGGGAATTATAGCCCGGAAACTAAAATAGGAAAACCGTTCATTTGATGAATTCACCAGGATCTATTTCACATCGGGAATTTTCTGAAAAATCTTTTTGATCACATACTTGATTTTCTTGTCGACGTCGCGGTCATCTTCGTGAACAGTAGTGTTCACTACACCTTGCAAAACAAGTTTCATGTTTTTTCTGTCCACCAGGTCTACCACAACGTCACCGGTAGCATAACCGGAAATGTGGTAAGTTTGTGGCGTGGAATAACTAATGCCAAATGAACTTCCATAAGTACCATAGCCGCCATAAACGCCCCAATTTCCCTGGGTTTCCCGAACAACACCGCCTTCCTGTCTTTGAATTATGGTGTAAATATTGATCAACAGGTCGGGATCGTTTGAAAGTTTGATCCCTTTCCTCGCCAATTCTTCCTCAATACCCATATAAATACGGCGTTTGTTCACTTCCTGGATGGGATGATTTTTATCTTCGTATTGATAAAAGGCAAATTTTTTATAGCGGGTGAAGTCGGTCTCTTTATCATAATCAGTTTTTACCATTAGGCTACTGCTGCATTGTTGCAGCGTAAATGCCAGCAAAAATATCAACATGCCGGTAAAAAATGACGATCTTGATTTGAAGGATATGTTGCGTTTGTTCATGAATTCCAATAGTTATAAAGTGGTGCCTGTTAAGTGATTTAAATAAGCAATAAATTTTTCTGGGTTAAAGAAACATCATTTACCGTAATGTTATATCAATGTGGAGCAAATTTGTTTTCAGTAGGCAGGATTTCATCGTATTTTCATCAGTGTAACACTTACATTTAAAAATTATGCCTAATGCTCAGTGAATAAATCTCTCAGAAATAGATGGCTGGAATTTCGACTGCAACTTCATCAAAAGGTTTTTCCATACCACTGGCTACCTGGTACATTCTTGAATTGGTGAGCCTGGCACCCTGAGAAAGTTGTGCATACGGCCTGCTGCAAATGTCGAGGAATCCAATATTATAATTTTCACCATCGAACCGGCCAAATACCGGCTGATCATTCCACTGAAAATAATGAAGCCCAACGACTTCCGGCCTGGCGAAACCTTGTTCGGTATAATATCGGAAAGCAGTAGCTCGACCTTGCTGGTTTTTTACTCCTTTTATACCAGTTGATGGCAATCCGGCATCAATGGAGCCAAAGTGATATTCGCCAATCATGACCGGCTTACCGCTTTTTGCTGCAATTTCTTGGGTGGAGGGAGGGCCTGGAAAACTATATCCGTTGATGGAAAAAACATCAAAACGCTCACCTGCCTTGTAGAGAAGGTCTGAACTGATCCAGGCATAGCGCATGCCAAGGTTGAGGTGATTGGGGTCAACAGCCTCCACGGCATCACAGGGTATGTCGACATAGCGTTTTACCAGGATCTCGGAGAAAGTATAAAAATCCTTATCCGCGGTTTCAGAAGGCAAATCGCGAAAAGTGGTGTGTAGCAGATCTTCAAATGTGTTGATTTTTATATTCCAGGCAATGGCAAATTTTTTTATATCGTTACCATAGTTTTTCTTCACCCAGTCAACGAATGCTTTTTTGCTGTCTGACATCTGGTCAGTGGCAAACATTTCAAAGGCAAGATTGTGATAGCCAAAAGCCCATTGCGGCTCATTGCGCAGGAAATATCCAATGAGAAACGGGTCATTTTTATAGGCTTCAAGCTGACGGGCGAATTTTTCGGCGCTGGTTTTGTATTCATCAGCAAAAACATCTGGAAAATCGCGATATAAACTGACCCCGGTTGAAGGAAAATCGCGCAACGGAAGCACGTAGGGCAATTTTGAGATCCTGGCATATTGAAGGTCCGACCAATTGCCGATTGTATTGAAGTGCATGTACTTCAATAATCCGGAGGTCATGGATTCCCAGTTGGATTGCCAGTTTTTTCCAAAGGCCCTGATCAGGTTAATTTCTAAAAAATCGATCAGGTTGATGTCGTTCCGTTGATTGGTTGCAGACGTAAACAAGGTATCTGTTTTACCGGGCAACCAGTCAAAAATATCTTCTTGTCCGCTCACTACCCCGGAGGCCGAAGCGCCTATACAATCAACGCCAGTACTCAGAAAGGCGTAGCCTTCCGGATCGACAAGCCACCAACGGAGTCCATCATGGTGTGTGTGAAAATAACCTGTGACATCAAATTTTTTCTTTTTCCATCCGCCGTATTCACTCCAATCCGCCGGATATCCCGATGCAGATGCTGCCTGGTATAAACTGTCGATTTGATCCTTCAAATCAGTTTCATCCGTTGTTTTATCCGGCCATTGTCTTTCAGTCCATTGTCCAAATTGATCTACTACGGGTTGCTGTGGTTTTGGCAAAGGTTGGGGCAAATCACGCATCAATCGGATATTGCTTATGGTAATCTCGGGTCTGAAATCCGGTTTCCGGAAAGGCTCGAGTCTTAATGCTACTTTACTAATCTCAGAAGGATCGAGACGATTGCCCAGTACCGTCCCTTTCAATTGGCGCGGAAATCTGTGAAGAAAAATTTCCTGTCCGTCAAGATGAGACAAGGGAAAAATAAGCTGCGTCGGAAGGTCTGGTAAAATCCCGATTTTAGCGCTGATCCGGGGTTTGGAGGCATTGGTGGCATCACCTTGTTGCTCAATCGATGATTCATTTCCACCTTGTCGATAAAAATCCAGATAAATGATCGAGCTATAGGGATTATGATGGATGATGTTGATGACGAGATATTTGGCTTTGACCCATTCCGGGGAGGCTTCCGAAAGTATCAGCGATTGATTGGCCGAATCCGGATGGAAAATAAGCGCTTTCCCATGGTTTGTTAATGCCGATGGCTGAAGATGGTTTAGATCCACTATTTGCATCGGGGTAAATTCATTTGATACCTGCGTATGTGTTGAACAGCCCAATATTACCAGTGTAAGTAAAGAAAATGTATGTTTCAACATGGCTGAAAAAAGATTAAATATTTTGAAAAAATGTCTGTTTCGGATTAATTCTTATCAAATTTAAAGATATTCAAATAAGTTGTAATTTAGGTTACAATTATCGTTTGAATCTAATTTATTGGGGTAAACCATATCGAATTCCAGTCTTTTACATGAACCGATTTTTGATTGTCAGCGCTACCTTATTCTTTATTTTTCAATTTAGAGGACATTTTACAAAGGCGGATGAATTATCTACTCCAAGGATAATGCTGAATCCGCAAGGCCACACAGGAAGGATTAATGATATTCATTATTCGCCTTCGGGCAAAAATCTGATCACCGTTTCGGAAGACAAGAGTATTCGGATATGGGATGTCGAAACCGGAAAAATGCTGCATTTGTATTATCCTGAAATTGGAGACGGGCCACAGGGAATGATCTATAATTCAGCACTTTCTCCGGATGGTAAATTATTGGCTTTTTCGGGTTATCCGGTTGGCAATGCTGCAGAGAATTACATTTTGGTCCTAGATCTGGAAAATGGGAAAGAAATGTGTCGGGCGGTAGGGCACAGCAACGTTGTCAACAGCATTGATTTTTCTTATGACGGGAATTTTTTAGCCAGCGGCGGAGATGATGGAATTGTAAATATCTGGAGACTTTCCGATAAAAAACTTAATAAAGTAGGCCAGATCGATCTGGGGAATCGTGTTTCGGGTTTGTCATTTGCTTCTGATAATCTGGATCTTGCTGTAGCTTTTGAAGATAAGGAAGCAAGGATCTATAATTTGGCTGGAGTCTTGACGACAAAAAAGAATTATCCATTCATTAGCCTTAGGCGTCATAATGATCCGGTGAAATATATAACATTTTCTCCAGAAGGCCAATATCTGGCATCATGTGATGAAGGCGATAAAGTGGTGCTGTGGGATAAGACAGGTAATTTTGTTGATGAGATCAATGGGTTTAAACATTCAGTCAACGTCTTGTCATTTTCTAAAGATGGTAAAATTCTGGTAACATTGGATGACATTGATGGGGAAGGCAATAGCTATTCAGTTCCCAAATGCAATCATCTCACTTCATTTCATGGCCACGACAATACGGTAATTTCAGCCGATTTTTCTCCACAGTCAATTAACGGGAATTACCAGGTGGCATCGACTGGTGGCAGTAACAATGAGATCATCATTTGGAATGCCATCAACGGGCGCGAGATCAAGAAAATAAAAGGATTCGGAACGGCCATTTGGCATGTGCATTTTGGCAAAAGCCAGGATGTTTATTTTGACCGGAATCCCAATGAAGATGGACAAGATTCGACGCAGGCCTACCATTTCGATTTCAATGTTTTTACTTTGAAAATGCAGCCTGATGATGACCATGCTCAATCTGCGACTTCAAAAAAAAGCGATAAACGTCAGACTGGATTATACACCATTCAACTTCCCGGGGGACGAGTTTTGAATAATGATCCACAAGTGGACGGACGAATTTTGGATTATATGTTAACCAAGGAGGGGCAATTGATCGTAAGCAGCGATTTTTCATTGAAAATGTATGATCAAAATCTCAACATTCTCAAGGAGTTTGTTGGCCATACCGGTGCCGTTCGTTCAGTTGATATTTCTTCAGATGGTCGTTATCTGATAAGTGGTGGCGAGGACCAGACCATCCGTTTGTGGAATTTGCAGGAAAAAGGCGAGTTCCCCAGTATTAAAGATATTTATAAGGAAGAAATATATCAGAATTTTTTGAATGCTTATGGGTTGGATTCTATAGCTTCCGTTCATGATAGAAAAGCCTGGCTCACGACCATTCAGTTTCTGAAGGAATCGAAAGAAAAAGCCTACAAGGGTTTTGAAGATGCCCTGGCTGAGATCAGCGAACCAATAACCCCGTTAATGACCTTGTTCATCGCTGAAAATGGTCAATGGATCTGTTATACCAACGATGGATATTTTACATGCTCGTCGGAGGGTAGCGATTATTTTATTTGGGAAATAAACCATGGCTTGGATCATCTGGCAGAGTATTTCAACGCTTCACAATATTTCGATATTTTATTTCGCCCCGATCTCCTTAATGAGAGCATCAAAACCGGGAAACGTGTTGAGACCCTGCTCAAAGAAAAAAATGAGCGGATTTTTGATCTCACCAAACTCAATCACCCATCGGCAGGGCTATTTGGCAAGCCGGCAGTTGCCGAGAACAGTGACGAAAATATTCACTGGGAAAAACGGCGATACAATACCAGCGAAAAGAAGATCAAACTTTCGGTTGATATCTTTGATGGCGGAGGGGGTGTTAAGGAAGTGAACATTTATCAGAACAACAAACTCGTGATCCTTGATGACAGTGTGAAGATATTCAACAAGGAAAAGGTGACCAAAACGTATACTGTAAACCTTGTAAATGGCGAAAATGATTTCAAGGTGCTGGTCATCAACTATCAAAATATAGAGTCGCGGCCTGACCATCTGTTTATTCAATATACCGGCGAACTGATCACTAATTCCGATCTCTATGTGCTGGCAGTCGGCATTAACCGATATAAAAACAGGGCTTATAATTTGAACTATGCCCGGTCTGACGCATCTTCTTTTGTTGATAAAATTCAGGAGAGAAGCCGCAAAATTTTCAAAAACATCCGGGTAATCAATCTTTTTGACAGTATGGCTGTGAAGGACAGTATTGTTCATAAGTTTAGAGCAATAGGCTACAAAGCCCAGCCGCAAGATGTTTTTGTATTTTATTACGCTGGTCATGGTTCTATTGACACAGAAAACCCTCAGGCGGAATACTATCTTGTGCCCTACGATGTTACCAAGATCTACGGGGATAATTCACAAATGAATGACAAAGGAATTGCGGCCTCGGAATTGAAGAATTTACTGGCGCAGATTAAGTGTCAAAAACAGTTGATCTTGTTGGATGCCTGCCATTCCGGCAGTGCAGTGGCCACACTGATGGTAAGAAGTGCGGCCTCTGAAGAGAAAGCCATTTATCAGTTGGCCCGAAGCGCCGGTGTGGTGTTGATCGCCGCCAGCGGCACCCAGCAGTTTGCCACGGAATTCAAAACATTAAAGCATGGCGTATTCACTTATTCCTTGCTGGAAGGCCTCGATGGAAAAGGGGGCCTCAGTGAGGGAGATGGTAAGGTAACGGTGAATGAATTGAAAGCTTACATGGAAGACCGCGTGCCGGAATTGAGCAAACAATATGGCGGAAGTGCCCAATATCCAACCGGGTTCAGCAATGGGCAGGATTTCCCCATCAGTGTTGTGGAAGAGGAACAGGGGGCAACTGAAGAGTAAGTTAATGTGGGCATGAGCTTTCATTTTCTTTTTACAGATTCGGCATTAAACTTTAAAGCCCAATTAATACAACTGTGTGGCATTATGTTCCGTTTTTGTTTTTCTCCACATATTCTTTAAGCCCCTTGAAAAATTTTTTAATCTGCTTATCAGACTCACGTTTCCCCATCAGAATGTCCATCAGCTTACCAATTACGCCGAATTTCATGGTATAATTCATCACCTGCCTCACTTCGGTTTGATTGTCAATTTTTTTGATGGTGTAGGAATGCGTAAGGTTTTTCATGGGTTGATTACAACCGGTCAGCGTGTAGGTAAGTCGTTCGTGGGGTAACCATTCCGTAATCTTGTCCTTAAACCATCCGGAAACTGTTTCACAATGGCGTTCAGCACCCGGCCCCGTAGTGAGCGTGGACATCAGCCTGGACGTCTTCACGATCGGATCGTAGTGTTCCAGTCGGGCCGGATCGGCAAGTACATTCCATACTTCTTCAGGAGATGCATTGATTGTAATCTTATTGTATAATGTTGCCATTTTACTTATTGATTTTCCGGGAGGGCTTCAAATTCTTTTCTTTTAATTTCAAACCACTCTTGCATGGCTTCCGGGTCTTGCATGAGTTCTTTCATTTTGTCCATTGCCTCTAAATGAGCTTTATCGCTTTTTTGGAACATTTCCCTGGCATGCTGCTTGCTCATTTCAGTCATTTCTTCAAAAGTGCTGGCTTGAAATACTAAGTCGCAAGCCCCGCCTAATTGTTTACAGGTCATTGTTTTCATCTCAATAAGAGTTTTTAGTTTTACTATAAATTAACTTGCAATTACAGAGTTAATATTTTAACTTGGTATTTGCAAGTTAAATACATAAAAATTATTTTTGCCCTATGAATTTGAAGTCGCACTGCCCGGTCAATTATGGTTTGGAACACTTTGGCGACAAGTGGTCGTTATTGATTATCAGGGATTTGATGTTTAAGGGGAAACGTCATTACAACGAATTTTTTGAATCGGAAGAGAAGGTGTCCACCAGTGTTTTGGGCGATAGATTGAGGGGTTTGGAGGAGGCAGGCATTATTACGAAGGGCACAGACGATATAAAAAAATCCAGGATAAAATACAGCCTTACTGAAAAAGGCATTGCGCTGCTTCCCATGATGATCGAAATGATTGTCTGGAGTGGACATTTTGACAAAAAAACGGCCGCCGGCCGGGACTTTCTCTATAGGGCGAATGAAAAGAGACAAGACCTGATTTTAGAGATTGAAAAAAGCCTAAGGGCGGATCATTTGTCGGAGTAGTACGTTGTATTCCTTCCAGGCTTTATAAATCCTGATTTACCGTTAGGTAGAATTTTACTAATTATACCTCAATGTCGATTAGTTAAGGATTAAATCGGTTTATAATTCATATTGTAAGGTTTTTTAGGCTTTTTTGGTCTTGGTTCTTTTCGACCCGGATGCACAATCTCGCTCGTTCTGTAAACAATATCATCAAATGCCTCAAGAGATTCGACAGGTTTTTTTTGTTCTTGGAACTACCTCATAAAGCCAAAAGTATCTCCTTCGGTAGTTTCTTCCTCCCAAACCTAGAATACAGTTCAATTATTTATTAATCTACCAAATGACTCTTGCTTAACCACAAAAAAATCAAGCTCTGAGTAATCATAAATTTCTTTTCTCCACAAAAACCTTAGCCTTATATTTCCGTCGTGCATTATTTCAGGGTCAACTAAGGCTGCTCTTTTATTTGTACTAAATCCCAATTTCTCTACAATTTTTTCTGAATCAATATTATCTATATCAATGTCGGCCTCAATTGTTTCAACTCCCAATTCTGCAAGTTTTGAAATAACAAGTTGTAAGCTTTTCGTTATGATTCCTTTTTTCTAAAATTTGGATTAAGGGCATAACTGATTCTGGTATTTTTCAGACTGTCACGGAACTCAAATGCAATAAAACCGCAAGATTTAGGAGTAGAGAAAATATTATTACTTTTTTGGCTAATAATCCAAACATAACCAGTTCCATTTGAAATGTCATTAAGCCAGTAACTCACAAGTCGTTTATAGTCCTGTTGTGCTTCTTTTGAAACAATGTAGCACTTTCTAATATCCGTGTCCTGAATTATTGATTCAATATATTTTCTATCTGATTCTGAAATCTTTTTCAAAATCAAGTCATCCTTTTTTAATTCTGTCAGATTGTTGAAATCCATTATTGTCGTTTCAAAATTCTTTTGCACAACATGGAGTTTCTTTTGCCTTCATCAAATACCACCCGCTACGGCTAAACTCATGATTTTATGGTCGTATGCAATATTTTTTCAAACTCCCTTTTCCAAAGCCCAATGTATCGATCCTATCAAAATAACCAGTCATGAAATAGTAACACATTATTAAAAATAAACAAATCAAACTTGATATAGTGTAACCGGTTTTGCCCGTGATTCAGCACGTTTTAGGTTTTTGATCAAAGAGAATTACCATCCTGGTTCAAATCAACATCCTGAAAGCTGATTGAAGCGGACACTTCCGCTGGCCCGTAACCAAGTATTTTTAGGCCCGAGCGGACGCTTGCGCCGGAGAAGAGCTATGTGATTTGTGATGAGTGGTTTGCCCATAGAGTGTTATGGTGGCACCACTTATCTGCATGCTGACCAATACTCAGGGCAACATTGCCGGCAATGTGGCATTAGAATCGAAAAATCGATAACCCAAATCACCATTCACCATTGCCAATTCACACCCCCTTAGCCCTTGGCTTTCGGCCTCTTGATTCTTGGTCTCTTGGTTTCTTGGCCTCTTCATCCCTGGAATTTAGCCTTGTTTTCAATGGTGTTTCCTTTTGCGGAAATGATGTTTTTTCTTGTGTTTAGGCTTGTGAAATTTGACGCTGTAAAGCTTTGATTCATTGAAATGCTTATTAGGATTGAACTGGTTGGTTTTTTTCTTCTTCCATTTTTTAAAGAATTTTTCCGGTGTATTTCGACCTACTGGTGGATTGGAAAGCGATTTTCTTCGAGAAGCAATCGCCGACTTCGTTTTTTGGAAGTTGTTACGGTATTTATTTTTATAGCTGTCTTCACGACTGAAATCTAATCTGAGCATAAATTCATTGGAAGCGCCAACTGTTTTAATGGTTTTTCCAGAAAAAGCTTCTCTGGTATAAGAAAAGTAGATCTTTTGGAAACGGAATCCTGCGTGCACACTTCCTGCCAACTGACTGCCATAAGATGCCCCCAAAGTCAAAATATCGTTGAAAGTATAATAAAGTCCAGCATCTATCTGGCCAAGGGTATTGCCTCCTGAGAGTTGACGATACGTGATTAACGGCTCAAAAAGGTCGCGGCTCTGAGCAACCGGCAGGGTGCCGTTCAGATAAGCGGTGAAATAGTGTTGCAACAGTGTCTTGCTTTGGTCGGTGATAAAACTGGAGGAAAGGCGGTTGAAAGCACCTCCAACCGTTAGATATTTGGTTTTAAAATTAACTCCAAAAGAGAAGTCATAGTTCATCTCACTCTGGTTGGCATATTTGGTTACCAGCGGGTCATCGGTAGGAATATTAATGGCCATGGGATCCAATTTGGTATTGCTCATTTCTGCTGAAAGCCCCATACTCAGCCGTTTGTATTTATTCCAGATAATGTGATAGGCAAATGCGCCGGAACCATACACAGTTTTAAAGATATTGGTCTTGTCAGTAAAGAGATTAAGACCGATTCCAGCTCTTCCCTGATAAATTGGCAAATTAAAACTTAGCAGGTTAGTAGAAGGAGCCCCGGCGGTATTGGACCAGTTCTGCTTATTTAAAAACAGGATCGACCCCGATCCGTAGCCAGCAAAAGCCGGATTGTAAAGAAATGAATCGGTGAGTTTTGGGTTAAAAATAGGCAATTCCTGACCGCGAACAGCAAAGACAGACAGCATCAGGACCACCGTCACAAAAAGATATTTTATGAAGCCAAATATACAAGTATTTATAAAAGTTTGGTTGGTCATTGGTTGTCCAGAACAGAAATGGTTTGTTTAATGGTTTTGTCGATGCCATTAATTTTTACCACACACAGATAGTTGCCCGGTTCGAGCTTTTTATTGCTAAAGTAATCGTCCCAATCGTTGGCATAATGTTCAATATGGATCACTTTACTGCCCAGGCGATTGAGTAATGTGACTTCATTGTTTGGGAATTTGTCGATACCCTGGATGTACAAGCCATCATTGACCTGATCATCATTTTGAGTGATCACGTTCTGGATGATTATTGGCAATTGATCAATAACATTCAAATCATCGCTGTATGAGCCGTTGCAATTAAAAGTGTTCGTTCCCGTCAGAGTAACCGTGTAACTTCCGCCTTTTCCAAAGATATGGCTGGTTTCCGGACCTTCGGTTTGTTTCCCGTCTCCAAAATCCCAGGTATAACCGCCGATATCCTGATCTGCTTCGGCAGTTAGTTGAATGACCTGGCCAATGTAAATTTCCCGGTCTGACAAAGTAAAATTAAGTGTGGGCAAAGTAGAAATTTGTACAATATAGACGGGGCCCGCCTCACTTATTCCACATTCGTTCTTTGCGGAAACAGTGATGGTACCTTTCGATGATTCATTTCCGATCTTTACAGCGAGCTCATTATTTTTTGTTTCTTTTGATCCAAAAGTTGGAGTCATGAAGGCAGGCAGATCCCAGAGGTACGAAGTTGCCCCGCGGACAGCGTTAATTTTATATCGCACGTCATTATCATCAGCACAGAGCACGCTGTCTCCCGTAATTTTTCCGGGTGCATCGGGTAATAGTTTAGCGGAAACAGTCAAGGGGGGCGAGTTTTCCGAGTATACTCCACATTGATTACCCACGGCGACAGTAATATCTCCTCCAGTAAAATTATTTTCATCGAAATCCAGGCTGATCGTATTGGTGGTAGTCTCGATATTTGGTGCTGAGGTTCCTGAGCTTTCAGAAGCGCCTTGTGGCAGAGTCCAAAGGTATTTTGTTACCCCGGAAATAATGGGAAGCAGGCTGAATGTTATATTGTTGGCTCCCTGACAAACAGCATCCGGTCCACTAACCACATCGGGTTTAGGTAGGAGAGGGACTATATTGATAGTTAACGGAATAGATTTTGGGCCAAGTAGCTCTGCACCATCGCAGGTAAATACCCCCCTTACAGTAAGGTCTCCTGAGGATGCAGGGTTGCTAATATCAAGTGTAATCTCTGTTCCTTTTGTTCTTATTTTTCCGCTCGTAGTGGCCAAACCGGCCGGAATATTCCACTCATAACCATCTGCAGCAACAGGACTGTTTATGCGGTACAATAAGTTCATTTCGCCAGGGCAAACCGTAGCAGGGCCACTGACATTCCCGGGAGTAGTTTCAGATTGGGTTATCGAAATGGTGAATGGCGCACTCCTCTTGCCGAATCGTTCTCCCGAATAACAGGTGTAAATACCAGTAACGACAATATCGCTTGTTTTGGCTGTATCACTGATATTCAGACTTATACCCGAAGAAGATGTGCGAACACTTCCCCCGTTATATGAAAGTGATATCGGTATATTCCACAGATATATTTTGGCTGGCGTAGGATCAGTTACGGTATAATTTACACCACTCTTGCCCTGACAAACAGGTGAAGGTCCTGAAATAACCGGGTCTCCGTCAATTGACCTAATAGTAATATCCACTGTTCCACTCACGGTGCCATCGCATTGTTTTGCGGAATTGGTAGATGTAATGTAGTTTAATTTGTAAGTAGTAGCATTTCCGGTTGGGATATCAGTAAAAATGTGTTGGTTACTGGAAAAAGTTTCAGTTTTGGTGATTGTTCCATTTGTCCATTCCGTTTTCCAAGGTCCCACTCCCTGAACGGTGATTTTCAATTTTAATGTATCTCCTGAACAAATGGTGGCAGAATTGCCGTCGTCTTCAAGCGATAAAGTGGCTTTGATTTCAGGCAAAACGGCGGCTTTAATGTCATAGGCAATACCCAAAACACCAAAAAGACTGGGTAAAACATGATAAGTCACTGTATCAACAACACTGCCTGTATTGGTCAGAAGATCGTGGATATCCCCAGACCCGGATAGCGTGTTGCCTGAGAGGAGGGAAGAAGTTACCTCAGAAGTCCAGTTGAACACCGTTCCCAACAGGTTACCCACCAATCCCACATTCAATGTCTCACCACTACAAAGCACATAGTCGGTTTGACTATTTGCAGCGGTTGCCGGGGGATTTAAGGTCAACAAACCGGAAGACGAAGTTGCAGGCACGCCATTGTTGGCGGCAGATGCCAGGCTGTTGTCATCTTTAGGAAAGATCTCAATAGTCTCCGTACCGGTTTGGCTTCCGGATACATCCAAGAATAACCTCAATGTTTTTTCTCCGCCAACAGGGTCTGATGCGGATGCTTCAACAGTGCTGTCTGGCTTTTTTACACTGAATATACTCACATCTGTTGCACCGCCTCCATTTGCCTGAAAGACTATCTTGAAATTACCGGATGTAATGCTAATCGCCGGGTTGGGGGCGTTATAAATATTATCATCGAAACTAACGTCAACATATCGATTTGCCGGATCGAGTGTAGCACCAACAATCTGTGGATGAACAGCCTGGTAATTCGAAAAATCAGAAGTATTATTGGCAGGATCTGTTGCAGTAGCGGTAATTAAGTTATCCGGTTTTATACTAGAGGGTTTATAAAACCAAAACCCGGAACTGTTTGCAGAAACTGAAGCAAGCAATGCTTGCCCTCCGGAAGGTGTACAGCCGGAAGAATCCTTAAAGATCTCAATTAAGTCACCGTTTTGGGCAGTTCCTGATATGCTGTCTTTGGAAGCATATTGAATTACCGGCGCAGATTTAGCGTTATTTCCGTTGTTTTGAAGGGATATGTTTCCGTTTACATTACAGAAGATCGCGTTACCTATGAGATGATTCGCGATCGCATTCGGACCACCAATCAGGATGCCGTATTGATTATATCCAATAATGTTTCGATTAACAACAGCGTTGTCACCGATCTGATTAGTGCCGGAATTTGTGATTTCAATGCCATAATGGCCATTGCCTAAATTGGTTTTACCGGTTTTGTCAACGCCGATGAAATTGCCTAATATTTTATTTTGATCATTGGAAGTTCCGTTGCTTATAACAATGGCACTTTGACTATTTCCGGAAATTACGTTGCGCGATGCCCGGTTGGTTCCCCCAATAGTAACATAACTAGAGCCATCCAATACAATGCCTTCGCTGTTTGGTACGGAAGTAGTTCCATTCACATTGGTTCCAATGAAATTGCCTTCGATGGTTATGTTGTTCACATTACCCACCGATATACCACTTCCTGAAAAGTTGTTAATAACCAGTCCTTTTACAGTGACTGAACTGCTATGAATGGTTAATCCGGAGGCGCTTACTCCTGCGCTTGCACCGTTTAGTTCGATTTGAATTACGGCATCACTGGCGATGTCAATGGGTGTGGTATTGGTGCTGGAGCCATTTTGAGTGTAACCATCGATGGTCATTGGAGCGATGATAGCAGGTAATGAAGAAAATAGCTGTATATTATATGGGCCGGTACCGGGTATGTTAAATTGAATGGTTTGACCGCTGGATAAATTGGCATTTGTGATACAATAGCGCAGTGAATTTGGCCCCGAATCATTATTATTTTTTACAGTATAGGGATCCGGATCTTCTATAAATATAATATCGCCAGGGCTGGTAATTCCACTTTTAATTGTAGTAGAACTACCACCTGTATTTGGTATCACTTCAATGGCATTACCCTCAAGGAAAAATAGATTTCCGTTCAGATCATTTACAGAGATTCTGGTGATCGTCGAGGCGCCAGTGTAAATTTTGGTGGATACGCCAGTACTGGCATCCATTTTCCAGATCTCATTTTGCAGGGCACCATCAATGAAATATAAATATTCTCTGGTCTGATCAAAATCCAGTTCGCTGGGGTCTGCAGATGTACGGACTATAGTCACAGCATCGCGGTCATAAACTCCGGCTTTATATATCGTGGTTCCGTAGGAAAGAAATACTTCTTCGTTGGCCTGCCAAACGACAATCCCACTGAACAAGTCATTGCCAATGTCCGGAGGTCCTTTAAGTGGCCAAGTGTCGAGCGTACTTCCATCATAAGGAAAAGATGACACACCGTCTATTTCTATTGCATTGGCTGCCACGATTATACCATCTGAATAAAAAGCATCAAACGCATCTAATCCTGCCATCGCCCCATAATCATAAACCAAATTATTGTTACCAACCATTGGGAGATCTGTACTCCATACATGCTCACCTCCATAGGTAGCGTAGAATAATCTGGAGATTGTAGGATCATAGGCTAATCGGAGTGGTGTTTCTCCATTGGTCAGAAAGGTTTGCTCATCAGTGCCGTCATAGTTGATACTTTTAATGGAGTTTCCGTCTGTGAAGTAGATTCTTTGAGCCAGTAGTGGACCAATTAAAACGCAAAAAGTCAAAGCCAGAAAAATACTTGATTTGTTCAGTATCATGAGCGGAGTTTGATAAGAAATATTTTTTACAGGAAAAATGTAAAAAATAATTTGGTGCCAAAAGAATTTATTTCTTTCACTTTAAAATGCTAACCAATCCTTTTCCCTAAAGCCTAATATTTATTGGACTATTTAGGATCAAGTAACCCCTTGGCTAAAAGTTAGTCTTATAATCGTGTAATTTATTCCTGGTTTAATGATATTTATCCTCGACCATCAAAGTCATCAAACCGGATATAATCATAGAAACACCACCCAGAACCAAAGCATAAATGGCTTCTCCATGAAATAAATTCTTGGTCATAAACCCCAGAACGCTGGCGGCCAGGATTTGTGGGATCACGATAAAAAAATTGAATATGCCCATATAGACGCCCATTTTTTTGGAAGGCAGGGCACTGGTGAGCATGGCGTAGGGCATGGACAGTATACTTGCCCAGGCAAATCCGACACCCAGCATCGGAAGCAACAATAGCCATTTGTTCCCGATTACCATAAAAGAAATCAAACCAATGCCACCCAAAACCAAAGCAATCAAATGGGTGATTTTTCGATTGGTCCTTTTGGCCAAAACAGGCAACAAAAAGGCCACAAAGGCGGCAAATCCATTGTATACACCAAATAAAACGCCCACCCAATCGGCGCCGTCATTGTAAATTTTGGATGTGGTATCAGTAGAACCGAAAACATGGCTGGTTACAGCGGAGGTGGTGTATATCCACATTGAAAACAGGGCAAACCAGGAAAAAAATTGCACGACAGCCAATTGACCCATGGTCTTGGGCATATGGAAAAGATCTTCTATAACTTCCACCAATCCATTGTCTGACATCCCGCTTTTGATCATAAAACCGACTAAAATCTGGATGAGGCCAAAAACCACAGAACCTATACCCAGAATATATAATTCTTTTTCTAAGGATTTAAAAAAAATAAAATAACTAATAGCCAGTCCTGCCAGTATCCATAAACTCGCATTCCGGGTATATCGGATTTCAGCCCTTTTTTCGTGCGCGCCGGAGGTTTTATTTTCTGATTCCGGTGAATCGAATGTGTGCAATTCTTCCGGTGGATATTCTTTTGTTCTGATCACCGTCCAGAGGACGGAAAGTAAAAACACGGAACCACCAATATAAAATGACCATTTAACTGAATCAGGAATGATACCTTCTGTGGCTGTATTGCTGATGTGAAGCCAGTTGGTCATCAAGTAGGGCAAAAGGGAGGCAACTACGGCTCCAATACCGATGAAAAAACTTTGCATCGCAAAACCAGTTGTTCTTTGTTCGTTGGGCAGCATATCCCCAACAAAAGCCCTGAAGGGCTCCATCGAAATATTGATGGAAGCATCCATGATCCACAACATACCCGCGGCAATTAATAAAACGGGCGAATTGGGCATAATAAAAAGTGCCATGGTAGCCAAAATGGCCCCGGTTAAAAAATACGGCCGGCGACGTCCTAAACGATTCCATGTATTGTCGCTCATGTGGCCAATGATCGGCTGAATGATCAGTCCGGTAACCGGAGCGGCAATCCATAAAATCGGGATACTTTCTACATCGGCGCCAAGTTTTTCGAATATACGGCTCACATTGGCATTTTGCAGTGCGAAACCAAATTGAATGCCCAGGAAGCCGAAGCTCATGTTCCATATCTGCCAGAAACTAAGTCTTGGTTTTATTGCCATTATTTTGTCTTGTTATGCTTAATGTTCCAGTTCTAAAATGGTAATGCTCATTGGAGGAAGTTCCAATTGAGAGAGATCATTGATCGCTGCATCAGTCACCACATTATTGGCTGAATGATACCCTTCAATACGTTCGCGGAATCGCTGTGTATCCAGTGTTTTGGAATCTTCATTTCGGTTGAGCAATACCATTACACACTGTTGGTCGGTATAGCGAAAGTAAACATAGGTATTATCTTCCGGTATGAATTGCATTAATTTTCCGGTTTTGATCACTTCTTCGTTTTTACGCCAATTTGCCAGTTTCGAAAAATAATTGAAAGCTTCTATTTCCTGATCTGTTCGTCCGTCAGGTAAGAATTTATTGCCTTTGTCATCGGGCCAGCCACCGGGGAAATCGACACGATATTTACCATCATTGATCCAGTCATTGTTTTTAAAGGCCAATTCGGTCCCATAATAAAATTGAGGTATTCCACGCAGTGTCATTACCAACCCGATGCCCATCTTATATTTATTCATGTCCTCTCCAACGGTTGAAAAGAACCGGTAGGTGTCGTGATTGTCCAGAAAAATAACCTGGTCATAAGGATTGGCATACAAATAGTCTTCCGCCAGGGTATAATAGATTTTCATGATACCTGACCTCCAATCGAATTTACCGTTCAGCGCTTCATTGATGGCATTATACATGACAAAATCGGTCATGGCGGAAACTTTGCTGTTGAAGTTTTTAACAATGTAAGCATCTCCTTCATAGTAAGCTTCCACCGATTTGTCTTCCACCCAGGTTTCTCCAAAGATGCTGTAATTGGGGTATTCAGCATAGATGGCATCCGCCCATTTTTCAAGAAACGGCAAATAATTATATGGATATGTATCGATCCGGAATGCGTCGGTGCCAAATTCCTCTATCCACCAGATATTGTTTTGTATGATATAATTGGCTACCAGTTCATTGTTTTGATTGAGGTCGGGCATATGTGTATCAAACCATCCTTCTTCCATGGTCTTTTTGTCTATTTGGGAACCGTGGGGATCGAATTGGGCCGGAATACGAAAATTTGATTTTAAAAAACCCTGATGCTGATGGATCCAGTCTTGCGTCGGTAAATCTTTGATGAACCAGTTCTCACTGCCCACGTGGTTCGGGACAATGTCCATGATGATCTTCATGCCTCTGTGGTGCAGATCATCAATCAGTGATTTATAGGCTTTATTGCCGCCGAACCTGGGATCCACTTTATAACAATCCGTGGCGGCATATCCGTGATAGGAGGTTTCCGGTTGATCATTTTCCAAAACCGGATTAAGCCAAAGAGCCGTGACACCCAGATTTTGTAAATAGTCGAGATGATCAATGATGCCTTGCAGATCGCCGCCATGCCGCTGGTAAGGTTGAGTTCTGTCGATGGTGGTTTGCCGCATACCGGCAATGATATCGTTGGAAGTATCGCCGTTGGCAAACCGGTCTGGCATGATGAGGTATATTAAATCTCCTGGATTGAGGCCCATTATTCGACCGTTAAACCCCTCACGCGCTTTGAATTCAAAGGGTATTGAAGCGGATTTTTTACCCGTCGTGAAAACCATGTTCATGGTGCCAGGTTTCAGTTCCGGTGATAAAGTCAGGTTGATGAAAAGATAATTGGGATTTTCTGTTTTTATGGTGCCATCATAGGTCACACCAGGATAGTCGATTTTAACATTGAAACCAGCAATGTTTGCACCGTGAATCAAAAGCTGAAGTTGGGGTCTTTTCATGCCCGCCCACCAATTGGGCGGTTCGATTCGCTCTACATTAAAAGTCTGGGCGAATACCATCTGATATCCTATCAAAAGGATGATCAATACGCAAAACTTTTTCATTACAGGGTTTGAATTATTATCTGCAGCCAGTCAAAAACAGGGCGTAAAAATTGTTTCTAAAGATAATTAAAAATCGCTTCTGAACCGGTTTTAGAATGATAAAGTGTGATTTTATTTTCCTTAACCCATGATATCGAAAAATACCATCTTGCAGCTCCGTTATTACAAAATTCAACCATTAACCAGGCAATTCGAAGATCAGTGTCTGTAATGGTTTTAAATGCATTTGCATAAAATGATCAGCCGAATTAAATGTGAGTAAAATGACCTCATTGTTCAGTAGGTTTTTTATTGATGGCCATTGTTCCGGAAATTTCATGGGGTCTGGGAAATAAATCCGCGGATGAAATTCAGCATCGGCAGAAAAGTTCACCACGATACACAACCTCGATTTTCCTTTGATGCGCATGAAAGCATATACTTTGGTGTTTTTAGAGCCACCACGCATTTGATAGTTGTACTGGCTGAGATCATAGAAATCTCCAATATAGATTTCCGGTTTTTCATTGCATAAATTTAACAATCGGGCATAGTAGGATCGCAACTTTTTTAAATTGTCATTGAGTTGTCCGCCATCAAATTTACCATCATCCATCCATTTCTGATGATTAGGCACCCCCCAATAGTCGTAGATGGTGGTCCTTCCGTCATTCCCGGAAAATCCTTCATCGCCAGCCCCCGGTTCACCCACTTCCTGTCCGAAATAGATCATTACCGGACTGGTGGAAATGGTGGCTGAAACGACCATGGCCGGCCATGCCTTCCAGGGATCACCGGCAAAAAAACCGGAAGCCGCCCTTTGTTCATCATGGTTTTCAATAAACCTCAACATGTGGTTGTCAATATCCTGATCATGGAATTTCTTCATGATGACCGATAAATGATTTGCGTCGCCCTTTCCGGTGACAATATTGCGCAACGTATCGTAGGTTTCTACCTTATCATACAAAATATCGAAATGACCCTTTTGGAGATATT
Source organism: uncultured Cytophagales bacterium (assembly GCA_963711495.1). Lineage (GTDB taxonomy): Bacteria > Bacteroidota > Bacteroidia > Cytophagales > Cyclobacteriaceae > CAVQEK01. The sequence continues at coordinate 2,760,002 of CAVQEK010000004.1, forward strand.
CAGCATAAATTGAAGGCGTATATATTTCCGCTATAAAAATAATTTTTGCGTTGATAGCCTTGATTTGCGGGATAACCCAATTCCAGAATTCCACGGGTACCATTTCAGCTACATCACAGCGAAATCCATCGATACCCTTGTTTGCCCAATAACGGAGTATATTGCGCATTTTTTGCCAGGTATCGGGAATGGGATCGAAGTATTTCTTGTTGTCGTCCCGGTAGTCAATGCCATAGTTCAATTTAACGGTTTCAAACCAGTCATCAATCGCAGGAGCATTGGTGAGATTGCCATTTCCCGACACTTTTGCCGGTTTTTCATCAAACTTGCCGTCTTTGGTGGGAAATGAAAATCCGGGTATCGGTATATAATTTTTTGGGACAACAAATGATGTTCCCGGCAGATAGTAAAAGTTGTTGTTGGGCAGGAAATATTTGGTCGTGTCGTCCATGGCGCCAAAATCTTCAACACCTTCCGGTTTCACATCGGAATGATAATGCCGCGCCACATGATTCGGCACGAAATCAATAATCACTTTCAAACCTTGTTGATGGGTCCTTTTTAACAGTGATGCAAATTCCTCCATGCGGTGTGGAACATCTACGGCAAGGTCCGGGTCTACATCATAATAATCTTTGATGGCATACGGTGAACCGGCACGTCCTTTTACAACATCGGCATCATCCATTGGGATACCGAAATTGGTATAATCGGCCATCTGGGCATGTTCGATTACTCCCGAATACCAGATATGTGTAATGCCCAGTTTTTTCAAGGCATGAAGCGCTTGTTCAGTGATATCATTAAATTTTCCAACACCATTTTTCTCGCGTGTACCATATTTGATGTTGGCCCTGGTCTTATTGCCAAATAAACGGGTCATCATCTGGTATATGATGATTTTTTGAGGGGCTTCTTTTTTCATCATTGCTGATTTTTCCTTTTGGGGACCGCTACAAGAGAAAAAAAAGGCTAAAAATCCAATAATGAGCCAAATACCAGGATTTTTCATCTTGTTTTGTTTATAACAAATCAATGAATGATGTTAGCAATATTTTTAACAAAATAAAAGTCATATGGGTTGGCAAAGGGAAATAAAAAAAGGGAACCGAAGTTCCCTATTGTATCGTATCTGATTTCTGATATTAAGCGTTCTGGCCGAGGCAATTGAGATCGCCAAAAGCTTCTTTCAACCGGGCCACAAAACTCTCTTCTCCTTTTCTGAGCCAGGCTCTGGGATCGTAGAATTTTTTATTTGGCTTATCTTCACCTTCGGGGTTTCCGATCTGGCTGTGAAGATAACCGTCTTTGTCATCCATATATTTTTTCACTCCATGGGTAAAGGCCCACTGCATATCAGTATCGAGGTTCATTTTGATGGCACCATATTCAATGGCCTCTTTGATCTTTTCTTTTTCTGAACCTGAGCCACCATGGAAAACAAAATTAACCGGATTTGGACCTGTTCCGTACTTGTTCTGTATGTAATCTTGTGAGTTTTTCAGGATAACAGGAGTTAATTTCACATTTCCGGGCTTGTATACCCCGTGAACATTGCCGAAAGCAGCAGCAATGGTGAAGTTGTTACTGATTTTTTTTAGTTCTTCGTAGGCGAAGGCCACTTCTTCGGGTTGGGTATATAATTTGGAGCTGTCAACACCTGAGTTGTCAACGCCATCTTCTTCACCACCAGTCACACCGAGTTCGATCTCCAGGGTCATCTCAATTTTTGCCATTCTTTCGAGATAGCGTTTACTGGTCTCTATATTGTCCTTCAATGGTTCTTCGGAAAGATCGAGCATATGAGAACTGTACAGGGGCTGGCCGTGTACTTTATAATATTCTTCGCCGGCATCCAGCAATCCGTCAATCCATGGGAGTAATTTTCTGGCGCAGTGATCAGTATGAAGGATCACGGGCACACCATAAGCCTCCGCCATCTGACGAACATGCATGGCACCGGATATTCCACCGGCAATAGATGCTTTTTCGTTTCCATTACCCAATCCTTTTCCGGCAAAGAAAACAGCGCCGCCATTGGAAAACTGTATGATTACTGGTGAATTTACATCTCTGGCTGTTTCGATGACTGCGTTGACGGTATGTGAATTGATCACATTCACAGCAGGCAAAGCAAAATTATTTTCATTCGCGTAGCGAAGTAATTGTGTGATCTCATCGCCGTATAAAACGCCGGCTCTGAATTTTGTTGCTACATCACTCATTGTTAAAAATTATGGTTTACGGTTAAACTTGAATTTCTGTGACACTCCATTTTTGTGGAGCGCAAATTTAACCAAATATTACAATTCAAAACATGATTATCGTCACTAATGTCGTGATGGTCTGAATTATCCCTGGAATAGGCAATAGGGTTTGATGGTATATCATCATCGCTACGATCGTGGATATTGAGATGTGGATTTCAATGACATTTAGAAACAGCAAGGACCGACTGAAAACAAAATCCCCTGATATTCCTTTCTTTTCAGGAAGGAAACCAGGGGTATTCTGGGTCAGTCACAAATAAAGTTTACTTTATCGTGGTCCTGTTTTTTTAGTCAATAGGCACAAGACTAATGGCAGTTCCACCGCCAGGGGCCAATGTCAAATGCAGGGTGTTCTTGGAGGTGACCGTTTTATGTTCGATTTTATACCGGGTCGGATTAGTCTTGTAATCAGCATTTTCCCCATCCTCATAGATGGTTGTATTGTATTTTATACCTTGATCCAGAAAATCAGTCTTGATGTCGAATTCCCTCGGTTTTTCATTGGTGACGCTGCCCAAAAACCACTTATCGCTATTGCGGTCCTTTCTGGCGATGGTGACATATTCACCGATTTCAGCATTCAGCACTTTGGTGGTCTCCCAATCCACGGCAACATCACGGATAAATTGAAATGCCGGATTCCCTTCATAATTCTTCGGAAGATCACATGCCATTTGCACCGGAGAATAAATGACCACATACAAAGCCAGCTGTTTAGCCAGTGTTGTATTGACTTGATTATTTGGCTTGGGCAGTTCAATATCGAAAACGCCAGGGGTAAAATCCATTGGTCCGGCCAACAATCGGGTGAACGGAATGATGGTGGTGTAGCTTGGAGGATTACCGCCGTCATCCGACCAGGCATTGTATTCCTGACCACGTGCGCCTTCTCTTGAGAGCATGTTCGGCCACGTTCGCCGTTCTCCGGTATCTTTAATGGGCTCGTGGGCTACCACGGCAACATGATGCCGGGCGGCAGTTTCAATGACTTTATGAAAATGCCGGACATAAAACTGGCTGTGATGATAATTGCCATCCGTCAAAGTATCTCCATTTTCCACATACCCGGTTTTCACGGCCTTCATGCCATGATCTTCCAGAAACTGGCAGGCATCTTCCAGTTGGCTTTCATAGTTTTCAATGTTGGCGCCAGTTTCATGGTGGCCAATGATATACACCCCTTTTGATTTCGCATATTTACTTAATTCAGCAATATCATAATCAAGATAAGGTTTGGTGAAGTTAAAATCTTTTCCATTGCCGGCCCAGTTGCCGTCCCAGCCAAAATTCCAGCCTTCAACAAGCACGGCGTCAAAATCATTTTGGGCGGCAAAGTCAATGTATTTTTTGGTGTTTGCAGTTGTTGCAGCATGATGAGGCCCCCGACCCCAGGTACCCAACCCGAGATGCATTTCCCACCAGATACCCACATATTTTGCGGGTTTCACCCAGGAAACATCGCCGAGTTTATTAGGATCATTGAGATTGAGGATAAGATAGGACGTGATCAGGTCTCCTGGTTTTTCGGCCATTTGAATGGTCCTCCAGGGTGTTTTTGCTGGCGTTTTTTCGTAACATTTCACCGGATTGGTTTTACTCCATGGAACCAGGTCACACTTTAATTGATGGTTGCCCGTGGCTTTAATCACCATGCTGGAATAATCCAGTAATGCCGCTTCATGAATGCTCAGGTATAAGCCATCGGTTGTTTCCAAAGTTAGTGGAGTATGTACGCGCTCCAGGTCGTCAATTGGTGATTTTTTAAACAAATATTCGTAACGATTACCGGCATAAGCAGGGATCCACCAGGCTTCATGATTATCGGTCATATTGAATTCGGTGAGTTCATCCAGGATCTGAAAATCCTTGAGGCTGTCTTGCTCCGGAAATTCATATCGGAAACCCAGGCCATCATCAAAAGCCCGGAAAATAATATTCATTTTACGATGTGGTCCGGTTGCTTCCTGCAAGTGCACGGTCAGTTGCCGGTAATGGTTCCTGATAAAGTGCTCTTCTCCCCAGGGTTGCTCCCAGGTATTGTCGTAAGTTGAAGAGTTTACACTGACCACATTGAAGCTGTGATCCAAAGCTTTCATTTCATTTAATTGAAAGCCAAGCTTGGAGGTGTCCAATACCGTTTTACCTTCATACCAGGCCATGTAGGCAGGTTGACCTTCGCTATTCAGCAGAAACTCAACCTTAACCTTTTGGCCGGGTGAAATAACAGAGAAATTAACATTCTCTTCATGGTTAGGATGACAGGCAAAGAAGGATAATAATACGCCTGTTATAAGAAAGAAATGGATTTTCATGGCACGATGTATATTTTGAATGATTCTCATCATCATTGAATGATTATTTTAAACGTATGTAATTCATTATCCAGCGTATATTTTAATAAGTACAATCCGCTATTTATAGTGCGCGTATCGATCTCAAACGAATCTCCGGCGTTTTGAAAACCAACATCGATGAGTTTTCCGGTTAGATCGTGTATTTGTACATCATTAATGGCATGACCATTCGTCATAATATAGAGCCGGTGATGTGCTGGATTGGGGTAGATCACCAACTTCGAAAGTGAAGGTTTCTCAAGGGCTGTAATGGCAATATCCTGCCACCAGGGCACAAGCCCGGATTCGATGCCTTCAATCTTTTGACTGGTAAAAACATGAAATTCACCTGGTTCCAGCATCAGACTTTTAGTATTCCCTGAAATATCGATGGTTTTATCAGAGAAAAGATCAAACCAGGTACCGGACTGGGAAAACGGAATATCTTCGACATGTGACGTTACATCAAAATTTCCGGCCACAACCAGGGCCATTTGATTGTCTTTTATAAGTATGTATCTGACCGGGCCTGCGCTTTTCCAGGTCATGGTGCCATCTTTAAACACATCCAGGTTGTTGCGAAGGTTCAGAATGGCAGCCTGAACCTTGAATAATTTCAATCGTTCGGGATCCTGGTAATAGTCCCATCGCACAGGTTTGGCACCCGTCCTTCCATTGTAGTCTATGTCGTAATCATAACCCAGTTCTCCGAATTGCCAGAATAACTTCGGACCCGGGATGGTGTACAAAAAGGCCGCGGCCAATTTCATTCTATTGAGCGCCGTGACGGTATCTTTTATATGATAATTTCCACTGGCATTTCCGGAGTTTTCTGCATCGAACATCTGTCTTTGTTCGTCATGACTTTCGTAATATGAGACCAGATTGTTTTTGCTCCAGTCTCGTGATTGGTAATAGGCCCATTTAAAATCGGAACTATTGGGATAGCCAAGAATGGCTTGTTTATAATCATTATGCTCATTTCCCCACAACATAAATCCATAATTGGCCAATTCTTTTTCTTCCGTATTATCAGCGAAATGTTCCAGGACCATGTAGGAGGAATCTGGAGAATAGGTCCAAACTTTTTGGGCGATACGTTCAAGAATTTGAATGCGTGAGGCGTCATACTGTCCCCAGGCAGTTATATTTCCTTTGGTGATCTTTTGTGTAAATCCTTTAGACAGATCGAAGCGGAATCCATCTACTTTAAATTGATTAGTCCAGTAGTTGAGGGTAGTGTCTACGTAGTATTGGGTCATCGGACTTTCATGGTTCATGTCATAAAAAACACTGTAATCATGGGTGGCTTCCACATTGAACATTGGATTGTCAGGGGTCACCTTGAAGGTGTTGAAATCAAACCACATGGCTACATATGGATTCGGCAACTCCTGGTGATTGAAAACAATATCCAGGATTACAGCCATGCCCTGACCATGGGCGGCGTCTATAAATTTTTTGAGGGCGGTCTTGGTGCCATAGGCTTTGTCAGGAGCGAACATAAAAGTGGGATTGTATCCCCAACTGTCATTGCCTGAAAATTCCATAACGGGCATCAGTTCAATGGCATTTACTCCCAGTCTTTTAAGATAGGAGAGGGTATCGATCAGGTTTAGATAATTGCGGTCGTCCGGGGCAAAAAAATCGCGAACCAGCAATTCATAAATCGTCAGATTATTTTTGTCAGGATGTTGAGTTTCGTGTTGCCATTGAAAGGGTGTTTGTCCGGTTTGTATGATCGAAACCCGGTTTTTGTAATCGTGGTCCCGGAGCGCTGTTTTCGGATAGGATTTTAATCCGGGGTAAATGCTTTCCGGAATGTATTTATCCAGTGGATCCAGAATCTTATCGGCGAAAGGATCAGCTATGAATACACCATCCACAAGATATTGATATGCATATTCTTTTCCCGGCGTTAATCCTGTAATTTCTGCCCAAAAATAATCGCCATCGCGGAAGATCTTATTGGCAGGTGTGATTTCAAAATTATTGAATTCACCCAGTAAATAAACAGCACTTTTCCCAGGCGCATATAAACAAACCGTGGCTTTACTTTGGTCGTTCTGATCGTAATTTATGCCGGGAATAATGCCTGTCGGACGACTGTTAATTTCTGACGGCGTATTGACCAGATAGGAAAATGCAATGGTTGTATCATTTTGAGCATCCGATACTGTCAATTCGACCGGGTAGATTCCGGAATTTTGAGGAATGGTATAGTTAAAAGTATAATTCTTCAATGATGCTTTTTGATCCACCTGATTCCCATCAACCATCAAGGTGAATGTGGCTGGCATGGAAGATTCAGCTATTACGGAAAGTATTCCTCCCGGATCTATAAAAGCAGGGTGATCAACCGGAGCAGTGAGGTTTACGACAAAGCACTGAGCCAATGGTGTCAGGTCAGTCACGAAGTCAGTTGTCTGGCCGTCTATCCAATCATTGCCTTTTAATAATATACCAAGTTGCGATTCATGACAAATGAGATCAGAAAAGAAATCCTGTGGTTTGAATGTGATAGAAAATGTCGTTTTTCCGCCATCAATATTTTTAGTGAGCCTGGCATGATTAGCCAGTTCCTGATCACTGGAAGCCGGGTTTACATTGTATTTGGCATTAAGGGTAGTATTAGGGATCCAAACCCAGAGGTATGCTTCAGAAAGGTTTTCCAGTGGAGTTCCGGTTACATCATAGGTAACGGTTATTTCGGTTTGTGCATCGAAAGAGGCCGGTTGGATGGCAGGTTGAATGGCCTCTTTTCCTTGAGAAAATTGAGAAAAATAAAAAATGATCAATATTAGTAGGTAGAATTTTCTCATATCATCGATGTGCAGGGCGTAGCATTTTTGAGTTAAAAAGAAGTGTAGGAATTGATTCCTACACTTCTTCAGATTTAAAAATCAAATTAATTTTTAGTGACGGAATAGCTGTATCCGCCGGGATCGAGATTTAATGTTATGGTATAATTGCCGTCAGCTGCTACAGCAATATTATCACCGCCTTTTTCGAGTGATCCGTCGGCATTGCTATCGCCGAAATTCACATCCCACATGCCATTTTCGCGGAATTTAATTTCGCCAGCGACCAGATCAGTAGTAACTGACCAGGTATAATCACCGGTCTTAGTTAATTGGGTATCGACATCCCAACTTCCAGTGGCGCTGCCTACCAGTCCCCAGTTTGATGGTGTTACGGTATATTTTAGATTGACGTAATCGATATTGATGCGATAAAATCCATCTTCTTCAACAGTCATGTTATCTTCGCCTTCCTGCAATAAGTCTCCGGTGATCACGCCATTGTCAACAGCACGTGTGCCCGGTTTAGACCCCCAGTCTCCGGCCCAGTCTTTCACCTGCAACAGTTTAAACCCGGAACCATCGACGGTGATGGGGCTGAAGATCTCAAAATATCCATTACCGGTTTTTATGAACGGCACACTGGCGCCCGTGTCCCAGCCGGATGGCGTAGACCCACCAACGAGATAAAGATTTTCAGGATAGGGGAAGCGCAGGAATATGAGGGAGTATTTCAATGTTTTATCATTGAAAATAATTTTATAAAATGCATCAGCCTTAGTATCAGGGACCACGATATTTGCGCCATATTGATCAGCAATGGAATCTGGTTCGTTATCACCATAGTTGGTGCCCTGGAAACTCGGATATTCAGCGAATTTAAAATTATAACCTGGCTTTAACCTGATCTCTGAAAGCTCCCACATGTGATCATCTACCAGGGTAAACTTGTATTCATCCCCCTGGAAATTGTTGAATGTACCCAGTAATACCAGACCCATCAGGTTGGTTTCATACTGTACTGCAGGGGTCACGGTATACCGTAATGTCTGGTCGTTGAACTGTATATTGACAATACCGGAATATCCGCAATTGGTATTGGGCCCGCCGCCGGTTGTCACTTCCATGATGCCGTCACAATTGGAATCGCCCCAATCCTGATCGGTCCAGTCTGGCGTATTTTTGAATTTCCATTCGCCTCCTTTCAAGTCGACATTCCGGATTTCCCAGGTATAATCGGCAACAAGGGTCATCTGATCCGCACCCCAGCCATTGAATGCACCGGCTATAAACATTTGATTGTTGTTGGCCGGGTAGGGCAGACTGCTGATGGTAAATGTGGTTGTTTTTTCTACCGACTGGTCTTTATCGTCAGTTCCGGTAATTTTTAGCTTATAGTTACCCAGGGCAAGATTTGAAGCATTGAAAGATGAGCCTTCAATGATCAATGAATCTTTAGTGCCAGTGAGGTCTTCGCTTGCCGTTGTAATTTCATTGTCATTTTCGTCCATCAATGTCACCGAACCATTGGCTAATGGCGAAATTGTTCCGTCGACAAAAACAACTGTGATATTAAAATCTCCTTTTACGATCATCCCTTTGTCTGCCGGGACGATCCTGGCGATGCCAGGAGCAAAATCAGTCAGGGCTTGGATATTGATCTCCTCAGGCGTACATGAAACAATTATGCTTGCCAGTACCGACAGATATAACAGATATATTAATTTTTTCATTGTCTGATAATTTATTGATGATAAAAAAACCTATTTACCCGCGTAACCTTCATTTTGCCGGAGTTTCGGGTTGGCGATCAGGTCTGACGATGGTAACGGGAAAAGATTGCGATACACTTCAGTGGTTTGGCCTTCCTTTACGCCGCCTTTCCAGGGCCATATACCGTTTTCGGTAAATTGTCCAAAACGAATGAGATCTGTCCTGCGGTGTCCTTCCCAGTATAATTCACGACTTCTTTCATTCAAAATGAAGTCGAGGGTGAGGTCATTGGCGGTGATATCACCGGTATTATCTCCATAGGCTCTTTTGCGCAATTTGTTGATCAGGTTGACCGCGGTGGCCATATCTCCGCCACTGCCACCTCTCACGACAGCCTCGGCATACATCAGATAGGCATCGGCCAGTCTGAACAGCGGGAAATCCGTATCAACGAAAGTCTCATTGGATCCCATTTCACCATCTACAGTGAGATTTGTGAATTTTGGGACTGCATAGCCATCGGTGAACGTCTTGATGTCGTTGATCTCTTTAGTCTGGCCGTCGGTATAGAATATTGCTCTTGAATCCACATTACCGCTCACATCCGGAAACAAATTGACCATTACCGAAGTGGTTCTGGTGCCACCCCAGCCATTGTTTACACCATAATTCAATGAATTCATATTGCCACCTATGGATGCATGGATAACGAATGTCATACCACCCCAGTTTTGAGTATTCTGACCATCATAGGGGACTGCAAAGATAATTTCCGGGGAATTGTTGTTGTCGGCCCTGAAATTATCCTGGTAGTTTTCAGCAAGGCTGTAAGAAGCGTCCAGAATTTTCTTGCATGCAGTGATACAATCGGTATACCTGTCCTGCCCGGTATAAACCTGGGCATTCAAGAATAAATTGGCCTGTAACATCCACAAGGCAGCACGGTCAGCACGGCCATACTCGTTTTGCTGTGGGGCAATCATATCGTTTTCAATATCATTGAGTTCACTTTCAATGAAAGAAAAGACGGTAGACCTGGAGGCCTGATCCGGGGCAGATTTGCCAACCAATTGGTCTTCGGTATAGAATGGAATGTTTCCAAAAAGATCTATCCCATGCCAGTAACTCAACGCCCTTAAAAATCGTGCTTCAGCCCGATAGGCTTTTATTTGCGTTTTCAATGCATCGCTCACACCACGAGAATTCAGTTTTTCATCGGTGGTTTCACGCAAGAATTCATTGGCCATGGAAACCTGGAAAAATATCCTGTTATACATGGCCGTGATGAACTGGTTTGAAGCAGTCCAGGTTTGTTCATGCATGGCTGGCAGGCCTTCATCATTCCAAGAAATCACCGCCTCATCGGTGGTAAGTTCCTGAGCGACCCAGTATTGGCGGATGTAATTAGAAAACCCTTCATCGATGCCTTTGATGTCCGGGTCACCGGCAGGCCCTTGCTGACCACTAATAGCCAAACCGGCATAAACTCGTGCGATAAATGCCCGATACGATGACGGATCATTGAAAACGACAGAATTGGTGGTCGTACTTTTAGGTTTCAAATCCAGGTCAGTACAAGCTGCTAACCCAGTCAGAACCACCATTACGATTAGTTTAAATATATTTTTCATTGTTCTAATTCTTTTGGATGTTCATTAAAAACCAATATTCAACCCAACCAGAAAAGTCCTGGATCTGGGATATAAATTATTGTCTATGCCATTGTTGGTTTCCGGATCAATGCCAGTATAATTTGTGAAAACAAATGCATTTTGTACGGTTGCATAAAGCCTGATATGGGCAGCGTCTGAAATCTGGCTGAAGGTGTAGCCCAATGATATATTGTCTACCCTGCAGAATGAGGCATTTTCAATATAGATATCGGAAAAATATTGAGGATTCGTAAACCCATTCGACAATGCCGAAGCATGAATATTGTTCGGTGTTGTTGCTGTTAGACGGCTGAAGTTTCCATAATTGGAAGCATTATTATTGTAATTGTAATTTCCAATGTTTGCCCTCAGTGTGAATGACAGATCGAAATTTTTGTAGGTCATATTGGAAGTGACGCCAATAATTACATCTGGCGCCGGCTTTCGATAAGGTCTTTTATCATTGTCATCGACCATGCCATCACCATTGAGGTCGGCATACATATCTGCAAGATTTACGACGCCATCTTCATTGTAATCCACACCGTCTTTTCGTGGATTCCCCTGGTCGTCCATCAATTGTTGATAAGTAAAAAATGCATTGACCGGATTACCCACCTTGAGAATCTGAATATTGTTTCCAACACCACCACTGATACCACCGGTCGGATAACCCTGGAAAGTCGGATCATTGCTTTGATCCAGCTTTTTGATGGTATTTTTGTTGTATGAGGCATTTGCATTTAAATTCCAGTCAAAATCTTTAGAATCAACAACGATGCCATTCAAAGTCACTTCAAAACCTTGATTTTCTACTGATCCGATATTCGAAGTAATAATGTTGGTGAGGTTGGCCCCTGCCGGAACTGCCACATCAAACAATAAATCATTGGTCTCTTTATAGTAATAATCCATTGATCCGGTCAGTCGGCCGGCGAATAAGCCAAAATCCAGGCCGGCGTTGTAAGAGGTGGTTTGTTCCCATTTGAGTTCGGAATCATAACCATTGGGTCGAAGTGTGCTAACATACGTATTGCCAAATTGATATCTGGCGGTCGCATCACTGTAAGTGTAAGTTGGCAAATACAGGTAATTGCCTATTTCCTGATTACCGTTGACACCATAACCCACTCTTAATTTCAGATCACTAAAAACATTATCCAATCCATGAGCAAAATTTTCCTCGAGTACTCTCCAGGCCAGCGCCATAGATGGGAAAGTTCCCCACTTATTTTCATCACTGAATCGTGTAGAGCCATCTCTGCGGACAGTGGCAGTGAGAATGTACCGGTCTTTGAATGCGTAATTGATACGGCCAAAGAATGAGATCAGCCTGTTTTCCTCAATGCTGATAAATGGCAAACTCTTGGTTGCCGGTCTGGCACTGTATAAACCAAAAATATCGGTGTCGAGGTTCCAGGCGCGAAAACCTTTGTAGGTACCAGAAAAATCCTGATACGAATAACCACCAACAAAATTGATGGAGCTATGAATGTTTTCGAAATCACGTTTATAATTTAGGAAAGCATCCAGCAACGTATTTTGACGCAACATATCTTCTGTACGTACTTCTCCTTTGTCGCCGGAACGCTGGGATTCCAGGGTTCTGGGCATAAAGCGCTCTCGCTGTCCATTAGTAATGTCAAATCCAACATTGAGTTTGGCACTCAGTCCTTGCACAAATGGTAATTTATATTCAAGGTCGATGTTGCCAATGTTTCTATAAGTTTTGCCATACTCTTGGGTCTGATTGAGCATGGCCACCGGATTATCGACGGTGATCGGATCATTTACAAATTCAAAATAACCTCCGGTACTGTCGCTGCCCGGATTATAAACAGGTTGTGTCGGGTCGAAAGAAGCGGCATTACCGATTACGCCTGGTGAAAACCGGTCTTTGGTATAGGAACCTTTGAAATTAATGTTATAGGTCAATTGGTCTTTGAGCAGTGAACTGTTCAGGTTGAGATCCATACTTACCCTTTGCGTTCTTGATGTATTTATGATCCCCTGGAGATCCTGATATCCAATCGAAGCCCGGTATCCGGTTCTTTCTGAACCCCCACTATAACTCATCGAGTGATTCTGACCTTGTGCAGTACGCATTATTTCATCCATCCAGTTGGTGTCATCGTTGCCTAACTGTCCCAGCTTATTGGCGGCTTTGGCAGTAACTACATTCCTGAACTCCTCAGCATTCAATATTTGAAAATTCATGTCAGGCTGTGACACGGAATAATAGCCGTCGTAAGAGAATGTCCCTTTTTCGTTTTTGTTGCCTTTTTTTGTGGTGATAATGATAACACCATTGGCAGCACGTGAACCATAAATAGCCGCTGCGGAGGCGTCTTTTAAAACCGTAAATGACTCGATGTCATTGGGGTTGATGAAGTTCAGCGGATTACGTCCTCCGGAAAGTCCTCCCGGATTAAATACATCATTTTGAATGGGCACGCCATCGATCACAAACAAGGGTTCATTGCTGGCTTTTATAGACGTGCCACCCCTGATTCTGATGGAGGTTTGACCGCCTGGTTCTCCACTGTTTTGGGTGATTTGTACTCCAGCCACTTTGCCGGCAATTAGTTGATCGGGGCTTACAATCGGGCCTTTGTTGAAGTTCTTGGTATCAACCTTGTCAACGACGCCGGTTACGTCTTTTTTCTCCTGCTGGCCATAACCAACAACAACTATTTCCTTCAGGGAAGTGACATCCGGAACTAAGGCCAAGTCAATGACCGATTGATTGCCAACCTGTCGGTCTGTACTAACATAACCAACAAATGAAAAAACCAACACATCATTTGGATTGGCAGCTATCTGGTATTTTCCCTGTATATCAGTTACTGTTCCCTGAGAAGTGCCTTTAATCACAACATTCACCCCTGGCATGGGTGAATTATCTTCCGCATCAGTTACTGTTCCCGAGACGGTAATTGACTGAGCCAAAAGTGCCCGGGTTAGCAGTAAAATGAGTCCTAGTGTAAAAAACTTCTTCATAAAATTATAATTTGGGTGAAACAACTACTTTCTTCTGTTTGCATGTGCATTTTTTCCGGTAAAGCTTTAGCGGGTTTTGCAGATCATGTCACAGAAACTTTTCCTGTTATCTTTATTCTTTCATAATATTTATTTTTGTATTATTCGCAGCTTTGATTTGGAGTTCATGTCATTTATTGAAGCCTAATCAGTTTTTATAAATTTTTAAAGAATGCCTTTTATTCCCAGGCAATGATTTTCACGTCTTCTCCGGTGATATCCAATTGTTTTCATCATTGCCATTATTTCAATCATTCATAAATATTACAACAATTAATTTTAAATCGTTAATGAAAGAACAAAAATATTATAATTATTTTAATGTAATCGTTAGCACAATCGTTTGCGGAAGAAATAATGAAGCGGAGAAAAATTATGATTTTGGCGCATTGTTGTATGTTGACGATCTAAGGATATACAAGTGAAAACCTTGTGATTTAAGCGCCGCGAAAGCCAGAAGAACAGTAAATTAAAATTGTATTATACAAATATTAAGCTTATTAAAATTGGTGTAATGCTCTTTACGGACTTTCTGCTTTTACGCTGGTAATTATGACTATTTTTAAAAAAATCAACGGTATTTTGACTATCTTTCACCGTATATTCAGTCACAGTGGAAATTAAGGGTTATTTGTTGAAATATGTCTTCAGAACAGGTCACGATAAAGGATATTGCGAGAGAATTGAATATTGCGCCTTCAACTGTTTCCAGGGCGTTAAAGGATCATCCCGACATTAGTCAGTCTACTAAAAAAGCAGTACTGGAATTGGCGGAGAAACTGGATTACCAGCCGAATAGTGTTGCTCAGGGTCTGAGAAAAAGTAAGACTTATACCATTGGTGTCATTGTGCCTGAGATCGTTCATTATTTTTTCTCTTCAGTGATTAGCGGTATTGAGGAAGTAGCATATGACCGGGATTTTCATGTAATGATCTGTCAGTCGAATGAAAATTATCAACGGGAAGTGATGATCACCAAAGCCTTGATGCGGTCACGTGTGGAGGGGATTTTAGTTTCTGTTTCAAAAAACACGACGGATTATTCGCATTTTAAGATGTTGATCGATCGGGGTATCCCAATTGTTTTTTATGATCGCAATTGTGATCAAATTGAAACCAGCTCGGTTGTGGTTGAAGATTATGAAGGCGCATTTAGTGCTACAGAACATCTCATTGACATTGGCGCAAGAAATATCATACAACTCTGCGGACCCAAAAGTCTGTCTATTATTGCCAATCGTATTCAGGGGTTTAAGGACGCATTGTTGAGCCATCAATTGCCGTTCAATGAAGAAATGCTGGTAAAAGCGGATACCTACAAAGATGGTTATCTGGCAACCAAAAAAATTCTGGAAAAACCCAATCGACCTGATGCCATCTTTGCCGTCAATGATCTGACAGCAATCGGAGCCATGAAGGCCGTGAAAGATGCGGGATTAACAATTCCTGATGATATCGCCATTGTTGGTTTTAGTGACGATCCCACCTTAACTGAAGTTTTGGATCCGCCACTGAGTAGCGTGGCCCAACCTGGCTTTGAAATGGGCAAGGTGGCCACCGAATTGCTATTTATGAAGATCAATGGCCAAAGTGGCGATACCGTTGAACGCAAGATTTTGAAAACCAAATTAATTATCCGGGGTTCTTCCAACAAAAAGCTAAGCTGGTTTCATCACGATAAAACCAGCGGGTCTGAGTCTTAAGGACACATTTCCATTCATAACCCTGTAATTTTTATCCTCCAGCAGATCCTTAAAAAATGTCTCTTTTTTTCCAGGAAATGAAATATTGAATTTCTCTGAACCCTGAAGATTAAGATTAAAAATTCCGTAAATCACCTTTCCGCGATATGTTCTCTTCAAAATCCTTATCCTGGGATTTTCTTGATTTATGATCGACGTTGAAGCGCGTGGTTTCCATGCTGGTTCCAAAACCATTTTTTGATGAAAATACTGGATGAATTTGATGATATTTGCGGGACTTTGCCAATTCAATGATGTTTTGTAAAAAAGAGCCAGTTTTTCATTTTTATATAGTTTGAGTTGTATTTTGTTAAAGTTGAGTCCGGTGTTGACTGGGAGTGATTCATTAAGTTCAAATCCATTATGCAAAAACGGTATGGATTGAGGCAGAAAATGGAACAATACCCAGACGAGTTTTTTACACTGCATTTTATTGATTCCAAAACGTGGAGTATTGTGACTTTCCGCTGTTCCAAAATAGGGAAGTGGTTTTGCTGTTAATCCATCATCCACTACTTTTTTAAATCCATTTCTTTTGGTGATTGCATACCAGGCACCGCCAATTACAGCATTATAGCCTTCTTCCTGCGTGGATTTTTTATTGTCGAAATTTTCATCCCAAAAAGCAAAATCAGGATCAATTGACCTTGCTTTTTTAATCACCATCTTTTTCAATCTGTCGGGCAGCGCGTGGCCCATATCGATCATGGCACCATCGATACCAAATTTATTCTGGAAATATGGAATTACGTTCAGCAGTTCATTCCACAGTGATTGATTGATGTTTTCTTCTCCGGATAATTCCGGATCATAATACCGGACGGTATTGTAAGCGATATAATTAAAATTGTTGGGTTGATCGTAATCATATTCAAACATTCGAAGATAGGTAACATCAGACCAGGGTGGTTGAATATCGTTGGGTGGCCAATCGGCGAAAGCGCTGGCTACTTCCAGATCTCCACGTTGATTAGAAGCTGAATAATGATCATCAGGCATTTTCTTGACCTCCTCGATGGCAGGAGGAATATCGAACAGTTGTTGATAGCCTTTGGGTGGCGCATGAAATTGGCCTTTCCCGGCTGGTATTTTAAGGATTTCTTTTAGTTTAAGATCTGAGAACACGGGCTGTTTAAATTTTTGATTGGCTTTCACCCAGTAATACCAATTCGGATGTTCACCAATCCAATCGGCATCAATAGAAGAAGTACGCAAAATAAATTCGAAAACGACACGAATTCCCAGGATATGTGATGCCTCCACCAGGGCGTTCAATTGTACTTCAGCATTTGCTTCGATCGCCGGATCTGCCAGTATCGGATCGATTTGATAGTGATTTTTGATGGCATATGGGGAGCCCAGGTCCCCTTTTCTTCCATACCGGCCAACAATGGTGATTGGT
The DNA here is from genome assembly GCA_963711495.1 of uncultured Cytophagales bacterium. GTDB lineage: Bacteria > Bacteroidota > Bacteroidia > Cytophagales > Cyclobacteriaceae > CAVQEK01. The sequence continues at coordinate 2,776,954 of CAVQEK010000004.1, forward strand.
AGCATATGTATGGTATTAATGCCAAGACTTTTCAAATAAGGCAATAATGCAATGACCTTGAGAAAAGTACCGGTTTCGCGGATTCCCCGTGCATTAAGTGTATGATCGTCAATATTCCCGCCAAGTTGACCGTCTTGATCGTGGTCAAAAGCGGCGAAAAAACGGGGCAGCATATTGTAAATAACCGCATTTTTTGTCCAGGCGCCATTATGGGTGGCTTTTTTAAAATCAATTCGAGAAAGCGGCTCAATTTCCAAAAATGCAGAATTCGGATACTTCAGGATGTTTTGAATATGTCTGCTGAAAAACTGACGCATGGTAGTTTTAACAAGTTGTGAACCGGTTTTTTGCACCCAGACTGACGGCACATAATAACTTACCTGATCATCAGCATTGGTGATTTGCCTATAAACATCTTCTAAAGCCAGGGCCATACATTAAATTGAATTTTGTTGTATTCATCTCCAAATTAAGTGCATAATTTTATTTTACTCCTGCAATTTTATTTAATTTCACCCTGTTTAACTTTTTATGATTTTATAAGTAATTAATGACCTATGGAAAAATTTATGGGTATCGACATTGGCGGAACAAACATTAAAATAGGTATTGTTGGCACTAACGGTAATATGGAGCATAAAATTAAGTACCCAACGGTCAATCTCAAAAAGGGGGAAGATTTTGTGCATGGGTTTATTACAATTTTGGAAACTGAATTCGGCAAGCACAGTGAAGTACAAAAAATTGGAATCGGTATACCCGGAACATTGAGCAAGGATCGCAGTAAATTATTGGAAATAACCGCTATTCCGGTGTTGAATGGCGTGGAGATGAAAAAAGCGCTTCAGGAGAAATTTCCTGACAAAATATTTCATCTTGAAAACGATGCCAATGCGGCTGCTCTGGGAGAATATTATTTTGCGGGCACGAAAATACCCGAAAATTATATTTTTGTTACACTGGGCACAGGTGTCGGTGGCGCGGCCATTATCAATAAAGACATTTTTACCGGTGGTTGGGGCAATGGTATGGAAATAGGACATATTCTCAGCAAGAATGGCAAAGAGTTGGAGGAGAATATCGGTAAAATAGGGATTATGAAAAGAGCCAAAAGGCTGATGAAAAATAAAAAGACGGTATTATCGGGCATTAAACCACTGGATCCCAAGAAAATTCTGCAGGCTGCTATTGACGGGGACAAGGTTGCCGGAAAAATTTATACCGAGTTGGCAGTCTTTTTGGGAGAAGGACTGGTATCGACAATGCGTTTGCTGGATATTAACGTGATATTAATCGGCGGCGGGCTTTCTGCCTGTTACGATTTTATTCTTGACACTTTAAAAGATACGATTGAAGAAGGATTGACCCCTTATTATACCAGTGAATTACAAATTAAGAAAGCGGTGTTGGGTAACAACGCTGGCATCATTGGGGCAGCATCATTATGTTTTAAATAGGTCACATGCTTTTCATGGTAAATTCGTTGGCAATGCCAACTGCAGTAAAACGTATCAGCAAGGCCAGGGCATGATTTTCTTTGTTGGATGATTCAGTGCATACTGGTCCGGGTTCCAGATAATAAATATAATATTTCTGACTTCTTTCGGAAAGTTCAGTGGCATCCGGTGAGCCGAGCAGATCTTCCACTTCTTCTGCAGACAATCCCCGCATACGATATTTGAGGTTGAGAATTTCAGTTTTCATCGATAACCTTATTCCATCGCATCCATTTTTATCCTTGATCCAGGCCTCCGAATCGAAACTTTTAAGTTTTCGCTCCTTTTTCTTGTGACCGCACCCATTCATCATCAGCACGACCAATCCTGAAATGAAGGCATAAAGCAACAAGGAGTAAAACAAGCTTTTGAAGATTCCCCAAATATTCATGCAATCTGCTCTTGAACGACCGGAACAATTCTAATAAAATTTAATCAAATTATCTAAGGAGACCGATGAATCATGCATTTATATTGGGAATATTTGATCCTTAAAAGTTTTTTATTTGCTTTTTCACAAATGGATTTACCTTTGTGTCAAAATTCGAAGACTCATGGAAATTGCGAAGCGAGCAGTAAATACGGCAAGAATACTAACTATTTTAGCTTTCATGGTGGCTTTGATCTGGATTTATGCTTATTTGCCCAATGTGATGGAGGTCTTTATCTTTGATCAAAGCACAAAATTGTTAGTAATTTCAAAGCATATTTATTTTTATGGTGCTTTGGGAATTTTTACTTTTTTAAATGTATTAATCCATAGTTACCGGTTGATGGTGACCAGCATGAAATCCACCGGCACCTATTTATTGCGTGAAAATCGAAAAGCGATATTTGGACTTTGGCTGGGTATATTGCAAAGCTGTATCAATATAACTTTGATCGGTATATATATTTTTTATGGGGTCCAGGCGTTTACATTACAGTTTGATCCTGTTCGGTTTTTTGCATTGCTCATCATCGGTCCGGTATTGGTGATATTTAGTTTTGTTGCATTGGCTATTCTTATCGTCCGTCCATCACAAATAGCGTAAAACTAAAAATATTGGGAAATTGACCAATTGGTAGTTCTATGTAACTTCAAGTGTCAATACAATGAACAAACTATACGTTGTTCATTTCCAAATATTTAAATAATCCATTACCGAAAAATGGCAAATTAAAGGTGTGTAAAACATTTTGTAAAGTGATTTCGCCTTGCCATATTCGCTATTGATTTCAGATGGAAAGTGATTGATCTTAATGAATATTGATTTCTGTTCGCTAAAAATTTTGTCAAAAATATGGCACTGAAAAACACGACCTATACCGAAGAGAATATCCGGTCACTCGATTGGAAAGAACATATCCGCCTTCGCCCGGGGATGTATATCGGCAAGTTAGGCGACGGTTCGGCTTTCGATGATGGAATTTATGTTCTGGTGAAGGAGGTCATAGACAATTGTATTGATGAATACGTGATGGGTCATGGGAAAACCATCGAAATAAAGGTAACAGATCACCGAGTTGAAATTCGCGATTACGGACGCGGCATTCCGCTGGGAAAAGTGATTGATTGTGTTTCAAAGATCAATACCGGGGGTAAATATGATTCAAAGGCATTCCAGAAATCCGTGGGTTTGAATGGGGTGGGTACCAAAGCCGTAAATGCGCTGTCCAGGTATTTTAAAGTTCAGTCTTTCAGAGACGGAGAAACCAAAGTTGCAGAATTCAAGAAGGGTAAGCTATTCAATGATGAAAAAATCATAAAGTCCTCTTACCGCAATGGCACTTTAGTCGTTTTTGAGCCTGACGGTGAAATGTTTAAAAATTTCCATTTCATTCCGGAATACCTCGAGAATTTGATCTGGAATTATGTCTTCCTTAATGCTGGCTTGTCTGTAAATTTCAATGGAAAACGTTTTTACTCGGAAAACGGGTTGTTGGATTTGCTTCAGCGTAAAACTGATGAAGATAGTCTGCGTTATCCGATCATCCATATGAAAGGCGACGACATTGAAATTGCCCTGACACATAGCAATCAATATGGCGAGGAATATTATTCTTTTGTGAACGGACAGCATACTACCCAGGGAGGAACACATCTGGCTGCTTTCCGTGAAGCATTGGTAAAAACCATCAGGGAGTTTTACAATAAGAATTTCGAAGCTACTGATGTACGGGCTTCGGTCGTCTCCGCAATTTCTGTGCGTATTATGGAACCTGTTTTTGAGTCTCAAACAAAAACCAAGCTGGGTTCTCAGAACATTGCTCCTGATGGACCGACCATGCGCACTTTTATCAATGATTTTGTGAAGCGTGAACTCGACAATTATCTGCACAAACATCAGGATGTAGCAGATGCATTGCTGAAACGCATCCTGCAGTCGGAAAGGGAAAGAAAAGATATTGCCGGGATAAAGAAGCTGGCCAATGAAAGGGCAAAAAAAGCCAATTTGCACAATCGAAAATTAAGGGATTGCCGGCTGCACTTTGATGAGCAGAATGATGAACGCAGGGAAGATACCATCTTGTTTATTACCGAAGGTGACTCTGCCAGTGGATCCATTACCAAATCAAGGGATGTGCAAACCCAGGCAGTATTTAGTTTGCGTGGTAAACCGCTGAATTGCTTTGGCCTCACCAAGAAAGTAGTGTATGAAAATGAGGAATTCAACCTGCTCCAACACGCCTTAAACATTGAAGATGGATTGGAAGGGCTGCGGTATCGCAAGATCGTCATCGCGACGGATGCTGACGTAGATGGCATGCATATCAGGTTACTATTGCTCACCTTCTTTTTACTGTTTTTTCCAGACCTGGTCCGTAACGGACATGTGTTTATCCTGGAAACACCGCTATTTAGGGTGAGAAATAAAAAGGAAACGATCTATTGTTACAGTGACGAAGAGAGACAGAAGGCCGTAGCCAAATTGGGCAGTAAACCGGAAATCACCAGGTTTAAAGGTTTGGGTGAAATATCACCGGATGAATTTGGCCATTTTATCGGTGAAGACATCAGGCTGGAGCCAATTATATTATCTAAAGAAACCAGCATAAAATCGTTACTGGAATTTTACATGGGAAAAAACACACCTCAGAGACAGGAATTTATTATTGATCAACTCAGGATAGAAAAAGACATCGTAGAGCAGGAAAAAGAACAACAGGGAACTATTAAAGAGGAAGAAGTAGCAGCGTAATTATGGCAGAAGAAAATAATAACGGTCAGACATCCAATAATGATGAATTGATTCACGATGTAATTCACGTTTCTGGAATGTATGAAAACTGGTTTCTCGATTATGCCAGTTATGTTATTTTGGAAAGAGCAGTGCCGGCCATTGAAGATGGATTGAAACCGGTTCAGCGCCGAATTTTGCATGCCATGAAAGAGATGGATGATGGCCGTTTTAATAAAGTGGCAAACATCATCGGCTCCACCATGCAGTATCATCCACACGGCGATGCTTCCATTGGCGATGCCATTGTTGGATTGGGCCAGAAGGAATTGTTGATCGACACCCAGGGGAATTGGGGAGACATCCGTACCGGAGATAGTGCGGCCGCACCACGATACATCGAAGCCAGGTTATCCAAATTTGCCCTGGATGTTTTATATAATCCGCAGACAACGGAGTGGCAGTTGTCTTATGATGGAAGAAAAAAGGAACCGGTCACTTTTCCGGCAAAATTCCCGTTGTTATTGGCTCAGGGGGTGGAAGGGATTGCCGTTGGCTTGTCCACCAAAATTCTCCCACACAATTTTTGTGAATTGATCGAATCCTGTATCGATCTGCTGAAGGGCAAGAAAATTCAAATTTTACCGGATTTCCCAACCGGAGGTTTGGCGGATTTTTCAGATTATAATGAAGGTCGTCGCGGAGGCCGGGTGAGGGTGAGGGCCAGGATAGAAGAACTCGATAAAAAAACCTTGATCATCAAAGATATCCCCTTCGGTATCACCACTACCAGTCTTATCGAGTCTGTCATCAAGGCCAACGATAAAGGCAAGATCAAAATCAAAAAAGTGATTGACAATACGGCAAAAGATGTGGAGATCATTGTACATCTTGCGCCAGGACAATCGCCGGATATTACTACCGATGCCTTGTATGCTTTCACCGATTGCGAAGTTTCCATAGCTCCCAATGCCTGTGTGATCGTTGAAGATAAGCCACGATTCCTTAGTGTTCATGAGATCCTCAAATACAATAATGAACAGACTGTTGATCTTTTAAGGCGGGAATTGGAAATCAGAAAGGGAGAATTACTGGAAAAAATATTATTTTCTTCCCTGGAAAAGATATTTATAGAAAACAGGATTTATCGAGATATCGAAGAATGTGAAACCTGGGAAGCGGTAATTGAAACCATCGATAAAGGTCTGGAGCCATTTAAGAGCCAGTTTTATCGCGTTATTACAACCGATGACATTGTCAGGCTTACCGAAATAAAAATCAAAAGAATTTCCAGATTTGATGCCTTCAAAGCCGATGAATTGATGAAGAGACTCCAGGAAGAACTGGAAGAAACTGAATATCATCTGGCCCATCTTACGGAATTTGCCATCAAATACTATAAAAACCTTTTAGATAAATATGGCAAAGGCCGGGAGCGCAAAACGGAAATCCGCACGTTCGATACCATCACAGCCACGGTGGTAGCAGCCAATAATGCCAGACTTTATATCAATCGGGAAGAAGGATTTGTTGGTTACGGTTTGAAAAAAGACGAATTTATTTGCGATTGTTCCGATTTGGACGACATTATTGTATTTCGTCAGGATGGCAAAATGGTGGTGACCAAGATCCAGGATAAAGTATTTGTTGGGAAAAATATTATTTATGCCGCCGTATTCAATAAAAATGATGAACGGATGGTCTATAATATGATTTATCTCGATGGGGCATCGGGCCGTTCTATGGTAAAGCGTTTTCAGGTATTAGGCATCACCAGAGATAAAGAATATGATTTGACCAAGGGAACAAAAAATTCAAAAACCCTGTATTTTACAGCAAATCCGAATGGTGAAGCAGAAGTAGTCAATGTGGTTTTATCGAGTCAGTGCCGGGCCAAGATCAAAGTATTTGATTTTGATTTTTCTACCCTCGATATCAAAGGGCGAGGTGCGGGAGGAAATATCCTCACCAAATATCCGGTTAAAAAGATCCAGTTGAAATCAGAAGGTAAGTCCACACTGGGTGGCGTTGATATATTTTACGACGACGCGATTGGGCGCCTTAACCGCGATGGACGCGGCAAATCATTAGGTAATTTCAAGGCTGACGACCTGATTCTGGTGATCTATAAAGATGGAAATTACGAACTGACCAGCTTTGAACTCACCAATCGCTACCAGCCGGATCATATTATGGTTATTGAAAAATTCAACCCGGAAACCATCATCTCGGCGGTGCACAAAGATGGCTCCAGCGGTCTAACCTATTTGAAACGCTTTAAAATTGAAACGAGCACCATAGGTAAGCATTTTTTGTTCATCAGCGAAGAAAAAGGTTCGGAACTGCAATATGTGACCACAGGATCTAATGCTGCAATTGAAGGAGAAATACAAAAGAAGAAGTCAAAGGAGAAACATCAATTTGTTTTGGATGAGGTGGTTGATGTAAAAGGTTGGAAGGCCCAGGGAAACAGACTCTCCCCATATCCGATCAAAAAAATCACTGAAATGCGTGTTGAATCCAATCAATTTAGTTCGGCTCCAGAAAATAAATCGGAGGACAATGCCGTAATTGATGATGGTGACGACCAAGGTGACACGGATAATTCAGCAGTAGAAAAAGTGGACAAGAACGTGGAAGATCCGGAGGCGGATGAAAACAAAAAAAGTATAAAAAAGAGTGATCTCGAAAAATCATCACCAGAAACCGGAAAGTCTTTTCATATAGGCGATACTATTGAACTAAATATTAAGCCCAAAAAGGAAGGGAATAATGATCAGTTAGATCTTTTTGGAGATAAATGAACTTTTTTCAGCCGGCACTATTCCTTGTCATCTATTCGTTGGAGCCATAAATAGTTGTTAACTTTGTGCCCGCAATATGAAATACGCTGGCTACACGATATCGATTCTGTTAATTTTCATGCTGATCTCTTGCCGGAAAAAATTCGGTCAGGATGGAGTTGTTGAATATCAGAGACAAACATTTATCGATAACAATAAGGTAGAGCAGTATTTGGAGGAAGAAATCAATAAGAATCCTGATGTCGCAGAAAACTATATTAAATTATTTGATTTAAAACAACGGGAAGGAAAGCCGGTTGAAGCAACTAATCTCATCAATGAAGCCTTGAAAAAATTACCCCATAATGATAAAGTGCTGTCGACCTATGCCTCCTGGAAATTGAACAATCGCGAACCTCGGGAAGCATTGAAAATATTGGAGGATTCGCGTGATCCTGAAGAATTGAGCCCCCAATTATTAAAATTATTTGCCTTAACTCATCTGGTTTTAAGGGATTTTCCCAGGAGTCTCGACTTTGTGAATAAAGCGCTAACGATTGATAAAAATGACTGGCAATTGCATTATATCAAAGCAGATAATTATTTACAACTACACGATACAACTGAAGCCATTGATCATTTTAAAGATGCCTTTCAACTTCATCCCATCGATTCGACGTTCAATAAGTTATTCAGCATTGCTATGGCCAGATCGGATAAAAGGCTGGCCAGTCAATATTTGCAGCAGTATCATCAATTGAGACCGGATGATAAAATTTGGTTGTTGAGAAGTGCCATTTATTTTCGATCAGAAAATAAAATGGATACTTCAAATTCATTGCTGAGAGAATATTTGCAATTCAATCCTCAAAGTCCGGAGGCGCATGCCGAATTTGCCCATAATTTTTTAGAAACAGGCCAATATGATTCCACGATATTTTATTCAGACAGGGCAATATCTTTTGACGACAGAGAATCTCAGGCGCGTTTGCTTAAGTCGATGGCATTGGATAAACAATATAAATATGCAGAAGCAAAAAGTGAGATTGAAGCATTGCTTGAACGGGATTCAATCAATATAAATGCATTGGAAGAATTGGATAAACTCAACAAAAAAATTGCATATTTACGGGAAATGAGAAGAATTGAAGAACAGAGAAAAGATATAGAGTCATTGAAACCAATAAAGAACATCGGACCGTTAAGTCAGCAATAAAATGGGTGAAGAATTAATTAAGATTACACTACCGGATGGTTCAGTCAAACAATATGCTAAGGGTATCACCGGACTGGAAATCGCCAGCGATATCAGTGAGGGATTAGCGCGCAACGTTTTGGCAGCCAAGGTAAATGGAGAAGTGTGGGATGCAACACGACCGATCAATGAGGACACTAAAGTGCAATTGCTTACCTGGAACGATAAAGAAGGCAAGGCTGCATTTTGGCATTCATCAGCACATTTAATGGCTGAAGCGCTTGAAGCCCTTTATCCGGGGGTAAAATTTGGCATTGGTCCAGCCATCGATACTGGATTTTATTATGATGTAGATTTCGGTGATCAACCCTTTGATGCCAATGATTTGCCCAAAATAGAAGCCAAAATGCAGGAATTGGCTCGTGAGAAAAATACATATTTTCGTGAAAATGTCGACAAAAAAACAGCGATTGATTATTTCCAAAAAAAAGGTGACGAATATAAGTTGGAATTGCTGGAAGATCTCCAGGATGGCTCCATAACATTTTATAAACAAGGTAATTTTGTTGACTTGTGCCGCGGACCGCATATTCCAAATACCGGATTCATTAAGGCCCTGAAACTCACCAATGTGGCCGGTGCTTACTGGCGCGGTGATGAAAAAAGAAAGCAACTCACCAGGCTTTACGGTGTATCATTTCCCAAGAAAAAAGAGCTCGATGAATATCTCGAAATACTGGAAGAAGCGAAAAAACGCGACCATAGAAAATTGGGAAAAGAGCTGGAATTATTTGCCTTTTCTGAAAAGGTAGGACAAGGTCTGCCGCTATGGCTGCCAAAAGGTACTATGCTTCGTGAGAGGTTGGTGGAATTTTTGAAAAAGGCTCAGGTGAAAGCAGGATACCTGCAGGTTGTAACTCCCCACATTGGACAAAAAGAATTGTATGTGACTTCCGGGCATTACGAAAAATATGGTAAGGATTCTTTTCAACCCATTCATACCCCGAATGAGAATGAAGAATTTTTGCTCAAACCAATGAATTGCCCGCACCATTGCGAGATTTATAAAACAAAGCCAAGATCCTACAAAGACCTTCCGTTGCGTTTGGCTGAGTTCGGAACCGTGTACCGATATGAACAAAGTGGAGAATTGCATGGTTTGACCAGGGTGAGGGGTTTTACGCAGGACGACGCCCACATCTTTTGTCGGCCCGATCAGGTAAAGGATGAATTTAAGAAAGTGATCGATTTGGTTTTATATGTTTTCAAATCACTGGGATTTGAAGACTTTACCACCCAGATCTCTTTGAGAGATCCGGAAAATAAACAAAAATATATGGGTGGCGATGAGGCCTGGGAAAAGGCGGAAAGCGCAATCGTCGAAGCCGCCGAAGAAAAAGGACTAAAAACCATTACCGAACTTGGCGAAGCTGCATTTTATGGACCCAAACTTGATTTTATGGTAAAAGATGCACTCAGAAGAAGTTGGCAGTTGGGCACAATTCAGGTGGATTACCAATTACCTGAAAGGTTTGATTTGGAATATGTAGGAGCCGATAATCAAAAGCATCGACCAGTGATGATCCATAGAGCACCTTTTGGGTCGCTGGAGCGATTTGTAGCGGTTTTAATTGAAAATTGTGCCGGTCGTTTTCCGCTTTGGCTGGCGCCTGATCAGTATGCTGTTTTGCCAGTGTCTGAAAAATACAATGAATATTCCGAAAATATACATAACATACTCGAGGGCAGTAATTTTTCTGGTTATGTTGACACCAGGGATGAAAAGGTAGGACGTAAAATCAGGGATGCTGAAGTCGATAAAGTGCCATATATGTTTATAGTTGGTGAGAAGGAGCAAAATGAGAAAACGGTGTCCATCCGAAAACACGGGGAGGGAGATTTAGGGGCATTCGGCCAGGATGAAATGGTTATTTTTATGCAAAAAGCAATTGCGGAAAGCCTGCACAATTAATTTTATGGTTAATTTTTGCATGGATAATATTTCGTAATAAGAAAATTAATCAGATATTTGCAGCTTTATTTTGAAACAAAAGAAAAGGAGGTACAGATTAGTAAACAAAATTTCAACAGATACAGAGGTAGGCAAGAAGAACCATACCGTGTGAATGAGAGAATAAGAGTGCCACATGTAAGGGTAGTGGGCGAAAATGTAGAGGTGGGCATTTATTCAATCCATGACGCCAGAAAGATGGCGGAAGAACAAGGTTTGGATTTGGTTGAAATTTCTCCAAAGGCCGACCCACCTGTCTGCAAGATTATCGACTATTCCAAGTTTAAATATGAACAGAAAAAAAAGCAGAAGGAAATAAAAGCCAAGGCTCAGAAAACGGTTTTGAAAGAGATACGTTTCGGACCAAACACCGATGATCATGACTTTAATTTCAAATTAAAACACGCTATCAATTTTCTGCAGGACGGGGCCAAAGTCAAGGCTTATGTTCATTTCGTTGGTCGTTCGATTGTTTTTAAAGAAAGAGGAGAGATTCTACTGTTGAAATTTGCGCAACTCCTGGAGGATTATGGTAAGGTTGATCAAATGCCGAAACTTGAAGGAAAGCGTATGACATTGATCATGGCCCCTAAGAATGTTAAAAAATAGTTTTTTATAATAATTATAAATATGCCAAAGGTTAAAACAAAATCAGGAGCAAAAAAAAGGTTTAAATTAACGGGAACTGGTAAAATTAAACGCAAACATGCCTATAAAAGCCATATTCTCACCAAAAAAGAAACCAAGCAAAAGAGGAATCTCACACATGTTGCCATCGTAGACAAGTCCGATGAAAAACGTGTTAAAAGAATGTTAAACATTTGATCTTGCCTTTCCTCGGGCAGGACGGTTAATTATGTTAAACCAGGGCTAAGGCAAAAAGATTCGAAAGAACGCCTTATTCCAAAAAACAAAGAATTATGCCAAGATCAGTAAATTCAGTAGCTTCAAAAGCTCGCAAAAAGAAAGTATTAAAAGTCGCCAAAGGTTATTGGGGCAGAAGAAAAAATGTATGGACAGTCGCCAAAAACGCGGTTGACAAAGGGTGGGGTTATGCTTACCGGGACAGAAAAGCAAAAAAGCGTGAATTCAGACAACTTTGGATTGCCAGAATTAATGCAGGAATAAGAGAATACGACATGTCATACTCTGTTTTCATGGGTAAATTGAAGACAGCTAACATTGATATTAACAGGAAAGTGTTAGCAGACCTGGCTTTAAATCATCCGGAAGCTTTTAAAGCCATTGTAGACAAAGTGAAATAAGTTTGACTATCTATATGTCATTGAATGAACCCGGTTTCTTTACCGGGTTTTTCATTTTAGTATATCATAACAATTTACCACATTGGAATTGATGTACAAAAACACTTAACAATTGCTATTTTTTTGAAAGATTATCTATTTTTCTTCTAAATCTTTTTTAATGGTTTTCGCTAAGATAATTAGCATATGACATGAATAAGAATTATAAATTGCCCTCAGTTGCATAATACGCCTCTAACATTTTTACTATAGATCGATAATTGTTAAATACAAAATGCATTGCTACGCAGGTAAGGTATTAGTGCTTACCGGCAATATTATTCTTAAAATCAGTATTACCTTAGAGACACTTTTTAAAGGAATTTAATTTCCTGAATCATTAAAAATTCATTTCATAGTATTTTCATAGGTTGTGGTTTAATGTTATCGGAAGGCCGCTCTCCCAAAGGCGGCTTTTCGATTTTCATACCCTTTGAATTTAAGAAGCGGTATGAGATTTTAGGAATGGCGGACTATGAAGGATGAGATCTTCATCCTGTAGAACATCAATTTCAAAAACCTGCTTGTTTTACCTAAAAGTTTATAGCCAAATGTCAGCCGGGCAACACATATTTTACACCAAAAATAGTTATATACTTCATTGTAATATTAAAGGGTTCCGGTTGCCAAATGAACAGCGGTTAATAAGTGAATGACATGAACTAAAAAATATTGATCCGGAACTTTTTTTTCAAATAATTGAGATCTTTTTGTTCTGCCAAGAGGCCTATTTAAGCTCAAACTGAAGGATGTTGTTGATAGGTAATGCAAGAAACGAAGTCGGTAGAGGCTTGCAGTGATCAAGAAAAAAATACCAGGGTAATGCAAGTAGCGAGGGGGGGAATTGAACCCCCGACCTCAGGGTTATGAATCCTGCGCTCTAACCATCTGAGCTACCTCGCCGAATGGGAGTGCAAACTTACAAATTGTATTTATAATGCCAATGCTCTAAAAAAGAATTTTGTTCATTTAATAAATAATTATATATTCAATCACTTTAATGATTGATCTTTATGGCCAAAACGAAATTTACCTATGAATATGAATTCAATGCCTCCAAAAAGATGCTTTATCCATATTTTTCTACTGCCAGTGGTTTATCACAATGGTTTGCGGATGATGTAAATATCGATGAGGATCATAATTTCAGTTTTATTTGGGAAGGTGAAGATCATAAAGCAAAAATGGTAAGTCATCGCACAAATAGTTTTGTTAAATTTGAGTTTATAGAAGATCAGCTAGATAACGGAGATCCTAATTATGTTGAATTTAAATTGGATCTCAATGAACTAACACAAACCACCTTTGTTAAAATTATTGATTATTCAGATTGGGATGATAAGGAAGAACAATCTGAACTTTGGCAAAACCTGCTTCAATCCCTGAAGGAAACAGTTGGTGGATAGAATTATCTGAATTTTATTCTAAAAATTATAATAATCGCACTCAATTGATGTTTTTGGTTTAGTGCGTTCAGTGAGGTCTTTCATGAAAAAACTCGATAAACTAATTCTCTCTTCTTTTCTTGGCCCCTTTATCCTCACTTTTTTTGTTGTGATTTTCATTCTCCTTTCACAGTTCATGCTCAAATATTTTGATGAGATTGTTGGAAAGGATTTGAGTTTTGACATCATCGCTCAACTGATTTTTTATTTTAGTATTTTCATGACCCCCAATGCTTTTCCGTTAGCTGTCTTGCTTTCTTGTTTAATGACTTACGGCAATCTTGGGCAACATTTTGAACTGACAGCTATTAAAGGTGCCGGAATCTCGCTGATTAGGACGTTGGTGCCAATATTTATTTTCAGTGTGCTACTCTCCATTGCGGCTTATTTTTCAAATAATTATATCGTGCCCAGGGCCAATCTGAAAGCATTTAGCTTGTTGTATGATGTAAAACAGAAGAAGCCAGCCATGGAGATAAAAGAAGGGACTTTTTATAATGGCATTGATGGATACAGCATTAAAATCAATAAAAAATATCCTGATGGCAGGTCACTGAAAGATTTAATCATTTATGATCATACCCAGGGAAATGGTAATCGGAATGTAATTCTGGCAGACTCAGGTCAGATGTACAACATTTTAGACAACCGATATCTTATTTTGGAACTGTTCAATGGCCATAGCTATTCGGAACAGGATACAAGAAGAAGCAGCTATCGTTCCTCAGATCCGGAACCTTTCGTGAGGAATAATTTCAAGCAAAGTAAGATGGCTTTTAGTATGGCTTCTTTCGATCTCAAAAGAACTAAAGAAGAACTTTTTGCCGGTAACCGGTTGATGAAAAATACTCATCAATTGAAGACAGATATTGATTCAATGCGTACGACTTATACCAATTTAAAAGAAGATATTCAGGACAACAGTTTTGGTTTTTTCGAATATCATATGGCAGACGTACTCAAACAGTACAGGGAAAGAGCATTGCAAAGAGAAAATGAACGCAGAAAAAGAGAATTGGAGGAAGCTGAGAAAAAAATGGGACAAAAGAGCCATATAAACAATTCAACAACCAGTATCAATGAACCGCTATCCGATTCTGCGGGTATAGATATTGAAACCAAAACGCCTTATTCTATAGATTTGGCCAAAGTTAAAAACATTAAATTACCGACTGATACCAATAAAATGGCTTCCTTGAAAAATGTAAATGCCAACCAGGGAAGGTCATCTGCTATTTTCAATCAAAAAAACATCGAAAGTGTGACGAAAACTGGTAAGACTACAATAAATAAAAGAATAACTAAACAGAAAAAAATATTGAGTACCGATTCAGTGTCAAAAAACGAATCATTAATTGCCAAGGGTTCTGTTAATGACAAACAGCCTCTAGATTCACTCGAAAACCAAGTGGATTCTTCAAAGACGGCTTTGAAAAAAATTGATAGTCTTTTTCAGACTCAAATGTATCAAAATGTATCGATAAGTCGATCGTTAGCGCAGGTACGCCATGTTAAAAATCGCCTGATGATCCAGACAGATCAATTGGAAAAACTCAAAACAGAAACCAACAAATTTGAATTAGAGCGCTACAAGAAACTGTCATACGCCATAACAATCCTGATGATGTTTTTAATAGGAGCTCCATTAGGGGCGATCATCAAAAAAGGAGGGCTTGGTATTCCTGTGCTGATATCCATCATGTTCTTCATTCTATTTTACGTAATTTCAATGATCTGTGAAAAATGGACGAGGCAGGATGTAATGGATCCATTTTTAGCTGCATGGATGGCAAACATCATTTTATTCCCAATAGGATTGTTTTTACTACGACAGGCGAAAAATGACGCGAGATTGCTTGAGACTGATTTTTACAGCGTGTTATTATTTAATCTCAAGAAGAAATATAAAAGGTATAGAAATAAAGTAAACCTTAAGATGGCGAATTAGTTGGTTATGAATTACTGTTTATGTAATTTTGCAAACTTTTAAAATAAACTCAAATTTAGCTAACATGTATTTGACAAAAGACAAAAAAGAAGAACTTTTTGCAAAGCATGGTTGGTTAAAGTCGAAGGGAGACACTGGTTCTGCAGAATCGCAGGTTGCTCTTTTTACTTATCGAATCAACCATTTGACGCAACATCTCAAATTAAACAAAAAAGATTATTCGTCACGTCTGGGATTGCTTAGACTCGTTGGGAAACGAAGAAGATTGCTTGATTATCTATTTAAAAAGGATATTGTAAGATACAGGGCAATTATCAAGGAATTGAATATAAGAAAATAAGGAAAATTGAAGGAATCCCGCCTGTGGCGGGATTCCTTCTTTTCATTCAATCCTTACCAAAAGGATCACACCTAAATTCTATTTTATTTTTATTAAGAAATTTTATGTCACCAAATGCAATTAAAAAGTCCCTCAAATTAAGTGATGGGAGAGAAATCACGGTAGAAACTGGAAAATTAGCAAAACAAGCAGATGGTTCTGTAGTAGTGAGAATGGGAGACACCATGTTGCTGGCCACCATAGTATCAAAAGAAGAGGCGGTTGAAGGTGCTGATTTTTTACCATTATCGGTAGACTATCAGGAGAAATTCGCTGCTGCCGGCCGTATCCCGGGCGGATTCATAAAACGAGAAGGAAAATTATCGGATCATGAAGTATTGGTGAGTCGACTGGTAGACAGGGCACTGCGTCCATTATTTCCCGATGACTATCATGCCGAAACGCAGGTCAATATATTTTTAATTTCAGCAGATAATGAAGTTTATCCCGATGCGTTGGCAGCATTGGCGGCATCCTCAGCAATAGCAGTCTCGGATATTCCTTTTAACGGGCCAATATCGGAAGTGCGTGTAATTAAGCTTGAAGGGCAGTATATTGTGAATCCGAAAACGGAAGTAATAGACAATGCTGAATTGGATATTATTGTCGCTGCATCCATAGAAAATATTATGATGGTCGAAGGAGAACTCAATGAGTGCTCCGAAGATGACCTTTTAGAAGCATTGAAGGTGGCGCATGAAGCCATAAAAGACCAGTGTAAATTGCAGATTGAATTGGCCGAGGCAGTGGGGTCTGTCAAAAAACGGGAATATTCTCATGAAACCAATGATGAGGCACTGGAAAAAGAACTGTTTGAAAAATATTATGACCGCTATTATGAAGTAGCTAAGCAGGCTTTAACCAATAAAAAGGAAAGAAAAAATGCTTTTAAAGCCATTAAAGAAGAATATGTTGCGAGTTTACCTGAAGATCACGAGATAGATCCGAACCTGATCAATAAATATTTTGGCAAAATAGAGAAAAAAGCCGCCAGAAATCTCGTGCTCAATGAACGATATAGACTGGACGGCAGAAAATTGGATGAAATCAGACCAATATGGTGTGAAGTGGATTATTTGCCTACCGCCCATGGTTCAGCAGTTTTTACCCGGGGAGAAACACAATCATTGACCACCGTAACCTTGGGTACCAAACTCGATGAACAAACTATCGATGGCGCGATGATCACCGGAACAAGAAAATTCATCTTGCATTATAACTTTCCGGGATTTTCTACTGGTGAAGTGAAACCTAACCGGGGTCCGGGCCGTAGAGAGGTAGGACACGGCAATCTGGCTCAACGTGCATTAAAAAAAGTATTGCCAACGGGGGAAGATAATCCTTATACAGTACGCGTGGTTTCGGATATTCTCGAATCGAATGGTTCGTCTTCTATGGCTACCGTTTGTGCAGGTACTTTAGCCTTAATGGATACTGGAATAAAAATAAAAGCTCCGGTTTCGGGAATAGCAATGGGAATGATCTCAGACCCCGACACTGGAAAATATGCCATTTTATCTGATATCCTGGGAGATGAAGATCACCTGGGTGATATGGACTTCAAAGTAACGGGGACTGAAAACGGGATTACTGCCTGTCAAATGGATATTAAAATCGATGGTTTATCTTATGAGGTGTTGAAAGAAGCACTGGAACAAGCTAAAAAAGGCCGGATGCATATTTTAGGGATTATGAAAGAGACGATTGCCGGGCCTCGGGCTGATTTCAAACCAAATGCTCCAAGATTCTCAACAATTTATATTGATAGAGAGTTTATAGGAGCAGTGATAGGTCCCGGTGGAAAAGTGGTGCAGGAAATACAACGCGAAACAGGCGTTACCATCGTTATTGAAGAAATCGATAATAAAGGGGTAGTGCATATTTATGCATCTGACATGGAAAAACTTGAAGAAGCTCAAAAAAGGATCAAAGCCATTGTGGCTATTCCTGAAGTGGGCCAGATTTATGATGGTATCGTAAAATCGATTACACCTTTTGGAGCATTTGTTGAATTCATGCCGGGTAAAGAAGGTTTATTGCACATTTCTGAAATCAAATGGGAACGAATCAATAGCTTGGATAATATTCTGGAAGTGGGAGAAGATGTGAAGGTGAAATTGATTGATGTGGATCGAAAGACAGGGAAATATCGGCTGTCACGAAAAGTATTGTTGCCGAAACCAGAACCTAAGAACGATAGGGGATAGGGATTTTGTAAATGTTTTAATTTATAAATTCTCGATTTAATATTATATTAAACAGTTTTTGCAGGAACTAAAACAACGAGCTCAAGCGTTTTCAGTACAAAACAATAATAAATAGCCAATGAGACAACTAAAAATTAGCAAACAAATAACGAACAGAGAAAGCCAGTCTCTTGACAAGTATCTTCAGGAAATTGGTAAGGTGGATCTGCTCACACCAGATGAGGAGGTGGAACTGGCGAAGCGGATCAGGGAAGGTGATCAGATGGCATTGGAAAAACTAACAAAGGCTAATTTAAGGTTTGTCGTTTCAGTAGCAAAACAATATCAGAACCAGGGTCTTTCATTGGGCGATTTGATCAATGAAGGTAATCTTGGTCTTATAAAAGCCGCTCAACGTTTCGACGAAACCCGTGGTTTTAAATTTATTTCATACGCCGTTTGGTGGATCAGGCAATCCATTTTGCAGGCTTTGGCAGAACAATCCAGGATTGTAAGGTTGCCTTTGAATCGAGTAGGATCATTGAACAAGATTTCAAAAACATTTTCTGAACTGGAACAAAAATACGAAAGAGAACCATCACCGGATGAATTGGCAGATGTGCTGGAAGTAACAACGGCAGAAGTTGTCGATACCATGAAAATTTCGGGTCGGCATGTGTCTATGGATGCTCCATTTGTCCAGGGTGAAGAAAACAGCTTGTTGGATGTTTTGGAAAATGATACCGAAGAAACACCTGACAATGGCTTGATGACGGATTCTTTGCGTAAAGAAGTACAGCGAGCATTATCTACACTTACCCAGCGCGAAGCGGATGTGATCACACTTTATTTTGGATTGAATGGTGAGCACTCCATGACTTTGGAGGAGATTGGCGAAAAATTCAACCTCACCAGGGAACGGGTAAGGCAAATAAAGGAAAAGGCTATCCGGCGATTGCGCCATACTTCAAGAAGCAAAGCATTGAAACCTTATTTGGGATAAAATAGTTATGTAATTGATGATACAGAAGGTCTCGTTTTGAGGCCTTTTTTTGTGGTCGAATTGAAAAAACAATCGTTTAATTTTATAAAAGTTTTTTAATATGGAAGATGCAGTTAATGTGTTGATCCTTGGTTCCGGACCAGCCGGGTATACAGCTGCGATTTATGCAGCACGGGCCGGATTAAATCCTGTGTTATACCAGGGTGATCAACCGGGTGGACAATTGACCATTACCAATGATGTAGAAAATTATCCCGGATATCCTGATGGAGTCAATGGACCCCAAATGATGGTTGAATTCCAGCAGCAATCCGAACGCTTTGGCGCTGACATCAGATATGGATTGGCAACATCGGTAAATCTGAATGCACACCCTTTTGAAGTGACCATCGATGAAGATGAAGTCATCAAAGCAAAGTCTGTCATTATTTCAACCGGAGCTTCAGCCAAATGGCTAGGTTTGGAATCTGAAAAAAGACTGAATAGCAAGGGTGTATCTGCTTGTGCCGTTTGTGATGGATTTTTCTTCAAGGGTCAGGAAGTGGCTGTGGTTGGTGGTGGTGATACAGCATGTGAAGAGGCCACCTATCTATCAAAATTATGTAAAAAAGTGCATTTGATAGTTCGACGTGATGAATTGCGCGCATCAAACATCATGCAAAAACGCCTATTCAATGCCCCAAATATCGAGGTGCACTGGCATACAGAAACGGACGAAATCCTTGGAGAAAAAGAAGTGGAAGGAGTGAGGGTATTTAATAATCAGACTGGCGAAAAGACCGTTATTCCAGTACAAGGATTTTTTGTGGCAATTGGTCATAAACCGAATACAGGGATATTTAAAGGTTTTATTGATATGGATGAAATGGGTTATATTAAAACCGTTCCCGGTACTTCAAAAACAAATATTGAAGGAGTTTTTGCCGCAGGTGACGCTCAGGACAAGCACTATCGTCAGGCAGTGACTGCTGCCGGAACGGGTTGTATGGCTGCCCTGGACGCCGAACGTTGGCTCGGCACTCAAGAATTGGTGTAACTAAAATATCAAATCCTTTTTGGCCACTGTTTTTATCAACTTCTTGGCTGAAAAGGATTTTTCTTTGCATTTTGCAAAAATGTACAATTTTCCCAGATGCGTGCGATCCGTAATTTTGTCTTTTTATTTTTGATGAAAAGTACTTTGCCATCAATGAAAAGAACGAATCATAGAATTTGTAAACAGATTATTTCATGAAACTGGATATACTGATTTTTGCTTCACACCCTGATGACATGGAATTAACCTGCGCTGGCACGGTAGCAAGTCACATAGCTCAAGGAAAAAAAGTAGGAGTGATTGATCTCACTGCCGGTGAAATGGGAACACGCGGTACACCTGAAATCAGAGAGCAAGAATCCATGGCTTCTGCCAAAATACTCAACTTGACCATTCGGGAAAATTTAAGGTTACCGGATATTTTTTTTAAAAATGATCGCAATTCCCAGGAACATATAATCAGGATGATCCGCAGGTTTCAGCCGGATATTGTCCTGGCCAATGCCATTTCTGATCGCCACCCGGACCATGGTCGGGCAGCCGGGTTGGTGAAGGATGCGTTTTTTTTGGCAGGATTATCAAAAATAGAGACATTTTACGATGGGGAAAGACAAATCCACTTTCGTCCACGCTTACTTTATCATTATATTCAGAGCAATTATATCGAACCCGATTTTATTGTAGATGTGTCTGACTTCTGGGAACTTAAATTAAAATCAGTCAGAGCATTTAAGTCTCAGTTTTATGACCCCAACAGTACGGAACCGGAAACCTACATTTCATCGCCCGATTTCATGGAATTTATAGAAGCGAGAGGAAGAGCATTCGGACATCGGATTGGTGTCAAATACGGTGAGGGTTTTACCATTAATCGCACCCTTGGAGTGAAAGACCTGTTTTCTTTAATCTGATTGCCGATCCAGGAGCCGTAATTTTAATAAAAGATCAAGATTTTGAATTGGGGGATCATCTATTTTATAAGCATGTTGTAATAACAATCTTACTGAATCTTCAACCGGTTGGTTGGGAAAATAATGGTCCCTGGAAAAATGAACATATTTTAAAAGTATAATACCACCAAACCATTGCCAGAATGATTTCAAAAAGCCCTCTGTATTTTTGGCATGATTCCTTATCCGGTTTATATGTTGTCCATAGTTGATTTTTAGCAAAAATGAGGCAATGTTTTCAGGGACAGATTCTTCCAGTAAATTCAAATCAAGTTTATTGGTGCTGGCTAAATCGGCTATTCTGAGGATAAATGACCGCAAATTTTCAAAGGTCTGCCAGTGGTAAGTGAGTAATTCCTGTGCTTGTTGACTGTATTTTATCATCGTAACACCGGTACCAAAAGGAACCCGCGAGGACATCCTTGAAGAAGGCCGAATCACGGTAGAATTTAAACGGCAAAATCCTCCCAAAGGGAAAATTTTGTGTAAAAAATAAAAATCTTCAGCGGCCTTTTTTTTGTTCATACCACCCTGTTTTTGATAAATATCAGATCGCACTGCCATGCATGATCCAATGGTATGAAAAGCATATGGATAACCGGCGTACCGCAAAGCGTCGATATAATATCGAATGTGTAATTCGTAATTTATGATGGCATTGTTGAGGGTTCCATCAGGGGATTTTAATGGATGTTCGAAATAAATTGTACAACCGGTAATATCATTTTTCTGATGGAATATTTGATATAATTCTGTAAGATAATTACTGTCACAAGTACAGTCGGCATCAAAATTGGCGATAATACCTTTTGGGTTTCCTGCGTATTCAAATCGCCATACCGCTTCATCCATGCCAATTTTACGGGCCAGCCCAACTCCTGCGTCCTTCGTGGGTAGATCTGCGGCATAAATGGCATGAAACTTCAGCCAATTTGAATTATTCTTGAATGCATATTGTCTGAAAACTTCAAAAGTTGTCGCATTTACCTTTTTAATGGAAGGATCTGCATTTTCACCATGATTGATCACCAGAATAACTTCACAGCAACAGGCTGGCTGATGACAATTTCTTATGGAATTTAAGGCTTCAAAAATATCTGGTTCATTAAAACATGGAATAACCACGATTATCGCTAAATCATCAGAAGCAGGAAATGCAATCTGTGGTTTTTGGTATGCATAGCGTTCAAGATAAATTGGGAGTGTCGCCATTACGGAGCCAATCTTTCAATTTTCCATTGACGGTCATTTTGTTGGGTGTATAAAATTCGGTCGTGCAATCTGCTGGGTCTGCCCTGCCAGAATTCAATTCGATCGGGGATGATGGCGTAACCGCCCCAAAATGATGGTCTGGGGACCTTTTTGCCCAGATAGCGGCTGGCTATTTTCAAAAAGCCAGCCATAATTTCGGTGCGACTATTGATCACCTGACTTTGGGGAGAAACACACGCTCCAATACGGCTTTTTCTCGGTCTGCTGTCAAAGTAGGCATCAGAAACTTCCGGAGGCACTTTTTCAACTTTGCCCTCAAAATGCACCTGTCGCTCAAGTTTCGGCCAAAAAAATGTTGCGGAAGCATATGGTGTATGGTTGAGATGCTGCCCCTTTCTGCTATTGTAGTTGGTGTAAAAAATCAATTTATCCTGATCTATTCCTTTCAAAAGCACAACACGACTGGCTGGCCGACCTTCCGGAGACACTGTGGCAACGGTCATGGCGGTGGGTTCCTCCGCTTCTTCATCTATTGATTCCTGCAACCATTTACCAAATTGTTCCAGGGGATCACTGCTGACATGTTTAATATCCAGTGATTTTTTTTTGTAATCTTTTCTAATGACTGATAGATTCAATTTCATATTTGAAGTAAGAAAATATTTTTTGTCATAATTACGTATAACTATAAGCAGGTGGTACTGTTAATAGTGGTCTTCTGAGAGCTCGAAAATATTGATAAAAATGCCAATAACTATATCATTTGAGTAAAATCTTGTGTTAATTTGATTGCAGATCGGCAAAAAATCAGAAATACATTATTCCGGGATGAAATTGTTTGGACATGGAACTATTCAACTACACTGATGATAAAATCGAACCTCAAAAGGGTGATTTGTTGATTTCTGAACCTTTTCTGATTGATCCTAACTTTGTGAGAACTGTGGTTTTACTTTGCGAACATAACAGTGAGGGGTCCTTTGGATTTGTACTGAATCGACCATCCAGATTTAAATTATCGGAGGTTTTAAATGATATTGAAAAAGCGCCAATGGAAGTTTACGTTGGTGGACCGGTCCAAATTGATACCTTACATTTTATCCATTCAGCGGGAGATATAATGGAGGGAAGTACAGAAGTTAGGCCCGGATTGTATTGGGGGGGTAATTTTGAACAATTAATTGCTATGATCTCGGAAGGTTTAATCAGTGAAGAAAATTTCAAATTCTTCATGGGTTATTCCGGATGGGCGGCCGGTCAATTGCTGGATGAAATGAAACTTAATTCTTGGATTATATCCAGAAATGTTGATATTGAACAGATTTTCGATACTGATCCACAAAAACTTTGGAAGGATGTCCTGATCAAAATGGGGGGTAAATATAAGGTGATATCGAATTTCCCTGTAGATCCGAGGTTAAATTAACCTTTAAAATGTTTTGCTATGGAAATGGAGGAAAAAAACAAAAAAATTCAAGATCCTCAAGCTTCGTCTGATCAAACCAAAAATGATACAGATGCACTCGATAATCCTGCACAAAATGCCAGGGATGAACATGAAGATGATTTCGAAAATAATGAGGGAGTAGTACAATCAACAGGAGTTGATCAGGAACATTTAGACAAAGAGGACAAGCAAAATGAAACAAAGAATGAGTCTTTAGACAACAATAATGGCGGAATCAATGGAAATCAGTCAAATAACCAACAAAACCAAGATTCAAATATGGGGCTTGAAGAATCTCAGGATAGTGAAAGAGATACTTCCGGAGAAACTGATAAGGTTGTAAACCAAAAAATAGATAAAACGGCTAAAACGAAAAGTAAAAAGGACAAGACTGCCCGGGAGCAAAAATCAGAAAAGAAAAAAACTGAGCTTGAAGATCAAATTCCATTAGCTGAAGAAAAAGGATCTGCTTCCTCAAAAGAAACCCCGAAGGAAGAAGAGCATCTTAAAGACCAGGTCGATACTTCGGATGAGAAGCAAAGCGCAGAAGTATCTGTAGAAAATACATCGATACAACCTCAAAAAGGCGAAGTCGGTGAATTGGATGAAAAAGCTCATGAACCTAATGAGGGCCATCATCACGATCATGAACATGAGGACGAAGAAGAAAGCACGCTGGACTATTCCAATTATTCCAAAAAACAAATGGTGCAGGTGCTCGAAAGCATGTTGAAAGATGATGATTTCGATCAGATCAATAAAATCCTCAAGGAGATCAAACCTGCTTTTGATGACCTCTATCATGCCGAAAAAGAAGAAGCATACCAAAAGTATCTTGAAGAAGGAGGAGAAAAAGATGGATTTGAGTATAAGAATGATGAACTGGACGATCGGTTTAATAAGGCTTATGGTACACTGAGGCATCGAAGGAATGAGTACTTTAATAGTATCGAGTCTCAACGGGAACAGAATCTTGAGAAAAAAATGGAAGTACTGGAAACGCTCAGGAAAATTGTGGATGCAGAAGAGACAACCGCCAGTATTAATGAATTAAAGAAGATCCAGCACGCATGGAAATCAATTGGGCCGGTAGCTCCGCAACATCTTAAAAGTCTATGGGCCAATTACAACGCGCTGATTGATCGGTATTATGATAACAGGAGTATTTATTTTGAATTAAAAGAACTCGATCGCAAGAAAAATCTGGATTTAAAACTCGAGTTGTGTGAAAAGGCCGAAAGCCTGGCCGAAGAAGGAAATATTAAAGAGGCGGTCAAACAACTTAATGAATTGCATGAAGAATTTAAATATATAGGCCCGGTTCCACAGGAAGATCAGGAAAACGTTTGGATAAGATTTAAAGCAGCTTCCGATCAAGTCTATACCAGACGAAAAGATTATTACGACAATCTCAGGGAACAATTGAAATTAAACCTGGTCGCCAAACAAGCCCTTGTTGATAAAGTTCAGTCATTTGCTGAGTTTAACACGGACAGGATATCTGAATGGAATCAGAAGACCAAAGAAATACTGGAGATTCAAAAAGAATGGGAAGTAATAGGAGGCTTACCTAAGGATAAGGCTAAAAAAATCAACAAAGCTTTCTGGTCTTCTTTTAAAACCTTCTTTAACCATAAAGGTAACTTCTTCAAGCAACTGGAAGACCTCAGAAAAGAAAACCTTGACAAAAAAAGGGAATTGTTGGAAAAGGCTGAATCGCTCAAGGAAAGTGAGGATTTTGAGTCAACTTCCGAACAGTTAAAAGAACTGCAAAAACAATGGAAAGATATCGGACCTGTACCGGAAAAGTACAAAGACGAAGTATACAAAAAATTCAAGGAAGCCTGTGATTTGTTTTTTAACCGGAGAAGGGCTCACATGGGCAAAGTTGAAGAAAAGTATGAGGATAATCTGAAAAAGAAACAGGAATTGAGTGCCGAACTTGAAAAAATGGTGGAGGAGGACAATGTGCAGGTTGAACGGGTAAGTGAAATTGTGGATGAATATCAGGAAATTGGCTATGTGCCACGGAATTTTATTAAATCTATTCAAAAAAGATTTGTAAAGGCTGTGAGTGATGCTGTTGACATCGTGAACATCGATGAAAATGAGAAACACCAACTGAAATTTAAAGCCCAATTCAATAAAGTAAAGTTCGGACCTAATTCAGACAGATTTCTTCAAAAACGAGAAGGTACATTGAGACGTCAAATCGCTAAATTGGAGAATGATATCAATTTATGGCGTAATAACCTCGATTTTTTTGCTGACTCCAAAGAGGCCGATAAATTGAAAGAAGAATTCAACAAAAAAATTGATAAAGCAAAAAAGGACCTCAAGGATCTGAAGGATCAACTCCGGCTCATCAGTAACATTTAGTTGTTTCATCAAGAAGAAGACCAGGCAAGATTATCTTTAATGTGAATATCCTGATCTGGTTTGTTATAAATAAAAAGAGGTAAAAGTTTTTGCATTTATACATCAAGGATATAAATTCGCACTCGCTTTGCGAAAGGCAAATCCAACCTTAAAGCCTCCTTAGCTCAGCTGGTAGAGCAACTGACTTGTAATCAGTAGGTCGGCGGTTCGATCCCGTCAGGGGGCTCTTTTATATATATAACTCGTTGATTTTTAGCGAGTTATTTTTTTTGTCAATTTTGTTGTACGATTTATACAGTGTCCAAGTTGTAGTAAATTAAAATAAACCTTAATCTTTATTGTTACCATTAGGATCAGATTGCATCATGCAGGTCGGTACTGGAACAAATAGATGACCATCTTTTTCACAGATGACGACTATATCAATGCTAACAAAGCCTGTAAAAAATTTGGCAAAATCTCACGTGATTCTATATGTACAGAACCAGGTACATTGCTTTTTAACCACTAAGTAAAGAATGGAGAATATCCACATTCTATTTTAAGAGGAGGTAAAGGTAAATTTGATGCAACTTTACTACATCCTAAATTGGCTATAAAATTATCCGAATGGCTTGAAAACCCAAAGTACTAAAAAAGGGCTTTGGCTAAAATAACTATTAGAAGCGATGTTGTGGTATTTGGATTTGATACTATTACTGTTTAAGCCTTATACCAAAATAGTGAATTACGGTGGTGATGGTCATTCAGCGCAACAGAACAGCCCAATCAATCCAGCTTACTAATTCAGTTCAAGCTATATACAAAAATAGTATGTTTCAAAAATGTTCAAGGCATCATACGCCTATCAATCAATTTGGTATTAGGCGACTACCAAAACCGTATACTGTTGTACTTTTCCAAGGTATTAATTGTACTATGCAGATATCATTATTACTCACACCTTTCCCTATGTATTGATAGCTTATACAAAAATAATACATTTCATTCAGGAGGATGGTGATGGAGCACCCATCAGGATGGTTGATGGAACACCTCTCATTGTGAGATGGATTTAAGAATGCGGCTTTTAATGGATGAATTGAGAAAGTCAGGATTTGATGTTACAGACAATAAAACTTAGTTTGGACAAAATATTTCAACAATTTTCTTTCTAATCGCCTTTCAATCAACCATGAGGGGTTAGAAAGAAAAAACATGTCTTGACAATTTAAAAACTGTCAGATTATTTATAATTGTAAGATCAAATACCATCTATTACAAGTTATATTACCAGTTGACCATGGACTCCATGCTGAAATCAGCGCTGCTGTCCCGCATTATAATTACTATTGAATTACCCGTTGGAAAAATTAGAGATTTGAATTTTTCCATTGGAGTATTCTGAAAAGATCACACAACAAAAAAGAATATTGAACCTTATAAACCACCAATCATGAAAGCAATTACACGAGGTAGTAAAGGGACGGAAGTAAAGAAATGGCAATTTTATTTATTGGGGCAAGGATTCACTGAGGTCAGGGCCGATGACTTTTGAAGCGAGCGTTCAGTTTCAGTCGCAGAATGGCCTGATCGCAAATGGGCTTATTGACAATTCCATCTATTTGAAAGCCATGCAGTTTGACTTTCAGTTAATAGATGACCATCCTTCCAATGTTGATGAGAACAGTTCAGGTTATTCACCACTTCCCGATTCCAGACCCCTCACACAGTCACAACTTCAATCGATGTTTGGCAGGATTGAATTTACAATTAATCCAGACCATAGTGCCATCACAATAACCAATGGTTGGCAAGCGCAAAATCTGGTTACAATCGAAATACCTCAGATTAATGGACTGCCGCCATACAATACCTACAAAATAACGGTACATAAAAAAGTGGCAAATCAATTCAGGAATTTGTATGATGAATGGGAGAGAGGCGGTTTGAAATCATTAATTTTATCATATTATGTATCATTTAATCCCCGCCTAATTCGGGGGAGTTCAACTAATCTTAGCTATCATGCGTTTGGCTTGCTATCGATATTAATGTCGAATGGAATAGGCTGGGGGTTATCCCAGCTTTAAAAGGGCAGATAGGTTCTGTGCGAGAGCTGGTACCTATAGCAAATCGACTTGGATTTTATTAGGGCGGACATTTCCAGAGAAATGATGGAATGCATTTTGAAATTGCATAAATTCTTTGATTTAACAGGGAAGGATATTTTGTTTTTCTTTCATGAAATTGGTCCTGCTACATTTAAGTAGTCAGAGAGTTAAGGTAAATGCAAGAATTTTAATAGCGTAAGAGGTTTCTGAGAATGAGCTGCATTGCGGATTTGAAAATAGTAACATTTTAGCTTCAGACGAAGATATACCAAAACACACTATGTATATAAAATAGTGTGCTATTTTAAAAATCTCACTATATTACTAGAGGAATACCAGTCGTATTTGGCAAATCCTTATTTAAGGAAAACCAATTTATATTAACCTATACATAACCTAACCATACCATGCCAGACAAGCTAAAAGTTTTCATCTCTTACAGCCACATGGATGAGGAGTATAAAGATCAACTGCTAAAGTTTTTAAATCCCAACAAGAATATCTCCCTATGGGATGACAATAAAATAAGTCCAGGACAGGAATGGGATGATGAAATAAAGAAAGTCTTCCATGAATGTCACATTATTATCCTTTTGATCAGCCAGGATTTTCTGAATTCGGACTACATCTTAAAAAATGAATTACCTCTCGCTTTTGAGAAACACAACAAAAAAGAAGCCTGTATCATCCCCATTTTTATAAGGCCATCTATCTTAGATTCGATTCCGGAAATCAGCAAACTGGAAGGTTTGCCAAAAGGGAAAAAATGGGTTTCTACATCAGAAGACAGGGATAGTGCCTATGTTGAAATCGCTAATGGACTAAGAGCGGCTATTGAAGAATTCGTAAAAGAGAAAAATTTTTCAATTAAAGATAATATGTCTGAGCCCGAGAATGACATTATAAAAAGCAAAATTGAAGAATTGAACAATAAGAAAAAAATATTCCTTGCAATCGCAGCAGATGAGAATGAAAAAGAAAGAAGATCCATTTATTATACACTTGATGGTAAAAAAAAGTATGAAGGCTGGCCTTACGAAGTAATACCAAATTTTGAAGATTCAGAAAAGCTCAAAGAAATGAACCGTGAAGACCAGGAGGCTGCTATCAAGAAATATATGGATGAGTCTATTTATTCCATTCACATCATCAACACGCAATTAGAAAATATGCATGATATTGTCCGTCTTCAATATAATTTAGCCAGGCGGAAGTGTTCAGGTTCCTTGTTTAAGTGCATTGTTGGGATTAGCAATACCAATCCGGAAAATGAACTTTATAAAGCAGTAGAAGAAGATAGAAATACAAATACAAACATAATTAAACTTACAAATTGGAATGCTTCTTCCCTAACAGATTCCTTATATAATTTGATTGAAGAAAATGAAAAGAAAATGGAAGCGCTTAAAAATGTGATTAACCCTGAAAAAAGTGTTTTCCTTTTTTACGGTTCAGGAGATAAAGAAAATCATCTTAAGGAGAAACTTAAAAAGGAATTGATAGAAGAATTTAAATATAATGTGAGGGAATCGATACCGGACTATGCCGAAGCTGGAATTGACGCTAGAAGATGGGAAGAAGATCAGCTTAAAAAGTGTGAAGGCGCCATTATTCTTTATGGGAGTGCTGCAGAAGGTTGGTTTATAATCCGCAAAGCACTGCTAATGGACTACGGAAAAATTAAATGGAAAGCGGTGTGTATTGATGAACCCTATAAAGATAAAAAATATAATTCATTGAAGGTTGAACGGAGCTTAAGCCTTATCGATAATATTAATGAATTGCATAAAGCCATAATGAATGGATAATCTTTTTCAACTAGATGAATTTTACCTTGATCTTCAAGAAGACGGACTTAAAATATCGCTATTATCTAAGGATAAAATTGCTGATTGTCCATTCCCAGGGTTAAGGCCTTATAAAACTTCAGAATTCCAATTATTTTATGGCCGGAGTGGACAGGCGAATCAATTACTAAAAAGATTGCGGCGAAATCATTTTTTAGCTGTAATTGGCAGTTCCGGAACTGGAAAATCTTCTATCGTAAGAGCCGGACTGTTGCCCCAACTGTATGGAGGCTATTTATCTAATTCCAATGACCTTTGGAATGTTGCAGTTTGCAGGCCAGGTAATCAACCCATTAAAAACCTCGCAATTGCTTTATCCTGCACTAAATGCCGAAATACCAAATCTAAAAAAATAATTGAAAAAGAATTTGAGATTATTGAGCCCATACTTCGAGAAAATTCCTATGGCATCATTGAAGTAGAAAAATTAATAAACGTCGAAGTAAATGAAAAACAGAAAACTAATTTATTGGTAATTGTTGACCAATTTGAAGAAATATTTCGATTTAAAAGAGAAGGATCAGGACCAGAAACTATAGAAACATCCACCCATTTTACAAATCTCCTCCTTAAAGCATCAGCTCAAACCAATGGATCTGTTTACATAATAATTACAATGAGATCCGAATTTCTGGGAGAATGCGTCCAATTTAGAGATCTTCCTGAAGCCATTAATCAGGGGCAATATCTGGTGCCTCGTTTAAATAGGGCAGAACTTAAGGAAGTCATTACCGGGCCAATTCGCTTAACAAATAATAATATTTCGCCAATATTAGTCAATCGTTTAATTGATGAGATTGGTGATAATATGGACCAATTGCCAATTCTACAACATGCGCTGATGCGTACGTATGAACATTGGAAGAAATCAGGGGCGTCGGATGAAATAAATTATGAACATTATGAGGCCGTTGGAAAAATGGAAAATGCATTGGGCAACCATGCTAATGAAAAATATAATGAACTGGGAGATCATAATATTGAAAACAATAAAACACTTAGTAAGAAGCAACTAATAACTAAAATCATATTTCAATGTCTTACTGATAAATCCACTGATGACCGTGGAATAAGACGACCAACGGAATTGAACAACATCTATATAATTGCTGGTGAGATAGGCGCCAGTAAAGGGGAGGTGGATGAAGTGATTAATCATTTTCGGGGTAGTGAAACCTCATTTTTAATGCCCCCAATAAATACCAATCTCTTTCCTGAACTTTATATTGATATTGCCCATGAGAGCCTGATGCGAAATTGGAAACAGCTTGATAAAGAATGGATTCCAGAAGAAGTTAAAAATGCAAGGCTATATAGACGTTTGGATGAAAGAAGAGAATTGAAAGATATTATTAAAGGAGGACTTCTGGAAGATTTATTGGCATGGAAGGAAGAGTATCCTGTTAACTCTACCTGGGCAGCGAGATATCATAAAACGAAAAAAACTGACACTGATTCTCCTGAGGAATTATTCCGTAAGAACATCGCATTTCTTGAAGCAAGTAAAGTAGAAAGTGAAAAAATAAAAAAGGAAAATGAAGAAAAGAAAAGAAAAGAAATAGTAGAGCAACAACGAGAAAAAAGAAGGAAAGGGGTCCTTATTTCAATTTCTATTGTATGTCTTGTACTCCTTGGCCTTGGCATTTGGTTGTATATTGAGAGAGATTATGCACAGACGCAAACGGAAATAGCTAAAAAAGCATTATATGAAAATGATCTAAAAGATTTCCCCTGGTTCATTGATCTGAGTGATACATTAAAAACATATGCACTGGATACACTATGGTATTTGAAAAATAAAGATTCACTTGGGGAACTGAACGTCAAATATTCTTTTGAAATGGCTGTTGAAGGGCAGAATCAACAGCGCCATGACATGAGTGTTGCGCTGTACTTAGCTAAAGAAGCTAAGACGAAAGACAATAATAAAATCACCAGGGCTTTATTAGATTCATTAATCAAAGGCAAAATTATATATGAACAAAAAATTAAGATGAAATTAAACGACCCGGTGGAGCAAGGTGTAAAATTACTTGGAGAAAATAATAAAAATGAAATTATTATTGGCATGACCAGTGCAATTTATCCAGCTCAACTAAATGATTCAACAAGTTCAATTCAACTTGTGCAATATTCAGCGGATAGAAAAACGGTCGCTATATCTGATAGTGGCTTATACCTGATGTATCATTATCCTCTTGAGAATAAAGTGCTGATTGTTGAGTCCCGTAATAATGAACCGATTAGACAAATACCTTTAAGACCAAATATGGAATACAATAGGTATGTAGAATTGAAAAGTGATTTGGACCAGAAAGTATCCTCACCAGGTTCAAATTCAAATGCCGATAATTCACACAATAATGATACAATACCCAAATTAAAAACCAATTATTATACAACCTCTATAATTATAGATACCGCTGAATATAATTTAGATAAAAGGGTTAACATGAAGAGGAATGATCTATTAACCAATGCTAAACAATTTGTAGGCACCTTTTATTCAGACAAAAGATTTTTTTTAGTAAGTAATGGAAGTGAAAACGAAATTACAGTGTGGGGTATAGATGGCAACAATATCATGACATTAATCGGACACACAAGTCCCGTTAAAAAAATCAGTTGCACCAAAAATCGAATATTAACAATTTCGAAAGAGGGAAAAGCAATAGCCTGGGATATTGACCTTGAAAAAATTGAAGAATACAAACCGGACTGGTGGAACTACCATAAGGCAATTAAGAAATTAGACACCTTTAATGAAGCAATTGCAAATGAAAAAATTGACGTTGCCGCTTTTTCTCCATCTGGCCAATCCGCAGCAACGTGTTTCGGATCTAAAATGAAAATACGGGATGTATCAGGAAAAGTAGATACTACATTAAATTATTTTAAATTACCTGTCACTGAAGTCAAATATTCACCGAATGGCAACTATTTACTGACAATTGAAAATAATGATCTATCAACAAATCCGAACACCAAGTATGATGGAAATGTTAAGATATGGGAAACAAAAGGCTTTAAATTAATAAATACGTTTACATGGCATACTAGTAGAATTAATGACGCGTCTTTTTCTGCAGATAGTAAATGGATAGTTTCCGGAAGCAAAGATGAAGTTTTTCGTTGGTCAATAACTGATACAACGGAATTGTTAGAAGAAGACCTTGTACTAGGTAGCAAATTTATTAATGCTGACGATGTATTTAACTATTTTTTAGAAAAGGGGAAAAGGAATAAATCCAATGAAGAATTTGAAGAAGCATTTGCAGTGCTGGATAGTCTCAGTCTTCCAGATTATATCCCATTTTTAATAAAATCTCTTAATATCTTAGGACAAACAAGTGAAGGTTATGATTCTTCTAATGTGGCAATTAATTGTTATAAGAAACTATTGGAATTTCGTCCAAATGATTATATGGCTCTGAATATGTTCGGTTTAATTTATAATCAGAGAATAGAATATCAAAGAGCAATTGATTCCTGCAATAGAGCTATTAAGATTGACCCAACGAGAGCCCCAGCCTATGCTCATAGAGGATTTGCTCATCTTAAATTAAATCGATTAGATAGCGCTTTTCAGGATTTGGAAGAGTCAAAGAGGATCAGCCCACGCTATGAAAAAGTATACTTCTATTTGGCATGTTATTATGCAACTAAAAATGATCCGGAACAGGCATTAAAAAATTTAGAAACGGCATATATCTATGGATTCAAGGATCCAAATTGGATCAAGTGGATTGAAGAAGAAGAAAGCCTAAATTCCATCCGATCCAATGAAGACTACATTGCCCTAATTAAAAAGATGAAAGATAATTTGAAATAATTGTAAAAAACTTCCAGTCAAATGAAATTGCCTTTACTCCTGTGTCTCCGCTTTGCTTTTTACCAATTCCTCCCAGCTTGAATTTTCCTGGGAAATCAGCATTTCTACTCTCTGAACTAATAAATTAAAGGAATCTTTACCCTGATAAGGTGTTGAGTTTGTAGTATAAAGATATTTTTCATGTTTCAATGACTCACAGGTGGAACGATAGGCAACCCAGTTTTCTTGGTATTTGTATAAACTGTTCATGGCTGTAAAAACTCCCACAAGTACACCCAAAATCCCCACAAAATATTTTAAATCTGGATAATCAGATATGTAACCTGCAAATAAAGGAATCAAGGAAGTGTAAACTGAACTCTGTCTGGGATTAGGTTTGTTTTCAAAATTATACATTTTTTCTTTTTGATCAATTTTCAATAGCTGTTTTGGTCAATTGACAGGTTCGGTCAAGGGCGGCTGAGGTACGAAGCGGTTTATATACCCTTGACGGGTTCTGACAATTGACCGATCTTTGCTTTTGTAAATTGCTCATATATCCAGTTTTAGCCTTCCTTCAAATCGAATGCTAAGCTGCTGTACTGTTGTCGACCAGTTATGAAGCGGTTGGCTCCATTTCTTTTCTATGTTCTTGGTCGCCAAATAAACAAGCTTCATCAGTGCCATATCTGAAGGAAAAGCTCCTTTGGTTTTGGTGACTTTCCTGACCTGGCGGTGAAATCCTTCCACTGCATTGGTGGTGTAGATGATCTTTCTGATTGGCTCGGTGAACTGAAAATAGGTGGTGAGTTTCTCCCAATTGCTTTGCCAGGATTTAATGACCACCGGGTATTTTTCTGCCCATTTCTCGGACAGTCTCTCCAATTCCGTTGTTGCCAGATCCTTGGTCTCTGCCCTGTAAACACACTTCAAATCTGACAGGAATACCTTCTGATCTTTACTGGACACATATTTTAAAGAATTTCGTACTTGATGTACAATGCAGCTCTGTACCTCGGCCTGAGGGTAGACGCTCTGTATGGCCTCACTGAAGCCTTTCAGATTGTCGATACTGGCGATAAGTATGTCCTTTAATCCTCGGTTATGCAGGTCAGTTAAGACCTGAAGCCAGAAGTTAGCTCCTTCGCTCTCAGATACATACATGCCCAATACCTCCTTTCTGCCTTCCTTGTTGATGCCAAGAATATTGTATAAAGCACGGTGCTGAACCTTGCCTTCGGAGCGTACTTTGTAGTGCATCGCATCCAGCCAGACGATACAATAAACCTCTTCCAGAGGCCTGTTTTGCCATGCCTTTACTTCAGGTATAATACGGTCGGTTATTTGACTTAGTACCGTATGGGAAATATCGGTATCATACATCTGCTTGATATGTTCACTGATATCTCTGAAACTCATGCCAAGGCCATAGAGACCTATGATCTTATCCTGAAGGTTATCTGCCAGAATAGTCTCTCGCTTCTTGATAATCTCAGGCTCAAAGCTGCTTTGACGATCTTGCGGAGTCTCCAGTTCAAAGCTTCCTGTACTGCTTTTTATGGTCTTTCTTCCTTTACCGTTACGCTTATTGCCGTTGTTGCGTTCATCTTCATCCAGATGCGATTCCATCTCGGCCTCGAGAGCCGTCTCTAAAAATTGTTTCAACATCGGCGCAAAAGCACCGTCTTTCCCAAATAAGGATTGGCCCCTCTTAAATTGTTCGAGGGCCTTCTTCGGAATCAATGCTGCGATAACGATACTCGCCAATTGTAACCCTTTATACATTTTTTGGCATTTGATACTTTTATTTTCATACCAATTCAACTGATCTTCCAACCTGTTTTTCAGGTAATCTTCTTGCGTGGCTTCATTATTCATGGTAATATCTATAAATCAAGTTCACTTTTTGACTGAGTAGTAAATGAGCATTTAGAATTAGTAGTTCAAACAAATCTACTCTAGTCTGCGTCCTCAATGTCGTTAATTGTTTAAATAAAATGGCAATATTTTCAAACATTTTGCATAAGAATGCCAAAACCTAAAACTTCAAAATCAAAATGGCCTACTCCGGTACAGGTCTTTATCCTGGGCGCCCATAAACACAGCCCCCAGCAGGTCTTTCAACGGTGTACTTCTTTTACGTTCCAAGGGTCTGCTGTCGGTTTTCAATGTTTTGGTCACACCCACTGCATTGATGATCACAAAATGGGTCTTGGAAGATATGGCAGACGGCGTCACCATTTTCAAATCGTCGTAACCATAGGTGCGGGTACCACGGCCTTTCATCTGCTCAAAGTAATTGCGGCTTTTCACATCCCGCATGAAGATCAGACATTCCAGGGGCTTTACATCGGTACCGGTCGCCACCATGTCCACCGTCACGGCAATGCGTGGATTGTAGGCATTGCGAAACTGGGCCAGCACCGATTTCGGGTCCTTTTCCGTGTAGGTCAGTTTTTTACAAAAGGCATTACCTTCGCCGAATTCTTCCCGCACGATCTGGATGATGTCGTCGGCATGGCTGTCGGTTTTGGCAAAGATCAATGTTTTGGGTACTTCCTGGCGGTTGGGGAATATTTCCGGCAGCCGTTGCTTAAATGCCCGTACATATTGCGGATCTGGCTCGGATTGACCACATCTTTGTCCAGTTGTTTGGCGGAATATTGCAGGTCTTCATCCAACTGCTCCCACCGCTTGCGTCGGGTGAGCTTTTCGCGTTTGTCCACATATTCTTTGGCTTTGATCCTGGCCCCTTGTTTGGTGATCTCCGTCTCGATGGTGAAGACATCATAGCCCACATTCACCCCATCCGCCACCGCTTGTTCGTGTCCGTATTCCGAGACGATATTTTCATTGAAGAAGGCGAACGTTCGGGTATCCGGCGTGGCCGTCAGCCCGATCAGGAAAGCATCGAAATATTCCAGCACCTGGCGCCACAAATTATAAATGGAGCGGTGACACTCATCGATCACAATAAAATCAAAAAATTCTATGGGCAGCTTTTCATTGTACACCACCGGAAGCGGCGTCTTTGGGCTGCCAGCTTTTTTCGGCGGGATTTTCCACTTCTGCGGATTCGTCCAGTTCTTCGCCTTTTAGTATGGAGTACAAACGCTGAATGGTGCTGATGCATACCTGGCTGTCCGAAGCGATATAACTGGAACGCAGGCGTTGCACGTTATAGAGTTCGGTAAATTTGCGGTTGTCGTCGTTGGGTTCGTAAGCCATAAACTCCTGTTCGGCCTGCTCGTCGAGATTTTTGGAGTCCACCAGGAAAAGGACCCGCTTGGCCTGCGAGAATTTTAACAACCGATAAATGGAAGTAATGGCGGTAAATGTCTTCCCCGAACCGGTGGCCATCTGGATCAATGCCCTTGGCCGCCCTTCTTTAAAAGATTGATCCAGGTTGGTGATGGCATTGATCTGGCATTGTCGCGGCCCGGTACGATTTAGTTCCGGCAGGTCCAGCAACCGGGTACGAAGGGATTTTGGTTGTTTCATCCATTCGGACAGTGTTTCCGGTCTTAAGAAGTTGAATATTGGCCTTGATCGTGGTTTGGGGTCCCGGTAGTCCGTGGTACGGGTAATAGTACCGGTACTTTCATAGACAAAAGGCAGTGGATCATTGTCCAGGTATTTCAATTTGCCGGTGGCATAACCAGCGGATTGATCTTCCGCTGTGGTGATCCGGTATCCTTCATCTTCTTTCTTAGCCTCAATGACACCAACCGGTTTGTGGTCCACAAACAACACATAATCGGCCGGGCCGGAAGAAGTCTGGTATTCTCTGACGGCAATCCCCTGAGAAGCGCTCCAGTTGATCTGATGCTTATCCTG
Source organism: uncultured Cytophagales bacterium (assembly GCA_963711495.1). GTDB lineage: Bacteria > Bacteroidota > Bacteroidia > Cytophagales > Cyclobacteriaceae > CAVQEK01. The sequence goes on from CAVQEK010000004.1 coordinate 2,814,477, forward strand.
GATGGCCCAGCCCGCGGCAATCAGTTGTTTGTCAATTTTATCACGGGCGATCTGTTCGGGATCCTGGTTTATTGGACTGTTCATATAAAAAGCATCAAGCCATTTCCACGTTGATGTGGAAACAAGGGATTCATTTAAAAAAATGTTTCATAAAGATAAGCAGATTCACCCGGAAATGCATGTAGCAGGGGCACAGATCAATGGATTCGCCGGGACTAATATATGATGAACTGGTGAAAAATGGGGATAAAGGGATGACGAAGTGACATGGATAATGGTCTGTAAGAATATTGGATGGGGAAAGATTATTGGGGGACATTTAGCGAGTTTCGGATTTTATGGAAAGTTTTATTGTAAAAAAATGGGCATTGAATGATTGGATTCATCAGAAACAAGACCCTGAGACCATACGACTATTATATTTTTGATTGACGTGTTTTTGAAGGGCTAAAGTTAAAGTAATAAAACCTCCAAGTATGAATTTAGTCAAAATCGTGCAGGTGACTAATGTATTATTTGAGGCAATTCATCTATATTTTTATTTTATTTAAATTAAAATTATAACACCGACCATACAATTTATTAGTAATCAGCAATTTAAGTATTACTTTAAATTTTAAGGCTATAGATATTCATTATTATTGATAAAAAATTTTATTATTTTTATTGTGTAAATATTTGATATTTTTTTTGTATATTCGAATATACGAAACAGATCATTTTTAATCGTTTGTTCAATTTAAAATTCGATCTGAAAGGCATTACTAGTGATCTGTACACATCCACAACCTGCTATTGAATAATGCAATTGTCCTGATTTACAGGTCGAGGGGTTGATATTGTATAACAAATTTCCAGGATAATTTTGCTGTAATTGGAAAAGTATCGACGTCTATCTTGGATAGAATGCGATATGATTTTGTATAAATTTTGATCAATTAATGAAACCCGTTATTACAATAAATCAACTACACTCCACACCAAAGTGGAAATTTTACCTGGTCTTTTGCATCCTTGTATTCGTTCTTACTTCAATAAGCTATGCACAGTTACCCTCCGGCTGGCAGAACCAAGACATTGGCAATGTGCATTCCGTAGGTTCGGCGAGCTACTCAAATGGTATTTTTACTGTTAATGGCTCCGGAGCAGATATTTGGCTGCAAAAGACCAATTTCATTTTGTTTATAAAACATTTTCCGGTGATGGGCAGATTGTCACCCGGATAATCAGTCAGGAAAATACTAATATTTGGGCCAAGTCAGGAGTGATGATCCGGCAATCGCTCGATGATAGCACAAGGAACCTCATGATAGCCGTCACCCCAGCAAATAGCCTGATTTTTCAGTATAGGTCAAATATTGGTGAAGGAACTGTTAATTATTTAGGGGCGACAGTACAAGCCCCATATTGGGTAAAATTGGTAAAGGTGGGAAACAGTTATTCGGCTTATGCTTCTCCAGATGGCAGTAATTGGACCCAGGTAGGGAATTCGGTTTATATTCAAATGGGTGCTTCGGTGTTTGTAGGATTGGCCGTAACGTCACATGATGATCACAAGATAGGTGCCTCCACTTTTGATCAGGTACAGGTTTCATCAGTAACCTATTCCCAATTACCGGCAGATTGGGAACATCAGGATATAGGTGATGTGGATTCCACTGGAACATCAGCGTGGATAAATGGGACTTTTGCCGTAAGAGGTTCAGGGTTGGATATTCTAGAATTCCAATGATCGTTTCCAGTTTGTCTATAAAACATTTTTTGGTGATGGCGAGATCATTGCCAGAATAGTGAGCCAGGATAATACAAGCGAATGGGCTAAGGCTGGCGTGATGATCAGGAATACTTTGGAGAAAAATGCCAAAAACCTGATGGTTGCCATTACTCCCCAACATGGCATTACGTTTCAGTACAGGTCAGTTACCAATGGTAATAGTCAAAATACGCTTGGTGTGGCGGTGTCGGTACCCTATTGGGTTCGGTTAGTCAGGTCGGGCAATAGTTTTACAGCATACACATCGCAGAATGGGACTAACTGGACCCAGGTGGGCGATTCGATAAACATTGATCTAAATCCGACTACATATATTGGATTGGCAGTGACTGCCCATTCAAGCACCAAATTTTGTACAGCCATATTTGATCAGGTACAAATCTCGTCCCAACATTCAATTGACCCTCAGGCTCCCGATAGTCTTATTTCCAGTACGATTTCCGAATCGCAGATAGGACTTGACTGGTCGGACAATAGTGACAATGAGGATGGTTTTGAAATCGACAGGACTCTCGATGGCATTAATTATGTTGCCATTGACACTGCGACAGCCAATACAATATCGTACCAGGATAATGACCTCCAATTCAACACAAGATATGGTTATCAGGTAAAAGCGTTGATTAACGATACCCTGGCATTAAGTTATGAGACGGTTACTTCATCAACAGATTATGAAGTTGTTCCTTCAATTAATGTTACTGTTAGTACAGATTCAAAGTAATTATCAATTTGGCGATACCATTAGACTGAGCGGGACAGCCAATTTTAATGATAACAATATCAACATCCCTTATTTGCGTATGTCCTCTCAGTCGAGTCAGTGGTCGGGGGTCATTTTCGAGCCAAAATTCAAATTCAATATGGGCTAATGATTATATAGATCTTACCAATGGAGGTGTAAATACTCGGAGTTAAAGATCGTGATGCGCGATAATTTGGGCAATACGGATTGGAGCAAGGTCGGTATCAACATAGGCAATGAGTTCCCGGTATAATGAATTCATCGGCGCCATAGTGGATGATGATCAATGGTTTACAATCAATATACCACTTTCAAAATTTGATTACAGTAATCTGATACACAGAAAGAATATCACGATTGTAAGAGAATGGATACCCCGGTCCCTATGATATTTCCATTCGGGAGGTGATGTTTACGGGGAGTGGAGATCCTGCTAATGATATCGAATATTTTGGTCCTGCGAAAACGGATGATTCTCATTCGGAAGATACTACCCATGAAGTTAGAATAAACACGAACAGTGCAGGCGCTTACGTAGACCGTGTTGAGTTTTATGCCAACGATAGGAAGGTAGGAACAAGCAACTGGGAACCCTATCAAATCGATTGGCTAAAGGACAGTGTTGGCAGTTACGATATAACAGCAAAGGCATACCTTATCAATGGAGATGTCAGGAATTCTGGAGATATAAATTTCTGGATTTCTGATACGGATAATATTCCTTCTGTTCCGGCAAATTTCGATGCAAATCTGAATCAGGATAATTATGTTGATTTGACTTGGACGGATTCCGACGTTGAAGATGGATTTTTAATTGAAAAAGATGTCAATGATGGCGGATACCAATACTTGGATAGTTTGCTGGTAAATGCCACTAGTTACACGGACAGTTCAGTAACCTCTGGTAACAGTTATAGATACAGAATCATAGCCTACAACACATTACCCGGAGTTTCAGGATACAGCAATGAAGACTCATATTATATCGGAAATACGGTTACTTTAGCCACCCCCACGGATTTCCTGGTCTATTCCATGTCGGAGAGTCAAATTAAGATCAAATGGACCGATGTTTCCGGGGGCTAGATTCTTTTGAGATCCAGAGAGACGGTGATGGAGATGGCCTGGCAGATACAGCTATATATATACCGGCTGGTGTCACTGAATTCGCTGATAGTATGCTCGCAGATAGTGTGACTTATTCCTATAAGCTACAGGCCAGGAATGGATATTTTTCCTCTGAATTTACTGAAACCAAAGAAGCGATGACTTATCCGCAAGGGGATGTTCCAGATTATGAAGAATACAATGCTTTACAAGCGTTATATGATTCACTTAAAAGCACTAATTGGTTTGACAATACAAATTGGGGCGATCAGAACACACCATTTTCCGAGTGGTATGGTGTAAACACAAAAAGTTATAATTATGGTAGTCCTGATGTTAATGATTTGGATTTATCCGATAACAATTTATCTGGCGAAATACCTAATCAATTCGGGGATTTATTATCACTTCAAAGAATAGATTTAAGTTATAATAATATTAAGGGAGACATTCCTTCTACAATTGGGAAAATATGGGCTGCAGATGGATTTAAATTTAAATAATAATAACCTTACAGGTTTGGTAATTATTCAAAGAATGGACAACCGAATGGGATAATTGGGGATATTCATCGCTGGAAGTTGAAAATAACAAATTAGAATTCAGTGAACTTGAAGAGAAGATCATACAGTTTCATCAAGTTGATTACACCCCTCAAAAATTAATCGGTGAACCGGATACCTTATATCTTTCGGTAAACGACCAGCTAGCCATAGGATCTCATATTGGAGGTCAGTATACCCATTACCAATGGCAAAAGCAGGAAAACACCACATGGACAGATATTCAGGGAGCAATTGATTCAGTATTTCAAATCGGAGCGTTTAAGGTTTCGGATACTGGGATCTATCGTTGTACAGCGACCAGTGATCAAGTAACCGGACTTACACTTTTTACAGGGCCAGTTCGGGTAGAAACAATTGCAATTGACAGCGTTATCAACAACTACGATGCTGTACTGTATGTAACCATGTACGGCATTGACTCTACAGCAGTAGTTGACGATATTACCCACCCCTGGGCATTACCACATACAGCCTCTGTCGAGGCTTATAATCGCTCTCAATCAGACAGTTTAAAATACTTGGTGTATATTCGAAAGGGAACCTACCAGGATTACTGGGTGACCATGCCAGGAGTAGATATTTACTTTGAAGAAAATGCGGTGGTGTGGTATAACACAGACAACACATCCAGCCGTTCGATCATCAGTGACTGGCGTGGTGGAGCAGGGGATTATACAGTGCTTGGAAAGGGCCGGTTTTATGTGTCTACGGTTTCGGGTTTTGATGATCGCAATGCTATCAATTTTAAATATAATAGCACATTGAAAATCGAATGTAAGGAACTCGATTCTTTCCAGTTTTGGAATCAATTCAAATCTGAGGTTTCATTTGATAATGTGTCATTTATAACGGGTGAAGTTTGGGCTGCCAACAATATTGGTGGGATGACTGTAAATTTTAACAGTTGTGTTTTTAAACTTGGATACACCGGCAATGTAAGACGAGGTTCAAACATGATATTCAATGATTGCACCTTTAATCTACCCGATGTGTCAGAAGTTGATGCCATTCGGACGACTCATGATCATAATGGGAACATTTTATACATTACAAAAACATCGGAAAATCTAAACCCGTATTACCTACATGAATATAAATTCAATACAAGTAACTATACACCACAGGATGTAGCCAATATTAAAAAGGTATACTATTACGACACCACTAAAATTGTTTCTCCCTTTGAGGTTTATAAACCACAGATTCCATATCAAGGATATCAGCAGTACCAATATGATTTTGTTTACACGCTGGTCAACCCTACTTTTTATGTAAACAGACCCAATTGCATAGCTGTTCGAGTGGTGTGGGAAGAAGACAATCCGGACATAGACTATAGTGCCGAGGGCATAAAATTGCGTAGGAGGCAAGGCCATTCACGCAGCCAAATTACCAATCCGTTTTTATCCAGGCCGATAAGCGGGACAGCACCGCTGCCGATGTCCTTAATTCTGTACAAATACAATTCGAAGTGGATTTACAGAGCGAGTGTACCGGACAGGATACTATCCGATGAACATTTCTCATGAATACGAAGGAGAAGTTGCGGACTCCATAGAATACACCGTGCTCGAAGAACCTACAACCAATCCGGTCGCCATCCTGGACAGATACCACCAAATGGCTTCAGGGAACCCAGAATGCAGATTTTTCTACCTGGTACGGTATTACTGTAGAAAATGGAGACGTGACCGACATCCATCTGGATAACAATAACCTCACCGGGACCATCACCAATAACCTGGATTTGCTGGATCAATTGCGGACCCTGTCTCTTGACAGCAACAAGATCAGTGAGATACCGGACCTTAAACTGCTGCTGCAAAAGGATTCGATGGTGATAGACCTCTCGAGCGACAATCTTGATTTTGTGGATTTGGAAAAACAGTTTACGGCCGTCGGCGTGCAGCCATTCAATTCATTGACATACAGTCCTCAATCCAACATCCCTGCCCCTGGCCACCTCAGCTTTATCCAAGGCAGCCAGATGACCCTTCAGATATCGACAGGGGGGCAATACAACGAGTACCAATGGCAGAAATACAACAACGGCACTTGGGAGGGTGTCGGGGGAAACGAATGCCAAATACACCAGGGACATCGCAGACACCAGTGAAGTTGGGCAGTACCGGTGCAAGGTAACCAATACCTGGGGCACCGGCCTGATCTTGTATACCGATACCATAAATGCAACCATCGACGATGGCCCTGCCTTGATCATTGTAAACAAACCACTGAACTGAAATGGCCACACGATACCCAAAATTATTGAAGGACAACAAGAATTTGACAAAGTACCTGGTGTTCTTGTCCCGTGGCCCTGCTTTTGCCCTGAACGCCAATATCACAAAAGCCCAGTGCACGGTCACCGGTTTCAGCCCGGCAAGCCTTTCCTTTGATGCCTGCCCCACTGGGCACACAGTTCCTGGATATCACTTTCCAGGACACCGTTTCTTGCAGCTTGAACGTCGCCATACCGCCTTGGATCACCGCGACGCCCTCACCAACCTATGGCTACGAAACACTTCAGATCACTTGTGAACCGAACCCTTCATCGTCCAGCCGCACCGATGCCATCTTCCTATATTATACCGATGGCACGCCTATCGGGCAGGTGCCGGTCACCCAGTTGGGGAGTTCCCTGGACGGCGGTGCAATCGGGGCCTTGACCACAACGGTTGATTACAACACAAGCCCGGGGGAACTGTACAATACCACAGCGCCTTCCGGTGGGAACGGGACACCAACCTATCAGTGGCAGTCTTCCACAGACAACAGTACCTGGAGTGATATAAGCGGGGCAACCGCTGACAGCTATATTCCCGGCAGCCTGACCAGCACGACTTATTTCCGGCGCCAGGCCATCGACGGGTGCGGGGGTGCCGGGTACCTTCCAATACCCTCACCATCACCGTGAACCCGCCGCTGAACAATAGTTACAATGAAAATTTTATTCATGAGACGGTAGTGACCGTTCCCGGGGCGATGACGGAAACAAACGTGCGGCAACTGGATTTTTCCCAAAAGGACGACAACTGGACCTATTTCGATGGCCTGGGGCGTCCGATGCAGAAAGTGGCCCAGCAGGTCACCCCCGGGGGCAACGACCTGGTGCAACCCATCGCTTACGATGCTTATGGAAGGGAAGCCGTGCAATACCTGCCCTACGAAGAAGTCAATGCGACGGAAGGAGATTATCAATCCATGGCCATAGAAGGCGGCAAAGACAACCTCACCACATACCACGCCAGCCCGCAGTACGGTTTTTACCAGACAACAGAAAAGGTAGCCCACGATACAGTGCCTTATGCCGAAACGACGTTTGAGCCTTCCCCACTGAACCGGGTGCTGAAACAGGCCGCTGCGGGAGCCGCCTGGCAGGTGGGCTCTGGCCATGAGTTACAAACCGGTTACCTGACCAATGTTGATGGGAAGTACGCCTCTGGGAATTCGATGCCAACCCGCCTGCCATCGGCAACTGGTATACCGGCATGAAATCCGACAGGACTTACGATGGCGGTGAACTGATGGTGACCAAGACCACCGATGAAAATGGTGGTGAAGCCTACGAGTACAAAGACAAACAAGGCCGCGTAGTATACAAAAAAGTACTGATCAGTGACCAATCGACGACGGAATATGCAGAAACGTATTACGTCTACGATGATTTCGGAAACCTCCGGTATGTGGTACCGCCGCAGGCCGTGCAGGAGATGGAAGATGCCAGTGACGACTGGACCTTGGTGCAGCAAGAGCAGTTTATCAAGAACTGGCTGTTTTACTATCAATACGATGGCAGACAGCGGATGGTCCTGAAACATGTGCCTGGTGCAGAACCGGTACTCATGGTATACGATCAATGGGACCGGCTGGTACTGAGCCAGGATGGCAACCAGCGCAACCCTGCCGATGGATCGGACTCGGAATGGACCTTTACCAAGTACGATGTGTTGAACCGCCCCGTGATGACCGGGACTTATAAAACAACAGACAACAACCTGGAGAATGTAAAATCCGACCTGGAAAGTAATGGACAAAGGGCCAGGGCCCCGGCACCGCCATCCACGGCTATACCAACACCACTTTCCCTACCGGTATCACCTCCGACGATGTGCTCACTGTGACTTATTATGACAACTACGCATTTCTCAATAGCAGCCAATGGGATGCGGAAAGCCTGGACTACACTTATGTGCCGGAACTGGGCAATGATGCCAGCTACAATGACCTGGTGCGCGGCCAGGTGACCGGGACCAAAACAAAATTGCTGGGCCAGACCAGCGGCACAGTCAGCTACCTCAACGCTGTGACTTATTACGACAGCCGCTACCGGACCATCCAGACCATTGCCGAAAATCAGAAAAGCAGCCTGGACCGCACCACCAGCTACTACGATGACCTGACCAGCAACGTGAAAGAAAGCCAGACCACGTACAGTTGGCCGGATACCTATACGATCGACAGGCAATTTACCTATGACCACGCCCAGCGGCTCAAGCAGGTCACCCACCAGATCGATGACGGTCCGCCGGTGATACTGAGCGCCAGCCAATACAACGCCTTGGGACAATTGACGGACAAAGACCTGCACTCCAAAGATGGCGGGGACACCTGGTTGCAATCGATGGACTACCGCTACAACATCCGGGGCTGGCTCACCTCCATCAACGATGCGCACTGGACAACGAAGCAGCATTGGGCGTGCCCAACCCCAAAAACGATGACGACAACGACCTGTTCGGCATGGAACTGTACTACAACACTGGTTTTGAAAAACTGCAGTACAACGGCAACATTACCGGCGTGAAATGGAAAAGCGCCTGGGACGACAATAGGAAGGCCTACGGTTACACCTACGACAAGATGAACCGTATAAAGGGAGCTTACTTTGTGGCCGGGGCAAACCAGGTGTGGCAGGATGAAGGATTGTATGCCATGCAGGTACTGGGCGACAAGATCTCCGCCAATGAATACAAACCGGGCTACGACAAGAACGGCAATATCCTAAGCCTGAAACGGTACGGATTGACAGACAACAGCCCGTCGGTAGTAGACGCCATGCAGTATGACTATGGCAGCGGCCTGGATGCAGGAAACCAACTGAAATCTGTTACCGACAGCGGCAATGAAGAAGGGTTCAAAGACGGCACTAATGCAGGGGACGATTACGAATACGATGCCAACGGCAATATGACCAGTGACAAGAACAAAGGGATCGACAGCATACAATACAACTTACTGAACCTGCCGGAAGAGATCACCCTTACTTCCGGCGATATGATGCGGTACGTGTACGACGCTGCCGGGGCCAAGGTGGCCCGGGAAATATACAAGGACGGGCAACTGAGCAAAAGGACAGACTATATCGGGGAAGGCGTAGCGGAGAACGACACCCTGAGGTTCTTTCTGACCGATGAAGGCCGGGCAGAGGCCAAATACGACCAGTACGGCAGTCTGGAAGGCTTCAAATATCAGTACTTTATCAAAGACCATTTGGGCAATACCAGGCTGACCATTGGCGAGCCGGATACCCACACCTACGTGGCCACGATGGAAGACACCCTGCCCAGCACCAGGATGAAGGAATACGAGGAATTTGCCAACATCTTTGAAACAGAAGACAATACCGTACCGGAATTTAACCATACGGCCGCGACCACGGAGACGCCCGCCCCGGAATATTATTCCAAACTGGACGGCACCAATAACATTATTGGGCCGGCCAAAAGTTTGCAGGTATTCCCCGGCGACAAGATCAACGCCTGGGTGTTTGCCAAATACCTGGACGCCAGCAGCTACAACGACCAGTTGCTGGGCGGTGCGGTACTGGCGTCCTTTGGCACAGCCATGCTCACGCATAACCCGGCGATGGGCCTTGCCGGGGCAGGGGAGAATGTACAGGTGACAGACATCCTGGAAGGCAGCATCCTGGACGGCCTGAATGTACTGAATACAGAAGACCCCAATGTACCAAGAGCTTATCTGAATGTAATTGTCTTCGACAAGGATTTCAACTATATTGATGAACAAAGTGGAAAAGTGGCCATTACCGATGTAGGCAAATACGTACCCGGCAGCAGCGACTACGGAGTGCACGAGCAAGTAAACCTGCCCCAGGAGATTACCATCCAACAGGCCGGCTACGTGCTCATCTACCTTTCCAATGAAACCCCTGGCTCGGAAGTCTATTTCGATGACCTGACCATCCAGCATGTTACCACACCGATTATCCAGAAGGACGATTATTATCCGTTTGGGCTGAGCATTGCCGGGTTGAGTTCACGGAGGGATAGGGCGTCGATGAACAATTACCTGTACAACGGTAAAGAACTTCAATCGGAGCTAAACCTGGATATTTATGATTTTGAAACTCGCGGTTATGATTTTGAGTTGGCGAAAACTTGGCAGATTGACCCACACCTGGAAAATTATACTGATTGGTCACCATACTCGTGGACCGGAGATAACCCAATAACTATGGTTGATCCCTCTGGTACTGATTGGTATAGGAGCCAAGAAAACGGTAATTTAGAATGGATTGACGTTACACCAAATGAGGATAAGTCTGATGAATCCTATAAATATCAAAAAGGGTATGATTATGTAGCCGGTGCCGACGCAACTTATGAGGAAATTAGAGACACCTATAATTTTTTGCAAGGCGATGGTACTTTTGGCGTTTCTCAATTAGCATTAGTGGCTTCAAAAAAGACGGGTATGGCCATGGACGCTGCTATGGCTGCATTTCAATCCGTCCCAGATATGATGGCTGAGGCGGATACTAAGCTCTTAAAATTGCATACTTATGTTGAATCAACAGAAATGGGAGCAAAGGGAGATCTAGGAGTGCAGGCCTTAAGTATTTCAAGTGAATTAGGCATGTTTAGCACATCTGAAAATTCAGCTGGAGGTCTCGCAAGATTATCCTTAGATTATGATTTTAATAATGTATCTGTTCAAGAATGGGCGACCCCAAAAGCAGAAATTGGAATGTTTTTAAGATTAAACCTGAAAGGAAATCACAGTCTCTTGAAAGGGGGATTTTCAGCTGGACCTTTATCTTTAACCCTGAAATCAAATTCGATTACAATTAGTATTGGGAAAGTTAGAAATTCATCTTTGAAATTAGGTATAAGTCAAAGGTTTGTGATTGGTGAGACAAGGAGTAGTGAAATTAATTTTGAATAAGATGATATGAATAATTTTAAAGTTTTAGGAGTTAAGATATTTTCGTCAGTTATTTTGGTATTTGTATCATATTTTTTTGTGAGTAATTGGTTGAATTACTTAAGTATCAGAAATAATTCGATCATAGTGGATGCGGAAGTTGTGAGTGAAAATCACATCTCATCTTATTATTATGATATTTCGGTTAAGATATTAATGAACCGTAAAGTTTATATCTCAACTCTTTCAGCTAGAAAAAAATACAAATCTGGAGAAAAATTACATGTATATTTTAATCCAGAAAGGCCAAAACAAGTGTTCTTAATTAACAAAAATTTATTGTTAATTCCAATTTTAGTATCATTAAGCCTTATAATATGTATCATTTTGAATATTATTACTTACACGAAGCCATGGTTAGTAATTAATAATATGAGAGGTTCTGATAGTGCTGTGTGAGTTGATTATATTGATGTATTATTGTGTTTTATTGTACTAATTTAATTAAAGAATATGTTATCGAAATTTTTGTTTATAGTAATTAGTCAGTTTTCGTTTTTTGACAATATTTCTGAACCTGAAATCCAAATAAAAGATGGTTTAATATTGTCGTATATGTTAAAAAATGACGGCATAATAAAGATACATGGATATTTACTGGCTCAAGGATTTGAAGTTTACGATAGTCTAGATAACAATAAATGCCTTATATTCTTTAAGTATCTTGATGATAAGAAGAGAGAGGCTTTGTCAATTATTATTTATGATGGAAAAGCAGTAAGTATTACACATGTCAATTTTGACAAAGGGTCTGAATTCGCCGATGCAGTCAGATCAAAATTAACAACATCAGATTACTTTCAGGAAGGTGTAAATAAAGATGAGTTTTTATTTTGTTTACCGAAGAAGGGTATACATTCTTCATCAGAGAATTCTGATTGTCAATACCAATCTAAAATATTGTTTAACGATGTCGTGATAATTTTCTTAATTCCTACTGTTACAACAGACGATGTAGATTGGATAACTAAAATCCAAGAATTAACACTATAGAGATTCATGCCTCATTATGGGGGTATTTATTCAGATATGGTATATAGTTTAAACAAATAAAAAGATCGTACATATAGAACCTGCTAATTAAAATTTTATACCTAAAAACCAAGTATGCGTGGCAAATTTAGGAAGTGCACAATTAAAAGACCAAGATGTACAAGAAGTAAAAAATGAGAAAGCGATTTTCAAATAGATCAAGCTGAAATACCATTTAAGATGAAAAAAACTGTACTCTTTATTATTTTTATTTTCCTGGGGCAATTATTAAAGGCCCAGGATGCCTTACCTGGGTTTATCGCTCCGGCTCCAGATACATATGCCCTAGGTAAGTATGGGGATATTCCTGTGGGCTATTATACCGGTACCCCGCAAATAGATGTTCCGTTGTGGACGCTTAATGATGGGGACATCTCCGTTCCTATTTCCTTATCCTATCATGCTTCTGGGATAAAGGTTGATGAAATTGCTTCCTCGGTGGGCTTGGGATGGTCATTGAACGCAGGTGGTGTGATCACTAGAATAATAAGGGATTTTCCAGATTCTCCTAATTTGTCCGGTACTGGATTGAATGGCAGCAGAATGGATGATGTATTTAAATGGTATAGTGATTATCAAGTAGACAATACGACCTATGATAGAAATACTAACTATTTGAACATGCTGGAAGAAATGCACGGTTGGGACAATGGAATTGATAATGAGGCTGATATTTTTTATTACAATTTTAACGGTAAATCGGGCAAATTCTTTTTTAACAACAATGGCGTTCCATGTCTATATAAACATGAAAATATTAAAATCGAATGGTCTAAGGAAAGTGATATTCCTGGACAGGAAAACATAAAATTTACTGTTACAGATGAGTACGGCAATATTTATGAATTTAACAATCGTGAAAAGACCTTCTTTGAAGGAATGGGTCAGCAAGTTACCGCCTGGTATTTAAGCAAAATCACTTCTCCAAAAGGCAATTCCATAACCTTTTCATATCGTGAAGATGTAACGCAAAATCATATCCGACTTCCGAAAGAGGAAATTATACCTGTATCTTCCAATACCAGTAGCGGGAACTTAGTTAATTCCAATGTTATCGTTCAAGATATGGGGCATACTGAATTAAAGCTTGAACAAATTACCGCGAGCAATGGATCTTCTGCCAGTTTTATACCTGATCAGCAGAATCCTCGCCTGGACTATCCTTCGGCCTATCCAACATATGCTTTGAAGGAGATTATGATTAAAAATATGGATGATGAACCGGAGCGTATTTTTGCATTAAACACTACCTATTTCGTCGCAAGCACACAAAATTCACAATATAATCATTTAAATTACCGGTTAAAACTTGATGGGATCACGGAGTATTCCGGTGACCGTGGTCAATCTAAAATGATGCGCAGTTTTGATTATTTTGGAGATGATGCTTCTGAAACGGCGCTCAGATTGCCATATAGATTGTCACCATCCCAGGATTATTGGGGTTATTTCAATGGGGCATCAAATACAGGCCTCTTGCCGGGCAAAGCTGCAGGAATTTATATAGGGGCAGATGCGGTATATAATTGGATTGTAGGTTCATCTGGGAATTATTCGGGTGCCATAAATAACGGCGCTGATCGTGAACCAGATGAACAAAGCAAAAAGGCGTGTGTACTCAAGAGGATTAATTATCCTACCGGAGGATTTACCGAATTTGATTACGAATCACATAAGAGTGGCGAAAGTGATGTGGCAGGTTTGAGGGTTTTGAAGATTACAGATAAGACGGAATCCGCACCTGCTGTAGTAACAAATTATAGTTATTCCGGTCCATGCTTGCCAGTGCCATTTGACTCTAAGTCTAATTTTAGTTATTTCACAGCAGAAGATGATTATACAAGATGTATATATGCCACATATGTAACCAATCTTGTAAGACAAGTATTTGCTTTCCCCTCTGATGCGTTATTTCCTGGAAAATGTGTGAAAGTTACAGCTAATCCTCAAGCAGTGCTTAATGGAGCAGAGAGCGATCTGGGTTATGGTACAGTTAACGTATCAAAAACAGGACAGGGGCGCACGGTATACTCTTATGCCGATCCTGCCAGATTTCCGGATTATGAAAGCTTAGGTGATGGCTTTGGAATTGAAGACTTATTTCAAGTACAGCTGTTAGATTATAAGTTTACGTCTTGTGCCATAATGCCATCTGACGGATTTGATATTTCCATACTTGGAGGCATTTATTCAACGAAAGATTGGCCACATTTACCGGTTTATTCAAATGCCTGGGAAAGATCGATCTTGCTATCAATGGAAGTTTATGCTGAGGGTGGAAGTACTCCTATTCACAAAGAAATTTATGATTATTATACGGAAAATACAGCGAATATTGCGGGTTATAAATTGGGTGAATATGATAAAATTTACCATGTGCCTGGCCATGATTATCCTTATAAAAACTATTTGGTCGCTAAATATTACGTGCCTTACAATTGGATCGCCCTAAAAGAAAAACACGTTTTTGATAATTTTGCTGCAGGTACCGTTGAAAAGGTCACTCAATACACTTATAACGATGATGCTTACCGGCTCCTAAATAAAACTGTTACAACAAACAGTGCCGGCAAAACCATAGAAACCAGCTACAAATATCCCTCGGATATTAATGGTATTTATGACGGGATGGAAACCATCAATATGATTAACTATCCCATTGAACAGACTACAATGGTAGAAAGCGGTGTCGTTAATAGTAGTCTTTCCACCTTTAAGCTTTCCAACGGTCATTACGTTCCAGATAAAGTATTTTCTCTTGAGACCTCCGTTCCGTTATCGTCCTTTACAACCTTTAATGGGACTGATAAAGACAACAGGTATGGGGTTGTTCCGGAATTATCATTTGAAAATTATGATGATAGAGAAAATATTCTTAGTGCAGCAAAAAAGGACGGTTCTAAAGTGTCCTACCTTTGGGGTTATAATCAAACATTACCAATTGCTCAGGTAATAAATGCCGAGAACACCTTAAATGCAACAGACACAGCGGAACAGTCAACCGGAACCAATGCCATAACTTTCGGCGGTGCACCGGGCGTTTCCACCACAAGCACATTCACAGTGGATTACACCGGGAAGGTAACGCTCAGACTGGGCGTGAATGGCACGCCTTCATTCTCTACCGTGGTTGACTATGGCGGCATTACCGGAGGATCAGCTACTTTAGCCAAAGGTGGATGCGGCCTTACCGAAGTCATATTCAACAATGTTTCTGCTGGTACCCATACGCTCACCCTTACACTGACCACGCCGGACAGCGGAGTTCCGTCCCTGGGCGCCTGTGGCGAAGTCGAATATTCAAAATACAATACCGTTACGCAGACCAGCGGCATTATTGGGTTTTTGTATGAAAATTTCGAAGAGAGTACGCAATCAGGAGTTGTGGAAGATGCTTCAATGGCCCACACGGGCAAAAAATATTATCAGGGAGACTATACGGTAAACTTTACCCTGTCGAACGCCCGCAATTATATTATCGAATACTGGTACCTGGATGCAAACAGCCAGTGGCAATACATTATGAAGCCATATGCATCCAGCAGTATGACCCTGACAGAAGGCAGCGCCATCGATGATGTGCGGATCTACCCCAGTGACGCTCAGATGACTACTTACACTTATGACCCGCTCATCGGCATGACCAGCGCCACCGATGCAGCAGGCAAAGTTACACGCTACGAGTACGATGATCTGGGCAGGCTGAAACAGGTCAAGGACGATGAAAATTACATCGTCAAACATTACGACTATAATTACAAAAACGCAGGCGCACAGCCTTAAATGCCTGATGAAAAATGACGACAACTCAAATTAACATAACTGCATGAAATGGCTGATCACCGTATTGCTTAGCATCAACACTTGCCTTGTTCAGGCCCAAGCCTTAAAATGGAATCCCCTGCCGCAGAACATCACCGTAAACCTCAATGGCAAGAACAACACCGGGCTAAAGCAGGTCAAAAAGAACGTAAGCCAGGTGCTCAACGACAGCCTGGAGGTATGGTCGAAATTGGAAGAAAAGCTGTCCAGTGAGATCAAGCAGCAGGCCGGGGATATCCCGGTATTTAGGAAGCTTCATATAAAAAAAGCGCAGCTGCCCGAATTCACCAAAGCTTATAAACAATATGTTCAGCAATTTACTTCGGCAGAAGATATCAGGCAACAGTATCGGCAGCTACATTTTGCTCTCAAAAAAAGATACGGAGAAGTTGGTCCCGATGGCTATCGGGAGCAAAGGGCAGTTGGCAATTTCACCATTGCCCATTCACTATTGCCCATTCACAATGGTCAACTGGAGCAGGAGGCAAAGACCACCGAGTTGGACAATGGTGCAACTGCCGAAGAATACCTCCATACGATCAACGATGTAAAAGATAGCGTTCAGCAATATGGACAATACTACAAGCAGGCCGAAGCGCTTGAGGATACAGCCAAAGCGGCGTCCCATTACCTGGATACCCTGAGCCTGAAAGATGCCGAGAAATTGGCCAAATACACCCTGAAAAGCGCCAGGAAACTGGATGACATGGAATCCCTGCAGGACAAAGTAGACGCCCTGGATGGCCGCTTGCAACAGTGGGACGAAGTGCAGGAAAAGCTGGAAGCCATAAAATCCCGGGACTGGGACAAACTGGAAAAAATCGCCAACCTGGCCGAAGACAAATTTACCAACCAGGAAGCCTATAAAGCCCTGAGTGAAAAGGTCGAGGAAATCCAGGAGATGGAAAACAACTACAGCAAGCAGATCGAACAGATCCGCCAGCAGGTAAAGATGCAAGACAGGCTGGGGCAACTGCAGGCGGGCGGAACAGGCGAACTGAAAAACCAGGCCTATGCAGGCATCAAATCCAACGCCCTGAAATACCTGGATGAACATTCGGAGAAGTGGAAGGCATTTCAGCAGGAACTCAACAGTGTCAAAAACAAAGGCCTTTCCTTTGGCAATGTTGATAAGGTGAAAGTGATGACAAGCCAGTCACTGAAAGACGAGCCCCTGAACAAGCGGTTTTACCTGGGCGGCACCTTCCAGGTAATCCGTGAAACACCCACATCATTGGATCTGTCTCCGCAATTGGGATATAAACTGAACAAAAAACTTCGGCTGGGAATAGGGGGGACGTACCGGATAAAACTGGACAAAGACTACTGGAACCAATGGGGCAACTACGAGGTATTTGGCGGCCGGTTGTTTGCAGAGTACGATGTGCTGTGGCTGTTTGTGCACGGCGAGTACGAAAGGATGAGCAACCTGATAGAGCAAACCAACAGCGATGGCTACCAACGCGTTACCGCCAACAGCGCCTTTCTGGGACTGGGAAAAGACCTGAAGCTGAAAGGAAAACTCACCGGCAGCATTATGCTATTATACAACTTCCTGCACGATGCTGACACCTCACCCTACGACAAACCTTTTGTGTTCCGGTTTGGGGTGAATTTCGGGAAGTAATGGATAGAGCGCTGATAACATGGATGGTTATGATAAATACGACTTTGTTCTCATACGCCAGAAGTAACGGGTTACCTTTACATACCATTTCCCGCTGGGCAGTGCGGAAGCAGGAATCCCCCTGTATACGTCATTCCTGCGGAAGCAGGAATCTCCCTGATCGAAGTAATATGGAATGGAGTACAAGGGAAAGATTTATGCGAATTGCCTGGAGATTGCTTATTTCCTCCGCCAGCTGGCGGAAGCGTCAGGAATGACGGGGTGGGGGCTAAGATTCCTGGTTTCCTCCCGATGTGCATTAGGATTCCCGCAAGGCGGGGAATGACGTCTGTAGAGGCGTCCAAAGTATTATGAAAAATGCTGATAATTATAAACATTCAATAAATAATACACCGATGAAAACAATATGGCTATATCGGTCGGACCATGCCAGGTATATCGGTCAAATGGTGCCACTTTGAAAGATGCTGTAAAGTAGTTAAAAATATAATTTATTCATTTTTTAATATTCCTTTTCTCAATGATTCACCTTTTAGGTCTATTCTATGTGAGGAGTTGACAAGCCTGTCTAATATTGCATCAGCAATTGTTCCTTCCCCAATGATATCATACCAAGCTGAAACAGGTATTTGAGAGGATACAATGGTTGATGATTGTTTATGCCGGTCATCGATAATATCGATGAGTGCTTCTCTGGCGTGGTTGTCAAAGGCCTGAAGGCCAAAATCATCCAGAATGAGCAGGTCAATTTTTGATAATTTTTTAAGTTCTCTGATATAGGTTCCATCTACTTTTGAGAGTTTCAGTTTGGCCAGTAATCGGGCAGTATTGGCATAATAGACTCTTTTTCCCATCATACAAGCTTGCTGACCCAATGACTGGGCCAGGTAGCTCTTGCCCACTCCTGAAGCCCCGGTGAGGATAATATTTTCTTTTTTTGCCATAAAATTCAGGGTACTCAGGCGGTGAAACATATTTTTGTCCAGGTTTCTGGATTCAGCATAATTGATCTCTTCCACAGTGGCTTTCTGACGGAATTGAGCCTGATGGATCAATCGGTCCATCTTCTTGTTTTGTCTGTCTTCCCACTCGTGATCGGCCAGCAATGCCAGGTATTCATCGGGTGTTATGTCGTTAAACTGATTGCTCTTTACATGTTGGCCATGCAACTCGGCCATGGCGCTTAGCCGCATGTGTTTCAGTTTTTCAATGGTTTCATTGTTATTCATTTGATTGTATTTATGTGATTAAATTATTGATAAGATTTCGCCCCCCGGATGTTGTCATGAGGTGGGATATGTGATTGCTTATGGTCTTTTTCCCAGTCATCCAAAGGCACACCATCCAATTTGTTTTCCAGGATATTTTTGATGCGTTGATAGGAAACTGCTTTGGCATAGACAGCACGGCAACAGGCATTGTTAAGTCTTTCTGATCCATAAATCCGGTGAAGCTGAATGATGCCCATGGCCCGCTTGTAGGCCGTTTCGGGGTAGTCGCATTCTATGAACAAGCCCTCGATACAGGCCACTACATCGCTGCCATGCCTGGCGGCCATTCTCTTAAAAAAATCAGGGCTCCAGTCCGTATATTCTTTCTGCGTACTGCTCAGATGGCTTTTATTGGTGATATAAATCCCTTTTGAAGGGTTGCGTATGTGCAGGGCGATACGTTCATGGTAGTGGTATATTTCTACCAAAGATTTGGTATAATGGATCAAGGTTGATTTACCGATATATCGATAAGGAACGCTATAATAGCTTTTGTCCGCAGAGAAGTAAACATATCCTATTTTCTGCACTTTGGCCCTTCTGTAATCTTTGAGTTGGTAAGCAGCCTGTGGAAGTGGTTTGAGGTAGGCTCTTTCCACAGATTGGAAGAGTTCTTTTCTACTGGCTTCCTTGCGTTGAAAAAGCAGATTGTTGTAACTCTCCAAAAGCCTGCGGATCTCAGCATTCAGCTCGCCAAGGGAAAAGAAGGTCATGGACCTGATAGGGTAATAGATCCTCTGATAGGCGAGTTGAACAGCATTTTCAACCAGAGCCTTGTCTTGGGGCGAATAGCTTCGGGTGGGGTTGATCACACAGCTGTAATGGTTTGCCATGTCCTTGAGCGAACGGTTGATATCCGGCTCGTATCTATGAGCTCTGGTCACAGCAGATTTTAAATTGTCCGATACGATGGCTTTGGGCACTCCGCCATAAAAAGACAAAGCATTGCTTATGCATCCGATCAGGTCTGCTCTTTTTTGGCTCATGCAGGCCTCTACATAGGTGTATTGGCTGTTTGGCAGGATGGAAACAAACACTTCTACACCGATCAGTTCTCCGGTCTGCTTATGGGTAATGTAAAGTTTGGCGCCGGCAAAATCAATGAACATCTCTTTGCCTGCCTCATGTTCCAGCTTCATAGAGCCCTTCAGTTTGGCATACTTGCGCCTGTAATGCTCCATGAATTGAGTGTAGCCGTAGGGTGTTTCGACTTGCTGTCGATACTCGTTGTAATGGTACAAAAAGGTGAAGCCTGGGTGGTTGCGTGATTGGTTGATCTGTTCGAAATAGCCCATCAGCTCATCGAACCGATCATTATTGATTGTCGTATGGGATGGGAACAGTTCTGTAAGAAAAGCATTGTCCAAGCCGAGAAGCTCTTCAAAACTATAGTCGCAAGCCCTGAAAAGCTTCATGTAAGAATTAACCGTATTGCGGGAAATACCCAGGGCCCCGGCAATTTTACGGTTGCTCAGACCGTCTGTTTGCAAGGTGATGATTTGTTTTATGTCCATAAGATCAAGTGTGTTTGCCATATCGCTTTTTAAGGCGAAATAGCCGCTTTTTAAACTTGATCTTTCAAAGTGGCACAAAACGAAACGTTTTAAGCAAAATCCTTAATACGTTTGTGGCACAGTTTGAACCGAAATCACTGGCACTATTACTCCGAAATCACTGGCACAAATCGAACCGAATTAGCCACAATAACTACACTCATAATAATCCTGCTTATTGTCACAGGTTTCAATTTTAATAGACCCGATATTGCAACAATCGACGACATGGTGATCAGCATTGATTATACTTTAAATGGCCTGCTGGACGTGAACGACCTGACTGTTCAATCCAATACAACCCTTACCTTGAAAGATAGTTCCAGGATCATCATCCACGGCAATTTAATGGTGAATGGCCACATTGCTGACCAAGGTTCAGAATTGGAATTTACTGGCACAGACCAGCAGGTGATCAGTGGGAATGGAAGTACGATCACCCTGTACAATATTACTGACAGTAACACTTCGTCAGGTGGGTTGCTGTGTGAAAATGACATCAACCTGATCGGGACTTTAAAATTGAATGAAAATACTAAAATCGATGTGGATGGGGTGTCTGATGATAAAAAATTCACCTTGGTAAGCAATGCAAAAGGAACAGCAAGGATTGCGGCGGTAGAAAAAGGGGCGGTGTTTAGGGGGAATATTATCCAGGAACGCTATATTGGGAAGGGAGCATCAGGGCATAGGTATGTCAGTACGGCAATAAAAAATCAAACCTTGGCGTCCTGGCAAGATGACGCGCGAATACAAGGTGTTGTTCAGCAATATCCCAATAATGATAAAAACATTTCCTATTTTGTTGATGAATACAGTAGTAGTGCTATATACGGTATTGATGGATGGAAATATTATGGAAATTTAAATGAATCTTTGCCTGTAGGTAGGGGCATTGCTTTTTATATGTGGGGATCCCTTCTTTCAAACACAACCAAACTGGACAATTTTGGACAGCTTTTTATTGGAAATGGAGATGAAGTTACTGGTACATACGATTACACCTTATCAAAAACAAGTACTGCTTATGGAGGAGGAGGATGGCACTTGCTAGGAAATATTTATCCTTGTGAACTGGACTGGAATTCACCAAATTTTATTCATAAAGATTTAAATGGGAACTCTTTCAGTGTTTGGCATCCCAACTCCGGGAGTTATGCCGCTTACAATGGCATTAGCGGAACAAACGGAGGGATCCAATATATTGCTTCTGGGGTAGCTTTTTGGGTTACGGCAAATAGTGAGCGCTCAGAGGTATCAGTTAATGAACACGCAAAGGCGATTTTTAACGGAAATACATACCTTGGCAGAGCCACACCTTACGAAAATGTACCGAAATTCCGCTTGAAGATCAGTTCCGAAGATGGTTATAGTGATGAAGCCGCCTTCGCTTTTGTAGAAGAAGCATCAGATGGATTGGATAACCGGTTTGATGCGCTCAAACTAAATGGAGAGCATGTAAATCTTGCCTCCTTACTCAATAACAACAAGACCGAAATTGCAATAAATGTAATGAACTCATTGGCTGGTATCAAAAGAGTAATATTGAGAGTGAAGCCATGCCAATCCGGGAATTATGTTTTTGATGTGACACAGTTTGAAAATATTGATAACCAAACAGTGATTACTCTGGTAGATCGTTATGAAAATAAAAGACTGGTATTGGGAGATAAAGATCAATACCGGTTTGCCATCGATCTTAACAACGTAAAAACATACGATGATAACCGGTTCGAAATAGTATTTGAGAAAAGGATGGTTTGATGGCAAGATTATTCCTTTGTAGCTGATGAGCCAATAAGGTCCAATTCAATAATATCATTTTTTAGAAGGACAAGATTATAAATAATTGTATTGATTAACATTATTCAAGTTCCATTTTTAATAATCTGAATTGAAACATTCAAAAAATAAATTGTCAATGAGATCAATAGTCATGCTTACTGTAATCCTGCTTGTCGTAACAGGATTTAACCTCAACAAGCCCAATTGCACGACGAATGAAAATATGGTGATTAGCAATGATTACATCCTAAGCGGCCCGCTGGAAGTCAACAACCTCACCATTGGACTGAACGCAATACTTACGATGAGGGACGGGTCAAAAATCATCATCCACGGGGATTTAATGGTGAATGGCCACATTGCTGACCAAGGTTCAGAATTGGAATTTACTGGCACAGACCAGCAGGTGATCAGTGGGAATGGAAGTACGATCACCCTGTACAATATTACTGACAGTAACACTTCGTCAGGTGGGTTACTGTGTGAAAATGACATCAATTTGATTGGAACATTAAAACTAAATGAAAATGCTAAAATCGACGTGGATGGGGCGTCAGATGATAAGAAATTCACTTTAGTGAGCAATGCACAGGGCACTGCAAGAATTGCGACGGTAGAGAAAGGGGCTGAATTTAGTGGAAAAATAATTAGTCAACAGTTTATAGATAAAGGCATGGCAGGCTGGAGATATATTGGGGTTTCCGTTAAGGACCAAACATTATCTTCGTGGAATGATGACATTTGGATACAGGGAGTAAATCAATTAAGGCCAAATGGATGGCCAAATGTTTATTATTATGTAGAAGAAATATGGGATAAAGAATTGGCAGGTAAAGAAGGTTGGAGACCAATAAAGGACATAAACGATCCATTGAAAATTGGAACTGGATATGAAGCATTTTTCTGGAGTGATGATATTGCCAACACAATTACCATCGATAATCAAGGTAAACCATTTTTGGGAGACGGAATTGATCCTAGTGGGACATATTATTACTCCATATCTAAAACCGATAGTGCTTTTGATCATGGAGGATGGAACTTAATTTCCAACGTTTATCCATGCGAGTTGGATTGGAATTCACCAGACTTTGTCCATTATGATGTTAATGATTTTTCCGTTTGGAATTCGAATACAGGCAGTTATGGGGCATACAATGGTATAATGGGAACGAATGGTTGCACGCAATACATTGCCTCAAGTAAATCTTTTTTTATTCATGCAAATAGTGCTAGATCAGAGATTTATGTTAATGAACATGCAAAGGCAATTTTTAATGGAAACACTTATTTGGGTAGTGTTTCTCCATATGAAAATGTACCGAAATTCCGCCTGAAAATCGGCTCAGAGGATGGCTTTAGCGATGAAGCTGCTTTTGCTTTTGTAGAAGGAGCATCAGATGGTTTGGATAAGCAATTTGATGCGCTCAAATTAAATGGAAAACATATAAACCTCGCCTCCCTGGCCAATGATAACAAAACTGAGATCGCCATCAACGTGATGAACACATTGGCTGGCATCAAAAGATCAATGTTGAGAGTGAAACCGTGCCAATCCGGGAATTATGTTTTTGATGTGACACAGTATGAAAATATTCCGAAAGGTGCTGCCATAATATTGGTAGATCATTATAAGAGGGATTCCTTTGAACTTGATTCAAATAGTCATTATAAGTTTTTCATTGATCTTTCAGATATTGGCACATATGATGATTCGAGATTTGAATTGTTATTCATGCCACCAAAAGAGGTAGTGTCAGACGAGGATATCATTTAATACAATATTTGGGATTTACAATTACTCGGACGCCAAAAATTTAAAACTTAAAAAACTTTTGTCTTTATAAATGGTATTATTTCATTCTTATGATTGCATTTCACAAGCATCAGTTTATGTCCAATTTAATGGTTAAACACAATCAACGTAATAAAACCCTCATTTTCATATTTTTAATTTGTTGGAGGTGTTTCAAATTTGTATCATCGATATTTTTTTTATATAACTAACACTTCATTTATGAAACGGACAATTTTAATTATCACTTTTGTAACTATTTACACGGGCATTCAGGCGCAGGCAGAATTGCCGAATGTAATTAAGCTTAATCCTATCGCACTTGCTTTCGGGAATTTCAATTTAAGTTATCAACGGGCTTTTTCCGATGCATCAGCAATTCAGATTGGCGCAAACTACTGGTATAAGATACTTGGGGTAGAAGTGAGCGGCATTGGCGTGAGAGCAGGATACCAGTTTTTTGTTACAAACAAAACAAAAGCTGCTCCGGATGGATTGTATATTGGCCCGCAAATATCATTCAACAATCTGACTGATAAAGAAACAAAAGAAAGTGTCAATGCTTTTGGCGTTGGGGCTTTGATCGGATATCAATGGTTGTGGAAAAGCGGTGTAACATTAGATCTTGGTGCGGGACCTATTTATCAATTTGCTTCAGAATCTTCTACCGAATCAGATTTTAGTGGTTTTTTGCCAAATATTACCATCGCAATTGGTTACAATTTTTAAGAAAACTCAACTTAAGCATATTCGGGACCGCAAGTTTTGTGGTCTTTTTTTTTATATGATGAAGTAAATCTCACTATTTGTGATATTTAATGCACTGGTGAGAGTATTTCGGACACGCCTCTTTTTCAATACAATATTCTATTGAATAGGTAATATGGGTGGCTGAAATTTTGCGGATATCCTTATTTTTACAGGAAAATAATTGTGGCATTGTGTCAAACATCAAATCATTCCATTCTTTTTGACCAAAACCGAACGAAAGTAAGTGTTATGAATGCATCCTTGAAAGCTGGCCCGGTCAACGTAAATGTACTTCAGTTTAAATATTTTGAATTATAGATGGTTCGATAATTGGGTAGGCTTACAATTGATTATAAATTTTGGTTTTAATGATGGGTGATAGTTCATCCAATTTGCCCGAAAATCTTTGAAGTCCTTTTATGGTACCCGGGTCTTTCAATAAGAAAATTCTAACAATAGAAACAAGAATTGCAATGAGTACCAATAGCTAAGGTATCACCCCAACCACCTGCGTGATCACGCCGACACTGTCAGAAAATTAAAGATCCGGTTAATCTACATCAGGTCTTAAGTTCGAAAGCTGTTTTTTGGGCGGTTAAGGCCAGTTCCGTGGCCAGAAAGCAATGGGCCTGGGTCATGGCTGTTTCTGTTCGGTTTACTACATCACTGACCAGTTGTTCACCATAGGGCATATGCACGTTGGCGCAATTGTAATATTTTGTTTCCTTCTGGTCGACCAGAAACAGGTGATTATCTCCCGGTCTACCGGCAATATCAATGTACTTTCGCAATTCAATGTAACCTTCGGTTCCCAATATGAATGTTCGGCCGTCTCCCCAGGTGCCCAGGCCGTCAGGCGTGAACCAGTCGATGCGAATGTAACCTGTAGCGTGGTCGCTACGCATGTTTATATCACCAAAATCCCGGTATCTGGGATATTTTGACGTATTAAAATTCCCGATTTGTGCCAAACTGACTTCGGCCTGTTTGGAGTTGGTATAATAAAGAAACTGGTCGCATTGGTGAGAGCCAATGTCGCATAATATGCCGCCCGCTTTATCCGGATCAAAAAACCAGTCGGGGCGGCTTTCAGGATGCATGCTGTGCGGACCGAGTCCGATGGTCTGGACAACTTTACCAATAGCCCCGGCCTGAACCAGCTCACCGGCTTTGACAGAGGCTGGATTTCTCAGCCGTTCACTGTACATGATGGAGTAAATGCGCTTGGTTTCTTTTTGTACTTTTTTCACCTCCCTGAATTGATCGAAAGTAACAATACCGGGTTTATCGGACATAAAATCCTTACCGGATTTCATTACGCGAATGCCGAGTGGCGCCCGGTCGACCGGTATGGAAGCACTGGCCACCAATTGAATAGAGTGGTCATCCAGGATCTCCTCTTCACTTTTGGCGACCTTTACATTGGGATAGTGTTTCGTGAAACCCTGCAATAAATCGGGCTCCCTGGCGTACACGGCCACCATTTCTCCGCCACCGTTTAGCAGCGCATCTACCATGCCGTAAATATGACCATGATTGATGCCAATGACAGAGAACCTGATGGTTTCTTTGGATTTCGAGCGATTTTCCGGTTTTACAATAATTTCTTTAAGCCGGGAAGTATAATGAAGATCCCGGCTAAATATATCGTTGGGCAACATGGTATTGGCTGCAATTCCGGTTGCCGAGGCCAACGAGAGCCTTAAAAAGTTTCGTCGGTTAGATTCCATAAGCAATTTATTAAGTTGTTAGAAAGATATAAAACTTACCAGAGAATTTAAGGAAATTAAGAAAGATTGGATGATGTCGCATTACCATATGGATTTTTCTTGATTTTCCAATCGGTATCATTCAATATAAAATCACATTAATGGCTATCATCCGGAGCGTCATAACAGGTTTTAACCCGAATTTATCCATAGACGACGCAATGATATTTCTATGTTGTTACGGATCAGGTGCGCTCACAGATTTTAGCACGGAAGTAACGTAAAATATGGGTGAGTACTAAAATCCGGGAAAGTGCCTGAAGTGCGATAAATCAGGACTTGTAGTGGATTTCTATTGAGAATTTTGGGTTCAATAAGTTCTTCACTTTTTTATCATTTCCCGGGAAAGGAAGTCAGGTAAAATCGGTCATCAGCCTAAGCCTACATTTAGTCTAAAATTTTTTTATCATACTGTACCCCTATATTTTCCGGATTAAAAATTATATTGGCAATAACTGATCATTTCACAAATGGCCAAATCGAATCGATAATGCGTAGTATTAAAGAACAATATGACCAAGAATAATGAACTTAAAAGGACGTTAGGGCCATTGATGCTTTGGGGGCTTGGCGTGGGGTATGTGATCTCCGGAATGTATTTCGGTTGGAACCTGGGATTGGCAGAAGGCGGAACATACGGACTTGCCATCGCTACGGTATTTATCATCATCATGTACATCACCTTCACTTTTAGCTATACCGAAATGGCGTGTGCGATACCGAGAGCAGGCGGTGCTTTTGATTATGCCGACCGTGGTTTAGGCAAGCATTTGGGTTTTATTGGCGGCATGGCTCAAAACATTGAATTTATTTTTGCGCCACCTGCCATTGCCGCGGCCATCGGTTCCTATTTCAATCTTTTCTTTCCCCGGTTTGATGTGATCACCATTGCCATTTTTGCCTATGTCATCTTTACTGTTTTAAACATTTCTGGAGTGAAGGCTGCAGCATCGTTTGAACTGTTCATTACCATTCTTGCTGTGGTAGAACTGCTCATTTTTGCCGGGGTATGTTTACCGGAATTTCACCTAAAAAACCTTGCCATCAATGCCTATCCCAGAGGATTCGAGGGGGCTTTTGCCGCCATACCTTTTGCGATTTGGTTTTTTCTGGCGATCGAAGGAGTGGCCAATGTGGCAGAAGAAACAGTAAATCCCCAGCGTAATGTCCTGATCGGATTTGGTTCGGCGATCGCTACGCTGGTAATTCTGTGTATTTTAACATTTCTGGCTGCCGTAGGCGTAAATGGCTGGGAAACCATTGTTTATCCGGCCGGGAGCAATGTCCCCAGCGATTCTCCACTTCCTCTGGCTTTGGAGCATATTGTGGGTGGTAGCAATGTGTTGTACCACTTGCTCATAACCATAGGTCTGCTGGGACTGATTGCTTCATTTCATGGTATTATTTTGGCGGCTGGCCGAACCACCTTTGAATTTGGTCGTGTGGGTTATATTCCAAAAGCATTTGGCAAAGTACACCACAAGACGAAAACACCCGCCAATGCGCTGGTTGTAAATATGATTATTGGTATCATTGCCATATTAACCGGAAAGACCGGGGAGATCATCACCATTGCCTGTTTTGGAGCTTTGAGTTTGTATGTCATTTCGATGATCGCCTTTTTCGCATTGAGGAAAAAGGAACCCGATTTGGAAAGACCGTTTAAAGTACCGATGTATCCGGTATTTCCGGCCGTGGCTTTATTGATTGCCACATTTTCACTGGTAGCCATGTCGGTATACAATTGGGGATTGGCATTGATTTATGGGGCGATGATGTTGGTTTCATACCTCTGGTTTAATTTTTTTGTCCTTAAACGACTGAAGAAATCTCCGGCTAAAACTTAAAATATGCAAATTGAAGAAATCATTTCGGCCATAGAAAACAGCCATCAAACCAAGGTGAAAGTTGCCGTTTGCGATATAGATGGCATTCTCCGTGGTAAGATCATGCACAAGGATAAATTTCTGGCGGCGGCCAAATCCGGTTTTGGTTTTTGTGATGTGGTGTTTGGCTGGGATGCTGCCGATGCTGCCTATGATAATGTGGAAGTCACTGGCTGGCATACCGGTTATCCCGATGCTCCTGCACGGATCGATTTGCAGACATTCAGGACCATTCCCTGGGACCAGGACATGCCATTTTTTCTGGCAGATTTTAGCAAAACCGAAGGAGAGGATCTTGCGGCATGCCCAAGGAGTCTATTGAAACGCGTTATCCAGCAATGTACGGAACTGGGTTTTACCCCATATTTTTCACAGGAGTTTGAATGGTTCAATTTTGAAGAAGAACCCCATCAACTCAACGATCATAATCATCAAAATCCCAGGCCGATGACTCCTGGAATGTTTGGTTATTCCATATTGCGCTCGTCCCAAAAAAGCAATTATTTCAATGCAATTTTTGATTTGCTGGAGAAATTTGGAGTGCCGTTGGAGGGATTGCATACTGAAACCGGTCCCGGTGTGTATGAAGCTGCGATTCAGTATGCGGAGATTTTGGAATCTGCCGACAGGGCTGTTTTATTTAAAACCGGGGTCAAGGAAATTGCCTATCGACATGGCGTGATGGCGAGTTTTATGGCCAAATGGCGCGCAGACCTGCCCGGGTGCAGCGGACATGTACATCAAAGCTTGTGGGATAATGCCCGAAAAAGAAATCTGTTTTATGATGGCCATGATGAAAACAACATGAGTAACTTGATGAAAAGTTACGTGGCCGGTCAACTTAAATGCATGCCGGAGATCTTACCCATGTTTGCGCCAACCGTCAATAGTTACAAACGACTGGTCGAAGGCGCCTGGGCCCCAACCACCCTGACTTGGGCCGTGGACAATCGCACTACGGCATTACGAGCGTTGACCTACAGCGAGAAATCAGCGAGACTGGAGACCAGGGTGGTGGGTTCCGATGTCAATCCCTATCTGGCTATGGCGGCTTGCCTGGCGTCCGGATTGTATGGTATCATCAACAAACTTGAATTGGATATTCCAAAAACAATTGGCAACGGTTACCGCGATGAAAAAAACGGGATTTTACCAGCCAGCCTGAAAGAGGCTACGGATAAAATGAAAGATTCCAAAATAGCGGCGGCATTGTTTGGGAAGGATTTTGTGAACCATTTTACCAAAACCAGGGAATGGGAATGGCGCCAGTTTTCACGCCAGGTTACAGATTGGGAGATCAAAAGATATTTCGAAATT